>NZ_CP059690.1:0-3979020 GCF_022369495.1 Proteus penneri
AGTGAAGGCACCTGTATTGGTGCAATACAAGTACCAATTAATGGGCAGCCTGTTTTGTTTCTTAACGATCACCCATTAACAGGGGGCTATCCTGTTATTGGTGCTGTCGCTGAATATCACTTACCACTCGCAGGGCAGATCCCTGTTAACGCTAAAATTCGTTTTAATCCAATTACCGAATTTCAAGAATATTGATAGGAGAATGCCACTCATGACAACAATTAACCAAAAACAACGAGTGAAGCATCGAGTACTTATTGCAAATCGAGGTGAAATCGCGGTTCGCATTATTCGTGCTTGTCAGGATTATGGTGCCACTTCAATTGCCATTTATGCCAATGATGATATTGATGCACTACACGTTCGTCTTGCTGATGAAGCTTATGGACTCAATGGTAATTTACCGAAAGAAAGCTATTTAGATATCAACAAAATTATTGATATTGCTAGTAAAGCTAAAGCGACGATGATCCATCCAGGCTATGGTTTTCTTTCAGAGCGTGCAGATTTTGCAAAAGCGGTACAAGAAGCCGGATTTATTTGGGTCGGGCCAAATCCTGAAACGATTGAGGTACTTGGCGATAAAGTGAAAGCACGTAAAATTGCACAATCTGTTGGTGCTCCTCTTGTAAATGGTACGGCTGATCCTGTTAATAATACCAAAGAAGTATTAGATTTTGCCAAGCAATATGGTTTGCCAGTTGCGATTAAAGCCGCTTTTGGTGGTGGTGGGCGAGGCTTAAAAATTGCCCATAAAATGGAAGAAATTGAAGAGCTTTATCATTCCGCAGTACGAGAAGCAGTCACCGCATTTGGACGTGGTGAATGTTACGTTGAACAATTCTTAGATAAACCTCGTCATATCGAGGCGCAAATTATCGCAGATAAATTAGGCAATGTTGTTGTCGTTGGAACACGAGATTGTTCGCTACAACGTCGTAATCAAAAGCTGATTGAAGAAGCCCCAGCACCTTATTTAACAGATGAACAACGTGAACGTATTCACCAATCAGCTAAAGATATTTGTGTTAAAGCGGGCTATATAGGGGCAGGTACAGTTGAGTTTTTATTAAGTGCAAATGGCACTATCTCATTTCTGGAAGTAAACACTCGTCTACAAGTAGAGCATCCAGTGACAGAAGAAACGGCAGGCATTGATTTAGTTATCGAGCAGTTACGTATCGCTGAAGGGTTGCCACTCAGTATTGATAAAACCCCTGTCCCGCGCGGTCATTCTTTTGAATTTAGGATCAATGCAGAAGATCCGGCGAAAGGTTTTTTACCTACACCCGGTTTAATTACACATTTTTCTCAGCCTTCAGGTCCAGGTGTGCGAGTAGACAGTGGTGTTGCTGAAAATAATCAGGTTTCACGCCAATTCGATTCAATGATGGCCAAACTGATAGTGACAGGTGCAACACGTGAACAAGCCATTGCACGGGCTCGTCGGGCATTATCTGAATTTAAAATAGAAGGTGTGGCAAGTGTATTGCCTTTCCATTGTGAAATGATGGAACACCCCGATTTTACTGAAGATTTTAAGGTACATACTCGTTGGATTGAAACTGATTTTCAGGCAAAAAATAGCCATTTCCCACGTAGTACATCAGCAAAAAATGAAGAACTCGTTCGTACCTTTATTGAAATTGATGGTCGTCGTCATGAACTTGCTTTGCCAGCTCAATTATTATCACTCTCTGCGGTAATACCAACAGCAATGAATGCCAGTCATGAGAAAGAAGAGAATGAAAAAGCAGTTATTGCGCCAATTTCTGGTGTATTACATAGCTGGATCTTATCTGATGGTGACAACGTCAAAGAAGGTGATGTTATTGCTATTATGGAAGCGATGAAAATGGAAGTTCAGGTGGTCGCATCTTGTGACGGGGTATTACAGCAAAAAGCTAAAACAGGTGATTACTTTTCAGCAGAAACCGTTTTAGCTGAAATAAATTAAGCGTATTAAAGAATTAATATATTGATTAATAAGAATAATACCTGCCTTTAATATTCGCCCTTTAAGATGAGTAAATTTCGTATTAAAGGGCTTTTTTATAATAACTTTATTTATATATCTATTTGTTATATCTAATTCCTTTTGGTTATAAGTTATTTTGCCTATAATCTAGGCTCGCTAAATTATCAGCAAAAGGAAATAAGATGTTACTCGTCTCACAATTGCTTATCGGCGCTGCAATAGGGTTAGTTATTACAACGACCGGTGTTGGCGGAGGCGTTATTTTATTGCCTGTTCTTATTTATCTTTTTGGAATGAATGCATTAGCGGCTGTGGCAACGGCTAATTTGTTATCTATGCTAATGAAACTCTCGTCTTCTTATATTCATTTTCGGTTAGGTAATATTCCATTAAAACCCGCATTATTAATTTTGGCGATCATGTTTCCTGCAACTTTTTTAGCGAGTTATGGGGTGACGTGGTTGGGATCGCAACCTCAATATTACGATCGTGTTGAATCTGGTATTAATATTTTAATGATCGTTGCCATCGTGTTTTCATTGATTTTGTTTTTACAACGAATGATAAGAAGATCAACAGGTTCAGATCTTTTAATTTCTTTGCCACCACCTTCATCCGTTACTTTTTCTTCCTTATTTGTACCAGGAATGAGTGCTGGGCTTGTGCTTGGAGCGACGGGAGTTGGAGGGGGATTAGTGGTATTGCCTGTATTAATGCGTTTTGCACAAATGGGGATTAAAGAGGCAATTGGGACCTCTATTTTTATTACTACGATCCTTTCGGGTGGCTCAGCGATTGCTTATAGTGCTGGTGGTTATACCGATGTTCACACGGCACTTATTCTTTGCTTAGGATCATTATTCTCTATTCCATTAGCACGCTATTTACTTGTCTATTTATCAGAGCGTTTTTTCCAATATTTAACACTGTCGTTTATTCTGATCAGCATCATTATGATGAGTTGGAAGTTAATAAATTAACTTAATGTAATATCGAGTGAGTCAATCTTTCTCTTATTCTCTTTAGTTAGACTAAACTTATTCTATCATCATTAGATTAACGACTAAGAGTAAGTAAAAACGAGATGAACATTAAAATAGGTGATGAATTTTTAGTTTATATGGCGCTAGGTGAAGAAAGCTATATGAAAGAGTATTATCGTGTTGTTGAATTAGATACTCAACTTTCTCAAGTAACAGGTAAGTTACTCAAAAGAACAACGGCTGATGATAAAAATATTGGTTTGGGTCGTTGTGAGTTAGAAGGCGGTATTGAGCAATTTGCATTAGAAGATATCTACCCCGTTAAAAAGTGATCTTAATTGCAGATCACTCTTCTTAATTCATTTGTCGTTTAGGCTACAGGCGCATTTTCAGGTAATGCAGATGCCGGTAAACCAAATACTTTGTCAAATACCCAGTTATAAACGAAAGTATAACAAGGGATAATAATTATCAGCACAAAATCCATCACTAACGCTTGCCATAACGAAACATTAAGCCACCATGCAATTAATGGGATTAAATAGAGTACTAGTGTTAGCTGAAATCCAATTGCATGTACAATACGGCGCCTAAAAGTTCGAATTCTTGAAATCTGCCTACTTTCCCAAAATTCAAACATACAGTTATAAATAAAATTCCAACTCACCGCGATTGTTGTTATCACAAGCGCTAATGGGCCAGTTACTGCTGTTGAGCTATCAGCCAAAAGAGCAAGTCCAACGGATGAAATAACCCAGCCAAAAATCTCATAAGCTGTCACGTAGACAATTTTTCGTTTAATACCTTGCATTGTGCTCTCTTTTTTCTGTGGATCCGTGTTGTTAAGCATCGTAAGATAAATCAGCAAGAATGACATAAAAAGTCAACTAGTATCAATTTAACTGAAACATCAGGAGTGAACATGCAGTTTTCAAGTGAACATATTGCGATATTTTTAGCCGTGATGGATAAGGGATCTTTCTCTGCAGCAGCACGTTCATTAAAACGTGTTCCTTCTGCAGTTAGTATGGCGATTGCCAATATGGAAGCTGAATTAGGCTATGCACTTTTTGAGCGCTCATCACGAGAGCCTCAACCAACCGAAAAAGCCAAAGCACTTGAACCTCATGCCAGAATGATCGCAGAGCAATTAAAATTATTACAAGTGCATGCACAAGAGCTTTCCATGGATCTCGAAAGTGTTTTAAATATTGGTGTTGCAGCTGATATTAATCCTGATTATTTATTACCTGCGTTATCTGAATTAACCCAACGTTATCCATTACTTAATGTGAATGTGATAACCGCAGCACAAGACGACATTATTGAAATGTTGCATTCACATAAAATTCAATTGAGCCTCGTTTATGGGGGCTTGTATGTGAATGGTGATGAGCAATTTCAATATCTTGGCTCAGAGTCATTAGTGGCAACAATCTCAGCAAGTCATATTGCATTAGCACACCCAGCAGGCGTATTTATTGAGGATTTAGTGAATGTTCGCCAAATTATGATCGCTAGTCACACCAAAGAGTTGAGAGATGAACGCTCATTAGTGGCTACAAATTATTGGCAAACGGATAGTTTTCAAATGGCATTAGGTATGGTTGAAGCGGGAATGGGATGGGGTAATTTACCGTATTCGCTGATTTATACTCAATTACAAAAAGGAAAATTAAAACAGCTGCAGTTTAAGAATACGAAAAATGAGTTACGATTGCCTATTCATGCCATGTGGCTAAAAGGGGAGTCGTTACAAAAAGGGGCAAAAGAATTAGTTGAGCTGATGAGTTCTCATCAGCCCATTGTACCTAATTTTGATTAATCGATACGTTGTTGATGAACCCAAACGGCAACTTCAACACGAGATTTTAGCTTCATCTTTTTTAGTAAGTGTTTAACGTGCACTTTGACCGTACTTTCTGTGATATCAAGTTTACGTGCGATCATTTTATTGGATAGCCCTTGCGCTATTAATTTTAAAATATCACGTTCACGCGGGGTGAGTTGTTCAATATCACGCTCACCTTCAGAACGATCTTCACGTAATGATTCTGCTAAAATCGGCGTTAATGCAGGACTGACAACCATTTTTCCGGCAGCCGCCTGTTTAAGTGCTGCAAGCAATTCTTCAGGCTCCATATCTTTTAAAAGATAGCCATCTGCACCACGTTTTAACGCTGTGACTAAATCATCACTATAATTTGATACGCTGAAAACAACGATCCGACCTGATAACGACTTTAGTCGAAGTTGATCAAGTGTTTCAAAACCATTCATTCCTGGCATATTCAGATCCAGCAAAATTAAATCTGGATCTAATTCTTCTGCGAGTTTCACGCCTTGAATACCATCACCCGCTTCCCCAACGACAGTGAGTGTTGTATCAAGACTTAAGAGTTGTTTTACACCATTGCGTAGCATTGGGTGGTCATCAATGAGTAAAATTGTCGCTTTTTCTGTGGGTGATCCCATGTTATTCATTACGACTTGCTCCATGTTAGACAGGGTCTTTATGAGTAGTGATTAATGGAAATTTAACAAGCACTTGAGTACCGCCCTGTTCACGTACTTTGATAGTATAAGAGCCATTTAAGCTATTTGCGCGTTCACGCATAATAATAAGGCCATAGTGATTTAATTTTTCAGGGTTAGGACTAATTCCTTCACCATTATCGTTAATTTTTAATTCAATAATGCCATTATCGAGAGATAAAGAGACTTCAGCCCAGTTGGCATTGGCATGCTGTAATATATTATTCAATGCTTCACGTACAATTTGAACCACATGAATACTCTGATGTGAATTCACGCATTTTGCAGGTAATTGATAGTCAAAATTAATAGTAAATCCAAGGCGCTGATTAAATTCGGTCAGTGTACTTTCTAACGCAGCTAGTAATCCCGGCTCTGTGAGTTTTAAGCGAAACGTGGTTAACAGTTCTCTTAGTTGACGATAAGCCACATTAAGCTCTTCTCGCATCTCTTTAAGGAGTTTTTGGCTGTTATCCGGTAAGGTTTCTGACTGCATTTGCAAATAGCTAACTTGCATTTTTAAACAAGAAAGCGATTGAGCAATCGAGTCATGTAATTCACGAGCAATTGCCGAACGCTCATCCATGAGTAAAAGCTGTTGCTGCTGTTCGTTTTGCTGTTCCATCGCAAGCATTGCTGAGATCTGTTTTGTTAGTAATAACATTAAATTATTCTGTTCGTCAGTTAAAACTGTATTTTCAGGTAACTGCATAACAAATAATCCATAACGATGGATTTGATCAGCTAATTCCCAATGTAATAACCCACTATTTAATGAAGTCGTTGTTGACGTATTATCTTCACAACGTTCGCATTGCTTATCTGGGCAGTGATGTGGACGTGATTGAGGTTCTAAACTGATTTCATTAAACAGTGTGTGATGATTATCTTCATATAAACGTATCTGCAAATAAGCATCAGGAATGATTTGTTGAAGTTCAAATAGTATCTGTCTTAATCGAGCGCAAAGAGGGGCAGGAGAGTGTAATTGCTGGCTTGAATGATAAAGGTAAGAGAGCACTTTATTTTTCTGTTGTAAGTCGTGCGTTTTTTCGACCACTCTTTTTTCTAATTCACTATACAGCGTAGAAAGCTCTTCTGACATGGTATTGAGTGCGATACCCAATGTGGCAATTTCATCATGGTGTGCGCGCTGATGAAAACGTGCTGAAAAATTACCATGACCAATTGAATGAGCCATCGCCATTAATTGTTGCCAAGGATGTAATAAACGACGGCGAAAATGCCAAACAGAGCCAAACAGTAATAACAGAGTGAGTGCAGTAAAAATAAGCTGAGTATAAGCCACCATCCTGATTTTTTGCTCTGTTAGCTGGTCGATACTTAACACTAATTTATCGAGCTGAGAAACAAAAAAGATAACTTCTTCTTTTGCATCATCACGTTGTTTTGCATAGAGCAATGTTGGTTTTAAGGTATCTTTCCAGTAAGTATTTAATTGAGCATATTGTGATTGTAGCGATTCATTGCTTAGGACTTGAAGTAATTCATCACTGTCTAAATCAGTTTCTAATTCATGAAGGTAATAACGATGCTGTTCATCTAGAGGTAAAGCAGATAGCAAACGATAGCTTTGCATTCGCAACGATCCAGATTTATTAATCGCATGAGCGTTACCTTGCACACTCAAAATAATATGGTTAGAAATTGCCATTCCTACCACACCCAATAGCGTGAAAAGTAACATTAATATCGCTATCTGATTAATAATTGAAAAACGGTAGTGCCATTGGATTTTATGTGTACTCATCGTTATTTTTCCAAGTTTATTCTGGCGCTATATTGCCTTAAAAAGACACCCAATGTCATATACTACTAAAGTATTACTCCTAAATATCCAATAGAGATAATTTCACTTCTAAATTATGATGCTTTTAATCTAACTAATTAATTTAAAATAAAAAATTAAGTATTATGTTATTAATACTTAGGTGTAAATAGTGATTTTAGTTCAAAAATCAAACAAATGTTTGCTTGATGCAGATCATGATTAATTAACAATTCTAATCGTACAAAGATGCCAATCTAACCGTTAATCGAGGTTGTTATGGCACTCACTCAACACCCAGAAAAAATGAAAAAAGGGGTGATCAAAGATTGGCATCCTGAAGATAAAGCTTTTTGGGAAAAGACTGGTCAAAAGATCGCTTCACGTAATTTATGGATTTCTGTTCCTTGTTTACTTTTATCATTCTGCGTATGGATGCTTTTTAGTGCTGTTGCAGTAAATTTGAACAAAGTAGGTTTTAACTTTACCACAGATCAGCTATTTATGCTGACGGCACTGCCTTCAGTCTCAGGTGCTATTCTGCGCGTTCCTTATTCCTTTGTTATTCCTATTTTTGGTGGCCGTCGCTGGACGGCAATCAGTACCGTATTTCTGATAATTCCTTGTCTCTGGCTAGGCGTCGCCGTGCAGGACGCCACAACGTCTTACTCAACTTTTATTATAATTTCGCTGTTATGTGGTTTTGCTGGAGCAAACTTTGCATCCAGTATGGCAAACATCAGCTTTTTCTTCCCTAAAGCACGTCAAGGTGGGGCATTAGGATTAAATGGCGGATTAGGTAATCTCGGTGTGAGTGTTATGCAACTCGTCGCCCCTTTAGTGGTTGGCGTTGGTGTTTTTGCTCTATTTAGTGGCCCTGGTGTCGTTCAGCCTGATGGTTCACGTTTATGGCTAGAAAATGCTGCGTGGATTTGGGTTCCTTTCTTGTTGATCCTGACATTTGCAGCTTGGTTTGGTATGAACGACCTTGCGGCTAACAAAGCTTCTTTAAGTCAGCAATTACCTGTTTTAAAACGTGGTCACCTCTGGTTATTAAGTATTTTATACCTGTGTTCTTTTGGCTCATTTATTGGTTTTTCAGCGGGTTTTGCGATGTTATCGAAAACCCAATTTCCCGATATCGTTATTTTGCATTATGCCTTCTTCGGACCTTTATTAGGTGCCTTAGCTCGCCCTGTGGGTGGCGCTTTGTCGGATAAATTTGGAGGCATTCGAGTCACGCTGATTAACTTTATCATTATGGCAATTTTCTCTGCTCTACTCTTCTTAACACTACCTGAAAACGGTGCTGGTGGCTCATTTATCGCGTTCTATGGCGTATTTATGGTGCTGTTTTTAACCGCAGGTTTAGGTAGCGGTTCTACATTCCAAATGATTGCTGTGGTGTTTAGAAAAATCACCGTTGACCGCATGAAAGCACAAGGTGCTTCTGATGAAGCAGCGCAAAAAGAAGCAGTAACAGAAAGTGCAGCTGCGCTTGGTTTTATCTCAGCCATTGGTGCAATTGGTGGCTTCTTTATTCCTAAAGCCTTTGGCACATCGCTTGCAATGACTGGCTCACCTGCCGGTGCCATGAAAATCTTTGTTCTATTTTATATCGCCTGCGTCTTGATCACTTGGTTGGTCTATGGACGTAAACACAATAAACAATAATGACGAATTATACGCAATGTGAGAGCGCTCACGCGCATTGGGAGAGTATCTGATGAGTAAGTTTCTCGATAGATTCCGCTATTTTAAACAGCTTGGCGATACCTTTTCAAAGGATCATGGCCAAGAATTAAATGTTAATCGTGACTGGGAAGATGGTTATCGTAGTCGCTGGCAACATGACAAAATTGTCCGTTCCACTCATGGTGTTAACTGTACAGGCTCTTGTAGCTGGAAAATTTATGTCAAAAATGGGTTAGTCACATGGGAAACCCAACAAACGGACTATCCGCGTACACGTCCTGATTTACCCGATCATGAGCCTCGTGGTTGTCCTCGTGGTGCAAGCTATTCATGGTATTTATATAGTGCGAACCGCGTTAAATACCCAATGGTACGTAAACGCCTAATTAAATTATGGCGTGAAGCGAAAGCACAACACAGTGATCCTGTCGATGCTTGGGCTTCTATTATTAGCTCGCCAGAAAAAACCAAAAGCTATAAACAAGCTCGTGGTCGTGGTGGTTTTGTTCGTTCTTCATGGTCTGAAGTGAATGAAATTATTGCTGCTTCTAACGTATTTACAGCTAAAGAATATGGTCCTGATCGTATTATCGGTTTCTCACCAATTCCAGCAATGTCGATGGTGTCATACGCTGCGGGTGCGCGCTATTTATCTCTTATTGGCGGGGCATGTTTAAGTTTTTACGATTGGTATTGCGACTTACCACCAGCATCACCCATGACATGGGGTGAGCAAACAGACGTTCCTGAATCGGCGGACTGGTATAACTCTTCTTACCTGATTGCATGGGGCTCTAACGTACCGCAAACACGTACTCCAGATGCCCACTTCTTTACCGAAGTGCGCTACAAAGGGACTAAAACTGTTGCGGTTACACCTGATTATGCTGAAATTGCTAAACTGTGTGACCAATGGTTAAATCCAAAACAAGGTACTGATAGCGCAATGGCAATGGCGATGGGACACGTTATTCTTAACGAATTCCACGTTAAACGCCAAACTGAATACTTTAGTAACTATGTGCGCACTTACACTGACATGCCAATGTTAGTGATGTTAGATAAACATGATTCTGGCAATTTAGTTGCGGGTCGTATGTTACGAGCTTCTGATTTAGTGAACAATCTCGATCAGGAGAAAAACCCAGAGTGGAAAACCATTGCTATTGATGAGAAAACACAGCAATTGGTTGCCCCTCAAGGTTCGATGGGCTTTCGTTGGGAAGGCGCAGCTAAATGGAATCTTGAGCCTAAAGACGGTAAGAGTGGTGAAGAAGTCACTTTACAATTAGGGCTTTTAGAGAACCACGATGATGTTGTAGATGTGGCATTTCCTTACTTTGGTGGCATCAAGAGTGAATACTTTGAAGGTGTTGCTCTTGATGATGTTCTCGTTCATAAACTGCCTGCTAAGCGTATTACACTTGCGAATGGTGAAGAAAAATACGTTACAACCGTCTATGACTTGCTATTAGCAAACTACGGTATTGAGCGTGGCTTAAATGATGAAAACTGCGCATCAAATTACGATGAAATCAAAGCATATTCACCTGCATGGGCAGAGAAAGTGACGGGGGTAAGCCGTCAAAATATCACCCGTATTGCACGTGAATTTGCAGATAATGCAGAAAAAACACATGGTCGTTCTATGGTGATTGTGGGGGCAGGTATTAACCACTGGTATCACATGGATATGACCTATCGTGGCATTATTAATATGCTGATTTTCTGTGGTTGTATTGGTCAAAGTGGTGGTGGCTGGGCACATTATGTTGGACAAGAAAAATTGCGTCCACAAACTGGTTGGTTGCCGTTAGCCTTTGGTCTTGACTGGCAGCGCCCACCTCGTCATATGAATAGCACGTCATTTTTCTATAATCACTCAAGTCAGTGGCGTTATGAAACCGTATCACCGACAGAGTTATTATCACCATTAGCGGATAAATCACGCTTTAGTGGTAGTTTGGTCGATATGAACGTGCGTTCAGAACGTATGGGATGGTTACCATCGGCACCTCAATTAAACTTAAACCCGCTGTCTATTGCGAAAAAAGCCCAAGAGGCAGGCGTTAGTGCCACTGATTACACCGTTAATGCATTGAAATCAGGTGAAATCCGTTTTGCTTCAGAGCAACCTGATAATCCACAAAACTTCCCACGTAATTTATTTATCTGGCGCTCTAACTTATTAGGTTCAGCGGGTAAAGGACATGAGTATTTACTGAAATACTTGCTGGGAACCGAAAACGGATTACAAGGTAAAGATTTAGGCGAGCAAGGCCAAGTTAAGCCACAAGAAGTGGAATGGCAAGATAAAGGCGGTGAAGGTAAAGTTGATTTAGTGGTAACTTTAGACTTCCGTATGTCAAGTACCTGTCTTTTCTCAGATATCGTTTTACCAACCGCAACATGGTATGAAAAAGACGATATGAATACTTCGGATATGCATCCGTTTATTCACCCATTAACGGCAGCTGTTGATCCTGCTTGGGAGTCTAAAACAGACTGGGAAATCTATAAAGGTATCGCTAAAACCTTCTCTAAATTGTGCGTGGGTCATTTAGGGGTTGAAACCGATTTAGTGACATTACCTATTCAGCATGACTCTGCCGCTGAAATGGCACAGCCTTTCGATGTGAAAGATTGGAAAAAAGGCGAATGTGACCTTATTCCGGGTAAAACCGCACCACATCTTATTCCTGTTGAGCGTGATTATCCAAATACTTATGCTCGCTTTACCTCACTTGGCCCGCTGATGGATAAATTGGGTAATGGCGGTAAAGGGATCAGTTGGAATACACAAACAGAAGTCGATTTCCTGAAAAAACTCAATCGTGTCCGTCATGACGGTGTGGCAAAAGGGCGTCCAGCGATTGAAACAGCAATTGATGCAGCCGAAGTTATCCTCTCTTTAGCCCCTGAAACTAACGGTCAAGTAGCGGTAAAAGCGTGGGATGCATTAAGTAAAGTGACAGGACGCGATCACACTCACTTAGCCAAAGTGAAAGAAGACGAGAAAATTCGTTTCCGCGATATCGTTGCTCAGCCTCGTAAGATTATCTCAAGCCCAACATGGTCTGGCCTTGAAGATGAACATGTCTCTTATAACGCCTGTTATACCAACGTTCACGAGATGATCCCTTGGCGTACTTTAAGTGGTCGTCAGCAGTTGTATCAAGATCACGAGTGGATGCGTGCTTACGGTGAAAGCTTAGTGGTTTACCGTCCACCTATTGATACTAAAGCGATTGATGCGGTTAAAGGTAAAAAACCAAATGGTTTTCCTGAGAAAGCATTGAACTTCCTGACTCCTCACCAAAAATGGGGAATTCACTCAACCTATAGCGATAACTTACTGATGTTAACGCTCGGTCGTGGTGGCCCTGTGGTTTGGCTGAGTGAAGATGATGCCAAAGAGATGGGAGTTAGCGATAACGATTGGGTTGAAGCATACAACAGTAATGGCGCGCTAACTGCGAGAGCGATTGTTAGCCAACGTATTCCCGATGGCATGATTTATATGTATCACGCACAAGAGCGTCAAATAAACCTGCCAGGATCAGAAATGACAGGCATGCGTGGTGGTATTCACAACTCTGTGACGCGTGTTTGCCCTAAACCAACCCATATGATTGGTGGATACGCTCAGTTAGCTTATAGCTTTAACTACTACGGCACTGTTGGCTCTAACCGTGATGAGTTTGTTGTGGTGCGTAAAATGAAACAGATTGATTGGCTTGATGGTGAAGGTGATGCTTATCAACAGACCCTGAATGGACAGGAGAAGGCATAATGAAAATTCGTTCACAAGTCGGTATGGTACTCAACCTCGACAAATGTATCGGTTGCCATACCTGTTCAGTAACCTGTAAAAATGTTTGGACCAGTCGCGAAGGTGTTGAATACGCTTGGTTCAATAACGTTGAAACAAAACCAGGCACAGGGTATCCACAAAATTGGGAAGACCAAGAAAAGTGGAAAGGTGGATGGATAAAAAATATCAAAGGTAAATTAGTACCAAGAATGGGCAACCGTGTTGGTCTATTATCTAAAATTTTTGCCAATCCCGATGTCCCAGCATTGGATGATTACTATGAGCCGTTTGATTATGACTATGAGCATTTAAAAAATGCACCAGAAGGCTCATTACCGACAGCACGTCCTCGTTCGTTGATCACAGGTCAGCGCATGACCAAGATCGAAAAAGGTCCAAACTGGGAAGACGATTTAGGCGGTGAATTTAGTCAACGTGCTGCGGACAAAAACTTCGCTAATATGCAAAAAGAGATGTATGGGCAGTTTGAAAATACATTCATGATGTATTTGCCACGTTTATGTGAACACTGCTTAAATCCAGCTTGTGTTGCGACATGCCCAAGTGGTGCAATTTATAAACGTGCTGAAGATGGCATTGTGCTTATCGACCAAGATAAGTGTCGTGGATGGCGCATGTGTTTAACGGGGTGCCCATACAAAAAAATCTATTTCAACTGGAAAAGTGGTAAGTCAGAAAAATGTATTTTCTGTTATCCACGTATTGAAGCGGGTCAGCCAACACTGTGTTCAGAAACTTGTGTAGGGCGTATTCGTTATCTGGGGGTAATGCTGTATGACGCAGATAAAATCTCACAAGCTGCCAGTGCAGATAATGAAAAAGATTTATACCAAAGCCAGTTAGATATCTTCTTAGATCCCTTCGATCCTGAAGTGATTGTAGCTGCAGAAGAGCAGGGTATTCCGTTAAGTGTAATTGATGCCGCACAGCGTTCGCCTGTGTACAAAATGGCAGTAGATTGGAAGCTGGCATTACCACTGCACCCAGAATATCGCACTTTACCAATGGTTTGGTATGTACCACCTTTGTCACCGATTCAATCTGCTGCTGATGCAGGTGTGTTACCACATACAGGCGTTCTGCCCGATGTAGAAAGCTTACGTATTCCCGTTCAGTATTTAGCAAACTTACTGACAGCCGGTGATACGGCACCAGTGTTATTAGCATTAAAACGTATGCTAGCGATGCGTCATTACAAACGTGCTGAAACAGTAGAAGGAAAAACGGATTTAAGTGCGTTAGAGCAAGTCGGTTTGACTGAAGCGCAAGCACAAGAGATGTATCGTTATCTTGCTATTGCCAATTATGAAGATCGCTTTGTTATTCCATCAAGTCATCGAGAACTTGCGAGAGAAGCTTTCCCAGAACGTAATGCTTGTGGTTTTAGCTTTGGTGATGGTTGCCATGGTAGTGATAGTAAATTTAATTTGTTTAATAGTCATCGGATTGATGCGATTGATATCACTTCAAGAACACCACAGGATGAACGTCGTTCAGAGGAGAAAATATGATGATCTCTCTGAAAGTTATTTCTCATCTTTTAGATTATCCCACACAAGAATTATGGGATAACCGTGGCGAGCTTATTGACGCATTACAGGAGGCCGATGAGCTTCCTGTGACTCAAGTTGCGAAATTAATGGCGTTTATTCACGCCTTAACGCAACAAGAGTTGTTAGATGCACAAGCCAATTACAGCGAGCTTTTTGATCGAGGTAGAGCGAGATCACTATTGTTATTTGAACATGTTCATGGTGAGTCTCGCGATCGTGGTCAGGCAATGGTTGATCTGTTAAATCAATATCAACAAGCGGGGATCACATTAAGCAGCCGTGAACTCCCTGACTATTTGCCGACTTACCTTGAGTATTTAACACTTTTACCTGCCACCGAGTGTATTGAAGGGCTAAACAACATTGCGCCTATTTTGGCTCTGCTAGGTGAGCGTTTAAAACAACGAGGCAGTGATTATCACGCTCTCTTTGATGTGTTGCTTTGTCTTTCACAAAGTGAGTTAGACGCTTCACAACTTGCGGCTCAAGTAGCAAAAGAGCCTTTAGATGATACACCTGCCGCGTTAGATGCGGTGTGGGAAGAAGAACAAGTGACGTTTCTTGGAGAAGGTACGCAATGTGGTGGTAACAAAATCAGCCAACATCAGCGTCGTTTTGCACAAGAGACGGCAGTTCAATATCTCAACGTGGGAAATTCGTTGGATACGGGAGTACAAAAATGAATTACATCAATACGTTATTTTTTGATATCTATCCCTATATTGCTGGTGCCGTTTTTATTATCGGTAGTTGGTTACGCTATGATTATGGTCAATACACTTGGCGTGCAGGCTCTAGCCAGATGCTAGACAAGAAAAATATGCGATTGGCTTCTAACTTATTCCACATTGGGATCATTGGTATTTTTGCTGGTCATTTTCTGGGGATGTTAACGCCACATTGGATGTATGAATCTTTTCTGCCAATTGAATATAAGCAAATTATGGCGATGGTGGGTGGCGGTACTTGTGGTGTATTAATGTTGGTTGGGGGCGTGATGTTATTAAAACGCCGTTTAACCAACCCACGGGTAAGAGCCACATCTTCATTTGGTGACATCATGATCTTAACGCTTCTGGTTATTCAAGTTGCGTTAGGTCTGCTGACTATTCCATTCTCGGCCCAACATATGGATGGTAGCGAAATGATGAAGCTGGTGGCTTGGGCGCAATCTATCGTGACCTTCCACGGCGGTGCTTCGGCTCATCTTGAAGGTGTCGCATTCGTATTTAAATTGCACATTTTTTTAGGCATGACGATTTTCTTATTGTTCCCATTCTGTCGATTAGTTCATATTTGGAGCGTACCCGTTGAGTACTTAACGCGTCGCTATCAAATTGTGCGTAATCGTCATTAATGAATACCCATCTCCTGATAGTAAGTTTGAGACCTTTTAATTGCGCTTATCTCACCCCCGCCCGCGGGGGTTTTTTTATCTTTTTTTCCAGATCTAAAACATCAACAAAAATTTTGAATGGTTAAAGCAATAATCTTTAGATTCATTTAAGAATGGTTGCACTTATAATTATTTTCAACGAAACGAATAAATTTATATAAACAAATAAACAGTTAATTAAATATCGTGATATTTAATTATATTTAAAGTTTACAATCGATTATTTATTATTAATAAATACATTAAGATGTAATTTTAAAAGGATCTGAGTATTGTCATATAAATTTGGTGCTATGATTTAATTGAGTCTTACCTCTATTATACTATCGGAGATTATTATGAGCTTTAAATATCATCGTATTGATAAAGATAATGCCGCTGTTCTGTTGGTAGACCATCAAGCAGGATTACTCTCTTTAGTCAGAGATATCGAGCCAGATAAATTCAATAATAATGTATTAGCGCTAGCCAATGCCGCTAAATACTTTAATTTACCTACCATTTTAACCACCTCATTTGAAGATGGCCCTAATGGCCCTCTAATGCCTCAACTTGTTGAAATGTTCCCAGATGCCCCTTATATCGCCCGCCCTGGACAAATTAATGCATGGGATAATGAAGACTTTGTCAAAGCAGTTAAAGCGACAGGCAAAAAACAACTGATTATTGCAGGTGTTGTGACTGAGGTTTGTGTCGCATTCCCTGCATTATCAGCACTTGAAGAAGGTTTTGAAGTGTTTGTTGTAACCGATGCTTCAGGGACTTTCAATGCTATTGCTCGTGACTCTGCGTGGGATAGAATGTCAAAAGCAGGGGCGCAATTAATTAACTGGTTTGGTTTAGCTTGTGAGTTACACCGTGATTGGCGTAATGATGTTGAAGGATTAGGCACACTGTTTGCTAACCATATTCCAGACTATCGTAATCTTATGACAAGCTATAATACTTTAACAAAAAAGTAAGCGGTTAATTTAAGTTTTATCCAAAAATAGGGCTTATATTATTTTTTGAAAAATATAATTTAATTAAAATTTAAATTTATTAAATTATAGATATAAGCCCTTAATTAACAACCGGATCGAAAATGAAAAGCAAAATATTAAAAACAACCGCTATTGCGATGGCATTAAGTGTAGGTGTTGCACAAGCGGCTGAATATAAAGCAAGTACTGCTGAAGGCCCAATAAAAATAGTCAACCTAAAAGCCATGGAAGCACAAGTTCAAGCTAATATGGAAAAAGGCGCTTTTGGTTATATTCGAGGTGGTGCAGAAGACGAAAATAATTTACGTTCAAATACGACTGCATTTGATAAAAAATATATTATGCCTCGGTCATTACAAGGCATCGAATTTTCTGACTTAAATTTAAAAACAGAATTTTTAGGTATTAAATTAGATACGCCTATCATTCAGGCACCGATGGCAGCTCAAGGGCTTGCTCATCAACAAGGCGAAGTCGCCACAGCAAAAGGTATGGCAAAAGCAGGTTCTATTTTTTCATTAAGTACTTATGGTAATAAAACCATTAAAGAAGTGGCAGATGCTCAACCGGGTTATCCTTTCTTCTTTCAATTGTATATGAGTAAAAATGATGCCTTTAACGAGTATATTTTATCTCAAGCAAAACAGTATGGCGCTAAAGGTATTATTATGACTATCGACTCTTCGGTTGGTGGTTATCGTGAAGATGACGTGAAAAATAATTTCCAATTCCCATTAGGCTTTGCCAACTTAGAAGCATTCGCAAAAATTAGCGATGATAAATCTAAGACAGGTAAAGGTGCGGGTATTAGCGAAATTTATGCACAAGCTAAACAAGCCTTCACACCAGCAGATATTCAATATGTGAAGAAAATGTCTGGTTTACCAGTGATTGTAAAAGGTATCGAATCACCTGAAGATGCAGATACTGCCATTAAAGCTGGCGCAGATGCGATTTGGGTGTCTAACCATGGTGGTCGTCAATTAGATAGTGCTCCAGCAACCATTGATGTATTACCTGCGATTGCTAAAGTGGTGAATAAACGTGTACCTATTGTTTTCGATAGTGGCGTACGTCGTGGCTCTCATGTTTTTAAAGCATTAGCGAGTGGTGCAGATGTTGTGGCTGTTGGTCGCCCGATCCTTTATGGATTAAATTTAGGGGGAGCTGAAGGTGTAAATTCAGTTATCCAACATTTAAATAAAGAATTAAAAATTAATATGATGTTAGGTGGCGCAAAAACAGTAAAAGATATTCAGGCAACACATCTTTATACTGATGCTAGCTTTAATCAATAATTAGCTTATTTATTAAGTTAAGAAGAATAAAAACCCCACGCTTAAGTTGAGTGTGGGGTTTTGTCTAATGGCTCATTAAAGATTTATTTTTCAGTTGATGGTGTCTCACCAAAACAGAGATTATTTTGATTATTAATGCCACCATCGGGAGATGAATAACCTAAACAACCCAACATTGAATCAAAAATATTGTGATGATAGAACGTGCGCTCCGCAACTTGATTGCGTTTTAGGTTATCAAATAACTGCTTGTTTTCAGGCTCTGCTAAATAGCTATCCGACATCCAAACTAAGAAAGGCACTTTAAATTGTTCTGGTGGTGCGATTTCTTTTGGTGTGCCGTGTAAGCCACCTTTTTCTGAAATAGACTCACCGTGATCGGAGGTATAAAACACAATGGCTTTTTTATCGCGTAATGTGTCGAGTATGCCATCAATAAAATAATCGGTATAAAGAATAGAGTTATCATAAGCATTCACTAATTGCTCTTTAGTACACTCATCATCCACATTTAAACATTCAGGTTGATATTTTTTGAATGATTCTGGGTAACGTTGAGAATACATGAAGTGAGAGCCTTTAGTGTGTAAAATCACTAAATGATTTCCTTTTGGACGCTGAGAAACCGCATTCGCCGTTTCAGCAATTAATAAAGTATCATCAAGCTCTTTACCAAAGTTGCTGTTTTTGGCGGTCATCATCTCTTTCATCGCATAATTATCTAAATCAAGCTTATTGTAAAACCACAATTCACTTTGCATTGAAAAGAGTTCTGATGTCATACCTAGCTGTTTCAGAACTGAGAAAATATTGTTCTCTTTTAATGTTCGCTGATCGTTACTTTCTGTTCCGTTTTCTCGCACAAACATACATTTTAATGAAAGCTTGGTTGCGGTATCACAAGAAATACCTTTAAAGGCGACAAGATTTTTTTCTTGGCTTAATAGAGGATTGGTTTGACGCTCATATCCTAATAATCCCATATGATCCCATCTTGCTGTTTCACCAATAATAAAGACAACATACACATCCTCATTAGCCTTTGATGGTTGGTATGTGAAATGATCAGCGGGATCAAAAATATTTTGGTTATTAAACGTATCGTCATACTGCGTTATTGCATATTGGAATAATGGAATGATCCAGTTTGTGGGCAAGTATGCATAACTTAAGCCCCCACTGTAGCTTGGTAAATCTAAGTTATTTTTGATTTCGTAGGCTTTCTGTTTTGAATCTAAGGTCTTTAGATAAGCAAATACAGCGACGGCAATCACAAGCATTTTAGCTGTGTTTTTTATCCAGATTTTTTTCTTCTGCTCTGTAGTGAGATTTTTTTCTGGTTTTTTACATAGCCAAATAAGTGCTAATGGTAAAATAGATAAGCCAACAATCCAAATAATGACATTAGGACTAACCAGCTCTTTAGATAAATCGGTATCTGTAGTGAGTGTTGAAATGATAATACCGTAACCAATGACAACATCGTAAAACGAAATATAGTAGCTAGCACAAACGCTGACGATAAGAATAAAAGAAGCGACTATTTTAAAAAAAAGGGAACCAAAAAAGGAAAGAAAACGCAGTAAAAAGAAGGTAAAGGCAATATTAACGACAACTTCACCTAGAATATATAATGCATCAATGAGGGGGTTATTTGTATTCTGTGTGCCGTATCGGCCAATGTAAACGGAAATATTTAGAAAAAAACCAAGATAGATAGCTAAAAAAAGGACAATATTTTCTTTCGAAAACCTTAAAAACTTTAATTTTTGCATGTTCAGTTATTATCAATGTATAGGGTGTAGAGGTCTTTAAGACCACGAAGTTGTTTTCAGGTTCAGTATTATGTTCTTTTTTTTATTGAAGTTTAAAAATTTTTTATTTGAATTACATTAATATCAAAATTATTAGTTTTGAATAGTTCTAGTAAATAGGCGTATTGATAGCGATATTAGAAAGTTGTCATCATTATATATGGCAAGATCCGGATAGAGGCAGATAAGAACGTGTATTTGCACAATCGCTATTTTCGCTAAATAAAGAACGTTCCTTCGCTATAACGTCTTATGTATAACGTGTTTTTATAGGTATCTTAATCGACATAAATATCGTCATTAGTGTCGAACATCGCTTGCTAATTTAATCTTTATTATTTTCTTACTGATTTTTTGATTTTATTTTTCTTTATTTTTCATTGTATTGCAGAAATATAAAAAAGCGCGCTTCTTTGGCACACTCTCTGCATAGATAGAGGAGAGAATCGGGTAATAACCTGAAAGTTGATGAACACAGGAGCAATGTTGATGAAAAAAGTCATCACGGTCTGTCCGTATTGCGCCTCAGGATGCAAAATCTACCTGAAGGTGGAAAACGGTAAAATCATTGGCGCTGAAGGAGCCAATGGTTTAACAAACCAAGGTGAGCTGTGTCTGAAAGGGTATTATGGATGGGATTTTATCCATGATACTAAGATACTGACTCCACGTCTTAAAACACCAATGATCCGTCGTGAAAGAGGCGGAAAATTAGAAGCGGTTTCTTGGGAAGAAGCGATTGAGTTTGCAAGTAGCAAGCTTCTTGCTATCAAAGAGAAATACGGCGCTAAATCTATTATGACAACCGGTTCATCACGAGGCCCGGGTAACGAAGCTAACTTCGTTATGCAGAAATTTGCTCGTGCGGTTATCGGAAATAATAATATAGACTGCTGTGCTCGTGTCTGACACGGCCCTTCGGTTGCAGGTCTGCAGCGTTCGGTCGGTAATGGTGCTATGAGCAACTCAATCGTTGAGATTGAGGATACCAAATGTCTATTTGTCTTCGGCTATAACGCCGCAGACTCGCATCCTATTGTTGCTCGCCGTATTGTTAAGGCGAAAGAAAAGGGTGCCAAAATTATTGTATGTGACCCTCGTTACATCGAAACAGCACGCTTAGCTGATTTACACTTAGGCTTGAAAAATGGCTCTAACATTGCGTTATTAAATGCGATTGCGCATGTGATTATTGAGGAAGGATTACATGATAAATCCTTTATCGAAAACCATACTGAGCAATTTGAAGAATATTGTAAGTTAGTTGAAAGCTATACACCTGAATCAGTTGAAGAAATAACAGGCTTAAGTGCGCAAATTATTCGTGAAGCTGCGCGTATGTACGCAAAAGCAGAAACAGCAACAATTCTTTGGGGGATGGGTGTGACTCAATTCTACCAAGGTGTTGAAACTGTTCGTTCACTGACTAGTTTGGCGTTATTAACTGGTAACTTAGGTAAAAAATATGTCGGGGTTGGCCCTGTTCGTGGTCAAAATAACGTACAAGGTGCGTGTGATATGGGAGCATTACCTAATACACTACCAGGTTATCAATACGTTACTGACGAAAAAGCGCGTGAGAAATTTGCTAAATTCTGGGGCATTGAATCTATGCCTGATGAGGTAGGCTATGCGTTGAGTGAAGTTCCTCATAATATCGATCATGGCTTATTAAAAGCGCACTATATAATGGGTGAAGATCCACTGCAAACAGAGCCAGATTTAGCAACCATCCGTAGAACTTTTGAAAAGCTGGATCTACTGATAGTACAAGATATCTTTATGACCAAAACGGCGTCTATTGCTGACGTTATTTTCCCTGCAACATCATGGGGCGAGCATGAAGGTGTTTATACTGCAGCAGACCGTGGTTTCCAACGTTTCTATAAAGCGGTTGAACCTGTTGGTGATGTGAAAACAGACTGGCAAATTATCAGTCTGATGGCAACTGCAATGGGTTATCCAATGCATTACAACAATACCAAAGAAATTTGGGATGAGTTGCGTGAGTTATGCCCAATTTATTACGGTGCGACTTACGAAAAAATGGCGGACTTGGCTTATATTCAATGGCCTTGCCCAACAGAGGATAGCCCAGGTACACAATATCTGTACGAAGGCGGTAACTTTGATACCCCTAACGGTAAAGGTCAATTCTTTACTTGTGATTGGGCGCCACCCATTGACAAACTTTCTGATGAATTCCCAATGGTACTGGCAACAGTCCGTGAAGTTGGGCACTACTCTTGTCGTTCAATGACAGGTAACTGTAAAGCATTGGCGGCATTAGCTGATGAGCCGGGCTATGTTCAGTTAAACACTGAAGATGCCAAACAACTAGGAATTAAAGATCAAGAGCTAGTTTGGATACGCTCCCGTCAAGGTAAAGTGATTACGCGCGCTGCAGTCAGTGATAGACCGAATAAAGGCGCGGTATATATGACTTACCAGTGGTGGATTGGTGCTTGTAACGAACTCGTTGCAGAAAACTTAAGCCCAATTACTAAAACCCCTGAGTATAAGTATTGTGCAGTATGTGTTGAGCCAATCAAGGAGCAGGCTCAGGCAGAACACTATGTGAAAACGGAGTACAGCAATATTAAACGTCGTTTAAGAGAAGCCGCCGAGGGCTAATCTGACCTAATTAGTATTGTTTTTCTGCCTTAAGACCGAGTTTATTGACTTGATGTTAATAAACTCGGTTTTTTTATGGTTTTTTATTACTGTCGGCGTTTTTCCTCTTCTGCTTATCGTCAAAAAATCACTTAATTTTTGTTTGAATATTCACTATACGTTGGCTCACAATAAAAAAGTGATATGTTACTTTTAATATAATCCTTTTCTAAATCAAGTGGATAAATTGCTTTTTAATTTATGCAATAATAATTTATGACTAAGCAACTGACTGATTTAAATAAAGCGTTAAGGGTAAATCAGGGTGTGCATTCATTGAGTCGAATTTATGTGATGGGTGAGCATCAACGGTGGGATAACGAGATAATAAAACCATAAAATCTTGGTAAGCCTGATTTTTGTTATCATGAGTGAAAATAGGTGTACCGCTATGATTTAATTCATTATCTGCAATTAATAGAACATCAAGATATTGCGCATTATTGTGTTCATAAAGCACATTTTCAGGGTTAATTTTTTGCCAAGGTGTTCCTATAGCTTCTTGTGGTGAATGGACACGTAAAGCACCAGTATTATCTTTTACATTATGCTTATTCATCATAACAATCATGGTGTGGTCAACGCCATCCTTATGCACACCTTCAATTGAAAGTTCACTTAAAGAGTCTGGTTGAGCAATTAATCTTAAATGAAAAACAGTCGATATTGATTTTGGCGATTGTTGATCTGTTAAGTGACGAGGGGTAAATGCATTTCCTTGAATTAATAGCATTTTTAATTTTAACAAGGCTTGATAGGCCGTATTGCTCTGCCAGCGATCATCCAGCGCTCTAAAATGCCTTTGTGCACCACTGTCTTCACGAATAAATCCATCTTCTTCGGTGAGAACAAAAGGTTGATACTCTAGTCTGGAGATGGTTTCGATATCATTATCAAAAAGGTAGCGTCCTGTTCGAGTATGGCGAAATGAAAGAGTTGGATCTTGCGCCAAATAGTCGCCATATTCCATTAATGTATTAATATCTTTTTCTTTAGCACCTAATTGTTTTATTAAATCAATGACAATATTTTGGGGAATAAAAACATATTTATTATTTTTGTACTCTTTTTTTATTTCACTAATTTTATCTATAAGCAGGCTATTCATATATAATATGCTCCATTGATTGTTTATATTATTAATAATTAATTAGAGGATTATCTAATGAAATACGATCAATTAAATTATAGATAGAGACTAATAAGTTTCAAATAAATGAAATAAAAGAGTGTAATAAATTAATTACACTCTAATTAAATAAGTAATTATTTCAGAATTAAAGTATCTCTGGAATTGAAATACCTAAGCGTTGCATTCGTGATAATAACGTTGTTCTTTTTAATCCTAATTTTAAAGCGGCACCTCTAGCACCAGCAACTACACCGTTGGTTTCTCTTAACGCTTGAATGATCCTTTCTCTCTCCTCATCATCACTTTCTGGCGCATTAGTTTGCATACGCTTTTCAATAGATGAAGGTTGAGATAGCACCTGTTTTAAACGAGAGGGCTTATTAATGTGAAGCTCTTTTAACTGAAGATTTAATGTTGAACCTCGGGTTAAAATAACCGCACGCTCAATAATATTTTCAAGTTCACGGACATTACCCGGCCATGGATAAAGTGTTAATTGTTCCAATGCGTTAGCGGGAATACAATCTATTTTTCTATCCATTCTTCGCGCAATTTTTTGCGTAAAATGTTTTGCTAAAAGCGGAATATCTTCAGGTCGCTCTCTTAATGGCGGAATAATAATAGGAAAAACATTAAGACGATAATAAAGATCTTCTCTAAACTCACCTTCATCAGTTAATTCATGAAGATCTTTATTCGTGGCTGCAATCAGCCTAACATCAACAGGAATAACTTTATTACCACCCAGTCTTTCTATTTCTCGCTCTTGAAGAACACGCAGCAGTTTGGGTTGTAATTCAATGGGCATATCACCAATTTCATCTAGAAATAGTGTACTTTTATCCGCCATTTCAAATCGGCCAATATGTGTATTCGTTGCACCAGTGAATGCACCTTTATCGTGACCAAAGAGATCGCTTTCTAAAAGGCCAGAAGGTACGGCTGCGCAGTTCATTTTTATCATAGTCTTACTTTTTCGCTGACTTAGACGATGGATAGCGCGTGCAATTAATTCTTTACCCGTCCCTGTTTCACCCAATATAAGAACGGTACTATCACTTTGTGCTACTAATTCAATTTGTTCGAGAACATTATGCATAGCATCGCTTTGATAAATAATCTCACTAAAACCTGCATTATTATCTATCTGTTCATTAAGCCAAATATTCTCATTCTTTAAACTATCTTTTAAATGCGTTATTTCTTCATAAGCGGCCGCATTTTCAATGGCAATACCAATACGAGCCGCAATTTGTTGAAGCAATTGGCAAGTATCGTTAGTAAAAACACTTCCTATTTCATGTGCTAAAATTAATAAACCGAGAGGTTTATGATTAAAAGCCAGTGGCAATAACAAAGCCGTCTGCATATTTTGCTTAATTAGACGCTTAATCAAAACATCTTCCTGATCTTCTTTATTAATATCAATTAAGACAGGTTTATTCTGATTAATAATTTCTTCGGCTTTGTTATTCGCGCTACTGAATTTACGTTGTTGGCGAATAACAGATTTTCCAGTCTGATAACGACTAGAATAAAGAATACCTTCACTATTATTTTGTGATGAGGTACGGCATAACATAAGACTAATATGGTTTAGTCCAAAAAAACGATGTATTTCTTTAGAGACTTCAGAAATAAGACCATCCATGTCTAGATGAGCTAATACAGAATTTGTGATATCAACCAAAATTCGATATTGGTTGCGCTCATTACGAAGGCTCTCCATAGTTTCAGCATTGTTACTGCTTAATTTCATGACACCACCGATTGCCCTAAAAAATTAGCTATATTGTAGTAGGTTTAGAATAAATTTATATCAATGACTGAATCATTTTTGATCCAACCCGCTATTTTTGTATATGTAATGAAACTTAAGAATATAAACGCATTAAATCATTATGTAATTTAATATATAGCGATTTATTTTATCGTCAAATTTGTCGAATAATTTGACGAAGTGACTTATCTATTAATCAATAATCATTTTTATTTGAAAATTATTTAATTGAAAAATAAGGAATAGTTATATCAAAAATATATTGGCATGAACTGTGCTAGATTCATTCTATTGATACTCTAATTATTACTCTTAATTAGAATAACTCATTGCATTTATCGCCATATATAACGGCTATATATAACAAAGATCAGGAGAATATGATGAACCGTTTCATCATTGCAGACCCTAAAAAATGTATTGGTTGCCATACTTGTGAAGTGGCTTGTGTTGTGTCACATCAGCAAGCAGACCAAGATAATTTAGCCATTGACCAAATTAGTGAGCAGAATTTTCAACCGCGAATTCATGTGATCAAAGGATTCTCAATCAGTACGGCAGTTGTTTGTCATCAATGTGAAGATGCCCCTTGTGCCAATGTGTGCCCGAATGGCGCTATCATTCATAACAAAGATTATTACTATGTCGATCAGGAAAAATGTATCGGCTGTAAAACCTGCGTACTAGCTTGTCCTTATGGCACGATGGAAGTGGTTTCTCGTCCTGTTATGCGCAAATCAACCGCGCTTAATACCATTGAGGCATTTAAAGCGGAAGCAAATAAGTGTGACTTATGCCACCACCGTGAAGCGGGCCCTGCATGTATTGAAGTTTGCCCAACTCATGCTCTAGTGTGTATTGATAGAGATGCGCTTGAAGAGATGGTTAAAGAACGCCGTCGTAAAGCCGCTTTTGAAACCGGTGCTGAATTGTTGTTCTAAGATCAATAATAAAGCAACTATGTACTGATACTATAGTTGCTATTATTTATTCTGCTTCAATAAGGTATCGACATGCATGAAATCACGCTTTGCCAGAGCGCATTTGAGATAATAGACTCTCAAGCTAAATTAAATAATGCAAAAAAAGTAAAAAGCGTATGGATGGAAATTGGCGCATTATCTTGTGTTGAAGTCAGTGCACTTGAATTTTGTTTTGATATTGTTTGCAGAGACACCCTTGCCCAAGGCTGTGAATTACATATTGAGATTATCCCCGCGAAAGCATGGTGTTGGGATTGTCATCAAGTTGTCACTGTTTCAACCTTTAATGCAGGTTGCCCGTCTTGTGGTAGCCAGAATCTGCGCGTTGAAAGTGACGATGCAATGCGAATAAAGCAAATAGAGATCGAATAGAGGTTGTTATGTGTCTTGGTATCCCAGGCCAGGTTGTTGAAGTTGGAAAAACAATCACTGAAAATGCAATGGTCGATGTTTGTGGCGTTAAACGAGAAGTCAATATTGCGCTAGTCTGTGAAGGCGAGCCTCATACGATGATCGGAAAATGGGTGCTGGTGCATGTAGGTTTTGCTATGAGTATCGTCAATGAAGAAGAAGCAAAAGAGACACTGGATGCTCTGATGGCCATGGGAGAAGTGGAAAATGATGTCTCTGCTTTTCTTTATGGTGAAGAGGGCGCACCAAAGAAAAATTGAGTTAGTTTTGTACTATTGCACGATTAATTTCTTTTTCTTATACTTAACCTTCATCTTTTAAAAGCTGGGACGGCCCAGCTTTTTGTCTTTGTATTCAGGGGACGACCCCAATTTATCGAGTAGGGGACGTTATGTCTTGGATTATTCTTCTTATTGCGGGTTTATTAGAGATCGTTTGGGCTGTCGGCCTTAAGTACACACACGGTTTTACGCGTTTAACACCAAGTATTATTACCATTAGTGCCATGGTTGTGAGTATGGGAATGTTGTCTTATGCCATGAAAGGCTTACCAGCGGGCACGGCTTATGCGATTTGGACAGGCATTGGTGCTGTCGGTACGGCAATTTTTGGTATTCTCGTGTTTGGTGAATCAGCCAATATCTATCGTTTATTGAGTTTAGCAATGATTATTTTCGGTATTATTGGACTGAAATTAGCGAGCTAAACCAGAATATCAGGCACAAAAAAGCCACTCAATTGAGTGGCTTTTAATCTTCACGTATTAATCAATTACAGTGTAAATACGCCAATAATAGCGATAACACTGATAATTGCTGCACCACCATAGAATACCCATTTGCTTGCAGGTACATGCACTTTAAAATCGTGCAAAGTATGGTGAATACGGTGTAATGCACACCAAACTGGCAGAATGATCATTAATAGTAAGAACAGACGGCCAATAATGCTTTGGCTAAATGCCATAATACGTTCATAAGTAAATGCTTCTGGCGCAATACCCATTGGGATTAGGATACCGAGCAGGATAATAATAGCTGGAGAGACAATTGCACTCCACATACCACCTGCACCAAATAATCCCCAGAAAATAGGTTCATCAGAGCGCTTAGGAAGTTGATTCTGATTCATTATTTCCCTCCTGGGTTACATTAACGCCACTGCCAGAATAACGGCAGTAACAACGATAGTGACAGCCCAAAAACCACGAACAATAGGTTCTTGAGGCATTTTTTCATCTTTAACGACGATATTTACGGCTTTCGGTGCAAGCTTAAACCAAGTTGCAGTATGAAATACCGTCGCAATAAGGGTCACAATGTTAATCAGCATTACAATTGGGTTGCTCAGGAATCCAACGAAACCTGCCCAACTTTCTGGTCCATTTTTCAGTGCGAATACACCAAACAGTACAACCAGACTGAACCAAAGTTGTGGAAGACAAGTCCCTTCACGGGTGATATAGAAACGATAGAAACCGAGTTTCGTCCACCAGTTTGGTTGCATGCCACGAACATAAGGCTTACGTTTTGTTGTCATGTCTTGTTTCCTCCTTAACGTGGTTTCAGCATCGCAATGACAAAGTCTTGCGCACTGGCTGCTTTACCTTGCTGAATAGCGGCAGCAGGATCCACATGTTTTGGACAGACTTCAGAACAGTAGCCAACAAAGGTACAAGACCAGACACCGTTCTCACCATTTAACTGAGGCATACGCTCTTTTGCACCATGGTCGCGATTATCTGTGTTGTAACGTTGAGCTAATGTAATCGCTGCTGGGCCAATAAACTCTGGGTTTAGACCAAACTGAGGACATGCTGCATAGCAAAGACCGCAGTTGATACAACCAGAGAATTGGTGGTATTTAGCCATTTGAGCAGGAGTCTGTTTATTCGGACCTTCAGAAGGCTTACGATCATTACCGATAATATAAGGTTTAATCGCTTCTAAGCTTTCGATAAAGTGAGTCATATCAACAACAAGGTCACGTTCAACAGGGAAATTACCTAGAGCTTCAACTCTTATGCCGTTTGGATATTCACGAATAAACGTTTTACAAGCCAATTTAGGCACTTTGTTGACCATCATGCCGCAAGAGCCACAAATCGCCATACGGCAAGACCAACGGTAAGAGAGATCAGGCGCTAAATTGTCTTTAATATAACCCAATGCGTCCAGTAATGAGGTTTGCTCATCATAAGGTACATCATAAGTGACGAAATGAGGCGCTTCGTCCGTTTCTGGGTTATAGCGCATGACTTCCATCTTAATGTGCTTCATGTCATCAGCCATTCGCTTTCTCCTTATTCTGCTTGTCTTGTGCAGTCGCTTCACCACCATAGACACGTTTAGCAGGAGCAGACTTAGTGATCTTCACATCGCTATATTCTAAACGAGGGGCACCTTCTGGGTTATAGAACGCCAGAGTATGTTTTAGGAAGTTCACGTCATCACGCTCAGTACAACCTTCGTCAAGACGTTGGTGTGCACCACGAGACTCTTTACGATTGATTGCAGAATGAGCCATACATTCAGCGACATCTAAACCAAAGCCAAGCTCAATTTTGTACAGTAAATCGGTATTAAAGACGCTACTGGTGTCTTTAATTTCAACATGTTTGAAACGTTCTTTTAATTCAGCCAGTTTATCAACGGTTTTTTGCATTAATTCAGGTGTACGATAGATACCGCAACCTTCTTCCATTGATTCACCCATTTCATCGCGAATTTGTGACCAGCTTTCAGAACCTTTTTGGTTCATCAGTTTTTTCAGGCCATCTTCAATGTCACGAGTACGAGCATCTAATGCTGATGCGTTAGCTGGTGCTGCTTCTTGAGCACAACGAACCGCTTCTTCACCTGCAAGACGACCAAATACAACCAGTTCTGCTAGTGAGTTAGAACCTAAACGGTTAGCGCCGTGTAAGCCAACAGATGAACATTCACCTACTGCAAACAGACCTTTAATACGAGTTTCTGTTTGTTGGTTGGTTTCGATACCACCCATAGTGTAGTGAGCAGTAGGACGAACAGGGATTGGCTCATTTACTGGGTCAACACCCACATACGCTTTTGCCAGTTCACAAATAAATGGCAGACGTTCATGAAGTTTTTTCGCACCCAGATGACGTAAGTCAAGATGAACAACATCACCACGGTGAGTTTTGATGGTACGGCCTGCACGCCACTCATGCCAGAAAGCTTGAGAAACTTTATCGCGAGGGCCTAATTCCATGTATTTATTTTCTGGTTTACCTAATGGTGTTTCTGGTCCTAGGCCGTAATCTTGCAGATAACGATAGCCATCTTTATTGACCAGAATACCACCTTCACCACGACAACCTTCGGTCATCAGGATACCTGAACCAGGTAGTCCAGTTGGGTGATATTGAACAAATTCCATATCACGCAGTGGAACGCCATGGCGTAAAGCGATACCCATACCATCACCCGTCACAATGCCACCATTGGTATTGTAACGATAAACACGTCCAGCACCACCCGTTGCCATAATGACCGCATTAGCACGAATTTGAACTTTCGTACCTTCCATCATATTGATAGCAACAAGACCACGAGCGTGACCTTCATCAACAAGGATATCGAGAACAAAGTGTTCGTCGAAACGTTGAATCTGTGGATATTTTAAGGATGTTTGGAACAGGGTATGTAGCATATGGAAGCCGGTTTTATCGGCTGCGAACCAGGTCCGTTCGATCTTCATCCCACCAAAACGTCGGACGTTGACTGACCCGTCTTCTTTACGGCTCCAAGGACAGCCCCAGAGTTCTAGTTGAGTCATCTCTGTTGGACAATGCTCAACGAAGTAATCTACGACATCCTGTTCACACAACCAGTCACCGCCTGAAACGGTATCATTGAAGTGGAAATCATAGGAGTCGTGAGCCTGAGTCACTGCTGCTGATCCGCCTTCTGCTGCCACGGTGTGGCTACGCATTGGGTAAACTTTTGAGATCAGAGCAATTTTCAGTTGAGGATTCGCTTCCGCTGCAGCTATTGCTGCTCGTAAGCCTGCGCCCCCGGCTCCGATTATCGCTATATCGGCATTAAAGGTTTGCACTGCGCTTCTCCATTGTTCAAGTGAAAATTGGAATAATTGTCTAGAATTCAATTCACTGACATTATTAATTAGTAATGCTATTTTTTTAAGCTATCCGTAACGAAATTGTTTCACTGCCTTGTGACTACGCTTGATAACATCTTTATTATCATTGACTGTAATTTTAGTATAACGAAATGTAGGGCACCGAAATTTGATATGAATGATGGTTTTCCCGTATTTCGCAAAAAAAGTGTGATCCACACCAAGAATTCTGGGTTTTGATAATAAGCCACCAGAAGAACGCGAAGATCAAATAGAATATATTTTTCTAAATTGGAAATTATAAATAGTAATGAATAATCTGTTTTGAAAGTATAGATAACTTTAATTAAAAATGACAATGGTTTTTTATAATATCTTGATTTTAAAGAGTGATTTTTTTTATCTTTCTTAACTCTAATTTAAATAAATAAAATTCCATTCTAAAAGTTAAAATAAAATTTTTACTATTTATCTAAAACAAATCGGTTTGTCTTGTTAATTGTTAATAAAATATTAATAATATTTCTAAAGGTTTTTAATTCTAATCAAAATACATAGATTTAAATAGAAAGTTAACTTTAAAGTTTAGGTGAACTTGGCTATTTAAATATAAGAATAGTGTTAGTTTATTGTTATTTCTAATTGAGAAAAAGAATTATTCTAATTAAGTCTTGTTATAAAAATAGCAAAAAATCACGGCTTTTCTGATGTAGGTTGGTGTTTATTTAAACAATAAAAAGTGCCCAAAAGTAGATGTTTTGTAGAATTATATTTATTTGTCTTATATGTTTTTACTTAAAAAAGAAAAGAACAATGAAAAAATATAAAATGAAACACCTCTTTATTAGCAGAAATTTGTCTGTTGAAGAGGATGCGAGTAAACTGCACGCTCTGTTTTCTGTTGGAGTTTTTCGTTTATGAGTGAAATCGCGGATTGGCAGCCAAGCGCCTCAATCGCCAACTTACTAAAAAAGGCGAAAATAATCAGTAATATTAGGCGTTTTTTCACTGATCGTGGCGTGTTAGAAGTTGAAACACCGATGATGAGTCAGGCTACCGTTACCGATGTTCATCTTTACCCATTTGAAACCCAATTTGTTGGGCCAGGTGCTTCACAAGGGCTAAAACTTTATTTGATGACAAGCCCTGAATACCACATGAAGCGTTTATTAGCCGCAAACAGTGGGCCAATTTATCAAATGGGGCGTTGCTTCCGTAATGAGGAAGCCGGTAGATATCACAATCCGGAATTTACGATGCTAGAGTGGTATCGCCCTTGTTTTGATATGTACCGGTTGATGAATGAAGTCGATGATCTACTGCAAGAAGTGTTAGATTGTGAAGCATCAGAATCACTCTCTTATCAACAAGCATTTTTGCGTTATCTCGATATTGACCCTTTATCTGTTGATAAAGAAAAATTGCGTGAAGTGGCAGCAAAACTGGACTTATCAAATATTGCAGATACGGAAGAAGATAAAGATACGTTACTTCAATTGCTATTTGTTTCTGGAGTTGAACCTCATATCGGTTTAGAAAAACCAACCTTTATCTATCATTTCCCTGCGTCACAAGCCTCATTAGCTGAAATTAGTTCAGAAGATCACCGTGTTGCAGAGCGTTTTGAGGTCTATTTTAAAGGTGTTGAATTAGCGAATGGGTTCCGTGAACTGACGGATGCACAGGAGCAACGTCATCGTTTTGAACGTGATAATCGTCAGCGAGTAGCAATGGGATTACCAGAGCAACCTATTGATGAGCGCTTTTTAGCTGCCCTTGAAGCTGGATTACCAGAATGTTCAGGTGTGGCTTTAGGGGTTGATCGCCTGATTATGCTGGCTCTGGGGGTAGAACACCTTAGTGATGTGATTGCGTTCCCAGTTTATAGAGCATAAATACGATATCGATAATGCTAAAAAGAGAGCCTAGGCTCTCTTTTATTTTTTAGATTTTTGATTTTGTCTTCGTTTTTCCTCTGCTTCAAGGGCTTTTTCTTGAAATTTCGCAAATTTATCCCCTGTTACATCTTTCATATAGCGATAGTTAATAAACCAAAACGTAATACACGAAAATAAAATAACCCACCAAATTAAGAGTAGCTTTAATGAAGAATTAACACCCAGCATTAAATGAAAGCTAATTAAGACCATTAAGCTGACAAATATCGAGCTAAATAATCCTCCTGCAATTTGCGACATATATTTTTTTAACGGAGTGATACTGACTAATGGCAAAATAATCGCCATGGAGAACAGTACGCCAAATGTGGCGAACATAATAATCGAGATAGGTTCATTAAAGCTTAGAAACCAATCCGTTATACCAAAAAAAGAAAAGGGAATTTCTATCATAAAGTGGCCTCCTTACTAGGATAGAAAAGAGGGATATCTTTAAAATTAAAAATAAGCTTAAACAATACATTAGGAAAAATATGTATTTCGGTATTATAGAGCGTGACAGATTGATTAAAAAATTCACGTCTATCTGCAATACACTCTTCTAATTCTTTCGCTTGTGTCTGTAATAAGCGTAAATTCTTCCCACTGATAAGTTCAGGATATTTTTCAGCAATAATGAGTGATTTTTTTATTTGAGGTAATAACTGATTAGCTAAATCAACTTTTTGGTCTAATACCTCTGCGCATAAATAGAGATCTCTATTTTCAGCTAACTTTTTAAATAAGGTTTTCTCATGATCCATCGCTTTTTGTGTTATTGCTATCAGCATTGGGAACAGATCAACTTGTTTTTTTAATAAAACATCAATATTTGCAAAGGCTTTATAGCAATTATTTTTTAGCATCACCATATTGTTATAAATCATCACTAATTGGCGTATTAAAAAATAAACCAAGGCGAGAATAAAAATGATGAAAATAAGCCATTCCATATAATCAATTACCAAAATGAAGAGGTGTTATTAAAATAAAGTGTTAGGATGCCGTCTTGATATTCCATTGGTATTGCTAGAATGGAAAAGATAACAAAAAGAGCAATAATAACGATGATAGTCGCGTTACGACGAAAAGGACGCGCTTTGTTCCAACGAACAACATAATCTTGTGGTGATAAACCTAATAGATAGTGAGGAGCACTGTGTGTGATCACAACTTTATCATTAATCGTTTCTGCACTACCTATTAATAAATAAGTAGCATCAGCTTCTAATATATACTCCTTAAAACGTTTATTGTTATATTCTAAATCTTGATGAGGCTCGATACCAAGATGTACTAACGGTTTATCAGCTGCGAGAACTTGAATTGAACCACTATCATCTGTCATCGTGAAATTATTGATCTTTTTTTCATAGAGTGTTTGGTGATAGCTTTTCTTGCCTTCTTTATTTGTGGATACGTTATATTCATAATAGATGTAGCCATAACACTCTTTTTTACCTAAGCGACTTATTAGTTTTTCACCTGCAGTTATTTTGCCTTCAATTTCAACAAGTCCAATGGCTAAAGAGCGGATTTTTGATGTTGCTAGAATTTTTTGAAAGCGTAAAAAACGTTTTTCAGGTGTTCTTTTGACGATTTGGTAAACAAACATTAAAACGAAACTTAAAAAGAACAATCTTTGGTCAATAAACAAACTGAAGCTTAAACTTAATAATAAGAGGCTAATAAATACGGTGTTGATAAGTGCCGAAAATTTAGAGGATCCTTCATTTTGTAATTGGTGGTAATTTTTTATCGCTTTTTCACCAATATTAGCAATATGGTTTGAAATACCGTATGCAAATAATAAAATAACAGCGAATGCAATACAGGAGATAAGATTAACAACAGAGTTTTCACCACTAGGATAAACGTCAGTTTCTCGTGAGAAAAAAAGGTAATTCCCTGCAGCAAAGGCGATCCCTAAAAAGGGAACAATACTCAAATTGTTCTTCTTTTTTTTCGAGCGTTTACTACGTAAAAAATAGATTAATGCGCCCACAGTACAGCCGATAAAAAAATAAATTAACACTGCAATTTATCCTTAATGCGGTTATTTAACTTACTGTTACTTAAAATGAATCCCTTCAAATTTCATCTCTTCTTTTGGTATTTCTAGTAATTGCATACGTTCAAAGCGAAAAAGGCCGGCGATTAAGCTATCAGGAAACATCTCTATTGCGGTGTTGTAGTGAGTTGTTGCATCATTAAATCCTTCACGACGTTGAGCAATTTTATTTTCTACATCGCTAACACCTGTTTGAAGTAGTGCTAATTGTTCACCTGAAATTAATGTTGGATAATTTTCAGCAAGGGCAATCATACCCCGTAAAGCGGTATTCATTTCGTTTGATGCGCTGATTTTTTCATTAATATTTTGTGCTTTAAAATAGCGTTGTCTTGCGTCACTTAATGCAATAAATACACTTTTTTCGTGTTCCATTGCTTTTTCAGCTATCGTCATCAATTGAGGAATTTGGTCAGCTCTTTGTTTTAAAATAACGTCAATATTCGCAAATTGATTGCTTACTTGATTGCGCGCCGCAATAAGTCGATTGTAAGTTGAAATTCCCCAACCGATAAATAGAACGATAAGAACAAGTAAAATAATAGCCATTATTGTCATTGTGATCCCTTCCTTTAAATATTTAATAAATTAAATAATGATAGTTAAATTAAAAAGTGATTATGATTTTTTAATAAAATTGTGAGAATAAGTTAAAGAAAGATGGAAAAATATACAATCAGAAAGGGCGCAAAGATCCTACCCTTTTAAAAAAAGGTAGGATACTCGTTACACTTCAAGCTGAACTTTGAATTATTTAGCTTGTTTTTGTAAGAACTTAACGCCTAAATCAGGGAAGTCTGTAAAGACACCTTCAGCACCGGCTTGGTTATAAATAATGTCATATAGTTGATCACCATCTTTTGCATATTTAGGCAGTTTATCAATACGAACAGTAAATGGATGAATGGTGAGTTTGTTGGCGTGAGCATCAGCCGCCATACCGGTTAATGTGATTTTTTCTGGCGTCGAGTTCTCTTCGACTAACATGTGGTAATCAGGACCAATTCCATCAGCATAAGTGGCAATCTCTTTCATTGCACCTGGCTTAAACATCCACTCATAGCTGTAGTTTGTCCATGTACCGTCAGGCTGTTTCTCATAGGTCTCATTCCAGTCGGTATAAGCAATTAACTGAACGAGTTTTAAGTCCATGCCCATTTTTGGCATCAATTCTGTTTTGATGCGTTTTAGGTCGTTAGCATCGAATGATTGTAGATAAACATTGTCGGTTTTTTTCGTATAACCGTACTGTTTAAGCACTTCCAGTACTTTGGTGGTAATGTCTTTGCCTTCTTGTTCATGGAACCAAGGTGCTTTAATTTCAGGGTAAATACCAATATCTTGGCCTGTTGATTTGTTTAGGCCTTGGATAAATTCAATTTCCTCTTGGAAAGTATGTACACGAAAATCCGATTTACCCATAGGGAAGCGGTTTGGGTAACTTTGGACTTTTTTACCGTCAACAATGTCAAAACCTTCAGTAAATTTCAGTCCTTTAATTTCCTCAAGCGTAAAGTCGATAGCGTAGTAACGGCCATCTTTTCTTGCTCTATCAGGATAACGATCAGCCACATCTGTTACACGATCAAGATAGTGGTCATGTAAAACAACTAATTCGTTGTCTTTGGTCATCACTAAGTCTTGCTCAAGATAATCTGCGCCTTGGGCATAAGCTAATGCTTTGGCAGGAAGCGTATGTTCAGGCAAATAACCACTTGCACCACGGTGGGCGATAACGACCTTATCACTCGCCGCTTGTGCGATTGCACTTAAAGATAGAGTTAAAAGAACGCCTGCAACTAACGGTTTTATTCTAAAAGATGTACTCATAAAGCTGCTCCATTTTAATTCTACGTACAATAAAGTTATGTACAGTTGGCAATAAAAAAGCCACATCAAAACAGTTGATGTGGCTTGGTTTTTAGAGATGAGATTTAACTAATTTCATAAATAATCAGTTAACGATTATTCGTACTTCTGAAGCATTTCACGTTTGTGTTTGGTTTCAGTAACCATCACGATAAGTAATAACACAACAGACAGTGCACTACCGCCGATCATGACCATAAAGCCACCATCCCAGCCGAAGTAGTCAACGGTGTAACCCACGATAGCACTTGCCGCAACAGAACCACCTAAGTAACCGAATAGACCGGTAAAGCCTGCTGCTGTACCTGCTGCTTTTTTCGGTGCAAGCTCAAGAGCATGCAGACCAATCAACATAACAGGGCCGTAGATTAAGAAACCGATGATTAACATACACGCCATATCAACATTCGGGTTACCCGCTGGGTTCATCCAGAATACGATAGTTGCGATAGTAACTAAGGTCATGAAGAACACACCTGTTGCACCACGGTTACCTCGGAACACTTTATCCGACATCCAACCACACAGTAGTGTGCCCGGAATACCAGCGTATTCGTATAAGAAGTAAGCCCATGATGATTTATCCATTGCGAAGTCTTTTACTTCACGCAGATAAGTTGGTGACCAGTCCAGCACGCCGTAACGCAGTAAGTAAACGAACACGTTTGCAATTGCAATCATCCACAGAAGTTTGTTAGGGAACACATACTTCATAAAGATTTCTTTTGCAGTCAGTTCTTGTTCGTCAGTTTCTTTATAATCAGGTGGATAGTCGTTTTTGTATTCTTCAATTGGTGGAAGACCACAAGATTGTGGGGTATCACGCATTAATGCAAACGCAATCATAGCCACTAAGATTGCTGCAAATGCTGGCATATATAACGCTGCTTTCCAGTCGTTAAACCACGCCATACCTAATAAGAACAGTAATGGAGGTAAGCCACCACCGACGTTATGCGCACAGTTCCAAATCGAAACGATACCGCCACGTTCTTTCTGTGACCACCAGTGCACCATAGTACGTCCACAAGGAGGCCAACCCATACCTTGGAACCAACCGCAAAGGAACAACAGAACGAACATGATCATAATGCTCGAAGTTGCCCATGGCACAAAGCCCATAATTAGCATCACTGCGGATGCTAAAATAAGACCTGCAGGTAAGAAATAACGCGGGTTAGCTCGGTCAGAGAATGAGCCCATGATAAACTTAGAGAAACCGTAAGCAATCGAGATCCCTGATAAAGCAAAACCTAGGTCACCTTTAGAGAAACCTTCTTCTACAAGATAAGGCATTGCTAACGCAAAGTTTTTTCTTACTAAATAATAAGCAGCGTAACCAAAGAAAATCCCCATAAAGATCTGCCAACGCAGACGACGATAGACGGGATCTATCTGCTCTTTTGGCAAACGCGCTTTATGTGGCGCAGGTCTAAATAGACTTAACATATTAGCCTCCGATGGCTTTTATTTTAATATGTTGATATTAAATAATGACAAAACGAACAACGAAGTTATCAAAAAATTTTCTTTAACGAACTTAATAGTAAACTTATACAATCAAATTTACTGTGAGGTATTACTCAGTTGTCGAATAATTTTTCAAGATGTGCAATTTTGAGTGATATGTTAACTTTATCAAATACTTTTTGTTAAATAATTTGTGATTGGTATCACATATGTGGTTTTAATTTTTCACTCGTGAGCGTTTCTCTTTCGTTTTTGCTCATTATCAAACATTAACCACATTTTTTGTGTATCTTATACACTATAATTAACGCTAAAGAATAAATAAGCGTTTGCTGAATGTAATGTGAGAGGGCATCTCTATGATGAGCGGTTCACCAGTGACAGAAACTGATGTCATTATTATTGGCGGGGGAGCAACCGGTGCGGGCATGGCAAGAGACTGTGCACGCCGTGGATTACGTTGCGTCCTGCTAGAAAGACATGATATTGCAACCGGTGCAACCGGTCGAAATCATGGATTGTTACACAGTGGTGCGCGTTATGCAGTAACAGACCCAGAGTCAGCGCGTGAGTGTATTGAAGAAAACATGATTTTAAAACGGGTCGCTCGTCACTGTGTTGAAAAAACGGATGGCCTTTTTATTACCCTTCCTGACGATTCTTTAGAGTTTCAACAGACCTTTATTCAATCTTGCCAAGCGGCAGGTATTGATGCTCAAGCGATTTCACCCGAAGAAGCTATTCGCTTAGAGCCCTCTGTTAACCCGAATTTAATCGGTGCAGTTAAAGTACCAGATGGTACTGTCGATCCTTTCCGTTTAACCGCTGCAAATATGTTAGATGCCCGTGAACATGGTGCACAAGTCCTGACTTATCATGAAGTTGTTGGGCTTATTCGTGAAGGTGACCGTGTTAAAGGTGTCAAAGTTTACGATCATCAAGCGAAAAAACTGTATGAAATTCGCGCACAAATTGTGGCGAATGCGGGGGGGATTTGGGGACAAAAAATTGCTGAATACGGTGAATTAAAAGTTCGAATGTTCCCAGCAAAAGGGGCATTACTGATTTTGGGTCATCGCATTAACAATATGGTGATCAACCGTTGTCGTAAACCTGCAGATGCCGATATTTTAGTGCCTGGCGATACAATTTCATTAATTGGTACAACTTCAACACGTGTACCTTACGATGAAATCGACAATATGTATGTCACTCCTGAAGAAGTCGATATTCTTATTCGTGAAGGGTCAATGTTAGCGCCAAAACTGGCTCAAACTCGAATTCTACGTGCTTATGCTGGTGTACGTCCTTTAGTGGCAAGTGATGATGATCCATCCGGCCGTAATGTGAGCCGTGGTATTGTGTTACTCGATCATGCTCAACGTGATGGATTAGAAGGCTTTATTACCATTACTGGCGGTAAATTAATGACTTACCGTTTAATGGCCGAATGGGCAACAGATAAAATCTGTGAGAAATTAAATGTCTCTGCTAAATGTACCACTGCAGAAGAGGCATTACCTGGCTCCCGTCAATCCGCAGAGCAAGCATTACGTAGTGTTGTTTCATTACCTGCACCAATCCGTGGTTCTGCGGTTTATCGCCACGGTGATTTAGCCAATAAATTATTGAGTAATGAGCGTAGTGATAAGAGCTTAGTCTGTGAATGTGAAGCTGTTACCGCAGGAGAAGTTCGTTATGCTGTTAACTCTTTAACTGTCAATAACTTACTTGATTTACGTCGCCGTACTCGCGTGGGCATGGGAACATGCCAAGGTGAGCTTTGTGCTTGCCGTGCTGCAGGTTTATTAAACCGTTTACAAGTCACGACTCCTCACGAGTCAGAGCAACAGCTTGCCCATTTCTTAAATGAGCGTTGGAAAGGTATTCGACCAATTGCTTGGGGTAATGCGTTACGTGAGAGTGAATTCACCAGTTGGGTTTACCAAGGTTTATGTGGTTTAGATGCTGATATGATTGAAAAAGCAACTTCAGCGGAGGCAGATAATGAAATTTGACGTCATCATTATAGGTAGCGGACTTGCAGGTTTAACCGCAGGTATTCGTCTTGCTGAAGCAGGTAAGTCTTGCGCAATTATTAGTAATGGTCAAAGCGCACTACATTTTTCATCAGGTTCGCTAGATCTATTAACTCATCTTCCTGATGGTTCATTAGTGACCCAACCTAAAAAAGCGTTGGCAGCATTGTCTGAGCTTGCTCCGAAACATCCTTATAGCCGCATGGGTGAATCGCAAGTTTCAACCTTAATTGAACAGGCTCAAGCATTATTATCAACGACTAAAGATCTTGAATATCAAGGTAATGGTGATGAAAACCATTATCGTATTACACCAGTTGGGCGCTCACGTATGAGTTGGATGAGTCCAAAACGTGTACCAACTCATGGAATTGACCAAGCGTTGCCATGGAAAAAGTTAGCTGTTGTTGGAATTGAAGGCTTTTTAGATTTTCAGCCACAATTTGCAAGCAATACGTTGAATGAGCAAGATGTTGAAGCGATTCCTTATCATATCCACTTACCGTTATTAGATAGATTGCGTGATAATCCAAGTGAATTTAGAGCAGTCAATATTGCGCGCTATTTAGATAAGCCTGAAAACACTAAAGCGTTAGCAGAAGAGCTGAAAAAGCATATCGATAATAGTGTTGAAGCGATTATTTTACCCGCATGTATTGGTTTGGATGCTGAAGAGCCGGTGACGTTACTTGAACAACTGGTAGGTAAACCTATCTGTTTATTACCGACATTGCCACCATCACTATTAGGCATTCGTTTACATCAAGCATTAAAACTGCGCTTCCAAAAAGCAGGCGGTTTAATTATGCCGGGCGATCGTGCGGAACAAGTTGATTTAATTGGTAATAAAGTTACAGGTGTTCATACTCGAAACCATACTGATATTCCTATTCGTAGTGAACATGTTGTATTGGCAACGGGCAGTTTCTTCAATAATGGATTAATTGCGGAATTTGATCGTGTCTATGAACCTTTGATGGAACTTGATTTGCTAGAGACATTACCACGCAATGAGTGGACACAAGTGAATGTCTTTGCAAAACAGCCTTATATGCGATTTGGTGTGGATACAGATAACCAATTAAGACCGATGAAATATGGTGAAGTCTTAGAGAATGTTTACGCTGTAGGTGCTGTATTAGGTGGGTTTGACCCTCTTAATGAAGGTTGTGGCGCAGGTGTTTCAATGATCAGCGCACTGTATGCAGCACAACAAATTTTACAGCACAATAAATCAGAACAGACCACATCTGCGGTTGTGGAGGCAGCACAATGAGTTTACATGATAACAGCTTTGAAGCGTGCATTAAGTGTACTGTTTGTACGACTTATTGCCCAGTTGCAAAAGTAAATCCACTTTATCCTGGCCCTAAACAAGCCGGCCCTGATGGTGAGCGTTTACGCCTGAAAGATCCAATGCTTTATGATGAAGCATTGAAATATTGCACTAACTGTAAGCGTTGTGAAGTTGCTTGTCCGTCAGATGTGAAGATTGGTGACATCATTTCACGTGCGAAATTGAACTACAATACAAAAACGCCAAAACTTCGTGATGCTATTTTAAGTCATACGGATTTAATGGGAACACTATCAACGCCAATGGCGCCGATAGTCAATACGATCACAGGGCTAAAACCTGTACGTAAGATCTTAGATAAAGCACTTAAAATTGACCATCGTCGCGAATTACCAAAATACTCTTTTGGTACATTTAGAACATGGATGAAAAAACAGGTTGAAGAGCAGGCGCGTTTTAAAGATCAAGTTGCTTTCTTCCATGGTTGTTACGCTAACTATAACCACCCCCAATTAGGGAAAGATTTAGTTAAGGTATTCAACAAAATGGAGATTGGTGTTCAGTTATTAAAACGCGAAAAATGCTGTGGTGTTGCATTAATTGCGAATGGTTTTGTTAAACAAGCTAAAAAACAAGCTGCTGTAAACCTTGAATCGCTAACAGAAAAAATTGTTGAAAACAATATTCCTGTTGTTGCAACATCATCAACCTGTACCTTCACTATTCGTGATGAGTATGAACATATCCTTGATATTGATACCTCAAAAGTACGTGAAAATATCGAATTAGCGACACGTTATATTTATCGTTTATTAGAAGAGGGGCGTGAATTACCACTGAAACACACTCCACTAAAAGTGGTGTATCACACACCTTGTCATATGGAAAAAATGGGATGGACAGCATATTCCATTGATTTAATTAAACGTATCCCTGGTGTTGAGGTTATTGTTTTAGATTCTCAATGCTGTGGTATTGCTGGAACTTACGGTTTTAAATCTGAAAACTACGATGTTGCTCAAGGCATTGGTGCGGGCTTATTCCGCCAAATTGAAGAGAGTGGCTGTGATTTAGTGATCACGGATTGCGAAACCTGTAAATGGCAAATTGAGATGTCAACAACGAAAAAATGTGAACACCCCATTAGTTTATTGGCAAGAGCATTATAAGTATTGCCTATTAGATAATAAAAAAGTAATTGATTACTAAGATAACAAGCAGCTAGGGAGTAAAAGAGGATCTTTTATTCCCTTTTTTTATTCTTAAAAAACACGTAACTATAAGAAAATAAGAAAGTAAGGAAATTAAATAACCTGATATTGAGGAGTACAGGTTATTTAAATACTTTCATTTTTAATGAGAAATATAGGTGTTTTGATAAAGCCAAATATTTTGGACTTTTTTAAGTGTGATATTTTGCCCATTAGTCAGCGATAATGCCTGTTTTCCTGCCTCATTAATAATGGGGATGTCTAATGCATTCGCTAATACAGTTGTGTTAGATAGTGGATTTCCATGACTTAATAAAATCCCTTTAATTTTATAAGGATCAAGTGTAATTAATGTTGATGGATGAAGTCGTTTTGTCACTAGAATAGCATTTGGATAAGGAGGTGGCGGTATTGGTGGTGCTGACGTCAAATAGCGTAGTAATCGAGATAAAATATCATCTAAATCACTTTCACCAGCACGCATATTATCATCATCCATTTGTGCGTAAGTATCTATTAAATCAATGAATGTTTGCTGTAAGGCAAATTCAGCATTACAGTGATATTTGTTTATCATACTGCATACAGTCAGTTGTAATTCGGTATTTTCTAATAAGAAGTGGTGACTAGAAAAAATATGGGCATATTGTTCACCAATTTTGTTATGCGTTTCTTCAGTTAACCAGTCTATATCTTTTTTGGAGCGCTCAATTGCTTTCACGAGACGTTTTTGCTCTTCAAGTAATAAATTGGAGGATATTTTTTTACGGGGGATCACGAAACGATGATAAGGGTATAACCAAACAGGTGCGGTGATCGTTTTGACGGGTTCGTAATTTGTGTTTTTAGGGAGAATATTAAAATTAAGGAGATTTTCGCCTAATTGCAGTTTTTTAATTGTAATGGTTTTATGCGCTGCTTTTTCTGCCTCTTCAAGTGAATCTCCTCGCGCAATACTATTGGCGGCAGCCAAGGTGCCTTCAACAATCGGCGCCGAACTTAATATGACGTTAGTGGCAATGCTATGCTCAAGATCAGCGATGGCGAGAGCGGCATTTTGTGCTGAATGATAAGTATCAAGCAAAACCAGTACACCTTGTTTGCTATAACACTTTTCAATTGTGGAAAGTATAGTTTCTGGTGACACTTCATTAGCAAGATCAGAAGGTGTTTGATAGTTGCTCGCAATGGCAATTTTTACTTGGTGATTTACAGTCTGATTAACGAGCTCTTTAATACCATTGGCGAGTGTAAGGCTCTTTGAAACTAATACGATACTGACCATAAAGCCCTCTTTTTTTGTAAATATAAACAGGGAGATAAACACTCCCTGTTTACTCAGGCTTTAATAAAGCCATTCTCGTCCTAATTGGTCGGCAGTTAAAATTGCGGCATAAACTTTATCGGAATCGATATCAAATGGCATGTTGTAAATTGTCTCACCTTCAGCACAGCTTAATTCAGCAACTGCCATGATTTTTTCATTTAATTCATCATCTGTTGCATTGATACCCAGTTCTTCTAAAGTGACAGGTAATCCGACTAAAATACAGAAATCAAGGAACTCCTCTAATTCTTCTAATGGACTGTTTTCTAAAACTAATTGAACTAATGTACCAAAGGCAACTTTTTCACCATGATACATGTTGTGACACTCTTCTAATGCTGTAAATCCATTATGAATGGCATGGGCTGCCGCAAGACCCGCACTTTCAAAACCGATACCACTTAAGAAGGTATTAGCTTCAATAATATTTTCTACTGCAGCGGTACAAACACCACGGCTTACGGCGAGTTTTGCTTTATAACCATCTTCTAAAAGGGTGTTATAGCAAAGTTCAGCCAAAGCAAGCGCTGCTAGTGTTGATTTACCCCCTGCCATAGTCTGTTTTTGAGCCTGACTACAGGCTCTTGCTTCGAAGTAGGTTGCTAAAGCATCTCCCATTCCAGCCACTAATAAACGCGCTGGCGCAGAAGCGATGATATTTGTGTCCATCACGACCACGTCAGGATTTGTTGGATAGAAAAGGTAACTATCAAATGCCCCTAATTCCGTATAAATCACAGAAAGTGCGCTTGTGGGGGCATCAGTAGAAGCAATGGTTGGGGAAATAACGACAGGAAGCTGGCATTTATAAGCAACCGCTTTGGCAGTATCTAATGTTTTCCCACCACCAACGCCAACGATCACAAGAGAGGCTTGTTCTTTTACAAGTTCAGATAGTCGATTGATTTCGTTATGTGTGCATTCACCATTAAACAGTTCAAAGTGCCCATTCACTTCATATTGAGACATACTGTCTTTGACGGTACTTCCGACGAGATCCATAACAAACTTATCAGCAATAATCAGTGCCCTATCGCCAAAAGGTTTTGCGTATTTACCAATATGGTATAGCGCATCTGGCCCTTGAATATATTTAGCGGGGGATTGAATAACTTTTAACATAATAGACTCCTACTATTCGCAAAAGAGAGTAAAAAATCCTTATGGTGGGGCTTGTCTTCCCAATTGACATTGAATTTTATGGAGATGAACTTAAACACATTAACAGTCTAATAGATGAATAAAATATTTCATTGCAAATAATTAATCATTTTTATATTAGCATGCAAAAAACATCCTAATACTGATATTTAAGTAATATTTTGTGAGTTGTTTAACTAATCATGCTAATTAATTACGATACGAAATATTTATGTAAAATAATTAATTTCTCAATCAGAATAAAGCTTCATAAAATTGACTTATGAAGCTTTATTATTTGAATTATGACATTAATATCATTATTTTTTTGCGAGGTGAGATGGATTATGAGTGAATTTCAGCATAATCTTGTTTTTTGTTTTCTTGGGTGAAAAAGTAACGCAAAATAAAATTCAATAAAACACCATAAGCAGGTAAGAAAAACAGCATACAAATGGTCAATTTAAACACGTAGTCAACTAATGCAATTTCAATCCAATTCTCTGCCATAAATGCGTCAGTACTACGATAAAAAGCAATAAAGAAGAAGGCTAGAGTGTCGAGTAAATTACCAAAGAACATTGCTGCACTGGGTGCTACCCACCATTTTTGTTGTTGTCTTAAACGATTAAAGACAGATACATCCATGATTTGACCTAACACATAAGCCATAAAGCTTGCTGTCGCAATTCTTGCCACCATGATATTAAAATCAGCTAATGAGGCAACCCCTTGCCAACTTCCTTGGAAAAAGAGTGTTGAGATCAGGTAAGAAATTGCTAATGCAGGTAGCATAACAGCGGTAATAATGCGTCTGGCAAGGGGTGCGCCATAAATACGAACCGTTAAATCTGTTGCTAGAAAAATAAACGGAAAAGTAAAGGCACCCCAAGTGGTATGGAAACCAAAAATGGAGATAGGTAACTGCACAAGATAATTACTAGATGTAATTATTAGAATGTGGAACAAAGAAAGCCATAATAGCGCCACCGCTTTTTGGCGGGGAGTAAACGTATACATAAATTGTACCTTTTTAGTGATTGGGGTGAGGGAACCCAATAAAACAGTGATTTCTCTCTTAAATGAGAGGATGCGCATAATACGCCTGTTGCGCAACAAAAGCAAAGATTAGGAAGAAATACCGTTGTGCTTAATGTGCCGTGATGTGAACACGAAAGCGCGATATAATGACACAATCTGTCAGTGCAATAAGAATGGTTAATAGAATGAATGCTCAATTTGATGATGCAACTAAGACATTAGATACGCTAGGACTACGTTGCCCTGAGCCTGTGATGTTAGTACGTAAAACGATAAGAAATATGGCATTGGGTGAGACATTATTAGTGATAGCTGATGATCCTGCTACAGTGCGTGATATTCCTGGCTTTTGCCGTTTTATGGAACATGATTTATTAAATCAAGAGACGCAATCTGCACCTTATCGTTATCTTATTCGTAAAAAAGAGAGCAATTTGTAATTTATGCTGTAAATATTGCTCATCTTCGCGCTAAAAAACCCAAACTCCAGATTAACTGAGGTTTGGGTTTCGTTATTTTAACGTGCTTACTCTTTATTTGAGGCGTTAATTTTTACTCTTAACAGCCTTACCGCATTGGCAGTAACCAGTGCTGTTGCGCCGGAATCAGCAAGAACCGCAACCCAAAGCCCAGTGATACCTAATAAGCTTGTTACTAAGAATATTGCTTTTAAGCCCAATGCTATCGTAATGTTTTCACGGATAATTTTACGTGTCGCACGAGATAATTTAATAATTTCAGGTAAGCCGGTTAAACGGTTATGTGTTAACGCCGCATCAGCTGTTTCAAGTGCAACGTCAGTACCGCTTCCCATCGCGACACCAATGGTGGCAGCCTTCATTGCTGGCGCATCATTGATACCATCGCCTACCATCATTGTGCTATGCGTTTTGCTGATTTCCATTACTGAAGTCACTTTATCTTCAGGCAGTAATCCTGCTCGGAAATCCATACCTAGTTTTTTCGCAATAGCCGCAGCTGCTCTTGGATTATCACCCGTTAGCATAACGGCATTGATGTTCATCTCTTTCAATAACTTCATTGATTCAACAGCATCACCGCGTAAGGTATCTTGCATAGCAATAACACCAATAAGCTGGCTCTCTTTTAATACGACAACCACGGTTTTACCTTCATCTTCAAGGCGTGCAACTTCTTGTTGCCAATGAGAAGAGAGCGATGTGGCTTCTGATAATTGAGAAGGTGCACTGACTAGAATATGTTGGCTATTTAAATAACCTTCAATGCCTTTACCCGCTAGCGCTTTACGATCTTCCGCTTCAACAACAAGCACGCCTTCATCTTGTGCTTTATTGATAATGGCTTTTGCTAATGGGTGATGAGAGCCAATTTCTACGGATGAGGCAAAAGTCAGTACTTCTTTTTCATTAAATCCGCTTTCAGCCACGACATCAGTAACTTGAGGTTTTCCTTCAGTTAATGTACCCGTTTTATCTAATGCGATAGTATTAACAGTGCCTAATTGTTCTAATGCCGCTCCGCCTTTGATCAGCGCTCCACGTTTAGTGGCTGCTGCTAATGCTGAAGTGATTGCCGCGGGTGTTGAGATCACCAAAGCACAAGGACAACCAATTAGTAATAGGGTTAAACCGCGATAAATCCATGTTTCCCACGGCTGTGAAAACAACAGGGGTGGAACAATGATAACTAGCGCAGAGAACAGCATAATTGCAGGTGTATAGTAACGGCTAAAGCGGTCAATAAAGCGCTCAATAGGGGCTCTACGCTCTTCAGCTTCTTCAATCAATTGCAAAATACGGTCGATAGCATTTTGCCCTTGTTCAGAGACGACTTTCATTTGCACAGATCTATCTACAGATAAACAACCTGCTGCTACTTTTTCGCCTTGTAGACGCTCTACAGGCACGGATTCACCCGTTAATGCACTTTCATCAAAGCTTGCAAATGCACTAACTAATTCCGCATCTGTTGGCAAACGTGAACCTGGGGCAATTTCAATAATGTCGCCTGGACGTAATTGTGCAACAGGGACGGTTTGTTTTTTGCCGTCTTTGATTAATGTTGCTTCTTCTGGCACTAGTGCCATTAATGCACTTACACCACGACGAGCACGACCTGCGGCGTAAGACTCCAGCATTTCGCCAATCATAAACAGCAAAATAACCATTGCTGCTTCTTCGGTAGCATTAATAAATAGTGCACCAATTGCGGCAACACTCATCAATGTTTCTATGGCGAAAGGGGTACCACTACGAATAAGTTGTAAGGACTTTTTCGCAATGGGGAATAAACCAATCAACGTTGTTGCAATAAAGGCAGTACGGCCTGCTTGAGGATCAATAAACTCTACGCCCCAGCTAATCGCCATTAAAAGTGCCAAGACAATAACAAATGAGCTCTCTTTTAAAAGACTCTGCTTTGTGACTTTTTTAGATTGAGGTGATGAGAGATCAAACAGTTCAAAACCAGCACTGTTAATTGCCGCAATCACATCAGCGCGTAGATCACTATCAGCATCAACGACCAATTTTTCGGTGGCAAAAAGCACTTTTGCTTGTTTTACGCCTGTGACTTTGAGTGCTGCGGTTTCGATCTTTTGAGCACAACTCGGGCAATCCATTCCTTGCACTTTCCAACTAAAGCGTTGCTGTGCTACTTTTTCTGGCTCAACGTTAGAAACAGCAGCGTTGATATCACAGCTTTCATGAGCATGTTCGTGGGAGTGTCCGTGGTGATGCTCATCCTCGCATTCAGGATCACTTTTATCTATTTTGGTGTGGGAATGTCCGCTTTTAGTATGTGAGTGCGTACTATTCTCTGTATGACCTGAACAACATTGAGAGCTTGAGCAGCAAGCATCGGTATGTTTATTGTGTTGATGAGCATGTTTAGTCATAACTGGCTCTCCTCGTTTAACAAAGTAAAGTCTAAATTCATTTATCTGATAAGTACTTTACAGCTTGGAGTAGAGTCCAGAGTCAAGATACCAAAGGGACATTCATTGGCAAAAAGTGCGAATTAGGTTAAAAAATTAACCCCTTATTCTATTTTGTAAAAACAAGGGGCTGATGGATACTAAAGGAATAACGCTCTAACAATGAAGAAATGCCCAATAAAATAACAGGCACTGACAAGTCCTTTAGAAGCTGAAAATGAGAAGCGGAAGCGGTTGATTAGCCATATTGAGTAAGCGATTACTAACAATAATGAACCAATCATCACTGATAAGTTGTAATCATTGCTTAAGTAGAAGAATCTTTCGCCCGCAACCCAAAACATCGCAAAGGCGGCTAATAAAGTTAGAGAGGCAGGGATAGCTAATTTATCAAGCTTAGCCCAAACAATGACTAGAATGATAATGAAAGCAATAATAACGAATCCAAGTAAAGGAAGATAGAAAGAGAGTTGGAGTGGCAGTAAAAAACTCACCATATAAAGTATGTAGCTTAAGAAAATCAAGGCAATGGATGGTAGTAAATACTTACCATCAAATATTCTTAAGATATCAGAAAGTAGTGTCGCTAATAATGCACCTACGATAAGGTAGCTATTAATATTGTGTTCGGGAACTTGCCATGCCCAAAGTAATAAAAGAAGTAGTGTGATAGGACGGAATAACCATCGTTGCCAATTAGGGCCTCGATATGCGGCATCGATATAAAGCCATCCGGAGAATAATACGGCGAGAAACGGCCAACTCATAATATCTTCCTTATATTCAGAACTGTTTTATTATTGATAGCAGAAAGTTTAATTTAAGAATAGCGGTTAATGACGAAACTGACGTACTTATTAAAATAATATCAGCACACCGTGTTGGGTCCATGTAACGATAGGAATTAGTGTAATGAATAAAGCGGCTATTTTAGGAATTGCAGTACTGATCATTATTATCGCATCAGCGACTTATCGTTTTTTTGAACAACGCAAACAGCGAATAAGTGATGATAATGCACCTGTAAAACTTTATATGGTTGAAGTGATTGATAAAAAAGAAATAGCGGCGAATGAACGACGTTCAAGAGAAAATGATGTCACTGGCCCAGAAATAACACATTATTATCAAGTTACCTTTCGTTTAACCACTGATGATCGTAAAGATTTGGTTTTGAATATTGATAAATCATCTTATCAAAATATCGAACCTGAAATGAAAGGGCGTTTATTTATGCAAGGCAGTCGTTTTGTACAGTTTGAAACAGATGTGCCAATCGATGAGCAAAATAATAAATAAGCGAAAGCGGTTAATAAGATTGGCAACCTCTGGGGTAGGTGGGTAACCCCAGATAATTGCGAAGATATATGAAGATTACAGCTATTGTTTCGTTTTATTTTTCTGTTTTTCTTCGTATTCTTTTCGTAATTCTTTTTGTATTTTTAAAAGCTCAAAGATCCCAAAGAAAAAAATGCGAAATTGTAATGCCGTTGACGGTTTTTGATCTTTAGGTTGCCCAGCTTTATACATAACGATTTGTAATCCATGCATAATTACCATAAAAATCAAGGCAATATCCATAAAGTATTTTAAAGGCTTAGGAAATGGAGAAATAATATTTAAAAGCAGAAAGCCCCAAACGCCGACCATTAAAAATCGGCCAAAAAAGATTAACATAACAACTCCATAAAAAATTAAGCAGATAAACTGCGAATATAAAGACGATACGCAACTTGTCCTGCGATCTTCTCTCTATGCAATGTCCAATGGATTGGCAGTGTATAAGTCTGTGCTTTAACTTCTTCCTCAATATAAATATAGCAATCTTGCGCTAACCAGCCGTTATTTTCTAATAATTGGACAGTGTCAGACAACATGCCTTTATGAAAAGGAGGATCTAAGAAAACGACATTATAAGGCGTGCCTTGCTTTGCGAGAAAGGATAATGCGCTGTCTTGAATAACATGTCCATTATCAGCATTAAGTAAGGCTAAATTTGCAGTAATTTGTTGAGCAACAGGACGTTCATATTCAATAAAGGTCGTTTCTCGAGCATAGCGAGAAAGGGCTTCAATTCCTAAACCACCGCTACCAGCAAAACAGTCGAGGCAACGGGCATCTTGGATAACAGGCATTAGCCAATTAAAGAGCGTTTCTTTCACTCTATCTGTTGTTGGTCGTAATCCTTGGCTATCAAGAACAGGAAGTTTACGACCACGCCATTTACCCCCAATTATTCTAATTTGTCCCATTGGGGCTTTTTGTGGTTTTTTGGCCATATTATTTTGATTTATATCGTTTAAACGTGATTTCTGGAGTGTTTTTTTGAATAAGGGATCAGTGTCTCTTGATATCTTGATGACTTCCCTTGATTTAATACGGAATAATTTACCATAAAATTCGTATAAAAGATGCGTTTATCCATGATCAAATGATAGACTTCATTATTATTTTCAATATCGTCAATGTAATCGCGCCATGATTTAGTGCGAGGAGTTTAGTAGCTAATGGCAAAAGAAAAAAAAGGTTTTTTCTCGTGGCTCGGTTTTGGGCGTAACAAAGAAGAAAATATTGAGCAAGAGAAAGAGCAGCAACGCTTAGAAGAAGAGCGTTTAGAACAAGAACGTTTGGCAAAAGATGCCCAAGAAGAAGCTGCTTGCCAAGCACAGTTAGAAGCGGAACAAGAGCGCTTAGAAGCGCAACGTCAAGAAGCAGCACGTTTAGAGCAGGAACGTCTGGCACAAGAAGCTGAAGCTCAACGCCTTGCGCAAGAAGAAGCCCAGCGCCAAGCGGAACTTAAAGCAGAGCAGGAACGCGCAAAGCAGGAACGTTTAGAAGCGCAACGCGCAGAGCAGGAACGTCTGGCACAAGAAGCTGAAGCTCAACGCCTTGCGCAAGAAGAAGCCCAGCGCCAAGCGGAACTTAAAGCAGAGCAGGAACGTTTAGAACAGGAACGCGCAGAGCAGGAACGTCTGGCACAAGAAGCTGAAGCCCAACGCCTTGCGCAAGAAGAGGAAAACGAACGTCTCGCTATTGCGCAAGCAGAAGCTGAAGATATTGAAGCTTTACGTGAAGAAGTGCTAGCAGATAAAGTTGTTGAACAAGAAAAACCTAAGAAAGAAGGTTTCTTTAGTCGACTGAAAAAAGGTTTACTGAAAACTCGCCAGAATTTAGGTTCAGGATTTATTGGCCTATTTCGTGGTAAGAAAATTGATGATGAGCTTTTTGAAGAGTTAGAAGAGCAACTCTTAATTGCTGATGTGGGAATGGAAACCACGACTAAAATCATCACCAGCCTGACCAAACACGCAACACATAAAGATCTTAAAGATGCTGAAGCCCTTTACGGCAAATTACGTGAAGAGATGGGCGAGATCTTAACGAAAGTTGATAAGCCATTAAATATTGAAGGTAAAAAACCTTTTGTTATTTTGATGGTCGGAGTTAATGGTGTGGGTAAAACAACTACAATCGGAAAATTAGCGCGACAATACCAAGCTGAGGGTAAATCTGTCATGTTAGCGGCAGGTGATACCTTCCGTGCTGCTGCTGTTGAACAGTTACAAGTTTGGGGAGAGCGCAATAATATTCCTGTTGTCGCACAACATACAGGCGCTGATCCTGCATCTGTGATTTTTGATGCAATTCAATCAGCACAGGCAAAAGGTGTCGATGTTCTTATTGCTGATACCGCAGGACGATTGCAGAATAAATCCCATTTAATGGAAGAGCTGAAAAAAATCGTTCGTGTTATGAAGAAATTAGACGAAGAAGCACCACATGAAGTGATGCTGACGTTAGATGCAAGTACCGGACAAAATGCAGTGAGCCAGGCTAAACTCTTTAATGAAACAGTTGGGCTAACTGGATTAACATTGACTAAACTCGATGGTACAGCAAAAGGAGGCGTTATCTTCTCCATTGCTGATCAGTTTAGTATTCCTATCCGCTATATCGGGGTAGGTGAAGGAATTGAAGATCTACGTCCGTTTAAGGCCGACGATTTTATTGAGGCTCTGTTTGCCCGCGAGGAGTAGTTTTAATGATCCGCTTCGAACACGTCAGCAAGGCTTATTTAGGTGGAAGACAAGCATTGCAGGGAGTTGATTTTCATCTTCGCCCTGGTGAAATGGCTTTTTTAACAGGTCACTCTGGTGCCGGTAAAAGTACATTGCTTAAATTAATTTGTGGAATAGAACGACCCAGTGATGGTGCTATTTGGTTTGCTGGTCATGATATCAGTAGACTAAAAAATAGTGAGATCCCTTTTCTGCGTCGTCAAATTGGGATGATCTTTCAAGATCACCACTTATTGATGGACAGAACGGTTTATGACAACGTTTCTCTTCCCCTGATTATTGCTGGCGCAAGTGAAGAAGATATTCGGCGCAGAGTTTCAGCTGCTTTAGATAAAGTAGGGCTTTTGGATAAAGCCAAAAATTATCCTATTCAACTCTCTGGTGGTGAACAACAACGTGTCGGTATTGCGCGCGCGGTTGTGAATAAACCGACTGTTTTACTCGCAGATGAACCAACAGGTAACCTTGATGGTGAGCTTTCAGAAGGCATTATGCGTCTTTTTGAAGAGTTCAATCGTGTTGGCGTAACCGTGTTAATGGCGACACACGATATGTCGCTGATAGAACGCAGAAATTATCGCATTCTTACATTAGGGCAAGGCAGAATGGTGGGAGGACAAAATGGCTAAAGCAAAAAGTTCCCGTAAATCAAAGCCAACGCCAAGTGCAAAAACCAAGGCGCTAAAAGGGGGAAGACGCGAACAGTGGCGTTATGCATGGCGTAACACGATGGCAGATTTTTTACGTCAGCCGCTCTCCTCTTTTTTAACGGTAATGGTTGTTGCTATTTCTCTCACCTTGCCTAGCATCTTTTATATTGTGTGGAAGAATGTTTCAACTGCGGCAGAACAATGGTATCCAACACCGCAGTTAACCGTTTATCTTGATAAATCTCTTGATGATTCATTAGCTGAAGCCACAATCAAGAAGATAGAAGCTTTAGATAAAGTTGAGAATGTTAACTATCTTTCACGACAAGATTCGCTAGTGGAATTTCGTTCTTGGTCTGGTTTTAGTAGTGCGTTAGATATGTTAGAAGAGAATCCATTACCTGCGGTTGCGATTGTGACACCAGTTATGGAGCCTAGTGATCAACAATTGATGGTGAATTTGCGTGATACAGTAGCGAAAATACCCGGTGTTGATGAAGTAAGAATGGATGATAGTTGGTTTACTCGGCTTTCAACGTTAACTTCATTAGTTGGGCAAATCGCTTTGGTCATTGGTACATTGATGGTTGTTGCCCTGTTGCTGGTAATTGGTAACAGTGTGCGCCTCAATATTTTCAGTCGACGCGATACCATTAATGTGATGAAGCTAATTGGTGCAACTGACGGTTTTATTATGCGTCCTTTCCTTAATTGGGGATTGATCCTTGGTTTTATTGGCGCCGTATTCGCCCTAATTTTTTCAGCTTTACTGGTGTGGAAACTCTCAGATGTGGTGACTCAAGCGGCGACCGTGTTTGGAACGTCATTTTCCATCTCAGGATTAGGCTTTGATGAATCTATCATTCTTATTCTTGTTGCTATGATAATTGGCTGGCTGGCTGCATGGTTGACGACAATGCAACATTTGCGTCAATTCACACCCGAATAATATTTTAGCACCTTTTTCCCTTTTTATTACGGCAGGTTGCATTATTATCGCAACCTTGCCATGTTATCACACCACTATCTTTGGCATAATAATGTTCTACACTTAATCTATACTAATTAAGTTCTGTTTTTAATAGATGAATTTGTGGTTTGCTTGGTAAAGTACAAAGATATGTAAACATAGATGCGATATGAACCTTTAGTCTTTATGCTGGTCAAATTACGTTGTAAAACATAATATCTACCTCTGACTATGACCTGTTAAGTGCTATTATAAGGTTCTTCCTACTCGCCATACAGTATTAATATTAATTATCTATTTGATTTTCATGAGGATTTGAATGACAAAAGAAATGCAATCCTTAGCATTGGTTCCGCAAGGCAGCATTGAAGCGTATATACGTGCAGCCAATTCCTATCCGATGTTAACGGCAGAGGAAGAAAAGGAACTCGCTGAACGGCTGCATTACGAGGGTGATTTGGATGCAGCAAGAACGCTTATCCTTTCACATCTGCGCTTCGTTATTCATGTTGCTCGCAGCTATTCTGGCTATGGCCTACCCCAAGCCGATCTTATCCAAGAAGGTAATATTGGTCTGATGAAAGCGGTTCGCCGTTTTAACCCAGAAGTGGGTGTTCGACTAGTCTCTTTTGCCGTACATTGGATCAAAGCAGAAATTCATGAATATGTGCTACGTAACTGGCGTATCGTGAAAGTCGCGACCACTAAATCTCAACGTAAACTGTTTTTTAATCTGCGAAAAAATAAAAAACGTTTAGGTTGGTTTAATCAAGATGAAGTGGAATTAGTCGCAAGAGAATTGGGCGTGTCAGAAAGTGATGTCCGAGAAATGGAATCACGAATGTCAGCACAAGATATGGCATTTGATATGACTGCTGATGATAGTGATGACTCACATCCTATTGCTCCAGTACTTTTCTTAGAAGATAAGTCTTCAGACTTTGCCGACGGCATTGAGGAAGATAACTGGGATAATCATGCAGCAGATAAACTGACGTCAGCAATTGAAACTCTTGATGAACGTAGCCAAGATATTATTCGTGCTCGTTGGCTAGATGATGATAACAAATCGACATTGCAAGATTTGGCGACAAAATATGGTGTATCTGCTGAGCGTGTTCGCCAATTAGAAAAAAATGCGATGAAAAAATTGCGTTTAGCGATTGAAGATTAATCACATTTCAGACCATGTACACGCTCTCATAAAGTAGAGTATGTTATAAAAGCGATATGAAAATATCGCTTTTTTATTGCCCGGAGAATATAACGTGAAAATAGTTATCGCCCCTGATTCATTTAAAGAAAGCTTAAGTGCGAAAGAAGTTGCAACAGCGATAAAACAGGGGTTTTCACGCTATTTACCAGATGCGCAATACTATTGCATTCCTATGGCTGATGGAGGAGAAGGTACAGTCACTTCATTGATTGATGCAACTCAAGGGCGATTATTTACTACGCCAGTTTGCTCACCTTTAGGTAAGCAAGTGACAGCAACGTGGGGCATCTTAGGCGATAACACCACTGCCGTGATTGAAATGGCACAAGCGTCTGGTCTTCATCTTATTCCGGTCTCTCAACGTGATCCCAATTTAACAACCAGCTATGGTACGGGTGAATTAATTAATGCCGCACTTGAGATGGGTGTTAAAAAAATCATTTTAGGATTAGGGGGAAGTGCCACCAATGACGCTGGTGCTGGCATGATGCAAGCACTTGGTCTTGGACTTAAAGATAAATTAGGCTCCTCTTTGCCTTTTGGTGGACAGGCATTAACACAGCTCCATTCTATTGATATCACAACGCTTAACCCTAAACTTAAGCAAGTTGAGATCGAAATTGCTTGTGATGTAACAAATCCGTTGTGTGGAGAAAAAGGGGCATCAGCTATTTTTGGTCCTCAAAAAGGCGCGACCAAAGATGATATTGCGCAACTTGATAAAGCCTTACGTCATTTTGGTACCTATCTGGAGAAAATGACGCAACGCAATCTTATTAATATTGCAGGAAGTGGTGCAGCGGGCGGGTTGGCACTACCGTTACTTGCCTTTACGCAAGCAACGCTTTCGCCGGGGGTTGAACTGGTTGCTAAAGCGGTTCAACTAGAAAAATATTTTATTGATGCTGATTTAGTTATCACTGGAGAAGGTCGAATGGATAGCCAATCGGCGCAAGGTAAAACACCGACAGGCGTTGCTAAATTGGCAAAAAAATACCACCTTCCTGTTATTGCGTTGGTCGGTGGTTATTTACCTGACTATGATGTGGTTCATCAGCAGGGTATTGATGCCGTTTTCTCTATTGTACCGGGCGTTTCTACACTGGATGATGCACTTCATAATGCGCAAAAGAATCTTAGTGAGACGGCTTACAATGTGGCTAGACTTTATACTACTTGTCAAATATTGAGAACATAGAGATCAGATTGTGGCGATGGACTAAATTGATGGTGTACTAAAAAAGCATGTGCAATGTCATACCCATTTTCTTCGGCGGATAAGCTTATTGCCTGCCAATGGCAAATATCAGGATAGGCAGATAAACATTGTGTCAGTAAATAATGCCCAACACCGCGACGACGAGTTACTTCTCTGACCATAAAATCAGTAATAACCGCTTTTTTATCTGATAATTTAACCCAGCAAGCCGCTAATAATCGCTCATTAAATCTCGCCACAAAGAGTACATTCTCGTTGTTTATCTCATTTGTTAGAGCTGATTGATAACGTGCATCTTGCCAAATTTTGCCTAAATCAATACGGTCTTGTTCAGAGAGCTGCGCCAGCTTTTCAATGGTTAATTTCATTAGATATCCTGTTAGTTTGCAGTTTGTTTTTTTTCTTTTAATGAAGACATTAAGGTCTTAATGGTGAAACACAATGCCAAACTCGTTAAGATCACACAAGAATAAAAGACATGCTCATAGTTATTGTCAGTCACAAAATAGACCGAAATTATAGGGCCAGCCGCCATTCCACAATAACGAATAAAGTTATAGATCCCCATTGCAGTTGCCCTCATTGAGCCAAACTGACTTGCTAATAATGTAGTGTGCGTTGGCATGGTTAAGCCTAAAGAAAGCCCGTATAACACAGTTAAGCCAAGCATGACAGGTAATGAGATTTGCCAAAAGAGTGCAAATAACGTCAACATAGTCAGGTTGATACAAGAGGTAATAATCACACCATATTCAGCACTAAATAGATGACAAATTCTACGGTAAAGATAGCTACCTAAGACAAGTGCTATCGACATAGGCATATATAATCCACCTATTTCAGTGCTGTTAAGTTGATAGAGATGAAAGGCAATTAAGGGTAAGAAAACCAGTAGACAAAAATAGTTATAAAACACCATAAAACTCATGACAAATACAGATTTACCCTCAGGCGCTATAAGCACTTGTTGCATCGCTGATAAGCTTTTAAAGGTTTCCTTTTGCTCCGGACGTGTTTCAGGTAAATAAAAGAGATGTGTGATCAGTAATAGGATACCGATAACAGCCAAAAAAATAAAAATACCTTGATATTGATAATGTTGCGCTAAATATCCACCTAACAAAGGGCCACAAGCTGGTGCTAGTGCTAATAGCATTTGGTACGATCCCATTGCTTTTGCGCGATCGTTTCCTTGGTAAAGATCGCCAAGAATAGTTGTTGCAACTACGGGAATGGCTGCAATACCGATAGCTTGGATCACACGCCAAAAAATCAATAAGCCAATAGAGTCAGACCAAACACAACCCAATGCACCCACAATAGAAATGGCTAATCCACTGAGTAAAATTGGCTTTCTTCCCCATTTATCAATCAATGAACCATAAAATAGTTGCATAACAGCCATAGCAAAAGTAAATGCAGATACCGTCAGATTAACCAGTGATAACGTGGTATTAAATTGCTGCTGTATCAAGGGAAGTACAGGGGTATAAATATTTTGTGCTAAAGAGCCTAATAGTGCGCTAAAGCAAATGAGATAAAACAAACTGCGGATTGATAATTTCATTATATAGTCTCTCTTTATCTATTTTGTTTCCATGGAAACAAAATAGATAATAGCGACATTTTGATTGTTGTAAATACTTTTGGTACTATTTTTTAAAATATTTTTTCCAAGGAAACAAAATGACAAAAGAGAATGTAACAACACAAGACTTGTTAAAAGGGTTAAGTGATTTCTTGCATCTTAAAGATGAACATGTCAATGAGGAGCATAAAAAAGTATTAGAAGAGAAGGGGTTAGAGAATTATTCACTCACAGAATTGCATGTTATTCATTGTATTGGTGAGGAGAGCATGAGAAATCTAACGACTATCAGTGAATATATGGCAATGACTCGAGGAGCGGTCTCAAAAATTTGTAGTCGATTACAAAAAAAAGGTGCGATTGAAAAAATAAAATTGGCAGACAATCAAAAAGAGATCTTTTTTATTTTAACCGATCAAGGAGAGCTGCTTTTTCATGCACATGGGGTACTACATCAACAATCTCAAGCAAAATGGTCTGCATTGTTTGAACAATATGATCAGCAGGAAAGGCAAGCAATTAAACGTTTTTTTGCCGATGTTGTGGATCGTTTTCGTCATTCATAACCGATAAGCCTGAAAAGAAAACCCCCATATCATGAGATATAGGGGCGAGGTCATTATTTTTTATCTGCAGCGATGCGATTACGGATATTATCAGCACGCTCTTTTGATGGTGGGTGAGAATCAAACATACTTGAATCACCACCACCTAATTTAGCGAGCTTCTCAAAGCCTGTAACCAACCCTGCTGTATTAACGCCACGTTTTGTTAGCAGATCATAAGAGAAATTATCTGCTTCAGTTTCTTGATGTTGTGAGAATTGAGCATTAATTAATTTCTGACCCATTTCAGCTAATTGTGAGCTACTTAATTGTGCTGCAACGCCACCCGCTGATGCTGCTGCCGTACGTGCAGCAACTGTTGCGTGAGCAACTTGAATTGCTTTACGGGTATGGCCTAAAGCAACATGACCCATTTCATGACCTAAAACGCCCTCAACTTCGTTATCTGTCATCATGTCCATTAAACCACTATAAACACGAACACAACCGTTAGCCATAGCCCATGCGTTCACATCTTTAGTCATGTAAACTTTGTAATTTACCGGAGTGCCATTAACTTCATTACCTAACGCTTTAGCGATATTATTTAAACGTTTGGTGTAAGTGCTATTGGCGGGTGCGACTTTATTTTGCGCATCCATCTCTTTACATGCATCATTTGTTAGCGCTTTGATATCATCGTCGCTTAATGTTGCAGCTTGGAAAAGTTGGGTTCCTGATTTAGTCAGCATATCGGTATTGAGGTTTTGACAACCTGAGAGTAGTGCTGCTGATACCATCACTGTAGCAAGTAATTTAATTTTCATTTTTTAATTAAGTCCTTTTCTGCTTGGCAGTTTATATAAGTGCAGATCAAATTCGAGCAGAAGAATAACAGTGCTTATCTATTGGCGCAATATAGGTATTTTATGAAAAAATATATCTCCATATATGTTTTTTTCTTTCCTTAGCAAAAATGTATTATTATTTCTTTCCTTAACATGAGTAAAAAATGGATTAATAAATTTAACTTGTTTAAAATTAAGATAATTAATTGGTAGGCTAAGTTTAAAAAGATAAGCTTTGTTGGTTAAATATTATATAAAACATTTAATTATACTTATTTTAAGTGTAAGTGATGTTATTTTTTATTTATTTGGAATAATATCAAAAGAACACGGTATTTAGTACGGGTTTTTATTTGTTTAATTCTGACAAAGTTTATATTTTTGATATTTATTGCTTTGTTTTAAATAAATAGCGATGCTCAACACATCGCTATTCAGATTAAACTGAAAATGAAAAAAACGATATCAATATCTTATGAAACCATTAATTCACTGATGATCATAAAAGGGCGATTAATACGTTTTCCTGTTTGCTCATCAAAGAAATGTAGGTTTTCCGGATGAATAGTAAGACCTATTTTGTGACCAATATTCACACCATGATCGTTCGGCGCGCGAATAACAACAGGTTGTTTTTGTTTATCACAGGTTGTGGCATAAATTAAAACATCAGCACCTAATGCTTCAATAAATTCAACATCAACATGGAACATAGGATGCTGGTGGCTAATGAGTAAATGCTCAGGGCGTAAACCTAATTTAATCGCTTGATAAGGAAGGTGCTGAGATGAAACAGCAATGTGCCCATCAGCGACTTCAATTACACCATGATTAATGGAAGTTTCTAAAATATTCATTGCAGGAGAACCCATAAAGGTAGCCACAAACACCGAAGCTGGGCTTTCATAAATATCTAACGGTGTGCCTACTTGTTCTATATTTCCTTGATTTAGCACCACCAACTTATCGGCTAATGTCATAGCTTCAACTTGATCGTGTGTAACGTAGATCGACGTTGTGGAGAGTTTTCGTTGTAGCTTTTTTATCTCAAGGCGCATTTGTACACGTAATTTTGCATCAAGATTAGAGAGTGGCTCATCAAATAAAAAGACTTTAGGTTTACGGACAATGGCTCTGCCCATTGCCACACGTTGTCGTTGCCCACCTGATAGCTCTTTAGGTTTTCTATCAAGTAAATGGCTGATTTCCAGCATTTGAGCTGCATTTGTGACAAGTTCTTCAATCTTTGCTTTTGGTGTTTTTCGATTACGCAAGCCATATGCCATGTTGTTATAAACCGACATATGGGGATAAAGAGCGTAGTTTTGAAAAACCATGGCGATATCACGCTCACTGGGTTCGTGTTCATTAACACGCAAATTATCAATAAGTAAATCACCTTGTGTAATGGTTTCTAATCCCGCAATCATTCGCAGTAATGTCGATTTACCACAACCGCTAGGGCCGACTAATACCACCATTTCGCCTTGCTCAATAGAAAGGTTTAATTTTGAAATGGCTTGATGACCATTTGGGTAACGCTTTTCTAAATCAGTGAGAGTGACGGTTGTCATGTTATTTCTCCGTATCAATAAAGCCTTTTACAAAGGCTCTTTGCATCAGAATGACGATAAAGACAGGAGGCAACATCGCAATTAATGTGGTTGCCATAATTTTATTCCATTCAATAACACCATCGGAAACCGCAACCATCTGTTTAATCCCCATCACAATAGTGTAATAGTGGGTATCTGTCGTGATAAGCATTGGCCAAAGATATTGGTTCCAGCCATAAATAAATGTGATAACAAACAAGGCGGCTATATTGGTACGTGAAAGAGGAAGTAAGATGGTGAAAAAGAATCTTATCGGGCCTGCGCCATCAATTTTGGCTGCTTCAATAAGCTCCGGGGTAATAGTAAGAAAGAATTGTCGAAATAAAAAAGTAGCGGTAGCGCTGGCAATTAATGGAATGGTTAATCCTGCATAAGAGTTCAGCATATTAAGGTTAGTAACAACCTCAAATGTCGGCATAATACGAACTTCAACGGGCAGCATTAATGTAAAAAAGATGGTCCAAAAGGCAAGCATACGGCCTGGAAAGCGAAAGAATACAACCGCATAGGCTGATAAAATTGAAATGATTAATTTTCCGATAGTGATCACTAACGCCATGATTAATGAATTCAACAACATACTGTTAATTGAGATCGCACTATTTTGTGTTGTACCCACTTGTGACAATAGGGTTTTAAAAATACTGAAACCTTCAGTGCCGAACCAAAGCGGCGATCCTGTGGCAAATTCGGTATTTTGATGTGTTGTAGCGACAAGCGCTATCCATACAGGAAATGCGACAGAAAGAATGCCAACAATGAGGATCAAGTGGCAAAAAGCGTGAAATAAAGGTCTGCGTTCAACCATCAGTAAGCCACCTTTTTCTCAACATAACGAAATTGAATAATGGTTAATATCGCGACGATAAACATTAAAATAACGGATTGTGCAGCAGAGGAGCCTAAATCTAATCCCACAAAACCATCGTTATAGACCTTATAAACCAGTGTTGATGTACTACTGCCAGGGCCACCTTGTGTCATGGCATGGATAATCGCGAATGTATCAAAAAAGGCATAAGCAAAATTCACGACCAGTAAGAAAAAAGTGGTCGGTGAAATAAGCGGAAAGCTTATTGTTATAAAGCGTTTAATAGGTCCACTGCCATCAATAGCGGCTGCTTCTAATAGTGATTTAGGTACAGATTGCAAGGCTGCGAGGAAAAACAGAAAGTTATAACTCACTTGTTTCCATGTCGCCGTTAGAATCACCATCCACATAGCATGATGGGTATTCAGTACGGGATCCCAATTAATGCCTATCTGTTTTAATAATTGGCTTAATACACCAATCGTAGGATCAAGCATAAATAACCAAAGAAAACCCGCGATAACTGGCGCAATGGCATAGGGTGAAATTAAAATTGTGCGATAAAACAGTTTGCCTCGTAAAATTTGCTCGGCAATGCCGGCCAAAACAAGTGCAGATAACATAGAGAGAAAGACAACACTGGTGCTAAAAATCAATGTGGTGATTAAACTGTCAAAATAGTAACTATTGCTAAATAAACGCTGAAAGTTTTCGAGACCAACAAACTCGCTACTCAGGCCAAACGCATCTTCTAATTGAAATGACTGAAAGAAAGCTTGCCCAGCAGGCCAAATAAAAAAGATAAGTGTGATAGCTAGTTGAGGAAAAATCAGCGCTAGAGGTAACCATTTTTGTTTAAAATAAATGGATTGAGAAGCCATACAGTATCCAGTAAATCGATAAAAACAGAAGGCGAGCACTTGGCTCGCCTAATATAAATGATTATTGTTGAGTACGTTCAAAGCGGCGTAATTGCTCATTTCCACGTGTGACAGCATTATCCAATGCAGCTTGAGCACTCTGTTTTCCTGACCATACTTTTTCTAACTCTTCATCAACAATTTCGCGTGTTTGTAAGAAATTACCAAAGCGTAATCCTTTAGAGTTTGCAGTCGGTTCTGAGGTTGTCATTTGTAATATTGCGGTGTCAGCCCCTGGATTTTGCTGATAAAAGCCTTGTTGTTGCGTCAATGCGTAAGCGGCTTTAGTAACAGGAAGATAACCGGTAGCTTGGTGCCAATCAGCTTGTACTTCAGGGCTTGAAAGATAAGTGAAGAATTTCGCCACACCGTTATATTCCGCATCTGGACGCCCTGACATAACCCATAAAGACGCACCTCCAATAATGGTGTTAGCGGGTTTTTGTACCAGCGTATCGTCATAAGGTAATTGGCTAACACCAATATCAATGCCTTTCATATTCTCTTTAATACCAGCAAAACCAGCGGATGATTCCATCACCATGGCGCACTCTTGAGTATAAAATAGAGGCATTGAATCGGATTGGCGCCCACCATATTTGAAAATACCTGATTTAGACCAATCTGCCATTTGTTGAATATGAGCCACGAAAGGGGCTTTATTAAATAGAAACGTCGTATCTAAGCCATCAAAACCATTATTTTTTGTCGCAATAGGTAAATTATTACGTGCCCCAAAGTTTTCTATTTGAGTCCATGATTGCCATGTGGTGGTAAATCCACATTTCACTCCAGAATCGAGCAGTTTCTGAGATACAGCTTCCATCTCTTTCCATGTTTTAGGCGGTTGCTCTATACCTGCTTTTTTAAATAGAACCTTGTTGTAATAAAGCACGGGGGTTGAGCTATTAAAGGGCAGTGACATCATTTTGCCATCGCTGGTGGTGTAATAGCCCGTCACAGTAGAGAGATAACTATTAGGATCAAAAGGCTCGTTAGTTTTTTCCATTAATTGATAAACCGGGAAAACGGCTTTTTTAGCGCCCATCATGCTGGCTGTACCGACTTCAAAGACTTGCACAATAGCAGGTTGGTTTTTAGCACGAAACGAGGCTACTGCACTGGTCATCGTTTCAGCATAAGTGCCTTTATAAACAGGCTTTATCTCATATTCAGATTGGCTTGCATTAAAATCAGAGGCGATTTGATTAACTTTTTGACCGAGCGCACCTCCCATTGCATGCCACCATTCAATTTGTGTTTTTGCGTGTGTAGGAGAAGTAAATAACGCCATTGCAACAGCAAGACCTGTTATTGATTTTATCGACATGCAGAATTTCCTTTTTAATCGAAAGTTAAAGGTGCAATCTAATCTGCGAATTACCCTAAATGTTGTTTATGACAAAGGGGTGACAATTAAATGAAGATATATTGATGGTATGACTGTCAAATTGCTGTCATAAATGGTTGTCATGATGTCGGCACAAATGAAAAGGAGAGAGAAATGAAGATAGCTGCTCACCGAGGTTTTTCTGGAAAAGCCCCTGAAAATACATTGGCTGCGTTTAAAATGGCAATTGATTTCGGGTGTGAATGGATTGAAACGGATGTGCAATTAACCGCGGATCATGTTCCTGTGCTTATTCATGATAAAACAGTTAATCGTTGCACAAATGGGCAAGGTGCTGTGCGTTTTCATACCTTAGATGATTTGCATCGTCTTGATGCAGGAAGTTGGTTTAGCTCACTCTATCAAGGTGAGAAAATTCCTTCTTTAAGACAAGGATTGCAATTAATTAAGCGTTCAGGAACAAAGCTTAATATTGAGTTGAAGACATGGCCTGATGATGATGTTGAGCGTTTATGTTTAGCGGTTTCTGATATGATAAAAAGTGCAGATATTCCGAATGAGCAAATTTTATTTTCTTCTTTTGATACGCATGCACTTACTGTTATGAAACGATTCCTGCCTTCTATTCGCAGAGGCCAATTATGGGATGAGATCCCTGATAATGCGTTAGAAACACTAAAAGCGATTGATGGTTTTAGTGTGCATTGTAATTACAAGTATCTTACACAAGAACAAGCACAATTGTTAAAACAGGCAGGCTATGAAATTTATTGTTATACCCCGAATAATCCTGAAGAAGTGAAAGATTTTGAGCAATGGGGTGTTGATATGCTAATTACCGATATGCCGGATGTTTATCAACCGGATATTTATGATGTAGCAAAATGAAAAAGAACTAACCATCCCGCTTACTGTATTGAATAAGGTGTTATCGATATGTTTGATGGCGCCTTTCCTCCTTTTCCTTTCGTATTTTAAGAGAAACGTTGAGTAATAGATGTTTTATTTACATTCTCTGCTATCATCCTGCGCAATTAATGAATAGATATTGTTCAACACGATAATGTTTATCTCATTAAAAATAAAAATGGGGAAAATGGTTAGCGATATGGCGACCTTATTAACCCAACCTCTAAGAGTAGAGGTGAGTTATTTCTACTTTAATTGCCAATAATATCATTGAGAGTGAAACATGAAAGAACTCGTTGTTGTTGCCATTGGAGGCAACAGTATTATTAAAGACAATGCAAGCCAGTCTATCGCTCATCAAGAACAAGCAGTACAAGAGGTTGCAGCCCATATTAGTGACATGGTGGCTGAAGGGTATAATATTGTTTTAACTCATGGTAATGGGCCACAAGTAGGGCTTGATTTACGCCGTGCGGAAGTTGCACATGTACAAGAAGGTTTACCATTAACACCATTAGCCAACTGTGTCGCAGATACACAAGGAGGTATTGGTTATTTAATACAACAAGCGTTAACCAATAAGCTTCGTGTTCAACACAATAAACAAGCAATTACCCTTATTACACAAGTTGAAGTAGATAAAAACGATCCCAACTTTGTTTCCCCAACAAAACCTATTGGTGCATTTTTCTCTGAACAAGAGATGGCACAATTAAAGCAAGAAAACCCTCAATGGCATTTTGTTGAAGACGCTGGTCGTGGTTATCGTCGAGTTGTTGCCTCTCCTGTTCCACAGCATGTAATTGAATCTAATGCAATTAAATCATTGTCAGAATGTGGCTATGTTGTTATTGCTGTCGGAGGCGGTGGCATTCCGGTCATTAAAAATGAGCAAGGTAATTACCAAAGTGTTGATGCCGTTATTGATAAAGATCTGTCATCAACGTTACTGGCAAAAGAATTACATGCAGATATTCTGATTATTACAACAGGGGTTGAAAAAGTCTGTATTCATTTCGGCAAGCCAGAACAAAAAGCGTTAGGTGAAACCTCTGTGACAGAAATGACACAATATATGCATGAGGGACATTTTCCTCCAGGCAGTATGCTTCCTAAAATCGAAGCGAGTTTGTCATTTTTAGCTGCGGGTGGAAAAAGAGTGATTATCACAACGCCAGAAAAACTGGCTTCAGCCTTAAAAGGTGAAACAGGAACACATATCGTTGCTTAATCATCTTCATAAGTAGTGTTCGATTATTATCATTGTTCAGCGCCTTATTTGTAAAAAGTAAGGCGCTTATTTTATGTGTATATTTTTATGATGATTAAATAGAATGATTGGCGGGATAGGCTTTTGCGTAATGGCGAGGGTTTAATCGTGCAAATAATCCTATCGTAATAATCACTAAAATGGCATGAAATGCCCATGCATAAGTAAAGCTTCCATCAGGTTGGCGTAATAGCACAGCAACTAATGGGCCAAAAGCGGCAATAATAAAGCCACCACCTTGCATTAAGGCTGACAGAGCACCCGCTTGCGCTGGATCTGGAATATGATCAAGCGCGACAATCATCATCATGGAAAAACATCCTCCTAAGCCACAGCCTAAGAAAATACTCCAAAGATAAGGCGAACTCATGGGGATCGTCATGATTGCGGCAAAACCGATAAATTGGCTTATTAATGTTATTGTAAGCCAAAAACGCCTGTCGTGATTTTTAGCCGCTAAGAAAGGAATAATCAACGCGGCAGAAGCTTGAAAAAGGGAAAGGATAGCGACTAGAGAGCCACTTTGGGCGCTTGGCATTCCTAACGATTGATAGAAAGGTGCTAGCCATGTTACCACTGAAGCATATCCTGCATTAACACAACCAAACCCTAAGATAAGTAACCCTGTTCTAGGACGCCAGATTAAGGTATTGAGTGATATTTTATTGGCAGAGGTGGCGCTATTTTTAATAGAAAAAAGAATAGCAACAAATGCAAAACCAGCAGGAAGTGCAAACCATGCTAAAGCATTTTGCCAATGACCATCAGGGGCGGTAAGAATAGGGGAAAGTTGAGCACCTAGTGCGCCTCCTCCCATTAACATGGCAGAATATAGTCCCATCATGATAGGCGTTCGATTTCCAAACCATCCTTTAATAATGCCAGGAAATACCGCTTGAATATAAGCGACACTTAAACCGCAGAAGAGGGCGGTCAATAATAGCTGATTGCCATCAGAAACATAAGCTCGAGAAAATGAGCCAATAAGAAGCATCAACATTGCGACTAACAGTCCTTTACGTACTTGAATGTAAGACTGTAAGAAAGGAACGACTAATGCCCCTACTCCCATTAAAAGCATAGGTAATAGTGTGAGTAATGAGACTTGGCTATAACTCATTCCTGTTGAGGCAATAATATTGTCAATAACAGGGCCAGGGCCAGTTAAGAAGGGGCGTAAGTTTATCCCCACTAGAATAATAGTGAGGACAATCTGCCATGTTTTTTTTCGTGGTAAGGCAGTCATTGTCATTCCCTGATAAAAATAAATATTACCTACTTTATGGACAATGTTGATATAAACAGATGAGGGATTTTATATCAACATAAATATCATTAGGTATTTTAATTAATCATCACACTATTTAAGAGATGTATTTTAATTTCCACTGTTTAATCTGACTTTTGGGATTAATTAACACAAACTCATAATGTTCAAAATGAGAAAGTACCTTTTTAAATTCCAGAGTTGCTTTATCTAAATCCCACGATTTAGGGAAATAAAAGCCATCAAAAGAAATATTTTCTAATCTTGCAATAAATTGATGAGTAAATTCATCAAATCCCGCATAAGTCAGTGCAATTTTACCTGTCCAATCAATATTAAAAGTATTATTGGATTGGCGTTGGAAAGTGATTTGATGATTTTTACATGCATCATGACCTAATAAGTAAATACTGAAAGCGGGGACCTCTGCTCTTTCTTCATCCTCATCGGTATCACTATCGATTTGAGGGGCAATATCAACATTAAATTGATGATTAATAAAGTTATCAAAATCAAACGGTGTATTTCCTGTGCTGAGCAAAATACCTTGGTCGTCAGACCAATAAGTTGAGGAGAGTGTACAGCAGTGATAATTATCCCAAACGATTTGAGCTTGCCAGTGTGCAAGGCTGGTATATTCTTCCTCATCATTTAATTCATCTTCATCTATATCATCAAGATAATCCTCACCTTCACTTAAATAGTAACTGTTACTTCTAAGGTGCAGATCAAACCAAAGTTGACCGTGTTTATCTAATCGACCAGACCAGACAAACTCTTTGATTGCATGCGGTTTAGGATAAGCACTATCAATAAATGTAATGGTACGTACTGGTGTGGTCATGGTTTGTTTTCTTTTTAATATAGGTTTGTTTACTAGGGTAATAGAGTGATAACTATCAGCATGATTATGATAAAAGTGATACTCACTCTAAAATACCATACATTACACAGTGTAATAGAACTCAAATAAGTGAGATAGTGATGTTAACGGCATTAAATCAGCAACTACCTATTCCTTCTGCAATACATGAAAATGGAAAAGAAGAGAAATGGCCATTAATTGATAACAAATATGCCTTTCCCAACGATTATATTGCGTTTATCACCCAATATGGATCAGGTCAGATAGCTGATTTTATAACGTTATTTAATCCCTTTAGCAAAAATGAGTACATTAATTTTTTTCAGCAAAAAGAGTGGATACTTGAAGATTTCGATTCATTAATCAATGAAGATCCTGATTACTATTCTTTTGTTCTATATCCAAAATGTAATGGGCTTTTACCCATTGGTGTTACTGATAATGGTGATACGCTTTTTTGGGTTGTTTTATCAGAAAATAGTGAGCTTTGGACAATGGCTATTATTCCATCTAGAGGATCAGAGATAGAATTTATTGCAGAAAATCTGACTGGATTTTTAGAGGGAGTATTATCAAAACGAATACGTTGCCAGTCGTTCCCTGAGGGATTCCCATTAGAAAAATGATATTTAGCCCAGAAGTTTGATGAGTTATTTTCCTATGGGGAGTTGAGTCACAAAATAGGAAGTAGCAAGTCCTATAAAGATAGATATGCTAAAGCTAATCAGTGTACCTAACATGAAATACTTGATCGGTAATAAACCATTTTAGAGAATTATCAGTATAAGATTTTGCGAGATCGAATAAATAATGAGTGATAGATATAATAAGACTGTAAACCAAAATAGCATTGAAATTGACTTTTACCATTAAGATCAGAACGATAAATGTGATCCCACCTTGTAGTAATGAATGAAAGTAAAGTTCTTTAGATTTGTAGTGAAGTGAATTCCGCGCTTCTATCCAGCTTTTAGGTTGCAAATAAAAATCAAAAATAATATGAGCAATGTAAAGAGAAATAAGAAGCGTGAAATTGTACATATCAATAAGCCTTGTTAATTAAATAATTAAAGTATTGAATATATTCATCTATTAACTGATAGTGGCTAGCGTTTAATAATCTAGTAATATTACTTCTCGATTTTTTTAATTCATCAGCAATAGCATAGTGAGATTTATCTTCATTAACCATATATTTAAGTAAAACTTGCGCTTGTGCTCGAGTTATTTCTTTAAGTTGTATATCTAAGTATTTAGTCACTAAAGTAATGTTTTTTTGAAATTCTTTATCTGATGCGGATATTGTTAATATTTCACTTTTCATCTTATCTAATCCTTCACCCGATAAGATAAAGGCCTCACCCGTTGATGTTCTAATATCATTACGTAATGAATTAATTTGACCGATACCAATACTTTGACGAGCACAGATGTCTAGTTCGGACGTTTTCAATGCTAATTGAATGACAATAGCAACTTTAATGGCATCACAAGCGTGTAAGCAAACAAGTTGGAAGGAGTCACCGCGATATCTGTCATATTTAAGTGGTAGTTGTTCTGAGAGTAATTGAACCGTCTGCTCCAAGGTATAGAGCATAACATCATAGTTTTCAGGTGTGATGTTTCTAGAGTTTATGATATCACCTGTAATCACACTTACGATGTCTTTATTCATTAGCTTGCTCTTATCATTTTGTGAGAGAAATAGAATGAGTATAGTGATCTTTTATTCAGTTATTTAATTGAAATACCAAAGAGAATGTTACTATATTTGGTAACATGATCAAATGTTACCATATTTGGTAACTTAATAATTTATGTTATAGAGCAAGCGTGAAAAATAGGCAACAAAAAAGCCTTTTCTGGAAACCAGAAAAGGCTTTTTATAAAAATAGACCTAACTGACTAGGATCAGTTCATGCCGTATTTTTTCAGTTTCTTACGCAGTGTGCCGCGGTTAATGCCCATCATTTGCGCTGCACGCGTTTGGTTGCCACGGGTGTACTGCATTACCATGTCCAACAATGGCTGTTCAACTTCAGCCAATACTAGCTCATATAAGTCATTAACATCTTGACCGTTTAATTGAGCAAAATAGTTCTTCAGTGCTTGTTTAACTGAGTCACGTAAAGGTTTTTGGGTCACCTGATCTTGTGAATTTACGGTGGCAACTGTTAGTACGTCTGAATTTACGCGTTGTTCGAACATAGTTCTGTCAGCTCTTTTATTTATTTACGCAAAAAATTTTCGAAATATGCTTCCAACGCCTCCAGCTGTTCGCTGGCATCCTCTATGGCGTTGAAGGAGCGCCGAAACTGGTCATCAGGGGCATGTTCCTTGAGATACCAAGAGACATGCTTGCGTGCAATGCGAGTTCCTTTGCCTTGACCGTAAAAGTCGTGCAACTCACGCACATGCTTTTGCATTATTTGTTGTACCTCTGCAATCGGCAGAGGGGGCAACAGTTCACCTGTGTCCAGATAGTGCTGGATTTCCCGAAAGATCCAGGGTCTTCCCTGAGCAGCGCGACCGATCATTAAAGCATCGGCTCCAGTGTAGTCTAATACTGCTCTGGCTTTTAGCGGGTCTGTTATGTCTCCATTCGCAATAATGGGAATAGAAACATTCTGCTTAACTGTCCGAATGCTGTCGTATTCGGCTTCCCCTTTGAACAAACACTCGCGTGTACGTCCATGAATAGTAAGAGCCTGAATACCACAACGTTCAGCCAATTTGGCAATCTCTACACAGTTACGTTCATCAGGTGACCAGCCAGTACGGATCTTGAGAGTAACAGGTACATCTACCGCGTTAACCACAGCAGAGAGGATCTCTGCGACAAGGTCGGGATGACGAAGTAGTGCTGAACCCGCTAGCTTTTTATTCACCTTTTTTGCAGGGCAACCCATATTAATGTCGATAATTTGAGCGCCACTATCTGCGTTTATTTTCGCAGCGGCCGCCATATCAACGGGATCACTTCCTGCAATTTGTACGGAGCGGATCCCCAATTCATCACTATGTACCATTCGTAACCGAGACTTGTCAGTCTGCCAAACCTGAGGATTGGAAGAAAGCATTTCAGAAACTGTCATACCCGCACCCATATCATAGCAAAGCGACCGAAAAGGTCGGTCTGTAACGCCAGCCATGGGAGCCGCGATAAGGCAATTTTTTAACTGATACTGTCCGATTCGCATAGATGAAAAGAGGGCCAAACTGTGACTGCAAGGGCGCGTATATTACGCATTTTTTGCCAGATATGAAAGGACAAAGTTTAACCAAATTGCGAAAAAAAGTTACTCATTTATACTTGATTTTTTATAAATTGATTATTTAATTAATAAAAACATAGTGTTATATGTTTTTAAAAAATTAAAATTTGATGATGTAGAATTGATAAACAAGTGGAACTAAGTGGAGTTTATCAGGCAAAAGTGTGATTAATGCCTGATAAACAATAATTAAGTAAAATTTTAACGTAATGAGATTATCTCATTTTGGTTAATATTTGTTCGGTATTATTTTTTCACACCGGTAATACGGCACCACTCTTCTTTTTCGGCAACAGGATCTAAGTTAAATAGCCCTTCATAGGCAGCAGCTACACCTTCTGCTTGTGTCGCTAACACACCAGAAAGCCCTAGATGTCCACCTTGACGAGGCAATGTACTGATAACAGGTGCAAGTTCACGCAATGGGCCAGCTAAAATATTCGCGACCACAACATCTGCAGTGAGGTTATCAGGCTGGTCTTTTGCAAGATATAATGTGAGGGCGTCAGAAACGCCATTACGTTGCGCGTTATCACGACTTGCTTGGATAGCTTGAGGATCGATATCAATACCAATTGCTTTAGCTGCACCTAATTTTAAGGCTGCAATGGCTAAAATCCCAGAACCACAACCGAAGTCAATAACCGTTTTACCCGCTAAATCTAAACCATCAAGCCACTGAAGGCACAATGAGGTAGTAGGGTGGGTACCTGTACCAAATGCCAGACCAGGGTCTAGCATGACGTTTACAGCGTTAGGATCGGGTACTTCACGCCAGCTTGGGCAAATCCATAAACGTTCGCCAAAACGCATTGGATGGAAGTTATCCATCCATTCACGTTCCCAATCTTTATCTTCGAGTTGTTCAATTTTGTGTAGGAAGCCCTGACCGAGTAATGGCGTGTTTTCTAACATTGCCACAACGATTTTCATGTCAGTTTCTGCATCATATAAACCGATAACGTCAGTATCACCCCAAAGACGAGTTTCACCCGGTAAAGGTTCAAAAATAGGCGTATCGTGACTATCTTGGAAAGTCACTGAAACGGCACCGCTTTCAACTAATTCATCACCAATAGCTTCTGCATTAGCGGCGGTTGCATTAAGTCTTAATTGTATCCAAGGCATAATTTGTCTCTTTAAAAACGAATTCACTGTAATGATGCTGATTGAGGCAGAGTATGCTCTCCAAATCGATTAGCCACAAGAAACGCGGCTAAGCTTAATAACAGTGATGGAATAATAGGATGGAATCCGGCTATTTGGATATTAAATGTCGCTAAGGTGGCATAGAGCGTGGCACCTGTGATCATGCCAGCAATAGCACCATAACGGTTAGCTTTCTCCCAATAAAGCCCAAGAACTAGAGGCCATAAGAAAACGGCTTGTAGGCCACCAAAAGCGAGTAAGTTAAGCCAAATAATCATTGATGGTGGGTTCCATGCGGCAAACAGCAGTAGTACACCTAAAATCAAGGTTGAAAGGCTCGATAAACGAGAGATTCGTTTTTCATTAGTGATCGCATGCGGAGCGATATTGAGATAGAGATCTTTGACCAACGTTGCTGACGATTGTAACAGTTGCGCATTTATCGTCGACATAATGGCAGCCATAGGTGCCGCAAGGAAAATACCAGCTGCAATTGGCGGTAATACTTCAACCATCAATGTTGGAATAACTTGATCAGGAACAGTCAGATCAGGAATGATCGCTCGACCTAATGCACCAGCAAAGTGCATACCAAACATTAATAATGACATCACGATTGTGCCAATAATGATCCCTTTATGCATGGCTTTACTGTCTTTGTAAGAGATGCAACGTACCGCAGTATGTGGTAAGCCAATAACACCAAAACAGACTAGTACCCAGAATGATGCCATAAACGGGCCACTTAAAATCCCATCAGCCCCTTGAGGGGAGGTTAATGCAGGATCGATGGTATTGAGTTTTTGTATCGCAATATCTAATCCACCTGCTTTATAGATAATGGCAAACAGGAGAATAAATGTACCAAGCAGCATGACAAGGCCTTGTAAGGCATCGTTTAATACGCTAGCCCTAAATCCACCAATTGCGGTGTACAGCGCAATCGAGACTCCAAAAATAAGTAAGCCAAACTCATAAGGGATACCAGCTGCGGTTTCTAATAAACGTGCACCGCCGATAAATTGCACTGTCATGGCACCGATAAAAGCGACTAACAGGCTTAAACTGGCAAACCAGACGAGAAAACGGCTTTTATAACGCGCATAGAGCATGTCGTTTAAGGTAACGGCATTATAACGACGCGCTAAAATAGCAAATTTTTTCCCTAAGACCCCCAGAGAAAGCCAAATTGCAGGTAGTTGGATCATCGAAAGCAATACCCAACCAATACCATATTTATAGGCAGCACCCGGCCCACCTATAAAGGAGCTTGCACTAACATAAGTTGCAGTGATAGTCATGGCTAGCACGAAGCCACCCATTGAACGGTTACCCAAAAAATACTCGTTAAGAAACTCGCCTTTCTCGCGTTTGCGATAAGCATAAGCCGACAGCAGAAAGACCAGCAGAAGGTAGCCAATCAGTGGCACTATGACCTCAGTTTGCATCGTCATGCTCATCTCCTAACGGCATATCTTTGAAAAAATAGCGTACCATCAGATAGCACAGCAGAAAAAACAAAACAGGTAGGAATAAGCATGAAAGCTCAAACCAAAGCGGTAAACCAGTAATGCCTTGTGTGTTATCTGGTAAATAGGCGGTAATTAACCAACCCAACAAATATATAAAAGTTAAAATCAGGGCCCAAAGGGCTTCTTTGTGGGCCTGAACAAAACGTTTGTCCATCTGTTCTCCCAATCTTAATAGGGTTAAAAATGAATGGGAGGATTGTACGGGAAAGTGAGTATTGATTCAGTGAAAATTAATCACAAAGTTATAGGCTAGATTTGAGATGTGTTTATCTTATTGTTTTTAAACGTAAATAGGAATAAACGAGGTGCGGGTTTTTAATCAAAAGACGGATCATAGGCAATAAAAAAGGCATAGTGATTAAACTATGCCTTTTCTGGTTAAGTGAAGAAAATTACTTCTCAGCTAAACCTAAACGTTTTTCAAGGTAGTGAATATTTGTACCACCTTTTTGGAAATTCTCATCATTCATAATGAACTGGTGCAGTTCAATATTGGTTTTAATACCATCAATGATAAGTTCCGCCAACGCATTTTTCATACGAGAGATCGCGATTTCACGTGTTTCACCATACGTGATCAATTTACCAATCATTGAATCATAATGAGGTGGAACAGTATAACCTGCGTAAATATGCGATTCCCAACGTACGCCAAATCCACCTGGTGAGTGGAAGCGGGTAATCGTACCTGGGCTTGGCATGAAGGTTTTTGGATCTTCTGCGTTGATACGACATTCAATGGCATGACCATGAACGTTAATTTGATCTTGCGTTACTGATAAAGGTAAGCCAGATGCAATGCGTAACTGTTCTTTGATTAAGTCGATGCCTGTGATCATCTCTGTTACTGGATGTTCAACCTGAATACGGGTGTTCATCTCAATAAAGTAGAATTCACCATTTTCATACAGAAATTCGAATGTACCTGCACCACGATAGCCGATTTCAATACATGCGTTCGCACAGCGTTCGCCGATATTTTTACGGATTTCTGGGGTAATACCCGGTGCTGGTGCCTCTTCAACCACTTTTTGGTGACGACGCTGCATGGAGCAATCACGTTCAGCCAAATAGATTGCATTACCTTGACCATCAGCCATAACTTGAATTTCAACATGGCGTGGATTTTCAAGGTATTTTTCCATGTATACCATGTCGTTGCTAAATGCCGCTTTTGCTTCCGCTCGCGTCATTGTGATGGATTGTTCCAGCTCTTTTTCAGAACGAACAACACGCATACCGCGTCCACCACCGCCACCAGAAGCTTTGATGATAACTGGGTAGCCAATACGTTTAGCAATTTCAATATTTTTTGCAGTGTCGTTACCTAAAGGACCGTCTGATCCTGGTACACAAGGAACACCTGCTTTTTTCATCGCTTCAATAGCAGAAACTTTATCACCCATTAGGCGGATGGTTTCAGCTTTGGGGCCGACAAAAATAAAGCCTGAGCGTTCAACTTGCTCTGCGAAATCAGCATTTTCAGACAGGAAACCGTATCCTGGATGAATGGCTTGTGCGCCACTGATCTCAGCCGCTGCAATAATTGCAGGGATATTTAGGTAACTTTTTGCTGAAGCAGCGGGACCAATACAGATAGTCTCGTCTGCCAGCAGAACGTGTTTTAAATCACGGTCTGCTGTGGAGTGAACGGCAACTGCTTTGATCCCAAGCTCTTTACATGCTCTTAGGATACGCAGTGCTATCTCACCACGGTTGGCAATGAGGATTTTTTCTAGCATGGACCTGCCTCGTTATTCGATAACAAAGAGTGGAGCGTCAAACTCAACGTTGTCGCCATCTTGGCAAAGGATAGATTTAACAACACCCGCTTTGTCAGATTCAATCTGGTTCATCATTTTCATTGCTTCAACGATGCACAGAGTATCGCCTACATTGACTTGCTGACCGACTTCAACAAATTTCTTAGCTTCAGGGCTTGGTGAGCGATAGAACGTTCCGACCATTGGTGAACGAACAACATGACCGCTGATTTCTTGCGTTGGTGTAGCCGCTGGTGTTTCTGGCGCTACGGGCGCAACTGCATTTGCTAATGCAGGTTGAGGAGCCGCTGGTGCCGCAAAATATTGCTGAGGAGCCATTTGACCCTGAATACCAGAGTTACGACTAATACGTACTGACTCTTCACCTTCAGAGATTTCCAGTTCAGAAATGCCAGACTCTTCGACTAGCTCGATCAGTTTTTTAATTTTACGAATATCCATGAGTTGATTCCGTACTCTTTTTGATGTTTTTTATTAAGACAAACGGCTGACCGCTGCCTGTAAAGCAAACCGATAACCTTCTGCACCTAATCCACAGATTACGCCTGTTGCGATATCAGAGAGATATGAATGGTGGCGGAAAGGTTCCCGACTGTAGACATTGGACAGGTGAATTTCAATAAATGGAATATTCACCCCTAATAATGCATCACGCAGTGCAACACTGGTATGCGTGAAAGCTGCAGGGTTGATTAATATATAATCGACATTACCCCGAGCTGCATGAATTTTATTTATCAGCTCAAATTCAGCGTTAGACTGAAAATGACTGAGTTTCACATTTAATGCCTGAGCATCTGCTGACAAACTTTGAACGATATCATCCAGAGTTAAGTGTCCGTAGGTTTCCGGCTCTCTTGTTCCAAGCAGGTTTAGATTCGGACCATTCAGGAGCAAAATATGAAAATTTTCCGACATTATGCTTCTATCTCCGTCAATTCGTCAACGAAATGACAAAATAACCTGTGCTTTTCGTTTTGTCATCTTTTATTGTATCCAATGCTACGATACATATCACAAAGTCCGACATTATAGACATTTCACAGAAGATAACAGCAAAATACTGGTCTAATCAGGGAATGAAGGGTTTATTTTGATGAAAAGTTAAAAGTTTTTACAATATTGTAAACGTGAGAAAGCAAAATAAATAGGTGACTAAAAAATAATCATAACATCACGTTATTTATTGATGTCACTGGAAATCTGAGCTTCTTTGATGCTAGTCATCAATATATGTCATAAATGTGATTCAGATCACAATTTAACATCAGTTCGACACACAAAAGCGCTTATTCTGGCACTAATTAATGCGAATTAATGCCAAAAATAAGCAGACAAAAACGGGAGAATTAGAGTTTTACTAAGGTGCGGCCTGTCACTTGATTATCCATAATCATCTGAGCATAACGTGGAACTTCATCAAGTGTAATCTCTGTCATTGCTTGTTGATAGAACGTTTCTGGTAGTAATTTTAATAAACGTTGCCAAACTTGAGCGCGTTTTTCTGCTGGGAAATAAACAGAATCAACACCTTGTAAACGAACATTACGTAAAATAAAAGGCATGACGGTTGTTGGCAAAGAAAAACCACTCGCTAATCCACAAGCTGCCACTGTGCCGTTATAGTTTGTCTGTGACAAAATATTGGCAAGAATTTGCCCACCTACGGTATCAATTGCACCCGCCCAGCGTTGTTTATCTAAAGCTTTGCCCGCGGATTCAAACTCTTCGCGAGTGATAATATTTTTGGCACCAAGTTTGCGTAAATAGTCATGGTTGCTGGCTCTGCCACTTAATGCAGTAACTTGATAGCCTAATGCTGTTAGCAAACTAATGGCAGTACTTCCTACACCACCACTGGCTCCAGTGACTAAAATATCACCACTTTCAGGTGTGATACCGCCTTGTTCTAAGGCCATCACACAAAGCATGGCAGTAAAACCCGCAGTTCCAATGATCATGGCATTTTTTAAAGAGAGTCCTTCTGGTACGGCGGTTAACCAATCACCTTTTACACCAGCCTTTTGTGCAAGACCTCCCCAGTGATTTTCACCTACTCCCCAGCCAGTTAATAAGACATGTTGACCAATGTGGAAACGAGGATCTTCGGTGTGATGAACAATACCTGAAAAATCGATACCTGGTATCATTGGGAATTGACGCAGAATTTTTCCTTTTCCGGTGATAGCAAGCCCATCTTTATAGTTAAGCGTTGAGTAATGAATATCGACAATAACTTCATGAATAGGCAGCGTTTTTTCATCAATGCTTTGTATGCTGGTACTGAGTTTTTTGTCATTTTGTTCTACTAATAATGCTTTCATTTTGACCCCTCACCGATTTCTATTTGTGTCATGATAGGTGATTTTTTAGATTTCGTCGTGATTGTGGACAATATCTATTGTAATAATGAGACAAATAATCCTTTTTTAGTGTATAAACGGGGAGTTCTACGTTTGTTGAAGCAGAGATTATTCTGAGTTTTATATCTTGGTAATTAGATAACATCGTTAATGGGTTACGATTGGATAAAAATTAGCATTTCTCTTTATTGCTCGAAACAAAGATAATGTGTTGCCTTAAAAGTATTTGAGGTGGGTACTTTGGTTGTTATCTCAGTCAACTTTGCCAATGAAACACCATTTAATATCAATAGAGTGATTGAGCTTATATAAATGAATAAATTTTATTTGAACTTGCAACGAGACTTTTGAGTCACAGTTTGGCAACGAAGTGAGATTTTTCTTTATTGATATGAACGTTGTTTGTATTGTTACATAAGTTAAATATGAACGGCGTAGGATCGAAATTATGCGTTAATCGTTCTAATTAGCCCCTTTTTATGCAGTTTTTTTCTGCTCCAATTGGGAAAAGTAACGTAGAATATTGTGCCTTTATGATTATTTACGTGTCCACTTTAATTTAAGTAGTGAATCGCGCCTTGTCGCTGCTTATTGTGGTTGATAGAGTAGACGGATTTTTCCGTCCCGGCTTGCAGGATTATCCTTTCGTATGTTTAAAAAATTTCGTGGCATGTTTTCCAACGATTTGTCTATTGACTTGGGTACCGCCAATACCCTTATTTATGTCAAAGGGCAGGGTATTGTTCTCGATGAACCCTCCGTTGTCGCTATTCGTCAAGATCGCGCTGGCACATCAAAAAGTGTTGCAGCTGTAGGGCATGAAGCGAAACAGATGTTAGGGCGTACACCCGGGAATATCGCTGCTATCCGTCCAATGAAAGACGGTGTGATTGCTGATTTTTATGTAACCGAAAAAATGCTTCAGCACTTCATAAAACAGGTTCATAACAATAGCTTTATGCGTCCAAGTCCTCGCGTATTAGTCTGTGTACCAGTAGGAGCCACTCAAGTAGAGCGCAGAGCTATTCGTGAATCAGCATTAAGTGCGGGGGCGCGTGAAGTGTTCTTAATTGAAGAACCTATGTCTGCGGCAATCGGTGCCGGTTTACCTGTTTCTGAAGCAACAGGTTCAATGGTTGTGGATATCGGTGGTGGTACAACAGAAGTTGCCGTAATTTCATTAAACGGTGTTGTTTACTCTTCTTCTGTTCGTATTGGTGGTGACCGTTTTGATGAAGCGATCATTAACTATGTGCGTCGTAACTACGGTTCACTGATTGGTGAAGCAACCGCAGAACGTATTAAACACGATATCGGTTCAGCTTATCCTTCTGACGAAGTCAATGAGATTGAAGTTCGTGGCCGTAACCTTGCAGAAGGTGTACCTCGTAGCTTTACATTAAACTCCAATGAAATCCTTGAAGCATTACAGGAGCCATTAACAGGTATCGTAAGTGCGGTCATGGTTGCATTAGAGCAATGTCCGCCAGAATTAGCCTCTGATATTTCAGAGCGCGGCATGGTGTTAACAGGCGGTGGTGCATTATTACGTAACTTAGACCGTTTATTAATGGAAGAAACAGGTATTCCTGTGATTGTTGCTGAAGATCCACTGACTTGTGTTGCTCGTGGTGGTGGTAAAGCATTAGAAATGATCGATATGCACGGTGGCGATCTGTTTAGCGAAGATTGAGACTAATTCTAACAAGGGAGAATGGATTCCCCCTTGGTGAGAATATTAACGCCTGTTCTTTTACTTCTCCGTGTGAGTGATCTTAGAGTTTATGAAGCCAATTTTTAGTCGGGGCCCTTCCCTGCAACTAAGATTAATAATCGCCGTGGTTGTCGCTATTTCTTTATTGATTGCTGATAACCGTATTGGTGCATTTTCTAAAGTCCGCCAGTATCTTGATACTGCTGTTAGTCCCTTCTATTTTCTTGCAAATGGCCCACGTCGTTTCCTTGATCAAATTTCAGAAACATTTGCCACACGTGAGCGTTTACAATTTGAGAATCAAGCGTTAAGAAAAGAGCTATTAGTTCGTAGCGGAGAAAGCCAATTACTAGAGCAATTTAAGCAAGAGAACGCCCGTTTACGAGAATTACTTGGTTCACCACTGCGCCAAAATGAACAAATGACAGTAACACAAGTACTGTCTGGTAATAGTACGCCGTATCGAGACCAAGTGGTTATTGATAAAGGAACCAACAATGGCGTCTATGAAGGGCAACCTGTTATTAGTGATAAAGGTGTTGTAGGACAAGTCATTGCCGTAAGTGAGCTTACGAGTCGTGTGCTATTAATATGTGACACTTCTCATGCATTACCTGTACAAGTTTTGCGTAACGATATTCGTGTTATAGCTTCTGGTGCGGGCTGTGCCGATGATTTATTGTTAGAAGCATTACCTGCCAATATTGATATCCGTGTAGGCGATGTTTTAGTGACATCAGGATTGGGGGGGCGTTTCCCTGAAGGATATCCTGTTGGTGTGGTATCTTCAGTTAAAGTAGATAATCAGCGAGCTTATTCCGTGATCAATGTTCGACCTTCAGCAGAGCTACAACGTTTACGCTATTTGCTTTTGTTATGGAATACATCAGATAAAACGGGAGAGCCTCCTCTGCCTTCAGAGGTTTATCACGCGGCGAATGAGCGTTTAATGCAACTGATGCCTCAAGTTTTACCTAATTATGAACAAGCAGGGCCTCCGCTTCCTCGTTCTATGTCTCAAGAGCCGTTAAGTAATACAGCTGAAGAAACTAACGGAACTGTGACGCCAGCGACAAATACGCCAGCCAATACCAATAATACAAGAAGTAGGTAGACACGATGAATCCATATCAAAGTCGTGGGCGTTGGGTTGTTTGGCTCTCTTTTCTTGTCGCATTAGTTTTACAAATTATGCCGTGGCCAGAACAGTTGGAAGTCTATCGACCTATTTGGCCCATGTTATTTCTTATTTATTGGGTAACAGCTATTCCTCACCGTGTCAGTGTCGGAACCGCATTTGTTTTGGGGATGATTATAGATTTAGTCCAAGGAACTACCTTGGGAGTCAATGCATTGGCCTATACTTTAGTGAGTTATGTCATCGCCTTTAAATATCAGCTTTTTTGTAATCTAGCGTTATGGCAACAAGCCTTAGTGGTGATGTTAAGTATTGTCGTTGTCGATCTTGCTGTATTTTGGGCGGAGTTTTTACTTTCACCAGTGACTTTTCACCCTCAAGTATTCTGGAATAGTCCAGTCAGTGGTATTCTTTGGCCATGGCTTTATTTTTTGCTTCGCAAAATCCGTCACCAGTTTTTAGTTCACTAATTTATTGGATCATGGCGGTCTCTTTTGCGTTACCGTCATGAGGACATTATTTGTGACCACGCTTTACCTTGCTTCCAGCTCACCAAGAAGACGTGAACTTCTCGCGTTATTAGATGTTGAATTTAGTATTATCACGCCAGCAATTGATGAAATTTGGCAACAAGGTGAAAAACCAGAAGAGTATGTTCTTCGTTTGGCAAAAGAAAAATCACAAGAAGGTGTAAGACAAGCACCTTATGATTATCCCGTTTTGGGCTCTGATACTATTGTGGTTCATGATGGTCATATTCTTGAGAAACCTCGGGATAAATCCCATGCTGCGCAAATCCTACGTTCATTATCAGGCGCAACACATCAAGTGATGACAGCAATTGCTATCTCTAATAGAACACACACCTTGAGTCAATTAGTCGTCACACATGTCACTTTTAGAGAGATGACAGAGAGTGAAATTAGCGCGTATATTGAGTCAGGGGAGCCAATGGATAAAGCTGGCGCTTACGGTATTCAAGGAAAAGGAGGCCGTTTTGTTCAACGGATTGAGGGAAGTTATCATGCTGTTGTCGGATTACCTCTTGTTGAAACCGAAGCCTTGATAACTCAATTTTCGTCTCTAGCTAATGAGAAGGATATTTCATGACAGCAGAGTTATTAGTGAATGTGACGCCATCTGAAACTCGAGTTGCTTATATTCGTGGAGGCATACTTCAAGAAATTCATGTCGAAAGAGAAGCGAAACGAGGTATCGTCGGAAACATCTACAAAGGTCGGGTAAGTCGCGTATTACCCGGGATGCAAGCTGCATTTATTGACATCGGGCTAGATAAAGCCGCTTTTCTACATGCTTCTGATATTATGCCTCACACGGAATGTATCGCAGGTGAAGAGCAGAAAAAGTTTAATGTTCGTGATATTGCGCAACTGGTGCATCAAGGACAAGACTTAATTGTACAAGTGGTTAAAGATCCTTTAGGAACAAAAGGCGCTCGCCTGACCACGGATATTACATTACCTTCTCGCTATTTAGTCTTTATGCCTGGTGCATCTCATGTCGGTGTTTCTCAACGAATTGATAGCGAAGAAGAGCGCGAGCGTTTAAAGCAACTCGTTGAAGAGTATTGCGATGAAAATGGGGGGTTTATTATTCGTACAGCCGCCGAAGGTGTTGGCGAGCATGAAATTAAGCAAGATGCCGCTTTTCTTAAACGCTTGTGGAATAAAATTATTGAGCGTAAGAAAAGAAATAAAACCCGCATTCAAATTTATGGTGAATTAGCTTTAGCGCAGCGTATTTTACGAGATTTTGCTGGCTCTGAATTAGATAGCATACGTGTTGATTCTAAATTAACTTATAATCAACTACAGGAATTTATTGGTGAATACATTCCTGAATTAACCGCTAAACTTGAATTGCACCAAGGGAATCAGCCTATTTTCGATCTCTATGGCGTTGAAAATGAAATTCAACGGGCTTTAGAGCGTAAAGTTGAATTAAAGTCAGGCGGTTACCTCATTATCGATCAAACAGAAGCAATGACGACGATTGATATTAATACGGGAGCTTTTGTTGGTCATCGAAATTTAGAAGAAACCATTTTTAATACTAATATTGAAGCAAGCCAAGCCATTGCTCGTCAATTACGGTTACGTAATTTAGGCGGTATCATTATTATTGACTTTATTGATATGAATAATGATGAACATAAACGCAGAGTATTGGCGTCACTTGAACAAGCGCTAAGTAAAGATAGAGTGAAAACAACGATTAATGGTTTTTCTCAACTTGGCTTAGTGGAAATGACGCGTAAAAGAACGCGGGAAAGCCTCGAACATGTTCTTTGTGATGATTGCCCAACTTGCCAAGGGCGAGGTACGGTAAAATCAGTTGAAACGGTTTGTTATGAAATCTTGCGTGAAATAGTACGTGTACATAAAACGATTGATGCAGATCGCTTCTTAGTTTATGCCTCCTCAGCAGTTGCAGAAGCCTTAAAAGGCGATGAGTCGCATGCATTAGCTGAGGTTGAAATTTTTGTTGGTAAACAAGTGAAAGTGCAAACTGAGCTACTTTATAGTCAGGAGCAATTTGATGTGGTGATGATGTAATGGATTCGCCTTCCTAATGAATATGATGGCAGAAAGGAGACAAAAATGAAGCGGCTGCCTAAATACCTGTTAGTGATAACAGTTTTTTGCCTCATCGTTTTTGCCTTGGTGTTAAGCGGGTTTCGCTATTTTCTGCCTCGTTTAGATAATTATCGCCCTGAAATAGAAACGTATTTAACAAAACAACTTAATAGCCCTGTTTCAATAACGAAAATTAATGGGGAATGGCAGAATTTTGGCCCTGATATTCAAGTAAAAGGGCTTAATATTAAGAATAAAGATGTCAACGTTAGCGCAGAAAAAGTGACTTTTTCTTTTGATGTGTGGCGTTCATTATTGACCCTCCGTCCCCATTTTCGTGAGCTGACCTTTGATCAATTAGATGTCAATTACCAACGTCCTATTTTTACTGGGCAAAGTGGCGATATTACACTAACTGCACCTGATGATATTTCTTCGCTTTTTCTTGAACAATTCGATCACTTTAAGCTAGTCAAAAGCCGTTTTATTTTTCTAACGCCTTCAGGTGATACCAGTACATTACATATTCCTGAGTTGATGTGGCTGAATCAAAAAAAACGCCACCGTGCTCAAGGTGAAGTTACCCTTGATACACCGATTAATCACTATGGTGGTTTAAAAGTTCGCCTCGACCTCTATACCACGAATGAAGGCTTAATTGATAATGGTAAGGTGTTTCTTACCGCTGATAATATTGATATTTCACCTTGGCTTAGCCAATGGGTAAAAAATAATAGTGGATTAGGTGAAGCCAAAGCCAGTTTGTCTAATTGGATTGAAATTACTCAAGGGCGTATTACTGGCAGTCAGTTGCAAATTCATCAAGGTGAAATGGACTGGCGTAGTGAAGGCACTTCACATGTATTAAATGTTGAAGACTTAATATTACGTATGAGAAGGCAAGAAAATGGTTGGCTTGCGGATGTTCCTTATACTCGAAAAATTACCATGGATGGTGAAGAGTGGCCTGATGGTTATTTAGCGGTTCTTTATCAACCAAAAGAAAAACAGCATGGTGAAGCATGGCGTATTCGTGCCAAAAATATTGAGTTAGATAGGTTATATGCTGTATTGCCACTGTTCTCTTTTTTAACACCTGATTTTGTTCGTCAATGGCAGTATCGCCAATTTTCTGGTGTGGTTAATGATTTTGCCTTAGATCTCACACCGGAAAACTTTGAGCAAAGTGCAATTAATCTTTCTTGGAAAAATGTGAGTTGGAAACGTTGGCAAGAGATCCCATCAGTGCAACATTTCAGCGGACAATTAAAAGGGAGCATGCAAAGTGGTGAACTTAACTTTGCCCTAGCGGATAGTGAAATAGACACCGGTAAATTGTTTAAAGCCCCCCTGAATATTGAAAAAGGGAAAGGTACGATTTATTGGACTCATTCTGGAGATGACTTATCTCTTTGGAGTGAAGGATTAGATATCCAAGCCACATCAGCGTGGGTAGCGGGTGATTTTCGTTATGAGAAACAAGGTGAGGATCAGCGGCTTTCTATACTCTCAGGTGTAAGAGTGACCAATGCGGGAGATACATGGCGTTATCTGCCAGAAGAGTATGTTGGTAAAGCGTTAACACAATATCTCTCGGATGCAATTATTGCGGGTAATATCGACAATGGAACCTTTATTTTCCATGGTGATCCTGCCGATTTTCCTTTTGATAACCACAAAGGGTGGTTCCAAGTTTATGCCCCTGTTAAACAGGCTACGTTTAAATTTGATAGTGAATGGCCCGCATTATTTGATCTCGATATTAATCTAGATTTTAAAAATGATGGGTTATGGATGTCTTCTGCTCAAGCGAAAGTGGGTAAAGCAACAGCGACAAATTTAAGTGCAGTCATTGAAAGTTATCGACAAGAAAAGATCTTAATTAATGCGGATATTCAAGCCACAGGCGATGAGCTGAAAGAGTATTTTTTAGATTCTCAAATGGCGAGTATTGGTCATACGCTTGAAGAACTGAATGTGGCAGGAAAAATTAATGGTACATTGAAACTTGATATCCCATTTGATGGCGGTGAGGTTGTGGCTTCAGGTGATATTAATTTAAAAGATAATGATGTCACTTTGAATTTTATGGATACTACGTTAAAAGGTGTGAGTGGACAGTTTCGTTACCATAATGACAAACTTGAGAGTGATATATTAACGGCTAATTGGTTTGGGCAGCCTCTCGCTATCTCATTTACCAGTCACAATGATATAGATAATTATCAGGTTGATGTTGACTTAAAAGGCCAGTGGGATATTCAAAAAATCCAAGGGTTACCTAGCGATATTCAACAGAAATTTAGTGGTGTATTTCCATGGAATGGCAACGTTAATGTTAAGATCCCCGAAAAAGGTGATGTTGATTATCAAGTTGATTTAACCGGAAATATCAATGCATTAAGTAGCAAGTTAACAGCACCTGAAACACAAGATTTAAAAAATTCACCGCCTATTGTTATTTCTGCAAGCGGTAATAGTGAAATGTTAACTGTGAATGCAAATGCTGAAAAACAGTGGAAACTTAATAGCCAATGGGGATTAGGTAAACAGCTTCGTTTATTGCAGGGTAACCTCGTTTCTTCTAGCCTTAAATTACCAGAGTTAAGTTCACAACAACGCTTAACCATAGCGCTTAAAGGATTAGAGGGTGATAAATGGTTGCCAACATTAACCGCATTTTCATCATTAACCCCTTCTGACAATGCAATAAGTTTCCCTGATAATGTGCATATCAGTTTGCCTGATTTAAATTTTGCAGGGCAAAAATGGAATAATCCTCAAACTGAAATTATGCGCGTTAAAGAAGGTGTAAAATTTGCATTTTCAGGAAGTGAACTACGAGGTGATGTATTTATTCCTGAAGTATCAACACCTTGGAAAATAAATATTAATTATCTTTATTTTAATGGTACTTCTATAGTTCAAGAAGAGAAGCCATTAAAAATGGCTAATGTTTCTGATCCCAATATCTCGAAGTTTTCAGTGAAAGATATTCCTTCTATTGATTTTGAATGTCAGGAATGTTGGGTTAATGGTCTGCTTTTAGGAAAAATTGAAGGTTCGTTAAAACAAAATCAGGGAGCTTTATTTTTAACTGACGGTAAATTAGAAAATAGCAGCGGCGAATTGTCGGTTAATGGAGTGTGGTCTGAAGATAAGAAGGGCAATAATACAACAAAATTAATAGGAAAATTAAAAGCCGGAGAAATTGACGAAATGGCGGCCTATTTTGGTTACATTATCCCGATTATTCAGTCCCCACTTGCCGCTGAGTTCTCATTACAATGGCGTAATACACCGTGGAACTTTGAATTGGCTACTTTGCAAGGTGATATTAAATCAACGTTGGGTAAAGGACGTATAGAAAAAGTCAATGTAGGACAAGCGGGTAAATTACTACGATTGGTGAGTTTTGATGCACTTTTACGCAAATTACAGTTTGATTTTAGAGATACTTTCAGTGAGCATTTTGAATATGATTCGATTAAAAGTGAAATTACGATTAATCAAGGTATTATGAATGCAGAGAGTGTACGTGTTGATGGTGTTATTGCTGATATAGCGATAAGTGGGAAAGTGGATTTACTTGAACGAAGCATGGATCTACAAGTTGTTGTCACCCCTGAGATTTCAGCTACAGTCGGTGTTGCCACGGCTTTTGCAATAAACCCAATTGCAGGCGCCGCAGTGTTTGCGGCATCAAAGGTTCTGGGGCCACTTTGGAGTAAGATTTCAGTTATCCGTTATCATGTGACCGGAACTATGGAACAACCCAAAATTGACGAAGTACTGCGTCAGCTTAAGGAGAATCAGGCGTTATGAAAAAAGTTAATGTCGCACTTTTGCAACTTTGTAGCGGAAAAAACACAAAAAATAATCTGGCGCAAATCGAGCAACAGATTAAGCAATTACCCGATTCAGTGAAGCTGGTATTAACACCTGAAAATGCGTTACTTTTTTCAAACTCTAAAGATTACCATAAACACGCTGAAATTCAGGGTGATGGGCCGTTACAAAATGCGATTGCAAAAATGGCTCAGCGTTACAAAGTGTGGATCTTAGTCGGTTCTATGCCTTTGATTAGTCGAGACTCTCCAGATCAAATTACCAGCAGTAGTTTGGTGTTTGATGATGAGGGGGTTATTCGTGCTCGTTATGACAAAATTCATATGTTTGATGTCAGTATTGATGACGAGCAAGGCGAATATAACGAATCTTCTATTTATCAACGTGGTGAGCGCCTAACAGTCGTTGATACTCCCGTTGGGAAATTAGGTTTAACAATCTGTTATGACTTACGCTTTCCTGGTATTTTCCAAGCATTAAGAGAAAAAGGAGCAGAGATAATCTCTGTACCAGCAGCATTTACCCGTTTAACAGGGAAAGCGCACTGGGAGCCTTTATTACGCGCTCGCGCGATTGAGAATCAGTGTATTATCTTAGCGCCTGCACAAGTGGGTACACATGATACGCGCCGGACTTGGGGCCATACCATGGCGATTGATGGTTGGGGTAAAGTGTTGAAGAAGAACCCTGATGCGGTCAGTGCGTTAACGCTCAATGTTGGTGTTGATAGTTTATACGGTATGCGTGAACAGATCCGGGTCGTGAAACATAACCGTTTTCGCCCGAAACTGACCCACTTAATCAAAAAAGTTAAGGATAAAGAAGAATTATGAGTTTAGCTGTTGTCAGCGAAAGTCTGTTGGAAGCAAACAAACTTAGTTTAGATGATTTAGCATCAACACTAGAGCAGCTTGCACAGCGTCAAATTGATTATGGTGATCTTTATTTTCAGTCAAGTTATCACGAGGCTTGGGTACTTGATGATCAGATTATTAAAGATGGCTCTTACAATATTGATCAAGGTGTTGGCGTTAGAGCAATTTACGGTGAAAAAACCGGTTTTGCTTATGCCGATCAACTCACGCTCAATGCACTGAATCAAAGTGCGCATGCTGCGCGAAGCATTGTTCAGGCTAAGGGTAATGGTCGTATCCATACTTTAGGTGCTATTCAACATTCTCCGCTGTACAGCTTAAACGATCCTCTGCAAAACCTCTCTCGTGAAGAGAAAATTGCGTTACTGCATGAGGTAGATAAAGTCGCTCGCGCTGAAGATAAACGCGTTAAACAAGTGAATGCGTCATTAACGGGTGTTTATGAACATGTGCTGGTGGCTGCAACTGATGGTACTTTAGCAGCCGATGTGCGTCCTTTAGTTCGTCTTTCAGTTAGTGTGCTGGTGGAAGAAGATGGCAAACGTGAACGTGGTGCAAGTGGCGGTGGTGGTCGTTTTGGTTATGACTACTTCTTGATGAAAGCTGATGGTGAAAGCCACGCTGTGACTTATGCGCGTGAAGCGGTACGGATGGCATTAGTCAATTTATCAGCAATTGCTGCACCGGCTGGAACAATGCCTGTGGTACTAGGCGCAGGATGGCCAGGTGTGTTATTACATGAAGCGGTGGGTCATGGTTTAGAAGGTGATTTTAATCGTCGTGAAACCTCTGTTTTTTCGGGGCGCCTTGGTGAAAAAGTGACTTCTGAGCTTTGTACCATAGTTGATGATGGCTCAATTGAAGGTCGTCGAGGCTCTGTTGCTATTGATGATGAAGGTGTTCCGGGTCAATACAATGTGTTAATCGAAAACGGCATCTTAAAAGGTTATATGCAAGATAAGATGAATGCTCGTTTAATGGGGGTTGCGCCGACAGGAAATGGTCGTCGTGAGTCTTATGCGCATCTTCCTATGCCTCGTATGACCAATACTTACATGTTAGCGGGTAAATCGTCACCAGAAGAGATTATTGCGAGCGTTGATCGTGGTATTTACGCACCAAACTTTGGTGGCGGTCAGGTTGATATCACATCAGGTAAATTTGTTTTCTCAACTTCAGAAGCTTATTTAATCGAGAATGGAAAAATAACGAAACCAATTAAAGGGGCAACACTGATTGGTTCAGGTATTGAAGCCATGCAACAGGTTTCTATGGTAGGTAATGATCTTGCGTTAGATAAAGGGGTTGGTGTTTGTGGTAAAGAAGGGCAAAGCCTTCCTGTTGGTGTAGGGCAACCTACCTTGAAGCTTGATAAGATCACCGTAGGTGGTACAGCTTAATTTTTTTATAGTGATTTATATGTATTCATTAAACTCCATCTTTTGATGGAGTTTTTTATCTCAGCAACAGTAAAGGTGCTAATTTATGGGTAAACGTTTATTACCAGTTATTATTGTTATTGCTGTTTTATTTGGTGTTCTTTATAAAGGTTTACTTCCAGAAACGACAGTATCGTCCTCTTCAACGTCCGTTTCTGTTCCAACATCATCGAGCAATAACAGCAATAAATCAGCGCAAATCCCACTCTCTATTGATGAAAAAACACAAGCTAATGCTGTGGCTAATTATTTACAACGTCATCAACAGTTACCGAGTTTTTATCTCACTAAAAGACAGGCAAGAGAACAAGGCTGGAATGCGAAAGAAGGCAATTTATGTGAGGTTTTGCCAGGAAGAGCAATTGGGGGCGATCGTTTTATGAATCGTGAAAAACAGCTACCAGAAGAAGCGGGACGCCAGTGGTATGAAGCTGACGTGAATTATCATTGTGGTCATCGTGGTAGTGATAGATTGCTCTATTCAAATGATGGGCTGATTTATCTCACTACCGATCATTATCGTACAATGACAAAGGTTGCCCCTTAATGAAACAAGTTGTTTTTGATTTTAAGATGCTGGCAGATAGAGACGCCTTTTATCGGGATTTTGCATTGCAATTTCAGCTAGATGAGCATTTTGGTAATAACTTAGATGCATTATGGGATGTGTTAATGGGAGAAATTGAATTGCCAGTCAGTATTGTTTTTAAGCATTTTCCTCATTATTCTCGTGATTTTCAACCTTTGGTGGAATTGATGCAAGAAGCACAAAATGAGCTTGGTAAAGACGTATTGAGCTTTCATTGTGAGCATAAAATACAAAAGTAATTCAGAGTAGAATTAAGCCCTGAAAATCGCAGTGAGGCTGAGTTTACACTGCGTTTTCAGGATACTCAGGTTTTATGCTGATTCCGATAAATCTTTTAGATATTGAAACAATAAGCGGAATGATTTCGGTGGCTTATTGGCTTCTTTTTCTTTTTTTGCATTACGGATCAGTGTGCGTAATTGTTGGCGATCAGCCATTGGATAAAGCGCAACAACTTCTTCAATCACTTCATTGCCACCTTCGATAAGGCGAATTCGCAGATCTTCAAGTTTATGTAACACTAAGATCTGTTGATTGTGGCGGTTTTTTAGTTTATCGAGCGCTTGGCGGATTGGTTCTTCATCCACATTGCGCAGTAGCTTTCCAATATATTGAATTTGGCGACGGCGTGCTTCACGTTGTACTTTTTGTGCTAGTTGAATAGAAGATAATAATTTTTCATCTAATGGCACACGTTCTAGTTCTTGAGCACTTAATTCAACTAATTCAGTACCCAGTTTTTTGAGTGCTTCAGCGTCACGTTTAATTTCGCTTTTGCTAACCCAGATGATTTCGTCCTCTTCTTCCTCTTCTGACGATGTATCGTCGAATTCAGGATTGAGGTAATGCCACTCTTCAGGCTGCTTTGCCATAATAAAATTCCTGTTGCAGAGTAAGCCGGGAGTGTGATTTGGTGAATGACCAAAAGCCCGACGGGTGATAACATTCATATATCTTCTATTGTAACTGGGAAAATCGCTTGTTGACCACCTGTCAATTGATTTACTTTGCTAAAAATAAGTAAAAAGTGATGTTCTCCTTAGGAAAAATGGTTTTCAATGAATAATTCAGATCAGGTAAAACAGCTTGAAGACGCCGTCTCTCTCGCATTAGAGCTGGCATCAAAACAGTGTGATGGTGCTGAAGTCGCTATTAATAAATCAACGGGGATTAGTGTCAGTACACGTTACGGTGAAGTTGAAAATGTGGAATTTAACAGTGATGGCGCGTTAGGCATTACGGTTTATCAACAACAACGTAAAGGCAGTGCTTCTTCTACCGATTTAAGTCCTGATGCGATTAAACGCGCTGTACAAGCCGCTGTGGATATTGCACGATACACTTCAGCTGATCCATATGCAGGGCCTGCGGATCAAGATTTATTAGCGTTTGATGCGCCTTTCCTTGATCTTTACCATCCTGCCGAAATTACGGCAGATAAAGCGATTGAATTAGCATCAAGAGCAGAAAAAGCCGCGTTAGACAGTGATAGTCGTATTATTAATACTGAAGGAGGCAGCTTTAATAGCCACAGTGGGACCCGTGTATTTGGTAATAGCCTGGGTTTATTAAAAAGCTATTCATCTTCACGCTATTCTATGTCGAGTTGTGTTATTGCCCGTGATGGTGAAGATATGGAGCGCGACTATGCTTACACCATTAGTCGTCGTTTTGATGATCTTGAATCACCTGAGTGGGTAGGTCAAGAGTGCGCCCGTCGTACTTTATCACGCCTTGCACCTCGTAAACTCCCAACCATGAAAGCCCCTGTTATTTTTGCTGCTGATGTTGCGACAGGTATTTTTGGTCATTTAGTTGCAGCAATTAGCGGTAGCATGATTTACCGTGAATCTTCTTGCCTACTCGATAGTTTGGGCAAACAAATTTTTCCTCAATGGCTCAATATTCAAGAGCGTCCTCACTTAATGAGAGGTTTGGCATCAACACCATTTGATAGCGAAGGTGTGCGTACAACTGATGCTGACATTATTAAAGATGGCGTATTACAAGAGTGGTTATTAACTACCTATTCAGCAAGAAAGTTAGGTTTAAAAAGCAATGGCCATGCTGGTGGTATTCATAACTGGTATATCCCAGGACAAGGCCTATCATTTGATGCACTGCTAAAAGAGATGGGAACCGGGCTAGTTGTTACAGAATTGATGGGGCAAGGCGTCAGTACCGTGACGGGTGATTATTCTCGTGGAGCAAGCGGTTTTTGGGTTGAGAATGGTGAAATTCAGTATCCTGTTAGTGAAGTGACTATTGCTGGTAATTTAAAAGAGATGTGGGCAAACATTGCTACTATGGGTGATGATATTGAGATGCGCAGTAATGTTCAGTGTGGATCGTTGTTATTACCAGAAATGAGTATTGCCGGTGAGTAAATTTTAGATACTTATCGCAACCTTTAATCTCAGCCCGCAATGGGCTGAGATATCGCGTTTATCAGTGTGCTTTTCAATTTGAGAAGATAAAAATAAGACGCGAACCTTCAGCTCTGCTTAACGGTGTAATTCACCCGCAGCTTCAGGTTGGTATAGAATTTCTAATACTTTAACCTTAGTTTCAAGGCCATTAGGCAGCTTCCAACTGATCTCGTCATCAATTGCTAAACCCAGTAGTGCAGCACCCATAGGGGCCATGACTGAAAGTTCAGTGGCGCTGTCTTTTAATGAAGCGGGATACACTAAAGTACGAGTACGCTCTTCATTGTTTTTTAAGTCCATAAAGCGGACTTTGCTGTTCATTGTGACAATATTAGCAGGGATATCAGCTGGTGTAACAATGTCAGCACGATCTAATTCTTCATTCAATGCTTCAGCAATCGGGCTATCTGCAAATGCCGGTTGCTCTAGCAATGAATCTAAACGTTCAGCATCAAGTTCGTTGATGATAATTGTTGGCTTTGTCATACCATACTCCAATTTATTCCAATGCAAAACAACACCCCCACGGGTGAGGTGGGGGTGTTGTTAAACTCATATAAGAGATAATAGGCGGTTCTGTATAAAAAAGAAAGAGACAGTGATCACAGTCTCTTTCTGGTTATTTAGTTAAGAAATGCTAATCTATTGTTTTCTATTATGATTATTCTTCATCAAACCCTGATTCAAATAATGCGATAATAGCATCAATAGCTTCATTTTCATCACTACCAGTCACTTCTATATCAATTTGACTGCCTTGCTCTGAATCTAACATTAGCATAGCAATCACACTATCCGCTTGAGCTTCAACCCCTTCGTTGTTACGTAAAATGACGGTTGATTGAAATGTTTTGACTAAATCAAATAATTTCATTGCAGGTCTTGCATGCATACCGAGCCGATTTTTAATCGCAACTTGTCGATATTGGGTCATTTGCGTTTTTCTAGCGTTCTGTGACGTGATTGTACGTTTTTCCCTCTAGAGCGGAAATAATCGGCGAGTTGCTCAGCAACATAAACTGAACGGTGTTTACCCCCCGTACAACCAATTGCAACTGTCAAATAACTACGATTATTGGTTTCTAACATCGGCAACCAAAGTTCAAGATAGCTTCTAGTTTGATAAATAAAGTTATGAACTTCAGTGTGTCTATCTAAAAATGCCGCAACAGGGCGATCAAGACCTGTCATTGGGCGCAGTTTAGGATCCCAATGTGGATTGGGTAAGAATCGCACATCAAAAACATAATCCGCATCAATAGGAATACCATGTTTAAAACCAAAGGATTCAAAGACCATTGTCAGCTCACGTTCACGTTTACCTAATAAACGAGTCCGCAGCATTTCTGCAAGCTCATGAACTGACATCTCAGAGGTGTCAATGATGAGATCAGCACGTGATCGCAATGGCTCAAGCAGATCACTTTCGGTATCAATTGCCATTTCTAATGAAAGGTTTTTGGTCGAAAGTGGGTGCAAGCGTCGTGTATCACTATAACGACGAATTAAAGTATTTCTATCTGCGTCTAAAAATAAGAGTTGTGGAGAATATTCAGCGGGTAAACTTTCTAGCGCTTTTTCGAAGATCTCCGGCGACTCAGGCATATTTCGGACATCAATACTGACTGCGGCAGCAGAAGCATCACGTTCAGCCAGTGTTTTTGCGAGCTCCGGTAAAAGATCAACAGGTAAGTTATCAACACAATAAAATCCCATGTCTTCAAGCGCACGCAAAGCGACTGACTTACCTGAACCAGAGCGTCCGCTGACTATCATCAGCACCATGAGGTAGCTCCCCTATAATTTCCCAGTGATGAATATCATTCCACTGTATGCTATTCGCGTCCCATTAAACCCATAGGGGTTATTCTGTGATAATCTGATAAAGCTCTTCATCACTTTGTGCGGAGCGTAGTCGGCGACATAAATTTTTGTCCGCCAACTGTTTTGCAATTAAAGACAGTGTGTGTAAATGTTCCTTACATTGTGTCGCAGGAACGAGTAATGCGAACAACAAGTCGACAGGTTGATTATCAATAGCGTCGAAGGCAATAGGTTCGCTTAGGTGAAGAAACACACCAACTACTTTTTCTGTTTCATCACTTTCAATACGTCCATGAGGGATTGCTAAACCACCCCCAATCCCTGTTGTACCGACTTTTTCACGCGTCAGTAAGGCTTCAAATATCAGCGTTTCGGGTAAATTAAGTGCTTTTGCCGCATTTTCACTGATAATTTCTAACGCGCGCTTTTTACTCGTGCAATGTACATCATTATGTGTACATGACAGAGAAAGTACGTCGCTAATATTCATCTTTGTATCGTTGTTCATTGTCTTATTCACTTAGACCAGCAAACCAGATGCCACAAAGTGACATCTGGTTTTTCGTTACTGATATTGATTAGGCGTTGGTTTAAACCGAGTCATAAACAACGCAGTAACTTCGCCGATTGTATCCCCATTTTACAATGGGAAATGAATTAATGTTGTCTCAGTTTATCTTTGTGTTTGGTTAATTGACGAGCCAGCTTATCCATTAATCCATCAATTGCTGCGTACATATCTTCTGCTTCTGCAGAGGCATGTAATTCACCGCCATTAACTTGAATGGTCGCTTCCGCGATTTTATTCACTTTCTCGACTTTCAGGATAACCTGAACGTTATTAATTTTGTCAAAGAACTGAGGTAATTTCGCGCTTTTTGCTTTGACGGTATCACGCAGAGCATCAGTTAATTCAATATTATGACCAGTGATTTGAAGTTCCATAGTGTCTTCCTTCTCAATTATGCTCAAACCAACTCTTTACGTTGATTTGAAGGCGGGATGGATAATGACTCTCTATACTTCGCAACAGTGCGTCGAGCAACTTGTATACCAAGTTCTGCGAGCATATTAGCCAGTTTACTATCACTAAGTGGTTTCGCTGGATTTTCTGCTGCGATGAGTTTCTTCACTAAAGCCCTGATTGCTGTTGAAGAGGCTTCGCCTCCGCTATCAGTATTCACATGGCTAGAGAAAAAATACTTCAATTCGAAAATTCCTCTCGGGCAATGCAAAAATTTTTGCGTTGTCACTCGAGAAATGGTGGATTCGTGCATTTCAACCTGTTCAGCAATATCTGCTAACACAAGAGGCTTCATATGCTCTTCACCCAATTCGAAAAATGCCTGCTGTGTGTCAACAATGCAATGAGCGACTTTTAATAATGTCTCATTACGGCTTTCTAAACTTTTTATCAGCCATTTGGCTTCTTGTAAATTGTCACGAATAAATTTTCCATCGCTTTCATTTTGAGTCGATTGACCCAATGCTGCATAAGTCTCATTTATTCGTAGGCGAGGAATGCTATCTGTATTTAACTCAACTTGCCAGCGTTCACCTGATTTTTTTACCAGTATATCTGGGATAACATACTCTGACTCGCCTGTATCAATACTTAATCCAGGTTTAGGATCAAGTGATTGAATGATCTCAATAACAGATTTAAGTGTCTCTTCGCGTAACTTCGTTTGACGCATCAATTGACGAAAATCACGGTTGCCTAGCAATTCTAAATATTGGCTAATGACTAACTGCGTTTCTTTAAGATAGGGTGTTTCTGTTGAAAAAGCGGATAGCTGAATCAAAAGACACTCTTTTAAATCGCGTGCAGCAACACCAATAGGATCAAAGCGTTGAATACGTTTTAATACGGCTTCAACTTCATCAAGCTCTATCTCATCATCGCCCATTCCAAGCAGGATGTCATCTGTTGTAACAGTTAAATATCCTGTTTCATCAACTGCATCGATAATACTTATGGCAATTGCTCTGTCTGTTTCTGTAAACGGAGTGAGATCCGCCTGCCATGTTAGATAATCTTGTAATGAGGCTGTTGTTTCACCTTGATACAGTGGCAGCTCATCATCCATATAGTCATTACTGGTACCAGAAGGCGTGCCCGCAGTGTAGATTTCTTCCCATTGAGTGTCTAATGGGAGATCGTCAGGCATCTCTTTTTGTTCTAAAGCGTCCAGCGTGTCAAACTCTTCAACGTCGTTTTCAGTTGTTGTTTCTGTTGTAGAGTCAGATTGATTTTCTGTATGAGAGGTATCATCTGAAACGGGATCTTGTTGATCGTCGTCTTGTTCGAGAAGAGGGTTAGATTCAAGCGCTTGCTGAATTTCTTGTTGTAATTCAAGCGTCGAAAGTTGCAACAAACGAATAGCCTGTTGTAGCTGTGGCGTCATTGCCAGTTGCTGACTAAGACGAAGTTGCAAACTTTGTTTCATAATAATGCGATGAGTCCTTTGCTGTTGTCATCCATGACAGAGTAAAAGTGAATCAAAGATTACAGGCGGAAGCCTTCACCTAAGTAAACACGTTTAACTTGCTCATTTTCAAGAATTTCTTCGGGTGAACCATGAGCGATAAGGTGACCTTGGCTGACGATGTAAGCACGTTCACACACATCTAATGTTTCACGAACATTATGGTCAGTAATCAGTACACCTAATCCATAATCACGTAGATGCTGGATAATTTTTTTAATATCTAATACCGAAATAGGGTCAACACCCGCAAAAGGTTCATCTAATAAAATGAATTTAGGGTTTGCGGCCAATGCTCGTGCGATTTCAACGCGGCGACGTTCACCCCCCGATAATGATTGTCCTAAGCTGTTACGTAAATGGCTGACATTAAACTCTTCTAGCAGTTCTTCTGCGCGATCTTTTCGTTCTTCAGGCGTTAAATCATGGCGGATTTCTAAGATCCCCATAATGTTGTCATAAACGCTTAAGCGTCTAAAAATAGACGCCTCTTGAGGAAGATAGCCAATGCCTTTACGTGCTCGTTCATGTAACGGTAACAGCGTAATGTCTTCATCATCAATTGTAATACTACCAGCATCACGAGCGACAATGCCAACAACCATATAGAATGTGGTTGTTTTACCTGCACCATTTGGTCCAAGTAAGCCGACAATTTCACCTGAATTAACGTTCAGGCTTACATCACCGACAACGGTGCGCCCTTTGTATGCTTTTGCTAAATTTTCAGCTTTTAACAGCGCCATAAAGTGTTACTTACCTTTGTTGTTAACACCAGGGCCTTTCTCTTGCAACTGGGAAGGCAGTAAAACAGTAGTCACTTGTTTACCTTTACCGCTAAAAGCTTCCATTTGCTGAGTTGGGACGAGATAAGTGATCTTATCACCGGTGATATTACTGTCTAATTGTTCAAGATAGGCTTTACCCGTTAAGGTCATTAACTCTTTATCCATTTCATAGGTCATCTTGTCGCCACGACCTTTGATTGGTTTGCCATCATCTTGTAACTGATAAAAAGTTACGGGATTACCAAATGCTTCTATAACGATTTTTTTGGAGTCACCACCTGGGCGTGTGACAACAACTTTATCAGCACGAATGTCGATAGATCCTTGTTTGATCACAACATTTTGTGTAAAGGTTGTGACGTTCTTTTCTAGATCAAGCGATTGTTTCTCTGAGTTCACAACAATAGGTTGTTGTGTGTCATCTTTAAGCGCCATCGCAGGTACACTTATCGCTAAAAGTGTGCCGATAATCAATGTATTACGGATTTTTTGATTCATTAGGGATCTCATAATAGGTGTTTACCTTTTCAATCAGCTCTGCACGTTTCTCGCGCAGATTGCCTCGCATTTTTAAGCCGACTGATTTCAGTCCGACGCCGATAATAGTCACTTCATCATCAGAGGAAACATCCTGTGTGTCCAAATTTGCGATAGCGTTGTCTGTGCTTATTCTCTGTAGTTGAGAGTCATCCGTTAAGCTATCAATTTGAACATCGCCATAAAGATAGAGCATTTTACTGTTTGTTAGCTTGGCTTTATTGGCGCGTACCGTCCATGTTGCATCCCCTGTCGGTGAATAGGTGGTTAAGACAGGGTTAGTAAACCACGTAAACTTTTGCTGAGCATAATTTTTGACATCATCAGCAACAAGTTTATATCCGAGTATACCCGTTGGCTCGTAAACAAAAGATATCGATGATTTGGATTGATAGGTTGGCTGACCATCTTCAACAATCGCACCATCACCGAGTTCAGTGTTATTAGTGTAGTTCCAGCCAATCAGCCCAAGGGCGATAATGGCAAGAATTAAGGTAAACCAGGATTTTAATTTATTCATTCTGTGTCGTTATACGTTAAATCGAAAGACCTTTAGCGTCTTCAAGCCGACCTTGCGCTAAAAGGATTAAATCACACAATTCTCGTACTGCACCACGACCACCCGCAATGCGGGTTACATAATTAGCACGAGGTGTAAGTAATGGATGAGCATCAGCTACGGCGACAGAAAGTCCCACTTTTTCCATTACAGGTAAATCAATCAGGTCGTCACCAATATAGGCTGTTTGTTCAGGTTTAAGGTTTAGTGTATCTAACAGTTGTTGATACGCCAAAAGCTTATTATGCTGACCTTGGTAAAGATATGTAATGCCAAGGGTTTTAGCACGATCTTCTAACAGTTTAGATTGACGACCTGTAATGATAGCAACCTCAATGCCTGATGTAAGCAAACAACGGATGCCATATCCATCACGGACATTAAAGGCTTTTAATTCTTCGCCATTATTACCCATGTAAATAAGTCCGTCAGACATCACACCATCAACATCACAAATCAGCAATTGGATTTTTTCTGCTTTTTTGATGATTTGCTGACTTACCGCACCATAACAAGTTTCTATCATTGTATTCATTTTTATCCTTCGAACGTTATGAATATCTTATACAACACCCGCTTGTAATAAATCATGCATATGTAAAACACCTAACAGGATATCACTATCTTGTTCTGTGACTAATAGCGAGGTGATATGTTTTGCTTGCATTAAATTTAGTGCTTCAACGGCTAAACAATCAGGGCGAATACGAATACCGCCTTTTGTCATCACATCTGAGATTTTGGCATTGTTCAGATCTATCCCTAAGTCAAATATTCTCCGTAAATCACCGTCAGTAAAGATACCGTTGATCTGCATGCTATCATCGCAAATAACGGTCATACCTAATTTTTTACGGGTTATTTCGACAAGTGCTTCACGTAAAGTGGCATCTTTAGTGACACGTGGAATATCTTCCTCTTTATTCATTAAATCACTGACATGAAGGAGTAATTTACGGCCTAATGCACCACCAGGATGAGAAAGGGCAAAATCTTCAGCGGTAAAACCACGAGCACGTAAAAGAGCGATCGCTAGCGCATCCCCCATTACCAAGGTTGCTGTTGTACTGGTTGTTGGTGCAAGACCTAAAGGACAAGCTTCTTTAGGGACTTTGATACAAAGATGAATATCAGACGCTTTCCCCATTGTACTTTGAGGCGTGCGTGTCATACAAATCAGTGTTATCTGTTTACGTTTCAGTACCGGAATAAGTGCGAGGATTTCACTGGCTTCACCTGAGTTTGAAATCGCTAGAACGATATCTTTTTCTGTTACCATACCTAAGTCGCCATGGCTTGCTTCACCAGGGTGAACAAAAAAAGAAGGTGTTCCTGTGCTAGCGAATGTTGCGGCAATCTTATGTCCAATATGACCAGATTTACCCATTCCCATGACAATAACTCGACCTTGGCAGTGAAAAATTTTTTCACAGGCAAGAGTGAAATCATCATTGATGTATTGTTCTAGTTCAGCTAATCCATCACGTTCAATATGAAGAACCTTTTTTCCTGCTTGCTGAAAATCAAACTCGGTCATTTTTTTGTACCATTTATTTTAGGTTAAGAGAGAATGTGCGACGCACAACACCGTAATATAAATAATAAAGCAAACTAATAAGAATATCCCTTTTCCGCGGTTGAGGCGTTGTTTTCGCCCTAATGAAAAGAGAGAAAACAGTAAACTGGCCACACCAAGTACAGCAAAACTAAAATAAAAAGTGTTGATATTAAATGTGCTTGGTGAAAGTAATGCTGGCATTCCTAAAACAAATGTCAGGTTGAAAATATTAGCACCTATAATATTCCCTAAGGCTAATTCATTTTCACGTCTGAGTGCGGCCACGATAGTCGTTGCTAATTCAGGTAAACTTGTACCAATGGATAGCAAGGTTAAACCAACAAAAAAGCCACTAAAATGATACTGTTGCATTAGAATAAAGACATTGTCTAATATCATTTGAGTTGCAACTGGAATAATCAGTAACGCAATAACAACCCAAAAAAGGGCAACAGAATTACGGGGATTTGTCTGTAATTCAAAACGCGTTAAGGTTTCTAAAGGTAACACGTGGCGCTCTTGTGTTAGTGTTTTATGCATTGTTTTTATCATGAGAAAAATGGATGCAAAACCAATAAAAAAGAGCAGAGTGCCTTCTCTAAGCCCTAGCTCTCCGCTAGAAACAATAATGCCAACGAGCATGATGACGATAATCATCAATGGAAGCTCTTTTTTTAGCACTGCGGACTGAATGCTCATGGGGTAAATCATCGCGCCAATACCCGCGATAAGGAGAAGATTGGTGAGTGTAGAGCCAATAGCTGTCCCGATAGCGATATCAGGTAAATTATGAACTGCGGCATCCGTTGAAATAAAAAGCTCAGGTAGTGAAGTCCCTGTACCAACAATTAAGATACCGATAACAGCGGGGGGGATTTTTAACGATTGCGCAAAAACACTCGCACCATAAACTAATCGGTCTGATGCATAAACGAGTAACATCAACCCAAGAATTAAAAGAGACAAAGTAATCAACATGCCATCAGTTTTCCAACAATGAGCGAATAAAGAAAAAACCAATAAGACAGGGCTGATAAAAAAACATATTGTCAAAAGGTTTTGCTAATTAACCATATTTTGACTAGCCAAGCACGAAAAGTAAAATTAACCGTGCAATAAATTGCTAAATAGTGGTGATTTCTTTGTAACATAGTGAATGACCTGCCAAAATAGTGTAAAAATTCGTTTATGCAGACAGGCTTGAGGATGTTTTATTCATGAACGCACAATCTGACAATTTAATTGAAGTGCGCAATATGAACTTCACTCGCGGTAGCAGAAAGATCTTCTCTGAGATCAATCTTGTGGTACCGAGGGGAAAAGTGACTGCAATTATGGGCCCTTCAGGGATTGGTAAAACAACCTTGTTACGCCTAATGGGAGGACAAATCCTTCCAGATAGTGGTGAAATTTGGTTTGATGGCGACAATATTCCTGCGCTATCACGTTCTGCGTTGTATCAAGCAAGAAAGAAAATGAGTATGCTTTTTCAGTCCGGTGCCCTTTTTACCGACATGAATGTGTTTGAAAATGTAGCTTTTCCGCTAAGAGAGCATACAAATTTACCTGAAGCATTGATCCGTACAACGGTGATGATGAAACTTGAAGCCGTGGGGTTACGTGGGGCGGCAAACTTAATGCCTTCTGAATTATCAGGCGGTATGGCGAGAAGAGCCGCATTAGCAAGGGCTATTGCGCTTGATCCTGAACTGATTATGTTTGATGAACCTTTTGTTGGGCAAGATCCTATCACAATGGGGGTGCTTGTTAAGTTAATTGATGAGTTAAACCATGCGCTGGGTGTGACTTGTGTTGTGGTTTCCCATGATGTACCCGAAGTGTTAAGTATCGCAGATTACGCCTATATTGTTGCGGAACAGAAAGTTATTGCTCAAGGTAGTGCACAAGAATTACAGGATAATCCAAATAGGCAAGTAAGACAGTTTTTAGATGGGATCGCTGATGGCCCTGTACCTTTCCGTTTTCCTGCGGGAGATTATCAGGACGACCTATTAGGACGAGGAAATTAGTACGTGATAAATTTATTATCTCGCATTGGCACTAGAGCGTTGGCGATTTTTGCAACCTTCGGTAGAGCCGGCATTATGCTCTTTAGAGCATTAGTTGGTAAGCCTGAATTTCGTAAACAGTGGCCTCTTTTACTGAAGCAATTGTATAACGTTGGTGTTCAATCCTTATTAATTATCATGGTGTCTGGCCTATTTATTGGCATGGTGTTGGGATTACAAGGCTATCTTGTTTTAACAACCTTTAGTGCTGAAGCTAGTCTAGGTATGATGGTCGCACTTTCATTGTTAAGAGAATTAGGCCCAGTTGTCACGGCACTATTATTTGCGGGTCGTGCGGGTTCAGCCTTAACCGCTGAAATCGGTTTAATGAAAGCCACAGAGCAAATTTCTAGTTTAGAAATGATGGCTGTCGATCCTTTAAGACGTGTTGTTGCCCCCCGTTTTTGGGCTGGTCTTATTAGTATGCCATTGCTTTCACTTATTTTTGTTGCCATCGGTATTTGGGGTGGTGCCATTGTTGGTGTGGATTGGAAAGGGATCGATGAAGGCTTTTTCTGGGCATCGATGCAAGGTGCCGTTGAATGGCGACTTGATCTAGTGAATTGCTTTATTAAAAGTGTCGTTTTTGCCATCACCGTCACTTGGATAGCGCTTTTTAACGGGTATGACGCAATCCCAACATCAGAAGGGATTAGCAGAGCAACAACACGTACTGTTGTTCATTCTTCGTTAGCCGTATTGGGTTTAGATTTTGTGCTAACCGCACTGATGTTTGGGAACTAAGTCATGCAAAGTAAAAAAATTGAAGTTTGGGTTGGTCTATTTGTTCTGATTGCGTTAGCCGCTGTGATTTTCTTATGCCTAAAAGTGGCTGATATTAAAGAAATGGGTAATCAACCCACTTATCGCGTTTATGCCAGCTTTGGTAATATTGGTGGGTTAAAAGAACGTTCCCCAGTTAAGATTGGTGGTGTGGTGATTGGTCGCGTTTCTTCTATCACCTTAAAAGAAGAAGATGAAGGGAACTATCGCCCAGAAGTTGCTCTCGATATTCTGAGCATTTATGACCATATTCCAGAAAGTAGCTCATTGTCTATTCGTACATCTGGTTTATTAGGTGAGCAGTTCCTTGCATTGAATTTAGGCTTTTATGATGAAGCATTAGATTCTACTTTGTTAAAAGATGGGGGACGGATCACAAATACCAATTCAGCAATGGTGTTGGAAGATCTTATTGGTCAATTCCTTTATAAAACGGGTGATGGTGATAATTCAGCAAAATCTGAATCTGAACCGACTGAAGAACATCCAGCATTACCTTAATCATTAATTTCTATACGATGCACTTATACATTTAGCTAGATTTAGCGTAATAAATGCATCGTATTATTGAAACCCTATTTGAGGAGACGCGAACGTATGTTTAAACGCTTATTGATGGTCGCACTATTAGTGATAACGCCTTTTGCAATGGCAGTAGACAAAACCAATCCTTACGCATTAATGGAAGATGCAGCGCAAAAGACCTTTAGTAAATTAAAAAATGAACAGCCTGAAATTCGTAAAAATCCTGAAGTTTTACGCCAAATTGTTCAGCAAGAATTACTGCCTTATGTACATATTAAATATGCAGGGGCATTAGTGCTAGGGCCACATTATCGTAATGCAACACCAGCGCAACGTGATGCTTATTTCACTGCATTTGAAGCATATCTTGCTCAAGTTTATGGCCAAGCATTAGCGATGTATGAAGGTCAAGAGTACCGTATTGAGCCTGCAAAACCGTTCGCAGATAAAACAAATCTCACTATTCGCGTTACTATTATCGATACAAATGGTCGCCCACCTGTTCGCCTCGATTTCCAATGGCGTAAAAACAGTAAGACAGGTGAATGGCAAGCTTATGATATGATTGCTGAAGGTGTCAGCATGATCACAACAAAACAGAATGAGTGGTCAGATATTTTAAATTCTAAAGGTGTTGATGGTTTAACAAAACAGTTAGAAATCAGTGCTAAAACACCAATCACTCTGGATGAGAAAAAATAACATGTCAGCTTCGTTAAATTGGGAAAAAAAAGAGGATGTCCTCTATTTCCAAGGAACGCTAGATCGTGAAACGTTATTGTCTGTTTGGCAACAACGTAAAGCATTATTAGCTGATATTAATATCATTGATATTTCTGCTTTAGGGCATATTGATTCAACAGGATTGGCACTTTTTGTTCATTTAAAAGCAGAAATGGAAGAGCGAAATCGTCAATTTATTATTCAAGGTGTAAGTGAGCGTTTTCAAACCTTAATTACACTCTATGATCTTGATGAAATTATGAATATTGCCTAATACAGATTTTGAGTAAAGGTATTAAAAAGCCCCCTTCGTGATACTTTTATCATTAAGGGGGTTTTTGATGGTTTAAGAGTAGGGCGGATTCCATTAGGATAGACGACTGATTATTATTTTAACGTTGAGATTAAGCAATTATGGATACAAATGAAATCAAACAAGTATTAATGGACAGCCTGTCTTTAGATGAAGTCATCGTCAATGGTGATGGTAGTCATTTTCAAGTTGTCGTTGTCGGCGCAATGTTTGAGGGAATGAGCAGAGTCAAACAACAACAAACCATTTATGCCCCTTTGATGGAATATATTGCAGATAACCGTATTCACGCTTTGTCTATTAAAGCCTACACACCTGAAGAGTGGAAGAGGGATCGTAAACTTAACGGGCTTTGATTCAGTAGGTATACAGCGTACAGCAAAATAAAAAAGAGAGTTCTACAGATGGATAAATTTAGAGTACAAGGACCAACCTGTTTATCAGGTGAGGTCAATATTTCAGGCGCAAAAAATGCTGCACTGCCAATCCTGTTCGCTGCGATCCTTGCCGAAGAGCCAGTAGAATTAACGAATGTTCCTAAATTAAAAGATATCGATACAACGATTAAGTTGCTTAATCGCTTAGGAACTAATGTTGAACGTAATGGCTCTGTTTTCGTTGATGCTCGTAATATCAATGAATTTTGTGCACCTTACGAGCTGGTTAAAACCATGCGTGCTTCTATTTGGGCGTTAGGGCCGTTAGTCGCACGCTTTGGTCAAGGTCAGGTTTCTTTACCCGGTGGTTGTGCCATTGGCGCTCGTCCTGTTGATCTTCATATTACAGGTTTAGAGCAATTAGGTGCTGAGATCACTCTGGATGAAGGTTATGTGAAAGCACGTGTTGATGGGCGTTTAAAAGGCGCGCATATTGTCATGGATAAAGTGAGTGTGGGCGCCACTATCACTATTATGACTGCGGCAGTATTAGCGGAAGGCAAAACTATCATCGAGAATGCGGCAAGAGAGCCTGAAATTGAAGATACCGCCAACTTCCTTAATACATTAGGTGCTAAAATCAGCGGTGCAGGTACTGATAGCATTACGATTGAAGGCGTAGAACGCCTTGGTGGTGGCACTTATCAAATCCTACCGGATCGTATTGAAACAGGGACTTTCTTAGTTGCTGCTGCGATTTCTCGTGGTCATGTTGTTTGTCGTAATGCGAAACCAGACACATTAGATGCTGTATTGGCAAAATTACGTGAAGCAGGCGCGGATATTGAAGTAGGTGAAGATTGGATAAGCCTTGATATGCATGGTAAACGCCCTAAAGCGGTAACCTTGCGTACTGCGCCACATCCGGGTTTTCCAACCGATATGCAAGCACAATTTAGCCTTTTAAACTTAGTAGCTGAAGGTGCTGGGATGATCACTGAAACCATTTTTGAAAATCGTTTTATGCACATTCCTGAGTTAATTCGCATGGGCGCTCACGCTGAAATCGAAAGTAATACTGTGTTATGCCATGGTGTTGAAAAACTTTCAGGTGCACAAGTGATGGCAACGGATTTACGTGCTTCTGCAAGTTTAGTCCTTGCGGGGTGTATTGCTGAAGGCACAACCATTGTTGATCGTATCTATCATATCGATCGTGGGTATGAAAATATTGAAGCTAAATTACAAGGATTAGGGGCGAAAATAGAACGTTTACGCGCTAATGACTAATCTATTTTAGTTACCCTTTTTAGCGATTTAAAACCATAGCGCATTGTTGTGCTGTGGTTTTTTTTGCGCATTATTTCAATAGAATAGGATAATTCATAAGGCATTTCTTTCGTGGCAAGATACAGTAAGAAAAATAGACCTGTTTTAGAAAAATTTCTATGAGCTAAAAGGAAGAAATGAATATGCAGGTAACAAGGAAACAAGAGCGCCTAGTTCGTCAAGCACTGGATGAATGGCAACAATCTGGTGAGATTTCAGAACAACAACATCGGCAGTTAGGAAGTACATTGCACCGAATTCCTTTTGATTGGAAACGGCTGAGTCGTTATGCATTCTGGATAGCGATGGTGTGTTTGATTATTGCAGCTGGTAGCATTTTTAGTGATAGTGCATTAATTTATTATCTCATTGAAATTTTTAGTGTTTCTGAAATTATGCGTGTGGTATCTCCTGCACTTATTGCTTCAGCACTCTATTTTTGGGGATTTAAACGTCAGCGAAGAGAAACACAGTGGCATTACAGTACTGAGTTTATTCTCTTTTTAGGTGTGATGTTTACCGCTATTTTTCTTTGGCAACTAGGAGAGTTACTGGATACCGGTAGTGGTCATATTGCTCCTCTCTTTCTAATTGGTTGTGTCATTTATGGTGCAATTGGATTTATCAGTCGTTCTTCGTTGGTGTGGTTATTCTTCTTATTGATGTTAGGAAATTGGTTTGGTGCTGAAACAGGATATGTCTCTGGTTGGGGCGCTTATTGGTTAGGAATGAACTATCCTATCCGCTTTGTTTTCTTTGGCACGGTATTATTAGCAGGCTGTTATTTTCTACAAAATGTATTGGTACAGCGCCGTTTATTTACCATGACAAAAATAATGGGGCTCACTTATCTGTTTATTGCGTTATGGATAATGTCTATTTTCGGCAATTACGATCCTGATACATGGTATTACACATCAAGTATAAAATTGTTACCTTGGGCACTGTTATTTGCTGTTGTTTCAGTTATCTGTATTTATATTAGCCTGAAAACAGATGACGGTATGTTAAGAGGATTCGGTCTAACATTCCTTGGTATTAACCTTTATACCCGATTCTTTGAATATTTCTGGGATAGTTTACATAGTGCGATTTTCTTCTTTATTTTGGCTATTTCACTGATTTTAATTGGACGGAAAGCCGAAAAAATTTGGCATGCTGTTGAACATAATGCACTCGCGAGTAAACCGAATAAAAATGAATAAAATCTCGCTTTATTCGTTATTGTTGTAGGAGATTACTTTGATAGAGAAACGCAGTTGTCACCTTCCACTCGAAGTGAGTTGTGTCGCTTGTCATTATTTTGTCTTTAAAGACAAAGATGAGGCATTTTTTGAGATCTGTCCGGTTTGTGGCTGGCAAAATGATGGTACTAAAGAAGGACAATATAGTGGTTGTAATCACAGTACATTAGAGGACTATCGCAATACCGAAACCTTTAAAGAAAGTTGCTTACAAAGTGCGACGTTTTATATGAAATCTCCTTATTAACCAATAATTAAGAAGATTTTTTGTTAGTTATTATTCTGGCTGGTATTCAGAAATAGTCACATCAACATTGAGTTCATTACCCTCACGTAATAACGTAACGGGTAATACAGTGCCGGGGCGAGTCTCTGCAATGTAATCCATCATTTCCATTGCGGAAGTTGCTGGTGCATGATTAATGCTAAGGATGATATCACCAGTTTTTATTCCTGCTTTATCCGCTGGACCATTTGGTGTGATCCTAAAAATTCGCAATCCTTGAATTTGCTTAATATCTGTATTTGATGAGCGAATTCTTGGTAATTCTTTTGCTGTGATACCAATAAAACCACGGATAACACGACCATCACGAATTAGTTTATTCATAATTTTAACTGCAAGTTCTGTCGGGATAGCGAAGCCTAATCCTTCTGCTGTAGGGCGGTATCCGTTATAGGTCCCTGAATCAAATGTCATAGTATTAATACCGACTAGTTCACCTTCGGTATTAATTAGTGCGCCGCCAGAGTTACCTTCATTGATTGAGGCATCCGTTTGCAGGAAATTTTGGTAACGGGTTGGACTTAATCCAACACGTCCTGTAGCACTGATGATCCCTTGTGTAATAGTTTGCCCAATATTAAATGGATTACCGATAGCGAGTACGACATCACCAACATGAGAAATTCGTTTAGTATTAATCGGGATTGTAGGGAGTTTATCGGCATCAATTTTTAATACCGCAAGATCGGTTAAAGGATCCGATCCAACAAGTAAACCTTCATAAAGATCACCATTTTGGAGGGCGATAAGGATCTGATCAGCATTATTAATAACATGCTGATTCGTCAGAATATAACCACGACCATCCATAATGACGCCAGCACCTAAAGATGTTAGCTCACGCCCTTCTTGAGAAAAGCTCCCCATGGTACTGCTATAAACATTAACAACAGCAGGGGCTGCTCGTCGCACCGCAGTATTATAGCTAAAAGGCGCATTGAGAAAATCGCCATTAAGTAGGCGTTCAATAAAAATAGGGCGAATTGAAGGAACTGCAATCAAAAGAATTGCTGCTGTGAGAAGACCAATTAGAGTTGATCGCAGTAACTTAGTTAACATAAAAATCCTATATTTATGTCTGACTGTGAAATTATTCGCGTAGGAGCAGTGAGAATAACATAGTTTCACTTATGAAAGCATCGCTCAGCGCATAAAATCCCCTTTTAAGCCAATGACTCTTATCAAAAATAGCTATAAAAAAAGCCCTATAATGGAAATTATAGGGCTAAGGAAATCAATAAATTAGATAGTTTTAAAGCTTACTTCTTAGCGCGGTGCATTACGTAATAGCAGATAAATTTCTTCATTACCACGTTGAATATTCAGTGCAAGAACAGGCGGTTTAGCATCAATGGCTTTGCGTAAGTCGCCTAGTGATGTAATTGGTGTATTATTGATGCCAATAATAAGATCGCCTTTCTGTAAACCAAATGCGGCTGCTGCAGAATCTTTTTCTACCGAATCGACAGCAACAGCTTTCACTTGTTTATTCACATAGTTACTTAATGTGGCACCTTGTAGTGCAGGAGAGAAGTTATCTGCTCGTGTTGCATCAGCGGATTGTTTCTCTAATGTCACTTTAACATCCATTGGTTTACCTTGACGGATTAAGCCAATCAGAATTTCTTTACCCGGAGGTGTTGTACCCACTTTAGCTCTTAACTCAGCAAAGCTATTGATTCGTTTACCATCAACTGAAATTAAAACGTCACCCGGTTTAATGCCTGCTTTTGAGGCGGATGAATCAGGTAAAACTTCGCTGACAAAAGCACCGCGTTGTGCATCAATATTAAAGGATTTCGCCAGATCAGAATTCATTTCTGTACCACGAATACCTAAGATGCCACGTTTAACTTCACCATGAGAAATCAGTTGTTGGCTAAGATCACGCGCCATATTACTTGGGATGGCGAAGCCGATACCGATGTTGCCACCACCCGGAGCTAAAATAGCGGTGTTAATTCCGATTAACTCACCATTTAAGTTCACGAGCGCACCACCAGAGTTACCACGGTTAATAGATGCATCGGTTTGGATAAAGTTCTCTAAACCTTCCAGATTTAAACCGCTACGGCCTAATGCGGAGATAATGCCAGACGTTGCTGTTTGGCCTAAACCAAATGGGTTACCCACTGCAACTGCAAAGTCACCAACACGTAGCTGGTCCGAGTCTGCCATTTTAATTGCAGTTAAATTAGTTGGTTTTTCAATTTGCAGTAATGCGATATCTGTTTGTGGATCGCTACCAATTAATTTTGCATTAAATTCACGCCCATCATTAATTTGTAGTTGGATTTTATCTGCACCATCAACAACGTGGTTGTTTGTTAATACGTAGCCTTTTTGTGCATCAATAATGACACCAGAACCTAAGCCTTCAAAAGGGCGAATACTTTGTTGTTGTGATGGAAAATTTGGACCAAAGAAGAATTTGAACTCTTCAGGGACTTGCTGGCTTTGCACTCGTGTTCCTGAAACGTGCACACTGACAACAGCAGGTAACACTTTTTCTAACATTGGTGCAAGGCTTGGTAGCTGTTCACCTGATGGCATAACCGCAGGCAACGCGGCCATACTGGTTGCTGGAATAGTAGAGAGTGAAAGTCCGATACTCATTGCTAATGCACTAAGTAATAATTTTCTTTTTTTAGTCAACATGAATTAGAGTCTCTTGATACAGTTATCAAAATAAAAGTTGTTGCTCAAAATGAGCACGATGTCACTAAGACCTGTACTGACAGAGGAAAGTTCATTAAGACATGATGTGCTTTTCTTCCTTTTACACGGATTTACAAGACAAAAGCTATCTTTAAAACCATAGCAAATAATTGTCATTTTGTGATGTTTATTAGAAAGAAAAAACGCCACAAAATGTGGCGTTTTAAGATTAACTGTCTTTTTTCTCTGTAGGTCTGAACAATCCAGATGCCCCTTCGGAGTAATCACGAGGTGGCATTTTTATTGGGGATTGATCATTTGCAGCTTCAGATTCACTTAATCGGTAGTTAAATGGATTTTCTTGCTCAGGCATATCAGGCATGAGCTCATTAGAGCTTTTTGCCATATGTTGATAAAGCTGACGGTAATCTTTCGCCATGTTATCTAATAGTTCAGCGCTTCTAGCAAAGTGGCTGACAAGCTCATTGCGATAAGTATCAAGTTCTTCTTTTTTTGTATCTAACTCTGCTTTTATAGCATCTTGTTGGCGAAGGGTGCTGTTACCGTAACGCATTGCGAGTGCGCCGATAATAAGACCTACAACTAATCCAATCAGTGCATAAACCCAAACCATGGCAACTCCTTTTCATCTAATAGTGAGGACGATGGATTTTTATAACATCATAACCGCTAAAAGGCATGGGTGGAATAATATCCTTAAGCTTAATATGAAATTCCTGTGTTACGTTGATGTTAAAACAATTCTTAATGCTTATAATAGAGCCATTCGACAGACACAAATCAGTATGTCAGAAAATTAAGGATAAGAGGGCATTCATGACTGTTAGTACGCCGTTATCACTTTATGAAGCCGCATTGAAGCAAGGTGATTATCAACCTGATGATGTTCAGCGAAAAACTGTTCTCCATCTTCAACAGATATACCATGCATTATTAAAAGAGACTCCACCAGAAAAAAATTCGCTAACACAACGATTATTCGGGCGAATTCGCAAAAAAAAACAGATTGTTGCACCAGAACGTGGGTTATATATGTGGGGCGGTGTAGGTCGAGGTAAAACATGGTTGATGGATATGTTTTATCAAAGTCTGCCGACAGAACGAAAGCTTCGCTTACACTTCCATCGCTTTATGTTACGTGTTCAAGAAGAGCTGAAAAACTTACAAGGTCATGAAAATCCGCTAGAAATTATTGCCGATGGATTTAAAGCGCAAACCGATGTGCTCTGTTTTGATGAGTTTTTCGTTTCTGATATTACTGATGCAATGATTTTAGGTACTTTGCTTGAAGCGTTATTTGCCAGAGGTATCACGTTAGTAGCAACATCAAATATTCCACCTGACGAGCTTTATCGTAATGGATTGCAACGTTCTCGTTTTTTACCTGCAATAGAACAGATCAAACACCATTGTGACATTTTAAATGTTGATGCAGGTATTGATTATCGTTTAAGAACGTTAACACAAGCGCATCTTTTTTTATCTCCACTTAACGATAAAAATCGTCAGGAAATGGAGAGGGTTTTTTCTCACCTCGTCACCAGTGAACCACAAACCGATGTGACTTTAACCATTAATCATCGGCCGATGAAAGTCAGAAAAGTCGCTAATGGTGTGCTGGCAGTTAATTTTGCAACCTTATGTGTGGAAGCGCGTAGCCAGCTCGATTACATCGAACTTTCTAAGCATTATCATACAGTTTTATTACATGAAATGACACAAATGAACGCGTTAAATGAAGATGTTGCGCGCCGATTTTTAGCATTAGTTGATGAATTTTATGAACGTAGAGTGAAACTGATTATTAATGCCGATGTTGAAATGAATGTGATTTACCAAGGTGATTTTTTACAGTTTGAATATCAACGTTGCTTATCACGTTTACAAGAGATGCAAAGTGAAGAATATTTAGTACAACCTCATCTCGCTTAATTTTTAATTCTTGAAGAAAGTCATCTTTCGTTATGGTAGGATGACGCAGGTTAAGTTGCTTGATGTTTTTTTCTATGAAAATAGAAAGCATTAGGTAACTTACAAGCGCTCTGGAAAGGAACAATTCTTCTCTTCAGGTAGCAAGAATTTATCAGTCAAATCAGAAAAAAGTGCTAAATTCGTTTTTTTCGCTGAAATATTGAAAAAGAATTCAATTGTTTTTCAATTATGACTCGATTTTTTTTTCTGACTTCTCTATAATCTTGCGACCCCACGTTGCAGCAAGTTTTTTATTTCCCAAAAAACTCGCATTTTAGAGTCAGCAGTGCTACTCGAAGGGGTAGGTTTGCTGGACACAAGAGTCGTGTGAACCTCAATAGTATTTGAACCGAGCGTTCACCAACGTGTAACTAAACATTGGGTAATTTTCAATAATGAAAACTTTTACAGCTAAACCAGAAACCGTAAAACGCGACTGGTACGTTGTTGATGCAGACGGCAAAACTTTAGGCCGTTTAGCAACTGAAATTGCTAGCCGTTTACGCGGTAAGCACAAAGCGGAATACACTCCGCACGTTGATACTGGTGATTACATCATCGTTTTAAACGCTGAGAAAGTGGCGGTAACTGGTCATAAACGTACTGACAAAGTTTACTACCGTCATACTGGTCACGTAGGTGGTATCAAACAAGCGACTTTCGAAGAGATGATCGCCCGTAGTCCTGAGCGTGTAATCGAAATCGCGGTAAAAGGCATGCTGCCAAAAGGGCCTCTGGGTCGTGCGATGTACCGTAAACTGAAAGTTTACGCAGGATCTGAGCACAACCACGCGGCACAACAACCGCAAGTTCTGGACATTTAATCGGGATAATAGGCAATGGCTGATAATCAATACTACGGCACAGGTCGCCGCAAAAGTTCTTCCGCACGTGTCTTCATTAAGCCAGGTAGCGGTAATATCGTAATCAACAAACGTAGCCTAGAAGTTTACTTCGGCCGCGAAACAGCACGTATGGTTGTTCGTCAACCGCTGGAATTAGTTGATATGCTGGGTAAATTAGATTTATACATCACTGTTAAAGGTGGTGGTATTTCTGGTCAAGCTGGCGCGATCCGTCACGGTATCACTCGTGCACTGATGGAGTATGATGAGACTCTACGTTCTGATCTGCGTAAAGCTGGTTTCGTAACCCGTGATGCGCGTTCTGTTGAACGTAAGAAAGTGGGTCTGCGTAAAGCACGTCGTCGTCCACAGTTCTCTAAACGTTAATTTGTTATCTTTAGATATCAATTTGATGTTGAAAACCCGTCTTCACAGGCGGGTTTTTTATTTTTGACTTATTTGTACTTATTAATAATAAAAACATCATGTTGCTAATACATGGTACTGTTTTTCATAAAACAAGCTTTATGTAAGATAACAATGGTATCAAAAAACCCATTTTTTAGATTTTGCCTCTAAATAATTTTATTTTTTGATATTATAATCTTACTTTTAGGGTAGTATAGCATATTGTATTGAATTATTTGTATTAGTCCCCCTAAGTAACATGAATTCTGGTAGAATAGTGGGCTTTGGTGTCTTTCTTTCCATAACTTCATCATGTTGCTAATGGGCATGTTGATTGTAATATCTGTGATGAGTTTGAAAGTCATACCAAAATTATTATGACAATAATGATTGTTGAATGATTATTTTGGTATTACTTGATAATGATATGTGCCGCAAAGACAGGTAAGTTTTTAACCCTGTAAAATATGATTATCCCACGATAACACTGTTACAGGTAGTTACCCAATGCAGTTAATCACTTAAATGTTTATTTAGGTCTACTGCGTTTGTGTGCTTGTCTTTTAGGAATGGGGAAATGGAAAAGGCATCGTGCTAATTCATTTCTTTAATTGATTAACTTGGAGGTTTTCATGGCTGTCGCTGCCAACAAACGTTCGGTAATGACTTTGTTTTCCGGTCCGACTGATATTTTCAGCCATCAGGTCAGAATTGTCCTAGCGGAGAAAGGTGTCAGTGTTGAAATTGAACAGGTTGAAGCTGGTAATCTTCCACAGGATCTTATCGATCTAAACCCTTACCAAAGTGTACCGACTTTGGTGGATCGTGAGCTGACTCTGTATGATTCACGTATCATCATGGAATATCTTGATGAGCGCTTCCCTCATCCTCCTTTAATGCCCGTCTATCCTGTTGCTCGTGGTAGCAGCCGTTTAATGATGCATCGTATTGAGCATGATTGGTATTCTTTAATGAATACCATTGAAAAAGGAACTGAACAGCAAGCAAATGCTGCTCGTAAACAGTTAGCTGAAGAGCTATTGGCTGTATCTCCTGTGTTTAAAGAATATCCTTACTTTATGAGTGAAGAGTTCAGCTTAGTAGATTGCTATCTTTCTCCTCTGTTATGGCGTTTACCAGTGCTCGGTGTGGATTTAAGCGGTGCTGGTGCTAAAGATGTACAAATTTATATGCAACGTGTTTTTGAGCGCGATTCATTCCTTGCCTCATTAACTGAAGCAGAGCGTGAGATGCGCTTACCTTCAAGAGGGTAATAGAATATGGAGATTATGGATATGTCTCCGCGTCGTCCGCATTTATTACGTGCGCATTATGATTGGATCATTGAAAACGATTTAACACCTCATCTTGTTGTTGATGTGAATGTTGTTGGTGTTCAAGTTCCGATGGAATATGCGCACGATGGTCAAATTGTACTAAATATTTCATCTCGTGCAGTAGATGACTTAGAGTTAACGCCGTATCAGGTTTTATTTAGTGCAAGCTTTGGTGGCATACCTCGTAAAGTACGAGTGCCTATAGCTGCTGTTATGGCTATTTATGCGAGAGAAAACGGTGCGGGAATGATGTTTGAGCCAGAGCCTGCTTATGAATCTGGTGCATCATTAGAGTTTGCTGAAGAGGAACATCAAGAGTCTTCAGAAGCACCTGTTGGTGAAGTTTTATCATTGGTGACTGAGAAATCTGTTTCTGATGATGCCACGTCACCTGATGATGATCCTGAGCCACCTCGCCCAACGGGTCGACCATCATTGCGTGTTGTGAAATAAGAAATTAACTTATTTGCATTAATGAAAAACCCAGTTCAAGTGAGCTGGGTTTTTTGTGCACAAAAAAAGCGCCCTATATTGCTATTGAGCGCTTTATTGGATTGTATTACTGAAAAACTATTTCAGCAGTTCTTCTAAACAGCCAGTATAAAGGTTAACAGCTGTCATCAATTGTTTTTCATCGAAATCAAAGCCTGCTTGATGGTGACCTGCGGTTCTATCGGCACCAACAACGAAGTACAGTGATTTACCACCACAACGTTGTACACGTTTTGCTAATACTGTTGCATCTTCACTGCCACCAAATGGGCGCGTTGCAACGGCTGTTAGTTCTGAGTGTTTACCCACAACTTTGGTCATTACATCAATCAATTCTTGGTCATTCGTTAAGTCAACGGCTTCACCCATAATTTCACTTTCCATTTCTAACTGGAAGCTATGTGCTGCACCTTCAGCCATACGTACAGCATTTGCTGCCATAAAGCTGTTGATCTCTTCGTTTTCACCACGAACTTCGATTTGCATTTCAGCATTAGCTGGGGTGACGTTACGACCTTCACCGGCTTTTAATACACCGATGTTGATACGTGACATTCCTTTACCGTGGCGAGAAATACCCAGCATTTGTGTTGCTGCATGGCAAGCGCCTGCTAATGCATTACGGCCTAATTCTGGTTCTGCACCTGCGTGAGATGGCGCACCTTTAAAACGGAAGTCATATTTAGTGGTACATAAGAAATGTGTTGGGTTAATAACAATTTCACCACTGTTTGCGATAAAGCCTAAGTGTGCACCTAAGAAGTAATCTGCATCATCTGCGATACCACTTTCAGCCATCGCTCGCGCGCCACGAACACCTTCTTCTGCTGGTTGGAATAAAATTTTAACTTTACCAACCACTTTATCTTTATTCTCAACTAACCAGTGAGCAACACCTAAACCGATAGAGATATGTCCATCGTGACCACAAGCGTGCATCTCACCCGCGTGACAAGAAGCAAAGTTTTCGGCATGAGGACGGTGTTCAGTTTCAGTTGCTTCGTTAACACCCACACAGTCGATATCAAAACGCAGTGCTACTGTTGGACCTGCTTTACCACTGTCAAAGATAGCCACACAGCCTGTGAGTTCTTTCATCTCATCAAGCAGTGCTTCATCAACATTGTGTTTTCTTGCAATAGCCAGCCCTTTCTCAACGACTTGGCGACGACGACCAAAAGCGAACTCTTGGTTGATAACTTCAGGGCCAACTTTAACTTCTAAACCTAAGCTACGTAATTCTTTAACGATCTTTGCTGTTGTAAGAAATTCAGACCAACCAATTTCTGGATATTGGTGAAATTCGCGACGCCATTTAATTAATTTTTCGAGATTAAGAGCTGACATATTCATTTCTCCACTTATAACATGAATAACGCAACAGCGATGACGCCAATAATCATACCTGGTGCAGTACGTTTTGCGATTTCCATAGGGTTAATATTTGCAAGGCCAGCACAAACAATCGCGGCGCCGGCTAGTGGTGACATAGTACGACCTAATGCGCCAGATAATGCAGCAGCCATACCCATATCAGGAATTTCATAACCAAATTGTGCAGCATGTGGTGTGACTGTTTCGTTGAATGCGAATGCTGCCGCATCACCAGAACCAGTAATAATACCCATTAAGAATGGCCCTAAAGTACCACCCCAGCGAGCAAATTCAGGAGAATGCGTTAAGAAGTTGATGAACGCGTCGATTAAACCAGATGCTTTCAGACCTGCTGCGAATACGGCAGCTGCAATGATGATACCCAATACATCACCATAAGCATTACCCATACCTTTAAAGAACTCTTTCGTAATTTGAGCTGGGTTAGTTAACGTGATGAACAGCGCATAGATAGAACCGATTAACATTGCCGCGGGTACAGACAGTTTAAATGTACTGAAAGACTCGAAGAATGGCAGAATTAACAGGATTAATGGGACAAAAGGTGCTGTTGCATATAAGTAGTTAGGGCGAACAGCTTCTGGTGTTGCTTGTGCCGATGAAGATGATGCATCACCAGCAACAGAAGCCATTTTGAACTCTTTTTTCACTAGAGCAACAACAGCGAGCGAAACGGCAGCAATACCACCCGCCATTAAGCTGTATGGGCTATGGCGAGCGATTAAATCAACCACTTCCATATTTGCCATGTTTGCAACGAAGGCGTTATGTGACATACCTGGGCTTAGCATTGAGCCGATAGTACCACATAATACTGCACCACCAGCGATAGCTGGGTGAATGCGAGCTGCGATTAATAATGGAATGAGTGTCGCACCAACCGCTGCTGCGCAACCTGCTGCTGATGGGATCGCGATATTAATAAAATACGTTACGACAACGGTAGCTGGAATAAGGAAGAAGCCAAGACGAGTCATTACTTTTGATAATACGTGCACCAGATGCATATCACATTTGGTGTATTTCATAACATAAGCAAAACCCATACTCGAACAGATTGCTTGAATTAATGATGAAGAAACCATGCGCTCGCTAAATGCGGTAAACGCATCTAATGGGCTCAGACTTAAAATACAGAGTAATAAGCCGGCACCAATTAGCACCATTCGGGTTTCATATTTTTTTATTAGCAAATAGACAGTTACGATAATAACGGCTACTGCGATAAGTTGCATCACCATAGTGATCCCCTAGTTAATTATGACAATTTTATGAAAACGAACCTAACATCAATAAATTATATTTTTCTGTAAAGTTATTAGGTGACTCCATTATGAAGTTGGTTGGTTGACAATATTTGATTGTTATCAAATTTAATAGCTGAAATAAAATCTATTTTTTTAGACTGTGATGTTATTAACAAATGCTGTAAAGCAATGACTATTAAAAGATGACGGAAAGGTTAAGCAAAAAGAGATAAAGTAAAAAATACGAAAATAAATTATATTTAATATAGATCCGGAGTGTTATTTTGATACAAAAAAGAATATCGATTTTTATCAAAATATTATTCTATACATTATATTAAATGCTAATGAGAATGATTTTTGTCTGATATTTGTATTATCCTTAAATACTATTTATTAATTTTACCGATAGTATTGAAAAATTATCCCACTTAAATTAAATGGGATAATAAACAGGAGAGATTGTTATTTTAAATAGCGAAAACAAAAAATGTTTAACATGATAAATATCGCAATATGCCTTCGGCAGCCTCTCTTCCTTCTGCTATTGCGGTTACCACAAGATCAGAGCCTCGTACAATATCACCTCCAGCAAACACTTTAGGGTTTGTTGTTTGATTTGGTATTTCTTTATTATCTAAAATAATAATTCTGCCTGAAGATGCATATTCAATATTATTTTCATCTAACCATGGATAATGTGCAGGTTTAAAGCCAAATGCCAGAATAACCGCATCGGCAGATAACAGGTGCTCACTTCCTTCAATCGGTGTTAATGTTTTATCGCTTTGAGTTTTAATAACACGAATACCGACCACTTTATTTTGATTATCGACTTCAATATCTATAGGTTGAAGATTAAATAAAAATTCTCCACCTTCTTCTTTAGCATTTTTTACTTCGCGTTTTGAACCCGGCATATTGCTTTCATCACGACGATAAACACAAGTCACTTTATTTGCACCTTGCCGAATTGCTGTACGCACACAGTCCATTGCCGTATCACCACCTCCTAATATCACAACATTTTTATCTTTAAGGTCAATATAAGGTGTTTGAGGATCTTCGTTATATCCCATTAAATAACGAGTATTACCAATTAAATAAGGTAGTGCGCTATAAACACCATGAGCATTTTCATTAGGAAAATGCCCGCTCAAACTGTGATAAGTGCCCAATCCTAGAAATACAGCGTCATATTGTGCGATTAGGGTATTAAGGGCGATATCTTTGCCTATTTCCGTATTAAGGCAGAACTCCATACCCATTTCACTGAATAATTCGCGACGTCGGATCATCAGTGATTTTTCGAGTTTAAAAGAGGGGATCCCAAACGTAAGTAATCCTCCAATTTCTGGATGCTTATCATAAACAACGGGTTTTACACCTTGTCGAATAAGAACATCTGCACAGGCAAGGCCCGCAGGGCCTGCGCCGATAATCGCGACCTTTTTATCGGTCATTGTGACGTGAGAAAGATCAGGGCGCCATCCTTGTGCTAAAGCGGTGTCATTGATGTAACGTTCAAGATTGCCAATTGTGACGGCACCAAAATCATCATTAAGTGTACAGGCTCCTTCACAAAGTCTATCTTGAGGGCAAACACGACCACAAATTTCAGGCAAACTGTTGGTTTGATGAGAAAGCTCAGCAGCTTCAATAATGCGCCCTTCATTTGCAAGCTTTAGCCAGTTAGGGATGTAATTATGAACAGGGCATTTCCATTCACAATATGGATTACCACAGCCTAAACAGCGATCAGCTTGCGCAGAGGCTTGCTGTGGTGAAAAAGCCTCATAGATTTCAACAAACTCAATCTTACGAATTGCTAATGGTTTTTTGGTCGGCTCAATACGATTTAAGTCGATAAACTGATACACATTCTGACTCATAATATTCTCCTATTGTGCCTGAACGCGTAATTCAGCGGATGAACGACGAGGGTGACCGAGTAACGCATTGACATCACTGGATTTGGGCTTAACTAATTTAAAGTGTTGTGACCAATATTCCCACTGTGAAAGTAACATTTCACCTTGCTGTGAGCTTGTTAATCTTACATGCTCTGCAATCATGCCACGTAGATGTTCAGCGAGAATGGCAAAGGATGCAACAGGAAGCAACTCAATAGATGAGGCATTGATCCGTTGTGATAATGTTGAATCTTCATCTAACAGATAGGCAAATCCACCCGTCATTCCCGCACCAAAGTTAATACCTGTTTTACCCAGAACGCAGACAATACCGCCAGTCATATATTCACAGCCGTTATCGCCAACACCTTCAACTACAGCTATCGCGCCGGAGTTTCTCACAGCAAAACGCTCGCCAGCTAAACCTGACGCATAAAGTTTTCCACCTGTGGCACCATAAAGGCAGGTATTACCCATAATCGTGGCGTGGTGATTTTTAAAGGCGGAGCCAATAGGCGGGGAAATAACAATACGACCTCCTGCCATGCCTTTACCAACATAATCATTAGCATCACCCACTAAGGTTAATTCAACGCCTTGAGCATTCCAGACACCAAAACTTTGGCCGGCTGTTCCTGTAAAATGAAGTTTAATCGGGGTGGCAGATAAACCACTTTCGCCATATTTTTTAGCAATAATGCCAGATAACGTTGCGCCAACAGAACGGTCAGTATTACGAATATCAAAATAATAGGTTTGGCTTTTTTGCTGCTCAACGGCTTGAAGGGTTTGAGTAACAATGCGTTGGTTTAATTCGCCCTTATCATAAGTATTATTGTTTTCCTGACAATAAAGTGCATAACCTGATGGTGACGTTGCGGTTTCTAACAATCCACCTAAAGAGAGTTTTTGTTGTTTACTGCTAACGCCTTCTAGGCATGAAAGCAGGTCGGTTCGACCGATTAAATCGGTAATTTTTCTCACGCCAAGTAATGCCATTAACTCACGAGTTTCTTGCGCAATAAAACGGAAGTAGTTAATAACGCGTTCTGGTAATCCGTGATAATGGTTACGGCGGAGCGTTTCATCTTGGGTTGCTACACCCATTGCACAATTATTTAAATGACAAATACGCAAATATTTACAGCCTAGTGCCACCATTGGCCCAGTACCAAATCCAAAACTCTCTGCACCTAAAATAGCCGCTTTAATAATATCTAGACCTGTTTTTAATCCACCATCGACTTGTAAACGAATTTTATGGCGTAGGTCGTTTGCCACTAACGCTTGTTGAGTTTCAACTAAGCCAAGTTCCCACGGGCTACCTGCATATTTTACGGAAGTTAAAGGGCTTGCACCTGTACCTCCGTCATAACCTGCGATGGTGATCAAATCTGCATAAGCTTTGGCAACACCAGTCGCAATGGTGCCTACACCGGGCTCTGAAACCAATTTCACAGAAATCAGAGCAGTTGGATTGATCTGTTTTAAGTCGAAAATAAGTTGTGCTAAATCTTCAATGGAGTAGATGTCGTGATGAGGTGGCGGCGATATTAAGGTCACACCGGGTACGGCATAACGTAGTTGTGCAATATAAGGTGTCACTTTATCTCCGGGAAGTTGTCCGCCTTCACCGGGTTTTGCGCCTTGTGCGACTTTGATTTGTAAAACATCAGCACTCATTAAATAAGAGGGGGTCACGCCAAATCGACCAGAGGCGATCTGTTTAATACGTGAAACTTTATTAGTACTGTAACGAGCTGGATCTTCGCCTCCTTCACCTGAATTTGAAAATCCTCCTAAAGTATTCATTGCTTGCGCCAGCGCTTCATGAGCTTCTCGGCTTAATGCGCCGATTGACATCGCCGCAGTATCAAAGCGTTTAAATAATTCGGTTTCAGGTTCGACTTCTTCAATTGAGATGGCTGTTGTCTTGTTATTAAGCACTAACATATCGCGCAATGTTGTAATTGGGCGTTGTTGCACAAGGTTTGCATAGTGCTGATAGTCGGTATATTCCCCACTATTTACAGCTTTCTGTAATGCTTGAACGACATCAGGATTGTAGGCATGGTATTCACCTTTATGTGCATATTTTAATAATCCACCTGCTTCTAAAGGATAACGAGTTAACCAGGCTCGTTTTGATAGATTAAATAAATCCTGTTCAAAATCACTAAAGTCAGCGCCATTAATCCGATTATCAACACCAGCAAAACAGAGGTTAACAACGTTATCGTTTAATCCGACCGCCTCAAAAAGCTGAGAGCAACGGTAAGAGGCAACGGTTGAAATGCCCATTTTGGACATGATCTTATACAATCCTTTATTTATGCCGTTGCGGTAATTCAGCATCACTTGAGCATAGCTTGCTTGCAGGATTTTTTTATCAACACGTTGCGCTAAAGATTCATAGGCAAGATAAGGATAAATAGCCGTAGCACCAAATCCGAGCAATACGGCGAAATGGTGGGGATCACGAGCGCTGGCCGTTTCAACAATAATATTAGCATCACAGCGTAAGTTATTATCGACCAACGCTTTTTGTACAGCGCCCACGGCCATAGGCGCAGGAATAGGTAGTCGCTCTTTAGTAATATTTCTATCTGATAAAACGAGTAATACTGCACCACGATGAACTTCCTGTTGTGCTGTTACGCATAATTGGCGTAATGCTGTTTCTAGGTTGTCTTCTGTGGGTTGATACGTGATATCAAGATGAACGGATTGGTAATAAGGATTTTCTTGATTAATAAGCTGTTGGAAATCGCTATAAAGCAAAATAGGTGATTTAAAACTCAGCCGATGTGCTTGACCTTCCGCTTCGCAAAACACATTCATCTCGCGTCCAATGCAGGTCGCTAAAGACATGACATGGGCTTCTCTTAATGAATCTATCGGAGGATTTGTGACTTGCGCAAATTTCTGTCTGAAATAGTCATAAATCAGGCGAGGGCGTTGAGAAAGTACAGCAAATGGGGTGTCATCGCCCATTGAACCTGTGGCTTCTTGCCCGTTCTCTGCAAGCACATGCAAAATGCTTTCAAGCTCTTCTTGGCTATAGGCAAATTGTTTTTGATAAGTGGCTAATAAAGTGTCATCAAAGGCGCGTTGCCCTGTGGCTTGTTGTTCTGGTAACTCTTCAAATGGCGTTAAGCGTTTGACATTGCGTTCTAGCCACAATTTATAAGGATGGCGTCTTTTTAAATCCTCATCAGTTTCGGCTGAGTGCAAAATGCGTCCTTGATGAGTATCAATGACCATCAGTTCACCGGGACCGACTCGTCCTTTTTCTCGCACTTCATCAGGCTGATAATCCCAAATACCAATTTCAGAAGCACAAGTGATGATGTTATCTGTGGTAATAACGTAACGAGCAGGACGTAAACCGTTTCTATCTAGCGTACATGCAGCATAACGACCATCTGATAATACAATGCCCGCAGGGCCATCCCAAGGCTCCATATGCATTGAGTTAAAATCAAAAAATGCCCGTAAATCATCATCCATTTGTGGATTATTTTGCCATGCAGGAGGAACGAGTAAACGCATAGCACGAACAATATCCATACCACCATTGAGAAAAAGCTCTAGCATATTGTCGAGTGAACTTGAATCTGAGCCACTCTCATTCACAAAAGGGGATGCACTTTGTAGATCAGGAATAAGTGGCGTATGGAATTTATAGGCACGCGCTCTCGCCCATTGGCGATTGCCTGTGATGGTATTAATTTCACCGTTATGCGCTAAATAACGAAAAGGTTGAGCAAGTGGCCATTTGGGAGTGGTATTCGTTGAGAAACGCTGGTGGAATAAACAAATTGAAGATTCCATGCGTAGATCAGCAAGATCGGTAAAAAAACGAGGTAGATCGATGGCCATACAGAGGCCTTTATAAACCGTCACCAAATTAGAAAGACTGCAAATATAAAAATCACTGTCAGTAATGCGTTTTTCAATGCGTCTACGAGCAACAAACAGTCGTCTCTCAATATCACTTATCCGCCAGCCTGCAGGTGCGTTAATAAAAACTTGTTCGATTAAAGGAAGAGAAGAAAGAGCAATACTGCCTAAAATCTCAGTGTTAATAGGAACTTTGCGCCAGCCAACAATGGAAAGCGTTTCACGTTGTAGCTCTTCTTCGACGATGAGACGGCACTGTTTGGCAATATTAGGATCTTGGCTTAAAAATAGCATGCCTACGGCGTAATTTTTTGCTAAACGCCAGCCTTTTTCTTGTGCAACTAATTGGAAAAAACGCTCTGGTTTTTGTAAGAGTAATCCGCAACCATCACCGGTTTTGCCATCAGAAAGAATAGCGCCACGATGTTGCATTCTGGCGAGACCATGTATGGCATTTCTGACAATCTTATGGCTGGCTTGTCCTTCAATATGCGCGATCAACCCAAATCCACAATTGTCTTTTTCCTGTGTCTTTTGATAGAGCATTTTTGCTTCCTACTTGGTTTACTGGGCACCTCAAAAAAAGAGCGCAAAAGGAACGTTTTGGCTCAAAGTATGTAGGTAAATTTATGGGTGTTCAGTTGGGTGATATTGTGTTTGCCTAGCTTGGTGTGTTTTTTATATTGCTCTGCTATGCCTTTTAAACTTATCGATAAATAAAAATCAGGTCAATGTGTAGAAAGATTTGACTGAGATAAAATAGGTAAGGAGTGTTTTATTCTAACATATTGATTAATAGGTAAATTATTCTATTTTAAAATGGTGTGGGAACGATTTTTTAATGTGAGCTATATCACTTTATTTGAGCTATTTAGCTTTATCTCATCCTTTAATGATAAAAACGAGTAGTGAGTTATTCTGACGAATGTATTAAATTTGGAATTTTATTGTTTTTATACATTTTGTATAAAAAAAGACAAATTGCATTTTTTATAATAAGGTCTACTTATCGAGGGTATAGCTATCGATTATGTTACTTGGTTTTGTATTATCCTTATGAATGTACATGTCCTAGATAGGCTTGTTGAGAGAAAATAGAGGATTAAATCAAACAAAGTAATGAGAAATAACGGTTCGTAGCAAGATTTCTGAATGTTCGCCACTGCGCCAATTCATTTTTGGGTTATCATTCCATAGATTCAATATATTGGAGTTTTCAATGAAATTGCTCAAAGGGCTTGCCCAATACTACGTTGACTTAATGATGAGGCTGGGGCTAATTCGCTTCTCATTGTTGTTAGCTTCTGCATTAGTTGTTTTAGCGATGGTTGTTCAAATGGCGGTGACATTCTTGCTTGCAGGTGATGTTACCAGTATTGACCTTGTTCGCTCTATTTTCTTTGGACTGATTATTACGCCTTGGGCTGTCTATTTTCTTTCAGTTGTCGTTGAACAACTGGAAGAATCACGACGTCGTTTATCTCGTATGGTGGATAAACTAGGCGTAATGCGCCAGCGAGACTTAGAGCTTAACTCTCAATTAAAAGAGAATATTGAGCAATTAAACTTGGAAATTCAAGAGCGTGAAAAAGTTGAAAAAGCGCACCTTGAACTACTAGAAAAACTAAAAAGTGAAATGAAGCGTCGTGAATTGACGCAAATCGAGCTTGAACAACAATCCTCACTTTTACGCTCATTTCTAGATGCTTCTCCTGATTTAGTTTATTACCGTAATGAAGATAATGAATTTTCAGGATGTAACCGCGCAACAGAATTACTGACAGGTAAAAGTGAGAAGCAGCTTATTGGTTTAACACCGCTTGATGTGTATGACGAAGATATTGCGATAAAAGTGATGGAAACCGATGAGAAAGTTTTTCGTCACAATGTCTCACTTACCTATGAGCAGTGGCTGGTTTACCCTGATGGGCGAAAAGCCTGTTTTGAATTACGTAAAGTGCCGTTTTATGACCGTATTGGTAAGCGTCATGGCTTAATGGGTTTTGGACGTGACATTACAGAGCGTAAGCGCTATCAAGACGCGTTAGAGAATGCGAGTCGTGATAAAACCACCTTTATCTCAACCATCAGCCATGAATTGCGTACACCGCTAAATGGTATTGTTGGATTAAGCCGTATCTTATTGGATACCGAACTTTCACCAGAACAACTCAATTACTTAAAAACTATCCATGTGAGTGCGATTACGTTGGGTAATATTTTTAATGACGTGATTGAGATGGATAAAATTGAGCGTAGAAAAATTCAGTTAGATAACCAGCCAATTGACTTCACTGAATTTATTTCTGATTTAGAAAATCTGTCTGGACTGTTAGTACAGCCAAAAGGATTGAAATTTACGCTTGAAGCAGAAGAAACGCTACCGCATAAGATAACTTCTGATGGGACTCGATTACGTCAGATTTTATGGAATCTCATTGGTAACGCGGTGAAGTTTACTCAAGAAGGTGAAATCAAAGTGCGTATTTGGCAAGAAGCGCCAGATAAGTTGTTCTTTGAAGTGAAAGATAGCGGGATTGGTATTCCTAAAAGTGAGCTTGAGAAGATCTTTGCCATGTACTATCAAGTCAATGATAGTCAAGGTGGTCGTTCTGCAACGGGAACGGGTATCGGACTTGCTGTCTCAAAACGCCTAGCACAGCATATGGGCGGTGATATTCGTGTTGAGAGTGAGTTAGGTGAGGGGTCTACCTTTACCCTCTCTATCGTCGCTCCTGCTATTGAAGAACATCACAATATCGATAGTGATGATGAGCTCTTATTACCTGCTTTAAATATTCTGCTTGTAGAAGATATTGAACTTAACGTGATCGTGGCCTGTTCTGTTTTAGAAAAACTGGGTAATACCGTTGATGTAGCAATGACAGGGCAAGAAGCGTTATCGATGTTTAAGCCTGATGAATATGACTTAGTGCTATTAGACATTCAATTACCCGATATGACAGGGTTCGATATTTCAAGAAAATTACGTCAAGAATTCGACAGCAATGAACTTCCTCCTCTTATCGCTTTAACAGCAAATGTTTTGAAAGACAAAAAAGAGTATTTGGATGCGGGAATGAATGATGTGCTAAGCAAACCACTTTCTGTGGACGCACTTACCGCGATTATCAATAAATTCTGGGGAGATGGTGCGGTTTCTATGCCATGTAATGAGTCATCGGAATTGTTGAATAAAAATGAAGAATTATTAGATATAGACATGCTGAATCAGTACATCGAACTCGTAGGACCTCAATTAATCACTGATGGTCTAGATGTTTTTGAAAAGATGATGCCAAGTTATATGTCAGTTCTTGAATCTAATCTGACCGCGCGCGATCAGAAAGGCATCACTGAGGAAGGACATAAAATCAAAGGTGCAGCAGGTTCTATTGGTTTAAAACATTTACAGCAACTCGCTAAACAGATCCAATCACCGGAATTACCTGCTTGGTGGGACAATGTGCAAGAGTGGGTAGATGAGCTAGGAAAGGATTGGAGAAAGGATGTGGAAAGTTTAAGAAACTGGTTAGCAGGGGCTAGAAAAAAATAACCCCAACCGAAGGTTGGGGTGCGCGAATACTGCGCCAACACCAGGGAAACTTTTCTATCCGCTTTTTTTGATTCTCATTACATAGGCGAATAGGATGAAACTATTCCATACATCATACATGCAACAAAATAGCAAAGATAAGTTTTTTTGTTACAAGAAACATTTAAATATGTGATGCCGATTGGTGTTTACACCTATAAATGGGTAACTAGTAATCTACTACAAACGGAGAAAGATATGAAATCAATTGCGGTAATTTTAAGTGGTTGTGGTGTATTCGATGGGAGTGAAATCCATGAATCAGTGCTCACAATGCTTGCTTTGAGCCAAAATAATGCTGAAGTTCATTATTTTTCACCTAATGAATTACAACCAACTGTAATTAATCATATTACAGGTGAAGAAAAATCAGAAAAAAGGAATATGATGGAAGAATCTTCTCGTATTTCTCGTGGTAAAATATCCCCTTTATCAGAGGCAAAGGCTGAAAACTTTGATGCTGTTATTATTCCTGGTGGTTTTGGTGCTGCTAAGAATTTGTGTAATTTCGCAACAAAAGGAAGTGACTGTGAAATTAACAAAGATCTCTTAAGATTTGTACAAGCGATACATCAGCAAAATAAACCATTGGGGCTAATGTGTATTGCGCCTGTAATGTTACCAAAAATGTTAAATTCTCCAGTAAAATTAACAATTGGAAATGACGTGGAGACCGCTCGTACAATTGAAAAGATGGGGGGTGTCCATATAGATTGTCCTGTTGATGATATCGTTGTCGATGAAAAATATCGTGTTGTCACTACGCCTGCGTATATGCTTGCACAATCTATAGCACAAGCACAGGTGGGGATTGAGAAACTGGTTAAGAAAGTCCTTGAGATGGCATAAAGAGTAGGTAAAAACAGCAGATGGTACTGGTGAGAAAGTTAAAGAAACTATTAATTATTTTAATTGCTTTATGGTTGTTAACAGTTGTGCTGTTTTCTTTTTTACCTGTGCCTTTTTCTGCTGTTATGGCTCAAAGACAAATTTCTGCTTGGAGTGAGTTTGATTTTTCTTATGTATCACATTCCACTTGGGTCAGTGAGAAAGAGATAGCTCCTGTGATGTATTTAGCCGTTATTGCATCTGAAGATCAAAATTTCCCCAAACATTGGGGATTTGATTTTGATGCTATTGAGAAAGTTTTCAAAAAAAATTATAACAATGGTAAAACATTACGTGGAGCATCGACTATTTCTCAGCAAACGGTCAAAAATCTTTTTTTATGGGATGGTCGTAGTTGGATTAGAAAAGGTCTCGAGACCGGAATGACGCCAGTTGTCGAGCTTATTTGGTCAAAAAAACGTATTTTAACGGTATATCTAAATATTGTTGAGTTTGGTGATGGGATCTTTGGCGTAGAGCAGGCTTCTCAACACTATTTTAGAAAGCCCGCAAAACAACTTACAAGTTATGAAGCTGCATTATTAGCCGCAGTATTACCTAATCCGCATATTTATCATGTAAATAAACCTTCTGCTTACACCCTAAAACGACAACAGTGGATCTTAAATCAGATGCGACTAATGGGTGGAATTAGCTTTTTAAAGAAAAATAATTTGTCATAACTCTATAAGGTTTGAAATATTTTTCTATTAGGTTCAGCAATCTTTTCTGATAGTTTCGTTATTGCAGAAGGATCGTTAGATTGGCGAGACTGCACGCGAAATTGTGAAGGTGTCATGCCGTATTTGCGCTTAAAAGCATCGCAAAAATAGGCATTACTGCCAAAACCACAGCGATGACTTATTTGAAAAACAGTGTAATTAGAAAACGTGAGATAATTTAATGCAATCCCCATTCTGACATCAAGCAATAACTGGCAGAATGAAACGCCTTCTTTGCTTAAATGTCGGCGTAATGTTGATGGCGTTGTGAAAAGCGTTTTAGCGACATCTTCTAAATGCCATTTTTTTTGCGGATCTTGCGTAATTAAATGCGTAATTGCCTGATTTTTAGGCTCATCATAGTTAAATCGGAAGATATTTAAAATATCGATGCCTTCTTGATATACCGCCATCAAAATAAAAAATAAACATTGCTGCATAAACATGGTTTCTTGAGATGGAGAGCCATGTGGTAGTGGTAAGCATTGTTTTAAAATTCCAAAATTACTTTTTATCACTTCAGGCGTCGATAAATGGTAAGCAGGAAGATGGCTTGTCAGTGGTGAGCTAGATTTTATTAAAGGTTTTAGTAAAGAGAAAACAGATTGAAGTTCTGTTTCACATAATACAAGAGTGTGTAGTTCAATCGATTTATGCGTAAATTGATTCACTATATCGCAAGACACTTGACTGTATTTCGGAATAATAAGCGTTAAATGACTAGATACATCAATAGATTGCCCATTGATGCAAATCGTACCTTTTGCGCCACTAACCATCGCTATCATCGGGTTTTCGATGTAAAACGTTTTTAAAGACATTTGGTTAGAGGACAGGATGTGTTTGTATTCCATGATCTTCGATATACCGTAGGCAAGTTAAGCATTCATCTTGCTTAAATGAACAATACTCAAAATTAGCTCATTAGTTGTATAAACTGATAAGCCACGTCTAGAATAATAAATAGAAAGATTATTCTAGTTTAAATTAGTGTTGTCATGCAAAGCAGAATAAGAGTGAAACAGAATATAATCTTGTTGATAAAACAAGACAATATAGATATTTGTTCATTTTTTACATTTATTTTAAACAGTGTTATTTTTTCTAAATAAATTGTTATTTATTCAAAACGCATTTTTCTTAATAAGGTGTAGAATCGCGCGTCACAGACAAAGGCGATTATTCTGTTCTTAGGATATCACTGTTTGTCTTTTATCCACACCCTATCCAACATTCATTAGCTTATTTTCTATTTGTTTTTGAATGACTCAATCTTATGGATAGCGCTGTATTATTCACACATTTTCCTGATTTATTGATAATTTTGCCGAGTTGGCAGGAGTGAGTATGTCTGACTTTTCAGGGAAGGGTTGGCTTGCTGAAATCGCTTTACGCTATGAAGTGAAACGCGGAGTCACGCGTCTTACAGAAAAGCGTCATATCGGCCCATTAATGGTTCAGCGTCCTTTTTATCCTGAGCAAGGTATTGCACACACTTATTTACTTCATCCCCCAGGCGGTGTGGTTGGTGGCGATAACCTATTGATTAATATTGATGTGCAATCCCAAGCGCACGCATTGCTCACAACACCTGGGGCGACTAAGTTTTACCGTAGTGCTGGTGGGGTGGCTCATCAGATTCAAACATTAAAGGTCGCACCGAATGGTTTTTTAGAGTGGCTTCCTCAGGAGAATATCTTTTTTCCTGAAGCCCAAGTTCGCCTAGAAACGCATATTCATATTGCAACTACGTCGAGATTTATTGGCTGGGAAATCCAATGCTTTGGCCGCCCTGTTTTAAATGAATGGTTCGAAAATGGCAGTGTTAAAGGACGTTTTAATTTCTATATTGATGAAAAGCTGACATTAACAGAATCGCTTTTTGTTGATGGTTTACAAAAAAGATCGGCCGCAATGCGTGAATTTCCCATGTTGGGGTCGCTTTATATTTATCCCGCAACGGACGAATTAAAAAACAGTATTCAACAAAGTATCGAGGCTTTCTCAGCTTCTTACGATCATGCCATTGAATATGGCTTAACAGATATAGACGGTATTTTAGTTTTACGGTTATTAGGCTCTCAAACAGAGCCGATGATGGCGTGTTTTGTTCAAGTTTGGCAAACCGTCAGACAACACTGGTTAGGGTATTGCCCTGAGCCGCCTCGTATATGGGCGACATAATCGTTAATTTTAGGAGCAGAAATGGAATTAACACCAAGAGAAAAAGATAAATTACTGCTTTTTACAGCGGGCCTTGTTGCTGAAAGACGTTTAGCGAAAGGGCTCAAGCTTAATTATCCTGAAGCGGTTGCACTTATCAGTTGCGCCATTATGGAAGGGGCGAGAGAAGGTAAAACGGTTGCCCAATTAATGAGTGAAGGACGCTCAGTTTTGGCAGCAGAACAAGTCATGGAAGGTGTACCAGAAATGATAAAAGACATTCAAGTGGAATGTACATTCCCTGATGGTACAAAACTTGTTTCTATCCATGATCCTATTGTGTAGGTAACAACATGATACCCGGTGAAATTAGAGTTAACCAAACGTTAGGCGATATTGAGCTTAATGCTGGCCGAGAGACAAAAACAATACAAGTTGCTAATCACGGTGATAGACCCGTGCAGGTGGGTTCTCATTATCATTTCTATGAAGTAAATGATGCGCTGAGATTTGAGCGAGAAGGTACATTGGGTTTTCGTTTAAATATTCCAGCAGGTATGGCGGTTCGTTTTGAACCCGGTCAAAGCCGTACCGTTGAATTAGTGGCTTTTGCAGGAAAACGTGAAATTTATGGTTTTCACGGCAAAGTGATGGGTAAATTGGAGAGTGAGAAAAAATGAAAACTATCTCACGTCAAGCTTATGCAGATATGTTCGGGCCAACAACAGGTGATCGTCTGCGATTAGCTGATACTGAGCTCTTTCTTGAAATTGAAAAAGACTTCACCACTTATGGCGAAGAGGTCAAGTTTGGTGGTGGTAAAGTTATTCGCGATGGTATGGGGCAGAGCCAAGTCGTTAATGCTGAATGTGTCGATGTACTTATCACTAACGCCATTATTTTAGACCATTGGGGGATCGTAAAAGCCGATATCGGTATTAAAGATGGTCGTATTGTGGGGATTGGTAAAGCGGGTAATCCGGATGTACAACCTAATGTGGATATTGTTGTAGGGCCGGCCACAGAAGTGGTTGCGGGCGAAGGTAAAATAGTTACCGCTGGTGGCGTTGATACACATATTCACTTTATCTGCCCTCAACAAGCACAAGAAGGTTTAGTCTCTGGTGTCACCACATTTATTGGTGGTGGTACAGGGCCTGTGGCTGGAACGAATGCAACGACAGTAACGCCAGGTATTTGGAACATGCACCGCATGTTAGAAGCCGTTGATGAATTGCCTATTAATGTGGGGTTATTCGGCAAAGGTTGTGTCAGTCAACCAGAAGCGGTTCGCGAGCAAATTGAGGCGGGTGCTATTGGTCTAAAAATTCATGAAGATTGGGGTGCAACGCCGATGGCAATTCATAACTGCCTTAATGTTGCCGATGAAATGGATGTGCAAGTTGCTATTCATTCTGACACCTTAAATGAAGGTGGTTTTTATGAAGAAACTGTAAAAGCGATAGCGGGCCGTGTGATCCACGTTTTCCACACAGAAGGGGCGGGTGGTGGGCACGCACCCGATGTAATTAAATCAGTCGGTGAGCCGAATATTTTACCTGCTTCAACAAATCCAACAATGCCTTATACCATTAACACGGTAGATGAACATCTCGACATGTTAATGGTTTGCCATCACCTTGATCCTTCTATTCCTGAAGATGTGGCCTTTGCTGAATCTCGTATTCGTCGCGAAACTATTGCTGCGGAAGATATCTTACATGATATGGGTGCTATTTCTGTTATGTCGTCAGACTCACAGGCAATGGGGCGCGTAGGTGAAGTTATTCTTCGTACTTGGCAATGTGCGCACAAAATGAAATTACAACGCGGCATATTAGAAGGTGACACTGCTGAAAGTGATAACTGTCGCATTAAACGCTATGTGGCGAAATACACTATCAATCCTGCTTTAGCGCATGGTATTGCACATGAAGTGGGGTCTATTGAAAAAGGGAAGTTGGCTGATCTGGTTTTATGGGATCCTGCTTTCTTTGGTGTGAAACCCGCATTGATCATGAAAGGTGGCATGGTGGCTTATGCCCCAATGGGGGATATTAATGCGGCTATTCCAACGCCTCAGCCTGTGCATTATCGCCCAATGTATGCGTGTTTAGGTAAAGCGAAATACCAAACGTCAATGATCTTTATGTCAAAAGCGGGCATTGAAGCCGGTGTGCCAGAAAAGCTGGGCTTGAAGAGCTTGATTGGCCGTGTCCAAGGTTGTCGTAGCGTGACAAAAGCATCGATGATCCACAATAGCTATGTGCCACATATTGAGCTAGATCCACAAACCTATATTGTGAAAGCAGATGGTGTGCCATTAGTGTGTGAACCCGCAACACAATTACCGATGGCACAACGCTATTTCCTCTTTTGATGCAGATTTATTGAGAATATAGAGAATGAAAAGATTTACTCAACTTATTGATCAACAAAAAGCAGTTGAAATAGCAACACCTGAACAACCGCCTCTTATTCTGTGCTTAACGATGGATGAAAGAACCAAAAGTCGTTTAAAAGTGACATTAAGTGATGGGCAAGAAGCAGGGTTATTTTTACCCCGTGGTACGGTGCTAAAAGAGGGCGATATTTTACTGTCAGAAGATAATACGCTAGTCACAATTGAAGCCGCAAAAGAGCAAGTTTCAACCGTGTATAGTGACGATCCGCTGCTATTGGCTCGAGTTTGTTACCACTTAGGCAATCGTCATGTTCCATTACAAATTGAAGCGGGTTGGTGTCGTTATTTTCACGATCATGTTTTAGATGATATGGCGAGAGGCTTGGGCGCCAATGTGGTTGTGGGGTTGGAAAAATATCAACCTGAGCCGGGTGCTTATGGTGGATCGTCTGGTGGACATCATCATCACGCTCATGACGATCACCATCATCATCACTAATTATTTGAATAAGGGAGCCTATTGATGCTTGCAGATCTACGCTTATATCAATTAGTCAGTCCTTCTTTACCGGTGGGATCGTTTACTTATTCTCAAGGGTTAGAATGGGCAATTGAAAAAGGTTGGGTTTGTTGTCCTCAAACGTTAACGGCTTGGTTAAGTACTCAAATGACGGGTAATTTAGCGACGTTAGAGCTCCCTATCTTACGGCGATTACAAGAAAATTTAGCACAAGCCAAAATGAGTGAAGTGAAGTATTGGTGTGATTTTATTATCGCAAGTCGTGAAACTAAAGAATTACGGCAAGAAGAGCGCCAACGCGGTATTGCTTTCGCTCGTTTACTTCCTCAATTAGATATTGAGTTAGATGAAACCTTACAAGCCTGTGTAAAACAGACACAACTGATGGCATTTGCGTTAGCGGCTGTGAAATGGAATATTTCCGTTGAAAAGTTATGTTGTGCATACGCTTGGGGGTGGCTTGAAAACACGGTGATGTCAGGCGTGAAATTGATCCCATTAGGGCAAAGTGCGGGGCAGAAAATACTGTTTACATTAACAGAGCAGATCCCTGAGATTGTTGAGCAGTCTGCATATTGGCCCACTGAAGATATTGGGAGCTTTACACCCGCGCAAATCATTGCCAGTAGTCGTCATGAAACACAATACACTCGACTTTTTCGTTCATGAGAAATCTATATGCAAGAATATAATCAACCACTACGTATTGGTGTTGGAGGCCCTGTTGGATCAGGAAAAACAGCACTGTTAGAAGTTCTTTGTAAAGCAATGCGCGACACTTATGAAATCGCGGTTGTAACTAACGATATTTATACCCAAGAAGATGCCAAGATCTTAACGCGTGCTGAAGCATTAGATGCCGACCGTATTATTGGTGTCGAAACAGGAGGTTGTCCTCATACTGCTATCCGTGAAGATGCCTCAATGAACCTTGCTGCGGTTGAAGAGTTAGCAATGCGCCACAAAAATCTTGATATCGTTTTTGTGGAAAGTGGCGGTGATAACTTAAGTGCGACATTTAGTCCAGAGCTTGCTGATTTAACCATTTACGTGATTGATGTGGCCGAAGGGGAAAAAATTCCACGTAAAGGAGGCCCTGGTATTACTCATTCTGATCTGCTGGTGATCAACAAGATCGATTTAGCACCTTATGTTGGCGCCTCATTAGAAGTGATGGAAGCTGATACTGCTAGAATGCGTCCTGTGAAACCTTATGTTTTCACCAACTTAAAAGAAAAAGTAGGCTTGGAAACTATTATCGATTTTATCATCGATAAAGGGATGTTAAGACGCTAACAGCTTGTTGAGTAAAGGCGAGTTTTAGTCGAGAAAGAAACTGACAGTGTCGGTCATTATTCACAAAGACCGATACTGTCAGAATAATACAAAAACGAGATTAGTAATGTGATCAGTTAAGGTAAGTAAATGCGGTGGTAACTTTAACAACCCCTTTGGTTTCACTGGCTATTTTCGCAACAGCCGCTCCTTCTTGGCGAGTTAAAATACCAAATAAGAACACTTCACCATTTTCAGTGATCACTTTTACTGACGATGATTTGACTGAATCACTGCCTAAAATTTGAGAGCGAACTTTGGTTGTTAACCATGTGTCTGAAGACGCAGTGCCTAATGTCACAGGCTCGCCTTGGCGAACTTCGTTATAGACGTTATTCACCCCTTCAACCTTACTTGCGACTTGTTTAGCCGTATTGGCAACAGACATATCAGGGCTTTGACCTGTTAACAGAATATTGCCTTGATAAGCGGTAGCCACAATACGTGAATTGCTTTTCTTGATCTGTTCGTTTTTGTTTAGAGCACCAGAAACACGTGCTTCCAAGGTACCATCGTCAACTTGTTGCCCTAATGAGCGAGGATCGGTTGCAGTTTTACCCGCAACTGCGGCAGTGCCGACAACAGCTGCGCCGATACAACCTTGCAGTAAAAGTGCAGAACACAGCACTGCGGTGATAGGAAGCAATTTCATAGTAACTCCTTAGTCATCCTGATGTGGGAATAATGTATTATCAATTAAATCGCAGAGACAATTGACTGTTAGCATCTGAACTTCCTGTATTCTGACGGTACGTTGAGATGGAATACGAATTTCAACGTCTTGAGGGCCTAATAATCCGGCAAGCTCTCCGCCATCATAACCTGTTAATGCAACAATGGTCATATCTCGTGTAACAGCGGCTTCAACGGCTTTAATAATGCTTCGACTGTTACCGTGTGTCGAAATAGCAAGCAGTACATCTCCAGCTTGTCCTAATGCGCGCACTTGTTTTGCATAGATTTCATCGTGTTGCTGATTCCCCATAATTGCAGTCATCACAACGCTATCTGTGTTTAACGATAATGCGGGCAAGCTAGGGCGCTCTGTTTCAAAACGATGGATCATGCTTGCGGCAAATCGCTGTGCTGTTGCTGCTGAGCTACCGTTTCCACAGCTTAATATTTTATGGCCGTTTAATAACGATTGAACCATCATCATGGCGGCTCTGGAAATGGCATCTGGTAATGCTTCTGCTGCTGCAATTTGAGTTTGGATACTCTCTGTAAAGCAGACTTTGATTCTATCAAGCACGTTAAGACCTATATAATCTAATTTAACGAATAAATTCCGTATAATCGAGAATGTTTTTTAACCATATTAACTGGCGTTGATTAAATGCACAAACATCAAATCGACAGTCTGAAGTCTCGATACTTTCTTGGCGTTGTGCTAACCAACACGTTGCTGTCCGCCATAAACGACGCCGTTTTGAGGTAGTAATAGAGCTTATTGCATCACCAAATGAGGTGTTATATCTAAAGCGAACCTCAACAAATACCCATGTCTTGTTTTCTTGCATAATAAGATCAATTTCGCCACAGGGATATCGGACATTACGCGCAATTAATATTAATCCTTGTTGGCGTAAATATTTTAGCGCTTTTTGCTCATAGTATAGTCCTAAAAAATAAGGACTTTTAGAAAAAATCATCCATGATTTCCTTCTTTCTCTTACTCATAAAATAAACCGCCTTTATGGCGGTTTATTTTAATGATAATTAAATACTTTTATTACTGTGTAACCGGTTCAATCTTACCTTGTTTAAATTGCATCCAAGGAAGTTGTCTATAAACAGTACAGTTGTTTTCAACATGTAATGAACCTGAAATACCATTAAAATGTAATGTGCCTTTTGTTAGATCATTGTAATTGTTTGCTAATGACCATGCATCAATTCCCATCGCGTAAAGACGCATTAATGAGTAATCGTTCGCAAATTTACTGGATGCTTTTTGCATTAACGGCAAATTAGCGCCAGTCATCAATGGAATATCACTAAATTGAATGCCATCCATCTCCATACGGAAATCAGGACCAGTTCCACCTTGGTTACTGCGTGAGCTAACATAAATGGGTGGACGCTTTTGGGTACTGATCGCCATATCAATCATTGGCTTAATTAAGGTTAATTCATCGCTAGTCGCAATGATGTAAACCGAATCAATCGCACCACCCGCAGATGGAATAGATTGAGTCTCTAATGGTAAAGGTGCATTAGCAGTTGGTAAAACCGGTGTGCCTGTCATGCGAATACCGACACCGCGATTAATCGATGCTTTTAAGCTTTCAACAGAACTAAAGGTTTGTTGTAAAACAGTACCGCCACCTGTACGTTGCCATTCATCAGCAAAAGTTTGTGCCATTCTTTGACCAAATTTATTATCTGGAACAATAATTAATGGATTTGCTTTTTGTTGCTGACGCAAATGCTGTGCCGCATTACGGGTTTCATCTTCTGGCGAAAGAGAGAAGAAACAGACAGTAGTTGCAGAAGGGATCGTATCTAACTCATTTAATGCTAATACGGGTAAGCCACTTTGAAGCTCAATGGTTTTCATGACTTCAGGTTTTAGTAGTGGACCGACAATTAAGTTGGCACCATCTTGTTGTGCTTTTTTCAGTAACACATCAATAGGCTGACTATTGGTATCATAAACAATCACTTGGCGAGAGTTTTGAGCAATAGGGTCAAGCTGAACGCTCATATTACTTGAAAAAGTATCCGTTCCTTTTTCTTCTTTTACTTGATTGGTTTCACTATTGTCAGTGGATTCTTTCGTTGTATCTGAATTTGTTGCAGAAGTTTCAGTATGGCTAATGCCTAATTCTTCTAAAATTGAAGCTAGGCTATCATCGTTTTTAGGTGTTTGAGATTCAGGCATCGCTTGTGGTTGTGGTAAGCCACTTTGCGCATCAAGGAAGCCTTGACGAATGGCTTCACCAAAGACTTTCGCTTGCCCTGTTAAAGGTAATAATAATGCGATTTGGCTATTCGTACTTACAGAAGGTTGTGAAAGACGTAATAATGAAGCTGGAAGTGTTAATGCAGCTGGATTACGAGGATAGCGAGTCTGCCATTCTCTGACTGCTGTTGATAATTTATCAGCATCATCTTTGTTGTATTCATAGGTATTGAGTAAATCTAACCAACCTTGCAGCGTATTTTCATCTGCTTTGATAACCACACTACGGCGTTGCTCTGGTGTGAGTTTGGTTAGTGTGAGCCATGTATCATCAATATTTTTTTGACGCAGTTGAGGATCAGTAATTAATGTTTCTAACCCAATATAGGCTCTAATAACATCTAAAGATGCTAGCCCTTGAGCATCATCAATTACTTTTTGATATTGTTTCATCTCCATTTCTGCTTTTGCAGCTGGAGTGAGAGGTTGTTCTTGTTGCCCCGTCAGGGTACAACCTGACATAATCAGCGCAGAGAGTATCGCAGTATAGGATAAACCTGTTTTAAAACGCACAAAAATTGAGGAAAGCATACTGTACCCAGTGATGTTTTATAATTATGCTCAATTTTAAATCGGTCATTCGGAATAAACAATGAATCAACCTAATCGAGCAGCGGTAACGACATCCACACTGTACATAGTACCCACACCTATTGGTAATCTGGGCGATATCACCCAGCGGGCACTTGATGTGCTGTCTCATGTCGATTTAATTGCTGCAGAAGATACCCGTCATACAGGGCTTCTATTACAGCACTTTGCCATTAACGCACGTTTGTATGCGTTACATGATCATAATGAACAGCAAAAAGCAGATCAATTAATTAGCAAATTACAACAGGGGCTAAGTATCGCATTAGTCTCTGATGCAGGTACACCATTAATTAACGATCCTGGCTATCATTTAGTCAATCAATGCCGTAAAAATGGCATAGATGTAGTGCCACTGCCTGGCGCTTGTGCTGCTATTACGGCACTTTCTGCCGCAGGGCTTCCTTCTGATCGTTTTTGTTATGAAGGTTTTTTACCAGCCAAAACAAAAAGCCGCCAAGATTGCCTACGTGAATTGTTAGAAGAACCTCGCACATTGATTTTTTATGAATCAACACATCGATTGCTAGATAGTTTAGCTGATATGGTGACAGTTTGGGGTGAAGATCGCTATGTAGTATTAGCGAGAGAACTCACAAAAACGTGGGAAACTATTCAAGGTATGCCTGTAGGGGAATTACTGAAATGGGTGCTTGAAGATGAAAACCGCCGTAAAGGTGAAATGGTATTAATTGTTGAAGGGTATGAAAAACCGGTTGATGATAATTTTTCACCAGAAGTGTTACGAACACTCGCGATTTTACAAAAAGAGCTACCACTGAAAAAAGCGGCGGCAGTCACTGCTGAGATTTATGGTGTGAAGAAAAATGCACTCTATAAACATGTCATTGAGCAAAATGGTGAAGCTCAAGACGAGTAAAGTGATTTTTTAGCTTCTTTCGCTATACATTTTCTCCCAAAATCCCTATAATCCGCACCCTGAGTTGACTAGACAACCGCTGCTTTATCGTTGTCCCTTCGGGGGAGACGGATAGAGGGGAGGAAAGTCCGGGCTCCACAGGGCAGGGTGCCAGATAACGTCTGGGAGGCGCGAGCCTACGACAAGTGCAGCAGAGAGTAAACCGCCGATGGCCTGTTTACAGGATCAGGTAAGGGTGAAAGGGTGCGGTAAGAGCGCACCGCGCAACTGGTAACAGTTTGTGGCATGGTAAACTCCACCCGGAGCAAGACCAAATAGGGGTTCTTATGGTGCGGCCCGCATTGAACCCGGGTAGGTTGCTTGAGCCAGCGCGCAAGTTCTGGCCTAGATGAATGGTTGTCCACGACAGAACCCGGCTTAACGGTCAACTCACCTCATAAAAAACCCTCGATTCACATTGTGTTTCGAGGGTTTTCTGTTTTTAAGCCAATCTAAATCAACTATCACGAAATAATATCAATAAACAAGCCACGAAATTCAGCCGAGCTTTTTAACGTGATGCTGTGGCTATCTTGAATAAAAGCGCCATCGCCACACTGGATTTGCCCATTTTCTTGTGTTGACGTTTGCAAATAGGTACCACCTTTTATGGATTGTAAAAAGCCTTTCTGTCCTTTTATTGGCAGTGTGATTTCATCGCCTGTTTGCAAATGAATATGATAAAGCCAAATGGTTTGCCTTAACATTAACGAGCCATCATCACCGGTTGGTGAAGCTAATAATTGATATTTTAATTTTTCATCTAATACCAATTTTTGTGAGGCTAAACTTTCTTGTTGTGGACAAGCATTTAACCACAACTGAATACGGGTTAATGGCGTATCAGGACTACTGTTTTTCTCTATATATGTATCAGTATTATGCGGTGAAATAAGTAAGCACTCATTTTCTTTTGCCGTCACAGTACGTCCCATATTATCAAGGTATGTTGCTTCCCCTTGAAGAATAAGATTAACCACATCAACATGAGGGTAAGTCTTTGCTTTAAACTCAGAATTTGGTGCAAGCATCTCTTGGTTGAGAACTCTTAGCGTGCCATAGTCTAAAAAATGAGGGTCAAAGTAGTGGCCAAAGGAAAATGTGTAGCGAGCTTGTAGCCAACCATAATCCGCTTTACCACACTGTTGTGCTGTTCTGTATTTTATCATAGCGGTATTTTTCGAGTAGGTTATCAATATATTTATCATAGAGGTATGGACTGTCTATTGTTAGCAAGTTAATCTGGTGCCTATAATCAAATTATTTGATAGAGATAAGTATAATGAGTAAAGACAAAGCCATTACGTTGGAATCTTTACGAGTGATGGATGCCATTGATCGTAGAGGGAGTTTTGCAGCGGCTGCTGATGAACTAAATCGAGTTCCATCGGCGCTCAGTTATACCATGCAAAAATTAGAAGAAGATTTAGATGTTGTTCTTTTCGACCGTTCTGGCCATAGAACAAAATTTACTAATGTCGGTAGAATGCTACTTGATAGAGGGCGTATATTACTTGAGGCTGCTGACAAATTAACCTCAGACGCTGAAGCCTTAGCAAGGGGTTGGGAGCCTCATATCACTATTGTTTGTGAAGCGCTTACTCCAGCATCTAGACTCTTTCCTTTGGTTGATAAACTGGCTGAAAAATCAAATACGCAACTTTCCTTAGTTACTGAAGTATTAGCGGGGGCATGGGAAAGTTTAGAAAGTGGTAAATGTGATATTGTGATTTCGCCCGATATGCATTTTCGTACTTCATCAGAAATTAATTTCCGCCCTTTATACAATACCACTAGCGTTTACGTTGCCAGCCCAGATCATCCCATCCATAACGAACCTGAGCCATTAGCCGAAGAAACTCGCTTGAAATATCGAGGCATTGCGATTGCAGATACAGCAAGAGAACGCCCTGTATTGACAGTATTGTTGTTAGATAAACAGCGCCGTTTAACGGTCAGTTCGATTGAAGATAAACGCCGAGCATTAATTGCAGGTTTAGGTGTCGCGACAATGCCGATTGATTTAATTGAAGATGACATCAAAGAAGGGCGCTTACGTGTTGTTGGCCCTGAATATCATCATGAAAATAATATTATTATGGCATGGCGCAGAGACAGCATGGGCGAAGCTAAATCGTGGTGTCTACGTGAAATACCTAAACTCTTTGCGAATGATAAAAAATAGTTTTGTTATTAGATAATTTTTATGTTTAGAGATAATCGCTCACAGAGTAATTGTGGGGATAACAGAAAAGAAGTTAATGAAAAATTATACTAATATCGTTAAAAAAGAACCCTATGCCTAAAACATAGGGTTCCTTATTGAGTTTAAGATCCCCTAAGGGATCTTTTTTATTTCTAAACTTATTATTACCAGTTTTTATTGAGAATACGATCTAAGCTCCATTTACCTGGGCCTGTGATAACGAGTAATAAATATCCGCCGGCAATGGTCATATTTTTCATAAACATTAATTGGTTCATGCCTTCAGCAAAATTACTGTGGAACAATAATGCGGTTAAGAGAGTAAAGACCGCGGTAAAAATTGCTGTGGTGCGAGTTAAGAAACCAAATAAGATGGCTAATCCACCACCTAACTCTAATAGAATAGTCAGTGGTAATAAGAAACCGGGAACGCCCATTGCTTGCATATATTGTTGTGTACCTTCGTAACCACCAATTTTTCCGTAGCCTGCGCTGATAAATAAAATCGGCATTAAAATACGGGCAATTAATAACGCAATGTCTTCAAATTTTTTCATGATGTTTATTCCTAATCAAATTCTATTATCTGCAATGTATATCTGTTTATATTTGTATTTTCGTTGGTTAATTTTCTATTTTTAGAATTAATAACCACGGCTACGGTGTGAGATATACAATAATGTGAATTGAGCGGAGAGGATATTAAGAAGAATTAACATTCTTGGACAAAAAAATTGAAGATTAATCAGAGGTTTTTTTGAAGGACTTTTGGATCGTACGAATTAAGCCAATTGCACCGATCGCGCGTTGCCCTAATCGTATGATTTTTTTAGGATGCTTAATGCTGTAAAGAGAAATAAAACTAGCTCCCACTAAAAGCGCCGGTTTTAAGGAAACTAAAATTCGCCATGCTTTATCATAAGGCTCTGTTACATCAAGCCAAGTTTGTGTGCTTTGTCCTAAGTCAGAGCGCTGTTGCTGAATTTTATTCAACAACAGCTTTTTACGTCTTGCGAGGATCGCCTGTTTATTTTGTCTGTTCATCATGATATTGCTCCAAAAGGCGTTTATCTAATTCTAATTGCTGGCGAGTATCGCCTAACAAGGTAGAATTTCGCGCTTTTCTTAATGTCATGATGCCGCCAATGAGCGCACAGAGAAGTAAAGTCGCCGTTGTGATGGCTAAAGCATAGACTCGATATTCAGGTGGAATAATCCAAAAAATCAGAATAAGTAGGCTCATTAAGCCAAAGGCGGTGAGCAACAAAGTAACACCAGCCATTAAAATAAGCTGGATCAGAGTGGTTTTTTCTTCTTCCAGTTCTATGGCGATTAATCGTAGGCGAGTTTCAACCATGCCTATCATGATAGCGCCAATCTTACTGAGAGAATTCAGAACCCCGGATGCGGGGCCCTGTGGTCTTTGAGTATCACTCATTATAAATTAGCGTTTTGCTAGTAAAACACCAAGAACAACACCAACAGCCGCACCAATACCGATACCTGTCCATGGATTTTCACGAACATAGTTATCTGCTTTTCCGGCGATTTCTTTGGTGTTATCGACAATCTCTCTACCTGCATCACTGAGTTTTGCACGAGAACCTTTTATTGCCGATTCTGCTTTGGCTCGTAGACTTTGGAGCTCTTCTTTGGATTTATCTGCAGAGGAGTTCAGTACTTCTTCTAGAGTATCAGCAAGAGATTTCAATTCACTGCGCAGATCTTCATTCGAATGTTGATGAGACATAAGTAACTCCTTTAATAGATATCGATGTGATACTTATAACAATAGACCAATTTTACCACTTAATGAAATTAAATAACGACTTATTGGTAAAAAAAAGAGATAAATCTTAATGGATATCCACAGTTAAAGGGATGAGGCGATGTTAAGGCGAGTATATAGCAAAATGAAATAAAGGCCTGTTCCAATAAATGAAGTAGGCCTTTGTCATTTTTCTTACTGTTTTTTATGTCAGTAGGAAAATCTTTATATTATTTGATAGATCTTATGCTTTCACTTTTTTCTTTTTGATGACAACCCAGATGCTACCAATTAATCCTATTACTAATAGGCAAACAGGTAATAGCATAAGGATATTCATTAAATGATGTTCATACTGACGAAATAGTGGGCTATTACCTAACATATAACCCAATGTGGTCAGTATGCCGACCCATAAAAGCCCACTTAACCAGTTGAAAATTTGAAAGCGAGTATTGTTCAATCCAGCAAGGCCTGCAATTGTTGGCAACAATGTCCTAACGAACGCTAAAAAGCGACCAATAAGTAATGCGGCTAAGCCATGACGATGAAAAAGTCCATGTGCACGCTGGTGGTAATGTTCTGGTAGATGTGATAGCCAACTGCGTACTAATTTAGTATTTCCAAGCCATCGACCTTGAAGGTAGCCCAACCAACACCCTAGGCTCGCTCCTGCCGTCAAAATGAGTAAGGTCAATGGAAAATCCATTGTACCTTTAGCAATTAACACGCCCACTAAAATTAGCAAGCTATCTCCAGGCAAGAAAGCTGCAGGCAATACTCCGTTTTCTAGGAATAGTATGGTGAATAATAAAATGTAGATAATCCATATTAATGAAGGATTAGCTAAGGTTTCGTAATCTTGGTGCCATAGCGCCAAGAATAGCTCTCTTACGATTTCCATATAAAAGGCTTCCTAAAACTGAGTCATTTGGGGGTAAATATAAAATCAATAGGTGTTGTAATCTACTTACCCATTTTCTACTTCATAGGGTCTATTTTTCATTGTTTAAAACAGCAACACTCTAACAAAATCAGGAAAAACTAGACAGAAAATTTTTTAACTCAATAACGATATTACTTACACATGGATATTGGATCTCGAAAAATAGACATTAAATCTCTTTTTGAGTTCAGAATAGGGCGTTTTTAAAGAGAAAAACTCAAGAGGATGGATAATACAATGGGGTGTTTTCTATTTTATAGCGATCATAAAAGATAAATTTTTAATATTAATTGAGAGAAATAAAACGTTATCTTGTTTGACTTTCTTGTTTATTATTTATTCAATTCAAAGATGAGCACGGTAGATAATTGTTAGTGATAATGTTAATAAAAAAGAGGGATGGTTGATTAAGAAAATCAAAAAACAGAGAAATAAAATAAAAAACAAGTAAGATGATTAGGTATAACCTACTGATAATAATAATTTCTTTCATTTCCGATCGGTATACTAAAAAGAACAAAATCCTATTATGATCACAGATATGTTATTTATTTGTTAACAATAACGGTTAATGCTGTATATTTTGCATAATCAGCTTTTCAGCGCGATTCAATTCCTTATACTGGCATTGCAAACACTCAAAAATGCCTTTTTTAAATATTATTTTAAGTAATGGAATAGCTATGGATAAACAACAATCCAGAGTCTTCAGCCTGTTCTTTAAGGGAAGTCTCGTTAAACAAATACTCGTTGGTTTAGTTGCAGGGATCTTACTGGCTTGGTTAGCACCAGAAGTTGCCAAGATGATGAGTCTATTAGGTACTCTGTTTATTAGCGCACTGAAAGCTGTAGCGCCTATCTTAGTATGGGTACTCGTTATGGCTTCGATAGCTAATCATCGTCAAGGGCAAAAATCGAATATTCGCCCCGTATTAGTTTTATATCTGTTAGCAACATTCTTTGCTGCATTAACCGCAGTTGTTGCTAGTTTTGTGTTCCCATCAGTTTTAACGTTAGTTGTTAGTGAATCACAATTGTCACCACCTGAGAATATTGCTGAAGTGCTTAAAGGCGTATTAATTAATGTGGTCGCAAACCCTGTTGATGCGCTTATCAATGGTAACTATATGGGCATTTTAGCGTGGTCTATCGGTTTAGGTCTGGCATTACGCCACGCAAGTGATACCACTAAAGCCTTAACGCAAGATTTAGCGGATGCAGTGACAAACTTAGTCCGTGTTGTTATTCGTTTAGCACCTATTGGTATTTTTGGTTTAGTGTCATCAACTATCGCAACGACAGGCTTTGAAGCTTTAGCAGGTTACTTGCATGTCCTTGCTGTTCTGATTGGTTGTATGCTGTTTGTCGCTTTAGTTGTGAATCCAATAATTGTATTTTGGAAAATTCGTAGTAACCCATATCCATTAGTATGGGCATGTCTGCGTGAAAGCGGTGTAACGGCTTTCTTTACACGCAGCTCTGCGGCAAATATTCCTGTGAATATGGCAATGTGTCGCCGTATGAATTTAAACGAAGATACTTATTCTGTTTCAATTCCATTAGGTGCGACCATCAATATGGGTGGCGCGGCAATTACTATCACTATTTTGACATTAGCCGCAGTAAATACATTGGGTATGCCTGTTGATGTGCCAACCGCATTGTTATTAAGTCTTGTTGCTGCGATTTGTGCTTGTGGTGCATCGGGTGTTGCGGGCGGCTCTTTACTGTTAATTCCACTGGCTTGCGGCATGTTTGGTATTAGCAATGATATCGCTATGCAAGTGGTTGCAGTGGGGGTAATGATTGGTGTGTTACAAGATTCAGCAGAAACAGCATTGAATTCAGCTACGGATGTTCTCTTTACTGCAACAGTCTGTATTGCTGAAGATAATCGTATTTCAGATAATCCATTAACTGAAAAAAATAATGGGTAAAAAGGGTAAGTAGTAAGACAGGAAGAGCTGTAAAAATAATAATCAATAATAAAAAATAGAACCCCACATTTATGTGGGGTTTCTTTTTGCTCAAGCACTGGAAAGGATTAAATATTGAGAGCTAATTCGGTTCCTTGCCTAATAGCGCGTTTTGCATCTAATGCGCGTGCATCTTTTGCTCCGCCAATAAGATGAACAATTTTGTTTTCTTTTTCTAGAGGTGCGAATAGAGGGTGATAAGCGCGTTGCCCCGTACACAATATAATATTATCAGCCATAAGAAGCTGTTGTTTTCCATCTTGTTCAATCACAAGACCTTCTGGTGTGATTTTTTGATAATGACAATCTGTTAAGAATTTAACGCCTTTTTTCTCTAATGTTAGCCGATGTATCCAACCCGTTGTTTTACCTAAATTCAACCCTATCTTTCCGGCTTTACGTTGAGTCATAACAATCTGTTTATTATCATCTTTTAAGTGATTTTCTGGTTTTATACCACCACGATATGAAAGCGTTGGATCAATGCCCCATTCTTTGTTAAAAGCACAAGGACTTAGGCTACTGCATTGCCCTTTTTGAGTAAGATAAAGACCCGTATCAAAGCCAATACCTCCGCTACCAATGATCACTACATTTTTACCCACTGGTTGATGGTGTTTTAAAACATCAAGGTAAGTTTTAACTATCTCATTATCTTGTCCTTCAATGTCAGGGCTATGGGGCGTAACACCACTGGCTAAAATAACTTCGTCAAAGTGCTCAAGATGATGAGGAGTCGCTTCGGTATTATTTTTAACAATCACACCAGTGAGTTGTAGCTGTCGTTTAAAGTAGCGTAAGGTTTCCTTAAATTCTTCTTTTCCGGGAATTTGGCTAGCAATATTCAACTGCCCACCAATAACATCTTCTTTTTCAAACAGTGTTACATGGTGACCACGTTTAGCCGCTGTTATAGCAAAAGATAATCCCGCAGGTCCTGCGCCAACAACAGCTAACTTTTTGGGTTGTTGAGTTGGAGTAACCAGAAGTTCGGTTTCTCGACACGCGAAAGGATTAACAAGACAAGATGCTGTTTGCCCTGAAAATATTTCATCAAGGCACGCTTGATTGCAAGCAATGCAAGTATTGATTTCATCTTCGCGCCCCTGTTGTGCTTTAAGTACAAACTCAGGATCAGCAAGAAAAGGGCGAGCCATTGAAACCATATCGGCACAACCTTCTGCCAAAATAGCTTCTGCGGTTTGTGGTGTGTTAATTCGGTTGGATGTAATCAGTGGAATATTCACTTTACCCATTAATTCACGCGTTACATTCGCAAATTGGCCTCTCGGTACCATGGTCGCTATTGTTGGAATTCGTGCCTCATGCCAACCGATCCCTGTATTGATCATTGTGGCGCCGGCTTTTTCAACGGCTTTGGCAAGATAAAGTACCTCTGATGCATCTGAACCATTTTTAATTAAATCCAACATAGAAAGACGATAAATAATAATAAAGTGATCACCAACAGCTTTTTTTATGCCTTCAAGAATGCGTAAAGCGAAGCGACAACGATTTTCAATATTACCACCCCATTGATCGTCTCGCTGATTGGTGTGGCTGACTAAAAACTGATTAATCAAATAGCCTTCAGAGCCCATTATTTCAACACCATCATAGCCCGCCTTTTGGGCTAATTGAGCACAGCGAATGTAGTCATTAATAGTTTGTTCAATTTGTTCATGACTCATTTCTGTTGGCATAAAAGGGGTTATTGGCGATTGAATAGCCGAAGGGGCAACTAAGTTAGGTTGGTAACTATAACGACCTGTATGCAAGATCTGTAAAGCAATTTTGCCTCCTTGCTGATGAACGGCATCAGTAACAAGCTGATGAGTCGCTAGTTGGTTTTCAGACATTAATGTTGCAGCGTGTGGTAATAACACGCCTTGTTTATTAGGAGAGATCCCCCCAGTCACTATTAATGCAACACCAGCAGCTGCGCGTTGGGCATAAAACTGTGCAAGTTTTGGGGCATCATTCGGATTTTCTTCAAGTCCAGTATGCATAGAGCCCATAAGAATGCGGTTTTTAAGTACAGTAAACCCTAAATCAAGAGGCGAAAATAGATGAGAATAATGTGCCATCAGATACCCTTTTCAGACTGGTCAGATGAGATATCTATTAGCATAACGAGAAGTGAGTGATTAAGAGTTTATTATGTTAACAAGTTGTGATCTTAATCATGGAAAAGGTGAGTAGAGGGCGATAAAGCAATAATAATCTAAGTGATTACTTAATGAGAACAAATAGTGATAATAAAAATCACACTCATTCATAATATTTCATCATATAATATAGTGTACCTACAAATACGTATTAAAAACACACATCACTATTTTGAATTTGGAGACGTTATGATTAATAAATTTAATCAACTTGTTGACTGTTCTGACTTAGGTAAATTGGTATTACGTGTTTCTCTTGGAGTTTTAATGTTATTACATGGGCTTCATAAAATGGAACCGGGTGGGTTAGCAGGTATTCAGGGGATGTTAGCTAATTTTAATCTACCCGCCTTTATTGCCTACGGTACGGTGATTGGGGAAGTCGTTGCACCTATCTTACTGATCATTGGCTTATTTACTCGTGTTTCAGCATTTGTTTTAGCCGGTACGATGTTTGTTGCTATTTTGATGGTTCATTCTGGTGATCTATTTGCATTAAACCCTAAAACAGGGGGATGGGCTCCTGAAAGTGCAGGCTTTTATTTATTTGCCGCGATTGCGGTGATGTTTTTAGGTAGTGGTCGGTTTGCAGTTAAAAAAGATTAATAAATCTAATAGTCAATAAATTTGAATTTAATTACTGTAATTTGATTAAAATTGATGAATAAACGCCCAGTTGGTTATTTAAACTGGGCGTTCTCTTTTTAACGAGATAAGACTTATTTTTTGTTAGCAGGGGTTAATTTAAATACCTTTTCATTCTCACCTAACCATTGACGAGCCACTTGATTTATATCGTTAACAGTTAATGTTTTTATCATGGCAGGATCAGTGAGTAAACGCTGATACTGTTGGTCATCAGTTGCAACTTGTGCAAGAGCTTCTGTCCAATAACTTGCACTGTCATTTACCTGTGAATTTTCAGTTAGCCAGATATTTTTAGCCTCTTGTAACTCTTTATCTGTAATGCCTGACTGTTTTACTTCATTCACGACTTTACGAGCAAGAGTAATTAATTCATCAGCGCGCTCAGGTGATGCCGTAAAGTTTAAACGACCAGTATAGTAGCTTGTCGGCACTTTCGTTAACATTTCAGAGAACCCAAGTGAATAAATACCACCAGCTTTTTCACGTAGGTTGAGTCTTAAACGTTGACTGATCACGGTATCGAGTAAATTTAGCGCTAATACGCGTTGTTGTGACCATTGAGCAGGTGCTGCATATTGAATGCTAATCATGCTCTTATCACTACTTGCAATAGGATATGTTTTGCTAAACGAGGTAAGTTTAGGGTTAATCGCAGGATCTGCCCAAAATAAGCGTTGCTCTGAACGTATTGGCAAACTCGCAATCCAACGTTCAACAAGCGGTTTAACTTGATTTAGATTGACAGGGCCACTGATAACTAAAGTCATATCAGCAGGTTGTCCTAAGATCATTTGGTTTGTTTGTTGTAATTGTTGGGCTGTAAATTGTTTCCAAGTACCTTGAGGTGAAACGACAAGGCGTTCACCATTTTGATAACTTTCTTTATTGATATTATCTAAGAATGTGCGTTCAACGGGGGTTTTTGAAAGACCTAATGCCATTGCTTGCTTTTGTTGCTCTAACTTCTCGCCATTAAACTGTGGAGAAGTCACTTTTAGATGCATTAATGTGAGTAAGGTTTCAAGTTCATCAATTGGCGCTTCGCCACGAAAACCATGGAATAACAGTTCGCTATAAGGGCGCAAGCTAATTTGGTGTTGCTTGGTAAATAATGCTAATTCACGCGCATTATAATTTCCATATCCACTGACTTCAGGTAGTTTTAACGCCCATTGCACCATCCCTAAGCTTTGATTGGTTTCAAGTGAAGAACCGCCCGGAATACGCAGTGAAACTTGAATATTATCTTTGAGATAACTGTCATTCTTCACAATCACTTTTACGTTATTGCTCAGTGTCCACTGTTGTGTTTTTTCAATAGGGAGTGATTGCGTGGAAACAATTGAACCTGTGAGTTTAGGTTTAATATCTAATACAACAGCTTGCGTTTTTAGGGTAAATGCGCCTGGATTTGACTGTCTAATTTCTTGCCAACGTTGTGCTGCTTTAGTTGCATTAAACAAACTAGCATCATTATCCGGACCAATCACAGCAACGCGTGGCGAAGATTGTTTTAGATATTGAGAAAAATAAGCTGACAATGTTTCAGGGGTCACTTTATTGATTAATTGATAGCTTAAATTGAGTGCCTGTTTTTTAGTTTGAATTGGCATTTCCAATTCAATGGCTGTGGTGATTTGGTTGGCTAAATAATCGTGCTCATAACGCTCTTCCCCCGCAGCTTGTTGGCTTAGGCGTTTTAGCATTGCGTTGCGAGCATTATCTAATTCTTCTTGAGTAACGGGTACAGAGGCGAGGCGTTGAACTTCTGTAAATAAGATATCTAATGCGCCTTGGTAATCATTACCTTTAGGATGTGCAATCATCAATTGTTGTGAACGACGAGCATCTAACATTGCACCTTGAGTATTGGCGCTAATAGACGCAATTAATCCATTATCAACGATAGTGGAGAAACGTTGATTTAAAATTGATAGCCATAATGAATCCATTAAATCTTCATATTGACCTTGGCGGCTATTTAAAGGTGCTGGCAAAGTCCGTTGCAAGGTGAACTGTAAAATACGTGAACCTTGTTCTTTGTCGAAAATTGTTTTAACCAGTAGATCTTTATGGTCGATAAAATTGTGCCAAGCAGGATCATCAATTCCTTTGTTTTCGCTATTTTTCGCATTAAACAGTTGCTTAATATCGGCAATGGCATCGCCCTGATTGAAGTTACCGACCAGTACTAACGCCATTCTTTCTGGTTGATACCAAGTATCGTAATAGCGTTTTGCATCTTTCACATCGCCATGTTTAACAATTTCTAAATCGCCAATAGGATCACGATCTAGATAACGGCTACCGTAGTAACGCAATTCTTCTAACTGGCGGTTAATACGAAAACCAATACCTTGGCGTAAACGCCACTCTTCAACAATAACAGGGCGCTCTTTATCAAACTCAATAGGGTCAAATGTCATTTCAAATGCCCAATCTGATAAGATTTTTAACCCCGTCTTAATTTGGATCGGGTTTGCATTCGGTAATGACAGTTTATAAGTCGTTGCATTTAAACTTGTTACGGCATTGACATGACTACCTAATTTCATGCCTAGGCTTTCAAGTTGTTTAAAGCCCGTTGTTCCTGGAAAATGTGTTGTACCTTTAAATGCCATATGTTCAGTAAAGTGTGAAAAACCAAGCTGTTTTTCATCTTCTTGAACAGAGCCACTTTTTACCAAAAGACGCATTTCAACACCGGGTTGTGGGCGTTGCAGTAAGTAGACGTCTAAACCATTATCTAGGGTAAAATGGCGAACATCAGGACGCAGTAATAACGTACTTTTGTCATTTTGATTAGGAGTGCTTGCCGCACACCCTAAAAGTGAAAGGCTGACTGAAACAATCAGTAATTTACGATACATATTCGGTAACTCCAACAGGTTGAGAGGAGGACACGGTAGGGGATTTGAGTGAAATCACATTATCTGCAATTAGATGTGTAAAACGCTGGTGGCTCACTAAAGCAATACCTGCGGTTGGCAGATGTTGTTTTAGCAACTGCAACATGTTCAATGCATTTTGTTCATCAAGTGCAGAGGTGGTTTCATCTAATAAAATAAGTGCTGGTTTATTGAGTAATAAACGGGCAAAAATAAGACGTTGTTGCTCACCGCCTGATAGACGTGTTGTCCAATCTGTTTCCAGTGAAAGTTGATTTTTTATTTTGTCTAAGCCCACCAAATGAAGGGCTTCTTCATACTCTTTAGCGGAGAATTGATTAGGCTGACAAGGATAAGCGAGCAAGCTGTCTAAACGTGCAAAAGGCAGGTACATACGTTGTGGGATCCAACACACATTTGGCGAGCGTTGAATTTCCCCTTTGAAATAAGGCCAATGCCCACTTAATGCTCTAAGCAGTGTTGATTTACCTAAACCAGAGCAACCTTCAATAACGGTTAACTCACCTGCTTTTACCGAGAAATTAATATCTTGGATTAACAGGCTGTCATCTTGCATAAACAGAGAAAGATTAGCCTTCAATTTAATCTGTTTATCATTTAAATCTGCGACTTCTGGCTCATGATCGTGCTCTAGAAGTATCACGAAGTTATAAAGACGGGTCACCGTTGCTTGCCATGCAGCAATCTCTTTATATGAGAAGATAAACCAACTTAATGCACCTGCAACACTAGAGAAGGCTTGTCTTAATTGCATTAATCCCCCTAGCATTAACTCGCCAGCAAGGAATTTAGGTAAGGCAAAAATAATCGGTGCCATCGCAGTGGTTTGTTGATAGCCGACAGTGAAGAAGGCCAGGTTTCTTTCGTAGCGAATAAGGTTGTTCCAGTTACGAATGACACCTAAAAAACGCCCCATTAATTCATTACGATCACTTATTTCACCACGCTGACCGGCAATCGCATCACCATGTTGTTTACGGGTGATGAGTGCTGTACGGTAATCAGCTTCTTTGCGTTGCTTATCCATATTAATTTTACGCAATGGTGAGCCAATAAACTGCGTAATGGTTATCCCGATAATGGTATAGATAATACAAGCCCAGAACATATAGCCGGGAATTGTCCACTCACTACCACCTAATGTGAAAGAGATAGCGCCAGACAGTGACCAAAGAATGGTGGCAAAAGAGATAAGTGTGAGTAACGAGTGCAAGAATGTGACAGTTAAACGCATTGTTGATTCGATCAGTAAACGAATATCTTCTGCAATACGCTGATCCGGGTTATCAGGCTCTTGAGAAGTCAGTCTTAACATATAGTGTTTACTGTTTTTTGATAACCAGCGATCGAGCACTTGTTCAGTCATGCCTTCGCGCCAGCGAATAACCATTTTTTGGCGTAAGAAATCGCCCATGACTACGACAGTAATTAATCCTGCAATAATAATGACAAATTGTTGAAGAAGCTTGTAGAGTGCTTGTCCATCAAGTTGTTGTAATGCGTTATAGAAACTACCATTCCATTCATTCATTTTGACGTTAAACCAGACGGATGACAGGGTTAAGGTCAAAGAGACAATCAATAGAAACCAGCAGTAAAGGGCGGCACGCCGCCCCCAAAAAGGTGAAACTAAATAGAAAAATTGTTTTATTGTTTTCATTGCTTATTGGTCATATTTTTATTGTGTATCGACTTGGTTGCTCACATTAACTTCGTCAATTTATTAATAGTCGTAGCTGACTTGTAACCAGAACTGACGACCTGGTTCATACGATTTGTATTCTTTGTCTTTGTAAGTGAAGTGATCAGCAACGTTTCGAGTATTAAGAACGTTATTCACTTCAACAGAGATACCCACACCATAAGCAAACTCAGGTTGCCAGCTTAGTTTGGTATTCCATGTAAAGCGGCTGCTGTAATTTTGTTTTTTATAGGCATAAATATAACCAGCATCATCTGTTTTGATCGGGTTACCGTTATTGGTTTTTTCTGCTTGAGAGCGCCAGCTATTCCATTGCAATTGGTTAAACCACGTCACATTCCATTCATCCCAAACGCTAGTGAGATCGGCTGTGATTTTTAATGGCGAGTTGAAATTACCAGAGGGTAGATCTTTGGCATCAATGATTTTTCCATCATAGAACACTTTGTTTCGGTTAACGTTTTGAGTGTTTGGACTAAAATCGGCATAACCTGAATCTTTAGGGGTATTCGTTTTGCTTTGTTGCCAACTGATTGAAGCATTGAAAACATGATCTGCTTGCGCCAATTCCCACGGCTGGCTATTTTTCACCGATAAAGTCACGGAATCGTGTGAACTACGACCATTGTTATTAAATGCACGAATATTCATTTTTTCGTAATCGGTGCTATCAGGATATTTTGTATCACTACGCACTTCATCACGACCGTTACGATGAACGTATTGTAAACGCCAAGTGGTTGAGGCGATTTCTTGTTGTAAACCTAAAGTAAATTCATCGTTGTACGGTGTTTTTAACGAATCTAGGCCGTCAAAATCAGTACGGTTATACCAGCTGGCATCAGAGGATTCACAATCAAAGTAACAGTGTTGCAAACCTGCATTTTGTGCCCCATACAATGCATACGTTAACATGGAGCGACCGTAGTAACGGTTTACACCACCAATCAAGAGGGTATTGCCTGTGCCCCAAATATCATAGGTACCACTTAAACGAGGTGAAATATTGTTTCTTTGAACAAAATCATCTCTATCTAAACGAATACCAGGACGCAGGGTTAAGCGTTTATATTGAATATTGTCATCAAGATAGATTGCATAATTTGTATAGGTTGCACTATGGCTCCCTGATTGGAAGCGTGTTGTATTTGAACGTCCGCCACTCCACTCGTTTGTATCAGGATCAGTCATTCCCGTATAGAAGTAACTATAAAAATCTTTATCTCTGATATAAGAGCCTTTGGTTCTTGCAACTTCAAAACCGGTTGTAGGTTGGTGTATGGTTGAACCTAAGTCATAAGAGTTAAAACGCATTATCGCTTTAGTACTTACAGTTTCTTGATTACTCTTTAGATCACCCTGACCACCACTGTTATAACTTGTTGGTGTTGACCAACCAGTAATTGCATCATCTAAACGAATAAAGTAATTTTGATCATTCGTTCGTTTATCTTCTAATTTTTGATAACCCGTTGTTAATTCTAAAGTACCAAGATCTAATTTATGTTTATAAAGTGCAGTAAAACTTAAACCATTATGCTCATTATCATAGCCTGAGTTATAGACTGAACCTGAGAATAGATAGCTTTTATAACGCGCAATATTACTTGATAAATCAAGAGATTGAGTATCTGAAATATCCCAAGAGTATTTAATAAAATAGTTATCTGAGGTACGAGTTTGGTCGCGATAACCTGCGGTTTGTTCAACTTGTTCTAATTGATAGTCAGGTGTATGGATAAAGCCACCAGCACTACTGATCATCATAGGAATGGTTGATTCACGGCGAGATGCAGAGAATATTAAACCGGTATGCTCAGTTAATCCTGTTTCAAACCAACCACCAAAGTTTTGTTTATCGTATTTTTTCTGGAATCGGGCTGGATTACTGACATCATTATTGGCGGTATCAAAATTTAGTTTTGGATCGGTGAAAATATTGTTCCAGCTTGAACGTGTTGTACGGTAATAGGCATTAGCATGGGTTTCGCCAGACCAACGACGACTCTGTACATCAACGGTACCGCCTGTAAATCCACCAAATTCCACCGGAATATTGTTATCGTAAACAGTAACACTATCAATTAAGCGACTATCAAGGTACATCCCTTGTTCATCACTACTAACACGCGTGTTGGTTTCACCATTACCTGAGTTGGCTGGGTCAAAGTCATTGTTAAAACTGACACCATCAAGTTTGTAAGAGTTTTGATAACTACTAGAGCCGTGAATAGAAATTCGTGAAGGTTTAATTTCACCCTGATTCATTGATGTGCTGTCATTATTGGAAAATTGAACAGCAGGGTTACTTTTGAGTAAATCAGTGATGTTACCATCACCCGTATTACGCTGTTTTATCTCTTCTGAAGTAATGTATTGTGGGGCTGAAACCACATCAGTAGCTGGGTGATAACTGCTACCAACACCCGTGACTTTAACTTCAGGAATAACAATCGCGTTAGTCGTGGCGAGAGGACGAATAACAAATCCACTGCCTTGCGGAATAATTTCTAACCCACTCCCAATTAAGACTTTTTGTAATGCAGTGTGGGTTTCAAATTGACCCGAAAGTGCTGGAGCACGTAGGTTTTTGACCGAACTTGCATCAAATAAAATTTGGACTTGTCCCTGTTTTGCAATAGCGCTCAATGAATCAGCCAAAGACTGTTCTGGTAAAGCCACAGAAATGGTAGATGCATAAGCACAAGGTGCAGCAATAGTGGTACTTATTAGCAATGCTAGCAGAGACCTCTTAAGGGCCCCTTTTTTGTTATTCATTTTCATTTCACCAATCCCATTCACTAACTTAATAATTGTTGTTACTAAGGAAGAGGGTGAAATGAGAATTATCCTCACCTGTAAAAAAGAATATTTTTCATATTTCTTTTTACTTATTGATAATTAACGCATTATTTTTATCGGTAAAAACAACATTAACCGGCAATATAAGTGGAATTGCGGTAATAAACTCTTCGGCATCATTAATGTTAGCGATCCCTGAGATTTTCATTTTGGCAATTTCGGGGGAGGAAATGTGAACATTGATATCAAGATAAGGTTTGAGTTTGGTTATTACTTCATTCAATGGGCGTTCAAAGAAATGCAGTTGACCAAAACGCCAACTTCCCACGGAATCAATATTGACCGAAGAGATAACCAAACTGTCACTGGCTAATGTGCTGGTGGCTTGAGAGCCTGCATACAAATAGGCTGGAGAAGATTTGGGTGTGGCTTTTACTTCGACAATCCCTTCATGGACAGCAACGTTAACTTGATTGTTATCATAGTGACTCACTTCAAATTCAGTGCCAACAACTTTAATTAATTGGCTATCAGCATGAACATAAAAAGGACGATACGGATTTGATTTGACTTTGAAATAGGCTTGTCCTTTATCTAGCCATAATCGTCTTTCTTTTTGTACGTAAGCCACTCTGACCTGTGTATTTTTATCTAAATAGACTTTAGAGCCATCAGCTAAGGTCATTTCTTTTGGTGAATTGCTGGTTGCAAGCGTCATATTATCCATCAGTAATGCGGGTAAATGACTATAAGGGAGATATAAAACGGTGAGTAAACAAAGCGCAGCCGTGGTGTGGATCATCGGGCGCCAAGGAGAGTGTTTTTTCTTTTCAACCGTGGTTATTGTTGGTCGTGGTAATGTATCGCATTGACGCCAGATACCTGCAATGTCCTGATATGCTTGCCGGTTTACATCATTTTCTATCCACACTTTAAACGCTTGGCGTTGTTTTGGGGTTATCCTTTGACTGTGTTGTCGGGTAAACCAAAGAGCTGCTTGCTCATCAGGTGATCCACTGAGTAATTCATCATCCGTTTCTAAAAAAAGAAGATCTGCTCCCTCATCTGTGTGAGGTTTAGTTTCCGGTATATTTTTTTCCGGCTTACTCATCATTCGTGCATTTCTCCTGTCCTGCATCGACATATCTTTTGCAATATAATAGGGCTGCTGCAATATGTTTTTCCACCATACTGATTGAAATATCCATCTGCTCTGCAATTTCGCTTTGTGATAAACCATCAAAACGATAAAGAACAAACGCTTCTCGGCGGCGTGGGGGCAACGTGGCAATTGCTTCACTAAGTAGATCTAAACGTTGTTGATGCTCAAGGACGTATCCCGGATCAAGCTCAGTAGTATAATTCTGAGCGGCATCATCTAATTCATAATCATCCTGGTAGATATCTTTCTGCTTTTGATTTTTTCTCCAATGGTCAATCAAAACGTGGTTCGCTATTTTAAACAGAAAAGCACGCTGTTCTTGTACAGGTGTTTGTTCTTTTCTGTTTAGCCATAGTGTAAACACATCTTGAGACAAATCATCTGCATCATGGTAATTACCCGTACGTTTGTGGAAAAAACGCACAAGTTGTCCATAGGTTGATTGATAGGCACAACTAATTTTTTGTGCCAATGATTTATTGCTAGCCATAATCTCTGGTGTTTAAAAAAGAGTGAAATAATAAGCTCTTACTGCTTCTCAAGCGAACAAGTTATGATAATTATCAAGCTAATTTTTTATTGTATTATTAATAATAAGCAATATCATTTGTGTTTGTATTATGCCTATAATTCATCAGAAAGAAAATCAGAGGCAAGAATTATGAGTAGTATGTCGGCGACTTTCCCACGCCGTTGGTCGTTTTCTATTGGTGGATTAACTGCCAGTATTTTATTTCATGTAACGCTAGTTGTTGTTGCTATTGGCTGGATAACTTCTAAAGAGGAACGTTATGGTGTTTTACCACCCGCAATGACAATGGATCTTGGTATCTATCAATTGGCTCAGACAGAAACAAAAGACGTTCCGGTTGGGCCTGAAAAAGTGATGTCTGTTCCTGAGCCAGCAGAAACCGAACCAGAGCCAATTAAAGAAGTATTGGATCTGCCAAAAATGCCTGTGGTTGAACAAGGTACTTATGAACGCCTTCCTGAAAAGCCAAAAGTAAAGCCAGTGGTTAAACCAAAACCTGTTGCGGTAAAAGTACCTGATGATCTTCCTGTCTCAGAAGCTCCATCAGATATAACGAGTGCACCAGCTTCTGGCTCTAATACAAGCAGTAGTGCTCAATTTAATAGTTTATCTTCCTCTTCTGTGAGTGGACAAATAGGGTGGGAAAGTTTGGTTCATAGCCATATTAATACCTATAAACGCTATCCACGAACAGCATTGCGTTTTAAAGCAACAGGCGTGACACAAGTTTCTATTATGTTAAATGCAAAAGGTGAGTTATTGGATGCAAAAGTGGAAACATCCTCAGGTAATCGTATTCTTGATAAAGAGGCTTTAAATACAATTAAACGCGCTTCGCCATTTCCAGCACCTGAAAGCTATCGTTTGGTCAATGGAAATATTTCGTTTACCGTACCTTTAGGTTTTGATTATAGGCAAGAGAGTTAATTATTACTGTTTTACAATTAGTTATTAAATTTTAAACTAATAAAATAGAAAAAAGCAGAGAATAATCTCTGCTTTTTTTTTATCGAATGGAGTAAATAAATGCGATTATTTGCTCATACGTTTGTACTTCATGCGACGAGGCTGAATAGCATCGTTACCTAATGTACGCTTTTTATATTCTTCATATTCGGTAAAGTTACCTTCGAAGAATTCCACTTTACCTTCATCTTGGTAATCGATGATATGTGTGGCAATACGGTCAAGGAACCAACGGTCATGGGAAATAACCATGGCACAACCTGGGAACTCTAACAGGGCATTTTCTAATGCACGTAAAGTTTCAACATCGAGGTCGTTGGTTGGTTCATCGAGCAGTAACATGTTACCGCCAACTTGTAGCAGTTTAGCTAGGTGTAAACGACCACGCTCACCACCAGAAAGTTCGCCAACACGTTTACCTTGGTCAACGCCTTTAAAGTTAAAGCGACCCACATAGGCACGGCTTGGAATTTCAAAGTTACCAATACGCATAATATCTTGGCCACCGGAAACTTCTTCCCAAACGGTTTTACTGTCATCCATGCTGTCGCGGAACTGATCAACAGAGGCTAACTTAACAGTATCACCTAGCACTAAAGTACCTGAATCGGGTTGTTCTTGGCCGGAGATCATCCGAAATAGTGTTGATTTACCTGCACCGTTAGGGCCGATAATACCAACAATAGCCCCTTTAGGAATAGAGAAGCTTAAATCATCAATCAGAACGCGATCACCATAAGATTTTGTTAGATTATTAATTTCTAACACTTTATCCCCTAAACGCGGTCCAGGTGGAATAAAGAGTTCACTGGTCTCATTACGTTTTTGATAATCAACGCTATTAAGTTCTTCAAAGCGAGCCAGACGAGCCTTACCTTTTGCTTGGCGGCCTTTAGGATTTTGGCGGATCCACTCAAGTTCTTTTTGGATTGATTTATGGCGAGCTGCTTCAGTTGCGGCTTCTTGTTCCAGACGTGCGTCTTTTTGCTCTAACCATGAAGAGTAGTTACCTTCCCATGGAATACCTTCACCACGGTCAAGTTCTAAGATCCAACCCGCTACGTTATCTAGGAAGTAACGGTCGTGCGTGATTGCCACAACAGTACCTTCATAATCGTGTAAGAAGCGTTCTAACCACGCTACAGATTCTGCGTCTAAGTGGTTAGTAGGTTCATCTAATAACAGCATATCTGGTTTTTCTAACAGAAGACGACAGATAGCGACACGGCGGCGTTCACCCCCTGAAAGTTTCTCAATTTTAGCGTCCCACTCAGGTAAACGCAGCGCTTCTGCAGCACGCTCTAATTGGTTTTCAAGGTTATGACCATCATGAGATTGAATAATCGCTTCTAACTGACCTTGTTCTTTTGCTAATTTATCGAAATCAGCATCAGGATCGGCATAAGCCGCATAAACTTCATCAAGGCGGTTTAATGCGTTTTTCAGTTCGCTAACGGCTTCTTCAACGGCTTCACGTACGGTATGTTCAGGGTTTAATTTTGGTTCTTGTGGTAAGTAACCAATTTTAATGCCTGGTTGTGGACGTGCTTCACCTTCGATATCAGTATCAATACCTGCCATGATGCGTAGTAATGTTGATTTACCGGCACCATTTAGACCAAGCACACCAATTTTCGCGCCCGGGAAGAAGCTGAGTGAAATGTTTTTAAGGATATGTCGCTTTGGTGGGACAATTTTCCCGACACGCAACATACTATAAACGTATTGAGCCACTATAATTACCCTTTGATTATAAAAGAGATTTTCTCTGAGGTGCCATTTTTCGCGATAAAAACAAATTTTTTGTAATTAAGCTGCGTTTTTAGAGCACCTAAATGAACAATAGCAAAGTCAATGTCAGTAATTTGCCAAAGACCCGAAAATGATGAAAGTCGCCAGTATACCCGATTTATAAAAGAAAACCTTAGTCAAAAGAGAGGTTTTTCTCAACCTTTCGTGCTTCTTCTGAAAGTGAAGAAAATTTCTGTTAAAGAAGGGAACTTACATTGTTAATGATTATCATATTAGCTAATGTATTCACTCTTTGGTGGTTTTATTTGAGGTGGGAGAAATAACGTGGTGAAGCAAAAGTGGTCGTTAACATTCGCAATAGGGGCATTGTGCTTTTCTGCATGGGCACATGCTGACTCATTAAGTGAACAACGTGCTCGTTATCAAGAAATTAAAGCAGCGTGGGATCTAAAAAAAACAGATGAAGTCGAAAAACTACTGCCTACATTGCAAGATTACCCACTTTACCCCTATTTAGAATATCGTCAAATCACAGATAATCTTGATATTGTGGCACCGGCGGTTGTTTCTGAATTTGCTGAAAAATACCCGACACTCCCTCCTGCAAGAGCGCTTCCATCGCTGTTTGTGAATGAATTAGCGAAGCGCCAAGAATGGCAAAATTTACTGACTTTTAGTCCAAATCCACCTAATCCTAAAGCAGCAAGATGTAATTACTATTATGCAAAATGGGCAACAGGTGATATTCAAACAGCATGGATTGGGGCTAAAGAAGCATGGCTAAATGGTACTTCAATGCCATCAAGTTGCGATCCTCTTTTTGATGAATGGCAAAAAGCGAATCAATTAACACCAGAATTAGTATTAGAAAGAATTCATTTAGCGATTAAAAATGGTAATACAGGGCTGGCGGCTTATTTAGCAAGACGCCTTCCAGAAAATTATCAAACCATTAACGATGCCTTGGTTGAATTACAAGACTATCCAAACTTAGTTGGGCGCTATGCAACCGCGCTTTCACCAACCGATTTCACTCGTTCTATCATACAATCGGCATTTTCACGTTGGGCAAGAAAAGATGCAGATGCGGCTAGAGCGCAACTGGATAATATTGCACATGCCCAAAAAATGACGGCGAGTGAACGCCAGTTAATGCGTGATACTGTGGCATGGCAATATATGCCTTATGCCACACCTGAGCAGGTGAAATGGCGTGATAGCGTTATTCAAGATACTGCATCAGATACACTGCGTGAACGTCGTGTACGCCTAGCATTAAGCCAAAACCAACCAGCTGAATTGGCATTGTGGTTAGAAAGACTTTCTCCTGAAAGTAAAAATAAGGAAGAGTGGCGTTATTGGCGTGCAATGGTATTGCAATCTCAAGGTAAAAATAGCGAAGCTCAAGCTATTTTAGAAGCGCTGACGCAAAATCGTGGTTTTTACCCAATGGTTGCCGCGACCAAATTAGGTAAGCCTTATGTGATGGTGATAGATAAGGCACCAAGTGTTTCATCAAGTATCTCTAATCAGCCAGAAGTACAACGTGTTCGTGAATTAATGTATTGGCAAATGGACAACTTAGCGCGCTCAGAATGGGCAAACTATGTTGCTTCGCAACCCGCACAAATACAGTCTGAATTAGCACGTTATGCATTTGAACAAAAATGGGCTGATTTAGCCGTGCAAGCCACCATTACAGGAAAAATGTGGGATCACTTAGAAGAACGTTTTCCTCTTGCCTGGAAAAATGAGTTTGAGCAATACACGAAAGATAAATCGATAGACCGTAATTATGCGATGGCGATAGCCCGTCAAGAAAGTGCGTGGAACCCACAAGCACGCTCTTCAGCGGGTGCAACAGGTTTAATGCAGGTAATGCCAAAAACAGCAGAATTTACGGTAAAACAAGCCGGTATTACGGGGTATGTAAGTAGCGCACAGTTAACCAATCCTGTGAAAAATATTGAGATTGGTACGGCTTACCTTGATTCTGTTTATCAACGTTTTAACCAAAATCGTATTTTAGCAAGTGCTGCGTATAATGCAGGACCTGCACGTGTTGATCGTTGGTTATCTGATGCAAATGGCCAACTAGATGCGATTGCGTTTGTTGAAAGTATTCCTTTTGCTGAAACACGAGGCTATGTCAAAAATGTGCTCTCTTTTGCTGTTTTCTATAGCTATTTTGCCGGTGAACAGCAGCCGGTTTTGACTGAAAATGAGTGGAATAGTCGTTATTAAGGGATAAAAAGGCGATTTGTCGTGGGAGCCTCTTGGTACATTAGCAAAGTATGATATAGTTTGTACTAGTTAATGAGTGTGGCAAAAGAGGTTTTCACGATGCAAGATCCTGCATTATCACCTGAAGAGAATGAGCACTGGCTAAGATTTGTTGAGTTATTACAACATGCATTTGAGCAAGATGTGCACTTTCCTATTTTACAACTTTTAATGACACCTGATGAACGTAGTGCTTTGGCAACACGAGTTCGCATTGTGCAAGAGTTAATGCGAGGGGATTTAAGTCAGCGTGAGTTAAAAGAAGAGTTAGGCGTTGGTATTGCCACCATCACTAGAGGCTCTAATAGCTTAAAAACAGCACCACATGAAGTGAAGTTATGGCTTGAAAAAGAGCTAATGACGAAAAAATAGTTGCATTATAATAATGTGAGCTAGAAAGATAAAAAGCCATTTAATCAAATAATTAAATGGCTTTTTGCTTTCTTTTCTACCTAAAAAAAACACATCAGATTAATAATTAATCTTCTTTTTGATTGAGTTCTTTATAAATATCGTGAGTGACAGGTACTAATGCCAGAACTAATGCTTGTTGATACACAGAGGTGCGACTGAGTAAGCCATCGGTAAAATAACCAATCGCACCGCCACGCTGTTTAATATTGTCAATTTTTGTTAAGAAAGCCATTTCATCGCCAAGCTCACGACCTTCACGGATCCCCTTTAAGATCTGTTCGGGTAACATAAGACTTGCTGAGCGTGATTCCCCACGAATTTGTCCATGTTCGACAACAATCCAAGCAAAGGTCATATCATCTTCAATACCGGCTTCGACGCCAACCCAAAAATCAGCTTCAGGGCGAACTTGACGAGCAGCCATCACACGTTGGCGTGCGCCAGTTCTCGTTTCTGTATTTCCGATAGGTTGCTGTGGAACACGACTATCGACATTAATATCTTCAATATCAAAGGTATCTTTACCGAACACTTGCTCAAAAGCGAGTTTTATCGCGTTGATTTTTGCTGGATTCGTAGTGGCTGCAATGACATGATACATAATGAATTAATCATCCTTTGAAAAATTAGAGCAGTATAACGGAAAAAATGTATGTTACAGGTCTATCTTGTTCGCCACGGTGAAACTGAATGGAACGTGGCGAGACGTATTCAAGGGCAATCTGATAGCCCGCTAACAGCGAATGGTGTGCGTCAAGCACAGCAAGTTGCTGAAAAAGTAAAATCAGCAGGCATTACCCACATTATCTCAAGCGATCTTGGTCGTACTCGTCAAACGGCAGAAATCATTGCACAAGCTTGTGGCTGTGAAGTGATAACTGACCCACGTTTACGTGAACTCAATATGGGCGTTCTTGAACAACGAGAGATCGCAACATTAAAGACACAAGAAGAAGTTTGGCGCAAGAGTTTGATTGATGGTACACCTGATGGACGAATTCCCCAAGGAGAATCAATGACAGAATTAGCAAGTCGTATGCAGGCTGCACTAAATCAATGTCTTGATTTACCCGAAAATAGCCGTCCACTCTTAGTGAGTCATGGTATTGCTTTAGGGTGCTTATTGAGCACAGTATTGGGATTACCTGCATATGCAGAACGCCGTTTAAGACTGCGTAATTGCTCAATTTCACGTATTGATTATCAAAATAGCCCTTGGCTTGCTAATGGCTGGGTGATTGAAACGGCGGGTGATGTGAGTCATCTTACATCTACAGCATTAGATGAAGTTCAACGCTAAAAAGTAAAAGCTCTCTTTGACGCAACTATCAAGAGAGCTTTTTCTTATGCCATTACATCTTCACGTTTAATGGGGATGTAATATTCAAATCGTTCAATATGATCTTGTGGTTCAGTCACCATCTCATTGCTGTAACGCACATTTTTAAGATAGTATTTTTCGACGTCATAACCTTTACGGCGAGTTAATCCCATTTTCGGTAAACAAACACCATAAATCAGGAATAAAAACTCCTGCATTGCCCCTCGTTTTGCCTCACCTTCGAAATCAAAGCGAATGTAATCACCTCCTGCTAATGAGACTTCATGGGCTGCATCATCCTCAATAAATGTTGCATAGTCAGGCTCAACTGCAGTGGTATAAAGCACACGTTGCTCATCTTCATGTTCATCACTATGTTGTGCATGATGAAGACCATAAACTTGATGAGGAACCGCATTTATTTTGCTCATATAGTAATGCCAGAATGTTTGGCGCATATCGGAACAAGCTTCAGCCCATTGTTCAAGTGTATGGCTACATGTTTGCTCAATACCAATAAGTTTTTTCTCAGGTAATTGTACAAATTCCCATTTTGGTAATTTTTGAGGATCTAAAGTAATAGGTGGACAAATTCCCACTGCGCACCATTCATCAGTACGACGATAAAGTGCTGGAGTTCTATTAAATTGCTTTTTAAAAGCACGGGTAAACGTCTGTTGGGAATCAAAACGATATTGCAAAGCAATGTCTAAAATGGGGCGACTCGTTAAACGTAATGCAACAGCCGCACGAGATAGACGCCTTGAACGAATATAAGAACCAATCGCTTGTCCTGTAACTTCTTTAAACATGCGTTGTAGATGCCACTTGGAGTAACCCGCTTTGGTTGCGACATTATCGAGGGATAATGGTTTATCGAGGTTACTATCAAGCCAAGCGAGCAAATCACGTATGATGTTGGTTTGATCCATACATCTCCCTTAGTCATATTCGTTTGTTTATTGCTGTAGATGGTAAAGAGCCTGAACATCTATAACAAGTTATATTGTTAGACAATCGTAAAATATAGTCTTTTTCATTGACTAATGTACACAAATTCTTCTATCAGTTAGTAATAGATTGTTTTATTCTAGATGAAACTATTCTCTCATCTTTTCAATGGAACAAGGTAAATATGTTAAATTTCAAAAAGATGCTAGCAGTGTCTATCTTACTCCCTTTTTCTTTGATGGCAAAAGCGGAAGAAATTGGTTACGTCGATACGGTATTCAAGTTTTTTGGTGCTAACCATAAAATTGTGATTGAAGCATTTGATGATCCTGAAGTTAAAAATGTGACTTGTTATTTAAGTCGTGCAAAAACAGGTGGGATCTCAGGAAGTCTAGGCCTTGCTGAAGATACAGCTGATGCGGCGATATCTTGTCAGCAAGTCGGGCCTATTGAACTAAGCGAAAAGGTTATTAAAGGAAAAAACCGAGGTGATGTTGTTTTCCAGAAAAGAACATCGCTAGTATTTAAAAAGCTTCAAGTTGTGCGTTTTTATGATAAAGAGCGTCATGCACTGATTTACTTAACTTATTCCGATAAGGTGATTGATGGCTCACCAAAAAATGCGATTAGTGCAGTACCTATTATGCCATGGAAAGAGTGATTCTTATTTGCTAGAGGAATTAATGATTAATAAAATTAATACGAATAAGGTTTAAAATTTTTTTTAAAAACAAGTTATATTTTTTTCAAAATAGTTGCGAAGATCAATTTTCACCTTTTGTTATTTTATTAATCCATTTTTAGATAAAAGAAAACCCCTGAATATTATTCAGGGGTTTTTTGTTAGTTAATTGATTGATATTGTATCAAATCACTCGTCTAAATCACCACAAAAGCGATAGCCTTCACCATGAATTGTTGCAATGATTTCTGGTGTATCAGGTGTTGACTCAAAATGCTTACGAATACGACGGATAGTTACGTCAACAGTACGATCATGAGGTTTGAGTTCACGACCTGTCATTTTCTTCAGTAATTCTGCGCGAGTTTGGATTTTTCCTGGGTTCTCGCAGAAATGTAGCATCGCACGAAATTCACTGCGTGGTAATTTATATTGTTCACCAGCAGGGCTGATTAGTGAGCGACTGTTAATATCAAGCTCCCAACCATTGAATTTATAGCTCTCGACTAAACGGCGTTCTTCTGTTCCATTAACTAAATTCATGGTACGTGACAGTAAGTTACGTGCACGAATCGTTAATTCACGAGGGTTAAATGGTTTAGTAATGTAATCATCGGCACCAATTTCTAGGCCTAAGATTTTATCAACTTCATTATCACGACCCGTTAGGAACATTAATGCAACACTTGCCTGTTCACGTAATTCACGAGCAAGTAACAGCCCATTTTTACCAGGAAGGTTAATATCCATAATGACCAGATTAATATCATGATCAGATAGAACATTGTGCATTTCATTGCCATCAGTGGCTTCGTGTACGATATACCCTTCAGCTTCGAATATGCTTTTCAGGGTATTACGAGTAACAACTTCGTCTTCAACAATCAGAATGTGCGGGGTTTGCATATTTGCTACCTAAAATTACCAAAAATAGAAAAAGGAAATCTGTGTTTAACTTCTGTGTGCGCTTGTGTGGTTATTCATTTTTGTTATTAGCACGTAAAAACTAGACCCAGATTGAAATTCGATAAATAACCATCACGTTATTACAAAACTTGCAAAATTAATCGATAATGGACGTTAAAATCAGAATGCAAAACGCCCATAGTCTATTAACAGCAATATAACACCAGTTGTATTAAATACCATCTAAAAAGCTAACTTTTGTTGACACATATCAAAATCAAGATAACAGCTTAACCTTGATTTCAATAGTTAACTATATAATTTGATTTATGTAATGTAAAAGAAAAATATATGTTAAATATAGTGAGGTTTATTTTTTTTGCCAGTTTTGTTACACAAATTAAAGTAGCATAAAATACCTTATTCCTTATAAAAGTACAAATGCCCAAATAACTCTAAGATAGTAGCCTTATTTTCTTTACTTATCCCTTTGTGATAGTAATTTATATACTACAATAGGGGTAAAATTCGAATAAATTTCATTTAAGTCTAATTTGTTTTTTAGTAAAAAAAGAGAAAAAGTTTGACATCTCTCTCGCTTTGCTTTAACCAGTATATAGTCAAACTAATTTTGAGACAGACAGGACAGTTATGCGCATTTACAGCCAAGCTAACATGACAATTATTACCACCACCACCGAGATCTTATATCGCGGGGCGGGCTGGCGCATATAAAAAACGAAAATCGAAAAAGCCCGCATTGAGAAATGCGGGTTTTTTTTTGGGGTGAAAAATCAGGAGAGCTGTATGCGAGTGTTAAAATTTGGAGGAACTTCAGTTGCCAACGCAGAGCGTGTGCTGAATGTTGCTGATATCGCTGAGAAAAAAAGAGAGCAGGGACAAGTCGCTCTTGTACTATCAGCACCGGCCAAGATAACTAACTACTTGGTTGCAATGATTGAAAAAACGGCAGAAGGTGAAGATCCTCTCACTCAAGTACGAGAAGCCGAGCAAATTTTTGCCAACTTATTACAAGGTTTAAGAGAGAAACAACCTGGTTTTGATTATGAGCGCTTAAAAGATAAAGTTGAGCGTGAATTTGCAGAGATCAAACATATTCTTCATGGGATATCTTTATTAGGTCAATGTCCTGATAGCATCAATGCAGCGATGATTTGTCGCGGTGAAAAGCTTTCTATCGCCATTATGGGCGCCGTTTTACAGGCTCGTGGTTATAATGTCTCCGTGATCGATCCTGTCAAAAATTTACTCGCACAAGGTCATTATTTAGAATCGACAGTTGATATTCCTGAGTCTACTCGCCGCATCTTAGAACTCAATATCGCAAAAGACGATATAATTTTAATGGCAGGTTTTACAGCAGGTAATGAAAAAAATGAACTCGTGGTATTAGGCCGTAATGGTTCAGACTACTCTGCTGCTGTGTTAGCGGCTTGCTTACGTGCGGAGTGTTGTGAAATTTGGACAGATGTTGACGGTGTTTATACTTGTGATCCACGTTTAGTACCTGATGCTCGTTTATTAAAGGGCATGTCATATCAAGAGGCAATGGAACTCTCTTACTTCGGTGCTAAAGTACTTCATCCTCGCACTATTGCTCCAATCGCTCAATTCCAAATTCCTTGTTTAATCAAAAATACAGGCAACCCAGATGCTCCTGGTACATTAATTGGTGATGGTCAAAAAGATGAGAGTACACCTGTTAAAGGGATCACCAACCTTAATAATATGGCGATGATCAATGTGTCAGGTCCTGGTATGAAAGGTATGGTGGGGATGGCGGCTCGTGTGTTCTCTGTAATGTCGAGAGCAGGCATTTCTGTTGTTCTGATTACGCAATCTTCTTCTGAATACAGCATTAGCTTTTGTGTACCACAAAAAGAACTGATTAGAGCGCAAAAAGCATTATCAGATGAATTCTATTTAGAATTAAAAGATGGTGTACTTGATCCGTTAGACATCATGGAAAACGTCGCTATTATCTCCGTTGTAGGTGATGGTATGCGTACTTTAAAAGGGATCTCAGCGCGATTTTTCTCTGCATTAACTCGTGGCAATATTAATATCGTTGCTATTGCTCAAGGTTCTTCAGAACGCTCAATTTCAGCTGTTATTGCTAATGATTCAGCAACTAATGCTGTGCGTTTATGTCATCAAATGCTTTTCAACACCAATCAAATTGTTGAGGTCTTTATTGTTGGTGTTGGTGGTGTTGGTAGTGCATTAATCGAACAAATCCATCGCCAACAAGCATGGTTGAAAAATAAGCATATCGATCTTCGTGTCTGTGGTATTGCTAATTCAAGAGCCATGCTGACAGATATGCAAGGTATCGATTTAGATAATTGGCAACATGCCTTAAAAGAAGCCAAAGAGCCTTTTAGCTTTAGCCAGCTTATTCGTTTAGAAAAAGAGTACCACTTCTTAAATCCAGTGATCGTTGATTGCACATCAAACGAAGAAATTGCGCAACAATACGCAAATTTCTTACAAAATGGCTTTAACGTGGTTACACCAAACAAAAAAGCGAATACTTTGTCGATGGATTATTACCATCAAATTCGACAAGCTGCGGAAGCTTCACGCCGTAAGTTCTTGTATGACACTAACGTAGGCGCAGGTTTACCGGTTATTGAAAACTTGCAAAACTTACTAAACGCAGGCGACGAGTTAGTTCAATTTAATGGTATTCTTTCAGGGTCATTATCTTACATTTTTGGTCAATTAGATGAAGGTAAAAGCTTATCTGAAGCGACTTTTTCAGCAAAAGAGAAAGGTTTTACAGAGCCTGATCCTCGTGATGATCTTTCCGGTATGGATGTTGCGCGTAAACTACTTATTTTAGCGCGTGAAGCGGGGTATAAATTAGAACTAAGTGATATCGATGTAGAGCCTGTACTGCCTGTTTCATTTGATAGCTCAGGTGATGTCGCAAGTTTCTTAGACCGCTTACCTCAAGTTGATGTTGAATTTGATGCTAAGGTCGAAGAAGCACAAAAAGCAGGTAAGGTATTACGTTATGTTGGCATCATCAATGAAGGTCAATGCCAAGTTAAGATAATGGCAGTTGATGCAAATGATCCTCTGTTTAAAGTGAAAAATGGTGAAAATGCTTTAGCCTTTTACACTCGCTACTATCAGCCAATTCCATTAGTGTTACGTGGATATGGTGCGGGTAATGATGTTACTGCTGCTGGAGTGTTTGCAGATGTATTACGTACCTTATCATGGAAATTGGGAGTTTAAGCGTGGTTAAAGTTTATGCACCGGCATCAATAGGTAATGTGAGTGTCGGATTTGATGTTCTTGGCGCGGCCGTTTCACCTATTGATGGGCAATTACTGGGCGATTGTGTCACTGTTGAAACGGCTTCGGCATTTACACTTGAAAGTAAAGGGCACTTTGTTAGCAAATTACCTTCAGATCCTAAACAAAATATCGTGTATCAATGTTGGCAGCTATTTTGTGAAAAACTAGGAAAAGAACTTCCAGTCGCAATGACGCTTGAAAAAAATATGCCGATTGGCTCTGGTCTAGGATCAAGTGCTTGTTCTGTTGTTGCGGCATTGGTTGCACTTAATGAATTTGCCCAAAAGCCTTTTGATGAAAGACAATTGCTGCTGATGATGGGAGAGCTTGAAGGACGTATTTCAGGCAGTGTGCACTATGATAATGTTGCACCTTGTTATTTAGGTGGGTTACAACTGATTTTGGAACAAAATGGCACTATTTGTCAGCCAGTACCAACTTTTGATGATTGGTATTGGGTTATGGCATATCCAGGGATTAAAGTTTCTACGGCAGAAGCTAGAGCAATTTTACCAAAACAATACTCTAAAGCAGACATCATTAACCACGGTCGTTATTTATCTGGTTTTATTCATGCTTGCCATACTCAGCAATCAGGGCTAGCCGCTAGTTTGATGCAAGATGTGATTGCTGAGCCTTATCGCACCCGACTCCTTCCAGGATTTGAAAAAGCGAGAGAGGCTTCACAGAAGAAAGGTGCATTGGCTTGTGGCATTTCAGGTTCAGGGCCTACTATTTTTACGATTAGTGATTCATTAGAAATCGCACAAGATATGGCCGAATGGCTGAAACAAAACTACGTACAAAACAGTGAAGGCTTTGTACATATCTGCCGTATAGATACGCGTGGCGCAAGACAGGTAGGGTAAGTCATGAAATTATATAATTTGAAAGATAATCAAGAGCAAGTCAGTTTTGCTCAAGCAGTAAAACAAGGTTTGGGTAAACAACAAGGGCTCTTTTTTCCACAAGACTTACCTTCGTTTTCTAAAGCTGAAATTGATGAATTATTAGCACTTGATTTTGCAACACGTAGTAGCCGTATTTTAACGGCTTTTATTGGTGATGAAATTCCAGCTGATGTATTAGCAAAACGTATTAGCACTGCATTTACCTTTCCTGCACCAGTAACTCAAGTTGAAGAAGATGTCAGTTGTTTAGAGCTTTTCCATGGCCCAACACTCGCATTTAAAGACTTTGGTGGTCGCTTTATGGCGCAAATGTTGTCAGAAGTTGCTGGCAATCAACCTGTTACTATTTTAACGGCAACATCAGGTGATACAGGTGCAGCTGTAGCTCATGCTTTCTATAAATTAGAAAATGTACAAGTTGTTATTCTTTATCCTGAAGGCAAAATTAGCCCGTTACAGGAAAAGCTATTCTGTACATTAGGTGAAAATATTCACACTGTCGCAATTAAAGATGATTTTGATGCTTGCCAATCATTAGTGAAACAAGCTTTTGATGATGAGTTCTTAAAGAAAACAATGTATTTGAACTCAGCAAACTCCATTAATATCAGCCGATTGCTTGCTCAAATTTGTTATTACTTTGAGGCGGTTGCACAAATCCCTGCTGAAAAGCATGATCAGCTAGTGATTTCAGTACCAAGTGGTAACTTTGGTGATCTAACCGCTGGCTTATTGGCCAAATCGATGGGATTACCTATTAAGCGCTTTATTGCTGCAACTAACGTGAATGACACGGTTCCTCGTTATTTAGATAACGGTAAATGGGAACCTCACCGTACTGTAGCAACACTTTCGAATGCAATGGATGTTAGCCAACCCAATAACTGGCCACGTATTGAAGAATTGTATCGTCGTAAAGATTGGGATCTTTCCGATCTTGCTCATGGTTCAGTGAGTGATGAAATAACAGAAGAAACTGTGCGTGAGCTTGCAAAAAAAGGTTATATTTCAGAGCCACATGCAGCTGTTGCTTATCGTTTATTACGTGATGAGCTTCAAGAGGGTGAATATGGTTTATTTTTAGGGACTGCACACCCTGCGAAGTTTAAAGAAAGTGTAGAGCGTATTTTAGGCTGTGAATTACCGCTTCCTAAAGAGCTTGAAGAACGGGCTGATAAAGAGTTGTTATCACATTTCTTACCCGCCGATTTTGCTCAATTACGCGCATTCTTACTTGAAAGAGCACCTAAATAACAATTAATTTAAATAATTAAATACACATTTAATTAAATGGCTCAACAAAATGTTGGGCTTTTTTTTTATTTTAAAATAGGAAAATTAGTATTTAAATAGCATAAAAAATATTTATATATTTTATTTTTAGAAAGTAAATTAATTAGAGCTTAGGAAATTAAATATGAATGGATTCAAAGAAATAATCTTCAAAGATAATATAAATAAAATCGTATCAAAAATTGAAAGTCATATAAAAGAAAATAATTCAGAACTTTTTTTTAATGTACAATCTGTAAAAAGAGTATTAATTGAGAATTATATTTCTATTTTTATTTCTAAAAATGAATATGCTGCGAATGAATTTTTAGAAAAAATAGATAATAATTTTTCACTCTATCATAAAAATTATTTTACAAAAGGTATTGATTTTATTAAAGAAGAAATTAATTTAAGTATAGAAAATTTGTTTTCAAATAGTGCTAGAATAACAAGCAAAGAACCTAATAAAATACACAAAGAACGATTTAGATTATTAATTCAGAATAATTTATCTGGTGATTATTATCTGGATTTTAAAGATAATAAGATGTTTATACAAATAGATAATGAGAACAATAAATTTAAAATAATTAACTTTGATGGATATGCTACTTTTTTTTATAACAAGAGTGAACTAATAAATAAGGTTCATGATATTATAATTGATAAAAATAATAATAATTTTTTATACTATCGTTTTTATAATAGAAAAGAGTATGTTAGCTACTTTAATAATATTGAAAATTGGAAGGTAAATAATAAAGATATTATTAGGGAAATAATTAATGATATTAAGAAAAGAAAACAAATAAATGTTAATGAATACACTTCTATTGAATTAAGTGAAAGTTATTCATATAAAAATATTTTTATTATCAGAGATAAAATAGAAAATACAGAAAAGGTACTACATATTTATGTCGATGATATAGAAGAAGCATTTACAGTTGCAAAATCTAAATACGATCAGGTAACGGATAGTGGAGAACATTTGCTCTATAAAGTCGGTACTGGTTGGTTTATTACTGAAATAAAAAATAATATTGTGAAAAAATTTTCACAATATACCGATCTATTAAAGCCTTTAGAAAGAGTGATGAGTCGAGTTAATCTTATTGCTTCAACGGAAACTAATTATGATTTTAGTCATATTCATAGTTTAGCAGGATTATGTTATGGATTAAGTTTAAATTATTTAGTTGAAGTTAGAAACAGCGGTTTAGAAGGAGGAAATAAGTATTTATTCTGGTTAAAAGAAAATATATCTTCTTATCAGAGTGAAAAAGAATTTATAGACGATAAACTGGATTTTATTTTATTTAATAGTATAAAAGAATATGAAATATTAAATCTAATTAAAGAAATTAAAAGTATTATATTTTCTCAACACTTTCAAATGGAGAGATTAGGTGAAAAATCACAATATTTTGTTTTTGATACATTTAAGCCACTTGAATATAGTCAGATATTAGAAAATCGAGGATTAAAAAAATCACATGTTAAAAAAATAGTGTTTGATAAAGATAATATTCATAAACATATAGAGGGTGTTATGAATAGCAACAATGATTATTATGCTATTATTGCCTTCAAAGATCATGCTATTGCGATTTCCTATAAAAGATATTCTGAGAATAATTATAAATTTTCTTTATTTGATTCTAATAGTGAGTTGTTAGAATACTCTGATGTTAGATCTATAAACGAAACATTAGAGAAGAAAATGGATTTTTATGGTTCACATGATGTTGATAATAAAAGATATATTATTTTTGATGAATATACAAAAAGTGAGATTTCAAATTACCGAAGTGTTTGGGATTACAATAATATAGAAATTAATAAAGGAATTGCTGAAAATATAAAAAAAATAGGTTTTGCATTACCATTTAAAGATAATATTACAGGACGAGTTGTTCATTATAGTGAACAGGGAGATCTTATTCTAGAACTTAAAAAAGAGAATATTTTAATTGATGTTATTATAAAAGACACATATGTTGATGAAGGCGTTTATTTAGTTAAGAGTTATATTGATGATATTCTTGAAAATAGTCAGGCGAATAAGATTATTTTAAATAAGAATGATAATAATAGTGTTGATATTGTCGTGGCTGAATTAAACAATTTTAAAATAATCCAGAAACAAAATGGGTATGTTGAATTTAATGATATTTACTATCGTGATTTAATAGAAATAAACAGTCATATTGTTAAAGGAAAAAATGCTAAAGAATTGAAAGAAATTGTTTCTTTAATAGATATCTTAATAGAAGGAAATATTTATTTTGATAAGTTAATAGCCAGTTTCTCTCTAATTAATAAAATTAATTTGTTTAACAGTAATAATAAAAGTATATCACTTATTGAAATTTTAAATAAAGTAAAAAATAAGCTAGAAAGTAAACTATTTTACGACAGATTAAATTATGGGAAAGAAAAACTCATACAATTAGCTGAAAAAAATAGCTTAGTAGCTGCAAAATTTTATCAGTTAATGGTAAACGAAATTAGTGATGGTACTCATGGTATAAGTAATTTTATTTATAATCAAATTATTGATAGTCCCTATTTACCACTAGATAAAAAGAGAAGTGTTGGCGTTGAGGGTTATGATTATACTATAGAGTTCCATAATAGTTCTCAATATGTTAATGAAATAGTGGAGGGTATTAATATACCTGAGCTAAAGAATACAATTTTAATAGAGGGTAAAAATAAATTACATTTAAAAGAAAATTATAAGAAACTATCAGAGTATAGAAGTGATAAATATGTTAATAAGTTACTGAATTTAATTGAAACAGAAATAGACATAAATAAAGGTGATAAAATTGGGTATTATAGTGAACTCTATTTTGAGCTCTTTAGAAATAATCAATTTATTAATAGAATGATAATGCATGAAATTAGTCAGTTAGAAAATTATTTCAATAATGGCTATAGAGAACATAATTATAGTTATCATCCTAGTAATTTCTATATTGATAAAGATAATCCTATTGATATATTTGAATATTCACTTTCTAAAAATAAAGATGAGATAGATTGTAGCTATTTGCTCTTTGATGATAATATAAATAATTTTAAATTCTTATTTTCTGATAATACATTCTTTAGTAATGAAAATATTGATAATGTTATTATTGATAGTATCAACTCCTTATATCAAGATGATATTATTATTTATTTTTATAATGGTGTAAAAAGTGAAGATTTAACTGTTTATTTAAATGATAATCCAGAGATAAGTACTTTTCTTGATTATTGTTTAAAAAATAAAATAAGAGTAATTGCGACAGGAAGTGAAGATAATACATTTTTCCATCATAATTTTATTAAACAAAAAAATGATGTCGATACATTACAAAGTATTATTAATGAGAATAAATTCTTTAATGAAAAAACTATTATTTTTGCAAAAAAAGAAAAATTATTAAGTTATCAATCTGGTGATTTTTTTGTTGAAGGTATTGCTCAGCGATTAAATATGCCAATATATCAGATCATTGATAATAAGGTTTTTCTTTTAAGCAATCATATCATTATTAAACCCATTATTGAGAGACAGTATATTGATAAACCATTACTTGAGAGTTCGATTGTATCTGATGTGATTATTGCTGAAGCAGATGATGATGATTTTTTATTTATTTCAAATAAAGAAAAAATAAGCACTGAAAATAATAATGTTAGAAAAGAAATATATCAAATAGTTTCTTACTTATATCCGGATTATCGAGATAATAAAGAGTTTAAATTAGGTTATAATCAAAATATTAAAACAGTTATTTCTGATTTCTCAGAACAAATAACATTATATGATATTTTAGATTATATTAAATTAAATCGCTATGATCTTAATCTCTATCAACTTGGTTCTATTATCAATAAAGTAGATGCTATTAATGTAGAATATCATAGAAAAGAACTAAAGCGTATTAGTAATGAAATTATCAAAGGGAATGTTTCAATAAAAAGAGTAGTTCATCAATATGCAGATGAATTATCTGTTACTTTTAATACTACAAATAAAAATAAATTAGAAAATAAACTAACACAAGTAATATATGATCCATTGATGAGCAATAAATTTAATCAATATTTACTGGGTGAAATATCATTTAAACAATGGCATTCATTAGATTTAGTAACAAAAGGGCATAACACCTTAATTGAAAAGGCAAGTCAAGCTATTAAGATTATTCATTCAATTTATGACAATCCTGCATTGATAAAAAATCTAAGTTTTTTTTCAGAAAATTTGCTAGCTTCATTCTTTGATGAGAATAAAAAAGGTATTCTATCTCGAGCATTATTAGATAATATTTCTATTTTTAAAAATTATAAAAAAATAATAAATTCATTTAAAAATATTATTACGATGGTTCATAATAAGATGATACCTGATTCTTTATCTCCTGCTAAGGCCTTAGCGAAAGCAAATGATTTAAATCCGTTAGAATTTCTAAACGTAAAAAATCAACAATTACTTAATAAAGAAACGATAACAATAAATAATCTTTCTATTGATAAACAACTATTGATTAATGTGGGTGCGAAAATTAATGGAAGAAGTATCGATTCTATTGATCTTAATACAGTAAATAAATGGGAGTCAAAACTTACCTTTGATCCTTATCTTCTTAATGATTATTTTTTCTCTTTTTCTGGAGATGAAAAAGATAAATCCCTCATTTCTTTATTTCGTTACTTAATAAATAATAAAAAAGATAAAATTAAATATTTACTCTCTGGTGATACGAATAGAATTGATTATTTGTCTGCTTCAGAAAGGTTAACTAAACTTAATGAATTAGGTCATAAAGAGTATCAAGAACAAGATTGGGATGTTTTAAGAAAAGCATCATTAAACATTCCGCGCCACATGCGAATAATTAGCAAGATTGGTTATGCAAATATTACATTTGGTATGTGGCAGTCAATTAATTCTACATTTATGCTTGCGGAACAACTTAATAATCCGCTATTAACGACGAAAGAACGAAAAGAGGTTATTAATAATCTTGCGATAATGTGGTCTGAAATGGCTTACAATGGTCTTTCCGAATTGATTGAAATTACATTAGCAAAAGGATTATTAAAATATCGTCATAATCCGTTGGAATATGTAAGTAAAATAAGTACAAGAGTTGGGATTGGACTTAATGTGCTTTCTATCGGATTTGATATTTATAACGCCTACGATAATTTTAGTCGTATTTCTGATGAGAATAATGAAAAAAGGCGAATTGATTATATCGTTAATGGCTCTTTTGCTGTGGTTTCAGGCCTGGTTACATTAGGTGTATCTATTGCGATGCTTGCAGGTTCAACGATTGCTGGCCCTATTGGTATCGTGGCAGGTGCCGTTATTGCGCTCGCAACTTCGATTTATAATGCGGCAAGACTCATTGAAGAAGCAAAAATAAAAATACATTTTACACCATTAGAAGAGCTAAATAATGGTTTTTATGCTTTTTTAATGGGGGATCTACTACCAGATAAAAAAAATGAAATTGTTTATTTAGAAACAGAATCACAATTAGAAGAGATGATTGATAAAAATGCAGTTAATTATCTTAATGAGGTAAAAAAACAAAATCAACAGAGTCGTTATTTTTATACAAATGAAAAACAGATTTATCAAGAATATTATTATTATAAAGTCATGCCAAATTTAATGGGGAAAACATTAGATTCAATTTTAAATCCCTTGGGCGAATACGTTGCTGAACGGATATCTCAAAATATAACTCAAGAAGAAGCAGAGAAAATTGCCGCACTCTCTTTTCATTTACGTGCAGAAAAAACAGAATATAAATACTATCTACCTAAAGAAGCCATTATTACGAATGAAATACTTATTTTTGATATTGATTTTTATGTCAAAGAATTAAAGCGTTATACTTTAGATATTATTTCTGATGATAATTCACCTATTTTTGATGATGTTATTGATAGTGATTTTATTAGAAAAATGAAAACAACGAGGGAAGACAGTATATTATTATTTGGTGAAAATAAATTAACAGGTGATTTAATAAAATCAAATCAGTATAAAAAATACTATTCATCAGGTTGGAATGAAAATGAAGTGTTTCATTTCAATACACATAATGGTAATGATATTATTTCCTCCCCTTCAAATACTAAAAATATCTTTGATATCTATAATGGAACGAAGAGATTAAGTGGAGGAAATAAAGAAGATATATTTAATTTATTTACCTCAAAGTCTCCACTTTATGCTAGTCGTTTTTATGGTAGAGGAGGAAGTGATACACTTCGTATCGTAAAAACAACAAATAAATATACAGGACATGAGATTAATTTATCTCATAACTACGTTAAATTTAGGCAATCAGAGGAACAGACTAACAGTAAAAATTTTCATTCAAAGTTGTTTCTTTATCAAGATAATGAGCGTTTGTATTCAAAGCAATTAGTTGATTCTATGCCAAATATTGTCTTACAAGATCAAAAAGTAATAGCCTATCTAGATAGTATTGAGAATGTTATTGGTAGTGAGATTGGTGATGATATTATTTATGGTAATCAAGAGGCTAATTACTTAGATGGCGTGGGGGGTGCTGATTTATTATATGGATTAGGGGGAAATGATACCTTAGTTTTACAAGAGGGATATGCTGAAGGTGGTGAAGGAAATGATAGTTATGTTATTTTAAGATCTTCTTTAGAAAAAAATTATAGTGTTCATTTTGAAACGATCATTAATGAAGTGAGCCATATCGAGGCTAGCATTGTGCGATTAAACTATCGTTTTGATGAAATTGCTGCTATTTTCCGTCGAGGAAAAGATATTATTTTTGATATAAAAGTAAATGATGGAAATGAAAATAATGAATTAATTTATCACTCTATAACATTAAAAAATGTTTATAGTGAAAATACTACATTAGCACATAGATATACTTTAACCACACTAGATGGTTTTTTATTAACTGCAAATGAAAATAAAACTAGTGAAGATAATGTGCTATATACATTTAGTTATTTAGATAAATACAATCAGAATAAAGAAATTATTCATAATCTTTATATCGATGATAATAACCACTCTTTGTCTATTTCATATTCTGATTACAATAAGATAATAACGTTATTACCTCAGTTACAATACAGTGGTTTTTCTTTTGGTGAACAATTACGATTTGATATTCATGGTAATGAAAAGAATAATCATTATTTGAATATTACGCCTAATTCATCTATTAAATTAAGCTCTGGTCAAGATAGTTATCAAATTAAAACTTATTTAGCAAAAGATAAGAATGATCACATTAATCTTTCACTTTCTAATAATGTTGATGGAATGTTACCAAATAGTGTGAGTGATTTCTTTTTGTCTGATATTAGTGGTTTTGATTTAATATTTAATCAAGGAGTACTATCACATCGTTATAATCCTGATGCACATTTAAAGCTTATTATTGAAAAATCACATTTAAAATCTATCTTGGATTCAGGTATGAAAATTCGCTTTGTCGATAAAGACAATATCGTTTTTACTCTCCCTACAGATGAAAATTCACAACATCTACTTATGCCTATTACAGATTTAAATCTGGTGATAAGTAAAGAGAATGATGTATTTATGATCCCTGAATCGCTTATTTTGAATAAAGAAACCTTGTCAGCATATTCGTTTAATTCACTTTACTCTGTATTAAGACCTATTTTAATGACTCAACAGAAATCAAGTACCCAATCAATTGAGCACTTACCTATTCTTGAATTAATAGAAGGTGATGATATCGTCGTCAATCATAATAAATGTAGTTCGGTTATTGATGGCGGAAAAGGAGATGATCATATTGTTGTTAATCATGGACATCATATTTTAATTGCAGGAGAGGGAAATGATAATCTCAATGCTGGAAGTGGAAATGATTTATTAATATCTGAATTGGGTGATGACTATTTAAATGGTGGTGCAGGTAACAATGTTTATATTGTGAAAAAGCGTCATGGTGAAGTGACTATTTATGATGAGGGGAACAGTAGCCACCTTTTTATTTCAGGGTTATCAAAACACGACAAACTTATTGTTTCTCAAGTCGGTGATGATATGCAGTATAAAACGCAGGATAATCAGTTTGTTTTAACTGTAAAAACGCAACACGATGAAGCAGATAAAACGATTTCTATTATTGAGAAACAGAGTGTACTTTCTGCACAATCTCTTGCTTCGATTATTCAAGAAATGGCACAATTTAATCAGCAACAATTGGCTATAATGCAAGGTAGTGAATTTATTCCATCACCTACATGGTCTCCTCTATCATTAGTGCAAAAACATTTGTGAGTTTCAATATATAAAAACAGCACTGATTTTAGTGCTGTTTTTATTGATTGCTAATAGTTAATATTTTTATTTTGTCAGTGATTCTGCACGTTTAAAGACTAAGGTATTACCTTCTGATTCTGTAGAATTAAACTGATAACCTTCAAGGTCAAACTCTTTCAGTTGTGCTTTATTAGTCAGTTTTTCTTGAATAATAAAGCGGCTCATTAATCCACGGGCTTTTTTAGCGTAGAAGCTGATAACTTTATATTTGCCATTTTTTTCGTCAAGGAAAACAGGTTTAATAATTTCAGCATTAAGTTTTTTGGGATTAACTGATTTAAAATATTCATCAGACGCTAAATTGATTAAAACATTATCACCTTGTTCTTCAAGCGCTTTGTTTAACGTTTCTGTAATAGTGTTTCCCCAAAATTGGTATAAATCACTACCTTTTTTATTTTTTAGCTTTATTCCCATTTCAAGGCGATAAGGTTGCATTAAATCAAGAGGACGCAGTACGCCATATAAGCCAGAAAGCATGCGTAAATGTTGTTGTGCAAATTGAAAATCATCTTCAGAAAAAAGTTCAGCTTGCATTCCAGTATAAACATCACCTTTAAATGCCAAAATAGCTTGGCGTGCATTTTCTGGTGTGAAATTAGGTTGCCATTCACCAAAACGAGCGGCATTTAACCCTGCGAGTTTATCACTTATTTTCATTAAGCTCGCGATATCGCTTGATGATAATTTTCGACATTCTTCGATAAGTTGTTGGGAATATTTTAGCAATTCAGGTTGTGTGAAGTGCGTTGTAGCTAAAGGCGATTCGAAATCCAGTGTTTTTGCTGGTGAAATAGTGATTAGCATAATTCCCTCGATACGTTATTTTAATATTGACCAAATATAGCAAATTCTTTTGATTAAAGATTAAATTATAGTAATAGGAAAAAACAATGGTTTCTCTTATTTGTCATGAAATTCGATAATTTAAACGATTCAGTCTGTGGTTTTCTTCTGTTTTTTTCCGCTTTTATTTTGCGAAAACGTTTGGCATTCAAATAATTGCTTTGTATGAATCTAAGCGTCTTGTAGTGTGAGCAGTCCATGTTATTATCAATAGATATCCGCAGGTGACTGCAAACAGATTTACCTAGTAGATGAGATAAACAAAATGACCAACAAATTGACTTCTTTGCGTAAGCTGACAACTGTTGTTGCTGACACTGGTGACATTGCAGCAATGAAACTGTATCAGCCACAAGACGCAACTACCAACCCATCTTTAATTTTAAATGCAGCTCAAATTCCTGAATATCGTAAATTAATTGATGAAGCGATTGAATGGGCGCGTTCACAAAGCGATTCTCGTGAACAACAAATCGTTGATGCTTGCGACAAACTGGCAGTAAATATCGGTTTAGAAATTTTAAAACTGATCCCTGGTCGTATTTCAACAGAAGTTGATGCACGTCTTTCTTACGATACTCAAGCGTGTATTGAAAAAGCACGCCATTTAATGAAACTTTACAATGATGCGGGTATCAGTAACGACCGTATTCTTATCAAATTAGCATCTACTTGGCAGGGTATCCGTGCCGCAGAGCAATTAGAAAAAGAAGGTATCAACTGTAACCTGACTTTACTGTTCTCTTTTGCTCAAGCGCGTGCATGTGCTGAAGCCGGTGTTTACCTGATTTCTCCATTTGTTGGTCGTATCATGGATTGGTATAAAGCCAATACTGATAAAAAAGAATTTGCTCCAGCTGAAGATCCAGGTGTAATTTCTGTTACTGAAATCTATAACTATTACAAACAACACGGTTATAACACTGTAGTTATGGGCGCAAGTTTCCGTAATATAGGTGAAATTTTAGAATTAGCCGGTTGTGACCGTTTAACTATTGCTCCAGCACTGTTAAAAGAATTATCAGAAGCTGAAGGTGAAGTTGAACATAAATTATCCTATAAAGGTGAAGTGAAAGCGCGTCCAGAAGCTATCACTGAAGCTCAATTTTATTGGGAACACAACGCTGATCCAATGGCAGTAGATAAATTATCTGACGGTATTCGTAAATTTGCTGTCGATCAGGAAAAATTAGAGAAAATGATTGCGGATTTATTATAATTCGTCGTTAAATTCTTATAAAAATCTTAAATACCCATCTTATATAGATGGGTATTTTTATTTTTTTCTTCTCAAAATAACATTTAAGTAAATTTTAAGATTAAATTGATTGGAATATATTATTTATCCAGTAATAATTATAAAAATAAATTATTAAAATACTCTATTTATTATTGGTGAATTATGAAAAAGATTGTCTTGGCAACGGTACTTGCATCGTTATTTTTCGGTAGCGCTGCAATGGCAGAGAGCAAAACCGCTTTCTCTTTACCTGCAATTGAAAAAAGTGCTGAAGGTGGAAACGCTGCATCCCAGTATCAATTGGGCGTAAAATATGAGAACGGGGAAGGTGTTGAACAAGATGCACAAAAAGCGCTGGAATGGTATATCAAAGCTGCTGAGCAAGGTCACGCTGAAGCACAGTTAAATTTAGCACTTATGTATGACATGAGTGATTATATTGATCGTGATGCAGAAAAAGCAGTCTATTGGTATAACAAAGCGGCTGTTCAAGGTGTCTCTTTAGCCCAATATAATCTTGCTGTTTCTTACGATGATGGTGATGGTGTAGAACAAGACCACGAGAAAGCCGTGTATTGGTATACTAAAGCCGGTGAGCAAGGTGATAGTGATGCACAATACAATCTCGGTATCTCTTATGATGAAGGTATCGGTGTGGCGCAAGATCATGAAAAAGCGGTTGTCTGGTATACAAAAGCAGCAGAGCAAGGCCACTCTGATGCGCAATATAATCTTGCTGTCTCTTATGATGACGGTGAAGGTGTAGAGCGTAACGGCACTAAAGCTGTTTTCTGGTATACCAAAGCAGCAAATCAAGGTAATCGTGATGCGCAAAATAACTTAGGCGTAATGTACGATGAAGGCGACGGTGTTGCTAAAGATGCACGTAAAGCGGTTGAATGGTATAGAAAATCAGCTATTCAAGGTAATGGTTTGGCACAAAACAATCTGGCTTTAAACTATTACTACGGTAAAGGCGTTAAACGTGATTTGAAAGAAGCTTACGCATGGTTCGCTGTTGCTGTTGAAAATGGTGATGGTGATGAAGCTATGCTAAAACGTACTGCTCGTGCATTAAATGCAGCACAATTAGCTGAAGCGAAAAAATTAGCAGCTTCTTATATTGCTAAATATATTGATGAGTAATATTAATTAATATTATTCAAGATGAAAGAGAGGGAGCTTATGCTCCCTTTTTTATTTTAGTTAAAGCCGAATAAAAATAGATTGTTATCATTTCTTTATTATTTATTCTCAATAATCAAATATTAAATATCAGTAATATATTGAGATTCTTTTTAATTCTCTTGTGTTCTCATGGTAATATCTGCGCGCAAGTTAGACGGTGATTGATTAATTGAGGTTTGATATGAACGAATTACGCATAGGGTTAGTTTCTGTTTCTGATCGCGCATCCAGTGGGATTTATGAAGATAAAGGCTTACCCGCTTTAGAAGCTTGGCTAAAAGCCGCATTAATAACGCCTTTTCATATCGAATCCCGCTTAATTCCTGATGAACAACTTATGATTGAGCAAACATTGTGTGAACTAGTTGATGAAGCTGGTTGTCATTTAGTGTTAACTACAGGGGGAACGGGGCCTGCTCGCCGTGATGTTACGCCTGATGCCACATTAGCAATTGCCGATAGAGAAATGCCAGGTTTTGGTGAGCAGATGCGTCAAATTAGTTTGAAGTTTGTACCTACCGCTATTTTATCTCGCCAAGTTGGTGTTATCCGTAACCAAGCGTTAATTCTAAATCTACCAGGCCAACCTAAAGCCATTGCAGAAACGTTAGAAGGATTAAAAGATAACGAGGGTAATGTGATTGTTAGCGGTATTTTTGCCAGTGTACCGTACTGTATTCAATTGCTTGATGGCCCTTATGTCGAAACTAATGAAGCTATAGTTGCTGCGTTTAGGCCTAAATCAGCCCGCCGTTCTACTTCAGCGTAAATAATTTAAGAGGTTATTTTTGTCGTCAACTTCTGACTAGGAAACGTGCTAGCTAAGTTGGGATAACACAAAAGTAACCTTATATTTATTTGATATTTTTATTGTTGAAGTTAAAAAACCTTGTTTTTCAAATAATTACAAGCCTTTTTTAAAGACTGATCTTAAAAATAATTTCAGATAAGTCATAATATTATTTGTATTTAATATAACATATTGAAAAATAATAATTTTTAATTCCCTTCTTATTATCAAACACAAATTTTTCGCATTTTTTGCATTTTTTTTCATTATTCCCCTTGATGAATGTATTTATGACCCCATCTTCTTTTCAACTGCAATTACCACTATTGAGTTGCGTTGATTTTATATCCGCTTCGAGATGATGTTGTTAAGTCTATTAATTTGTGACTTGAAAAATGAATATTCATCCGCATATAGATTGGTAGTCAAATTGATAAAGAATTCTCTTTGGAGGCGTTTAAATGGGTAAAATTATTGGTATTGACCTGGGTACAACTAACTCTTGTGTTGCTGTAATGGACGGCAAAAATGCCCGGGTTATTGAAAACGCTGAAGGTGATCGCACAACGCCTTCAATCGTTGCTTATGCACAAGATGGTGAAATCTTAGTTGGTCAACCTGCAAAACGTCAGGCTGTCACTAATCCACAAAATACTTTATTTGCCATCAAGCGTTTAATTGGTCGTCGTTTTGAAGATGCTGAAGTTCAGCGTGACGTTGCTATCATGCCTTACAAAATCGTAAAAGCTGATAACGGTGATGCTTGGATTGAAGCGCGTAACGAAAAAATGGCTCCACCACAAGTTTCTGCTGAAGTCCTGAAAAAAATGAAGAAAACAGCAGAAGACTATTTAGGTGAAGCAGTTACTGAGGCAGTAATTACCGTTCCTGCTTACTTTAACGATGCTCAACGTCAAGCAACTAAAGATGCGGGCCGTATCGCAGGTCTTGAAGTTAAACGTATTATTAACGAACCAACAGCGGCTGCTCTGGCTTATGGCTTAGATCGTGAAGTGGGTAACCGTACTATCGCAGTTTATGACTTAGGTGGTGGTACATTCGATATCTCTATCATCGAAATCGATGAAGTTGATGGCGAAAAAACCTATGAAGTTCTGTCAACCAATGGTGATACTCACTTAGGTGGTGAAGACTTCGATAGCCGTTTAATTAACTACTTAGTTGATGAATTTAAGAAAGAACAAGGCATTGATCTGCGCAATGATCCATTAGCAATGCAACGTCTGAAAGAAGCAGCAGAAAAAGCGAAAATCGAATTATCTTCTGCACAACAAACAGATGTTAACTTGCCATATGTCACAGCGGATGCAACAGGCCCTAAACACTTAAATATCAAAGTAACTCGTGCAAAATTAGAATCTTTAGTTGAAGATTTAGTTAAGCGTTCAATGGAACCAGTACGTGTTGCATTAGAAGATGCTGGCCTGAAAGTAAGTGAAGTTAACGACGTTATTCTGGTTGGTGGTCAAACTCGTATGCCAATGGTTCAGAAAACTGTTGCTGATTTCTTTGGTAAAGAGCCACGTAAAGACGTTAACCCTGATGAAGCGGTTGCAATGGGTGCTGCTGTTCAAGGCGGTGTATTAGCGGGTGATGTTAAAGACGTTCTGTTACTTGACGTAACTCCACTGTCTTTAGGTATCGAAACAATGGGTGGTGTAATGACTTCCCTGATTGCGAAAAATACCACAATCCCAACTAAACATAGCCAAGTGTTCTCTACCGCAGAAGATAACCAATCTGCTGTAACTATTCACGTATTACAAGGTGAACGTAAACGTGCTAGTGATAACAAATCACTGGGTCAATTTAACTTAGATGGTATTCAGGCTGCGCCACGCGGTATGCCACAAATCGAAGTGACTTTTGATATCGATGCTGATGGTATCTTGCATGTATCAGCGAAAGATAAAAACAGTGGTCGTGAGCAAAACATCACAATCAAAGCATCTTCTGGTTTAAATGAAGATGAAATCCAAAAAATGGTTCGTGATGCAGAAGCAAACGCAGAAGCTGACCGTAAGTTTGAAGAATTAGTACAAACTCGTAACCAAGCAGACCAATTAGTTCACGGTACACGTAAACAAATTGAAGAAGCGGGTGATAAATTACCAACGAATGATAAAGAAGCTATCGAAAAAGCGGTAAGCGAGTTAGAAATTGCTTCTAAAGGCGAAGATAAAGACGCTATTGAAGCAAAAATTAAAGCATTAGTTGAAGCTTCTGAAAAACTGCTAGAAATCGCACAACAACAAGCTCAAGCAGGAGCAGCAGGTAATGCCGCAGATGCGGATGCAAGTGCGAAGAAAGATGATGATGTTGTCGATGCAGAATTTGAAGAAGTTGACGGCAAAGACAAGAAATAATGCCCTTAACGGGCCACGGTAACTCACTGTGAATAGTTACTGATACCGAACACGGGCGTCGAGGAAACTCAACGCCCGTGTGCTTATGTCAAGGGTAATCTAGAATGGCAAAAAGAGATTTTTACGAAGTTCTCGGTTTAAGCAAAAACGCCGATGAAAAAGAAATTAAACGTGCATATAAGCGTTTAGCAATGAAATATCACCCAGACCGAAATCAAGGTGATAAAGAGTCAGAAATAAAATTTAAAGAAATCAAAGAAGCCTATGAGATCTTAAGTGATGCTCAAAAGCGCGCTGCTTATGATCAATATGGTCATGCTGCATTTGAACAAGGTGGATTTGGTGGTCAAGGCGGCGGTGGCTTCGGTGGCGGAGCTGACTTCGGTGACATCTTTGGCGATGTATTTGGCGATATTTTTGGTGGTGGTCGCCGTCAACAACGCGCAGCGCGTGGTTCTGACTTACAATACAACATGGATCTAACCCTTGAAGAAGCGGTTCGTGGTGTTACTAAAGAAATTCGTATACCAACACTAGAAACATGTGACAAATGTCATGGTAGCGGTGCTAAAGAAGGTACATCAGCAGAAACCTGTTCTACTTGTCATGGCGCTGGTCAGGTTCATTTACGTCAAGGTTTCTTCACTGTACAGCAAACATGCCCAACTTGTCATGGTCGCGGTAAAGTGATTAAAGAGCCTTGCTCTAAATGTCATGGTGATGGTCGTGTTGAACGTTCTAAAACACTGTCTGTCAAAATTCCGGCCGGTGTTGATACTGGCGACCGTATTCGCTTAAGTGGTGAAGGTGAAGCTGGTGAAAACGGTGCACCTGCAGGTGATTTATACGTACAGGTTCATGTTCGTCAACATCATATTTTTGAACGTGATGGCAATAATCTTTACTGTGAAGTCCCTATTAACTTCGCCATTGCTGCTTTAGGTGGCGAGATTGAAGTCCCAACACTTGATGGCCGTGTGAAACTTAAAATTCCAGCAGAAACACAAACTGGCAAAATGTTCCGCATGAAAGGTAAAGGTGTTAAATCAGTACGTAGTAGTAGTATTGGTGACTTGATGTGCCGTGTTGTGGTTGAAACACCTGTTAAACTCAATGAGAAACAAAAAGAGTTAATACAACAATTGGGTGAATCATTCGGCGGAAAGAGTGGTGAAAAAAATACCCCTCGTTCTAAAACTTTCTTAGATGGTGTGAAAAAATTCTTTGATGATTTAACCAAATAATTTTTCCTATCACCTTCAAAAAGGCCTGATGATAAATCCTATATCATCAGGCCTTTTTATTTAATGATGTTTAATATTATCCCATTTTGATAGCAACAATACCCGCTAAAATCACTAAACACGCCAATAGTTGTTTACGGTTAAATTGCTCTTTTAACAGATAGACAGATAAGATCATGGCAAATAATACACTGGTTTCTCTTAAAGCAGCCACAAGTACGATAGAAGCATGACTCATTGCCCATATCACAATTCCATAGCTTACCAATTGCATAAGCCCACCTAAAAATGCGGGTTTCCAATAATCCTTTATTTTGGTTTTTAAATGCTGGCGATAACGGAGCCAAGCAAGTAAATACATTGCGATGCCATTTAAAAAGAAGAGCCATAAAATATAAGCAAATGGTGTTTCACCTACACGAGAGCCATTCCCATCAGATAAAGTATAACTTGCGGTAAATAATGCGGTCAGCAGAGCAAAAAAGAGTGCATCTTTACGTAAGTTAAACGCCGCTATTTTCCTACTGCGTGAGATAAGGATAATACCCAAAATGATAAGTAAAATGCCTAGTAAGCCAGTGATTGGTAGTGTTTCATGAAAGAGAAAAAAGCCAAGAAAAGCAGTCATTAATGGCGCACTACCACGAGAGATAGGATAGACCTGATTAAAATCAGCCAAGGTATAACAACGGCTTAAAGAGAGTGTGTAACCCACATGAAATAAAACAGAAAGGGCAAGCCATTTCCATGCGCCAACATCAGGGAGTCCGATCCAAAATAGGGCGGGTAATGTTACAACACCAGAAAAAAAAGTCAGTAGCGAGATCCCTAGAAATCGATCATTGCCTACTTTAACTAATGCATTCCAACATGCATGAAAGATAGCAGCAAATAAAACGGCAATAAAAACAGTAATCGACATATTGATAGAAACCTTAATGAAAAAAGGGTAATTTTTAATAAAACAATAGCACAATAGTCAAACAGTAAATATGCGACTACTTCTTTTTATCTTCTGAGCTGGTTCAAAAGGTGAAGAATAGCAGTTCTCTTTATTCAGTAATAAAAATTGATATGTTTGATCTATTTTATCAATTGGTATGATTTATCAAAAAAGATACTTGTTTTTACTTAATTATAAAAAATATTATTTATATTCAATGTCTTATTTTTGGTGTTCTTAATTCTTGTTGTTTTTGTTTTATTGAAAAATTATGTTGATGAATTGATACTATTCATCTTATTTTTCTTATTATTTCTTTTTCAATTCGAGTAATTCGAGTTATTATCCATAAATAATCTGTTTTTTACGAATTCATAATTAGCATATTATTAACAAGATTAGTGATTTCGAGGTTAATATTATGACGGCAATTATTAGACAATTTTTGAGATTAGAGGCATCAGGCGGTATTCTTCTGATTATTGCTGCTATTATCGCATTGATTATGGCGAATACACCTCTAAGTGCTTTGTATAATGAGTTTTTATCTATTCCTATTATGATCAAATTCGGCGCGTTCGAACTTGATAAGCCATTATTGCTTTGGGTAAATGATGCATTAATGGCGATCTTTTTCTTAGTGGTAGGACTGGAAGTTAAACGCGAATTAAAAGAAGGTTCTTTGGCTCAGCGTGATAGAGCCATTTTCCCAGCAATAGCTGCAATGGGAGGGATGTTAGCACCGGCATTGGTTTATTTGATGTTTAATCATACTGATGCCATTGGACAGCAAGGATGGGCAATTCCAGCAGCAACAGATATTGCTTTTGCTTTAGGTGTTATGGCGTTACTTGGCAAGCGTGTCCCTGTTGAGTTAAAAGTATTCTTATTAGCATTAGCTATCATTGATGACTTAGGCGTTATTGTGATTATTGCGCTCTTTTATTCAAAGAGTATTGCACTAATTCCTCTCGCTCTGGCTGGTTTGATAGTGATTACTCTGGGCATAATGAATTGGCGTAAAGTGGGTAATACGGCTGCTTATTTAATTCTTGGGTTCATCTTGTGGGTGTGTATTTTAAAATCAGGTATTCATGCAACGATTGCTGGTGTGATTGTTGGATTTCTCATCCCGTTAAGAAATAAAGAAGGTGATTCTCCTTCTGAAGAATTAGAACATGTGTTACACCCTTGGGTTGCCTATTTTATTTTACCGCTATTTGCATTTAGTAACGCAGGGGTTTCTTTAAATGGCGTAACCTTTGATGGCATATTATCTGCTTTACCGTTGGGTATTGCGTTAGGTCTATTTTTAGGTAAGCCGATTGGAATTTTCCTCTTTAGTTGGGTTTCGGTAAAACTAGGCATTGCAAAATTACCAGATGCGATTAACCTTAAACAAATATTTGCAGTATCTGTGCTATGTGGTATCGGTTTTACTATGTCTATCTTTATTGCTGGATTAGCATTTGATGGCGCGGATGAAGCTTATAATACCTACTCTAAGCTTGGTATTTTAGTGGGTTCAACAGTAGCCGCTGTTGTGGGGTATTTGTTACTTCGTTCTGTTTTACCGAAGTTAAAAACGAAATCAATATAAGGAAACTTATCACGGATTTGAGTTTCTCAACACAATAAATACCGAGCTATAATATTTAAACCTACGGTGCAATACAGTGTATTGTGCCGTAGGTGTTTTTATGAGGATTGGATGCAAGGAAAGCCAATCGCAAACTAATGCGTTATTACATAGTCTGTGTTTGAAACACAGAAGTTGAAAGGAAGATAACTATGCGGGTGTCACATCTCAATTTTAATCATCTTTATTATTTTTGGCATGTGTGTAAAGAAGGCTCTGTTGTCGGTGCGGCGCAAGCGTTGTATCTGACACCTCAGACAATTACAGGGCAAATTAAAGCATTAGAAGAAAGATTGGGTGGCAAGTTATTTAAACGCCAAGGAAGGGGGGTTGTTCCTTCAGAATTGGGTCAGCTCATTTTTCGTTATGCCGATAAAATGTTTATGCTCAGCCAAGAAATGCTGGATATCGTCAACTACAGTCGTGAATCGAATTTACTGTTTGATGTCGGTGTTGCGGATGCATTATCAAAACAATTAGTCAGTCGCGTATTAGAAACGGCAGTAATTGATAATGAGCAAATCCATCTGCGTTGTTTTGAATCTACTCATGAACTGTTATTAGAGCAATTAAGTCAGCATAAACTGGATATGATCTTATCCGATTGTCCTGTGGATTCGTCGCAACAAGAAGGTCTGTTCTCTGTAAAACTTGGCGAATGTAATATGAGCTTTTTTTGTAGCCACCCTCTTCCCGAAAAACCGTTTCCTGAATGCTTAGAAGAGCGAAAGCTCCTCATTCCGGGACGTCGATATATGTTAGGTCGTCATTTATTAACATGGATACGTAATAAAAACCTTCAAGTGGAAATATTGGGTGAGTTTGATGATGCGGCATTAATGAAAGCATTCGGCTTAAATTATAATGCTATCTTTGTAGCGCCTTCGCTGTATACCGATGAAACTTTTGCTCATAGTAATATTGAAGAAATTGGGATGCTTGATACGGTAAAAGAAGAGTACTACGCAATTTTTGCAGAGCGAATGATCCAACATCCCGCGGTTCAACGTGTTTGTAATACTGATTTCTCAGAACTTTTTAATGGAGATAAAAAGCGCGTTACAAATCCATAAATGGGTTGCGGTTAAAAAGTAGAAAACAAAAAAACCGGCATGAGCCGGTTTTTTTATAACACAAGAAAGCAATATTACATTGCTTTGATTTGTGCTTGCAGATTAGCTTTATGACGTGCAGCTTTATTCTTGTGAATTAAGCCTTTAGTTGCCTGACGGTCAACAATTGGTTGCATGTCATTAAATGCTTTTTGTGCTGCTTCTTTATCACCTGAAGCAACTGCTGCGTATACTTTTTTAATGTAAGTACGCATCATAGAACGACGGCTTGCGTTGTGCTGACGACGCTTTTCAGACTGAACCGCACGTTTCTTAGCTGATTTGATATTAGCCAAGTTCCAACTCCCAAATATATTCTAGCGAGGACAAATACAAAGGTGAAGGAATATGCCTTTTCAACCTAAGTTTGTCAATGGATTTATACAAAATTAGCGTCGTTGTACGCGACACTTGTTTCGTTGTGATGGCGCAAGATTTTATCAGTTAAGACGGGTAGAATACAGTCTTTTGAGTGAAAAAATCATCAAAATCGTGTATATGAGTAATAAATAATAGATTCTAATAGGATCTACGGTTGATTTTATGCGATTTTATAACCAAGAAGTGAGTGATAGTCCATTTTTGTTTAATGTGAGTAGTCACATTTAAGAATAATAGTGAATCGACTTGTCGAGATATTACTCATCAATAAACATTGATATATTGGGTTACTCTCAAGCCTTTGACAAGGTATAATCCAATAATTTCCACGGTATTGAGCCAGTTATGGAGCTAATTCGCGGTATACAGAATATTAGAGCGCTACATCATGGTTGCGTTCTGACAATTGGGAATTTTGATGGTGTCCATCGAGGCCATCAGGCATTATTGAAACACTTGAAGCAAGAAGCTTCACAACGAGGGTTACCCACGGTTGTGATGACATTTGAGCCTCAACCGCTTGAGTTTTTTTTACCAGAAAAAGCACCAGCACGTCTGACTCGTTTACGAGATAAGATAAAGTATTTGGCTGAATGCGGTATTGACTACCTTTTGTGTGTCAAATTTGATAAACAATTTGCGGCACAAACCCCAGAGGAATTCGTTTCATCACTATTGGTGAATAAGTTAGGGGTGAAATTTCTTGCTATTGGCGATGACTTTCGCTTTGGCAAAAACCGTGAAGGTGATTTTCACTTCTTACAACAAGCTGGTGAAAGGTATGGATTTGAAGTCGCAAGTACAGAAAGTTATTGCGATAAAGGATTACGTATCAGTAGCACTGCGGTAAGAGAAGCGTTACTCAATGATGATTTAGTTCTTGCTGAATCACTACTAGGCCATCCTTACAGTGTCTGTGGGCGTGTTGTTCATGGTAATGAATTGGGTAGAACCATTGGTTTTCCGACAGCCAATATTCCTATGAAACGCTTAGTTGCACCCGTTAAAGGCGTTTATGCCGTTGATGTCTATTTATCAGATAATCAATCACCTTTACCCGGTGTGGCAAATATCGGAAGTCGTCCTACTGTAAAAGGGAAGGGCGTACAATTAGAAGTTCATTTAATCGACGTTAATATGGATTTATATGGACGTCGTATTGATGTTGTGTTACGAAAGAAATTACGTAATGAACAGCGATTTGCATCACTGGATGCATTAAAGCAGCAAATCGCAGATGATGTGGCTACTGCTAGGGATTTTTTATCGCAGCGGTCGGAGTCATAAACTAGCGGAAAATTGGAACTGAGAATCGAATGAGTGACTATAAAAATACCCTGAACTTACCAGAAACAGGGTTCCCTATGCGCGGGGATTTAGCAAAGCGCGAGCCAGAGATGTTATCCCGTTGGTACAAAGAAGGTTTGTATCAAGCAATTCGTCAGGCTAAAAGTGGTAAGAAAACATTTATTTTGCACGATGGCCCTCCATACGCCAACGGCAATATTCATATTGGTCACTCAGTAAACAAAATTCTCAAAGATATTATTATTAAGTCCAAAGGGCTGTCAGGCTTTGATTCTCCGTACATTCCAGGATGGGATTGTCACGGATTACCTATCGAACTAAAAGTTGAACAAATCGTAGGTAAACCAGGAGAGAAAATATCTGCAGCGCAATTCCGCGAGGAATGCCGTAAATATGCTTACGAGCAAATTGAAGCACAGAAAAAAGATTTTATTCGTTTAGGTGTTCTAGGAGATTGGGAAAAACCTTATCTTACAATGGACTATAAAACGGAAGCGAATACTATCCGTGCATTAGCGCGCATTATCGCAAATGGTCACCTGTTAAAAGGGGCTAAACCTGTTCACTGGTGTACAGCGTGCGGTTCATCGCTGGCAGAAGCTGAAGTTGAATATTACGATAAAACGTCCCCTTCAATTGATGTGCGTTTTACCGCCGTTGATCCAAATGCAGTTGCTGCAAAATTCCATACAACAACAGATAAACCAATTTCTTTGGTTATCTGGACAACAACACCTTGGACGTTACCCGCTAACCGCGCTATCGCTTTAAATGCAGAATTTAATTATGCCTTAGTCTCTTTTGACGACGAGTGTGTGATTTTAGCCTCTGACCTTGTTGAAGGTGTAATGAAGCGTATTGGCGTAACAAGCTGGACTGTTTTAGGCGAATGTAAAGGTGCTGATTTAGAGCTATTGCGATTTAATCATCCATTTATGGGCTTTGATGTACCTGCAATTTTAGGTGATCACGTTACTTTAGAGGCGGGTACAGGTGCTGTTCATACTGCACCAGGCCACGGCCCTGATGATTTCGTTATTGGTCAAAAATACGGTTTAGAAGTCGCAAATCCAGTTGGCCCAAATGGTTGTTACTTAACAGGTACTTATCCAACATTAGATGGTGTTTTTGTTTTTAAAGCGAATGATGTCATCGTTGAATTGCTAAAAGAAAAAGGTGCTCTGTTACATCACGAAGCATTGCAGCACAGTTATCCTTGTTGTTGGAGACATAAAACGCCGGTTATTTTCCGTGCTACACCACAATGGTTTATTGGTATGGATAAAAACGGTTTACGTCAACAATCATTAAAAGAGATCAAAGGTGTTAAATGGATCCCTGATTGGGGTCAAGCACGTATTGAATCAATGGTTGAAAACCGCCCTGACTGGTGTATTTCTCGTCAACGTACTTGGGGTACGCCAATGTCTCTGTTTGTTCATAAAGAGACACAAGAGCCACATCCACGTACTTTAGAGTTGATGGAAGAAGTGGCAAAACGTGTTGAAGTGAGCGGCATTCAAGCGTGGTGGGATTTAGATATCCGTGAAGTGTTGGGTGATGACGCTGACGATTACATGAAAACGCCAGATACACTGGACGTATGGTTTGATTCAGGATCAACACACTCAACAGTTGTTGATGCTCGTCCAGAATACCATGGCAATTCAGCTGATATGTATTTAGAAGGCTCTGACCAACACCGTGGTTGGTTTATGTCCTCACTGATGATCTCGACGGCAATCAAAGGTAAAGCGCCTTATCGTGAAGTGTTAACACACGGTTTTACCGTAGATGGACAAGGTCGTAAAATGTCTAAATCTATCGGTAACACAGTAAGTCCACAAGATGTGATGGATAAACTGGGTGCTGATATCCTACGTTTATGGGTTGCATCAACAGATTACACAGGTGAAATCGCCGTATCTGATGAGATCTTAAAACGTTCTGCGGATACTTATCGTCGTATTCGTAATACCGCGCGTTTCTTCTTAGCTAACTTGAATGGATTTGATCCTGCAAAACACCAAGTTAAACCAGAAGAGATGGTAACACTTGACCGTTGGGCTGTAGGCCGTGCGAAAGCAGCACAAGCTGATATTCTAAAACACTATGAAAATTACGATTTCCATAATGTTATTCAGCGCTTAATGCAGTTCTGTTCAGTGGAAATGGGGTCTTTCTACTTAGATATCATCAAAGACAGACAGTACACTGCGAAAAGCGATAGTGTTGCTCGTCGTAGTTGCCAAACTGCGTTATTCCATATCTGTGAAGCATTAGTTCGTTGGATGGCGCCCGTTATGTCGTTTACCGCAGATGAGATCTGGAATGAGTTACCAGGTGAACGTGCAAAATATGTCTTAACGGAAGAATGGTATACCGATTTATTTGGCTTAGATGCGTCAGAAACCTTAAATGATGACTACTGGGCTGAATTACTTGCTGTTCGTGGTGAAGTCAACAAAGTATTAGAGCAAGCTCGCACAGATAAACAACTGCGTGGCTCTTTAGAAGCATCAGTAACACTGTATGCAGATAAAGCTTTAGCCGATAAGTTAAATGCGTTAGGTAACGAACTGCGTTTTGTTTTATTAACATCTCAAGCGAAAGTGGTAGATATTAATGAAGCACCAGAAACGGCATTAGCTTCTGATATGGCGGGTTTAAAAATCGCCTTTAACAAAGCAGATGGCGAAAAATGTCCTCGTTGCTGGCATTATGCGACAGATATCGGTCAAGTAGCGGAACACGCTGAATTATGCGGACGCTGTGTTACTAACGTAGCCGGTAACGGTGAAGAACGTAAGTTTGCTTAATTAATGAAGAAAACACTTTGCTCTACAGGTTTACGCTGGCTATGGCTAGCCGTCGCTGTAGTGGTGTTGGATTTAGGAACGAAACAGTATTTCATGCAGACATTTCGTCTGTATGAATCTGTTGCTGTGATGCCTTTTTTCAACTTCACTTACGCCCATAACTATGGTGCAGCCTTTAGCTTTTTAGCAGATAAAGGGGGATGGCAACGTTGGTTTTTTGCACTGATTGCATTGGCAATCTGCATTACTTTATTAGTAATGATGTATAAAAATAAAGCGAGTGCCAAACTAAGTAACGTTGCTTATGCGCTCATTATTGGCGGAGCATTGGGTAATCTTTCTGATCGTCTGATCCATGGGTTTGTCATCGACTTTCTTGATGTTTATGTCGGAGATTGGCACTGGCCTACCTTTAATATTGCTGATATGGGGATTTGTATTGGTGCTGGACTTATTATTATTGAGAGTTTTTTCCCTGATAAAAATGTCAGTCCACAGGATACAAAAAAGCAAAAGTAATCAGATAAGAAGTTAACTAAAATAACCCCTGCCTTATGGCGGGGGTTACGCTTAATAAGAAGGTATTAGTATGGTTATGCAGGTACTCAACGACAGCGCAGTGTTGCTGAATTTCACTTTAAAGTTAGCAGATGGCTCTGTTGCTGAATCTACACAAGCGCATGGTAAACCCGCTCTTTTTCGTTTAGGTGATGAAAGTTTATCACCAGCCTTAGAAGCTGAATTATTGGGATTATCTACGGGAGATAAAAAAACCTTTACGCTTGCGGGTGAGCATCTTTTTGGTAAATACAATCCTGACTTGATCCAATACTTTATGCCTTCTGACTTTGCAGAGTCTGGTGTGCCTGAGGCTGGCACTATTATGCTATTTACAGCAATGAATGGCAGTGAAATGCCAGGCATTGTAAGAGATGTCACTGAAGATTCTGTAACAGTTGACTTTAATCATCCGTTAGCGTCAGAAGAAGTGACATTTGATATTGAAGTTGTCTGTATCAATCCGGAGGAGGAAACAACACATGCAAATACTGCTGGCTAACCCACGAGGCTTTTGTGCTGGTGTTGACCGAGCTATCAGCATTGTTGATCGCGCTCTGGAAATCTATGGCGCGCCTATTTATGTTCGCCACGAGGTTGTTCATAACCGCTATGTCGTTAACGACTTACGTGAACGTGGTGCTATCTTTATTGAAGAAATTTCAGAAGTACCCGATAACGCGATTTTAATTTTTTCGGCTCATGGTGTTTCTCAAGCTATTCGGCAAGAAGCTCGCTCACGTAATTTAACAATGCTTTATGATGCAACTTGCCCATTGGTGACTAAAGTTCATATGGAAGTGGCTAGAGCTAGCCGTAAAGGTAAAGAAGCAATTTTAATAGGTCATGCAGGACACCCTGAAGTTGAAGGCACCATGGGGCAATACAATAACCCTGAAGGGGGAATGTATTTGGTTGAGTCGCCTGCTGATGTTTGGAAATTAGAAGTAAAAGATGAAGATAATCTTTGCTTTATGACTCAAACAACACTTTCTGTAGATGATACATCTGAAGTGATCGATGCTTTAAATGCACGCTTCCCTAAAATTATTGGGCCTCGTAAGGATGATATCTGTTACGCAACAACCAATCGTCAAGAAGCGGCAAGAGAACTTGCTGAAAAAGCGGATGTTGTTTTTGTTGTTGGCTCTAAAAACTCATCAAACTCAAATCGCTTAGCGGAGCTTGCACAGCGAGCGGGTAAGCCTTCTTATCTTATCGATAGCTTTGAAGATATTGATGAATCATGGGTCGCTAATGCAAATATTGTTGGTGTTACAGCAGGCGCTTCAGCGCCTGATATTTTAGTTCAACAAGTATTAGAACGTTTAAAAACCTTTGGTGCTGATGATGTGGTCGAATTATCAGGGCGTGAAGAAAATATTGTTTTTGAAGTCCCTAAAGAGCTTCGTCTCGATTATAAAGTTATTGAATAATATCACTTAAGTGTAATGGTGAATTTAAAAAGCAGAGTGAATAACTCTGCTTTTTTTATGCTAAAAGTTAAGTTAAATGAATAATCATGCTATTCATCTCTTTTACTGATAATCACTAGGGTTTTGTGTGTTTTTCTTATCTTGAACGTTAAATGCTGGCATCAAGTGGATGACCTCGCTAATCTGTAAACAATAAATAGAGATCATAAGTATTGTTTAGGAGAAATTTAGTTATGTCTGCGAAAGAACTTCGTCTTGCTGTTGTTGGTGCGGGTGGTCGTATGGGGCGCCAATTAATTCAGGCAATTTCTCAACAAGAAGGAACTGTGCTAGGTGCTGCTTTTGAACGTACAAATTCTTCATTAATTGGCTCAGATGCGGGTGAATTGGCTGGCATTGGTCATATCGGTGTCACGGTAACTGATAACTTATTAGCACAAGCTAATGCATTTGATGTATTAATTGATTTTACACGCCCCGAAGGAACGCTTTCTCATATTGAATTTTGTGTAGAACAACAAAAAGGCATGATTATCGGTACGACTGGCTTTGATGATGAAGGCAAAAAAGCGATTGAAAATGCAGCTAAAATTATCCCAATTGTATTTGCTGCTAACTTTAGTGTTGGTGTCAATCTGGTGCTTAAATTACTTGAAAAAGCCGCTAAAGTGATGGGTTCTTATAGTGATATTGAAATTGTAGAAGCGCACCATCGCCATAAGGTTGATGCCCCATCAGGTACTGCATTAGCAATGGGGGGATCTATTGCAGAGGCACTGGGTCGTGATCTTAAAGAGTGTGCCGTTTATGAGCGAGTAGGGCATACGGGAGAGCGTGACCCTCAAAGTATTGGTTTTGCTACTATTCGTGCGGGGGATATTGTGGGTGAACATACTGCGATTTTTGCCGATATTGGTGAAAGAGTCGAGATAAGCCATAAGGCTTCTAGCCGAATGACATTTGCAAATGGTGCGGTAAGGGCAGCTATTTGGTTAAGTTGTAAAAAATCAGGTCTATATAATATGAAAGATGTGATTTCTTTAGAAGAATTGTGATTTTTTATTATTTTTAACTATATGAAAACTCATAATTATTTGTTTAATTGTGGGTTTTTTTATTTGATTTTTTGTTTTTATTCTGTTTGTTCTTATTTGTGTTATTTATCTCTTATTTTTTCTGTTTTTTTTCTAAAAATAGAACATATCACGCCGTATTTTCTTTTAAAATTTCATTTTTAAATTATCTTGGTAAGCAAACGGTTAAATCTGTAAGATTTGTTGTGTTAATTGTCACTTGGTTAATTAAATTGCTAATGATTGATATTTTTTTAATTAAAAAGGTGTTTTTTCTAGACATCTGCCCATTCGATCTTTAGAATGCGCCCAATTTGCCAAAAATTTGCCCAATTTTATGTTTTTGGCATTGATTTAGAGTCTTAAATCTGAATTAATATGCATGAAATGTGATTTATTATTCTCTGGAGGGCGTTTTGATTAAATCAGCTATACTGGTTCTAGAAGATGGGACCGAATTCCACGGCAAGTCGATTGGCGCAGAAGGCGCCGCCATCGGTGAAGTCGTTTTTAACACTTCAATGACTGGTTATCAAGAGATACTAACCGACCCGTCTTACTCCCAACAAATTGTTACTCTCACCTATCCCCACATTGGCAACACCGGCGTTAATCATTCAGACGAAGAATCAGAAACTATTCATGCTCAAGGCTTAATTATTCGTGATTTGCCATTAGTGATGAGCAATTATCGTGCTCAAGAAACATTATCTGATTATCTTAAACGCCATAATATTGTTGCAATTGCAGATATTGATACACGTAAGTTAACGCGCTTATTGAGAGAAAAAGGCGCACAAAATGGCTGTATTATCGCCGGGGATCGCCTTGATAGCCATGTTGCGCTCGAAAAGGCTAAATCATTTCCGGGTTTAAAAGGCATGGATTTAGCCAAAACAGTAACCGTTAAACAACCTTATCAGTGGACTCAAGGCAGTTGGACGTTAGAAAATGGATTACCAGAGGCTAAATTGGCGGCTGAATTGCCATTGCATATTGTGGCATATGATTTCGGTGTGAAACGTAATATTTTACGCATGTTAGTTGATCGTGGATGTCGAGTGACTGTTGTGCCTGCACAAACGCCAGCGCAAGATGTTTTAGCGCTTTCACCTGATGGTATTTTTCTTTCAAATGGCCCCGGGGATCCAGAGCCCTGTGAGTATGCCATTAACGCCATTCAAACCTTTTTAACTACTGATATTCCGGTATTTGGTATTTGTTTAGGGCATCAGCTATTAGCATTAGCGAGCGGTGCAAAAACCATCAAAATGAAATTTGGTCATCATGGTGGTAACCATCCGGTTAAAGATTTAGATAAAAATACGGTGATGATCACAGCGCAAAATCATGGGTTTGCTGTTGATGAAACATCTCTTCCCGCCAATTTACGAGTGACACATAAATCTCTGTTTGATGGTTCTTTACAAGGCATTCATCGTACAGATAAACCAGCATTTAGTTTCCAAGGCCATCCAGAAGCCAGCTCTGGGCCACATGATGCCGCACCTCTTTTTGATCACTTTATCGAGCTAATCGCGCAATATCGTCAAAACCTGCAATCAGTAACAACAAAATAAATCAGGAGCGAAAGAAAATGGCTAAAAGAACAGATATCAAAACAATCCTGATTTTAGGTGCAGGGCCGATTGTAATCGGACAAGCGTGTGAATTTGATTATTCAGGCGCTCAAGCATGTAAAGCTCTACGTGAAGAGGGATATCGAGTTGTTTTGGTAAATTCAAATCCTGCAACCATTATGACCGATCCTGAAATGGCCGATGCAACGTACATTGAGCCTATTCACTGGCAAGTTGTGAGAAAAATTATTGAAAAAGAGCGCCCTGATGCGGTATTACCGACAATGGGTGGGCAGACAGCACTGAACTGCGCTTTAGAATTGGAGCGCCAAGGTGTTTTAGCTGAGTTTGGTGTCACCATGATTGGGGCAACAGCTGATGCGATTGATAAAGCAGAAGATAGGCAACGCTTTGATAAAGCGATGAAAAAAATCGGCTTAGATACTGCTCGTTCAGGTATTGCACATAATCTTGATGAAGCTTTTGCTGTCGCTGAACAAGTTGGTTTTCCTTGTATTATTCGCCCTTCATTCACGATGGGCGGAACGGGTGGCGGTATTGCCTATAATCGTGAAGAATTTGAAGAAATCTGTATTCGTGGTTTAGATTTATCACCAACCAATGAACTATTAATTGATGAATCACTGATTGGTTGGAAAGAGTACGAAATGGAAGTCGTGCGTGATAAAAACGACAACTGCATTATCGTCTGCTCTATCGAAAACTTCGATGCAATGGGAATTCATACGGGGGATTCCATTACTGTCGCGCCAGCACAAACACTTACCGACAAAGAATATCAAATTATGCGTAACGCCTCGATGGCAGTATTACGTGAGATAGGTGTTGAAACGGGTGGCTCTAATGTTCAGTTTGCTGTTGATCCTAAAACAGGGCGTTTGATTGTTATTGAAATGAATCCTCGAGTGTCACGCTCTTCTGCCTTGGCATCCAAAGCAACAGGTTTTCCAATTGCTAAAGTTGCCGCAAAATTAGCAGTAGGTTATACCCTCGATGAGCTGATGAATGACATCACAGGAGGAAGAACTCCTGCTTCTTTCGAGCCTTCTATTGATTATGTTGTGACAAAAATCCCTCGCTTTAATTTTGAAAAATTTGCAGGAACCAATGACAGATTAACTACGCAAATGAAATCTGTTGGTGAAGTGATGGCAATCGGTAGAACGCTACAAGAATCTATGCAAAAAGCGTTACGAGGCCTTGAAGTTGGGGCAACGGGTTTTGATCCTAAAGTTGATTTAGACGACCCTGAAGCATTAACCAAAATTCGTCGAGAGCTAAAAGATGCAGGTTCTGACCGAATTTGGTATATCGCAGATGCTTTCCGAGCAGGGCTGTCTGTTGATGGTGTGTTTAACCTTACTAATATTGATCGTTGGTTCTTAGTTCAAATTGAAGAAATTGTTCGTCTTGAAGAAAAAGTCGGTGAAATAGGCATCAACGGGTTGAGTGCTGATTTCTTACGTCAGCTAAAACGTAAAGGCTTCGCTGATGCGCGTTTAGCAAAAATACTTAACGTAAAAGAGCACGTTATTCGCCAATTACGAGAACAATATCAGCTACATCCAGTCTATAAACGTGTTGATACGTGTGCGGCTGAATTTGCGACTGATACAGCTTATATGTACTCGACTTATGAAGAAGAGTGTGAGGCAAATCCCCATCAAAACAAACCTAAAGTCATGATCTTAGGTGGGGGACCAAATCGTATAGGCCAAGGAATTGAATTTGATTATTGCTGTGTACATGCGGCGCTTGCGTTACGTGAGGACGGTTACGAAACCATCATGGTGAACTGTAACCCTGAAACGGTTTCAACAGATTATGACACTTCTGACAGACTCTATTTTGAACCTGTCACATTAGAAGATGTGCTTGAAATTGTACGTATCGAAAAGCCGAAAGGGGTCATCGTGCAATATGGTGGGCAAACCCCACTGAAATTAGCAAGAGCGCTAGAAGCTGAAGGTGTGCCAGTCATTGGTACAACACCAGATGCTATTGATAAAGCCGAAGATCGTGAACGCTTCCAAAAAGCCGTTGATAAATTAGGCTTAAAACAGCCTGAAAATGCTACTGTAACAGCGTTAGAAGAGGCGGTAGAAAAAGCACACTTGATTGGTTATCCACTGGTAGTTCGCCCTTCTTATGTCCTTGGTGGGCGCGCAATGGAAATTGTTTATGACGAAGTTGATTTACGTCGCTATTTCCAAACCGCTGTCAGTGTGTCAAACGATGCCCCTGTCTTATTAGACCGTTTTCTTGATGATGCGATTGAAGTCGATATTGATGCGATTTGTGACGGCAAACAAGTCGTGATTGGCGGTATTATGGAGCATATCGAACAAGCAGGTGTTCACTCCGGTGACTCAGCTTGCTCATTGCCTGCTTATACCCTAAGTAAAGAAATTCAAGATGTGATGCGTAAACAGGTTCGTGAACTTGCTTTTGAGTTAGGTGTAAAAGGGTTAATGAATGCACAATTTGCGGTGAAAGGTGATGATGTTTATCTCATCGAAGTCAATCCTCGAGCTGCTCGAACTGTGCCTTTTGTGTCAAAAGCTACGGGTGTGCCATTAGCTAAAGTTGCTGCGCGTGTCATGATTGGCCAAAGCCTTGAAGAGCAGGGTGTAACAAAAGAAGTTATTCCCCCTTATTACTCAGTAAAAGAAGTCGTTTTACCTTTCAATAAGTTTGCAGGCGTTGATCCGATTTTAGGGCCAGAAATGCGTTCAACAGGTGAAGTGATGGGCGTTGGAACAACCTTTGCACAAGCTTTTGCTAAAGCGATGTTGGGTAGCAACTCTACCATGAAGAAAAAAGGTAGAGCACTTCTTTCTGTGCGAGAGGGTGATAAAAAGCGTGTTGTTGATTTGGCGACGAAATTACTAAAAAGTGGATTTGAATTAGATGCTACACATGGTACAGCTATTGTATTAGGTGAAGCAGGAATAAATCCACGTTTAGTCAATAAAGTGCATGAAGGGCGACCGCATATTGAAGATAGAATTAAAAATGGTGAATATGACTATATTGTGAATACCACTTCTGGTCGTCAAGCCATTGAAGATTCAAAGATTATTCGTCGTAGTGCATTAAGATATAAAGTCCATTATGACACGACATTAAATGGTGGATTTGCGACAACACTGTCATTAACGGCAGATCCTACAGCGGATGTGATATCAGTCCAAGAGATGCATAAAAATATAAATAAAGCTTAAGTTTATTTATTGTTGTCATAATAATCCCGAATATAAGGAAACTCGTATTCGGGATTTTTTCTATTACTATTCAAAATAAAGAAAATTACATGGAAAAAAACCACATTATTTTTAAATAATGTGGTTTTAAATTTAATTTATTTGTTTATCAATAGGCGCCATTAAAGCCATTCCAGTTGAAGTTCTTTGTTACTTCTTGTTTATTTCCATATACATCTATGGTTAGTTTAAATACACCATGACCTGAGTCTTTAAACCTACATTCTTTATCAATAGCATATTGTGATGATGTTGTCTTAAATTCATAAATACTCCCCGAGTTTTTATCCAAGGCAAAAGAATCTGGATAAACTACATTTTGATTAATTACTCCTTGTGATAGGTTCGATGGATTTAACGTTATATTATCTATTTTCGCAGTTAACTTGATTGGATAAAGTAAATTTTTAGTATCACCCTTAAATTCTATTCTAGGTATTACCGTAAAGTGTGTGGTGCTTGTTCCCCACTGGTCTTGGCAAGATGATGCTGAACTACCACTATCTGTATATAAAAATTGAGAATTAAGACTAATTGAAATTAAATTTTCAGCCGTTTGTGCGGAAATTGATTTAACGGCAATGTTATATTCTTTAGGATAAGGTTTATCATTTAAATCAAACGTGATCACTTTTAATTTCAAATTTTGTGGCTTATTTATGTAAGGTTCAGTTGGAGAGATAATAACAGGATCAGTTATATTGTTTTTAGGGCTATAATTTTGTCTTTCCTCTCGTTGGAGCAAATTATTCTTATCATCATACAGTTCAAAGTTAATAGCATGAGGTGTTTCTATTGAGCTCCAATTAACAGTAAAGCTATTATCTGAGATGTAAATAGGTTGCCAAGATAAATTGTTAGCATTTGAGGCAATCGTCTCTCTACCGGCAGACTGAAATTTTACTGAATCAATCGTAATATAAGGTGCAGGTTTTACCATAATATTATAACTATTATGGTTATCATGATAATAAGCATCATCTTTAATTGATAATGTGAGTGTGGCTCTTCCTACACTTAAGTGGGTGATCGCACCTTCCGGAGTGACTTCTACAACACTTGGATTACTACTACTCCAAATGGCATTAATATTAGTAGGCAGTGGAGGAGTCGGTGCCTGAGCTGTCAATACGCCACTTGACAACGCATCAACAATTAATGTTTCATCTGAATTTTTAAAATGATAATTTATTGTGCCTTTATCTTGCGTGTAATTAATGATTGTACTTGATGACTTAAATTGTTCTGTTGCTTGAGATAATACGGTAATGCTTGTATCGCCTGGTTTTATTGGTGTAATTTTTCCTTGTTCATCGACTGCTATTATAGCTTGTTTGTAATTGACAAATTGTTTAGGTGGTGGGTTATTTGTGGCATCTTTATTGGTATATAAAAGCACCACTTGTTGCGGAATATTATCATTCCAAATTGAGTTTAATTGAGATTCTTTGGCGACTAGTCCGACATCCGCTTTCTCAATCACCAAAGGATAACTACTTTGAGCAGGTTGATATTGATTATTACCTGATGTTTGTAGTGTGATAATAGCAGTACCTGCTTTTTTCATTGAAATGCTACCGGTAGCCGTATTAATAGAGGCAATAGCCGGATCGGAGCTAGACCACATCACGTCAATATTATTAGGCAATCCTGTATAACCTAGTGCGCTGATTGGTGCAGAAGCGTAGGTTTCTTGCTGGATTTGTTTGTCAAAAATAATATTAGGTTTTGGGATAGTGACTTTTATGGTTAATGGTTTTGCAATGGTTAATCCTTCCGCTTCAGCAGTTAAGATAATATCTGTTTTAACATTTGAAGTAAGATTGGTTTGATATTTACCATTTCCTAATGAATTTAGTGGGTTATCACTAAAATTAGGCTTACCACTGACTGTTTTTATCGAAACTGTTTTACCATCAATCGTATTATCGTATTTATCTATTAAATTTACAGCGAGTAGGGCGCTATCTTTATCATCTCCTCCTATTGATTGACGGCTACTCGTAAAGGTTGATTTATTGACATCGATATTAGTTGGATTTACGGTTACATCCTGAATTTGCTTATGATTATTTAAATCAAGATAAGCACTCATTTTCAATATACCCGCAACCGTGCTGGTGACTTTTGTTCTTGCGATACCATTTGTATCTGTATAGGTACTAAAGTCATAGTCATCAGCTAAACCTTGTAACTTCCATGACACAATAACGTTAGGCAATATATTGTCATTAGCATCCACTATAGTTGCTTGATAATTAACCCCTTTATCTCCAGCAATCATACTTGTTCTATCGACATTGACAGATTTGATTTGCCAGGTTGTTGCATCGGCATGAAGCTGTAAAGTTTTTTGTTTTTTGAAATCAACACCGTTAACTTTAACACTTAATTGTGCCGTACCTGATTTAGTCCCCGTTGCTTCAATTTCATAATGACCCGGAGAGACTTGTTTGGCTGGGCTAAACTGAATCGTTGGGTTATTAGCGATCCCTTCAACTTGCTGATCTGGCAGAATATTACCGCCTTTATCTTTAATTGTTAAAGTGAGTAATGCTTTATCTGTGCCATTGGCGATGATTGTTGCCGGTATTAAGTTGATTTCTGAACTGTTTTCATCAACATCATCTGCCACAAAATTGACATCAGGGGCAGAATAACTACCTGAAATTAATACGGCGTTAACTTTAGCAATACCCGCAGGATTACGTGTTAATTTAACGTCAGCAATACCTTTGCTGTCTGTAAATGTCAGTGGTTTAGCAAGTAAACTATCTTTATCCGTTGTCCATGTCACACTAACGCCACTGTTAACAGGATTATTATTTTTATCACTGATATAAGCGTGGTAAATGATAGTATCGCCTGCATTAGGTTGTGTATTACTTATCACAAATTTGTCAACTTTGGCTGTCTGGTTGTTAGGCATAACAGTTAATTGCGCTGTTTGTGTGAGTGTGACCGAATTAACTTTAGCACTGATCGTTGTTTGACCTGCTTTTAATGCACTAACTTGAGCTTGATAAACCCCAGTTGAGATTTCATTAAATGCTGTTGTGGTTGCGGTTAAATCAGTACTGTAGTTAACGCTGATGTTGTTCTCTAGCCCTGTTAATAAATTATCGTATTTATCTTTTAACGTTAACGTGATTTGAGAATGCCCCGTTTCAGAAATAATCGTGTTAGGGATAAGCGATAATTGAGATTTATCAGCAGAAATCACATCAGTATTAAAGTTAATCAGATGGTCTGCATCGAGAGATTGTTGGCTATCAAGCATCGCTGTAACTTGCGCAATACCTGCTTGCGTACTACTTAAGGTAATTTCTGCAATCCCATTTTTATCGGTTTTACTGATAGGTAATGAAAGTTTGCCTAGAGAAGTTAACCAACCCACAGCAACGCCTTCCATATTTGAATTACCTTGTTTATCAACAATTTTTGCACGGATAACAACTTTATCTTTCCCATTTGCGGTGACATCAAAAGGCGCGATAACATTAACCTCATTAATTATGGCATTTTGCTTATCAGCGATAAAACCAAGAGGTTGAGTTAAATTAAAGGTATTACTTGCATTCGTATATTGGGCACGAATAAGACTAATACCTTCTTGTTTACCGCTGATGGTTGTCTGATAAATGCCAGTATTGATTTCTTTGAGTGCACTAAATTTTATGGTGTTGTTGTCACCAGAGAGAGTAATAAATTTATTTTGTTTCGGAACTGGATTACCAAATTTATCTTTTAAGTTTATTGTGCCGGTAGCAAGTGATTGGCCATTGGCAATAATAGATTGAGGTTCAATCAAAAATGTACTTTGTGATGTATTAACTTGACCGGCAATAAAACGAAGATTTGTTGTAGCGCTTTGGCTATTTTCCAGAGTTGCTGTAACAGTTGTCGGTTGTGCTTCAGTTCCTTTTATTACAATTTGTACATTCCCATTGTCATCTGTTTTGACCATATTCTTACTCAACACATTATGGGTTGAAGACCAGAATACGGATTGTTTTATTAATGGATTATTTTCAGCATCCGTAACATGTGCCATTAAGGTAATTGTATCGTGATTATCTGCGATCGCTTCTGTTTTGTTATTTACAGCTGTTAAGACAATATTGGCACTATTCGGGTCGGCAATAGCGGTGAGTGTCAATTGTGCTTTTTCTTTATTTGAAAGCGTGGCAATAATCTCTGTTGCACCTGCTTTTTTGGTTTGAATTTTATTGGTTGTTTGGCCTTGATTATCGGTCACACTCTTTTGTTTATCGAGTGTGGTAGAGGCACTAGATTGCCATTCAACAGTGACGTTTGGTAATGTATTACCAAATTTATCTTTCACCACGGCGGTGAGTATTGCTTGTTCTTTATTGTCTGCAATTAATTCAGTTTTATTCGTGGTTAAAGTGATTAAACCTTGTTTGTTATTCGCAATAAAAGTAATCGGTAATGCATCAAGTGATTCATTACCAATACGGGCTGTGACAATAACATCAAAGGCTTGAGTACTGGTTACTGTCGTTTGAGCAACACCTTGGTTATCTGTTGTTGAAACTTCATTAATAGGAACAATCTGTTGGTCCCGATTAGTAGACCAAATTATTTTCGCATTCGGTAAGATGTTGTGATTTTTATCTTCAACAACGGCGGTAAATGTTACTGCTGTTTTGCCATCTGCAATATAGGGGGCTGCCGATGGTGTCACTGAAATAATTCTACCGTTGGATTGATCGGCAATAAATTGCGTTGTCTTTTTCGTGTCTATTTTATTAACCCGTGCTATTACAGTGACTGTGCCTGCTATTTGACTGGTCATAGTTGTTGATGCATTACCTTGACTGTCCGTCAGTAACTCAGTTTTTTTAAGCTGAGCTTGATTATCAGCAGATAATTGAATTTTGGCATTGGGAACAGGGTTGTTATTTTTATCTATGATATTGAAAGCAATTAACTTTTCATCGGTTCCATTGGCAAATGAACTATTTGGGTTAATAGTGAAAGTGTTTATTTTTGCTGAATTAATATCGGCAATGAAATCAACATTAGTTGAATAGGTAATGTTTTTAACACTCGCATTAATTATGCTTTTACCAATATGTGTATTGGTGATTGGAACAATGATTTTACCTTCAGCATCAGTATTTGCTTGCCCAATAATTGTTGCGCCATTATCCGCAGTAAAAGAGACTGGATAGTTAGGAATTCTATTGGCATTAATATCAGTTACAATAGCTTGAATTTTATTTTGGCTTTTACCATCAGCAGGTGCGTGGTTTTTAATCACGGTTAATCCACCTTTAGCAATAATGGCAGAATGTGGATCAGCAATAAAAGTCACTTGTGCCTGATTAAAGGTGTTATCTCTAAATTTGGGCGTTAATGTCACTGTTTCAGGCGTACTTCCTGCGGTGATTGTAACTTGATATTTCCCTGCATCAATTCTACTGAAATGTGAAACTTGGCTATTGCCAGCTGGATTATCAGACTGAATATTTAATGAAAGTTCTTTTAGATTGATATCAATGGGAAGTTTATCGTTATCGAGGATTGATAAGATCAGATTTTGTGCAGAATGATTGTCGGCAGGTAGTTGCGTTGTTTTTGGTGTAAATTGGCTATTTTGTGTATTAATCGCAGATTGATCAACCGTGACTTGACTCTGTACTGGATCAGAACGATTACCTTGTTCATCAATAGCAACAGCGCTTATTGTGTAGCTATTTGTTTCTGCTGAACCAGCGATATGACGAGGAAGAATGATTGAGTAACTAAGATTGTTATTATGATTAATCTTACCTCCATTGGCAATTAAGCGGCTCGCAGACCATTCAATTTGTTTAACGGGATATTTAGAGTGCACTTGCACACCTAAATCTTTTTCTTCTTTTGCGTAACCATTAATTGTCGGTGCAATAGAGAGGAATACTAAGGTTTTCTTTTTATATTCAAGAACAATGTCGTTGTTTCTATTTACAAAATCATAGCGATTCCCAGACATTAAACGTGTTGCTCTAACATTATCTGGATTAAGTTGTGAAGAGAGTGATTCCCCAAGTCGATATTGGATATTTATATCAAATTTATTATCACTATTATCGTTTAAACCAAAACGACGTTCAGCACCGAAGGTAATTAAAGGCACTGGTGTATAAGTAAGTCCAGCTGTATAAGCGTGGGGGTTTTCTTGGCGATTATCTTTGCCAAATAACCCGACTTCTTTACCGTAATATTGTTCAAAAATAAGTTTTGCACCTAGTTGTGGATAAGCAGGCAGGTAGCCTTCTGTACGAATATCCCAACCATTAGCTGGACGCTCGTTATAATCCATAACATCGTCAGAAGTACGCCAGTTAGATAGACGGTGGTAATGATTTACACTTAATTTAAAATAGTCTCGCCATACTTCAGCACCCACACCGAAACGGCTGTGATATCGACTTAAATCGTAGTCATAAAAAGCATTAAGACCAACCATAAATTTATCAGTAAAATGTCGATAACCAATGCCTTGGTTTAATTGGCTACGAGAATCTTTACGATGATAACTGGTTTGAGAGAAAACTAAGTTCTTCTCGCTATCATAGAGTGGAATAAGAAGATCAGCAGAGCTTCCTTCCAAGGTGAATTTTTTATCTGTTGAAAGTGAGACTTGAGCATGACCAAATTGATTTAACCATTGTTCTATTTGTTGATTGGCTTTACTTGAAATTCGGCTTATTGCATATTGCGTCGCATCGGTATCTTTATTTAATAAAGATGAATTATCGACAATAATTTGAGCTAGTTCTTGCTCGTTAGTCGAAGGGATAGGAATATCTTGATTGTTATTATTTAACCATTTTTTTGTCAATAAAGATTCGTTGGGTATATTAAGTGTTATACCTGCCTTTATTTTTAATTTGCCGACTAAAGAGACATAATCAGGATTAGCCTCAATAAGTTTAAATAGTTTTATATTAAATTGCTTGGCGATAGATTCTGGTGTATCACCTGCTTTAACTTGATAGGTTTCCTGTTTTTTTAATAAATTAATAGCTTGTTTTTCTTGGTTATTTCCATTAGCAAACACATTTGCTGGCAGCGTTGCAGAGATAGGAAAAGCCAGTTGAATAAAGATATTAAACCAAGCAACTTTCTTTGTGATAGAAGAAAGCTGAGGGGTTAGTCCACTTTTAAATTTTGTCATTTTAAACTCACCAAAATAAATAATGATGAGATTCTCTTATTTATAGATGTTTTAGATATCAGAAAGTGAACGTGAATTAATTAATTTAGGTATATGTAAAAAATTGAGGTCAAAAAATAAAATGGAAGTAAAAAGAAGGCTGAATATTTTTTTATAGAAAAGCCAATAGAAAATCTATTCTATTGGCTTTTTAATTAAGGAACAAAAATTAGATATCGACAAAGAGATCAGGATCAGGACCTAAACGTTTTTTCTGTTCAAGAACGGTAATTTCAGCTACTTCTTCTTTTTCTAATTTAAAATCAAAAATATGGAAGTTTTCTTCAATACGAGAAGGCGTAACTGATTTTGGAATAACCACAAGTCCACTGTCTAAATGCCAGCGTAAAACAATTTGCGCTGGGGTTTTATGGTATTTTTTAGCCAGTTTTTGAATAATGGGCTGATCAAAGACACCTTCACCACCTTGTGCTAATGGGCTCCAAGATTCAGTCACAATATTATGAGTAGTATTCCAAGCTCTTAATGGTGCTTGCTGCATTAATGGATGAATTTCAATCTGATTAATAACAGGAGTGACACCGGTTTCTGTAATGATGCGTTCCAGATGTTCTTCTTTAAAATTACAGACACCAATGCTTTTTACTAATCCTTCTTTTTGCAGAACAATCATTTGTTTCCAAGCTTCGACATAAAGTTCTCGTGAAGGAGCCGGCCAATGCATTAAATAGAGATCAATATAATCAAGTTGCAAACGCTGGAGACTTTCTAATAAAGCACCACGGGCATGAGACTGATCGTTATTCCATAATTTTGTTGTGATAAAAAGTTCATCACGAGGAACGGTGATCTGTTTTAACGCTTTACCTACACCTTCCTCATTGTGATAAATCGCTGCTGTATCAAAAAGACGATAGCCTGTATCAAGTGCGTGATGAATAGCTTTAACAACTTGATGATTATCTGCTTTCCACACACCAAGACCAAGTTGTGGGATGGTATTTCCATCAGATAATTTGATCAGTTTAGGTTTATCCATTTTTACCTCCAGAGTCGCATAAAGTACTTAGAGTGCCGCTGTATAAATACGTTGACTGACTTCTAATGTGATATCTTGATGCTCACCGAGTGCAACTTGTCCATGCTCTTCCAATTTTCGCACTAATGCGGGAATATCTTCTTCACCGATTTTGAAATCAGCCAGTCGAGTTCTAAGTCCCATTAATTCAAAGAATTTTCGAGTTTCATTAATCGCAGTTTCAATTTTAAAAGCGTCAGAACCTTGGTTTATGCCCCAAACTTTTTGTGCATATTGAATTAATTTGCCGTATTTAGCTTGGCGTTTTTCATTTAATAATGCAGGTAAAACAATAGCGAGGGTTTGCGCATGATCGAGTCCGTGTAAAGCCGTGAGTTCGTGACCTAATGCATGAGTTGCCCAATCTTGAGGAACACCCACACCAAGAATACCATTTAGCGCTTGTGATGCCGTCCACATTATATTAGCACGAATATCATAGTCTGTAGGTGATGTCAGTGCTTTTGGTCCTTGATCAATCAAAATACGTAAAAGGCCTTCGGCATACTCATCTTGTACACGAGCATTCACTGGATAAGTGAGATATTGCTCTAAGATATGAATAAAAGCATCAACAACACCGTTGGCTGTTTGTCTTGGTGGTAAAGAATAAGTAGTTGTTGGATCTAAAATAGCACAATGAGGGTAAATATGAGGACTGGCAAAGCTTTGTTTATCCATTGTCTGTTTTCTGCTGATAACAGAGAAACTGTTGGTTTCAGTACCTGTTGCAGGAAGTGTTAATACACAACTTAAAGGTATCGCTTTCTCAATGACTTTACCGCGACTTGTTACAATTTCCCATGGCTCGCCTTTATAAGGGATAGCGGCTGCAATAAATTTTGTACCATCAATAACGGAACCACCACCGACGGCTAATAAATGCGTGATCCCGTGGTATCTGGCGTAAGAAACGGCTTTCATTAGTGTTTCATAGGAAGGATTCGGCTCAATACCACCAAATTCATGAATTTGATGGCCAGGAAGTGCAGTATAAATTTGGTCTAATACGCCATTGCGTTTAATACTACCACCACCATAAGTTAATAAGATACGCTCATTTTTGTCTATTTCAGAACGTAATTTTTCTATTTGGCCTTGACCAAAATGGAGGCGAGTCGGTGAGTAATAAGTAAAGTTTTGCATTTTGTATCCACCTTAATTTATTGTTCTGAATATACAGTTATGACAAATCATCAGGAAAAAGTGTTTTACTGTATCTAGATAAAATAACATGACACCAATATAACTATAAGGTTATGGAAATGAGAATGGAATGGCTTTTCTTATGACCATAACGGTTCATATTGTTGTTAATTTATAAGGAGTAATATGGAAAGTCATTATTTAACATTAAACCAAGAACACTGGGATAAACAAGCCGCAATGGAAAATCAGTGGTCTAAACCTGTTAGTGATGACGATATTATTGCGGCTAAAAAAGGTCACTGGAAAGCCCATTTAACGCCGAATCCCGTTGCTTTTATTGCAAGATTTTGTTGAAGGCTTCGCGCCTTATGCACGTTTTTTGGTTGATAATTATATTCCTACTTTTCTCGCATCAAAAGCGATAAAGCTTTAACGATAAACAGATTACGATAAAAAATGATGGTGATAAATATAAACGGATTTTTACTAATATATTAATAAGTAGGAGATAAGATAATGAACAACTGAACTTTGCAAGTGCTAGATGATTAAAAAACGCCATTATGATGTTTAAAATAATGGCGTTTTTTTGAATTACTTATTACTGGTGCTATTTTTACGATGGCGAATATACATTACGATAGAGCCAATTAAACCTGCGCTTAAGAGCAATACAGGCAATGTCATCAAAATATTCATCACTAATGTTTCATGCTTTTGAATAAAGGGAATTAAATTCAACACATAACCTAGTGACACAATAATACCTACCCATAGAAAGCCACTTAACCAGTTAAATATTTGAAAGCGACGTTGTTGTAATTCGGATAATCCCGCTAACGTGGGTAATAATGTTCGAACAAAACCAATAAAACGGCCAATCAATAAAGCATATAAGCCTTGACGATGGAAAAGATCATTCGCTTTATGGTGATATTGCTCAGGTAGTTGTGCCATCCAGCGTTTAACTACTTTTGTGTCACTGAGCCATCGGCCTTGTAAAAAGCCTAACCAACTCCCAAAACTGGCAGCTGTACCTAATACGATGATGGTTGGAAAGAAATGTAAAACATCTTTCGCAATAAGTGCACCACATAGAATAAGCAGTGTATCTCCGGGTAAAAATGCTGCGGGTAATACCCCATTTTCCAGCATAATAATAACAAAAAGAACAATATAGATAACCCACAACACATTAGGATTAGCCAGCACCATATAATCATGTTGCATTAATGCGTGAATTATCTCTTTTAATGTTTCCATTAGCGAACTCGCATTAAAAAAGACTTTATGTTCGCTATTCTAACGCAAAATAAAGACAACAGTTTGATTTAATCCCTGTGGAGCCACAGGGATAGATTTTTTTTAATAAAAAATTCATTCTTTATTAAGAAATACGTAAAAATGCGGATTCGAGATCTGCAATCAGATCGTCTACATTTTCTAATCCAATATGAACACGGAATAATGTGCCTGTAAATTCGGGTTGTGTTTCGTACTGGCGCATAGCTTTAATATCATTAGGTTGATAACCCAAAATTAAAGATTCGAACCCACCCCATGAAAATGCCATTTTAAATAATGAGAAATTATCTAAGAAAAGAGCAAATTCTTCAGCAGTTAGGATTTTCTTTAAACTAAAAGAAAATAACCCGTTACTGCCTGAAAAATCACGTTGAAAATATTCATGACCTAGGCAAGAAGATAAGGCAGGGTGATAAACACTATCGACTAAAGGATGTTGTTTTAGCCAACGAGCGACTTCCAATGCACTTTGTTCATGCTGTTTCATTCTCACGGGTAATGTTCTGAGGCCTCTTGCTGTCATATACGCAGTATCAGGATCGACACATTGTCCTAATAAATAGGCATTTTCGCGTAATTGTGCCCAGCAACGTTCATTGGCAACAGCAAAACCTAACATGCCATCAGAGTGACCAATAATGTATTTTGTTGCTGATTGAATAGAAATATCAACACCAAGCATTAATGGTTTAAGTAATATTCCCGACGCCCAAGTGTTATCAATCATAATAATGATTTCAGGGTTATATTGGCGAACTGAATTGACTATTCCTTGTAGGTCTTGAATTTCCATCGTGATTGATCCTGGCGATTCAAGAAAAACGATTTTTGTTTCAGGGCGTAGTAATTGGCTGATCGCATTGCCGACTAAAGGATCAAAATAAGTCGTTGTGACTGAGAATTTACGTAAGATCTGATCACAAAAGTTTTGTGTGGGATCGTAAGCCGAACCCGTGACAAGAATATGATCACCTTGTTCAATAAACGCGAGTATAGATTGTGTGATTGCTGCAGCACCAGAAGGAAATAATGCGCATCCTGCACCTTGTTCTAATTCCGTGAGTGCTTCTTGTAAAGCAAAGTGTGTGGTTGTGCCTCTACGACCATAAAAAAGTGCGCCTTCAGCACGTTTTTTTGTTGCATCTCGTTTTTGCGCAACGGAATCAAAAATAACGGATGATGTTCGTTGTATAATTGGATTTACTGCGCCTTGAGAATATTTTTTAGCTCGACCAGAAAGGAGGAGTGAGGTTTCTTGTTGTTTTAGCGTCATCCTTAATACCTTCTTTTAAGTGATGGTGTGTTACCTCAAGTTAATTCATTTTTTGGATAAGTACAAAAGAGTTGCTGGGTAGTTGATAAAATTTCACGTTACGTGAAAGAACGATAATTTGTCTTAAAAATGGACAGATGGAAAAAAATCGCCAAATAGTAATGATAATTACTATCAAAATGCTTCATGTTTGATATCATTTGAGCGTTTTCTCTTTCCTGATGGCAAACAGGATGATTGTAAGTAAACGATTTTGGGTAAGTAATGACGTAAAAATGTCATTGCTGAATAAATAATTAGATAAAAAAGAGAGTAAAAGGCCAACTGATGCGTAATTTGACAGCTTCTATTCTATTGGCAATCGGTCTGACAGGCTCTGCTTTTGCGGATACGACTCCTGCCACACCAACTGAACAGCCAACTACTGCTGCCGTTTCTTCAACAGCTTCTACACCGATAACGACTACACAGACAACAGCTACTTCCGCTACGGCCTCTACAACGGGTAATGAAGCGAAGGCAGAAAGTACTGAAACCGCTAAGCCTGAAGGTGAAAATACATCTGTAATAACGGCTGAGAACTCAGAGAATGTACCTTCAGCGACAGAAAATACACCATCAGAAGTACAACCTGAAATGGTTGCAGGTGGCGGATTTGCAGAAGATTTGTCCGTTATGGGCATGTATCGTAATGCCGATTTAGTCGTTAAAAGTGTCATGATTGGCTTACTGTTAGCCTCTATTGTTACTTGGGCACTATTTTTCGCGAAAGGCAGCTACCTGCTCTCGCTGTGTCGCCGCTTAAGAAATGAGACGGCTCAGTTAGTTGAAGCTAAATCACTCAACGATGCGTTAGCAATTAGCAAAAAATTTGGTAATAAGAGTGCAACTGCTGATTTCTTTAATGATGCAGAATTAGAGCGTACTTACTCTCAAGAAAGTAAAGTGGCATCAGGCATTAAAGAACGTGTTGAAATGCGTATGGAACGTCGCGTTGCAGCAATTATCCGTGAATTAGGTCGCGGTAATGGTTACTTAGCCACAATCGGTGCAATTTCTCCTTTTATCGGCCTTTTTGGTACGGTTTGGGGGATCATGAATAGCTTTATCGGTATTGCACATTCTCAAACGACAAATCTTGCTGTTGTTGCGCCGGGAATTGCAGAAGCGTTATTAGCAACCGCGATTGGTCTGATTGCCGCTATTCCTGCGGTTATTATTTATAACATTTTTGCTCGTATGATCGCGGGTTATCGTGGTGAAATCGGTGATATCGCAACGGGTGTGGTGACATTAGTCAGCCGTGATTTAGATATCGAAAACAGCAAAGCAAGGTAATGAATTATGGCAATGCGTCTTGGTGATGATTCAGGTGATGATAATGAATTACATGATATCAATGTGACGCCTTTTATTGATGTCATGTTGGTTCTACTCATTATCTTTATGGTGGCGGCACCTTTAGCTACTGTTGATATAAAAGTAAATTTACCCGCTTCAAGTGCTAAACCCCAACCGCGCCCTGAAAAGCCTGTTTATTTAACGATTAAGTCGGATAAACAAATTTTCATTGGTGAAGAGATGGTCACACATGAAACGATGGCTAATGTGTTAGATACGATGACACAAGCAAACAAAGAGACAACAATCTTTTTCCAAGCGGATAAAACGGTTGATTATGAAACGTTAATGGCTGCAATGGATTCGCTAAGAAAAGCGGGTTATCTCAAAGTTGGGCTAGTGGGAATGGAAACCGTCTCTACAGGTGGTTAACATCTAGCAAATAAGTTATTTATCTAAGTATTATTACGCTATTTTAAAAGCACTTTATTTGTCGTTGTGAAATGATGAATAAAGTGCTTTTTTATTGTATAGGCGATATAGCATTTATATTTTTACCATTTTTAATGATTATCGATGTTATTAATAAAATTGAGTTAGAATAAAATTTAACTTTAGTATTAAATAATATTAATAATGGATAGATTAAGTTACAGAATAAATAGTTAATTAAGTTTATTGTGAGATAGCTGGCTGAATCAATTAATGCTAAGTAGATATCATTATTTGAACTCCTCTAACATTAATATTCATTAACTCTTCATTTTTTTTCATTTTTAGATTTGTTGATATCGACTTTTTAAAGTTAAATTTATCTATAACCTTGTGATTTATAATGTCTTTATTTTAATTTGATTTAAGTGTAAAAAAACTTGCGCAAAAAATCTTATTGGATATAATGCACCCACGTTACAAATTGAAATATTCTGTAACGTGTTATAACGCCTAATTTATTTATTATCTAAGTTATCCTCATTTGGATACTTATTTTTTTATTGCACCAGGTAGACCGTTGTTTTCAGTCATTCTAATTTCTGGTAAGTAGATTTTATTTACTTATTCAAACCGCTACTTATCTTTGATAAGCAGTGAGTAAAATAAAACATGAAAGGCAGAGAACTACACATAGCATTTTATTATTTTAATAAATTTAGAAGCCATAACATTTCGGTGTTATGGCTTTTTTATTTTGCTTGTTATATCTGCTGTTACTGAGTCTTCTAAGACGAGGACTGCTGAGTGTGTGTTGGTTATGCATCATTTTGCATTTTGATGCCTATTCTCAATTTACCGCTTATTAGCCACGAGATCTTGCTTGATTAAAAACACAAACAGTTAACAAAATATTTCTCAATCTTTTAGATTTATGACCACTTCTTTTATCTATTCTCACAAAAAAAAGAAATAGGCCCCATTAAGGGATTATTTATCGAGAAATTGTATTTTTTATCCATAAAAACAACAGGGATTTAACATTAAATTTTATTTGCATTAATTTCGTTATAAATTAGATATGTTATAAAATAACTTAAAGAAATGATTACTATTATGTACTAATTAGTAATTATTAATGATCTTATCTTTGAATGTTGGCGTACATCAATATGTATTTAATTTTATAGCGATTTTGCGCTAGGGTATTGGCTTATTCCAAAAACGAATATATATATAACTATATGAAAAATGATAAGAAAAATAGGTCAATTTTTGACTAAAAAGTAAACAGAGTAATAATGATTGAAAAATAATAACAAATGAAGATTGGATAAATTAGTAATTAACATAGGCTGAAATTAAATATATTAATGTAATGATTTCTTGTTTATGAAATGCAATTTTTAACATTATTTATAATGTAATATAAAGGTTGATAATATGAAAAAAAGAGTCGTCATTATAATTAAAAAATATATTAAAACTTGTTTTTAATAAAGGATTTTAGAAAATGGAAAATATTAATTATTAATTTTGTATTATTTTAAATATATTGTCTTATAAATTGTTTGTTTTTTGTCTTGTTTGTAAGTTGTTAATTAATAAGAGTTTAAGTTTTATTCTTTCTCTTATTTTTTAGATAATGATAATTATTTCTATTCTCCTTATCATTATTAAATAGTATTTTAATAAATTTAAAATGACGAAATATATAAAAAATAGGCATTAAACTTTATATTGCTGAAACGTTTTTACTCACATAAAGGAATAATTTATTTTTTAATGAATTATCGCTTGATAATGATCAAGTCATTATTGTGTCGGAGTGTTAAAAAGGCGGTGTTTTAAAATTATTCCAATTAAAAATCATCATATCAGGAGAGATATATGGCCTTGGGGAATAATGTTTTTTCCCATCATGGTATTAACCGACGCGATTTTATGAAATTGTGTGCTGCGTTGTCAGCTACCATGGGATTAAGCGGCAAAGCAGCCGCAGAAATGTCAGAAGCAATGGTGTCACCTGAACGCCCACCCGTTATCTGGATTGGTGCTCAGGAGTGTACAGGGTGTACGGAGTCTTTATTACGTGCAACTCACCCGACTCTGGAAAACCTAGTACTTGATGTTATCGCACTTGAATATCATGAAGTGCTTTCTTCAGCTTTTGGTGATCAAGCTGAAGAAAATAAACACAATGCGATGGAGAAATATAAAGGTAAGTACGTTCTCGTTGTCGATGGTTCAATCCCAGACAAAGATGGCGGTGTTTACTGTATGGTTGCAGGAAAACCTATTCTTGAGCATATCAAAGAAGCCGCTGAAGGGGCTGCTGCGATTATTGCAATTGGTTCATGTTCTGCATGGGGTGGTGTGCCAGCAACTGGGGGTAACCCAACAGGGGCTAAATCATTGGAAGCAATTTTACCGGGTAAAACCGTGATTAATATTCCAGGATGTCCACCAAATCCACATAACTTCTTAGCAACTGTTGCACATATTATTACTTTCAACAAATTGCCTAAGTTAGATAGCAAAAACAGACCGCTTTTTGCTTATGAGCGTTTAATTCACGAAAACTGTGAACGTCGCCCTCATTTTGATGCGGGTCGTTTTGCTAAAGAATTTGGTGATGAAGGTCATCGTCAAGGTTGGTGTTTATACCATTTAGGCTGTAAAGGCCCTGAAACCTATGGTAACTGCCCAACATTGGAATTCTGTGATGTCGGTGGTGGAATTTGGCCTGTGGGTATCGGTCACCCTTGTTACGGATGTAACGAAGAAGGGATTGGCTTTACTAAAGGTATTTTCCAATTAGCGAACGTTTATCAGCCAACACCAAAAGCACAAGTGCCTGATGTTAATGCAAAAGAAGGTGGCGGTGTCTCTTATGGTGCAGCTGGTTTACTGGGTGCTGTCGTGGGTGCAGTTGCGGGTGTCAGTGTGATGGCTGTGCGTCAATTAGGCCGTGACAAGAATGCCACAGGAGCCTCACAGGAGGATAAACGGTGAATAGGCGTCATTTCTTTAAGCTGGCATCAGGTGGGGTTCTTCTTGCGGGAATGGCACCCACTGTGAGTCATGCTGCGGCGCAGAACCGTCCCCCAATTCCTGGGTCTCTCGGTATGCTCTATGACTCTACACTGTGTGTAGGCTGTCAAGCATGTGTCACAAAATGTCAGGAAATTAATCACCCGGAGCCAATGGAGCGTGGTGATACTTACGCTAATGGTGATCCGATTTGGTCAAACAATGACAAATTAAGTCCTTACACAAATAACATTATTCAAATTTGGCGTGATGGTACTGGTGAAAATAAAGACCAACTGGAAAACGGTTATGCCTTTATTAAGAAACAATGTATGCATTGTGTTGATGCAAACTGTGTTTCTGTTTGTCCTGTTTCTGCGTTAACCAAAGATCCAAAAACCGGTATTGTCCATTATCACGCGGATATCTGTACAGGTTGTCGTTACTGTATGGTGGGATGCCCTTATAACATTCCAAAATACGACTATGACGATCCATTTGGTAAGCTCTATAAATGTGAGCTTTGTAACCAAAAAGGTGTTGAGCGTTTAGATAAAGGCTTATTACCAGGTTGTGTTGAAGTGTGTCCAACTGGTGCGGTTATTTTCGGTACACGAGAAGAATTGCTTGAAGAAGCAAAACGTCGTTTAGCGAAAAAAGCGGGTGAAGAATATCATTACCCACGTCAAACCATTAGTGGTGGCGATACTTATCTGCATAAAATTCCTGAATATCAAGATCATATCTATGGTGAGTTTGAAGGTGGTGGTACGCAAGTTATGGTACTTTCTGCTGTTCCTTTCGACAATTTAGGAATGCCAGAAGTCGCACCATTATCAACGGGTGCACGTTCTGAGCATATTCAACATACGCTTTATAAAGGCATGGTATTACCAATAGCAGCCCTTGCAGGGATCACCTATCTGGTTAACCGTAATAGTAAAAAACAAGAGCAGGAACACCACAAGGAGGATAACGATGTCGAGTCATGATCCTCGTCCACTTGGCGGTAAGTTATTTACTCTCGCAGTAAGAGTATTTTTACCGCTTGCTGTGCTCGGTTTTATTCTTATTGGTAAGCGTTTGGTATTAGGTCTGGGCGACGTCTCTGATCTGAATGGGGGATATCCTTGGGGTATCTGGATTGCCTTTGACTTATTGATAGGAACAGGCTTTGCATGTGGTGGTTGGGCACTTGCATGGGCTGTTTATGTCTTTAATAAAGGGGAATTTCACCCATTAGTGCGCCCTGCATTGTTAGCGAGCTTGTTCGGCTATTCATTAGGTGGTTTATCCATTGCTATTGATATCGGTCGTTATTGGAACATGCCTCACTTCTTTATGCCGCAATACTTTAACGTTAACTCCGTGTTGTTTGAAACAGCGACCTGTATGACCATCTACATTATGGTGATGGCATTAGAATTCTTACCTGCGTTATTAGAACGTTTAGGCTGGAAAGTGTCGTTGAAACGTCTTAACAAAGCGATGTTCTTTATTATTGGTCTTGGTGCTTTACTGCCAACCATGCACCAATCTTCAATGGGATCATTAATGATTTCAGCGGGTTGGAAAGTACATCCATTGTGGCAATCTTATGAGATGTTACCGTTGTTTTCTCTGTTAACGGCTTTCCTCCTTGGTTTCACTATCGTTATTTTTGAAGGCTCTTTATTAAAAGCAAGCCGTACCATGAATGATGATGAAACACCGCTATTTACCAAGTTAACAAAAGTGATCGAAGTGTTACTGATCGCATTCTTGGTATGTCGCTGGGGTGAAATTATTTGGAACGGCAAACTGAGTTATATCGGAAATGGAGATATGTTCTCGTGGTTATTCATTGCTGAAAGTGTATTGTTATTAATTCCTCTCATTTTGATGCATTTAAATAATAACCGCCGTAGTCCAAGAATGCTGTTTGTTTGTGCTTTATTTATCTTAATTGGCGCAGCAATGTGGCGTATGAACTACTCTTTAGTTGCTTACAATCCAGGCAATGGTTACCACTATTTCCCAACAGCAAGCGAATTGCTGATTTCTATTGGTTTCGTTGCATTTGAAGTAACAGCTTACATTCTTATTATCCGTTTATTGCCGGTTTTACCTGCACAAACAGATTCAAATATACAATTAAAAAAGGCTGAGGTTAAATCATGAGCCAACGCATTACTATTGATCCTATTACCCGTATTGAAGGGCATTTACGCGTCGATTGTGAAATTGATAACGGAAAAGTTGTTAAGGCTTGGTCTTCCGGTACCATGTGGCGCGGAATGGAGGAGATCCTAAAAGGAAGCGATCCTCGTGATGCATGGATAATCGTGCAACGTATTTGTGGTGTTTGTACGACAGTTCACGCAATTGCCTCAGTACGTGCTGTTGAAGATGCCTTAGGTATGGATATTCCTGTCAATGCGCAGTATATCCGTAATATTATTTTGGCTTCTCATATTCTTCATGACCATATCGTTCACTTCTATCAGCTTTCTGCGATGGACTGGGTTGATATTACTTCGGCATTACAAGCAGATCCTGAAAAAGCGTCAGCAATGCTGAAAGGTGTTTCTAAGTGGCAATTGAACTCTGCTGAAGAATTCAGAAAAGTTCAGAAGAAAATTCAAGATCTGGTTGACAGCGGTCAGTTAGGTATTTTCGCCAATGGCTATTGGGGTCACTCAGCCATGAAATTACCACCAGAAGTTAACCTGATTGCTGTTGCTCACTATCTGCAAGCACTTGAATGTCAGCGTGATGCAAACCGTATTGTAGCGGTTCTTGGTGGTAAAACACCTCATATTCAAAACTTGGCTGTGGGTGGTGTTGCTAACCCAATTAACCTTGATGCACCAAGTGTTCTTAACTTAGAACGTTTAATGTATGTGAAGCACTTTATCGATAATCTTGGCGATTTTATTGAACAAGTTTATAAAGTCGATACTGCAATTTTTGCTGCTTATTACCCAGAGTGGCTAAAAATTGGTAAAGGTGCGAACTACTATTTATCTGTACCTGAGTTACCAATCAACGGTAATAATACCGAGTTTTTATTATCTGGTGGTTATATGGAAGGCGTTGATTTTTCAACGTATCGTCCAATTAAAAACTGGAAAGATGAAAACTTGAAAGAGGGTATTGAAGAAAGTGGTAAACACGCATGGTATGAAGATGATGAACCATTAAAACCATGGGAAGGTTTAACTCGTCCTAAATATACTGGTTGGGATGAAAACAATAAATACTCATGGGTTAAATCACCAACATTCTATGGTAAACCTGTCGAAGTGGGAACATTAGCATGGTTAGTATGTGGTTTAGCAGGTAAGCATGAAGGGACTGTTAAACACTATAACGAAGTTAATGAAATCTATACTAAATTAACTGGTGAAACACTGGTTAATGAGCAGTTAGAGTCAACTTGGGGTCGTATTATTGGACGTACTGTTCATGCTTGCGTATTACAAGATTCTCTAAACTTCTTATGGCAATCATTGGTTGATAATATTGGTCGTGGTGATACTGCTGCCTTTATTAAACCAGAGTTTGAACCAGGCAAAGAGTATCGTGGTGTTGGTTTTGAAGAAGCTTCTCGCGGTATGTTATCTCACTGGATCGTGTTTAAAGACGGTAAAATCACTAACTATCAGGCAGTTGTTCCATCAACATGGAATGCGGGTCCTCGTAACTTTAATGATGAACCGGGTCCTTATGAGTTATCTCTTGTTGGTACACCTGTTGCTGATCCGAAAAAACCATTGGAAGTGGTAAGAACGATCCACTCCTTTGACCCATGTATGGCGTGTGCTGTGCATATGGTTGATTTAACAGGTAAAGAACTTAGTAAGGTGAAGGTATTATAATGCGAACTCTCGTCTTAGGCATTGGTAATTTATTACTAAGCGATGAAGGCATTGGTGTTCGTATAGTAGAAGCGCTCGAAGAGCGCTTCTCTTTACCAGAGAACGTCGATGTTATTGATGGTGGCACATCAGGTATGGAAATCTTGCAAGATATCGCTGCAAGAGATCTCCTGATTGTTGCTGATGCGGTGAGAAGTAATCATGAACCAGGCAGTATTTTTGTGTTACATGATGATGATGTTCCAGCACTTTTTACACAGAAGATCTCGCCTCATCAGCTAGGTTTATCTGATGTATTAATGGCACTGCGTATGACAGATGAATTTCCACGTAAACTGATTTTAGTGGGAATTGAACCTGCATCATTAGAGCCAAGCATGTCGCTGTCTGACATTGGTGAGAAATCAATGGAAATAGCACTAGAACATGTCGTGAATATTTTGCGTGAATATGGCATTTCTGTCACACCTAAAGAGGTAACAGCATGAATGAATTAAGCTGGGATATCATAGGATATGATGAACCGCCTGTTGAGCAACTTGAAGCGCGTTTTAGTGAAATCGCTGACAAAGAGATGAAAGGGCTTCCTTTTTATCGTGAAGGCATTCCTGTAAAAGCGGGAGGCTTTACTTTATTTGAAAATCAGTGGATTGGTGCTGTTCTTACTCCTTGGATGTTAGAGCTTGTCGTTTTCCCGGGGCCTTCACAAGAATGGCCACACCGAAAAGTAGGTGATCGCATTGGGTTAGAATTACCATGTGGTCAGATAAAATTCGTTGTGGGTGAGCTTGCCGAGGGAATGCAGTACCTTGCTTGTTCATTAATGTCGCCACTTGATAGACATTTAGCAGCGGAACATGCTGTTGAGTTGGTTGAAAATAGTGTAAAAATGGCTCTTTCTCTTCCTGTTCAGACACAATCCGTAGCAGAAGTTGATTTAAGTCGTCGTTCTCTCTTCCGTGGTCAGTTAAGATCATAGAGTAGAAATTTTACGCGACACAGAGTCACATTCTTCTTATTGAATAGTACAGGAGTCAGAATATGTGTAGCACTTGCGGTTGTGGTGAAGGCAATGTCAGAATTGAAGGTGTAGAACCTCATTCACATGAGCACCACCATCATCACTCTCATGACCATGATCATCACGACCACGGTCATCATCATGATCACGGCCATCATGGGCATGATCACCATCATGAACACAATGCTACTCCAGCGAATACTGTTCATAAATATATTGATAAGTCTGAACAAAAGCATAAGCATAACTACGAGACCAATGGTCAGCCTATCATTGTTCATCATCACTATTATCATAACAGTGGTGATGTTCACCTCCATTTTCATAACGATGCACAGCTAAACGAAACACCTGTTTTCCATGAACATCATCATGGACATGACGATCATCATCATGATCACGACCATTCACACAGCCACGACCATTCACATAGTCACTCTCACGAACATCAGCACGATCATGAGCATGAAGAGCAATTTAGCCCAGTGATTGAAAATCAGAATATGCATTATGGCCAAGGTGAAGCAGGGACACATGCTCCCGGTATTAGCCAAAAGCGTATGCTAAAAATTGAAATGGATGTGTTAGATAAAAATAACCGAATTGCTGTTCATAACCGCGAACATTTTGAACAACAAAATGTGTTGGCATTAAACCTCGTTTCAAGCCCCGGTTCTGGCAAAACCACACTGTTAACACAAACGTTAAAACAGTTAGCGCAACGTGTTCCTTGCGCCGTGATCGAAGGCGATCAGCAGACCACCAATGATGCGGATCGTATCCGTGAAACCGGTGTACCTGCGATCCAAGTGAATACAGGTAAAGGTTGTCACCTTGATGCTCAAATGGTGCATGATGCGACACACCAATTAGGCTTACAAGACAATAGCGTTCTCTTTATTGAAAACGTGGGTAACTTAGTGTGCCCAGCCAGTTTTGATCTGGGTGAAAAGCATAAAGTGGCTATTCTTTCTGTCACTGAAGGTGAAGATAAGCCACTGAAATATCCGCATATGTTTGCTGCGTCTGATTTAATGATTATCAACAAAATTGATTTAGTACCCCATTTGAATATTGATGTTCAAGCCTGTATTGAATCAGCTCGCCGTGTTAACCCAAATATCGAAATCATTGCGTTATCAGCAACAACAGGTGAAGGCATGGAAGAGTGGTTAACTTGGTTGGAGAGTCGTTTATGTGCCTAGGTGTTCCAGCTAAAATAGTTGAGGTGGGCGAAGACGTCCACCAACTCGCTTATGCTGAAGTCAGTGGCGTCAAACGTGCTGTTAATATTTCGATGGTATGTGAAGGCGAACCTAGTGAATTATTAGGCAAATGGGTACTTATTCATGTGGGATTTGCCATGAGTATTCTTGATGAACAAGAAGCACAAGATACCCTTGATGCATTACAGCATGTTTATGGTGTGACCCTCGAAGAGGCTGATGATGCAGTATGTTGATGAATTTCGTGATCCTGAACTTGCGAAAGCTTTACTGACCCAAATTCGTGAAACTATTTCACAATGGCCTCAGCCAATTACACGTCCATTACAAATTATGGAAGTGTGTGGTGGGCATACTCATGCCATTTTTAAATTTGGTCTAGACCGCTTATTACCAGAAGAAATTGAATTTGTTCATGGACCGGGTTGTCCTGTCTGTGTATTACCGATGGGGCGAATTGATGCATGTTTAGAAATCGCAGCCCGTCCTGACGTGATTTTTTGTACTTTTGGTGATGCAATGCGAGTACCAGGACGTAATGGCTCAATGCTTGATGCGCGTCGTCGTGGTTGTGATATTCGTATTGTTTATTCGCCACTCGATTCACTCAAAATTGCACAAGATAACCCAGATAAACAAGTTGTTTTCTTCGGTTTAGGTTTTGAAACGACAATGCCAAGTACTGCCATGACGCTACAACAAGCGAAATTGCGCGGACTCAAAAACTTTTCTCTATTTTGTCAGCACATTACTATCGTACCTACTTTACGTTGTCTACTTGAGCAAGATGATGTTCGCATTGATGGCTTTATTGCACCGGGACATGTGAGTATGGTAATTGGTTGTACACCATATCAACCGCTATGTGATGAATTTGAAAAGCCTTTTGTGGTGACAGGATTTGAACCGTTAGACTTATTGCAAGCTATACTGATGGTTATTAAACAGCTTAAAGCAAAAGCAGAAAATGCAGATTATGTTTTAAGTATTGAAAACCAATATAGTCGCATTGTACCAAACGAAGGTAATAAGTTGGCTCAAAAAGCACTTAGTGAAGTGTTTATGTTAAAAGAAACCAGTGAATGGCGTGGATTGGGTGAAATCCCAATGTCAGGTATTCAATTAACACCAGCTTATTCTGAGTTTGATGCTGAATTACGTTTTACACCCGCACCACAAAAAGTGGCAGATAATCCACAATCTCGCTGTGGCGATGTGTTAACAGGACGATGCAAACCTTCCGATTGCCCACTCTTTGGTAAAAGTTGTACACCAGAAACGGCGTTGGGTGCCTTGATGGTATCATCAGAAGGTGCATGTGCGGCTTATTATCAGTATCGCCGTGAAGGTAATATATGAAACAACCCGATGAAATCACTTTAGCCCAAGGAAATGGTGGGCAAGGTATGCAACAACTGATCGAAGGCCTGTTTTTAAAAGCGTTCGATAATCCATTATTAAATGAAAAAGAAGATCAAGCACGGATCGCGTTAAATGAGTTAACTACGCTTGGCGATCGTCTTGCATTTAGTACAGACAGCTATGTCATTGATCCCATTATTTTCCCTGGTGGAAATATTGGTAAATTATCTGTTTGTGGTACGGCTAACGATCTTTCTGTTGGTGGTGCGGTTCCTCGTTACCTTTCATGTGGTTTTATTCTTGAAGAAGGGCTTCCATTTGAAACCCTCGAAACCCTTGTTATGGCGATGGCGAAAGCAGCAACGCAAGCAGGAATACAAATTGTTACCGGAGATACAAAAGTGGTTCCTCGTGGTGCTGCAGATAAGATCTTTATTAATACTGCGGGTATTGGGGTTATTCCAACCACAATTAATTGGGCTGCAAGTAATATCAAAGCTGGTGATAAGATCTTAGTGAGCGGTACGATTGGTGATCACGGGGCAACAATTCTGAATCTTCGTGAAAACTTAGGATTAGAAGCGGACCTACAAAGTGATTGTGCTGTTCTTGAGCCAATGATTGCGCCGCTACGTCAAATTAAAGGTATTCGTGCATTACGTGATGCAACACGAGGCGGAGTGACTGCAATTTTACATGAGTTTGCTCAAGCCAGTGGTTGTGGCATGAATGTGCATGAAAATAAATTACCAATGAAACAATCTGTTCGTGGCGTTTGTGAATTATTAGGGCTTGAAGCACTGAATTTTGCTAACGAAGGAAAAATTGTTTTAGTGGTATCCCCAGAAGCTGAAGCCCAAGTACTTGAAGCATTACATCAACATACTTTAGGTAAAGACGCTTGTACTATCGGTGAAGTTACCGAGGATAATTATATTCGATTAACAGGAATTTTCGGGACTAGTCGGATCCTTGACTTACCTTATAACGAACCATTACCTCGTATTTGCTAATCACTTCTTTCCCGCTTATAGATTGAATGATCAGACGATTTATAAGTGGGATAAGTCCCCTATCTGTTACAAAAAATTTGTTATAACGCAAATTTCTCTCATTTATCTGAATATTGACTCTTTGATAAAAAAATTATCGGAGTAACATGTGCAGCCAATCCTACTGCGTGGAGAGGGTCTCTCGTAGAGGTAAGTTCTAGGAAAAAACATGTCTTGGTCAGAATTTAAATCCCAGTACCTGATCCGTTTTTGGAAGCCCCTTCCAGCAGTGATCGCGGCAGGTATCTTATCAACTTACTATTTTGGTTTAACCGGCACTTTTTGGGCTGTCACGGGTGAATTTACTCGTTGGGGCGGTCACGTAATGCAATGGTTTGGTGCTCATCCTGAAGAATGGGGTTATTTTAAAATCATTGGTCTTGAAGGTACACCATTAACGCGTATTGATGGTGTGATGATTATCGGGATGTTTGGCGGTTGTATTATGGCAGCTCTTTGGGCCAACAATGTCAAACTTCGCCATCCTCAACATAAAATTCGTATTCTTCAAGCAGTTCTAGGTGGGATCATCGCTGGTTTTGGTGCTCGTCTAGCAATGGGCTGTAACCTTGCCGCCTTCTTTACGGGTATTCCTCAGTTCTCTTTACATGCTTGGTTTTTTGCGGTTGCAACGGCAGTTGGTTCTTACTTTGGCGCCAAGTTATCATTGATGCCTCTGTTCCGTATTCCAGTAAAATTGCAAAAAGTCAGCCAAGCTTCACCAATTACTCAAGATAAACAACGTGCGAAACGTCGTTTTAGATTGGGAATGGTTATCTTTTTTGCCATGATTGCGTGGTCTTTAATTATTCTCTTTGATTCACCAAAACTAGGTTTTGCGATGCTAGGCGGTATTGGTTTTGGTATTTTAATTGAACGTGCGCAAATCTGTTTTACTTCTGCTTTCCGTGACTTATGGATAACAGGCAGAACCCATATGGCAAAAGCGATTATCATCGGTATGGCAGTCAGTGCCATTGGGATCTTCAGTTATGTGCAATTAGGTGCATCACCGAAAATTATGTGGGCAGGGCCGAATGCTGTCATTGGTGGCTTACTCTTTGGTTTCGGTATTGTACTTGCTGGTGGGTGTGAAACAGGATGGATGTATCGTGCCGTTGAAGGTCAAATTCACTTTTGGTGGGTTGGATTAGGTAACGTAATCGGTTCAACATTACTGGCTTATTATTGGGATGATTTTGCCTCAGTGATCGCAACGGATTATGACAAAATTAATTTACTTGATACCTTTGGCCCTGTGGGGGGATTAGGTGTGACGTATCTGATGCTTGGTGTGTCATTTGCATTATTACTTTGGTGGGAAAAACACTTTTTCCGTAAAAAAGCCCAACAAGCACAATCTATTTCAACGCAGATTAATAAGGAAATTGCATGAGCCAGAAAGACACTATTATTCCTGATTATCGTCTAGATATGGTCGGTGAACCTTGTCCTTATCCTGCGGTGGCAACACTCGAAGCCATGCCATCACTGAAAAAAGGCGAAATATTAGAAGTGGTGAGTGATTGCCCTCAATCAATCAATAATATTCCACTTGATGCGAAAAACTATGGTTATACCGTGTTAGATATTCAACAAGATGGTCCAACTATTCGTTATTTAATTCAAAAATAAATTATATTTTTATTAGATAAAAAAACAGCCTATACATCGTGAATGATAGGCTGTTTTCTTGAGAAAAGGTTATTATTCGGCTTCGCCACCTAGCACTTCAATGACTCGTTCAATCAGTGCACTTAATTCACCCGTCATTAAAACAAAATCAGCATCAAAACGTTGGGCGAAATCGGCTTTATCAATATCATCATTTTGCTCACGTAAAGTCTCACTGAATTTAATACGTTTGATAGAGCCATCATCACATAGCATAAATTGAAGGCGATCTTCCCAATCGACAGAAAGTTTGGTGACAAATTTTCCTGCTTCAATATGTGTCGCAATTTCGTCAGAAACTAGTTCTTGTTTTTTACAACGAATAACACCGCCTTCTTCTAGCACTGCTTTTAGCTCCGCTTCATCCATCAAGGTAAAACCGGCTGGAAGTTCTCCAGAGCGTACCCACTCTGTCATTTTTAATTCAACAGATTCATTAAAATTCAGTGGTACTACGGGTAATGAACCTAATGTTTTACGTAGCAAGGCTAAGTTATCTTCAGCACGTTTTGCACTGCCTGAATCAACAATAACGAGTTGTTTTTCTAAATCTAGCCAAATAAATGTTTGTGAGAATTTACTAAATGCACGAGGAAGTAGGGTATGTATCACTTCATCTTTTAAGGTGGCTTTCTCTGTTTTTTTCAGTTTACGACCTTGTTCACCTTCAAGTTTTTCAACTTTGTCTTGCAGTGCTTGTTTAATGACTGTCGCAGGTAAGATTTTGTCTTCTTTCCGTGCACACATCATGACTTGTTTGCCTGCAACATGGATAAGCGCTTCACCACGATCGCCCATCGGTGAAACCCAACCTGTTCTGGTCATATCTTGGCTACTGCAAGGTGTGAATGCCAATGAAGCAAGCTGTTGTTCTAACTCATCCATTGACAGTGCTATCTCTTTATTTAAGCGATAGACCAAAATATTTTTAAACCACAGCATTTGACATTCCCCTTAATCATTATTTACCGCATTATGATACTGAATGTTGAGGGTATCTAAAAGGTAATATCCCTTAAAAGAAAATATCCATAATGTTATTTAATAAAAAAGAGAAAAGCTGAAACGAATAATCAGTAAAATTACTAAATGATAATGATTTTTATTCTTATTTAAGTTAAATTAACTAAGAGTATTAATAATGGAATAACGTAATTTTTAGCATAATTTTTTATGTGATATTAATCACGTAATTTTATCTTTACACTATTTTTTGTTTACAATATGAAATCACTTTCAGATTTATCTCTGCATTAATTTACAAAACAAAAATCTTCTTGACGTTCTATTGTGATAATTGTCACAAAATAAAGAAAATATAAAGAGTGATTTTTCACAAATAACGTGGTGACTTAGATCACAAAATTGAACATTTATTTTTTAAATATCGTCAAAATAGCACGATTGGTCTTTTTATATTAACTTGGGTTATAGTTTAACATTTGTAATGTTTTTCAGTGTTTCTTTGTCACCTTTATGCATTGATTAGATATTGTGATTGAATGGTGTTCTTGTGCTTCTCTTTTTAATATTTGTAGCTAATTATTCTTTTTTTGAGTGAGTGTTACGCGTTACCACTAGTTAAATTGTATTTAAATGTGATTTTGCTTTTATTTAAATAAGAAATAAATATAAAGATAAAAAATTATTAATTAGAAAGAACAATATTTAAATCTTTAGTGTTATTTATTTAGTGGTTAAAATTAATACTTCCTTTTAAATATATTAAATAAGGAGATAAATTTTTTATTAGCAAAAAAAAGAGTCTTATAAAGAAATGAAATATAAAAGAAAAATTCAAAAGTACTATTTTTAAAAAGTTGATTAAGTTCAAAAAACACGTATCTTTACCTTTAATTGTGATACCTGTCACTTGGGTATGTAATCATGAAAATGCACATTGGTGTAATTGTGGGCTGCATCACGAAAGAAGGGCTTTTTTTTGAGTAACATGCCAACGAAAACTCAACAACCTATTTCTTTTCCTAACAGAAATAAAAGCAATGCCCTTATTTAAATATAATGAGGATATTATTTTTGTGTCTTATTGGTGAATATCTCTGTGTCAAGGAAATGAAAGCCTATAAGAAAATAAGTAGAGTAATAATAGTTGTTATAAAAATGATCAGTTGTAAAAGCGATTTTCTTGTTTGAGATCCGTGGCGGCGGCTCTTTGAACTGAATTTAGGGTTAATGATAGACGGCGGTATTATTTTTAACCTTAAAAAGGAAATCATAAAACTATAGAAAATAGATGGGTATTTTAATCATGAAAAGCTTGAAGCCTCTAGCAGCACTGGTTGGGTTGTTGGTTCTTTCTGGATCGGCAAACGCAGTAAACGTGTATAACGATAAAGGTACACGTTTTGATGTAAACGGTCAGTTCCGTTTAAAAACACAAGTGACTAGCAAAGATCACGAAATGCGTATGCGTGATGACGGTAGCCGTATCGGTTTCTTTGGTTCACACGAACTGACTAACGATATCAAAGTTTTTGGTAAATTAGAGTGGGGCTCAGACACTCAAAAAACAAACAGTGAAAACTCTTATACCAACTTTGATCTCTATAACCGTGTTGGCTACGTTGGTTTCTCTCATCGTGATTATGGTCAAATTCAGTTTGGTCGTACTTATATTCCAATCGATTGGGTGAAAAAATCAAGCTATGGCTATGGTAATACAGGGGTATTCTACTTTAGCGATGTATTAGGTCGTGCTGTAGGTTATTCAAGTAAAGGTGTTGGTAAAAACAACTTTATGACCCGTTTACCACAAACTATTTTTGTTGAAACTAACCGTTATGAAGGCTTTAAATTAGCGGCCACCTTAACAGGTAAAGATGGTAAAGATAATGATGGCGATGGCAAAGGTGGTGATCGTAAGGTTGGGGATATTCGTCATGCATACTCAGTCGTTGGTTTCTATAAATCAACCTTCGGTTTAGAGTTTGATGCAGGTTATTCTGCCGCAATTGGTGAACCAAACTTATACCCAGATAGCGTTGTTGGTAATAAAAAACCAGAAAATAGCATCTTAGCATTTGGTGCAGAATATTTCTTCCCAGGTCGTGAGTTCTCTATTGGTTTAGACTACGGTCAGTCTCGTGGTAAAAACTCAGGTTTAACTTTAAAAGAAGGGACACCTGAAAAAGATTACAAATGGAATTCAGTCAAAGGCGATTGGAAAGCAGATCTATACGGTATTGGCGTAAAATGGCATTGGGATCGTATCGAAAGCGGTATGTATGCCGGTTACTACCTGCGTGATGGTGATGCAAACACGTTCAACTACAAAAAAGAAACCTATACTGTGGGTGTAGATAAACGTTTTGCAGTATCTAAATACAACAATTTACGTTTATTCGCTGAAATGGCATATGATGATGCACGTAGCGAAAACCCAGCTTATGAAGATAAAAAACAATATATCTTCGAAACGGGTATGCGTCTGTACTTCTAGTCCTGACAAAAGCATTACCGTTTGACAGAAGTAACCAAAGGAGAGCGATTTCGCTCTCCTGTTAACCAATATATAAGGGGTGTGTAATGGTTAAGAATGTGTTGAAAATTTCAACATTAGCAATGTTTGTCGCATTCAACGTGAATGCTGCGACAGTCGATCTTCGTATTATGGAGACGTCTGATGTTCACAGTAACTTAATCGACTTTGACTACTTCAAAGACAAACCAACAGAACAGTTTGGTTATGTTCGTACTGCTAATTTAATTAAAGCAGCAAAAGCTGAAGCAACCAATGCGATTCTAGTTGATAACGGCGACTTGATCCAAGGTAGCCCACTGGCTGACTATCAAGCAGCTAAAGGCTTAGAAAAAGGCGAATCTCATCCAGCTCACCAGCTGATGAACACCATGGGCTACACAGTCGGTAACTTTGGTAACCATGAATTTAACTATGGTTTAGATTACCTGAAAAAAGCCATTGCTGGTGCTAAATTCCCTTACATCAACGCCAACGTGATGGATGCGAAAACAGGCAAAAACTATTTCACACCTTATATCATTGTTGATACACCAGTAAAAGATCGTGATGGTAAAGAACACACTATCAAGATTGGTTATATCGGCTTCGTACCACCACAGATCTTAATCTGGGATAAAGCCAATCTGGATGGTAAGGTCGTTGTAAATGATATTACAGAAACAGCGAAAAAATTCGTCCCTCAAATGAAAAAAGAGGGTGCTGACCTGATTGTGGCTATTCCTCACTCTGGTTTTGCGTCAGAGCCGTACAAAGCAATGGCTGAAAACTCTGTTTATTATTTAAGTGAAGTTGAAGGCATCAATGCAATCATGTTTGGTCACGCTCATGGCGTATTCCCAAGCAAAGAATTTGAAGGCATTAAAGGTGTTGATGTTGCTAAAGGGACGGTAAACGGTGTTCCTGCTGTTATGCCTGGCCAATGGGGTGATCACTTAGGTGTCGTTGATATGGTTATCAATAACGACAGCGGTAAATGGGTGATGACGGAAGCAACAGGTGAAGCACGTCCTATCTTTGATAAAGCAAACAAAAAAGCATTAGTTGAACGTGATGCTGAATTAGCTCAAATCATTGAAAAAGCACACCAAGGTACCCGTGATTTCGTAGGTAAACACATTGGTAAAGCATCTGCCAACATGTACAGCTTCTTAGCATTAGTACAAAGCGATCCAACTGTACAAATCGTTAATGATGCACAAGTTGATTACACCAAACACTTTATTCAAGGTGATCCGAACTTAGACGGTTTACCAGTATTAGGTGCAGCTGCGCCATTTAAAGCGGGTGGTCGTAAAAATGCACCAGCAGACTTCGTAGAAGTTGAAAAAGGTGACTTAACATTCCGTAACGCTGCAGACTTATATCTGTATCCAAACACATTAGTGGTTGTTAAAGCGACCGGTGCGGATGTTGTTGAGTGGTTAGAATGTTCAGCGGGTATGTGGAACCAAGTTGATCCTAACTCAACTAAACCACAAGAACTGATCAACTGGGATGGTTTCCGTACTTATAACTTCGACACCATTAGTGGTGTGAACTATAAAGTTGACTTAACTCAACCAGCTAAATATGACGTTGATTGCCAAGTGGTTAATAAAGATGCGAATCGTATCAAAGAAGTCACTTACGAAGGCAAACCAATCGATCCTAAAGCAACATTCCTGATCGCAACAAATAACTACCGTGGATACGGCGGTAAGTTTGCTGGTACAGGTGAAGCGAATATTGCGTTTGCTTCTCCAGATGAAAACCGTGCAATTTTAGCGTCTTATATTGCAAAACAAACGAAAGAAAACGGTGAAGTGGTAACTAAAGCCGCGAACAACTGGTCATTCTTACCTATTAAGACTGATAAAGTATTAGATGTACGTTTTGAAACTTCTCCAAGTGAAAAAGCCGCTGCATTTATTAAAGATTTCGCTCAATACCCAATGACTTTTGTGGAAAATGATGAAATCGGTTTTGCAATTTACAAAATTGATCTAACTGAGAAGAAATAAGCTATCAAACCTGTCCGTTCAGGGCAGGTTTTTCTTACCTTTTTGAACCAAAAGAGTGGCATTTATGACACTTTAAGGGGATTTTATGCGCTTTATAAAGCTATTACCTGCGGCTTTTGCTTTAGTGCTAGCAGGATGTGCAACGCAAGCACCTGAAATTACAGAACCATTAAAACCTCAAGCTAAATTAGTTGAAGGCGTATCTTGTATTGTACCTGATGCACCAACAGCACCTTACGACTACATTGCTGCTAATGATCGCTATGGTCAAAACAGCACAGCATCGACAGATTACTTTAAGTTAGCGATTAACTACTCACCCGCTTTTTGTGATTATAAAAGTAATAACATTAAACGTTTAAATAACGATAATGAAAAAGATCGGGCAAAACGTGAGTACGATAAATTTGAAATCCAATGCTTCTCAGATAATAAATTTGGTTGGATTGTTCATGGGCTGTGGGCTGAAACCTGTGATGGTAAATCATGGGAAGACTGCCGTGATTGGAAAGACATACGCAAGCATCCTCGTTTATGTAAAGGCGATTTACCTCCTTTAGAATACTCTGCTATCAAACCTTATCTGTGTGATTCTCCGGGTATCGATCTGTTACAAGGCGAATGGGAAAAACATGGTGTGTGTGCATTTGATACACCAGATGCATTTTTTGGTAAACAAAAAGAGTTGTATGAAGCGTTAGTATTACCAGAAGGCCGTCCTTCAAACAGTGCATTGATTAAGTTCTTAAAAGAACACAATCCATCACTGAAGGATAAAGAAATTCAAATTAATCGAGATGAATTCTATATCTGTTATAGCAAAGATTTCGAAGTAATTGATTGTCCGAAACGTGAATTTTGATCTTAGGGATAAATTTTAAATGAATCATAAATATAAACTCGTTGCACTTGCTGTAAGCTCAGTCTTATTAGCGGGTTGTGCAAAGAACTACGACGAAGCTAATGTTGTTGATGTGCGTGTTATCGCAATGAACGACTTCCACGGTGCACTAAAAGCGCCAGGTCCAAACAAACCTGGTGGCATCGAGCACATGGCTACGTTAATCAAAGAAATGAAGAAAGATAACCCGAACAACATCGTGGTTGCGGCGGGTGATATGGTTGGAGCAAGCCCACTGTTATCTTCAATGTTCCATGATGAGCCTTCAATCGAAGCATTATCATTAGCCGGCTTAGAAGCAACTTCTGTGGGTAACCACGAATTTGATAAAGGCATGGGCGAGTTACTGCGTAAACAAAACGGTGGTTGCCACCCAGTAACGGGTTGCCAAGGTCCAACTGAGTTTAAAGGCGCTGATTTCCAATACTTATCAGCAAACGTAACGGTTAATGAAACAGGTAAAACGTTATTTCCTGAATATGTTATCAAAGAATTCAACGGGATCCCTGTAGCCTTTATTGGTGTCACTCTAGAAGGTACTGCAGCAATCGTAACGCCTAAAGGTACTGAAGGTTTAAGTTTCCATAACGAAGCAAAAACCATCAACGCATTAGTACCTCAGTTAAAAGCACAGGGTGTTCAAGCGATTGGTGTGTTGATCCACGAAGGTGCAGCACAGCGTCGTGATGGTGGCCCAGTAAATATCAACGCATGTAATGGTATTACGGGTAAAGTACTGGGTGTTGTTGATCAATTAGATCCCGCGATTGACTTCGTTGTGACGGGTCACACTCACCAAGCTTACAACTGTACTATCAACGGTAAATCAGTGACATCTGCACAATCTAATGGTGCAATGTTAACGCGTATTGACCTGAAATTAGATAAAACAACAAAAGATGTTGTTGATGTAGAAGCTCGTAATATTTGGGTTGATAACCGCAAATATGAAAAAGATCCAGCAGTGACTAAACTGTTAGAAGCTTACGAAAAAATCGCTACTCCATTAGCTAACCGTATTATCGGTAAGTTAGAAGGTAATTTAACTAAGCAAACTAACGATGCGGGTGAATCTGCACTGGGTCAAGTTATTGCTGATGCACATTTATATACGGCTAAACCAAAAGATATGGGTGGCGCACAAATCGCGTTTATGAACAGCGGTGGTATTCGTGCTGATATGACAGGTGGTGACGTTTCTTATAACGCAATCTACACTGTACAACCATTCTCTAACGTACTGTTAACGCAAACATTAACCGGTGAGCAAATCAAGCGCCTGTTAGAACAACAGTGGGATCGTTCACGTCCACAAGTGTTAGCCGTATCTGGTAACTTCCAGTACACATGGGATAGCAAAGCCTCTAATGGTAACCGTGTTATTGTTGAATCAATGAAAATTGACGGTAAACCAGTGGATATGAAAGCATCTTACCGTGTTGTCGCTAACGAATACTTAGCAACAGGTGGTAGTAACTTCTCTGTACTGAAAGAAGGTAAAGATCCAGTTTACAGCGTGCCAGATGTTGATGCAGTCGTGAAATACTTTGCTGAGCAGTCTCCAATTGCTCAACCAAAAGCGAATAACATCACACGTAAATAACGTATTTTCATACGCCTTGTGAAAATCGCACTCTTTACTTCGGTAAGGAGTGCGTAAATAAATAAAGAGAGCAAAGTGTTGAACACAAAGGGTCCATCCCTACCTTTGTATTCATTGCGCACTTTGCTCTTTTTTTATGTTTTTTATTTGCAAATGTAGGGGAGTAAACATAAGAGTCAACGCCTTTACAAGGAATAATTTGTGGTGTATTGTGTTATTTAGCGACAAAAGATTGCATTTTGTCGTCATTATAAAGATCTAAACTTATAACGTTTTAATGTTATCAAGTTCTAAAGTTATAACTGCCGTGAGGCTTGGAGTGTAAGTAATGGCTATTTCCGTAAGATTAGATGAAGACTTTGTGTCTGATGCTAAAATTCATGCGGAAGCGAAAAGCAGAAGTGTTCCTAAACAAATTGAACACTGGGCTAAAATAGGGCGTATAGCTGAAGATAACCCTGATCTGCCATATAGCTTTATCGAAGAATTGTTACTGGCACAGGCGGAAGTCGAAAACAAAAAGGTTTCTCGATATGTCCGAACCACAAAAAGAGATTGATGTTTATCAGTCAGCTCGATTTGAAAAGACAATGAAAAAGTTGCCTGAATCAGATGTGAAAATTATTGAAGATGAAATTGATCAAATAATTGATAATCCATTGATTGGAGAACAGAAAAAAGGCGATCTTGCTTATCTCAGAGTACACAAATTTAGGCTTAATGAGTTGACTGTTTTACTCGGTTATTCATGGGTCACCAACAAAGTTGAACTGTATCTCTTGCATATCGGTTCCCATGAAAATTTCTATGATGTTCAGAAAAAACAACGAAAGACCGATCTGAAACTAATTAAAGCATAAAAGAGTGGTGGCATAAGGCCACCACTCTTGTTTTGTGGGCATGTGTTTTGTAGGTATGTAAAAAAAAGCCCACAGTGGCTGTGGGCAAGGAATGAAAGTAAAAAGAGGGTATTATTTAGGGTCTTTTGTCAGATGTCTGTTCTAACACTTATTTGAAGATTTTAAAGCGTGCATCATCTTCCATATAATTCTTCTCAGCAGCCTCTTGTTCAATTGAACCAAAGACCATTTGCGCTCTCAATTTCCATGTTTTTGGCAGATCCCAAGTTGCATGGACTTCATCATCAATAATTGGATTGTAGTGTTGTAATGAAGCACCTACGTTCTCTGCTGCTAATGCAGTCCAAACAGAAAGTTGTGCCATACCACTTGCTTGCTCTGACCATACAGGGAAGTTTTCAGCATACAGTGGGAATTGCTCTTGCAGACCTTTTACGATATCAGTATCTTCAAAATACAAAATTGAACCCGCACCTGCGGCGAAGCTATTAATTTTTGCTTCAGTTGCACTAAATGCTTCTGCGGGTACTAATTTTTTCAGGGTATTTTTAACGATATCCCACAGTTTTTGATGTTGTTCACCAAACAGAACAACAACACGAGATGTTTGTGAGTTAAATGCTGTTGGGCTCTCTTTAACCGCTTCTTTGATAATCGCAGTGACTCTGTCTTCGCTAATTGGAAGTTGATTACCTAAATGATAAATTGTTCTACGTTTTTTCATTAAATCAGTAAATGCGTTAGACATGGTTGTCTCCTTGATAAATTTGAGCGCTTAAAGCGTGTTTTAGCTTGAGCTAATCTATGGACACACTATAGGGCTTAGTAGTGACTTATTGATAGATAAAAAATTTAATCAGTTACGTCAAAATATTCGACCTAGTTTTTAACTAATTGATTTATATTCTATTTATCTGCATATCTAAACTCAGGATCAAGTTGGCTAATACCTAACCCTCCGGCTTTCTTCACTTTAATTTGTACCGGAATACGTTCTTTCATGGCTTCTACATGACTAATTACGCCAATAATTTTGCCGGATGCATTAAGGCTATCAAGCGCATCTAATGCAATATCTAAGGTATCAGGATCTAATGTGCCAAAGCCTTCATCTAAAAAGAGTGATTCGATTTGAGTTTTGTTACTGACCAAATCCGAAAGTGCTAAGGCGAGTGATAAACTGACTAAGAAACTTTCGCCACCAGAGAGAGTACGTGTATCTCGTAGAGCATCTGCTTGCCATGTGTCTGCAATTTGTAGTTCAAGGCTTGCAGGTGTTTTGCGTTGCAAGAAGTAACGCCCATGAAGCTTTTCTAAACGACGGTTAGCCAAATAAATGAGATGATCAAGCGTTAAGCCTTGGGCAAAACGGCTAAATTTATCTCCTGATGCAGATCCCACTAATTCGTTTAAATAACTCCAGTCATCAAATTGAGCTTGCTGTTTAGCAATATGAGTCAGTAGGCTTTGTTGCTCTTTACGTTTTTCCTCGTCAGCTCGTAGTTGCTCTTGAATACGAAACTTCGTTTCTTGTAATTGAATAAGTTGTGTTTCTAACAGTAATAACTGAGCGGTAATTTGTTCAAAATTTTGTTGTGTTATCAAGATTGGTTGTTGTGATAAGTGTTGTTGATAGGCATTTTCTTGTGCATCTAAACGCGTTTTTTCTTGCAACAGTTTATCAAGGCGTTGTTTTTGTTGCTCTTGTAAACGGTGTCTTTCCTCGGCGGATAACAGAGAGGTTAGAAATGCATTTTCGTCAGCAAACGGGCTATTTTTTAACGCATATTGATATTGTTCAATAATGTCTTGTGAACACGTTTGTAACCGTTGTAACGATTTTTCATTTTCCTGATATTGACCAATAAGCTGATTTAAACGGATTTCGAGTCGGTTTTTTTCTTCACTATATTGCTCAATTTGTTTTTGTAACGATAGACTCCGTTTATCCAACTCATTACGTGCATCTTCGGTGGTTTGTGTCCCGAATAAAGCTTGGCGCTGTGCTTTTAGCTGCGCTTGTTGCTGGTGTAATTGTTGTAAATGGACTAAAACAGCATCAAGTTCTTTTTGAATTTCAGATAAATAGCGTTTTCTCTCTTCCTGCGTTGATAGCAATTCGCGGATGGTTTGTTGTAATTCGTGATGTGTTTTTAAGATTGATTGATATTGTTGGCTCTCTTCTTTACGTGAAGTAAGCCATTGAATTTTATCTTCAAATTCCTTTAATTCATAACCTTGCTGTTTAACAAGGGATTGAAGATCCTGCGCTAACTGAGTTTGTTGCTGAAGATATTGCGCTGTTTGTTGTTGTTTATTGGAAACTTCTTTCTGTTGCTGAGCAAATTCATTTTGTTGATGAAGAACAGTTTGCTGTTGTTGATTAAATTGCTCTTTGTTATCAGATAATAGTTTGTATTCTTGCTGAATTTTGGTTTCTAATGCTTGGTAATTTACTCGTTTTTGCGTCAGTAAATTATCCTCTTGCTTAAGTTCTGAATCTAATTGAGTTAGAACGGTTTCTTCGCAGCCGACATCCGGTAATGCATAAGTTTGCGCTACATCACGCCATTGTTGTGTTAATGACGTAATATCTTGTGTGAGTTGCTTAAGTTCGTGACATAACTTTTCGTTTTGAGCTTGATAGTTAGCACACTGTGTTTTTTGTTCTACTAACTCTATTGTTAATGCATGAACTTGTTGCGTTAAAATATCTAACCGTGTTTTTGTTTCATCTGGTTTAATTTCTTTATATTTTTCAACATAAGGATGTTCAGTTGAACCACAAACAGGACATGGGGTGTCTTTAACTAAGCGTTGTCTCTCTTCTTCATATTCCGCTAATTTTCGTATTAAAAGATAATTATCATTTAAATCTTTATGATGTTGCTGTTTTTCTTTTAAAACGATGCTATTTTTACTGATATTTTCAGTGAGCATAGCTATTTTTTGCAGGTTTTCTGAATAACTTTTTTGCTGCTGATGTTCAGCTTTTATAGCACGCTCTAATTGAGCTTGTAATCCCATCAGTTTAGCAAGGGCATTTCTTTGTTGTGATATTTGCTGTAAACGAGGAGGGATATCTGTAATTGCATCAGCCTTATTTTGTTGCTCAAGTTGTGTTTGCAACGCCTTTAATTGCTGTTGCTGTAAATTAAGGCTGTGCTGTTGTTGCTCTAGTGCTTTAGTTGCTTTTTCTAAGGCGAGTTTGAGAGTGTGTTCTTTTTCTTGCTCTGTTTTTTCACTCTTTTTGCTAATAAGATATTTTTCTGTGACTTCATCATATTGCTCAAAATAGCGTTGCCATAAAGGTAGATTTTCAGCAAGTTGAGCATAAGCCGTATGTTGGCTTAAATAATTATTTAATTCACTGGCTTGTTTTTGTGATGTTGTTAATTGGTGTGCTGTTGATTGAATTTTTTCCAGATATTCTGATTGTGTTTTTTCGAGTGCACTTTTTTGTTGTGTTTTTGCTGAAATATCTTGTTCTAGCAAGGCTAATTGATTATCTAATGGTGCCACTTTTTCACGAATAAGTTGTAATATTTGCTGTTTCTTCTCATCGTGTTGTTTAAATGTGTTACGTGCTTCGATTAAATGCTGATTAATTGGTTGGCTTTGTTGTTCAATAAGCTGTTTTTCTGCTTTTAGTGCTGAGAGTTGTGACGCAATATAGGCTTGTTCTTTTAATAGGCGATTTTTTTCATCATAAATTGGACGAATTTTTTCTGCAGGTTCGCTATTTTCAAGACGTTGAATATCGGGTTTGGCAGCAACTAATGCTTCTTGTGCTAAGTTAACCTCGGTTTGCGCTAGCGCTTTATTTTTATTGAGTTCAATTTCTTTTTCTTGCCACTGTTTTGCTACTTGATATTCCTGCTGTTCTTTTTGTAAGAGGCTCTCTTTGGCAAAAAGATTAGTCTGTTCAGTTAATAAAGCTTGGCGAGCATTTTCATCTAATAACGCCATCATTTCAGCTTTCTGTTTTAGTGTTTTTAATGCTTGTTCTTCTTCACGCCAATGTTTAAATATAGATTGGGATATATGGCGATAAATATCTGTACCAGTGAGTTCTTCGAGTAACTCTGCGCGAGATTTATCATCTGCATTTAAAAAAGCCGCAAATTGCCCTTGAGAAAGCAACATTGATTTAGTGAAACGATCAAAATCAAGCCCCGTAATACTGATGATCATCTCTTTTACTTGGCTTATTTTGCTTGCCAATATTTTGTCTTCATCTCCTGCTATATTTATTTTAACAAGTTCGGCTTGTGGTGCTTGAAGATTGCCATCTTCTTTATAATTAGCACGGCGTTGTTCCCAAAATGCACGATAAGCCACACCTTTGACTTCAAATTCAACTTCTGCCAAACATTCTGCAGTATGGCGTGTCATTAACTCATTTTGTGATTGTGTCACTTTATCTAATCGTGGGGTTCTATGATAAAGCGCTAAACTAATGGCATCTAACAGGGTAGTTTTTCCCGCACCAGTAGGGCCTGTAATCGCAAATAATCCGTTGCTAACAAAAGGCTCTTGGTTAAAGTTAATTTTCCATTCACCTTTTAAGGAATTAATATTTTTAAAGCGCAGACTTAAGATTTTCATTTTGCTTCGTTATCCTCTCGTTCTGCCATTTCAACTGCTTGTTTAAACAATGTGGTTAATCGCGTTTTAGTTTCTTCTGAATCAAACTCATGTTGTTCTAAACGTCTTTCAAAAACATCATAAACGGTTAATTCTGTCAGTGTTTCTTTTTCATTTTGAGTGAGCACTTGGCGTTGTTTTCTCGATCTTCTTAATAAAACCACATCAAAAAGTGGGTCGTTAGTGAGCTCTTGAATTCGAGCTTGTATATCACTGAGATAATCTTGAGTTGAGACTTCGATATCCAACCAAATAGTGGTGTCTAATTCATCGTATTGTTTTTTTAGATCCTCAAGTTGTATCGCTATCTCTTTTAATGAACCACTTATAGTGCGTAGTAATTGAAACTCAGGAATAGGTAATAGTGTGAGGTTAGTTAATTTATCTTGTTCAAAATCGATAAGACAGACACTTTTTTGTTGCCCACTTTCATCAAAACTTAAAGGAATTGGAGAGCCACTGTAACGAATATGCCCTGATTTATTCACCACTTGAGGGCGATGAATATGGCCAAGAGCGATATAGTCAAATTCAGGGAATAGGGTTGCAGAAAAAGCTTCTAAAGTACCAATATAAATTTCTCGTACGGAATCGCTCACGCTTGCACCAATGGTTGTCAGGTGACCTGTCGCAATAATAGGGATTTTGGCGTTCAATTGTTCACGTAAATCGAGAGCTGCTTGATATTGAACTTGATAATAATCAGCAATCGCTTCTTTTAGCGCGTTTTGTTTTTCAGCACCGGATTGCCCACTTCGGCTCGTTATCATATCTCTAGGGCGTAGATAAGGGATCGCACAAAGTAATGCGCCTGGCATGTTATCTTTTTGACGAAGAATGATCGGGGCTTGTGGTGTTTCAGCATGAACATTGGCAATAACTGTCGTATTTAAACATGCCAATAGTGATTTTGATTCATTGAGTGTCGCGACAGAGTCGTGATTACCCCCTAGAATAACAAGCTGACATTGTGTATCTCGAATAGCAACAACAAAACGATTATACAGCTCTCTGGCATAACTTGGTGGGGAGCCTGTATCAAATATGTCACCAGCAACAATTAGAGCATCAACTTGATGAACTTTGATTTGTACTAATAACCAATCGAGAAATTGTTGATGTTCTTGTGCGCGGGTTTTAGTAAAAAAATATTGTCCTAAATGCCAGTCTGATGTGTGAATAATCCGCATTGCTATCCCTCTTTTTTATTTGATGAAGAGTATAGCGCACCTTGCTTTTTTAGTGAAAACTCAACAATAAGCCTTCTTTTCGAGTGATATTTCACCAAAAAATGGTTTATTTACCTTAACAACGGGGATCTATTTCAGTAATGTTAAGGTTAGTCATAAATCTGTCATAAAAGTGCATCATAATCATTTTGACCCTCTATACTCGTCATCCTTCAAGTTGCAGGGGTGTTGGCTACGCTCAGCTACCCGAATCATATACATGAGTATGCTCATCGGGATATCTTTGCTTGCCACCTACCTGCAACTCGAATGATTTAGAGTATATATATACATTACACAGGATAGAGTATGGCAAGGCGTATTCTTGTTGTTGAAGATGAAACCGCAATTCGAGAGATGATCTGTTTTGTTTTGGAACAAAATGGTTTTCAACCGATTGAAGCAGAAGACTATGATTCTGCATTGAGCTTTCTTATTGATCCTTACCCTGATCTGGTTTTATTAGATTGGATGATCCCCGGAGGATCTGGTTTGCAGATAATAAAACAGATGAAACGGGAAAGTAACACCCGCGATATTCCAATTATTATGCTAACGGCAAAAGGGGAAGAAGAAGATAAAGTCCAAGGCTTAGAAACGGGCGCTGATGATTATGTTATCAAACCCTTTTCACCTAAAGAGCTTGTCGCCCGTGTGAAGGCAATTTTACGGCGTTTATCCCCGATGTCTGCGGAAGATGTCATAGAATTCAATGGATTATCACTTGATCCAGTTTCTCATCGAGTAACGAGTCAAGACAAACCGATTGATATGGGGCCCACCGAATTTAAACTCCTGCACTTTTTTATGACACATCCCGAACGTGTATACAGTAGAGAACAACTGCTAAACTACGTTTGGGGAACGAATGTTTATGTCGAAGACCGTACTGTTGATGTGCATATTCGTCGTTTACGTAAGGCCATTGAAGAAGATGGTCATGACAGAATGATACAGACAGTACGTGGAACGGGATATCGTTTTTCAGCCCGTTTCTAAGTCAATATGGGAGTAATCGTCTGGTGTTAGAACGACTATCATGGAAAGCCCTCGTTTGGGGGCTATGTCTATTTTGTTTGCCTGCCTTTATATTATCGCTTTTTATCGGGCATCTTTCTTGGTTGCTGGTGGCATCACTTCTTAGCGCTTTGGTTTGGCATGCTTATAATTTGATGAAATTATCTAAATGGTTATGGCTCGATCGCTCAGTCTTACCCCCAGAAGGCAGAGGCGGGTGGGAGCCTATTTTTTATGGTATTCGACAGACCCAACAACGTAATCGTAAACGACGCAGAGAATTAGGCGACTTAATTAAACGTTTTAGAAGTGGGGCTGAAAGCTTACCTGATGCTGTTGTGATGATGACAAATGAAGGGAATATTTTTTGGTGTAATAGTCTTGCTCAACATTTATTAGGTTTTCGCTGGCCTGAAGATAATGGGCAAAATATTTTTAACTTATTACGTTATCCTGATTTTTTGCACTACTTTACTGCTGGTGATTTTAGTCGTCCCTTAACCATTTCATTAAATAGTGGTTCTATTGTTGAGTTCCGTGTGATGCCATATAGCGAAGATCAACGTTTGATGGTGGCTCGTGATGTGACAGAAAAAAATAAACTAGAAAACTCACGACGTGATTTTTTTGCGAATGTCAGTCATGAGTTAAGAACACCACTAACCGTTATTCAAGGCTATCTTGAAATGATGGAAGAAAATAGTGTAGCAAAACCCGCAGAGCATAAGGCGATAGTCACAATGCAAGAGCAAGCTAAACGTATGGATACGCTTGTTCAGCAACTTTTACAGCTTTCTCGTATCGAATCTGCTCCGCATATTGATTTAAACAAGATTGTTGATATTCCTGCCATTTTGGCGTTATTACAACAAGAAGCGAACTCATTAAGCCAAGGTCAGCATCAGATTGTTTTTGATGTTGATGATCAGTGGGCTGTTCGTGGTAATGAAGAGCAACTGCGTAGTGCGGTTTCTAACTTAGTGTATAACGCCATTAATCACACTGAAGAAGGAACAACAATCAAAGTTAATTGGAAGAAAATCCCCCAAGGTATGTTATTTAGCGTTTCAGATAATGGGGCGGGGATCAGTGCTGAGCACTTAACGCGTTTGACAGAACGTTTTTATCGCGTTGATAAAGCTCGCTCTCGTCATTCTGGTGGTACTGGGTTAGGTTTGGCCATTGTGAAAAAATCGTTGCTCCATCATCACTCTCAATTGAATATTGAAAGTAAAGTGGGTGTTGGGAGTACATTCTCTTTTATCCTTCCTCAAACATTGCTTAGCGCAAAAGAAACACACTAGCAGTACGTCTTTTTTAAAACCTTTATCATTTGTATTCAATCAGTGATAAAGGTTTTTTGTTCCTTTTTTAATATCAATAAAAACTAATATCGTAGCGTTAAATTTTAATATTATTAATTAATATTAACTTTAAATGATGTCAGTACTTAATATTATTGGTGATAAAATGCACAAATCATATCATGCATATTCGATAATATATGACAGTTATAACTAGCGCTGAAAAATAGTTTAGATGATTATTCTGGTTTTTGGATTGGCTATTGCCTTTTTTCATTATAAAAGTTTTACTTGTGACCAGTTATCGGCAATTTTTTCTATTTAGTACTTAATTGCTCTACATGAAATGATTATACATGGATATTATCCTGAATAATGATGGTATGAGCCTAAATAGATATTGTTGATTTTATGTTGCGCCATCTTGGCGCTATTTAACAATCATTGTAACTACATATTAACAAAACTTATGGCACATAGATTAACTTCCAGAGATATTCTGGCATTAGGGTTTATGACCTTTGCCCTTTTTGTCGGTGCTGGTAACATTATTTTTCCTCCTATGGTGGGGTTACAATCCGGTGAGTTTGTTTGGACAGCTGCAATCGGCTTTCTTATTACTGGTGTTGGTTTACCTGTATTAACCATCGTTGCATTAGCTAAAGTTGGTGGCGGCATTGAAGCATTAAGTACACCTATTGGTAAATCAATGGGGCTATTATTAGCAATTGTTGCTTATCTTGCTGTTGGACCTCTTTTCGCAACACCACGTACTGCGACTGTCTCTTTTAAAGTGGGTATTGCTCCTTTAGTGGGTGATACTGAAATGTCATTGCTGATTTATAGTATTGTCTATTTTTTAATTGTTATCGGTATTTCGCTTTATCCGGGGAAATTACTAGATAGCGTCGGTCATATTTTGGCACCGATTAAAATTTTGGCATTGGCGGTATTAGGTGTTGCAGCGATATTTTGGCCTGCGGGTGGTGCTATTCCTGCTACTGAAGCTTATCGAGATATGGCATTAACTCAAGGCTTTATTAACGGTTACCTCACCATGGATACATTGGGGGCTATGGTTTTTGGTATCGTGATTGTTAATGCGGCTCGCTCTCGAGGTATTGATAATTCATCACTGTTGACGCGTTACACTATGTGGGCGGGAATTATTGCGGGTGTATTGTTAACTGCGATCTATTTGAGTCTATTTAAATTAGGCTCTAGCAGTGGCAGCATTATTCCGGGTGCCCAAGATGGCGCTGATATTTTACATGCCTATGTTCAGTACACTTTCGGTAACTTTGGTAGCTTCTTCTTAGCTGTCTTGATCTTCTTAGCCTGTATGGTGACAGCGGTTGGTTTAACGTGCGCATGCGCAGAGTTCTTTAGTCGCTATTTGCCTATCTCTTATCGTACATTGGTGTTGATTTTAGCAATATTCTCAGCTGTTGTTTCAAATTTAGGATTGAGCAAACTGATCGCGTTTTCTATCCCTGTGCTGATTATGATTTATCCACCTTGTATTGTGATTATTTTAATGAGTTTCACATTACGTCTGTGGAATAATTCAAGTCGTATTATCGCACCAGCAATGGCAGTTAGCTTATTTTTCGGTATTTTTGATGCAATAAAAGCGTCTGATTATCTGAAACATCTATTACCAGAATGGGCAGCTAAATTGCCATTAAGTGAGCAGGGGTTAGCGTGGCTTATCCCTGTATTGGTGACAATTGTTGTCTGTGGTATTTACGATAAAGTGGCAGGCTCACAGAGTAAAAAAGTGATCCATATTGAAGCCATCAAAAAGCAATAAAGTACGTTGATTTGAACAGTAAAAAGGGAAACGAAAGTTTCCCTTTTTGTTGAAATTAAAGTAAGTGCTGGTTCTCTTTTAAACGGTCAGCCAGTGTTTTTTCTATATCTGTTTGTACTAATTTTGATACATCATATTTTTTGGCAAGTGATGAGAATCGAGCAATAACATCAACGGTATGATGAATATATGCTTGTGCTTGTTGCCAACTTTCAAAACCTGCTATTTCAGCAAGTTGCTTTATTGTATTTAATGGTGGCTTTTTACCATACCCGCCAAATGAAGTGATATGCTCATTTCTTGGATTGGGATTATAGGTCACATCATAAAAAGGTGCTGGCTCCCAGTGCCCATCATCATATTGTAGAAATGACCAGTTTTTACTGTGATCATCTTGATTAGAAGCGAATAGATTAAAAATAGCTCGTCTAAACTGGAGTTGTCCGGCTGAAACTGATTTGCATAGTACGCGGTTTACTTTGATTAAATCTTCGTAATCCAAAGAAGGTAACCTAAAATCAGCATCTAATAATCCACATGCACTGTGCATGATTAAACGTCCTGATTTACCTGAACTATTTGTGACATGATCAAAACGTTTTAGCGCTAACCAAGATTTACCATCACTGTTTTTAGGAACATCAATAAGTTGCCATTGTGGGGGATTGAGCTCTAGCTCTTTTGCTAGGATGAGATAAATTGCTTCACATAGTCCTTCATCGTGGCCAAGAGGTAAGTTCTTAGACGTAAATTTGATCAACCATGATTCATCACCTTCTTCTTCATACGTTTTACACTTATTAAAATCCCCTTGCTTAAAATAAAGCAACGCTTTAGGTCTAGCGCCACCAGAGCTACCAACAATAGCAAGTTTAGATAAAACAATTTCCGTTTGACCATCAAATACAGCTTGTGCTTCTAAACCTAAATTAATCAAATCAACTTCAAACTGTTCATCTATTTGATAGTCAGAGACAGGTAAATAAGATAATCCTCCCATACCTTTATTACCAACAAAGGCTAACCTATCCATCGTTGTAATTTCATGCGGTTGTATACCATGTTGGCGGAATATTCTATCTTGCAATAATCGCCCCCATCCATCAGGTAAACTATCCGAGAAAAGCCCTTGCAAATTGCCATGAGGTTTTTTAGGTGCTATTTGTAAATCAGTATTATTCTGTAGATTAAAAGGTGAACTATTACCAAATTGTGTTAAGTAATGCGCATCATATTGAAAAAATACACCACTATGGTTTTGTACCAATGTTCCCATTAAAACCGAGTCACCTGTAGATAACGTCCGTGTCACATTTAGCTTTTGAATTGGCTTAAAACTCATCTTGTAATACCTCTTCAATCGTCCTTGGCATACGTGGTTTATTCACTTTCTTAGGATCAACAACCGCATAAAGATTATTTAAATCATCAAGGCATTGCCAAAGTAACAGTAACTGGCGTAGTGAAATTTTACCTTGTAACTCAAACTTTTTGATAGTTGAAGCAGGAACTGTACTACGCTCGGCAAGTTGTTCACGTGACCATTTTTCCTTTTCACGCAACTTTCGTAAATGAGAGGCAAAGGCTCGACTAACATCGAGATCAGTAAGTAATGAGAGTTTCATTTGTTAGCCTCAAATAGATACTATAATGTCTAATTATAGCAAAAAATAGCTATTTTGGACATTATAGTATCTATTTGATTTAAGAGTAGAGCAAGCAGTTTAGCTTAGGTTGCTCATTAATTTTTATTTGTAGAATACTGTTTTTCTGCCATAGGTTGTTGGTTTTCATCTAACGTATAGCGAACATCGGCTTCAATACCATCTTCACCTTCATAGAAGATTTTAAAGCGAGTACGATTGCCGTCGTGATATGCAATTACGGCACTACCGCCTTTTCCTAAGCAGAACTGATGGAGATTACCTGTTGATATGCAAATACTGTCGTCGCCAGATACTGTGATTTTACAGTTATCGCCAGTACTAATTGCCACAGCATTTTTTCCAGTCACATTGATTTGTGCTAAATCACCTGTATTAGTGATTTTTGCTCTATCTTGAGAGGCAGTAATAAAATTGCGTATGCCACTGTTTGCAATATGAACACCATTACCTGAGGCATAAATTTTGACATCATTGCCACTATTGGAAATGCGGGAGCGTCCGCCTAAACTCCCAATACGACACTGATTTCCTGAATTAGCTATTTTTCCTGCAAAACCAGTCATCATTAATTGGTTGCTATAACCTGTGTTGGCAATGCTATTTTCATCACCAGAAAAAGCCACAATATTATTATTCCCACACAAAGCAAGATCAGTACTTAATTGCTGACTTTTTAAGATCAATTGATGCCATTCGGTAGAAAATTGAATATTTTCAGATGTTGGTAAAGTATTGTGATATGGCAAGCGTTGTAATGTCACGCCTTGCTGTTGTTCATCACCGAGCAGGAACAAGATGTTTTCCATCACTTCTTGTTCCTGTTTGGCAAAGGATGTTTCACTAAAATGACGTAAATAAATATATTGAATAAGGCTTTCTATCCACTGTGTACGGCGCTGTTTTATTAACTCACTATGGATAGCACTGTAAGTGCCTCCATCAGGAAAATAACGCAAAAACCAACGATAAAGCGAAGTTGAAACATGCAGTTGTCGTAAGTCTTTTTTTGTTAATCTAATATTTTCCTTTGAAGGGACTGACATATAAGCTCCTTAATCCATGTATTCATTAGTGTCTATGGTAACCATCAACCATACTGCGAAATGTTTGGAATGGCGTTTTTCCTGTTGTACACAGATAAAGGTGACCAATGATAAAAAAGACACTACATACCGCTAATATTTGGTGTGTAATTAATAACCAAGCTTTAAATGTTACGGCATCAGCAGGAATAAACGCTGGGTTTTGCAGTAAAACACCGGTTATTAAAAGTAGTGGAACTAATGCATACATCACACCTAAATAAGCCATTTGTTGCAGTGGGTTAAATTTAACATTGGGTGTCGCTGGGAAGGGGTGATCTTCGCCTTTGATAATGCCGTAGAGATAAAAACGAATTTGCATTAAAGCGCGTTGTAACCAATTTTTACCATCAATACGGTAAAATTTACCATTACCACCAACAAGATTGATCAATACAAAAGATAACCAGCATACTAAGAGCAGATAACCACAAATTTCATGCACACTGACTAATAACGCCGTATCGTGGGCTGAAAGTAAGGCAAAATGGTTAATCCCACCACTTAGAAGCAATAGAATAAATAAAGAAGCATTACTCCAGTGCCACAAACGAACCGCTTTAGAGTAAAGATAGAGCTTCTCTTCTTTATGCGATCCACCATGTGGTGTGGCAAAGCGATAACGTAAGAAGCCATGCAGTGCAAGAACAAGCAACATCCCAACTAAAAGCACGCCTGCAACGATTAACCAAAGTGGTGAATAGTCAGGTGTGTAAATTAAGACATATTCTTTTAGTGAGGCTTGGAATTGCTCAGCATTTGGCATGATATTAACAGCACTCATACTTTACCCTCCTCTTGAATATGAGGCCCTACACGGCGATAGAGATGCGGTTTCCCCACACCATCAAGTTGATAAATATAGTAATCGTGTGTTTTAAGCCATTCTTGAATTTGAGGACTGTCTTCTCTGCCAAATAACAAGGCATTTTGTGGACAAGCACTCACACAAATAGGTGGAAACCCTTTTTGTAATCGAGACTCAAGACAAAAATCACATTTATCAGCAACGTGTGTCACAGGGTTAAGATAACGGACTTGGTATGGGCATGCCGATATACAATAGCTACAACCAATACATTTCTCTTTATCTACACGCACAATGCCATTGGTTTCATCACGCCAAGATGCACCTGTAGGGCATACAGGAATACAAGGAGCGTCTTCACATTGTTGGCAAGAGTGTCTAAAGAAATGGTATTTATCATTATCTTCTTTGAGGCTTAATGGAATATGAGCAATATCCATTCGTGCCATACCATTGGGTACTTTATTTAATCGACGACATGCAGTGGCACAGATATTACAGCCATTACAGAGCGTCTCATCGTGGATCATGGCATAGCGGATTGGTTTTTTTTCTGTCGTTGCTGCAAGCGCACTTCCTAGTGGCGCACTGAAAAAAATGACCGATCCCATACCTGCTACAAATTTACGGCGAGAAACACGCATTATTTTTGCTCCTCAGTCTGATGATGTTGTAATACCCACATCGAATTTCGTTGATAAAGTAGAACATTAAGGATTTTCATGTTGTTCTACCTCAATCCATTCAGTTAAGCCTCGTGCTTTGCCGTAACTCATTAACGTATTGCTAAAGAGATAAGGGGCATCGTTGGATGCTAAAACTTGCTGAATATCCTGAAAATCAGGGTGAGTTTTCATCAGTGTCAGTGCATCTTCGATCTCTGAAGCCGTGTACTGAAAGGGTTCAGACATCAACATGCTTTGTTTCAATGGTCGAGGATAGGTTTCGCATTCAAAACGAACCACACCTGCAATTGCTGTACAAATATCCGCATGGCGGTTTAATAATTGCAGTTGTGCGAAGTTATCTGACATAAATTCATCAGAGTAGAAATAATCCTCGCCATTGAGACTTAAATGGGCGATATCAATAAACTCGTCACTCTTTAACGCGGTTTCTAATTGCGCAATATCCTCTTCAGTCAGAGAATAGGGCGCATCATACAGCGTTGAAATTGCTAATAGTTCACCCTCTTTTGAACATTGACGTATTGCATTCGCTAGATGTTGTTCGGCAGATAATTCTGCTACCTCTGCAACAGGTTCTTCTACGACATCTGTTGAGGTGTTAGCACTACGTCCAACACCTGTTTCTGATAATGGCAGTAACCAACGTCGACGTGAGATATCAGGTTGTTCAGAAGCAATATCTGCATCATCAGCGATATCTTGTGGTATAGAAGCCGATACATTTTGTTCTATCATCATGATCTCCTTCTTTTACCGATTAACTTGGTAATAAACCACGAGACGCTAAATCGTCTGCAATATCTTGTAATCCAAGGCGAACTAACGTTTCTTTTGTTGGGCAACCTAACTGCGGATCCCAGCCCATTTCTTCATAGAACATGGTGAGAGAAAGCTGCATGTCTTCTCTGTCCATTTTGTCTGTACCTTCGGTAAAGACAGGAATATCGGGATCTTTATCGAATACCCATGAACAGATCTGGTCGTGCTCATTACGCATATCCATGGTATTCATTAATTTAACGGTATAAGCGCGGTGTAGCGTAAAGATACGCTCTGAGGCTAAATCCAGATCTTTAGAGGTTGTTGGTTCACCCGTGATAGCGGTAAAGAATTTAGCCTCCATTTCTAAGTCGCCACGATAATTACGGCTCTTATGAGGTGAAACCGTCATTGGCCAAACCCAGTTACATAAGGTGACTGCATCGTGTAAGCAGCTACGCAAAATTGTCCATTTGGTGTAAGCAATTTTGGCTTTATTGATTGGTGTATAGTTTTTGGTTTCATCAAAAGCATCACCAGAACCAAATAGCTCACCTGCAATCTCTTTTTGTAGTTTCAGAGGCAAACCGCTACCGATATAGTTGATATGGGTATGTGTCATCGCATCACGATTAAACATACAGTTAACGATAGAACCAACTTGAGCAGAGGCTTCATTGGCGTGGTGAATAGGGAAACCCATTGGTGACCAAAGTTTATTTTTCTTGTTCGCCCAATACTCTTCACCTAAGTTCCAGCGTTGCGCAATGAGGTAAGAGCCATCAGCGAGGTGACTAAATTCACCTTTACGGTGCGCTAAGCGATAATAGAAATCTTTGATAAATTCAGGATCACCTTCTTCAAGCTTATCCCAAGGAATATCATTATATTCCTCTTCAGAAAGAACGCGTTTAAAGACACCATGGGTATAACAATAAGTGAAGTCACGATGAAGTTGGCCGTAGTTACACCATAAACCCATATCATCAAAAATATTCAGGCCAACAAGGTTACCAACGACGTTACCATCTCCTTTTTTCTCTACATCTTTAGGGCCATTAGGGAAGATAGTTGTATGAACGAAGTTAGCAACACAAGTGTTTCCGCCTGTTTGCGGCACACCAAATTTTTTCGCTTGTGGCACGTTAAGTTGCGCCATACAGCGAATAGGGCAAGAGTGGCATCCTCCCATTTTTACGGTGTATTCTTCTGCTTCTGGTCCTAAGTCAAAAGTCGATTTCATGGTTCTGAAACCAACAGTATTGATGTCACCAGGAGGGATTTCACCCGTTTCAATTGGGCCACCTTCAGCAGCGCCCCAATACAGTCCTTTACGTGCATTCCAGCGAGAGCCAGGATGTGAATATTCAGCCCATGATTGTGGGGTACTTGGTACAACGTGGTTGTTATTAGAGCCAATGAGTTGCGTCATCATATAGTCGTTAAGTTCTTTTAACGCTTTACGGTCTGCAACATTCACGCCTCGACTACCTTCAACAACAATGGCTTTTAATTTTTTAGCGCCTAATACAGCCCCAATCCCCGCACCACCACTGTGGTTACGGCTATTAATGATGCCAGATAAAGGTACGAGATTTTCACCCGCCGGACCTATGGCTGCGACACAAGCCTCAGGACTTGTTTGAGCACATAATTCTTCTGTCGTTTGGCGAACGCCTTTACCCCATAAGAAAGAGGCGTCTTGAATAGAGACTTGGTCATCGTCAATATGGATCCAAGCAGGCTTATCTGATTTACCTTCAATAATCAGAGCGTCATAGCCAGCAAATTTCATCCATGCGGCAAAAAAGCCTCCCATATGGGCATCAACGACAAGATTGCCACGAGTAAAGGTGGAAAGAGAGGTGATATTGACGCGTGAGCTACAAGGTGCCCCTGATCCTGTTAGAGGGCCTACTGCGAAGACAATTTTGTTTTCTTCATCAAAAGGTTTAACCCCAGGGCCCACTTCGTCGTACATAATTTTGTAGCCAAAGCCCATACCACCAATTAAGGATTTAAATTTACTTGAGCTTTCACGAGTGATGGCACCGGTAGTTAAATTGATTCTTAGAATATTTCCAGTCCAGCCGTTAATCATAATATTGCTTCCTAATCTAAATGTGGTTCAGTGATGTGATTGCCTGGATTTATTAAACAGTAATTTCTTTCCATTCAATGATTTGCAACGCACCTGTTGGGCACGCTGATGCACACTCACCACATAAATTACATTTGCCGGATTTTTTAGTTTGTGGGTTGACGGTTGCCATCATCCACGGACAAGCTGTTGTACAGGCGGCACAACCAATACAACGACGTGTATCAACGACAATACAGCCGAACTCTTCTTGATAACGGATAGCTTTTACTGGGCAGACCTTCATACATTCGGGATCTTTACATTGGCGGCAAGTGTCTGTTGTAAAGTTTAAATCGCCATAAAGCCCACCACCGGAGCCAATACCTTTATCACCAAAATAAAAATGACGATGGATTTTTGTACGAGAGAAAAATGAGCCTACACTGCCATCATTCCATGTTGTACATGCGGTTTCACAACGGTGACAACCCGTACAACGTGCTCTATTAGTCACTAAAACACCTTTAGGTGTAGTGGTTAGCTGAATAATGCCGCTGTCTATTTCTTCTTGCTTACAACCTAAAAGAGAAAGCAATGCGGGTGCGATTGTGATCCCTGCCAGCCCTTTACCGGATATTCGCAGAAACTCTAGTCTTGATAGCCCAATATCTAAGATTGGACGATGATGTGTATCAGACATTAATATTTATCTCCGCTTAACTAATTTAATAAGAAATAAGTTGTGATGATAAATTATTTATTTATCCGCTTGCTTTATCGTTATATAAAAAAGATAATAACGATGTAGTTAAGGGATATATTATTTATTTCAACTATTTTTATGATAAAAATACATTGTGATGAAATGTTAAATATTTGTATTTACAATGTGTTATCTCCATTTTTTACGTATTTTTCATTATCCTCTTTGATAGTGTGGTTATTAGAAAATTAATACTGTGATAGCTATCATAGAAATAAAAATAGCGAGTGTTATTAAATTTAATTTAATTAAATGATTATTGTTTTTATCTGTAATTACGAAAGAGAATAACTACCATTTATATATATTCTATTATTGAAATTAAATTAAAGGTGGTTTGTTCTTATATCTTATCTAATATTATTATTTAAATAATAAATTGATATTAAATGTTAATTATTTATTTAATCAAAATCTGGTGTTGATTATTATTAATAGAAAAATATATGAATAAATTGTAAAACCATGACTAGATCATTTTTATAAAAAAAGAAACCTTATCTAATCAAGATAAGGTTTCTTTTATCATTTGTATCATGTGATTTTATGGTTAGTAACCCACGGCTTTACCAGCAGGGCGGCGAACATCATTTGAACCATAGAGATAACCTTCACGCACTGCACCAGAAACAGCTGAATCGTTACCTGATGAAGCGGAGAGAACACCTTCTTCCCCAGGGAGTCCGACCATAATCAATTCAGCTGCTCCCCATGGGGTTTGTTCTACCATTTTATATCCCATGGCAGAAAGTTTTTCTAACGTGTCTTTTGATAATCCTCGTTGCTCATAATAAACCTCATCTGGTAGCCATTGATGGTGGATGCGAGGGCTATTAACCGCTTCTTGTGGGGGCATACCAAACTCAATAATATTTAGCGCAGTTTGTAAGGTTATTGAAATAATACGAGAACCTCCTGGAGATCCTAAAATAAGGAAAGGCTTACCTTCTTTAGTTACAATCGTTGGGCTCATTGAGGAGAGTGGACGTTTTAATGGTGCGATACTATTGCGTTCACCTTGTACTAAACCATAGAGATTTTTTTCACCCACTTTAGTGGTGAAATCATCCATTTCATTGTTAAGGAAAAATCCGGTTCCTGGTGCGATGACAACAGCACCAAAACGACCATTAATCGTATAAGTGGTTGAAACGGCATTACCCTCTTTATCTATAACAGAATAGTGTGTTGTTTCAGGACTTTCATGAGGAGCAATACCGGGTTGTACCTTTTCTGATGGCGTGGCTTTATTGGGTTTAATTTGTTGGCGTATTTCTGTGGCGTAGGCTTTACTTAATAACTTTTCTGTTGGATTTTTAATAAATTGAGGATCACCAAGAAACGTATTTCTGTCCATATAAGCATGACGCATTGCTTCCGTTAGAGTATGAACATATTCAGCTGAATTAAAGCCCATTGATTTAAGATCATAACCTTCCAAAATATTCAGTGTTTGGCAGATAGTGACGCCACCTGAACTTGGCGGTGGCGCAGAAATAAACTCATAGCCTCGGTAAGTACAGGTGATAGGTTGGGTTTCGGTGATAGTAAAATTAGCAAAATCTTCTTGAGTTAACAGACCATTATGTTGTTTTGACGCTTCTTCAACTTTTTTAGGGATTTCCCCTTGGTAAAATGCATCATCACCTTGGTTTGCAATTAGTTCAAGCGTATTGGCTAAGTCAGTTTGAATTAGACGATCACCCGGCTGCCATGGCGTTCCATCTGGTTTTAAGAAAATTTTTGCAGATTCTGGATCTTGTTTGAATCGTTCTGTTGTCGTTTCTAATACATCAGTATCAGCTCGCGTTAAAATATAACCTTCTCTTGCCAGTTTAATGGCTGGTGCCATAACATCTTGGCGAGAGAGCGTACCGTATTTTTCTAATGCTGAATTCAATCCTTTTACTGTACCAGGTACCCCTGACGCAAGATAACCGTATAGACTGGCATCTTTAACTAAATTTCCGTCTTTATCTAAATACATATTTTTAGAAGCAGAGGCGGGGGCGGTTTCCCTAAAATTGATAAAGGTATTTGTGCCATCAGCAAGGTGTATTGTCATAAAACCACCGCCACCAATATTGCCACAACAAGCATTTACCACCGCTTGTGCATAACCCACAGCAACGGCAGCATCAATGGCATTCCCTCCTTTTTGTAAAATATCATTTCCGACTTGAGAGGCTAAATGTTGAGAAGAGACAACCATACCTTGTTGTGCTTCAACCGCGGGTTCATAGGCGGCATAGAGTGCAGGTGAAAAAAGTGTGGTAAGTAACAGCAGGTGAGTTTTTTTTATAGTGATCATCATTATCTCCGTTAATAACAGGGAGTTATCTTGCGTAAAGACAAATAAAAATAAGTGTATACACGCTGTTATTAACACGAGTTAACAATTGCGTAACAATAAGTATAGAAAGAGGTTATTGATGAGGAGAATTTTTTTTGATGTGATGATCACAAAACTATCTTTAAGCAGGTAAACAATAAGCTTATGTATTACTAGTTGCAGTAATAAATAAAGTTGATAAGAAATGAGTAGAGAGTAGATAAGTGCTGAATAAACAAAAAAGCCTGTTTTCACAGGCTTTTAGAAATATAGTAGCTTACTGAAATATTACAGTTTGCCAGAGTTTGCTTTCAGGTATTTAGCTACGCCATCTGGAGATGCGCCCATACCTTCTTGACCTTTTTCCCACTGTGCTGGGCAAACATCGCCGTGTTCTTCGTGGAATTGCAGTGCGTCAACCATACGGATCATTTCATCAATATTACGACCTAATGGCAGATCGTTAACCACTTGGTGACGAACAACGCCTTCTTTGTCAATTAAGAATGAACCACGTAGTGCAACGCCCGCTTCTGGGTGTTCGATGCCGTAAGCTTTGATGATGTCATGTTTGATATCAGCAACCATTGGGTATCTAACTTCACCAATACCACCATCATCAATTGGGGTTTTACGCCATGCGTTATGAACAAATTCTGAGTCCATAGAAACGCCGATGATTTCAACACCACGTTTTTGGAACTCTTCAAAACGGTGATCGAATGCAATCAGTTCTGAAGGGCAAACGAAAGTGAAATCCATTGGCCAGAAGAAAATAACGGCAGGTTTGCCTTTGATAAATGAATGCAGGTTGAAATCATTAACAATTTCGCCATTACCTAAAACGGCAGCAGCTGTGAAATCAGGGGCTTTGCGAGTAACCAGAACCATAATGTACTCCTGTAGATTGAAAGAGTTAAGGGTATTTATACTCGTCATACTTCAAGTTGTAGCGTTGTTGACTTCGTTCATTCACTTGTCGCCTAGCTATACTTCGAATTATTTAGAGTGTGTACCCTGTTTTTAAATGATGCATACAGCATAAATAATCAATCGCTATTGATAAAGTTAATCAGAACAATCTATTTGATAGATTATAGTTATCAACTTAATACAATAAAGTAGGATTATTTATGACTCCTTGTATAACGATTCATTCTAATCAACTTTGGAAATGAATACTATGCTTGTTAACAAATCGTTACGAATAATATGATAAATTGACTTACTATCCCTTTGATATATCAAATGTAATCCTACAATATGACAAAAAGATGAAACTCAAAGTGGTAGTCAAATGTATCAGTCATCAAGTTGGTGATGTTGTGCTCTTTCTAGCAATTGTGGATAAAACTGCCAAAAAATCTCACTTAATTCATTGTAATGTGTTTCAAGTACAATATAAGAGCCTTCAAGTGCACTTAATCGTGGTCTTCTTCTCGCCATTCCTTTCAATGTTTGAGCAATATAGGCTTTGTCTGCGTAACGAATTAACCAAGATTGTGACCACAAATATTCGTTGAGCTCTTGGAATTTTTCAGGTGTTTGCCATAAATCAGGCTCAATAATATTTCGGGTTTGGGTGACAAATTTAGTTAAGGGGATATCTGGTTCGAATGTTGACCAATTTAAAGAAAGAAAATGATCCCAAAAAACATCTAATGTTATAGGGGCGACTCGACGATATTCAGCAGGGAACAACAGACGTGCTTGTTTAACTAACGGGTGAGTATCGGTGAGTACATCAATACGTCTATGCATACGAATGCCCTCAATAACAGCTTGGCTGTAATCAGAGCTAGGTGTGCCTTTGACGTAATCTGCCATCATATTACCTAATAGAGAGCTTTTTGCCCTAAAGGCGAGATGTAAGTGAGCAAGATAATTCATCACATCATCATAGCGCTTTTTGAATAAAAAAGGGCTTCTTTGTTGCACTGATAAGCTGGCAGCACTAGACTAGTCCGCCTGTTTTTTATGAAAGTAGTCGTTTAATTATGCGTGTATCAGACTTTACATTTGAATTGCCAGAGGCCTTGATTGCTCACTATCCACAACCTCAACGCAGTGGTTGTCGTTTGCTCTCGTTAGAAGGCGAGACTGGTGCTTTATCACACGGTATTTTTACCGATGTGTTAGATAAAATAAATGCTGGTGATCTGCTGGTTTTTAATAATACTCGGGTGATCCCTGCGCGTATTTATGGCCGTAAAGCGTCAGGGGGCAAAATTGAAGTGTTGGTTGAGCGTATGCTTGATGAACATCGTGTTCTTGCTCATGTTAGAGCTTCTAAATCACCGAAAGAAGGTGCTGCGCTTGTACTAGGTGAAGATGAAAGTGTACAAGCAACTATGGTTGCACGTCATGATACACTTTTTGAAATTCGCTTTGATGATGAAAGAGATGTTCTTACCATCTTGAATAGCATTGGGCATATGCCGTTACCTCCTTATATTGATCGTCCTGATGAAGAATCGGATAAAGAGCTTTATCAAACGGTTTATAACGAGCGCCCAGGTGCCGTTGCTGCACCTACTGCAGGGTTGCACTTTGATGAACCATTACTTCAAGCCTTAAAAGAAAAAGGCGTTGAGATGGCTTTTGTCACACTGCATGTTGGTGCAGGAACTTTCCAACCTGTACGTGTTGATAATATCGAAGAACACACAATGCATTCTGAATACGCAGAAGTACCACAAGACGTGGTTGATGCGGTATTAGCGTGTAAAGCACGCGGCAATAGAGTGATTGCGGTGGGAACAACCTCTGTTCGCTCATTAGAAAGTGCAGCGAAAGCAACAAACGATGCGTTAATTGCTCCTTTCTTTGATGATACTCAAATCTTTATTTATCCTGGCTACCAATACCAAGTTATTGATGCGTTGATTACTAATTTCCATTTACCAGAATCAACATTAATCATGCTGGTTTCTGCTTTTGCTGGGTATAGAAATACCATGAATGCATATAAAGAAGCTGTTGAACAAGAGTATCGTTTTTTCAGCTATGGTGATGCGATGTTTATTACGCGTAATCCTTTAGCTATCAATGAAAAAGTCGGACAAGAATAAAGATTTATTATTCTTTTTAACGATTTTCTTCATTTTATGAAGTGTTATTTCAATTTTATGGATTAATCCCTTTGACTAAGCACGGTTTTTTGTTGAAGTAACATATACAGCTGTCTAACAAATGATTAGAATATGCTGTTTTTTATTGCGCATTGGACTGTTTTTCTGATGCTTGGAGGATGAGTGAAATACGAATTAGACAAAACCGACGGTAATGCTCGCCGCGGTCGCCTTATTTTTGAACGTGGTGTTGTTGAAACACCTGCATTTATGCCTGTGGGTACTTACGGCACAGTAAAAGGAATGACACCTGAAGAAGTGAAAGCAACAGGTGCGCAAATTCTTTTAGGTAACACTTTCCACTTATGGTTACGCCCTGGTCAAGAAATCATGAAGTTACATGGTGATTTACATGATTTTATGCAATGGCAAGGCCCTATTTTAACAGACTCAGGCGGTTTCCAAGTCTTTAGTTTAGGTGCGATGCGTAAAATTAAAGAAGAGGGTGTTCATTTCCGTAACCCAATTAATGGCGAAAAGATTTTCTTAAGCCCAGAAAAATCAATGGAGATCCAATACGATTTGGGTTCTGACATTGTGATGATTTTTGATGAGTGTACGCCATATCCTTCAGATTGGGATTACGCAAAAAACTCAATGGAGATGTCATTACGTTGGGCTAAACGTAGTCGTGCGCGCTTTGATGAACTCAATAACAAAAATTCATTATTCGGTATTATTCAAGGTGGCGTTTACGAAGATTTACGTGATATCTCAGTAAAAGGGCTAGTCGAAATTGGTTTTGACGGTTACGCTGTCGGCGGCCTTGCAGTCGGTGAGCCTAAAGAAGATATGCACCGTATTTTAGAGCATGTCTGCCCTCAAATTCCTGCGAATAAACCGCGTTATTTAATGGGTGTGGGTAAACCAGAAGATTTAGTTGAAGGCGTTCGTCGTGGTATTGATATGTTTGACTGTGTTATGCCAACACGAAATGCACGAAATGGTCATCTGTTTGTAACCGATGGTGTCATTAAAATTCGTAATGCAAAACATCGCTCTGATACATCAACGCTTGATGAACATTGTGACTGCTATACCTGTAAAAATTATAGCCGTGCTTATTTACATCACCTTGATCGTTGTAACGAAATTTTAGGTGCAAGGCTGAACACTATCCACAACTTGCGTTATTATCAACGCTTGATGGCTGAAATTCGTCAGTCTATTGAAGATTCGCGTTTTGAAGAGTTTGTACACGAATTCTACGAACGTATTGGAAAACCTGTCCCACCGCTAAATGGCAGTGCGACTAAGTGTGAATAATGTATACGAGAAAGCCCAATTCTGTGTATGATATTGGGCTTATAACTTGGATATCGTCGATATCGACAACAATGAGGAAAAGTGAATGAGTTTTTTCATTTCTGATGCTGTTGCTTCTGCTGGACAAGCAGCACCTGAAGCTAGCTTTATGTCTATTTTACCGATGTTAGTGATCTTTATTCTGATTTTCTATTTTATGATCCTACGTCCACAGCAAAAACGTACTAAAGAACATCGTAAACTGATGGATTCTATTGGTAAAGGTGATGAAGTTTTAACGACGGGTGGTTTAATTGGTCGTGTTGTTAAGGTTTCAGATAACGGCTATATCGTTGTTGCTCTGAATGAAACAACTGAAGTAACTATCAAACGTGACTTTGTTGCCGCTGTATTACCTAAAGGCACAATGAAAGCTATTTAATAACATTTCCCCAAAGGGAAAAGGGAACTGCCGTGCTAAACCGTTATCCTTTGTGGAAGTACCTGATGTTGATAGCCGCTATCCTCATCGGTCTGCTTTACGCACTTCCTAACCTATATGGTGAGGATCCGGCTGTTCAAATCACTGGCGCGCGGGGAACCGCCGCCAATGAGCAAACACTGGATCAAGTTCGATCTTTATTAGATAAAGAAAACATTGAAGCGAAATCTATTGCACTTGAAAACGGTGCAATTTTAGCTCGTTTCGGTAACCCTGATATTCAGTTACGTGCTCGTGAAGTGTTGTTGCCTGCATTAGGCGACCAGTTCATTGTTGCACTTAACCTTGCACCGGCAACGCCAAAATGGTTAGAAGCCATTGGCGGTGAGCCGATGAAACTGGGGCTAGACTTACGTGGTGGTGTTCACTTCCTGATGGAAGTCGATATGGAAACTGCGTTAGGTAAACTTCAAGAACAAAATGTTGAAAGTTTGCGTACATTATTACGCGATGAAGGCATTCCGTATTCTTCTATCCGTAAAACGGATAACTATGGCGTTGAAATTCGTTTCCGTAACTCGGATGATCGCTCTAAAGCTTCAGATTACCTGGCTCGTCGTAACCAAGATCTCATTTTCAGAGATGGTGCTAATAACTCATTAAGAGCTATTTTTACTGATGAACGTTTACGTGATGCGCGTACTTATGCAGTACAGCAAAATATTACTATCTTACGTAATCGTGTTAACCAGTTAGGGGTTGCTGAGCCATTAGTTCAACGCCAAGGTGCTGACCGAATTGTTGTTGAATTACCGGGTATCCAAGATACCGCACGCGCTAAAGAAATTTTAGGTGCGACAGCAACATTAGAATTCCGTTTAGTCAATACCAGCGTTGATCCTTCTGCTTTAGAAACAGGCCGTATTCCGGGCGACTCAGAAGTGAAATATACCCGTGAAGGTAGACCAACTATTCTTTATAAACGCGTTATTTTAACGGGTGACCACATTACCGACTCAACTTCTCAGGCTGATGAATATGGTCAACCTCAAGTGAATATTTCACTTGATAGCGCGGGGGGTTCTATCATGTCTAACTTTACGAAGGACAACGTCGGTAAACCGATGGCAACACTGTTCGTAGAGTATAAAGACAGCGGTAAACGTGATGAGAATGACCGTGCTGTATTGGTTAAAAGCGAAGAAGTTATCAACGTTGCGAATATTCAGAGTCGTTTAGGAAATAGTTTCCGTATTACGGGTATTTCAAATGCGAATGAAGCACGTCAATTGTCTCTGTTATTACGTGCTGGTGCGTTGATTGCACCTATTCAAATCGTTGAAGAAAGAACGATTGGTCCAACTTTGGGTCTGCAAAATATTACCCAAGGTTTAGAAGCGTGTTTATGGGGACTGATTGCGTCTGTTGCCTTTATGATAATTTATTATCGTAAATTTGGTGTGATTGCGAGTACTGCATTAATGGCAAACTTAGTGTTAATCGTTGGGGTAATGTCACTATTACCAGGCGCAACACTGACCATGCCGGGTATCGCGGGTATCGTCTTAACACTTGCCGTCGCTGTCGATGCCAACGTACTGATAAACGAACGTATCAAAGAAGAGCTACGTAATGGTCGATCAGTACAGCAAGCAATCCATGAAGGTTATAAAGGCGCCTTCTCCAGTATTATTGATGCGAACTTAACCACATTGATTACAGCGGTGATCCTTTATGCAGTCGGTACCGGCTCAATTAAAGGCTTTGCTATCACAACTGCAATCGGGGTTGCAACATCCATGTTTACCGCTATCGTCGGTACTCGTGCGATTGTAAACCTGCTGTATGGTGGTAAACGCATTAAGAAACTGTCTATTTAAGGAGCACGTTGTGGCACAGGATTATACTGTTGAACAATTAAACCATGGTCGTAAAGTCATTGACTTTATGCGTTGGGACAACGTTGCCTTTAGTATTTCGATTCTGCTTTTGATAGCTTCAATCGCTATCATTTCTATGAAAGGATTTAACTGGGGACTGGATTTTACAGGTGGCACAGTAATTGAGATCAATCTCAGTCAACCTGCCGACCTTGATAAAATGCGTGATAGCCTAGATACAGCTGGCTTCAAAGATCCTCTGTTACAAAACTTTGGTAGCAGTCGCGATATTATGGTGCGTATGCCTCCTGTTGAAGGACAGGCTGGTCAAGAATTAGGTAAGAAAGTTATCGATGTTATCAATGCTGAAGTTGATAACGATGCGGTGGTAAAACGTATTGAGTTTGTTGGGCCAAGTGTGGGGAGTGAATTGGCTCAAACAGGTGCAATGGCGTTGTTATCCGCACTTATCTGTATTCTTATCTATGTTGGATTCCGTTTTGAGTGGCGTTTAGCATTGGGTGCGGTTATTGCACTTGCGCATGACGTGGTGATCACACTTGGTGTGCTTTCACTGTTCCACATAGAAGTTGACTTAACCATTGTCGCATCATTGATGTCTGTTATTGGTTACTCACTGAACGATAGTATTGTTGTATCAGACCGTATTCGTGAGAATTTCCGTAAGATTCGTCGAGGAACACCATATGAAATTATGAACGTTTCTCTTACACAGACATTAAGCCGTACCATCATGACATCAGCAACAACATTATTGGTTGTATTAATGCTGTATATCTTTGGTGGTTCAATGCTTCAGGGCTTCTCTTTAGTTATGTTAATTGGTGTTTCAATCGGTACTATTTCTTCTATTTATGTGGCTTCTGCATTAGCACTTAAAATGGGAATGAAACGTGAACACTTGATTGTACAAAAAGTGGAAAAAGAGGGTGCCGATCAGACAACACTCTTACCATAATAGAGCGTTTTCTGATAAAACATCGCAAACACCCTGCCAGTGTATACTGACAGGGTGTTTTTTGTTCACTGAACAGGTACACTGTTTATGAGTATTGTCAAAAGTAGGAATAACTATGCATTGCCCATTTTGTGGAGCCGTAGATACCAAGGTAATTGATTCCAGACTGGTTGGTGATGGTTCACAAGTGCGCCGTCGTCGCCAATGTCTTGTCTGTCATGAACGTTTTACTACCTTTGAAGTAGCAGAGTTAGTGATGCCTCGTGTTGTGAAAAGTGATGAAATACGTGAACCTTTTGATGAAGAGAAACTTCGTCGAGGTATGCTTAAAGCATTAGAAAAGCGTCCAGTGAGTTCAGATGATGTTGAAGCTGCGATAAGCCATATCAAATCACAACTAAGAGCGACGGGCGAAAGAGAGATCCCCTCAAAAGAAATTGGCAATTTTGTTATGGAACAGCTAAAGAAACTCGATAAAGTAGCTTATATTCGCTTTGCTTCTGTTTATCGTAGTTTTGAAGATATCCGTGATTTTGGTGAAGAAATTGCAAAATTACAGGATTAATACATTAATTCAGCGCTTTATTTAATGATTTGAAAAATAACGATAAATAATAAAATTACATGTAATTATTATGATAAATAACAACAGCAACAATTCAAGTGAAAATGAAAGCCTGCATGATGAACACTATATGCGTCGAGCCATTGAGCTCGCAGCATTAGGTCGTTTTACAACATCGCCTAATCCTAATGTGGGGTGTGTGATTGTAAAAGAAGGGGAGATTGTTGGTGAAGGTTATCATCATCATGCTGGTGGTCCTCATGCTGAAGTCAACGCGTTAAAAATGGCAGGAGATAAAGCAAAAGGGGCAACAGCTTATGTTACGCTTGAGCCTTGTAGCCATTTCGGTAAAACACCACCTTGCGCTGATGCTTTGATTAATGCAGGGGTAAAACGCGTTGTTGCTGCGATGCAAGATCCTAATCCTCAAGTTGCAGGTCGTGGATTGCATAAATTACTATCAGCGGGCATTGATGTCTCACATGGCATATTAATGCAAGAAGCTGAAAAACTGAATGTTGGTTTTTTTAAACGAATGAGAACAGGCTTTCCCTACATTCAGTTAAAATTAGGTGCATCTTTAGATGGTAAAACGGCGTTAGCATCAGGTGAAAGTCAATGGATAACCTCTAAAGCATCTCGTCGAGATGTACAAAATTTCCGAGCTCAAGCTAGTGCTATTTTAACAACAAGTGCAACAGTGCTTGCTGACAACCCTTCTATGAATGTACGTTGGGATGAGCTTTCAGATGAAATTAAAGCGCTTTATCCTGAAGAAACGCTACGCCAACCTATTCGCATTGTTGCTGATAGCCAAAATAGAGTGACTGAAAATCATAAAATCACTCAAATTGAAGGCGAATGCTGGCTGGCGCGCACAAAATTACAGCCAAGTGACTGGCAAGGCAATGTATCAGAGATCTTATTACCAACGAATGGCAAAAATAGTGGTGTGGATTTAGTTTTATTAATGATGCAATTGGGTAAACGCAATATCAATACCGTATGGGTTGAAAGTGGGGCGCATTTTGCTGGCGCATTATTAGAAGCCGGACTTGTTGATGAACTTATTATCTATATCGCACCTAAAATTTTAGGGGATGATGCACGAGGTTTATTTGCACTTTCTCCCCTTTCATCATTATCCGAAGCACCTGAATTTACAGTAGATTCTCTTCAACAGATTGGCTCTGATATTAGAGTTTGTTTAAAACCTCGTTATTAATAGACGCAAATAAGTGTGTCTACGGCGCTATTTGTAGTAAAATGGCGCCGTGTGTGTTATTTCCTGTCGTTACGACATCGTTATCAGCCAACTAAATGCCTTGATTTATCAAGGGTTTTTGGCTCCTTTACTGTGTAATAATAAAACAGAGCGCAGAAAAGGAAAGAATATGATAAAATCCGCGCCCCGCGGATAGGAGAAAAAGGTAACCTATGAACGTAATCAAAGGTGTTGTCGCGGCGCCAAACGCACGCGTAGCAATTGCAATTGCCCGTTTTAATAACTTTATCAATGACAGCCTATTAGAAGGTGCTGTTGATGCATTAGAACGTATTGGACAAGTTTCCTCTGAAAATATTACCGTCGTTTGGGTTCCAGGCGCTTATGAGTTGCCATTAACTGTTAAAGCATTAGCAGAAAGCGACAAATACGATGCAGTTATCGCACTAGGTACTGTTATCCGTGGTGGAACCGCACATTTTGAATACGTTGCTGGCGAATGTAGTTCTGGTTTATCTCAAGTTGCAATGCAAAGTGAGATCCCTGTGACTTTTGGTGTATTAACAACGGAAAGTATTGAACAGGCTATCGAACGCGCTGGAACTAAAGCGGGTAACAAAGGTGCTGAAGCGGCAATGACAGCACTTGAAATGATCAATGTACTTAAAGCCATAAAAGGCTAATCATCTGTTTTAACTTAAGGGGAATTTTGTGAAACCTGCTGCTCGTCGTCGTGCTCGTGAGTGTGCTGTGCAAGCTATCTACTCATGGCAATTATCCGGAAATGACATCGCGGATGTGGAATTGGAGTTTTTATCCGAGCAGGATACCCAAGGTGTAGATATTGCTTATTTTCGTGAGCTTTTAGTGGGTGTTGCCATTAATGCAACACGTTTAGATAAGGCGATGGAACCTTATTTATCCCGCCAACTCGAAGAATTAGGTCAAGTTGAAAAAGCAATTTTACGTTTAGCAATGTTTGAACTAAGCTTCCGTGAAGATGTTCCTTACAAAGTTGCGATTAACGAAGCGATTGAACTGGCTAAGGTATTTGGTGCTGACGATAGCCATAAATTTGTTAATGGCGTGCTTGATAAAGCTGCACCAACTGTACGTAAAAAATAATGTTTTTCACGTTTCCTTTATGGTAAATAATTCAAGGCCGGTATTTCCGGCCTTTTGTTTAATAAAGCTAGTCTAGTATGCATAGCTCAATAGGAAATAGATAATGCCTTGTGGTGAATTCTCCCTTATTAAGCAATATTTCACTTCACAGCCTGTAAAACGAAAAGATGTAAGTACAGGAATTGGGGATGATTGCGCAATATTGACGGTACCGGAAAAGCAACAAGTCGCTATTAGCACTGATACTTTAGTGAGTGGTATTCACTTCCTTCCTTCTATCTCACCTGAAGATTTAGCCTATAAAGCACTTGCTGTAAATATTAGTGATTTAGCTGCCGTTGGTGCAGATCCTTCTTGGGCTTCATTAGCGTTAACACTTCCTGATACAAACAGTGAATGGCTTGAGGCATTTAGTCGTTCTTTCTTTGCTTTGGCTGATTACTACGCGATCCAGCTAATTGGTGGTGATACCACTCGTGGTCCTTTAAGTTTAACGATTACCATACAAGGACTTGTACCACAAGGAACGGCATTACTTCGTTCCGGCGCTAAAATTGGTGACTGGATCTATGTCACTGGGTTTTTAGGCGATAGTGCTGCGGGACTTGCTGTATTACAAAATAGATTACAACCAACAGAAAAAGAGCATAGTGATTATTTTGTTGCAAGGCATTTGCGTCCTCAGCCTCGTTTATTACAAGGTCAAGCATTGCGCCATTTAGCGACATCTGCGATTGATATTTCTGATGGGTTAATTTCAGACTTAGGTCATATTCTCACCGCAAGTGGTTGTGGGGCTCACTTAAATTTAGATGCATTACCTTATTCGCCAGCGATGAAAGCGCAAGTGAGTGAAGAACAAGCGGAGATTTGGGCATTAAGTGGTGGTGAAGATTATGAATTATGTTTTACGGTGCCAGAAATCAACCGTGGCGCGTTAGAGATTGCATTAGCACATACAGGCGCAGATTTTCATTGTATAGGGCAAATTATGCCGATCGCTGAAGGTATTCGTTATTTACGAGATGGTAAAGATGTTTACCCTAATCTTAAAGGGTTTGATCATTTCAGTGAGTCTGATCAGTAAGCCTATCTCAATTTAAAAGGCGCTCTATAAGCGCCTTTCAGAATGCGATAACATCTAGATATATCAACAAAGATAGTATCAATAATCTGTTATTCTTAGTTTTTCTTAACAAATTCAGATTTCAACTTCATTGGTCCAAAGCCATCAATTTTACAATCAATATTATGGTCGCCTTCCACTAAACGGATACCTTTTACTTTAGTACCAATTTTAAGCATGGTTGAGCTACCTTTGACTTTGAGATCTTTAATCACAGTTACTGAATCACCATCAGCTAATAGATTGCCGTTAGCATCTTTAACCACTAACTCATCGTTATCAATAACGGGTTCTTCATCGTTCCACTCGTGTGCGCATTCAGGGCAAACATACATTGCACCATCTTCATAGGTGTATTCTGAACTGCACTTAGGACAAGAAGGTAATGACATAATAATACTCTCAAATTTTATCAAAATGGGGAGTGATTAATCGTCACAATGAGGATAACACTTGCCCCATAAATTAAAGGACACATTATCGTTTAAGAGTGAAAAGTTCTAAGCAGTCTCCGAAGTGGTACTGCTTCTGATAATGTGAAAGGGCGATAGTATAATGGATTTGATGGAAATTTGCATCCTTCACCGATTATGACATAACGAGAGAGGAAAAGTAGATTAGATATAGCGCGTTAAATAGAAAATAAAGACAAATAAAATTGATTTTAAATTTCACTTAACTATTTGATATAAAAATAATAATTTTATAAATACAACTAAAAATAAATGCCCCCACCTTAAAAGAGAGCATTATCAATAATAGTGTTACTTTTCTTATTGTGATTTTACAAAGTTACTCACCGAACCACGTTCTATAAGTTTGGGTGTAAGTACCAGAACATTGTCTTTTGCATCGATATTTTCCATGCGATGTAATAATTGGCTGACAGCGAGTTTACCTAATTCATCTTTGGGTTGGTGGATCGTAGAAAGAGGAGGGATCATATAAGAGGCTAGGTCGATATCATCATAACCCATCACTGAAATATCATCAGGTACACGCAAACCTTTTTGATAAATAGCTTGATAAGCACCAACAGCCATCGCGTCATTACAGGTAAAAACAGCTTGTGGTAAGACAGAAAGTGAGAGTAATTTTTGCATTGCGCTAAATCCACCCGCAAATTCAAAATCGCTTGTTAACACAAACTCTTCTCGGATAGCTAATCCTGCTTTTTGCATTGCATTGTAATAACCTTGTAAACGATGTTTGGCAGGAAGTTTATCTTGAGGGCCTGCAATACACGCAATCTCAGTAAAGCCTTTTTCAATTAGATAATTGGTTGCAATTTCTCCCCCAAGCAGAGAGTTATCTTGAATAATATCGCCCCCGTATTCAAAGGGGGACCAATCCATCATAACCATAGGTAAACGAGGATAACGATTTAGCACTTCATGAGAGGGCGCTCTGGCTTCTGTTGACATCAATAATAAGCCATCAACACGTTTTTGTAGCAATGTTTCAAGGCTACTATCCATGCGTTCGTAATCTCCTTCAGTGTTACACAAAATAAGGCTATAACCTTTTTCGTAACAACTGCGTTCAACGCCACGCACAACTTCTGCATAGAACGGGTTACTACTGGCTGTCACTAACATGCCAATAGTATGAGTACAGTTCATTTTTAAACTGCGTGCTAAAGCAGAAGGCGCGTAATTTAAGGTTTCGATAGCGTCGTTAACCTTTTTACGAATACCTTCACTAACATAACGATTGTTATTGATTACGTGAGAAACAGTTGATGTCGAAACGCCCGCCAAACGGGCGACATCTTTCATTGTTGCCAAAGTACTATGCTCGCTCTGCTAAAAATAATTCGATTTCATGACGCCAAGGAACAGAAGATTGCGCACCATGACGTGTAACTGCAATGGCAGCTGCTGCGTGAGCAAAACGGATAGCCTCAACGGAAGGTTTCCCTTCTAATATTGCAGTGACAAATGCACCGTTAAATGTATCACCTGCAGCAATGGTATCAACAGCATCGACACGAAATCCAGGAATTATCATGCCTTTTCCTTGTTCACTAAACCATACACCGCGGCTACCCAAAGTGATAAGCACTTGCTTGATGCCTTTACGATGTAAAATATCGGCAGCTTTTGCCGCACCTGCTTCATCATGCACAGAAACGCCTGTTAATATTTCGGCTTCTGTCTCATTTGGAGTGATAACATCAATAAAACTCAGAAATTCATCAGATAAAGTTTGTGCTGGTGCGGGATTTAAAATGACTTTAGTTTGATGTGATTTTGCCAGTTTTGCGGCTTCAAAAACAGTCTCTAACGGTGATTCTAATTGCATCAGTAAGGCATCAGCGTGTTCAATAACATGATGATATTGCTCAAGATGTATAGGTGTTAGTGCACCGTTAGCACCTGCAATAATGCTAATTACATTTTCACCTTGCTCATTAACAAGGATCATCGCAACACCTGTAGGTGTTTGCGGAATAATACTAATTGCATCGATATGAATATTATCTGTGTTAAGTTGTGAGATTATCTCACTGCCAATCGCATCATCACCGACACAAGCAATAAAGGTAATATCGGCGCCACTGCGACCACAAGCAACAGCTTGGTTTGCACCTTTACCACCAAAGGCTATTTTGTATTGATGACCAATAATGGTTTCACCTGGTTTTGGAAATTGTGAAATATTCATAATGTGGTCAACATTAATACTACCTAGAACAGCAAGGCGAGGTGTTGTCATAGCCTTTATCCTTGTAAAAACGTGTTTTAATGATTAAAGCTACCACGGAGCAATATCACTCCGTGGCATTTATTGTTGTTATTGTTTAATAACCAACTCAAGTTCGACAGGGATTGTTGCATCCACTTTCTCACCTTTGAGAATTTTATCTGCAGTCTGAATGCCGATAATACCAATTTGATCTGGACGTTGAGCAATGGTTGCACCTAACATGCCACGGTTTACTGCTTTGATCCCATCATCTGTGCCATCGAAACCAACCACTAACACATCGGTACGACCAGCGGTTTGTAACGCACGTAATGCACCTAATGCCATTTCATCATTTTGTGCAAACACAGCTTGAACCGCAGGATACGCAGTTAACAGATTTTGCATCACGTTAAGACCTTTTGTACGGTCAAAATCAGCAGGTTGGCTTGCAAGTACATTCAGTTTATGGGCATCAACGGCTTGTTTAAAGCCTTCACCACGTTCACGAGATGCAGATGTTCCTGTGATCCCTTCGAGTTGAATAACTTTGGCATCATTAGCAACTTTCTCAGCAATATAATCACCTGCCATTTTACCACCAAGGCGGTTATCTGAAGCGACGTGGCTGACGACCTCACCTTTGTTGGCAACACGGTCTAAGGTGATCACTGGGATTTTGGCTTTATTAGCTAAAATAACTGCATTACCCACAGCATCTGAATCTGTTGGGTTAATAAGCATTAAACGAGTCCCTTTCACTGTCAGATCTTGCACGTTAGCAAGCTCTTTAGCTGGGTTGTCCATAGAATCTAGAACAACAAGGTCGTAGCCTAATCTATTTGCCTCTTTCTGCGCACTGTCTTTCATGGTGACAAAGAAAGGGTTGTTAAGTGTTGAGATAACAAGCGCGATCGATTCTTTGGCAAATGCGTTGGCGCTGATTGTGGCGCTTAATGCAACAACAGAAAGAAGTGTCGCCATTTTTTTCAGTTTCATAATATAAGTTCCTGTCGGGGTTCGGATTAAGAGAATAGAGCGTTATTTTTTGTTATCTACTAAAACAGCAAGTAAGATGACCACTGCTTTTACTATCATTTGATAATTTGATGATATTCCTAATAAATTCAGTGCATTATTTAAGAATCCTAGAATAAGTGCACCAATTAATGTACCGATAATACGACCTTTACCACCCGCAAGACTGGTGCCTCCCAGAACAACGGCGGCAATCGCATCTAGCTCATAACCATTACCGGCCATTGGCTGTGCTGATGAAAGTCGAGCAACTTCAATGACACTCGCAAGGGCGGCTAATAAACCACATAATGAATAAACGATGATTTTAATTTTATCGACACTAATACCGGATAAGCGAGTGGCAGATTCATTACCCCCTAGTGCGTAGATATAGCGACCTAAACGTGTGTGATGTAATAAATACCATGCACTCAAAAAGACAATCATCATGAGCCAAATTGGCGTTGGAATACCAAATGGGCGACCAATACCAAACCAACTAAACAGATCAGCATTATCGCTAAATCCGGTATTAATTGGGCTGCCGTCTGTATAGACACGAGTAACACCGCGTAGTAATAACATCATGACTAACGTAGCAATAAAGGCTTGAACTTTACCTTTAGCAACGATAATCCCGGTGACACCACCAATAGCTGCACCTAATGCCAATGCTCCAACAACAGCAACAAGCGCATTAACATCTGCACCAACCATCGAAGCAGCAACGGCACCTGTTAATGCAAGCAATGAACCAACAGATAAGTCGATACCAGAGGTTAAAATAACCAGCGTCATGCCAACCGCCATAATGGCATTAACTGATGTTTGTTGGAGGATGTTGAAAATATTGTTTAAGGTAAAGAAGTTAGGACTGAGTGTGGAAACCACAACAATCAGAAGTAGCAATGCAATCAGCGATTTTTGCTCTAATAGCCAAGCTTTTGAGAACCAACGTTTTGACGCTGGAATTGAATTCGTGCTCATATCAAACTCCTACTTTAGCGTCATATTGTTTACCAACAGCCGCTGCCATTAGCATTTCTTGTGTGACATTGTGAGCGGAAAACTCACCGCTAATACGACCTTCATGCATAACCAAAATACGGTCACTCATTCCCATTACCTCTGGCATTTCAGAAGAAATTAAGATGATGCTTAATCCTTCTTGTTTAAATTTATTAATTAGCTGATAAATTTCTTTTTTAGCGCCCACATCAACGCCACGAGTGGGCTCATCAAGAATAAGTACTTTAGGGCGAGTCATCAGGCCTCTTGCGATAGCCACTTTCTGTTGATTTCCCCCTGATAAAAAACCTATGGTTTGATCCATTGAAGGGGTTTTTATATTGAATAATTTAATAAAATCACCGACGGTGAGTTGCTCTTCTTTATGATTAAGCACACCCATGCCACGGCTAAAATAGCGAAGTGCCGTCAGAGACATATTTTCTTTTACTGACATGCCAAGTACTAAACCATCACGCTTTCTATCTTCAGAGATGTAAACAATGCCTTGTTCCAATCCTTCAACTGGTTTTTTTATTTGGCAGGGTTTACCATCTAACTCAACGGTGCCATTAGTTTTAGGTAATGCACCGTAGATAATTTTCATTAATTCAGTACGACCCGCTCCCATTAAACCTGAAATGCCAAGAATTTCGCTTTCATGTAATGAGAAACTGACATCGTGAACATCTTCGCCACTGAGGTTAATGACGTTAAGTTTAGTTTTTCCTTGAGGGATATTAATTCGAGGGTATTGGTCTTCTAACTTACGACCAACCATCATTTCAATCAGAGTATCTTCTTTTAATGAGGCAACAGGTTTTTCACCAATAAACTGACCATCTCGCAGGACTGTCACATCATCGCAGATCTCAAAGATCTCTTTTAAGCGATGTGAGATATAAACAATGCCACAACCTTGATCTCTTAGTTCACGAATAACACTAAACAGAGATTCAGTTTCTGTGTCAGTTAATGCATCTGTTGGTTCATCCATAATAATCACTTTGGAACCAAAACTAAGTACCTTGGCGATTTCCACCATTTGCTGATCACCAATCGATAATTCAGACACTAAACGGTGGCTACTGTAAGCTAGGTTTAATCGAGCTAATAACTTATCAGCCTCTGCATACATTTTCTTCCAATCGATAGCACCAAAAGCACGAGTAAACTCACGACCTAAGAAAATATTTTCTGCGATAGTTAATTCAGGTATAAGGTTAAGCTCTTGGTGAATAATGCCGATCCCTGCTTCTTGAGAAGATTTAGGACCATTGAAAGTACAACTTTCACCTTGATAAATGATTTCACCAGCATCTTTTTTATAAATGCCAGTAAGCACTTTCATCAGTGTTGATTTGCCAGCACCATTTTCACCGACTAAAGCCATCACTCGACCAGGATAAATTCGTAACGTCGCGCCAGATAGTGCTTTTACACCGGGAAATGACTTATCAATATCTTTAAGTTCAAATTAAGAGATGATTTCATTAAAAAGAGAGGGATTGATGGTTTTAATTTCTTCCGCCAGCATGATGGCTTCAACTTGCATCTCATGAGTGATTGTTTGCAACACGGACATAAAGTCAGGGATCCCTTGAGTGAGAGCAAGATCAATACGTTCAACAGAGGAGGGAATAGGTAATCCGGCATCTGCAATAGTGATTTTGTCAGTGTGTCCTAAACGTGAAATGACACTCGAAATGGGACTATTAAGTAATATACCTTTTTTCATGTTTTCTCCTCAGCGAAACGTTTCGCTGTCTATATAGTAGAAAAGAAAAGTGGGAAAACAAGTTTGATTTATTCATATTGTGAGCATGATCGAAACGTTTCGTTGGTAAACAAAAAGAAAGAAAAATCTAACTGATTGAATAAATTAACGCTGAATTGATTCAAGAGATGAAGTGGTTGTTTTCAGTGAATTTCATAAAAATGTGACATTCAACAAAGCTTGAAAAGAATGAAATATAGAATGCAAGCAAGGATAATTTTTTAAATAAAGTAAGATAAGAAGTGGCGAGTCTTTTTAATAATCGCTCCAACTCAGGAAAGTCGGAGCGATTTAAATGATAATAGAATTATTTAGCTTGATAAGCGTTAATTGATTTCTCAATACCTTCTGCATCTAATCCTAAGTCAGCTCTGATCTCTTCTTGTCCACCTTGTGGCACAAACAGATCAGGTATACCTAAGTTTAAGACAGGTACTAAGCAACGCTCTTGCATGAGTAACTCATTAACACCACTGCCAGCCCCACCCATAATGGCATTCTCTTCTAGTGTTACCAACATGTCATGCTGTTCTGCCAGAGAAAGGATAAGTGATTTATCAAGAGGCTTGATAAAACGCATATCCGCCACAGTTGCATCAAGTTTTTCAGCGACTTCTAATGCTTCTGGTAGTAATGTACCAAAGTTTAGGATCGCAATACCTTTGCCTTGGCGACGAATAATACCTTTACCCATAGGTAGTGGACTAAGTGGTTGCAATTGCGCACCAACACCAGAGCCTCTTGGATAGCGTACAGCAACAGGGCCATCCTGATAGTGATAACCAGTATGAAGCATTTGGCGACACTCATTTTCATCACTTGGCGCCATAATGACCATATTAGGAATACAGCGTAAGAATGAGAGATCAAAAGCACCTTGGTGAGTTTGGCCATCTGCTCCCACAATACCGCCACGATCAATAGCAAATAAAACAGGCAGCTTTTGAATGGCAATATCATGGATAACTTGGTCGTAAGCGCGTTGTAAGAATGTTGAGTAGATAGCGACAATCGGCTTATAACCACCAATAGCTAAACCTGCCGCAAAGGTAACGGCATGTTGTTCTGCGATCGCAACATCAAAATATTGTGATGGGTATTCTTTTGAGAAGCGCACCATACCAGAGCCTTCACGCATAGCTGGGGTAATTGCCATCAGTTTTGGATCGGTTAAGGCTTCTTCACATAACCAGTCACCAAAAATTTTGGAAAATGTAGGTCGTGCATTAGGGCTTTTAGGTAATGTACCTGCTTGTGGATCAAATTTAGGTACAGCGTGCCAGCTAATAGGATCACGTTCAGCAGGTGCATATCCTCGACCTTTTTTAGTCATAATATGCAGAAGCTGAGGGCCTTTTAGATCACGCATATTTGCGAGTGTTTGTACTAGCGCAATAACATCATGACCATCAACTGGGCCGATATAGTTAAATCCTAATTCTTCAAACATGGTGCCAGGAACGACCATGCCTTTGATATGTTCTTCTGTCTTTTTCAGTAATTCTTTAATTGGTGGAAGGCCAGAGAAAACCTTTTTTCCGCCTTCACGCAAGGTAGTATACAGTTTGCCAGACAACAATTGTGCAAGGTGATTATTCAACGCACCAACGTTTTCTGAAATCGACATCTCGTTATCATTAAGAACAACGAGCATATCTGGTTCAATATCACCTGCGTGGTTCATTGCTTCAAAAGCCATACCCGCAGTAATTGCACCATCACCAATGACACAAACTGTTTTTCTATTCAGTTTTTCTTGTTCAGCGGCAACAGCCATACCTAAACCTGCACTGATAGAGGTTGAAGAGTGACCGACACAAAGTTTGTCGTATTCGCTCTCTTCACGCCAAGGGAAAGGATGTAATCCATTTTTTTGGCGAATTGTATCAATGCGGTCACGGCGACCTGTTAAGATTTTATGAGGATATGCCTGATGACCCACATCCCATATAAGGTTATCAAAAGGGGTTTTATAGACGTAATGAAGAGCAACTGTTAACTCAATAGCACCTAAACCTGAGGCGAAGTGACCACTTGAGCGGCTGACACTGTTAAGAAGAAATAGCCTTAGCTCATCACAGAGTTTAGGTAAACTCTCTTTTGGTAATAGGCGCAAATCTTCTGGTGTTTCAACCAACGCCAATGTGGGATATTTTTCGATATCAATGCTCATGTGATGCCTATTAATTAATCACTTGTAATAGGGAAAGAACAGGTAAGCTGCTCTCTTTATTTGTTATTAGTTTTTCCGTTCGACGATAAAACTCGCTAATTGTTTAAGCGTGGTTGTATCGTACTCGTATTGCTCAAGAAACGCTAAGGCATCCAGTGCTTCGTTATACAATTCCTGTGCTTTCTTTTGAGCTTGCTCTAACCCAAGGAGTGCAGGATAGGTGCTTTTTCCTGATTCTTGGTCGCTACCTTGACGTTTTCCTGTTTCTTCAGTACTGCCAATGACATCTAAAATGTCATCTTGCACTTGAAAGGCAAGGCCAATGGAATGAGCATATTTATCTAATGCAGGTAATACATCATGGCCTTTAGAGCCTGCACTAAAGGCGCCTAAACGAACAGCCGCACGAATTAACGCACCTGTTTTGTGTAAATGGATTTTTTCAAGAGATGCGAGATCAATCGATTTATCTTCTGCTTCAAGATCAAGAGCTTGACCACCACACATACCTGCAAGCCCGCTAGCTGTTGCTAATTCAGCAATCATTGCAACGCGATCAGTTATTGCAACATCAGGCATTGGATTTTTTGCTAAGATCTCAAAAGCCAGAGCTTGTAGTGCATCACCTGCTAAAATAGCGTTGGCTTCACCGAATTCAATATGACATGTTGGTTTACCGCGGCGCAAATCATCATCATCCATCGCAGGTAAATCGTCATGAATAAGGGAATATGCGTGAATACATTCTATTGCGGCAGCGGGTGCATCAAGGTTTAGTGCAGGGACTTTAAACATTTCGCCAACAGCATAAACAAGAAAAGGGCGTAAGCGCTTGCCACCTAAAAGAGCGCCATAATGCATGGCTTTACCTAGAGGCATGTCAGTGAATGGTAAAGCTGATAGCGCTTGGTTTAATGCATCATCAACACGCTGGTGGGCGGAATCTAATTTATGACGGAACGCATCCGTACTTGAAGTTGCGTTACTCAATTATTCTGCCTCTTGGATAAAATCATCAGGAGTTGCATTATCGTCTTCTTTTAGAAGAATACGAACACGCTGTTCAGCGTCTTGTAATGTTTTTTGTCCAACACGGGCTAGACGAACGCCATGTTCAAACTCATTAAGCGCTTCTTCTAAAGGGAGTTCACCGGATTCTAAACGGTTTACGATTTGCTCAAGTTCTTGCATGGATGCTTCGAAACTTGGTGCTTGTGAGATGTCTTCGTTAATTGGAGTCGTTTTCTTAGCCATAATATTTTTGATAATAAAGCATGTTAGCGCTGAATAATAGTCATCATCTTACTACAAGTAAGATGAAAATTTCTTATTCAGTCGATGATTTTTGCGGGTGAGCCCTAAATATTGGTGATATACTTTGTGACTTTTATAAACTCCAGTCAATTTACATCACTGTAGTTTATGTTTCTACTTAATAACCTATGACCATTGACTATGAAGTTTATTATTAAATTATTCCCCGAAATTACGATCAAAAGCCAATCAGTTCGTATACGTTTTATCAAAATTCTCACTAGCAATATCCGTAATGTATTAAATTCAATCGGCGATGAAATCACAGTTGTCCGTAATTGGGATAACATTGTGGTTGTGAGTAAAGACGAAAGTAAAAGTGAAGCAGTATGTGATGCATTAACACGCATTCCTGGTATTCATCACATTTTACAAGTCGAAGAACATCCTTATACCGACTTACATAATATTTTTGAGCAAACTTTTGCGGCATTTAAGCATTTAGTTGAAAACAAAACATTTTGTGTTCGTGCCAAACGTCGTGGTAAGCACAGTTTTACTTCAAATGAAGTTGAGCGTTATGTTGGTGGTGGTTTTAACCAACATGTTGAAAGTGCAAAAGTGAAATTAACGCGTCCAGATGTCACCATTAATTTAGAAATTGAAGATGATAAACTTATTTTAGTCAATGCGCGCTATGAAGGTATTGGTGGTTTTCCAATTGGTACGCAAGAAGATGTCTTATCACTGATCTCTGGTGGCTATGACTCCGGTGTATCAAGCTATATGTTAATGCGTCGTGGTAGCCGAGTTCACTATTGTTTCTTTAACTTAGGCGGTTCTGCACACGAAATTGGCGTTAAACAAGTTGCGCATTATTTATGGAACCGTTTTGGTCGTTCACATAAAGTGCATTTCGTTGCTGTTGATTTTGAACCTGTTGTCGCAGAAATCTTAGAAAAAGTCGATGATGGTCAAATGGGTGTTGTATTAAAACGTATGATGGTACGTGCAGCATCAAGAGTGGCAGAGCGTTATGGTGTTCAAGCAATTGTGACTGGCGAAGCATTAGGCCAAGTTTCTAGTCAGACCTTAACTAATTTGCGTTTAATTGATAATGCGACAGATACGTTAATTTTACGTCCTCTTATCACGCATGATAAAGAGAGCATTATCAATATTGCTCGCCAAATTGGCACAGAAGATTTTGCTCGCACAATGCCAGAATTTTGTGGGGTAATTTCAAAAAGCCCAACAGTGAAAGCCGTCAAAGCGAAGATCGAAGCGGAAGAAGAGAAATTTGATTTTTCTATTCTTGATAACGTTGTTGAAAATGCCAAGAATATGGATATTCGCCGTATAGCCGAAGAAACTGTACAACAAGTCACAGAAGTTGAAATGGTCTCTGAATTCGGTGCAAATGACGTTATTCTTGATATTCGCTCCCCTGAAGAACAAGAAACATCACCATTAAAAATGGATGGCATTGATGTTAAAGAATTACCTTTCTATAAATTAAGCACTCAGTTTGGTGATTTAGATAAAACTAAAACCTATTTACTGTATTGTGATCGCGGCATGATGAGCCGTTTACAAGCGCTTTATTTACGTGAGCAAGGTTTTGAAAACGTAAAAGTGTATCGTAAAAAGTAGTGCGATAATCTTTAGTTATCAGGAATAAAAAAAGCCACTATATTGAGCAGTCTAATATGTTAGAACAGTTCAATATAGTGGCTTTTATTATCTATCTATCCCCGAACCCAGTAAATTCATCTTGGTAATTATAAATACCGGGTGGTAATACGAGTTGTTTGGCGACATCAGCAGCAGCTTCTTTACCTTTTAAGCGTTCGATAATTTTTAGTGCAAAATCGATAGATGTTGCGGGTGCTTGGCTAGTAATTAAATTGACTCTTTCATCAAAATAGACTCGATAATCAACCCATTTTTTCGGTGATATTTTATCTTTTAATGCAGGAAAACCTGTCATGTTGCCGATGGGAAAAATATTATGAGACTCAAGGATCATTGCCGGTGCTGCACAGATGGCTGCGACAAGTTTATTTTCACTGTGCATGCGACGTACTTTTTCGACCACTAAAGGGCTATCTCTCAATGTTTCAGTACCTTGTAATCCACCGGGGAGAATAATAACGTCATAGTGATGATCAACAACACGAACTAGAGGCGCATCGGCGACAAGTTTAATACCACGAGAACAAGTGATAATAAGATCATCAACATCATTTTCTGCACTTGCAAGTACGACATTAATCCCAGCCCTTACCAGTAAATCTACGGTAGTGACGACTTCGGTCTCTTCGCTTCCATTAGCTAGGCAGATGAGCGCTGATATGGTCATAATTGCCTTCCTGTTGTTTAATAAATTGAAAAAGGCGGTTATTTTCTGGCAATACAAGCCCTTGTTCTGAAGCTCGACGTAATAAATAACCCGTAATATAGTCAATCTCTGTATGGCGTTGATATTTCACATCTTGATACATAGAAGAATAATTATTTGCAGTTTGTTCTATGGTATCAATAATATAGCCATGAAGGTGAGCTTGAGACGTTGGTACGACTCCCTCACGTTCCATCACTTGATAAACTTCGTCGCATACTTTTTGAATATGCTCAGGATAACGCAATAAATCACCATTACGGCATTGATAATAAACGGTAAGAGGATTGATAACACAATTAACTGCAAGTTTTAGCCAACTAATGGTATGGATATCATTATGCCAAGCGACATCAGGCAATGCATGATGCAAGGTTTCTGCTAAATAGCTATATTGTTGAGCCGCATGATTTAATGGACCTATATGTGTTATTCCTGTTGCTGTATGAATAACATCTTGCCCTTGTTGATAAGCACCATGAGTAATAATGCCTTGTAATATAGGTCTGATAATGGGGTGTTGTGTTGCTGTTAATTCATCGGCAGTACCCATACCATTATGAATGAGTAAAATCGGACATTGTGCAGAAAGATAAGGTAATAGTGCATTAACAGCATCTGATACTTGCCAAGATTTTAAGCAAACAATTAATAATTCGCTCTGCTTTAACCATTCAAGTTGATTTGCAGTAATACGCTGATAAAAAGGCTCACCATTAATGTTATCAACACTTACGTCTAAAAAAGGCTGTGGCACTCTTAGCCAACCTTGTACTTCATGAGACTGAAGTGTTAAAGCGGCAACCCAAAGTTTACCAATCGAACCACATCCTAAAACGGTAATTTTCATTGTGCCTCTTTTTGCAAATCGTAATAGCGCAAGATGGCTACTGACGCTTATTAGACTATTAAGTTAAAATTATAACATTGATTACACTTTCCTGTTTAATGTATGTTTGCGCTTTACTATAAGAGGAAATGAAAGGGATAAATTTGTTATTGAATGTGCAATGCTTTTTTGCAACTCTAAAAGAAGCTATTATTCGGGTTGTATTTATTTATTGAGGAAGAAAGAATGCCATCTTTTGATATCGTATCTGAAGTTGACTTACATGAAGTGCGTAATGCAGTAGAAAACGCGCAACGTGAACTGACTACTCGCTGGGATTTTCGTAACGTTGAAGCAAGCTTTGAATTAAACGAAAAAGCAGAGTCAGTGAAAACGACCAGTGTATCTGAATTTCAGGTTCAACAATTATTAGATATTCTGCGTGAGAAAATGGCAAAAAGAGGGATTGATGGTGCGGTATTAAATATCCCTGAAGAGATGACTCACAGTGGAAAAATGTACAGCGTAGAAGCCACGCTGAAACAAGGTATTGATACAGCCTTAGCAAAAAAAATTGTTAAGTTGATCAAAGACAGTAAATTAAAAGTTCAGGCTCAAATTCAAGGTGAGCAAGTCCGTGTTACAGGTAAATCACGTGATGATTTACAAGCCGTAATGAAATTAGTCAGAGAAGGTGAGTTAGGGCAGCCATTCCAATTTAATAATTTCCGTGACTAATTGTTTATCTATTGAGTCATATAAAAATGCGCTGTTAAACCAGCGCATTTTTATTTTATCCCGTCAATTTATCGACCTTTAAACCAAAGAGATTAGCGACTCTAATGTTGCTCTCGGTGTCTGTTTAGTATCAACCTTGATATAAGCACTTTGTTCATCAGCCATAATCACAACTTCATTAACCCCCGGTTGTTGATTAAATAATTGTTGTAGTCTCTGTTGTTGGCTTGAAGATAGGTTTTTAGGTAATTCAACGCGTAAGCTACTGACATAAGCGGGTTGGCGTAATGTTAAGCTAATCAAAAACCAAATAATGCCGATCACTAAACAGCCCAGAAATACGATTTGTGCATCATAATGCTGATAAAGCCATCCCCCTAAAATACCGCCTAATGCCACACCTAAAAATTGGCTGGTGGAATAAATTCCCATTGCTGTACCTTTATAGCCAGCAGGTGCTTCTTTACTGATTAATGAAGGTAGTAGTGCTTCCATAATATTAAAGCCAATAAAAAAGACCTGAATGCCAGCAATAATTAGCCATAAACTAGAGCCAGAGCTTATTAAAATAACTTGAGCGATAATTAGTAAAAAGATACAGAATAAGAAAACCTGTTTCATTTTACGTTTTTTTTCTGCATAGATAATAAAAGGGAGTACAGTAATAAAGGCAATTAGCATGGTGACTAGATAAACAATCCAATGCTTCTCTTTTGCTAAACCAGCGCTACTCATAACTAGAGGAAGGGCAACAAATGCAGCCATTAATAAAGTATGTAGTGAAAAAATACCCGTATTCAACTTAAGAAGCTGTGCATCAAATAAGACTTTTTTTACACTGCCACGGACAAAACCAGATTCTCGATTAAGAATAGGGTGTTCGCTATTCGGCACAGTAAAAAGCGTAATAACAATGCCACCCAAGGCGAGTAGAGCAATTCCCCAAAACAGGCCATGTAAGCCAAAAATATGCGTTAAAATAGGGCCTAAAACTAAGGCTAAAGCAAAGGTTATCCCAAAGCTAATACCAATAAAGGCCATTGCTTTTGTTCTATTTTGTTCTCGAGTTAGATCGGAGAGTAAAGCCATAACTGCGGCTGATATAGCGCCAGCACCTTGTAGTGCCCGACCAATAATAATGCCGTAAATATTGTCGCTAAGAGCTGCAATAAGGCTCCCGACAATAAAAATAATTAAGCCAAAAACAATCATAGGTTTTCGACCAAATTTATCAGAGAAAATACCAAAAGGAATTTGGAATATAGCCTGTGTTAATCCATAAATACCGATGGCTAATCCAATGAGAGATTCTGTTGCGTGTTGTAGCTGAAGCCCATAGGTGGTTAAAACTGGGAGTACCATAAACATGCCAAGCATGCGAAGAGAAAAGACAGTGCCTAGTCCCCATGTAGCTTTGCGCTCTAATGGGGTCATTTTATTATCATTCATGGATTACCTCGTATTACTGATACCCCATTGTAATGACATTTTATAACGAGGTTAATCAATAAATGGGATGTAAAAAAGTCAAAACTGTACTGATATCTTCTTTAGTCGCGAAACAGTATAAAAAAAGACCAGTCAGAAGGCTGACTGGTCTTTCGGTTACTTTAGTAAATACATTATCTTAAATAAGCAAAAACAGTTTCTGTTGAGCTTGTTGGATCAACCGACATCATTACACTTAATGAAGTGATTGCCACAATAGAGAAAATAAATAATTTTCGTGCCCACACTTTATCATTGGTTGCTTTATAACCGGATAAAGCCATGCCCAACCACCAAATACTGACGGCAGAAGCAACTATTAGATATTTATAGCCCGCATATCCAACTAATGTCAGCATTAAGGTTGCAATCATAAATGCCAGAATATAAAGAATGATATGGCGTTTAGCGACTGAGATCCCTTTAATAACGGGTAATACCGGAATATTAGCTGCTTGGTAGTCTTTAAAACGGAAAATAGCAATGGCATAAGAGTGAGGCATCTGCCATAAACTAAAGATAAGTAATAGGATTGCCGCGCCTGCATCAAACTCACCGCTAACGGCACAATAACCGATAACAGGGGGAGCAGAGCCAGATAAACTTCCAATCAGTGTGCCATAAACAGATTTACGCTTCATATAGAGGCTATAAACCCCAACATAAATAATAAAACCAAATACAGCGATAAACATTGCAAGCGGGTTGGCTGCTACATAGAGCAGCACAACACCTGCAATACCTAATACTGAGGCATAAATCAGGCTAATTCGAGGGTCAATTAATCCTTTAACTAATGGGCGGTTCTTCGTTCTTTCCATGATACGGTCAATATCACGGTCAATATAGTTGTTAAAAACACAACCAGAAGCAACGACCAGAGACACCCCAAGTAGAGTCGCGACAAATAGGGGGTAGTCAATCTCACCTTTAGAGGCGAGAAGGAAACCACCTATTACAGAAATTAAGTTTCCGAAAATAATTCCTGGTTTGGTGACTTGTAGGTATTGCTTAATCATAGCGACAACTCTTAATCCATCATCATATTGATGTTCAGGTTGTACATAATCCACAACGAGCCTACGACAACAATGCCGATAATAAGCAGTGTGAACAGGAATGCGACGACGTTCCAGCGCTCTTCTGATGACGTATTCATATGCAAGAAGCAGACTAAGTGAACCACAATCTGCACAACTGCCATACCGACAACAGTCCAGAGAATTGTTGCTGGTGTCGCTGTTCCTTCCATCACCATCCAAAATGGAATAACGGTGAGGATAACAGACAGAATAAAGCCGATTAGGTAAGACTTCATACTGCCGTGGCTTGCGCCTGAAGGAGAAGTATTTGGATGACTCATTACATCGCTCCCATCAGATAAACTACGGTGAACACACAGATCCAGACAACGTCAAGGAAGTGCCAGAACAGACTTAAACAGCTTAAACGAGTACGGTTAACTTCAGTTAAACCACGGCGTGATACTTGGATCATCATAATTACAATCCAAATTAAACCCGCAGTGACGTGAAGACCGTGCGTTGAAACTAATGCGAAGAATGCAGATAAGAATGCACTGCGATCTGGGCCATAACCTTCTGCGATTAGCTCATGGAATTCGTAAACTTCCATGATGACGAAACCTAAGCCGAATAAGAAAGTAACAAATAACCACAGATTAACTTGGCTAACGCTACCTTTATTCATGCTCAGCATAGCGAAACCAAAAGTGATACTACTAAATAGCAGTAAGAAGGTTTCAACTAAAACAAACGGTAAGCTAAAAATCTCTTTACCTGAAGGACCATCTGCAATCCCGTTAACAAGCACCGCATAAGTGGCGAATAAGCTGGCAAACAGGATAAGGTCGCTCATTAGATAGATCCAGAAGCCGAAAACTTTCGTCGCTCCTGCATCGTGGTGCCCATGATGTTCATGGGCGTTTGTGTTATTTACAGTTTGAGTAGACATTATTTCACACCTGCTTTTTTCAGTTCTTCATAATGCTTATTCTCGATAGCTTCAATTTCAGGTACTTGGACATAGTAATCCACATCTGTATCAAAGCTTTTCACGATCCAAGTGACAATCATGCCAGCGAAACCAACAATAGCTAACCACCAGATATGCCAGATCATGGCAAAACCAAGGACTAAGCTGAATGCTGAAATAATCACACCTGCGCCAGTATTTTTAGGCATATGGATCGGTTCGTATTTGGTTGGACGCTGATAGGCTGTGCCTTTTTCTTTCTGATCCCACCACTCATCACGAGTTTGAACATTAGGTTCAACGGCAAAGTTATAGAAAGGAGCCGGTGAGGAAATTGACCATTCCAGCGTACGTCCGCCCCATGGATCGCCCGTTAAGTCACGGTTTTGATCACGGTCACGGATACTTACGTAGATCTGGATAACTTGACAAGCGATACCGATAGCAATCAATGCAGCGCCACCCGCAGCAACCATTAACATTGGATGGAATTCAGGGTTGATATTTTGGCTGATACGACGAGTCATACCCATAAAGCCAAGAATGTACAGTGGCATAAAGGCCATAAAGAAGCCGATAAACCAGAACCAGAATGCACGGATACCCCATTTCTCATTCAGTGTGAAACCGAATGCTTTAGGGAACCAGTAAGTCATCCCTGCGAAACAGCCAAATACCACACCACCGATAATAACGTTATGGAAGTGGGCAATTAAGAATAGGCTGTTATGTAAAACAAAGTTTGCACCCGGAACGGCTAACAGAACCCCAGTCATCCCCCCAACAGAGAAGGTGATAAGGAAACCGATAGTCCACAACATTGGGCTTTTATATTCGATACGACCTTGATACATCGTAAACAACCAGTTAAAGATTTTAACTCCTGTTGGTATAGCGATGATCATCGTGGCGATACCGAAGAAGGCGTTTACGTTAGCCCCCGAACCCATAGTAAAGAAGTGGTGTAACCAAACGATAAATGACAATACGGTAATAACGACAGTTGCACCAACTAAAGAGGTATAACCGAATAACCGTTTCTTAGAGAATGTTGCTGTAACTTCAGAGAACACACCAAATACAGGCAGAACAAGGATATAAACTTCTGGATGACCCCAAGCCCATACAAGGTTGATGTACATCATCATGTTACCGCCCATATCATTGGTAAAGAAGTGCGTTCCAAGATAGCGGTCTAAAGTTAATAGCGTAATAGTAACTGTTAAAATTGGGAATGCAGCAATAATCAGGACGTTAGTACATAAAGCAGCCCAAGAGAATACTGGCATTTTCATCATGCTCATACCCGGCGCACGCATACGCAGAATAGTCGCGAAGAAGTTAACCCCAGTTAGAAGCGTACCAATACCGGATATCTGTAAGCTCCATATCCAATAATCTACCCCGACTCCTGGGTTATACTCCAAACCAGAAAGTGGTGGATAAGCTAACCAACCTGTTTGTGCGAATTCACCAATACCTAAAGAAATGTTGATGAGTACTACACCAACGACAAAGAACCAGAAGCTCAGTGAGTTAAGGAAAGGGAAGGCCACATCACGGGCACCAATTTGTAAAGGTACAACAAGATTCATCAGACCTACAACGAAAGGGGTCGCCATGAAGAAAATCATGATAACGCCGTGTGCGGTAAAAATCTGATCATAGTGATGAGGTGGTAAGAAACCAGCTTCGCCGGCAGAGGCGAGAGCTTGTTGGCTTCTCATCATAATTGCATCGGCAAAGCCACGGAACATCATGACCATTGCAACGAGGATATACATAATACCAATTTTTTTATGGTCAACGCTGGTTAACCATTCGGTCCACAACCATTTCCATTTACGAAAATAAGTTAGTGCGCCAACAATAGCAAGTCCACCAAGAACAATACCGAGTAAAGTAACTACGATAATTGGTTCATGTAGAGGGATTGCATCAAGAGTTAATTTTCCGAACATGCCTTTATTCCTCTGCTCCTGCATGCGCCGCATGGCTCATGTTCATATTCATTGTTGCATCAGCATGTGCTGTCTGATTGCCACCTGTGTGAGCGCCATGACCTGTATGACCAAATTTAGAAATAGTTTCTTGGAATAACATTGGCTTCACGCTTGAATAGTAGGTCACTGGATTTTTCTGGCTTGGTTTAGCAAGTTCATTAAATGCAGCGGTCGTATTTAACGTATCTGGCGATTGTTTGACTTTTTCAACCCACGCATCGAAACCGGCACGATCAGGTGTCGCAATCGCTGTAAATTTCATATCAGAGAAACCGTGTCCACTATAACTTGCAGACATACCTTGATATTCACCAGGTTCATTCGCAATTAAGTGCAACTTAGTTTGCATTCCTGCCATCGCATAGATTTGTCCACCTAAGCGAGGGATGAAGAATGAGTTCATGACAGAGTCAGAAGTGATTTTGAAATTAACAGGAACATTAGTAGGGAAAGCCAGTTCATTAACTGTTGCAATACCTTGTTCTGGATAGATAAATAACCATTTCCAATCCATTGAAACAACTTCAATGGTGACAGGTTTTTCTGTGGACTCTAAAGGTTTGTAAGGATCAAGCTCATGGGTTGTTTTCCATGTAATGCTCGCCAAAATCACAATGATGATAATTGGCACAGTCCAAACGACGAGTTCAATTTTATTTGAGTGAGCCCAGTTTGGGCGATAGGTGGCTTTAGTATTGGATTCACGGTAGCGAAAAGCGAAAACAATCACCATCAGTATTACCGGTATCACAACAATTAACATTAAACCAAGCGCAATGAGGATTAATGTTTTTTGCTCAGCGCCGATAGCGCCTTTGGGATTCATTAACGCCATATCACAGCCACTTAAGAGAAGAGCTGCTGCTAATAGCGAGAGTGTCCCAATACTTTTTATGTATTTCATAAGTCTCATCCAACGACCCAAATGACAAAGGTTCTATTGTTGTTTCATCAGTATCAGTAAGGACATTTTACGGTAAGGTTGCGACAGTGTAAACAATTGTAATGGTAAGTAAGTGGTTGGTTGGTCTTTTGTGTTAATGTGATCACAAGTAATCAAAATATTAAATAAATGTTAATTTAATTATTGCGTATTAACTATAATTTCATAAAGTACCATGTTTTTAAAATAAATACATATTTTTACAAATAAAAATGCAATAAAAAGTGTAAGAAAACGTATTGTGATTAAAAAAGTAACAGATTAGAGGTCGGAGGAGAGTTGATAGGTGAAATCCTTTTTATATTAATGTTTAATATCCATATTTGATGTTTGTGTAATTTTTAATATGGCTAATTAGTAATTTGATGAATATTTATATCCAATAAGAAAACTTTCCATTAAGTGGTAAAAAGAGGTTACAGCGAATAAAAATGCTTTCGCTGTAATAAAAATTAACAATTAGCGATCAAAAATTATATTTCAGGCTATATACAATGCCGTCTTGCAAAAAATCTTCGCCTAACTTTTTATAAGCATAACGATATTGAATACCCGTAGTAATAGAGGTCGTTGGATGCCACCAAAAAGCTAAAGCGCCATTAAATCCATCTTTTCCCCCATTGCCATAACGCTCATGACGGTTAAATTCCATTTCATGCCAATTGCTAATGCTAAATTTTTGAGCGCTAATCGAAAAATCATATCCAGCAACCCAGCCAACAACGTAGCCATTATTTCCTGAATAGTAAGTTTGATCGACATAATGAAGCGCAATAAATGGTTTAAACCATAAATTATCTATTTGTGTGTTATAGCCTAAGCCGTAAAGTGTATTAACTTCATGGAAGTTGCCGTTGTTTTCTTTACCGGGAAGTGACCATGTACCGTAAATATGTCCGTATAAATTAACATCACTTTCACCTAAGTAAATGCGACTTGTTGCTTTAACAGTATAACGTTGATTATCACCTGGTTCTGTTTTTCGAGGATTAAAGGGATTTTCTAGATCAAAAAAACCGTAAAATTCACCCCATGAAAAGTTGGCACCACCTTCAAGTTCTAGATAGGCAAAATCATCTTTATGAGAAGATTGCCCTGTTTTGTGTGTTGTATGAGTAGTCCAATCAAGATAATTGATGCTGGTATTAGCGAAGCCACCTAAATAGCTAGCTTGAGCAGATAAAGAAAGTGTACTTGCGATGGTTAATAAAAATGTTTTTTTTATCATGAATAATCTCAATTTATTTTAATGAAATAATTTTGCGGTGAATTTATATTTTTATATTTTTTGAAACTATAACCTATAAAATTGTAATTTGCAGATTATGATGTTGAAAATAAGATCTATTTCTAGAATATTAAATTGATAATTAAAAATGAGAATTTTAGTATTGTTTAGTTTATTTTTATTATTTGAGATGCTTTGAATGGATTAAGCGCTTAATCACTGTTTTTGGGCAAAAAAAGAAAGCGGAAGAAGAAAGAAAAATATGTGGTAACAATCGCGTAAAAATACCTCACGACACAGGAATCAAGGGATAGTATCATTAGCCAATATTCGTTTTTATCTTACTTGGAATTTTCATTGTGACCTCATTTGCTGAACTTAACGCACTTCCTGCTGAACAACTCGCTAACCTTAATGAATTGGGTTATCTCACTATGACTCCGGTTCAAGAAGCTGCTTTGCCCGCTATTCTTGAAGGAAAGGACGTTCGCGCTCAGGCAAAAACAGGTAGCGGTAAAACGGCTGCTTTTGGTTTGGGGCTTTTGCAACACATTGATGCAAAACAGTTTAATACTCAATCACTTATTTTATGTCCAACGCGAGAACTTGCTGATCAAGTTGCAAATGAATTACGTCGTCTTGCTCGTTATCTTCCAAATATCAAAGTATTAACGCTGTGTGGCGGAGTTCCATTTAGTATCCAGCGTGATTCATTAATACATGCTGCACATATTATTGTTGCAACACCGGGCAGATTGCTTGATCACCTAAAGAAAGAGACTGTCACTTTAGATGATGTGAAAACATTGGTGTTGGATGAAGCAGACAGAATGTTGGATATGGGATTTTTTGATGATATCAACGATATTATTTCTCGTATGCCAACGGCACGCCAAACATTGCTTTTTTCTGCAACTTGGCCAAATGAGATCGCAACAATTAGTCGTAAGATCCAGCAAAACCCAATCACTATTGAAATCAATTCTGTTGATGAACTTCCGGCTGTTGAACAGCAGTTTTATGAAATATCTCGTCATGGAAAAATAGGATTGCTGCAAAAACTGTTAAGTCGTGAGCAACCAGCTTCTTGCGTCGTGTTTTGTAACACAAAGCGAGATTGCCAAGATGTGTATGAAACACTGACAGAAAGCAATCAAAGTGTGCTTGCTTTACATGGCGATATGGAACAAAGAGAGCGTGATCAAACGCTTATTCGCTTTGCTAATGGGAGTTGTCGTGTATTAGTCGCAACAGATGTTGCAGCTCGCGGGCTTGACATTAAAGCGTTAGAAATGGTGATCAATTACGAATTATCATGGGATCCTGAAGTACACGTTCACCGTATTGGGCGTACAGCCAGAGCGGGTGAGAGTGGATTAGCAATCAGTTTTTGCGCACCAGAAGAAATTCAACGTGCCAATGCTTTAGAAGAAATGCTTCATATGAAGATAAATTGGTTGCCTATTCCTACAGGCCTACAAATTACGCCACTTGAAGCAACGATGGCAACATTATGTATTGATGGTGGTAAAAAGGCCAAAATGCGCCCTGGTGATATTTTAGGGGCATTAACGGGTGATATGGGGTTCAATGGTGCCGATATTGGTAAAATTATGATTAACCCAACACATGCTTATGTTGCTGTAAAACAATCTATTGCAAAACAAGTCTGGAAACAGCTGCAACAAGGTAAAATCAAAGGTAAATCAGTAAAAGTAAGATTATTTAGATAAATTTTTTACTCAGAACATAAGAATACAAAAAGGACAGTTTAACCTGTCCTTTTTTATGGTTCATATCTTGAGAAAGTAATAAAACTAATGTGTTGTTTTCTTAAGGGCTAAATAATCTAGGATTGTGCCAAAGATAAGGCTTATCGCACCAATAATAACACCATATAAAAAGAGTGTTGAAGCCCAAGAACTTAATCTATCAGTATCTATTTTTTGAATAAAATCGACAGATTGGAATATTTCTAATGTTGGTAGTGAATTTGTAACAACAAGAATTAAACTACAAATAAAGAAAAGAGTCGTTAGCATCAAGCCATAAATAGCAAAACGGTACTGTTTAATAAACAAGGTTCTTCTAAGGAATTCCCCCGTTTTTTGCGTATAAATAAGTGTGTTTTTCGAAACCAACAGCAAAATAAGGCCAGGTACAGAAGCAACGATAGAAAAAAGATAAAATGCTTCCCAACCATGACTTTCAACATACCAGCCTGCAACCGGGCCAACATAAACACGACCAATTGCAGAGAGAGCCGAGAGCAACGCAAATTGTGTTGCTGAAAAGGAGAGATGACAAAGTGTCATTAAAAGGGCGACGAATGCGGCTGTTCCCATTCCTCCACAGATATTTTCAAATGCAACTACCGCACCCATGCTATAAATACTTTGTTCAGAAATAGCTAAATACCAATACCCGATATTTGAGCCACCTTGCAAAATACCAAAAATCATCAGTGCTTTAAATAAACTCCAACGGCGCATTAATAAACCACCTAGCAATGCCCCAATAATAGTGGCTGCAAGCCCAAGTGTTTTATTCACTAATCCTACTTCACCTGCATCGAACCCCGCACCGCGAATAAGAAAAGTGGTACTTAAACTTAAGGCAAAAGCATCTCCCATTTTATACAGCACAATAAGCAGTAAAATTAGCCAAGCATTATTACGAGAAAAGAATTCATATAAAGGTTCAATAACGGCTTCATAGAGTGTACGCGGTGGTTTTACGGTGGTTTCTGGCTCTTGGGCAAGTAGTGTGGCAATAATACCAATTCCCATTAAGGCAGCCATTAACCAGTACATATTTTGCCAACCAATATACTTATCAGCTAACCAAAGTGCCATTCCTCCAGAAACAAGCATGGCTATGCGATAACCTAGGACAGAAACTGCAGCACCTGTACCACGCTCATCTGCTTTTAATATATCTGTTTTATAGGCGTCAAAAACAATATCTTGTGAAGCAGAACAAAAAGCAACAATGACAGCTAGAGAGGCTAGCCACCATAAATGATCATTAGGATTTAAAAATCCCATTCCTGCAATACCAAGTACTAACCCTATTTGAGTGAGTAACATCCATCCTCGGCGTCGACCAAGAAAAGAGGGGGTATAGCGATCCATAAAGGGTGACCAGAGGAATTTAAAAACATAGGCTTGTCCCACCAATGAGAAGAAACCAATGGTTTTTAAATCAATGTTTTCTACTGTCATCCATGCTTGTAATGTACCCGCGGTTAATGCAAGTGGTAATCCAGAAGTAAAGCCAAGTAACAGTAAAATAAATGATTTGTACCAAGTGGTTTGTTTGAAGGCAGGCTGAACCATGCAAGAATTCCTTTCGACGACCTGTTTAAGATAACAGGTCGTTTATTCTAATAAATTAACGGGCGTTAGATTTGATAAATTGACTGACTGAAGCGTCTTTTGCCATATCGCTAACGAGCTCACTTAAGACATTATTAATCGCGGCGGCAATTTTCTCATTAGTTGCGCCAAATGGGCCTTGGACATTGTAGCTAGTACGGAATGTTTTGGTATTAGAGCTGCCATTTGGTAGGGTAACGATAACTGAAATATCCGCTTTTGCACTGATATTATGACGAATACTACCTTCGCCAACATCTGCATTGAGTTTATTGATAACAATAATTACATCAGCAGAAGCAGGAGAACCTATCATAAAACCACGAGCTGTCATTTGCTTTTGCAGAACTTCTTGCATTAAAAATGCAATGTCACGAGTTGGAACAAGGGCTTCTAATTTACCGTTACGGTTGATTTCCGCTAGGTTTTTTGATGCGCGTTTGTCTTGGCTTGAAATATTCAGTGAAATAGGGCGCATTGTAGGGTCGGCCGCAGGAACTGACATCACTGGCTCAATGGATAATTTGTTACTTGGAGTTGCACAACCTGAAAGTAGTGTTAATGCAAAAACAGCACAGAGTAAATTTTTAATCATGAGGTAATCTCGGTTAAATAAGTCTGTTGTGTTAATAAGTAGAATAGGCTTCAAACTTTAGCCTATCATACCACTGCTAATAGGTTGCTAATATCCCCTTAAAGAACGAAATTATCTGATTTTATCAATTGATTTTATTTCAAATTACTCTCATTTTTACTCATGTATTTGCCAATATTTGGTCAATGGTTTTACTCAAGATGAAAAATAAGCGATTATCATCAGCAAAATTAAAAAGAATAAGCTCATCATTTTGTATTGATAAAGACTAAATCAATATAGGCTGGTTGACTTATTTTTTGTTCACCATGGTATAAAGGCTAGAGTATTAGGGGCAGAGATGATCCGTGATGATATTGAGAATAAGCTGATTTCGCGCTTTTCACCGCATTTTTTACAAGTAATAAACGAAAGCCATCGCCATAATGTGCCCGAAGGCTCTGAAAGTCACTTTAAAGTCATTATCGTTAGTGATGATTTTAATGAGAAACGTAGTGTTACACGCCATCGTGATGTGTACCAAACATTAGCTCATGAAATGGAAAATGGTGTTCATGCATTAGCATTACACACTTTTACTTTGAGTGAATGGAATGAACAGCAGGATAAAGCATTACGCTCTCCTGGGTGTCGTGGCGGAAGCCAAGAAGATTAACAACCTTATCGTTAATCGTGAGTAAATAGATCCTAAGATGCGTATTTTTTGTTCTTTATAGAGGAAAAAAGGGTGGAGTTGCTCGATTTTATGAAAAAATTGAGGAATAAAACGGCTCTTTCTCGACTCAACCCCTCTAGATCGTTATAATGTCGCGTCTAATTTTCAGTAAGGTTTCGGGATGCTTCTGATATCAGGGATCCTCGTTTTTTTAAATGTGGCGGCCCCGGTTCTGAAAGGAAAATAAACCTAAACATGTCAATATCATGTTAGTTTCCTTTAAAGTAGACCGAGCACTAAAACTTATTTTGAGGTAACAAGATGCAAGTTTCTGTTGAAACGACTCAAGGCCTAGGGCGTCGTGTCACAATCACCGTACCAGCCGCTGATATCCAAACTGCTGTAGACAGTGAACTGAAAAAAGCTGCTAAAACTGTTCGCATTGATGGTTTCCGTAAAGGTCACGTTCCAATGTCTATGGTTAAACAGCGTTATGGTATGTCTGTACTGAATGATGTTCTTGGTGATTTAATGTCGCGTAATTTCATTAACGCTATCATCGAAAACAAAGTAAACCCAGTTGGCGCACCTGAATACAAACCAGAGCAATACAAAGAAGGTGAAGACTTTGTTTACTCTGTAGAATTCGAAGTTTTCCCAGAAATCGAACTGAAAGATCTGGAAAGCATTGAAGTTGTAAAACCCGTTGTTACTGTTAAAGACGAAGACGTTGATAACATGTTAGAAACACTGCGTAAGCAACAAGCAGAGTGGAAAGACAAAGACGGCGCAGTCGCAGCAGAAGATCGCGTAACTGTTGATTTCAACGGTTCTATTGACGGTGAAGAATTTGAAGGCGGAAAAGCTGAAGATTTCGTACTGGCAATGGGTCAAGGTCGTATGATCCCAGGTTTCGAAGAAGGCGTTATCGGTCATAAAGCTGGAGAAGAATTCACAATTGATGTGACTTTCCCAGAAGATTACCACGCTGAAAACCTGAAAGGTAAAAAAGCACAATTCGCTATCAACCTGAAAAAAGTTGAAGAGCGTGAACTGCCAGAATTAACTGAAGAGTTCATCAAGCGTTTTGGTATTGCAGATGGTTCTGTTGATGGTTTACGTGCTGAAGTACGTAAAAATATGGAACGTGAACTGAAAAATGCAATCCGTACTCGTGTTAAAACACAAGTTATTGATGGCTTAGTTAAAGCAAACGAAGTTGACGTACCTGCAGCTGCTGTAAACAGCGAAATTGAAGTTCTGCAACGTCAAGCTGCTCAACGTTTTGGTGGCGATGAGAAACAAGCTCTGCAATTACCACGTGAACTGTTCGAAGAACAAGCTAAACGTCGTGTAATCGTTGGATTACTGTTAGGTGAAGTGATCAATAGTAATGAACTGAAAGCAGAAGACGATCGTGTGAATGCACTGATCGATGAAATGGCTTCAGCTTACGAAGATCCATCAGAAGTTGTTGAGTTCTACAATAAGAACGAACAATTGATGAACAACATTCGTAATCTTGCGTTAGAAGAGCAAGCGGTAGAAAAAATCTTAGCAAATGCTAAAGTAACTGAAAAAGAAACTAACTTCACTGAACTAATGAACGAAGTTCAAATGGGTTAATTCTTAACCGCGATATCGGTTTTAAGCAAAAACCCGTGGTTTTTACCACGGGTTTTTTTCAGTTTGTATATATTTATCAAAATTAGCCTTGAAATCTGAGCGATTATCTCCAGATAATTCTATATTCTCTTTATTACTCCTCGCGAGGCGCCTTGAATGTCTTGTGAGAGATTAGATCATTAGAAATGGTCATGATCAATTATCTCAAGTAAAATTGTTGTCATTGGCACCAATAAGAATGCAATAGGAGACAGACATGTCATTTAACGACACACAGGAACAATTCGCACCTAATATGGCTCTGGTGCCGATGGTTATAGAGCAAACTTCGCGAGGAGAGCGTTCTTACGACATTTACTCACGTTTATTGAAAGAACGTATTATTTTCCTGACTGGCCAAGTTGAAGATCACATGGCTAATCTTATCGTTGCTCAAATGCTATTTTTAGAAGCAGAAAATCCAGAGAAAGACATCAACCTGTATATCAACTCACCAGGTGGTGTAATTACTGCGGGTATGTCTATTTATGACACCATGCAGTATATCAAAGCAGATGTTAGTACCATTTGTATGGGGCAAGCGTGTTCAATGGGCGCTTTCTTATTATCTGCTGGTGCGAAAGGTAAACGTATTTGCTTACCTAACTCCCGTGTGATGATCCACCAACCATTAGGTGGTTACCAGGGGCAAGCAACAGATATTCAAATTCATGCTCAAGAAATTTTGAAAGTAAAATCCCGTATGAATGAGCTAATGGCTCAACATACAGGTAAATCTATTGAAGAAATAGAAAGAGACACTGAGCGTGATCGTTTCTTATCTGCTAACGAAGCGTTAGAATATGGATTAGTGGATAAAGTCTATACTCAACGTAGCTAATTATTACACGTTGTAATAGCAACTGAATTAATACGTTTTCTTTGTTAGTCAATAATGCAAAGAAAACGGCTATCAATATTTATGTAAAAAAGACTTTCTTCTTATAAATAATAAGAGGAATAACTAAGTGAGGTTGACTGATGACAGATAAGCGCAAAGATAGCTCTGGGAAGCTTCTGTATTGCTCTTTCTGCGGTAAAAGCCAGCATGAAGTAAAAAAATTGATCGCTGGTCCGTCGGTTTATATCTGTGATGAATGTGTCGATCTATGTGTTGATATCATTCGTGAAGAAATAAAAGAACTGGCACCTCATCATGAACGCAGTGAATTGCCAACGCCGCATGAAATCCGTAAGCACCTTGATGACTATGTTATCGGTCAGGAATTGGCTAAAAAAGTTTTGGCTGTTGCCGTTTATAATCACTATAAACGTCTGCGTAATGGCGATAAAGCCAATGGTGTTGAGCTAGGAAAAAGTAATATTTTGCTGATTGGTCCTACTGGTAGCGGTAAAACGTTACTAGCAGAAACATTAGCACGCTACCTTGATGTTCCTTTTACTATGGCAGATGCCACAACGCTGACAGAAGCGGGCTATGTGGGTGAAGATGTTGAAAACATCATTCAAAAACTGCTACAAAAATGCGATTACGATGTGCAAAAAGCACAACGTGGTATTGTGTATATTGATGAAATTGACAAGATCACCCGTAAATCTGAAAACCCATCAATCACCCGTGATGTGTCTGGTGAAGGTGTACAGCAAGCATTATTAAAATTAGTTGAAGGCACTGTCGCTTCTGTTCCTCCTCAAGGCGGACGTAAGCACCCACAACAAGAATTTTTACAAGTTGATACTTCTAAAATCCTCTTTATTTGTGGTGGTGCATTTGCAGGACTCGATAAAGTTGTTGCACAGCGTTTAAATACACACTCAGGTATTGGTTTTGGCGCAGAAGTTAAAAGCCAAAAAGAGAAAGCTAGCGAAGGTGAATTATTAGCCCAAGTTGAGCCAGAAGATCTGATTAAATTTGGTCTTATCCCTGAATTTATTGGTCGTTTACCTGTTGTTGCAACGCTAGGCGAATTAAACGAAGAAGCGTTAATCCAGATCTTACAAGAACCTAAGAATGCATTGACTAAGCAATATCAGGCATTATTTAAATTAGAAGGTGTAGATTTAGAATTCCGTAAGGAAGCGCTGACTGCAATAGCGAAAAAAGCCATGGTACGTAAAACGGGTGCTCGTGGTTTACGTTCGATTGTTGAAGCTGCATTACTTGATACGATGTATGACCTTCCTTCATTTGAAAATGCAGAAAAAGTGGTCATTGATGAAGGCGTTATTAATGGAAAATCTGAGCCGCTGGTTATTTATAGTCAGCCAGAAAATCAGGCTTCAGGTGAATAATGCATCGTAATTTGGCAGTGTCCTTTGTCTGACATTATCTCGTTTTCTCTCAAAAGTAAGAGAGAAATTCAAGATAAAGCGTGCCAACGCAATAAAAATGAGGGAATTTTCCCTCATTTTGTTTTTTTAATGCGTAATGCTATTGAATGTCAGAAAAGTGCCCTTATATATTTTGACAATCCGTGGAATTAATTTTATTTGGTGACATGCGAATAAAATTACCTGTAAAAGCGTTAAGCTAAAAACGAAGAGAGAGCTCTATGAATCCTGAGCGTCCAGAACGTATTGAAATACCTGTATTGCCATTACGTGATGTCGTTGTATATCCGCATATGGTGATCCCGTTGTTCGTTGGTCGTGAAAAATCTATTCATTGCTTAGAAGCCGCGATGAACGACAACAAACAAATTATGCTGGTTGCGCAGAAAGATGCATCTACTGACGAACCAGGTGTGAATGATCTTTTTTCTGTTGGTACAGTTGCGTCTGTTTTACAGATGCTAAAACTACCTGATGGAACAGTAAAAGTACTTGTTGAAGGTATTCGTCGTGCCAAAATTACGACGCTATCTGACAATGGTGAATACTTTCAGGCGAAAGCAGAATACCTTGAAACGCCAGCCGTTGATGAGCGCGAACAAGAAGTCTTAAATCGTACAACGATTAATCAGTTTGAAGGTTATATCAAGCTGAATAAAAAAATTCCGCCAGAGGTATTAACCTCATTACATGCTATCGAAGAATCAGCGAAATTAGCAGACACCATTGCTTCACATATGCCGCTGAAATTAAAAGATAAGCAAGCTGTACTTGAAATGTCTGATGTGACAGAACGCCTTGAATATTTAATGGCGATGATGGAATCAGAAATCGATCTGCTACAAGTTGAAAAACGCATTCGTAACCGCGTTAAAAAGCAGATGGAAAAGAGTCAGCGTGAGTATTATCTCAATGAACAAATGAAAGCGATTCAAAAAGAATTAGGTGAGATGGATGATGCACCTGATGAAATGGAATCGCTGAAGCGTAAAATCGATGCGGCTAAAATGCCAAAAGAGGCAAAAGAGAAGACAGAAGCGGAACTTCAGAAATTAAAAATGATGTCGCCAATGTCAGCAGAAGCCACAGTTGTACGTAGCTATATTGATTGGATGGTTCAAGTTCCTTGGAATAGTCGTAGCAAAGTTAAAAAAGACTTAGTGAAAGCGCAAGAAGTTCTTGATACTGACCATTACGGTTTAGAACGTGTTAAAGAGCGTATCCTTGAATACCTCGCAGTTCAGTCTCGAGTTAGCAAAATTAAAGGGCCAATCTTGTGCTTGGTAGGGCCTCCGGGAGTAGGTAAAACTTCACTGGGTCAATCTATTGCTAAAGCAACAGGCCGTAAATATGTTCGTATGGCGTTAGGTGGTGTACGTGATGAAGCTGAAATCCGTGGTCACCGTCGTACTTACATCGGTTCTATGCCAGGTAAATTAATTCAGAAAATGGCGAAAGTTGGCGTCAAAAACCCACTTTTCCTATTAGATGAAATTGATAAAATGTCATCCGACATGCGAGGTGATCCAGCTTCTGCTCTGTTAGAAGTGTTAGATCCAGAACAGAACATCGCATTTAATGACCATTACCTGGAAGTTGATTACGATCTGTCTGATGTTATGTTCGTGGCAACCTCTAACTCCATGAATATACCCGCACCGTTGTTGGATCGTATGGAAGTTATTCGTTTATCAGGTTATACCGAAGACGAAAAACTGAATATTGCTAAGCAACATTTGTTACCAAAACAGATTGAGCGTAATGCGTTAAAACCAAGCGAGCTGACAATTCATGACAGCGCGATTATGGGCATTATTCGTTATTACACGCGTGAAGCGGGTGTACGTAGTTTAGAGCGTGAAATTTCTAAATTATGCCGTAAAGCAGTAAAACAGCTGCTAATGGATAGCACAATCAAACATATTGAGATTAACGAAGATAATCTCAAAGACTACTTAGGTGTTCGTAAAGTTGACTACGGTCGTGCTGATACAGAAAATCGAGTAGGTATGGTAACAGGACTTGCATGGACAGAAGTGGGTGGTGATCTACTGACTATTGAAACTGCAAGTGTACCGGGTAAAGGCAAGCTAACATTCACTGGCTCTTTAGGTGAAGTGATGCAAGAGTCTATTCAAGCGGCAATGACTGTCGTTCGTGCTCGTGCTGATAAACTGGGTATTAATAGCGATTTCTATGAAAAACGTGATATGCACGTACACGTTCCTGAAGGGGCAACACCAAAAGATGGTCCAAGTGCCGGTATCGCAATGTGTACTGCGTTGGTATCAAGCCTAACAGGTAACCCTGTACGTTCTGATGTTGCAATGACGGGCGAAATTACGTTACGCGGACAAGTATTGCCAATTGGCGGACTAAAAGAAAAGTTACTTGCTGCACATCGCGGTGGAATTAAGACAGTTCTTATCCCTGATGAAAATAAACGTGATTTAGAAGAAATTCCTGAAAATATTGTTGCTGATCTGGATATTCACCCGGTGAAAACAATAGAGGAAGTTTTAACGCTAGCCCTGCAAAACTCACCGTTTGGCATGGAAGTTGTTACTGATAAATCACACTAAAGAGTGATATTAGTCATAAATTATAGCTAAAAAAAAGGCTGGATAAGTAATAAAAGCTTGCCAGCCTTTTTTTGTGTCGCTAATTTAATGGCGATTTTAATTAAAAATGCTGTTTTATCGGTCTTGCTATATCTAAAAAGGCTTGATATAACGACGTTTGCAAAATTTGCCATTAATGGTGAAAAATAACGCATAAAATTATGGGGATGAAAGCGTGAATAAAACTCAACTGATCGACAAAATTGCTGCAAATGCAGATATCTCAAAAGCGGCAGCAGGTCGTGTTGTAGATGCTCTGGTTGCTTCTATCACTGAATCTTTACAAAAAGGTGATGATGTAGCATTAGTAGGTTTCGGTACTTTTACTGTACGTGATCGTGCAGCTCGTACGGGCCGTAACCCACAAACTGGTAAAGAAATTCAAATTGAAGCTGCAAAAGTTCCTGCATTCCGTGCGGGTAAAGGCTTAAAAGACGCAGTTAATCAATAATAGTTGAATGAACTTTCTGCCAAAGAGTTATTAACTTAACGTTATGGGTAAACAGAAAACAACTCAATTAAAAAATGAAGCGCATCTTTTTGAGATGCGCTTTTCTTTTTTGATTATAAATCACGATTAAACCTTGTATTCTCTGGCGATAAAACGTGAAACTGAAGTGGTCATTTGATAGAATGCTCCGTTGTTCTATAACTAAAATAGACAACAATGAATGATTTAGTGATGAGTTAACTGCTATCGTAATCAATGAATCAAATAATGCTGTTTAGTTTTTTCTTAGTTATAGAAAGTGCGTGTTAAGACTGTGCATTAATATGGGACTGGCTGTTTTTAATGATTGTCGTGTGTCGCGACATTTTGATATTTAGCCAGCATGAGCATATTATCTTTTTGCTGTGCTCAAAATAGTCGTGTAACACCCATAAAAATAATTTTTATTTCACCAAACGGAGCCTCGTCTCGTTATGATGGACAACATTCGTTCCACTGCTAATAATCCATTTATAAAAATATTATTAGCTGTGATCATCCTCTCCTTCGTCCTAACTGGTGTGGGCGGATATCTCTTTAGTTCAGGCGTCAATGATGCAGCTGAAGTTAACGGGTATAAAATTAGCCGTTCTCAATTAGAGCAAGCTTATCAACAACGTCGAGCTCAATTACAACAAGATATGGGTGAAAATTTTGCTGCTCTTGCTTCCTCAGAAGAAGGCCAGAAACTCATTCGCCAACAAGCGCTTGATTTATTGATCAACCAAGCATTACTTGATCAATTTGCACAAAAGCTGGGTATCTCAGCCGGTGATCAGCAAATTAGAGATGCTATTTTTGCACTTCCTTACTTTCAAACTAACGGCAAATTTGACAATAAAAAATATGTCGATTTATTGAAAGGCAATAATATTGATGCGGATGCCTTCGCAGAAGGCATTCGTCAAAACCTAATTAACCAGCAATTAAAATTTTCTATCCAAGGCACTGATTTTGCCTTAGATAGCGAAGTTAAAGAATTTGCTGGATTAATGCTACAAAGCCGTAATGTACGCTTAGCATCATTAGACATTCAGCCATTCCTCGAAAAAGAAACGGCATCTGATGAAGAAGTGAAAGCGTTCTATGAGCAAAATAACCAAATGTTCATCGCGCCAGAGCAATTTAAAATTAGCTATATCCAATTAAATGCTCAAAAAGATTTTAATAATATCAACATTACTGATGAAGAAGCGAAAGCTTATTACGATAGTAATATTGATGAGTTCACTACGGCAGGGCAGAAACAGTACAGCATCTTAGTATTAGCTGATGAAGCTTCGGCTAAAGAAGCAGAAGACGAGCTGAAAAAAGGCGCTGATTTTGTTTCGTTAGTGAAAGAAAAATCTATTGATAGTTTCTCTAAAAAACAAAATGGTTCTTTAGGTTGGATAACTATCGGGCAAGAGTTACCCGAGCTGGCTAATGCAAGTTTGACAGAAAAAGGCCAAATCTCTGAACCTGTTAAAATCAGTAATGGCTACGCAATTTTCCGTCTTGATGATGTCAAACCCTCTGTTGTAAAACCATTTGATGACGTGAAAACAGATTTATTGGCAAAAATGCGTGAAAACAAAGCGATTGATGATTTCTTCGCATTACAACAAAAGGTGAGCCAAGCTGCATCTAATGACAACGACACATTAGCTCCCGCCGCTAAAGCGGGCAACGTGACGGTGGTTAATACTGATTGGTTTGATGAAAATAACGTTCCTGCACCATTAAATAATGAAAAACTCACCCAGTTAATTTTTGGGGGTTCATTGGTGGATGAAAATGGCCCAACTGGCATGAATTCAGACATGGTGACGTTAGGTAATGACAGTGCATTTATCGTGCGTGTAGAAGGTTATAAGCCTTCAGCAAGCCAACCATTAGACAAAGTGCGTGATCAGGTTGTTATGCTGGTTAAACAGCAAAAAGCATCACAAGCCATGAATGCGGAAGCCCAAAAACTTTTAGCTGCATTGAAAGAAGGTAAAGGCGAAGAAGCACTGAAAGCTGCTAATGTTTCGTTTGGTAGTGAAGAAAGCATCGTTCACTCATCTGCAACAGATGTCGTACAAACTGCTATTTTCTCTATGCCAAAACCTGCTGAAGGTAAAAAAGAGTATGGTATGACTAATGTACCTGGTACTAAAGTTGTCCTTATTCAATTAGATAGCGTAACAGATGGTAAACCAACATCTGAACAACTTGAGTTTATGACTAATCTCTATCGTGCTCAGATGGGCGAAGAAGCGTTACAACTCATGTTACGTGACTTAAAAGATAACGCTAAAATTGAAATTTTTGATAAAGATTATCAATAATTGAATTTGAGTTATTACATTGAAAACCCAGCTTAAAGCTGGGTTTTTTTATGCCGATTCACTTTGGTAACTTAAACCAATAACTCCGTCTCTCAAAAAAATCATATTTGAGAGCAAGCTAGACAACTTTTTGTAATGCTTCTTTTTTACATTTTTATTTTTCCTACTCTCTCGTAGTTTTATTTTTATATAATTGCTTGTTTATCAATATGTTGTCATTATTTTCCTGCATTCAGAACTCTTTGTTTGCGATTAAATTTAAAATTATTGAATAAAAGGAAATTATGATTATGAAGATGGATAAAAAAGTATTGTCAGGTTTTATGGCTTCTATCTGCCTAGCTTTAGGATTAGGGCTTTCTCCTCTCTCTTATGCAGAAGAAACACCCGCCTCAACCCCAATGGTTTCTATTGAAACTCACTCATCTGTTGAGCGTGATGCTAAGGAAAATAAAGCCAGTACAGTAGGTAAAGTTAATTTAAATACGGCAACAGTAGATGAATTAATGGGATTAAAAGGGATCGGAAAAGCAAAAGCGCAAGCCATTATTGATTATCGCGAACAGCTAGGGCGCTTTACCACTATTGATGAACTTGAAAAAGTCTTTGGAATTGGTATGAAGTTAGTTGATCAAAATCGTGATTTTATTGTTATTAATTAACGTATTCATTCTTATACGATATTGAGTATAAGTGATAGCAGAAACGTGAATATTGATTAAAAACTCCGTGTTTCTCTTTGATTTTTTTGATAAGAGAAACACGTTTTCTTAGTGTTTTCTTTGTTAAAAGAAAATGAAATAAACCTATATCAGAAATTACTAAATTTATTTTTTTGGCTATATTTATGGTATTGCAAAAAAATCTATAAGAACTTTATTAGAATAATCAAGAGGTAATAAATTGATATGAGTACATTAATTAAAGTTTATGGTTTTCATTTAGATGTTTTTGAACATGTGAATAATGCACGTTACCTTGAATTTTTAGAGCAAGCTCGATGGGATTGGATTGAGCAACATTTAGATTTTGATTGGTTTAAGCGCAATGGCTTGGCATTAGTGGTTGCTAATATCAATATTAATTACCGCTTACCTGCAAGTTTAGGTGATGAGTTACTCATTGATTGTGATATTGCTGAAGTGGGGGTTAAAAGTGGTGTGCTTTCTCAAAAGATTGTCAGAAAAAAAGATGGTGCACTTATTTCTGATGCATTAATTACTTTTGTTCTTGTTGATATCAATACAAAAAAAGCACTGACATTAACAGAACAGTTAAGAGAGAAGCTTGAATATGTACGTCAATCATCCTAATACATAGAGAGTATTAAAAATTTATCACTAAATATGCCTAGGCTAATCTAAGATGATTTAATGCAGTGATAATGTTTGATGAATTATCACTGCATAAGTGAATAGAATGGCAGATAGCAGTGATAATAAGTAAGGTAATTATGATAATTATTTAAGACCTACTTTCTGTTTCATTGTTTGCATAATGAGTGTTTTATCAGCTAAGTAAGTGTTTAATCCGCGTTGCCTTAAATGACAAGCCGCACATTCACCACAGCCATCACCTTGAATACCGTTATAACAAGTTAACGTTTTATGACGAACGAAATCTAACTTTTTATAGTAATCAGCAAGCGCCCACGTTTCGGCTTTATCTAGCCACATTAATGGTGTGATAAATTTAATATCACGTGCAATACCTAAGTTGACAGCATGATTCAGTGCTTTTACAAATTCATCGCGACAATCAGGGTAACCCGAGAAATCTGTCTCACAAACGCCAGTGATGACACTCTCAGCGCCAATTTGATAAGCATAAATTGCTGCTAAAGTAAGGAATAGAATATTTCTACCCGGTACAAAGGTACTAGGAATATCACTTTCTTCACTTTCTTTGAAATCAGGAACAGGAATATTGTCGCGAGTTAAGCTACTAATAGCGAGTTCATTGAGTAAACTTACATCTAAAACTTTATGCGCAGTTGCCCCCAGTAATTGACTTACTTTTTGTGCTACCTCAATTTCTTCTTTATGGCGTTGCCCATAATTAAACGTAATGCAATGTACTTCATCGTACTTTTCCAATGCTTGAATAAGGCAGGTTGTCGAATCTTGCCCACCACTAAAGACAACGACCGTTTTTTTCATCAGAATACTCCTGAATATTGAAATTTTATAAGGATTAGTACGCATAAAAGTACAGATATTATGGCAATTTATTACCGATTTATCATTAGATGATTACTCTTATAGTAAGGGGCAGATTATCATTATTTTTTGTAGGGGCATATTTTGAAGGAGTATCTATGTTAGATAAGATTGACCGTAAACTATTAGCGCTGTTACAGGAAGATTCAAGCCTCTCACTGAATACTTTGTCTGAGGCTGTTAACCTAACTTCAACGCCTTGCTGGAAACGATTGAAAAGACTAGAGGATGAAGGGTATATTCGTAAGCGCGTTGCTCTGCTTGATAGTGAAAAAATCGGGCTAGGTCTAACAGTTATTGTTATGATTAGAACACAGCAGCATAATAGCGAATGGTACGAACAGTTTGTTTCATTTGTTAAGCAAATGCCAGAAGTACTGACATTCTATCGAATGGCGGGTGAGTGTGATTATCTAATGCATGTTGAAGTAGTCGACATGAAAAGTTACGACCTATTTTATAAGCGTATGGTAAATGGCGTACCGGGTCTTATTGATGTGACTTCTAACTTCGCAATGGAAAAAATTAAATACACAACGGCAATGCCGATACCTGAATAAGGTTCATCTTTACCAACTGGCACTTTTATTTTTTTGTATAACCTTAGGATTTAAGGCGTGGCTCTATTTTCACAGCTCAGTTGGTATTTTCTCAGTGAATGGCGTCGTTATGTCGGTGCTATTTTCTTATTGATGGTTATCGCAGTATTACAGGTGATCCCGCCAAAGATTGTTGGGATCATTGTAGATGGTGTTGATAACCATAGTCTGACGTTTAGCCAAGTGATGAATTGGATTGGTGTGATGGTATTAATTGCCCTCGCAGTTTATCTTTTACGTTATTTTTGGCGTCTTTGGTTATTTGGTGCATCTTATCAATTAGCAATAAAACTGCGGATGCAAATTTATCAACAACTTAATCAACAATCTTCCTCATTTTATCATCGCTATCGTACAGGCGATTTAATTGCACGGACCACTAATGATGTTGATAAAGTGGTTTTCGCAGCTGGTGAAGGTGTACTAACCTTAGTGGATTCTATGGTTATGGGGCTTGCGGTACTCGTCATGATGAGTATTCAGTTAAGTTGGGAACTGACACTGATTTCATTATTACCGATGCCACTCATGGCGATTTTGATTAAACGTTATGGTGATAAGCTACATAGTCGCTTTAAAACCGCACAAGCACTTTTCTCTTCACTTAATAATCAAGCACAGGAAAGTTTGAGTAGTATTCGTATGATCAAATCATTCGGACTAGAGCAACAGCATGCATCCCGTTTTGATGATGTGGCAAAAGAAACTGGGCGCCAAAATATGCGTGTTGCAAGAATTGATGCGCTCTTTGATCCTACTATTTTTATGGCTATTGGGTTTGCTAATTTACTCGCGGTTGCTGGTGGGAGTTATTTGGTACTCAATGACAAAATGACATTAGGTGAATTAACCAGTTTTGTTATGTATTTAGGTCAAATGATTTGGCCAATGCTGGCTTTAGCATGGATGTTCAATATTGTTGAGCGTGGCAGTGCAGCCTATAGCCGAATCAATAGCTTATTGAATGAAAAACTCGATATGATTGATGGTGATTTATCACCAAAACAAGGTCGAGGGATATTGTCTGTTGATATCGACCGCTTTCAGTATCCTGAACAAACAACGGATGTGCTTAAGAATATTCATTTCACCTTATCTCCCGGTGATATGTTGGGAATTTGCGGAATGACTGGAAGTGGAAAAAGTACACTACTCACCGTTATTCAACGACTTTACGATGTAACTGAAGGTGAAATTTGTTTTCAATCTATACCCATTTATCAATTGAAGCTTGATGAATGGCGAGCACGACTGGCTGTTGTTAATCAAACCCCCTTCCTATTTTCAGATACTATCGCAGGAAATATTGCATTAGGGCGCCCTAATGCAACTAAAGACGAAATTGAAGCAGTCGCTAAACTGGCCAATATTCATGACGATATTCTGCGTTTACCTGAAGGGTATCAAACACAGGTAGGCGAAAAAGGTGTGATGTTATCCGGTGGACAAAAACAGCGTATTTCTATTGCGCGAGCGCTACTCTTAGATGCGGAAATTTTGTTATTAGATGACGCATTATCTGCCGTTGATGGACAAACTGAATATCAAATTTTACAAAATTTGTCGCAATGGCGAAAAGATAGAACGTTGATTATCAGTGCTCATCGTTTATCTGCATTGGTTGGTGCTACGAATATTTTAGTTTTAAAACAAGGTGAGATTATAGAGCAGGGTACACATCAGCAGTTAATTTCAATACCAGGTTGGTATCAAGATATGTACCATTATCAGCAATTAGAGGCCGCGCTGGATGACGATGAATAAAAATAAATCCGTTAAAGCGCTATTGCCTGCATTAAAGCGTCTTTTGACTTATGGTAAAGCTTATCGTAAATCCATGACATGGGGTGTCATTATGTTGTGGGTAGCCGCTATTGCAGAAGTGGGTGGCCCATTAATTGTAGGTTATTTTATTGATGCAAAAGTTGCCACGAATAATGTGGAATTAATGTCATCATTAGGCCTAGCATTGGCTTTTATTCTTTTGCAAGTAATTGCTGCCACACTTCACTATTATCAAGCCATTGTGTTTAATCATGCTGCTGTTGGGGTGGTACAACAATTACGTACTGATGTAATGAGTGCGGCACTAAAACAGCCATTAAGTGCTTTTGATAATCAGCCCGTGGGGCAGTTAATCTCTCGTGTAACGAATGATACCGAAACAATTAAAGATTTGTTTGTTAATGTCTTACCGACATTATTTCGAGCGATTGCGTTAGTGGTTGTTATGTTAATTGCCATGTTCTTATTAGAGTGGCAAATGGCATTGGTAGCGATGACTATCTTCCCTGCAGTTATTGGTGTGATGATGCTTTATCAGCGACTGAGCACGCCGATTGTACGCAATGTACGTCATTTTCTTGCCAATATAAATGATGGTTTCCACGAAGTTATCAATGGAATGTCAGTTATTCAACAATTTAGGCAACAAGCTCGATTTGGTGAAAGAATGTCAGATGACAGCTGGCAGCATTACCAAGCGCGTATGAAAGCGTTAAAACTTGATGGTCTGTTATTACGCCCTTTATTAAGCATGCTCTCTGCGTTAGTTCTGTGTGGCTTATTGATGCTCTTTGGTTATCAAGGTAGTGCGGTTATTGGAGTTGGGGTGATTTATGCATTCATTAGTTATTTAGGTCGATTAAATGAACCCTTGATCACATTGACATCACAGCAATCGATTCTACAACAGGCGGTTGTCTCTGGTGAGCGTGTTTTTGAACTGATGGATGCACCTTTACAGCATTACGGTTCATCAACACATTCTATTACTCAAGGTAATATCGAGATTAGCTCTCTTTGGTTTGCGTATCGTAATGAGCAATGGGTATTAAAAGATATCAATTTAACTATTCCTGCTCGTCATTTTGTCGCATTCGTTGGGCACACAGGAAGTGGTAAAAGTACTTTAGCCAGTTTATTAATGGGTAATTATCCTTGGCAAAAAGGGAGTATTTCTTTAGATAAGCAACCATTAGAAGCGTATTCTCACGCTGCATTGCGTAGTGGTATTGCAATGGTACAGCAAGATCCCGTTTTATTATCGGGTTCACTGCATGACAACATTACGTTAGGGCGTGATTGTGATGAGTCACATTTATGGCAGGTATTAGAAACAGTTCAACTCGATCAATGGGTTAAAGCGTTACCAGAAGGGCTGCAAACAAAACTTGGTGAACAAGGTAGTCGCTTATCTGCTGGTCAAAAACAGTTACTTGCATTGGCGCGTGTATTATTAATACCTCCTCGTATTCTTATTCTGGACGAGGCAACAGCAAATATTGATTCAGGAACAGAACAAGCCATACAGAAAGCGTTAAAAGTAGTTAGGGAAAAAACAACATTGATTGTTATTGCTCATCGACTTTCCACTATTATTGAAGCCAATGAAATTGTAGTACTTCATCGTGGTGCAATTGTCGAGCAGGGCGATCATGCTAAGTTACTCTCGCAAAAAGGCCGATACTATAATATGTATCAATTACAGCAGGTCAGAGAATCTTTACAAGAACAATCTCCTCTTAAAGTAGAATAATAACCATAAATAAAAAAATATAATTTTAGAGGGCACATCATCTTAATGTATGTGCCCTTTTTGATTTCCCATTTATCTTGCTTTTATCAAAATAGCTATCGTATTTTTGCACCAATTCGGTGAGCTTTTTCATTTTCATTATTCAAAAAGTTTATTTTTTCTTAAATATCAATCAATTAAATAATGGCATGTCTTTTGCTTTTCTATTTAGGGTTTGTTCTTTCAAATATCGACGAGGTTTATATGAAATATATCATTGCCATTATTAAACCATTTAAATTAGAAGAAGTGCGAGAGTTGCTCTCTGAGTTAGGTATAAAGGGAATGACAATCAGTGAAGTAAAGGGATATGGGCGACAAAAAGGACATGCGGAGTTGTATAGAGGGGCTGAGTATGAAGTTAATTTTCTCCCCAAAGTAAAAATAGAACTCGCTATTTGTGATGAGCAACTTGAGTCAGTTATGCAAGTGATTATGCAAGCGACTGATACAGGAAAGGTAGGAGATGGAAAAATTTTTGTTTTTGAATTATTGCAGGCAGTCCGTATTCGTACTGGTGAGTCTGGTGATGAAGCACTTTAAAGGAGATATTCGATGAGACGCTTACTTTCTTTACTATTAATGTTAGTGCTTACATACTTTTCTTCATCTGCATTTGCAACTGAAACAGGGGGGGTTGATAAAGCTGATAATAGTTTTATGTTGATATGTACCGCTTTAGTCTTTTTTATGACGATGCCCGGTATTGCTCTGTTTTATGGCGGGTTATTGAGAGGAAAAAATGTACTTTCTTTGATCACTCAAGTGATGATGATCTTCAGTATCGTTGTTATTCTTTGGGTTACATTTGGCTATAGTTTGGCATTTACCGCCGGTAATAAAATTTGGGGTGGGTGGTCACTTACTTTTTTGAATAACGTATCACTAGATTCACTCTCTGGCTCAATTAATCAGTATGTACATATTGCTTTTCAAGGATCTTTTGCTGTTATCACTGTTGCATTAATTGTTGGGGCACTAGGAGAGCGCGTTCGCTTTTCTGCACTGCTCATTTTTACGATTATTTGGTTCACACTTTCTTATATTCCTATTGCACATATGGTATGGGGAGAAGGTGGTTGGTTAATCGATGATGGGGCATTAGATTTTGCTGGGGGAACCGTTGTCCATATTAATGCAGCGATTGCGGCACTTGTTGGTGCTTACTTACTTGGCAAACGGCGTGATAGTCAGCATACAGCGCTTAAACCTCATAATTTACCAATGGTCTTTACTGGTACAGCGGTGCTCTATATCGGTTGGTTTGGTTTTAATGCAGGCTCTGCTGGCAGTGCAAATGCAATCGCAGCTTTAGCATTTCTAAATACAGTAATTGCAACGGCAGGAGCCGTGCTTTCTTGGACTGCATCAGAATGGCTCACCAGAGGCAAACCTTCTATGTTAGGTAGTTGTTCTGGTTGTATTGCAGGATTAGTTGCGATTACACCTGCAGCTGGCACGGTCGGAGTGATGGGTGCTTTATTTATCGGTGTAATGGGTGGGATCATTGGGCTTTGGGGCGTCGTTGTTTTAAAACGCTGGTTAAAGGCAGATGATGTTTGTGATGTTTTTGGTATTCATGGTACTTGTGGTATTGCTGGTTGTTTATTAACAGGGGTATTTACGGCTTCATTTTTAGGGGGAGTGGGATATAGCGATGGTATGACACTCAGTAAACAAGTTTTAATTCAATTAATGAGCGTTGTGATCACAGTGATTTGGTCTGGTGTTGTCGCTTATATAGGTTTTAAAATCGCAGATAAGCTGGTGGGCTTGCGAGTTTCAGAAGAGGAAGAGCATGATGGGTTAGATTTAACGACTCATGGTGAAAGAGCTTATCAACAATAATTGTCTATTCCCCCTCAATTGAGGGGGGAATATGCCAAGGTATTATTTTGAATGTTTAGCTCGTTTTTGACGAATAACCCCTTCTTGAACAGAAGATGCAACGAGTTGACCTTTTGTATTAAAGAATTTACCTCTAACAAATCCTCTGCCCCCTGATGCGGAAGGACTTTCAATCACATAAAGTAACCAATCATCCACACGGAATGGGCGATGAAACCACATAGAATGGTCAATCGTAGCGACCTGCAGACTTGTATCCATAAAACCTAATCCATAAGGTTGGAGAGCAGTTGGTAAAAAGTCAAAATCAGAAACATAACCAAGTAAATATTGATGCAAGAAAGGATCGGTTGGTATTTCACCTCGACTACGATACCAAACATAACGTTCAGCAGGCGCTTTAGCGTAGCCAAACGGGCTAAAGTATTGCACAGGGCGCGCTTCAAACGGTGTTTCTCGAAGTGCTAAAGATTTAATCGGCTCGGGTAATTTGGGTGCTAAGTTCTTTAAAATCTCATCTTGTGAGATAAGCTCATTTGGAAAAGGAACATCAGGCATTGTATCTTGATGTTCAAAGCCTTCTTCAAATTCTTGAAAAGAAACGGTCATATAAAAAATAGGTTTACCGTGCTGAATAGCACTGACCCTACGAGTACTAAATGATCCACCATCACGAATAAATTCCACATCATAAACAATAGGCTTATGGCTATCACCAGGACGTAAAAAGTAGCTATGAAATGAGTTGATATAGCGGTTATCAGCTATTGTCTGTTTTGCAGCATATAGTGCTTGTCCTACAACTTGCCCACCGAAAACTTGCGGTAATCCCAAATCCTCGCTTTGGCCTCTAAATAGGCCTTCTTCTATTTTTTCAAGTGCCATCAAATTGATGAGATCTTTCAATGCTTGACTCATAGTGTACCTGTATCATTAGATCTGGTGATTTTTTATAAAGTTGATTATATACAATCCTAGGAATATAAAAAAATAATCTCCCTTTTTATCTTGTAGCAATCTAATGATAAATGAACAGAGTTGATGAGATTATTGTTTGAGTGCGCTTTGATAAATTTATGGCAGGTAAAAGAGCCTTAGAGTCAATTGAATAATTAGTGAGCACGGATTTGGGTAATTAGTAATCACTTAGTCTCGCTTTCCTTGCTATTTGGATCAGTTTAAAACATAATGCGTGACGTCTTAGCAATAAGACAATCTATGGGGTCTTGTTGGTTCTCCCGCAACGCTAACTTGTTAACTCGGTCAGGTCCGGAAGGAAGCAGCCATGGCAGGTGTCGCGTGTGCCGGGATGTCGCTGGCAAGGCCCCACCCAATTTTTAGCCCTTCATGATTTTTAATCTCTCATCATTTCGAATCTCTTATCACTATTATCTTCTTAGATTTATTTTTCCTTATAATTTTACTCTCTATATGTGTTTTTTTGAGTTCTGTTTTCTTTGAATTTGAGAGTTAATATTATTGAATAGAAAACAGTACGCTCAATGCATTAATTTATTATGAGAAAATTTACGGTAGTGTTTATAAATGAGAGGAATATTTGGGTAAAGAAATGCAGTCATGCCGTAATAAGTTAACGGCATGATGGTGTGTAATTATTCTACTGATAAGAAAACGTGAATAAAACGATATCTAAATTAAGAACTAATAACCCTACTACTATAAAAAATAAAAATAGCAAAAATAAAACTAAGGTAATTAAATAGAACTAGATTATCTTACAAATTTCCAAACAGATGCTGGGATTTTATCATATAGCTTGTTCATTGTGAGTTCTGCTAAACGGTGGTCTGCTGCTGAATAAAACAGTTCCAGTTCATCATCAGAGAGTTCATATTTGTTTTTTTCAATTACACGTTCTAATGTTTCGATTGAAGTACATTTTCTTAAACGCATTAGATAGTCTGTCTTAGTCATGTTGTCTTTTCTCTATAATTAAAATAAAACTAAAGATAATTAAAATTACTTAATATAATTTTTGGGGTTTTTGGCAATAAGAGTTAGAAGTGACTGGTTTAACTCTTTCCAATTATTGATATCTGAGTAAGAAATTGATGTATTACCAAATAAACGATAAGTCTCTTCAAGATACTCTTCTATAAGCGTATTAATTACATGTTTATCTGGGTACTTAATCTTAAATTTCCAACTAAAGTCCATAATGTGTTCAATTAGGATATTAAGGTCAACGCTTTTTGTGCTACTCAGATCGTTGTGCCAAACCGTGCTGCCTTTATCTAATGAGTCTAAAGCTTGCTGTAATAACTCTTCGCACAAAAACGACAATTCGGCTAAATCTACTTTTTCTGGTGAATATTCGTCCATAACATATCGCAATTGAATTAATAGAAAATATTCATTAATAAAGATAAATACTTAAAGTTGAGCTTATTAATGAGATACATCACATAATTCATTAATGGATTAATAAAAACATAAACTTGAAAATAGGTGTTTATATTTACTCGTATGCTAAAAGGGTTTAATAATTATATTTATTATTTCTAACAAAGTAATAGCATATCGAAAGACAATACTAAATTGTATACGGAATTATACACGAATGAGTTTAAAACTTATACAATAAGTATTTCTTTGCTTAATATAGCACTATTATTACATAAGTCACTATCTGAACAACATAATTTTGTCTATTTTCGTAAAAATTAAGAAATCCCAATTGAAGAACATTCTCTTAACATAATGATTATATTGGTTTTTATTATATTTTCAAATGCTTAAGCGTGTAAATGAGGTATAAATATCGTTGTTATTTATAAATAACAGAACTACCTCATTTTGACAAAAAGTCACATATAAGAAAAAAAATAAAATGAATTTATTGATTAAAGAGATATTACCTAGAAATAATATAATGAAACAATTTTTCATTTTAAACAATACATCAATAGCTAAATAAAAAGGCCGCTTTCGCGACCTTTTTGGCATTATCACTTAAATTAGTGTGAATGATTTGGATGTTCTAAATCTTCATTTTTCTTCGCAAACCGTCTACGGATCACGACGAAGAAGATAGGAACGAAGTAGATAGCAAGGGAAGTCGCGGCAATCATACCACCGAATACACCTGTACCTACTGAGTTTTGAGCACCAGAACCTGCGCCGTTACTTAATACCAGAGGAATAACCCCTAACATAAAGGCCAGTGAAGTCATTAGAATTGGACGTAGACGCATTCTAACAGAGTCTAACGTTGCTTCTATGAGTCCTTTACCTTCTTTCTCCATCAAGTCTTTGGCGAATTCAACAATCAAGATTGCGTTTTTCGCCGATAACCCAATGGTTGTTAAGAGCCCAACCTTAAAGTAAACGTCGTTTTCCAGGCCTCTTAGTGATGTTAATGCAAGAGCACCAATAACACCTAGTGGAACGACTAACATGACAGAGAATGGTACTGACCAGCTTTCATAAAGAGCTGCAAGACAAAGGAATACAACTATCAAGGAAATGGTATACAGCGCAGGCGCTTGGTTACCAGATAAACGTTCTTGATATGACATTCCTGTCCACTCATAACCGATACCGCTTGGTAGTTTACTTGCGAGATCTTCCATCATAAGCATTGCATCACCACTACTTTGACCTGGTGTTGCACTACCTTGAATTTGAACTGCTGGTAAACCGTTATAACGCTCTAAACGAGGAGAGCCGTATAACCAAGGATCTTTACTTGTATCAATGAACGATGAGAATGGAACCATCTGACCGACATTGTTACGAACATAAAGATTACCAATATCTTGTGGCAACATACGGAATTGTGATTCAGCTTGAACGTAAACTTTCTTAACACGACCACGGTCGATAAAGTCGTTTACATAGCTACCACCAAACATCGTACCTAATGTTGAATAGATATCACTAATTGCAACACCTTGAGCTTGTGCTTTCTCTAGGTCGATATAGAGGCGATACTGTGAAGTATCTTCCTGACCGTTAGGACGCACGCCCATTAACATTTGAGGTTGTTGCGCTGCCATTCCGAGTAATTGATTTCTCGCTTCCATGAGTTTTTCGTGACCAAGGTTAGCTTTATCTATTAACTCGAATTCGAAACCACCCGCAGAGCCTAACTCAACAATCGCTGGAATATTAAATGAATAAACAAAGGCCTCCTTAATTTGGGATAGTGCCATGTTGGCACGTCCTACAATCGCCGGAACTTTGTCTTCATCCGCTTTACGTTCATCCCAATCATTCAATACAACGAAGACCAGACCCATATTTTGTCCTTGACCACCGAAGCCGAAGCCACTTACGGTAAAGACAGATTTAACGAGCTCTTTTTCATCAGTATTGAAGTAGTCGTTTACTCTTTCTAATACGTCCTGAGTCTGTTCTTGTGTTGAACCCGCAGGTAACTGAACCATTGTCAGTAATACCCCTTGGTCTTCTTCTGGTAAGAACGATGCGGGTAAGCGAATAAACATTAACGCCATACCTGCGACTAATAAAACGTAAATTAATAAGTAACGACCAGTACCACGAAGTGTACGGGATACACTATCAGTATAGTGATGGCTGCTTTTTTCAAAGGTACGGTTAAACCAACCAAAGAAGCCCGTTTGCACACCATGGCTGCCTTTTGGTATTGGTTTTAACATTGTTGCACAAAGTGCAGGTGTTAAAATCAATGCAACGAAAACAGACAGGATCATTGCTGATACGATGGTGATAGAGAACTGGCGATAAATCGCACCTGTTGAACCACCAAAGAATGCCATTGGAATAAATACCGCAGAAAGCACAAGGGCGATACCGACCAGCGCACTTTGGATTTGTCCCATAGATTTACGTGTTGCTTCTTTAGGCGATAAACCTTCTTCTTGCATAACACGTTCGACGTTTTCTACCACAACGATGGCGTCATCCACCAGAAGCCCGATGGCAAGCACCATCGCAAACATCGTCAAGGTATTTATCGAATAACCGAATGCCGAGAGTACGGCAAAGGTACCTAATAATACAACTGGTACTGCAATTGTTGGAATTAACGTAGCACGGAAGTTCTGTAAGAACAGATACATCACTACGAATACCAGCATGATTGCTTCAATAAGCGTTTTTACCACTTCGAAAATAGAGATCTTAACGAATGGCGTTGTATCATAAGGATAAACGACCTCTAATCCCGCAGGGAAGAATGGCTCCATTTCAGCTAATGCAGCACGTACCGCGGTTGCGGTATCTAATGCGTTAGCACCTGTTGCTAATTTAATACCGATACCAGAAGCAGGTAAGCCATTAAAGCGAGCAATAGTACTGTAGTTTTCTGCTCCCATTTCAACTATACCGAGATCTTTTAGCTTAACCTGAGAACCGTCGGTATTAACCTTCATCAGGATATCGCCAAATTGCTCTGCGGTATTGAGTCGAGTTTGAGCAATAATAGATACGTTTAAACGCTGACCAGGAACAGGAGGTGTGCCCCCTAATTGACCTGCTGCCACTTGGTTATTCTGTGCTCTAATCGCACCGATAACATCAAGTGTGGTCATGTTGTATTTCACCAGTTTATCGGGATCTAACCAAATACGCATCGCGTATTGAGTACCAAATAACTGGGTTTCACCCACACCGGTTACACGGCTTAATGGGTCTTTAATCGTTGCACCCACATAGTCTGCGATATCATCTTGTGACATTGAACCGTCAGCAGAGATAAAACCTGCAACCATCAAGAATGAACTTGATGATTTATCAACACTAATCCCTTGCTGTTGCACTTCCTGAGGTAATAGCGGCATAGCAAGTTGCAATTTATTTTGCACCTGTACTTGCGCGATATCAGGATCAGTACCTGCTTCAAAGGTCAGAGTGATATTCATCATACCCGCTGAGTCACTGGTCGCAGACATATACACCATGTTATCGATACCATTCATATTCTGTTCGATAACTTGGGTAACTGTATTTTGCACAGTGGTGGCGTCAGCACCAGGATAAACCGCAGAGATAGAAATCGCTGGCGGTGCAATCGTTGGATACTGGGCTACAGGCAGTTTGATGAGTGCCAGAAGACCTGCGAGCATGGTAATTATCGCAATTACCCACGCAAATATCGGTCTATCTATAAAAAACTTAGGCATGGATCACCGACTCCTTATTGAGGATTCTTAGCTGGCTCAGTTTGTTCAGGTGATGGCTTCGCATCTAAATTCTCTTCTTGAGGCGTTACTGTCATTTTGGGTTTTGCTTTTTGCAATCCAGAAACGATAACGCGTTCACCAGCCTGAACACCACTATTAACGAGCCATTTATTACCAACAGCTTGTGACACATCGATGGTACGAACTTCAACAACATTGTCTTTATTAACAACCATTGTTGTCGCTTCACCACGAGCAGTACGGATCACAGCTTGCTGTGGGATCAAAATTGCATTTTGACGAATACCATTTTCTAATTTAGTGCGAACAAACATACCTGGTAATAATTCCCCATTTGGGTTAGGTACGATAGCACGCATCGTAATTGAGCCTGTTGTTTCATCAACAGTCACATCAGAAAATTCTAAATGACCTTTCTGTGCGTAAGCTTGCCCATTAGTCAATGTTAAATGAACAACAGGTTTGCCTTGCTCTTGACGAATAACGCCACTTTCAATTTCATTTTTAAGTTTCAGGTAATCTTCACTCGACTGCGTCACATTGACGTAAATCGGATCGATTTGCTGAACAGTTGTCAGTGCCACTTGCTGACCTGGAGCGACAAGTGCGCCTTCAGTCACAGTAGATTTACCTGAACGACCTGAAATAGGTGCTGTTACTTTTGTGTATTCAAGATTAATCTTTGCAGTTGTTACCGCAGCTTCGCCTGCTTTAACAGCAGCTACAGCTTGTGCATATTGAGATGTTGCAGTATCAAAATCTTGTTTACTGACGTAGTTTGTACCTAGCAGAGGCTTATAACGTTCCACAGTGAGACGCGCTATTTCAGCATTTGCTTTCGCTTTCGCTAATTCAGCTTTCGCACTATTTAAAGTTGCTTCAAAAATAGCTGGATCGATTTGATACAAAGATGTACCCGCTTCTACATAGCTACCTTCAGTATAATTGCGCTTTAAAATAATGCCGCCAACTTGAGGGCGAACTTCAGCAATACGGAAAGCTGATGTACGACCTGGTAAATCAGTAGTGATTGTCAGAGCTTCTGCTCCTAAAGTCACAACACCGACAGCCGGTGCAGGAGGTGGACCTCCAGCAGACTGTTTAGCTTTGTCGTCACATCCAGCAAGAACCAAGCTGCCTGATAGCACTAACAGAGCCAGAGGCAAAACCCCTCTGTTTTTTCGCATAAGAAAACCTCTATTCAAACGTTGTTTCCCGGGATAAAAATAATTAAGTTGATGATTGATTGCGATGTATAGTACAAACATACATGAATGTATGTAAATTAACTTCAGTCAAAATCGAGGATTAATGGCACGAAAAACTAAACGGCAGGCACAAGAAACAAAACAGCAGATTATTGATGCTGCAATTAGGCTGTTTACTGTGCAAGGCGTTTCTGCCACATCACTTTCAGATATTGCATCCGCGGCAGGTGTTACCCGAGGCGCAATATATTGGCACTTTAAAAATAAAGTGGATTTATTTACTGAAGCGTGCAAACTCACCGACTTAAAAATAGAATCTTTAGAATTAGAGTATCAAACAAAATATCCAGATGATCCACTATTTGTATTAAGAGAATTGCTTATTTACATATTGACATCCATTGTCGAAGATCCTAAACATAATTCACTTTTAGAAATATATTTCCATAAATGCGAATTTGTCGGTGAAATGACGCCAATTGTTGAAATTCGCAGAGAATTGTGTGCAGCAGATTATTCTAGAATAGAACAATCTTTATTTCGTTGTGTTGAGAAAAAACAGCTTCCTGCCAATCTTAATTTAAGAAGAGCTGCCATTATGTTAAGAGCCATGATGACGGGTCTTGCCGAAAATTGGTTATTTTCACCAGAAAGTTTCTCTATCAAAGATGAAGGTCAATATTTGGTTGATAGCTTTATTGATATGATAAAGCACAGCGCCAATATGAGAATATCAGCGTCATCTTAATTTATTATTAGACTTGAGGAAGAGGTTTATGAGTAAGATATTAGTTATTGCTAATGGTGCGGCTTATGGCAATGAATCATTATTTAACGCACTGCGTTTATCAATAACATTGAAAGAACAGCATCCAGAAACTGAATTAAATATTTTTTTAATGTCAGACGCAGTGACTGGGGCTTTAGCGCGTCAACAACCTAAAGAAGGTTATAACTTACAGCAAATGCTGGAAATTTTAACAGCACAAAATGTGCCTGTTAAACTATGCAAAACCTGTACAGACACTCGTGGTATCAGTGAGCTACCGCTTGTTGATGGTGCAGAATTAGGCACGTTAGTGGATTTAGCTCAGTGGACACTAGATGCTGATAAAATCCTGACTTTCTGATCATCATTTCGTTTTCTCGGGCGAGAAACAGACCAAGCAACTTGTGCTGTTTACAATGCCAATTTAAAGCAATTGGATTATAATAATAAACAGTTTTTCAATATTAATTGAACAAGTTGCTTAACTATGCGTACTCAAACTTTTTTTTCTCAGTTCAATAATCGAATAATGACGACTATTTTCGCCACGATTATTATGTTTGTTTTTTTGAGTTTCTCCATTAACTCAGTTTTAGCTGCAGTACCCAGTAATTTACCCACTCAAGAAAGTATTCAAAACCAGCTTAATTTATTAAACAAACGTAGCGAGTTAAGTGCAGAAGATAAATTAACGATTGCTGACTTAGAACAATCACTTTTATTACTTGATAATATTCAACAGCTAGAAAAAAAATTAGCAAGCTATGATAAAACCGTAGAGCAATTACCTGAAAAGCTGCGTAATGCACAATATCAACTTAATCAGTTAAAACAGAAAGTCGCTAATAAAGAAGTAGGCGACTATCAAAAGTCACTAGAAGCATTACCTTTAGCAACATTAGAATCACAATTAGAGACTGTCTTACAATCATTACAAAAAGCGCAAGACGATTTAGCCAATTACAGCAATGAACTTATTGTGTTACAAACACAACCAGAAAGAGCACAATCCGTTTTATTTAACAACTCAGAAAGACTGCAACAAATAAGAATATCATTGAATAAAAGTAGTGCAGATAAAGCACAAATGCGACCTTCAGCAGTACAATTATTGCAATTAGAACAATATTATCTTCAACAACAGAATAATTATCAAAAACGCACCTTACAATTTAATGTGCAGCTACAAAGCCTATTACAACTCCAACGTGATTATAGTTCTGCTTACATCGACCTTTCCCAAGAACATGCTCAACTCATTCAAGAAGAGATTAGTGATAAGCGTTTAGATAGTTCAGAAGAAACGGCGAAAGAAGCGCAAAGTACAGGACTTGAAAATCAAGAAATTAATAGCAATCCTTTTTATTTAGCACAAACAGAAATCAATAAACATCTTAGTGATAAGTTGATTGTTACAACGCAAAATAATAATGAGTTAAATCGCCATAGTTTAATGGTCAAAAATCGTTTAGACAGAGCTATTCAATCTGAACGAAATTTAAAAGAACAAATTGATGTTCTCAAAGGAAGCTTATTGCTTTCTCGTATCTTATTTGAAGAGCAAGTTGATTTACCGGATGGTATTTTTATTAATAACCTGCCCGATAAAATTGCGGACTTACGCTTAGAGCAGTTTGAAATAAACAAACAACGCGATCAAATAATACAGCCCAGTGTTTATATTGATCAGTTGATGCATGAATATCAAGTTGCTCATCCTGAAGCATCCGATCCTAATGCACAAAAAGAGTTACGTAGTGCATTAGAATTACTTGTTGATGCTAGACGTGAATTACTTGATAAGCTCAATAACCAATTGGGTAATCAAATTTCAGGTTCGATTAACCTACAAATGGATCAACAACAATTGCGTAGTGTGGTCAGTTCACTCGAAAACACATTGGCTCAGCAAATTTTCTGGGTAAGCAGCAATAAGCCTATTAATCTTAATTGGTTTTCAGCATTCCCCTCGCAGGCTGTTGCTGAGTTTCAAGGTGTTAAACTCAATTGGTCAAATGAAAATCTGCTGATCGGGGCTAAGAAATCACTTCCTGTTCTTATTGGGTTAATTTTGTTCGGTTCAATACTGATTTGGCAACGTAAAAAACTTGATATTCAGTTTGAAAAACTGAACGGGGATATAAATAAACTCAATAAAGATTCTCAGTTACATACACCGCTTGCTCTGGGAATTGTTTTTCTTAAAACTTTACCTCTGTCTTGTTTTGTTTTAGCGATAGGATATTGGCTAATAAATAGCTTTAATGTACAACAAGAGTTTATCTGGTCCTTCGCTTGGCAATTTGCGGTATTTTGGCTGATGTTCGAATGGTCTTATCGCTTAATGTCTGACAATGGTGTTGCAGTAAAACATTTTAAAATTCCTGTAGAGCGAGTCCAACAAAACCGTAAACGTTTATTACGGCTTTCTTTTCCTATGTTGCCGATTATTTTACTTTCCGCTTATGGCATTAATAATCCATTATTGCTGGTGGGCGATGTGATTGGGCAGTTGGTTGCGATTATTTCACTGTTTTGCATTAGTTTATGTGCATTGCCGTTTTGCCGCGAAATGTGGCAAGAAAAGGGGAATCATGTTGTTAGAACGGTTGTGATCACCCTATTAACATTTTCGCCTTTAATTTTAATGGGATTAGTCATTTTTGGTTATTACTATACGGCGTTGCGTTTAGCCAATCGCTGGATTGATAGCTTATATCTGCTTATGTTGTGGTTTATTGCTTATCACGCCAGTTTGCGCGGATTAACTGTTGCGGCGAGAAGGCTTGCATATCGTCGAGCGCTTGAACGTAGACAAGCTATGTTAAAAGAGAAAAAAGAAGGTGAAGATAACAGCCTTGAACCGATTCAAGAGCCGCCAATGGATATGGATCTAATCAATCAGCAATCATTAAGACTGACAACGATGATCTTATTTATCATCTTTGCTTCTAGTTTCTATGGAATTTGGTCTGATTTTATTACTGTTTTTACCTATTTAGATGGAATAACGCTCTGGAATTACACATTACCGACAGAACTCGGTAATGTGGTTAAGGCCGTGACTGTTGCCGATCTCTTATTGTCTGTTTCTATCATGGCAATCTCTTGGTTTATGACGCGAAATTTACCGGGTTTATTAGAGGTATTAATTTTATCGCGTATCAAACTGCAACAAGGCGCTTCTTACGCTATTACGACTATTTTAACCTACGTTATTATTGCTATTGGAACCATTGTCTCTCTGGGAATATTAGGTGTGGCATGGGAGAAATTACAATGGTTAGCGGCGGCTTTAACGGTAGGGTTAGGGTTTGGTTTACAAGAGATCTTTGCAAACTTTGTGTCTGGCTTAATTATTTTGTTCGAAAGACCTGTCAGAATTGGTGATACGGTTACTATTGGTACTTATTCTGGTACGGTTAGCCGAATTCGAATTAGAGCAACGACAGTGACTGACTTTGATCGCAAAGAAGTGATTATTCCAAATAAAGCGTTTGTAACCGAACGGCTTATTAACTGGACATTATCTGATACTGTCACACGCATTATTATTCAGGTGGGGGTGGCATATGGCTCTGATCTCGAGAAGGTCAAAGCGATCTTAATGAAGGCCGCTAAAGATAATATCAGAGTGATGACTGAACCAGAACCCGTGGTGCTATTTACTGAATTTGGGGCAAGTACCCTGAATCATGAATTGCGTTTTTATGTCAGAACATTAGGTGATAGAAGTATTGCAATAGATGAAGTTAACCGCGCTATTGATAAGCTATGTAATGAAAATAATATCAATATTGCGTTTAACCAACTTGATGTCTATTTGCATAATAAACAAGGTGATGAAGTACAAGAGATAAAACGTCCTCTTGATGGCTCAACACCTGATGCTAATACGCCTTTCGCTTAATTAAAGGGATGAATGAGTAGATTGTGTCGCTAATTTTTTTTCATAATCTTGGCGCACAATCTCGAGGGCTTCTAATGCTGTTTTAGGATCAATATGGTGGCTTTCAAGTAAATAGATAAGATCGACAGCCAATTGAACAGACTCTGGCGCTTCGTTTAAACTCATAATCACTTCCTTTAAAATTTATCTTCTTGTTTCTCAATGTTTTTTTCGATAGAAAACAAGGCGTTTTTGCAGCGCGCAAGGCGATTTTCAAGAGCAGCAATCTCTTTTTGTAACTCTTGTTGCTTCATAAAGCTCTGTGCTTGCATTAATGAAAGTTCTCTATCTTGGATCATGGCCTGTAATCGACGTTCATAATCCTGATGTTGGGCAAGTTTTTGGTATAAATCGACACTTTTTTTTCGTTGAGTAAGCTGGTTCTCTTGCTTTCTTAGTGTTTGTGTCGATAATTCACGAGTTAATGCTTCTATTTGTTGTAGGATTTGTGTAGCCAGAAATTTAACCTGCTGGCTTCGTTGTGCTTCAACACAAGCGATTAACTGGGTAAAATTATCGCGGATCTGTTGCATATAACCGTCAAGAGAATCACTTCGGCGGTGGAACAGTGCTGTGTCGAAGCAAGGTGCTGCAATTTTTTTGTTTGCAATAGGCGCCATTGTTTCGGCTAGATTGTCTATCTGTTTTTTAAACAAGCTTAAAGGATCGGGTTTAGTCATCTGGTTCTTGTCCCTGTTTTGATAAAAACATGAATTGACTTTAAGCAACAAAAAAGAGTTGTTAACTGGCTTTCTGTTGCATTTTAACGGCATATTGCATAGATTCTATCGTTTCGTTTTTTATTATGGCACTGATTATGACTGCTAACGCGCAACAACTGCAATTTATTAAAGACAGTATTGAAACCATTCCTGATTATCCAAAAGAAGGGATATTATTCCGTGATATCACTACATTATTAGATAATCCTGCTGCATATCAGACAACCATTGATTTATTGGTAGAACACTATCAAGGTCAGGGTATCACTAAAGTCGTGGGTACCGAAGCTCGCGGTTTCTTATTTGGTGCTCCGGTTGCTTTACGCCTCGGTGTTGGTTTTGTTCCTGTTCGTAAAAAAGGTAAATTGCCTCGCGAAACGCTCAGTGAAACTTATGATTTGGAATATGGCACAGATACTTTAGAGATCCACAAAGATAGCATTACGGATCAAGACAAAGTATTAATGGTTGATGATTTACTGGCAACCGGTGGCACCATTGAAGCAACTGCTCGTCTTATTCGCCGTTTAGGCGGGACTGTGACAGAAGCTGCATTCATTATCTGCTTACCTGATTTAGGCGGTATCCAACGCTTAGAAAAACAAGGTATTCACAGCTTTACGCTGGTTGATTTTCCAGGACATTAATTTCTTCACTGTTTAGAAAAGGGCTAATGAAGTTCTTATCGTAAACACAAGTAAGAGTGCGGGTGCTTATATATCGTTTATAAGTTTTTCTATTTTTATAAATGTATATTGCCCGCACAATTGTTACCTCTTACTTTATCTTTTATTTCATCTGGTTCTTTCATTAATATCTCATTTGTTTCTTACAGATCTCGCTCAATAGGTCGCCCCTGTGTTAGCATAGAGATAAATCTTGTTCAAATTTAGCGGAATCAATGAGCTATCAGGTACTTGCCCGTAAGTGGCGCCCACAAACTTTTAACGATGTTGTCGGCCAACGTCATGTGTTGACGGCTTTAGCTAATGGTCTTGATCATCAGCGACTTCATCACGCCTACCTTTTTTCTGGCACTCGAGGTGTCGGAAAAACCACTATTGCCCGATTATTTGCCAAAGGGCTTAATTGTGAAACAGGTATTACGAGTAAACCTTGTGGTCAATGCGCAAATTGCCTTGAAATAGAACAAGGGCGTTTCGTTGATTTAATTGAAATCGATGCTGCATCTCGAACCAAGGTAGAAGATACCCGTGAACTGCTGGATAATGTGCAATATGCGCCAGCTCGTGGCCGTTTTAAGGTCTACTTGATTGACGAAGTTCACATGCTTTCTCGTCACAGCTTTAATGCGTTACTAAAAACATTAGAAGAGCCGCCTGAGCACGTTAAATTCTTATTAGCAACAACAGATCCACAAAAATTACCTGTCACGATTTTATCGCGTTGCTTGCAATTTCATCTGCGAGCATTAGATATTGACCAAATAGCAACACAACTCGAAAAAGTGCTTTTAGCAGAACATATTGAAAATGATGTAAGAGCACGTCAACTTATTGCACGTGCTGCTGATGGCAGTATGCGAGATGCATTAAGTTTAACAGACCAAGCTATTGCAAGTGGCGAAGGTGTCGTCAGTACGGAAGTGGTTAGCCAAATGCTTGGCACTATTGATGACGCTCAACCTTTAGCATTGATTGAAGCGTTGGTAAAAGCGGATGGTCAACAGGTCATGTCGCTGGTGAATGAAGTCGCTTCAAGAGGGACTGACTGGGAAAATTTCCTAGTGGAAACCCTCTCATTATTACATCAAATTGCCATGTTGCAGTTATTACCTAGTGAAGAAAATCCTCAGGAGCAATTTACTCAAGAGCGTCTACGTTTATTGGCTAAATCTGTTTCTCCACAAGATTTACAACTCTATTATCAAACTTTATTAGTCGGGCGAAAAGAACTGGCTTATGCACCAGATAGACGCATGGGGGTCGAAATGACTCTGCTACGTGCGCTTGCTTTTCATCCTAAAACAGTGATTGATGAAATACCTTCAGCGCCATTAGCACAAACTCTACCTTCAGCATCATTACCTACGAATAGAATGTCTGAACATTATGCTCCGCAAACTGTACAGACTCACTCGCCTCAAATGGCTCACCAATCTTCTTCGCCTATAGAAAAGAGTGCGTCATTAGGTAACAGCCCAGCAGCGCAACTTTTAAGAGCAAGGCAGGCAATCAAGGGGACGGAACAACAAACCCCGCCAAAAAAGTCTGAACCGGCGACGCCTAATCGGGCTAAGCCGGCTGCTAGTGCATTAGAGCGGCTAGCAGCCGTGAGTGAAAAACGCCAGCAAGTTGTGAAGCGTCAGACTAATGCGCCTGAAAAAAAGAAAAAAGAAGAGTATCAGTGGCGTCCGCAAAACCCTGAAATCATGTCAACGGAACAGGTTGTTTCTTCACCCAAAGAGATCAAAGAGGTTCTCGAATATGAAAAAACACCTGAATTAGCAGCGAAAATTGCTAAAGAGTCGCAAGAAAGAGATGCTTGGGCGGCTGAAATTGACAAAATGCCACTACCTAAATTAGTGCAACAACTGGCCTTAAATGCATATAAAGAGACAGTAAGCGAAGAAAACGTTATTTTGCATTTACGAACTAAACAGAAACATTTAAATTCAGCAAATGCGTTACGTACGCTGACTAATGCGTTAAGTGAATTGCATGGAAAAGCAATTTCACTCACAATTATAGAAGATGATAATCCAGCGGTAAAAACGCCGTTGGAGTGGCGACAAGCCATTTATGATGAAAAATTGGCGTTATCGCGTCAATCGATTATTACGGATAAAACGATTCAAACATTACAGCAATATTTTGATGCTGAATTGGATGAAGAGAGTATCCGACCTGTTTAATCGCAACATGTTGTATGACTTCATACTGTGTGGCTTTTACAAAGAGAGACAATTATGTTCGGAAAAGGTGGTTTGGGTAATCTGATGAAGCAAGCCCAACAAATGCAAGAAAAAATGCAACAAATGCAAGAAGAGATCGCAAACTTAGAAGTGACAGGTGAATCTGGCGCTGGCTTAGTTAAGATCACTATCAATGGTGCTCATAATTGCCGTCGTGTTGAAATCGATCCTAGCCTGCTAGAAGATGACAAAGAGATGCTAGAAGATTTGATTGCTGCTGCCTTTAATGATGCTGCACGTCGTATTGATGAAACACAAAAAGAAAAAATGGCTTCTGTTTCTAACGGTATGCAATTGCCACCAGGCTTTAAGATGCCATTCTAATGCAAACCAGCCCACTTCTTGAATCATTAATGGAAGCGTTGCGTTGTTTACCCGGTGTCGGGCCTAAATCAGCGCAACGAATGGCTTTCCAACTACTTCAACGCGATAGAAGCGGTGGTATGCGACTTGCACAAGCTCTCACACGCGCAATGTCTGAAATTGGTCATTGCTGTGATTGCCGAACTTTTACTGAAGAAGAGCGTTGTACCATCTGTGCCAATGTTCGCCGTCAGCAAAATGGGCAAATTTGTGTTGTCGAAAGTCCTGCGGATATTCATGCTATCGAGCAGACAGGGCAGTTTGCGGGTCGATACTTTGTTTTAATGGGGCATTTATCTCCTTTAGATGGTATTGGGCCTATGGATATTGGTTTAGATAGACTGGAAGAGCGCTTAAGCCAAGAAACTATTTCAGAAGTGATCTTGGCGACAAATCCGACTGTTGAAGGTGAAGCAACAGCCAATTACATTGCTGAAATTTGTGCTCAGTATGATATTGCTGCCAGCCGAATTGCCCATGGGGTTCCTGTGGGAGGTGAGCTTGAAATGGTCGACGGTACAACGCTTTCACACTCTATTGCTGGACGCCAAAAAATCCACTATTAACATCATAAATAGTTTATTAAAAAAGCACCTCTTTACTTAATGTATGAGGTGCTTTTTTTATCTTAAACTTCGAAAAAAAGTGCCGTTTTAACTAAAAATTAGTCCATTAAGCTGTAAGACGGTTTTTTTTAAGAAATATCTTTTATCTTCACTTTATTGCTTTTTTCTTTCTGATGAATTTTGCGTCTTTATGTTACATTAACCATTATCATGAAAAATAATAACTGAATGATGGAGCATCTTATGATCCCTGACGTAGCCTTGGTTGATAATAGTGAACAAAGAACCCCTCTTATCTTAGTGCTAGATAGCTCTGGTAGTATGTATGGGCAGCCTATCCAACAACTAAATGAAGGTCTTAAGTTACTTGAACAAGAACTAAAAAATGACGTTATTGCTGCAAAGCGTGTGCGTATTTTAGTGATTGAGTATGGCGGATATGACCAATGCACTATTCATGGTGATTGGAAAGATGCTATGGATTTTACGGCGCCTGTTTTAGAGGCAAATGGCACAACGCCGATGGGGCAAGCTATCACGCTGGCACTTGAAGAAATAGAAGCGGAAAAACAGCGTTTTAAACAAGCCGGTGTTGCTTATACTCGTCCTTGGCTATTCTTAATGTCTGATGGTGTACCAACCGATCAATGGGAACAGGCTGCACAGCTTTGTCGTCAAGCAGAAGAAAGCCAAAAAACAGCAGTATTTCCTATCATGGTTGATGGTGCATCAGCAGAGGTAATGGGCAGTTTTAGCCGTAATGGTGTTAATGGGGTGAAAATGCTTAAAGGGTTACAATTTAAAGAGTTGTTCTTGTGGCTAAGCGCCAGCATGCAAGTGGTGTCTCAATCAACACCGGGCGGCACGGCACAATTACCTTCTACGGATTCTTGGGCGAGTGTACCTGTTTGATGAACGATTGGTTAGCATATGGGGCATCGGTGACAGGAATTGCCCATCAAGAACGTCAAATTCCCTGTCAAGATGCTTATTTTATTCGCCGTAAAGGTGAATATCTTATCGCCGCTGTTTGTGATGGTGCAGGCTCCTCTCGTTATAGTGAACAAGGCGCTCAGCTTGTCGCTCGGTTATTTACGCTACGCATTACAGAGTGGCCAAACATTGATTTGTTAACCGAAAAACAGATAACACAAGGGGCTAAACAGCTTATTGAAGATATTCGACTGCAATTGGCTGAATATGCAGAAATAAAACAGTGTGCGCTTAATGAATATGCATCAACACTGGTTGCATGTTGGGTTGGTGATGATGGTGGTTATTTATTCCATTTAGGTGATGGCATTGCTGTAGTGGAATACTGCGATGGTACAAGTTATGTATCACAGCCTGAAAATGGGGAATATGCAAATCAAACTTGGTTTGTGACGTCAGAAAATTGGGATGCGCATTTACGCGTAATTCCTCTAAATAAACCAGTAAAACAAGTTATTTTGATGTCTGATGGTGTACAGCCTTTTGCCATGAATAAAGCGTGTGATGCACTTTATGAACCGTTTGTCACCCCTGTGATCCGTTATTTAAAAACAGTTTCAGAAGATAGCGGAAGTGAGGCATTAGCAGGGACTTTAGCTGATCCTCGAACGCATTCAATCACAGGCGATGACAAAACCTTAGTTATTTGCATCAGGGATGAAGAGTTGTGGTAAAAGCAAGAAAGAAAGGGATAGCTCAGTCAGTAGCTAGGCAATTACAAGATGAAAACGGTAAGATTTATCAAATAGGTGATTTGATAAAAAGCGGTGGTGCAGGTAGCGTTAGCCACATTAATAATGTCCCTTCTCAAGTCTCAAAAGTTTATCATGACAAAATTGATAAAGCCTATTATCTGAAAAAGATCACGGCAATGCAGAAGTTAGAACCTGCATTAAAGCCTGTTTCTGTTAACGGTACGCCTATTATCCAACTCGCATGGCCTCAAGCACGTTTATATAATAGCCAAAAGCAATTTGTTGGCTTTGTGATGCCGGAACTTGATGTCAAAAATACGATTGAGTTGGAATACATTCTTCAAGAACGCCAAGCCAAAGCTCATGGTTTACCTACTGGGATGGGTGCGAAAGTCAGTCTCGCATATAACCTTTGCTCATTGATTGACGCTTTACATCAGCAAGGGCATCGTATTATTGATATGAAACCGTTGAATTTGCGGTTTTATAAATCAAGCTTGTATATGTCTCTTCTCGATTGTGATGGATTTAGTATACAAGGAGAAAATACACGTTATCCTGCAGGGCAATTTACCGTTGAATATTTAGCGCCAGAATTTCAAGCCAAGCAAACTATTCCAGAAGCAGAAGAAGAGTGGCAAGATCGATTTGCTTTAGCTGTAATTATTTTTCAGTTGCTTAATTTTGGTATCCACCCTTTTAGTGGTCGCCCTAAAAATGACACTGTACCTACGGATATTCCAAGACGTATTGCTGGGCGCTTTTATGGTTATGGCATAAAAGCACATAATTTAATTTCACCCAGTGTAGCGAGTGGGCATAAACAATTACCTGATACATTAAGAACACTCTTTGATAAAGCATTTTCAGGAGCCCCTTCATTAAGACCCAGTGCTAAAACATGGGCTACGGCACTGTATGAATACGCACAACCTGAAAAACAGCAAATGTTGGTTTGCCAGAAAGATAAAAACCACCAGCATTTTGCGGGTAAAGCCTGTGCAGCATGTGCAAGGCAAGCTCAGTTACAGCAAGTTGCAACAACTCAAAAACAAAATCAAACGCAACAAGAACAGGTACGCCAAACAAGAGTACAAAATACTATTGCTAGACAAGCGACAATACGTACAGCTCCGTCTAAACCGATGCAACCTCCTGCCATTTTTATTGCTATAAAACAAGCTATAAGCAAAGTACCTAAGGTTATTTTACATACCGCTATTGCTATGACAGTCCCAGTAGTTTTGGGTTTATTACTGATGAACTTTATTCCACAAGGAGCCAGCGGTAGTTTAGGCTCTAGTTGGGTCGCTGATTTAATCAAAGCGGATTATATTGAACAAATACTCATAACGATGTTGAGTGTGATGTTTTTAATGGTTTCAGCCATTATTTTGTTAGTTATTTTTGTTTTCCCTTCAATGCATATTTTGAAAAGAAAGCCATAGTTTAGGGAAAATAACATGAAAAAAAGAATAAAGCTGATCCTGATTATTATTGGCGTTATAACATTACTGTTCCCTTTTTGGTTGCCAGCCTTCTTGGTTTCCACTTTTAGCTTAATTGATGGTTTTAATAGTCAAATTCTCCCCTCATCGGTTCGCTTTGATGAACGTAATTTCTTACTGGGATTGTGGCTAGGTTCTCTTATTATGACGATTGTAATGTTATTGCAATCGTGGAGAGCTAAAAATATTTACTATTTATTCGGTGGGGGACTCGTGCTTTTAATGGCGCTGGGTGTGTCATTTTCGGTGATCCCAAAGAATGAATTAGAAGATCGTCGTCGTTTTGTTTTACAAAATATTGAGCAGTCAGAATGGCAAAATTATCATTATTTTGTTGTTAATAGTGAAGATGATATTCGTAAAGTTATTCGGTCTAATCAAGCTAAAGCATTGGCATCGCTTAGCGCGATTGAAAAAACACGAATAGCTTTACCAGGATTAGATTATTTTAGTGATGATGTGGTTGCTGCGACAAAAGCGAAAGACGCTTATTTAGTTCATGCAAAAGGCACACCAGAACGTACGGACGCTTTAAAAACACTCAATTTTTATGGCGACTGGCTATTAAATCAACCTGAGATTATGGTTGCTCAGGCGTTAGCTTCCCTTTCAAGTAGTCATGATGCTCAATTAACGCAATCAGGTATTAATGTTATTGCTGTTGCACCCTTATCACCTGAAGCATGGCAAGTTTTAGCACTGACTTATATTGCTCATCGTTCTCCCGATGCTCAAGTTGAAAAAGCGATGTTAGCGTTAATGGTAGCGGATACACTGACACAGGCTAAACAAGCTCGTCATGATGTTTCAGCACAACAATTATTGAAAAAAGCAATTTCAGAGCTTACTGAAAATCAGCGTCAGATTTATCAGATATTACAAGCGCGTGTTATTGAAGATCGTTATTATCGACAAAATAGCTCTCCTCCTGAAGATGTCACAACGTTGGCAAATCAACGATTACCAGTGAGTAACGCAATAAATAGTGATTTAACCACTTATCTTGAAATGCAATCAATGATGGAAAAACAGTATCCCGGAGAAGTGATAGTTGAATCACCTAATGAAGTAAAAAACTTAACTGAGATCCGTTATCCGACAATTAGAAGATATATCCCTCGTGCAGAGGTTATTTTATCCATTGATGTCGATCCTCAAGGGCGTATTTCAGGGCTTTGGGTGCAAAACAGTAGTGGTGTTGATGCTTTTGATGATCAAGCCGTGAGCGCAGCTCGTCATTGGCGTTTTATGCCAAATAAAGACGGATATCGCCAACGTGTAACAGTGCGTTTTGAAAGCACTCGCCTTGGTTGGAAAGAGTATGCTGTTAAGTTGCAATCAACATTGATCAAACTGGTTAAAGCTTACGCAAGACAAGAAGCAAAAGGGATAACACTTACCGAAAATATTTATTCAGAATTGAAAAAACAAGCGCCAGAATTAGACGATGAAAGAGAACTAACTCGCTCTAGCTATGATCCTTATGCTTCTTATTACCCTAGACTATCGCAAAAGCAGCAAGAAAAGCGAGCTGCGCTACAAGCAATCTTAAAAGAGTTGCAGGCATTGCCTAATAGCGAGAATAATCATGAAAATTGGGATAACAGTATTCGCTTTTTAAATGAAAAGCTCGCTCTTCATCAAGATAATGCCGATATTGTGAGAACAGTGGCGCGTTTTGAATTGCAATATTACAACATAGGAACAAATAATTTAGCAAGATCGCCTAATATTTATCCTCAAGAAAAAAGATATTGGCAAACCTTATTACTTAATGCACGTACACATTTTGAACAGGCTATTGCATTAGATCCTGATCGTGAAGATGTCTGGTTAGGTTGGGGAATAACATGGCTCGATGAAGATCCTGAAATTGCAGCGGGTGCATTTGCTAAAGCCTCACAGCAGAAGTCAACAGAAAGTATTGGTTCTCTTATGCAACTGTTAGAAATGCGTATGGTGATGGATACACTTGAAGGCGTGCGTTTAGAGCGTTATCAGACCTTGCGCGCAAGAATGGATATGCGTTATTTACCTGAAGATATCGAAATTAAGCCTGAAGATGATTATCTCAGTGTTGATTTAACTCAGATTCAATTAGCTCAACGTGCAATACCCGCATCAGATCCGAATAGCAAAGTTGTTCGCTTACCATTGAATACCGATAAAATTGAGCAATCAAATCGAACATTTAGTATTGATTTCTCATCAGCCAATATCAATGGCGGTGATCAGGTATTACCGAAAGTGAAGGCACCTAGCACAGCACCTAAAACAGGGGATATGATCTTACAACTTGATGTTGATCCTCAAGGTGTTCCTACCGTGGTTTTATTGAAATCTGGCAGTGGTGACATGAGCATAGATAATGCTGTTATTGATGCTGCATATCAATGGCGTTTTAATGGTTCACCAGTTCGAAAAGGTAGTGTGCTTTTGATATCAGTTCAATTTAGCCAATAATTACCATTTAATTAAATAATTGTTATAAAAAACCTCCTTTTTTGTTGGTGAAAAGGGGGTTTTCTTCTTTTTAGTGATTTTCTAACTTATTGAAAGTCATAAATTTGTTATCTTGATCACAAAAAAATCACCATTTAAAAATAGTAGAACCACTTAACTCAGAAAACAGACCGCTTAATTCTTTATACAACCGCTAAGAGATTTAATCACATCATTCCAATGTAAGAATTCTTATTATGTCGCTGCGGGTAGTTATCTTTTAGATTCGCTCAAATAATTTTCTGCTGTCCCGCATTACTCTTTGGCTGTTCGGTCTTGCCTGAAAAAAAGGTGTCTCATGAACAAAAATGCATTTTTAAAGCACGTACCTTGGGTGATCCTCGGGATTATCGGTGCTTTTTGTCTTTCAGTGGTTGCACTTCGCCGTGGTGAACACGTCAGTGCACTATGGATAGTTGTTGCTTCTGTTGCTGTCTACTTAGTTGCTTATCGTTACTATAGTCTTTACATCGCTCAAAAAGTGATGAAGTTAGATCCAACTCGAGCTACACCTTCTGTTGTTAACAATGACGGTTTGAACTACGTTCCAACTAACCGTTATGTTTTATTTGGTCACCACTTTGCTGCTATCGCAGGTGCGGGTCCTTTAGTTGGACCCGTTCTTGCTGCTCAAATGGGGTACTTACCGGGTACACTTTGGCTATTAGCTGGGGTTGTGCTTGCTGGTGCAGTACAAGACTTTATGGTGTTGTTTATTTCAACGCGCCGTAATGGTAACTCACTTGGTGAGATGATAAAGAAAGAGATGGGTCCAGTTCCGGGTACTATCGCTTTATTCGGCTGTTTCCTTATCATGATCATCATTCTTGCTGTGCTTGCACTTATCGTTGTTAAGGCATTAGCAGAAAGCCCATGGGGTGTATTTACTGTTTGTTCAACAGTACCTATTGCCCTGTTTATGGGTATCTACATGCGTTATATCCGTCCAGGTCGTGTCGGTGAAGTATCTGTTATTGGTATTGTCTTACTGATCGCAGCGATTTGGTTTGGTGGTGTTATTGCTCACGACCCATTCTGGGGCCCAGCGTTAACCTTTAAAGATACAACAATTACTTTTGGTCTTATTGGTTATGCTTTCGTGTCTGCATTATTACCAGTATGGTTAATTCTTGCACCACGTGACTATTTAGCAACTTTCCTGAAAATTGGTGTTATCGTTGGTTTAGCTGTAGGTATTGTGATTTTAAACCCTGAACTGAAAATGCCAGCAGTTACTCAATACATCGATGGTACTGGACCATTATGGAAAGGGGCTTTATTCCCATTCTTATTTATCACTATCGCTTGTGGTGCCGTTTCTGGTTTCCACGCCCTGATTGCTTCAGGTACAACACCTAAGCTTATCGCAAATGAAATGGATGCGCGTTTTATTGGTTATGGTGCAATGTTAATGGAATCATTCGTTGCGATCATGGCGCTAGTCGCTGCATCTATCATTGAACCAGGCCTGTATTTTGCTATGAATACCCCACCATCAGGTTTAGGCATTACAATGCCGAATCTACATGAATTAGGTGGTGAAAATACAGCTGTTATCATGGGGCAGTTAAAAGAAGTTACCGTACATGCAGCTGCAACAGTCAGTTCATGGGGCTTTGTTATCTCTCCAGAAGAAATCTTACAAACAGCGAAAGATATTGGTGAACCTTCCGTATTAAACCGTGCTGGTGGTGCGCCTACCTTAGCGGTTGGTATCGCGATGGTGTTCCATAAAATCATTCCTGCTGCGGATATGGGCTTCTGGTATCACTTTGGGATCTTGTTTGAAGCGCTCTTTATTTTAACCGCATTAGACGCAGGTACACGTTCTGGTCGCTTCATGCTTCAAGACTTATTAGGTAACTTTATTCCTTACTTGAAGAAAACAAACTCGTTCATTCCGGGTGTGATTGGTACAGCGGGTTGTGTCGGCTTATGGGGATATCTGTTATACCAAGGTGTTGTTGACCCATTAGGCGGCGTTAAGAGCTTGTGGCCACTGTTTGGTATTTCAAACCAAATGTTAGCGGCGGTTGCTCTGGTATTAGGTACTGTTATCTTAATTAAGATGAAACGTACTAAATATATTTGGGTGACAGTTGTTCCGGCAGTATGGTTATTAATTTGTACAACATGGGCATTAGGTCTGAAACTCTTCAGCGATGATCCACAAATGGAAGGTTTCTTCTACTTAGCAAATGAATACAAAGCTAAGATCTTAGCGGGTGGTGCGGACTTAACTGCGGTTGAAATTAACAATATGAATCATATTGTAATTAATAACTACACCAATGCTGGTTTAAGTATTCTATTCTTGTTAGTTGTTTACAGCATCATTTTCTACGGTTTCCGTACCGCAATGAAAGCGCGTAAAAATCCAGAAGAAACAGCACAAGAAACACCGTATGTTCCTATGCCAAAAGATGTAAAAGTGTCCTCAGGTCACTAATTTAGGTAAATAGGTTAAACCCCCGCGCTGGCTTACCAGTGCGGGGCTTAGGAGAAACTTATGTTTGGTAATTTAGGGCAAGCTGGTAAATATCTAGGACAAGCAGCACGTATGCTAATAGGTATTCCTGATTACGATAATTATGTGCAGCATATGAAAGATAACCATCCAGATAAGCCTGTTATGACCTATAACGAGTTTTTCCGTGAACGTCAGGAAGCCCGTTATGGCGGTGGTGATGGTAAAGGCGGTTTTCGCTGTTGCTAATGATCCGTAAAGGAGATAAATGATGGAACCTATTGCAGTGACAATACTGACCGGTTTTTTAGGTTCAGGTAAAACAACACTTTTACGCCATATGCTTAATGAAGAGCATGGATATAAAATTGCCGTTATTGAAAATGAATTTGGTGAAGTACCTATCGATGATGAAATCATTGGTGATAGAGCCACTCAAATTAAAACACTGACCAATGGTTGTATTTGTTGTAGTAAATCGAATGAATTAGAAAACACGCTATTAGACTTATGTGACAGTCTAGATCGCGGTGAAATTGAGTTTGATAGATTAGTTATTGAATGTACTGGCATGGCTGATCCTGGTCCTATTAGCCAAACTTTCTTTTCTCATGAGATCATCTGCCAGCGCTACTTATTAGATGGCATTATCACACTTGTTGATAATGTTCATGCTCAGCAACAACTGGATCAATTTACGATTGCACAATCACAAATTGGTTATGCTGACCGGATTCTGTTAACAAAAACAGATATCACTCCAGCCTCTCCTGAATTAATGGCACGATTAAGACGTATTAATGCCAGAGCACCTGTACATACCGTTATTCATGGACAAGTTGATTTAGGACTCCTGTTTAACGTAAAGGGTTTTATGTTGAACGATAATCTTGATGTAAAACAGCCCCTGTTTCGTTATCAGGCAGAAAAGCAAGATGATATCAATTCGATTGTGTTAACTTTTGACTATCCCGTTGAGTTACAAGAAGTTTCAGACGTAATGGAAAAATTATTATTAAGCTTTGCTGATAATCTTTTACGTTATAAAGGGATATTAAATATTAAAGATCAACCTAATCGCTTGTTATTCCAAGGTGTACAACGCCTTTATAGTGCGGATTGGGATAGACCGTGGCATGAAGATGAAACTCGTCAAAGCACATTGGTCTTTATTGGTATTCAATTACCAGAAGATGAGATAAGAGCTAGTTTTGATGCATTAATGCCAAGTACGCAAGAAAATGCACATTAACCCAATACCCTGTAGTGAGTGTTAGAGAGTAGTACGAAGTAAGTAGTAGAAGTAACCGTAGTATAGTCGTAAATAGCAGTAACGAATATTGATAAGCTCCTGACTTGAGGAGGATCCTGTTCCTAGGATCTTATGTTTCACCCCATAATAACCAACATTATGGGGTGTTTTTTTAAATGCTCAAATTAGCCATTAGCAACGGCTTTATATTCCATGATCTCAATAATTTGAACATCAGTATGTTGCATTGCACGGCTTGCTAGTGCACATAGATTTTCAATTGTAGAATCAACATCATGAGCGACAATACCATCATTACCTGTCACATAGGTGTTGTCTAGCGCCATTAACACAGCTTTATAAGCTGCGCTTGCTCCGGTTGAGACTTTCATCGCACAGCTATTAGAAGCGCCATCACAGATCACACCGCTGATATCACCAATCATGCTACTAATTGCCATAGCCATGGATTCATAGCGTTCATCCATTAGCCATGCAATTGCCCCAGCCGCGCCCATTGATGCTGTTGTTGCCGCGCATAATGCAGATAGAGCAGGGAATTTATGGTGAATATAGATAGCCAGTAAATGAGAAAGCATTAATGCTCTTGCCATTTTTTCTTCGCCAACTTGTAAATATTCAGCAACTACGACAACCGGCATCGTTGCGGCAATCCCTTGGTTACCAGAGCCAGAGTTACTCATTGCGGGTAAAACAGCCCCCCCCATACGTGCATCAGATGCAGCAGATGTACGGATCATGATTTCTGATAATAAATCTTTTGCTAATAAACCACGCTGTTGTTGGCGTTGCAAAGTTTGCCCAATATGTAAACCATAAGTATTGTTCAAACCTTCTTTTGATAATGCATCATTTAAGTGCGCTGACTCAAGAATAAAAGAAATTTCTTCTACAGGTATTTGGGTCACAAACTGGTAAATTTCTTGAGTATTGGTTTGGGTTAACGTTTCTTTTATTTCGCAAGGCGATGCTGATTGTTCTGCACCATCACAAGTGTTATCAAGAACAACTTTACCATTATGAATGATTTTAACGATATTGGTGTGATTGCCCGCAATAATGACTGTTGCACTGTTTTCGCCATCTTCAACAGTCACTTCGCTATATAGAACTTCTTTGCACGCTTTTTTAATCGAAACATTTACAATGCCAGCAGCTAATAGTGCTTTACTTTGCTCAATGTGTTCTGGTGTTGCATTCTTTAATACTTCAAGACCTGCTTCACAATCACCACCTACAGCACCTAAGCTTGCGGCAATAGATAATCCCACCATACCCGTGCCTGGTACGGTTACGCCCATACCATTTTTCATTAAATTAGGAGAGACTTCTGCACTAATGCGGGTAATAGCATGTTGTAAGTAACTTGCAGCTGTTGCAGCTGCTAATGCAAGCGAAATAGGTTCTGTACAACCTAAAGCGGGTTTTACTTGTTGTTTAACTGCCGCTATTAATATTTTCCAACGAGCAGATAATTGTTCTTTCATTGCATGCATCCAATAAACAGTGTGAGAATTCAAAGAGATATTCTATTTTTAATATCAACATCATACTGAATTTATTGGAGAAAGTTTTTTCTGAATTTACTATCACTATAAAAAATTTTAGAAAATATTACCCTTTAAGGCTTTTATATTGGTATTTTTTTCCACACAAAGTGAAGGCAATCATTTTGACTTATTAATGTAATTTATCAGCAAAAGAGATGATGGTTTGTATCCAAAGATATAAATAAGAGGGGATGAAAAATGCAGGTGAATAAGATAATTTAAGACATTAACGGTGAAGTAAAATAAAAAGGCAATAGAATGAATACACAATTCTATTGCTAGTATAATTATCATACTTAATGTGGGCTAACTCAAAATAGTTAAAATAAATGGCAATGAGTGAGTGGGGTTAATATCATGTCATCATTTTAACGAAATAAATAATAGGCGTTTTATTTTCTGGTGTATAAGAATAATACCTTATTATTTTGTTAATATTTTCATTGACTTATTTGTTTTATTTCTATTTTAAAAGTGAGTATTAAATATATTTTTAATAAAATATAACTAATTTTTTATTTATAAAAATAACAATAAAATATCTCTTCCTATTTTTAATATGTTTATTATTTGAAAATAACCTGAAGCAACCAATATTGCTTCAGGTATATTTATCAATAATAGAAGATAGCAATAATAGCACTGTGGAATACAAAACCTACCATAAGCGGTATTGCCGTCCTTTTTACAACATCAAACGGTTGTAATTTTGCGCCACTAGATACAGCAATAATAACACCTGCCACTGGAGACATACCTCGGCCCATATGTGACGCTTGTTGCATTGGTAAAATCATCGCAATGGGGTTTACACCCATGCTATGGGCAATTTGTGGGATCAGTTCAACGAATGCAAGGAAAGGAGCATTACCTGACCCCATAATAATCGCGGCAGCTAATGTTACGATAGCGAAGACCAATGCCATTGCAAATGGTGGTAGGCCAACAGATTCTGCCATAACGATCAGGCTGTCTATTGCACCACTGACTTTAATACCATGGGCAAAAACACCTGCTGCGACTAATAATCCAACAACATTACTAAATGCAGAACCCATCCCTTTTAAGAAATGCTGGAAGCCCGCACATACTGACTTAAAATCACGTAAACGTAATGTTTCAATCAGCATACAAATCGCCATTGAAATCAATACAATTGTGACGACATCAAGGTGAATACCTTCAACAAATAGGCTCGATGAACTTACTGCCATAATGATAGGTAACATTGGCAGTAAGGCATAAAAGCCGGGTACATTTTTATCACTCTTTACTTCTTCAGACAGTTTGCCTAATTGAGGTACAAATCCGGCTTTGCGGTCACAATGGCGCTGCCAGAAGATATGTGTAATACCAACCGCGAATACGGTAGCAATCGCCGCAGGTCCTTGGTAATAAAGCACATATTCAACAACGCCTAAGTCAACTGCCTTTGCACCACGAATAGCATCAATTGCCGTTGGGGTGTAAGCAACGCCTAATGAAGTTGCAATCACACCCGCAGCAGATGCGGGAGATAAACCAAGTCCTATCATAATTGGGAACATCGTACCCATTAATAGAACGGCCAACCCTGTTGCTGAAGGAATAGCAAGTTGCAAAATACTCGCGAGTAAAAAAGAGAAGAATAGCAACACGTAAGGTGAACGCATATTTTTCAATGGGCGAGTTGCAACACGTACAACGGCCTCATTGGCGCCAATATGATCCATATAATGCGCAAATCCCATTAATGCCATGATCATTAAACCCAGATCAGCAGCACGACTACTAAAGAGATCACGCATGACTTCAAAAGGATCTAGCCAGCCAATACCCGTTGTTTTGACATTTTTAGGAAGAATATCTCCCCAACCAAACACCATGGTTAGTGCCATTAAGGCTAAACCAGCAACGAATAAAACAGGCTCGGCTTTATATCCTTTCAAGATCATTCTAGCGACAATAACAACGACAATTAAGACCGCAAGAATTTGGATCATGCTTTAACTCCAGGTGCAAAGCGTTCAGCAGTAATTTTCACAACAGATTTTAAGACATCACTGGCAGCATAAAGCGATTTAACTGGCAGATATTCATAAATAGAGTGGAAGTTATGCGCACCTGTAAATATATTCGGGCAAGGTAAGCCATTTTGAGAAAGGGCTGCGCCATCATAACCACCACGCATTGGAATTGGGCGAGGAGTAATACCATTCGCTTCATAAGCCGCTACAGCGATATCGATAGGGTAGCGATTATCACCTTGTAGGCTATTAAACACGTTGGCATAACGGTCAGCGAGTTTACAAGTAACGGAGCCTTCGCCCCATAAACCTTCGCAATAATTTGAAAGTTGTTTTAAAAATGCCATGCGATGCGCATAACCTGCTTCGGTAAAATCACGTACATCCATTTTTAATACGGTACGCGCACTATTACCGGCTAACTGTTTAACCCAATAATAACCTTCACGGCCTTCGGTATATTCAGGCGCTTCACCACCCGGTAACATTGCAACAAACTTGTGCGCCATTAACAGTGAATTTTTTAATTTACCTTTTGCTGACATTGGGTGAGCAGATGCGCCAGTAAAGGTGATTTCAACATCACCTGCATTCCAGTTTTCATACACTAATTCACCAATACCACAGCAATCTAAGGTATAGGCAAAATCAGCACCAAATTCTTTAGTATCAAAGACTTTTGCACCACGTAAACCTTGTTCTTCATCAGGAACAAAACCAATTTTAACTGTTCCGTGTTTAATTTCGGGGTGCTGTTTAAAGTATTGCAACATATCCATAATAGAAGCGATAGCGGCTTTATCGTCAGCACCTAATAAGCTAGTACCATCGGTTACGATAATATCGTCACCAATATAGTTTTCTAATTCAGGGAATTCACTCTGACGTAAAAAGATCTCAAGTTCTTTATTTAAGCAAAGATCGCCACCTTTATAAGGTAGAATTTGTGCTTTAGTATCATTAGTTTGTTCAGCACTAGTGTCTAGATGACCAAAAAAGGCAACGGTTGGAACTTCATAATCAAGGTTTGAAGGAAGTGTCGCGGTAACAATGGCAGTATCACGAATTTTAATATCTTCGACACCTAACGCTTTTAACTCTTCAACCAATTGTAGTGCAAGCACTCGCTGACCTTCTGACGAAGGCATAATGCCAGCAGCGCCATTTTCCCTATTAGTGGTGGTGTTAACTTTTGTATAAGAAATAAACCGTTCAACGAGATTCATAACAAGACTCCATTGTGTTTGATTTTTTGTATTCTCTCTATTAAAGCTTAGTTGTCTCATTTATTGGAAAGGGCAACACCTACTTTTACCATAAAAAAAACAATATGGAATTATAGAAAAAGTATTATTTTTACAATAAAAATTTAATGTTGATGATTATTTAATTTTTGGTTTTTTATTTATTAAAAAAAATCATGCTTTGTATTGGGAGGGGTATTTTTGTTACTTTGTTGTTTCTATTTTTAATAAAGATAATCATAAAAAATCAATTTATCTATAGTTATATCTTTATCATAATTAATATATTTTATTTAAAATGATTAGAGTCTTTTCTGAAAATTAAGGACATTTATTAAAAAATATCAAATAAAAGTGATAGATGGAAAAAAAAGCGAGGATAAAATATCATTTATAAATAACTTAACGTAAATTTTAAAATGATGGATATTATCAATGAAGTCAGAGAAAAAACACGTTTTATTACTAATAAATTAGACTCTATAAATGAAAAAATAAAATTATCTATTTCTAAATTATCTATTAAAATAAAGAATTCAATAAATGAATTCATTTATCAGAATAGTTATGAAAATAAAATTAGATTTGATAAAAAGACTACATTTTTAAAATCTAAACAGTTAATCATTCGAAATAAAGAAGAAACTAATGTAATTAATGAAGAAATAGATGCTAATATTACAAATAATAAAGAAAATCTTTTAAAAGAAAAGTGGGAAATTTTGAATAATATTGAACTTCCAAATGGAGATTTAATTCCAATTGACAAGGCTATTAATAATATTCATTTAAGTAAACAAGATAGTATATTGAAAAGCAAATTATCACTAATTGATTATATTACAGATATACAGTTCAAATCATCAGTAAATAATAGAATGAAGTCTTCGAGTGAATTCAATGGTCATTTGAATTCATCTAATTTAGATAATAAAAATGAATCTGCTTATGTAAAATTTGGTGGTTATGAAAATGTATCTCATTTAGATAATAAAAATGAATCTGATTATGTAGAATTTGATGGTTATGAAAATATATCTCATTTAGATAATAAAAATGAATCTGATTATGTAGAATTTGATGGTGATGAAAATATATCTAATTTAGATAGTAAAAATAAATCTAATAATGTGGAACTTGATGGTGATGAAAATACATCTAATTTGAAATCTAATAATATGAATGACGGTTATTTAATAATGACTAAGCCAAAAAGTACCAGTGAAAATATGGGCGATAAATTTAATCCTAATGTCATTAAAAATGAAATTCTCTCTGAAAAAGAAGATTTTAAGTCTTTCTTGCTTGAAATTACAAAAAATATTTCATTGTTAGATAGGTTATCCGATGGGGAGAATAGTTATGGGTATGTATTTCTTGCTAAAGTTGCTAATTATTTAGAAGATTACAATAAATATAAAGAACAGAAAAAAATAGATTATTTTAATAAAGAGAATTATTTAAAAAAAATGGAAACCTCAGGTTATTTTTTTAATTTAAATAAAAGAATTAATAATATTATTTATTTGCAATATTTTAAAAAAGAACAAAGTACTCATGAAAATGGTGTTGTAGACAAAATTACTGTCACAGCTAACAATACTTTAAATGAAGTTGAAAAGTTAAAATAGGCAGAGAGGCCGAAAAAAGCTTTTGATGCGCATAATAAATTAAATAAAAATAATATTTTAAATGTATAGTGTTGTTCATAATAAATGGCAGATAAATGAGAAAAGGATTTAGTACAATCTATGATAGAGAAGGTTTAAGTAGAGAGCTCCTGTTAAAGCCTGATAATGATTTATCAGGCTTTTTAAGATTAAATATCCAAACGTTTAGCTTGCCATTTACGAGAGCGCCAACGCCATGCGTTAGTTAATCCACGTAGCCATTCATCACAAAGGAAACCAATCCAGATACCAATTAATCCCATTTCCATCTTAATACCAAGGAAATAACCGACAGGGATCGCAATACCCCACATAAAGCAAATTGCTGTCATCAGCGGGAATTTAGCATCGCCTGCAGCACGTAAGGCATTTACCATAACGATATTAAAAGTACGCCCTGGCTCTAAGAAGACAGACAAAATAAATAGAGGAATTAATTGGTCAATAATGCGTTGATCTTCTGTAATGGAATACAAAATAGGATCACGCATAAACCAATAAACAATCACGACTCCGATGGTAAATATCACACCCGTTTTTAAGCTTTTCCAGCCTCTAGTAAAAGCATCATCAAAGCGTTTAGCACCAACTAAGTGACCCACTAATATTTCATTACCAATACTAATCGCAATACCAAAAAGCATTAAAAATAATGACAGTTGGAAATAGAGAGTCTGTGCTGCAAGAGGGACTTCGCCCATTAATCCAATAAAGGCTGATGCAGTCATATAATGTAAAATCCAAACCAAGTTTTCTCCCGCTGCGGGTAAACCGATATGTAGGATTTTCCCTAACATATTTTTAGACCACACGACGAGTTGTTTGGCTTCGAATTTAATACGCAAACCGTAGAATAGTAATCCACACAGTAAGATAACAGCAATAATACGGCCGACAACGGTTGACCAAGCAACGCCGACTAATCCGTATTGTGGTAAGCCAAAAAAGCCATAAAGCACAATCATATTACCAATAACAGTAATAATATTGGCGATCAATGTGACATACATGGCAGCTTTAGACTTGCCATAAACTCTCAGACAAGCGGCAAGAATAATTGAAATAGCCTCAGGAATAAGGCAAATACCAATAATATGTAGGTAGTTGTAGCCATCTTGCACTAAATGCTCAGGCGTATTCATAATATGTAGAATATTGTAGCCAAAGAAAAGAATGATTAAAGCACTACTAATGCCAAGTAACGCGTTAAAAGCGATAGAAATATGAATTGCTTGGCTGGCTTTTTCTTTTTTACCTGCGCCTAAGTATTGGGCAATAACGACGCTACATCCCACACTAATAAAGCTAAAAATGGTGATAAAAAGATCAAAAACTTGGTTACCAACGCCCATGGCGGCTAAGTAAGCGGTGGAAACGTGGCTTACCATGTAAGTATTAATTAATAGTGTGGCTAGATGTAGAAAAATATCTATAAATATTGGCCAACTAAGGGAAAAAAGTGAGCGATCCGCTACATCAGACTGATGCATTGAAAACCTTCTTAAACACAGAGTGAAATCGATATTATTAATAAAACGCGTAGGAAGATAAGAGATTCTACAAGGTTTATTTATAAGGTAATAGTGCAAATAATGTTTATCTGGCAAAAAAGATATATATATGGTTTATTCATTGATAACTAATCACTATTATCATTAAGTGATGATTAACGTTAAAGTCAGGGGAATTAATGAATACTAAAATAAAAGTGGCTATTGTTGGCTATGGCAATATTGGTCGATTTGCATTAGAAGCAGTTCAAGCTGCTCAAGATTTTGAATTAATGGGGGTTGTTTGTCGTGATATCAATAATATTCCAGAAGAACTGCAAAATATTACCGTGACTAACGATATTAAAACATTAGGTAATGTTGATGTTGCTCTCTTATGTTCACCGACTCGTGCAATTAAAGAATTAGCTAAATCTATTCTAAGTTTAGGCATTAATACAGTAGATAGTTTTGATGTTCACAGTGAAATTGTGTCATTAAAAACAGAACTAGATGACGTTGCAAAAAAACACGATCGTGTAGCGGTTATTTCAGCCGGCTGGGATCCGGGTTCAGATTCTATTATTCGTACGTTAATGTTAGCCATGGCACCAAAAGGGCTCACTTATACTAACTTTGGGCCTGGTATGAGCATGGGGCACAGTGTAGCAGCTAAAACGATTGATGGCGTAAAAGATGCGCTTTCAATGACTATTCCATTAGGGACGGGGGTTCATCGTCGTATGGTTTACGTGGAATTAGAAGCTGGAGCGAATTTTAATCAAGTAGAGCAAGCCATTAAAGCTGATAGCTATTTCTCTTCTGATGAAACCCATGTGAAGCAAGTCGATTGTGTTGATAGCTTAAAAGATGTTGGACATGGTGTTCATATGACTCATAAAGGTGTTTCAGGTAAAACGCATAATCAATTATTTGAATATTCAATGCGTATTAACAATCCTGCATTGACATCTCAATTTATGGTCTCAGCAGCAAGAGCTAGTATGAAGCAACGTGCGGGTGCATATACGGTTATTGAGATCCCACCTGTTGATTTCTTAGCGGGTGATTTAAATACATTGATTGCAAAATTGGTCTAATTTTCATTAGTACTTTCTGCATAAAATATTGCCCACATAATGTGGGCAATATAGGTTAACGCTTAGGCAAACTTGATGATTTTGAATTAGCGTTTAATATTTTTAAATTCTTTGGTCGTTGCGGTTAATGCCACTTCTGTTGGTAAACGTTCCATTGAACTTGCACCATAGAAGCCGTGACAATCAGGGCAATTATCTAAGATATATTGTGCATCTTCTGGCGTTGCAATTGGGCCACCATGACAAAGCACAATGACATCAGAACGTACAGCTTTTGCCGCTTTGGCCCAGTCATTAATTAAAGGAACACAGTCCGCTAATGTTAATGCTGTTTCAGCACCAATATTACCACCCGTAGTTAATCCCATATGTGGCACAATAATATCAGCACCCGCCTCAGTCATTGCAATGGCATCTTCACGACTAAACACATAAGGTGTGGTTAGTAGATCTTTTTCGTGAGCTTGGCGGATCATATCTACTTCAAGCCCATAACCCATACCTGTTTCTTCTAGATTTGCGCGGAAATTGCCATCAATTAAGCCAACAGTTGGGAAATTCTGTACGCCAGCAAAGCCTGTTGCTTTAACTTCATCTAAGAATTTATCAAAGTTACAGAAAGGATCTGTACCATTAACGCCAGCAAGTACAGGTGTATGTTTAACAACAGGTAATACTTCTTTTGCCATATCCATAACGATCTCATTAGCGTTACCATAAGCTAATAAACCCGCTAAAGAACCACGGCCAGCCATACGATAACGACCAGAGTTATAAATAACGATAAGGTCAATACCACCGGCTTCTTCACACTTAGCTGAGAGCCCTGTACCTGCACCACCGCCAATAATTGGTTCGTGGCGTGCAATCATTTCATTGAATTTTTTTAGTAATGTTTCACGTGAATGAGTCATTCTTCTTTCTCCGTGGTTAACAAATAAGTTCCTGGTGTAAATCATAAATTTGCTGAGTAAATTCAGCAGAGTTTATGTGATAAGAACTGATGACTAATTGACGAGTCTCTGTCTCTTTAAATGTTGTTATAAATGCATCAAAAAACGCTTGGTTTGCTTTTGGATCCCAAAAAGGACCCCCTTTAATATCCAGAGCTGAAAAACCGCCCTGTGGTAATACAAACCGCAAAGGTCCTTCACACTGATTCATTTTTTCAGCGATCCAAATACCTAATTGACGGTTTTCCTCTGGTGTTGTACGCATTAAGGTGACTTGCGCATTGTGGTGATAAAATTGACGCCCTCTATATTTCTCAGGAACACTAGACGGGCGACCAAAATTCACCATATCTAATGCACCGCAAGAACCTATATAAGGGGTTTTGGTACGGGCGATTGCACCAAAACGGTCTTCATCACAAGCAAGCACACCGTCAAACAAGTAATCACAGACTTCGGTTGTTGTCAGATCGAGCACGCTATGAAGTAAGTGACCATCTGCCAGTTTTTCCATGGCTTTGCCGCCACTTCCTGTTGCGTGAAAAACAAGGCAGTCATAATTATTTTCGAGTTTTTGTGTAAGCTGTTGTACACAAGGCGTCGTTACACCAAACATTGTTAATGCAACAGCCGGTTTATCAACAACTTGTTCTTCTTGGTAAAAATAAACAGCGCCGGCGATTTGGTTCGCTGCATTTCTTAAAACTTTACGAGAAATGCGATTTAAGCCGGATACATCTGTGACGGAGTACATCATTGAGATATCACTTGCACCGATATAGCCTGAAATATCGCCAGACGCCATCGTTGATACCATCAATTTAGGTACGCCAATTGGCAGAGATTGCATTGCTGGTGTAATCAGTGCCGTTCCCCCTGAGCCGCCTAGTCCAAGAATGGCTAAGACATCATCACAGTGGGTTAAATAGTGTTCAAATGCGATTGACATCGCTTCTATTGCTTTCCCTCTATCGCCACAAAATACCGCTTCTGGGCCATTTGGGTGAAAGCGTGCAACTTCTAGGGCGGTGACATCAGCTTCTCTTGCTAATGCCGTGGGTTTGGTTGTCAAGTCAACGGTTTTAACAGGAAGGCCTGCTTTTTTAATTAAATCACTGACATAAAAAATCTCAGCACTTTTAGTATCAAGCGTTGTGGCAATATAAATAGAACCAGCATACTGTTTCATAAGCCTTCCCATACCTTTTATGATTATCGACGAATAGATTATAATCATAATGAGACTCGAGTTTCATTTATCATAGCACCGTTTTGAGACTCTTGTCTCATTATTTTTGTTTTTTGTACATTAGAGGTCGATAAGATGTGATTAATCACCTAAAGTAAACGTCAAATATTGTGAATATTTAGCTTAAGATAAGCTTGGCACATAAAAGTGTAGAAATAACGAAGGATCTTCTATGAGTTACAGTGATGAAACGGATGCAATGTCCGGTACACGAAAAAGAACCCATCAATTATTGGTGACAACGGCGTTGGGACTTTTTGAGCAAGGAATGCTACCGACAGTGTCAGAATTAGCCGCACATGCAGGTGTTTCGAGGGCAACTGCATATCGTTATTTTCCCACACAAAGTGATTTAATTAGTGCCACTGTTGATGCAAGTTTAGCGCCGATCATTGCATGGACACCCACTCCTGAAGATAATACGCAACAACGCATTACTGAGTTGCTCAATCTTGCCTATCCACAAATGTTTAAACATGAAGGTGCATTGCGTGGTGCATTGCAAGTCTCATTACAACAATGGGCAAAAGAGAGACAATCAAGTGAATATGCAGAAAAACGATTTATTCGCGGTCATCGTAAAGAGATTTTACTCAAAGTTATTGAACCATTAAAATCACACTATCCTCAAGAAATGTGGGATAAGGTGATTAAATCGTTCTCTTTAATTTACGGGTCTGAAGTCTTTTTGGTAATGAAAGATATCTGGAAAATGGATGATCAACAGGTCATTGATATGACTCAATGGATGGCAAAAGCTATTCTAAATCAGGCAAAATCTGATTATCCTGCAGATAACGATTAATTATTTGAATAAATCAGTTAAAATTGTATAAATCATTTACGTTTTAGCTATTGCAGGGATCGTTATGTCACACAAAACAGAAGACCAAGAGTGGCTGGTAGAACAACTACAATTTATTGCACAAGGCATTGGTAAAACATTATCGCCTTTTTGTGAAGTTGTACTTCATGATCTAACTGATAGTGAAAATACCATTATGGTCATTGAAAATAATCTATCAGGTCGAAAAGTAGGGGATAGAGCAACAGAATTGGGAATGGCGCGTATTGAATCGTCGGACTTTCCTCAGATTGTGGCAAATTACCCGAATCAATTTCCTGACGGTAGAACCGCAAAAAGTACCTCTATTGGTATTAAAGACAAACAAGGCAATTATGTTGCAGCGTTATGCTTGAATATTGATATTTCAATGATCAAAGGATTACAAATGGTGCTTAACCAATTTGCAACCCTTGAAGAAGGTAATGACATTATTGAAACCTTTAGTTCAGTGACGGAAGATTCGCTGAAAAAACGTATTGATGAGTTTTCTGCGACTTATTCAGTCACACCAAGAGCGCTAAAACCGCATCAAAGGCGCGAGTTGTTACTCTGTTTACAGGATGAAGGTTATCTTTCACTGCGTAAAGCAATGGAAATTACCGCACAATACCTCGGTGTTTCAAGAGCTACGGTGTATAACGATTTAAAAGAATGATTAAGAAATAAATTATTTTTAAATTCCAGCGGAATATAAATTAGTAAACTAAAAAAAGATATCACTTATTGATATCTTTTTTTTACTTCTATGCTTAATTATAAATTATATATACTTTTTTTATTGAATGTGATTGGTTTATTATTATTGTGCGATTTTTTATAAACTTAAAAAAATAAGCGGAATAGACTATCTATAATTATTCTTAAATGAGGCATTAAAAAATGGACATTTCTAAAATAACAAGTGAGTTTAATGCTAATATCAGTAATGTAAAGACTAAACTCAATAAGAAATGGATTAATTTAAAAAGTTTAAAATCTATTAAAAATACAAATTTAACAATTAATTATAGTTATAATAATAAAGGTCAACATATACCTTTATTGCCTATTTTTGAATATATAGATGCATGTACCAATTTATTAAATAAGACTCGGGAGAGCCAATTAGTATCTAAAGAGAGTAACTTGAGTAAATTTGATGATTTAGCTAAAGAATTGCAAGAATTAGCTAATGATAATAAAGAAGATCAACCCATTGAAGAAGAAAATAAACTCCCTAATTGGATTACTAACTCAGGAAAAGAAGCGCTAAATACAAATCAAAAAATTTATTTTAAAACAGAGAAGACAAGAAGTTTTAAAAACTTATTAATCTCCTTTATTTCCCCATTTAAATTTATAAATAGATCATTATTACCTGTAAAAATAAATTTTAAAAATAAAGATGTAAATAAAGCATTAAGTGAATTTAAATTTGATAATGCATTAAATGGTAAAGATGTTTTTAGTGATTTTTCTAATAAATTAAATAATCTAAATAAAACATTTACTGATAATGTTAATCAGATCATAACTAAAAAAATAAATAACCATAAGAAAATAGATGTTATGATTAAATATCAAACTTTAGAAAAGGCTTTGGAATGTAAGCTTATTAATGATATTAAATTGATAAAAAATGAATTAAAAGCTGATTTAGCTAAGAATAAATTCCAAGAAAACTATTATGATTTGCCTGATAATATAGTGAGTAAATTAAATTTTATTGTTATTTCAAATATAGATGAATTGTTTTCTTCTAATACAATTGATGATTTGAAAAATTTAATAAAAGAAAAAGTTAAGTTTCATGATAAGGATGTAAAACTTGGGGAGGGGGTTGATAATATTTTCGATTCTATTTTTAATGAAAAAAATAAATTAGCAATGAATCAAAATTTCGATGGTAATTTAAACGATGCTAAAAAAGAATTGTCTTTAAATATAACAAAAGCGTTATTTAACTACTTATCAAAAAATGAAAAGTTTATTGGTGAAGAAGAGTCTCTTTCTAAGGTAGACAACTTAATAAGAATGGTAAGTAAAGATATTTATAAAAACATGTGGGAGCCAACGGAGAAAATAATAAATTCTCTCAATAATAGTTTTTATGAAAACATAAAGAAAAATGATAATGGAAATAATCTTTTTTATCGATTATTTAAAAATTCAAGTAATAACATTAATTATAAATGGGCGCAAGATGCTATTGTTTTATTAATTAGCTATGAAACTTTTGAAAATAAAAAAAATGTAACAACTGATTACTATAATCAAGGTGTAGTGAAAGAAGGGGGTAATGGTACTATTAATACACAAAACACAGTAGTAGAAAACAAACTAAAAGGAGTTTTTAGTCGACTAGGGTTAAGTATTGATGATTTAGATAAATCGAAAGATGAAGTACTTAGAAAATACTTTTCAAATTATTTTGAACATATATGATTTTTTTATTAAATCATTTTTTATTTTCATGGTTAATAATTAATTTGTATATAACTTATATAGGCGAATAATCTATGATTATTAAACAAAATATATTTGAACAAAATATTTTATTTTTAAATAAACAACATTCTTTTCCCAAAAAAGAATGTTATATTTTTACAAAAAATATAAGCAAGATAAAGAATACCCCTGTTGCACCTTCTTTTGCTAAGAGATTTATTCATGGGGTAATTTCTCTATTCCATAAATTAGAGATTTTCTTTCTTATAAAGGATATAAAAAATAATAAACTGTCTGGTGTCGTTGATATAAATCAATATAGTAATATTTTTAATGAAATAGATAAAAAAAACACTGAAATATATAGTTTAATAAAAGATAAGGAAGGAATAAAATATAAAAATTTAAATGCTATAAATAAAATAATTTCTCATGCAAATGATAAGTTTGATTTTTACAGTTTCTGTGATTATTTAACTGAAGTAAAAAGAGCTAAAGATTTTTTCTCAGGACTAGATGATATAAAGAATGAAGACTCTAACAATAAATTAATTGTAGAGTGTTTAAATGAAATTATGAAGCTTAGAATAAGCTCAATAGATGATGAAAGTATAAAAAATATTTTTAAATTAATATTTTTAAAATTTAAATTTGAAAATATTCATTTAAATAAAAAGTATGACTTTATGAGTAACTTTTCAACGGAAAAAGAAAGAGATAATTTTATAAAATCAATGAATTTTTTACTTATAAGTATTGAAGAAGTTCAATTGTTTGATAAGTTTGATAATAATATAAAAAATGAAGTGGAAAATAAATTATCAGCTATTATGATGATAGCACTTAATAAAAATATGGGTAGTGAATATTACTTTAATGACTTAATGCAAGAATGGATAGGGAAATATATTAGTGATAACCATAATACGATAAAAACAAATACGATAGTAGATACAGGTAAGCAAATAGATACATATATAATTAATGATGTAGCTGGGGAAAGTGAAAATGAAGATTTGAATACATTATTGAATTATGATTTTTTTTTTAAAATGGACGAAGAATTAGAAAAGGAAATAGACGAGGGAGTAAAAATAGACGAGGAAGTAAAAATAGACGAGGAAGTAGAAATAGACGAGGGAGTAGAAAAAGAAATAGACAAGGGAGTAGAAAAAAAAATAGACAAAGAAGTAGAAGAGGAAAATAGAATCAAAAAAAAGGCAGAGGAAGAAGCAGATAAACTAATTAGCGAAATAAAAGTAAATGTAGAAAAGGAATTAAAGTTAATAATTGATAAGTTAGAAAGTAAACATAATGAAGAAGATATTATTAATATATTAATTGAATATTCCAATGATTCGGAAAATAAAATTTCAAATATTATTTCATCTATGGATGAAATAGTGAAAAAACACAATGAAATTAATTTGATAGAGGAGGAAATTAAGGAGATTTTATCTGGTGATGATAAGAAAGTAAACACGGATTTTGATATTCATGCAAATGAAGCACAAGAAATAATGACCTCTATGCATAATATTTTAGCTTCTATAAACCAGTTAAAAGAGAGAGGTAATGCAGAAGCTGATGAAAGTGATTCTTATAATGAAATAAAAGATCTTTTAACTAAATTAAAAGAAAATATAAATAAAAAAAATGAAATTGATGAAAGCTATGAATTGCCAATAAAAAATAATATAAAAGAGCTAATGAATGAATTTGAAATTTCCATTTCAAAGATGGAGGAATTGCTTTTAGATGATGATCTAATTAAATTAGATAACACATCGAAAAGTGAGAATGTTTTAAAAAATAATATCTCTGAGTTAAATCAATTAGAACCGATGAAAGAAAAGATTAATGAATCTGTTCCAGAAGAACCAATGTCAATAATTTTTGACGAAAGTTATTCTAAAATAGATAATTCAGTTTCATCATTGATGGAAAAAATAAATAAAGAAATTAATAGAGAAGTGTTAGATAAAAAAGACACCTATAGTTATAGTATTAGTTCAGGCTTTGAATTTGTAAATAAAGTAAGAGAGAAAATGGAGGAAAATAGAAAATCAAGAAGTACGAGAAATAATCTTATAAAAAATAAAGTATTAGATAAAATTATAAATGATTTTATGGGAAATAATATTGGCAAAAAGTATGATTTTGACTTTTTGAAAAGTGAAATTGAAAGGGTTGAAAAAAGAAATAAAGAGAGTAAAGAGTCATTAGACAATGAAAGAAAAATATCGATAATAGAAAGTAAAATAGAGAACGCTAAGGATTTAAAATTCAATGAAAACAAATCAAAAGATAAAATAGCTTCAATTGGTGAATCCTCAATAAATTTAAATATAGGTGAAAACTCAAATGAAGTTAATATCGATAATGGAGGGGATTTTCAATCTAATATTATTTTTGAAAGTAATCTGGATGACATCTACTTTGATGATTATAAAAATATGAAATATTTTAAAATAGAAAGTCCCTTTATAATTTTTGAGTTTAATAAAAGTGAAAATAATAATGCAAAAATTAAATTTAACTATTCTAATAGTAAGGTTTTCTATTCTGGGTTAAATTTAAAAAGTAAAGAAATAAAATGTAATAATTTTTTAATTAAAGACTATATAAATAGTGAAGTTGGAAAAAATATAAATGAGTTTATTAATGCTAAAATAACGAAAAGTGAAAAACTAGTAGATAAAAAAACATCCGATAATTTTAAGATGGCAATAAATAGCATAGTAATTGAGATTAATAGAGATCTAAAAAATAAGAGTAATGAAAAAAATAAGAGTAATGAAAAAAATAAGAGTAAGAAAAAAAGTAATAGTAAGAAAAAATAAAAAATAATTATAAATCTTTCCTTAAGTGATATTTTTTATCACTAATTGGGTAGTTTTCTAGCATGCCAAATATTTCAAACCCCTGCTTTTGATAAAAAGGCAGGGCTTGAAAGCTAAAGGTATCCACTTCTGCATATTTGGCGCCTTTCTCTTTTGCGGCAAGTTCCATTGCTTGCAGTAATTCTGTTCCTATATCTTTTCCACGATAGGCTTTATCTACCCATAAAAATAACGAATGCGTAGCCAATTTCCTAAAATATCTCCTGTGATCCCACCTATTTTTTTACCGCTCTCTTCCTTAAAAACGGCAAGTGGTGTGTATTGTTCTATCTGAATATAGTGAAGATTGTGGGTTAGCAATCCTTCATAAATCTCATTGTTCTCATTCGATGTTGGGTTTGTGGTGATCTTTAACGACATATTTGGCTCTTAATATTAAGAAAAATAATAATTACATTATCACTATTTGGTTATTAAATATTTATACAAGTGCTAGGATGGAAACAATAATTAAAAAAGCTGGATATCACAACATGTCGTTTTTAAAAACTTTACCAGGTATTTTATTTTGTGCATTAATTGGTGGTGTACTAACCCTTTCTGGTTTACCTATGGCTCTGATGTTTGGACCGATCCTTGTTGTTATTATTGCTTATCGCTTTAAATGGGAGCTTGCGGTTCCTAAACATACATTAACGTTTATTCAACTCACTTTAGGCACTTCGGTTGGTTTAATGTTTAACCAAGTTCATTTAGGTAGTGCTGATAATTTAATTATTCTATTACTCACTCTTGTTGTTTGCTTAGCCATTCAATTTTTTGTGAGCTATTTTTGGTTCCATCGCCATATTGGCTGGACAAAAGAAGAATCAATGTTAGGTGCTGTGCCAGGAGCTATGGCTGCTATTTTAGCATTAACTGATCATACGAAAACACCACCGCAAAAAATTGTTATTTCTCATACCATTCGTTTAATGGTATTGATTATTCTGGCGGGTTTTATTGTGGGGGCTGATAAAGCTAATATGCCAGAATTTTCTATACCTGAAATGACCGTTATTTCATTGTTGTGGTTATTATTGATTGTTATTTTAGGGTTAGGTTCAGGGCTTTTATTGCAGAAAATCCGATTTCCGGCACCCTTTATGTTGACTTCATTAGGTAGTGCAATATTGGTTCAATCATTTGTTAGCGAATCTATTGCTTTTCCCATGTTACTTAATGAATTGAGCATGGTGTTAATTGGTATGAATATTGGTGCTCACTTTGTTGTTTTCCCGCTTTCATCATTAATTAGAAATGCTTTTTCCTCTGTGCAAGTCGTTATTATTAATGTGATTTTAACCGTGATTGTGGCGTATGGAGCAGCTTATTTGACAGGAGTCCCTTGGGCTACATTAGTATTAGCTTGGGCGCCGGGAAGTATGGAAGCGATGACATTTGCGGCGATAACCATGAATGTGGATGCGGCTTTTGTTATGTCGAATCATATTTTTCGAATGCTGATTATTCAAAGTATTCCATCAGTTGCTTTGTATTGGAACGAATATAGACAGAAGAAAAATAATTAGCATAAAGAAAGGTAAAAAAATCTTTTGATAACCTCTCTATCAGTCATTTTATATCTCGACGGTATTTAAAGAGGTTATCCCGCTTTATTTATCCAATTGTGAGTTAACACAAGTATTAATAATTTAATAAACTTAGCGATTTATTGGCTAATAGCTGGCATTTTTTACTGTGTGTCACTTTAATGCCTTTTAAATCATTGTAACTATCTTCATTCAATTGACTCATTGGCAACGTCGAGTAATTACTGACATCCCATTGTTGTGAGCGAGAAAAGACCATTAACGCTCTTTCAATTTTTGGTTTTGATATCTGCTCATAACCACAATCTTTATTTAGGAAAAAGTAGATGGCGGTTAAATCTGCCAAGTCTTCTGCTTGCGTGTAGGTTAACGCTTTTGCACTCGAAGAAAAGAGCATAGTAAAAGAAAGCGCTAGTGTGCAGAACAAGGCGAACATTTTTTTCATTAGGTGTGCGTTCCTCAGTGTGATGATTTCGCAAGTTTTGTTATTTGATTTAATAAAGTTAAAAGTTTTGCAAAGACCTGATGTTTTGTTGGGTTTTAAATTGACCTTCCAGTAAGGGGAAACTTTAGCATTGGTAATAGTTTACAAATATTCTTAATACATTTTATTTCAATAGATAAAAAAATAACTCATTTTTATTCAAAGGAATACATTATGCAACGTCGAGATTTTTTAAAATTAGGCGCCACATTAAGTGCTGCCACATTATTACCGAGCTGGAGTCGTTTTGCGTTCGCCCAAAGTAACACGCCTTCATTGGCGATTCCACCTCAAATTATCCCAGACGCTCAACAAAAGATTGTTCTTAATATTCAACAAGGTGTTTCTCAATTTATTCCTACGGCAAGCACAACCACATGGGGTTATAACGGCAGTTTATTAGGTCCTGCACTAAAGCTGAAACGGGGCCAACCTGTCACCATTAATATCAATAACCAATTACCAGAAACAACAACTGTTCACTGGCATGGACTTGAAATTAGTGGTGAAGAAGACGGCGGTCCACAAGCCATGATTGAACCAGGAAAATCGCGTACTGTTACTTTTACACCAAATCAAGCTGAATCAACGTGCTGGTTCCATCCTCACACCCATGGTGTTACTGGTCAACAAGTCGCAATGGGATTAGGCGGACTAGTGATTATTGAAGATGATGAAACAGCAAACCGTAAATTGCCTAATCGCTGGGGCGTTGATGACTTACCCGTTATTTTGCAAGATAAACGTTTAGACAGTGAAGGACAAATTGATTATCAACTTGATGTAATGAGTGCCGCAATTGGTTGGTTTGGTGACATGATGTTAACCAACGGTGCTATTCAACCACAACATATTGTGCCAAAAGGCTGGATCAGATTACGCTTCTTAAATGGTTGTAATGCGCGGAGTTTAAACCTTGCCACAAGTGATGGCAGACCCATGTATGTGATTGCCAGTGATGGTGGATTATTAACAGAACCCGTAAAAGTAACAGAACTCCCTATTTTAATGGGGGAGCGCTTTGAAGTTTTAGTCGATACGTCTGATGGGCGTGATTTTGATATTGTCACTTTACCTGTACGTCAAATGGGTATGGTGTTAGCACCATTTGATAATGTACTCCCTGTGTTGCGTTTATTACCGTCAGCAGAAAAAGCACAAGGTACTTTACCTGATCAATTAGCATTAATTCCGGCATTACCAACACTCAGTAATATTTCAACGCGGACATTACATTTACGTATGGATATGCGTTTAGATATGCAAGGTATGATGCTATTAACAGAACGTTATGGTGATAAAGCATTAGCGGGTATTCATCATGGGATGAGTCATATGCGCCAAGGTAACGGTAATGGCATGATGGGCGGTGGGATGAATTGCGGTCATGGAAATGGTGATTTAGATATCTATAATGCTAATAGTATCAATGGTATTCCATTCTCAATGACAGAACCTGCATTTGATGTGAAGCAAGGTGTTTATGAAAAATGGGTTGTATCCGGTCGTGGCGATATGATGTTGCATCCATTCCATGTACATGGTACACAGTTCCGTATTCTATCTGAAAACGGTCGAACACCAGAGAAACATCGCCAAGGTTGGAAGGATATCGTGAAAGTTGAAGGACAATTTAGCGAAATTCTTGTGAAATTTGACCATTTAGCGACAAAAGCGCACCCATTTATGGCACACTGTCATTTATTAGAACATGAAGATACTGGAATGATGGCGGGTTTTACCGTTAGTAAATAATCAATCACTATAAAAACCATCAATATCAGTAAGATAAATTGATAAAGGGCACGGGATTAATATTTTGTGCCTTTATTTTCATTAAATCAGATCATCGCATGATGAGGGAAGTTCTGGTACAATCGTTTGCTTTCCCCGTTAACCCAATCGAAATTAATCATGAAACATATTGTTGATGTCATGATCTCTGAAGAAGAGATCAAACAGCGTATTGCTGAGCTAGGTCGTGAAATCACAGAACATTACCGCCCACGCCAAGGTCAACATGATCTTGTCTTAATCGGCTTGTTAAAAGGTTCTTTTATTTTTATGGCAGATTTATGTCGTGAAATTGACGTGAACCATGAAGTCGATTTTATGACTGTATCAAGTTACGGTAATGGTATGACGTCAACACGTGACGTTAAAATCATTAAAGATCTCGATGAAGATATCCGTGGTAAAGATGTTCTGATTGTTGAAGATATCATTGACTCAGGTAATACCTTAAATCGTGTTAAAGAGATTTTAAGCTTACGTGAGCCAGCTTCTATTTCTATCTGTACTTTATTGGATAAACCCTCTCGCCGTGAAGTTGATGTTCCTGTTGAGTGGATTGGTTATTCCATCGAAGATAAATTTGTTATTGGTTACGGCATCGATTACGCACAGCGTTATCGTCACCTGCCTTATATTGGGCATGTAACGTTATTAGATGAGTAATATATCTAGTTATAATAGAAGCCAAAAACCCGCTATTTAAGCGGGTTTTTGTTCTTTAACAGCAGGTGCGTTATTAACGTGGATGACTCAATTTAGCCATCGCTTGACGATAAGAAAGTTCAAGTTTTTCACGACTATCTGAAGTAACATCAAGAACGTGTAACTCACCATTATTTAAACCGTAAACCCAACCGTGGATCATCACTTTTTGTCCACGTTTCCACGCTGCTTGCATAATCGTTGAGTGACCGAGATTGTACACTTGCTCGATAACGTTTAGTTCACAAAGTCGGTTTAATCTATCTTGTGGTGCAAGTTCACCTAACATTGAACTGTGTTTGTACCAGATATCGCGGATATGCAGTAACCAGTTATTGATAAGTCCTAATTCGGTGCCTTCAATAGCTGCTTCAATACCACCACAACCATAGTGACCACAGACAATAATGTGTTCAACTTGTAATACATCAACAGCATACTGGATCACAGAAAGACAATTTAAGTCAGTGTGGATAACTAAGTTCGCCACATTACGGTGAACAAATAAGTCCCCCGGTGCCGCGTTGATTAATTTTTCTGCTGGAACGCGGCTGTCGGAGCAACCAATCCATAAAAAGTGAGGTTTTTGGCCTTTGCAGAGATCTTTAAAAAACTGAGGATTTTCTTCAGTAACAGATTCTGACCATTGCTTGTTATTGGCTAACAGCTCTTCAATCTTTCTCATCATGATGTGACTGCCTGTAAATTCGGTTTCCCACCATTTGCGCTGACAGTACGCCAACACGAAATAGCTCTTGTGTTAATGTTGGATGCGAGAGATCCATTAAGAAAGGGTATTTTTATACCATTACTTTTGAATTTATCAGAAGGCTTTTTAAAGCCAAGTGACAGATAATTGCTTGTAATTTTTCGCTTTCAAATAAGATAGAACTTTTTATAGCATTTGTTTAATGAATTTATCAATACATTCTTTGATGTAAATCAAATATGTAAAAAGATAACTATTTGTTAAATCTAATGTTGTATTATTCAAAAATGGACGATTATAAATATTATATAAATAAAAGTAATGATTATGATTGTTGGTTTTATTTTTACACTGAAAGCGAGAATGATAAAAAATAAAAGACATTATTGATTGGAGGTGATAAATGGTTAGATGATATTCATCAGTAAACTTGAGAAACTAAGGCAATAATTTTATTGGTATCAATTAGGCTAAATGATTGCACTAAGGGATAAAATGATTAAAGCATCAGAATATTGGTAAGAAATAAAAGGATCTTACAGCTTGATGGCTAATTTACTTTCTCTTTATCTTTTATTTTTTATTCCTGTAATAGTTAAAAAATATTTATTTATTCGTTTGTGTCATAAGTCCTAAAACGGTTTATTTGCCACGGAATATTCTCTAGAATACCTTATTCCATTCTGTTCTTTGAACTAAGCTTATTTTCTGATTTCAGCTCAGTCAATGCTGAATAATGCAGTTGATAAAAGGTAATTCCCACTTATGACGTATGCATTGGAGTTAACGGAGTTAACGAAAACTTATCACAATGGCGTAAAAGCGCTAAAAGGAATTAATCTCACCGTTGAGGCTGGCGATTTTTATGCTTTATTAGGCCCTAATGGCGCTGGCAAATCGACCACGATTGGTATTATCAGCTCTTTAGTTAATAAGAGTAGCGGTAAAGTCAAAGTATTTGGTTATGACACCGATACCGATATGGTTAATGCAAAACGTCAATTAGGATTAGTGCCACAAGAATTCAATTTCAACCCTTTTGAAACCGTATTGCAAATTGTACTCAATCAAGCTGGTTATTATGGAGTTCCTCGTAAGTTAGCATTAGAACGTGCCGAAATTTATTTAACCCAATTAGATTTATGGGAAAAACGTGACGATAGAGCGCGTTTTTTATCTGGGGGAATGAAACGCCGTTTAATGATTGCTCGTGCATTAATGCATCAACCGAAATTACTTATTCTTGATGAACCAACAGCAGGTGTTGATATTGAATTACGTCGCTCAATGTGGACGTTTTTAAAACAATTAAATGCTGAAGGTACTACCATTATTCTAACCACACACTATTTGGAAGAAGCCGAAATGCTGTGTCGGAATATTGGTATTATTCAACGTGGTGAACTGGTTGAAAATACCAGTATGAAAGGGCTATTAAGTAAATTGGAGTCTGAAACCTTTATTTTAGATTTAGCACCCAAAAGCCCACTACCTGAATTACAAAATTATCAATATCGCTTGGTTGATACATCAACATTAGAAGTTGATGTTAAAAGAGAGCAAGGACTAAATGGTGTGTTTGCTCAACTTAATGCACAAGGTATTCAGGTGTTAAGTATGAGAAATAAAGCCAACCGACTTGAAGAATTATTTGTTCACTTAGTTAATGAAGAACATACAGTAGAAGGAGAGGGGGAATGATTCAGCTGTATTGGGTAGCCCTCAAAACAATTTGGATTAAAGAAGTTACCCGATTTGGTCGTATTTGGGTACAAACATTAATTCCACCAGTGATAACTATGTCTCTCTATTTCGTTATTTTCGGTAACCTGATTGGTAAACGAATTGGCGATATGGGCGGTGTCGATTATATGCAGTTTATTGTTCCTGGCCTGATTATGATGGCAGTAATAACAAACTCATATGCTAATGTTTCCTCTTCTTTTTTTGGTGCTAAATTTCAACGTAGTATAGAAGAATTATTAGTCTCACCTGTTCCAACACATGTTGTTATTGCCGGGTTTGTTGGCGGTGGTATCGCTCGTGGTATTTGCGTTGGTATTTTAGTGACTTTAGTTTCACTATTTTTTGTGCCTCTGGAAATACATTCTTGGACAATGGTCGTGGTGACATTACTGATGACCTCAATTGTGTTTTCTCTCGCCGGATTATTAAATGCGATTTTTGCGAAAACCTTTGATGATATCAGTATTATCCCAACCTTTGTTTTAACGCCATTAACCTATTTAGGTGGCGTGTTTTATTCACTGTCACTCTTACCTGAATTTTGGCAAGGTGTGTCTAAATTAAACCCTATTGTGTACATGATCAGCGGCTTCCGTTACGGTTTTCTGGGTATCACGGATGTCTCTTTAACGGTAACTATTAGTGTTCTATGCCTTTTCATTGCTGTGTTTTACGTTATTGCATGGTATTTAATTGAAAAAGGTCGCGGTTTAAGAAGCTAATCAAAAAACTAAAGAGAAAGTGATAAAAGTTTAAATCGGTATCTTAATTAGAGATACCGGTTTTTTTTAACTGTTTTTTCAGCATAAATGTTAATTTTTCTTTAAATTTTCGCCGAGGTATTAACAAAATGATTTTTCTTGTTTAGTATACTAAACACTTTGATAGGGGATAAAAAGGATATGTAATGACAACGGCAAGCCAAATAGGTAAAAAACCTGAGGCAATCTCTCGTAATAAGCTTTTATGTATTGCAGGCATGGGATGGACTTTTGATGCAATGGATGTGGGATTACTCGCATTCTTACTCACGGCATTAAAAGAAGATTGGGGATTAACGGCATCACAATTGGGTTGGATTGGTAGTATAAATTCAATTGGAATGGCTGTTGGTGCGTTTGTATTTGGCATTATGGCGGATAGAAAAGGGCGAAAACCTGTCTTTATCTTTACTTTGTTGCTGTTTAGCTTGGGATGTGGATTAACAGCATTAGCCAGCTCTTTGATGGTAGTGCTTGTTTTACGTTTTTTTATTGGCATGGGATTAGGTGGGGAATTACCTGTTGCTTCCACACTTGTTAGTGAAAGTGTAGAAACCCATGAACGAGGGCGCATTGTCGTTTTATTAGAGAGTTTTTGGGCTGTCGGTTGGCTAATCGCGGCTTTGATTGCTTATTTTATTATTCCCGATTATGGTTGGCGTATGGCTATGCTATTAAGCGCCTTACCTGCGGTATATGCTCTCTATTTACGTTCAAAATTACCTGAACCTACCTCATCGCATATCTTACAGAGAAAAACACGTTTATCGATTCGTCAATCAATGGCATTAATTTGGTCGCCGCAATATCGTCGCTCAACGTTAATGTTGTGGATCTTATGGTTCTGTGTGGTTTTCTCTTATTACGGTATTTTCTTGTGGTTACCAAGTGTTGCCATGTTAAAAGGCTTTAGTTTAATTAAGAGCTTTCAATATGTGCTTATTATGACATTAGCGCAGTTGCCTGGTTATTTTACGGCAGCTTGGTTAATTGAGCGTTATGGGCGAAAATTTGTGTTAGTTACTTATTTAGCGGGAACTGCCATTAGCGCATATTATTTTAGTATAGCGGATACCACAACAACGCTACTTATTTTTGGCATGTTGCTGTCATTCTTTAATTTGGGGGCTTGGGGGGCTTTATATGCTTATACGCCAGAACAATACCCCGATGGAATTCGAACAACTGGTGCCGGAACAGCAACAGCGGTAGGACGTATTGGTGGAATATTAGGGCCTTTAATGGTCGGATACTTAGTCCAATATCAATTTGAAATAAGCTCTATATTCCTTATTTTCAGTTTTTCAATTGTTATTGGAATATTAGCGGTGATGTTATTGGGTAAAGAGACAAAGAATAAGCCGCTTAATTCAATTTAATCACACTTTATGTGACTAAAAATACAGAAATCCCCTTACTTGTAATATGATAGCGATTAAGAATTTTATGAAGAAAGGGGATAAAAGATGTCTCATTATGATGAAGTGATTAAACAGGTGGATGATGCTATTGCGACAACCAGTATTGAAACCATGAATGAACTTTTAGTGGAATTAGGTAAAGATAAAACGATTGAATTTCCACTACGTTATGAGCAACAAGAGCGTTTACGCACAGCTATTTTCCATCACGGTGAAAAACATCATTAATCGGATTATTGTTAAGAAATAAGAATTAAAAAAGCGTTTTTACCGGTTTATTAAAACGGTGTAAACGCTTTTTTCTTTTTACTGCATTGTATCATGCGGATCAAAAAGTCTTTTTACCTTCAAGTACCGCAATTCTATTTTCAATGGACGGATGTGTTGAGAAAAATGAGTCTCCTTTATTAAAAATAAAGGCCGCTTTACGATAAGCACGTCCCGTTGAACCATCTTCAAAATTTTCAGCATCATGCTGTGCTGAAATTTTTTTTAATGCGTTGATCATCGCTTGGTTATCTTGGGTTAAATCAACCGCGGCAGCATCTGCCATATATTCGCGGGTACGGGATAAATAGAAATAGAGCACCTGTGTAATGATTGGCAAAACCAAGTTTAATACAATTAAAATTAATCGCGCTTTGCTTGCAGCATCATTACTTTTACCACCACGGTTACCAGAGGCAATATATAAGCGACTACCAAAGATATTTGTTACCGTCAAAATAACGTTAGCTAATATGCCAACATATAACGTCAGTCGTGAATCACCATGAATAATATGCCCTGTTTCATGGGCTAATACAGCTTGTACTTCTTGGCGATTAAGACGATTTAATAAGCCTGTTGTTACACCAATAAAGGCATTTTTCTCAGACCAACCGGCGGCAAAGGCATTCGCTTCTGGTGTATCAAGAAGATAGAGTTTAGGAATGTAGCCAAGAGTTGCACTTAAGCTAAGCTCTTCAACAATATTAAGGAGTTGGTGTTCTTGTGCATTTAATGTTTCATCTGGGCTAATTAATCTTGCATTCATTCCTGTTAGCATAATTTTATGCCCCTTAAAATGAATAAAGATAAGCAATAAAACCGAGATAGCGAGAATAATTAATGTCGCAATGGGAAGAGATTGAAACGTCAGAAATGCCAACATATTATCAGTAATATCTAAATAAGGATTGGCGCCAATAGCTGTATCCACCAGCAAACCAATCATCAGCATTAAGAGTAAATATGTTGCTATAACAAAACGAGTTCGAATAGCGTTTTTTCGTAGAACATTTCTGAAATCCATTGGTGACTCCAAACAGCACGGTTAAGTGCTGTTCTTATCAAACTAGAAGTAATAAATATCTTTTATTACTATAAAATTAATCAAAATTAATGCGGCGCGCTTCTTCCGTTTTAATGGTTCCTTCATCAAGGCGCCAGTACTCTTTATCAATAACTAAGCTTGGGAAAATCTTGACAATAAACACCGCAGGAATAGAAGCAATAAAAGCGCGATATTGTTCTAAAGTACGGTTATAACCGCGTTTTGCAAAAGAGAGTTTATTCTCTGTTGAAACAATCTCTTCTTGTAAATTTGCCATAATAGTGTCGGATTTTAATTCAGGGTAATTTTCAACTGCAACATTAATGGCGCCACTTGAGACAATTTTTGATAATTCATCTTCCGCCGCTTTGGCTTCTTTAGTATTTGCGCTTTGAGCTTGTGTTCTTAATTCAGTGATTTTAGTAAATACTTCAGACTCATGGCTAAGGTATTTTTTAACGGTGGCTAATAAACTATCAAATACTTTGCCTCGACGATCTAATTGCACTGAAATTTCGGTTTCGCTTGAGATAACCGCTTCTCGCATAGAGATAATACGGTTGTAATAATAAAAAATAAGACCCAATAACGCGATGGTAATAATTAATCCAGTCATGCGAAGCGCTCTCTTATCTAGTCGTAAACAGGGAATTGTGCTCAATCATTAATGTTAATTTTGCCTATTATTGATAAAGATAGCTAGATGATTATTTCATCAAAAATAAAAAGAGTGCTGATAAAGTAAAATCAATAATATTGGGTGAGATAAAAAATACCCCGAATAAATTCGGGGCAAAATTAAAGGTAATGCTAGGGTAAATAAAAAATACCAAGTGAAACATAAGGGATGAATCTGAGTTAAATAATTGTGTTAACGAGACTATTTAACTCAGAGGTAAAATATTTAGAACCAAGGTGCTTGCGCCATTACATTGCCATAGAACAACATTCTTCCTGTGATCTCGCCACTAAAGAGGATCAAAATAGAGATGATAGAGAGCGAAGTTCTGGTAAATGACGTGTTGTGAGACAATGTAACAATGCAGATACCAATAATCAGACTCGCAATCACTTGCCACCATAATAATAGGCTTGCAACATCTGCTCCGGGCACTTGTGTTCTCATAACCAAACCAACGAGAACTAAGAATGCACCAACTAAAGTTCCTACTTTTAATGAATTACTAATGATTTTACCTTGTAAACGTAACCAAGGGATCATCGAGCCAAAACCAAGCAATAACGCTGTGCCAATAAAGCTAATTTGTGTTGCTGGTGTATGCCAAAGAGGATGAGCCTGCATTTGGTAATAGATTTGTGCTGTAATTAAAATAACAGGTAAACCAATAACGCCACAAAACAATCCAAACAGACTATTACGGCGAATAGCGTGAGGTTGTACCCAACTGGCTAGCGCCCATAATGAAATTAAACCATTTAGCATTACAAAGGCAATCGCTTCGCGACTTAACCAAGAATGCGCAATACCTAATACAGAACGATAAGCACCGAGCGGATCACCTAAGTGTCCCATCGACATTGATGAACCCACAACTTCGATAAGCCAAATGAGTGCAATGGTTGTTCGTAATGCTTTGGTACTTAACATTGCAGCGTTTTGAGTTTGGTTTTGCCATTGATACAGTGAAAGTGCTAATACCGCACCAATGCCCCATTGACTCATCACTGTAAACAGGACTAACGGCAGTTGATAATCATGCATGATTAATCCTCCATACCAATAATGACAATATTAGGATGACTGATGGTGTGATCAGGAACCCCATAGCGTTTTTCTAATAAAGCCCAATTTGTCGTGTGTTTTTTACGGAGATCTTCAATTTCACCAAACTCAATAGCGCCAGTAGGGCAAGATTCAACACAACGGGGTTTTAGGCCTTCATCAAGTCTATCCGCACACATATTGCATTTACTGGTTTTTCCTTCTACTGGATCGTAAACCGGAGCGTTATAAGGGCATGCCATGATGCACATTTGACAACCGATACATTTGTCATGATCTTGCACAACAATGCCGTCTTCACGCTTAGTATAAGTGTCAGCAGGGCAAACTTTTAGACACTGTGGATCGTCACAATGGTTACAAGACATGGTAATAAAAGCTTGTGCATTAGGTTGGTCTTCGTTGAATTCACGAACTCGGCGCCACAATACACCTGGAGGCGTGGCGTTTTCGGATTTACAGGCCATCGAGCAGGTGCGGCAACCATAGCAATCTTTGGTATTTATTAGAAAACCATACTGTTTCTTCGCCATGATCATGCCTCCCGTCTTACGTTAACTAAGGTGCTATTACAGCAATGACCGTTACCTAAAGGTTCAACGTGATCATTGGTAACATGACTACTGCTTCCGCCTTGTTGTTCCCACCATCCATTATCTAATGAAACGACTCCTTGCTTAATATGTGTGGTCACAACGGCAATCGCACGGTGCTCTCCTCGATCATTAAATGCAATAGCCCATTCACCGTCTTTAATTCCTCTGGCTAAGGCATCATTAGGATGGATAAGGATATTAGGTTGATTACGCTGTACTTCTAAGATCCACTCATTCATACCATGGCTAGAGTGAACACTACGAGCGAGTTTGCGTTGCACTGCCATTAATGGGTATTTTTTAGCAAGTTCAGGTGAGCCTTTTGTCGATTCTTTTACGGGATAATAGGTGACAACAGGAGAGAAGTTTTTATCCTGCCACTCTTCAATAAAGAAGTGTGCTTTTTTTGTTGAAGTACGGAAAATGCCATCTTTAAAGGGGATCCAGTCGCCTTCAACTGGACGTACTGGGCCCTTTTCTAACATGTCACGCGTAATGCCGGAGCCTTTAAGACAAGCATCAATATAGTGTTCAATTGGTTGGTTAAACACGTCACCAAAACCAAAACGTTCAGCAAGACGAGCAAAGATCCAATAATCAGGTTTTGCTTCTCCTGGCGGTTCAACCGCTTTTTCCATTAATTGTACATATTGACTACGAACCCCTGCCATTAAACTGGTATCTTCAAAAATAGTGGTAACAGGGAGTACAAGATCGGCATAAAGTGCCGTGGATGACATCAAGTTATCAGCGACAACGACGAAAGGCACTTTTTTCAGTGCATTACGCACCATATTCGTATTAGGAAGTTGTGTCATCACGCCCATTGTCATGATCCACCAAAAGTTAATTGGGTGTGGTCTTTCATTGACAATCCAATCACCCACTTTTGCAACGGGGATAGGTTTGATGGGTTTTGCATTAGGTGCTGGTGGAATAATCGGGCTAAATTTTGCCATTTGACGAGCGCCACCCGCATCACAAATTCCAGCGCCTTTTTTACCGATATTGCCAGTTAATAATGCAAGATAAAATTGGCTAGCAGCAACATAAGCACCAAATTCAGTGCGTTGAGCGCCTGACATATTTTGTACAATCATCGCCGGTTTGGTGGTGGCATAATCACGCGCTAAACGGATAATAGTTTCTTTTGGGATATCCGTTTCTTGGCTGGTTTTTTCGACAGTCCAAGGTTGTGCTTGTTGGTAAATTTGCTCAAAGACAGTCACATAATCAGCATTAGCAGGTAGTTCATCATGAGTTAACGCAGGAACAATGTTGGGTGTCTCATGGTGAACAAGCTGCTGGCTTAACGTATCAAAAACGAGATAACTATCTTTATCATCATCAGATTGACGTAATAGTTTTTGTTGTGGGTTAACAAGGTAAACGGCACCAGTATGCGCACGCAAAAAAGGCTTATCAGTGAGATTTTCTTCAATGATAATTTTGATCATACCTAACGCAAGTGCCGTATCAGTTCCGGGAACGATAGGGATCCACTCATCGGCTTTAGCTGCAGTTTCATTAAAGCGAGGATCAATAACCACCATTCTGGCGCCATTTCTGCGAGCTTGGTTGTAGTTTTTAAAATACGCTTGCATAGTAACTGCGGGGTTATTTCCCCAGCAAAGAATATAGCGACTGTCCTTTACTGTATCGCGAGTATCTGCATAACGTAGACCCACCATTGGGATCATTGCCGCGGTTACCGCAGAGCAACAAAGAGAGCCAGCTTGTTTTGTTGAACCGCCTAAGTAATCGAAAAAGGCTTTACCCATATCATTTTTAATTGAGTCCATATTGCCCGCATGAGTGGAAATAAATAATCCCTCATTACCAAACTTATCAATGGTTTCTCTAATATTCTTTTCAATGAGATCTAACGCTTCATCCCAACTAATAGGTTTGAACTCCGCTTTTCCTTTTTCACCCACACGCAATAAAGGTGTGGTTAAACGATCTTTATGGTATACCCACTTAGTTCGACTCATACCTCGTAAACAGCATTTCACATTAAAGCCTTCAGTGGCTTCAACTTTGATAAGTTGCCCCTTATGTGTAAAAGCTGTTAGGTTACAGTGCAAACATTCCATCGCACAGGTTGAACGAAAGGTTTTATATTCGGATAATTTTATCCGTGGTTTTTGGTTAAATATGGGTTTATTTTCATTAACTAGACTGAACGCGTTAGGAGAAAAGGCTGCTACGCCAATGGCACCCATTCCTTTTAACAACGTTCTTCTATTTAATTCCCACTTTTGATTTTTAGACATAGACATTCTCACGCACAAGAAAAGTTAACTATATATAAACTCAATTCATATATAGTTAACATTGAGGTAGATCATCTAAAAATAGACAAAGAAAATAATCGACAGAAAATGGCTAAAAAGTCATATTAAAAATGAGGTTTTAGTGAAATAAACTAGTAAAAATGACAAAAAAAGAATAATGGGATATCGTCATAAAACAAAGTAAATAACGGATAGGTGTGGGAAAAATAAATGCAGAATTCTCAAGGAGTTAACTCGGTTGATATCGCTATTACCATTCTTGAATTTATTGCTTCGAATGGAGGTATTGCCCGATCGTCAGATATTGCAAAAGCCTGTTCGCTTTCAAAAAGTCGCTTACATAAGTATTTAGTCTCACTTTGTCGCTCAGAAATGTTGTATCAAGAGAGTGGCGGAAGTCAGTATTGCTTGGGGAGTAAAATTCTTTTATTAGCTCAGGCGACACCAAAACCGCAATCCATTATAGATGAAATTAATCAATTATTATGTGAGTTTAGAGATGAACATAATATGTCCACAGGATTGGTGATTGCACAAGGTAACCAGCTTTTTTTAACACGATATAATCGCAGTTTTAAACATGTGGATATCGATTTTTTACCAGATACGCCGGTTCCTCATAAAGTCAGTGCCGCAGGGGCTGTTTTTGCCACCTTTAGTGATTTACTGATTGAAGCAGAGTTATCACAAAAGCAGCGAAATGCTATTCGCCAACAAGGTTTTGCTATTCGTCATGAGCCAGCAGAAGGCATTCCTGGCGCACAATCTATTTCATGTCCTGTACTGAATAAAAAAGGGGAAATGGTGGCGGCTGCATTGACGATGGGATTTATTGAACCTGAAAGGCAAATGGAGTTAGGTGATGCATTAAAAGCAAAAATGGCGCATTTCTGCCGTTAATTTGCTAAAAAACTTATTTAGGCACTTTGGCATTCAATGCCAAGTGCCTAAAATCGAGTGTTGATTAATCGAATAGTCCTTTTGCTAGAATGTCACCTTCTTGAGATATACCGGGTAACACGAAGTAATAACCACCACCGAAAGGTTTGATATAGCGCTCTAATGGTTCACCGTCTAAGCGTTTTTGGGTATCAATAAAGCCTTTTTTAAGGTTATTTTGAAATGAGATAAAAATAAGTCCCATATCTAGTTGGCCTGAAGGTGTTAAACCTAATGAATAGCTGTAACTGCGTCGGCGTAGTTTTGCACTGTAACGCTCTGGATTTCTTGGTTCGGCTCTTCGCATATGAGAATCAAACAGCACTCGGTCGCCATGGGGATCTTTTTCAAACTGTGGATCGTCCATCTCTTGCTTCATACCTATTGGGGCACCCGTTGATCGATGACGACCAAAGTTATTCTCTTGATCTTCAAGCGGTGTTCTATCCCAAAATTCCAATGCAAACCGAATAAGACGCACTGCTTGATAGCTTCCGCCTAAACACCATTGTGGCTCTTTTTGTTCTTCCGTGATCCAGACTAGCGCGTTCATCAGGCTATTATCAGATGAAGGCGCGTTGCCTGAACCATCTTTAAAACCAAAAAGGTTAATCGGTGTTTGGTGATTATCAATATCGCGAGCAGGAAGAAAACCATCAATTTTCCATATCGCATAAACTTGACCAGAAAGATATTTTAAAATATCTCTTAACGCATAAATGACGCTTTCTTGGCTATTAGCACAAAACTGGAGTAGAACATCGCCACCACACCATTTTGGATCTAATCGGTCATTAGGAAAGGGTTTCATAGGCTCTAAGCGTTTGGGTTTTTTAGGCTGGAAACCAAAACGATTATCAAAAAAACTATCACCTAACGCGACAGTGACGGTTAATTCATCGGGGTATAATTGTGTTCCTAAAATACCTGATTCAGCAGGAGGAAGATGTGGGTTTGCTCTCTGCTCTAGTTCACGAGATTGTGTTAAAAACGCAATTCGTTGTGTCAGAGTTGCGAATATATTTTTCACTTCATCAACAGTAGTGACTGTTAGATTAAGAGCAATAAATGAGGCGTGTTTTTGTTCTGGAGTAATAACTCCTGCTTGGTGTTTACCTAAATAAGCAATCGCACGTTGATAACGGGGCACCGATGAAGCACATTGTTTTTGTTGTGCATTAACCCCTATACTGGCGAGTAATAAGCTCCCACCTAACCACTTTAACGTTGTACGTTTATCGAGGTTCACAGGACTTTTTAATAATGGTTTAAAGAGAGTTTTATTTTTCATCACTTGCTTCTTTATAGTGATAGTAAACATCAATATCGAGGGTGGCACGTAAGTTTGCCACTTGCTCTGCTAATTGTGTCACTTGAGAGAAAAGCCAGTTTTTTTCTGTTTCAGGAACGGCACTTAAAGGTTGGAATAAACCTTCATCACGCTGATATTTTAAAAGCAGAGCGCCAATATCGTCATATTGTTTGATAAGCCGTTGATATTCAGTAGGGGGGATATGATTAGATAAGATCGTTACGATTAAGCGTGATCCAGATAAATTGGCATAAGCATCACCCAGATCGCTGTTTGAATATTGATTTTCAATACCCGCAAGTTTGTCAATTAAAATCAATTCTAAGCAATCACCCGCCGATTGGACTAATTTGGGAATGGGGATATCTTCAATAGCTAAACGTTTTTTTAGATCACTAATACCGCTTAATAGTACTTTTGCGGACTCTGTCGCTTTTTGCGTATCTTTTAATTTAAAGAGTTGATATTCAACTAAATGAAACCCTGAAAAACGAGGTGAGTTTTCTCTTTCAAGAAAGAAATCAGCTCGGTTATTTAATAAACGTTCGCTTGATCCAAAAAGCGCAATAATTGGGCGAATAACTTCATAGTGATAATGTGCTTGTTGATAAGCATTTTGAGCATTCATAAGCTGATTTTTTTCACTATATTCGATTAATTTATCGAGTGATTTTTCAACTAGCGTTAATTGCTCAACGGCCTTTTCTCGGTACTTTAAAATATCAGTTTTAAATTTTTCAGGGGTAGGAATATCCCCTTTGGCAATAACGATAGTCTCGCTATCTTGAATAATACCTTGAATAATTTTCTCGGCATAAACGGGAAAAGAAAATAACAAGATAAATAGAGAAGCTATGATATTTTTACTTTTCGATTTTGCATTATTTAGCATGGCGAGCACCTCGCTTAAATAACAGTGCAACAACCACCCAAAACACAATAAATGTCACCACGCTTAAACCAATGGGTTGAGAGCGATAAGCAAAAAACGAGACCAAAAAATTACCAAAGACACTGGGATCATCCAGAATATGGCTAATATCCCAAAGTGGGTAAATAAAGAAATCAGGTAATTCGAAATCTATTTCAATGAGTAAATTTACAATTTCTTCTACGGCTTTTAATAGCAAAGAAACGGCAAGGAATAGCAGTAAAAATCCTGTTACGGTAAAGAAATAGCGCCATGAAATAACTTTTGATGTCAGTAAAAATAGCCATAGAGTGAATGCTGCGACAAGTAAACCAATAAAGACTTCGATAAAGAAAGGCAGTGCTGTTTGTGCATTGAGAGCCATAATATGGCTAGAGAGGAAGACAACAACTTCACTGCCTTCTCTGGCAATTGCAATAGCAATAATCAGTAAAATACCCCATGCACTTTGTTGCTGTGTTTTTTGGGTGAGTTCATTTTCTATATTTGCTTTTAATGATTTTCCTTGCCCATTCATCCAATAAACCATCTGTACAATAAGTACACAAGCGATGATCTCCATTGCGATCATAAATAGAGATTGCCATATATCTTCAAGTGAGCTAAATACGCCATATATACTTAGCGCTAGAATAATGGCAAGAAATAACCCAAATACCACGCCACCCCATAAATATTTCATACCTTGTTGTGGTGCAGGTGAACGTTTTATCCACGCATAAATAATGCCTACTACTAATAGCGCCTCAAAACTTTCTCGCCAAACAACAAACAGAACTTGTCCCATATTTACTCTGCCTTTTCAGTTGCAACAATTTCACCTTGAGGATGAGAAAGGTGAAAATCATCAAAGAAGGTGTAACGACCCGGTTTTAGCGGTGCGATGACAACGACAGAATTTGCGCCCGGTGCTAATACTTTTTCTTTACGCAACTGTGTACTTTCAAATTCAACAGGGCTGGTGCCTGTATTACGAATTTTTATTCTAATGGGGGTTTTAGCGGGTACTTCGAGCACTTGAGGAATAAGTTCACCATCTTTCATTTCTAATTCAACGGTGTATTTCTCTGCTGCCAAAACAGAGGATGTCACCATTAACAGTAGCAATAATGTGTATCTAGAGAGAATTTTGATCATCAGCGTTTCACTTAAAAAAGAGAAAAAGGATAAATCCAAATGGTTGGATTTATCCGTTATCAAGCTAATTAGTAACTACCTTTACGGCCAGTACCGCTATAGGTGAAATCCCATGACACTTCAAAGGGTTCAAACCAAGGTGCAACACCCGTTTCTTTATCGATATGGCGACCAAAAACGATATCTTTGTTGTATGAAGGTGGGTAAATCTTATAGGTCACATTATATTGACCATTTCCATCCAGCTTCAGGTTTTCACCATAGTGAGGACCATCGTTGGCAACCATCGCCATAAATGTACCTTGCTGTTTTTTCGCAGGTGCATCGGATTTTGTTACGGTGTATTCAATGGTGAGGTACGGGATCCAATCGCCTTCAGCAAATCCATTCGGATTATCTTCTGTGGCATGAATATCGGCTTCTAAATGGATATCTGCCTTATCAGCAGCCAAGTGATTCATCGCATGATGGCCTTCTTCAACATCCATGGTGATAGGTTGGAGATAAACTCCTTGAATTTCCATACCATTTTTAATAATAGGATGACCAACTGGATATTCAACAGCTAAAGCGGACGCAGAAAGAAATGAGAAAGCAGTGAGAGAGAGTGCATAGCGATATTTCATGTTTAACCTCTATTATTGAATGATAATTGTTATTATTCTTGTTAAGATTAGCATGATTTGTATTAGAAATAGGAGATAATTTATACGAAAAATATCGCTTAAGTTGGTCGGAAAGTGAGTAAAAATAGTGATAACATTTTCTTTTATAAAAGAAAAAAATTTGTTGTTTTGAAGGAAATATATAAATGGAATTAATCGCTTCAGATGATAATATCCCATAAAATCATTCAATTAAGAATGATATATGGAAATCCTATTTACCTTAATGAAATGATAAGACAGAAGATTTCCATACTAAGAATATTAAATTTGACTTTGAGCACTCCAAAACTGTTTGGACTGTGTCAGTGCCACAGCAGAAACTTGCTCTTCATTTGGCGGTAGGAAAAATGCAGGCGTGACTTTTAGCTCTTGTGCAATATGAAAGAGCATATCAACATCAATTTTACATAGCCCATTCTCATAACGTGAAAATTGTTGTTGGCTAATACCAACTCGTTCAGCGACAACCTTTGCTGATAAGCGAAGTTGCTGGCGTTGCTTACGAATTTTATGCCCAATAATTTGAGAAATGGGATAAATCTTTGACATTAGTGACCTCATTCTTCCTATCAACCACCAATAATATTCAATAATTCGAATATCAAGTTTCTGGGATGGATCTTCAAAGTAAACAAGCACTCCGGCTTGAATGAGTAAAATCCATTCTATAGTGTTATCGGTTAATGGGATGAATTATTTATACCCGTCAGGCTATAAGATGATATTAATTTTTATTAAACTATTTTGATATCCTTCCTTTTTCTAGCAGGATAATCGAGAAAATTTTGATAAACAGTGCTATATATTGCCTAAACACCATTTTATTTATTATTTGTGCTCGCATTTATGATTAATAAAGAGTAAATAATGAGGCTATAACAAAAAAGACAAAACCCTCTTTGACTGTGTTTATACTCGAAAATACCTTTTATGTATTTTTATAATGGGTTATTTTTGAGTTTTTTTTTATATCAGTAAGATTTCTTTTCTTAAACTCGTGTTAAATTTAAACGACTCTCTTCACTTTATTGACTTTTATAAAATTACATTCACATCTAATAGGCTACGGCGTTAAGATTGTTAACTATAATACTTAGGCAAGATTATAAGTGTTGCAGGGTAATTATTTATTTATCGTCAAGGTCGAGATTATGAATGTAAAAGATGTCATTCGTCATGAACCATTTGGAACATTACTAGGTTATGCGCCCGGTGGTGTCGCGATTTACTCTTCAGATTACAGCAGTATTGATAAAGAAGACTATGCTGCTAATGATTCATTCCGTAGTTATATTGGTAATGAATATATGGGGCACAAGTGGCAGTGTGTTGAGTTTGCTCGTCGTTTTCTTTATCTGCATTACGGTGCTGTATTTACTGATGTGGGAATGGCTTATGAGATCTTCTCATTGCGTTTTTTACGTAAAACCATAGACGATGATATATTACCATTACAAGCCTTTGAAAATGGTAGCAAACAACCTCCAGCTGTGGGCGCTTTGCTAATTTGGCACGAAGGTGGTGAGTTTAAAGTAACAGGGCATGTTGCTGTTATTACTGAAGTGCTTGAAGATAAAGTTCGTATTGCGGAACAAAATGTTATCCACACTAAATTACCTATGGGGCAACAGTGGACTAGGGAATTACCTCTTAAAGTGACGGATAATGGCTACTTTATTCAAGATACCTTTGATAATACAACTCTTTTAGGTTGGATGATCCAAACAGAGCCTAATGTTTATAGCCTTCCTCAACCTAAAATCATGCCTGAGCTGTTAAATATTCATGCTGCAAAGCTTGATAATAAAGGCCAATTCGATGGGAAGTGGCTAGATGAAAGCTCACCTCTGGAAAAAGCCTATGTTCTAGCTCAGCACGGTCATATTATCAATCAAAATAGCTATGAATATTTCACCATTTCAGAAAGTGCAGAACAGGAGCTTATTCGCGCAAGTAATGAAATGCATTTGATGTATTTGCATGCAACTGAAAAAGTGTTGAAAGACGATAAGTTGCTGCGTTTATTCGATATCCCTGAAGTGCTGTGGCCTCGTATTCGTTTGTCATGGCAAAACAGGCGCCATCAAATGATCACGGGACGATTAGATTTTTGTATGGATGAGCGAGGAGTCAAAGTTTATGAATATAATGCCGACTCAGCCTCTTGTCATACCGAAGCGGGCTTAATCATTGAGAAATGGGCGCAGAAAGGTGGAATTAAAGAGGGCTTTAACCCTGGAGAACGCTTACTTGATGCATTAGCGGATGCTTGGAAACACTGTGATGCAAAACCTTTTGTGCATATTCTTCAAGATGATGATAGTGAAGAAGATTATCACGCTCTCTTTATGCAACAATCACTGACCCAAGCAGGTTATCACAGTAAAATTCTACGTGGATTGGATGAGCTTCATTGGAATAGCCGTGGTCAATTGATTGATGCAGATAAGCGCATTGTTGAATGTGTATGGAAAACATGGGCTTGGGAAACTGCGTTAGAGCAACTAAGAGAAGAGAGTGAGCAACAAGCGCTGATCCCTATTCGTACAGGACATCCTGAAGGTGAAGTTCGCTTGGTTGATGTACTTTTACGTCCTGAAATTACCGTTTTTGAACCTCTTTGGACACTTATTCCAAGTAATAAAGCAATTTTACCTATCTTATGGCAATTGTTCCCTGATAACCCTTATTTGTTAGACACTGATTTCACTGTAACCCCTCGTCTTGAACAAAGTGGTTATGCTATTAAACCGATAGCGGGGCGTTGTGGTAGTAACATTGGTTTAGTCGATCATAAAGAGAATGTGTTAGATGAAACTTATGGTCAATTTGATCACCAAGAAAATATTTACCAAGAATTATGGTGTTTACCAAAAGTAGCAAATCGTTATATCCAAGTTTGTACTTTCACAGTGGGTGGGCATTATGGCGGTTGTTGTTTACGTTCAGATCCAACGCTAGTGATTAAAAAAGAGAGTGATATTGAACCTTTAATTGTGATTGAAGATAAACACTTTTTAGCTAAATAAGATCATAGACGTTTAAAATTAAGAAATAATAAGCCCGCCTAATTGGCGGGTTTATTTTAAGAATAACTAGTACTCTTGGTGGGAAATAAAATGACACAAAAATTCAAACAGTTAGTGAGTTATTAGCATCGCTTTCAACGTTTGAATTTGATGAGTGGATTTATACGGAAATTGCAATAAGTTGTTGTGTTGTGAATATCATTTCTTTCATCGGATTTTCCTTAAAAAATTACATATTTTCCTTGATTTGTTTTTTTAGCCACTGAATGAAAAGCTGTACTTTAGCATTATTCTTTTCATTTCGAGTGACAAGGTAATAACGCTGAGCACAAAAAAGCTCACTATTATCAAAAGGGATAATTAATTCTTTATTAGCCAGTTGTTTTTGCACTAAACGCTTTCTTCCCATTGCCACTCCTGAGTGGTTAACCGCAGCAATAACAGCAAGATCAGAGCGGTCAAAACAGATATTGCTACGATTAGGAAAAAGTGAAATCCCCATATATTCACCCCAAGCTCGCCATTCATCGAAATCAGAGTTATTGCTCCAAGCTTGCCTATCATGTAGCAAAGTACAATTAGAAAGATGATGAATATTGCCAATAAGCTCATGTTTTTTCGCATATTTAGGGCTACATACAGGAATAATAGATTCTGAGATTAAATCTTCACAATAAAGGTTTTGCAGTTGCTTATCATCAAAATAGATTGCGAGATCAATACCATAACCTCGAAAGTTAATATCATCATTTCCTGTAAACAGATTTAATTCAATAGATGGATAACGCTCAGTAAAATCTGAAATACGAGGAACTAACCAACATTGGGCAATAGAAGGTCGAGAATAAACAGTGAGAACGCCTGAAACTTCTTGGTTATGAATATCTAAAATTTCTTGGTTAATATCTTCTAGCGTTTTTTTAAGTGCCCAATAAATTCGTTCACCTTCTTCTGTTAACTCTATTCGGCGATGAAAGCGGTTAAACAGCTTAATGCCCAGCTCTTCTTCTAATGTATTAATACGGTGGCTAATGGCGCTGGGGGTTAATGACAGTTCTTCTGCCGCTAAAGCGAATGAAAGGTGGCGACCTGTTGCTTCAAAAGTGTGAAGTCTTGCTAATTGATAACTGGATAATCGTTTATTTCTTAAAATCACGCTAGAAGATTCAAACATTCTTTTATTCTCGTTTTGTTATTGATAGTAACGCAAGTTAATAATCAAGCTAATGTTAAGATGAAATATCATGCTACTACTTATCAAAATGTAATTATTTGTGCTTTATATCACTTATTTGAATTAATTGAGTTCATCTTAGTGTGATTTTTCATCATTTGTAAGTGCTTAATGATTAATATTCAATATGAATAACAATAAATAAAATATTTGGGATGGATGTATGGACTCAACGTTATGGGTGCTGGGTACCCTTATAATTAGTATTTTGCTCATTGTTTTTACTATAATAAAATTTAAGTTTCATCCGTTTTTAGCCTTACTATTGGCAAGCTTCTTCGTGGGTACAGCAATGAAGATGAATCCTTTAGAAATGGTAAATGCGATTGAAAACGGCATTGGCGGTACGTTAGGATTTTTAGCAGCAATTATCGGTTTAGGAACCATTCTTGGTAAGATGATGGAAATATCAGGTGCCGCAGAACGCATCGGTATTACATTACAAAAATGTCGTTGGCTATCTCCAGACGTTATTATGGTATTAGTTGGTCTTATTTGTGGTATTACACTCTTTGTTGAAGTGGGTGTGGTATTACTTATTCCTCTTGCTTTCTCAATTGCGAAAAAAACAAATACTTCATTATTAAAATTAGCTATTCCATTATGTACAGCATTAATGGCTGTTCACTGTATTGTTCCTCCTCACCCTGCTGCACTATTCGTGACTAATGAATTAGGGGCAGATATGGGAACCGTTATTGTTGCGGGTCTTGCTGTTGGTTTAGTCGCATCTTTAGTGGGAGGGCCTTTATTCTTAAAAATGTTAGGCGAGCGCTTACCATTTAAAACTGTACCTGAAGAATTTTCTGACATGGAAATTCGTGAAGAAAAAGATTTGCCTTCGCTCGGTGCCACTCTCTTTACAGTATTATTGCCAATTTTTCTGATGCTGATAAAAACAGCTGCAGAATTAAATATGACTAAAGGCACATCGGTTTATACCGCATTACAGTTTATTGGTAATCCAATTACTGCGATGTTTATTGCTGCCTTTGTTGCTTATTATGTATTAGGTATTCGCCGTAATATGGGCATGAATACTTTATTGAAGAAAACAGAAGATAGCTTTAGCTCTATTGCCAACATTTTATTAATTATTGGTGCGGGTGGTGCTTTTAATGGCATTTTAAAAGGCAGTGGTTTAAGTGAATCTTTAGCGTTAATTCTTTCTAATTTAGATATGCATCCTATTTTATTGGCTTGGTTAGTTGCCATTATCCTTCATGCTGCAGTAGGTTCTGCAACGGTTGCAATGATGGGGGCTACTGCAATTGTTGCGCCATTAATGCCTTTATACCCAGACATTAGCCCTGAAATTATTACATTAGCAATTGGTTCAGGTGCTATTGGTTGTACCATCGTCACAGACTCACTGTTTTGGTTAGTGAAACAGTATTGTAATGCAACTTTAAGTGAAACTTTTCGTTTTTACAGTGTCGCGACCTTTATTGCCTCCTTTGTCGCATTAGGCGGTACATTTATGCTTTCTTTTGTCATATAAAAGAGAACGACTATGAACCATATAGATATAAATAAATTAATCAGTCATTTTCCACTAGTGCGTGACTTAGTGGACTTAAAAGAAGTGGTTTGGTTTAACCCAAACGTGACCACCACTGACCAGGGACTTCCATATGTTGGTTTAACGCAAGATGATGTAATTGACGCACAAGCACGGTTACAACGTTTTGCACCTTATTTAGCTAAAGCATTTCCAGAAACGGCGGTGACTCAAGGGATTATCGAATCTGAAGTGATTGATATTCCTAAGATGAAAGTTGCTCTTGAAAAGCGCTATAACACATCCATTAGCGGTCAATTGCGTTTGAAAAAGGATAGCCATCTACCTATTTCAGGTTCAATTAAAGCGCGTGGTGGGATTTATGAAGTATTAACGCACGCTGAGAAATTGGCAATCAACGCGGGATTACTGAGTACAGATGATAATTATGAAAAATTATTCTCTGATGAATTCCGTAAATTCTTTAGCCAATACAGTATCGCGGTAGGCTCAACAGGCAACTTAGGTATGTCTATTGGGATCATGAGTGCGAAATTAGGCTTTAGTGTAAGTGTGCATATGTCTGCCGATGCACGTCAGTGGAAGAAAGATAAATTACGTTCTCATGGCGTTAATGTTGTTGAATATAAACAAGATTACAGCATTGCGGTAGAAGAAGGTCGTAAAGAAGCTGAGAAAGATCCTAACTGTTTCTTTATTGATGATGAAAACTCAAAAACATTGTTTTTGGGTTATGCGGTAGCGGGATTACGTTTAAAACGCCAATTTGAAGAACAAGGTGTTCGTGTTGATAGTGAACATCCTCTGTTTGTTTATTTACCTTGTGGTGTTGGTGGTGGTCCTGGTGGTGTTGCTTTTGGGTTAAAACTGGCATTTGGTGATGCAGTGCACTGTTTATTTGCTGAGCCAACACATTCACCTTGTATGTTATTGGGCGTTTATACCCAATTACATGAAGGTATCTCTGTACAAGAGATTGGTATCGATAACGTCACTGCCGCTGATGGTCTGGCTGTTGGCCGCGCATCAGGCTTTGTTGGTCGAGCAATGGAGCGCTTAATTGATGGTTATTACACTATTGATGATCAAGAGCTTTATGACTTACTTAGTTTATTAAATAAAGAAGAAGGAATTAAGTTAGAACCTTCGGCTTTAGCAGGAATGGTGGGAGCTGTACATGTCACTCAAGCTAAAGATTATCTGCAAGGTTTATCACTAGATAGCCAAAAAATGCAAAATGCCACGCATTTAGTATGGGCGACGGGTGGGGGTATGGTTCCTGAGGATGAAATGCAAAAATATCTCGCTCAAGGAAAATAGAGTGTAGAGCGGGGGGAGTTTTTTTGAACGCTTATTAAATTAAAAAATAAAGGGAGTCGTGCCAGTATTTTGAATTGTTATCTAAAACAATAATAGCGTAGCAATGTGTTACACCAAGTGTTACATCAAACATTCACACCAGGATGTCACACCAGGGGAAAATGTCGTAGTATTATTATAAAAAAGAGGCACCCATTGGGTGCCTCGTTACTTTATATCTTGCTAAATCAGAATATATTAAAAATCAATTTTAACATTTACCCCATAGTTTCGACCCGGTAATGGAGCTAAATATTTTAATTGAGAAGATGCAGGCCTTGCTTCAGTATTAGTGAGATTATTAATCATAAAATCAACGGAAACATCTAACTTATCAAGATGATATTTTTTACCAATACCGGCATCGACTAAAGTATAGGAAGGAAAGGTAATATCTCCACCATACATTAATCCACCACTCTCTTTCTGTTTTTTATAGTAAGTTGCGCGACTAAATGCTGTTAATTCGCCATGCTGATAATTAATGCCAATACCATGTTTTTCATTAGGTAAGTTTGGTAAATAATTACCTGCAATAAATAACTTTCTTTTACTTTTATTTTCGACAAAATCCCCGAATAGTGTAAATGTAAGATTATGATCGTGAGGCATTTCATATAAATACTTAAATTCGTATTCTAATCCTTTTGTTTCGAGATCAGTTTCATCCCACTCCATAACGGTAACACCACCACGACTGATCCCCGTTAATCGCCTAAATTTAAAATCACTGTAGTCTGTTTTATACAAATTAATCTTATTAGAGAAATTGCCAATCTCAATAACAGATGATAATTCAATACTTTTGCTTTTTTCGGTATTAAATTTACTGTTTCCTTGTTCTTCAATTAAATAAGCATAATGAGGGCCATGTGTATAAAGTTCATTAATTTCTGGTGCTCGATAAGAAATATTTTGTTGTAGTTTTAATGTCCATTCATCAATTGGTGTAAAAGATAGGGCGAGTGTATTTGCACTTGTATCAAAATGACGGTTTTGTAAATTAGAACCTTGCCCTCTACCACGATTATAATTCGCTGGAATATTGAGATTATGTTGAGTGTAACCTTTACGATATCCAGCCGTGAGCTCAAAAGGAGATAAATTTAGCGATTCAACCCAATATATTCCGTACTCTTTGGTTAATACACTGGGTAAATAAGCATCATAACCAGACGTTTTCAGATCACGATAATTACCGTTAACGCCAATAGCACCGTTTAACCGATTAAAGAGTGGAGCATGTGCCGTTTCTAATGCTAATTGGTGATTTTTGGTCTCAAATACGGATGATGCAATTTGTCCCACTAATTCTTCATCTTTCGATTCAGAATAAGAGTAATAAAAAGCGCTGTCTCTTAAAAAAGGTGTTAAGTGATAATGTTTTCCTTGTATATCTATTCGCCGATTATGATTTGAAACCGAAACAGGCTTATACATTTCTCGACTTGTTTTTGTGGTGAGATAAGCATAACCCGGTACACCGTAAGAAGTCTGAAAATCAGTAACAGATAAACCTATATAGCCTTCATCTCTAATATAAGAAAGAGATGCATTGCCACTTTGGCTTTTTAAAAAGCTATTTGGGATCTCTTTATTATTATTTTCAACATAATGTTTAGGTGGAGTCACATGTTCAATCGATGTGGGACTACCCGGTTTATATTGTGAATTGGGTTCGTTATCAACATAGCCAACACCTGAAAAATAGTCTTTATCTTTAAAGGTATATTTTTCATCTTCACTTAGCTCATATTCAACCTGATATTTTTTCCAAAACTCACTAATGTAAGGATAAGCTTCAGGATTACGGCTAGTAAATACTTTCATATCCACTTGGCATTGATCACGTAATGCAAAATGGTCTTTTAGTTGTTGATAGCTATAACAAGCTCCCACTTTAGAGCGTGTTGGAATTTTATATCGAGAGACGCGTTTAGTGGCACCTGAAATATTAAAAATCCAGTTTTCTTCATCGCTGAACTTAATATTTGCAGAACCTCCATTACCGTTATTGGTACTTCCATTAAAAGTCACGGCACCTGAAATCGCTTTTTCAGGTAGCTGTGTCATTATTCGGTCATCCCACAAATGAATAGCGCCACCGCTTGTACTACCACCATAAAAGAGTGCTTCAGAGTTTTTGCTAATCGATATTTCATTAATTCTATTCATATCAATGGGGATTGGCATATTTCCACTAATAAATGAAACATCATTAATTGGTAGATTATTGACTAAAATGCCTACACGATTTCCTGATAAACTTCGAATAACAGGTCTTGCAGCATTAGGGCCAAAGCCTTCGGCTTGTACACCAGCAACTTTTGCAACGGTATTACCAATCGTATTTGTTTTTATTTGTTCAAGTTGTTTTCCTTTTATCTCTTCTCGATTATTGAGTAATAAAGAGGAGAATGTCTCTTTGTTTTTTATTGATGTTGCTTTAACAGTAATAACATCGTTTGATGTTTCTTTTTCTTGGCTTTTATCTTGATTATTCTCTTTTCCATATAAAGGAGACGACAAAAGTATAAGTAAAATAATAGAGAGTTTACTTTTTTTCATGATATTCATATTAGAATGTAAGAGTAGCGCCTAAGATAATATTACGACCAGGTAAATACATTTCATCTTTAATATAAGAGGTGCTGTCTTTCCCTTTTGCATCAAAGATATTATTAATCTTGGCGTATAAGGTATAATCTGTGTTATCTAAATAACCAATATATTCACTACCTAAACTAACTGTGTTATAAGCCTCTGTGGATGTTTCATAGTCTGCTGTTTTATTCTGTTTTCCAAAATGATCAATGCGGATTTGTCCAATTACGTTTTCTGTAAAACTATGTTTAATATAAGTACTTAAACGATAAGCCGGTATTCTTGGTATATTTCCCTTATTGTGTAGTAAATTTGCTCTAACATAATCACCAGAAATACCAATTAAGCTATCTTGGTTATAGTAATAATCAATATTTCCTTCTATACCTTTAAACTGTGCATCATTTTGAACATATTGTAATGAACGATAGCCATTATTTAATTCAGTCCCCGTAAACTGACCGTAAATATAATTATTAATACGGTTATAATAGGCACTTATATTGAATTGAATATCACCTGTTACTTTAGTTATTCCAATATCAATATTATTTGCAGCCTCTGCGGTTAAATTAGGATCGCCTTTTTCAATAGTTCGACTTGCAGCATGAACACCATTCGCGTAAAGCTCTTCTGCAACAGGTAATCTTTTCGTGTGTGAGAGTGATAAATTTAAAAAATAGTCTTGTGTAAAATTCCATGCTAATCCAGCAGAAATAGAAGATGCACTCTGCTTATTATTTTTTTGAGTTTCTCTATTTAACAGTGATTGCCACTCTTGGCGAAATCCTAATTCATAGCGAAAATCACCTAATTGGTATTCTTCTAATAAAAAGAGTGAGTGATTTTTTGTTTTTGTTGACGGTACATAAGCTTCTTCTCCTTGAGCACTAAAATCACGCTGATTAAATTGCCCGCCAATAACACCATGCCAACCCCAAATAGGTTGATGTGTAAATGTCAGTCTTAATTCATCGCCTTTGTTTTTAAATGAGGTACTGACTTCATTTCCTTCTTTTTCATCATGATGATAATCGGTTCTGGCCGCACTGAAACGTATTGATTCAATACCAGTAAATGGATTGTTTTTTTCACCACGAAGATCCCATCGTTTGCTATCCATAACAATATAAGGAATACCATGTTGATGTTGTTCATCAGGGTATTCATGATTGTGATTATGATGATGATGGCCGATTAACGGAGGGCGAATTGAGGTATGATGATGGTATTCCTCTTCATGATCATGAAAATGCGTATGCCCGGGTAATCCATATCGGCGATGTTGTTCACCATAGCCAATTCCAATATAGCCATCATCTAAGATCCAAGATGCACCGATATTTGCCGATTGGTTATCTTGATAAGATCCGGCTAAACGGCTAGGTTCTCCTTGATGCAAAGGTGCTGGCTGTTTGTAATCGCTTTGATAACGTTTAGTCCCTTCAAGGTGCAGAGCTAAATTATCTTCTCCTAATGTTAATCCGATTGATCCTGTATTTCCCTTAGAAACGGAATCGTATTGATACTGTAATTCGCCCTCGTAGCCTTTTTTAGGCACTGACATAGGAATCTTGCTATCAATAACGTTAATTGCACCACCTATTGTCCCCCCTCCATAAAGTAATGTTGCAGGGCCTTTTAATACTTCAATACGCTGGCTTAAAAAGGGTTCACTGGTGATTGCATGATCTGCACCAATCGACGAGACATCCATAAGATCACTACCACTGTGTAATACCTTGACTCGATTTCCAGACATTCCCCGAATAACCGGATGTACCGAACCGCCACCAAAAAAACTGGCATGAAAACCGGGTAGAGATGTCAATGTTTCAGCAATTGAGGCACTACGATTAGCGCGTAGCTCTTCTTGTGTCAAAACTGCAACAGGTATTGCCATTTTTTCTTGTGGCGTATGTAAAGGTGTTGAATAGACTTTTAATACCTCATTAGTCTGATTTTCTTTTGATTTTATTGCAGAGCTTGCATTTGCAAACAAAGAGTAACTTATTGAAATAAAAAGCGTTGTATAACTAAAAATGGATTTCTTCATACCGTTCACCCTCCTTTTAAGTAATGTTATAATGTAACATTTTAAAAAGTATTGTAAGTAAGTATAATTATCATTAGCAAGTAATGATTTTTTAAAAATAATAAAAAACCTATAACTGTATGTAATTTAATAAAAAATAAATTGAGAAGATGAAAAATGAGGGTGTGAAAAAGGCGTCATAACGACGCCTTGAAGATAAATGAGAAAATAGGGTAAAACTATTTATTCTAAAATAAACATGCCATAAGGATGAATTTGCAGATAATAGCTATCACCGACATTTGGTTGAAGCTGTGTGGCATTGACTTGTAATAGCAAAGTCTGATTTTGCCATTCTACGGTTACCTCATACTGAGGACCCATATAAGCGACATGGATGATTTTGCATTGCTGACAGGCATCGCCTTGTTGAGATAAGGTGATAGCTTCTGGTCTAACGCCAACTCTAACGTCTGTTTTAGTGGTGTTAAATGTATCTGGCTTTGGTAGACGATATTGGAAAATATCAACATAATCAGGGCCTAATGTGGCTGGGAATAAGTTTGCATCTCCCATAAAGCTGGCCATAAATTCAGAAGCTGGTTGGCGATAAAGAGTTTGCGGTGAACCTAATTGCATTATCTTGCCTTTATTCATCACCAATACCATATCAGAAACCGCAAATGCTTCACTTTGGTCATGGGTTACGTAAAGAGAAGTGATATTAAACTGTTGTTGTAATTCACGAATTTTTTCTCTCATGCTACGACGTAAATTAGCATCAAGGTTACTGAGTGGCTCATCAAAAAGCAGTACTTTAGGTTTTAAAATTAAGGCGCGAGCTAAGGCAACCCGTTGCTGTTGTCCCCCTGATATTTGGTCAACAAAACGATCTTCAAAGCCCGCTAAGTCCACCAGCTCTAAAGCTTCAGAAACCCGTTGTTTGATTTCTGCTTTAGGACGCCCAAGCATTTTTAAGCCATAGCCAATGTTTTCCCCTAATGACATATGAGGGAAAAGGGCATAAGACTGAAATACCATACAGATATCACGTTGTTGAATTGAGCGTTCAGTGACATCTTCACCATCAATAAAGATCTTACCTTCTGTTGGTTTTTCTAACCCAGCAACTAAACGTAAAACGGTTGTTTTACCGCAACCTGAAGGGCCTAATAATGAAACCATTTTGCCTTGTGGAATAGACAAACTGAGATCTTCAATAACCGTGTTAGTGCCAAAACGCTTAATGACATTTTTCAGTTCAACGAAATGTTGTTGTGTCATGATTTATACTCCGTATTACTGTGCATTTTTGGCTTTAGAGCGTGAAACACGGGCTTCGCCAATCAAATAGTCAAATAAGAAAATAATTGCCAACATGACGACGATTAAAATCGAGCCATAGGCAATTGCGACACCGTATTCACCATCTTCAACACGGTTTAAAATATAAGCAGTTGCAACACGTGTATCAGGTGTAACAAGGAAGACGATGGCGCTGACTGTGGTAATCGCACGCACAAAGCTATAAATCAGCGCAGATAAAATAGCAGGGCGTAATAACGGCAATAGCACATAGAAAATCGTTCTCATTGAATTTGCTCTTAAGCTTAGAGAAGCTTCATCAAGCGATTTATCAATTTGTCCTAATCCCGCAATACCCGCACGTATTCCCACAGGCACGTTACGCATAGTCATTGAGATAATGACAATTGCCGCCGTTCCCGTTAAATAGAACGGTGAGTCGTTAAACGCAAGAATATAAGAGACACCGGCAACAGTTCCCGGGACAGCAAAACAGAGCATTGTTGTGAACTCAATACTTTTCTTACCTTTAAAGTCTTGGCGCACGACGATATAGGCGATTAATAGTCCGAGAATAGCGGTAATCGGTGCTGCAATACCTGCATATAACAAGGTATCTAATAACGACGGCCATGCACCATCACTCATTCCTTGACCAAATAACTTGATAAAGTTATCCAGCGTTAAGGTGTAATCAACTCCCCAGTTAACGGTGAAGCTACCATAGAAAATACTGCCATATAACAAGATATTAAAGACAACCCAAATAGCTAAAACTGTTGTCACAAATGCAATTAGCGACGATGGCAAAGGTTGAACATCACCACGATAGGATTTCCCTGATACGGTGACGTAAGAGCGTTTACCAATCCACATATACTGCACACAGAACACTAATAGTGAGAAAACTAACAGTGATGCACCTAATGTACTGGCTGATTGATAATCCAATTGAGAGCCAGTGATATAGAAGTAAATTTGTGTGGCGATAACGTCAAAGTTGCCCCCTAAAACCAATGGGTTACTAAAGTCAGCAAGAGATTGCACAATCACAATTAAAAATGCATTGGCTAATGCGGGCTTAAGTAACGGCATAAAGACGTTAAAGAAGGTTTGATAACGGTTAGCTCTTAAGGTGTAAGACGCTTCTTCTAATGAAGGGTGAATGGTTTTAATGGCACCGTCTAAAATCATAAATGACATAGGCGTAAAGGCGAGCACTTGCGCTAACCAAATTCCAGTAAAGCCATATAACCAGTTGGTATTTTCAAGCCCTGCATAAGTGGCAAGAAACTCTGTCACATAACCAGAGCGCCCCATCATAAGTGTGACGCCTAAACCAACAACAAAAGGAGGTGTTACAATGGGTAAGATAGAAAATACGCGACCAATAATGGCTGAGCGCACCGCAATACGAGAGGTATAAATTGCTAGAATTAAACCAAAGAAAGTACAACCTATTCCCACAGCAATAGAAAGCGCAATAGAGTTGAGCATCACTTGCACAATATGAGCTTGGCTTAAAATAGCGATAAACTCAAAAGGTGCAAAATTGCCTGCGCTATCTTTAAACATCGGAATAAAAATAGCGATACTAGGAAAGATAATAAATGCACCAATCAGTGCAACAACGGCTATTAAAGAGCCAATAACAAAGCTATCACCACCAAGCCATTCCAAGCGTGTTAAGGCGGTTTTCATGATCATTCCCAGAGCAATAAAGAGGATGATCGCAGAGTAACCTAAACCTCGTCCTTCAAGCGTTGCACTAACTATCGTAATAACCGCACAAAGTAAGGCAAAACTTGCATCAAAATAGTGGCGAGAACGATTTTCACGCTTAGGTTCGTTAAATGAACGAAAGAGCAGTAAACTTGGTAATAAAAACCAGAGCCAACTGATATTGACGCTACTCCAACCGTAAGAGGTGAGTAATTCATCTGCTGTTGAATCTAAAAGACCGTAATCAAGGCTCCATGATGGCAATAAAGCAAATGCCATCCATGCAATTAGGATCCATAAAAATATGGGATCCCGCCTCTTTTTTTCAGGTAAAGCGAGTGTGTGAGACATAAATCCCCCGAAAGTAAATGTATTTATTATTATGTGAAAAAGAGAGCGAGAGATTATCTCGCTCTGTTGATGATCTATTTACCCATTTTTACTTCGGTTACCCACTTATTAATCAACTCTTTACGCACATCACTATCGCCATATTTATCCATGTCGTAGTTAATGAGTTTTAAGTCAGATAATTTCAGTGCCATTGGTGAAGACTCTGCTGAGGTATTTGTTAGGATTTGGTAAGATTTACCTTCTTTCCAGCTAATTTCTTGCGCTTCTTTTGAGAGTGTCCAATCTACGAATAATTTTGCGTTATCCATATTACGGGCATTTTTAATGATACTGACACCACCGATTTCATAGCCTGTACCTTCACAAGGTGAAATCAATTCAAGCGGTGCACCATTTTCAACTTCTAATGAGTAATCATGTAAGAAACCAATACCAATGGCTGCTTCACCACGAGCGGCGTTTCGCGCTGGGGCAATACCTGATTTGGTGTATTGAGAGATATTAGTATTGATTTTCTTCAGATAATCAAAGGCTTGTTCAGTACCCCATAACTGGTCAAAGGTTGCCAGTGCGGTATAAGCAGTTCCTGAACTTTGTGGATCGGCGATTTGAATTTCACCTTTATATTCAGGTTTGATTAAATCTTTCCAACAAGTTGGAATAGCAATCCCTTTTTCTTTTAAGCGATCTTTATTGACGCCGAAGCCTAAGATACCGACATAGACCGCAGAAGAGTAGTTACCTTTACGTTTAGCGGGATCACGGAATTGTGGCATGATTTGATCGAGATTAGGAGAAACATAAGGTTCTAGTAGATCCATTTCACCTGCTTGTGAGTGGGGATCCATTGTACCACCATACCAAACATCAGCTTGTGGATTGCGTTTTTCAGCTTCGATTTTGGCTAAAGTACTTCCTGAACCATTACGAACGAAGGTGGTTTTAACATCATACTTTTCGGCAAAGGCTTTTGTTTCAGCTTCACACATTGCATTTGTCGCACTACAGTAAACCACTAAGCGACCAGCCGCATTTGTTGATAAGCTAACAGCAGACAGAGCCAGACCAGCAGCAACAAGTGTAGAGAGGGTTTTCAATTTCATGTTCAGAACCTTTTAAATGTGTCGTCATCGGAAAATGAAAGTGGGCCAACTAAATGCTCTTGTTTGCTAACATCAGCAATCAACAATGGCATTAGTAAGAGTCCCATTAAGGCCGCAGCACTGGTTAATAATGCAAACATCCCAGTCCAACCATAATGCGCCATGACCTGACTTAATGGCCAACCTGCCATTGCTGCCCCTAAGTAGGCATACAATCCCAAGTAGCCAGTTACCGTGCCTGCTGCGTTTTTATGACAATATTCTGTTGCAGCAAGCCCGATTAACATCTGTGGTCCGAACACGAAAAAGCCGATACTAAAAAAACAGGCTGCGAGTAACGCATAATGATGAATTGGAATTAACCAAAGCGCTGCTACTGCGGTAAAAAGCCCGAGTGAAAACAGCAATATCATTGGTGCTCGTTGGCCACGGAATAATAAATCCGAGCCCCAGCCTGAACATAACGCCCCGAGTAAGCCACCCACTTCAAATAAAGAGAGAATGGCGTTAGCACTCAATAAGTTGGCGCCATGTGTTTCTGATAACCAGATATTTCCCCAATCGTTAATTGCCATACGTATGAGATAAACCAAAATATAGGAAAAACCTAGTAACCAAATCATTCGGTTAAATAAAATGCTATCTTTCAAAATAGTTAGCATAGGTTTAGGGGGAGAGGCTTGCTCTTGACGTAATTCAAAAACATCTCGCCGCCACACACCCACAGTAGGAAGCCCTTCTTCTGCGGGAGTTCCTTTTAATCGTACACACAACCACAGCCCGATGATGATGCCGATAATACCGGGAATAAGCAGTGCGACTTGCCAACTATAATGCGTCGCTAGCCACGCAGTTAAAATGGGAAGACTCATCCCGCCAAGGTTAATTGAGATATTCCATAATCCCCACCAGAAACCGCGTTCATTGCGTGAATACCAGTGTGTTAACAACCTTGCACAAGGGGGCCAGCCAAAACCTTGAAAGAAACCATTTAGTGCCCAGACCAAAAGCAGTGCTGGAAAAGAGAGACAATAGGCAAAAATAATATTCATAACGCCAGTCATCACTAATCCCACACCCATAAACCAGCGATATCCCCATCTATCATGGAAAATACCGGAAATAAATTTAGATAAACCGTAAGTGAGATAAAAAAGGCTGGCTATCCAACCGATATCTCCTTTATCTAAATTCAATTCAACTTGCATAACGGGCATCACAAAGTTGACGCTTTTACGTGTGAGATAGAAAGTGGCATAACCGATAATCATCGACAGCATTAAGTTTTTGCGCCAAAAGTTATAGGTCTTATTTATTGATGCCGAATTTTTACCTGACATAACATCCTCTTTGATGTTGCAAATGTAAAAAAAATGTCGAGAAAAAGAATGAGATAAGGTTGTAGATGACTAAGACTTATTCTTAGTTTTCACTGTTTTCTTTTGAATTTGTGGGTAAGTTAACAATTATTTTCGTGCCGTGATGATTTATCACTTCCCATTCTCCGCCTAAAGCACGAATGCGTTCTTCAATGCCACGTAATCCAAAACCGCCACTTTGTTGTGTTGATAATGATGTGGGGAGCATACCAATACCATTATCGCTAATGATCAGCCGTAGACGGTTTTTGTTTTGGGTTAACGAAACTTCAATATAGGTTGCGTTGGCATGTTTACTAATATTATTTAATAACTCTTGTACTAAACGATAGAGGGTAAAAATTATGGTTTCGTTTTCAGGCTCTTTATCTAATGAATAATTAAAATTACAGGTGATGCCATTGTCATTGAAGGCAAATTCATTGATTAAATGATGAAGGGCTTTTTCAAGCGACATTTCTTCTAAAACAGGTGGGCGCAATTGTCGTAGCAGTTGACGTGTGGATTGATGAATTTGTAGCGCGAGCCGTTCAATTTGCTCTCCGGTTTGGCGTGTTTTGTCGTTATCTGCGGTTCTTTTAATTAGCATCGATTGAATTTGGATTGCGGTAATATTTTGTCCAATTTCATCATGTAATTCGCGAGCAATGGCTTTTTTCACATCTTCTTCGGTATGAACCAATTGCTCCATTAATTCACGTCTGGCTTGAAGTTCTTGCTCTAGGCGTAATCGATAATGACGTAAATTATGGGCTAATTGCTGTTGACGACTTATCGCTATCCCTAAACCAATACCAATAATAGCTTGTGTGGTTAAGAACATTTCTAATTCACGCAAGTCATTAAATGCGCCGTTTACTTGGCGGGCAAAGGTAATCATTAAGCTTCCGAGTAATGCCGATAATACGCCACCTTGCCAGCCATAACGATAAGCCATAAAGACGTTAGGAATAAAAACGAGAATAACTAATAAGCGCTCTATTTCGGGGGTTAAGAAAACCTGAGCGCTTAATCCGATAAGACAAAATAGAAATCCCCACATTAGCAAGGAAGTTCTTAATGGCGGATCTGGTGTTCCAACAGAGATTAACGCTCGACTTTGTAATTCACGAAGATATTCATAAAGTAAAAAAACAAAAGGCGCGAGTAATATGCCACCAGTGACTGAGGTCAGAAAAATTCCGCTGGTGGTATTAATAAAAAAGCCAAGAATAAAGGCTTGTAGCAGGCTATTAAAGCCAACAGCGCCAATTAATAGGGTTAAGCGTTGCCAGTAGAGAGGATACCGCCACCAAATACGTTGCACTTCTAAGGCGATAATTAGGCTTAATAATGGAGAAAGATAAATAATAGCATGGGTAATTAACTGCTCTTGCGTTAGCCAGTAATAAAGCCCCCATTCTGCAAATAACATCGGTAGCCAAAAGCGACGCCAAAGTAAAATGATTAGGGCTAATCGCAGACCTTGAGGTAAGAAAAGGGCGGCTTGTTGCCCATTTTTACTTAAATAGAAACCAATCACCCAAAGTGATAGCCAAAGTAAAGAATAGGTGAGTAATAAAAAGAGGGATTGAAGAAGAAAACGCAGTCCCCTTTTCATGTTACAACGATCCTGTGATCAACTGATTTTTTAAGGCGAAATGAACTAAATCGATGGTTGTTTCACAGCCTAATTTACCGAGTACATTGGCTCGATGAACGTGTACGGTTTTATGGCTAAGATTAAGTTGTACTGCAATTGTTTTGACATTAACACCTTGAATTAAAAGATTAAAAATTTCTCTTTCACGAGGAGTTAAAGAATGTAATGCATCTTCTTTTTCAGGGGTATGTCGCAATGCTTTCATCGCATCAGAACAAAGATAACAGCCACCTTGATGTACAGCGCGCACGGCTTGTACTAACTCTTCAGGGCCACAACGTTTGGTTAAATAACCTCGAGCACCAGAGTCTAGTGCACTTTGAACAAAAGCAGGGGTGTCATAGATACTTAAAATAATAGTTCGAAAATCAGGGCGCTTTTGTTTTAAGCGGTTTTGGAGTTGTAGACCGCTTTCGCCGGGCATAGAGAGATCCATAACGGCAACATCAATATCATCATGTACTAAATAAGGCCATGCTTCTTGCCCATTAGAATACTCACCCACAATGTGAATATCGGGTTCTAGCATTAACAGTTGTGCAAAACCAGAACGCACAACAATGTGATCATCTACTAAAGCAACTTTTATCATAATTTTTTATTAGTCAGAGAGTAGTCAGATAATACTTATCTGATTTATAACAAGCTACAGGAAGATAAGCGAGGAAAAATGGAGAAGAAACTCGGTTTTGAATCTTATATCTCGTTTTATCAAGGTGGATCGTGACAAGCCAATAATACCAATAGGTTATTTATTGTTCTTATTTCCCATAAGCAGGGAACCTCTGCCTATGGGAAGTAGGTAATATTTTATTAATTAAGCAACTTGAACTGGCACGGCTTTGGCTATGCGCTTCATTTCATTGTTGTCTTCAAAATAGGCGATGTTGGGTTTATGGCTACGCGCATCACTATCAGGAATTTGCACATAAGAGCAAATAATTAAGCGATCGCCAACGGCGGCTTTACGCGCAGCTGCGCCATTGACTGAAATAATTCGTGAGCCTCTTTCCGCACAAATGGCGTAAGTTGAAAAGCGTTCACCATTATCTACGTTATAAATATCAATCGCTTCATTTTCAAGAATACCAGCGGCATCCATAAAATCCTGATCAATCGCGCAAGAGCCTTCATAATGAAGATCGGCTTGTGTGACTTTTACGCGATGAAGTTTGCCTTGTAACATAGTGCGTAGCATTGTTGTGTTTCCTATTTTTCGAATAATGAATATTAAACAAGGTTAACTTGTTGGTTATCAATAAGACGAGTATTACCTAGCCATGCTGCCATTAAAATCACTGCTCGACGACTCTCTTCATTTAATGGTGTGAGTGTATCTGCATCACAAATAAAGCATTCATCTGCACGAAAACCTTTTTGTTCTAAAGTGTTTTTTGCATTTTGCAGTAGGTGATTAACATCATGATCCCCCAACTTTAATTGTTCTGCGATTTCTTGCATTGCTTGGTAAAGTGCAGGGGCTTGCTGTTTTTCATTATCAGATAATAGACGATTGCGCGAACTGAGTGCTAAACCATTTTTGTCACGTACGATAGCAACAGGAACGATGCTGATATCCATACATAAATCGTTTATCATTTTTTGGATAATTTGCAGTTGCTGGAAGTCTTTTTCACCAAACATCGCGACATCAGGTTGTACAAGATTAAATAGTTTACTGACGACTGTTGTAACACCACGGAAATGACCAGGACGGCTTGCACCCTCCAATACAGTAGAAAGTACAGGTACATCAACCGTTGTTTGGTTTTCCATGCCATGTGGATACATCTCTTTCGCAGAAGGCGCGAAAATGATATCGACATGTTTATCACGCAGTAACTCGCAATCTTCTTGTAAAGTACGAGGGTAGTTTGCTAAATCGGCCTCTCTATCAAACTGAAGTGGATTAACAAAAATAGATGTGATAACCACATCTGCATGAAGACGGGCTTCTTCAATTAATTTTAGGTGGCCTTCATGAAGGTTACCCATAGTTGGAACCAATGCAATGCGTTTACCTTCTTGCTTTAATCGCTTGATTTCTCTGCGTAAGATAAGCGTGGTTTCAATAATTAGCATGGCGTGACTCCTTTAAACGATGTTTATAAATTAAGATAATAAATCAGTTAAATGTATGTTGTTCTTGTGGAAATAGGCCTTGCTCTACTTGCTGAACATACAGGCTAACGGCGCCTTGCAAAGAGCCTGCTTCTTGCAAGAAGTTTTTAGAGAATTTTGGAGGCTGTGGCGTTAATCCTAATAAATCATGCATAACGAGAATTTGGCCATCAGTAACATTTCCCGCACCAATACCAATAACAGGCATCGTTAGCGCGTCTGTAATCGCTTTTGCAAGAGCCACGGGAACACATTCTAAAACAGCCAGTTGCGCACCTGCCTTTTCAAGTGATATGGCATCTTGTTTTAATTGTTCTGCGGCTGCTAGTTCTCTGCCTTGAACTTTATAGCCACCAAAAACATTAACGGATTGTGGTGTTAATCCTAAATGAATACAGACTGGAACAGCACGTTCGGTCAGCATTTTTACTGTCGGTATTAACCAGCTACCTCCTTCAATCTTTACCATATTCGCCCCTGCTTGCATCAAAATGCCGGCATTAAGGCAAGCTTGCTCAGGTGTTGAATAAGACATAAAGGGCATATCTGCAATTAAAAAGGCATTAGGCGCACCAGCTCTTACGCAACGAGTGTGATAGGCAATTTGCTCAACAGTAACGGGTAAGGTGCTGTTATGACCTTGTAGTGTCATTCCTAAGGAATCACCAATCAACATGGCTTGAATACCTTCTTGTGCAAAAAGGTGAGCAAAACTTGCATCATAAGCAGTGAGTGTGGCGAATTTTTTCTTTTCTTGCTTATAGCGGTTTAGCGTTGAAAGCGTAGTGGGTTTCATTGTAAAAAACTCCATCAGTGTCGTTTTTGGTGTGTAGATAAAATTAATTACTTCACATAATCATTTGTTTATTAAAGAAAATATTAGATTATCAAAATAAAGCCGCTTTCGATTGTAGCATTTAAGGACTAAAAACGAAGAAAAAGTAATTAAATGAGTAATGAAAAATAATAAATGATGATTTTTATTTATATTTATCAGTTTGTTATATGTAAAAATAAATATAAAAGAATTCAAAAATAGAGAAGAAGAGCTGAATTTGAAAAATTGAGGGAAAGCAAAAGAGAAGAGATAGGCTGATACAGTGTCTATTTTTACGGTATCAACCTTTAGCATTAAGGACGTATTAGCGTGAAATTACCACTTTTCCATGCCATTTTCAGGCACTAACGCCAATCTATCTGCTAATAACTCACCATCAGGAAAACGAAGTTCGGGGGCTAATTCCGCTAATGGATAAAGCATAAATTCGCGGACTTTAAGTCCGTAATGAGGTACCGTTAATCGCTCGGTTTGGATCACATCATCACCAAATAACATAATATCAATATCAAGCGTTCTCGGCCCCCAACGATTGCCTTCTTTTCTGACGCGACCTTGTGCTAATTCAATTGCTTGAGTGTTATTAAGCAACTCTTCGGGGGCTAATGTTGTATCAACCACAACAGCGACATTAAGGTAATCAGGTTGATCTTGTGGTCCCATAGGGCGAGTACGATACCAAGATGATTGTGCAATTAATGTTGTTTGTGGGATCTCACTAATTGCCTTAATCGCTGAATTCACCTGATTTTCAGGTGAATCCAAATTACTTCCCAAGATGATATAAACACGTTTTTTCTGCTTATTCATGGGTGTTCTCTTGTCTGGATGCAGGTTTTGCACTTGGATGGCGAGGGCGTTTACGTGGACGTGGACGTCTACGAACCGGCGCTTGACCTAATTCAGAGACCATTGAGCGTTGTTGTGTATTGTTAGATGCTTGGAAATCAGCCCACCAACTTGCTAACGCTTCAAGATCTGGATTGCGTTGTACATTGGCACGTAATTCCAGTAAATCGAATGCGGCACGGAATTTAGGGTGCTCAAGTAATTTATTCGCTCGACGACCTTGGCGTTTCGGTAAACGTTGTTGCAATAGCCAGATATCACGCATGGTTGTGGTAATGCGTTTGGGTATCGCAATAGTACGACATTGCTCATCTAAAATATCGTTCATCGCCATAGAGAAAGAGTCATAGTAAGAAAGACCACTTTCTTGGACTAATTTTTCGGCATGTTCAATTAATGGATACCACAACATCGCCGCAAATAAGAACGCCGGATTGACTCGCATCTCTTTATTGATGCGGTAGTCCGTATTTTTGAGAATTTGATCTATCATTCTCTCCATCGGCGTATCATGTTGCTCTGTCATTTTAGAAGCAATTAGCGGAAACAGTGGTTCAAGTAATTGATGACGGCACATTAACTTGTAAGTTTTGTAGCCTTGCCCTGTTTGTAATAATTTTAGCGACTCTTCAAAAAGACGAGCCGATGGAATATTACGTAATAAAGGGGCTAATCTGCTAATAGGCTCTGCCGTTTCTGGTGCAATTTGCATATCCAATTTGCTGGCAAAGCGAATTGCTCTAAGCATTCTGACAGGATCTTCGCGATAGCGCGTTTCAGGATCGCCTATTAAACGAATAATACCAGCTTTCAGATCCGCTAAACCGCCAACGTAATCACGTACAGCAAAATCATCAACGCCGTAATAGAGACTGTTTAATGTAAAGTCACGACGAATGGCATCTTCTTCAATTGAACCAAAAATATTGTCGCGCAGTAACATGCCACTTTGTGCTTGCTGGGATTGGTTGTTGTCTGAAACTTCATGATCTTCATGAGAACCACGGAAAGTCGCAACTTCAATCACTTCGGGGCCAAACATAATATGAGCAAGACGGAAACGACGACCGACTAAACGACTGTTGCGGAATAATCGACGTACATCTTCAGGCGTTGCATTTGTGGCAATATCAAAATCTTTTGGTTTTTTTCCCAGTAATAAGTCACGGACACCACCTCCCACTAAATAAGCCTGAAAGCCAGAGTTATTTAGTCGATAAAGTACTTTTAAGGCATTATCACTGATGTCTTTACGTGAAATTGGGTGTTGATCTCTTGGGATCACAGTCATTGGCAAATCACTCCCGTTCGCCTTTTCTTTGTTACTCTTTTTCTTACGGGGACGGTCTGCGGATATAGCAGGACGCCGACGCACAGGTTTCTGTGTTTCTTGTTTTGGTCGGTCAGATGCAGTGACTGGCCTTTCACTTGCTACCGGTTGTGTGTCTGATGACGGTGTTTGTCGCCCTAGCAGATTACGGCAGAAATGTGCTACTCGATTAAAAATATGACACCTCGAATAATAAATTCTAATAATTAAAAAAATTAAGCGGCTAATCATAGCCTACTGAACATTTTTTGAGAATGCTTTGTGTGGTTTATTCATACCTTTGTTGCTGATGATTTTGTTTTAAAATCTCAGAAGGTGACCACTGTGCTATCGCAATCTCTAGCAATGATGTTAACGAATAATCTTGCCAACCTGCAATAATGGGCTGATTAAGAAACCGTAAAGCATCGATAATGACCGGTCTTGGATCAGTATCTGGTAACGCATTCGCGTGATTTTGTTTTGATAATTTATTACCGTCATGATTTATTACTAAAGGTAAATGAGCATAACGCGGAATAGGTAAATTCAGTTGTTTATGTAAACTGATTTGTCGCAATGTGGGATCAAGTAGATCGGCACCTCTAACAACTTCTGTTACACCCTGATAACTATCATCAATCACTGTTACTAGATTATACGCAAATAAGTTACCTTTTCTGTGAATAATCATATCTTCTAATACGATAGACGTACTCTTTGAATAATATGTACCTTGAATGCTATCTTCAAAATGATAAACGGGATGCTGTTGGATTAATCTCCATGCACTCTCTTTATCGAAAGGTGTAACATTATTCGTTAGCGGTTCGCGATGACGGCAGTGGTTATCATACACGCCCCCTAAGTCATGTAAACGATGACGGCTACAATGACAGTGGTAGCAAACACCTTCTTTCCAAAGGGTGTGTAAAATTTCACGGTAAGCATCATGGCGTTGCGATTGATAGAGGATCTCTTCATCCCAGAACAAACCATAATGTTCTAATGTGCGAATAATTTGGAGTGCAGTACCAGGAGGTTCTCTAAGAGGGTCGATATCATCAATGCGTAGAAGCCAACGCCCGTGGTGTGCACGAGCTTGAAGATAACTGCCAAGTGCAGTAACCAATGAGCCAAAATGAAGTCGACCCGTTGGCGATGGCGCAAAGCGCCCAATATAGTCTGTAATCTCGTGCATCGAAAGATTCAGATTAACGCCTCAACGTATTAGGTTGAGGCGTTTGCTCATTATTAGCCAGCCATCTGCTTTTCACGGATTTCAGCTAAGGTTTTACAGTCGATACATAAATCGGCTGTAGGGCGAGCTTCTAAACGGCGAATGCCGATTTCTACTCCACAAGATTCACAGAAACCAAAGTCATCATCTTCGACTTTTTTCAGTGTTTTCTCGATTTTCTTAATGAGTTTACGTTCACGATCACGGTTACGCAGCTCAAGACTGAATTCTTCTTCTTGTGCAGCTCGGTCAACGGGATCAGGGAAGTTTGCCGCCTCATCTTGCATATGAGTAACGGTGCGGTTGACTTCATCCCTGAGCTGATTGCGCCAAGATTCAAGTATTAGCTTAAAATGCGCTAATTGGGCTTCGTTCATGTACTCTTCGCCCGCTTTTTCCTGATATGGCTCAACGCCAGCAATAGCGAGAATGCTCATGGACGATGTTTTACGCTTTTGCCCTTCTTGCATAATGCTTCTCCTACATACGCATTTCTGAATAATCCCCACCTTAAAAACAGGAAGGGGAAAAAATAGGGCGCTATAAATAGCAGATGCCCGCGAGGATAGCAATTATTCCTTTAATAAGTTTTCTCATGGTGTGAAGGTACGCAAGTAAATATCCCTTTTTAGTTAAAAAATGATTAACTAACACCATGGATTTCAATTAACCATTTGAAATAAAAGGTAATTGCTGTCCAATTGTTAAATTGTATTCACTAATATTGATGCGATAACACAAGATTTCAACCCCTGCATCACATGCTTCTTTTAGTAGTGAAGCATAGTTAGGATCAATCTCTTTAGCAACAGTCACTTCCGTAATGCCAGTATGGGGAACTGCGTAGAATAAGACAGCCCTTAAACCCAATTTTGCGATAGCGGTCAACTCTCGAAGATGTTTCTGACCACGTTCTGTTTTTGCATCAGGGAAATAACCCATACCGTTGTCGAGCAAAGTGACTGACTTCACTTCAATATAACAGTCAACTTTATGATTTGATTTAAGTAAAATATCAATACGGCTATTCTCACTACCGTATTTCACTTCTCGTTTTATCTCGTCATACTCAGATAATTCTGGAATGTCACCCGCCTCAATCGCATCAGCAATAATCCCATTCGCTCTTAAGGTATTTACACAAATCCAATCATCGGTTTGAGTTTGAGTCAGTTCCCAGCTGTGCGGATATTTTCTTTTTGCATTCAAAGAGGTGGAGTACCAAACAGTATCACCCGGTGTCGCACATCCCGTCATTGCACCTGTGTTGGCACAATGGAGCGTGAATTCTTCCCCATTAGGGGTAACAACGTCTGCTAAAAAACGCTTATATCGTTTTAGTAAAGTGGCAGATTGTAGCGGTTGCTCAAATTTCATGATCACTCCGATGAAAATATGACCTTTAATAAAGCGCTAATGCTACAATGCCAAGCCGAGAAAGTTAATGAGTCATGGAGCCTGTGTGCATTTATTGCCAATCTTTGATGTAACAGAAAAAATCGTTACTGCGTTAAAACAATCCCCACAAGTTTTGCTTCATGCACCTACAGGTGCCGGTAAATCCACGGCGCTTCCTCTCTATTTACTGGAGCAAAATTACTTTGATGGCAAAATAATTTTATTAGAGCCAAGAAGAATAGCGGCTAAAAGTATTGCTTATCGTTTAGCAAATCAACTCAATGAGGAAGTTGGAAATACGGTAGGTTATCGTATGAAAGCGGAAAGCAAAGTCAGCTCAAAAACTCGACTTGAAGTGGTAACAGAAGGTGTATTAAACCGCATGTTACAGCAAGATCCAGAGTTGACTGGCGTAAGCCTTGTAATGTTAGATGAATTTCATGAACGCAGCTTACAAGCGGATTTAGCTCTAGCGCTATTGCTTGATGTACAGATGGGATTACGCGATGATTTGCGTGTTTTGATTATGTCCGCGACCTTAGATAATCAAAAAATTACCTCACTACTACCTGATGCCCCTATGATCAGTGCGCAAGGGCGCAGTTATCCCGTCGAAAGAGTGTATTTTCCTATCAATACGCATCAACCCTTTGAACAAGAAATTGCCACAATGGCGTTGCGATTATTGGCGCAAGAAACCGGCTCTATGCTGATATTCTTGCCGGGAAGTGCAGAAATAGTACGCGTTGCAGATATTCTAAAAGATAAAGTGGATGACAATATTTTACTATTTCCACTTTATGGCGCCCTTTCATTAGCAGAACAACAAAAAGCGATTGAACCGACTGAAAAAGGTTATCGAAAAATCGTACTTGCTACCAATATTGCAGAAACCAGTCTGACTATTGAAGGTATTCGCTTAGTCCTTGATAGTGCTATTGAGAAACGCGCTCAGTTTGATTTAAGAAGCGGTGTCACTAGCTTAGTGCGTCAAAGGATTAGCCAATCGTCACAAACACAACGAGCTGGGCGAGCTGGGCGTCTTGAAGCAGGTATTTGCTGGCATTTAATCAGCCAAGAGCAGGCAGAGCGTGTTGCTTCTCACCAAATACCTGAAATTTTAACTAGTGATTTATCGTCGTTATGGCTTTCCATCTTGCAGTGGGGATGTCGTGACATTAATCAATTGAGTTGGTTGGATACACCAACCCCACAAGCATTGAATGCAGCTAAAGATTTATTGTATCGTTTAGGCGCTATTGATAAGCAAGATGGATTAACACCGCGTGGTTTGCGTATGGCGCAATGGGGAATAGAACCTCGATTAGCCGCGATTTTAGATTATGCGAGTGAGCAAAGTGACAATCATCTTGCGACGGCAGCACGCTTATGTGCAATCTTAGAAGAGCCTCCACGAGGGCAGGAAATTAATCTAGAATGGGTTTCTCAACAGAAAAACATGTTCTGGACACGACGTGAAAAACAGCTTTCTCAACATCGGAAAGGGATTTTTTGTCCTGAATTATTAGGTTCATTATTAGCAGTCGGGTTTCCTGATAGAATTGCTAAAAATCGTGATAATCAAGGTCGTTTTCGTTTAGCCAATGGGCAAGGTGCCATGATGGATGATGCGCATTCTATGAGTAATGCACAGTGGATCTTAGCGCCGTTATTACTACAAAATGTACATTATGCCGATGTGCGCATTTTATTAGCGCTACCCATTGATATCGATGAAATATCAGCTATCTTTCCTGATCTTATTGAAAATAATACCACGGTTGAATGGGATGAAAAACGAGGTACATTAGTTGCATGGCAACAGCGTCAATTAGGGCGATTAACTTTAAGCCAGCGACAATTAGACAAACCCAATAAGCAACAAATGCAACAAGCATTATTGAATTGGTTGAGAGATAACGGTTTAAAGGCTTTAGCGCTGAATGAAGAGACTCAACAGCTTTTTATTCGCCTTTCTTTAGCGAAAAAATGGTGTCCAGAAGCCTTATTACCTGATTTAGCAGAAACGGTGTTACTTGAAACTTTAGAAACATGGCTTTTGCCTGAATTGGGGGAAGTTCAGACATTAAAAGCATTACAACAAATTGATATTAATACAATTATTAAAAATCAATTAACGTGGCATGAAAATCAGTTACTACAAAGTTTATTTCCAACGCATTATTTAGCACCAACAGGGACAAAAGTGGCGATCCAATATGATTTAGAGTTACCGCCAGTCATTGCGATCCGCATTCAAGAAGTTTATGGCGAACAACAAAGCCCTATTATTGCGAATGGTCAATTGCCTGTAGTCATGGAATTATTATCACCAGCCCATCGTCCCATCCAAAAAACACAAGATCTGGCGACATTTTGGGCTGGAAGTTATAAAGAGGTGCAAAAAGAGATGAAAGGACGTTACCCCAAGCATTTATGGCCTGATGATCCGGCGAATACGGCACCGACTCGACGAGTAAAAAAATATAGCCAATAAGTTAATTTAAGTTTTTATCGTAGATTATCCCTATTTGAGAGCTTTCTTGTGGGATCACACGGAAAAATAGCGACAATGTTAGGCTTCTTTATCCCGTGATAAAGGGGTTTTTATGAGAGATAGCGTTCATGAGTAGAAAGAAAAGACCAGTGAAACAAACCAAAAGAGGGCGTTCTTGGTTTTGGTTATTTGTCAAAATCGCCATTGTGGTTGCGGTTTTAATGGGGATTTATGGGGTTTATTTACATTCTCAAATCAAAGAGCGCCTTGATGGTAATGTTTGGGAATTACCCGCTGCGGTTTACGGACGTACCGTCAACTTAGAGCCGGGCATGAATTATAGCCAAAAAGAGATGGTGAGCTTACTCGAAGGTATGCAATACCGCAATGTTAACAAAATCACTCGTCCTGGCGAATTTGTGGTAAGAGGCAACACGATTGAAATGTTGCGCCGACCTTTCGATTTTCCTGATGGTCGTGAAGAGCAAATTTTAGCTAAATTAACCTTTGAGCAGAATTCATTGGTTAGTATTACTAACATGGATAATCAGCGTCAATTTGGCTTTTTCCGTCTTGATCCTAAGTTAATTACCATGATGCAATCTGCAAATGGTGAACAACGCTTATTCTTAGCAAGAGATAAATTTCCACAATTATTAGTGGATACATTAATTGCAACAGAAGATCGCCGTTTCTATGAACATGATGGAATTAGCCTTTATTCGATTGGGCGCGCAGTATTAGCAAACTTTACTGCCGGTAAAGCGGTTCAAGGTGGGAGTACCTTAACGCAACAGTTAGTGAAAAACCTATTTTTGACTAACGAAAGAACGTTAAAAAGAAAGCTTAATGAAGCCTATATGGCGATCATTATGGATGCGAGTTATAGCAAAGATCGTATTTTAGAGCTGTATCTTAATGAGGTTTTTTTAGGGCAAAGTGGTGATGAACAAATTCGAGGCTTCCCTTTAGCGAGCCTTTACTATTTTGGTCGTCCCGTTGATGAATTAAGCCTTGATCAGCAAGCCCTTTTAGTGGGGATGGTTAAAGGCGCGTCTGCTTATAACCCATGGCGTAACCCCAAATCTGCGTTAGAGCGTCGTAATGTGGTATTAAAACTACTGCAAACCCAAGAGATAATCGATCAAGAGCTTTACAATGTACTGAGTGCGCGCCCTTTAGGTGTGAAACCACGTAGTGAAGCGTTAACGCCTCAACCTGCATTTATGCAATTGGTTCGCCAAGAGTTACAAACAACCCTAGGCGATAAAGTAAAAGATTTATCAGGTACAAAAATTTTCACTACATTAGATCCTGTTTCGCAAGATGCAGCTGAAAAAGCAGTTGAAGTGGGCGTTGCCGATATACGTAAAGTGCGTAAAATTGACGATCTTGAAGGGGCGATGGTTGTTGTGGATCGCTTAAGTGGAGAGGTGAGAGCATTAGTGGGAGGCTCTCAACCACAATATGCAGGCTTTAATCGTGCATTATCAGCTCGTCGCTCAATCGGTTCTTTAGCAAAACCGGCTACCTACTTAACGGCATTAAGTGAACCTGAGCGTTTTCGTTTAAATACCTGGCTTGCAGATGAACCTATTTCTGTGCCTATTCCAGGGGGCAAACCTTGGCAACCTCGTAACTACGATCGCGGTTATAAAGGTAAATTAATGTTGGTGGATGCATTAGCAACCTCACGTAATGTTCCTACCGTCAATCTGGGTTTAGAAGTCGGGTTAGATCGAGTGATCCAAACTTGGATTAACTTAGGTGCTCCCGCAGAAAATCTGGAAAAAGTGCCTGCGATGCTATTAGGTGCATTAAACTTAACACCAATGGAAGTCGCTCAAACTTTCCAAACAATTGGTAGTTTAGGTAATCGTGCAAAATTATCATCATTGCGTTCTGTTATTGCCCAAGATGGTACTGTGCTTTACCAAAGTTATCCTCAAGCAGAAACGACGGTTTCGCCACAAGCGGCTTATATGACGCTATTTGGTATGCAACAAGTGGTGAATTCGGGTACAGCATGGCGTGTATTAAAACCAAAATTTGGTAATTACAATCTTGCGGGTAAAACGGGTACGACAAACGATCTTCGTGATAGTTGGTTTGCGGGGATTGATGGCAAAGAAGTGACGATTTCATGGATGGGGCGCGATAATAATGGCCCAACGAACTTAACGGGTTCAACAGGGGCATTGTTGCTTTATCGTAATTATCTACAGAATCAGGCACCGCTGAAATTAAACCCACCAGCACCAGAAGATATTGCAGAGATGTCTGTTGATGCTCAAGGTAACTTTGCTTGTTATGGCGGTGGTGTTCGTACCTTACCTGTATGGACAGCAAATCCAGATGGATTGTGCACACCTGTTCAGCAAGATACTGATGAAAGTGGCGCACCAAAGTGGTTACAAGATCTGTTTTCTGAGTAAGTGATCACGTAGATTAGCTAAAATAAAAACGGCACGTGAGTGCCGTTTTTATTGATCTCTGAACAGCGCTAACTAGCCTTTCATTTTTCCAAATGCATATTCCGCTGCATCAATAGTGCGTTGAATATCTTCTTTGGTATGAGCAATAGACATAAAGCCGGCTTCAAATGCTGAAGGTGCAAGGTAGATGCGCTTTTCTAACATTAAATGGAAGAATTGTTTAAAACGTTCAACATCGCAGTTCATCACATCTTGATAGCAAGTCACTTCTTTTGCATCTGTAAAGAACAGACCAAACATCCCGCCAACATGGTTGATAACCATTGGAATGCCCGCTTGTTGTGCTTTTTCAAGTAAACCATCCGCTAGCATTGTTGTGAGTTCATCTAATGTTTGATGAACACCCGGTTGTGAGACTTCGTGTAAACAGGCTAAACCTGCTGCCATTGCAATTGGGTTGCCTGATAAGGTTCCCGCTTGATAAACAGGGCCAATTGGCGCGAGTTTAGACATCACTTCCATATGTCCACCAAATGCACCTACAGGCATACCGCCACCGATAATTTTACCTAAGCATGTTAAGTCAGGATCAACATCATAATAAGCTTGTGCGCCACCTAATGCCACGCGAAAGCCTGTCATTACTTCATCAATAATCAGTAATGCACCAAACTCATCACATAACGCACGTAAACCCGGTAAGAAGTCTGCTTTTGGTGGTACGCAGTTCATATTGCCTGCAACCGGTTCAACAATGATACAAGCGACTTCTTCTGGATAGTTTTCAAAGGCTTGGCGTACAGAGTTTAAATCGTTATAAGTGCAAGTTAAGGTGTGTTTGACAAAATCAGCGGGTACGCCCGGTGAATTAGGTTGGCCCATGGTTAATGCACCAGACCCCGCTTTTACTAATAGGCAATCTGCATGACCGTGGTAGCAACCTTCGAATTTAATGATTTTGTCACGACCAGTGTAACCACGAGCAAGGCGAATAGCGCTCATTGTCGCTTCGGTACCTGAGTTCACCATGCGAACCATATCCATTGAAGGTACCAGTTCAGTGACTAGGTTTGCCATTTCAACTTCAGCCGCTGTTGGTGCGCCAAAACTTAATCCTTTTTGTACCGCATCAGTAACAGCATCACGAATAGCAGGGTGATTATGACCTAAAACCATTGGTCCCCATGAGCCAACATAGTCCAGGTAAGCACGTCCATCGGCATCATAAATATACGCACCATTAGCACGTTCAATAAAAAGAGGGGTTCCACCTACACCGTTAAATGCTCTAACAGGTGAGTTGACACCGCCGGGGATCACTTGTTGTGCGAGATTATAAAGCGTTTCAGACTTGCTCATGTCAGACTCCTAATGATGGGTGAGCGTAAGATTAAGGCGTATTCTAAATCACCACGCTGATGAAGCCAAATTACGGCAACAAGATTTTGATTTCTCACTATTATTGTGGGTACGTGGTTTATCGTAAAAAGTAATAGGTAGCAAAAAGTGTATTTTGTCCACAACAAACTTGAAGGTTATGAGCAGGTATTAGATAATCATCACATTATATCAGCAAGAAAGATAAATTTTTGCTGGCTGTTTTTTTGCTGGAATACCCAGTCTGGAGTGAACAATGAGTGATGATATGGCTCTGCCGTTACAATTTACTGACGCGGCTGCAAATAAAGTAAAAGATCTGATTGCAGATGAAGAAAATCCAAATCTGCGTTTACGTGTTTATATCACGGGTGGCGGTTGTAGCGGATTCCAGTATGGTTTTACCTTTGATGATGCAATGAATGAAGGTGATATGACCATAGAAAAACAAGGCGTTGCTTTAGTGGTTGATCCAATGAGCTTGCAGTATTTAGTAGGCGGTTGTGTGGATTATACCGAAGGATTGGAGGGGTCGCGTTTTATTGTGACGAATCCTAATGCTAAGAGTACGTGTGGTTGCGGCTCTTCTTTTAGTATCTGATCCTTATTTAGCGTCGTGGCTGTGCAGTAGTGCCACGACGTTAAATGCTCACATACTAATGTATGCTCCGCTTACTGTGCGCTGTCTGCCTTGTTGCACTGCTTGCTCGCTCACGACTTTTGTTTGTGAAAGTTAAAGACAAAATCTGTCAAAATTCAAAATTCAAAATTCAAAATTCAAAATTCAAAATTCAAAATTCAAAATTCAAAATTCAAAATTCAAAATTCAAAATTCAAAATTCAAAATCTAAAATCCCGTCTATGCTTCTAATCAATGGTTCGCAATAGCCTCACAAATTTGTTTTGCTGCATTAATAACACGTGGAGCTGGTCGACTAAAACTGTCTTCATCAATAGCAATAACAGGTACAGGGAGTTGAGGTTGCCAAAATGCTTTTATTGTAGGTATTTGATCTGCCTTACCACTGAATATAATCAAATCAGGGTGTTTTGTAAGTACTTGCTCACGGCTTACTTGAGGCCATGCCACAGGGCTGTTAGCAAAGATATTCTCTCCACCGCAAAGTTCCGTAATATGGCTCTGTAATGTGCTATTTGATGTAGTAAATAATGGTTGCATTCCAAATTGAATGAATACTTTTTTCTTGGCGTGATCCGATGTATTTGATGCGTATTGTTGCTGTAATATCTGATATTGCTGGCGTAATTGTTGGGCATTGTTTAAAGCAATATCAGGATGATGGCTATAATTGGAAAGAGTAACGAGATCGTCTGCGATTTCTTCAATACTTTGTGGATCAGAATAAATAATAGGAATACCCAAAGCTTTTAACTGATCTAATGGACGTTGTGGATTACCGCCTTGCCATGCAATCACTAAATCGGGTTTTAATAATAGAATGCGTTCAATATTAATCCCCTGCCAATTAGCCACTTGTTCAATATTTTTAGCCTCCTCCGGATAATCAGAGTAAGCACTAACTCCGACAATATTATCTCCCATGCCCGCGGCATAAGCCATTTCAGTGGCTGATGGCGATAGCGTAATAACACGATCAGCAGGCGTGATAGCAATAGCAACATTAAGCCAAAATAATGGGTAGAGTAATAATCCAAGATTGATAAATAAACGCATTACTTTTCCAATAATAAAAAAATACCCACCTATTTTTTATCTTAGAATAAGTAAAAAATAAAGGTGAGGTATTGATAAAGTAGTTTTAAGATTATCTCGACTTAATTAGTCTTTTAATTTATCCAATATCGCTGTCACCATTAAGCTTGATTGTTCTGCGGCGACAGATAAAAATTCATCAAAACTTAAGTGTGACTCTTTATCAGCCACATCAGAAATAGCTCGAACTACAACAAATGGTGTACCGAACTGATGGCAAACATGACCAATTGCGGTTGATTCCATTTCTACGGCAACAACATCTGGGAATGTGCGACGGATACGAGCTAAAGGTTCTGCACCATTAATAAAAGCATCACCACTACAAATTAAACCACGAACAGCATTTAATTTTAGTGATTCAATACACGCTTCTGCGACGCTAATAAGTTTAGGATCTGCAATAAAAGCGGGGGGGCATTGTGCCATTTGACCTGGTTCATAACCAAACGCAGTTACATCTGCATCGTGATAGCGGACTTCCGTTGAAACAACGATATCACCAACATTTAATCTTGAGTCTAAGCCACCCGCAGAGCCAGTATTGATAACGACATCAGGACGAAAATGCTCAAGTAATAATGTTGTACCGATCGCAGCGGCAACTTTACCAATACCTGATTTTAGTAATGCAACATCAACACCATTAATTTTGCCTGTATAGATTTCACAACCGCCACGGGATAAGATTTGGCAATCTTCAATTTTATCACGCAGAAGTGTGACCTCTTGCTCCATTGCACCTATTACGCCAACTCTCATTGTGTCATACTCACTTGTAGGTTAAGAATAAATAAAATTTAAATAGAGTTTAACATCTATCGGAAAAACACGATATAACACAAAGGATAGAGAATTCGTTTTATTTAAGCCAGAAAGAGGATAGGAATGATCGATTTTAAGCTGAAGTTAAATTATCAACGCAAATATAACAGCAGTGACATCGATATTAATGATGAAACACAGGTTTCTCGACAATTTGAAAGTGATCGAGGACGTATTATTAACTCAGCTGCTATTCGTCGTTTACAACAAAAAACACAAGTCTTTCCTTTAGAGACAAATTCCGCAGTACGCAGTCGCCTTACTCATTCTCTAGAAGTTCAACAAATAGGGCGTTATATCGCTAAGCAAATTATTGGTGAGTTAAAAAAACAAAATAAGCTTGAAGCGTATGGCTTAAATGAGCGTATTGATAGCCTTGAAAGTTTAATTGAGATGGCGTGTTTAATGCATGATATTGGTAATCCACCTTTTGGTCATTTTGGTGAAGCAGCGATTAAGCATTGGTTTCACAAAGTATTATCACCAGAGGCGACGGCTGAATTCGACAGTTGCCCATTTATCCCTATGCAGTATTCAGCTAAAGTGCAATTAAATGAATTGCGACAAACTTTACGCCAAGATTTATGCCAATTTGAAGGCAATGCTCAAGCTATTCGAATGGCGCATCATCTGCTTAAATTGAATTTAACCTATGCGCAAATTGGATGTGTATTAAAATATACTCGTCCTGCTTATTGGCAAGGAGAGATCCCCAAAGAATATAGCTATTTAATGAAAAAACCAGGGTATTACTGGTCTGAATTAGCTTTCGTAAAAGAAGTACAACAAAAATTAGATATGGGTGAATTTTGTCGCTTTCCTCTCACATATATTATGGAAGCTGCTGACGACATCTCTTATTGTATTGCGGATTTAGATGATGCAGTAGAAAAGGGGATTTTTGATATCAACCGTCTTGTTCAGCTTTTACGAGATGCTTGGCGTGAAAGTGGTGATGTAACTGAAGGCGATTTATTCGATATTACAGTTAATCGGGCTTATAAAAAAGTTGATCAAAACGAAGCCAAACGCAGTATGCAAGATCAGTTTTTTATGTATTTACGGGTTTATATTACAGGAAAATTAGTCCCTTATACTGCGTACCGTTTTATAAAAAATCTTCCTCAAGTTTATGAAGGGAGTTTTAACCACGCTTTATTGGAAGGGGAAAGTGCTGAACACCGTTTATTAACAACATTAAAAAGTGTGGCTAAAAAATGGGTGTTTAGCCACCCTGAAGTTGAACAACTTGAAATGAAAGGATATCGCGTGATTAGTGGATTACTTGATATCTATAAACCTTTGCTTTTATTATCAACAGAAGATTTTTTAAGATTGCATAAATATAACGAACATCCTCAATATGTTATTGAGACGCGTTTATATCATAAGCTTTCTGTGAAACATAAACTGGCTTATAACGAAATGTTAGAAAAGCTAAATGATATAAATACTGAAAAAGGAAAAGTTTTAGAGTTTTATTATCGCACAAGATTAATTCAAGATTATATCAGTGGAATGACGGATCATTATGCTTATGAAGAATATAGAAAATTAATGGTTTGTGATTGATTTGTAATCATTAAGAAAAACGCTATCTAATTGATTGATTATAAATTTTAGACTTTTCTTAGTGATAATAAAAATTTATTAAAATAACAGAAAATAGATGTTATTAATTGTAAGTATATTCAATATAAGAGTTATATATAATATTTGTTAGTTATAGAACAATATAAAATTCATAAATCGAGGGCCTTAGGTTGTTATCATTAAAATATTTATCAAATTAACAAAAATATTGCTTATATCAGTTAAGTAAATAACTTGTTCGATGTTATACTCTCTTTATGTTTTCTTCTGAAATGCATAGTCATTCATGTCACGCTGAAAAGCATACAGCGTATTCTAAAACGATGTCATTTCACTGTTAATCCATCATTGATACTTAATTTAATACTATGGTGCAGTTTTATTCCCCTAAAAAACGTCCTGCGAAAAAACAGGCGATGATTCTGGAAGTGACCGCCAGTGCATTGGATGCAAATGGTCAAGGTATTGCTCATGCTGAGGGCAAAACAATTTTTGTAAAAGGACTACTCCCACAAGAAACTGCTCGTATTCGTTTAACAGAAGAAAAGCGCCAGTTTGCTAAAGGCGAAGTTATTAAGCGTTTAACGACCAGTGAACAGCGCATAAAACCGCATTGTGAATATTATGAGCGTTGTGGTGGTTGTCAGCAGCAACATGTCCCTATTGCGCTGCAACGTACAACAAAAGCCAGTGTGTTATCGCACCTTATTAAACGTGAAACCGGTGTGATTATTTCAGCTGAGCCTGTTATTGCAGGTGCCGAATATGGTTACCGCCGTAGAGCAAGATTAGGATTGCGCTATCAATCTGAAAAAGGGTTGGTGATGGGCTTTCGCCAAGAGCGTTCTAACGATTTGGTGATGATAAAAAAATGTCCAGTGTTAAAACCTCAATTAAATGATTTATTGTCTCCTCTTTGGACATGCCTTAACAAATTAACATCAGCACGTGATTTAGGGCATGTTGAAATGGTGCTTGCTGATAATGGGCCATTAGTTATTTTACGTCATTTATCGCCATTGTCTGAGCATGATAAACAGAGTTTGCGTGATTTCTCTCAAACTTATCAAGTTACGATGTATCTTGCAGGTGGTAATAGCGAGATAGCACGATTAACTTCAATTGAGCAGGAACCCTTCTATCAAATAGAAGGTCTAAATTTACGTTTTGCACCCACTGATTTTATTCAAGTAAATGATGAAATAAATTCTCAGATGGTCGCTCAAGCTATTGAATGGCTTGATTTATCGCCAGAAGATCGCGTATTAGATCTGTTTTGTGGTATGGGTAACTTTACTTTACCTATTGCAAAACGCGTCAGTGAAGTAGTGGGTATAGAAGGTGTACCTGCACTGGTTGAAATGGCGAAAAAGAATGCAAAACTAAACCAACTAGGTAATGCGCATTTTTGGCATGCAGATTTATCGGCTGATTTTTCTGCGATGTCATGGTCGAAAGAAGGGTTTAACAAAGTGTTGTTAGATCCGGCAAGAGCAGGGGCGTTGGAGGTAATGTCACACATAGTGAAGTTATCTGCAGAAAAAATCGTGTATGTCTCCTGTAATCCGACCACGTTAGCCAGAGATAGTAAGATATTATTAGATTCTGGATATCAGCTAACCGGTTTAAAAATGTTGGATATGTTTCCACAAACGGGTCATTTGGAATCAATGGCACAGTTTAGTCGAAAATAATTTGAGTCGATAATAAACAGTTAGCCAGTAAATAAGTCGCAAATAAGATTTATACCGTGTAGGGAGAGAATATGGTTGCAGTAAGAAGTGCTCACTTAACACCTGCGGGAGAGTTTGCTGTTGATAAATGGGTTAACAGCTTGAACTTAACTCATACCAATGCGGGTAGTGAAATCATGCAAACCTGGGAATACTGCCATCGTACTGTTCAAGGGCGTGAAGATGCTGAACGGCTATTGTGGCGTGGTGTTGAAATGGTTGAGCTTCTTTCGACACTCAGCATGGATAAAGACAGCATGAGGGCAGCGCTTCTTTTCCCTCTTGCTGAAGAAAATCTTATTGGTCAGGAAATTGTCACTGAACACTTTGGTGATGCTATTTGGAGTTTAGTGCGTGGTGTTATGGAGATGGACGCCATACGCCAATTAAAAGCGACACATACCAATGAAACAAGCTCCATTCAGGTAGATAACGTACGTCGTATGTTGTTATCTATGGTAGAAGATTTCCGTTGTGTAGTCATTAAACTATCAGAGCGTATAGCCCATTTACGCGAAGTAAAAGATGCCACAGAAGATGAGCGCGTACTGGCCGCTAAAGAGTGTTTTAATATTTATGCGCCGTTAGCCAACCGATTGGGTATTGGTCAATTAAAATGGGAATTAGAAGATTTTTGTTTCCGCTATCTTCATCCTGATGAATACAAAAAAATAGCAAGCTTGCTTCATGAGCGCCGTATCGATCGCGAACAGTATATTGATAATTTTGTCAGTACAGTACGTGGTTATATGAAAGAAGAGAATGTTGATGTAGATATCTATGGGCGTCCCAAACATATCTACAGTATTTGGCGTAAAATGAAGAAAAAGAACCTCGCATTTGATGAATTATTCGATGTGAGGGCTGTTCGTATAGTCGTTGAACGTCTTCAAGACTGTTATGCCGCATTGGGAATTGTGCATACGCATTTCCGCCATTTACCTGATGAATTTGATGATTATGTGGCAAATCCAAAGCCTAATGGTTATCAATCTATTCATACTGTTGTATTAGGGCCTGAAGGTAAAACAGTTGAAATCCAAATTCGTACTCGCCAAATGCATGAAGATGCAGAGTTGGGTGTGGCTGCGCACTGGAAATATAAAGAAGGTGCTACAGGTGCTGCGACGAAAGGCGGTACAGGAAGTTATGAAAACCGTATTGCATGGCTACGTAAACTGATTGCGTGGCAAGAAGAGATGGCGGATTCTGGCGAAATGTTGGATGAAGTCCGTAGTCAGGTTTTTGATGATCGAGTGTATGTCTTTACACCAAAAGGTGATGTGGTTGATTTACCTGCTGGCTCAACACCGCTTGATTTTGCGTATCATATTCATAGTGATGTGGGGCACCGCTGCATTGGAGCGAAAATTGGCGGGCGCATTGTGCCCTTTAGCTATCAGCTACAGATGGGCGATCAAATTGAAATCATCACGCAAAAACATCCTAATCCGAGTCGTGATTGGTTAAATCCTAATTTAGGTTATGTCACGACAAGTCGTGGACGTGCGAAAATTCACAATTGGTTCCGTAAGCAAGATCGCGATAAAAATATTCTTGCAGGGCGTCAGATTTTAGATAACGAATTGGCGCATATGGATATCAACATGAAAGAAGCAGAAAAACTGCTGATTGCACGTTATAACGTGCATAGTGTTGATGAAGTATTAGCTGGGATTGGTGTCGGTGATATCCGAATTAATCAATTAGTGAACTTTATTCAAAGTAAATTAAATAAAGCCACTGCAGAAGATGAAGATAAAGAGGCACTGCGGACACTCGAAAGCAAAACGCCAGCACCAAGAACCACTGGCTCAGGGAGTAGTATTGTCGTTGAGGGTGTTGGTAATTTAATGCATCATATTGCGCGCTGTTGCCAGCCTATTCCGGGTGATAATATTGTTGGTTTTATTACTAAAGGTCGAGGTATTTCGATTCACCGAGCAGATTGTGAACAACTTGCTGAATTACTTTCTCATGCGCCAGAGCGTATTGTTGATGCAGTATGGGGAGAGAATTATTCCAGCGGTTATTCATTGGTAGTACGTGTTGTCGCGAATGATCGTAGTGGGTTATTACGCGATATCACCACTATTCTAGCCAATGAGAAAGTGAATGTACTTGGTGTGAGTAGCCGCAGTGATGTGAAGCAACAAATTGCGACAATCGATATGAATATTGAGATTTATAATCTCCAAGTATTAAGTCGTATTTTGGCAAAACTTAATCAACTGCCTGATGTGATAGAGGCGAAACGCTTTTCTCACTAAAACATTAAAATGATAAGATGCCGAGACAATTGTTCTCGGCATTTTTTTATCTAAAAATCAGAAAAACTGTATATTTAGTTAGTGATTAAATTGCTATGGTTTATTTAAAGTAAATATGGTTTTAAATAAAAGGGATCTAGCAGATAAATATGAAGATAACTAAACAATATTATATTAATAATATGTGTTGGGGATGGTTTATTGGTTTATGTTTTTTATATCTATTTTGGAATGATGAATTTAGGTATAAGACTATTTATTTAATTATTAATATTTATGGAACTATATTCTTTTCCGTATCTAAATGGGCAGTTGAGAGTTTCTTTCTTAAGTTTACTACAAGAGAGTTTTGGAATAAGGGGTTATTTATGGATACACCAGGAAAAATGGGAGGGGTAGCGGTATATCATGGAGTCGTTTTTTTATTGACTATTCCAATTACAATTATTTACGTTATGGTTTTGTTAATGAAAGGTTGCTTATTAAATAAGTAACCTTTCATTATATAAAGTTAAATTCCCAAGAACTGGTTGGCTTTTTCAACTAAATCATCATTTATTAATGCACCAACACCAGCCATGATTAATCCATAGCCTAATATACCTATAGGACCACCTAGAAGCACACTAAATGTAAATCCAGCTACAGATGTAGCTGCCATTCCTACTATAAGCGTTTCTGTTTTGACAAAAAAAGGACGCCAGTCATCGGTTTGTATTGCTTTATGTAATTCGGTAGCCCAATCTGAAAAGTTAATAGCGTAACCAGTATAGGTCATACCTTTACTAAATTTTTTTAATTTTTGAGCTATATCATCGAGTTTGATCGATTCCAATGCAGTTGCAATAGCTTTACGATCTTTGGCATTAATTCTTCTATTGATATCTGCTTTGTATTTTTCGTAAGCTTTTAGCGCATCATCAACGTTACGGATGGCTTTTCCTCTGGCTTGTTGTGCTAAAGACTCTGCTAATTTCCTTGCTTTATCACCATAAGCATTAAACACTTCCTTATAAAAATCAGCCGTAAACTTTATTGAATCATGTAACTGATTAAAATCATTATCTATTTTTTCTTTTTTATTGGCTTGTTGAGCTAAAATATCAGCAATTTGGAAATTGCGATATGTAAACGTCATATTATTATGGAAATCTTGGCATGCGGATTTAAAATCTTGTTCTCTGATATATTTTTGCATCTCAGGGAAATTATTTATATTGTCTGCACCTTTATCCGCATATAAGGCATGTAAGGCTAATCGAACTGAGGGTAACCAGCGGGAATATTCCCCAAATTTTTCACCTATATTTTGTAACATAGGGTCTGGATGAGGACTAAAATGAATATCAAAGAGAAAACCATTTATATAGTTCATTTTTTGGTAAAACATTCTACTTAGATTCAGATCTGCTTCAAATATACGACCTATATTTTCATTATTTAATGGAATGTTATTTTCTTCCATATTTAATAATAGTAATGGAGAGCTTTTATTAAACTCGTTTGATCTATGCATTAAAGCACGGCCATAAGGTCGCATTATTAATGCTTTTTTTAATGCTAACTCGGTTTTCTGTTTTAAGTAAGATTTACATTCATTTTTAAACGCTGGACAATTTTTCTTTCCGCAAACAGGGCATTCTTGGTTTTTATCCTGCATAAAATTATTACAAATAATATTTGTAGCTTGATTAAAAGAAAAACCATTATTAAAAGCATACTCAGGAATATAAGCACTATGTGGCGTTACAGTTAATGAACTAAATTGAATTATATTTTCACCCATTTTATTAATCCTTTGATAAAAATGACGTATTTATATGATGTTGAAAAGTGGATTTATAGCGAGGAGTATATTTGTAAATAACAAATTTATAGTTCAATTTAAAATGTCATTATTCTTTCAAAAAAGTTATTTTTAAGATCTTGAGCTTGAAATGATAAGATGCCGAGAAAACTGTTCTCGGCATTTTTTTATCTAAAAATGTATTAAACAGGATAAACTCACTCTTATTTAAAAGGCAATATGATGTCAGAAAATCGTGAAATCTTTCGTTTATTAGAAATTATGGTACAGCTACGTGATCCTGAAATAGGGTGCGAATGGGATAAAGTGCAGACTTTTGACACTATCGCACCTTATACATTAGAAGAAACCTATGAAGTATTAGATGCCATTACACGCAAAGATTTTGCTGATTTAAAAGAAGAGCTGGGCGATTTGCTTTATCAAGTTGTGTTTTATTCACGCATGGCGCAAGAGAAAAAGTTATTTGATTTTAATGATGTTTGTGAAGCTATTAGTAATAAGCTAGAACGCCGTCACCCTCATATTTTTGCTTCTGAAAGCGAAAACAATTTATCAACAGAAAAACATCGTTGGGAAAAACTTAAAGCTCAAGAGCGTGAGGCAAAAGCACAATTTTCATTATTAGATGATATTCCCGCTACTTTACCAGCCTTAATGAAAGCAGAAAAAATTCAAAAGCGTTGTGCTTCAGTGGGGTTCGATTGGAATGAACTAGAGCCTGTCTTGGGTAAAGTTTATGAAGAAATTGATGAAGTGATAGCTGAGGTGAAAAAAGAGCCTCAAGATGCCTCTCGAATTGAAGATGAGTTAGGTGATTTATTGTTTTCTGTGGTGAATTTATCACGTCATTTAAAACAAAAACCCGAGCAAGCATTAAATCGAGCATGCCGAAAATTTGAACAGCGCTTTCGTTTTGTTGAAAAAATGCTCTCAGAAAAAGGCACTGGCATAGAAAATGCCTCATTGGAAGAGATGGAGATCTGTTGGCAGAAAGCAAAAGGACAACCGGTTGAGTGAATTGTGACACGCAAATTAACACCAACGTGACATAAAGTGCGATAAAAATAGTCTGTAACATCTCGTTTTTTCAGCTATTTTTATAAAAATATTTAAAAATCAAAATTATAAAATGTAATTTCGTTTTTTTGTTTTTGGGTGATTTAAAATTTTGCATTTGCATTCTATTACATTAGAAGTGTGATTAATCTCAAAAAAATTAAACGTATGATCATAAGCAAAAGATCTCGCTATAAACCTGCTACACTTAATATTGTGAAAAAATAAAGCATCTCTTCTCTAAAAGTGATAGCTTAGCTGAAAGGATTAAGCTAAAATGCTTGTGAAATATTTTCACGGGTTTAGTTAATTGAATTTTTACTGTTTTTTCGTGTTTAAACGGATAAGTGGCGTGATGAAAAAGAACTTTATACTACTAAGAATGTTTGTAGCGAAAATAAGGTTCGGGTATACTGTGTTCCCGTCCAGTTATATCCATCATCCTAATACACCTAAACTTTCAGGTTCAGCATGAAAACGAATTATATTTTTGTGACCGGCGGGGTCGTATCCTCTCTGGGTAAAGGCATTGCCGCAGCCTCTCTGGCGGCTATACTCGAAGCCCGTGGACTCAATGTCACCATGATGAAGTTGGATCCGTATATCAACGTCGATCCAGGTACTATGAGCCCAATTCAGCACGGGGAAGTCTTCGTTACTGACGATGGTGCTGAAACTGATCTCGACTTAGGACACTATGAGCGCTTTATTCGCACGAAAATGACTCGTCGTAATAACTTCACGACAGGTCGTGTATACTCGGAAGTACTACGCAAAGAGCGTCGTGGTGACTATCTTGGGGCTACAATTCAAGTTATTCCTCATATCACTAATGAAATCAAAGAACGCATCATCCGTGGCGGTGAAGGTCATGATGTCGTTTTAGTTGAAGTTGGCGGGACAGTTGGTGATATCGAATCCTTACCATTCTTAGAAGCGATTCGCCAAATGGCAGCAGAAGTGGGCCGCGAGCACACATTCTATCTACATTTAACATTGGTGCCTTATTTAGCCGCTTCTGGTGAAGTGAAAACTAAACCAACTCAGCATTCTGTAAAAGAATTACTGTCGATCGGTATCCAGCCTGATGCGTTGATTTGCCGTTCAGACCGCGTTATCCCTGCTAATGAACGTGCGAAGATTGCGCTGTTCTGTAATGTACCAGAGAAAGCGGTTATTTCATTAAAAGACGTCGATTCCATTTATAAAATCCCTGCACTATTGAAATCTCAGGGATTAGATGATTATATCTGTAAACGATTCAGCTTAGATTGCCCAGTCGCAAACCTTGCAGAGTGGGAACAAGTTATTTACGAAGAAGCTAATCCTGAAGGCGAAGTGACCATTGGTATGGTTGGTAAATATGTTGAATTACCAGATGCCTATAAATCAGTGATTGAAGCATTAAAACATGGTGGTTTCAAAAGCCGTGTAGCTGTAAATATCAAACTAATTGATTCACAAGACGTTGAAACTCGTGGCGTAGAAATGCTTAAAGGGTTAGACGCAATCTTAGTACCAGGTGGTTTTGGTGAACGTGGTGTCGAGGGCAAAATTATGGCTGCTCAATATGCACGTGAAAATAAAATCCCTTACTTAGGCATTTGCTTAGGTATGCAGGTTGCTATGATTGAGTTTGCACGTAATGTTGCTGGAATGGAAGGCGCAAACTCCACTGAATTTGCACCAGATTGCAAATATCCAGTTATTGCGTTAATTACTGAATGGCGCGATGAAGACGGTAATGTCGAAGTGCGTTCAGAAGAGAGTGATTTAGGTGGTACGATGCGACTTGGTGCTCAGCCTTGCCATTTAAGTGGAGATAGCTTAGTTCGTACACTGTATGGCAAAAACACCATTACAGAACGCCATCGTCACCGTTATGAAGTAAATAATCTACTATTAAAACGTATCGAAGATGCGGGTTTACGTATTGCAGGTCGTTCAGTAGATAACAAACTGGTGGAAATCATTGAAAATCCAAACCATCCTTGGTTTGTTGCTTGTCAGTTCCACCCAGAGTTTACCTCAACGCCGCGTGACGGCCATCCGTTATTTGCAGGCTTTGTGAAAGCAGCCTTTGATAACCAAAAAGGCCTGCTGAAATAGGATATATGAGAAGAGATAGAATATCTCTTCTCGGAAATTTAACTTGTACAGAGGAAAACCGAATGTCCAAAATCGTTAAAGTACTTGGTCGTGAAATTATTGATTCTCGTGGCAACCCAACAGTTGAAGCAGAAGTTCACTTAGAAGGTGGTTTTGTTGGTATGGCTGCGGCTCCATCAGGCGCATCAACAGGTTCTCGCGAAGCTTTAGAATTACGTGATGGCGATAAATCACGTTTCTTAGGTAAAGGTGTTCTGAAAGCGGTTGCTGCTGTTAATGGTCCAATCGCTAAAGCGATCCTTGGCCAAGATGCAAAAGACCAAGCTAACATCGATAAAATCATGATCGATTTAGATGGTACTGAAAACAAATCAAACTTTGGTGCAAACGCAATCCTAGCGGTTTCTTTAGCAAACGCAAAAGCGGCTGCAGCTGCAAAAGGTATGCCTTTGTATGAGCACATTTCTGATCTGAACGGTACTCACGGTCAATATTCTATGCCTCTGCCAATGATGAACATCATCAACGGTGGTGAGCACGCAGATAACAACGTTGATATCCAAGAATTCATGATCCAACCAGTTGGCGCACCAACTCTGAAAGAAGCAGTGCGTATGGGTTCAGAAATCTTCCATCACTTAGCAAAAGTGTTAAAAGCAAAAGGCATGAACACTGCAGTAGGTGACGAAGGTGGCTATGCACCAAATTTAGAATCTAATGCTGCTGCATTGGCTGCTATCAAAGAAGCAGTTGAAAAAGCAGGTTACGTTTTAGGTAAAGACGTTACTCTGGCTATGGACTGTGCAGCTTCTGAGTTCTACAACAATGAAACAGGTAACTACGAACTGAAAGGCGAAGGCAAAACCTTCACTTCACAAGAGTTTACTCATTACTTAGAAGAACTGACTAAACAATACCCAATCGTTTCTATCGAAGATGGTTTAAACGAATCTGATTGGGATGGTTTTGCATACCAAACTAAAGTTCTTGGTGACAAAATCCAATTGGTTGGTGACGACCTATTTGTAACTAACACTAAGATCCTGAAAGAAGGTATCGACAAAGGTATTGCTAACTCAATTCTGATCAAATTCAACCAAATCGGTTCACTGACAGAAACTTTAGCTGCAATCAAAATGGCGAAAGATGCAGGCTACACTGCTGTTATCTCTCACCGTTCTGGTGAAACTGAAGATGCAACTATCGCTGACTTAGCAGTTGGTACAGCAGCAGGTCAAATCAAAACAGGTTCTATGAGCCGTTCTGACCGTGTTGCTAAATATAACCAACTGATCCGTATCGAAGAAGCATTAGGTAACAAAGCACCTTTCAACGGTCTTAAAGAAGTTAAAGGCCAAGCATAATCTGGCACCTTTGATTAAAAAAATTTATTAATCTGAAAGGGGAGAACATTGAGTTCTCCTCTTTTTTTTATTTTTTTACCGAAAAAATAGCATATTTATTTTTAACCGTTTTGAAAAAAGTGTGATGTGTAAGAGGAAATAGTGTTCAATTATTACTCTTTTATTAATAAATTGGTTAATTCTCGTGGATGAGATCCCAATTATTAGTTTTGCGCATTTTCAAGGACGAGAAATGTTTTTATATTTCACATATAACCTATTTCGTTAACAATTTAAGCTTAGTGAATCCAATGTTCATATCAGCTAATGTGGAGTATTATCATGGACGCATCCAATTTAGCCCCATCGGCGAAGTCTAGTCCGATAAACAAACGAGGGTTAATTATTCTGGCTATTGATGTGGTGTTATTACTACTTTTGCTAGAATTTTTACCTTATGATCCGAAGGCCAATGCAGGTTTAGCATTAATGGTGTTTGTGGGTGTGTTATGGCTGACAGAAGCTATTCACGTGACGATAACAGCATTATTTATACCTATTTTAGCCGTTGTGCTTGGGCTAATGAATACCAATGAGTCATTAAAATCATTTGCAAATCCTATCATTTTCTTATTCTTCGGTGGCTTTGCATTAGCGACAGCACTTCATATTCAAGGGCTTGATCGCTTAATTGCTAACCGCTTGCTGATGATTGCAAAAGGTAAACTGTCAATCGCTGTATTGCTGTTATTTGGTGTTACTGCATTACTTTCAATGTGGATCAGTAACACAGCAACAGCTGCGATGATGCTGCCTTTAGTATTAGGTATTTTATCTAACTTAGATATTCGTTCAGAACGTAATACTTTCGTCTTCGTATTACTAGGTGTTGCTTATAGTGCCAGTATTGGTGGTTTAGGTACGTTAGTTGGTAGCCCTCCGAATGCGATTGCTGCGGCTCAACTGAACTTAGATTTCATTACGTGGATGAAGTATGGTGTTCCAATCATGTTGGTATTATTGCCTATCATGTTTATTGTAATGTACCTAATGCTGCGTCCTAACTTGAAACATAAGTTTGATCTGAAATTAGAAGTGTTAGAGTGGAATAACAAACGTGTTATCACCATGATTATCTTCTTAGTTACCGTATTTTGCTGGATCTTTAGCTCTTTCATCAGCAGTGCTTTTGGTGGTGTAAAAGATTTAGATACAGTTATTGCGGTTAGTGCAGCAATTGTAATCGGTGTAACAGGTGTAGCAAGTTGGAGCCAAATTCAAGAGAACACTGAGTGGGGTGTATTAATGCTGTTTGGTGGTGGTTTAACACTGAGCGCAATTTTACAATCATCTGGTGCAAGCTTGGTTATGGCTGACTTTATGAAAGATACCTTTGGTAATAGCCATTGGTTTGTGATCATCCTTGCAGTAACGACCTTTATCATCGTATTAACAGAGTTCACCAGCAATACAGCAAGTGCTGCGTTATTAGTACCTATCTTTGCAACCGTTGCACAAGCGTTAGGTATGCCAGTAATGGCGTTGACAATGATTATTGGTATTGGTGCATCTTGTGCGTTTATGTTACCTGTTGCAACCCCACCAAATGCGATTGTCTTTGGTTCTGGTTATATTAAACAAACTGAGATGGTACGTGTCGGTGGTGTGCTGAACTTAGTGTGTATCTTAGTTATCTCTCTGTTTGCTTGGTTCTTCTGGTTATAAGTGAATACGTTAAATTAATCTTGATGAGATAAAAATAGAGCGCTTGATAGTGATATCGGGCGCTTTTTTATTGCCTTGTTCTTATCTGTTATTTGGATTGGCATCCTAGTTATTATAGGGATTGCTCTAGAAAAAGGAGAGGTGAGATGACTTTTATGGGCTATAAAAAACCATCAATATTAAGACTAAAAATGTCATAACATTGATGGCTATTTAAAATAGAAAATAACTTAATTATTTTGTGTAAAGTGTAAGTTGTGTACCCGGTTTTAACATTTTAATGTCTGAGTTCCAACTCATTAATAATTTAAGGTTAATACCGTGACGACGAGCGATGCTGTAATAAGAATCTCCCTGTCGAACTTTGTAATAACTCGGAGACGGTTTTGTCGGTTTTGTTACCGTAGTATTACTGGCACTGCCCGCATTATGAATTTTTAATGTTTGTCCTACTAATAGGGTGCTTTTTGCATTTAATCCATTAATACGTTGTAAGTCTTTTATGCTCATATTGTAGCGACGAGCAATAGCGTAAAATGAATCCCCAGAGCGAACTTTATAAACACCTTCTTGCTTAATAGACTGATTTGTTTTGGCGACAGCTAAACGAATAGTCTCTAATACCGCTTCATCTTCAAAAGCGTTACGGAATTGATCAAGCTTATTGCGAGGCAACATAATCACATGAGGGCCATTAGGTGCGGTTATGCCACGTTTATAGCCTGGGTTATAATCTTTCACAGTATTAATAGGTAGCTGACTTAATTCAGCAACTTTATTTAATGTGATTTGTTCACCGACATCAATGGAAGCTAATGCTTTATCACGATAGTTACTTTTAGGAAAAGTAATGTTTTCTTCGTTTTCACGGATAACTTTACTTAAAGCGAGAATTTTAGGTACATAATTCATTGTTTCTTTAGGTAAAGAGAGTGACCAATAGTCTGTGGGTAGGTTTTTACTTTCATTTGCCTTTATTGCTTGCATAACACGGCCTTCACCAGCGTTATAAGCAGCAAGGGCAAGTGCCCAATCACTATCAAACATTACATACAAGCGTTCAAGTAAATCAAGTGCGGCTTTGGTTGATGCCATGACATCACGACGACCGTCATACCATTGGTTTTGTGCTAAACCATAGTAATTACCAGTTATTGGAACAAATTGCCATAAACCAGCAGCATTTGCAGAAGAGGTAACATGGGGATTAAACGCACTTTCAACCACAGGAACTAAAGCTAGTTCCATCGGTAATTCACGTTTTTCAATTTCATCAATAATCGAATACATATAAGGTTCAGCACGAGAAGCAACGCTTTGTATATGTTTGGGATTATTTAAAAAATATAATTCTTGCTGCGAGATCCTTTCATTTTCAGGGAGATCCATTTTTAATTCACTTATCACATAACCCCATAAATTGGTTTTGACATCATATTGAGGTTGTTGAGAAGTTGAAGTCCCTTTCGTTGATGTTGGTGTGATCGCAGACAAATTAGGTTTAATATTCTCAGATTGCTGGCAGCCCGCCAATAGCAATATGGAGAACAAAATCGCTTTTGTCTTCATAATATAAAAATTCATCCTGTGTGTTTTTTGAACCAAATGATACTTAGTGTGCCAAAATAAAACAATCAATAGAAATCAAAAGTTGTCTTTTAATTCTCTTAATTTTGTAAATGTCTTAATTGGAGCATATGTATTAGTGGTTATACCTAAAATCCTTTGCAAATCAATATCGTCAGATTTCAAAAAAAGATTAATATTCTTTTCGTTTTTCAGTGTTATTGGCACAGTAGGTTGCAAATTTTTACGCATTTCACTAACTTGGGCTAAATAATCGGTAATAAGTGCATTTTCTGGCATGATATGATGTGCAAAGGTCATATTTGATAGGGTGTATTCATGAGCACAACAAATTAATGTGTCATCAGGTAAAGCGCTCAATCTTTGTAATGAACTAAACATTTGTTGTGCGGTACCTTCGAATAAACGACCACAACCACCAGAAAAAAGTGTATCGCCACAAAATAAATAGGGTTCACAATAATACGCAACATGACCTAATGTATGGCCTGGTGTGCCAATCACATTAAAAGTGAAAGTGCCAACAATGATGCGCTCTTGATTATGAATAATATTTTCAGCCCCTTTACTTTGTGTTTCTTGTGGGCCAAAAACGTCAATGTTAGGATATTTTTTTACAAGTTCAGTAACGCCACCAACATGATCATCATGATGGTGGGTTAATAAAATCGCGATAGGTGTTAGCGAGCGTTGTGAAAGCATTTCAATAACAGGCTTGGCTTGTGACGGATCCACAATCACACATTCACTATTTTCATTACTTAATAGCCAAATGTAGTTATCGGATAAAGCAGGAATTCTGATAAGCTCCATATAAGTTACCTTACTTATAAAATATAAAGGGTTAAACGATGAAAGCAGCGCGTTCAGCAAAACCAATTATGATGCCAGATTCTTGGCGTGATATTCCATGGGGGGAATATTATCGCATGGCTATCGAACTGCGTTTACAAAATTGGTGGCCAAAAATGTATGGCTTTCATTTATTAAAACTCGGTCAACTCAGTGCCGAACTGGATACCAAATTAAGTATCGTTTCACATCAAGTCAATGTGACATCTAATAAAATAAATGCAGATGTTATTGCCTCTTTAGATTATTTACCCTTTGAAAATAAATCGATTGATGTTTGTCTTATGGCGCATGTGCTTGATTATAGTGCAGATCCCCATTGGCTATTACGAGAAGCAGATCGCGTTTTAATTGATGATGGCTGGATAGTATTAACGAGCTTTAACCCTATGAGTTTATTAGGATTGGGTAAATGCACGCCTTTTTTACGACAAAGGCAGCCTTATTCAAGTCGTATGTTTTCACTTCGACGCCAAATTGATTGGCTAAGTGTGCTAAATTACGAAGTGATGACACAACAGAATTTCCAGATTATGCCATTTTCAAGACCAATAAAACGTGATGGCAGCCGCTATCACATCGGTGGCTGTTTAAATCTAATCATTGCACGTAAAAGAACGCTTCCTTTAACACCCACAGCCTTGAAGTTTGTATTGCCACGCATGAGTGTAAAAGGTCGAGTTTTAGGCGCTACACGTAATCATCCAGAGCCATAATGCTTACTAATCTGTGGTTTTATCTTTTTGGCTTTCGATATAACCTGTGTCTTCTTGTGTAGGTGATTGAGCCGCCGTTCTTGCTAATTCATCACAACGTTCATTTTCATCATGACCTGCATGGCCTTTTACCCAATGCCATTCAATTTCATGACGAGTAATAGCACTATCTAAGCGTTTCCATAAATCGACATTAAGCACGGGGCTTTTGTCTGCTTTACGCCACTGGCGCTTTTTCCAGCTATGGATCCATTGTGTAATACCCTGTCTGACATATTGGCTATCTGTTGTCAGTGTGATTTTACAAGGGAATTTTAATGTTTCTAATGCTACGATAGCGGCAAGAAGTTCCATTCGGTTATTGGTGGTCATAAAAAAACCTTCACTTAGGGTTTTTTCATGTTGTTGATAGCGTAAAATAGCGCCATAACCACCAGGGCCAGGGTTGCCTAAGCATGAACCATCGGTGAATATTTCTACCTGCTTGTGCATAAAGGCGACTTATCCTTTTTGATTAATACGAAAAACTAACCCTAAGTCTGACATAAAAACGGATTATGAGCACTCCAATCACACGACAAATTGTACTTGATACCGAAACTACTGGTATGAATAAGCTGGGCGTTCATTATGAAGGTCATAATATCATTGAAATTGGTGCTGTAGAGGTTATCAATCGTCGATTAACAGGGCGAAATTTCCATGTTTATATTAAGCCCGAAAGATTAGTTGATCCTGAAGCGTTTGAAGTTCATGGTATTAGTGATGAGTTTTTAGAAGATTGTCCTTCTTTTGCTGATATCGCTGACGAGTTTTTAGAGTATATTCGTGGCGCAGAGCTGATCATTCATAACGCATCGTTCGATATTGGCTTTATGGATTATGAGTTTAGAAAACTTAACCGTGATATTCCGCCTACTGAAACGTTCTGCCAAATTACCGATAGCCTTGCAATGGCAAGAGCATTATTTCCCGGTAAGCGAAATAACCTTGATGCCTTATGTGATAGATACTTAATAGATAACTCTAAACGTACTCTTCACGGCGCGTTATTGGATGCTGAAATACTTTCTGATGTCTATTTGGCAATGACCGGTGGACAAACAGCATTAGCATTTTCAATGGAAGGTGAATCAAATAACGAGCAAGAGCAAAATGATATCCAGCGTATCGAGCGCCCTGTTTCAGGATTAAGAGTAATAAGAGCAACCGCAGAAGAACTTGCTGAGCATGAGTCTCGATTAGATTTAGTTGAGAAAAAAGGCGGGCATTGTTTGTGGCGTCCAGCATCAAATGATGAGGCTGTTTGAAGATAAAAAATGCAGAAATGGTTAACTGAGATTAAAAACTATCCAAATGCATCTTTTTGTTAGAAAAACAGTTGACGACAAGGCAAGAGATTCGTAATATTCACCTCGTCCAAAAGGATACGCGGAGCGGTAGTTCAGTTGGTTAGAATACCTGCCTGTCACGCAGGGGGTCGCGGGTTCGAGTCCCGTCCGTTCCGCCAAATTATGACGCCATGCTATTTATTAGCATGGCGTTTTTGCTATTGAGGTTTTATCATTATGCCATACCTGCAGTATGCCACTTTTCCGACCTTCTACCCGTAAATAAGCCAAATGTTCACGTAAATCACGCTGTAATGTGTGTTCATATACATTGAACTCTTTGGGCTAAACATAAGAACACAAGGCTTTCTCCTACCATTAAGCGGGCAACTCCAGTACTGATCCCCGTTGATATCCAAACTAGCCCCAGCTAGCCAGTAACACCCTGTTTATTAGACCCGAATAGCCGTTTAATTGAATATATAAATAATTACTGGAAACCAATAAAACAGATTTTAACATTGCCTCAATTAAAAATATAAATATATTTTATGTATGTGCTTCTCGGACTTGTGATTAATGACGGGGTATCTTTAATTGTTACCCTTCGAAAAATTACCGTTAAAATAATTAAAGCAATTAGAATAATAAAATAAATCATAATAACAAGGTGAACTAAAATACTATAATAATGCAAATTATCACTTTTAATTAGCTTTAATTACTCTTTTGCGGATTAATTTAAAGGATTTTCAACCTATATAATAAAATTATTTTTCCTTTAACTTGATTGATTTTGTTTATGTAATTCCAGTAAATATGTCTTTTTACAGTTAGGGTTGTTGGTTCAACGTTAAATTATTGTTGGTTTTAATGACTGTTATATTGTATAAATACATTCATATTGCTAATGAATTTTTCTTTCAGGTTATACATCAATCCACATAGCGATGGTTGAATCTTCAACAAAATGAAGAGTTAGCTGAAGCAGCAAGTGAATTGAGTGCTGAGCATGTAGCGAAGGCAACAGTATTAGTGAAGCGCGGGATGGAATATATAAAACTACTCGCCCAGCAACTTGAAATCCTGACATTTATGCAACAAAGAGGAATTTGCGTAATAAGGTGTTAAGGATCGCCATCCATTATTTTATACAGCAAGCCGACGTAGATTTTTTTGTGGACAGTTACTGATTTATCGAAACAAAGAGCCGGGAGCTAACTATGGTTGATAGAATATCAGAGCAAGAGCATCTTGATGGGGCTGATTCAAAACGTGAAAAGAGTTATAGAGTGACCACCGAAGACAGTCTATTGAATAATAGTCATCGATGTGATGCCAGAGAAATTCTTTCTGAATTTCATAAAGTTGGAAAACATTTTGTTACCCACCAAAAATTACAACAACTGGCAGTATATCGAGATGAATTAGCCCGCAATTCCGCTGGTGATTGGATGTTAAGTTTTCTCAACGTCGTCTTGGATAAATTTGATGACACTTATAGTTACCGATCTTATCTAGCACTGGATTTATTACATTGGCAGAATTACACAGAAAATAGTGCTGATTATATTGATTGGCAACTGACTATTATTACTATGGATTTAATCCGTTTTGAGCTAGAGGCATTGCGTAATAATGGCAGTTGGCTCTATGAAATGGCACCAGATCAGCGACTTGTTAATATGCGTTGCCGACGACTGATAAAGTGTATGGGAAAAGTATATCAACGAATGAATATACAGTGGGAAAATAATGAGCGGGATATGATAGCGATCTGCGACACAATTTGTTCCGCTGTGTTTTTACGCTTATCTGATAATGAAAAATTACGCTTAGAATACTCAATGATACCCGTTTATATTAATCATGATGAGTACATTTTTTTACGTATATTACAGGCTTTTGAAACATTGTTTGATTGGCTGGCCTCTTGTTTAACGGAAGTTATTGCCTTTGCTAAATCGGATCTGAAACAAGCAACTGAACTCTTGTTTCTCAGTGCTAATCGATTGAATGAAATGGCAGCACTTTTTCCATTGCTATCGACGTTGCGGGTTGATGGCTTTCATAGGTTCAGAGACTATACCGAAGGTTCTAGTGCAATCCAGTCACGCAGTTATAAAAAAGTTGAATCATTGTGTAGTAGACCTGATGCTGAAAGATTCAATTCAATAGCCTATCGAGCGGTACCGGAGGTAAGCGAGGAGATTTTATGCAACCCTGAGACGATTGATGATGTTTTTAATCTTATTCCTCAGGATAATTTGTATAAAGATGATTTTCATCAAGCGATGGAGTCGTTTGGATTAGGCATGAAAATATGGAGGCAGTCGCATTACGGTATTGCTGTAAAAATGCTGGGCGCCTCGCCAGGTACTGGCAATACTGAAGGTACTGCCTACCTTAAAGAAGTGAGAAAAATACCTATCTTTAAAAATATCTGAACAAGGTTAGTTATAACCACATGAAATGATAATCCAATTCGGAGGGATGCCTTTCATTACTAAACCCCAGCATTTATGCTGGGTTTTTTGCTTTGTAAACTTTCGAGTATTATTAAATAAGCTGTTTTCTGAAACTATTTTCTGCAAAAATAATAATGGAAAAAAATATTCAATTAACACAGAAAAAAGAAACTTTAGGCTTATTGAAAGTCAAAATACGAAAAATATATTCTTTATTGTAATAAAATTTATAAAAACCATTCTTGGAATAACCTAATTACTTATTTTCTCACTCATTTTGCTAAGGTGATAAGTAACATTTACGTTACGCTGACTTTCCCTTTTAGTTATATATGATGTAAATAAGATTTTTATTACTGAATCAGTGGGTTATCTGCTTTTTATCTTTTTTAATCTCTTATAATTCTACGTCCTTGTAACAAGTTTAGTCAGTTATTAGGTTATAATTAAAACAATACAGTATTTATTTGATTTGATGGATAATTCAGCAATGAAATTTTATCTTGATTAGTCATATCAAGCTAAGGTTTAATAGCACGCTTCTCAATTGCGCAAATCATTGTCTTTTTTGCTTTTCGTTGCGCAACAATGCGGTGGTGTAATGTTATTTTCCGCTTTGATCGTAAAAAATGCCGTGCAAATCAAAGAATTATTGCTTTAAGCTAATTACGATAGCCACCTTGGTGGATTTTTTATATTGCGGTTTTTTGCCTGCATTGAGAGAATCAGCTATCTAGATGCTTTTTATCCGACTTGGAGTAGAAAATGACCACTCGTAAAACCCTTGCTAATGCGATCCGTTTTTTAAGTATGGATGCTGTGCAAAAAGCGAAATCAGGACACCCTGGCGCCCCTATGGGTATGGCTGATATTGCAGAAGTATTATGGCGTGATTTTTTAAATCATAACCCGACTAACCCTAACTGGGCTGATCGTGACCGTTTCGTATTATCTAACGGCCACGCTTCAATGCTGATTTATAGCTTACTGCACCTGTCTGGTTATCAAGTTTCTTTAGATGATCTAAAAAACTTCCGTCAATTGCATTCTAAAACGCCGGGTCACCCAGAATATGGTTATACCCCTGGTGTTGAAACAACAACGGGTCCTTTAGGTCAAGGTATTGCAAACGCAGTGGGCTTTGCTATTGCAGAACGTACATTAGCGGCTCAATTTAACCGTCCTGGTCATGACATTGTTGACCACTACACCTACGCCTTTATGGGTGATGGTTGTATGATGGAAGGTATCTCTCATGAAGCGTGTTCTTTAGCTGGAACATTACAGTTAGGTAAACTGATTGCATTCTATGATGACAATGGCATCTCTATTGATGGTCAAGTGCACGGTTGGTTTACTGATAACACAGCAGAACGTTTTGACGCTTATGGCTGGCATGTCATCAGTGGCATTGATGGACACGATGCAGCAAGCATCAAAGCCGCGGTTGAAGAAGCAAAACAAATTACTGACAAGCCTTCACTGTTGATTTGTAAAACCACTATCGGTTTTGGTTCCCCTCATAAAGCAGGTACTGCTGATTCTCACGGTTCCCCATTAGGTGATGCAGAAATTGCTGAAACACGTAAAGCGTTAGGTTGGGAATATGGCGCATTCGAAATTCCACAAGAAATCTATAAAGAGTGGGATGCGAAAGAAGCGGGTAAAGCAAAAGAAGCTGCATGGGATGCTAAATTTGCTGCATACGCAGCACAGTTCCCTGAATTAGCGGCTGAATTCAAACGTCGTGTTTCTGGTGAATTACCCGCAAACTGGGAAAAAGATGCCAAAGCATTTATTGAAAATCTGCAACAAAATCCTTCAAGCATCGCAAGTCGCAAAGCGTCTCAAAATGCATTAGAAGCATTCGGTAAAGTATTACCAGAATTCATGGGCGGTTCTGCGGACTTAGCACCAAGTAACCTGACCATGTGGTCTGGTTCTAAAGCACTGAACGAAGACAAGGCCGGTAACTACATCCATTACGGTGTGCGTGAATTTGGTATGTCTGCAATCATGAACGGTATTGCATTACATGGCGGTTTTGTTCCTTACGGCGCAACCTTCCTGATGTTTATGGAATATGCGCGTAATGCAGTGCGTATGGCTGCACTGATGAAGATCCGCAGTATCTTTGTTTATACTCATGACTCTATCGGTCTGGGTGAAGATGGCCCAACTCACCAACCTGTTGAGCAAATGGCAAGCCTGCGTGTCACTCCAAACGTGAGCACATGGCGTCCATGTGACCAAGTTGAATCAGCTGTTGCATGGAAATATGCTATTGATCGTAAAGATGGCCCTACAGCGCTGATCTTCTCTCGTCAAAATCTTGCACAACAACCACGTACTCCAGAGCAACTGGCAAATATCGAGAAGGGTGGTTACATCCTGAAAGATTGTGCTGGTACGCCTGAATTAATCTTTATTGCCACAGGTTCTGAAGTTGAATTAGCGGTTAGCGCTTATGATCAACTGACTGCTGAAGGCCGTAAAGTACGTGTTGTTTCTATGCCAGCAACAGATGCATTTGATAAGCAAGATGCAGATTACCGTGAAGCAGTATTACCAACATCAGTGAAAGCACGTGTTGCTATCGAAGCTGGTATTGCTGACTATTGGTTCAAATATGTTGGTTTAGAAGGCGCGATTGTTGGTATGCATAGCTTCGGCGAATCTGCACCTGCAAACGAATTATTTGAAGAGTTTGGTTTTACTGTTGAAAATGTGGTCACACAGGCAAAATCTTTACTTAAATAATCAATAAGTGTTAACAAGAGCACATTTTTGGGAAGAATTTCTCAGATGTGCTCTTTTTTTATCCTTCCATCTTTGTTTACTATTGCGATCTTCTCTCATTTCTCGTAATCTGATTATCAATAAGCTGAACCGTTTCAGTTAATGCTAAAATGTCGGTGACTGCACAATTTCTAGATTTACTTGATTTATCGTTGTTGATTAGTATCTTGCTCTATTATTCTAAGCGGTTGCAAATCACAAGTTATCAAGGAAGTCACATGACAATCAGAGTCGCTATTAACGGTTTTGGTCGTATAGGGCGTAATGTGTTAAGAGCGCTTTATGAATCAGGTAAACGGGCTGAAATAACGGTTGTTGCAATAAATGAATTGGCTGATGCACAAGGCATTGGGCATCTTCTCAAGTATGACTCCAGTCACGGACGTTTTGCTTGGGATGTACGAATTAATAACGATTTATTGCAAGTAGGTGATGATAGCATTCGTCTTTTTCATCATGCTGATATTGCTGATTTACCTTGGGGTGAGCTTGGTATTGATGTTGTGCTTGATTGTAGTGGTGCTTATGGCTCTCGTGCTGATGGTGAAGCTCATATTGCACAAGGTGCAAAAAAAGTGCTCTTTTCTCATCCGGGGACAACAGATTTAGATGCAACAGTGGTTTTTGGTGTTAATCAACATGAACTTAAAAAAGAACACCGCATTGTTTCAAATGCATCTTGTACAACAAACTGTATTATTCCCATCATTAAAATGATGGATGATGCGTTTAATATAGAGTCAGGAACAGTAACAACAATCCATGCAGCCATGAACGATCAACCCGTGATTGATGCATATCATAAGGATTTACGCCGTACTCGTGCCGCAGGACAATCTATCATTCCTGTTGATACGAAATTAGCCGCAGGAATTACTCGGATTTTCCCAAAATTTAAGGATCATTTTGAGGCAATTTCTGTACGAGTTCCTACAATTAATGTGACGGCAATTGATTTAAGTATCACTGTAAAAACTGCTGTAAATGTGTTAGATGTCAATCGGTTAATTCAAAAATCAGCAACTGGCGCATTTCGTGGTATAGTGGATTACACAGAATTGCCATTAGTCTCAACTGATTTTAACCACGACCCTCATAGTGCTATCGTTGACGGCACTCAAACAAGAGTCAGTGGGCAACACCTGATCAAGACGTTAGTCTGGTGTGATAATGAATGGGGCTTTGCTAATCGGATGCTTGATACAACGTTAGCAATGGCTGCAACTGGTTTTAAATAATCATGTTTTAATGACGGTGTCGCGTAAAATACAACACACTGAACAGAAGATTACTAAATTTTAGAGAATCAATGAGAGGATTCATCATGTCTGTAATTAAGATGACCGATTTAGACCTAGCGGGTAAACGAGTTCTTATCCGTGCTGACCTGAACGTTCCAGTAAAAGATGGTAAAGTGACTTCAGATGCGCGTATCCGTGCTTCTTTACCAACAATTGAAGCCGCGTTAAAACAAGGCGCTAAAGTGATGGTAACTTCTCACTTAGGCCGTCCTACCGAAGGTGAGTACAACGAAGAGTTCTCTTTAAAACCAGTTGTTGACTATCTGAAAGACAAATTAACTGCACCTGTCAGTCTTGCTAAAGACTATTTAAACGGTGTTGAAGTTAATGCCGGTGAATTAGTTGTTCTTGAAAACGTTCGTTTTAACAAAGGCGAAAAGAAAGACGACGAAACACTGTCTAAACAATACGCTGCATTATGTGATGTATTTGTAATGGATGCATTCGGTACAGCTCACCGTGCTCAAGCATCAACTCATGGTGTTGCTAAATTTGCACAAGTTGCTTGTGCTGGCCCACTGTTATCAGCAGAACTTGAAGCATTAGGTAAAGCATTAGATAAACCAGCACGCCCAATGGTTGCAATTGTTGGTGGTTCTAAAGTTTCAACTAAACTGACTGTATTAGATTCTTTATCAAAAATCGCTGACCAATTAATCGTTGGTGGTGGTATCGCAAATACCTTTATCGCAGCAGAAGGTCACCCAGTAGGCCGTTCTTTATATGAAGCTGATCTTGTCGATGATGCTAAGAAATTAATGGAAAAATGTGATATTCCAGTACCAAGCGATGTTCGTGTTGCAACTGAATTTTCTGAAACAGCAGAAGCTGTATTGAAATCAGCAAATGACATTAAAGATGATGAACAAGTATTGGATATCGGTGATGTGACTGCTGAACGTTTAGCTGAAATTCTGAAAAATGCAAAAACTATTCTGTGGAACGGTCCGGTAGGTGTGTTTGAATTCCCTAACTTCCGTAAAGGTACAGAAATCGTTGCTAAAGCAATCGCAGATAGTGAAGCATTCTCTATCGCTGGCGGTGGTGATACGCTAGCTGCTATTGATTTATTTGATATCGCAGACAAAATCTCTTACATTTCAACCGGTGGTGGTGCTTTCCTAGAATTCGTTGAAGGCAAAAAACTTCCTGCTGTTGCAATGTTAGAAGAACGCGCTAAACAGTAATTAAGTCAGCTCATACAGGTAGAAAATTATTTTCTACCTGTTCCAAATATAGGATCTTATTACATGTCTAAAGTTTTTGATTTCGTGAAACCGGGTGTCATCACTGGTGATGATGTACAAAAAGTATTTGCAGTAGCAAAAGAAAATAAATTTGCTCTGCCTGCGGTTAACTGTGTAGGTACTGACTCAATCAATGCTGTGTTAGAAGCTGCTGCGAAAGTTCGTTCTCCTGTTATTGTACAGTTCTCTAACGGTGGTGCTGCATTTATCGCAGGTAAAGGTCTTAAATCTGATGTACCACAGCAAGCTGCTATTTTAGGTGCAATTTCTGGTGCTCATCATGTGCATCAAATGGCTGAATATTATGGTGTTCCTGTTATTCTGCATACTGACCACTGTGCGAAAAAATTATTACCATGGATTGATGGTCTGTTAGATGCAGGTGAAAAACACTATGCTAAAACAGGCAAACCACTGTTCTCTTCTCATATGATTGACTTATCTGAAGAATCATTAGAAGAAAACATCGAAATCTGTGCTAAATATTTAGCGCGTATGGCTAAAATCGATATGACTTTAGAAATCGAATTAGGCTGTACTGGTGGTGAAGAAGACGGTGTTGATAATACAGGTATGGACAGCTCTGCTCTGTATACACAACCAGAAGATGTTGCTTATGCATATGAAAAACTGAGCGCGGTAAGTCCTCGTTTCACTATTGCAGCCTCTTTCGGTAACGTTCACGGTGTTTATAAACCAGGTAACGTTCAATTAACGCCAAAAATTCTGCGTAACTCACAAGACTACGTATCACAGAAATTCAATCTACCACACAATAGCTTAGATTTCGTTTTCCACGGCGGTTCAGGTTCCTCGGCTGAAGAAATCAAAGAAGCTGTTGATTATGGTGTTATCAAAATGAATATCGATACAGATACTCAGTGGGCAACTTGGGATGGTATCTTACAGTTCTACAAAAAGAATGAAGCCTATCTGCAAGGCCAGTTAGGTAACCCAGAAGGTGCTGATAAACCTAACAAGAAATACTACGACCCACGTAACTGGTTGCGTCACGCACAATCATCTATGGTTGTTCGTTTGGAGCAAGCATTTAAAGAACTGAATTCAGTTGATGTTCTGTAATTGATCACTCTTAATGATTAAATTAAACCCGCTTATTTGGCGGGTTTTTTTATATATCAAGAAAAGTGGAAAATCATGGTAACGCTTAAACGAAAGAATGTTTTTTATTGCAAAATAAAAGCGCCTATTAAAAGCGCTTTTATTAATATTTAATTTAGATTGAAAGATTAAGCAACTTTAACGTTTTTGCTTTCTTCTTTCATCATTCGGTTTAGTAGGGGGACTGTTGCCCACATAACCAAGCCCACAATTAAGGTTACTATGCCAATTTTACCAAATACATCGGTATAAATAGGTAAGGTTTGTAGTGGATCTGTAATACCTTCTGGTGCGGCTGTGAACGTCGCTACATAACCCCCTAACAGATAGGCTGTGGCTTGTGTTAAGAACCACATACCTAAAATAAAGCCCATCATGTATTGTGGTACGAATGCAGCAACCATTGCTAAACCTAACGCACTGATCATCAGTTCACCTAAACTCTGGAATAAGTAAACCAGAACGATAAACCAAGGAGATGTTAAGCCTTGAGCATCGGCAAACCACATACCTGATGCTGCCGCTGTAAGAAAACCTAATGAGCATAGAAGCATACCTGCGGTAAACTTCGCTGGCATTGAAAGGTCTTTACCTTTTGCGCCAAAATGACTGTAAGCGATAGCAAGGATTGGGCTAGCAACAATGATCCAGAATGGGTTTAGTGCTTGGAAGCTTACAGGATTAATATCAAAGCCTAAAAGTGTGTGATGAACGTTATGAATAGCAAAAAAGTTCAGTGAAGTTGGCATCTGAGCATACAGAATGTAGAAAACAACTGCTTCTAACATCAGAACAAATGCAACATACATTTTATTACGAGCAACTCTGTCTTTTTGTTTAAAAGCTTCACGGAAATAAATGAAAACAACAATAATGGACAGGCTGACTAAAACGATATTTGCAATCATCACGTTGTGCAGTAACCATGCACAAACAAATACCATCGCAATTGAACCAACAATAACTAATAACAGTTTGTTAAAGCTCATTGGTAAATGGTCTGGTTCAGAACCAATATTGGCAACCATTTTACGACAGAAGAAATAAACTAATAACGCCATGATCAAGCCAATACCACAGATATTATAAGTCAGTGCATATCCGTAACGTTCTGCAAGTACAGGGGCGATAGATAAAGAAATTAATGAGCCGATATTAATCGACATATAAAATAGTGTAAATGCACCATCAAGACGTGGATCTTTAGGTGGATAACATTTTGCTAATAGGCTGGCTGGGTTAGCTTTAAATAAACCATTACCTACCGCGATAGTGCCTAATGCGTAGAAAATTAAATTAGGATACATAATTGACATACCAGTCATAAAATAACCGATAGCCAAGACAATAGCACCTAAAACAATTGTTCGTTTTGTTCCTAATAAGTGGTCACCAACATAACCACCAATAGAAATAAGCCCATAAACCAGCGCAGAGAATGCACCAAAAGTAATGAAAGCCTGTTCTTGAGAGAAACCGAGTTTACTAACAAAATAAACGGCAAGAATACCTTGTACGCCGTAGTAACCAAAACGTTCCCATAATTCTACAAAGAAAATCATAAAGAATGGTTTAGGCTGTTGTAATAAACCGACTTGAGCGGGTTTATCCATATCTGTAATGCCCCTAATTATTATTTATTTTCAACAACGATGTTATTTACTCACATTCACGAGGAATGTTACACGACGGTAACATTATCTGTCGTATTTAGAGTGATGTTTGCAAATTTAAGAAGGTAATCAGCAAGTCGAGTAGACTAATATATTGATGAAATGACTTCTCAAAGGTTGATCACACTGTGGGTAAGATTAATACCAGATTGAAAAAAATATTCATTAGTTTATTTTCAAATAAAGTCATTTAATTGATTTTTTGTATAAAATACAATCAATGGAATTATTATTTGTTTATATTTTAATCTTAGTAAATTAAATAAAGATAAAGGGGAAAGGTAGAGAGAAAATATTTTTGATTATGTGACTGATTGATTCTAGAAAGAAATTTTTTATTATAATTAAAAATTATTCTTTTATAACAAACAGATGTTAATAAATGTTTAATAAATATCTAAAAGTTAGCTAATGCCACTCTATTAAATAAATATTCATTTAATATAAATAAATATTTAATTTTATGGTGTGATTATTGTCAATAAAAACGCCCTTATTAAAAGTGCGTTTTTATCTTGAGGTAAAATAAGTGAAATTTAAGCAGTGATGGGGACTTGTTTATTTTTAACAGAATGGAAACGACGTTTGAAATAAATAAGTCCATCACCATCTTCACGTACTGAAATAGTCTTAATTTCGGTCATATAAACAAAATGAGTACCGACTTGGCGTACATCATGAATATCACCTTCTAGGCAGGCAAGTGCATTTGTTAATACAGGTTGTTGTAATTGTCCGTTTTGCCATCCTGGTTGGGTAAAGCGATCTGCCATCGCGAGCCCTGTCATTCCGGCGAAATGACATGCCATTTCTTCTTGCTCATGATTTAATATATTGATGCTTAATTTTCCATTTTCTTGAAAAATAGAGTTCATCTGACTTTTACTGTTGATGCAAACCATTACGGTAGGTGGGTTATCAGTAACAGAACATACCGCAGTTGCTGTTAAGCCACAACAACCCGCATCGCCATTTGTTGCCACGATATTGACTGCAGCACCTAAGCTTGCCATTGCATCCCGAAAAAGTGGGTTAGCCTGTTTTTCCTCAGACATTATTTACTCCTACTGCCAGACTTCTCGTCTGTGGGCGTCTTCACTTAAAATAATTTATTAGTTAGATAACTATAAAAATCATCTGACTACTCCGCTAACAAAGTTGTAATGCTATTGCCGGTCTCTTTGTTGCGTTGTTTAAAAGCTGTAACGCTACCGCGCATGAACAAAGATAGCAATCTTTCTTTGTTACAACCCATTAACTTTATCTCAAAAACTGTGAGACAACCTTATCGCTAAGCGACATTATTCCTAATTTAGAAGTAGGATAATAGGCAAATCAAGCTACTTTTTTGGGTTGATAAAGAGATAACACAAATTGCCAATTTATAAAAATTGTGAATAGCTCAAGATGTTGTGGAAGATGAATTTAGCTCTGAAAAGGGGCATGGGTGATAAATTGCAGAAAGGGAAGAAAATTGCAAAAATTGAGTCAACTTTATTTATTTGTTAATATGAATAATTGTAACAATTAGTCTATTCTTAGAATATAGCCATTTATAAACTATAAACAGCGGTATTTTTCACTGTCTATATTGAGTGATATTTTGTCATTTCACCTATAACACCATATAAAGAGCTTCTTGATTATGCATGAATCATTAACTATCGCGCTATTACAAGCACGGGAATCTGCGATGGGTTTTTTTCGACCTGTTCTCAAAGAGCATAATCTGACAGAACAGCAGTGGCGTATCATTCGTGTACTTGCGGATAAACGTTCTATTGATTTCCACGAATTAGCGCAAAAATCGTGTATTCTTCGACCAAGTCTAACGGGTATTCTTATTAGAATGGAAAGAGACGAGCTAATTTGTCGTTTAAAACCGATAAGTGACCAACGTAAACTTTTTGTTTCACTTTCTGCTAATGGGCAAAGTTTATACGATAAAATTCAGCCTAAAATTGAAGAAGGTTATCAATTACTTGAGCAAAAGTTTTCGACTGAAAAACTACAACGGTTATCCGGATTATTAAAAGAGCTGATTGCACTTAACTTAGATGATATTGAACAATCAGAGAAATAAATTATTTGATAAGAAAAAAGGAGATGTCATAGCATCTCCTTTTTGTTGCTGTCATGCAGATAAAATTATTGCTTACCTAATACATGCAAGAAGTGAATGTGTTTTTCATACTGATCAAGAATATCGTGAATGATTTGTTCTTTCGTCCAACCCATTACATCATAATCTTGCCCACCTTCTTTTAAATGAATTTCAGCACGATAATATTTATGCTCTTCGTCTCTTTCTTCATCACTTAATCCTGCTAAAGCAAAGGCCGGTTGAGTATAAAAACGCAGGCGAACTTCATAGAAGAAATTCATGTCATCGCCTAAATCGACTTCGAAGCCAATGCGATCATCTTCTTCGTTATGGATATAGCATTGTGTTGCTTGTTTACTTAACTCAGCAGAGACCATTTCCATTGAGGGTTGAATGACTTCATCCATAAAACGTTTTACATGAGAGCGTTTAGGAAAATAGGCAATATTTCTTAAACGACGTTGCCAAGGGATTGGATTACGACTGGCTGGTGGTGCAATCGTAGTTAACTGTTGACTATCACGTTTATATACATCCACTCGCAATGCTTTTATCAGTCCATAAATAGAAGCAAGCAATACTATTGAGAAGGGGAGTGCACTTGCAATAGTTACTGTTTGTAGTGCAGTCAAACCACCCGCTAATAATAAAGTAATTGCAGAGATACCCATTAAGGCAGCCCAGAAAATACGTTGCCATACTGGCGTTTCGCTATCACCGCCAGAAGCTAAAGTATCAACAACCATAGCGCCTGAGTCTGCTGAAGTCACAAAGAAGACGATTACCATCAACATCGCAACGAAGGATAAAACAGACGAGAATGGGAAATAATTTAAGAACTCAAATAAAGCCAATGACACATCTTGTTGTACGATATTGGCGAGGACTTCTGCACCTTTATCTTTGATTAAATGGATCGCAGTGTTACCAAAAACGGTCATCCAAAGTAAAGTGAAGCCAGCAGGAACAAACAGGACACCGACAACAAACTCACGAATAGTACGGCCTCGAGAAATGCGGGCAATAAACATCCCTACAAATGGAGACCATGATAACCACCAACCCCAATAAAGCAGTGTCCATCCCCCTAACCAATCACTCGATTTGGGTTCATATGCGTAAAGATTAAAGGTTTTACTGACAATTTCGGATAGATATCCCCCCGTATTTTCAACAAATGATTTTAATATCAATACGGTTGGGCCGAGAGTAATGACTAATAAAAGAAGAATAACCGCCAATCCTAAGTTAAGTTCAGATAAAAAGCGGATCCCTTTCTCTAACCCAGATACAACAGAAATGGTTGCAAGCCCTGTTATCACTACAATCAATATTACTTGAATGGTTGGATTAATTGGTACATTAAAGAGGTGATTTAAACCCGCATTAACTTGCAGAACACCAAAGCCAAGGGAGGTTGCGACACCAAATACGGTTCCCATCACAGCGAAAATATCAACAGCATGACCAATTGGGCCATATATGCGATCACCAATAATTGGATAAAGTGCAGAGCGTAGTGTTAACGGTAAACCATGGCGATAAGAGAAGAAAGCTAAGATCAATGCGACAATGGCGTAAATTGCCCATGCATGTAATCCCCAGTGGAAAAAGGTTAATCGCATCGCTTCTTTCGCGGCTTCTACGGTTTGAGCTTCGCCAGTCGGAGGCATTAGGTAATGCATAACAGGTTCGGCAACACCAAAGAACATTAAGCCGATCCCCATACCTGCTGAAAAGAGCATGGCAAACCAAGCAAAGTAACTAAAGTGAGGGCGAGCATGATCAGGCCCTAACTTGATTTCACCAAAGCGGGAAAGCCCTAAATAAGTCACACTCAGCAAAACCAATGCAACGGCTAGAATGTAGAACCAGCTCGCGTTTCTGAAGAGATTTTCCTGAAGATGACCTAATTTATCATTAGCTAACTCAGGAAATAACGCAGAGAAACCAACGACCAGTAAAATTAACAACGCTGATGTATAAAAAACGGGAGGATTAATTTTCATCCTAACTTTTTTTTGAGGGGTTATATCGTTTTGTTGACTCATAGTTAACCTATTTATAGTTATTTTCTTAGAAAGAGACTTTTCGCTACCCATTATCTGATTGCTTGTATTACCAGAAAAGAAAAGTTCATAAGAAAATTTGAATAAAACACAAAATTGGATAAATGTTTTATAAAAGAACGGAAGTAAATTATTTTTTCCGCAAGATGAAGAAAAGTACAATTAAATCAATTTATTAATAACTTTATATTCTAGATGCTTTCGCTCTTTAATAGGTTTCTCCTGTTGAAAAAAGGAGAACATGGTTACATTTTTTGCTTAAACGATCAACCCTTGGCTTTTTTTTATACAAAAAAAGCCAGTGAAAGTTCACTGGCTCTCAATTCATCAAAAAAACTGAAATCGGATTATTTGTTTTCAGTTTTTAAATCATCAATTTTTTGTTTGGCTTGATCAGTTAATTGATCCGCTTTATCAATTGCTTTATTTTCAGTCTCTTGAGCTTGTTGTTTTACATCATCGCTGGTTTTTGACGCGTCACCTTTCAGTTGATCAATCTTTTTATCTGTTTCTTGCATCAGGTTATCTGCTGCTTTGCTTGCATCTTGTTTTAGCTCTGCGGCTTTTTCAGATAATTTATTACTTTCAGCTTCTAGGCTTTGCTTTATTTCTTCAGCTTTGTTAGCACTCGCATCTTTTAACTCAGCGGCTTTTTGTTCAGCTTTATCTTTTAGCTCTTGAGCTTGTTGTGTCAATTCATCTGATTTTGCTGATGCATTTTCTTTCAAGTCGGCAGCTTTATCTTTGGCTTGTTCAGTCAATTCATTGGCTTTATCTTGCGCTGTTTCAGTGACTTGAGTAGCGGTTTCTTTTGCTTTATCAATGCTATCATCGACTTTCTTAGATGAATCATCACAACCTGCTGTAATAGTGACAAGACCCGCTAGAACCAATGAAGTAAGTAGTTTTTTATTCATTTTTTTCTCCAAAATGTGAGTTTAAAAACAATTCAGTGAAATCCCGCGTAAGAACTAGAAAAGGCGAGAAGCTATTGAGTTCTGAATCCGAATAAGATATTACGGATAAGCTATCCTAATAAGTATAGTATGAGTCTTAAAATCAACAAACCTAAGTATATTAAGTGTTTTTTCTTAGTCAAATATCATCAAAAATAATTTAGATTTTTATCTAGGTGAGATTTTCTGCTTTATAATAAGTGAAGAAGTTATTGGAAATGTGAGACAAAAATGGAATATTACTTTCTGGTTATTATCAAATTTATTATTGGTTTTACTATCATATTAGCCCATATGAATTTATCGGGTAAAACACAACTCTCTCAATTAACACCTATTGATTTTATTGGCAATTTTGTCCTTGGTGGCATTATGGGAGGGGTAATTTATACTGATGCAATCCCTCTTTATCAATATATTATCGTCTTTTTAATTGGTGTCTGTTTTATCTCTTTGCTTAATTATATTAGTAAGCGATTCAACTTTTTCCGTGCGGTGACGATTGGCAATCCTATTCCTATTATAAAGAACGGCGAGTTTATAATGGAAAACATCATGGAGAAAAAGAATAAAATAGATATTTTAAACATAACGTCTCGTCTTCATGCTCAAGGTATTCATTCGTTTCAAGAGGTCAATTATGCGCAAATTGAACCTGATGGACAAATTACGGTAGTGTGTGACGGTGCTAAAATGCCATCCTTGATTGTGATGAAAGATGGCGTTATCCGTACTTCAGAATTAGTACAAATAGAAAAAGATGAAGCATGGTTACAAGAAGAAATGAAAAACCAGCATATTGATAAGCCTGAAGATGTTTTTTTAGCTGAATTTTGGGATGGGAAAGTGAATTTTATTTTGCAAGATGGCAAGATAAAACGTACCGCACCACTGAAGAATAATTAATTAAAATACAAATCGATGATTAGGTGAATGCTGTAGAGTAACAATGGCGACATAATGTCGCTATTGTTACTTTCTAGTCGTAGAACTATAACTTAAACACGGCAAAATCAGACGCAATTTCAGTATGGCTAAAAACGTGTTGGCATTCATTGAGTAACTCAACGCACTCTTCGGGTAAATAGCGGCTACTAAGATGGGTAATAATCAACTTTTTGACATTAGCGTCTTTTGCTAATGTTGCAGCTTGTACTGTAGTTGAATGCCCGCGGCTATTGGCTTGTTCTGCCATTTCATGCTTAAACGTTGCTTCATGCACAATAACATCTGCATTATTTGCTAGTTTTAATGCATCCGGAGTGGGTTGTGTATCACCAAAAATAGCAATACAGCGTCCTTTTATTTCAGGGCCGATATACTCTTGGCCATCAATGACTCTGCCATCGGGCAACGTAATAGTTTTGCCTTGTTTTAACTCTTGTAACCAAGGGCCGGTCGGAATATTTTCAGCTTTTAGCTTCTGAGCATCGAGTTTACCGGGGCTATTTTCTTCTTCTAAGCGATAGCCAAAACAAGGTACTGGATGAGAAAGCGCTTCACAACTGACTTTCATTCCTTCTTCTTCAAACAGAAAACCAGCTTCGTCAATCTCAATAATATTAATAGGGTAAGTTAAATAGGATTGACTTAATGTCAGCGCTGTTTCTATAAAAGCTTTTATACCCGTAGGGCCATACACTGTTAAAAGTGTTTCTGTTCCCCCCATTGAGCGACTACAAAGTAATCCTGGTAAACCAAAAATATGATCGCCATGCAAATGGGTAATAAAAATTTTATTTAAACGCGGTAGTTTCACGCGGGTATGCAGTATCTGATGTTGTGTCGCTTCACCACAATCGAACATCCACATACTTTTTTGTTTATTTTGTAAATCAAGCACCATGCTTGTGACATTCCGATCCTTAGACGGAACACCAGCATTAGTGCCTAAAAAAATGAGCTCCATAATGAAATATTATTCTCCATGTTGAATTTGTTCCCAGCTTAAATCAAATTTCGCAAGGTATTTGCGTAGGCGATCGGCATCGTTGGGCTGTTTTTTATTTTGTCTTGATACTGCGAAAAGTTTTCTACCGGCTTCTGAGAGAGTTGATGATTGCTGGCAAGTTTTGATAACCGTATTCAGTTGGCTGAGATCGAAAAGATCGATATCCTGATCTTTTAATAAAGAAGAAGTTATTCCCCAATTTTGTCTTAAACGGCTAATTTCTTCCTCAACAAGTGCTAGAGTAATACGACCATTTTCGGCAAGTGTTGCCATTCGCGTTATACTAGCACTAAGTTCACGAAAATTACCACGCCATAATGCCTGTTCAGATGTGGCAAACCGAATATAGTGAGATTTCGCATCAGAGTTAAAACGGATTACCTTTTGATGGCGTTTTGTAAAGTGATGCAATTCATAATCGATATTAGGCTCAATATCCTCTTTACGATCGGCTAGACCAGGTAGTGAAAAAGACCATAAGTTGATCCTTGCATAGAGATCTTCACGAAAAAGTCCTTTTGCAATTTGCTTGTCCATATCACGATGTGTTCCTGCGATTAGCTGAAAATCACTTTGTACCTCAGTATCTGAACCATAAGGATAAAAAGATTTTTCTTCTATTGCTTTAAGTAGCATCGCTTGCTCATCAAGTCCTAATTCTGCAATTTCATCAAGAAATAAAATCCCTTTATCTGCTTCTCTTAATAAGCCATGTCTGGCTTGTAATGCCCCTGTAAATGCACCTTTTACATGTCCAAATAAAGTGGACATCGCATTGTCTCCTCGCAAAGTGGCGCAGTTAACAGCGATAAAACGCCCTTTTACAAAATGGCGTGATTGTCGTAATTCATAAATACGTTGAGCAAGAAATGATTTTCCAGCACCAGTGGGACCAGTTAATAGAATAGGAGCAAAAGAGCGCAATGCGACTCGTTCAATCTGAGCAATTAAAGTATTGAAGCGTTCATTACGTGTGGCAATCCCCGATTTTAAAAAAGAGAGTGACTCATTATGGTAGTGCTCAAACCGGCTCGTTAATTTTGTATAACGACTTAAATCAAGGTCAATAATGGCATAACTGCCCGTAGCTGACTGTATGGTTTTCACACCGTCTTTATTTTCTATTTTAGATGTGGGTGAGGTTTGTAATAGTTTTGCTGGCAAGTAGTGTGCTTCTGTCAGTAGAAACCAACAAATTTGAGCAATATGTGTTCCCGTTGTGATATGCACATAATATTCTTCATTTTCAGTATCAAATGGATAATTCACGGCAAAATCAAGGAAATGGCTGTAAACCTCTTCAAGATCCCACGGATCACAAATATCAATTTCATAAGGCCACACCTCAGTATCAGGTGAAATGGTATGAATATCTTCAGTGATTTTTGACGCTAACATTGAATCATTAGGCTGGTGGATCATCACTAATCGGCTAACAGGAAAATCCTTTTGATGACAAATGGAAATAGTTGGGCGCCATGAATTCCACCTTTTATGGCTTTTACCTCTTTTATCTAATGTTGTGCCTAAAACACCAATCACTACTTTGCGTTTCATTAAGTTATCCCTACTTATTTTTTATCTATTTTTATAAATATATAGATAAAAAGATAGGGTTCTGTTGTTTTTAATTTAATGGGTAAATATTTAAAAATAACACTAAAAATAATTTAATTAATAAAAACAATGAATTAAAAATATTTTTGGTGTTTTTTTAAAACTTGGCACGATATTGGCAATGTTATTACTGTCTTGAGCAGATTTTAAATCTGGTAGGCACATAAAGAACACTCTGTCGTGTTATCTAAATGTGTTCCTCCACATCGAGACTCTGTAGGTGAAGAGGGTTATTTTCAGGTTCGATTCCTGACACCAAAACCATTACAAATCCAAATGTAAAATTAAATAAAAAAATCGTTGTGACAGCTGCACCGTCACCTTACTTATCCACCAGCAACTGAGCTGGATTGATAGCAGAAGAAGAGACAAACAAAGTATCGTTCCTCTCTTGTTTTCCTTTCAGTTTCGCAAAGCTTGCCCGTGGAAAAGTAAGTCACGATAAATTGCACTATATAAAGAAGAATAAAAGAAGAAGGAACGAAAAATGATAAAAACAACAATAGTGGTAAAACAGGGGCAGTTAGCACTTTTAAAGAAAAAAGATGAGTACATTGATGTGCTAACAGCAGGTGAACATAAGTTTTTTGATTTTTGGCGTCAGCTCAGTGTAGATCTCTTCCCTTTAAATGGGGGGGCATTAGAAAGCGAGAAAGCCGAATTTTTACGTCAATACTATCCTAAATGGGTAGCTGAGTATGGTTTTGATATTGTGTTATCGGATGAAGAGATTGGCCTTTTATATGAAAACGGCTCTTTAAAAGAGATCTTAGCACCAGGAACACGACGTTTATATTGGCGTTATGCCGACCGTTCTCTAGAAATAGTATCTATCGATGAACTTGAAGTATCTTCAATGTTGATGAAAAAACTCCAGCATCCTAAATTACGAAATCAAGTCATAAAAGGAAGTGAAGGGATCCTCAATGTGGATATTCCTGCTTGGCATAATGGTGTTATTCGGATCAATGGGGAAACACAAGCGTTATTGCCACCGGGATTAAAAGGCTATTGGCGTTATCAGCATAAAGTGGATGTTGAAGTAGTCGATATGCGTTTACAAACACTGGATGTGAGTGGACAGGAGATCCTAACAAAAGACAAAGTGACACTGCGTATTAATTTATCGGCTAACTGGCGTTATAGCGACGTACTTTTAGCATATCAACAATTGGCTTCACCATTGGAGTTTTTATATAAAGAGTTGCAATTTGCTTTACGCGAAGCAGTAGGAACAAGAACGCTGGATGAATTATTAGAAAATAAAAGCCTGATAGATAGTTTAGTCAGTGAAAAAATCAGTGAAGTTACTCAAGGATATGGTATTGAAGTGGCTTCATTAGGGATAAAAGATATTGTTTTACCGGGTGAAATGAAAACGATTTTAGCGCAAGTGGTTGAGGCAGAAAAATCAGCTCAGGCTAATGTTATTCGTCGAAGAGAAGAAACATCCGCAACGCGTTCTCTATTAAATACGGCAAAAGTGATGGAAAACAATCCTGTAGCCTTACGGTTAAAAGAGCTAGAAACCGTAGAACGTATTGCAGAACGTATTGATAAGATTTCCGTTTATGGCGGTTTAGACCAAGTATTAAACGGGTTAGTACAAATTAAAGGAGCATAAGCATGATATTGGATCACCAAATAGTAAAAGAAGCAGGGACTGCTGAAATTAAAATGTGGACAAATGGTGTGCCTGTTGAGGCTGATGCTCTAAAGCAGCTTATCAATACCGCTAAGATGCCTTTTATTTTTAAACATATGGCGGTCATGCCTGATGTTCACTTAGGCAAAGGTTCAACAATAGGCAGTGTTATCCCAACCAAAGGTGCGATTATTCCGGCAGCTGTTGGTGTGGATATCGGTTGTGGAATGATAGCGGTGAAAACATCATTACACGCAAATGATCTGCCTGATAATTTATTTGCCATAAGAACGGCAATAGAAAGAGCAGTACCTCATGGAAGAACAAGTTATCAATCAGGGAACGATCGTGGTTCATGGAAGAACCCGCCTAAACTTGTTGATCAGCATTGGCAACAACTTGAAGGGCGTTTTAAGGTGTTAACTGATAAGTACCCACGCTTGCGAAATACAAATAACTATCGTCATCTTGGAACATTAGGAACAGGGAATCACTTTATCGAGTTGTGCCTTGATGAATCAGATAATGTTTGGGTCATGTTACATAGTGGCTCTCGTGGCGTCGGTAATGCTATCGGTACGCTATTTATACAAATGGCACAAGAAGATATGAGGGAACATATCGCTAACTTGCCAGATAGAAACTTAGCATATTTAAGAGAAGGGACACTTTTCTATGATGACTATATAGAAGCCGTAGAATGGGCACAGGATTTTGCCCGACATAACCGTGAAATTATGATGGAACACGTGTTGGCGGCATTATCAACACAAATAGCTAAGCCTTTTACAACACAACAACAGGCGGTAAATTGCCACCATAATTATGTGCAAAAGGAAATGCACTTTGGTGAAGAAGTGCTGGTGACTCGAAAAGGCGCTGTTTCGGCTCAAAAAGGTGAAATGGGAATAATCCCTGGCTCAATGGGCGCTAAAAGTTTTATTGTGAGAGGAAAAGGAAATGCTGAAAGTTTCTGTTCATGTAGTCATGGTGCAGGACGCGTAATGAGTCGAACAGCAGCGAAAAAAACCTTTAGTGTTGAAGACCAAATTAGAGCAACTGCACATGTGGAATGTCGAAAAGATAAAGATGTGATTGATGAAATTCCCATGGCTTATAAGGATATTGATGCGGTTATGAAGGCGCAGTTATCACTTGTTGAGATAGTTCATACACTACGACAGGTTGTTTGTGTAAAAGGATAATGGTGTTTTTAAGGTAATTCATAACTATCCCCTAACGATAACGCTGGGGATAGTGAGATATGAAAGCGTGTGTATGGTATGCAAATGAATATAAGTTAAAGAATTAAAGTTACCTTTAAATTAAGTCATTATTTCTCGCTCAAAATTTGAACGATAAATGTTTAGTATTATTAATAAATAATTACTAATATCAAACTTATTACTAACCAATAAAGATAATCAAAAAAAGAATACCTATATTAAGTCATTTCATAATTGAAAAGTAATTATTAATAACCTATTAATATCTACAATCGCAGTTATTTATTTTAGTATAAAACAATTCCTAATTTTATTAATTATATAAAAATTAACTTTATTCTTATTGAAAAAATATAGCTTATTCTATTTAGAGTATTAATCCTCATTGTATATATTAATAAAAAAGTAATTGTTAATTTATTGCATCCCAAATGTGAAAAAACGTTTTGAATTACTTGCAGTATAGATAACAGTATGTGAAATATTACGATGTCCTAAATAATCTTGAATTAGACGTGTATCTCGCCCCAAATCAGCTAAGGCATAGCCACACGCATGGCGTAGCATATGAGGGTGAGGAATAATAGATACATTAGCTTTTTTACCTAAACGGCGAAGTAATCCATAAACTTGTTGACGCGAAATTGGGCCTGTTTTTTGAGATAAAAACACCCATTCAGAATCAGCTTCTCTCCATGTTTCCCGTTTTTTCAACCAGTTAACTAACGCTTCATACTCATCTTCTATAATTGGTTGTGTTGTAGATAGCCCTCCTTTCAAACGTCTGACATAGAGTATCCTACTTTCCAAATCAATATCGCTGAGGGTTAACTTACATAACTCACTAACGCGAAATCCATGTAAAAAACACATTAAAAACATGCAGTAATCTCTTTCTGGATACCGTCCTTCCTTTGCTTGTTTCAAAATAGAATTGATCTCAAAACGTGTAAGAAACTTGCGTTGCTTCATTTTTCATAACCTTTTCAATGAGATAACAAGGAACAAAAGTCAATTGTTGCATAACTATAACAAGTAATATGCATCAATAAAGGATTATATTTTTTTTATGCTTTCACTTTTACTTGTTCATTTTAAACAAGTTTATCGAAAGATTATTAATTTTTGAAAAATAAAAGCTATTGATTGAAAAAGTGAAAAATAAATAAAGAGAGGAATTCAGACATCTTTAGAGAAATAAACAGAATACACCAAATTGTTTTGTTAAAAATTTTCATCTCGAAACCAAACTTATTTAGATGATTTCTCTTTAAACATAAAAAAAAGAGTTTATAATTCTAAGTGCAAATACTATAATTTGTGAAAAAAGTAAAAAAATTTATTTCAGGATTTAAAACAAAGTAACCAATCATGTTTGTTTTTTAAAATAATGATAAATATCAATATGTTAATTAAAGTAAGATATATAGTTAATATTAAATTTGACTTAAGTGCGAAGCCAGAGAATAATAGTAAACAATTTGGTGTATTTTGTTTTGTTTCTAACGATATTTAATTGCGTTTAGGACAGGCACCAATATACCAAAATTCAAAAACTCAATAAATGAGTCATTCAATTAGGAATAATTCAATCCTAATGAATTTATTATTTTTAATGTCTTCATCCTTTATATTTTAGGAAACAAAAAGATGAAATTAAATAAATTAGCGTTAGTTCTTGGCTTAGGTTTATCTGTTGCTGCAGGTTCTGCATTTGCTGCTGATCCAGTAAAAGATCAAGGTCATGGTACAGTTAAATTTGTTGGTTCAATTATTGATGCTCCTTGTTCTATTCATCCTGATTCAGAAAATCAAACTGTTCCATTAGGTCAAGTTTCTACAGCTGCATTAAAAGATGGTGGCCGTAGTAATTCTCGTGATTTTAAAATTACTTTAGAGAATTGCACAACTGAAACTTATAAAACAGTTAAAACCACCTTCACGGGTTCAGAAGATGCAAGCATCTTAGCGGGTTCTTTAGGTATTGAAGGTATCGCTAAAAATGCTGCTGTTGTTATCACCGATGCAGGTGGTAAACAAATCAAATTAGGTGAAGCAACTGCTGCTCAAAACTTACGTGACGGTAATAACGATCTGAACTTTGCTGCTTACTTACAAGGTTCTTCTGCTGCAGCCGCTGTTCCTGGTGACTTCACTGCAATCGCAACTTTCGCACTGACTTATCAGTAAGAAAAAATAAGTTCTGTACAAGGATGTACAGAGCTTTATTTCCTGTGTCTATTTTTAACGATTTTTTTCTTACGGAGAAAAATATGAATCGCAAGATGACACCACTATGGCTAAGCCTTATTGCCAGCTTACTGATGACAACAGCAGTAGCGAGTGATGTAAAACAAGATAAAAACATGCATCAGCGATTTGGGGTACTTAATCTTTCAGGCTCGATCTTAGAACCATCTTGCACGATTGCAGCAGGAAGTGGTGAACAAGTTATTCCACTGACAATCGTTTCTATTCCAATGCTAGTAACTGAAGGGCAAGGACCTATTGAGTATTTTTCTATCAGATTAACGGAATGTACGCTAATTGAACAAAAAGGTCAGGAAGCGGACAACCCTCGTTTTATTGCAACGTTTGAAGGTCCCTCTAGCGAGAATGGTAATTTTGCACTTTTTGGTGAAGCAAAAGGTGCGTCATTAGCGATAGCTGATCGTTATGGTAGGAGAGCAATTCCAGGTAAGCCATTACCTCCTGTTGGTATTGATTCCAAATCAATGGCGTTACTTTACCAAGCGCGAATAGTCAAAAATAACGAAATACCAAAAGCTGGAAATTACAGAACAACGCTGCGATTTAAGCTGGAATATTATTAAATGGATCGGGTTGGATAACTTATGGTTAGAACATTCAAAACCGTTGGTTTAGGGACGGAAAAAAAGAAAAAACAACATACTATTCGGCCTGTTGCTGTACTGATCTATTTAATTATTACTGGCATTTCCGGTATTTCAAGTTCAGCTTTAGCAAATAGTGATATTGAATTTAATGCCGATATTTTGGATCTAAAAGATAAGCAAAATATCGACTTATCAGATTTCTCTCGTGCTGGCTATATTATGCCCGGCCGATATGAATTTGTTGTTCGCGTAAATAATAATGAACTTCCTGAACTTTACAACATTAACTATGTTGTACCAGCCAATGATCCCAAAGGCAGTGAGGCTTGCTTACCGCCAGAATTGATTCATCAAATAGGGCTCAAACCTGAATGGGCTGAAAAAGTTAAATATCAAGATAATGGAAGTTGTCTTGATATCTCTTCTATTCCCGGAATGACGGTAAATGCAAGTCTGGGAAATGGCAATCTTATTCTTACGATCCCTCAAGCGTATCTTGAATATTCGGCACCAAACTGGGATCCACCTTCTCGGTGGGATCATGGTATCTCAGGAGTACTGTTTGACTATAACGTTAATGCTAATGTGACCGATCCCGCTAATGGAAAACAGCGCCAACAAGTTACAGGCTTAGGAACCGTGGGAGCAAACCTTGGTGTTTGGCGTTTCCGTGCCGATTGGCAAGCAAGTTATCAGCATACAACGGGGCTTCCTGATAGCACTGAAAATAGTTGGAAATGGAACCAGCTTTATCTTTATAGAGCAATCACGCAATTAGGGGCTCGCCTAGTGATGGGGGAGACTTACTCACGTTCTGATATTTTCGATAACTTCCGTTTTACTGGGGTTAACTTGTCTACGGATGACAATATGCTGCCACCTAACTTAAGAGGATATGCCCCTGAAGTAACGGGTGTGGCAAAAACGAATGCGAAAGTGACGATTAGTCAGCAAGGCCGTGTGATCTATGAAACTCAGGTTGCTCCAGGACCGTTTCGCATTCAAGACATCAATGATGCAGTGAGTGGCAAATTAGATGTACGTATTGAAGAGCAAGATGGATCTGTTCAAGAATTCCAAATGGATACAGCAAGTATTCCTTATTTAACACGTCCTGGCCGAGTGCAATATAAATTATCTGCGGGTAAACCGTCGGATATGGACCGTAATATGGAAGGTCCTATTTTTGGTATGGGTGAATTCTCATGGGGGATCAGTAACGGTTGGTCACTTTATGGTGGTTCATTAGTCTCGGGCGATTATAACTCGGTTTCTGCAGGTATTGGTCGTGACCTAATGGTGCTGGGGGCTATCTCTTTTGATGCGACACATTCTTGGGCCAAAATACCAAATGATAACAAGCGTTATCACGGTGGTTCTTATCGCTTAAGTTACTCAAAACGTTTTGAACAAATAAATAGCCAAGTGACATTCGCAGGCTATCGATTCTCTGAACGTGACTTTATGAGTATGAATCAATATTTAGATCGCCGTTATCGTGACGGTGAAGAAGATAACAATAAAGAGCTTTATACCATTATGTTTAGTAAGCAGTTCCCTGAATGGGGTTTGAGTGCTTACTTAAACTATAGTCATCAGACTTATTGGAATAAGCCTAATAACGATAACTATAACTTGTCATTAGCTAAAACGATGGATATTGGTAACTTTAAAAATATCAATCTTAGTCTGTCGGCGTTTCGCAATAAATTCAATGGCACCAATGATAATGGTGTTTATATGAATGTCAGCATGCCTTGGAGCGATCGTGCAACCATTAGCTACAACACGGTGATTAATAAACACGGTAATTCACATAATGTCAGTTATTACGATCGTATTGATGACAATAGTAGCTATCGTGTTGGTGCTGGTTTAAGCAGTAACGGTAAACCATCTGCAGATGCCTATATCATGCATTACGCTGATGCTGCATTGGTCACTGCTAGTGCGAGCCATATTAATGGTGAATACACATCAGCCACATTATCACTACAAGGTGGGGCAACCTTAACACCAAAAGGTGGTGCATTACACCGTACAAGTCGTACTGGTAGTACTCGTTTACTGGTTGATACCGATGGTATTTCAGATGTACCAGTGAAAAGTATCGGCGCGATTACTCGTACTAATGCCTTTGGTAAAGCGGTACTGCCTGATATCAATGATTATTACCGTAGTAGTGCCAGCATCGACCTTGATCAGATGCCTGATAACGCTGAAGCATTACGCTCAATTCAGCAACTTACCCTAACAGAAGGCGCAATAGGCTACCGTCACTTTGATGTGATATCGGGACAAAAAGCCATGGCTGTCATTCGCTTACAAGATGGAACTTATCCGCCATTTGGTGCCAGTGTCACAACCGAGAAAGGGCGTGAGCTTGGTATTGTCAATGATGGAGGGAATGTCTATCTGACTGGGATTAACAGTGATGATGTATTGAGTGTACGTTGGAATGGGCAAGATCAGTGCAAAGTCCGTATACCAACATTAGTTGAAGGGGTATTTATGTCTTCATTATTACTGACTTGTAGTGATGGTGAATCAACACCTTCGACAATTAATCAAAGAACAGAGCCCTTACCTAAACCTCAACTGATTACGAAATAAGGTTAGGAAAGAAGGGAAAGATAAAAATAATTTCAGACAAAAAGAGTAATTTAAGATGATGTTATCAAAGCGCTTATTCATTGTAACAACCACTTTATTGACTGGAATGGTCTTTACTAGTCAAGCCCTTGCTGCGATTGCTTTAGATAGAACGCGTGTCATTTTTAATGGTGCTGATAAATCTATTAGCTTAAATGTCAGTAATCAAAATAAAGAGCTACCTTATTTGGCTCAAGGCTGGATGGAAAATGAAAATGGAGAACGTATTGACAGTCCATTATTAGTTTTACCGCCTATTCAGCGTATTGAGCCGGGTGATAAAAGCCAAGTAAAAGTGCAGTCCTTACCCGATATTGCCAAATTACCACAAGATAGAGAAAGCGTTTTCTATTTTAACTTGCGTGAAATTCCACCTCGTAGTGATAAACCCAACGTGTTGCAAATTGCATTACAAACACGAATTAAGTTGTTTTATCGCCCAGCATCGATTTATGCCACACAAACGGATCTCACCCATCCTTGGCAGGAAAAAATTACCTTAATAAAGAAAGGTGATCGCTATGAAGTGAATAACCCAACACCTTATTACGTGACATTAGTGGATGGGTTAACAGGGTTACAAGGAAAAAGCCTCGATGGTTTTGAACCGATCATGATTGCCCCTAAAAGTACAGGAACGATAAATCTGCATGCTTCTGCGTTTGGGGCATCACCTGTACTCAGTTACATCAATGATTATGGTGGACGTCCACAGATGAAATTCACTTGTAATGGCAATGAATGCAAAGTTACAGAAACATCAGCAGGAAACTAATAGGTCTATTTTATGAAAATGGAACAGCGGTTTAGCCTAAGCAAAGCAGTGTTGATTCTTATTTTGGCAACGTTTACTGGAGGCCTAAGTTTTACTGCTGTTGCGAATTTACCCGCTAGAGCGGTGAAAGATGTTATTCCTGGAATCGTTTATATCAATATTTCAGGGAATGTCATTGCGCCACCGCCTTGCTTAATTAATGACGGCAAAATGATCGAAGTTAATTTTGGTGAGGTGATGAGTACACGTATTGATGGTGTTCGTTATAAAGAGCCTATCCACTACACAGCAACTTGCCAAAAAATGCCAACCAATGCCATGAAAGTTTATATTACGGGTGGCGCAACTGGATTCGATTCAAATGCGCTACAAACAAATATTACGGGGTTGGGGGTGCGCATTCTGTATCAGGGAAACTTATTAGATTTAGGTAAGGCGGTGAATTTTACCTATCCCAACTTACCTGAATTAGAAGCAATTCCAGTTCGTGATCAGAATGAAGTCTTAGTGGGTGGTGATTTTGTCGCAAGTGGCACACTGCATGTGGATTATCAGTAAGAGGTCAGAAGATGAATAAATTAAAGTACATATGTCTGATTGCATTACTGAATTCTTATTCTGTCATGAGTGCAGACGCACCTAATATGAAATTATATGGCACTTTATTAGTACCGCCTCCTTGTGTCATTAGTAACAACGAACTGATTGATGTCTATTTTGGGCACAATGTAGGTATTCATAAAGTAGATGGCATTAACTATACCGAATCAGTGAATTATCGATTGGTCTGTGATCCAAATTTAAAAGGTTGGGATTTAGGGCTTTCTATTATTGGCCCTAAAACACAGTTTGATGAAGCTGCGCTACAAACCAATATTCCAGATCTAGGTATTCATCTAACGCAAGATGGTAAGCCTTTTAAATTAAACGAGCGTATTGCGATATCACCGGATAATCCACCTGTGATCCAAGCGGTGCCCGTTAAAAGACCCGGTAGCACTTTGCCTGAAGGTGCATTTGAAGTTTCGGCAACACTACTTGCTGAATACCAATAGGAGCGTATTGATGAATATTAAAAGATTATCGATCCCGTTCATATTGGGTCTAGTTACATTTACGGGATTAACATCAACTGCTTTTTCAGCGCCGGACAATATGCGTTTTCACGGCATATTAGTTGACGAGCCTTGCACCATAAAACCCGGTGACGAAACTGTTGAGTTAGATTTTGGCAATATTCCGGACAAAAACCTTTATGCGTATCAAAGAACACCAAGCAAGTTGTTTCAAATACGCTTGTCTGAATGTGATTTAACGATTGGTAAAAGTGTCAAGATCACCTTCAAAGGTGATGAAAATCAAGCCATGGCAGGGCAAGGTTTTTTAGCAATTAGCCCAAGTAGTCAAGCGTCGGGTATTGCTGTTGGTTTGGAATCTGAAAATGGAAATGCGCTACCTGTTAATAAAGAAACAGACAAAATGTCATTAAATGCGGATGACACGATTTTAAATTTTTATGCCTTTATTCAAGGGGAGCCAGATGCGATTGCTAACCAATCCATTAAACGCGGCCCATTTAGTGCGATTGCCACATTCCATTTGAATTATGACTAATTATTAGGGTTGAGGTTTTATATGTCCATATTAAAGCGACTTCCAGCTTTATGTATTGCAATAGGTTTGCTGTTTTCAGCGCCTGTGATGGCATCCATCTTTTCTTATATAACCAAATCAACAGGAACACCAGCAAATGCAACCTATACCTATGTTATTCAACGCTGGGATCCTGAAGATCCTTACACTCCAAATCCTTGTTATGGTTGGAGTCAATGCTGGATAACAATTAACCATAAGCATGATGCTAATGGTTCTCCAGGATCGGCGGTAAGAAGCATTGTCCGTGTTGAAAAAGAGCCTTATTTAGCTGGCGTTCGTGATGCGGTAATGCGAATGGAAAGCTTTCCAATACAAGGCACGGCACGGCATGTTGGTGATCCGCTTACCTCAAATCAAGAATGTGTCGGGCTATTTTATGAATCTAAGGAAGGAGGCTGGTCACCAAATGGACGTTTATTACCGGGATCACTATGTGGGATTGCGCCACCACCTGTTGGTGCATGCAAAATAACAGAAGGAGCTGTAAACCTTAATTATGGTGATATTGACGAAGCGAGTTTAGAAAATGCAACACGAGCTAAAAATATTAATGTGACTTGTAATTTAGCTATGAAAGTTCTGGTTATTGCATCAGGCTCAGACAGTGGCCGAGTACCATTGCGACCTGATAATAGCCTTTATGCCGATTTGTTTCTTGATAATTATCCTGGTGAAAAAGGTACAGTAATTAATGTTCCTGCAAATGGAACCATACCTGTAGAGGTTAAATCAATTTTACACACGAATGGTCGCGTTGCACCGGGCTATTTCTCTGGTTCGGGCTCAATTATTTTAACGATGCCTTAATCATGATAATAGGTGAATATATGATGAATTACGATTTTACAGATATTAATGTTAATGCGTTAGTTGGAAAACGAATTCAGAAAAAGCGTAAAGAATTAGGTTACACCGGTATGCAAATTGCTAAAAAAATTGGTGTAAGCCAACAGCAATTCTCTCGATATGAGCGAGGCATGAATAAAATTGATTTAAGTTATCTTGTTTTATTAGCCAATTATCTTAATACACCTATTTATTGGTTTTTTGAAGATTGTTTTATACCAAAATCCTCATCAGAAAATTCGCGCATTGATAAATGTAGCAATATCATCGCTGAAGCAACACCTGATGTTTTTTCATACTAGTGCATATCGCTAGAGGATACTCAAACTTGGTGTTTTAATGCGTATTTTTATTCTTTGATTGATTACCAAATTGGTAAGGCAGGGACATCCCTGCCCTTTTTTTGTTCATAGAAAACCCCTGCAAGGCTGGGGGATCCCGTAAAGCTTTCAGCTTTGAATAAGCTATTAACTCCTTTTTAATTTGTTAAAACATCTTGCGGTCTGGCAACTGCAAGAGTCAAACAAAAAATCAGAAAGGGGTTCCATGGGGGACGAAAAGAGCTCAGCGTGTACAGGCATGATGGAATTGTAAATATCACATTTTATCTTTCAAATATCTGTGACATTCTTTTAAATATTTATTTTACGGTTTCTAATTCTCTTTTTTAGATCAGCAATTCTTCATTTTATGTATATTAATACGTTTAATATCTACTGCAAAATCACTTCATAATGTTACAAATAATCTAAAGTTTTAACCTAATCTGACTGTTTATTCGTCATTATTTTTTCTTTTATAGTAATTACGACCGTTACTATCAGGTTTGCCTGAGTGTTTAATCGTTTCTGATTATTAATTCAAGGTGTTTTTATCTGCTTTAGGTTAATAAATAATCATAATTATGTTAAAAAATGTTACCTTATGCACATTTTTTAATTTTAGATATTATAAATTAATTTTAATATAAGTGATTTGTAATTGTGTAATTTTCTTTTATTTTGTTGTTTATTAAGGTAAAAAATATTTAACCTGATAATTTTATACTGATATTTATCCTAAATAAGATGCTTATAAATAGGATTAACAGATAGTCATAACAAAAAGGGTTGTGTACTGTGCATTTTCTGTTTTTTTATAAAAAGGATAAATGATGCAAACAAAAAAACAGGGAGGCAGTCGCTTTCTACGCACAGTGGAATGGCTAGGAAATGCGCTACCCCATCCCGTCATTTTATTTATTATTTTAATTGCTATTTTACTTGTCTCTTCTGCCGTTGGCGAATACTTCGGTGTTACGGTACAAGATCCTCGGCCGGAAGGTGCCAAAGGACGCGCAGAAGATGGCTATATCCACATTATTAGTTTGTTAGATGCAGATGGTATTCGTCGTATATTGGCAAATGTTGTCACAAACTTTACAGGGTTTGCACCATTAGGTACGGTGCTGGTGGCGTTATTAGGTGTCGGTATTGCTGAACGTGCAGGTTTATTATCTGCGGTTATGCGTTTAGTGGTAATGAAAGCACCTCGTAAAATGACCACTATGGCAATTGTTTTTGCAGGTATTATGTCTAATACTGCGGCTGAATTAGGTTATGTCGTACTGATACCGTTATCAGCAATTATCTTCCATTCGTTAGGACGGCATCCTCTTGCTGGTCTAGCGGCTGCATTTGCAGGGGTTTCAGGTGGTTATTCTGCTAACTTACTCTTAGGAACGATAGATCCGTTATTATCAGGTATTACGCAACAAGCAGCGCGCATTATAGATCCAGCTTATATCGTTGGTGCTGAAGCAAACTGGTACTTTATGTTTGTCAGTACATTCCTTATTACTTTCTTAGGTTACTTCATTACAGAAAAAATCGTTGAGCCTCAGCTAGGGCCTTATAACGGTAACGAACTTGATGATGAAGAAAATGATTTAAGGAATGCTGCTGAAGTCACGCCCCTAGAAAAGAAAGCATTATGGGCTGCAACAGGAACCTTTATTGTTATGGGGGTGATTTTAGCGCTAACGGTTGTTCCTGAAAATGGTATATTGAGAAACCAAGAGACAGGGTTAATTGGCAATTCTCCTTTCTTAAAATCTATTGTTGTCTTTATTTTCTTATTCTTTGCAATTCCGGGTATTGTTTATGGATGGATTGCTAAAACAATGCGTACAGATAAAGATATCGTTGATGCTATGGCTAATTCGATGAGTACGCTTGGGCTCTATTTAGTCATTATTTTCTTTGCGGCTCAGTTTGTTGCATTCTTTGGTTGGACAAACATCGGTCAGGTTATTGCTGTTAAGGGTGCAGCACTACTTAATAGTATTGATATGCCGAGTGGATTACTATTTTTAGGCTTTATTTTAATCTGTGCATTTATTAACTTAATGATTGGTTCAGCATCAGCACAATGGGCGGTTACAGCACCTATCTTTGTACCAATGTTAATGCTTGCAGGCTATGCGCCAGAGACAATTCAAGCAGCCTATCGAATAGGAGATTCTGTTACTAATATCATTACACCAATGATGAGTTATTTTGGTTTGATATTAGCCGTTGCAACAAAATATAAGAAAGACACGGGGATTGGTACTATGATCTCTATGATGTTGCCATATTCTATTATTTTCTTAATTGGTTGGTCATTATTATTCTACTTATGGGTATTTGTATTTAACTTACCTGTAGGGCCTGGCTCACCAACGTACTATTCTCCAACAGCAGGTTAATTTTCTGCGATGAAAAAAGCTTATACAAGGATGTATAGGCTTTTTCTATTCTGATATTTCATTATTTTTGATCTACTTCTTTTTTATGATTTGCCAATTTTTCTGTTAGTTGTGTAGCATAGTCTGCATGTAAAAACTGAGTATCTAAACCTGCTTGTTGTAATTTTAATTCAAGCAATACTAAACGCTTTTGTAGTGATTCATGCTCTTCTCCTGCTTCATTCAGCGTACTTAGGATTTCGGCTAGAGATAATGCTTCTTTTCTATCTTGCATTTCAGGAGGTAAGAAACCTGCATTTTTTAACAAATGATAGCTAGCTCTAAGTGACTCAGGTACATGACTATTATCATCAATGATCAGCGGTTTACCTTCACCTTTAAGTGATGATAGCTCACCTTTTTGTAGTGCTTGTTCAATATGGCGTTCAGCCCATTCATCAATAATTGACATTGTAAACCTCGTTATTTTGAGCTTATTTTAAGCAGAAAAGATCACTATGATTAATTTATCTTGATCAAATTATATAATTTGATATTATATTTTTATATTATATAAAAATATATATTAATAAAGGGATATCTAATGAGTAAGTACAAAGAAATAGTAACAGACATTGCTAGTAATATGGGGGCATTGTCTCAAAATATTCCAGAAGTAATGAAAGCTTTTATGAGCACGACAAAAGCGGGTGGTAAAGAAGGCGCTTTAGATGCAAAAACAAAAGAATTGATCGCTATCGCCATTGCTGTTGCCAATCGTTGTGATGGTTGCATTGGATTTCATACTAAAACTTTAGTCGAACTCGGTACAACAGAACAAGAACTTGCAGAAGCATTAGGTGTTGCTATTTATATGGGCGGAGGGCCTTCAGTTATGTATGCATCCAACACCATGGGCGCTTTTAAAGAGTTTAGTAAATAAGATCCTTATATATCATATAATTTAATAAAATAATCAAAAACCAGAATAAGTTCCTTCTGGTTTTTTGTTTATCTGCTGTTTATGTTTAATTTTTTACCTTCTATCTTTATTTCAATACTAATTAGATTAATCTTTTGATCAAAACTCGCTGCTACTAATAAAAGATTAATAACGCAATATTTAACTTTCCAACTGAATTACAGTTTATCATATTGATTAATATTGAAGATCTTGGTTTTTGATACTCTTTTTTTGGTTAAAAATAAAGCAATATAATAATTAATTATAATTTAATAAATAATAATTGAATCTTTTATAGGATAGCTATTCTAAGTGAATAGTTTGTATAAAGTGATATTGTTTTATTTTAACGAGGAATATATGCGTGTTGATTTTGTAGAAAGATATAAATGGTTTCTACTTTTTATTTTTATATTTTTAACTTATTTCATTCCTCTCGAAACTCGACTGCTCTGGCAACCAGATGAGATCCGCTATGCTGAAATTAGTCGAGAAATGCTTGTATCAGGTAATTGGTCTGTACCTTATATGCTGGATATTCGCTATTTTGAAAAGCCAGTGTTGGGGTATTGGCTTAACAGTATTGCACAATGGTTATTTGGTGAGGGGAATTTTTCTGTTCGTATTGTCGTTGTCACTTCAACTTTATTAACTGGCTTATTTGTTTATCGTGCCGCTATGCTAGTTTGGCATAATCGTAATTTGGCGTTTAATGCACTAGTGGTCTTTTTATCCTCGTTTCTGGTATTAGCTATTGGTACCTACAATATTCTTGATCCTATAGTGACAATGTTTGTCACTATTGCGATGTATTATTTTTTAAGAGGATTATCTGCACAGAATAGAAAACCAAAAATCAGTGCTTATATTTTAGTTGGTGTCTTCTGTGGATTAGGTTTTTTAACTAAAGGTTTTATTGCTGTTGTATTACCTGCATTAGTTTTTGTTGTAACTGCAATTAGCTTATCTCGTTTTAAAGAAGTCCTTTGTTATGCACTAATCGCGCTTATTTCTATGCTTATTATTGCTGGTCCATGGGTTATTTCGGTTGCACTTCAAGCTTCTGATTATTGGCACTATTTCTTTTGGATTGAGCATGTTCAACGCTTTGTTGAAAAGGGGTCTGCAAGATCACAACCTATGTGGTTTTATTTACCTATTATTATTTTAGGTATTTTGCCTTGGTTAGGATTCTTATTTGGGGCTATTAAATCAGCTATTTTATTGAAAAAAGGGACGCTTTATTTTTCATTTTGGTTCTTTCTATTTTTTTCTTTTTTTTCTGCCTCTAGCGGTAAGTTATTAACCTATATGTTACCTTGTTTTGTGCCACTTTCTATCTTGATTGCACATTACATAGAAGAGCTAAGAAATGAACAAAATGAAAAAATTCATAATATTAATGCAATTATAAATACTGTTTTTGGGCTTGTCGGCATTTCTATTATTATTTATTCACTTTTCTCTACACGATTTACGTTATATGAAACAAATGAGCAATATAAAGCATTGCTGGGTATTGTTGGTTTTTTATGTTGGAGTGTGATGGGAATTGCTTCATTCTTTAAACCTACTCGGTTACTGACTTTATTTTGCTCAATAGGATTAAGTCTAGTAATTGGATATGTTATTCCTCATAAAATAGAAAGCAAAAGCACCCCTGAAAAGGAAATTAATCATTATTATAATGAGTTAGCAAATAAGCCTTATATTTTAACTGATGAAGTTGGGATTGGAACGTCTTTAGCATGGGGGTTAAAACGCACTGATATTCGTTTAACAGAGACGAAAGGAGAGTTAGCTTATGGTCTAGCATATCCTGATGTGCAAAATAAATATTATGATATTAAGCAGCTAGTTAACTTAATTGAAGCGAATAACTACCAAGGGATTGCAATTGTTTTGGTTCGTCCAGAGCGGAAAGATATATTATCTATTATAAGCCAGTTAAAGGTAAAACCTATCGTAGAAAAGCAGGGTGATTTAACATTTGTTTTCTTTAATTAACTGATTTTAAAATTATTTCTTTCTTTAAATGCGGTTATAAAAGAGTAAATAAATTTAACTTTAAAAATGACATTGATTTGATTTTTTGTGTTGTTTTTATGTGATCAAAGTCCAAAAATGGATTTTGTTGAAAAATATATTTTGCTCTTTGGGGTTTTAATGATAGGTTTAAAATGTGTCCATTAAATCGGAGTTAGCTAAGCATTATATGACAAGTCACTTTACTTTATCAGAGCCCCCGCCCAAACAGAATGTACTTATGAATGGGGGTAATTTATGCTGATTTTCCTAGCTGAGTGTTTTATCGGTCTGGCATCAATTGCTCTTACTCACCGTGTACTAACGTTGTACGGTAATAAAAAGAAGTGATGATACCCGCTAGCTAAAATAAGTAATTAACGATTACTTATAACTAAAAGTCCTATATCTATCCACGATCTAGGACTTTTATAATTATACTCATATCTGTTATCAAAGATAATTAACAATTCTATTGAAAATAGTCTTCAATTAATTTTATTTTTTCAATATCTAATGTATTAGTATATTGATGCAATAATGCCCAAGCCTGAATGTAATCATATTTAGCTTTAATTAAATCTTGTTGAGAACGATATAATAATTCTTCAGCATTAAGAACATCAACCATTGTTCTTTGTCCGCCAATATAACTTTTTTGAGTTGCATCTAATTGCAATTTAGCAGAGGAAACGGATTGCTCATAGGCATTCAATTTAATATTACTGGTTGTACATATTTGGTATTGATGACGTAATTCTTGCGTGATTTTCTGGATGATTGCATCTCTTTCAAAAGCACTCATCTGATACAAGGCAGTAGATTGGCGCATTGAGGCTGTTGTTTTTCCGCCATTAAGTAAAGGCAAGCTGACATAAAATCCAACGTTTGCTGATTGATATTTTTGATTTACGGTATTATTGCTATCAGAATCACTATTAGAATAAGAAGCATAGAGTTGCACTGTTGGGAAAAATTCACCTCTATTTTTTTCTATTTCTTGTTTTGCTATTGCCATTTCATAACGAGCGGTTTGAATATTGAGGTTGTTTTGCATAGCCTCATTTTCCCATGATTCATAATTATTGGGTGTGATTGGTTGTAATATAAAACTATTATTATTTAATTTTGCTATATGTTCAGCATCAGGTAGTGGTGTACCAATCATTGAACTTAGTTTATTTTTAGCGTTATCTAATTCAAGCTGGATATCTGTATATTGCGATTGAGTTAAATATAATCGTGTTTGGATCTCTGAAATATCTGTTTTTGTTCCTTCTCCTAATTCGAATAAACGCTGGCTTGATATTAGCTGTTGTTTATAAATTTCTTGCTGTGATAGATTTAATAATAATTTATCCTGCGCATAAGCCAATTCTATATAATTATCCACTAATCTGATCACTAGTTCGGAAAATTTAACTTGATAACGACTGTCTGATAATAATGTTTTGATTATTGATGATTTGTAATCACTAAATGCCGTGTAATCAAAGAGTGGTTGGCTAATAATGGCACTGACAGAATGGCTTTGGTAATTTTGATATTCTATTCTTTCCATTTCTCCTTTACTTGTATTAATAGGATAAACTTTTCGTTGCCAATTTCGTGGGTTATTTTGATAATTGACATGTACGCTTGGGAGTAATTGAGATAATCCAATATTTTCATACTCTTTACCTGCAATCTGCTCTTTAATCGCAGCATTAAATGTAGGATCATTTTTTATTGCTAAGAAATAAAGATCAGACAGAGTGATCGCAAAAGCGTGAAAACTTAGCATCCATATAAATAAAATGGCAGAGAGTTTTTTTATTCGCATTATTATTCTTCCGTCAATGAAGTGTGGATCCTATCTAAAACAGGCTTGAAGAGATAATTTAGTAATGAGCGATCGCCTGTGTTAATGAATACATCAACTGGCATTCCTGCCTTTAATTTATTTTTATCGTCTGTAAGGAGGTCATTATCTTTAACATTAATAAATACTTGGTAATAAGGTTCTGTTGTTCTTTCATCAATCAGTCTATCTGCTGAAATTAATGTTACCTCTCCAGGAATTTTAGGTGTTGTATTTTGATTGAATGCACTAAACATTAAATCAACAGGAAGACCAAGAGTAACTTTATCAATAAGGTGAGGGGCTAAGCGTGCCTCAATAATTAATTGATGATCTTGAGGAACGATATCCATTAATGTTTGACCTGTTCTTACAACACCACCTTGAGTAAAAACAGATAAATCCATTACTATTCCCGAAATAGGCGCAGTAATTTGCATCTTTTTTAGTTTATCTATTTCAATGATAAGTTGTTTTTCTGTTTCACTTATTTGTAACTGAACTTGGTTAAGTTCAGTACGAGCTGATTGGTAAAAATTAGCATTACGCTGCGATATTTTTTGCTGATATTCCAATTTTTGTTTTTCTAATGTACTTATTTGCCCATATGTATCATTAAGATGGTTATTATTTTCAGCGAGTTCTCGCTCAATTTCTTGATAACGATGACGAGGAATATAGCCTTCATTAGCAAGTATGTATAAATCTTTGATTTGAGTTTTTAAACTATTGATTTGATGCTGTTTATTTATCGTAGATTTTTTTAAATGAATTAAACGATTAGAAATACCATCAATAATTGCATTATAGCCATTTATTTCACTATGCAATTCAATATACTTTTCATTAAGTAATTTATTTTGTAGCTGGGATAATTTATTTAAATTCTCTGAATGAGAATAATATTTTTCATTAGGATCTAAGATAAATTCTGTTTTTTCATTTAATTGAGCATATAAGCGTTGTTGAGTAACCAGTAAATTATCATATTGTTCTGATAAGGATTTTACTAAGGCTTTTGATTGAATAGGGCTTAATTGAATAAGAGTTTGCCCTTCAATTACGCTATCGCCATTCTTCACTAAAATGTCAGTAATAATACCTTCTACTGAAGCTTGAACACTCTTTTTATTACCTGAAATTGAAACATTACCTTTCGTAGATACGCCTTTATCTAAAGGTGCAAAGGCAGCCCAAAAAATAAAAATAGCAAGACCTAAAAGAATAACTGACCATCCTATTATTAAGAATTTTCTAGGATCATCTGAAATACCATGAACAATATCGATTTCATTTTTTTTTGTGATCATAATAATCTTCTCAATATTAAATATTGCTTTGTGTAATAGGTGTGGTTGTCGGCGTACTTTTGATTACTGATGATTTATTTAACTCTGCAATAACTGCTGTTGTAGAGCCAAATAATTTGGTGTGACCATCGAACAGAACTAAGAGTTTATTGGTTACTGAGAGCAATTGTTTTTGATGAGTAATTAATATAACGGTTTTTTTATTTTTTTTAAGTATTTGAATTGCTTGTATTAAAGCTTTAATGCCTAAATCATCTAAATTAGAATTGGGTTCATCTAAAACGACTAGAGCAGGATCACCATACAATGCTCGAGCTAATGCAATACGTTGTTGTTGTCCTCCTGACAATCCTTCGCCATGAGCGCCAATAACGGTTTCATAGCCATCAGGAAAACGTAAAATCATTTCATGAACATTTGCCATCATTGCAGCTTGAGTGACTTTCTGAGGATCTATTTCAGAAAATCGGGCAATATTTTCGGCAATTGTACCGGGAAAAAGGGCGATTTCTTGAGGAAGGTATCCAATATATTGTCCAACTTCACTTTTATTCCATTGATATATATCTGCATTATCAAGACGTATGTCTCCAGTTTTAACTTCCCATATTCCAACAATAAATTTAGCTAAAGAGGATTTTCCTGAAGCACTAGGGCCAATAATGCCAAGTACATCACTGGGACTTAGTGAAAAATGAATATTATTTAATAGCGTGCGTTCTGTTTGAGGGTATTGAGCTTGTTTAATATTTACTGTTAATTCGCCTTTAGGAGCAGGTAGCGCCATTTTTTTATTTTCTTCCGGATACGTTTTTAATAGTGTGGTTAGCCTTTTGTATGCTTCTTTACTACTATCCCAGTTTTTCCATACACCAATAACTTGTTCGATTGGCGCTAAAGCACGACCTAGTAGTATTGATCCAGCGATCATCATTCCTGGGCTAATTGTATTATCTATTGCTAGCCATCCACCAAATCCTAGCATTAAAGATTGCAGTGCCATTCGAGTCACTTTTGTTATTGCATTAACACCAGCTGCACTATCACTTGCATGAGTTTGTGCCTGTAGATATTTAAAGTGAGTAATTTGCCATTGATTACGTAAATAACCCAACATTCCCATTGCTTCAATAGGCTGTGGATGTTCAAAATGATGACCTTGTATTACTTGTGCTTGATTAGCAAACTCATTGGCTTTTTTTAATGATGATCGAGATAAATATTCATTTAGAATTGCCAAAGAAAATAAAATGACTGCACCACATAATGCAAATAATCCTAACCATGGATTAAATAATGCAATAACAAGAAGATAAATAGGGAACCATGGTAAATCAAAAAAAGTAAAAATGGCGTGACTTGTAATAAATTGCCTAATAGTCACTAAGTCATTAAATGCTAAAGAAGAATTAATTCCGGGGGTTTTGTTTAATTTTGCTTGATATGCAGCAGTATAAATTCTTGAGCTTAAGGATAAATCAAGTTTATTACTCATTCTAATGACAATAATACTTCTTAAGTATTCTAATCCTCCCATAAAAATAAATAATGCTAACATAATAAGTGTCAGCATTAATAAAGTCATTTCATTACCTGAAGGTAATACTCGATCGTAAACTTGTAACATATAAATGGAAGGAACTAACATTAAAATATTTATTAAGGCTGTAAATATTCCAATGGAAAAAAATACTTTCTTTCTCTCTTTTATAATATTGGTTATTTCATTATAGTTTTCGCTTACTGACATAATGTTATTCCTGATTTTATTCCTATCTGTTTTATTGTTATTTACTGCATTTCTTCTATCAACACGGAGTGATAACTCTATCTTTTTTTTAATAAGATAATATAAAAATAACTCCTTATAGTTAAAAGAATGGTAGGAGAAATGTCTTTCTCCTACTCGATGATAAATTAAACAATAAAGTCAGTTTCGTAATTAACAAATCCTACAATGTCAATTTTGAAATCAGGGCTATATCCATAACCATAAGCGTTAATAGCGAGTTCGCTTGAGTTTGTTGATTGATCATATTTAACGGTTGCTTCACCCGAGCGACCTGTAAAATTGTCAACAAAATTAAGGAATTTATGGCTAAAGGTATTTTCGATTAATTCTGATAAATCAATCTTATCAATACCCGATTTGAAGTCCATTATCTTGTCAGCAGCAGAGGCAAGAGAGTCGGAGATCTCTTTATAAACAAAGGTATTGCTACCTGTATCGCCCCATAATGTATCTTGACCACCGCCACCATACAGTATGTCGTTACCACCGCCACCGATGAGAATATTATCAGCATCATTTCCATAGATAATATCATTACCAGAGCCACCGATTGCATTTTCTATTGTAACACCTTGTGCAATCGAAACGTTTTTCTGTAGGCCGCCAACATCAGAGAAATGACCCTCACGTAAATCAATAATTTGATCTTGATAAAATCCTGAGAAGTCGAAAGTATCGTTACCACTGCTATCCCAAACTGAGAATATTAATTTATCATTACTGCTTGTTGCAGTGTAATAATCAATACCTGTATTTGAGTTGAAACCGTAAACATCATCACCTGTTCTGGTCGTTGTATTTGCGCCATAAAGGTATTGCATTGCTGAAATATCATGAAGTAGAGGAGCACCCGCATAAGCACCTTGGAAATGTGCGCCCGTTTCATATTCATCCCAATAGCTCATCACTGTATATTGGCGACTATCTTCAGCGTAATCAGATTTTAAATAACCAGGTACATTTTGGCCTGCGTTATAATCACCAGGATGCATTAAACCAAGTGTATGACCAATTTCATGGATAATAGTTAAACGACCATAATTACCTAATTCAGGTGTTGTGTTACCTGCATAATAATAGTCACTAAACCAAGCTTGGCCTGAAAGATCACGGCCATAACTATAGGTATTTGGCAAAGTTGCATAAGCTTGGAATTGACCATAAGGATCAGTAATATTTCCAAAAGTAATATCTGATTTTGTGCCTGGTGCTACTTCTGTAAATTTGATATTTGCAATATCAGACCATGCATCTAAAGATTGTCTTGCATGATCTTTTTGTGTTGAATTAAACCCATAGGGATTTTTATCACCAAAATCATTAAATTTTTTACCAGCCCAAGTTGGAAATGAATATGTCACTTCTGCTGCTTGCCCAATAATATATTTCCCATTCCATGTGGAATTTTCGCGTGCAATATGTTTTCCTGCGGTATCATAATCAAAAGAAGGAAGAGTCTTAGCTGAGAAATTATAAAAAATTCCACTTTTATCTAATAAATCGGAAACATTAGATAATCCTACTGCTTTTTTTAATAAAGAAGAACCCATAATATCCTCCGGATATCAAGTTTAGGTTAAGTTTATTTTCATATTGAAAATAGTTTTATTATCTGGTGAATGCCAGCGATAATAAAGATAGCCACTTATTGATATTAATCTAGAGGGGGAAAATATGTTTTTAAATAATTGTGAAGTGAGGTGTGTTTTAAGTCAGAATAATTTAATGATGTAAATAAATCCAAAGTTATATTTTCTACAGCGATTTTTTTTATTGTTATTATTATTTTGGATAAGAAAATTTTATACCTTTATAGAATATCCTATATTTTATAAAGTATTTGTTTATAACTGAAGTAATTTACTATATTAATTGATAATTACTCATCAAGTAATATAGTAAATAATAGAAATGGTTAATTAACAGAATAAATCTTCATATTCGTATTTTCCTATGAGGTAAATATTTAAATATTTAGGTGTTAATGTTTCTGTTGTATTTATTTTTAAATTTGTAATGTTATTATTATTGTCATAATAAAGTTTACCTTCATTGTTATTTAGATGATTAGAGTTAACAATATTAATTTTTTCTATAAAACTACGATCATCTGTTTTTTTATAAAAAAATAATTTATCAATACCTGATTCAAAATCAGTAATTATATTTGAGGAATCATTATCTTGAGTATTAAAACTAAAAGTATCATAACCTGTACCACCTTTTAATGTGTTATTACCCATTCCAGGATCTAAATGATCATTGCCTTCACCGCCATTAAGTTCGTCATCACCGTCACCACCAAATAAAACGTCATCACCCAACCCGCCATCAAGAATATTATCTCCCTCAGAATCCCAAAGATAATCATCTCCTTGTCCACCATATAGGTGATCGTTGCCATCAGAATCCACTAGAACATCATTATCTTGCTCTCCATATAAGTAATCATTACCTTTTTCTCCATAAAGATGATCATTTCCTTGTCCACCATATAAAATATCATTGCCTCCTTTACCATATAAAGTGTCCTCACCGAGTTTACCAAAGAGGCGGTTATTAGCATCATTTCCAGATATAATATCTGTTTGACTACCGCCTATTGCGTTTTCAATAACAGCATCATAGGCAATAGAAATATTTGCACGTAGTCCTCCTACATCAGAAAAGCTCCCTTCATTCAGATCTATTTTTTGGTCAACGGTATATTTTGAAAAATCTAATGTATCTATTCCACCAGTATCCCAAATACATGCAACAATTTTATCTTCAGATGTTTTTAATGAATAATAGTCTTTTTTTGTATTAGAATTAAAACCATAAATGGTATTACCAATGCGTGTAGCTTTATTCTGTCCATATGTTTCTTGAATAGCGAAAATATCCATTAACTGTGGTGTTAAAGGATCCATACCTTTAAAATCGGCATGTTCATATTTAGGTACGCTATATGCCATTACTGAATATTTGTGGCTGTTTTCTTCACAATTAATTGATTCTTTACGCTTGAATGTATGATGTAGACCAAGAGCATGGCCTATTTCATGATTAATTGTTCGCTGAAAATCGAGTTTATCTTCAAATATATTTTTTGTATTATTAATATGAGACCAAGCATTACTGTTTTTCATGATTAAATAATAGTCATCAATTTCTTCAACCACATGATAAATAATATTTGCTGTAGATTTAAATTGATTTACTCTTATTTGTTGCTCTGGAGTTATTTCTGATTTACGAATATATTCAATATCATCCATTTTAGACATGTTTATCCAAATTTGCCCATTACTACTATAATCTTCAGCTTTCTCTATTTTATTCTTTTTTTTATACTTATAGTACATATTGTATGGAGAATAGGCAAATCCGTTCGTTGAATAGCTTTTATAATTTGCGAGCTCATTAATATTATTATACAGACCAAATTTAATATCTGTATCTTGTTCTCTACTTACTTCAATAAATTTAATATTCGCAACTTCTTCCCATTGCTGGAGTTTTTCTCTAACTAAATCTTTTCCTTTTTCTGTAAATGTTGTAATTGTTGTATATTTGTTACCTCTTAATGCAGACCAGTTAGGAAAGCTATAGGTTATTTCAGTATAACCCTTTTCAATATTATAATTTTCCCATTTACCAGTATATTTATTGGTTTTCATTATATTGTAAATATAATTAAATTGAGGTGATGTATATTTTAAATACTTATTCATAATTAATACTCCTTTATTATTTGAACGGCGGGTAGTTTATCAATAACCTGCTAAATACCTTTCAAAAAAAGAAATATTTAAAATTATTTTGAAGCTAATTAATCTTGTGAATTGGTGTTTCAATGAAAGGTGATAAAATTTATCATTATGTAATTCTCTATTTATGTATTTACATCACAGGCTTATTTAATGAGTAATTTATATGGTTTCATTGATTTTATGGATTAATAAATGTTAGTCAATGGATAATAGTGAATAATAAAAAAGTGCTGTTATATCCATTAACAGCACTTTTTGTTTTTTTATTGTTAATTTTTACTGCTTTAACCCTGGTGAGGTTACCTGCTAAAAGCAGGTTTATTGATATAGACTAACTTTTTACTGCAAACTACTTTTATTTACTTCATTGTGAGGAAGGTGATTCTTTTTATTTTTGGTTTAATTTAAACTATCTGAACTGACGCCTTATTATTGTGCCGTTACTTTACCCTGGTACTTTGTGCATTTGGGAGCCAATTATAAATATGCCTTACATACCTAGAGAAAAAATAGATTACCAATCCATTGGATATCGCTTGCGTGCTTACCGTATAGCCTCTTCATTAAAAGCTGAAGATGTGGCTGAAAGCTTGGGTATTTCTCGTGCTGCTGTATATCGGTTAGAAAAAGGCGAAATTGTTAAAATTGAAACACTTGATAATCTTGCTAAATTATTAAATACCTCGTTAACCAGTTTGTTGGGTATTAATACTGAATATTATTCAAGTGCAAATGGCTTTTTTGAACGAATGCGCCAACTTGAAACTCAATCTTCACATATTTACACTCACTTCGAACCTTTCTCTTACTTATTAACTTCAGATTGTTATGACAAAACATTGGTTGAAATGCTAACTGAGGCATCACCTTTAAACCTTTTGTCTGAGAAACAACAAGAAGTTTTGTCTATTTTAAAAGAGCGTAAGAAACATCAGTCCTTACATTCACCTCATATTTATAACCTTATTAGTCAACAACAAATTGAGAAATTTCTTTATGTTGGCATGTTAGGTTCGGTTAATTTAACTAAAACACTTCAACAAGAAAGAAAAGAACGAGCAAAAAATGAAATTCTTCATTTAATTGAAAAGTTAGAACAAAAAAATAGTTATCTTAATATTGCAATCATTTCAGATACTATGCCGTCTTTAACTTTCCAATTATTCTATCAAGATAAAGTACCGCTTTCTTTAGCTGTTAGCCCGTTCCGCTTAGGTGAATTCCCTAATGTCAGTACGGGCATTGCCACTGTAACCTCTTCAACTGAGGCGATATTTCAATATCAATCTCTTTTTGATAAATTATGGTTAAAAGCGACCAAAGGGAGTGATGCAATTAACCTTTTAAAACAAATAGTCAGTCATTATTGATTTGCTAATGTACCTAATGTTTCTGCTAATAAATCTGCAGCGACAGCAATATCACTAAATTCGGTAAATTCATCTGGGTGATGACTAATACCAGCAACTGAAGGTGTAAAGATCATTGCTGTTGGATAAAGTGGCGCTATATTCATTGAGTCATGACCTGCGCCACTTAGCATTGTCATATAGCTGATATCGTGTTTTTGGCACAAACTTTCAATAACTTGGCAAATTGAATCATCTAATTTTACTGGCGATTCAGCAGAAATCGGTTGAACGTCAATAGCGACACCAAAATCTTTTTCTGCTTTTTCAACACTATTATTTAGGCGCTGTACAACACGTTGAATACTTTCTATATCAATACCTCGAATATCAACCGAAAATTTTACTTGTCCAGGAATGACGTTCATGGAGTTCGGGATAACATTGAGTTTACCCACTGTACCTACTGTGCCATAAACGGATTCAGTACATGCTGCACGGTTAATATCGGTAATAATCCCAGCGCTTGCTACTAGAGCATCTTGACGTTGATACATTGGCGTTGCACCAGAGTGATCCGCATGACCATTAACAGTAACTGAAAAACGTGTTGGTGCTGCAATACCGTTGACAATACCAATAGTTTTTTTGTCATTTTTAAGGCGTTTACCTTGTTCAATATGAAGCTCAACAAAGGCACTAAAACGATCTTTTGTGATTAAGCAATTATCAAAATTATCATGCTGATAACCTAAAGATTTTAGCACTTCAAAGAAGTTATTACCGTCATCATCTCTATTTTGTTCCCAACGAGCTTTATCTATTTTTCCTGTTAATACTTTACTGCCAATACACGAAAAGCCAAAACGACTAGATTCTTCTGCGCGGAAAACAACTAGTTCAAGGTCACGTTTAAGTTGTTGTGGTTTGTATTGCATTAAGGCATAAAATCCTGCGATAACACCTAAAGCTCCATCATAAGCGCCACCTTGAGGAACGGTATCAAGATGAGATCCTGTACCTACTGCCGGTAATGAGCGATCTTGACCTGGTAATCGTGCGTAAAGTGTACCAATACCATCACGATAAACTTCAAGACCCGCTTCTTTCATTAAACTAGCAAGATACAGATGTGCGGCTTCATCTTCTTCGCTATAGGCAATGCGAGTGATCCCCTTGCCACTGTTATCTTTTTTATAAATTTGCATTGTCTCGATTAATGCTTTCATATCATCAATCGAATAATGAGTTGCTGTATCTTGTTTAGTCATAAGGTAATTCTCCCGTGGTTTCTGTAATATCACTTTGTCTAAAAAATGAGACAATTTGAGGATTAAAAAAGCCATCTTCAAAGATGGTCACTGTTTTTATGATCATTGCTTATTATATTTACTGCTGAAGTTATATTTCGTCAATGATAATTAGGGTGAATTTCATATTCTGTGAGGTAGGTATTAATTAAAAGGAGATATATATCTGGAGTATTTCTTAAATGAATTTAAATTGTATGATAAATGTTATAAAACAGATCGCTTTTATTTATAATGCATTAGGCTTTATTTTTTATTTCACTTATTAAAAGTGAAGAGGGGAAGTAGATAATGCATTTAAGAAAGAAGATAGATAAATGACGCCTCTATAGTTTAGAAGGCGTCAATTTATTATATTTTTATATCGAAAATAATGGTAAATATAAATTATCGTTCACGTAAACTCTCTTTTACGGATTCTTCTAGAGGACTGAGAAGATAACTTATTACGCTCCGCATACCTGTTTTAATTTCAGCATTAACAGCCATACCTGAACTTAATGGAATATTTTTATTTCCAATTGATAAATTATTTTCTTCAATAGAAATAATAACATTAAAAACAAGTCCTAATTGTTGGTTTTCTATAGCATCTAAATTGATATTTTTTACTTTACCAACTAAATAACCATATCGAGTATAAGGAAAAGCTTCTACTTTAATAATAACGTCTTGCCCAACATCAATAAAACCAATATCTTTATTTTGTATTAATGCTGTGACTTCTAATGTATCATTTTCTGGCACTATTATCATTAGTGTCTCAGCGGTTGTTACAACACCACCTTCTGTATGTACTTTCAATTGTTGAACTTTCCCAGAAACTGGTGCTGTTATTACTGAAGCTTGTTGACGTTGTTCATTTTTCTCTAATTCTAGTGCTAATAACTTAACACTATCTGTTGTTTGTCTTATTTTATCTAAGATTTCATTTTTAAATAACTGAGTGACTAGTTGATATTCTTCTTTTGCTAATAAAATTTCACTTTCAATCTGCTCTAATTGAGTTTTATAAATACGTAGTTCATTTGCTGCCTCAAGGTATTTATTTTCCTGCTCAAGTACAGCATGTTTTGAAATAGCTTGCTTTTGCAATAAATTCTTAAAATCATCTAAACGACTCTTTTCAATTTGTGATAATTTTTCATAGCGATTTATGCGTGCAAGTATTGTTAACCTTTCTGCTGATTTTAATTCTGAAATTGTTCTTCAATTAAAGATGTTAAACGTAACATTTCATCTTCAGAAATATTTTGAAGATCGGGATCATTAGGTAATTTTATCTCTGGTAATTTATTTGATTCAATTGATTTAGCCAGCATTTGATAACGAAACTGTTCCAACTTCGCTTGTAGTAATGACGATTGCGATTTTAATGTATCAGCTTCGGCGCCTAATGCTGTAAGTTTTAATAATACATGACCTTTTTTAACTAACTCTCCTTCTTTTACCATAATTTCTTGAACTATTGAGTTTTCAATAGGTTTTATTTCCTTACTTCGCCCGCTTAATGCTAATTTTCCATTTGCAGTGGCAACAATTTCAACTTTACCTAAAATTGATAAAATAATAGCAATCACTAAAAAAGCCATAATAAAATAAGCGATTAAACGTGGGCGCTTAGATACGGGAGTTTCAATTAATTCCAAATGTGCAGGTAAAAATTCATGTTCATCTTTTTCACGTATAGGCGCATCTAATTGTTGGCGGATCTTCCAAGTTTCACTCCAAACTACTTTATAGCGTAAAAAAAACTCATAAACACCCATTAACCATGTTTTCATATTATTCTTCTCTTTTTATTAATCTGATTGTAATTGATGTAAATAGTGATATAGGCTTTCAGGATCAGAGAGAAGTTCCTTGTGTTTGCCTTGTTCGATAATTTGTCCTTTTTCCATGACTATAATACGATCCGCATTTTTTACTGTAGATAAACGATGAGCAATAATAATGACAGTTCTACCTTGGCAAATTTTGTGCATATTACGCATAATGACATGCTCAGATTCATAATCTAAAGCACTGGTTGCTTCATCAAAAATTAAAATCTTGGGATTGTTGACTAACGCTCTCGCAATAGCGATTCGCTGGCGTTGCCCACCAGATAATCCCGCACCTTGTTCACCAACAATTGTGTTATAACCTTCACGTAATTCTGAAATGAAATCATGAGCACCGGCTAATTTTGCAGCATAAATAACTTTTTCTACTGGCATACCTGGATCTGCCAACGCAATATTATCAATAATACTACGGTTAAGTAGTACATTATCTTGTAATACAACACCAACTTGACGACGTAACCAGTTGGGATCGGCTAGTGCAAGATCATGTCCATCAATAAGTACTTGGCCATTTTCAGGAATATAAAAACGTTGAATTAGTTTAGTTAATGTACTTTTCCCTGAACCTGAACGTCCCACAATACCGATGACTTCGCCTTGTTTAATATCTAAGTTAATATTATTTAAAATAATTGGTGCGTCAGGTTTATAACGAAATCGAATATTACGAAACGAGATATCGCCATTAATTTCTGGTAATGCTAATTTTCCTTGATAACTTTCAGTAGGATAATTAAGTACATCACCTAAGCGAGTTACAGAAATACCGACTTGCTGAAAGTCTTGCCAAAGTTGAGCGAGACGGATCACTGGTGCAACAATTTGCCCTGCTAGCATATTAAAAGCAATTAATTGACCAATACTTAAATCACCAGAAATAACCAAATGTGCACCTAGCCAAAGATTAATAATCATAACGGCTTTTTGTATTAATTGGATCCCTTGTTGGCCTATAGTTGCTAATACCGTTACTTTAAATCCAGCTGCAACATAACCCGCTAATTGTTTATCCCATATATTTGTCATTTGAGGTGAAACAGCCATGGCTTTTATTGTGTTAATTGCTGTTACAGACTCAACTAGAAAAGATTGATTATCTGCATTACGAGCAAATTTATCATCTAAACGACGGCGTAAAATTGGACTAATAAAAATAGACCAGGCAGCATAACAAGGTAGTGAAAATAAAATCACTAATGTTAATTTGGGACTGTAATACCACATTACAGCAAAGAATATAAATGAAAATAATAAATCTAAAATGGAGGTTAATGCCTGGCCAGTTAGAAAATTACGAATTTGATCTAATTCTCTTACTCGAGCAACAGTATCACCTACACGACGACTTTCAAAATAAGAAATAGGTAGTGCTAATAAATGTCGAAAAAGTTTTGCACCAAGTTCAACATCTATACGACTTGTACTATGCGCAAAAATATAAGTACGTAAGCCACTTAATGTAATTTCAAATATGACTACGACAGCTAATGCAATAGTAATAATATTGAGTGTTGAGAAGCCTCTGTGTACTAAAACTTTATCCATAACCACTTGAAAAAAAAGTGGGGTAATTAAAGCAAATAATTGTAAAAATACAGAAACGATTAATGTTTCAATAAATATTTTTCTGTATTTAATAACAGCAGGAATAAACCAAGTAAAATCAAACTTTGCTAATTTACCTATGACAGAGGCTCTTGAGGTAATTAAAATAACTTTATCTTGATATAATTCGCAAAACTCATCCTGAGTAAGAACTCTTGGGTTTCTCTGTTCTAAATCATAAATTAAATAACGATTTGAGTCTTTACTTACTTTAGTTAAAATAAAATGCTTTCCATCTTCACGCCAAATTAATGCTGGAAGATAAATAAATTCTAATCTGTCTATTGTTTTTTTTACTGGCTTTGCTTTTAATTCCAGTGATTTTGCTGCAAGTAGCCATGAAGTTAAATCTAATCCTTTTCCACTAATATCAAATTTATGTCTAATTTCTTCAGGATTAATAGCAATGTTATGGTATTGGGCTAATATTTCTAATGCATATAACCCATAATCATTTTGATTATTAAAATCCATAGTGACTCCAAAAAAATAGCAATCATATTTGACATAGTCTTATAAGATTGCTATTAAAAATTAAAATATTATGCTACAGAAAGAGCTAAATTTATTGCGTTACTAGCAATATTTATTCCATTATTAGAAGACATTAGTAACGAAGCAGCTGCAGGTTTTTCTTTATTGGTATCAAAATTACCAGCAGATAAAATAATTTTGTTAATCTCATTATTTAATGGATTTAGGTTATTTTTATCTGCATAACGGCTTAATGCATTATGCCCATACACATAATTAAGGCGATTCTTGCTTTGGTCTTTTAACGCATTTTCAAGAGATTCCGCTGTAATGACCCGACCATCTTTATCAAAGAGTTGCTCTATTTTATAGTTATAAGCACCTTTTTGGTCTTTTTTGAACCAATTTTTAAATGTAATACCATTTTTATTATTAGTTGAAATGATATTATTTTCTGCTTTATACATCACTAGATCATCGCCTTCTTGTTTAAATACAACATTCTTGAAGTCAATGTTTAGTAAGCCAAGTTTATCGTTATTTCCACCTTCATCTTCGATGATATGATGGCCATATTCAGCAAAGTAGCGGTAGATATCATCGCCATCGCCACCTTTTAGAATGTCATCACCTTCTCCGCCATCAAGTAGATCAACGCCTTCACTACCGTATAATTTATCGTTACCTTTACCCCCTAGTAGTATATTGTAACTTGTCTTATTACCTTGTACTTGTAACTCATCGTCACCATCTCCGCCACTTAGGTAATTATTACCGGTGCCTCCTATTAATTTGTCATTGCCATTACCGCCATATAATCGGTCATTACCGTGCCCACCTCTTAAAGTATCATCGCCATCATCACCATATAAACGATCGTGACCATCATTGCCTTCAATTATGTCATTACCTTTGGCGCCATGGAAAATATCATTGAATTTACTACCGAGGAAAGTATCGTTACGGTCACTACCAATAATTTCTTCAACTGAATACAAATTATCTATAGCTTTTAAATTTTGAGCATAAGTATGTTTAAATTCATAATGACGATATTGTATTTTTTCAGTTCTTTTCCCAACTGAATCTTGGCGTTCTTTCACTGTTTCTTGCAAGATTTTAACGTCACCACCTAGCAGTCTCGTAACGGTATACTGACCAGCTTCAGTTGCTTTTGTGCCATCAATAGTTAAATAGCCTGTGTCTGTTTTATCATAATAAACAATATCGTGACCTTTACCTGCAAAAACATCGGCAGAACCAGCAGCTAAGAAAACTTTGTCATCCCCATTACCTAATCTTGATTCAATACGAATTTCGCGATATTGGTTATTCGCAATATCTGCATGCTGGATTAAATTAGAGTAATCATATACAGAACCTTTATCTTTAGTTCCTTTTACAATCCATCGATCAACACCGTTGACTAATAATTCAGTCATATACTGATATTTCCCCGATTGTTTTCTGTGACGAATTTCTTCACCGGGTGTTAATATTGGGTTGATAAATTTAAGTAATGCTGATTTGTCAATATCAGAGATATCTACATTTCCTTTTAATGGATCAAATCTTTTTTTCTCAAATTCATCAGATTTTTTTTCTAAAAGTTTGCCTTCCTTATAATAATCAACATAAGCTTTACCACTAAATACTCTTGCTCCATTTTTAGTGACACTCGCTAATTCACCAATGAGGTCATCCCAATGTTGTTGTGTGATAAGAACAGATAATTCAGTAGAATGTTCTTTACTGTATTTAGATAATAATTTGACGTTATCTTCTAAGAATGCAGAGTGGCGGGCATCATATCCATTTTCAAAATAGTTTTTACCATGTTTTTTCTCCCATTCTGCAATGGTATTAGCCATTTTGTTTGCAACATGTTCAAACATAGACTGTTTTGACGCTTCTAAAATACCAGTAATAATACCTGATACTGCACCGACTAATGCACTGATTGGTGCACCAACAAGACTAGCTGTTGCCGCTGCACTGACACCCGCAGACACAGAATTTAATACTGTGCTAATAGTTGTTAATGCTGCATCAATAGCACCAGTTTCTTTACGGAAAGCAGCAAGTAAGCTATCACCTTCATAACCAAATTTTTTAAAGCGTTCAGAATATTCTTCGATTTTTTGGGCTCGCTTAAATTGATCTGAAATAGCTAAGAATGATAATGGGCTAATTGCTAATGAAACCGCGGAGGCAATTAAACCAAAACTTGCGGTCGAGGTTGATAACCCTTGAGCTGCGCGTTGTGCGATAATATATTGAGAAAAAGCTTTACCTAAATTACCTAATGTTTTTGCTGTCAATTCAAAGCCTGCAGCAACTTTTGTACTCGTATCGGCATTAGCATTACCTAAAATGAAACCTGCTGAAACAGCAGATAAAATACCAGAAATAGTATCTAACCCTGTGCCTATTTTTCCTAAATCAGGTAAGTTTTGTAATTTATTACCAATACCATTTAAATGTTTTGTATTAGATAATATGCTACCTAACTTATTCAATTGTTGTGAAAAAGCATCAATATTATTATTGATACTTGAGGCTGTATCTATGAGTTGATTAATGAGATCGATACTTGCTTTTGCTAGTTCTGTTGAGCTGACATCTTCACCATTTCTTTGTTTTTTTATTAACTCATTTATTTGCATTGACGAAAGTGCAGTCCCTAAAAAGTTTTGAAGGGTTGAAAAAATCCCGCCAACTTTACCTAAGTGACTTCCTAGATTTTCTGCGCTTCCACCAAGTTTATTACCTACGTTTGGATATTTCTGCAACAATTTATCTAATTGTGGTGCAAATATAGCGACTCCTCGTTCTGTTAATCCAAGTAATTTTTCGCCTGTTCCAAAAAATTGTTTGGCTATCTCTGTACTGTCTTTTTCTTCATACTGAACTTCAATACCAAGTTCATCAGCGGCTTTAACTAGATCATTCAGACTTGAACCTTGTCCTTGATAATCTTTAGGTATCAATAAAATAAGCTTATCACCAGCTTTGCGTGCTTGACCTGCTGCTTTTTTTAACGCGTTTTTTGTTGATTGTCCTGCGGACTGTAATTTTTTCGTCGCTGATTGTTTAGCTGATTGAAGCGATGTTTTAATTTGAGTGGTTGTTATTGTTGGCATTATAATTTACCTTTAACTTATCAATGAAAATTTAAAGTCGGGATAGTTTTTAACTTCAGTTATTAATTCATGGTGATATTGTTTAAATATTTTATTTGCCAATTGTTTATCTATTTTACCTCCGTGAAATTCTGACACTTTACCAATCTGAGTTTCAGGATCTACTCTGATTGCCCTAAATAATTCATTAGGAAAGTTTTTTCGCATATATTTATATAGTGCTCCGTTATCCCCAAAAGGGGCTATCCAATCAATGAACCATTTACGATCACCAGAAGTCCAGTCCTCTGCAATTAAAGAAGTCACATCATTTAGATATTTAACTTCATTTTCTAAATTTAAATTAGCCCAGCTACAATATGCGACAGGGAAACCATCTCGAGTTAATAAAGCATATTGGTTAGCTTGTATTGCGGGTAATACATTTATTGCGAATAAAGATACAGGCCAATTTCTATGTAAAGGGGAGCTTGCCCATAACCATACAATATGACCAAGAATATCTAATGAATTATTTCTATTCATTTTTTTTCCATGAAATATGTTTGATTGATAGATTTTGATAATAACTTTTACGCGATTCTATAAAAAAAATAAAAATGAAAAAATGGAAAAATTTACGATTTAATATTTCTTTAATATAAATTTAATTTTTCTATGAAATAAAAAAATTCACATCGCTATTTGTTAGATATTTGTTACTTCTGTGTATCTGTTTAACTTTTTTGTTTTCTTAGGATTTTTTTTATTTTATTGTTTTTATTTGATTTGTTTTTTTATTTTTTTGTTTTTTTACTTTTTGTCTTCATTTTTTTAAACTGATTTTGTTTTTTTAATGAATGTGATTTATTTTTTATTGACAGCCTACCTTCTGGTAGGTAAATTTTTTCTTTAAACTTAGGTTATATTATTTTTTATAGAAAGAATTTGGAGTAATTAACTTTTTGAAATCTCTCTAAAATAGAATTGATTTGATGATATGGCTTTATTTCTATAATGATAGAAGAATAATATTCTTATGTAATCGCATTATACCTATAAAACAAGGATTATTAATGACAACATATGATAAGATATTGCATCAGGCGAATATACTTATTCAACAACGCGGTTTTTTAGGGTTTAGTTATGCTGATCTAGAGAAGAGAATAGGTATTAGGAAAGCAAGCATACATCATTATTTTCCGAGCAAAATAGATTTAGGATTAGCATATTGTCAATATAAAAAAGAGGGATTTATCCGACTTGAAGGATCTTTATATAATATACCCTCTGGATTACAACGATTAAAAACGTATTTAAATGCTTTCTCTGATTGTGCAAAGAAAGGAGAAATGTGTGGTGTCTATGCGATGTTATCTGATAGCCATCAATTCCCGTTAGAGTTGCAAGAAGCCGTTAATTTATTGGCTGATTTTGAATTAAATATATTGAAGAATATTTTAATTTTTGGTCAAGAGAATGGTGATATTCGGCTTTTTTCTGCGGCTAATGAGCTAGCTGTAATTGTTTGTTCTTCATTGAAAGGAGCATTAATGCTTAATCGAATACCTCCGCATAATGCTTATTTTGAAACAGTAAAAATATTACTTACGATGCTTGATTCAAAGCAATAGATTTATCGTTATCTCACATCATTATTATCATTTTTAGAGGTTCTAATGAAAAATTTTATTAAACGTTTTATTAATTCAGATTACGATATCGTTTTTCTTCGATTATCCGTCATTGGCATACTCATGTTATTTGGTACTTATAAATGGTTTGATTTTGAGGTAATGGCATTAGAACCTCTTATATCTAAATCTTGGTTGAATATTTTATATACTTTATTTGGTGTGTATGGAGGAAGCTATTTCCTTGGTATAGTAGAAACCCTCACTTTTCTCGCTTTAATTGCAGGCTTTTATAAACCTGTGATTGGTATGATGGGAGATATCATCGTTATTGGTATTGGCGTTATTACTCTCAGTTTATTACCCCAGTTAGGAAAAGTTGATAGTTTTATTATAAAAGATATTCTTCTCATTGGTGCTGGTATCGTTTTACTTAAATATGATTTAAAACGTCACTTAACTATTTGTTAATAAATGTATTAAATATAAAATTATTCTAATTAAATGAATAATTATATTTTATACACTCAAACTTAATAATTATGATGTTAGTTTATCGCGTGATTATTTGTGTTGGTATTTTTGTTAGGGAAATTAAATAGACAATATACGATTTAATAAAAACAAATAGTTAAATATAAATTAAAAACATTTAATATATTTTTAAGTTAAATTATTGACAGGATTTTATTGAAAAAATAAAATCTGCCACCTTATTGTTCTAGTCATTTTTTATTTTCATTTACATTTATATATTATGGGTTTGTGATCATGAAGAAAACATTAATCGCTTCTTTAATTTTTACTTCTTGCGTAGCAAATAGCTATGCCGCAGATGCAACATATAATGCAGGTGATCATAGTAAAGCAGACAGTGATTATGCTACTGCTATTGGTGTATCGGCGAGTGCAACAGGAAATTCATCGTCTGCAATAGGTGCTAATTCATCAGTTAATGGCCATAATTCTGTTGCCATTGGTTCATTTAGTAAAGCTTCAGGTCATTCAAGTTTAGCTAATGGGGCAGCGAGCGAGTCGGCAGAAAATTCTACGGCTGTTGGTGCCGTTGCAAAGGCGACAGGAGAAAACAGTGTCGCTTTAGGGACTTCTACATCATCAAAAGGCCAAGATTCTATTGCTATTGGTGCAGGTGCTCATTCTGATATGGAAGGTGCTATCTCTATTGGATCTGATAGTCAGGCTATGCATATGGGAAGTGTTTCTATTGGCCATGCAAGTACTACTGATAGAGAAGATTCTGTTTCTTTCGGAAATGAAAACACAACAAGACAATTAACGAAAGTTAAAGCAGGTACAATGGATACTGATGCTGTAAATGTAAAACAACTGAAAGATCATACAGCACTAGAAATCACAAATAATAATAAAGTTATTAACCAACGCATGAAGGAAGTTGTGCAATTAGGGCAAAAGGCGGCTAACAACGCTGAAAGAAATGCAAATGACTATACAGATAGTCAGATAAATAAAAATAATATGGAGATTAATCAAAATATTGAAACTTCAAAAAATGAAGCGATGCAAGCTGGACAAAAAGCCGCTAATAATGCAGAAAAAAATGCAAACAATTATACGGATAGTAAAATCACTAAAAATAATATGGTGATTAATCAGAATATTGAAACTTCAAAAAATGAAGCGATACAAGTTGGACAGAAAGCCGCCAATAATGCAGAAAAAAATGCAAATAATTATACGGATAGCAAAATCAATAAAAACAATATGGTGATTAATCAAAATATTGATAATACAAAAAAAGAAATTATTCAACTAGGTGAGAAATCTATTAATAATGTAAAAAAAGAATCAATTGCATATACAGATGCAAAATTTAACCAAATTGATAATAGAATAAATTCATCATTTCAACAGTTGAATGACAAAATCGACGAGAATGCAAAGAAAGCTAATGCGGGAATTGCATCTGTTGCCGCAATGACTAATATTCCTTATGTAAATTATCAAAAATTTAGTGTTGGTGCTGGGCTTGGTAATTATAGAAATGGGAATGCTATTGCTGTAGGCATGCAGTATAAATTAAATGAAAATACACATGTGAGAGCATCTACATCATGGAATAGCTCAGATAGTGCAGTATTTGGTGGTGGCATTGCCATTGGTTGGTAATATACTGCGATAAAATGATTTCTATTTAGAATAATAATTCTAAATTTCATCTTAATTGTAAGAGATTTAATTGTTTTTTGTACACTGCTGTTATGGCAGGTGACTATTTTTATTATTATTATCTCTATTATTATCTCTATTATTATCTCTATTTTTTTCCCAAAAGTTGGGTTTCGATCCAACTTTTGTTTTTTTATATTTATAATTAATAGCGATGATGGGTATTAGGTTTTTCTCTAGTTTAAAAAAGAGAAAGTAAGGATGGTATTATATATTTTGAGGAGAACGTAATGGTTCAAAATATTATATTTAGAGACTATGAGAAAGTAATTAAAGCAAAAGCTTTTACTTCATCTTCTGCAGACGAGTTGCATTTTATTGAACATTCTCTTATTTGTATTGATAAATTAGGTTTTATTGCAAAAATTTATCATTCTAATGAAGAAGATTATTTGCCTCTTCTATCTTGGGCTAAAAATAATAATATTCTTCACGAACTTAAATCTGATCAATATCTATTACCTGGTTTTATTGATTTACATGTGCATGCACCACAATGGCCTAACCTTGGTAAAGCATTAGATCTTCCTCTGGATCAATGGTTACAAGAATATACTTTTCCACTTGAAGCTCGTTATTCAGATTTAGAATTTACCCGTAAAACTTATCAGCATCTAGTGCAAACATTATTAGAAAATGGAACAACAACAGCTGTTTATTTTGCGACTATTCACAGAGAGTCGAGTGTAGAATTAGGGCGGATCTGCCTTTCTCTTGGGCAACGAGCTTTAATTGGTAAAGTGGCTATGGATGATCCTAATTCTTGCCCAGATTATTATCGTGATAAATCAGCTAAAAGTGCAATTGAAGAAACACATCTATTTATTGAGGATATAAAAAAATTATCGGGTAATGAGAATAATCAAATATTACCTGTTATTACTCCTCGTTTTATACCTAGTTGTACAACAGAGTTACTCAAAGGATTAGGAGAACTTGCACAAGAAACACATTGTCATGTTCAGACACATTGTTCGGAAAGTGATTGGGAACATAATTATGTATTAGAGCGGTATGGTGTAACAGATGCTCAAGCTTTAAATAATTTTGGCTTAATGACTCGTAAAACTATTTTAGCACATAGTAATTTAATTTCTGATGATGATATCAATATCATTAAATCTAAATCAGCAGGGATCGCACATTGTCCTTTATCTAATTTCTATTTTGCGAATTGTGTTTTTCCTTTGCGTAAGGCACTTAATCGACATGTTCATGTTGGATTAGGAAGTGATATAGCTGCGGGACATAGCCCTTCAATTTTTGATGCTTGTCGTCATTCAATTACAGCAAGTAAGGCGCTTAATGATGGTGTTAATTCACAATTATCAGCAGAACAACGAGGATGTTCTGGTTCTGAAATTACATTTAAAGAAGCTTTTTGGTTAGCAACAGGTGGTGGTGGTGAAGTGCTTGATTTGCCTATTGGCCAATTGAGAGAAGGATATTTATTTGATGCAATGGTTATTGATACCAATGTAACGAGTTCTGATATTCTTATTCGTGAAGAAGACTCTAGCCATGATATTTTACAAAAGCTTATTTATAATACTCAGCGAATTAACATTACGGATATTTGGGTTGGAGGAAAAAAGGTTTATTAATTATCAAAAAAATTAATATAGAGTATATGCAATAAATATATCGATTTTTTATTTAAATAATAATCCCAATTAATCGTTAATTAATTGGGATTGCTATTTATATAGAGTGAAATAGAGTTCTATAAATAATAGTGAAGCATTATTTTTTATTCAACATTTTATAAGGCAAAGCACATAAAGTATTTTTATATTTTATTGTGTTTATTCAGTCCCAAGTAATTTTATTTTTTTACGATATTCGCCAGGAGTACAGTTAAATTCACGTACAAAAGCCTTATGAAATGATGATTCATTGGCATAACCTACTGATTCAGCTATCACCACTATTGGTAATGTTTCACGAGATAAAGTTTGTGCAGCTATTTGTAGTCGTAACATTGTTAATACAGACATCGGTGTAGTGTTAGATATTTTACGAAAGAGTTGTGCAAAACTAGCTCGTGACATATAGCTCTGTTGAGCTAGCTCTTTAATTGTCCATGGGTGTGATGGATTTTCTATCATTTGTGAAATAACTAGACCCAGTCGAGGATGTAATAGCAAATTGAGTAGATTCTTCTCAGTAGTAACTTGAGTTAGCCAATTACGAATTGCAAGTGTGAATAATGTAGAACATTGCTGGCTACACAATGCATCGGACCCTAACATACCCGTATCAGATTCTTGTTGTAAAAAACAGATAACTTCCTTAAGCCAATAGAACTCTAAGCTATTATTTGATGGAGCTAGATATAGCACTTCAGGCAATGTGGTTAAAAAATGACGTGCTGAATATTGTAATCGTAGACTGCCACAAATAATGTGTGTTGGCTCATCTTCTAATTGATTTAAGCAATGAGCGGAATTATGAGGTAATAATACAATCCTTCCCGGTCTTAAGGTAAATGTTTGGCCTGTCGGTGTTTCTATTTTTGCGGCACCTTGAGTGACAGTATGCCAGCGAACCACTGAAAATTCCCCTGTTGTATGATGAATTTTCCAGCTATCACCTAAAAGGCAATTTTTATCGATTGCTCCTTCTAGTATATTCAGAATTAGCAAACGGCTAAGCGTATCCATATAAAGCTCCCGAATATCATATAGGATATGATGTTATATCTTCTTCATTGTATTTTGATTTTTCATTATCATAATATTGAAATTACTATTTTTTCAGTACTTTTTATGTTGACTTCAATATTTTAGACTCTAAGACAAAAATAGTCATTTTATGGAAAATTCGTATTTCTTCTTGTTCAACTATCATAGAGTAAATTAAATAAATATTTACTGATAGGTGGAATTAATATGAATAAATATCAGGCAGTAATTATTGGTTTTGGAAAAGCGGGTAAAACGCTGGCTACCACATTGGCTAAAGCTGGATGGCGCGTTGCTATTATTGAACAGTCAAAGAGTATGTATGGAGGTACTTGTATTAATATCGGCTGTATTCCAACTAAAACATTAGTACATGAAGCGCAATTACATAAAGATTTTTCTTCCGCAATGCAACGTAAAGCTGATGTTGTTAAGTTTTTACGTAATAAAAATTTTCACAATCTTGCTGATATGGATAACATTGATGTTATTGACGGTCGTGCTGAGTTTGTTGATAGCAATACGATACTTATACATCAGTCTAATGGTGAGTTGAAAATAGTGGGTGAGAAGATATTCATTAATACAGGAGCACAAACAGTGCTACCGCCTATTTCTGGATTAACCACAACTCCTGGTGTATATGATAGTACGGGAATACTTGATTTGGACTTTTTACCAACACACTTAGGTATCCTTGGTGGTGGGTATATTGGAGTAGAATTTGCATCTATGTTTGCTAACTTTGGTAGCAAGGTGACAATATTTGAAGCAGCCCCATTATTTTTACCTAGAGAAGATCGAGACATTGCGGATGCTATTGCCAATATTTTGAGTGAACAAGGGGTCGATATTATTCTCAATGCTAATGTGAATAGCATAAATCGAAAGGATGATAAAATTCAGGTTCACATGACTCATGGTTCACAGGATGTTGATATATTGTTGGTTGCTTCTGGTCGTAAACCTGCAATTGAACAATTACAGTTACAAAATGCGGGTGTAGCTGTAAATGAGAATGGCGCTATAATTGTTGATAAACATTTGCATACTACAGTAGATAATATCTGGGCAATGGGGGATGTTACTGGTGGACCTCAATTTACTTATATATCCTTGGATGATTTTCGTATAGTGAAAGATGAATTATTAGGCGATGGCAAACGTAGTACAGATCTACGGCAAAATATCCCTTATTCTGTTTTTATGACACCACCATTATCACGTATAGGAATGACAGAAGAACAAGCTGTGGCAAGTGGCGCTGAAATTGAGATTGCTACTTTGCCTGTTGCTGCGATCCCAAGAGCTAGAGTTATGAATGATACTCGCGGTATATTGAAAGTAATAGTTGATCGCAAAACACGGTATATTCTTGGTGCTTCATTACTATGTATTGAGTCTCATGAAATAATTAATATTATAAAAATAGTAATGGATGCAAAATTACCATTTACTGTGTTACGAGATCAAATATTTACCCATCCTAGTATGAGTGAATCGCTTAATGATTTATTTTCATTAATAAAATAAGAAATATATTTATTTGTTTTGAATTTATATAGTTGTTTTTTGATTGTTTACCACCCTCCTAGAGGGTGGTGTTATTAAAGAGTATATTATCAAAGCTATCGGTTATGAGAGAGATATTTATATATTTAAAATTTAATAAATTGATAAAATAATAGAATGTTTCGATATTTTTTGATTTTTTCTTATTTTTTTCCACTATTATTATAGTGTCTTATATGTGTCGGGCGTTTTCATTTTACATAAACCTCAGAAAGCAAAAAACTAGCTCTAAGGCTGGTTTTTCTAAATAGAGGTGTTCGAACTCGGAATCGAACCAAGGACACGGCGATTTTCAAGCTTAAAGCATAAATAAACGTAGGTTATCTGAACTAATTCAGGTGGCTTATATGCAGGTAATTTCAGTTATTTCTACAAAAGGTGGGGAAGGTAAATCCACTTATTCTGCAAATCTCGCAGGAATATGTGCTGATGCAGGGTTAAAACACTACTTATTGATGCAAACAGTGGATCTTAATCATCCAGAACGATTAATTTTCCATACTTGTATTCGTAATCCATATCGAGCTTCATATCAAAAGTCGTCAGGAAGAAGGTATTTCAAAAAGAACACTTCAAAACGAAATGGCAGGCATTCGGAGTATTTTAGCAGTTGCTGGCAGAACAAAGCCTGCCTCACCTCAACATGAAAAGCTAAGTAATCATGCGCTTGGTTTATCAAATGCGAGCCGTGATGGCACGAAAGTAGCTATTAGCGAAAGAAGCACAAAAGGTAGGAGTAGAACCGACAGATCAAGTGTTCAATGTTGGGTGGTTTGATGTGATGAAAATAACAGGAGGAGTATCAAGATTTGACAGTGATTAGGAAAGAAAGTAAAAGGTACAAATAAAAAAACAGCCTTGATTTGAGCAAGACTGTTTAGTTTAAGAGTTTCAACATAAAGTGACAGTGCCAAATTATATTTTTCCACTCTTGTTTGCCCTCTCAGTGATTTAAGTCACTGACGAACAAAAGAAAGATGGTGCCCGAACTCGGAATCGAACCAAGGACACGGGGATTTTCAATCCCCTGCTCTACCGACTGAGCTATTCGGGCAACGGGGCGTATTAAACCCGATATCGCTTTGCTCGTCAACGTTATTTATCACAAAACCGTTTGATTGCTGTTTTTTTAAACTTATTGATTAATAAAACGCTATTTTTCATAAAAAAAGAGCAAAAGTGAAGTTAAAAAGGTTTAGTGGTATACATAACAAATGATGATAGAAATGTGATAAGACGAGCTATCGAATCGTAATTATAGAAAAGCTTCCCCAAACTTATTGAGGAAGCTTTATTTTTTAGACTAATTATTAACTAACGATAGTTACGTTGAGCTGTACTGACCTTCTCAAGATAGCGACGAGATTGGTCGGCAGGGTGCTTATTACGTAATGTGGTATACACTTGCGTTGGTTCTAAGTTGTTAATCATGGCAGCTGCTTGTTTCTTATCGTTATGGAAGATCCGTAACACACTACCTGCACCACCGTTATAAGCCTGTATAACGGCATAGCGGCGGGAAATAGGATCTTTGATATCACCAAGATAGCTATTTTGTAGTATTGAAATATAAGCAGCACCCGCATCGATATTATTAGCAGGATCAAACAAGTAACTGCGGCTTGGTTGTCCTGATTTACCTTGCATGCGGAATACATCTCGACCAGCCGTTGCAGGCATGATCTGCATTAAACCTAGAGCATCAGAACTACTCACGGCATATGGGTTAAAACTTGATTCAATTTGCATAATAGCTAGGATAAGCGAAGGCTCAACACCATATTTAGCTGCCGCTTGTTGAACTAACGGTAAATATTTATGAGCACGTTTATCAAGGTGGTTAGGAACAAGATTAATGGTGACATACCAAATTGTATTTATACCAGATTGGCGTTTTTGTAATTTATTAGCAATCAGGTAATCAGCAAACTTATTGGCTCTCCATTCCCAGCGTATAGGTTGCCCTGTATTATCAAGAACCTGCCCAGATAAAAAAGGTTCTGTACTGTGAGGGATGTTATTGACATCAGAATAGAGATCGATAGAGCCTGGATCTTCGCCCATCAATAACGTTGTGACAATCGCCTTATGTAATTGAAATTGAGGAGCATCACCACCTAATGTTTCTATCGTGATGGTACCCGCTTCAAAGTTAATATGACTACGGGTTTTATAAGCGTCAGTATATTTTACGTAGTCTTTAGGACCGGCTATTAAAACTTCCTTCATACCCCAAATCATTTCGATATTATTGGCAAATTGTCCCATAAGAATATCGAACGCATTGGTGTCCTTTGCATAATCAGGTTCAAATGTCTTAGAGGGTTGGCTACTACATGAAATGAGTAGTGGGGCGATAATTAGCAAGAGAAGGATTTTTTTCATGGTCAATTGAATCGCTATGGTGAATAAAATACCAGAGCCTTAAAGACTCTGGAAAAGTGAATATTATTTTTCAGGCGGAGTGTAGCCGTCAATATGAACATCATGGCCTTCAAATAAAAATCGTACCATTTCTTGTTCTAATAGTTTGCGATCATCAGGGTTCATGGTGTTAAGTTTTTTCTCATTGATAAGCATGGTCTGTTTTGCCATCCATTGGGCCCATGCTTCTTTTGATATCTCATTGAAAATGCGCTTTCCAATTTCTCCTGGGTACAACTGAAAATCAAGTCCATCAGCTTCTTTGTTTAGGAAAGTACAAAAAATAGTTCTGCTCATAATAAATCCTCAATATCGCAGGGATTAGCTTAGGCTAATTGTCTAAGTAAATTCTCTACAGGTGCTGCTAACCCTATGTTTGCAGGAGCCTGTAAGTTATACCAAAGTCCTTTTTGCTCCTCCATCATAGAGGTAAACGCTGAGAGTTTTACGCAAATTGGCACAATATCTAAATGAAAGTGGCTAAAAGTATGCCTAAATGAAATTAGTTGTTCTGATTCATTATTATCGAGCCCATGCTCAGTTAACCACTGTTCTAAAAGCGCTTTTGTTTCAAATTGAGGAAAGGCAAATAATCCCCCCCATATTCCTGCTGGCGGTCTTTTATCTAACCAAACCAGATTATCATATTGTAAAATAAGAAAATAAGTTATTTTCTCTGGGATAACTTTTTTAGGTTTTTTCCCAGGATAATCCGCCCAATTGTTTTGAGCATAAGCGATACAACCTGTATTTAGTGGACATAGTTCACATTTAGGTTTGCTTCTAGTACAAACCATTGCACCTAAATCCATCATTGCCTGATTAAAATACTCGACACCTACAGTTGGGGTAACGTTTTCGCTGATCTCCCACAATTTTTTTTCAACTTCTTTTTTACCCGGCCAGCCTTCAACGGCATAACAACGAGCTAAAACACGTTTCACATTACCATCAAGGATTGGGTAAGGTTTTTTCAGTGATAACGATAAAATAGCACCAGCAGTTGAACGCCCAACACCCGGTAAAGCACAAACGTCCTCAAAGGTATCAGGAAACTGTCCTTGATGTTTATCTACAATGTGTTGTGCTGCTTTATGTAAGTTTCTGGCTCTTGCGTAATAACCAAGGCCCGTCCATAAATGAAGCACTTCATCTAATGGTGCTTTAGCTAACGTAGCGACATCAGGAAAGCGTGAAATAAAACGCTCAAAATAAGGAATAACCGTTGCAACTTGGGTTTGTTGTAACATTACCTCAGATAACCAAACGTGATAAGGCGTTTTTTCTTGCTGCCAAGGGAGCGTTTTACGCCCATATTTGTGATACCAATTAAGTACGACTTGCGAAAATTGCAGTGCTTCCATCATGTTTTATTTTATTAACTCATGTTCTGATTAAGATAAGATTGCACCACAGAGAGAATAAACTGTAAACACTCTTAATATTTATCTTATAGAGTGATGCTTCTATAAACGACTCTTGCTAAACTTAGTGATCTTTGGATAATGTCGGTTAAGTTGCACTATAGCGACATTATCACGGTTTTAAGTAAATAATTGGCCTAACGACTGACAGTATTAGACATGATCAAAAATGTAATTTCTCCGGAATTCAATGAAGAAGGGCGTGCCTTACGACGCGTTCGTAGTTTTGTTCGTAGACAAGGCCGTTTAACGCCTCGTCAAGAGCAAGCATTAGAAACACAGTGGCCTGTCTTTGGTATTGAATATCAACCGGAACCCATCGACTTCAGTCAGGTTTTTGGACGCGAAGCGCCTGTAATTTTAGAAATTGGCTTCGGCATGGGCGCATCGCTCGTGACTATGGCAAAAAATACACCAGAAAATGATTATTTCGGTATTGAAGTACACGCACCGGGTGTGGGTGCTTGTCTGGCAAGTGCTGAAGAAGAACAAGTAACTAATTTGCGAGTCATGTGTCATGATGCGATTGAAGTACTCAATCACATGATCCCAGATAATAGCTTAAAAATGGTTCAGTTATTCTTTCCTGATCCGTGGCACAAAGCGCGTCATAATAAACGCCGTATTGTTCAAGTGCCTTTTGCAGAATTAATTTTAAAAAAATTAACGTTAGACGGTGTTTTTCATATGGCGACAGATTGGGAACCATATGCAGAACATATGCTTGAAGTGATGACAAGTGTTGAAGGTTATCAGAATTTGTCAGAAACTCAGGATTATGTACCACGACCAGCAACACGCCCAGTGACTAAGTTTGAGAAGCGTGGTCATCGTTTGGGGCATGGTGTATGGGATCTTATGTTTAAGAGGGTAAAATAATGGCTAAACAACGTAGTCGCCGTTTACGCAAAAAAATGCGTATCGATGAATTTCAGGAATTAGGTTTTTCAGTTAAATGGACTTTCCCAGAAAATACCCCTATTGAGGAAGTGGATCGCTTTGTTGATGAACTGATCCTCAAAGTCATTGAGCCAAACGGGCTGGCATTTGATGCAAGTGGTTACCTGAGCTGGGAAGGCCTAATCTGCTTACAACAAATTGGTAAATGTACAGAAGAGCATCGCCAATTAGTCGAAAACTTCCTAAAAGAGAATAAAATGCAAGATGTACAGACCTCTGAACTATTTGATGTTTGGTGGGACTGATAGAAAGTTATACATTTAGCAAATAATTACAAGGGCATCCAAAAGGATGCCCTTGTCTGTCTGGGGAAGGGACTGTGACTACAACGTTATCTAACGCATTACTGTCAGATATTTTGCAACAAATTCGCCCATTAATCGGGCAAGGAAAAGTCGCGGATTATATCCCCGCGTTAGCCCAAGTATTGCCAGAACAGCTTGCTATGGCTGTTTATACGGTGGATGGTGAACTCTATCAATCGGGTATGGCAGACAAACGTTTTTCTATTCAATCTATTTCTAAAGTACTTAGTTTGACACTCGCCTTAACTCGTTATGAAGAAAATGAAATTTGGCAACGAGTAGGAAAAGAGCCTTCAGGTCTGCCTTTTAATTCCTTAATACAATTAGAGATGGAAAAAGGGATACCTCGGAATCCTTTTATTAATGCAGGTGCTATTGTTATCACTGATATGTTGCAGTCTCGATTAAGTGCACCAAAGCAAAGAATGTTAGAAGTTATTCGCTTTTTAACGGATGCTCCTGATATTTGTTATAACTCAGTGGTTGCAAAATCAGAGATGGAACATCTTAATCGAAATGCATCAATTGCTTATCTGATGAAATCTTTTGGTAATTTTGAGAATGATGTTATTACGGTGCTGGAGACTTATTTTCACTATTGTTCAATAGAAATGAGTTGTACTGAATTAGTGCGATGTTTTAGTTATTTAGCTAATCAGGGGGCAAGTGTTGGGAATAAAAATCAGATTATTACGCCAAGACAAACCCGCCAAATAAATGCGTTAATGTTAACTTGTGGTATGTACGATGGTGCCGGTGAATTTGCATTTCGTATTGGGATCCCAGGAAAATCAGGTGTTGGAGGTGGCATTATTGCTGTCGTTCCTGATGCTTTTACCGTTGCAGTTTGGTCACCAGAGCTGGATAAATCAGGTAACTCATTAGCAGGTTGTGCAGCACTTGAATTATTAGCAAACAAAGTTGGGCGTTCGATTTTTTAGCCATGTTTTCAGGAGAGTTGTTATGAATTTAAGAAATGTTGCTGTTGCACTGTTTTTTGTTGCAGGCTCTGCCAATGCATCTCCCAGTTTTGATTGTGCTGTAATGCCAAAAGATGATTTACGCATAACCTCTGAATTTGTTGAAGTCGCTGGTTCAAATGGTTTAATGGTAATTTATCCTGACGGGTCATTATTTCAAAATGAAAAAAGCGCCACATTGACACCTCAGCAACAAGAATTAGCCAAAAAATATCAAGCTACAGTAAGACGAGACGTACCTTGGTTAAGAACTGAAACAGGGGTAAAACTGCAAGATTCTCGAAAAGTACTTGATAAAGTAGTAATTGAAGCTTTTGGTAAAGAAAGCAATATCCTCAATAGATTAAGTAGGTTAGAAAAAGATCTTAATCAACAAATGGATAAAGTGGTTAGCATAGAACCAAATAACATCACCTTTCATGCTCAAGCGATTAAAGAAGTTGAAGCTAAAGGCCGTGAAATCGTAGAGAGTAGCCTTGGTGGTATGTTGCAAGACAGCATTAATGAATTGGGGAAAAAACAGTTATTAGCAGCTGCTGGTGGTGACAGTAAAAAAGCATTAGGTGGGTTATTAGGAAGCTTAGATGGTTTCCAAAAGATTATAGATCAGGAGTGGAAGCAACAAGAAGCAGCGTTTACTCAATTTGGTCAGCAAGCTTGTAGTAAGATAACTCAAATGGAAAATCAGCGAGTTGAATTAATTAATGCATTAAAGAAGTAGCTGCTCCATTTCTCTAATGATTGAGTTATTAACCAGATAGTTAATAAGCTTTATAAATGACGAATTCACAATAATTGAAAATAACAATGAAAATCATTCTTATTCAATTGACTTGTGAAGGGAGCTGTTTAGAATGCCCTGTTTGAGTATTCCACTTAAACAGGGCAAAAATTAATGAAGAAGATCCTTCCTTTAGTTATCGCATCTATCCTTTCTGTAACGAGCTTCTCTGTGTTAAGCAAAACGCCAATTGAATATCAACCTAACCAAGTTATTAGTCAGCAGAGTGACAAGATGGTGATTAAACATCAGTTGGGTGAAACAACGGTCGCTAAGAACCCATCAAAAGTGGTTCTATTTGATTTTGGTCTCTATGATTCTTTAGTTCAGTTAGGTTTAGCCGATAAAGTGGTCGGGTTACCGTTAGGTAATGCGCCTGCTTATATTAAAGGAAGTATTGCAAGTAATGTTGCTAATGTCGGTGGCATGAAAGCACCTGACTTAGAAAAACTAGCTGAAATTAAACCTGATTTAATCATTATTACTGGTCGACAAGGTGCCTCTTATGAGGCTTTAGCGAAAATTGCACCTACTGTTAATTTAGGTACTAATAGCGCTAATTATCTCAATTCAGTTGAGTCGAATATCAAATTATTAGGTGAGTTATTTGATAAACAGCAAGCGACTCAAGAACAAATTGCTAAATTAAATGCCGTTATTGAGCAAGCTCAGAAAAAAGCCACTGGATCTGATAAAAAAGTATTGGTGCTATTACACAATACTGGCAATTTAATACCTAATAATCAAAGTGTTGTTTATGATGTTGTTAAAGCAAAAAGAGCAGAATTACCACCTGTTGCCGAGGAAGATAAAGGTAAACGTCGTGTAGTTACATCAGAAATGATCGCAAAAGCTAATCCAGATGTTATTTTTATTGTGGATCGTAGCGAAGCGATTGGCGCGGATAAATTAGAAAAAAACGCATTTGAAGATGATGCTATAAAAACAACTTCAGCCTATAAAAATGGTGGTATCGTTTATCTGCAAGCTGATCTTTGGTATCTCTCTGGTGGTGGTTTAGATAGCTTAGCTAAACAGATTGAAGCAGTAGAGAGTGCGCTTTAATTGATTAATCTTTAAGGTTTGTTATTAAAGAAAAATGCCCAACTGAGAATAACAGTATGGGCATTTTTTTAAGCGAACTATTTGAAATCAGTAATATTAAAGAAATAGTTCTAGCAATGAGTTGAGGAATAGCTTGCCATGAGGTGTAATTTGCCAGTGTGTGTCTGTTTCACTGATATAACCTAAAGCCAAAGCTTCATCTATCTGATGGCGAATAATCTCTTCAGAAAGCCCAGTATAATCGCTGAAATCCTGTCTTGGAAATGCTTCTAATAGACGAAAACGGTTCATAAAAAATTCAAATGGACGGTCATCATTATCAACAAAATGTTGCTGGTCAAGATAACGGCCTTCCATAAAACCTTTAGGGTGCTTGGTTTTTACTGTTCGCATGATGCGACCATCTTCAAAGCTTATTTTTCCATGAGCACCACAACCGATACCTAAATAATCCCCAAAACGCCAATAGTTTAAATTGTGTTCACACTGAAAGCCCGGTTTGCAATATGCCGATGTTTCATATTGTTGATATCCTGCGGTTGTCAATAATTTATCACCTTCTGAAAAAATATCCCACAGCATATCGTCATCAGGTAATTTAGGCGGACGGGAACCAAATTGTGTGTTGGGTTCAATGGTTAATTGATACCAAGACAAATGGGGTGGCGATAATTCTATTGCTTGCTGTAAATCCGAAAGCGCTTGAGATAATGATTGGTCTGGTAAACCATGCATTAAATCTAAATTAAAGCTCCGTAAGCCTAATTTTTTGGCTAAACGAGCCGCATTTTTAGCTTCATCTGCATCATGAATGCGCCCTAAGCGAATAAGTTTATCATTACCGAAACTTTGCACACCAATAGAAATACGATTTACGCCAGCACGTTGGAATCCAGCAAAGCGCTCAGCTTCTACGGTTCCTGGATTCGCTTCCATGGTAATTTCTGCATTCGGGCTAACAGCTAGGCGTTCTTTAACGCCATAAAGCAAATCAGCCATTGATTCAGCACTTAATAAACTTGGTGTTCCACCACCAATAAATATTGTTTGAACTTCACGAGAACCAACATGAATAAGATCAGCATCTAAATCATTGAGTAAATGTTGCACATATTCCTGATGCGGTACTTCACCCTTTAAGGTGTGTGAGTTGAAATCACAATAAGGGCATTTTTGTACGCACCAAGGAATATGAATATATAAACTTAATGGGGGCAACTTAAGCATTCTTAAGGGCATCCAACATTAATTTAAGTGCTTTACCACGATGCGAATGCTGATTTTTTTGCTCTTTAGTTAATTGCGCAGCAGTGCAATTTAATTCAGGAACAAAGAAAATAGGATCGTAGCCAAATCCTCCTTCACCGTGCATTTCAGTGCTTAATACGCCGTGCCAAATACCGTGGAAAATCAGCGGAGTGGGGTCGTTCTCATGGCGCATATAAACCAATACACAGTTAAATTGTGCTTGGCGTTTTTCAGCAGGAATATCTTTCATTGCATTAAGCAATTTATCCAGATTTTGCTGATCGCTTGCATCAATACCTGCATAGCGTGCTGAGTAAATACCCGGAGCACCGCCTAACGCATCTACCGAAATACCTGAGTCATCAGCAATTGCTGGAAGACCTGTCACTTTTGCCGCATGACGTGCTTTAATCAGTGCATTTTCAACAAAGGTTAAGCCAGTTTCTTCAACTGAATCAACACCAAGTTCTGTTTGAGCAACAATATCTAAACCAAAATCAGAAAGCAAAGAGGCTAGCTCTTTGACCTTTCCCGGATTTCCTGTTGCGAGAACAACTTTTTGCATGAGTGTCATCCTCAGTAAAGCGTTACGCTAAGTAACCATTGTAAAACGTCTACGCGCAGATAATTTAGAGCGTAAAGCACAAGAATAACAATCATTGCAGAGAAATCTAAACCGCCCATTGCCGGAATGATACGACGAATGGGTGCCATTAAAGGTTCTGTTAATTGAAATAAAAGATGATCAATTGGGTTACGTCCTTGGCTTACCCAGCTAAGAATTGCGCGGATAATGATCAACCAAAAAATCATCTTACCTGCTGCTGTGAGCAGTTCAATAAAGGCAAATGGGAACATTAAAGAGAAAGGAATTGATGTTCCTGATAAGTAAGATGGAATAATAATACCAAGCAGAATGAGTATATAGGCTAATAAGACTGAAGCGGTATCAATAGGGCCAATAGAAGGAATAACGCTTCTTAATGGGCGAACAATTGGTTGTGTGATCTTGACGATAAATTGTGAAAAAGGATTATAAAAATCAGCTCTGACACATTGCATCCAAACACGTAATAGAAGGACGGATGTGTAGAGTTGAAGAAGAGTCAGAATGACGAAATTTAAAAAATTCATTAGTTGGCCCTGATGAAATTAAAATTGTTTTTCCATTTCTTGCGCACGTTTAATCGCAGCTTGCATGGCAGAAGCGACGTTTTCAGGTAATTTACCTTCATAAAACTGCATAAGTGCAGCCGCTGTCGTTCCACCTTTTGATGTTACCTGTTCGCGTAAAGTTGAGAAAGGTAACATATGTTGTTTTTCAGCTAAGGCAGTAGAACCACTTGCTGCTTGTTGCACGATGGCTCTTGCTACATCAGGTGAAAAACCTAAACGTTCAGCTTCTTGTTGCATTGATTCCATAAACAAGAAGAAATAAGCAGGTGCACTACCAGCAACGGCGATAATATCATTGATGGCAGATTCTTGCTCTACCCAAACAGTTGTTCCGACACTTTTCATTAATTCGTCGGCAAACTGTTTATCTTGAGATGAAAGTGAATTGTGCGCGAACATACCACTTAAGCCTTTACCTACCAGTGCTGGAGTATTTGGCATAATACGAACGAGTTGTAATTGAGTTGCAAAATAGTCGTTATATCGTGTAGCAGGAATACCAGCCGCGATAGTGAGGACTAACTTTTTACTCATTGCGATATTTTGTAAGGGCTTACAAACTTCTTCCATCATTTGTGGTTTTACTGCCAGTACAATAACATCTGCTTTTTGAACAGCATCAATATTGTCATTAGTACTATGAATGCCGAACTCTTTTTCTAAAGGTTCACGGCGAACGGAAGAAGGTGAACTGACGGTTATCTTATGTGCAGGATATCCACCTTGAACCAACCCTGCAATAATGGCCTGAGCCATATTTCCAGCGCCAATAAAAGCGATGTTACGATGTTCCATATAAACCTCTATTTTTACTTAGTCGCGTAATTCCTTGCGCCAAAAATTGCTGTACCAATACGAACGAGTGTTGAACCACAAGCAATAGCTGCTTCCATATCACTCGTCATTCCCATAGATAACGTATCGATATCGGGATATTGAGATTGTAATTGCTTAAATGCAAGATGCATTTTTTCTAACACTTCAACTTGTTTGTCATACTTGCTTTCAGGTGCTGGGATAGCCATTAATCCGCGTAATTTAATGCCTGAAAGAATAGAAATTTGTGCCGCTAGCCCATCAAGTTCAGTGAGAGTAATCCCTGATTTGCTGTTTTCATCACTGATATTGATTTGAATAAGTACATTTAATGGTGGCAATGAAGCCGGACGTTGATCACTTAATCTTTGCGCGATTTTTAATCTATCAATGGTATGGCACCAATCAAAATTCTCAGCAACAAGGCGTGTTTTATTTGACTGTAAAGGGCCGATAAAGTGCCAAACTAAGGTGTGGTTATCAGCAAAATAATGGATTTTATCAACGCCTTCTTGGACGTAGTTTTCACCAAATTCAGTTTGCCCACACGCGATTGCTTTTTCGATGTCGCTCGCAGGTTTTGTTTTGCTCACTGCAAGTAGTGTTATTTCTTCTGAAGAACGGCCGCATTTTTGCGCTGCTGTGTCAATGTGAGACCTGACATTGACGAGATTCTGTTTAATAGTATTCATGGCAACTCAGGAGATAATAAGATGAAAATGGAAAATTTAATTGCGTATAGTGTAAAGCATAACGCGTCTGATCTGCATCTTTGTTGTGGCGATGTACCACGATTACGGATCAATGGAATACTTTATCAACAAAATCAATGTAAACCTATCACTTCAGATAGTTTACTAACGTGGTTCAGGCCTTTTTTAAGTGATGTTCAAAAGCAAACTTTTGAAAATGAAGGGCAGGTTGATACCGCGCTTACACTGTCTTGTGGACAACGACTGCGTGTTAATTTATTTCGTCAACAAAAAGGTGTTTCTGCAGTATTAAGAATAATTGAAACACAAATTCCTTCTTTAGATAAACTTCGAGTACCTAAGTCGGTTTCAACATTATTAGATAATTATTCTCATGGGCTTATTTTAGTTACTGGGGCTACAGGCAGTGGCAAGTCATCAACATTAGCCGCGATGATCAATCATTTAAATCAATATCAACGTCAGCATATTTTGACATTAGAAGATCCAATCGAATTTATACATAGCAATAAACAAAGTGTTGTTCAGCAACGAGAGATTGGACGTGATGTGCAAAATAGCGCAAGTGCAATAAAGAGTGCTTTACGTCAAGATCCAGACGTTATTATGCTAGGTGAGTTAAGAGATGTACAAAGCATTAAGTTGGCATTAACGGCAGCAGAAACAGGACATTTGGTGTTAGCAACATTGCATACCCAAGGGGCGGTACAAACGCTTGAGCGCGTGACTAATGTATTTACAGGTAATGAGCGACAATGGATTTCATCACAATTAGCGTGCAGTTTGAGGGCGATAATTTCACAAGAGTTGGTGCCTTCAACTGATGGTGGGCGAGTGGCATTATTTGAAATAATGCAGGTTACGCAAGGCATTTCACATCTTATTAGAGAAGGGAAATATCACCAGGTAACAACATTAATGCAAACGGGTAGTGAATATGGCATGCAAACCTTCATGTTAAGTCGCCAACAACGTCAACATGAAGGATTAATTCAACGAGATTAATTGATTAAGAGCGAGATTAATAAGAACAGTCGTTTTACATGACTGGCACTTGTTAGCATTGCTGTTCAAACCAGCTTTCAAGAATAATAACGGCAGACGCTGCATCTACACTGCCTTTATCTAAGGAACGGTATCCACCTCGTTCAAAAAGATGAGCGCGAGCTTCTACGGTGCTAAGGCGTTCATCATGCAATGCAATTTGTACACCAAATCGACCATGAAGGCGATTAGCAAACTTTTTGGCTTGAGCTGTGACTAACTGTTCGGTGCCATCCATATTAAGAGGTAAGCCGACAACCACTAAGTCAGGTTGCCACTCTTTTATGATTTTTTCAATTTGAGCCCAATCAGGAATACCATCTTTTGCTTTAAATGAAGCTAAAGGTCTTGCTGTTCCTGTAATTTCTTGACCGATAGCGACGCCAATACTTTTAGTACCGAAATCGAATCCCATTACCGTTTTGTTTGACATTATGCGTGACCCGCTATCGGGGAAATGGTGTGGATATTAATTCCAATTAATTCAGCGGCTTTATGCCAACGTTCAGCAATAGGAGTATCAAAAATAATTTGAGGTGAGGCTTCAACGGTTAGCCAGCTATTTTCTAAAATTTCTTTCTCTAATTGGCCTTGTTCCCAACTAGAATAACCTAGAGAGACCAATGTTTTTTCTGGTTGTCTTGCTGTGCCCAAGGTTTCTAATACATCTTTGGATGTTGTGATCATGGTGCTATCACTGATTTTTATGCTAGAGCTAAAACCGGACACTGGAGTATGTAAGATAAAACCATGCTCTTCTGCAACTGGGCCTCCTGACATCACAGGTTTTTGTAAGCTAATCGCTTCGTCTCTGTCCGTTGAAAAAATTTCCAGTTGATCTAATACGCCTTCCACTGAGATATCTTCGATAGGTTTATTAATAATTAAGCCCATCGCACCGTTTTCATTATGTTCGCAAACATAGACGACCGAACGCTCAAATAACGGATCGCTCAATGAAGGCATAGCAATAAGAAAATGGTTAAGTAAATTCATAATAGTAATACTGTTCCCTGATTATTTTTAGTAAAAAACCTAGCCCTTTTATACATTGTATTTCTTAATGTACACCACTTATTTATATGTAGGGGCTAGGTTCAGACTTTTAAACCCTTTAATGAGAGTGTCTAAAAGTTAGTTTTTTTTGTTTAAGCGTACTTCAATCGCATCCATTAGCATGCCTGTTATAGATACATCAGGATAAGCCGCTTCAATTTCACGCGCACAAGTTGGGCTTGTGACGTTAATTTCAGTCAAGCGATCGCCAATAACATCTAAGCCAACAAAAATAAGGCCCTTTTGCTTAAGAATAGGTGCAACTTGACGGGCTATTGCCCAATCACTTTCTGTTAATGGACGTGCTTCACCTCGGCCACCAGCCGCTAAGTTGCCTCGTGTTTCACCTTTTGCAGGAATTCGAGCTAAGCAATAAGGCACAGGTTCGCCATCAACAACAAGAATACGTTTGTCGCCGTTAACAATTTCAGGTAGGAAATTTTGTGCCATACAAAAACGATGACCATGTTCGGTCAATGTTTCAATAATAACACCTACATTTGGATCATCTTTTTTCAAGCGGAAGATTGATGCTCCACCCATACCATCTAGTGGTTTGAAAATAACATCACCGTGTTTTTCATGGAAAGCACGTAAATGTTTAGCTTCACGAGTGACTAATGTGTCGGGTGTTAATGTTGGGAACCATGCAGTAAAGAGTTTTTCATTACAGTCACGTAAACTTTGAGGCTTATTAACTATCAGTGTTCCCATATCTTCAGCGCGTTCTAAAATATAGGTTGCGTAGATAAATTCGGTATCAAAAGGCGGATCTTTACGCATTAAAATGGTATCTAGTTCACCCAAAGCAATATCTTGCTCTTGACCAAACTCAAACCATTTTTCTGGGTTTTCTTCTACGCTGAGTAAACGAGTGTGAGCGCGTGCTTCACCTTGGTGTAGGTAAAGATCGTTCATCTCCATATAATGAATTTCCCAGCCACGACGTTGTGCTTCTAACAGCATGGCAAAGCTGGTGTCTTTTTTGATTTTGATGGATGAAATTGGGTCCATCACAATACCTAATTTAATCATTACTTCTCCTTTATCCCAGATCGCCGAACCGAACCTGTAAAGCGGTGATTACGGTGAGTGCTGTTGTTTCAGTTCTTAATACACGAGGACCTAATAAAATATCAGTAAAATTGTGCTCTGCTGTCATAGCGATTTCTTCAGGGGAAAGTCCCCCCTCAGGGCCAATCAACAAGCGCACTTTTTTAACAGGTAAGGGTAAGGTATTAATACTTTGGTTAGCCCGAGGATGTAAATTGAGTTTTAAACTACCATCATCTTGAGCACACCATTCTTCTAATGACATCACTGGCATTAATTGTGGGATGCTATTTCTACCACATTGCTCGCATGCCGAGATAATAATTTTTTGCCATTGCTGATGTTTTTTCTCTAAACGGCTAGGGTCAAGTTTAACACCACAGCGTTCTGAGATCAGTGGTGTGATCGTATTAACCCCTAACTCAACTGATTTTTGAATAGTAAACTCCATTTTCTCGCCTCGTGAAAGCACTTGCCCTAAATGGAGGTCGAGAGGGGATTCTTTATCATCAACAATGCCTGCATTAACTTGCACAGTGACTGACTTTTTTGTGCTTTCTATGATTTCAGCATCAAATACCTGATTTGAACCATCGAATAGAGCCAGTTTTTGCCCAGTAGACATTCTTAATACACGCCCAACATGATTAGATGCTTCTTCACCTAATACTGTTTGAGTACCTGCTGTGAGTGGTTCTGGATGATAAATGCGAGGAATACGCATAACGTGAAACCCTTACGTAAAAGATGGTTAACCGTGATAAATAAAATATGTGATATGCATCATACGCATGACATTATGGCATGCAAGTTATCACTTTGCTTTTGTTGTTATTATAGCGTGGATCTTATTGCGTGTTTTGTCGCAAAATTTCATGTTTTCATCGTTATTATAAAGAAAATTCTCGGTATCAAATAAATCCTCTTATACAGTCATTTAACAAGGATAACGAGGTATCTAAGGAGTAGATATTTATGCCATTAAGCCGTTGTTGTTTTATAAAAATACCTTTACTTTCTTTTTTGCATGATTTTTTTGTTTTTATTAAGTTTTGTCTGCCTTTTTCACTATTATTTCTGTTACCTAAAACCCGCCGTAAACAACTTGCTATAAGCTATATTATTGTTTGTTTATATTGGTTTGTTTCAATTAATTCGCTTTCATTATTGATATTATTTTCTATATTAAGCTTTTATTTGTTAATACTCTCTTTCTTTGATGCGGACTATTTTCTTCTGCCTAATACATTGACTTATTGGTTAATATTTTTAGGGTTGTTGTGTAATTATACTGCATATGGATTAGTGCCTTTCGATCATGCTTTTTATGGTTTTTTAGGTGGTGTAGGGCTTTTTTATGGCATCTATCTGTGGGGATATTTTATCTGCCAAAAATGTGTTTTAGGTTTTGGTGATGTGAAATTATTTGGGGCTATTGGTGCATGGTGTGGATTAGAAAAGTTGCCCTATATTCTTTTATTAGGTTCTTTTTTAGGATTAAGTATTTATTGTGCGGTATTTATCACAACAAAAGATCGTATAAAAAAAGTGGCATTTGGTTCTTGCCTTTCATTTTCAACATTAATGGTATTAAGTTTCTACTTTTCGTCTTATCACTCCTTTAATTAATTGGTTTCAATCTTCTTGGTTAGAAAATTATAACAAGGCCACCAAAGAGTAAGAATAGAAATAAAGAAGGCAGTGTGCGGAAATTAATCAGCACACTGAAAAGGAGATCATAGATTTTCTGTTATAAATTGTTGCCAACGTTTTGTATCGCCTAAATATTTTTCAACTGGTATTAGGTGATAACCTTGAGCATCTTCAATAAATAACGTAGGAAAACCGCGACCATTAACTTGAGCCATTAATTGCTGTGTCTGGCTTAAATGTTGTTGAATTTGTGTTTCACTAATTTCAGATAGTAAGGATGCAAATTGTTCAACATCAAAGCCAAGTTTTTTCACAATAAATAACAGTGTGTCTTTATCACTGATATTTAAGCCATCAAGGTAATAGGCTTCTTGTAGTGCTTTTAATAAATAAACATCTCGCTTTCCCATTCTTTCAGCAATAAGAATGGCTGAAATAGGTAGCAGTGAGTTTAATACCATTTCAGTGTTGCCAAGAGTGTCTCGGTATGCGTGACTAAAAACTTGACCTGATAACTGGCTAATACGTTCATCAATAGGTGTGACGTGCTCTTTCCACGATTGACCACCCGTTACGGCTCTTGCAGATGTAAATAATCCACCACCATGTAACTTAATGGAATTAGGAAATGCATTGCTTACGACTTCAATCAGAGGCGCAATGCCGTAGCACCAACCACACAGAGGATCATAAACATAGTGCAATATTTTAGTACCTTGGGTATTACCTGTATTGCTTGCTACTGAGGCCACTGCATCTCTCCTTTTAGTACTTTTGCACTAAGTTCTAGGCTTGATTTATCAGCTAAATTCTGATGATTTTTTTCCATAGCTGCAATAAATTCATCTGAATTTTTCGTCTTTTCAAGATTTTTCTCAGCTTCAATTAGGTAATTCATTGTAAAGTCAACAGCTTGTAGATTGTACGTTGCTTTTGGTAAATAGTGACCAGGAATAACCGTTTTTGGGGATAGTGATTTTATTTGTTGTAACGCACTAATCCAATGTTGGCGTTCTTCCACAGTTTGAGTGTCTGCCAGCCAAACATGAATATTTTCAGAAACTAAAACACCGCCCATTACTGCATTAAGTTTTGGAACATAAAGGTATGTTCTATCTGGATATTGTCCGTCTAACCCTTTGACTGAAATGGTTTCACCTTCTAGCGGAAAACTATCACCTTTTAGTACTTCGGGAAGGATGATTTTCTGAGGAGCATTTTCTTTAAGTACAGGCCCCCAGTAGGCAAGTTTTCCTGCTTGAGTTTCATTAATGGCTTTAATTGTGGGTTCTGTAGCAATCACTTTGGCATTTGGAAATGCATCAGTAATGACATCTAACCCAAAATAAAAATCGGGATCAGAATGGCTGATATAGATATAAGTCAGGTTTTTTCCAGAGGCTTTTATCTTATCAACTAACGCTTGTGCATCATTTTTTTGAAACTGTGCATCAATTAAAACAGCATCTTTATCACCATAAATTATTTCAGATGAAACAGGAAAAACACTCGCTTCTCCTGGGTTATAAATATCTAATGTTAAATCAGTTGCTAGTGTTGATGTTGCGAAGAACGCAGTAGTTGCAAGTGTTAAAGGCAGTAATTTTTTCATCTTTTGTTTTCTCCATAATGTTGTTGCTGACTATAATATGTTGCATAAAACAAGAGAAAAACCCTATTTTAGGCAATTAATTGTTGCGTAAATCGAGTAAATAGAATGGATAAAATAAAAGCATCAGAAGTGTTTGTAACCATTGTGAAACAAGGAAGCATGATAAAAGCGGCTGATTATCTAGGTATGTCTAGAGCCATGGTGACGCGTTATTTAAATGAAATGGAAGAGTGGGCTGGCGTGCGCTTATTGCATAGAACGACACGTAAACAAAGCTTAACATCAGTTGGTGAAATGGTTTATGAGCAGAGTTTACAGCTATTAGAAATGGCTGAACGTATTCCTGCCAATATTCCGAAAGAACGTCATCAAATCAGTGGGCTTGTTCGTATTACCAGTTCACAATCGTTAGCAAATAGTATTTTGTCAGTGGCGATATGTGAGTTTATGCAACGTTATCCTTTAATTGCGGTTGATTTACAAATTACTAATCAAACCGTGAATTTGGTGGAAGAGCGTATTGATATTGCCTTACGTATTACCAATCATCTTGAACCTAATTTAATCGCACGCTCACTAGCGACATGTCTTTCGGTGGTGTGTGCTCATAAAGATTACTTAGCAAAAAAAGGTATACCTCAAACGCCAGATGAACTGGCTCAGCATCAATGTTTAACTTACCGATTTTTTGGTCGTAGTTTGTGGGAGTTTAATTTGGGGGATGAACGTTATTCTGTGCCTGTTGGCGGTAATTTAAGTGCAAATGAATCGGTTGTTTTATTGCAAGCCACGTTAAAAGGAGCGGGCATATCGCTACAACCTTATTATTCTGCCAAACCTTATCTTGATAATGGAGACTTAGAACAAGTCTTGTCTGACTATCAAGCTCAACCCATGGGAATTTATGCGGTTTTAGCGAGCCGGCAAAATATGCCTACCGCTGTTAGAGCATTGTTGGATTTCTTAGTTGAATGGTTTTCATCATCACCTTATTGGTTCGCTTTATCGGGCAAAAGCTTGAGTTAGTTGTTTGGGGTAATCTGATAATGCCTCTTTCATTACATCAATAAAATAGGAAACAAGTTGTGATGAAGGGCGATGTGATGGAGTAATTAAGCTGATGGTAAAGGGAATAGAAAAACTTAAAGGGCGAAGACAAATAGATTTATCTATGTAATCAAGTGCGGTGATAGGGTTAACTATTGAAATGCCGATATTCTCGCTTACCATGGCACAAATAGAGGCTGCACTTTGCGTTTCCATCACGAGTTGTCGCCCAATTCCATCTTTAATAAATACGGTGTCAATTAATTGTCGGTAGCTATCATTGGCAGACAAGCTAATAAAGCGCTGACTTTGAAAATCCGCAGGGTATAACAATCGCTTTTTACATAATGGGTGAGATTTAGGTAACACAGCGACTTCATTGAGTGTAAGTATGGTTTCTTGTTGAGTTCCTGCTGGTGTTTGTGTGTGTTCAGTCAATCCTAAATCATAATGTTGAGCGGATAACCACTCTTCTAATAAAGGGGATTCTTGAGGAACGATGGTCAAGTTGACATCAGGATATGTATCTAGAAATTGTCGACATATTGAAGGTAATAATGATTGAGCAAATGCGGGCAAGCAGGTGATATTCAATTCTGCTTGGTTAAAATAGCGAATGTTTTCAGCTGCGTTAATTATTCTATCTAAGCCATAATAAGAACGTTGTACTTCCTCAAAAAAGCGTAATCCTTCAGTCGTGGGTTGTAAACGGCCTTTTATTCTATCAAATAATTTAAATGCTAATAGATGCTCGAGACGAGATAATTCTCTACTGACAGTGGGTTGTGATGTTTTCAGTAACTCTGCGGCTTCAGTAAGATTTTGAGTAGTCATCACAGCATGAAAAATTTCAATATGCCGCCAATTAAAAGGAGTTTTCATGGCCTATTCCTATATCACAAATGAATAGAGTGTAGCTTATTTGATATTTTTATTCCCTTTTAAGTTAATAAATAATGATTTTATTCACCTGTGACTTTTATGAGTAGATAACATGACAACATCAATAACTATGGCTCAATACCAATTAGCACAAACTTATGGAACGCCATTATGGATTTATCAAGGCGATACAATTTCTCAGCGTATTGCTCAGCTTAACTCTTTTGATGTGGTTCGTTTTGCTCAAAAAGCATGTTCCAATATTCATATCTTACGTTTAATGAAAGCACAGGGTGTGAAAGTTGATTCTGTTTCATTAGGGGAGATTGAACGTGCTTTAGTTGCGGGTTATCAAGGTGGTAGAGAAAAAAGTGAGATTGTTTTTACGGCTGATTTACTTGATGAAAGAACCATTGAACGTGTTGTTGAATTAGATATTCCTGTTAATGCAGGCTCTATTGATATGCTTCGTCAATTAGGTAAACGCAATCAAGGGCATGCGGTTTGGATTAGAATTAATCCCGGCTTTGGGCATGGTCATAGCCAAAAAACCAATACTGGTGGTGAAAATAGTAAGCATGGTATTTGGTATGAAGATGTGCCTGAAGCGTTAGCTGTGATCCAACAATACAATCTAACTCTAGTTGGTTTTCATATGCATATTGGCTCTGGTGTTGATTATCACCATCTTTCTAGTGTCTGTGATGCGATGGTAGAGCAAGTGCTTACCTCTCAAGTTGATATTCAAGCTATTTCGGCAGGAGGCGGATTATCAACGCCTTATCAAGAAGGGGATGCGACGGTCGATTTGGATCACTATTTTTCTTTATGGGATAAGGCTCGCCAACGTATTGCACAACATTTAGGGCATTCAATTGAGTTAGAAATTGAGCCGGGGCGTTTCTTAGTGGCTGAATCAGGTGTATTGATTTCACAAGTGAGAGCCGTTAAATCAATGGGAAGTCGTCATTATGTGCTGGTGGATGCTGGATTTAGTGATTTAATGCGCCCAGCAATGTATGGCAGTTATCATCAAATTTCAGTTTTAGATAGCCATGGTCAAATTAAACCAATGACAGAATTACAAGAAACGATTGTGGCAGGTCCTTTGTGTGAGTCTGGAGATGTTTTTACTCAGCAAGAGGGAGGTATGGTTGTTCCTCGTTTATTGCCTCAAGCACAGGTAGATGATTATTTAGTGATTCATGATACAGGGGCTTATGGTGCTTCAATGTCATCAAATTATAATAGTCGACCACTTATTCCTGAAGTATTGATAACAGAGGGTGTTCCTCAATTAATTCGTCGTCACCAAACAATAGAAGAGTTATTAGCATTAGAGTTAGATCTTTAATTCATTTTTTGCTTCTCAATAATTTGGTTTGGATAAAAACACCTCATGACTAAAAGTGATGAGGTGTTTGTGTTTTATCAGAGGAGATATTTCCCTTTATATCTGTTGTTAAGCAGCTTTGTCTGTTTTGATTAGGTCAGTTTTCGGCTTTTTTGCAGGCACCGCCAATGCATCAAAGTCAAATTCATCAACATTGATACTCCGTAAGCGACTCTGCTCTGCTTTGCGTAAGATATCAGCTTCTTCTTGAGTTACTCTTTTATCAGCCAGTGCTTTGTCTGCTAATTTATCTAATTGAGTAAAACTGAATTTTTTCTCGTAGAGGCGACAAATGCGGTCGAAAATAGGTTCTGCTGCCAAAATATCAAGCAATGCTTCTTCCATTAAACCATGTGGATTATGTTCACTTGGTGTTAAGAATTGGCCTCTACCAATACGATCGCGAGTTTCAGATGGTTGTTGAATAATTTGAGCCACTTTACTGTCTAGTTTATCGGATGGCAGTTTTTGCGCTTTACCTAGAGGGAAAATAATAGCGCGCATAGTACCTGCAATCATTCGGCTCGGGAAATTACGTAACAGTTCATCAATTGCATTTTCAGCTTGGTATAGACACTCTTTCACACTCCAATGCACTAATGGCAAATCGGCAGTATGACGACCTTCATCTTCATAGCGTTTTAAGACCGCAGAAGCGAGGAAGATATGGCTTAAAATATCACCCAAACGAGCAGAAATACGCTCACGACGTTTTAAACTTCCACCTAAAACTCCCATTGAAACATCAGATAATAGCGCCATATTGGCACTCAAACGGTTAATTTGTTGATAATAACGACGGGTTTCATCATTAGTGGGTGAATTACTTAATCGACCATGAGTGATACCTAACCACAAACTACGCAGGGTATTACTTACCACATGACCGATATGACCAAATAAAGCACGGTCAAAATCATGTAGGTTATTATCTCGTGCGGCTGCAATTTCATCTAATACATAAGGATGGCAACGGATAGCACCTTGACCATAAATTATCATACTACGAGTTAAAATATTGGCACCTTCAACAGTGATTGCAATAGGGGAACCTTGGTAAGAGCGAGCAACAAAGTTTGAAGGGCCAAGGCAGATCCCTTTACCACCAACAATATCCATTGCGTCGATAATGCCTCGTTGCGCTCTATGAGTACAATGATATTTGACTATGGCGGATAATACGGCAGGTTTTTCACCTAACATGATACCTGTGGTAATTAAAGTGGATGCAGCATCTAACAGATAAGCATTTCCAGCAAGGCGAGCTAATGGCTCTTCAATACCTTCCATTTTACCAATAGGAATTTTAAATTGACGACGGACACGAGAATAAGCCCCTGTTGCCATTGCTGCACTTTTTAATCCACCAGTAGAGTTTGATGGTAATGTTATGCCACGTCCAACAGAGAGACATTCCACTAGCATTCTCCACCCTTGCCCTGCCATTTTTGGTCCACCAATAATGTAATCGATAGGAACAAAAACATCTTTACCGCGAGTCGGTCCATTCATAAATGGCACGTTTAATGGGAAATGACGATGACCGATTTCAACACCTTTGACATCAGTTGGAATTAACGCGCAGGTAATACCTGGGTTTTCGTCATTGCTTAATAGATGGTCAGGATCACGCAATTTAAACGCTAGTCCTAATACGGTCGCGATAGGCGCAAGCGTGATATAGCGTTTATTCCAATTTAAGCGAATACCTAATATTTGCTCACCTTGCCATTCACCCATACAGACAACGCCACTGTCAGGGATAGCACCAGCATCGGAACCCGCTTCAGGGCTTGTTAAGGCAAAGCAAGGGATTTCATCCCCTTTGGCTAAACCAGGTAAATAGCGTTTTTTCTGTTCATCTGTGCCGTAGTGTTGTAATAGTTCACCAGGGCCTAAAGAGTTAGGTACACCAACTGTGATGGCTAAAATACCAGATACCCCAGCTAATTTTTGCAATACACGAGATTGTGCATAGGCAGAAAACTCTAATCCGCCGTACTCCTTTTTAATGATCATCGCAAAGAAGCGATTATCTTTGAGGTATTGCCAAATTTCAGGAGGTAAGTCAGCGAGTTCATGAGTGATCTCAAAGTCATTTGTCATGCGACAAACTTCTTCTACTGGACCATCAAGAAAAGCTTGTTCTTCAGCCGTTAGCTGTGGTTTAGGGTAATTATGAAGTTGTTTCCAATCTGGAGCGCCACGGAAAAGTTCACCTTCCCACCATGTTGTTCCTGCATCAATGGCTTCTTGTTCTGTTTTAGACATAGAAGGCATGACTTTTTGAAATGCTTTAAGTGCGGGTACTGAGATATAGGCTCTACGAGTAGAAGGGATAGTAAAGGGTAATAAAACCAATGCAACGGGAAGGAGTAACCAGTAACTCCAAATATTGGTGAGACCCATAACTAATGTATAAGCAATAAGCGCGAAACTACTTACTGCGATACTGAATTTGCGATAACTAAGTACGCCAATAAGAACAATAAAAAGTACGATACTGAGTAGTGTCATAATAAACTCCTGCATTTACCAAGAGATCAGAGGTCAGACCTGTTGTTTGTTATTTAGATCTAATTCAGTCACCAACTTTTATCAATATATTTACATTCTAATTACAATATAGCTCACAATTTATTCGTAAATGAGAGAAGTTAGCATTTGTCGATCATAGGTATCTTCTTTCATGACATTTAATCCGTTACACTGAGAAACAGAAAATTTCGATTACCCTTTCTGGAGTAAAAATCCTATGTACCAAGATCTTATCCGTGGTGAGTTAACAGAAGCAGCAGATACCCTTTCTCGCTTTCTTCAAGATGATGCAAACATTGAAGCTATTCAAAAAGCGGCTGTATTATTAGCAGATTCTTTTAAAGCTGGTGGCAAAGTATTATCTTGTGGTAATGGTGGTTCTCATTGTGACGCCATGCACTTTGCAGAAGAATTAACTGGACGTTACCGCGAAAATCGCCCTGGCTATCCTGCTATTGCTATCTCAGATGTAAGCCATATTTCATGTGTAAGTAATGATTTTGGCTATGAATATATCTTCTCTCGTTATGTTGAAGCTGTGGGTAAAGAAGGTGACGTTCTGCTAGGTATTTCAACCTCAGGTAATTCAGGCAATATCATCAAAGCAATTAGTGCTGCACGAGAAAAAGGCATGAAAGTCATTACTCTGACAGGTAAAGACGGTGGCAAAATGGACGGTACAGCGGATATTGAAATTCGCGTTCCTCATTTTGGTTATGCTGATCGCATTCAAGAAATCCATATCAAAGTTATCCATATTCTGATCCAATTAATTGAAAAAGAAATGGAAAAATAATTTGTTGATATTGCTATAAATTAGCAATAAACATCGGCAAGAAGGAGTGAGCGATGTGTGAATTGTTAGGCATGAGTGCAAATGTACCGACAGATATTAATTTCAGTCTAAGTGGGTTAATTCCAAGAGGGGGCAAAACAGGGCCTCATAAAGATGGTTGGGGAATTACTTTCTACGAAGGATTAGGATGCCGTACATTTAAAGATCCTCAAGCTAGCGCAATTTCGCCAGTCGCTCGCTTCGTGCAAGAATATCCAATTAAATCAGAGGCAGTGGTCGCTCATATTCGTCAAGCGAATCGAGGGAATGTCTCTTTAGAAAATACCCATCCTTTTACCCGTGAATTATGGGGAAAAAATTGGACTTATGCGCATAATGGTCAACTAAAAGGTTATCAATCTCTTGAAACAGGGCGCTTTAGAGCCATCGGTCAAACAGACAGTGAAAAAGCTTTTTGCTGGATCTTAAATCAGCTCGAGAATCGTTATAAACGAACCCCTGTGAATTGGCCAGCTGTATTTCGTTTTATTGCTGTTTTAGCCTCTCAATTAAAGCAAAAAGGGGTTTTTAATATGCTGTTGTCAGATGGCCGATTTGTAATGGCATATTGTTCAACGAATTTACACTGGATCACACGTAAAGCGCCTTTCGGCAAAGCCAAATTACTTGATCAAGATGTAGAAATCGATTTCCAGCAACACACACAATCCGATGATGTTGTTTCTGTTATTTCAACATTACCATTAACTGGAAATGAGTCTTGGCAGCGTATTCCTGCAGGTGAGTTTGTCTTATTTGATCGTGGTGTTCGTATTCTGTAACCATCTGTTTTCACTATTTTGCGATAAGTTAATTACAGGGGTTACACTATTAGGTGAAGCCAAAGTGCTATTAACGAAATAACGCCCATCTTGAACAGTAATAGATGGGATTTTTTTGTATGCTTCAACATATTGGTAGGCAGGCATAAGTTGTTGCCAAAAATCCATATCTTTTGAATACTGGTGTTTTTTCATATTTTCAGCAGTCATTTTAAATGGAAAAATATGAATGTTAATCGTAGATTGACCTCTTTGTAGCGCCAATTCAGCATACTGATAAATTTCATCCATCACAGGATCTGTCATTGCATAGCAACCTACTGATTTACATGCACCGTGGATCATTAAAAAATCGCCAGTGTATCCTTTTGATTTATCATATTGATTAGGAAATCCTAGGTTAATAGCTCGGTAAAATCGACTGTTCGGATTTAATTGTGAGAAATTAACCTGATAAAAGCCCTCAGGGCTTTTTAAATCACCTTGAAACTTTTTAGGTCCAAGACCTCCAGAATAGCTACAAATAGGGTAGGTACGTACTTTTTCTAATTGTCCATCTAATTTTTCCGTATACAGTTCAAGTAAACTTTCTTCTTTGAAAATCTGAATATAGATGGGCTGACCTGTACTTTTTTTAACAGGTTTCATTAGAAAACTTAAACTGTTATCGGCGTTAACTAATAAGGAAATTAACATTAATGTTAAAAAACTGATTAGTTGTTTTGCGTGACTGGTCATGGTTTTATCAGAAAAATAGCTTAAAATTTGTTGATAAAGTAGATCGTAGATTGCTATGAAGCAATAAATTTGTAAATTAAAATCTGATATAGTTTCTTTTCTTTTACAAAATATTCTGTATGAAATTTAATCGCTAGTCGAAAAAGATGATATTTTAATTCGGTTTATACGAGTTGTTAACGTTTCAGTCAAAATAATATTCCCATTTGCTTGAGCTAAATCACTCGAATAGTCAGACAGGTTCAGGCTGAGATGATAAAATTCAGTTCGGCGGAATAAGAGAAAATAGTAACAATTATCGGAGATAAATAACTTAGGGTTCAAAAACACCTTAAGATGTTTTTATTACAGAGTCGCTACATTTTCGGGGTGAATTTGTAGCTTAGGGTTTAACTGATAAACTTGTGCAAATCTTATGATTAAAATTAAAAAAGGACTCGACCTCCCAATTGCAGGAGCGCCTGCCCAAGTGATAGAAGACGGACCCGCGATTCGACGCGTAGCATTGCTAGGTGAAGAATATGTCGGTATGCGTCCTTCTATGATGGTTTCGGAAGGTGAGCATGTAAAAAAAGGGCAAATTCTTTTTGAAGATAAAAAGAATGCCGGTGTTGTTTTCACCAGCCCAGCTTGTGGTAAAGTCGTTGAAATTAACCGCGGCGAACGCCGTGTGTTCCAATCTATCGTTATCGAAATTGATGGCGATGAAGAAATCACCTTTAACCGTTATGATAGCTCAACGCTTTCAGACCTGACCCGCGAACAAGTCGAAACTAACCTTGTTAATTCGGGAATGTGGACTGCGTTAAGGACACGTCCTTATAGTCGTACTCCGCATTTAGGCACAACACCTGTCGCCATTTTTGTCTCTGCGATGGATACTAATCCACTAGCAGCCGATCCTATGGTTATTATAGAGCAAAATGAGAAGGCATTTAATGATGGCCTTGTTGTTTTAACTCGTTTAACCGAAGGTAAAGTCTATGTTTGTCATGGTGAAAAATCGCCGACAAAATTAAATGACGGACAAATTAGCTATAACCAATTTGCAGGCCCACATCCTGCAGGATTAGTCGGTACGCATATCCATTTCTTAGAACCTGTGAGTACTAAGAAAATGGTTTGGCATTTAAATTATCAAGATGTCATTGCTATTGGTTATCTGTTTACAACAGGTTCTTTATATACAGAACGTGTTGTTGCATTAGCCGGCCCTCAAGTAAAAGCACCTCGTTTAGTGCGTACTTATTTAGGGGCTGATCTCTATGAGTTAACGAAAGATCAATTAGTTGATGGTGAGAATCGCATTATTTCTGGCTCTGTATTATGGGGATGGAAATCTGATAAGGCTCATCACTATTTAGGTCGTTTCCATAACCAAGTTTCTGTATTGCGTGAAGGTCGTGATAAAGAGTTATTTGGTTGGGGTATGCCAGGTAGCGATAAATTTTCTATCACGCGTACAACTATCGGTCACTTCTTAAAAAATAAACGCTTTGCATTTACAACCACAATGAATGGTGGTGAACGTTCGATGGTACCAATTGGTAACTATGAGCGAGTGATGCCTTTAGACATTATGGCAACGCATTTATTACGTGATTTAATTGTAGGTGATACTGACAGTTCTCAAGCTTTAGGTTGTTTGGAATTGGATGAAGAAGATTTGGGATTATGTACTTATGTTTGCCCAAGCAAATATGAGTATGGCCCAGCACTGCGCCAAGTATTGACCAAAATTGAGCAGGAAGGGTAACTCATGGGTTTGAAAAATTTATTTGAAAAAGTAGAGCACCATTTTGAGCCCGGTGGCAAATTAGCAAAATGGTATGTGCTTTATGAAGCAGTTACCACGGTATTTTATACGCCAGGTACTGTCACGCGTAATGGTGGTCATGTTCGTGACACTATTGACCTAAAACGCATGATGATCTTAGTTTGGTTGTCCGTTTTCCCTGCAATGTTTTGGGGAATGTATAATGTCGGTCATCAAGCGATCCCTGCACTTAATCAGTTATATAGCGGTGCTGAATTACAGCAAATAATTGCTTCAGATTGGCACTATCGTCTTGCTGAATTCCTCGGCGCATCATTAACAACAGATGCTGGATGGGCAAGTAAGATGCTACTTGGTGCAACTTACTTTTTACCTATTTATCTTGTTGTTTTTGTGGTTGGTGGATTTTGGGAAGTTCTTTTTGCCTTTATTCGTGGTCATGAAATTAACGAAGGTTTCTTTGTTACATCAATCTTATTTGCCTTGATCGTACCGCCAACATTACCACTTTGGCAGGCTGCATTAGGTATTACGTTTGGTGTGGTTATTGCGAAAGAAATCTTTGGTGGTACAGGACGTAACTTCTTAAACCCAGCATTAGCAGGTCGTGCATTCCTGTTTTTTGCATATCCTGCTCAAATTTCAGGTGATCTAGTTTGGACTGCGGCAGATGGCTTCTCAGGTGCGACACCATTATCACAATGGTCTGTATCGGGTGAAAGTGCATTATTAAATACCGTCACTCAACAACCTATCTCTTGGATGGATGCTTTCCTTGGAAATATTCCAGGATCGATCGGTGAAGTTTCAACATTGATGATTTTAATCGGCGGTGCTGTCATTCTTTTTGCCCGAATTGCTTCATGGCGTATTGTTGCTGGGGTAATGGTGGGCATGATTGTAATGTCATACCTATTTAATTTTATCGGTTCAGATACCAATCCTCTCTTCTCAATGCCTTGGCACTGGCACTTAGTATTAGGTGGTTTTGCTTTCGGTATGATGTTTATGGCAACAGATCCAGTATCTGCATCGTTTACCGATAAAGGTAAATGGGCATACGGTATTTTGATTGGCGTAATGGCTGTGCTTATTCGTGTCGTCAATCCGGCTTACCCAGAAGGTATGATGCTGGCAATCTTATTCGCAAACTTATTTGCACCACTGTTCGATTACGTGGTTGTTCAGGCGAATATTAAGCGGAGAAAAGCTCGTGGCTAAAGAGAAAAACAAAGATAGCGTCGCAAGAACGTTCCTCGTTGTATTTATTCTATGTCTTGTGTGTTCTGTGGTAGTAGCAGGAGCTGCTGTTGGGCTTAAGTCTAAACAAGAAGAACAGAAACTTCTTGATAAACAACGTAATATTCTTGATGTTGCGGGTCTGCTTGTACCGAAAATGAGTGCGACAGATGTACTGAAAGTGTATGACACTCGAATTAAAGCAAAAATTGTTAATTTTCAGACAGGTGAGCTGACTGATAGTAAAGGCAATTTTGATTTAAATGCTGAATTACGTAGCGATGAAACATCTATTGCGTTATCGCCAGCTGAAGATATTGCTAAAATTCGTCGTCGTGCCAATACCGCTGAAGTTTACTTCGTTCTCGATGCTCAAGGTAAAACAACGGAAGTTGTGCTACCTGTATATGGTTCAGGTTTATGGTCTGTCATGTACGCTTTCGTAGCTGTAGATATTGATGGAGTAACAGCGAAAGGGATTACTTATTATTCACATGGTGAAACACCAGGGTTAGGCGGTGAAGTCGATAACCCACAGTGGAAAGCACAATGGAAAGGTAAGCGTTTACTGACTGAAGAAGGTATTCCCGCGATTAAGATTGTGCGTGGTGGCGCATCTGACAGTCCTTATGGTATTGATGGGCTTTCTGGAGCAACATTGACCTCAAATGGTATCCAGCATATGTTCGATTTCTGGTTAGGTGAAAAAGGTTTCGGCCCATTCCTGAAAAAAGTTCGTGAAGGAGAGATCAATGGCTGATACAAAAGAAATTAAACGAGTTTTACTTGGGCCATTGTTAGATAACAACCCGATTGCCTTACAGGTGTTAGGTGTGTGTTCTGCATTGGCGGTAACAACAAAACTTGAAACTGCATTAGTGATGACAATTGCGGTGACTTTAGTTACTGCATTTTCAAACTTTTTTATCTCACTAATCCGTAATTACATACCAAGTAGTGTTCGTATTATTGTTCAAATGGCGATTATTGCTTCATTAGTTATCGTTGTTGACCAAGTTTTACAAGCTTATGCCTATGAGATTTCTAAGCAACTCTCTGTTTTCGTTGGCCTTATCATTACTAACTGTATTGTAATGGGGCGTGCTGAAGCTTACGCAATGAAATCGCCTCCTATTGAAAGTTTTATGGATGGTATTGGTAACGGCTTAGGCTATGGCGTTATCTTGATCCTTGTTGGTTTTTTACGTGAGCTCTTTGGTTCAGGTAAATTATTCGGCATTACCGTGATGGAATCTATTCAGAATGGTGGCTGGTATCAGCCTAATGGTTTATTCCTGTTAGCTCCAAGTGCATTCTTTATCATTGGCTTGCTAATTTGGGGATTACGTACATTAAAACCTGCACAGGTTGAAGAGGACTAATCGCCATGGAACATTATATAAGCCTATTTGTTCGTGCTGTTTTTATTGAGAATATGGCGCTCGCATTCTTCTTAGGGATGTGTACATTTCTCGCTGTTTCTAAAAATGTAAAAACAGCTTTTGGATTAGGTATCGCTGTTACCGTTGTTCTAGGTCTTTCTGTACCGTTGAATAACTTGGTTTACAACTATGTGTTACGTGATAATGCATTAATGGAAGGTGTTGATTTAAGTTTCTTAAACTTTATCACTTTCATTGGTGTGATTGCAGCACTGGTACAAATCCTAGAAATGATTTTAGATCGTTATTTCCCAGCGCTGTATAACGCACTAGGGATCTTCTTGCCACTTATTACCGTTAACTGCGCCATCTTCGGTGGTGTGTCATTTATGGCACAACGTGACTATAACTTTAGCGAGTCTATTGTTTATGGTTTCGGTTCCGGAATTGGTTGGATGTTAGCCATCGTATTACTGGCTTCTATCCGTGAGAAAATGAAGTACGCGGATGTACCGGCAGGTATGAAAGGGTTAGGCGTTACTTTTGTCACCACAGGGTTGATGGCATTAGGTTTCATGTCCTTCTCTGGTGTTCAGCTATAAAGGGTGAGAAGAACTCATGGATATAATTATTCTAGGTGTCGTGATGTTTACCCTGATTGTATTGGTATTAACAGCGTTGATTTTGTTCGCAAAATCAAAACTGGTCAATACAGGGGATATTTCTGTTGAGGTCAATGGAGACCCAGACAAAAGTTTTAATGCACCAGCAGGTGATAAATTACTTAACGTATTATCAAATGAAGGTATTTTTATTTCATCAGCTTGCGGTGGTGGTGGCTCTTGTGGTCAGTGTCGCGTTAAAGTGCTGGAAGGTGGTGGTGATATTTTACCGACAGAACTTTCACATATTAACAAACGTGAAGCTAAAGAAGGTTGTCGTTTAGCGTGTCAGGTAAACGTAAAAAATAACCTGAAATTAGAATTACCAGAAGAAATCTTCGGTGTTAAAAAGTGGGAATGTGAAGTTATCTCAAATGATAATAAAGCCACTTTCATTAAAGAATTAGTGTTAAAAATCCCTGAAGGTGAGGTTGTACCTTTCCGTGCTGGTGGATTTATTCAAATCGAATGTCCTCCTCATACGGTACGTTATGAAGATTTTGATGTACCAGAAGAGTATCGTGAAGATTGGGATAAATTTAATTTGTTCCGTTATGTTTCTGAAGTAAAAGAAACCACAGTACGTGCTTATTCAATGGCAAACTACCCAGAAGAGCATGGCATTATCATGTTAAACGTGCGTATTGCAACACCTCCGCCACGTAATCCTGATGTGCCACCAGGAATTATGTCATCGTATATTTGGTCGTTAAAACCGGGTGATAAGGTGACAATTTCAGGGCCATTTGGTGAATTCTTCGCTAAAGAAACTGATGCAGAGATGATCTTTATTGGTGGTGGTGCAGGTATGGCACCAATGCGCTCACACATTTTTGATCAGTTAAAACGCTTACATTCTAAACGTAAAATCAGCTTCTGGTATGGTGCTCGTTCTGTGCGTGAAATGTTCTACACTGAAGACTTCGATATGCTTGCAAAAGAAAACGAAAACTTCACATGGCATGTCGCACTTTCAGACGCCTTACCTGAAGATAACTGGACGGGATATACTGGATTTATTCACAATGTGTTGTTTGAGAATTACCTCAAAAATCATCCAGCACCAGAAGATTGTGAATTCTATATGTGTGGACCGCCAGTGATGAACGCAGCTGTTATTAAAATGCTCAAAGATTTAGGCGTTGAAGATGAAAACATTATGCTGGATGACTTTGGCGGTTGATCCTAACCTCCGATCAAGCATAAATGAATGAAATGACAAGCGCCCACTTATGTGGGCGCTCATGATCAGAAGAGAGAGTTATGTTAAAAAGAAAGATGATAAATTGGATAGTGATGCTGTCCGCATTAGTTCTATTATCTGCATGTGGTGAAAAGCAGCAGGTATTAGAAGGCGAAACCATGGGAACTTATTACTCGATTAAATATGTTCCTGACAGTAACTCCCCTCCACAAAACGTCTTACAAACAGAAATTGATCGTATTCTTGAAGAAGTTAACGATCAAATGTCAACATATCGTCCTCATTCTGAATTGAGTCGTTTCAATCAAAGCCGTGAAATTAATACCCCATTTCCCGTTTCGCCTGCTACCGCTAAAGTTGTGAGTGAAGCCATTCGTATTAATAAAATGACTGATGGTGCTTTAGATGTGACTGTTGGGCCGTTAGTCAATTTATGGGGATTTGGCCCAGAGGGTCGATTTACTCACCAGCCTTCTGAAGATGAATTATCAAAGCGTAAGCAGTGGATTGGCATTGATTACTTATCTGTTGAAGGAAATACACTGATCAAGAAGATCCCTGAGCTTTATGTCGATCTCTCTTCTATTGCTAAAGGATATGGTGTTGATGCTGTTGCTGAGTATTTAATATCACAGAATATCACTAACTATATGGTTGATATTGGTGGTGAAGTAAGAACACAAGGTGTAAATGGTAATGACAAGCCTTGGCGTATAGCGATTGAGAAACCAGCTAATGATGGTACAAAACAGAGTGTTCAGTTAATTATTGAACCGGGTGATAATTCAATTGCAACCTCTGGTGATTACCGTAACTATTTTGAAGAAAACGGTATCCGTTATTCCCATACTATTGACCCAACCACAGGCCATCCTATTAAACATAATCTTGTTTCTATCACTGTGATTGTACCAACTTGTATGAGTGCTGATGGTCTTTCGACAGGATTGAATGTGTTAGGACCTGAAAAAGGGTTAGAAGTAGCAAATAAACTAAATATTCCTGTCTTTATGATAGTGAAAACTGAAAATGGGTTTGAAGAGCGTTATAGTAAAGCATTCGCCCCATTCTTAAAAAAATAGAATTTAAGGAGAGAAGGTTATGTTAAAAATATTTCTTTTTGCCTTCATCTTATTCTTGATTGCCTTCTTTGGAATGGCGTTAGGATATATTGTAAAGCGTAAAAGCCTTCAAGGCAGTTGCGGTGGTTTAGGGGCTATGGGTATAGAAAAAGAGTGTGATTGCCCTGAACCTTGTGATGCACGTAAAAAACGTATGGCAAAAGAGTCTGCACGAGAAGAGTTACTGAAAAAGAATCGAATTCTTTAATAATAAAAAATATATTTAGATAAAAAAAGAGTGATGAGATTTATATCTATCACTCTTTTTTATTTCACTCATTCTGTAAATACGAAAACGCTAAAAGGTTTTTAATAAAATAGAAGTAGGATAATAAAAAGCAACACCTATTAATAAAGGTTTACTTCCATGGATAAGGGTTTTGCCCCTCCCATTCTAAAACTTCTTTTTTGGCTTCTTCGTAGGTATAGCCATAATGTTCTTGAAGTTTACCAATCAATTGCTCTCTAGTGCCTTCGATAACATCAAGTTCATCATGCGTGATTTTTCCCCACTTTTCTTTTACTTTTCCTTTGAATAAATTCCAGTCACCAGAGATTTTATTGTTTAACATTTTATTCCTCCTTACTTATTTCTATCGGATGATATTATTAAGTGTAGAAGAGAATAACGTGAAGATAAAAGTGTAAACCTAAATAGGATTATTTATCCTTTTCTAAATATTTTCATTTTTGCTGGAGAGTCGACCATAACAGCATCAGCACCTAATTCTGTGGCTTGAGTATAATCTTTCTCTGTATTGATCCCGAAAAGAACAATATGAGCATTGCCACCAGCACGAAAACAAGACATGGCATCCTTATCCCAACTCAGAATAGATTTTGAGCGAGCTTCACCTAGTGTGTACTTCTCAACGACCTCTACTTTGCGGTGAAGCTCAAGTCCATACCAACGAGTAATATCTAAATTTTCAGGTAGCAGGCAAACATGGCTCATTGTGATATTGGCTAAAATATCACGAGTAATATCACGACTTTCAAAACGCTCTACATTAGTCGGGAGTGCTTCAAGAAAGGCGGTATTAGTAGAATAAACACGGGTTCTATCAAGTGCATTATGTTTACTGAGAACTGTAGCTAACGCTTCACCTTGAATAACGGGATCAGCATCTGGTGATTTTAAATCAAGATAAAACTGTGTTGTGGGGAATTGAGTTAAGATCTCATCCAATGTCGGAATAGTGACACCTTTATTTCGATAAGGAAATTGTTGTGCTTCACCAAATTTATAGCCCGCATCCCATTGTTTAAGCTGTTGTGCAGTAAAGTCAGAAATACTACCTTGCCCATTTGTTAAGCTTTTTAAGTCGTTAGGGCGGTAAAGAACAGGAATATTATCTTTCGATAATTGAATAGTGATCCAAATTGCATCAGCTTGATTAGAGAGTGCTGTTTTTATAGCAATTTCAGTATTTTCTGGGGCATCAGCTGTGCCACCACGATGTGCGATAATTTTAGGAGATGCCATAAGAATTACAGAATAACAAAAGAGAGAAATAGCGATGAATAATTTGATCATGAAAAATTATTTCCTTGTTTTATATATAGTTACAAAACAATATTTAAAATTAATGTAATTAGTCAACGAGCAAAAACAATTTATCACCACTTTGTGACAATTCTATAAATAAACAGACTAATTCAGATTTTTATGAGAATTACACCTCAATAGAGGGAGATGAGAAGGAATAAAAATTGTAGTTAATATTTATTTACTGTATATTTAAACAGTAAATAAGGTGAGGTTATTGTATGCGTAAAATTATTCATGTTGATATGGATTGTTTTTATGCTGCGATTGAAATGCGAGATAATCCAGCACTAAAAGAGATCCCCATTGCAGTTGGAGGTAATGCTTCTAGCCGAGGAGTGATCTGTACGGCGAATTATCCTGCCCGTCGTTTTGGTGTCCGTAGTGCTATGTCAACGGCAACAGCCTTGAAGTTATGTCCCCAATTAAAAGTTTTACCTGGTAGAATGGCTCTCTATAAAGAGACATCAGCAAAGATCCGCCAAATTTTTTCTCGTTATACTCATCTTATTGAACCTCTTTCACTCGATGAAGCTTATCTTGATGTCTCTGACAGTAAGCATTGTTACGGTTCGGCAACATTGATAGCTCAAGAGATTCGCCAACAAATTTTTGATGAGTTAAATCTCACTGCATCCGCAGGCATTGCACCAATTAAATTTCTGGCGAAAATTGCTTCTGATATTAATAAGCCTAACGGGCAATTTGTTATTACTCCTGAGCAAGTTGATGATTTCATTATGAAATTACCGCTTAATAAAATACCAGGTGTAGGTAAGGTAACATTTGCTCGCTTGCAAGAAATGGGGCTAGAAACTTGTGCTGATATTCGCCGTACCGATGTTATTTCTTTGGTAAAAGCATTGGGGAAATTTGGTCAAAATTTATGGGAGCGCAGTCATGGTATCGATGAGCGTGAAATAACCCCTGATAGACTTAGAAAATCAGTGGGAGTTGAACGTACTTTTGCTTCAGATATTAATTCTTGGGATGATTGCTTGGCATTACTCGATGGATTATATAGTGAATTAGAAAGGCGACTGACAAAAGTGAAACCTGATTTAAGGATAGCAAGACAAGGCGTTAAACTAAAATTTGATGATTTTCAATTAACGACACAAGAACATACTCATCCTATTTTAGAAAAAGCTGATTTAATAAATATTGCCTACCAAGCATGGCATGAACGCCGAAATGGTCGAGGTGTGCGATTAATCGGATTTCATGTCACTTTGCAAGATCCACAACTAGAACGACAACTTCTTTTAGCATTATAAGAATAAAAAAACCATAGCCGATCAATAGATAGGCTATGGGTAACGCAATTAATTTATGTGGTTAATCTATGTAGTTAATCTATATAGTATTACCAGCGATAATTCATTGTTGCTGTCATTGTTCTGCCGATCCCATAAAAACATGCGGTATCACCAGCACAAGATGCAACATAATGTTTGTTCGCAATGTTATTCATATTAAGCTGAATTTCAGCCCCTTTTAAAGAAGGTGATAACTCACCTAATGAATAACCTATCATCGCATCATATAAGGTTACCGCAGGGACACTGATTGTATTTTTGGTATCACCTTGAGATACACCTACATATCTCACACCAAAGCCTGCTTTAGCTCCATTAAATAGCCCAGAGATTTCATCATATTGACCCCAGAATGATGCCATATGCTTAGGAACTCTAGGTAACTCTTTTCCTTGTGTTCCTGCAATAATGGTTTTTCTGACCTCTGTATCGGTATAAGCATAGCTACTAATGAAGGAAATATTTTCAGTTAGTTGGCTATTAATTTGTGCTTCGACACCACGACTTCTAATTTCACCCACGGGTTCAAAATACGCTTTTTCAGCATTATAGTTGGTAACATTGCGTTGTTGTAATTGATAAACAGAGAGTGTTGCCAATGTTTGTTCATTAGGTGTGAGGTATTTAATTCCTGCTTCTAATTGACGACCTTCGCTAGGCTCAAAAGGGGCACTTCCTGGTGCTCGGCGAGTTTGTAAATTAGGCTCAAAAGAGGTGCTGTAACTTATATAAGGTGAAATACCATTATCAAAAGCATATAAAATACCAGCACGACCCGTTAGTTTACTATCATCTTGTTGATCATATGTGGCTGCTAAGAAATCATGAGTTCGTACTTGCGCCCAGTCTTGGCGTAAACCGGTAAGTAATATCCAATTTTTCCATTGGATCTGATCTTGTAAATATAATCCGATTTGATCGCGTTTTTGCAACTGATCTGTTGCAGGTTTCTGTAAGTTCATATTAATCGGATAATTATAATTAGGATCACGCCAATCCAGATCGTACTCTGAGCCTGTAGCCCTGCGTAAATTATCTTGATCTTTACTCCACTGATAATCAATACCTGCAATCACCGTATGATTAAGTTTTGCCGTAGTAAAGTCGGCTTGTAAGCGAGTATCTATTCCTAAAGTATCTGTTTCTCGTTGCTCTTGTTGCGCTCGGCGCTCAAGGACATAAGGGTTATCTTTTTTTAAAGATCCAAATACAAGATATTTATATTTCTGATTAATATGGCTATATCGTGCATTTTGTACAATTTTTAGTGAGTCACTAAATTCATGTTCAAATTCATAGCCTACGCCATATTGTTGACGCCACGATTGGTGGTAATCAGGGTTGTTTACGTCGAAATCAAAAGGAATAGTACCCTCAGGTGTTTTTTTCACCGTACCATAAGCGGGTAAAAAGTTACGATAACCCGCTTCAGGCTCTTGCTGAATAAAGCTTAATAACGTTAAACGTGTTTGTTCATTAGGTAAAAAAGTAATAGCAGGAGCGAGGGCAAAACGCTCTTCTTTATAGTTTTTTATTTGAGTGTGCTGTGTTTTGGCAATACCATTTAGACGATAAAGAACACGATTGTCATCACTTAATGCACCTGAAAAATCAAAAGCCGTTTCTGCCAATTTATCATTACCAGCTCGTATTTGAATGTGGCGAATAGGGGATGCAGTTGGTCTTTTACTTGTCATTGCAACGAGGCCGCCTGGGTTTACTTGGCCATAAAGAACAGATGCTGGCCCTCTAACAACTTCAACGCGCTCTAATAACCATGGGTCAAGTGCTCCTGTTGATGATGATGCTCCCATTCCATAGCTTAGGCCGTCAAGAAAACGTGGTGCATAACTGTATCCACGAATAAAAACCTCGTCATTACGATTAGAACTCCCTCGATATTCGGTGAAAACGCCGGGTGTATAACGTAGCGCTTGAGAAACTGAACTGACATCTTGAGCGTCCATTTGGTCACGTGTGATCACGCTAATGGATTGCGGTGTTTTTTCAATTTCAGTTGGTGTTTTATTTGTTGATAGTGTTTTTGTGGCAATAAAGCCTGAAACAGGAGATTGTGGGTCCTGTGATGGAGCGGAGGTGACAATTATCTTTTGATTAACTGCCGCATGAATTTGAACAGAGAGTAAACTTAAAGGTAAGGCGAGAATGACGCTAGCAACGCAATTTTTGTTAGACACAATAGGACCCTTTGGATTTTTATTTTTTAACTTTAAATGCGGAAGGCATGAAAATACCACTCAATAAACATTAATGCTAATGATAATAATTAGCATTCTATAAATTATCTTTATTAAGATTATTTCTTTATTCCAAAATTGAATAAGTTGGATTGGTATTTGTTCTATAAGGAATAAATTATGATACTTAAGGAAAATAGAGTGTGTAGAGGGATAAATTATTTCTTTATGGTAGCGTTAGTAACAAAAAACCCGCCAATTAAGCGGGTTTCATTATGATATTTAAAGCAAGATTATTTAGCAGGGATCGTTTTTAAAATTGCTGTTAATAACTGCCAGTATTGACCAACGCTTTTAATGTGAACGCGTTCGTCTGGTGAGTGAGCACCACGGATTGTTGGTCCAATAGAAACCATATCCATATCTGGGTAAGGTTTTTTGAATAGACCACACTCAAGGCCTGCGTGGATTACCATGATGTTTGGCACTTTATCAAACAGTTGCTGATAGGTATCACGAACTAAATGCATAACAGGTGAGTCAGCATCAGGTTTCCAACCAGGGTAACCGCCTTTTGTTTCGATATCAGCTTTAGCTAGTTTTGCTAATGCAGTCAGCATGCTGACAACATAGGTTTTTCCGCTATCAATCAGAGAACGGATTAAGCAAAGTATTTCTACTTTATCGTCAACAATGCTAACAACACCAACGTTTAATGATGTTTCAACAACACCGTCAACATCATCACTCATACGAATAACACCATTTGGCATTGCATTAAGTAGGTTGATCAATCGTTCTTGGCAGTCAGCTGTGAAAACTTTTTTATCTGTTGTTGTATCAATTAACTCAATTTTCAGATTTTTTTCAGCGATAGCTAATTCTGTTTTTAACAGAGCTTCAAATTTCGCTTTTACTGTTTCTAGTTGGCTTGCTTTATCTGCTGGAATTGCAAATACGATATTTGCTTCACGAGGAATAGCATTACGCAGTGTACCACCGTGGAAATCAATTAATTTCAGTGATAATTCTTCTGCGTGACCTGCTAAGAAACGTGCTAATAATTTATTGGCGTTACCTAAACCTAAATGGATATCACCACCAGAGTGACCACCATTTAATCCTTTCAGAACCAGTTGTTTAACAACGTGGCCAGCTGGAATTGTATCGTAAGAAAGGTTTACCGTGGTTTTAACATCAATACCACCCGCACAACCCATGTAGATTTCGCCTTCTTCTTCAGAGTCTGTGTTGATAAGAATATCAGCTTGTAACCAACCTGGTTGTAAACCAAATGCACCGTCCATGCCTGTTTCTTCAGTCATAGTTAGTAGCACTTCTAATGGGCCGTGCTTAACAGTGTCATCAGCTAAAACTGCTAATGCAGATGCCATACCTACGCCATTATCAGCACCTAATGTGGTGCCTTTAGCTTTGATCCATTCGCCATCAATGTAAGGTTGAATTGGATCTTTAGTGAAGTCGTGAACAGTGTCGTTGTTTTTTTGTGGCACCATATCTAAGTGTGCTTGTAAAACAACGGCTTTACGATCTTCCATACCTTTGGTGGCTGGTTTACGAATTAAAATATTGCCAACTGCATCGCGCTCTGCAAAAAGTCCTTTTTCACTTGCCCAAGAAAGAATATGGGTAGCTAAGGCTTCTTCATGATGTGATGGATGTGGAATCGAACAAATTTTTGCAAAAATATCCCATAGTGGTTGTGGGGATAGAGTAGATAGTTCAGACACGATGGATCTCCTCTAACAGCATCTGTGTTATTGATAGCCTACCGCTTTTTTAAGGGTTAGCTTTATTATTCTGAGCGTTATACGCCAATATAGTTGAGAATATCACTTTCTTCTGATGAATGCGTCATTCTATTCACATCTCTATCTAAGAAATTAAGTCCCCATTTTGCATTCATTTTTTATATGGTTTGTTTTTTAATCAGAAAAAGGCATTACAGAAAAAAATAAGGATAATCTCACCTGTTTTCACGTTTTCTCTGGTTTTTAGGCGCTCAAATCACTATAATCTCGCGCAACCTTTTTTTCCGCAAAAAAGCTTCTCTCGAAATTCAAGTAGCTAGGATCACAATATTATGAGCGAAAAATATGTTGTAACGTGGGATATGTTGCAAATACATGCCCGTCAATTGGCGCAACGTTTATTACCAGTCGAACAGTGGACAGGCATTATTGCTGTCAGCCGTGGGGGATTAGTCCCTGCTGCATTACTTGCTCGTGAATTAGGTATCCGTCATGTGGATACAGTTTGCATTTCTAGCTATGACCATGATCATCAGCGTGACCTCAAAATCTTAAAAAAAGCAGAAGGTGATGGTGAAGGCTTTATCGTTGTTGACGATTTAGTCGATACAGGTGGTACTGCTAAAGTTATCCGCGAAATGTATCCAAAAGCCCATTTTGTGACTATCTTCGCAAAACCAGAAGGGCGCCCATTAGTGGATGATTTCGTGGTTGATATTCCACAAAATACTTGGATTGAACAGCCTTGGGATATGGGGGTCGCCTTTATTCCGCCAGTTTGCGATCAAAAATAATTTGATAACATTTATTTGGCTGTTTTAATTGAGATCCTCGCCTTGGCGGGGATTTTTGTTTTTATGCATTTATTCTTCCTTTGTGTTATATCTTCGTGCTATCACTTGTGGTGATACACACTGTTCATGTTGATTTCATGCTATGATAAAGCCAGACTTTTAGCCCTTTTTATTCGATATCGACTGATTTGAAGAGTGATATGGCAAATAATACAAACCTTTCTGAAACGCTATTTAAACCTAGAGCAAAGCACGCTGAAACTTCAACACTAATTCAGTACACTCATCCAAAATCAAATATCAATACTTATACTGTGCTTAATGGTACAAGTCAGCAAAATTGGTATCGTACTATTCAACGTTTACTGTGGATTTGGCGTGGAATTTCTCCTATTGAAATAGAAGAAGTGTTAAGTCGAATTGCTGTACATGATGCCCCTCGTAGTGATGATAAATTTATTGATACTGTTGTGGGTTACCGCAAAGGTGGCTGGTCATATGAATGGTCACATCAAGCGATGATTTGGCAACAAAAAGCATTGAGAAAAGAGTCAGGAGATGCGGCCGCTGATTGTTGGTTGCGGGCTGCACATCTGTATAGTATTGCTGCGTATCCTTTTATTAATGGTGATTTTTTAGCAGATCAAGCCGTTACTTTGTCGATGAAAGCATTTGAGAATGCGACAAAATTTTCATCCTTTGAGGTGAAAAAACTTACATTTAAATTAGAGGGGAAAGGGTCGACAACGGGTTTTCTGCATTTACCTAAAGATTGTAGAGGTCCATATCCTACAGTATTATTTTGTGGTGGGTTAGATGGTCTTCAAAGCGATTATGTCAGCTTCTTCCGTGATTACCTTTCCTCTAAAGGTATTGCAATGTTAACACTGGATATGCCTGGAATTGGTTATTCAGTAAAACAAAAACTAACGGAAGATACATGCCAATTACAAGGTGAGGTTCTGAAACAACTTTCTGAAGTGCCTTGGATTGATCATACTCGCGTTGGTGTGATGGGCTTTCGCTTTGGCGGTAATATTGCTGTGCGATTGGCTTATATCTACCCAAAATTAATTAAAGGTGTTGTTGCTTTAGGTCCTTTGATCCATGCTTTCTTTACCCAAGCTGAATTGCAGAAAAAGATCCCTGTGATGTATCTTGATGTATTAGCAAGTCGCTTGGGGTTATGGAATATTGATGAGAATAATCTTCGATTATCGTTGAGCAGTTACTCCCTGAAAAACCAAGGCTTGATTGGGCGACGCATGCCCGTTCCTATGATGGGCGTTTACTGGAAAGGGGATGAAATGAGTCCTAAAGAGGATTCTCAGTTAATTGCTCGCTCTTCTATGGATGGTGATATTCTTGCTATTAATGAAAAACCGCTTTATGAAGGCTTAGAGCTAGCGTTACAAAAAAGTGCTGATTGGATCTATGACAAATTAATATAATTAATTATGAACAATAACTTGCTAATTACATTAGATTATATAACAGTAGAGTTTCTAAGGAGACTGAATTTATGACTTCATCTTTGAACCCTACCCGAGGTAAGTTATTAAAGCGTTTTGCTCAAATCGGCCCTTATATCCGAGAGCATCAATGCCAAGAGAACCAGTTCTTTTTTGACTGTTTAGCTGTTTGTGTAAATAAGAAAATCGTACCAGAAAAACGTGAGTTTTGGGGCTGGTGGATGGAATTAGAACGCAACAATGAACAGCTCATTTATCATTATCAGATTGGGCTATTCGATAAAAATGGTGATTGGATACATCAGAATATAAGTAAAAATGATGTTGTTGAATCAATCAATGAAACACTGATCCGTTTTCATCAATTTCTTAAAACGGCAGCGAGTGAATTAGATATGACACTTACGCCAGATGAAAAAATGAACAATTTTCCGCTCCCCATCCAGCCCTAATTTTGTGTTAGGGCAACTTTTCATAGATTTTGCGTTATGTCGGTTGGCATAACGCTTCTCTCCTGATAAAACTGTGTATTATCTTTTTAAATAATCAACAAGAATGGTAAATGTTATGAGTAGCAGCCAAACACTGGTTGTTAAATTAGGGACAAGTGTACTAACTGGTGGTTCACGACGTCTGGATCAGTCTCATATTGTTGAGCTGGTTCGCCAATGCGCTAAACAACACGAAAAAGGTCACCGGATTATTATTGTTACTTCTGGTGCAATTGCAGCAGGGCGTGAGTATTTGAATTATCCTGATTTGCCGGCAACTATTGCTTCAAAACAGTTGTTGGCCGCGGTAGGGCAAAGTGCCTTAATTCAAGTATGGAAACAGTTATTTGCTATCTATGGTATTCATATTGGTCAAATGCTATTAACGCGTGCTGATATTGAAGATAGAGAACGTTTCCTAAATGCGCGTGATACATTACATGCACTGTTAGATAACCATATTATCCCTGTTATCAATGAAAATGATGCTGTTGCTACCGCGGAAATTAAAGTGGGTGATAACGATAATTTATCAGCATTAGCTGCTATTTTAGGTGGTGCAGATAAACTATTATTACTAACAGATATTGAAGGGCTTTATACGGCTGATCCGCGTAGTAATCCAGATGCTAAATTGATCCCCGAAGTTTTTGATATCAACGATAAATTACGCCAAATGGCTGGTGATAGCGTATCCGGCTTAGGTACGGGGGGCATGGCAACAAAACTGCAAGCAGCAACTGTTGCAGGGCGCGCGGGTATTGATGTTGTCATTGCAGCCGGTGTACAACCTGAAGTTATTGCTAAAGTTATCGATAATGAACCTGTTGGAACATTATTCCATGGCTTAAAAAGCCCATTAGAAGCGCGTAAACGGTGGATCTTTGGCGCGCCAATTGCTGGTGTGATTGTGGTTGATGAAGGAGCTGAAAAAGCAATTAAAGAAAAAGGTAGCTCCCTTTTACCAAAAGGTATCAAAGAAATTAAAGGCGATTTCTCTCGTGGGTGTGTTATCCGCGTTCAAAGTTTACAAGGTAAAGATCTTGCTCATGGTGTTGCCCATTATAATAGTGATGCACTGCGTTTAATAGCAGGACACCATTCACAAGAAATTAGTCAAATTTTAGGTTACGAGTATGGCAGTGTTGCTGTGCATCGTGACGATATGATTGTTAGCTAAGGAGCCTTCTGATGTTAGAACAAATGGGTAAATCTGCAAGAGAAGCCTCTTGGCATTTAGCTCAACTCTCAACAGAGCAAAAAAATCAGGCATTATTAGTCATGGCTGATTTATTAGAACAACATGAGGCCTCAATTCTTGCGGCGAATGAAAAAGATATGCAAGCAGCTCGTGAAGCCAATATTAATGCCGCTATGCTTGATCGTTTATTGCTAACTTCTGAACGTTTAAAAGCTATTGCTGATGATGTTCGACAAGTATGTCGCTTGGAAGATCCGGTAGGTCAAGTTATTGATGGCCGTATGTTAGACAGCGGTTTACGTTTAGAACGTCGCCGTGTGCCGTTAGGTGTTGTTGGCGTTATTTATGAAGCTCGCCCTAATGTTACAATTGATGTCGCTTCTTTATGTTTGAAAACAGGTAATGCTGCCATTCTTCGTGGTGGAAAAGAGACTCACCATACCAATCAAGCGGTAGTTGCCGTTATTCAACAAGCTTTAGAAAAATGTGGTATTCCTGCTGGTGCTATTCAGGCGATTAATAAGCCTGATCGTGAGTTAGTCGCTAAAATGCTAAAAATGGATGAGTATATTGATATGCTTATTCCTCGTGGTGGTGCAGGATTGCATAAACTTTGCCGTGAACAATCAACTATTCCAGTTATCACTGGTGGCATTGGTGTCTGTCATACTTTTGTAGATGAAAGTGCAGATTTAGAAAAAGCATTAACGGTTATCGTAAATGCAAAAGTACAACGCCCAAGCGCGTGTAACTCTTTAGAAACGCTCTTAGTACATGAAAATATTGCAGATCTATTTTTGCCACAGTTAAGTGATGCCATGGCTACTCAAAAGGTAACTTTGCATTCAAGTGAAAAAGCATTGGTAGGGCTGAAAAAAGGCAGAGCTACTGTAGTTGATGTGAAAGATGCTGATTATTGCGATGAATGGTTGTCACTTGATTTAAATGTAGAAGTAGTGAGTGGGTTAACAGAGGCAATTAGCCATATTCGCCGTTATGGTACCGCGCACTCTGACGCTATTTTAACACAATCTATCTCTAATGCTGATCGTTTTGTTCGCCAAGTTGATTCTGCTGCTGTGTATGTTAATGCAAGCACACGTTTTACCGATGGTGGACAATTCGGTTTAGGTGCCGAAGTTGCTGTTAGTACACAGAAATTACATGCTAGAGGCCCGATGGGATTAGATGCTTTAACGACCTATAAATGGATTGGTTACGGCGATAATACAATTCGTAGCTAATTATTAAGATAATGAAATAAGCCATACTTTCTAAAGTGTGGCTTTATTTTTTTGTTACATCAGGTATGATATTTTATACTTTACAGTATGTAAACTTTTAATTACAACCCTAAAAGGGAACACACTATGGAGATAGTGCATTTTATGGAAAGTACAATTTACCTTATCGGACCTCGAGGTGCAGGGAAAACAACAGTAGGTAAAGCGCTTTCTCTCTCTTTAAATTATAGATTTATTGATACGGATTATTGGATAACCAAAAAATATCAACAAACTATATCTTCTATGGTGGAAGAGAAAGGTTGGGATTTCTTTCGTCAAATTGAATCAGAAGCACTAATCCAAGTAAGCCAACCTAACCAAGTTATTTCAACGGGTGGTGGTATGGTTTTAGCAGATAAAAATCGCGCTTATATGAAAACCTCGGGTGTTACAATTTATTTACAGGCCTCACTTGAAACATTAGTTGAACGTTTATCCCAAGATCCAAATGAAGCACAAAGACCTAGTTTGACAGGTAAAACATTAGTTTCAGAAATGCATGATGTTTTAATTAAGCGCGAACCTTTATACATGCAATGCGCAGATATTATTGTTGATGCTGGGTTATCTATTAATGAAATTATTGCGGTAATTCTCGCAAAACTTGCCAAATAATTAGGAAGTCGTCTGATATAAAGGACAAAACAGAGGTCATCTATTTTATTTTCATCACATCCTATTTATAGTAAGGCTAATTATAGCAAAATGAGATATGGATATGATGTTAATAGCGTTTTTTAAAACACTATTTAAGTTCTTATTTAGAATAAGAATTGAAGGACTTGTTAATCAGTTTTCCCAATATGAAAAATGTATAATTACACCAAATCATACTTCTTTTATTGATGGTATATTATTACGTTTATTCCTACCTATTAATCCTGTGTTTGCTGTTTATACTTCAGTGGCTTCTGCAAAAACGACAAGATGGTTAGGTCGTTATGCTGATATTGTACCTTTAGATCCCGCCAATCCAATGGCCGTGCGCCAGTTAGTTAAAGAAGTGGATAAAGGTCGTCCAATTGTGATTTTCCCAGAAGGAAGGATCACAGTAACAAATGGTTTGATGAAAATTTATGAAGGTGCTGCTTTTATTGCCGCAAAATCAGGCGCTAAAGTTGTTCCTGTTAGAATTGAAGGGGCTGAATTCAGCTATTTTTCACGAATACGTAAAAGTTTACGAGTAAAGTCTCAATTCTTTCCTAAAATCACTATCAAGGTGCTTCCTGCAGTTGATTTACCGATGCCAAAAGCTGAAAAATCTTCTGAGCGTCGCCGATTAGCGGGGGAAGCTATGCGTGATATCATGATGGAAGCTATCATGCAAACACGCCCTAATCTTACGTTGTATGAAGCATTTTTACAGGCAATGTCTCAATATGGCCGATTTAGTCCGCTAATTTCTGATATCAGCTTAAAAGAAGATTCTTATCAAGGGTTACTGAAAAAAACGTTAGGGCTCAGTCGTTTGATTGAACGCTACACAGAACCCAAAGAGCGTATAGGTTTACTGCTTCCAAATACAACAGTAACTGCGGCTGCGCTATTAGGTGCAACAATGCGTCAACGTGTTGTTGCAATGCTCAACTACACGGCAGGTAGTTTAGGTGTACAAAATGCGATGAAAGCCGCATCAATCAAAACCATCTTTACATCACGCCAGTTTTTAGAAAAAGGGAATTTATTACATATTCCTGAGCAAACCCCTGAAGCTAATTGGGTTTACCTTGAAGATCTCAAAGATAGTGTGACGAGTGAAGATAAACGCTGGATCTTCAAACACCTTATTACGCCACATAAAGCGATGTTACCGCAAGATGCACATGATGCAGCCGTTATTCTATTTACATCAGGATCGGAAGGGACGCCTAAAGGCGTTGTTCACAGCCATTCGAGTTTACTGGCTAACGTTGAGCAAATTCGTGCTATTGCTGACTTTTCACCGAAAGATAAATTTATGTCAGCATTGCCGTTATTCCATGCATTTGGTTTAACAGCTTGCTTGCTAACTCCCATTTGTTTGGGGGCACGTGTTTTTCTTTATCCCAGCCCGTTACACTATCGAGTTATACCCGAATTAGTCTATGACCAAAACTGTACGGTGTTATTTGGGACATCAACCTTTTTAGGAAACTACGGAAAATTTGCTCATCCTTATGATTTTGCCCGAGTGAGATATGTGGTTGCTGGCGCTGAAAAACTCTCTGAATCAACTCGTGTTTTATGGCAAGAGAAATTTGGTATTCGTATTTTAGAAGGTTATGGCGTAACAGAATGCGCACCTGTTGTGTCAATCAACGTGCCTATGAGTGCCAAAACTCATACTGTAGGGCGTTTATTACCCGGCATGGAAGGGCGTTTAATTCCAATGAATGGCATTACTGATGGCGGTAGACTACAACTACGTGGCCCTAATGTAATGATGGGGTACTTACGCGTTGAATCCCCTGAAAAATTGGAAACCCCAGTCGCAGCTAATGCTGAAGGTATTGATGAGGAAGGTTGGTACGACACCGGTGATATTGTTGCTATCGATAGTGAAGGTTTCTATACAATTAAAGGACGGGTTAAACGCTTTGCAAAAATTGCAGGTGAAATGGTTTCTCTCGAAGGGGTTGAGCAACTTGCACGCAAAGCATCTCAAGGTGAGCATGCGGTTGTATCAATAAGTGATAAGCGCAGAGGTGAATCATTAGTTCTTTTTACAACAGATAAACAATTAGATCGTAGTGTACTATCAACACTGGCAAAATCTGAAGGTGTTGCCGAAATCGCTGTACCAAAAGACATTCGTTTTATCAAAGAGATTCCTGTATTAGGAAGTGGAAAAACGGATTTTGTTTCATTGAAGAAACTTGCTGAACAGGAAAATAATTAATGCCAGAGAATATTAGTCAGCCTCCTTTAATGAGTAGGGGAATGAAAGCGGTACTTTTGTCGCAATTTCTTTCTGCTTTTGCCGATAATGCCTTACTGTTTGCTATTCTTGCGCAGTTTAAATCATCACTGTATCCAGAGTGGAGTCAGCCTGTTTTACAGATGGTCTTTGTGCTGGCTTTTATTCTTTTAGCTCCTTTTGTAGGGCAGTTTGCTGATCGTAATCCTAAAGGTAGGGTAATGCTCAGTGGTAATCTGTTAAAATTTGTAGGCGCATTTCTTATTTGCGTTGGCTCTGATCCTTTCCTTGGCTATGCTCTCGTTGGAATTGGTGCCGCTGTTTATTCTCCTGCTAAATATGGCATCTTAGGTGAATTAACCGATGGCGAACGTTTAGTTAAAGCAAATGGTTTAATGGAAGCTTCTACTATTGCCGCTATTCTATTGGGATCTGTCATTGGTGGTTTACTATCAGATTGGAGCATTGTTTTTGCATTAGGTGTTTGTGCGGCAATGTATGGTTTAGCGGTATTTGTTAACTTTGGTATACCTAAATTATCAGCTGCTCAAATTGGTCGTGGTTGGAACATTAAAAGAATGTTTACACAGTTTCTTGAGGCTACACGTACTTTATGGGCTGATAAAGAAAGTCGCTTTTCTTTAGTGGGAACCAGCATGTTTTGGGGGGCAGGAGTAACATTGCGCTTTTTACTTGTGCAGTGGGTACCTATTGCTTTAGGTATGACTGATAATACAACCCCAACAGTATTAAATGCGATGGTTGCGATTGGTATTGTGGTCGGTGCTGGATTAGCTGCTAAATTTGTGACTCTGAAAACAGTACGGCGCTGTATGCCTGCAGGTATTTTAATTGGTCTTGGTGTTGTTTATTTCTCATTGCAAACTTCAATTATTCCATCCTACTTAATTCTCATTATCATCGGTGTTTTTGGTGGCTTCTTTGTCGTGCCATTGAATGCGTTATTACAAGACAAAGGAAAGCACAGTGTTGGTGCTGGTAATGCTATCGCTGTACAAAATCTCGGTGAAAATACAGCAATGTTATTAATGCTTGGTTTATTCTCATTGGTTACAAGCATTGGTGTATCTGTTGTTGCTATCGGAATAGGCTTTGGGGCTATTTTTGCCCTAGCAATTGGTGGTCTATGGTTATGGGATTGCACTAGGAAGAAATCTTAAACACTGAGATTTATAATAGAGGTTAGATGAACCTTAATGATAAATTACGATGAAATGACCCGTCTAAGTATTGAAATGGGTAAAGTGTTACTTGAAAAGAAGCGTACGATAACAACAGCTGAATCTTGCACTGGCGGATGGATTGCGAAAGTTATCACTGATATTGCAGGAAGCTCTGAATATTATCAGCGTGGCTTTGTAACATATAGCAATGAAGCGAAGCATGAAATGATAGGTGTTGATGAGCAAACCTTGATTAAATACGGCGCTGTTAGCAAAGAAGTTGTTCTTCAGATGGCGAAAGGCGCACTTAGCGCTGCAAATGCAGATTTTGCTGTTTCAGTTAGTGGTATTGCAGGCCCTGGTGGTGGTAGTGAAGAAAAACCCGTTGGTTTAGTTTGGTTTGGCTTTGCAATGAAAACATCAACAGGTATTCAAACTACGGCAACACACTGTATATTCAGTGGTTCTCGAGATCAAATAAGAGCTGAATCTGTTATTTTTTCTTTAAAATCAATTCTTAAAGAAATTATTAATAATTAACTTGATACTGTATGATTATACAGTATAATGAGTTTCAACAAGCAAAATCATATACGTTTTAATGGTAGTGACCCATTTTTATGCTTCACTGCCCAGAGGGAGATAACATGGCTATTGATGAAAACAAGCAAAAAGCATTGGCCGCAGCACTTGGTCAAATTGAAAAGCAATTTGGTAAAGGGTCTATCATGCGTCTGGGCGAAGATCGTTCCATGAACGTTGAAACCATCTCTACGGGTTCTTTATCATTAGACGTTGCTTTAGGTGCTGGTGGTTTACCACGCGGGCGTATTGTTGAAATCTATGGCCCAGAATCTTCTGGTAAAACAACATTAACACTACAAGTTATCGCAGCTGCTCAACGTGAAGGCAAAATTTGTGCATTCATTGATGCTGAGCACGCTTTAGACCCTATCTATGCTCAAAAACTAGGCGTAGATATTGATAACCTGCTCTGTTCTCAGCCTGATACTGGTGAACAAGCCCTAGAAATTTGTGATGCATTATCTCGTTCTGGTGCAGTTGATGTTATCGTTGTTGACTCCGTTGCAGCTTTAACACCAAAAGCAGAAATTGAAGGTGAGATTGGTGATTCACACGTTGGTTTAGCTGCTCGTATGATGAGTCAAGCTATGCGTAAGTTAGCGGGTAACTTGAAAAACTCTAACACTCTGCTTATTTTCATCAACCAAATTCGAATGAAAATCGGTGTTATGTTTGGTAATCCAGAAACCACAACAGGTGGTAATGCACTTAAATTCTACGCATCTGTTCGTTTAGATATTCGTCGTATCGGCTCTGTTAAAAACGGTGATGAAGTTGTTGGTAGTGAAACACGCGTTAAAGTGGTGAAAAACAAAATTGCAGCACCATTTAAACAAGCTGAATTCCAAATTATGTATGGTGAAGGCATCAATACCTTTGGCGAATTGATTGATTTAGGTGTTAAACACAAATTGGTAGAGAAAGCTGGTGCATGGTACAGCTACAATGGTGAGAAAATTGGTCAAGGTAAAGCCAATGCAACAACTTATTTAAAAGAACACCCTGAAATGTACAATGAGTTAAACACTAAACTTCGTGAAATGTTATTAAATCACGCAGGTGAATTTACTAGCGCAGCTGATTTTGCTAATGATAGTGATGACGCTGCAGATATTGAAGAAACAGAAAAATAATTTTTTACTAATGCCTAAATTGCACATTGAATGTATATTAAAACATATTACGATCATTGCAGTTGTTAACCATTAGCCAATTAATGTGATTTAACTCACTTAAAAAAGGAAGCTCTCAAATGGCTTCCTTTTTGTTATATGTTGTATCTTTTATTCAAAAGAGGATTAAAATTAGTCTTATTTTGTTTTCTTTCCATGAAAAATAGCCTTTAACACTACTTTATTTAATATAACGATATTTTTTACTAATTTGTTTTTGATAGTTATATGAAAATTTATATAGTGAAATTTTGGTGATATATCCTTGCCAATAAAAAATAGAAATAAGAATCATTATTATAATCTGATTGCACCAGATAATAAATAATTGACATATAAAGATAAATATCTTCAATATATTTGGATCTAATTTAAATTGTATTTAAAGATTTGTTGAGATGTAAGGTGTGTTTTTTAGTAATAAGTGCTTTTATTTTAGTAAGTTATCGCTATATCAACATATTGTTTAAGTAATAATTCTTATGTTTTTGTTACTACTTGCCATGAGAAAAAGAGATTATTCAAAGGAAAAAAACGTATAGCGAGTCATCTCATAAAAAAGCAGTAATAACAAATACTTTTTAATAATTACAAAATGAAAATACTTTAAGTTGCTAACATTTTCCAAGATAATTGCTCTTAAATAGAGAAAAGTCCCATTCTCAGATAACAATCCCACTTTCAGAAAAAAACTAGACGATTTACAATGTCAACACGAATAAGTTTATCGGGGGTTTTACTTCTGACAGAAGAAATTCTATCTTATCCCTACTTATGTATTCGTTGGCTAAGTAGAGGTAATAATAAACCTCCTCTAACTAGATTTCTAATTTCTGTTTTTCCAGCTTGATTTCGGGATAATTATGAGCAAAAGCACCGCTGAGATCCGTCAGGCGTTTCTCGACTTTTTTCATACTAAAGGACATCAAATAGTACCTAGCAGTTCTTTGGTTCCAAATAACGATCCAACATTGCTGTTTACAAACGCAGGGATGAACCAATTCAAAGATGTATTTCTTGGATTGGATAATAGACCTTATTCCCGAGCGACAACCGCGCAACGCTGTGTGCGCGCAGGTGGTAAACATAACGATTTAGAAAATGTGGGTTATACCGCTCGTCACCATACTTTTTTTGAAATGCTAGGTAATTTCAGTTTTGGTGACTATTTCAAACATGATGCAATCAATTTTGCTTGGGAATTATTAACAAGCGAAGAGTGGTTCAATTTACCTAAAGAAAGACTTTGGGTAACGGTATATGCCACAGATGATGAAGCTTATGATATTTGGAATAAAGAAATTGGTATTCCAGCAGAAAGAATTATCCGCATTGGTGATAATAAAGGTGCACCATTTGCATCAGATAACTTCTGGCAAATGGGGGATACAGGCCCTTGTGGACCTTGTACCGAAATATTTTATGATCATGGTGATCACATTTGGGGCGGACCTCCAGGATCACCAGAAGAGGATGGCGATCGCTATATTGAGATCTGGAATATCGTCTTCATGCAATTTAATCGTCAGTCAGATGGCACTATGGATCCACTGCCGAAACCATCTGTTGATACGGGAATGGGGTTAGAGCGTATTACTGCTGTTTTACAACATGTAAACTCTAACTATGACATTGATTTATTCCGTTCTTTAATTAAATCTGTTGCACAAGTGACTAATGCAACGGATTTAGAAAATAAATCATTACGCGTTATTGCCGATCATATTCGTTCTTGTTCATTCCTTGTCTGCGATGGCGTTATCCCTTCTAATGAAGGCCGTGGCTATGTTCTGCGTCGTATTATTCGTCGTGCAGTACGTCATGGTTATATGCTTGGCGCCAAAGATACCTTCTTCTATAAGTTAGTCGCTCCATTAATTGAAGTTATGGCAGAGGCAGGTGAAGAATTAAAACGTCAACAAGCTATCGTCGAAAAAGTATTAAAAACGGAAGAAGAGCAATTTGCTCGTACATTAGAACGCGGTCTTCAATTATTAGATGAAGAACTGGCTAACTTAACAGATGACATTCTTCCGGGTGAAACCGCTTTCCGTCTTTATGATACATATGGTTTTCCTCTTGATTTAACTGCCGATGTTTGTCGTGAAAGAAATATCAAGGTTGATGAAAACGGCTTCGATGTCGCGATGGAAGAGCAACGTAAACGTGCGCGTGAATCTAGTGGTTTTGGTACTGACTATAATAGTCTAATCAAAGTGGATAGCCGTAGTGAGTTCTCTGGTTATGATCATGATGAACAACAGGGCACAATCACTGCTATTTTCCATAACGGACAATCAGTCACTGAATTGAAAGCAGGCGAAGAAGGTATTATCTTCTTAAATAAAACCGCATTTTATGCAGAGTCTGGTGGACAAGTTGGTGATAAAGGTGTTTTAACAGGTAAAGATAGCCTGTTTGAAGTCACAGATACGCAAAAATACGGTAAAGCGATTGGTCATATTGGTAAAGTTAACGTAGGGTCATTTATTGTTAACCATAAAATTAATGCCACTATCGATATTGCTCGCCGTGATGCTATTCGTTTAAATCACTCTGCGACGCACTTATTACATGCCGCATTGCGCCAAGTTCTGGGTACGCATGTTACTCAAAAAGGCTCCTTGGTTAACGATAAATATCTGCGTTTTGACTTTTCTCATTTTGAAGCAGTTAAGCCAGAACAATTACGAGAAATTGAAGATATTGTCAATGCGCAAATCCGACTTAACTCACCAGTTGTCACTGAGTTAATGGATCTTGAAGATGCGAAAGAAAAAGGTGCGATGGCACTCTTTGGTGAAAAATACGACGAACGAGTTCGTGTTTTAACAATGGGTGACTTCTCTACTGAACTTTGTGGTGGTACTCACGCTTCTAGAACGGGGGATATTGGTTTATTCCGCATTGTCAGTGAGTCAGGCACTGCTGCTGGTATTCGTCGTATTGAGGCAATTACGGGTATTGCAGCAATTGAGAGTATTCATGAACAATCAGATCTTATCTCTCTTGTTGCACAAGTTCTAAAAAGCGATGGTACAAACTTGGTCGAAAGAATCAAAACAGTCCAAGAAAAATATCGTTTATTAGAAAAAGAACTCCAACAACTAAAAGATCAGCAAGCTGCTCAAGAGAGTTCCTCTTTAGGTAGTCAGGCTAAAAATGTGAAAGGTATCAAACTTTTAGTTCGTGAGCTTAATGGTGTTGAGCCAAAAATGTTAAGAACAATGGTTGACGATTTAAAAAATCAATTAGGTTCTGCAATTATTGTGCTTTCCACTATTTCTGATGGTAAAGTGAGCTTAATTGTTGGGGTCACTAAAGATTTAACTGCTAAAGTTAAAGCAGGTGAGTTAATTAGTTTTGTAGCACAGCAAATCGGTGGTAAAGGTGGCGGTCGCCCTGATATGGCTCAAGCTGGTGGTACTGATATTGACGCTTTACCTGCGGCTTTGGCAAGTGTTGACGAGTGGGTTGAATCGCATCTGTAAGCGATAATAACCTGAAAAAAAGGCGCTATTCCTGATTTATAGGGATAACGCCTTATTGAGATATTGATAATCCGTTAAATAATCAATCACTAAATTTATATTTTGTTATGAAGTATAAGTTACTTGTGATAAATAATGATTATACGAATTGACAATGTATGATGGATAATGGCCGGGAAATTCTAGAGACCCGACTCTTGTAAATTTTCAAGGAGCAAAGAATGCTTATTCTAACTCGTCGAGTTGGTGAAACGCTTATGATAGGCGATGATGTGACCGTAACCGTTTTAGGGGTTAAAGGTAATCAGGTACGGATTGGCGTAAACGCACCTAAAGAAGTATCTGTCCATCGTGAAGAGATCTATCAACGAATTCAGGCCGAGAAAACTCAGCCTACTGATAACTACTAAATAATTCCTATTTTAGTTAGTCACAATTCATTCGTAAGCGTCCACACTTTTGCCGGGTTTGGGCGCTTTTCTCTTTATAAGACGTTTGATTCCCTTCTTTGTTCCTATCTTCTCTTTCCTTGAACTGTATTTATTATTGCACTATCCGTTTATTCTGATTGACAGAATTGAAAGTCTTTTTACCTCTAATAATTCGATTCATAATAATTTTATGTGTGAATGAATTTATTAACTAAGAGAATAAAATACTTGAATGATTTTTCATCAGCGATATCATTGTGTTCAGGACTTTTTTAGCCAATCTTGCTGATAAACGCATCAGTTTGTTTGTGAAGTGTTCAAACAAACGTATATTCGTAAAAAGTTGAGAAAAATCGTTTGACTTCTTAGGCTGAGAAAGTAATATGTGCGCCACACAGAGACGAGATGTTCAGTAAGAACTTCTTCGAGTGGTTCTAAATATGGTGAGATGGCCGAGAGGCTGAAGGCGCTCCCCTGCTAAGGGAGTATGCGGTCAAAAGCTGCATCGAGGGTTCGAATCCCTCTCTCACCGCCATTTAGATTTGCATCCTTAGCTCAGCTGGATAGAGTACTCGGCTACGAACCGAGCGGTCGGAGGTTCGAATCCTCCAGGATGCACCATATTCCAACCCCATGATTAATGTATGGGGTTTTTATTTTGGTGCAAATGGTGAATAATTTGCATTAAAAGCGTAAAGTATTAAAACGGCGCATCCTTAGCTCAGCTGGATAGAGTACTCGGCTACGAACCGAGCGGTCGGAGGTTCGAATCCTCCAGGATGCACCATCTCATTACTCAGATTGCTAATTGCAATATGAGCAGCTAGAAAAATAACTACGATGCATCCTTAGCTCAGCTGGATAGAGTACTCGGCTACGAACCGAGCGGTCGGAGGTTCGAATCCTCCAGGATGCACCATATTCCAACCCCATGATTAATGTATGGGGTTTTTATTTTGGTGCAAATGGTGAATAATTTGCATTAAAAGCGTAAAGTATTAAAACGGCGCATCCTTAGCTCAGCTGGATAGAGTACTCGGCTACGAACCGAGCGGTCGGAGGTTCGAATCCTCCAGGATGCACCATCTCATTACTCAGATTGCTAATTGCAATATGAGCAGCTAGAAAAATAACTACGATGCATCCTTAGCTCAGCTGGATAGAGTACTCGGCTACGAACCGAGCGGTCGGAGGTTCGAATCCTCCAGGATGCACCATATTAAAAGCCCCGCTATTGCGGGGCTTTTTGCTTTCTACCATTCTATTATTTTGCATAAATGACGTTTTTGTTTAGCACCAACTAACAATGCTAACATCATCTAATAAGCGACAATTTAGTGACTTTGCGATAAAGTAACTCCTATCTATTTACTAACATCAATCAACGCGGGAGGTCACCTTTGATCCCGGACGTATCAAAAGCGCTTTCTTGGTTAGAAGCACACCCTAAAGTTTTATGTGGCATCCACCGTGGTATAGAGCGTGAAACTTTAAGAGTTACGCCAGAAGGCAATTTAGCATCAACAGAGCATCCTATTTCATTAGGTAAATCATTAACTCATAAATGGATCACAACTGATTTTGCTGAGTCTCTATTAGAATTTATTACACCTGTTGATGACAACATTGCACATACCTTGCATTTTTTAGGTGATTTACATCGCTATACAGCACGTCACTTAGATAATGAACGTATGTGGCCTATGAGTATGCCTTGCTTTATTGAAGCGGAAGATAAGATTACGCTGGCTCAATTTGGCACATCAAATGTTGGGCGTTTTAAAACACTCTATCGCGAAGGGCTTAAAAATCGTTATGGTGCATTAATGCAAACCATTTCGGGTGTGCATTACAACTTCTCATTACCTATCGAATTTTGGCAAGCATGGGCAAATGTAAAAGATGAAGAGAGTGGAAAAGAGGCGATTTCTGATGGTTACTTACGTCTTATTCGTAACTACTATCGATTTGGCTGGATCATTCCATTTTTCTTTGGTGCATCACCAGCAATTTGTGGATCTTTCTTAAAAGGAAGAGAAACAAATTTACCATTTGAAAGTACGCTTAAGGGGGCGAAGTATTTACCTTATGCAACTTCATTACGTTTAAGCGATTTAGGGTATACCAATAAATCTCAAAGCGATTTAGATATCACCTTTAATCATCTTGAAACTTATGTCAAAGGGCTCAAAAAAGCGATTCATAAGCCTTCAGAAGAGTTTGCTAAATTAGGTGTTAAGAAAAACGGTGAGTATATTCAGTTAAACACCAATGTGTTGCAGATTGAAAATGAACTCTATGCACCTATTCGTCCTAAACGTGTGGTTAAGGGGGATGAATCGCCTTCTGATGCGTTATTACGTGGTGGTATTGAATATATCGAAGTTCGTTCACTTGATATCAATCCATTTACCCCTATTGGTGTTGACGAAACACAAATTCGCTTCCTTGATTTATTCCTGATTTGGTGTGTATTAGCTGATGCTCCAGAAATGGATGCTTCTGAATTAGCGTGCTGCCGTTCAAATTGGAATAACGTTATTCTAGAAGGGCGTAAGCCAGGTCAAGTTATTGGAATGGGTTGTGGCGAAAGAAAAGAGCCATTAGCGCAAGTAGGTAAAGCCTTATTTGCTGATTTAGCACGTGTTGCTAATGTTCTTGATTGTTGTTCAGGCACTAAATATATGGAAGTTTGTGTTAAGTTAGAAGAAATGTTCGATAATCCTGAATTAACTTTTTCAGGCAGACTTTTAGACAAAATTAAAACACAAGGCATTGGTGGTTTTGGCTTGTCTTTGGCTGAAGAATATTACCAAGAATTAATTAAAACACCTTATGAAACGTTAACTGATGAAGCTTTTGAACATGAGAGAATTTCATCCATAAAACGTCAAGAAGAGTTAGAAAAGAGTGATACCATTTCTTTTGATGAGTATTTGAAGATCCATGCGGGGACTAACACCGATAATGTGGCTTCCTAAACTTAGATAGAAAAAAGCCACACTAAGATTTGTGTGGCTAAAAAATTCTATAGAGAAATAGGGATGATAACATTTTGCGCGTATTCGTTACTAAGACCGTGCTACTTGTAGAAAGTTTCATTTTTTCTTAAAAATATTTAAATTTTTCTTAGGAGGTTTTTTATGCCTTTATTGGATAGCTTTACTGTTGACCATACGCGTATGTCAGCACCTGCTGTACGCGTTGCTAAGACCATGAAAACGCCATCAGGTGATACTATTACGGTATTTGATTTACGTTTTACGGTACCAAATAAAAAAGCCATGCCTGAGAAAGGAATTCATACTCTAGAGCATCTGTTTGCTGGATTTATGCGTAATCATCTTAATGGTAATGGTGTTGAGATAATTGATATTTCCCCAATGGGATGTCGTACAGGATTCTACATGAGCTTAATTGGGCAACCTGAAGAGCAACGTGTAGCTAATGCATGGAAAGCCGCAATGGAAGATGTTTTGAAAGTAAAAGATCAAAACCATATCCCAGAACTAAATGTGTACCAATGTGGTACCTATGAAATGCATTCGCTGACAGAAGCACAAGATATCGCACGTGATATTTTATCTCATAGCATTGGTATTAATCATAACGATGAATTAGCGTTGCCTGAAGAGACTTTAAAAGAGTTACATATTTAAGTAATCGCTAATTTATAATATTAGGGGATAATAGATCAGGAAATTCGCATTCTGATTTATTGTCTCTTTTTTATTTGCAGGCGTGAAGAATATGTAGCTGATTATTCTTATCAACCAGCATTAAACTTAGTTATGTGGGTTAAAAATCATGGTTTTTTATTCTGATTATCAACAAGTAAAGCCAGCCAAATTAGTACAAGAGCAAGCGATAGAGCCTTTCTATATGAAATCTGCCAGAGAGTTTGATTTTCGTAATAGCAAATTACGATTTGAGTTAGGATAAACAGCCAAAATAAGCACCTTTTAAGGCTAAGGCGCTTATTTCTTTTTACTAATGATGTGGGATTGAAAGATGGCGAATTAACGCCTTTTTGATGACGTTATCCTGAACTTCAAGTATTTCAAATTCATAGTCACTCACAGTTATTTTATTACCAACAACAGGTAAGTCACCTAACTCTTCAATAATAACGCCGTTGATCGTTCGAGCTTCATCTTCAGGTAAATGCCAACCGAAAGCTTTATTGATATCTCGAATATTTGTCGTACCATCAACTAATAATGAACCGTCTTTTTGAGGAATAACTTCTTCAGCTAAAGATGGGGACATCGAAGTAGTAAAGTCACCAACAATCTCTTCAAGAATATCTTCAACGGTTACTAAACCTTGAATTTCACCATATTCATCAACCACAATCCCCGCTTTTTCATTGTTACGTTGGAAATTGACGAGCTGTAGGTTTAATGGTGTGCTTTCTGGAATAAAGTAAATTTTATCGGCAGCTTTCATCAGAATTTGTTTGGTAAATTCTTTTTTCTCGGTCATTAAGCGATAAGCTTCTCGTACTCGCAACATACCAATCGCATCGTCTAAAGTATCACGATAAAGCACAATCCGACCGTGAGGAGAATGAGTTAACTGTCTTACGATAGATTTCCATTCATCATTGACATCGATACCAAAAATTTCATTTCTTGGCACCATAATATCGCCAATCGTCACTTTTTCTAAATCTAAAATCGACAGCAACATATTCTGATTTCTTTGCGAAAGTTTTGATTTAGATTCATGAACGATAGTTCTTAACTCTTCTTTTGAGACTGCATTCCCTTGTATTACTGGAGATTTGATACCAAAAATGCGCATTAATATTAATGTGAGTTTATTAAAAAACCAAACAATAGGTAGCATCAATTTTTGTAAAGGAGAGAGAATTACACTGCTTGGATAAGCAAAACGCTCTGGATAAAGTGCTGCGATTGATTTTGGGAGCACTTCAGCAAAAATAAGGATAATAAAGGTCAGTACACCCGTAGCTATTGCTACACCTGCATCACCATATAAACGCATACCGACAATGGTAGCTAGCGCAGACGCAACAATATTAATCAGATTATTGCCAATCAATACTAAACTAATCAATCTGTCAGGACGTTGTAATAATTTTTCTACACGTTTTGCAGAGCGATTTCCTTGTTTCGCAGCATGACGGAGACGATAGCGATTAATCGTCATCATACTGGTTTCAGTCCCAGAAAAATAAGCTGAGGCAATAATCATACAGACAAGTATGATAATGAGCGTAGTTGTCGACACATGCTCCAAAATTGAGATCCTTTTGCAACCCTAAAATAGAAAATTAATTAAGTACTAACTCTTGTAATAAACGATTACCAAAAAAAGCTAATGTCAAAATAAGAGCGCCAATTAAATTAAAAATAATGACTTTCTTTCCTCTCCAGCCTTCTCGGAAATGTCCCCATAATAAAATGATGTAAACAAACCAAGCAATGATAGAGAAAATAGATTTATGGATGTTTTCTTTACCAAAAATATTATCCATATACACCAAACCTGTACATAAGGTCAGTGTCAGTAATACCACACCCACTTGTGTGATATGAAACATTTTACGCTCAATTGACATTAATGGTGGCATTTGAGGTGAGAATTTTAGTTTCTTATTTTTTAGTTGATAGTCGAGCCAACTAAGTTGTAATGCATATAAGGCGGCTATTAACAGAGTGGCATAGCTTAATAACGCCAATCCAATGTGAATAAAGAGTGATGTGCTACTTTCAAGATGTGTAACAAATTCACCCGGCATCAGTGCTGCAATAACAAGATTGACTATTGCGAAACAATAAACAATAGGCAGTAAGAACCATGCACGACCACGAGAAGCCACAATCGTCATGATAACGCAGACCATTAGGCTAACAATTGCACCTAGATTAGTGAGTGAAAGATTCTGTCCACTGTGAGGACGGAAAATTAAAAATTTTAATGAGATGGCATGTGCAACAAGTGCAATTACCGCAAATAGCAGAGCTAATCCGCGGTATCCATTCTGCTCTTTTCGTAACAGACCGGGTAAAAACATTACCAGACTGAGTAAATAAGCGCAGACAGCGACGATAGAGATTGATATAACGGGCATAGTTTCGCTTACATATATTGTTTGAATAACTTCCTAGTATAGCGCTAGGAGCATACGGCTCCAACTATTGAAGTCATTAAGCTTAAATCTCTATGCAGAGATCCGCGAGTCATCGTGATATAATCGGTGGCATACATGACCGATAAGCCCAACTTTAACACTGAGCTAAGATAATGTTTGAGAATTTAAGTGACAGACTATCGCGCACATTGCGCAATATAAGCGGTCGAGGAAGACTGACCGAAGAAAACATTAAAGAGACACTGCGTGAAGTGCGTATGGCTTTATTAGAAGCTGACGTTGCCTTACCCGTGGTTCGTGATTTTATTGCGCGCGTCAAAGAGAGCGCAGTAGGGCATGAAGTTAACAAAAGCCTGACACCGGGTCAGGAGTTTGTGAAGATTGTTCAAAATGAACTCGTCAATGCGATGGGGGAAGTGAATACTGACCTTGACCTATCAGCACAACCGCCAGCTGTTGTGTTAATGGCTGGTTTACAAGGTGCGGGTAAAACAACCAGTGTCGCAAAATTAGGTAAATTTTTAAAAGAGAAAAAGAAGAAAAAAGTTCTTGTTGTTTCTGCCGACGTTTATCGTCCAGCAGCGATTAAACAGCTTGAAACGTTAGCTGAAACGGTTGGCATTGATTTCTTTCCTTCGACTGTTCAAGAAAATCCAGTCACAATTGCAAGTAATGCATTAAAACATGCGCAACTTCAATTCTATGATGTATTGCTGGTGGATACAGCAGGTCGTTTACACGTAGATGAAGGCATGATGGAAGAGATCCAACTTCTCCATAAAGCCATTAATCCTGTGGAAACCTTATTTGTTGTTGACGCCATGACGGGTCAAGATGCGGCAAATACAGCAAAAGCATTTAATGAAGCATTGCCATTAACCGGGGTTGTATTAACCAAAGTTGATGGTGATGCGCGTGGTGGGGCGGCATTATCAATTCGCCATATCACTGGTAAGCCAATTAAATTCCTCGGTGTTGGGGAAAAAACAGAAGCTTTAGAACCTTTTCACCCAGATCGTATCGCCTCCCGCATTTTAGGCATGGGTGATGTTCTGTCTTTAATTGAAGATATTGAAAGCAAAGTTGATAGAGCACAAGCTGAAAAGTTAGCGACAAAACTTAAAAAAGGTGATGGCTTTGATTTAAATGATTTCTTAGATCAATTAAAGCAAATGAAGAACATGGGCGGCATGGCAAGTATGCTGAGCAAAATGCCGGGTATGTCTCAGGTGCCAGATGCAGTGAAATCACAAATGGATGATTCAATTTTAGTGAAAATGGAAGCGATTATTAATTCCATGACTAAAAAAGAACGCCAAAAACCGGAAATCATTAAAGGTTCCAGAAAACGCCGTATTGCTACAGGTTCTGGAACACAAGTGCAAGACGTCAACCGTTTATTAAAACAGTTTGATGATATGCAACGTATGATGAAAAAAATGAAAAAAGGTGGCATGGCTAAAATGATGCGTAGCATGAAAGGTATGATGCCACCTGGATTCCCTGGCCGATAAAATCAAAAAGCTGGAAAAAAAACGTGCTTTGGATTGCTTTTTTCGCCAAAGTGAGTAAACTTTTCGGGCTTTTTATATGACAACCGGACTCCGTTCCTCGATGGCGTCTGGTTGTTTTATTAACTAATGAGGATGTTATGGTAACAATTCGTTTAGCTCGTGGCGGCGCAAAAAAGCGTCCGTTTTATCAAGTAGTAGTAACCGATAGCCGCAATGCGCGTGATGGTCGTTTTATTGAACGCGTAGGCTTTTATAACCCACTGGCAACCGGTAATGCAGAAGAATTACGTTTAGACGTAGACCGTGTTGAACACTGGGTTGCTCAAGGCGCAACTGTTTCAGAACGTGTTGCTGGCCTGATCAAATCAGCGAAGAAAAGCGCTTAATCTGTCGCGGTGGTAACAATGAGCGAACAAAAAACCTTAAAAGAGCCTGTAGAACCTATTGTTATGGGTAAGTTGGGCTCACCTTACGGGATCCGTGGTTGGCTCAGAGTTTTTTCTTCCACCGAACACGCCGAAAACATTTTTGAATATCAACCGTGGTTTATTCAGCGTCATGGACAGTGGGAAACCATTGAAATTGAAAGTTGGAAACATCACAACCAAGATATTATCGTCAAGCTAAAAGGTATTGATGACAGAGATGCGGCTAACTTCCTGACTAATTTTGAAATTGTCGTGAATGCTTCGCAACTTCCAGAACTTGAAGGTGAATATTACTGGAAAGATCTGATGGGTTGTCATGTGGAAACGGACAAAGGCTACGATCTGGGTGTCGTTACAGACATGATGGAAACGGGCTCAAATGATGTCATGGTGATTAAAGCGAATCTGAAAGATGCGTTCGGTATCGGGGAACGGTTAGTTCCGTTTCTTGATGGGCAGGTTATCAAGAAAGTCGATCTCTCAGCGAAAAAAATTATCGTTGATTGGGATCCTGGTTTTTAGATTATCCGGTTAACGGTTCTCAATAGTGGGACACTAAAATGTGGATTGGGGTAATTAGCCTATTTCCAGAAATGTTCCGCTCTATAACCGAGTACGGGGTGACTGGTCGGGCAGTGAAGCATGGTCTGCTCAATGTAGAATGTTGGAATCCCCGAGATTTTACATACGACAGACACAATACTGTTGATGATCGTCCATATGGCGGTGGTCCTGGTATGTTGATGATGGTTCAACCTTTAAGGGAAGCTATTCATCAAGCAAAAGCTGCGGCAGGTGATGGAGCAAAGGTGATTTATTTATCACCTCAGGGACGCAAACTCGATCAACAAGGAGTTTGTGAACTGGCAACAAATGAGAAGTTAATTCTGGTTTGTGGTCGGTATGAAGGTATAGATGAGCGTGTCATTCAGACTGAAATCGATGAAGAGTGGTCTGTTGGTGATTACGTATTAAGTGGTGGGGAACTACCTGCCATGATAATGATAGATGCAGTAGCGCGTTTTGTTCCGGGGGTTCTCGGACACGCAGCCTCTGCGAAAGAAGATTCTTTTGCTGAAGGTTTACTTGATCATCCTCACTATACTCGCCCAGAGGTTTTAGATGGTATGGAAGTTCCAGCTGTTTTACTGTCAGGAAACCATGCACATATTAATCGCTGGCGTATGAAACAATCACTGGGTCGAACCTGGCTAAGAAGACCTGAGCTTCTGGAAAGCCTAGCTCTGACTGACGAGCAAAGAGTGCTGTTAACAGAGTTCCAACGGGAACATCTGTCAGGAACAGCAGAGTAAGTCTGACACAAGATGTCATTAATATCAGTTTACCTAGGGTAAGAGAATTATTATGAGCAATATTATTAAACAAATCGAACAAGAACAGATGAAGCAAGATGTTCCTTCATTCCGTCCTGGTGATACTTTAGAAATTAAAGTATGGGTTGTTGAAGGTTCTAAAAAACGTCTGCAGGCATTCGAGGGTGTGGTTATCGCTATTCGTAACCGCGGTCTGCACTCTGCATTCACTGTTCGTAAAATTTCTAATGGCGAAGGTGTTGAGCGTGTATTCCAAACTCACTCTCCAGTCGTAGATAGCATCACTGTGAAACGTCGTGGTGCGGTTCGTCAAGCTAAACTGTACTACCTGCGTGAGCGTTCAGGTAAGGCTGCTCGTATCAAAGAGCGTCTTAACGCTAAATAATACGCTTTCGCACATCCGAAAGTTATTGTTAAAAGGTCAGCATTTGCTGACCTTTTTTATATCTCCCGATGTTGCAAATATTGTTTGTGAGTTTTTCATCTCTGTTGCCTCTATCTTCCTATCTTATTTATTATTCTTATATTGAGATTCATTAAAAGATAATCTGTAAATATATTATTACATTTTGGTGTTTTGGTTCAATGTTTATCACATTATCTTTATTCTATTTATTTATTGTAACTTATTGTTATTTATTGTTTATTTTTGACCATTACCTTTTGTGTAATCATAAGTTTACGATTTTATCGAAAATGTCAAAAATATGGATTGATTTCTTTACATTGCATGTTATCTTATCTTTCAGACACACAAAAATCACAATGACAGATATAAAAAGGTAAAGATTATGATCATGCAAAAAGACGCACTCAATAATGTGAATATCAGCGAAGAGCTGGTTTTAATTACTCCAGAAGAGTTAAAACAAAAATACCCATTGAGTCGCAATGATCTGCATGCCATTGCTCAGTCACGTCAAACAATTTCTGAAATTGTCCAACGTCGTGATCCTCGCTTACTCGTGGTATGTGGGCCTTGTTCCATTCATGATATTGATGTTGCGTTAGATTACGCAAAACGTCTGAAAGTCTTAGCCTCTGAATTAAGTGATAGCCTGTACATTGTGATGCGTGTCTACTTTGAAAAACCTCGTACTACTGTTGGCTGGAAAGGTTTAATCAGCGATCCATTTATGGATGGCAGCTTTGAAATGGAAAAAGGATTACATATTGCCCGTAAGTTATTGACTGAACTAGTGCAATTAGGTTTGCCTTTAGCAACAGAAGCGTTAGATCCTAACAATCCACAATACTTAGGTGATTTATTTAGTTGGTCTGCTATTGGAGCCAGAACAACAGAATCTCAGACTCACCGTGAAATGGCATCGGGGCTTTCAATGCCAGTTGGATTTAAAAATGGTACAGATGGTAATCTAGATACTGCAATTAACGCGATGAAAGCGGCTTCTATGCCACATCGATTTATGGGAATTAATCAATCAGGGCAGGTTTGTTTATTGCAAACACAAGGTAACCCAGATGGTCATGTGATTTTACGTGGTGGTAAAACACCAAATTATCATGAAGAAGATGTTGCTCAGTGTGAAGCTCAGATGGTAAAAGCTGGATTAAAACCATCATTAATGATTGATTGTAGCCATGGTAATTCTAATAAAGATTTCCGTCGTCAAACGGCGGTAGTTGATTCAGTGATTGAGCAAATTACTAAAGGTAATGAATCTATCACTGGTATTATGTTAGAAAGTCACATTAATGAAGGCAATCAATCGTCAGAGCAGCCTCGCAGTGAAATGAAATACGGTGTCTCAGTAACAGATGCATGTATTAGTTGGGAAACAACGGAATCAGTGTTAAGAAATTTACATGCTCAACTTTCCCCGATTCTGGCTCAGCGTGAAGCACAGTTAAAAAAAGTTAGTTAATCATAAATAAAAAGAGGCAAGCATAGATGGCTGAAGAATTACAAAATTTGCGTGAGCAAATTGATCAGGTAGATAAATCACTGCTTTCTTTACTCGCAAAAAGAATGCAACTGGTAGCTGAAGTGGGAGAAGTTAAAAACCGTTATGGCTTACCGATTTATGCACCTGATAGAGAGGCCTCTATGCTTGCTTCTCGTCGTAATGATGCTCAAATGATGGGGATTTCCCCAGATTTGATTGAAGATGTGTTACGCCGAGTAATGAGAGAATCCTATACTAAAGAGAATGATAAGGGATTTAAAACGCTTAATCCTCAATTGGGTAAAATCGTTATTGTGGGCGGAAATGGGAAAATGGGTAAACTATTTTCTCGTTTGTTTACACTCTCTGGTTATCAAGTTGAAAGCTTAGAAGCTGATGAATGGCAAACTAAATCACCTGCTATTTTTGATAATGCAGGAATGGTAATAATTAGTGTACCTATCCATTTAACCGTTGAGGTTATTGAGAAGCTTCCTCCTTTACCTGAAAGTTGTTTGTTAGTGGATCTCGCTTCTATTAAAAAACAACCTTTAGATGCAATGTTAAAAGCACATAGTGGGCCAGTTTTAGGTCTTCATCCAATGTTTGGCCCTGATGTGCCCAGTTTAGCAAAGCAGGTTGTGGCTTATTGTGAAGGACGAAATCATCAAAAATTTGAATGGTTGTTAGAGCAATTAATGGTATGGGGAGCAAGAATTGAGGCGATTACGCCGGAAGAGCATGATAAAAATATGAGTTTTATTCAAGCACTTCGACACTTTACAACCTTTGCTTACGGCCAGCATTTAGCAAAAGAAAAAGTTGATTTAGCCAGTTTACTGCGGCTTTCATCTCCTATTTACCGGTTAGAATTGGCAATGATAGGGCGCCTATTTGCTCAGGATCCACAACTTTATGCTGATATTATTTTGTCATCGAAAGAGAATATTGAATTAATTCGTCGATATCATCAGTCATTAGGTCAAGCTATCGATTTATTAGATATAAATGCAAAGAGTGAATTTGTTCATTCGTTTAATAACGTGAGTTATTGGTTTGGTGATTATGCTTCTCAATTTATGAAAGAAAGTGGAATCTTATTACAAAAAGCAAATGATAGCCGAATATAATTTAAAGCTTCATTTTATAAAAAAACAGTCAATTAATTGTGTGAAGTGAACTGACTCTAGTTTATTGGACTGTTTAAATTAGTTAGATAAAGACTGAGTTCGGTATTGAACTGGACTCAGTCCTTTTAATTTTATCTTGATCCTTTCAGTATTGTAATACTTGATATATTCATAAAGTTCTTCTTCTAATTCATCTACATCTCTAAATTATTTAGTATAAAAATATTCTGTTTTTAATATGCCAAAAAAATTCTCTATTACTGCATTATCTAATAATCCTTAGGATTAGGACATGGGCTAACAGTACAATGAAGCTGGTTTATCGAACTTACTGTTACTTCAGAATAAGAAATTTGTGATGCATAAGCATTTGCTGTGAAAAAAATAAAAATTACATTTAAAATCAATAATATAAATTTATTCATATAACCATCCTATTTATGCTTAAAGCATAATTCTATTTTATCTAACAACCTCTCTGGTATTTCATAAGAAGTAAACCAATCATGTATACGTTATATCGGAAAAGTAAGTGATTAAACTTCTATTTTTAATAGGATTTTAATGTTTTTTGATAATTGGAAATTATTAATTTTTATATACAGTAATGTCTTGTTATTTAATTGTTATTACTTGGTTTAATTATATAATAATTAATGTTCAATATTGTCTCTTCGTTAAAAGTTATTTGTTGATGAGATCTTAAAACTGAATGAAATTGAAAGGTATTATGTAAACTATAACAATGATCAAAAAAATGATTATAACAATTATCGTAAATTATATTTTATAGACTCTTTTTTTTGCAAGAAGTGCTAAAAATTCAATTGTATTATTTTTTATTTATATTCCGACGTGTTTTTCAAGGGGTAATTTATGGATTTTTTAATACAACTCGCCATTATATTAGTGTGTCTATTTTATGGGGCTAGGAAGGGCGGAATTGCATTAGGTTTATTAGGTGGTGTAGGTCTAGTTATTTTAGTTTTTGTTTTTAATCTCCCTCCGGGAAAACCACCTGTTGATGTAATGTTAGTTATTATTGCCGTTGTTTCTGCATCAGCAACATTACAAGCATCTGGTGGATTAGATGTTATGTTGCAAATAGCAGAAAAATTATTACGAAAAAATCCCAAATATATTTCTATTGTTGCACCACTCGTAACTTGTACTCTTACAATATTATGTGGTACTGGGCATGTTGTTTATACTATATTGCCAATTATCTATGATGTGTCGATAAAAAATAATATTCGCCCTGAAAGACCAATGGCAGCAAGTACAATCGGTTCGCAAATGGGGATTATTGCAAGCCCCGTTTCCGTTGCCGTTGTTACATTAGTCGCAATGCTCGGTGATGTGACTTTTAATGGTAAACACCTTGAATTTTTAGACTTATTGGCAATTACTATACCTTCTACTTTTATCGGTATTTTAGCCATTGGTATCTTTAGCTGGTTTAGAGGAAAAGACTTAGATAAAGACCAACGTTTCCAAGAGTTTGTTTCAGTTCCTGAAAACCATGATTATGTTTATGGAGATACAGCGACACTTCTAGATAAAAAGCTCCCTATGAAAAACTGGGTGGCAATGTGGATATTTTTAGGTGCAATTGCTGTTGTTGCAATATTAGGTGCTTTTTCTGAAATACGTCCTGTATTTAATGGCAAACCGTTATCTATGGTGCTCGTTATTCAGATGTTTATGTTATTAGCAGGCGCATCAATTATTATTATCTGTAAAACCAATCCGTCTCTTATATCTAAAAATGAAGTATTCCGTTCAGGGATGATAGCAATTGTTGCTGTATATGGTATTGCTTGGATGGCAGAAACCATGTTCTCTGCACATATGAAAGAAATAGAAGCAGCATTAGGACAATTAGTACGAGAATATCCTTGGGCTTATGCCGTTGTCTTACTATTGGTATCTAAGTTTGTTAACTCTCAAGCGGCAGCTTTAGCTGCAATTGTTCCTTTAGCACTGGGTATTGGTGTTGATCCTGCTTATATCATTGCATCGGCACCTGCTTGTTACGGTTATTATATTCTGCCAACTTATCCTAGTGACTTAGCGGCAATTCAATTTGACCGTTCTGGTACAACTCGAATAGGGCGTTTTGTTATTAACCATAGCTTTATTTTACCAGGGTTAATTGGTGTAACCGTTTCCTGTGTCTTTGGCTGGGTATTTGCTGCGATGTATGGTTTCTTATAATTAATTTTAAAATAAGAGCCAAAAAGAAAAGCCAGATAGTTATATGCTATTTGGCTTTTATCTGCGAGTGAGTTTATTTTACTTCAACAGGAACAACATTTTCTGAAGGGTAACAGCCTAGTATTTTTAATGAACGTGTTGTTTGTGATAAATCGTGTAAGGCCTTTTGCATATTGATGTCACGTAAATTTGCTTGAACATCAATATAAAACATCTCTTCCCAAGGTGTGCCATTAATAGGACGAGATTCAAGTTTTGTCATAATAATGTCGTATTTTTTTAAAATCATTAATGCATCAACTAATGCACCTGCTTGTTGTCCTGTTGCCATTAAGAAGGTTGTTTTAGCAGGTACTTGCTCTGAAACATCTATGGCTTTTCGTGCAATAACAATAAAGCGTGTTACGTTTATTTGCTGGTTTGCTAAATTATTAGCTAAAGGTTTTAAACCATAAAGAGAGCCACCAGCTTCACTACCAATAGCCGCAATATGTGGCGATTGTGCGAGAGCCACTTTTTCCATTGCAGCGGCGGTACTTTCACAGTATTCAATTTTCCAGTTTGGATACTGGTTTAAATAATGGCTACATTGTTGGAAGGGTTGAGGGTGACTATAAATAGTTTGCAATTCTTCTGTACTGCTATCAACACTTGTTAAAAGCGCATGATTAATAGGGATGCGAATTTCACCAACAATAGAGATTGATGTTGTTTGCAATAAATCGTAAACATCATTAATTGCGCCCGAACTAGTATTTTCAATGGGCAGTAAACCGTAATCAGCTTGACCTGTATCGACAAGTGTAAAAATGTCATCAAATTTCTGACAAGTGCAATCAACGTAGGTATCAAAATGGCGGGCTGCATATTGACGGGCAGCAATATGTGAATAAGAACCTTTAGGTCCTAAATAAGCAATTCTGGCTGATTCATTGGGGGTTGCATTAAGATGTTGTTGTAGAATGGCTTGTTGCGTTAATACAGAGTCTTCAATGATCATTTGAAAAATACGACTAATATAAAAACCATCTAGCCCAACTTTTTTTCCTTTCTCAATTAATAAATCAAGTAATTCACGCTCACGATTTTTATCTCTAATAGGGCGATGTGTATTCAATTTAAATTGAGCTACGTCAGCAGATAATTGGCGTCTGTTTGCTAACAACGTTAGTAATTCTGAATCTAACGTTGTAATTTTATCTCTGATTGCTAATAAATCGAGTTTTTCCATGTTTAAGCCCTATACCGTTATGTCATACCATCATAAATAAAAAAGCCTCCAACTTGGAGGCTATTGTCGTTCTTACTTTTCTTTCTGAAATGACAAAGCCTCTTAATGAAAGAGTAGAAAGAAAAAGAAGAAAGGCAAATGTGGATATTTGTTCATTATATTGATTGGTAAATTATTTAACATATCGCTATCAAACATGATGATGTGAAAGGAGTCAAGAAAAATACAACAAAAAGCGCATCACGAGGATGCGCAGAGGCGTTTTGAGTCAGTGATTTATTCTAATTTTTAATCTTGCTTTACTATTTACATTTCATCGACAAGTAAATTCTCTTCTTTCAGGCTGTTATTCGCCCGGCGAGATTCATTTTTATGCTGAACTTTGTTTAATTGACGTTCAAGTTTTGCGAGTAAGTCATTAATTGCAACATACATATCGGCGTGTTGTGCATTAGCGACCAATTGCCCATTTGGAGTATGAATGCTGGCATCAACACTAAAACCCTTAGGATCTTTCGTAAGAATAATATGAGGATTGATTAAATTCACCTGCCATTTATTAAGTTTAGTTAGACGGCTTTCAATGTGTTCTCGTAGTGCTGGGGTAATTTCCATTTGTTTGCTAGTAATATTTATAATCATATAGTTACCTCTTTATTACTCCATCTTCGATAAATTCAGAATATCGTGATACACAATTTAAAACATGATCAAAATCACTTTTTGTTAGATGTATGTGTAACTAGTAATAAAAACGTGACAAATGATAAATAGCTGAAAAAGACCGCTTGTTAAGTTGTATTTATTCGGTCATATTAGGAAGGTTGGGCTGATGAAAAGTAAAGACAATTTAGCTAGCAAAGAATAAAAAAACAGCAGCGATAAGCTGCTGTTTTTGATAGTGAGGCTTTAATTAGGCTGGATTGGCTGCAATCAGTGAAGCTACTTTTTCTGCTTCTTGTGTCAGACCTAATTCTTTATAAGCGTTTTCCATATAAACAAGCGCGTCGCGAGTGGCTTGTGTATCAGGATAATCACGCATCATTTGCTCTACTCTATTAATAACCGCGACATAAGCCCCTCGTTTAGTATAGAATTTTGCAACAGAAAGCTCATACTTCGCTAAACGGTTTTTAAGAAAGACAAGACGTTTAGTTGCATCAGCGGCATAAAGGCTGTCTGGATAGTAGCGAACTAATTGACTAAAATCTTTGAATGCTACAATAGCATGTTGAGGATCACGGTCTGAACGATCAATACCAAAGAACCCTTGTAATGCACTATCATCTAATGCCTGAGCCGTTAAGCCACGCATATAAAGAACATAGTCGATATTAGGATGGGTTGGATTTAATCGCATAAAACGGTCGATTGCCGAAATCGCCATTGGTAGTTCCGCTGATTTATAATAAGCATAAATCAGATCGAGTTGAACTTGTTGCGAGTAAGGGCCAAAAGGATAGCGATTATCGAGAGACTCTAATTGTTTGATAGCCGCTCCATAATTGCCATCTAGCAATTTTTCCTGACTGGTTGAGTAAAGCTCAGAAGGCGACATATCGGCAGTAGCGTCTTTGTCTGAACTCGAACAGCCAGCAAGTAACAGGCTTACAGTGGCCGCTGCCACTAGGTATTTAATGCGTCTCATCACGTATTGATTATCCTCTGAATAGGTTTGGGGAGTCTCTCCGTGAAGCTCCCCTGAAATCGGTTACACTATAACTCATTTTAAATGAAACGGCTGTGCCGTCAAAACACTAACTTAATTAATAGAAAATTATTTATGTCTCAACAAATACGACTTAATGCTACAGTCGCAGATTCACAGCTGGGTCAACGCTTAGATCAGGCTTTGGCCGAAATGTTCCCTGATTATTCAAGATCTCGTATAAAAGAGTGGATCTTAGACAATAGAGTGCAGGTTAACGATAAAATCATCAATAAGCCAAAAGAAAAAATGCTTGGCGGTGAAAAAATTGAAATCGATGCCTTAATTGAAGAGGATGTTCGCTGGGAGCCTCAGAATATTCCGTTAAATATCGTTTATGAAGATGATGATATTTTAGTTATCAATAAGCCAAGAGATCTTGTTGTACATCCTGGTGCGGGTAACCCTGATGGCACCGTATTAAACGCATTACTTTATCGTTATCCAGAGATTGCTAATGTACCTCGTGCTGGTATTGTCCATCGTTTGGATAAAGATACAACAGGTTTAATGGTTGTTGCAAAAACAGTTCCTGCTCAAACGCATTTAGTCGAAGCTTTACAACGTCGTGAAATCACGCGTGAGTATGAAGCGGTTGCAACAGGAAGAATGACAGCAGGAGGATTAGTGAATGAACCTATTTCTCGACATCCAACTAAACGTACACATATGGCTGTACACCCAATGGGTAAACCTGCAGTAACACATTATCGTGTTATGGAGCATTTCCGTGCTCATACACGTTTGCGTTTACGTTTAGAAACCGGTCGTACTCACCAAATTCGTGTTCATATGGCACATATACATCATGCTTTAATTGGTGATCAGCTTTATGCAGGAAGACCTCGCCCTTTAAAAGGGGCTTCAGATGAATTACGAGAAACGTTACGTTTATTTGATAGACAAGCTTTGCACGCAACGATGCTACGTCTTTATCATCCAATAACAGGTATTGAAATGGAATGGCATGCACCATTACCTGATGATATGGTTAAGCTTATCGATGTGCTAAAAGCTGACGTTGAACAGTTTAAAGATGAAATGGATTGGTAAATGACTTCATTGGTTTTTCCAGATTGGCCACAGCCTGAAAATATTGGGTCTTGCAGTACCTTGAGAGAGGGGGGGGTTAGTCTGCCACCTTATAATAGCCTCAATCTAGGTGCTCATGTTGGTGATAAATTATCTGATGTTGAAGAAAATAGACGCAGACTTTGTCAGCAAGCTCAACTGCCTGAAATGCCATTATGGCTTGAACAAGTTCATGGTACCCATGTTGTTACGCTAAATACTGAGAAAAATAATGAAGTACGAGGTGATGCCCTTTATACCGCTACTGAGAAAAAAGTTTGTGCAATTATGACGGCAGATTGCCTACCTGTTCTTTTTACAACTATTGATGGAACAGAAGTTGGCGCAGCTCATGGTGGATGGCGAGGGCTTTGCCATGGTGTATTACAAAATACACTAGCGAAGTTTAAAGCACCAAAACATCAAATAATGGCATGGTTAGGGCCAGCAATTGGGCCAACTGCTTTTGAGGTAGGCTCTGAAGTCCGTTTGGCCTTTATTGAAAAAAATAAGGCCTTTGATCCTGCATTTATTCCTCATAATGGTAAATATTTAGCTAATATCTATATGTTAGCGAGAATAATTTTACAGGAAAATGGGGTAACTCAGATTTACGGTGGTAATTTCTGTACTGTGACAGAGAAATCGCGTTTCTTTTCATATAGACGCGAACAGATAACAGGTCGAATGGCGTCATTAATCTGGATTAAATAAACTTCTCTTAACCGTTTTTCTCACTTATCTCAAATACTGATAAATATTTTTGCTCAAAATTTTTATTTTGAGCTTGAATATTGTCAAAATGACCTCATCTATTCTCCAGTTACGAATTTTACTTTAAATTTTACTTGGAGGTGTTATGCGTCTGGATAAATTAACCAATAAATTCCAGCAAGCTCTCGCAGACGCCCAGTCATTGGCACTTGGGAACGATAATCAATTTATAGAACCCATACATTTACTGAGTGCGTTATTTAATCAACAAGGTGGCTCAATTCGCCCTTTATTAACATCTGTAGGTGTTAATGCATCGCAATTTAATGAGCGAATTAATGATGCTTTATCTCGATTACCTAAAGTCGAAGGTGCTGGTGGAGAGGTTCATCCCTCAAATGATTTAATTAAACACCTTAATTTGTGCGATAAGTTGGCACAGAAAAAAGGTGACGAATTTATTTCGTCAGAGCTCTTTCTTTTAGCTGCCATGGAAACGGGTGGTCAAGTTGCTGACATGCTAAAAGCGGCCGGAGCGAATAAAGCGACTCTTGAGATAGCGATTGAAAAAATACGTGGTGGAGAAACAGTGAACGATCAAAATGCAGAAGACCAACGTCAGGCATTGAAAAAATATACTGTGGATTTAACGGAAAGAGCAGAACAAGGCAAACTCGATCCTGTTATTGGTCGTGATGAAGAAATAAGAAGAACCATTCAAGTTTTACAACGTCGTACTAAAAACAACCCTGTACTTATTGGTGAGCCGGGTGTAGGTAAAACGGCGATTGTTGAAGGTTTGGCTCAACGCATTGTTAATGGTGAAGTCCCTGAAGGTTTAAAGAATAAGCGCGTACTTTCCTTAGATATGGGCTCGTTATTAGCAGGTGCTAAATATCGTGGTGAGTTTGAAGAGCGTTTAAAAGCTGTTTTAAATGATTTATCTAAACAGGAAGGCAGTGTCATTCTGTTTATTGATGAATTACATACAATGGTTGGTGCAGGTAAAGCCGACGGTGCTATGGATGCGGGAAATATGCTAAAGCCTGCATTAGCTCGTGGTGAATTACACTGTGTGGGGGCAACAACACTTGACGAATATCGTCAATACATTGAAAAAGATGCTGCATTAGAGCGTCGTTTCCAAAAAGTGTATGTGGCTGAGCCTACAGTTGAAGATACTATTGCTATTTTACGTGGTCTAAAAGAACGTTATGAACTTCATCATCATGTTCAAATTACAGACCCAGCTATCGTTGCAGCTGCGACTTTATCTCATCGCTATATTTCTGACCGTATGTTGCCAGATAAAGCAATTGATTTAATTGATGAAGCGGGTGCAAGCCTACGTATGCAGATGGATTCAAAACCAGAAGCACTAGATAGACTTGATAGACGTATCATTCAGCTCAAACTTGAACAACAGGCACTGCAAAAAGAGTCTGATGATGCAAGTAAAAAACGTTTAGAGATGCTAAATGAAGAACTTGCTGAGAAAGAGAAAGAGTATTCTGTTTTAGAAGAAGAGTGGAAAGCTGAAAAAGCAGAGCTTACTGGCACTCAACATATTAAATCTGAATTAGAGCAGGCTCGTATTGCTTTAGAGCAGGCTCGTCGTAGTGGTGATTTAGCGAAAATGTCGGAGATCCAATATGGACAAATCCCGACATTAGAAAAACAGCTTGCTGAAGCAAATAAAGCTGAAGATAAGCATATGAAGCTGTTACGTAATAAAGTCACTGATGCTGAAATCGCTGAAATTTTAGCGCGTTGGACAGGTATTCCTGTATCTAGAATGTTAGAAGGGGAACGTGAAAAACTGCTCAGAATGGAACAAGAGCTACATAGACGTGTTATTGGTCAGGCTGAGGCTGTAAGTGCAGTATCAAATGCGATCCGCCGTAGTCGTGCTGGGTTGTCTGATCCTAATCGCCCAATTGGTTCGTTCCTATTTTTAGGACCAACAGGGGTGGGTAAAACAGAATTATGTAAAGCATTAGCAAACTTCTTGTTTGATAGTGATGATGCAATGGTTCGTATCGACATGTCTGAGTTTATGGAAAAACACTCCGTTTCTCGTTTAGTGGGTGCGCCTCCAGGATATGTTGGTTACGAAGAAGGTGGATATTTAACAGAAGCAGTTCGTCGTCGTCCTTATTCAGTCATCTTATTAGATGAAGTTGAAAAAGCGCATCCAGACGTATTTAATATCTTATTGCAAGTATTGGATGATGGTCGTTTAACGGATGGACAAGGTAGAACAGTCGACTTTCGTAATACAGTTGTGATTATGACATCGAACTTGGGCTCTGATTTAATTCAAGAACGTTTCGGGACAATTGATTATCCAGAAATGAAAACTATTGTGATGGATGTTGTTGGCCATCATTTCAGACCAGAGTTTATCAACCGTATTGATGAAGTTGTGGTATTCCATCCATTAGGCAAAGAAAACATTGCAGCGATTGCACAAATTCAGTTGCGTCGTTTATACCAGCGTTTAGAAGAGCGTGGTTATCACGTTACTATTACTGGGGCTGCATTAGAGAAATTGAGCGAAGTTGGATTCGACCCAATTTATGGTGCTCGTCCATTGAAACGGGCTATCCAGCAAGAGGTTGAAAACCCATTAGCTCAAGACATCTTGTCTGGTAAATTATTACCAGGTAAAGAGATTATCTTAGATTTGGACAATAATAAGATAATTGCAAAACAGTAATAGAGCATCCTCTCTATAGTAATAAGAGATGTCGTGAAACTGAAAAGAGGCTTATTTAAGCCTCTTTTTTATGCTCTTAATTTATAAATGAAGATTTAACCGTTAAATCGCTAAGAATCACAGATAAAATTGAAACTTTTTTAAACAAACGATGTCTATTTTTTATACCAATATGGGGTGTTTGCTTATAAAGCATTCGCTTGGTAAGTTTTTTTAAAAAAACACTTGCGCTAATCCGAGATCTCCCTATAATGCGCATCCACTGACTGGCGATGAGCAAACAACAAGCCACGCAGGACGGTGAAGAGAAAAGAAAAAAGTTTGAAAAAACTCTTGACTCTTCAGAGGAATAGCGTAATATACGCCTCCTCGCAACAACGCAGAAGACCGGAAACGGCAGCGAAGGTTGCACTGCTCTTTAACAAATTATCAGACAATCTGTGTGGGCACTCGCAGAGACGATATCTTCTAAAATATTAGATGTATCAAGTCTTGAAGAGTGAACAACAAAAGTAAATTCATTTATGAATAGCTAAGTTTTCGATTTCTTTGAGCATCAAACACTTTTAATTGAAGAGTTTGATCATGGCTCAGATTGAACGCTGGCGGCAGGCCTAACACATGCAAGTCGAGCGGTAACAGAAGAAAGCTTGCTTTCTTGCTGACGAGCGGCGGACGGGTGAGTAATGTATGGGGATCTGCCCGATAGAGGGGGATAACTACTGGAAACGGTGGCTAATACCGCATGACGTCTACGGACCAAAGCAGGGGCTCTTCGGACCTTGCGCTATCGGATGAACCCATATGGGATTAGCTAGTAGGTGAGGTAAAGGCTCACCTAGGCGACGATCTCTAGCTGGTCTGAGAGGATGATCAGCCACACTGGGACTGAGACACGGCCCAGACTCCTACGGGAGGCAGCAGTGGGGAATATTGCACAATGGGCGCAAGCCTGATGCAGCCATGCCGCGTGTATGAAGAAGGCCTTAGGGTTGTAAAGTACTTTCAGCGGGGAGGAAGGTGATAAAGTTAATACCTTTGTCAATTGACGTTACCCGCAGAAGAAGCACCGGCTAACTCCGTGCCAGCAGCCGCGGTAATACGGAGGGTGCAAGCGTTAATCGGAATTACTGGGCGTAAAGCGCACGCAGGCGGTCAATTAAGTCAGATGTGAAAGCCCCGAGCTTAACTTGGGAATTGCATCTGAAACTGGTTGGCTAGAGTCTTGTAGAGGGGGGTAGAATTCCATGTGTAGCGGTGAAATGCGTAGAGATGTGGAGGAATACCGGTGGCGAAGGCGGCCCCCTGGACAAAGACTGACGCTCAGGTGCGAAAGCGTGGGGAGCAAACAGGATTAGATACCCTGGTAGTCCACGCTGTAAACGATGTCGATTTAGAGGTTGTGGTCTTGAACCGTGGCTTCTGGAGCTAACGCGTTAAATCGACCGCCTGGGGAGTACGGCCGCAAGGTTAAAACTCAAATGAATTGACGGGGGCCCGCACAAGCGGTGGAGCATGTGGTTTAATTCGATGCAACGCGAAGAACCTTACCTACTCTTGACATCCAGCGGATCCTTTAGAGATAGAGGAGTGCCTTCGGGAACGCTGAGACAGGTGCTGCATGGCTGTCGTCAGCTCGTGTTGTGAAATGTTGGGTTAAGTCCCGCAACGAGCGCAACCCTTATCCTTTGTTGCCAGCGCGTCATGGCGGGAACTCAAAGGAGACTGCCGGTGATAAACCGGAGGAAGGTGGGGATGACGTCAAGTCATCATGGCCCTTACGAGTAGGGCTACACACGTGCTACAATGGCAGATACAAAGAGAAGCGACCTCGCGAGAGCAAGCGGAACTCATAAAGTCTGTCGTAGTCCGGATTGAGTCTGCAACTCGACTCCATGAAGTCGGAATCGCTAGTAATCGTAGATCAGAATGCTACGGTGAATACGTTCCCGGGCCTTGTACACACCGCCCGTCACACCATGGGAGTGGGTTGCAAAAGAAGTAGGTAGCTTAACCTTCGGGAGGCGCTTACCACTTTGTGATTCATGACTGGGGTGAAGTCGTAACAAGGTAACCGTAGGGGAACCTGCGGTTGGATCACCTCCTTACCTAAGAGATACGTGTTATGTGCAGTGCTCACACAGATTGTCTGATGAAGAACGAGCAGAAATACCGGTATAGGCTTGTAGCTCAGGTGGTTAGAGCGCACCCCTGATAAGGGTGAGGTCGGTGGTTCAAGTCCACTCAGGCCTACCAAATCGTATTGATACTGCGTTGTGAACTCACTCGTTTACTGTAAGTAAACTTCGTGACTCCACGCCTTGTCTCACTACGATTAGCTCAATTCTTAATTAAAGGAACATTTCCGATAAGAAAGAAAGCTGAGTAACAAAAACGGTATTAAGAATGCATTATGGGGCTATAGCTCAGCTGGGAGAGCGCCTGCCTTGCACGCAGGAGGTCAGCGGTTCGATCCCGCTTAGCTCCACCATAATCTCTTGAATATAAACTAATAATTCAGAGTATATTAGCAATAGTATACTGCGAATTATTTTGCTCTTTAACAATCTGGAACAAGCTGAAAAATTGAAAACAAATCAATATATCACCGAGGTATATTGATGAGTCTCTCAAAATCTCAAACTTTGAATGTGTTTTTCGACATCAAAGTGGGATGAGCGAGCAATTTACAGTTCGAGGCGGCCAGCGCACAGCCAGCGCAACATACATAAGTATGTGAGCATGGCGAGCACTGCCCAACGACGAAATGTAATCTGCGCAGCCATCACCACCCAGATGTCTTCAAGAAAAGACACCTTCGGGTTGTGAGGTTAAGCGAATAAGCGTACACGGTGGATGCCTAGGCAATCAGAGGCGATGAAGGACGTGCTAATCTGCGATAAGCGTCGGTAAGGTGATATGAACCGTTATACCCGACGATTTCCGAATGGGGAAACCCAATATCCAATGGATATTATCCTGACATGAATACATAGTGTTAGGAAGCGAACCGGGAGAACTGAAACATCTCAGTACCCCGAGGAAAAGAAATCAACCGAGATTCCCCTAGTAGCGGCGAGCGAACGGGGAACAGCCCAGAGTCTTAATCAATAGCAGCATCAGGAGAACGGTCTGGAAAGTCCGGCAGTAAAGGGTGATAGCCCCGTATCCGAAGATGCTGTTATTGTGAACTCGACGAGTAGGGCGGGACACGTGTTATCCTGTCTGAATATGGGGGGACCATCCTCCAAGGCTAAATACTCCTGATTGACCGATAGTGAACCAGTACCGTGAGGGAAAGGCGAAAAGAACCCCGGCGAGGGGAGTGAAAAAGAACCTGAAACCGTGTACGTACAAGCAGTAGGAGCCTCTTTATGGGGTGACTGCGTACCTTTTGTATAATGGGTCAGCGACTTATATTCTGTAGCAAGGTTAACCGTATAGGGGAGCCGTAGGGAAACCGAGTCTTAACTGGGCGAATGAGTTGCAGGGTATAGACCCGAAACCCGGTGATCTATCCATGGGCAGGTTGAAGGTTGGGTAACACTAACTGGAGGACCGAACCGACTAATGTTGAAAAATTAGCGGATGACTTGTGGATGGGGGTGAAAGGCCAATCAAACCGGGAGATAGCTGGTTCTCCCCGAAAGCTATTTAGGTAGCGCCTCGTGAACTCATCTTCGGGGGTAGAGCACTGTTTCGACTAGGGGGTCATCCCGACTTACCAACTCGATGCAAACTGCGAATACCGAAGAATGTTATCACGGGAGACACACGGCGGGTGCTAACGTCCGTCGTGAAGAGGGAAACAACCCAGACCGCCAGCTAAGGTCCCAAAGTCATGGTTAAGTGGGAAACGAAGTGGGAAGGCTCAGACAGCCAGGATGTTGGCTTAGAAGCAGCCATCATTTAAAGAAAGCGTAATAGCTCACTGGTCGAGTCGGCCCGCGCGGAAGATGTAACGGGGCTAAACCATGCACCGAAGCTGCGGCAGCGAACGTATCACTTAAATTTGTTTGTGATGAACCGATTGACGGAACGAAGTGACGTCAATGCGTCCATCAAAGTCGAGGCGAAAGCGAGATTAAGCGAATTTAAGGATACGTTCGTTGGGTAGGGGAGCGTTCTGTAAGCCTGCGAAGGTGTACTGTGAGGTATGCTGGAGGTATCAGAAGTGCGAATGCTGACATAAGTAACGATAATGCGGGTGAAAAACCCGCACGCCGGAAGACCAAGGGTTCCTGTCCAACGTTAATCGGGGCAGGGTGAGTCGACCCCTAAGGCGAGGCTGAAAAGCGTAGTCGATGGGAAACGGGTTAATATTCCCGTACTGGTGGTAACTGCGATGGGGGAACGGAGAAGGCTAGGTTGTCCGGGCGACGGTCGTCCCGGTTCAAGCATGTAGGCAGAGTGATTAGGCAAATCCGGTCACTTAATGCTGAGGTGTGATGACGAGCCACTAAGGTGGTGAAGCAATTGATGCCCTGCTTCCAGGAAAAGCCTCTAAGCTTCAGGTTACCAACAATCGTACCCCAAACCGACACAGGTGGTCAGGTAGAGAATACTCAGGCGCTTGAGAGAACTCGGGTGAAGGAACTAGGCAAAATGGTGCCGTAACTTCGGGAGAAGGCACGCTGGCGGTAAGTGAAGTCCCTTGCGGACGGAGCCGAAGCCAGTCGAAGATACCAGCTGGCTGCAACTGTTTATTAAAACACAGCACTGTGCAAACACGAAAGTGGACGTATACGGTGTGACGCCTGCCCGGTGCTGGAAGGTTAATTGATGGGGTTATCCTTAGGGAGAAGCTCTTGATCGAAGCCCCAGTAAACGGCGGCCGTAACTATAACGGTCCTAAGGTAGCGAAATTCCTTGTCGGGTAAGTTCCGACCTGCACGAATGGCGTAATGATGGCCAGGCTGTCTCCACCCGAGACTCAGTGAAATTGAACTCGCTGTGAAGATGCAGTGTACCCGCGGCAAGACGGAAAGACCCCGTGAACCTTTACTATAGCTTGACACTGAACATTGAGCCTTGATGTGTAGGATAGGTGGGAGACTATGAAGTGTGGACGCCAGTCTGCATGGAGTCAACCTTGAAATACCACCCTTTAACGTTTGATGTTCTAACCTAGGCCCATAATCTGGGTCGGGGACCGTGTCTGGTGGGTAGTTTGACTGGGGCGGTCTCCTCCTAAAGAGTAACGGAGGAGCACGAAGGTTGGCTAAGCATGGTCGGACATCATGCGGTTAGTGCAAAGGCATAAGCCAGCTTGACTGTGAGAGTGACGGCTCGAGCAGGTACGAAAGTAGGTCTTAGTGATCCGGTGGTTCTGAATGGAAGGGCCATCGCTCAACGGATAAAAGGTACTCCGGGGATAACAGGCTGATACCGCCCAAGAGTTCATATCGACGGCGGTGTTTGGCACCTCGATGTCGGCTCATCACATCCTGGGGCTGAAGTAGGTCCCAAGGGTATGGCTGTTCGCCATTTAAAGTGGTACGCGAGCTGGGTTTAGAACGTCGTGAGACAGTTCGGTCCCTATCTGCCGTGGGCGTTGGAAGATTGAGAGGGGTTGCTCCTAGTACGAGAGGACCGGAGTGAACGCACCACTGGTGTTCGGGTTGTCATGCCAATGGCATTGCCCGGTAGCTAAGTGCGGAAGAGATAACCGCTGAAAGCATCTAAGCGGGAAACTTGCCTCAAGATGAGTCTTCCCTGTCACCTTGAGTGACCTAAAGGAACGTTTAAGACTAAGACGTTGATAGGCTGGGTGTGTAAGCGTAGCGATACGTTGAGCTAACCAGTACTAATGAACCGTGAGGCTTAACCTGACAACACCAAAGGTGTTTTGTCTGAGAGACAAAGATTAATGAAGTAAGCTTGTTTAAGATTGAATATTGCTGGCGACTGACCGAAAGGAAAGAAGCGGGTAATAAAATCGACCAGTTTGTCTGGAACAAACTGGAACAGTGCGGAGCACTGGCCCCAATGGGGTGAGTCTCAGGAAGAGACGAATAATTAAAGAATTTGAAGAATTCTGCTTGGCGGCCATAGCGCAGCGGTCCCACCTGATCCCATGCCGAACTCAGAAGTGAAACGTTGTAGCGCCGATGGTAGTGTGGGGTCTCCCCATGTGAGAGTAGGGAACTGCCAGGCATTAATTAAGACGAGAAAGCCAACCCAATGGGTTGGCTTTTTTGCGTTTTGGGGTTTTTAAACAGATCAATAAAACAAATCCACATTCAAGGTTTGATATTTTTAATCATTACTCTTGGACTTATAACCCATAATGTTTCGATATTAATATTATATTGCTGACTCATCATATCTTAAAGGAATACAGAATAGTTGTTCTATTATGAATACTATTTTGTGTTACTTTAATTGCTGATAAAGCAATGAACCCGCTACTGCCCCAGCAACATCGTAAGCAAAATCATGCCAGCTCCAACCAGTACCTTCAGGACGACTATCATAAAGCTCTTTTGCTACCCCTAAACTAATCGAAAACGAGAGCCCAATTAATAATCCCTCTCTATGACCATATTTTTGATGATCTGTATACGCATTTGCTCCCGCAGAGGCTGCCATAGAAAATAAGAAATGTTGAGCTTTATCTTTGCCTTGCCAATTATCATTGGCAAAATGAAATGATGTGCACCCATTTAAAGTCATTATTGATAATAAAATAATCAGAGAGCAATATTTGAGCTTTAATTTCATAAAAAATAAAAGCCTTTTCATTGATAAGAGTGTTTTTAATATAGAAGATTATTAAAGATAAAGGTTGATTTGAGAAAACAATATTATTAAACAAAAAAGCCTTGCTGTAATTTAGCAAGGCTTATCGAATGAAGCATTGGTTAAAGTATACGGCTAATTAATCTATCAACACGAATACGTCGTAACCGCTTGATTAATTTTTTCACTTTAAGTGGGTAAAGCTTAATACTTTCTAGCTCTTGGTAGTGTTTTACAATACGTGTTTTTTGGCGAATACAATCTAGCTCTTTATGCCGTTGTTCATGCAATTCATGTTTAGGATCATGAATTAATATCGCATTTTCTAAATCTAATCCCCATGCTCGTGGGTTAAGATTATTACCTGTAATCAATTGCCAATTATCATCAACCCACATACCTTTTAAGTGATAGGTATTATCACCGTCTTTCCAGAGCCTTACTGTTAATTGGTCATTATCAATAAACCGCTGGAAACGCTGGGTAAATTTACGCAGATTGATCTCATAGAGATAAGGTAGGGCTCCAATAATTTTAAACGGCTCTTCAGGTGGAATATAAAAGTCATTTGCCGTTTTATCACCAATAATAATTTCGACTTGTTTGCCATTTCTTAATAAATGGCTGATTTGACGAACAAGGATCGCTGGTAAATTAAAATAAGGTGTGCAAATAACTAATTTTTCTTCTGTAGAAGCCATTAGGTGAGAAATGGTCTTATTTAAGATATTTTTCTTACCTAAACCTACTAAAGGCGTGACGGCTAATTCATGATTAGAAGCATTGGTTTTAATATCATAGCCATCACGCGTGCGTAAATTAAAACGAAATTGACGTATGCAATTTTTTATTTCAGCACAACGAACTCTATCTTTGATATCAAGACGTTGAATAGCTTCAGATTGCAGAAGATCGTCCACAATAAACTGTTTCATTGTGGTTGCTAATTCACTATTTTGAATAATATGATATCGGTCATAGCGATATTTATCTAGCTTATGCAAATACACATTATTAATGCTTGCACCACTATAAATAACCGTATCATCAAAGATAAAGCCTTTAAGGTGTAATACACCTAGCGCTTCACGAGTATTAACAGGTATCCCATAAATAGGGAGCTCTATATCAGGATGCTGTTGTGCAACATGGTAATACCAATCTGCATTTGTCGCATCAGCAGAGACACCAATTCGCCCACGTTGAGCTCTGTGCCAGTCAACAATAACGGTAATGGATAATTCAGGACGTTGTTGTTTTGCGGTGTAAAGCGCATCAAGGATCTCTTCACCGGCCTCATCGTGCTCTAGGTAAAGAGCTGTAATAAAGATCTCTTTTTGGGCTTGAGCAATATATTTCAATAAGGTGCTGCGAAACGCGGATGTTTGATAAAGCGTTTCAACATCAGCAACTGACTGAGCTAATTTAGGCAGTTGTGCAAGGTGTTGTTGATGCTTAGCAAGTTTTAGTTTAGACAACATCACAGTGCTTAATTCTCTTGTTTATGATGGCAGATGGAGCCATCGTCCATGTGGATTTTCTTTAACCGATCTACTGATCATAACATTAGTTATATGGGATGTACGCATAAAATCATCATATATAGCTAATTTATCAAAGGATGCGTGAACAATCACATAAAGAAACTTTCTTTTATGATTATAGCATTAGGCTATTTTTTGATGGTTCAAGCTGCAAATCAAGATTGACTATTCCTTCATCAAATTGTACTTCAACAGAAAACCCTAGTTTTTTTGCTAAACTTATCATGTTGCGATTTTCAGGCATGGTTATTGCGGTTAAACGTTTAATGCCATGTTCTCTAGTATAGTTAATAAGTTTAGTCATAAGTTGATGGCCTAAGGTATTTCCTTTTAAATCAGAACGTACAAGGATAGCAAATTCTGCATGTTGATTATCTGGATCTGCCATTGCGCGGGCAACACCAATGATTTCAGGTTGATCTTCAGGATTTCGGATTGCGACAAAAGCCATTTCTCGATCGTAATCAATTTGCGTCATATTCGCGAGATCGTCATGAGTAAATTCACTTATCTCACTAAAATAACGATAGTAAAGATCTTCTTTTGTCACTTGATTAATAAACGTTTTTAGTAGAGGTTCGTCCTCAGGCAAAATAGGGCGAATAAAACAAGGATTGCTATCTCTTAAATAAAATGTTTCTTCTAATTCATTAGGATAAGGGCGGATAGAGAGCCTTTGGTGAGGATCACCTTGCAGTGGAGCTAACTCCATTGCAACATCTAATAGTGTAAAATCATTACCAGAAGCCAGTAATGGGTGAATATCTAGCCTAACTATTTGTGGACAATCTAAAAGTAGGTGAGAAACCTGTACCAAAAAATGGCTTAAACTTAAGATATTTAGAGGCTGTAAAGCACTTCTTGGCTGTATCTTTCCGCTTTTTATTGCATTAATAACCAGATAGCGAGCAAGCGCCATATTAAGAGGTGGCAAAGCAACTGCGGCTTTCGTTTCTATTTGCCACTCAACTCCCCCTTCACCTAATACAATTAATGGGCCAAAAATCGGATCTTGCTCTATTGCGACTCGTAGTTCTTGAGAGCCTGCTCGATTTGCCATACTTTGCACTAATAAACCCTGAATTTGAGCCTCAGGGTAGAGTTCGGTTACTCGTTCAATAATGGCATGGGCCGCTGATGAAACTTCAGTGCTGTCACGTAGGTAAAGCATGACACCTTGTACTTCAGATTTATGAGGAATATCAGGAGAACGTAATTTTAGTGCAACGGGATAGCCAATTTTTTCCGCTATATTTACAGCTTCTTGTGCATTATGAGCAATCCAAGTAGGAAGTGTATTAAAACCGTAAGCGTCCATAATGGGCTGAACTTGGTGTGTATCTAATCGATATTGCTTATTTTTTAATGCTTCTTCAATGCAACGATGTGCTTGTTGCGTATTCATTTTGACATCTAAAGGTAATGCTGGCGTTTCTTTTAATTGTTTCTGATTTCGACGATATTCCACCATATGCATAAATGCGGTGACGGCACCTTCGGGTGTTCGGTAGGTTGGAATTCCTGCTTCACTAAATAATTTACGCGATTGCTGAGATGAATATTCTCCACCCCAGTTAGTAAAAACGGTGAGCCATTTTCGTCTAGGATGCTGATTAATTGCTGCTATGACGCGTTGTGCTGTTTCAATACTAGGTGCAATAGCACTTGGGGTATGAATAAGTAATAAAGCGTCATGATCATGACTATCTAATAAGCAATTGAGCGTTGCAATATAGCGATCAACGGTTGTATCATCACCTAAGTTTAGTGGGTTACGAATGCTATTTTCTTCTTGAATAACCATTTGTAGTTTTTGCGTTGTTTCATCTGTCAGTTTCGCCAGCTTGCCTGAATGCAAAAATAACTCATCTATCGCCATGGCCGCAGGCGCAGAGCCATTGCTCATAATCATCAATCTTTCGCCTTTTAAAGGCGTCATATAGCTAAGTGTTTCAACGGCAGAAAACATTTCATGGGTATCTTGTACTCGTAATAACCCCGCACGTTGAAAAGCAGCATCATAAGCGACGTCATAACTCGGTGTATCGCCTAATAACAGTTGAGCTTTTTGAGTACGACCGCTTTTTATCACCAAAATCGGTTTGTTACGCGAAGCACTACGAGATGCCGACATAAAACGTCGTGCATCTTTGATATGTTCGAGGTGCAATAAAATAGCGCTGGTTTTACTGTCTCTTGCTAGAAAATCTAATAAATCATCAACTTGGATATCTTGGTTATCACCTAACGCAATAAAATAGGAAAAACCAATATTACGATAATAAGCCCAATCTAAAATCGTATTGGCGACAGCCGCTGATTGAGAAATAAACGCCAACTTTCCTTTTTTAACTGGCAGAGGTGAAAAGCTGGCATTTAAACCTTGCCACGGCGCTAAAAGCCCCAAGCTATTTGGGCCAAGTAAGCGGATGTGATATTGCTGGCAAAGTAATTTTATTGGTTGAAATTGTTCAGGTTGTGCGGAAAGCACAATAACGGCTTTACAACCTGATTCACCTAATTGTTTTAGTAGCTCAAGGTTGCGGTGATGATGTGTACAAATAATCGCGAGATCAGGGATCTGAGGTAATTTATCAATAGAAGGATAAGTAAAAACACCAGAAACAGAGCCACGAGAGGGATTAATCGGAAATACTGGGCCATTAAACCCGCCGCTGAGCAGGTTTCTCATCATTGTTGTTCCTGCTCGACCCAATTTTTCAGAGGCACCGATCACTGCAATAGATTTAGGACGTAATAATGCTTCAAGACCTCGTTGGCTCATATTCGCTCCAGCGTTTCATTATCAACTGCTATTCAATGTAGCTGATTTGCTCTTCTTTTGCCTGACTTCGGTCTGGTTTTCCAAGTAAATATTGTTGACGAAAGTAACTAAAATGAGAAAAAAGTTGTTGTGAAGCTTGAATATCGCCGACATTCTCTAAAATAGAAGCCGCAACTTCTGCAGTACAATGTTGATCCTCTCTTGCTGCTTGGCGAAGTACATAGTCACATTTGCTGGCTTCGTTTAAAGAGAAGATGGGCAGAGCATCAAGATAGGGGCTTTTGCGAAACATTTTTCGTGCTTCACTCCAAGTACCATCAAGAAGGATAAATAAAGGTGGTTTGCTATTTGCAGGGAGTTGGTTGTATACAATACGTTCTTTTGATGCATAGCTTTCAGGGAAGACAACATAAGCTTGCCTTTCTGGTGTATTGATTAGATCAAGCAAGGCCTGTTCTGGAGTCGTTCGGGACCATAAAAAAGCCTGTGTGTCTGGTAATACATCGGCAATTAATTTCCCCGTATTACTTGGCTTCATCACTTCAGTATCATACATCAATAAACAGAATTGACTTTTTGCTGGTTGATTGACAATCGTATCACAAAGACACTGTTTTTCTGGTAATAAGCAAAAAGTGCAACGTTTTGTACGAAAACCTCGCGCTTTAAAAGGACGAGTTGAAATTGAAAGTCGATATTGACGAAGTCGAGAGACTGCATTGTCACGCATAACAGATTGACCAATACTGATAAAAAAGAATCGAATATTATCATGATACCCAAAGGTCTACTATCAGTTGTTTTTTTTATGAAAGTTAATTTATAGGATGGTAATAGGATTATTATTATTTAATAAGTTGTGGTGACATATGAATATAACGCCAATCTCTTTTATAGCGAATCAACAGAGTATTAACGATAATGAAATTCAAAAGCTATTTGATAGCTTTGGTATTAAACTTTGTAATATTAATATTGCTAAAAGTCAAATAGATAAACTCGCTGATTCAATAAGAAATGGAAGTTCAAAAGATTTAGAATATTTAGTCAATATCATGTTTCATGAAAATAAAGAAATAAGCTTATATGCCACTAATCAACTCTATTTAATTTATTCAAAATTAAATAATTCAATAAGAGGTGATATTAAAGAATTTATTAAATCACTCTATGAAATAAAAGTAAGAGACGATAAAGAATATTTCAAAGAGCGACCTTTATTAAGCGCCATGGCTTGTGGGGATGCGATTGCTGGGCAACAGGGAAAAGGGAATAATGTTTTTATCTCAGCGATTGATAATTATTTAAATATAGAATCTACTAAAAGCGTGTTTGCTAATAATGCTGAAAGCGTAAGTAGCAGTAATCGTTATATCTCTGCATCAGAATTACAGTCTTGGGTTTCACTTCAATCCTATCAATGTGATATTGGTCACTATAAAACAATACTTAATAAAATAGAAAAGAATAATAAATCTGATGAGTTAAAAAATCATGTGGTTTTAGTCAACGGTAACCATTGGGTTGCTTTATTTACTTATAAAAATAGCTGTTTTTTATGTGATTCATTATCTTCAAACAAAGAAGATAATGATGAACGTCATGAATTATTAACTAGTCTAGAAAAAAAAGGATTTAATACCTTTAATATAGAAGATAACTTACAAAAAAATGTACCTAATGGCTGTGGTCTTTTTGCACTTAATTATATTGATAGTTTACAAAATGAATTAAATAACTTAAATAATGGAAAAGAAACTGATTTAACATCCACAATAGAAACGGTATTACACAATACAGGGAAAAATTTTCTTAACCTGAGTGATGAAGAGCAAACTACATTTAATCATGATTTTAGGAAAACATTAATCATGGATACACTTTTTAATTTTTTTAAATCTAGTAATGAATAGCTCTCTTACATATTGATATACCAATTGTTTTTTATTGAGAAAAAGTTAAATCTAATTTTATTTTTAAAGTGAGAGTTTTTTGATATAGGTTTATCTCTTACTCTGCGTGATTCTCTCGGTGACAGTTGCTAAACTATCATGTAATCTGCGCCCCTATTGCAGTTGGAGAGACAAATGAACGATTCTTATGAAGGTAAAAACGGCAAAGTAAAAGTGATGTATGTCCGTAGTGAGGACAATGCCGATAATAAACCTAAAAAACCATCCCGCCGTCCTGAAAATGGTCGTGGTGATAACCGTAACGACAAAAATCGTGATAATAGACGTGGTGATAGCCGCGACGATAAAAATCGCGATAACAGACGTGGTGATAACAAATTTTCTCGTCGCGATGACCGCGGTGCAGCAGGTAAGCCTTCAGGGCGTGGCGCATCACGTAATGAATCAAAACCTTCTCGCGATAGCGAAGGCGGAAGTTTTTCTCCATGGAAAACGGTTTCTCGCCCTGCTGGTGAAGAGGCAATTAAAGAGCACGATGGCATTACTGGTAAGAGCCAAATCGATCCAGAACAGCTACGTCGCCAGCGTTTAGAAGAAACTCGCATTTATGGTGAAAATGCCTGTCAGGCAATGTTTAAAAATCGTCCTGACGCGATTGTTCGTGCTTGGTTTTTACAAGATGTGACACCACGCTTTCGTGATGCACTAAAATGGATGGCTGCAAATCGTAAAGCCTATCACGTTGTTGAAGAAGAAGAGATGGTCAAAGCCGCCCGTACCGATCACCATGGTGGTGTATGCTTCTTAATTAAAAAACGTGTCGGTCATGATGCAGAAACTTATCTGAAAGATGCACCTGAACATGATTGCGTATTAGCACTTGAAGATGTGGGGAATCCACATAACGTAGGTGCAATTATGCGTAGTTGTGCGCATTTTGGTGTGAAAGGGGTTATTTCTCCTGATTCTGCTGTATTAGAATCTGGTGCGGCTGTTCGTACCGCAGAAGGTGGCGCTGAATATATCCAAGGTATTGATGCTGATAATTTTGCTCAAACTTTAGATAAATTTAAAAAGGCGGGTTATACACTAGTGGCAACATCAAGCCATAAAGGCAGTGTGCCATTATCAAAAGCACAATTACCAGCGAAAATGGTACTTATCTTAGGTCAAGAGAAAGATGGCTTAAGTGAAAGCACTTTAAATCAAGGTGATATGAGCATTTACATCGGTGGTACTGGACACGTTGAAAGCTTAAACGTTTCTGTAGCTTCAGGTGTATTATTAGCAGAATGGTGGCGTCAGCACCAAGGCTAATTGCTTTATAGTGTTAAATAAAAAATGATAAAAAACCGCTTAATCATTGTGATTTAAGCGGTTTTTTTTATGTATAAGATCTACGTGAATTGCGTTATTTTCCTGGAGAGAATGGCGGTTTAGCAAACCAAACCACTATCATCATGATAAGGAAAATACCTGCAGCTAACCAGAAAATCTCATTGGCTGAAATAATTAATCCTTGTTCTGTAATGGTTTTCGCTAAATAGGCCGATGCCTGTTCATTTGAAAGACCAAGATCATTCATTTGCTGGAATGCCATTTGTGAATCAGGATCAAGTGGATTAATTTTTTCTACAAAGGTTTCATGGTGAAGTGATTCTCTTTGTGTCCAAATTGTCGTAGTTAACGATGCACCAATTGCCCCTGCCAATGTTCTTAAGAAATTTGAAAGACTTGACGCAGATGCCATTTTTTCTGGGGGTAATCCAGATAATGTCATTGTTGTTAACGGCATAAAGAAACATGCAACCGCTAAGCCTTGCCAAAATTGAGGCCATGCCACAGTGGCAAAATCCATTCCTGGTTCGAAGGTATAAGCTCGCCAATAAAAACACACAGAAAATATAATAAAGCTGAAGCTGATGATATAGCGTAAATCTACTTTACCACCAAACTTGCCTATAATCGGTGTGATAATTAAAGGCAATAAACCTACTGATGCAGATGCTAATCCAGCCCATGTTGCTGTATAACCAAAGACTTCTTGTAAAAGTAGTGGCAGTAAAACAATGGTACCAAAATAGATCATATAGGCGAGACTGAGCGTGACACAACCAATGGTAAAGTTTCGGCTCTTAAAGAGTGAAAGGTCTATCACCGGATGGTCGTCTGTTAACTCCCAAACAATTAAGAAACTAAGTGCAACCACAGCCACAATGGTGAGGACTATAATTTCTGTTGAGTTAAACCAATCAAGCTCTTTACCCTGATCGAGCATGATTTGTAAAGCACCTATACCAATAACAAGTAAAACAAGACCAATGGTATCAATTGGTTTAATTTCGGTTTTTGTTTCTCGCCCAGCTAATGTGTTTGATATACACATGATAATCAACACACCAAATGGGACATTAATAAAGAATATCCATCCCCAGTGATAGTTATCGCTGATATAGCCACCTAAAATAGGTCCTAAAATCGGTGCAACAACTATGGTTACTGACCATAGTGCAAGTGCCATATTTCGTTTTGCTGGTGGATAGTTATTCAATAACAGACTTTGTGATAAAGGAATAAGCGGTCCGGCAACTAAACCTTGAAGCACACGAAAGAAAATCAGCATTTCAAGGCTTTGTGAAATACCACAAAGCCATGAGGTTAACGCAAAAAGTGCCGTTGACCACATAAAGAGTCGAACTTCACCAATACGTTTTGCTAACCAACCTGTAATTGGGATAGAAATAGCATTTGCTACACCAAAAGAGGTAATAACCCAAGTCCCCTGTGAGTTAGAGGCACCTAAGTTTCCTGCAATAGTTGGAATGGCTACGTTAGCGATTGTAGAATCGAGAACTTGCATAAAGGTGGCCAACGCAAGAGCGATGGTCATTAAGGCAAGTTTTCCTCCTTGTAATGGCTCTTTAATCACCTTTACACCTCGCCTTTATTGTCCTGCATTCTGTTCAATAATTTCATTGATCAGTTTATTAATCGCTGACATATCAATAGTTAATGCATCAGTATGATAAGCAGGTACTTGGCGTTCACTGTGTGATAATACTTTTCCATCGAGGTTAATTGTATCAACGGTCACTTCAGAAGAAAGACCAATACGCAGTGGTTTTTCCGCTAACTCTTTTTCATCTAATGAAATACGAACAGGTAAGCGCTGAACAACTTTTATCCAGTTACCACTGGCATTTTGAGCAGGTAATAATGAGAAAGCACTCCCAGTTCCCATATCTAAACCTAATACAGTGCCATGATAAATCACTTTTTTACCATAAAAGTCAGTTGTAATTTTGGCTGGTTGGCCGATACGCATATTAGCGAGCTGAGTTTCTTTAAAATTGGCATCAATCCACATACCTGTTATGGGAACAATAGCCATTAAAGGTTTACCCGGTGCGACTTGTGCACCTACTTGAACGCTACGACGTGAAACATAGCCATCGGTTGGACTTAAAATTTTAGTACGTTCTAAAGCGAGCCATGCATTACGAACATCGGTTGATGCTTGTAAAACGGAAGGTTGCTGTGCAATTGGTGTATTTAAGATAATTGCCTGATTAGCATTATATTGCTCTCTTGCAACTTCTAAAGCAGCCTTTGCAGTGGAAACAGCTTCTCTGGCGTGTTGAAGTTCTTCTTTACCAATCACATTGCGTTCGCCTAAAACTTCACGGCGACGAAGATCATTTTGTAATTTAGTGAGCTCCGTTTCGCGCAAAACGATGTTTGCTTTTAATTGGCGACCGTTGATGATTTGTTGATGCATTTGGCGAACACTATTCGCTAATGCTGTTTTTGCTTTTTCTAATGCCAGTTTTTCATCACTTGAATCTAATAAAACTAAGGGTTCTCCCGCTTTTACAAAATCGGTGTTATCCACATAAACAGTGGTAACAGAACCAGAAATCTGAGGCATTACCATGATTTGATTACCAGTCACATAAGCATTATCTGTCGTTTCATGATGCCTTAGCACCATAAACCAATAAGCTGTGTAAGCTATGCCAGCAACAATAAATAAGATAGTTAGAAACAGTAGAACATTTCGGCGAGTTCGTTTTTTATTGCGAATGGGAGCCTGAGGGGGGGTATTTTCCTCATTAACACTCATTTAGAAGATCTCCATAAAACCAGAAAAACATCATTAGATATGTTTCCAGTATTAAAACTGGAAACATAATTATAAAGTCAATCTTAGAATAATTATTAGCGTGAGGATAAATTATAAATGCTAATGGGTAAGTATGTTTGCCGATTTATGGCTTAAATAGGATTAGATCAATAAAACTATCTATTATGCTACTTATTCACAAGCCTTTTCAGCCAAAGTATCTAATTGTAATAATAGCTTACGCATTAGCGTTTCAAGCTGTCTTTGTTCAGATTGATCTAATACAGACCAGATTTGTTTTAAACACTGATGTTGCGGTGGTAATAAGCTATTTAAAAACTCTTCACCAGCATCAGTTAAATGGAGATGTAAACAACGACGATCATTATGACTTTCACGGCGTTCAATCCAACCTTGTTTTTCAAGCTCATCAGCAATACGAGTTGCATTTGTTCTTGAAGAGCCTAAAGCCGCACTTAATTCTGATGGTTGAATACTACGATTTTCTGTCGTATCTAATATCATTAATGCCATAAATAATGTCTCGTTAATACCCTGAGACTTCAACATATTATTACGACTTTCAAGAAGTTTGCTTTGAACATGCATAGAAAGTCGAGTTAACAAAATTTCTTGATAAGGAATATCTTTGTTAAGCGATTTCTGTTGTGTAGCGCGAGTGTTTAGTAATTCTTCTGTTGGCGTAAATGAGCTTTCCATTTTTAGACACCTTGTTAGTTTCGAAAATTAGGATAATGCTGTTATCAACATGTTAAATGGTATATTAAACACACAATTTAGCAATTTTTATTATTTATAGTCACTATGTTTTTTTGATTATGTTACCTGATTCATAAATTTTCTGAATGATAACACAAAAAAAAAGATAGGTACTTATCTCTTTGTTATAAGTTAATAAAATCAATTTATCACTTATCTGACAATGAATAGTAGTCTATTTACGAAAAAATGGATCATTTTTTACGATAAAACACGTAATAAATTTATTATCACTACCAATGGTTGTTATGTTTATGATATCGAAATGAAATTATTTATATAGTGCTTTATTGGGAAGATTGATATAATTTTCTTAATAAAGAATAGGATGATGATATACATTAATAGTAATCACGCTGTTAAAACATTCATATTTTATTCTGATTAGAGTAGGATTGAAGAAATAATATAACCCATCCTTGGGTCTGAAAATTATTCAGTGTGGATTATTGGATCATTTTTATAACCTAAAAACCAAACAATAAGACCAATAACACCAATGACTAATCCAGCGATAGAAACGCCTGTCCATCCATATTGATGATAAGCATAGCCCGATAGTAAAGATCCTAATGCACCACCGATAAAATAGCTTGTCATATAAGCGGCAGTTAGGCGGTTTCTAGCATCCGGTAAAATACGATATATGGTACTCTGATTGGTGACATGAACACCTTGAACCGCTAAGTCTAGCAGGACAACGCCAATAATAAAGCTGATGAGCCCAATCCAGTGATAATAAGGTGCAATAACGATAAAACCCCAAGAAAGAAAGAGGATGACTAATCCCACGGTAGTCGTTTTCTTGCCTTTTCCTTTATCAACTAATACACCCGCTTTACCCGCCATCAATGCACCTGCGGCGCCTACAAGACCAAATAAACCAATCACAGCATCTGAGTAATTAAAAGGATCAGAAGCCAATAAAAAAGCCATTGAAGTCCATAATAAACCAAAGTGAGCAAAAATAAGTGCACCAACTAATGAGCGAGTCCTTAACACGGGCGTTGTTGCAAATAATTTGAAAATAGAGCCTAGCAATTGGAAATAATTTAAGTCAGTTTCACTTTTATAAGTGGGTAAACAGCGCCATAAAGTGATCGCTAAAATGGCCAGAAAAATACTTGCCACCCAGAAAATACCCTGCCAATTAGTAAATGATGCCATTAACCCAGATGCAGTTCTCGCCAGTAAGATCCCGAGTAAAAGACCACTCATAATCGTTCCGACGGCTTTTCCTCTTTGATGTGGCGCGGCAAGCGTAGCAGCAAAAGGAACAAGAATTTGAGCCACAACGGAGAACATACCTGAGAGCGCCGTTCCTATTAACATCACCCAAATATTAGATGCCATAGCGGTAATCAATAGACCACTCGCTGAAATTAATGTCATGGTAATAATGAGTGAGCGACGTTCAAAAATATCGCCAAGAGGTACTAATAACATTAACCCTATGGCATAACTGAATTGCGCTGTAGTGACAATAAATCCGGCCAAAGTAGCCGATATGTGGAAATAGTTTGCGATTGAATCAAGCAGAGGTTGTGCGTAGTAGTTACTGGCAACAACCATGCCTGTGGCAACCGCCATAAGTAAAATAAGGCCTTTGCTTAGTGATGTTTGTGGTGCGGTGTTTTCCATAATACTCATAACGAATCATTTGTAAGGTAAATGATAGTAACATGAGTCATTTTTTTGGGAAAAGAATTACTGTGATAGAAATGTTCAATTAATTTGATATAAACCTTTTATATTTAATTGTTATAACATATTGTTTTATATGCTAAATAAGGTTATTAACTGGACATTCTAATAACTAAAAAACGTAAAAAAGAGCATCGTCAAACACCATATCCATTGAACTGAAATACCAATCACGGCAAAAGAAAACAGACGTTTAGTTCCCAACCAGCGGGCTTCCATTGTCTGTTTTTTCGGGCGTTTAGGAAATAATGTAGAGAGACTTTCATCAAAGCTAATATTGTCTTGATAGCGATAAAGAGCTTGAAAAAAATGACTATCAAGCCATAAACGAAAAAGATGATATTGCGTAAATAAAAATAAAAGAGAAGCACCAAAGAATGCTAATTTATTGTGAAAGTGAAGGCTAAAAACAGGCCATGTGTTTATATAAGGTAACAGTGATAACAGCAGTAAATAACGCCAACTTTGGGTTAAAGATACAATGACTTTACCGCTAGTTTTTGTTGTCAGCATCGTTACCTCGTGATCTATTTTGTTGGAAACGTGAATACCACATTTGTAATGCCTCTTGTGTTTCTAAATTTAAAATCACTTGAGGGCGAGTTTGATACACTTGTTTTATTGCGTCTTGCAGAGTATTTACTGTGCCATTATAAACGAGCCATGCAACCGCAATAGTTGCACTGCGTGAATAGCCTAATTTGCAATGAATATAAACAGTACCTGCTTGATTGAGTTGCTCCATTGATAACATTGCTTTGTTAATATCATCTGGAGATAAAGGTAATAAATCAATTTGAGGCTGTGCTAAATAAAGTTTATTTTGACTAAACTTATTTCTTGGCCATTCACAAGTTAAATCAAAAACAGCGTTCGCTTTTAATTTATAAAGAGGGCGTCCACCTAATAAAATACCTTCAGTGACTAAACTCGGTGTTTGGCACTGTTTTAAATAATAACGATAAGTACACCACGCAAAGAAGCGATAAGGTAATAGGATTATCTGTGCAGAAAGAGGGACTTCACCCTGCGCATTTTTTTGAAAAATAGAAGCTCCAGCACCTAAATAGCCTAACGTTACAAAAGTTAATGTGATTGCTGGCCATAGAAAGATCCAAAAGAATCCTTGCAAACCAAAAGATAACAGATAAAACACCATTGCGGATAACGCATAGTTTTTACCAATACGCAAACTATGTTTGCTACCAGTAAAATGCCATTTCCAACGCGAATTTATTGGTAATAAATAGCAAATAAATACGCCGACACCAAAACCCGTAATAATATCAATAAAGTGATGTTGCCACGTTGTTAGTACAGACACAGCAATAAGCAATGACCATAAATTTAAAAGCCATTGCCATGATTTTGGCGTATGAGCACGGAAACGTAACCAAATAATCCACAATAAAATAATATGTAAAGAAGGGGCTTGGTTATAAGGTAAATCGAAACCCTCTAATTGGGTAAATAACCAGCCAGAAACCCCTTCTGTTGTTGGGCGAATAAAGCTAAATTTTAAAGGGAATAATAAAAAACCAGCACAAGCAATAAGCGAGGCAACAATTAAACGTAGCCCATGTATAAATTGTTCTTTTAGCGTTGTACAAATAATCAGTGAAATACCATAGGCAATATTTACACTCCAATAAGGAATGATTGTCCAGGGTAAAAAGGGGATTGCTTTTTCCCACGAATAAACAAAAGAAGGAACATCAGATAAAGTGGAAGTATAAGTGTTAACTTGCATATAAGTTAAATAGAAAAATGGGGCAAGACATAACAGCCATACAATACCAGCGAGCCAGATACTTTTTCTTGATGATGTTATTTGAGAGTGTTGGTTTCCCCCCATACAAAGATCCCTTTATTTGTTTATGTTTTTTTACAAGGACTTAAAGCTACCGCTATACAGTGACATATAGTGATAGCCCTGTTATTGGTAGTGTATTCTATTAGCGACGTTTTGCTATCGATACACTAAAAATCCCCCAATGATCAATTTGTTGATCTAACTTTTCAAATCCCGCTTCATTGACTAAAGCATCCATTTCACCTTGACTACGGCAACGCATGATCCAAGGTTGTCCGTTTTGGTGACTTGGTAATACGCGCGCAATCATTTCAAGTTGAGGGTGCCAAGGTTGACAGGTATAAATCAATAAGCCACCACTTGGAATGGCTAGCGAAAGTCCTTTTAAAGACTCTTTTAGCAGATGGTTTTCAGGGAATAATTCATAAAGTCCACTGACAATACCCAAAGTGGGTGAAGGCGAAACAGCACTCAAACTTTCTGCATCAAAAGCGTTACCTTCTTCAAAACGCACTTTGTCTTCTAAATGGCGTTCTTTAATGGCAAGTCGGCCTTGTTCAACATTAATCGGGCTATAGTCGCGCATTAAAATTGAATCGACCTTACCATAGTCATTAACCGCATCAAAAATATAACGGCCTTGTCCTGCAGCAATATCCATAATATGTACTGGCATATTATTTTGTGTTAATTGGCGAATAGCGTATCTGATCGTATTTTCAATATTGATTTTACGTTGGCGAATACCTTGCCAACCAATACTGTTTAAATATTGTTTATCAATGATACGACCAAATAAGCCTTTTCCCTGAGGTTGATTACGGTAGACATAATCCAGAGTCGATCCAGAATCAAAACCCTTATCGTAACCCAGAGCAACCCCTTCAGACGCTTTACCTAACGTGCTCATAGAACGGCTAATTAATTTATAATAAAGTTTTTTTGGACAATATTTAGGAAGAGGGGTCTGTAATGCGCGATAAACATCAGCACTATGGCTCCATATATCTTCATTTTGATAATCGTGTTGATAAAGCGGTTGTGCAAACAATGTTTCAATAAAGTGACGCATTTTATTGATGGGGATTGCTCTGTCTTTCTCGCCCAATGTATCGTGGTAAAAACCAGGTAAAACATGCTTTTCTTTAATAGAGGTATTTAAACGTTCATAGAAAAGATGTTGAGGTTTGGCGTGAACTACATGATCATTACCTGAAATAAATAATTGTGTTGGTAAAGTAATCGCACTTGCATCTTCAACCACGCGATCGGCCGTTTTATAAAGTTCTAATAAAATATTGACGGCAATAGGGCGAGTGATTAGCGAGTCTTGATTAAAAGAGTCGATACGACTTTGGTCATGGGTTAAGTATTTGGCTTTCACATATGAATTGACGTAAAAAAGGCCCCGAATTTTTTGCATTAAGGCGAGGCCGGTGCGTGCAAAAGGAACATATAACTTCACTTTAAATGCAGGAGAGGCCAACACCATACCACGGATCTTCGGGGCATAATCGTGTACCCAACCAGTAACTAAAACAGCACCGACACTTTGACCAACAACCAGAATATTCTCCATTGGAATACTATAGTTAGATGAAACGTAACGAACGAATTCGTCTATATCTTTTATTGATGTTCCCATTGATGGGCTATAACCGCGAGCACCTTCATTTTTACCATGTCCACGAGCATCCCAAGCAAACATTGAAAAATCAGGAAGATCTAATTCATCAACTAGATGAGAAACACGCCCCGAATGTTCATGACCTCGGTGAAATAAAATAATTGCTTTTGATTCAGTGGTGATTTGAGCAGGCCAATGGCGATAATACAACGGTGTCTTATCGCTGGTGGTAAATTCAGACTCAATCATATTCCTTTGAGTTTGATATTGCGGTTGTTGATTCATAACGATGTATCCTTATCTTTATCTGTCATCTTTGCTTCTTTTAGTGCTCGATGAATACGGTGATAACAAGTCAACAAAAGTAATAAATTAATAATAATAAAAAGATAATGTATGTTTTCTGATAATGTCAGTGAGGGGAATATTCCGATAAAAAGCGCAATAGTACCGAAAATAAAGGCTCTATCACTTTTTCCCATGGGGCCATCATAACGACGAGACGCATGAATAGTTTGGGCAAGAACACCTAAAAACTCAGTCATTATCATTAAAAAAAGTGCCAGCATGATCCACCAGTAGGCCTGTGGAAAAATAAAAGCAAAAGGTAAATAGAGTGCAATGTCTGAAATAACATCGCTAGCTTCGTTTAATATCGCGCCAAGCGCACTTTTTTGCTTATGTTCTCGCGCAAGCATGCCATCAATGGCATTAAGCGCCATCCGAAAAAAGAGGACAAAAGGGAGTAATAAAAATAAACGAGGGGAAGGATGAAGCAAAAGTAGTCCACCAACGGCAATGGATAAGAGTAAGGCAGAAAGTGTAACTTGATTTGCGGTGATCCCTTTTTTAAATAATTGTTTTACATAAGGGCGCAATAGAGATTGAAATTTGGGTTTTAAGTCATAAATTGTCATGACGCATCCTTGTGTTCAAAAGTACGTATACTATCTCAAAATTATTGATTTATTATTAGCTGATTTTTATCTCATTGAATATCTTTATTTCAAATATTTAATTTATTTACGATTTAGCCATAAAACTAATTTCTGAAATTTACCTGATTTAATAATTATTTAGCTCTAAAAATAAAACAAAAATCAAATGCATATAATTGTAATTATCGGATTGTTCTGTATTTGTGTTTATTTTTTATTTTTAGAATGATTAATTTTTCTTTAGAAATGTGTGCGTAATTATAATTAGAGAATTAAAAGAAGGGAATGAAAATAAGGGATATTAAACATTTTATAACAGCTGATGAAGTAGTTTGATTTATTTTTAATGTATTGTTTTAAATGAGATTTAAATATAATAGGGGTATCAATAGTGTAATCAACGAGTTACAGTGGCAAGATGTTTCGAATATTATGAAAATAAAAACGAATAAACCCCATAGATATTATGGGGTTTTATTGTCATTACGAGTTCATACTCAATATATTGAATTAATAACCTTGTGATGCAGAAGTTGCAATCATTGCCATCATGGTTGTGAAGAAGAAAATAAAGAAAAGAACAGCCATAACGATACTAATAATAAAGTAAACAAAGCCAGCTCTGTTCCATGTTTCTTGCACTTTCATAAAGGTTTCAACAGAATCGTAATCACCGCTTTTCCAAGCCCATTCATTTCCTTTAATACCACAGACAAAGATCCAAACTAAGTTAAGTAAAGGAACAAGCGCTAATAATGGAAGATAGGATTTATTACCAAAACCCCAAATAATATTAAACATGAAAGCACCCCAGTTCCAACGTTTAATTTCTTCAGGTACTGGTTTGTTAGTGTAAGACACAGTTTATTCCTTATCTAAAATAATAAATATAAAAATGAGAATGCCAAAATGGCAACTGGAGAAAACGATAATCATAATTGAAGAAATGAGAGAATGAAAGACAGGTATATCTTTGCCATTAATAAAAAGAATTATCTTAATAATGAAATAGTATTAAGATCTTTTTATTTTTATATAAATTAGCTCTGCCTAATTACATGTAATTATAGTTTTTTATAAATAAAAACAGGCCACAATAGTGTGACCTGTTTTGTGATAATCTTAATTTAAGATTATTTATTAATTACTTTGCAGCAGCCTGAGCTTGTTCAATCCAGCCATCAAAGGTTTTTTGATGTGCTTTGATCCAAGCATTAGCATGACGTTCAATATCTGCCTGCGATTTTTGACCATTATGCATACGTAAGTTTTGCGCATTAATATCGGCAACAGACACTTTCATGACTTCAAAGAGTTTTGCCGCTGCAGGGTTTTCTTCAGCCCATTTTTTATTCGCTGCGATATGCATAGTACTTGGCGGGAAACCATAGTTTTTACCATTTGCTAATGTAGTATCGGTTTTATCATCACCCGGTAATGAAGAGAAAGGCACTTGTAACCAAACAACATCTTTACCTGGTTTTAATACATCACTTATCCAGTAAGGCGTCCAAGTGTAATAAAAAATGGGTTTACCTTCTTTATAGCGAGTAATAGTATCTGCCATCATTGCCGCGTAATTACCTTGGTTATGTGTGACAGATTTTTCTAATCCATAGGCTTTCAAGTGATTGTTAATAGCTTCTTCACAACCCCATCCCGGATTACAACCCGTTAAATCGGCTTTGCCATCACCATCGGCATCAAAGAGTTTGGCAATTTTAGGATCTTTTAATTGCTCAATATTGGTGATGTTATATTTCTCTGCCGTTTTTTTATCAATCAAGTAACCTTGAGCTGCATTAACGACATAATCCCCTTTACGATAAAAGGTATTATCACCTCCTGCCGCTGCATATTGTGAATTATGAAGAGGAACCCAACTGACTGCCATAAAGGTCGCATCACCATTGGCGATAGAGGAGTAAGCAACGTTATAGTCTACTTCTTTAATTGGCTGAACAGTGTAACCTAATTGTTCTAATGCTTTGTTGACGATTAAAGTTTGAAAGGTTTCTTCAGAAATCGTACTTTGCACGGGTTGAACCGAAATCCCTTTTCCAGGTAAATCAGCAGCGGATAACTGGGTGCTTATCAGTGTGGCGGACAATACTGTTGCCCAGAGAACTGGATTACGCATAGTTTTTCCTTCTGTTGTTATGGTAAGAGATAAATAGCGACAGCGAACTGTCGCCTCTATTTCTTATATTGATTGAACGTGATGTTCTTTATTGATTTTTAATTAATAGTAAAATATTTATTACGATGCTTTTTTGCCAAAGAGTCGGCAAATTAAGCCAATAGGCCCTGTCATATACCAGCATCGATTGCCTTTATGACGGCTGTTTTGACCTAAAGATTGCGTTAATCGGTCAAGAATAATTGCGAGAATAACAATACCTGCGCCCCCTACAGCAGCAAGTCCCATATCAAGACGGCCTATACCGCGTAATACCATTTGACCTAATCCACCAACGGCTATCATTGATGCAATAACAACCATTGAAAGCGCTAACATCAGTGTTTGGTTTACACCTGCCATAATCGTTGGCATGGCGAGCGGTAATTGCACTTTAAACAGCATTTGGCGAGGACTTGCACCAAATGATTGTGCTGCTTCAATTAAATCTTCAGGGACTTGTTTGATCCCTAAAATGGTCAATCTCACAATAGGTGGCAAAGCAAAAATAATGGTGACCACAACGCCAGGGACGTTACCAATACCAAATAACATGACGATAGGCACTAAGTAGACAAACGCAGGTGTTGTCTGCATCGCATCCAGTAAAGGCCGGACAATTTTGGATGCTCTATCGCTGTTAGCTAGCCATATCCCTAATGGAAGTCCGATAATAAGACAAAACAGTAATGAAGTGAGTACCAATGCAAGGGTAACCATAGCTTCAGACCAAGCACCTATTGCACCAATTAATATTAATGAGATAAAAGAAGCGACACCCATGGCTTTGCCTGAAAGTTGCCATGCAATCAGAGAAAACAGAATAATGGCGATAGGTGCAGGCATTGAGGTTAAGAAATTTTCAAAACCACTTAATACCAAATCAACGGGTACACGAATACCTTGGAAAACTGGGCGAAAGTGCAACACAATCCAGTCAATCGCATCGGTAACCCATGAATCTAATGGGATCAGCGTATTGTGAAACGGATCCATTAGATTGAATGAATCGGGTGCGACATCCGTCGGTGCGGCATCCGTCGGTGCGGCATCAAGCCAATCACTGCCAGCGGATGATGTATCAATGTCACCACCACCGCCTGCACCCCATGGATCGGCATCTGTTGATGAACTGTCAGTACTACTCCAAGGATCGCTTTCTGTTGTGCTAGTATCTGTTGTTGCCCAAGGATCATCATTGGCATTATTGGTTGTCTCTTGAGCTGTCTCGCTTGTTATGGTTTCTTGGATATCTGTATCCACAGTCGTATTTTTATCTGTTGTATTACTCATTTGGCGTCTCCTTATCCAGTGCTTGTAGTAACATTCCTTTAGAAATTAAGCCGATATAACGGTTTTTTTCATCAATAACAGGAATAGCACAGGGAGATTGTGCAACAGTTGAAATCAGCTCATTTAACGGTGTATCCCCATTAATGGCACAAGGCTCAGGTAGAATAGCTGACTCAATAGGTTGTTTATTTTTGAGCGCCTCTTCAAGAGACGTAACGGAAACGATGCCAATAAATTTTCTTCCCCGTTCAATGAGATAGCCAAAATTTCTATCTTCATCTTCGAGTACTTTCAAGGCGGAGCGTGGGCCAAAACCTGGGGCAATATGCAGTAAGGTTTCTGGGCGACGTTTGGCAATATCTTTTGCACTAAATACATGGCTAATATCAACACCACGGAAAAAGGTACGTACATAATCATTCGCTGGATTGTTGAGTATTTCATCCGGTGTGCCCGTTTGAACAACACCACCACCTTGCATAATGGCAATGCGATCACCAATACGCATGGCTTCATCGAGATCATGAGAAATAAACACAATCGTACGCTGTTTATCGCCTTGTAAGCTCAATAACTCATCTTGCATTTCAGTACGAATTAATGGGTCAAGTGCTGAAAAAGCCTCGTCCATTAACAAGATATCAGGATCATTGGCAAGTGCGCGAGCCAGACCAATACGTTGACGCATCCCACCAGAAAGTTCATCAGGCCAAGAGTTTGCGTAACTGCCTAAATTGACTTGCTCTAAGGCATCCATCGCTTTTTTATAACGTTCGTCTTTGCTTAATCCAGCGAGATCCATGCCAAATGCAGTGTTATCAAGCACGTTCATATGGGGCATTAATGCAAATGATTGAAACACCATACTGATTTTTTTACGGCGTACTTGTCGTAATTCTTTATCAGACATGGTGGCAATATTTTCACCATCAATAAGCACTTCTCCCTTTGTAGGAGAAATCAGACGATTGAGAAGGCGGACTAGGGTGGATTTACCTGAGCCAGATAATCCCATGATGACAAATATTTCGCCTTCTTCAATTGCCAGATTTGCATTTTGAACGCCCACCGTAAGCCCTGTTTTATCAAAAATCTGATCTTTGTTCATACCAGACTCTAATAATTCAAAAGCGCGTTTAGGGTGCTCGCCAAATACCTTGTAGAGATTTTTTACTTCGAGTTTAATTGCCATGCAATATATAGTTTCCTATTTAAATATTGAAAGGAATAAATTAAATATTAATTAATAAGTGTTATTGTTTTTCCTAAATAAAATTTTAGTAAGGGAAATACCCTACCACAATGATTGAGTCTGACAACCCTATGTTAATTATAATTAACTAAATTATTTAGCTGTAATTTCTTTATTTTTTATATGATTAATAATTAAATAAAGTGAAATAAATAAAATTGATTAAAAGATATATTTCTATCTAACTAACTGAAATAACTTTATTTTTATAGATGTTATTATTTTGATTAGGATCTCAATAAAAATGAAAATTTAATCTCAAAATAGAGGATGAAATAGATGAAAATTAAATGAAAAAAAACCAATAATCATTAGTATAATTAATATTTATTCTCTTGTGATAAGGTTTATCTACGAAATTTAAGCTGAAATGATTCGAAAAAAATTGATTTTTTGACAATATTGAACGGCAAAAATCAATCGATTAGATTGTTTATTGCTCAAATAAAAATGCACAAAAAAATAATCTATATTTTTCAGTGCATTATGTTTTATATGTGATACATAATCAAATTGAATGTATTTTGTTGTTTCTCTTACCTTCAATTTGGCTAATAAATCTTAAAAATCCCAATCATCGTCTTCAGTGTTAATCGTTTTTCCAATAACATAAGATGAACCGGAACCAGAAAAGAAATCGTGATTTTCATTTGCATCTGGTGATAATGAAGAAAGAATCGCAGGACTTACATCGGTTATTTCATCAGGGAATAAAGCTTCATACCCTAAATTCATTAATGCTTTATTTGCATTATAATGAAGGAATTTTTTGACATCTTCTGTCCAACCTACAGTGTCGTAAAGATCTTCAGTATATTTCACTTCATTGTCATATAAATCTAATAATAATGAGAATGCAAAATCTTTAATATCTTGTTTCTCTAATTCGGATTTATTTAATAACTGATTTTGAAATTTATAGCCAATATAATAACCATGAACGGCTTCATCACGAATAATGAGTCGAATTAAATCGGCTGTATTAGTTAATTTTCCTCGGCTTGACCAATACATTGGTAAATAGAATCCTGAATAAAATAAAAAGGATTCTAAAAAGACGCTGGCAATTTTTTTCTTTAAAGGATCTTCATCTTGGTAATAACGCAAAATAATTTCTGCTTTCTTTTGTAAGTAAGGGTTTTCCTCACTCCAACGATATGCTTCATCGACATCAGTTGTTAAGCAGAGTGTAGAAAATATCGAACTGTAAGAGCGAGCATGAACAGCCTCCATAAAACAGATGTTGGATAACACCGCTTCTTCATGTGGCGTCAATGCATCGGGCATCAATGTCGGCGCACCTACTGTATTTTGGATAGTGTCCAATAACGTTAACCCAGTAAAAACACGAATAGTGAGCTGTTTTTCGGCTTGAGTTAATGTACTCCATGAAGGAATGTCATTGGAGAGTGGAATTTTTTCAGGTAACCAAAAATTCATGGTTAAACGGTTCCAAACCTCTAAATCTTTTTCGTCTTCAATACGATTCCAGTTAATCGCATTAACATGACTTAATAAAGGTGATGACATGCTATGTTCTCCTTATTGTAATTATTAAAGTGCACACGAAACACAGCCTTTGATTTCAGTGCCTGCTAATGCGGATTGTCGGATACGAATGTAATACAAGGTTTTAATTCCTTTACGCCAGGCATAGATTTGTGCTTTGTTAATATCCCTTGTTGTGGCTTCATCCGAAAAGAATAATGTCAGTGATAAGCCTTGATCGATATGTTGTGACGCTTCTGCATAGGTATCGATAATCTTTTCTGCACCAATTTCATACGCATCTTGGTAATATTGGCGATTTTCATTAGTCATAAAGGGGGCGGGGTAATAAACTCGTCCAATCTTACCTTCTTTTCTAATTTCTATTGGCGCGGCAATAGGATGAATGCTTGATGTAGAGTGGTTGATATAGGAAATAGATCCTGTCGGCGGTATTGCTTGTAAATTTTGGTTATAGATCCCATGCGTCATAATAGATTGCTTGAGAGTCTGCCAATCTTCTTGTGTTGGAATATGAATATTAGATTGGCTAAATAGCTGGTGGACTTTTTGAGTTTTAGGTAACCACGGTTGTGATACATATTTATTAAAATATTCACCTGTTGCGTACTTTGATTTTTCAAAACCTTTAAAGTACTGTTTTTTCTCAATAGCTAATTGATTTGAGGCGAATAACGCATAATAAGTGACGGTATAAAAATAGATATTGGTGAAATCTAACGCTTCTTCAGAGCCGTAATAAATCCTTTCACGAGCTAAGTAGCCATGTAAATTCATTTGCCCTAAACCAATCGCATGAGAAGCGAGATTACCTTTTTCAATAGAAGGAACAGACTCTATTTTCGTCATTTCAGAGACATTGCTTAATGCTCTAATTGCTGTGCTGACAGTATGGGCAAAGTTAGGCGAGTCCATTGCCATAGCAATATTCATAGAACCTAAGTTACAACTGATGTCATGACCGATATGGCGATAACTTAAGTCTGGGTGATACTCACTTGCGCTGTTGACTTGTAAAATTTCAGAGCAGAGATTGCTCATGTTTATTCTACCCGCAATAGGATTTGCGCGGTTTACCGCATCTTCAAACATGATATAAGGATAGCCAGACTCAAATTGAATTTCGGCTAATGTTTGGAAAAACTCCCTCGCTTTAATTTTCTTCTTACGAATTTGCGCGTTATTTACCATTTCACTGTATTTTTCACTAATACTGATCTCTGACATAGGTACGCCATAAACACGCTCTACATCATAAGGAGAGAAGAGGTACATATCTTCATTACGTTTCGCTAATTCAAAAGTGATATCAGGAATAACAACCCCTAAAGAGAGGGTTTTTATTCGAACTTTTTCATCTGCATTCTCTCTTTTGGTATCAAGAAAATGGTAAATATCTGGATGATGAGCATGAAGATAAACAGCGCCAGCACCTTGTCTTGCTCCTAACTGATTAGCATAGGAAAAAGCATCTTCAAGCATCTTCATAACGGGAACAACGCCAGAAGATTGATTCTCTATACGCTTAATGGGGGCGCCTGCTTCACGTAAATTAGTGAGCAAAAATGCAACGCCGCCGCCACGTTTAGAAAGCTGTAATGCAGAATTTACCGATCGACCGATAGACTCCATATTATCTTCTATACGTAATAGAAAGCAGGAAACTAATTCACCGCGTTGTTGTTTCCCGCAATTTAAAAAAGTGGGTGTTGCGGGTTGGAAACGACCACTAATGATTTCATCAACAAGATGAATAGCGAGATCAGTATCACCTTGTGCAAGAGTAAGCGCTACCATACAGACGCGATCTTCATAGCGCTCAAGGTAACGCTCACCATCAAAGGTTTTTAAGGTGTAACTGGTATAGTATTTAAAAGCGCCTAAAAAAGATTGAAAGCGAAATTTTTTGCTATAAGCATGTTTGAATAGCTGTTTGATAAAAGCAAATTCATATTGTTCTAATACTTGAGCTTCGTAATAGTGTTGTTGTACTAAAAACTCAAGTTTTTCTTTTAAATCATGAAAAAATACCGTGTTTTGATTTACATGTTGGCGAAAAAAATGATGTGTCGCTAATTTGTCTTTATCAAACTGAATATTACCTTGCTCATCATACAGGTTTAGCATGGCGTTTAAGGCATGGTAATCAAGTTGTTCTATTGATTGTGTCATGTTAATTATCTCATGGCGCATTGGTCAGTAAGGCTTGACCAAAATGCGCTTAAACCCGTTTTTACGCGGTTTACATCTTCTGGCGTGCCTAATAATTCAAATCGATACAAAAAAGGGATTTGGCATTTTTGTGCAATGATGTCGCCAGCCAATCCATAAGCTGTACCAAAATTTGTATTTCCAGAAGCAATAACACCGCGTATTAGTTGGCGATTTTCATAAATATTTAAAAACTGAATAACCGCTTTAGGCACCGCACCTTTAGTACTGCCGCCACCGTAAGTAGGGCAAAGCAACACAAATGGCTGTGTTGCAAGCAATGTTTCATCTTCAAAAATTCTGGTCGCTTTTAAGTTGAGCTTTTGTACAAAACGATGACAGTTTTCAGAGCGACTTGAAAAATAGATCAAAGGTGCAGTTTGCATGAAATGCTCCTTTAGAGCGTGATCTGTCTGATCTTATCAGGGCAGAAACCGGACCAATGCTGGTCACCATGAACAACAACGGGAACTTGGCGATATCCCATAGAAACAATGTGAGCGAGGGCTTGCGTATCTTGGGTGAGATCAACAGCAACAAACGGAATGTTTTTCTGTTTTAAGGCGCGCTCTGTGGCACTACATTGAACGCAATTCGGTTTGGTATAGAGGATAACAGACATAAAAATAACCCTTATAAAAATATGGATGCGTCTGTTTTCACATCCATAATGGAAAGTGATTAAATACTATATATAGAGTTATTTATTTTCAACCACACAATATATGGTGATTTTGATTTTTGATAATGATTATCATTAAAATTAAATAGTTAGTGCATTAATTTTATTTTTAGATCGCTCGATTGATCAATTTTTATTAGATATACGAGTAATTAGATGATTGCTTTATCAATCAGGCATGATTTACTCTTAGTGCTACAGACAAATCAGCAGAGAAAATATTATGTACCAAGATTATCTCGATGCCCCTGTTGGCTTCCCAAAACCTTATATTTCTATTACAGCCAATGAAAAAGGGATCACTAGCCTCTATTTTGTAAATGACAAAGATGTTGCTGTGAATCCAAGCTCCGTAATTAATCAATGTATAAAACAACTCAAAGAGTATTTTGCGGGTAAACGTACCGCCTTTTCTGTGCCTTTGGCACCAGAAGGAACAGAGTTTCAAAGCCGTGTTTGGAAGACATTACAGACAATCCCTTATGGCGAAATTTGGAGTTATAAAAAATTGGCGCTTACATTAGGTTCAGTCAATTATTGCAGAGCGGTAGGAATGGCAAACTCACGCAATCCAATTTCTTTAATTATTCCTTGCCACCGAGTTATTGGTCATAACGGTAAGTTAGTCGGCTATACTGGTGGGTTAGATATTAAGCGTTGGCTACTTCAATATGAAAAAGTAGAAATTGATGAATAGTTCAGATAGTAAGTATTAAGTATTATTTCTTAAGTGAACTATGCGTTAAGGCATGGGATTTGTCTGAATATTAATCATTTAGCAGAAAAAAAATGTGAGTTTCGTGATCTAGGCTGTGGACAGGGAATCATCATTTTTGTTTTACTATAGTCAACGCAAAACGCTTGCGTTTATTTTCTATTTTAAAGGTAAACTTGATGTCTAAATTAAAAGGTAACGTTAAGTGGTTTAACGAAACTAAAGGTTTTGGTTTTATCACTCCAGAAGATGGCAGCAAAGATGTATTTGTACACTTTTCCGCTATTACATCAGAAGGCTTTAAAACCCTTGCTGAAGGTCAAAAAGTAGAGTTTGAAGTTACTGACGGCGCGAAAGGGCCATCTGCTGCAAACGTTGTCGCTATCTAATTAACGACTTCTTTGAGACAGTAAAAACCCGTTGTTTAACGGGTTTTTATATTCTGAGTATTACATTTCTCGTAGTAACCAAAACGCAAATGCGGTCATTAAAAATGAACCCGCTAAGTTAGCGCCCATCGTACTTAATGCCCATCCTATCTTTCCCTCAGTTAAGAGTGCGACAACTTCGACAGAAAAGGTTGAAAATGTTGTCAGACCGCCACAAAAACCCGTAGTTAGCATAATTTTCCAAATAGGATCAATATTGGGGGCTTTGCTAAACCAAGCGATACCAAAGGCTATAATAAAAGCACCAATACAGTTAGCAACAAAGGTGCCTGTGGCAAAATGAGGAAAAATAGAATTTAGGCGGTAGCTAATCAGCCAGCGTAATACGCTACCTAAACCACCACCTATAAATACAGCAATTGCAATATTAAGCATGAGAAATTAATTGTTATTTAACCTCAATCCCCTGAGCTTGAAGATCAGCATGATAAGACGAGCGAACAAACGGCCCACAAGCAGCGTGGGTAAAGCCCATCGCGAGTGCTTGCTCTTTCATATATTCAAACTCGTCAGGACTGACGTAACGTTGAACAGGAAGATGATGACGACTTGGCTGTAAATATTGCCCTAAAGTCAGCATCGTTACCCCATGTTTACGCAGATCACGCATAACGTCAATAATTTCTTCGTTGGTTTCCCCAAGACCGACCATTAAACCTGATTTGGTGGGAATATCAGGGTGAGCTTGCTTAAAGCGCTCTAACAAAGTCAATGACCATTGATAGTTAGCGCCTGGACGTACTTGACGATAAACACGAGGAACATTCTCTAAGTTATGGTTGAAGACATCAGGTGGGGTTTCCGTGAGGATTTCCAGTGCTTTATCCATACGACCACGGAAATCAGGAACTAATGTTTCAATACGGATGGTTGGATTTTTTGCTCGAATTGCAGCAATACAATCCGCAAAATGCTGAGCACCACCATCACGTAAATCATCACGGTCTACGGAGGTAATTACGACGTAGCGTAACCCCATATCTTTGATTGTTTGAGCGAGTTTTTCTGGCTCTTGTGGATCGGGAGCATTTGGGCGGCCATGAGCGACATCGCAGAATGGGCAACGGCGTGTACAGATTGCCCCTAAAATCATAAAGGTTGCCGTTCCATGGTTAAAGCATTCTGCAAGGTTAGGGCAAGAGGCTTCTTCACAGACCGAATGAAGACCATTTTTACGCATTGCTGCTTTGATACCCTGTATTTTACTTGAGTCAGCGGGTAGCTTTATTTTCATCCAATCAGGTTTGCGTAGCAGTTGTTCTCGTTCTGTAGCGACTGTTTTAACAGGAATAAGTGCCATTTTATCGGCGTCGCGATATTTAACTCCGCGTTCCATCTGAATAGGTTTACTCATAATTGTGCCAGTTCCAGTTATCTAGAGTGATTAACACGATGTGACTGAGGTAATCAGGGTTTTAAAAAAATATGATAAATGTTAAAAAAATTATAGCATTTTTATTGCTGTGGTTGAAATCCTAGATGTGTACAAAAATGCTTAACTAATAACGGTGCTACCTGTGTCGTTGACGTATTTGGTGCAAAATCAATTAACTGCGTCATTTTGAGATCAGAATAACCACAAGGATTTATTCGTGCAAAAGGGGATAAATCCATATCGATATTGAGCGCAAGTCCATGAAAGGAGCAACCTTTACGAATACGTAATCCTAAAGAGCAAATTTTATCACCTTTTACATAAACGCCGGGTGCATCAGCGCGAGCATAAGCTTCTACATTAAACTCTGCCAGCGTATCAATAACCGTGTTTTCAAGAGCAGTAACTAGTTGACGAACACCGATATGATTGCGTTTTAAGTCAATTAAAACATACATCACTTGCTGACCGGGACCATGATAAGTTACTTGGCCACCACGATCAGACTGAATAACAGGAATAGTTCCTGTGTTTAATAAGTGTTCAGCTTTACCTGCTTGGCCTTGGGTAAAAACCTGTTCATGTTGAACGAGCCATATTTCATCAGGTGTGTGACTTTCCCGTTTTTCCGTAAACTGATGCATAGAATCAGAAACCGGTAAATAGGGTTTCACACCTAATTGGCGAATAATGATTGTCTTGTCTTGCACCGTGAAAATCTTCATTTGTAGCGTAATTGTGAAGGGCAGTATAACGCCCCAGCAAATGAACTACCAGATTGAGATGATGATTATTGCATATCGTTTTTTTAAAAGTGTTACATGGGGTGTAATTCATTATTATGAATTCAAACGAAAATATAATTATTAGATAGTAAGCTAAATAGATCATTTTCGTTCGAATAGATAAAAGGCCTAACGTCAGTAATATACTGAAATTAGGCCTTATAAACTTTAATTTACTCTCTTACTTAATCAAAGTTACCAATTATAAATCTGTTCTACAGACAGGTTCATATTGGTGATGCCCCGCGGCATATTGAATAATACCATTTGAAAAATTGATTGAGGCAACATCGGACCCTTCAGTTGTTGATGACCAAGCTTGGAATGATCCACCACCTTTACCCCATTCAGAGAAAACAGTTCCGATACCTCTATTATTTAGTCCTAAACTTAATAAATTAGCAGGAGAGGTACTTAGGTTGTTATTTTCACACACTTTCCATGAGCTTGGAGCTGACATATTTTGACCTGCATAGAAGGTAAACCAGTAAGATGGGGTGAATGTGTAACTAAATGCAGTTCCTTTACCATCGACGATAGGAATAGCAGTAATTGTTACCGTTTTATTCGCACTCGTTGGTGTACCAGAGAGTCTTACTTCGCCATTATTTTTACCTACAGTAACCCACGGTTGATTGGATGACCAATTATAATCATTGGTACGAGTTCCATTTTTCATAACAAAATTAAATGTCGCATTGCGATATCCCGTTGTTGGGAACCCTTCATCTAATTCGAATGAATAATTTTTGGCGTTAATGTAAGCAATATCTGTTATTGGAACGACTTTATTCACAGTGACCGTTGCACTCACATTTTTCAGCATAGTTTGCTGAATAATCACATTGAATATCTCAGTCCCTACATTTTTACCTGTAAAAGTAGCTGAATAAGTACCCGTTTTACTGTTATAGGTTGTTTTACCTAGTAATCCATAAAGGTTATTTGATGATTGAGCAATACTGACATCATCAAGGTAAACTGCGGTGCCTTTATCATCTGTTATTTTAAATTCCAACGCAGATTGGTCATTAATATAAATAGAGTTTGGCGTACTGGTCAGCTGATAATTAAAATTATCTAAGGATAAATCCTTAACCTCTACCGTTGTCTTAATTGACTCATCAACATTATTGTTAATAGAGGCATTAAAATTAGCATTAGTCGCTACTGTACCAGTAAATGTAGCGGTATAAACCTTTTGGGTTTTGTTATAAGTCGTACTAGTTAATTGTCCATCATCATCATTAAGTAAGATAATTTTCGCACCTTCTACTTCAATTGGCTTATTGTTAGCATCTTTAAACGTAAGAGTTAATTGTGATGTTTTGCCTGTATAAATTGAAGCAGGTTCTGCAACTAATGATGCGCTTTCATAAGGTTTTTTGATAATAACATTTGCAGTGATATCTGAACGCAAGATGCCATTTATAGAAACATTAAATTGTGCTGTACCCAATCCAAAACTATTAAATTTAGCTTTATAGACTTTCGCCTTTGGATCAAAGCTTGTTGAGCCTAATGTCCCCAATTTGGGGGTAATCAAATTGATACTGACATTATCATTTTGGATCCTAACGGGTTCACCTGATTCATTAAATAGCGCAAGCGTTAAATCAGAAGAGTCTCCCGTAATAATGCTACTTGGATTAGGCGTTAATGTTGCTGAATTATAAGCTTGATTAACTTGAATAGATGTTTCAGCTTGGCGAACTTTCCCATTAATTGTTGCTGAGAAATTAGCCTTACCTACCTGATTACCTGTAAAAGTCGCTTTATAGGCGTTTGTTTTACTATCCCAAGATGTTTCAGTTAATGTACCTAATGCAGGTGTATCGAGTACAATAGTCGCGCTATTACCTTTTATTGGTAAACCATTTATATCTTGGAGTGTTAACGTAATTTCTGATGTACTGTTTACGATTATGACACTTGGTGACGGTGTCAAATTTGGATTATAGAATGCATCAGGACTATCTTTGACCTCGATAGAGGTACTTACGCCATCTACCTTTTTACTCTCTACATTAGCACTAAAGTTAGCAATTCCAATCTGAGTTCCTTTAAAGGTTGCCACATAGCGTTTATTGACATTATCCCATTTAGTCAGTGTTAGATTTCCTAAAGTTGGGGTATCTAATGCAATAGACACATTATCAGTTTGGAGAGAATTACCATCTGCATCTTTTAATGTAAGATAAACATCAGATGTATTGTTTAGCGTAATAGGAGATGACTCCTTATCCATACTCGCTGAGCTAAACAGAGGTTTAACCATTACGTCTGCGGTAATATCATTATAGGTTTGACCATTAATGACAGGGATAAAATCTGCTTCACCTTCTTTAGTACCTGTAAAGGTTGCCTTATAGGTCATTAAATTTGCATCATAAATAGTTTCGCTGATATTTCCTTTCGCCGTACTGTTACTATTTTGCATAATAATTTGTACGTCATTACCAGCATTGACAGGCTTCCCCTTATGATCTGTCACTTGTAGTGATAACACTGAAGTTTCTTTGATACGAATTGAGCGAGGATCTGAACCTAATTTACCTTTATATAATTCAGTTACCCTAACGCTAGCACTCGTATTACCTTTAGTATAAGGTTGATTATTAACAAAAACTTCAAAATTTGCGGTACCTACATTTTCACTTGTAAATATTGCTTTGAAAGCTTTACCATCTGGTAAAGTTTTACTGACTTGACCTAATGTTGTTGAATCAGATGCTAAACGAATTTCAACAGGATCAGTAGGGATAAATGGTTCATTGAGATCATTGTAGAAAATAACACTCAATTCTGATTTATCACTAACTGGAATGCTATTTGGTGACGCCACTAAATTAGCACCATCGATAAAATCATGCTTTAGTGGATCGACAACCACGGTTGCTGAAAGTGAATTTTGTCTCTCATTGTTAATAACGGCATAGAATGTTGCCGTATATGTTGTATTCCTTTCTGTTGGGGTATAGGTGACCTGATAGCGACCAGGGTTTAATTTATCTTCAGTGGCATCAGACACTCGTCCATTACGTGTATCTTTGATAACAATATCAATGGGAACATTGGGATGGAATAAATTACCGTATTGATCTTTGATATCTAAAGTAATGGTAGAGGTACGCCAATCGTTATCCAGGCTACGGGAATGTGGATTTTTTCCTTGCTCTTCTTTTGTTCCATAGATGTGGTTTGGATCAGACATAATACTGGCGTTATCTAAATCAACTTTAGATGAGCTATCAATCACCGAAATTTCAGCTGTGGTATTTAAGCGTACTCCTTCTAAAGTGACAAAGAATTTAGCTGTACCCACCGCAGTTGCATCAAAATTCGCAGTATATTGGGTTGAGTTAATTTTTTGAGTATTAGACAAGGTGCCGTAATTTGATGTCTCTTGTAAAATAATCGCATCATCTGTTGGTAATGGATTATTATTTTTATCTGTTAACGAAAGTCTTAATACTGTACTGTGATCCGCTTCTTTTAGATCTAATGATGATTTATCTGCAACAAGTTTTGCATTTAAATCATTCATTCCCCAGACTACAACATTTACTTTAGTATCATTGTTTTGAACATCATCAATACTAACGCCAAAAGTTGCTGTTGTCGGTTGTGTACCTGTATAGGTTGCTTGATAGACTCCAGGTTTCCCTGATACTGCGGTGGTGTTGCTCAATGAACCAATATTTGTTGTTAAAACGATTTCAACAGGTTTATCTGTGACAGGTTGGCCTTTATTATCTTGCACTTCTGCTGTGATAACAGAGGTTCTATTTTGGATAATTTGCTCAGGGGTGGCTTTTAAAGAAACAATCTTATATTTTTCTGAATGAGAAAGAATAGATGTTTCAGCTTTACTATCAGGATAAGGGGTATTTGCAACATAAGGATAGAAGGTTACTTTACCCGTTTCTGTTGCAGTAAATTGAGCTGAATAATATTTTTCAGCGGCATTATAGGTAGTCTCGGAGATAACACCGTTACCTGTTTGGTTATCTATTTTGACAATTTGGATTACTGCGTTATCAGCTTCCATTGGCTGATTATTATCATCCAATATTGTCATGATAACTTTAGATGAATCTCCAACATACATTTCATTTGCAGCAGTCAAATCAATATTTTTAAATGTAGATATTTTAACTTTCTCTTTGGTATCCGTAATAACTTCATTATTTATAGATGGTTGGAAAATAGCATCACCTACATTTTTACCAGTAAAGGTTGCAATATATTGTTTTGTTGCCGAGTCGTACGTTGTATTTGAGATCTCACCTTTATCGCTATTTATTAATAAAATATTTGCATTATCAACTTCTATTGATTGCATCTCTTTATTAAAGAAAGTGAGTCGTAATATTGTTGACTGTCCTAGCGTAATATCATTTTTATCTGCTTTTAGCGTCAGCTGATTATAAACAGGCGTCTGGTTTTCTACAGTCACTGTTGTGGAAATATCTTGATGAACGGTTTGGTTAAAATAGCCGTAAAAATGGACGATCTCAGGAGCTGTACTAATAAATTTAGCTTGATAAACTTTATCTTTTGCATTGTATTGTGTTTTAGACAATGCACCTTTAGCACTATTACTCATGATAATACTTGCATCATCAACTTCAATGGGCTCACCATCATTATTTGTAAAGCTTAAGGATACGATTGATGTATCATCGATACCTATTTTTTGTGGTGTTGCTGAGATAGCGGCTTTTTGCACTATACCACTTTTTAAAACAACAACTTTAGTCGTTTCAGATGAGGAAGCCCGACCTTTTTTATCGTATGCTGTCGCTACAATATTATAGGTATTTGTTGCCCCTTCTTGTTGATCATAATAAGGCAAATAGAGTAGATAGCTATTTTGACCTTGTTCAATAATTCTACCGCCGTGTTGAAGAAAACGGCTACCGTCAATATCAATGTAATCAAGACCCGCACTAGATTCTACACTAATGGTGACAGTCTTTTGTTCATTACTATAACCTTCTATTAAATCAGGTGTTTTTAAAGAAAGATAAGACTGCTCTTGATAATCAAATACGATATTGTTATTTCTATCAACGAAGTCATATTTACTATTTTCAAGTAAACGTAATGGTTTTATATTATTTGGATCTAATTGAGCATTAATTGGTGTACCGAATTGGTAATTAAATGAAAGACCCAATTGAGTATCATTATCACCGCTTTTACCTAATTTATGTTCAGCATTAATTGTTAATAGTGGAAAAGGAGTGTAATTAAGCCCCGCAGTGATAGCGTATGGATCTTTAGATAAGTTTGATGTGTTATTAAAAAGGTCAACGTTATCACCATAATATTGTTCAAAATTGGCTCTAAAGCCTAATTGAGGGTAAGCAGGAAGATAACTTTGTGTTCTAATATCCCAACCATTTGCGGGACGTTCATTATAACCTTTTACAATACTTGAGTCTTTCCAACCTGTTATTCTATTATAATAATTTGAACTAATTGAAAAATAATCTCGACGATATTCAAGACCAACCCCTATACGGCTATTTTTACCTGAAAAATCGTGGTCAAAATGCGTATTAAAACCATAGAGTTGAGTATTATCAAATTTACGGATACCAAAGCCTATATTACCTTGGTTTCTATCATAACTACGATGGAATGCTGTTTGATTAAATAAAAGATAATTGTCTGTTTCGTAAAAAGGAATAATGACTTTAGCTTCTGTGTTTTTTAGAGTGAAATGCTTATCTACACCTAAATTTATTTGAGCTTTACCATATTGATTAAACCAATTTTCAATTTCTCTATTAACTTTGCTATTAGCTTGATTTATTAGGTATTGTGAAGCAGCATCATGGGTGTTATCACTAGATAATATAGTCCCTAATTGACTTGTTTGCTGAGCAAGCCATCGCCCGTTATTATTTTCTGTGTTTGTTGATAATTTATTTTCTTCTACCGTAGCGGCATAAGATTGAATAGTAGGTGTTAATGATAGTGCAATAGGAAATGAAAATTGAGATGCTATTATAAAGTAAGAAAATATTTTTTTCTTACGTAATTTGTCTAGTAAAGTGTTATTCATGTCTTTCACTCAAATAAATGATGAAGAGTAGTATTCTAAATAAGCGTACTAGATTAATAGTAGAAGACAATATAACTAAATACAATTATATAGAGTAAAATTAGAGTATTTGTTTATTCTTTGTTTATTGTTTATAAGCTTAATAAGACAAAAAAAGATGATATTAATAAGTGATAATACTAATACTAATACTAATTGTTTAATAATATTAAATTTTTTATTATTTTAAACTGTAAATAATTATTATCTTCTCTTTTGTTGTTAAATTAATTAAGTGTTTTTGCTTAATTAATTAGGTGATATAACTTAGCTTATTTGAATAACTTTTTATTATTATTTATTGTTCAAAAAATATATTTATACCAAAAAAACATGAGATATCACCTAGTCCTAAACATGTGATTCTAAAAAAATGGGGTGTATTAGAAAGTTAATAAGTTAGATAAACGAGAGTGCATCTTACATGTTGAGAAAGAGAGGAAAGCGACTCTCCTCGAGAATAAATACGAGGAGAGTAAAAGAGATTATAGAACCATACGTACCAGTTCAAGTTCACCTAATTCTTTATATAACGTTTCTACTTGGTCGATATGAGTGGCGTTGATGGTAATAGAAACAGAGTGGTAATTACCTTTGCTACTTGGTTTCACTGAAGGAGTGTAATCACCAGGAGCATGGCGTTGAATGACTTCAACAACTTGATCCACTAATTCTGGTTTTGCATGACCCATCACTTTATAAGTGAAAGAACATGGGAACTCTAACAGCTCGTTTAATTTTGTTTTCATCATAATGTAATTCCTTAAGACAACAGGTGCTGTTGTTTTAATAATTTATTTCTATACCTAATCTTAGCAAATAAAAAGCGCATTCCCTACATAATAAGGAATGCGATACTAGTCATTAGGGTAAATATGGTAATGGTAAATGTGTTTATGCCAATATCTATATGTAAGTTATATGTGGTTACATTTACCTTTTTCAAGTCTTAGCCAAACCAGTGTGAGAATAATAATTTGATGTAATCGATAATACGACTAAAGAAGCCACCTTCTTTTACTTCATTCATCACAACAAGCGGGCGCTGCTCAATAACTTGTCCATCAAGTTGGAAATTAATTGTTCCTACAACTTGGTTTTTAGTGACTGGTGCATGTAATTCTACATTATCAAGAACATAGCTTGCTTTTAAATCTTTTAAACGACCACGAGGAATAGTTAAATAAACATCTTTATCTACCCCTAATTGTACTTTATCTGTTTCACCATACCAGATAGGCTCTGCCGCAAATTCTTTACCCACTTGCAATGGTTTTACGGTTTCAAAGAAACGAAAACCCCAAGTAAGTAGTTTTTTACTTTCGACATCACGACCTTTAGGTGAGTGACCGCCCATAACTGCAGAAATTAAACGCATATTGCCTTCAGTTGCAGAGGCGACAAGATTATAGCCTGCGGATGCAGTATGACCTGTTTTAATACCATCAACGTTTAAACTGGTATCCCACAACAAGCCATTTCGGTTAGTTTGGCGGATATTGTTGTAAGTGTACTCTTTTTCTTTATAGATGGCATATTCATCCGGTACATCGCGAATTAATGCAGCACCGATTAGTGCCATATCACGTGCTGTGCTGTATTGTCCTGGGGCATCAAGGCCATGAACGGTTTGGAACTGTGTATTTTGTAAACCTAGACGCTTAACGTAATCGTTCATCATAGCCACAAATGTATCTTGGCTTCCTGCAACATAAGAGGCCATTGCGACACAAGCATCATTACCTGATTGTAAGTTAATACCACGTGTTAACTGTGCAACTGTAACTTGATCACCTGGTTTTAAGAACATTAAAGAAGAGCCGCGAAAAATAGGATTGCCCGTTGCCCATGCTTCTTCACCAATGGGTACAATATCGCTATTAGATATTTTACCAGCACGAATAGATTGACCAATAACATAGCTGGTCATCATCTTGGTTAAACTTGCAGGATCACGGCGAACATCAGCATTCATTTCAGCCAATACTTTCCCAGAATTATAATCAATCAGAATATAAGATTCGGCTTCGATACTAGGAACAGCGGGTATCATTGTTTTTAGGGAATCTTCGGCAATACCTTGATGACTGACTGTGAGTAAAGCAAACGTGGCACTTAATAAGCTGGTTCTTAGTCGTTTTGCTGGGAGTATCTGTTTCATTCTGTTTGTTTTATCCAAAATTCAGGGAAAAATAGGAACCGATAAATAAAATATCAGCAAATCCGGATGATTCTACGCTTGAATTTGCTGATATAAAAAGAATTTTACGTAACATTATCTTTTATTGGGTAATAATAAACCCAGTGATATTTTTAACTTGTTTTAGCTTGTTTTTTATCGTTTCGGCTTGCTCTTTAGATGAATAAGGGCCGAGTTGCACTTTATATAATCCATCTGTTTTATTTATCACACCTTGTGTGTTAAATAATGACGATAAATCATTGAGCAAAAACTGTGCATTATTTTCGTTACTTAGAGCACTGACTTGGACATAAAAACCTTGCGCTATGGAGTTTGCCGATAATACTGGTTTTGACGCTTTTGTTTCCGTCTCTGCTGGCGTTGGAACTAGCACTGGAGTTGGTGTTTTTGCTGGAACTGGAGTTGGCGCAGGTGACTCAACTGGCATATTGTTGTTGGTAGGCGTTGATGTTGTTAATGGCGCAGGCGCAGCTGGTTGAGCATTAAAATTAGGGCGCTCAGGTAATGCCGTTGTTTTCTTTTCTATTTGCGCACCATGCGTACCAATACCGCTCATATGGCCAGTTTGATCAACAACAATCCCTTCAATAAGTAATGGGGTTGTCGGCATTAAACGTAAGCTATCAGAAACCGCTGGAGTGACTTGAATTTGTTTTCCATTAACGTAAGGGCCACGGTCGTTAATACGTACAACCATTGTGCGCCCATTGAGTAAGTTTGTAATTTTTACATAACTTGGAATGGGTAATGTAGGATGTGCAGCCGCAAATTCATAGGGATTGACACGTTCACCAATAGTCGTTAAACGACTCATCGCTAAGCTATCATAAACAATAGCCTCTCCTCGCTCACTAAAGTTTGCAGGATCAGTCACAATACGATAGATCACACCATTTTTTCGGTAATCTTGATTTGCTGTTGGGTGATAAGGCTCGTAACGAGGTTCAGCACCAAGAACACGTTGAGCTGGCACATTGGGTAATGGTGCAGGCTGTTTATTCGTGTTCGGCTTATCAACAACACATCCTGAAAGTAGCAATGCACTGATACCTACCAAAACCCATTGCAGACGCATAGAAACCTCATTATAAACTTTTCGATAATAGTTTTCGGTGTGTATGAATAGACATAACAATGCCAAATCCTGCCATTAAGACAATTAGGGCCGAGCCTCCATAACTCATTAGCGGTAACGGAACACCGACAACAGGAAGAATACCACTCACCATTCCTATGTTGACAAAGACATAGACAAAGAAGATTAGCATTAATCCGCCAATCATTACTCTGCCAAATGTATTTTGTGCTTTCGTTGCAAGGTAAAGGCCTCGCGCAATTAAGAGTATATAAAGAGCTAGCAGTATCAAAACACCAATTAATCCGAGTTCTTCAGCCAATACAGCAAAAATAAAGTCTGTATGGCGCTCAGGTAAGAATTCTAATTGAGATTGCGTGCCTTGTAACCATCCTTTTCCATGTAATCCGCCAGAACCAATGGCAATTTTAGATTGGATAATATGATATCCGGCGCCGAGTGGATCAGATTCAGGGTCAAGTAGCATCATTACCCTAGCTTGTTGGTAATCATGCATAAGGAAAAACCAGAGTATGGGGATAAAAGCAGCAACAAGAACTATGGCTACAGTGATAAGGCGCCAACTCATTCCTGCAAGAAAAAGAACAAATAAACCCGATGCGGCAACAAGAATAGAGGTTCCTAAGTCAGGCTGTGCTGCGACTAATAAAGTTGGCACAAAAATAATGACTAAAGCAATAGCAGTATTACGCAATGTCGGAGGGCACACATCGCGATTCATAAATCGAGCGACCATTAAAGGCACGGCTATTTTAGCGATTTCTGAAGGCTGAAAACGCACAATGCCTAAATCTAGCCAACGTTGAGCCCCTTTACTGATTTGACCAAAGACATCAACAAGAATAAGTAAAATAACACAGAAGAAATAGAGATGAGGAGCCCAGCTTTCATAGACTCGTGGTGGGATTTGAGCCATGACTATCATGATCATAAAACCCATTGCAATCTGCCCTAACTTACGTTGCATCATTTCTGGATCTTGTCCACTGGCACTCCACATAATAAATGCGCTGTATCCTAATAAAGCAATAATACAGAGCAAGAATAAAGGGTCGATATGGATCCGTGTCCAGAAGGATTTTTTCTTGTTATTTTCAGTCATAAGTATTATTCCTCTGAACCACGCGGTGCGGGTGGAGAAGCTGGCAATACTGTGTTGTTATCACCAAGGAGAATGTGGTCAAGAATTTGTCTTGTAATATCACCAACAGAAGGGCCAGCACCACCATTTTCTAGGATAATAGAGATGGCTATGGTTGGGTTATCGTAAGGCGCAAAGGCAATCATCAATTTGTGGTCACGAAGATGTTCAGCCAATTGGCTTGCATTGTAGGTTTCGTAACTAAACACCTGTGCTGTTCCTGATTTTGCAGCTACTTTATAAGGTGCATCAGCAAAACTTCGGCGGCCTGTACCATTTGGGAAGTTAGCCACACCATACATACCGTGTTTTGCTAATTCCCAATAACCTGAGTTGATATCACCAATTTGGCGTGTTTCCTTATCAACATAAGGCAACATTTCATTGCCAAGTTTTGTACCATAAAGCAGGTGAGGAGTTTTAACTTGGCCGTCATTAATTAATGTCATTAAAGCTTTCGCCATTTGAATGGGCGTTGCTGTCCAATAGCCTTGTCCAATTCCTACAGGGATCGTGTCACCTTGATACCAAGGTTTTTTATAACGTTGCTGTTTCCATTCACGTGTTGGCATGATCCCATTACGCTCTTCAGATAAATCAATACCTGTATATTCACCATAACCAAAGCGACTCATCCAAGTTGATATGCGATCAATCCCCATATCATAAGCAACTTGGTAGAAGAAGGTATCCGCAGATTCTACGATAGATTTTGTCACATTAAGTTTTCCATGTCCCCAACGTTTCCAATCTCGATAACGTTTTTCAGAACCAGGAAGTTGCCACCAACCGGGATCATGAATTGTTGTATTGGCTGTGATTACACCTTCGCTTAATGCCGCAACAGACATAAATGGTTTCACGGTTGATGCTGGCGGATAAAGACCTTGGGTTGTACGGTTGATCAGTGGCCTATCTGGGTTATTTAGTAACCCTTGATAATCGGTATTCGAAATTCCACCGACAAATAAGTTAGGATCATAACTAGGGTTTGATACAAGCGCTAAAATTTCACCATTGCGAGGGTCGGTTACTACAACCGCGGCTCGGCTTGTGGTGAGTAATTCTTCAATATAGGTTTGCAGTTCAAGGTCGATGGTAAGATAGATATCTTTACCGGCTTGTGGAGGCTGCTCGTGTAATTGGCGAATAACTCGACCACGGCTATTAACTTCAACTTCCTCATAGCCCGTTGTGCCATGTAAAACAGACTCATAATAACGTTCGATGCCTAACTTGCCGATATCGTGAGTCGCTGCATAGTTAGGTGATAAACCTTCTTTATCAAGGCGTTCAACATCTTTATCGTTAATTTTCGCAACATAACCAATCACATGCGTTAATGCTGAGCCATAAGGATAATAACGACGCTGATAACCTTTAATTTCTAAACCAGGATAGCGGTATTGGTTGATTGCGAAACGGGCGACTTGTACTTGGCTTAATGTTGTTTTTAAGGCAATAGAGCTAAATCGGCGTGAGCGTTTGCGCTCTTTTTCGAATGCAGCAATATCTTCATCAGTTAAGTCAACAATATCTCTTAAACTTTCAAGTGTTTCTTGTAAGTTTGCTACCTTTTCAGGCACAACTTCTAATTGATAGATAGTACGATTGAGCGCAAGAGGGATACCATTGCGGTCGTAAATAATGCCTCTGCTGGGCGCAATCGGTACTAATTTAATTCGGTTATCATTTGAACGTGTTTGATAATCGTCATGGCGAGTGATTTGTAAGTGATTGAGGTTAAAAACCAAAACACCACTCAATATAATAATTACTGAAAATGCGACAATCACACGACGGATAAATAGCTTTGATTCCGCAGTATAATCTCGAAACGGGGTACGTTTTTTTCTTTTCATCCCATTTGACTTCACTTACTGACCCGCCAATTTATTGATTATTCACGATGATAAGGATGGTTTGTGGTAATGCTCCATGCTCGATAAAGGCTTTCTGCAACCACGACACGAACAAGGGGATGTGGCATGGTTAAAGGAGATAAAGACCAGCTTTGTTCAGCCGCAGTTTTACAAGCAGGTGCTAATCCTTCAGGGCCGCCAATGAGTAAGCTGACATTTCTACCATCAAGCTTCCATCGATCAAGTTGTTCTGCAAGTTTTGGCGTATCCCAGCGAGCGCCAGGAATATCGAGAGTGACGATACGATTCCCTTTACCTACTGCAGCTAACATTTGTTCACCTTCTTTTTCGAGAATACGTTTGATATCTGCATTCTTTCCACGCTTGCCTGCGGGGATCTCGATAAGTTCTAAAGGCATATCTTTGGGGAATCGATTAAGATAATCCATAAAGCCGGTCTGTATCCAGTCCGGCATTTTTGTACCAACGGCAATGAGCTGTAATTTCAAACTCAGCTCCAGAGTTTTTCTAGTTCATACATACGGCGACTATCTTCTTGCATGACGTGTACCATGGCTTCACCAAGATCAACGACAATCCAGTCAGAAACGCCTTGTCCTTCAACACCTAACGGTTGTAATCCCGCTTCGCGGCAATCATCAACGAGGTTATCTGCAACAGACATCAGGTGTCTGCTTGATGTACCCGTACAAATAATCATGTAATCAGTTACACTTGATTTTCCGCGGACATCTAATGCAATAATGTCTTGAGCTTTAGAATCTTCAAGTTTATCAATAATAAATTGCTGTAATTCAGAACCTTGCAAAAGGATCACCTTTAATCTAATGAGTTAATTCAACCGAAAAATAACATACTCGTGATACTTTAAGTTGCAGCGTTGTTGACTACATTTATTCGCACTAGTTATATACTTGGGTATATTCCTAGCGACTTACTTCAATTGTTGTCTAACTGCGCCTCAAATTATTTAGAATATGAATGCTATTTTAAAGGAATTTATACCAATAAATCTATTTTACTGGATGATTAATTCCAGTTAGCAATAACAAGAACATAAATCTCATTTTCTTGTTTTTCGACGTTTGATTTAGAAAAATTCATATATGTCCATTAACTGCGTCATAATAAATAACAAAAAGAAGGCAGATAAGAACTTTTCCATTTAGACGACAGTTTTACCTTACAGTTCCCTTAAGGGAACAGAGGGTGAGAATAACAGCTAAACCTCGTCTGTCAATGCTCATCAAACACCTAATTAGGTGTGTTTTACTTTGTTGTGTTCAGATTATACGGTGTAATGCTCAGACTTTTTAATTGGAGAGAAAAAGAATGGAAAGAAAAGTGAATTATCTCGGGATATCTTCAGAAATTATGAGTAACACCAATCACCAATTGCAAGAAAAGTTAGCTTTGCTTTGCGATACTGTTCAGGCAGAAAAGATAGGCATTATGCAGATAGAGGCTCAAAATAGAGATAACCTGTTGCCACTTTATGGTTATATTGGAAAAAAAGGAGACAGCCTTATCTCACCCGTGAATTTTACTTTACCTCAATTAAATATTGACCAACTTTTACAGCCTATTGTTTTTGATCATTTTCTTACCCAATTTTTCACACTGTTTGATTACCAACAACAGGTTAATCAATCATTAACTAAAGGGGCTTTAGTTAAATTTCATAGCCGATACAAATATTTAATTATGGCTTATTCACTAGCAGCTTATCGAGAATTGGGGCGTGATATTGCTAATTTTTCTGATGCCATTCCCCTTGAAGAAGTTGCATCGAAATATCTGGAAAAGCTAATGAAGGCATTCAGTGTTGCAGCGAATAGAGAAGGGCAAACTAATGCGTTAATGCATATGGCAGGGTATTTTAAGCGAAATCTAAACTCACAACAAAAACAAGAACTGGCACAGACAATTTTGCTATATCGTCAAGGTGTTGTGCCTTTTTCCAAGCCTTATAATTTACTTCAATATTGGCTAAGTGTTTATCCTGATGATTATTTGATTCATCAACGCTACTTCTCACTTTATCCGCAAGCTTTTGATTATCTCAGAGAACAACTTTAGAAATAATAAATTATTTATAGAGTTGGTGTTGGCGGATATAGTTTTCAACCGCATTTGGTAGTAAATCGTGGCAGTCTAATCCCGCTTTATGACGAGCCCGAATATCTGTTGCTGAAATATTATAAAGAGGTGTATCGGCCAGAAAAATTTTGCCAGAAGGTAAGCAATGAATATCTTCTTGCTGTTTTGTCTGATGCTGAGTTAGCCAAGTTTGCATTTGGGCTGACTCGAAATGAGTTTGATAACCAGGGCGAGCACAAACTAACAAATGGCATACATCTAATAGTTCATCCCACTGATGCCATGTATTAATTGAAAGTAATGAATCTTGGCCAATAATAAATGCTAAAGGTTGTTTATTACCAATTTCTTGTCTGAAGTCTCTTAATGTCTCAATAGTATAAGAAGGTGTTGGCTTCTCAAGTTCACGGGTATCCACTTTAAATGAGGAATAGGGTTCAAGAGCAAGTCGCACCATCTCAAGTCGTTGTTGAGAAGATGCCTCCGGTTGAGGGCGATGAGGGGGAATATTATTGGGTAGCCATACCACTTCTTTTAAGCCAATTAATCCTGAAAGTGCTTCAACAGGACGTAAATGCCCATAATGAATTGGATCAAATGTGCCACCGTATAAGGCGATAGCTTGATTAATTAAAGGTGTAGGATCATTATTTTTAGGCATGATTTACAAATCCTTCTGGTAATGCTTTCCCACAAAGCAATAAGCCTAACGCGTTAAGAGATGGCCAAACAGTTTGACCATAATCTTGTTTGATGGTCATTTCGATACTGGCTAATAACCGTATTGCCGTTAGCAATTGATGCTCGGATAAACGCTGTAGTGCTGCTGTGAATATTGGGCGCCTGTTTTGCCAAATTCGATGCTTATCAAAAATCGTTTTTAACGAAGCTGTTTTAGATTCACGATGTAGTGTAATCAACTGCATTAACTCACGTTGTAAAGTTCTAAGTAAAATAACAGGTTCAGAATCTTCTCTTTTGAGTTGTTGCAAGATATGCCATGCACGTTGTGTTTTTCCTGTCAGTAATGCATCAACCCAGTGATAAGGGGTAAAATGTGACGCGTCATTAACGGCCGCTTCTACTCTAGGTAATGTCAATTTACCGTCAGGATAAAGTAGGGAAAGACGCTCTATCGCTTGTGCTAATGCGAGCAAATTACCTTCATAGCAGTAGCAAAGTAGTTGGTTACCTTGTTCATCCAGCGCTAATCCTTTTTGTTTTGCTCGACGAGCAACCCAATTAGGTAATTTATCAAGTTCAGGTGTCAGACAAGAAATATACGTTCCATTCTGGCTTAATGTTTTAAACCATTCACTGTTTTCTTGAGCCTTAGTGAGTTTATTGCCACGTAAAATCAACAATAAATCTTGATGTAACTCTTGAGATAACCTTGTGAGTTTCTCTGACATGGCTGCATTGGGGCCATTTTCAGGTAAATGCAGCAAAAGAGATTGCCTTTGAGAAAAAAGGCTTAGCGATTGACAAAGTGAGTAAATTTCATTCCAGTCCGTATTATTATCAAGAGTAAATTGATAGTGTTCAATAAATCCTTGGGCTTTAGCAACAGATTGGATGGCATCTTGAGACTCTTGGAGTAACAGAGGTTCATTACCCCAGAGTAGATAACTTTGGCGCAGCCCCTCTTGGAGCTGCGCATTCAGTTGTTCTGGATATAAGCGGATCATTTGGCCGGAGAGATTATCTGTTTTGCTTGCTCAGCTTGTGCAGCTTTTTGGCGTTCAGCATTGTGAACAACCAATAATTTACGCACTAATATTGCTGTCGCTTGTTCACGCATCTCTTGCTTGATAATGTCATTTTCAGCATCTTTTGCGAGTGCTTCTAATGGGTTATCGAAGAATGGGCGTGAAACCTGTGATGAAATTGGGTAAATCGTTCCATCAGGCATAATCACTTGCGCATCTAGCACAAATGTTAGCTGACGTTCTGCTGATTTACCGTCTTGATACACAGAAACGGTCTCTGTACTCTCTGACGAACCGACAATTTTGAGAATAGGGATATCTGCTGTTGGATTTTCAACAAGCTGAACATCACTAAGTCTGAGTTGTTGACGCATTACACGAGATAATGGGCCATAAGGGTCACCAGAGCTAAGATAAAGCGTTTTTAATTCTGCTGGAACCTGAGTTTTCCCTTGTAAGTGAAAACCGCAGCCAGCGGTGATTAACACCGCTAAACCGAAAAATAGCGAAAATAGATATCGCACTAGGCCTCCTTATCAGCCAACAACGATGTTCAGTAATTTTCCTGGAACATAAATGACTTTACGAATAGTCACATCTTCCAAGTATTTAGCAACACTGTACTCTTTTGTCGCCATTTCCTGAACATATTCTTTTTCTGAATTAGCCGGAACAGTGACTCGACCACGCACTTTACCATTCACTTGAACGATTATTAGCTTGGTGTCATCGATCATTGCTTCTTCATCAGCAACCGGCCATGGTGCAACATCAACGTCCTCTTTTCCACCTAATGCCTGCCACATAACAAAACAAGCGTGAGGAATGATTGGAGAAAGCATACGAACGATGGCTTCTAATGCTTCTTGCATTAATGCACGATCTTGCTCTGTATCTTGACTTGCACGAGTTAATTTATTCATTAACTCCATAATGGCTGCAATCGCGGTGTTAAAGGCTAAACGACGACCTACGTCATCAGATACTTTTGCAATTGTTTTATGTAAGTCACGACGCAAATCTTTTTGTTCTTCTGTCAGAGCAGAAAGATCAAGTGACTGTGTCGCTCCTTTTTGTGTATGTTCATGAACTAAACGCCATAAACGACGTAAGAAACGATTTGCACCTTCAACACTAGACTCTTGCCATTCAAGTGTTAATTCTGGTGGAGCGGCAAACATCATAAATAAACGGACGGTATCTGCGCCATAACGTTCAACCATCGTTTGTGGGTCAATACCGTTATTTTTAGATTTAGACATTTTGCTCATGCCAGCATAAGTCAGCTCATGTCCTTCACTGTCAGTCGCTTTTATGATGCGGTTTTTCTCATCACGTTCAACGATAGCTTCAGCAGGAGATACCCAATGACGAGCACCATCTTCACCGGTGTAATAGAACGCATCCGCTAATACCATACCTTGACACAGTAAACGTTTTGCTGGTTCATCAGAGTTCACTAAACCGGCATCACGCATCAGTTTATGGAAGAAGCGGAAATACATTAAGTGCATGATGGCGTGTTCAATACCACCAATATACCAGTCAACAGGTAACCAATAGTTAGCTGCTTTTGGATCTAACATGCCTTTATCGTAATCAGGGCAGGTATAACGAGCGTAATACCAAGATGATTCCATAAAGGTGTCAAAAGTATCTGTTTCACGCAGTGCTGGCTGACCATTAATGGTGGTTTTTGCCCACTCAGGATCAGCTTTAATTGGACTGGTTATCCCATCCATTTTTACATCTTCTGGCAGGATAACGGGCAGTTGATCTTCAGGAACAGGAACAACTGTACCGTCTTCTAAGGTAGCCATTGGAATTGGTGCGCCCCAGTAACGTTGACGAGAAACACCCCAGTCACGTAAACGGTAGTTAACTTTACGTTCACCAACACCCATTTGTGCTAGTTTATCTGCAATTGCGTTAAAGCCAGCTTGGTTGTCTAATCCAGAGAATTCACCAGAGTTAATCAGGCTATTTTTCTCGGTTAATGCGCCTTCAGATAAGTCAGGTTGATTACCTTCAGCATCCGCAATAACAGCTTTAATTGGTAAATTGTATTTAGTTGCAAATTCCCAGTCACGTTCATCATGACCTGGAACCGCCATTACAGCACCTGTGCCGTATTCCATTAATACAAAGTTAGCAACCCAAATAGCTACTTTCTCTTTAGTTAATGGATGGATAGCATAAAGACCCGTTGCAATCCCTTTTTTCTCCATTGTTGCCATATCGGCTTCTGCCATTTTCATGTTACGGCATTCATCAATGAAGTGCTGAACTTCAGGGTTATTTTGAGCAGCTTTTTGCGCTAATGGGTGACCTGCTGCAACTGCAACATAAGTGACGCCCATAAATGTATCAGGACGCGTTGTATAAACGGTCATTGTGTCGTCGCTATCGGCCACATCAAATTTAATTTCGACACCTTCTGAACGACCAATCCAGTTACGTTGCATGGTCTTAACTTGTTCTGGCCACTCATCTAACGTATCTAAATCGTTTAACAGTTCTTCTGCGTAATCGGTAATTTTGATAAACCACTGTGGAATTTCTTTACGTTCTACAGGGGTATCACAACGCCAACAACAGCCGTCAATAACTTGTTCGTTAGCTAATACGGTTAAGTCATGTGGGCACCAGTTAACGGCGGAGGTCTTTTTATACACTAAGCCTTTTTCATATAACTTAGTAAAGAACCACTGTTCCCAACGATAATATTCTGGTGTACAAGTAGTGACTTCACGATCCCAATCGTAACCAAAACCCAGTTTTTTTAACTGGTTTTTCATGTAATTGATATTTTCGTAAGTCCACGGCGCTGGCGCGGTATTATTTTTTACAGCGGCACCTTCTGCAGGTAAGCCAAATGCATCCCAACCAATAGGTTGTAAGACGTTTTTACCTTGCATTCGTTGATAACGGGAAATCACGTCACCAATGGTGTAGTTACGGACGTGTCCCATGTGTAGTCGGCCAGAAGGATAAGGTAGCATTGACAGGCAGTAATATTTTTCTTTGTTATTATCTTCTGTCACTTTAAATGTGTTGTTCTTTTCCCAGTGTTCCTGGATAGTTTGCTCTATATCTTCGGGACGATATTGTTCTTGCATGGCACCGATAATCCTATGGTGAATTAATGGCTACCGGAGGGTAACCGCTATTATGAAATTAAGACTTGCATAGCATAGCTGATTTTGTCTAATAGCCACAACTATTGATCTTAATGAAAGCCACTGTTTGCATAACTTTTTCAAGACAATTGCGAGATATCTTGAAAAGAGTTAAACCAAAAAGAGAATAAATGCGTATTTTCTGAAAAAATAATTTTGATATTGCGAGAAAATAAGTTTTTTTGATATTTAGTTGCGAGGTTAATCGAAATTATTATTTTGGGCTGACGTGCTAAAAAAGCACGCCAGCAGAGGAGATGCAGCGATTAATGCAGAATTTTAGCGAGGAAATCTTTGGCTCGTGCTGATTTTGGATTATCAAAAAAGTCATTTTTAGGTCTATCTTCCACTATTCGACCTTCATCCATAAAAATAATACGGTCAGCAACCTTTTTAGCAAAACCCATTTCATGGGTCACTACCATCATCGTCATACCTTCATTTGCAAGCTCTACCATTACATCAAGGACTTCATTAATCATTTCAGGATCAAGTGCGGATGTCGGTTCATCAAATAACATTGCAATAGGATCCATACATAAAGCACGAGCAATGGCGACACGCTGTTGTTGACCGCCAGAAAGTTGAGCTGGGTATTTGTTCGCATGACTGGATAGGCCTACACGTTCTAATAACTTTAAGCCTTTTTCTTTTGCAGCGCCTTTCTCTCTATTAAGCACTTTAACTTGTGCGAGTGTAAGATTTTCAATAATAGAGAGATGGGGAAAGAGTTCAAAATGTTGGAATACCATACCTACTTTTGCTCGTAATTTAGCAAGATCGGTATGCTTGTCATTTACTTTGATTTCATTAACAAGTATCTCACCTTGCTGTATTGGTTCTAGACCATTCACTGTTTTAATCAGTGTTGATTTACCTGAGCCAGAAGGTCCACAGACAACAACAACTTCCCCCTTTTTAACTTCAGTGGAACATTCAGTCAGTACTTGAAACTGACCATACCATTTGGATACATCTTTTAGGGAAATCATCTAGGTAGTCCTTTTTTTAAGAAAGTTCACTAACATTGAAGCAGCGAAGCTAATGACAAAATAAACAAAACCAGCAAAGAGGATCATTTCAACTTGTGTACCATCGCGTTCACCAATATTTGCCGCCGTTCTGAAAAAGTCAGTGAGACTTAATACGTAAACTAAGGACGTATCTTGGAACAAGACAATTCCTTGAGTCAGTAAAAGCGGGATCATGGCTCGAAAGGCTTGAGGTAAGATCACTAAACGCATTGTTTGTGATTTGGTCATACCTAATGCAAGTGAGGCAGAAAATTGTCCTTTACTAACACTTTGAATACCTGCCCTTATAATTTCAGAGTAGTACGCAGCTTCAAATAATGAGAACGCTATCATTGCCGAAATTAAACGGATATCACTTTTTGGTGAAAGTCCTAGAACATTTTGTAATATGTTAGGCACAATTAAATAAAACCACAGTAATACCATGACTAATGGGATTGAACGAAAGGTATTAACGTAAGCGGCCGCAAACCAACTAATAGGTTTAAACGTAGAAAGGCGCATAACAGCAAGCACCGTTCCCCATAAAATACCAACTACTATAGCGGTGATAGTGATTTTTAAAGTGATTGCCATACCATCGACTAGAAATGGTAGGCTTGGAACAACAGAACTCCAGTCAAATTCGTACATTATTGACCTCCTGTTGTGCCAGGTAAACGCACACGTTTTTCAAGCCAACTCATGAGTAACATAATGATGACGTTGATAAAAACATAGGCGAGGGTAATTGCTGTGAATGACTCATACGCTTTCGCTGAATAATCGAGGAGTTTATTCGCTTGTGCTGCCATATCAATAAGTCCGATAGTAGAGGCAATCGCTGAGTTTTTCACGAGATTAAGCATTTCGGAGGTCATTGGTGGAATAATGACTCGATATGCATTGGGTAATAAAACATAACGATAAGTTTGAGGTAAGGTTAAGCCCAATGCTAAGCCTGCGGCTTTTTGACCACGGGGCAATGAGTTTATTGCAGCTCTGACTTGTTCACACATACGCGCTGCGGTAAATAAACCTAAGCAGAGTGCTGAAGAGACAAAAAATTGCACATTTGGCGCTAAGTCCATTTTAAACCAGTCGCCAATAGATTGAGGTAATAGTTCAGGAATGACGAGATACCACGTAAAGAATTGAACAATAAGTGGTACGTTACGGAATAACTCAACATAAACAGTACCTAAGCTTGAAAGCCAACGATTAGGGACAGTGCGTAAAATTCCGAATAAAGAACCAACAAGAAAGGCAATAACCCAAGCGCATAGAGATAAGGCAATAGTGACTTGGAAGCCAGAAATCAGCCATCCTAAGTATGTGGTGTTTCCGAAAGGGGCTTCTTGGAAGAATATCCCCCAATCCCAATCAATCGACATGATTTCACCTCCGGTGAAAAAAAGAGGGGCAGGGAACGACTGCCCCAAACTTCACTGATCTGTCTGTCCAACAGATACTTTATAATTATTTGTTTGCATCAACTTCTTATGTATTTTTAGTTCAGTGCCTTATCATTTGGTGATGCAAATAAGGCCTTCATTTCATCAGAGATAGTGAATTCTAAGTTAAGATTTTTAGGTGGGATCGGTGCATTGAACCAGCGATTGAAGGATTTTTCTGCTTCGCCTGATTTTTGTGCGTTAGCGATAGTTTCATCGATTAATGCTTTGAATTGAGCATCGTCTTTACGCAACATACAACCATAAGCTTCTTCAGATTGTGGGGTTCCTACAATTTCCCACTCACCCGGTTTTTTCGCTTTAGCACGTTCACCAGCTAGTAATGCGTCGTCCATCATAAAGGCAACAGCACGACCTGATTCAAGTGTACGGAACGAGTCTCCATGATCTTTTGCGCTGATAATGCGCATATTCATCTTTTTCTCATCATTTAATTTGTTAAGTAACATTTCAGACGTTGTTCCTGATGTTACGACTACGTTTTTACCTGACAAGTCAGCAAAATCTTTAATTCCACTGTCTTTTTTCGCCAGTAAACGTGTACCTACGATAAAAATAGTATTAGAGAAGCTAGCTTGTTGTTGACGAGCTTCATTGTTGGTTGTTGAGCCACACTCAAAATCAAATGTACCATTTTGTAATAATGGAATGCGATTCTGAGAGGTAATAGGGATCAGGCGAACTTGCAGGTTAGGTTTGCCTATTTTGTCTTTTACTGCTTGTACAATCAGATTGGAATAGTCTTGAGAATAACCAACCACTTTTTGTTGGTTATCATAGTAAGAAAAAGGAACAGAGGATTCCCGATGTCCAACGATAATAATATCGTTGTCGTTGATTTTTTTTAAGGTTCCAGTGAGTTCTTCTGCCTGCACAGCTCCTGCAGCCCCTAAAATCATTAATGATAACGCTAGTTTACGCATGCGCATAATAACTCCTGTCGTGGTGATAAATGATATTTGTATTTTGCTTTGTGTTGCTTTTTTGTTTTAATTTGTTTTGATAATGTTAATAGATAGAACAAATAACATACCGTTGGGAAGTGCAATTTATGAAATACGAGAGGTATCTCTCAATAAAAGAATGAAATCAAATGTGGTTGATTATTTTTTTGGAAGTTGTTTTCAATATTTAAAATTATTGTAGTAGAAACCTTATAGAAATAAAGGTTAAAGATGAATATTTGAGATAATGCGAAAAATAAAATAAGTATGGATTTGTAAAGTTTGTCTTAAGGAGTTGTTTGTCTGTAGATTACTATTAAGATAGCGTGTCATATTGATGAGGAACATCTATGAGTAATTGGCGGTCAGGTCGCTGGCTAGTGGTGATAACAGTTTTGCTGATCTTGAGTTGCATTGTTCAGCGTTCATTAGGTGCCCACGTCATTAGTGAGCGCTTAGCGATGGCTGTTGCTCAAACACAATACCCACTATCAACACCAATTACTGATGAGAATAGCGCAACAGATCATACTTATTCACTCTCTACCTGTGAATTAAGCGCTAAATCATTAATATCTGTTCCTCCATTAACAATAGAGCCATTTTTCCATTCGTGGGCTGTATTGCTATTGTTAAGTATGGCTGGCATCTATGTATCGCGTCAGCGTAATCAGAAAAAACACCATCATCCACCGCCTCCAATCAGACTTCACCTTCATTATTGTATTCTGAGGGATTAGAAATTTCCTTTTAGCTAAAAAATTGTACGTCTATCTTTGGGCGTAGCTTTGTGTAGCGTTGTAGGAATTTTTAGGGAGTTGTTATGTTTCGTTCTTTTGTTATGGCGTTGGTATTAACGCTATTTACGTTATCTACATCTCAAGCAGCAGAGACAGGTTGGTTAACCACGCCTGATAATTCTCACGCACAAGTTAGGGCGACAGCACAAAAGTCACCAACGGGTGATGTGAAAATGTTACTTGAAGTGCAACTTGAGTCTGGATGGAAAACTTACTGGCGCTCACCAGGAGAAGGTGGTGTTGCACCTGAAATTAATTGGTCACAAGATGTGAGTGCAATGGTATGGCATTGGCCGTCACCTTCTGCTTTTGATGTCGCAGGTATTCACACTCAAGGCTATGACAAACAAGTTGTTTTTCCGATTGAATTAACCTCTGTTGATGCTGACCGTTTAACAGGCGTTTTAACGTTATCAACATGCAGTAATGTCTGTATTTTAACGGACTACACTTTAGATCTAGATCTTACAGAGCCAGCACCTGCTGATTTTGAATGGCAATATAATCAGGCGATGGCAAAAATCCCAGTTGATACAGGATTAATATCATCAGTTTCTTCGAATTATAACAATAGCCAACTGACTATTTCTTTGCAAAGAGAGCAAGGTGCTTGGGTTGAGCCTAATATTTATCTCGATCCCCCTGAAGGTATGCTTTACGGCATTCCAAAATTAAATCATCAAGATAAAAACTTATTTGTCACCATTGATGTGACAGATGATTGGGGCGATGCAGCTGGTGATATCTCAGGTAAGGCACTTTCCTTTGTTATTACTGATCAAGATTTTTCTCGTCAAGTTAATGACACAATAGGGCATGGAAAAGAAGACATTGTTCCACTATCTAGTTCAGGTATTGGGCTTTGGAGCATTCTTGCTTTCGCACTATTGGGTGGTTTAATTCTGAATTTGATGCCTTGTGTATTACCTGTGTTGGCGATGAAATTGGGTTCGATTTTACATCTTGAAAATCGTGATAAAGGGGTTATTCGTAAGCAATTTTCGGTGTCTGTTTTAGGTATTTTAGTTTCTTTTTGGGCACTAGCTCTATTTATGACGGGGTTACGTTATAGCCAAGAGGCCTTAGGTTGGGGAATACAGTTTCAAAGCCCTTGGTTTATTGGTTTTATGGTGTTAGTTACCGCTATTTTTACTGCAAATCTATTTGGATTATTTGAACTGCGTTTAAGTAGCAATATGAATACTAAAATGGCAACGGCTGGTGGGCAGGGATATGGTCGCCATTTTTGGGAAGGTGCTTTTGCTACTTTACTAGCCACCCCTTGTTCTGCACCCTTTTTAGGCACCGCCGTCGCTTATGCTTTGGTTGCTCCGTTAAGTGAGTTATGGCTTATTTTTACTGCATTAGGGATAGGAATGAGTTTGCCGTGGATCTTAGTGGCTATATTCCCATCTGTTGCAAAAGTGCTACCAAAACCCGGTAAATGGATGAATCGCCTAAGAGTGGTTTTAGGTTTTATGATGCTGTTGTCTAGCATTTGGCTTATTACACTTTTAATTCCTCATTTGGGCATGACAATTGTTGCTGGCATTTTTATTGTTATTACTTTGCTTTTATTACTCGCAATTGCACGGCACTATGGCAAAAAAACGGCTCTTATTTCTACTGTAATTGCCCTATTTTTGGCGGGAAGTACTTATTTGTTTGTTGCTCAACCAGCAAGCCAAACACTCGCAGGTCAAGATACGATAAATTGGCAACCTTTATCAGAAGAGGCAATACATCAAGCATTAGCAGAGAATAAACGCGTGTTTGTTGATGTTACAGCAGATTGGTGTGTAACCTGCAAAGCAAACAAATACAATGTATTATTGCGAGACGAGATCCAAGAGGCACTTTCAGCGCCAGATGTTGTCGCATTAAGAGGGGATTGGACTAAACCCTCTGACAAGATCACTCAGTTTTTAAAACAACGTGGTCAAGTTGCCGTACCTTTTAACCAAGTTTATGGACCAGGCCATAAAAATGGCGTGGTTTTACCTTCTATTTTAAATAAAGATTCAACATTGACAGTTCTTTCAGAGGCTAAAGGAGCCCAATAATGAAAAAAACACTTTCTGCACTGGTTATTTCTTCGTTACTTTTTGGTGCAAATGTGCAAGCAGCGGCATTAAGCGCTGATCAGGAAAAAGAAGTTCGTGCACTGGTGCGTGATACGTTAATCAAAAATCCAGAAATTTTGGAAGAAGCAATCACTGCATTACAAGCACAAAAAGCCGATGAACAACAAGCACAATTTCGTACCGCATTAAAGGCAGAACACGACGCATTATATAACGATGCAGCAAGCCCTCGTATTGGTGCAAAAGACGCTAAGTTAGTGTTAGTTTCCTTTACTGATTATAACTGCCCTTACTGCAAACGTTTCGATCCATTATTAGAACAAATTACAAAAGATTATCCAGAAGTAGCTGTGGTAATTAAACCGCTGCCATTTAAAGGCGAAAGCTCGGCTAAAGCCTCTCAAGCGGTGCTTTCAGTTTGGAAAGAAGATCCAAAAGCATTCTTAGCATTACACCAACGTTTAATGCAGAAAAAAACAATGCTAGATAATGCAAGTATTGACGATGCAATGAAGACAACCAACACAAGCAAAGTAAAATTAACAGATGACAGCTTAAAAACGTTACAAAATAACTTAGATCTTTCTCGTAAATTAGGTATCCAAGGTACACCTGCAACAGTTGTTGGCGATATGGTTATCCCTGGTGCCGTTGATTACGCTCAGCTAGAAGTGATTGTGAAAGAGCAACTGGCTAAAGTGAAAAAATAATGCGTAGTCGCTTACGAAAATGGAGTAAAGAACTGATTGTTCTGGTTGTCATTTTCGTTGTAGCTTCTTTCGCGATGGATTGGTGGCGACAACCTACGCCACCCTCTTTAACAAATTTACCTGAACTTTATACTGTTGATAATAAAGTTGTTTCATTAACAGAATTGAGCGCTGAAAAGCCATTATTAATCTATTTTTGGGCAACTTGGTGTGGGGTGTGTAAACTAACAACGCCTGCAGTAAATTCGTTAGCGCAAGATGGTTATAACGTGACATCTGTTGCGATCCGTTCTGGTGATAACGCAAAGTTAGAGCGCGGTATCCAGTCTAAAGGACTGGTATTTCCTGTGATAAATGATAGTCGAGGGGATATTTCTCAGCAGTGGGGAATTAGTGCAACACCTTCATTTGTTATTATTTATAAAGGGGAAATGGTAGGCTTTACAAGTGGCTGGTCATCTTCGTGGGGATTAAAACTACGTTTATGGTGGGCTGGTTTTTGAACGGTATACCAACGATTATTTTAAGCTTTAGTAGATTAAAAATAACGGAATTCATTGTCATATTGAATTCCGTTATTTTATTTTGCTTTATTCAACTCGACGTTTAATTAAGGCGATAATAAAAAATAATCCAACCAGTATCCACAATGGTGTATTCCCCCATTTATAATAAGGGGTTAACCCCGTTGTTGGTGTGATTTTTTCCGCTAAAGCACCTTCTTCAAACTGAGGAAGTTGAGAAATTACCTCACCGTTGGCTGCAATAAAGGCTGTAATACCGTTATTTGTCGAACGTAATAATGGTCTTCCTAACTCAAGAGAGCGCATTCTCGCCATTTGGAAATGCTGCCAAGGGCCGATTGAATTACCAAACCACGCATCATTAGAAATCGTTAATAAGAACCGTGTATCGGGTTTAAAATTAGCACGGACTTGTTCACCTAAAATAATTTCGTAGCAAATAGCTGCGGTAATTTTGGCATCATTGACAGTCAGTTGAGGCTGTACATATTCGCCTTGGCTTAATGATGACATCGGTAAATTAAAGAAAGGTGCCAGTGGGCGTAATAGTGATTCTAATGGCACATATTCGCCGAAAGGAACAAGATGATGTTTGTTATAGCGATCAGTGGCTGGGTATTGATAAGCATAGTGTTCACCTAATGTGATGACACTATTATAGAAACGATAACCTTCTAATGTCGGTCGAGCATCAATAATTCCCGTCATTAAATGAGTATCTTGCTCTCTTAATTGTTTATCTAATTCTGCTAAAAAGCTTTGTTGTTGAATTTCAACGTCAGGGATCGCCGATTCAGGCCAAATAATAAGATTGGCATTACCAATAAAAGGGCGACTTAAGGTGAGATAGGTTTTTAATGTACTCTCTAATGTACCCGGTTCCCATTTTAATGATTGTGCAATATTACCTTGGATTAATGCAATTTCTTGCGTTTCATCCGGCAAAGGTTGATACCACTGATAGGATTTAAAGCTGATAGGTAATATTAATAAAAGTAGTGCAACCACGAGGCTGTAAATTGATTTACGATAGATTGTAAATGCAATTAATCCACTAATAACGGTTAAGAGCAACGTTATCATAGTGACACCAAAAATAGGTGCAATGCCTTTTAAAGGGCCATCAATTTGGCTATAACCAAACTGTAACCACGGAAAGCCTGATAATACCCAACCCCTTAAAAATTCAGTGATTTGCCATAGTGCGGGTGCAGCAAAAACAAATCGCCATAGAGTCGGATTTGGGAAAAACTTATTTAATAAGCCGGCAAAAAGTAGGGGATAAAGTGATAAATAAAGTGCTAATAAAATCACTAAAAAGATATTTATCGCAAATGGCATACCGCCAAAATCAGCAATGCTGACATAAACCCAATTTACACCCGCGCCAAATAATCCAAAGCCCCAAGCAAAGCCAAGAAATGCACCTTGTCGGGTTGTACGTTGCGAGATTATCAGTAATAGGCCCAGCAGTGAAATTAAAGCAGCAGGCCAAAAGTCAAAAGGCGAAAACGCGAAAGTGCCGATAGCACCGAAAAAAACCGCCAGAAGGGCGCGAACCCACTGGCGGTTTAAGAAAGAGGTCTTATTCATTGAGATCCTATACATCATTACCTAGTTCAGGAATGGGCGCATCATCTGGAATATGCACATACACCTGAATGATCTTACGGCTATCTGCCATAACAATTTTAAATTGGTAATTATCAATGGTAATAGTTTCACCACGAGCAGGAAGGTGACCAAAGGCTTGCATAACTAAACCGCCAATTGTATCAACTTCTTCATCGCTGAAATGTGTACCGAACGCTTCATTGAAATCTTCTATCTGGGTTAAAGCTCGAACTGAGTAAGCGTGGCGACTCAGTGGACGAATATCAATATCATCCTCATCGTCATACTCATCTTCAATTTCGCCTACGATAAGTTCTAGAATATCTTCAATTGTGACAAGTCCTGATACACCTCCGAATTCATCAATCACAATTGCCATATGATAGCGTTGTGAGCGGAATTCTTTTAATAGGCGATCGACCCGTTTACTTTCAGGTACAACAACCGCTGAACGTAAGACTTTATCCATGCTAAATGGCTCTGCGTCTGTACGCATAAATGGCAGTAAATCTTTTGCCATCAATAAGCCTTCAATATGATCTTTGTCTTCGCTGATAACTGGGAAGCGGGAATGTGCTGAATCAATAATTACATCTAAACATTCATCAAGAGTTTGATTACGTTTTAGTGTAACGATTTGGGAGCGTGGGATCATAATATCCCGAACACGCTGTTCAGCAATATCCATTACCCCTTCAAGCATGTCGCGGGTATCAGGATCAATTAATTCTTTCTGTTCAGAATCGCGGATAAGCTCCATCAGATCATCACGGTTTTTAGGTTCACCGTGGAACCACTGATTAAGCAGTGTGAGAAACCCTTTCTTAGGACCAGGGTTATCGTTACTCGAAGATTGGTCGTCGCTCATGGCGTTTTAACTATTTTTCCTCATTGAATGGTTAATTAGATATAGTATTTATCATAAAAATAAGAGAACTGTTACTATTTTTCAATTAAATAGGGATCTGCATAACCTAAATTTTGTAAGATTTCCGTCTCTAAACCTTCCATTTCTTCGGCTTCATCATCTTCAATATGATCATAACCTAAAAGATGCAGACATCCATGAATAACCATGTGTGCCCAATGTTCTTCAACAGTCTTACTCTGTTCAGTCGCTTCTTTTTCTACCACTTGACGGCAAATAATCAAATCCCCCAAGAGAGGCAATTCAACTTCAGGTGGGGCCTCAAAGGGAAAAGAAAGCACATTAGTCGGTTTGTCTTTTCCACGATACGTGAGATTTAGTTCGTGACTTTCTGCTTCATCAACAATACGAATAGTCACTTCACTTACAGGCTGAAATTGCGGTAATACCGCTTCTAACCATGTCATAAATTGGGCTTCAGTAGGAAGCCCTTGTGTATTTTCACTTGCTACTTGTAAATCAAGGATAACTTCACTCATGATTTTCTCTCTGAAGCTTCTCTTTTTCTGCTTTGATAGCTTGGCGACGTTTTTGGTCTTCAGTTTCCCAAGTTTCATAAGCGATAACAATTTTGGCAACCACAGGGTGGCGAACAACGTCTTCACTGTGGAAAAAGTTAAAACTTAAGTCGTTCACATCGGATAAAACTTCGATAGCATGACGTAAGCCTGATTTATTGCCTCTTGGCAGGTCAATCTGAGTAATATCCCCAGTGACAACGGCTTTAGAGTTAAAACCAATACGCGTTAAGAACATTTTCATTTGTTCAATGGTGGTGTTTTGGCTTTCATCAAGAATAATAAAGGCATCATTGAGTGTACGCCCACGCATATAAGCGAGTGGAGCGACTTCAATAACATTACGCTCTATTAGTTTCTCAACTTTTTCAAAACCCAACATCTCAAATAACGCATCATAAAGCGGTCGTAAATAAGGATCGACTTTTTGACTAAGGTCGCCAGGTAAAAAACCCAGTTTCTCACCAGCTTCAACCGCAGGGCGCGTTAACAAAATACGACGCACTTCTTGACGTTCAAGGGCATCAACAGCGGCAGCAACAGCCAGATATGTTTTCCCTGTACCAGCAGGCCCAATGCCAAATGTAATATCATGGGTTTGAATATTGGCAATATATTGTGCCTGATTTGGTGTACGAGGTTTTATTACACCTCGTTTAGTCCGAATATTGGTTGATTTTCCAAATTCAGGAACATGCTCATCACTTTGCTCAAGCACACGGCTTTCTTTGATAGCAAGATGAATTTGTTCAGGGTCGATATCGGGGATCACGCCTTTAATTGGCGAGGTTTCCACATACAGGCGACGTAAAATTCCTGCTGCTGCATTGACACATAATGATTTACCCGTGAGTTTAAAACGGTTATCACGATGATTAATCTCGATACCTAAACGGCGCTCAAGTTGCTTAATATTATCGTCAAATGGGCCACATAGGCTCATTAAACGGGCATTGTCAGCTGGCTCTAAGAAAATTTCTTGGGTCGCTACTTGTGCATGTGCTATTACTGTCACTGATTATCCTTTTGTTAAATCTGATTAATTAAGGTTGGTAAACACCTACCCCTAATTCATCTTCTTTACGAGTACGTGCAATGACGGATTCTGGTGATTCATGGATCCGTAAATCCATTTGATCTTCCGTTCTAACCACTTTACCACGTAGGGAGTTGGCATAAACGTCTACAATCTCAACATCAACGAACTTACCAATCATATCCGGTGTACCTTCAAAGTTAACCACTCGGTTATTTTCAGTACGACCAGAAAGCTCCATCACATTTTTACGTGAAGGGCCTTCAACAAGAATACGTTGCACACTGTTTAGCATAGCTCGGCTAAAGTTCATGGCTTGTTGATTGATACGTTGTTGTAGCAGATATAAACGTTGTTTCTTTTCATCTTCGCTAACGTCATCAGGTAAGTCAGCGGCTGGAGTACCAGGACGTGCTGAATAGATGAAACTAAAGCTCATATCGAAATTAACATCCGCAATTAATTGCATCGTTTTTTCAAAGTCGTCTTGAGTTTCACCCGGGAAACCGATGATAAAGTCTGAACTGATCAGAATATCAGGACGCGCTTTACGTAATTTGCGAATGATGCTCTTGTATTCAAGTGCAGTATGGTTACGCTTCATTAATGTTAGAATGCGGTCAGAACCACTTTGCACAGGTAAGTGTAAATAGCTGACTAATTCTGGTGTATCTTCATAAACCGCAACGATATCGTCAGTAAATTCGATAGGGTGGCTGGTAGTAAAGCGAATGCGGTCAATACCGTCAATTGCTGCCACTAAACGAATTAATTCAGCAAAACTACAAATTTGACCATCAAAAGTCGCGCCACGATAGGCGTTAACGTTTTGACCTAACAAGTTTACTTCGCGTACACCTTGGGCAGCTAATTGAGCAATTTCAAATAGGACATCATCGCAAGGACGGCTAACTTCTTCACCACGAGTGTAAGGAACTACGCAGAAAGAGCAGTATTTGTTACAGCCTTCCATGATGGAAACGAAGGCAGAAGGGCCTTCAGCACGCGGTTCTGGTAAACGGTCAAATTTTTCGATTTCAGGGAAGCTGATATCGACAACTGGGCTTTTAGTCCCTTTAACCTGATTAATCATTTCAGGTAAACGGTGTAAAGTTTGTGGCCCGAAGATAATATCGACACACTGCGCACGTTGACGGATGTATTCGCCTTCTTGAGAGGCAACACAACCACCGACGCCAATGATAATATCAGGTTTATTATCTTTGAAATATTTCCAACGTCCTAACTGATGAAAGACTTTTTCTTGTGCTTTCTCACGGATAGAACAGGTATTTAGCAGTAGAATGTCCGCATCTTCGGCGACATCGGTTAACTGATAACCGTGGGTGCTTTCGAGTAGGTCTGCCATTTTGGATGAATCGTACTCATTCATCTGACAGCCCCAAGTTTTAATGTACAGTTTTTTTATCGTCGACATTGTGTAAATCCGGTATTTTCAGTGAGACAATAGCTAATCATTGGAAAACGTTGCGTGTAATAAGCCAATAAGGTGGTTATTGTAGTCATTTGTGTGGTCAGTGACTAGAGCAAGTCGGCGCTAATTATCTATGGCGTTTAGTTTAATAGAAATAAACTGAAACAGCGCTTACCTATTATTTAAAGTAATGAGTTATGGCATAACAATGATGAGTAATGTAAAAAACGATTTTGATGCAATCATCGCGGGTGGCGGTATGATTGGCGCAGCTGTTGCAATTGGGCTGGCGCAAGAAGGATTGTGTGTTGCAATGATTGAACGACAGTCTCCAGCACCTTTTGATGCGTCATCTCATCCTGATATCCGTATTTCTGCGATTAGTTGCGCGTCCGTTAGTCTATTAAAACAATTAGGTGCATGGCAACATGTTTTGGCTATGCGTTCTGCGCCTTATCTTACCTTAGAAACATGGGAAGAAGAAAATGCTCATGTTGTTTTTGATGCAAAAAGCTTAGGGTTGCCTGAATTAGGCTATATGGTTGAAAACCGTATTTTGCAATTAGCCCTTTGGCAAGAAGCTGAACGTTATAGCAATATCACTTTATTATGCCCAAACAGTCTAAGTAAAATGGTCTATTTAGATGATAAATGGAAAGTAACACTTTCTGATGGCAGTGAAGTGACCACAAATTTAGTGGTAGGTGCAGATGGTGCGAATTCTCAAGTGCGCCAATTTGCGGGTATTGGTAGCAATGGTTGGCAATATCGTCAATCTTGTATGCTGATCACTGTGAAAACAGAGTTACCTCCTGAAAAGGGAACATGGCAACGTTTTTACCCCTCAGGGCCTCGCGCTTATTTACCACTTTTTGATAATTGGGCCTGTTTGGTTTGGTATGATTCGCCTGACAGAATTAGAAAACTGCAAAATATGTCGATGACGCAGTTAGAAAAAGAAATTCAACATGCTTTTCCTGATCGATTAGGTAAAGTGACACCTATTGCAGCTGGTTCATTCCCATTAACGCGTCAACATGCAAGCCGTTACGTTGATAAAGGGATTATTTTGTTGGGCGATGCGGCTCATACTATCAATCCTTTAGCGGGGCAGGGTGTCAATTTAGGTTACCGTGATGTGGATTGTTTCTTAGACTTAGTGGCTGATGCCAAAAAACATTTTGAACCTTGGGATTCAATGGCGTTATTGAAGAAATATCAGCGTCGTCGTATGCCTGACAATTTAGTCATGCAAGCGGGAATGGATGTTTTTTATCACGCTTTTAGTCACCAATTACCGGGGTTAAAAGTCGTTAGAAATATCGGCCTTTTAGCTGCGCAACATGCTGGTAAGGCTAAAGAAGCGGCGCTACGTTATGCATTAGGTATTAAGTAATTAGAAATGCGATGATCGGAGTTGGATATCAGCAATAAGATCATCGCATTGTTGTTACGCTTTTAAATGTTTGGCATGAAAAGCAATATGCTCACCAATAAAACTCGCCACAAAATAGTAACTGTGATCGTACCCTTGATGTAAATTCAATTGATAAGTGAACTGTTTTTCATTACAGGCTTTAGCAAATAGCTCGGGTTTTAATTGTTCCTGATAGAAGGGATCATCAAGACCGACATCAACACGCATAGGTAACACACTTTCTGCTTGGTTAATCAATGCCACTGCATCATATTGTTGCCACTGCGTCATATCATCGCCTAAATAAGCGCTAAACGCTTTTTTACCCCAAGGAACAACTGACGGTGCCACGATCGGAGAAAACGCTGACACACTGCAGTAGCGTGCTGAATTTCGCAGTGCAATTGTTAAGGCACCATGTCCTCCCATTGAATGCCCACTAATGGCACGTTGATGAGTCACAGGAAAATGCGTTTCTATCAGTGTAGGAAGTTCATCAACAATATAGTCATACATCTTGTAATGCTCATTCCAAGGCGATTGGGTGGCATTAAGATAAAAACTTGCGCCTTGCCCTAAATCATAAGCACTATCATCAGCGACATTTTCACCGCGAGGACTGGTATCGGGTATAACTAAAATAATGTCATGTTGCGCTGCAAATTGTTGAGCACCAGCTTTAGTAATAAAATTTTGCTCGTTGCAGGTTAAGCCTGATAACCAATATAAAACAGGGTATTTTTGCTCTTCTTCCATAGGAGGAAGGTAGATAGCAAATTTCATCTCACAATTTAACGTCGTTGATGTATGTTGATAGACTTCTTGCCAACCACCAAAACAGGCATGACGTTCAATCCTTTCCATTTTGACTCCTTTAAAAGCAAAGACAAACCTATGAAACATAAGTTTGATGATGGTTAATCGAAATGAATAACGGTTCGGATTGATTTACCTTCGTGCATTAAATCAAAAGCTTCATTAATTTTTTCTAACGGGAGTTTATGAGTTACAAAAGGCTTAAGTTCGATATTGCCTTTCATTGCATCCTCAACCATTGCGGGTAATTGACTACGGCCTTTAACACCACCAAAAGCTGTACCTTTCCACGAACGACCCGTCACTAATTGGAATGGACGAGTTGAGATCTCTTGTCCTGCACCTGCGACACCAATAATAATGGATTGACCCCAGCCGCGATGTGCACTTTCTAATGCTGCTCTCATGACATTAACATTACCAATACATTCAAAAGTATGGTCAACACCCCACTGTGTCATTTCGACAAGAACTTGCTGGATAGGTTTATCGTAATCATTAGGATTTAGGCAATCTGTTGCACCAAATTGGCGAGCCAATGCAAATTTTTCAGGATTTGTATCAATAGCAAAAATACGACTTGCTTTGGCTTGTCTTGCGCCTTGAAGAACGGCAAGACCAATGCCACCTAAACCAAACACAGCAACAGAGTCACCTTCTTGCACTTTTGCAGTATTGTGAACCGCGCCAATACCTGTTGTTACACCACAACCTAATAAGCAAACTTCTTCGTGATTAGCTTCTGGATTGATTTTTGCCAGAGAAACTTCAGCCACCACAGTGTATTCGCTAAAAGTAGAGCATCCCATGTAGTGATAAATAGGCTGTCCATTATAGGAAAAGCGTGTTGTCCCATCGGGCATTAAGCCTTTACCTTGCGTTGCTCTGACGGCAACACATAAGTTTGTTTTGCCTGATTTACAAAATAGACATTCGCCACATTCAGCTGTGTACAGAGGAATAACGTGATCACCTGGTTTAACACTCGTGACACCTTCACCAATCTCTACAACCACGCCGGCACCCTCATGGCCAAGAATAGCAGGGAATACACCTTCAGGATCATCACCCGACAGCGTAAATGCATCGGTATGGCAAACACCTGTGTGACTAATTTTAATGAGCACTTCACCGGCTTTTGGTGGCATCACATCAACTTCAACAATTTTTAAAGGTTCTCCGGGGCCAAATGCGACTGCTGCACGAGATTTCATAGTGTATCCTTTTTGTTATTAACGCAGGTAAGTGCGGATTAATGAAATGGCATCATCAACGGAATTTTTTTGATCTTCAGGAGAAGCGACGGCATCCATAAGACCTTCTCGTAAATGACTTTCGAGTACACCTGCCATCAGGCCATTAATAGCACCTCGAATGGCGGCAATTTGTTGTAATACCTGACTGCATTCGTTTTCATTTTCAAGTGCAGTTTCTAATGCAAGAAGTTGCCCTTTAATTTTTCTTACGCGAGTTAACGCGGCTTTTTTTTCTGCTGGTGAGTGTGGCATACATAATCCTTAAATATACTATGGGGGAGTATAGTATATTGGGTGAGTTATGTACAGAAAGAGCAATAAAGTGTGGAGTGATGAGAAAAAATAAAAATGATGATGTGGAGTTTGTTGTACTTTGAGAGTAGAGGAATAAGAAAAAAGAGGGAGAAATGATGTTTAGAGAACAGATAGGAAAGAATTAAGAGACAAAAACAAAAAAGACCCGCTATTGCGAGTCTTATCTGTTGATTTCGTGATAAACACGTTAGTAATCAATGGTGCGGGAGGCGAGACTTGAACTCGCACACCTTGCGGCGCCAGAACCTAAATCTGGTGCGTCTACCAATTTCGCCACTCCCGCAACAACTTGGAGAAAAAAAGACTCGCTCTGCGAGTCTCTCTTTCAAAATATGGCTGGGATACCAGGATTCGAACCTGGGAATGCCAGGATCAAAACCTGGTGCCTTACCGCTTGGCGATATCCCAAAAATGGTGGCTATGACGGGATTCGAACCTGTGACCCCAACATTATGAGTGTTGTGCTCTAACCAGCTGAGCTACATAGCCAGATTGAATCTAACGGAAAGATGGCTGGGGTACCAGGATTCGAACCTGGGAATGCCAGGATCAAAACCTGGTGCCTTACCGCTTGGCGATACCCCATCCGCTAATTCAATTGTCAACACGCTAATTTATCAGAAATATGGCTGGGATACCAGGATTCGAACCTGGGAATGCCAGGATCAAAACCTGGTGCCTTACCGCTTGGCGATATCCCAACTGATAAATTCTTGACGAGGTTAAAATGGTGCGGGAGGCGAGACTTGAACTCGCACACCTTGCGGCGCCAGAACCTAAATCTGGTGCGTCTACCAATTTCGCCACTCCCGCAAAAAGATGGTGGCTATGACGGGATTCGAACCTGTGACCCCAACATTATGAGTGTTGTGCTCTAACCAGCTGAGCTACATAGCCATCTTTTTTTGCATAACCTTCGTCGGCGTTGCGGGGCGCATTATGCGTATTACAGACAAATCCGTCAACTGCTTTTTGCATTAATTTTCGAGAAACGTGTCCGTTTGCTCGATGGTTAATCATTTTGTCGAAAAAAGATCCAAAAAACAACCTTGTTGATGAAAAATATCTCAAAGTATAAGGTGCAATAGTGTGTGAATAAAAAGAAAAAACAAAGCAGTAAGAGAAATGATATTAAACTAAAGAGGAAAAAGATGAAGAACAATGGGCATAAAAAAAGAAATGTGACGAGAAACTCACGTAACATTTCTTTTTCTTTGAATATTACTGATTGAATTTTATGCTTATTTCACAATGAAAATCAGAAAAGTATAAATTCAACTCAAAAAGCATAATTTATCGACAATAAACTACTTTTCTAATAACTGTTGAAGTAATTCTCCGTTAAGCATTGCGCGTTTAGCCAAGGCAAAAGCCCCTATGGCAGAACGATGATCAAGCTCAGATATAACAATAGGAAGATCTTCTCTGAATTCTTTTAATACTTGCGTATTAATACAACTTTGAATTGAGGGAAGTAAAACTTCAGCCGCTTCAGTTAATTCACCCGCCAAAACTACTTTTTGTGGGTTAAACAGGTTAATAGCGATCGCAATAGCTTTACCTAAATGTAAACCCACTTGTTTGATGGTTTCGACTGCTAGAGGGTCATTTTTAATAGCCGCTCGACAAATGTCTTGGATTTGGCACTGTGTTAGCGATAAATACTGGCTTGGATACCCTTGCTCTAACTGATAGCGCACTTTTGCTTCGATAGCAGTATTGGACGCTATCGTTTCTAAACAACCAAAATTACCACAATGGCAACGTTCACCTAGAGGATCGATTTGAATATGACCAATCTCCCCTAAGTTACCACGCTGATTGAGTAGAATTTTATTATTAATAATAACACCAGCACCTGCACCACGATGGATCCGGACTAACAACGAGTCTTCACAATCTCGTGTCGCACCAAAATAATTCTCGGCTAGTGCAAGGCTTCGAATATCATGTCCAGCATAACAAGGCAAATTAAAGTGTTTCTCTAAGCTATTGACCAGAGCCCAATTATCTACTTTCATATGAGGCATATAACGAACAATGCCTTTATTTGGATCAACAAGGCCGGGTAAGATCACGGAAATTGAAATAAGCTCACGAATGCGGCGTTGGTTTTGCTTAATAAAATCATCAATTGCATTGATGAGCAGGGCTTCAACTTCATTTTGAGTACTCTGCTCTAAAGGATAGTGCTGCTCAATGATGACTTTACCGCTTAGATCATAAAGAGCGACGGTGGCATCATTACGACCCAATCGTACACTGACTGTATTAAAATTACGGTGTTCAACAATGATGGAAATCGCACGGCGTCCACCTGTTGATGCTTGTTGGTCAACTTCTTTAATCAGCCCGCGTTCAAGCAACTGACGAGTAATTTTAGTCACACTGGCCGGTGCTAGTTGGCTTTGTTCGGCTATTTGGATACGGGAAATCGGCCCGTGTTGATCAATCAGTCGATACACAATCGCACTGTTAAGTTGTTTAACAAGATCGATATTGCCAATTTGCGTTTCAGTGTTGTTATGACTCATCAGCATATACATCCATTAGTTATCAGTTATTTCAATACCATTGACAAATGTTGTGCAAAGGTTGAAGTCCTTGTCAAAAGAAGCGAGATTAGCAATTTTTCCTGCTTCAATTGTCCCGAGTTCTTTTTCTATCCCAATCGCACGAGCAGGATAAAGTGTAGCCATCCGCAAGGTTTCATCTAATGGAATACCTACATGGATCACGCTATTTTTAATCGCACCAATCATGGTCAGTGATGATCCACTTAATGTGCCATCTGCATCGACACAAAGACCATTACGATAATATATGGTTTTACCGGCAAAATCGAAGCTATCCATCTCATTTTTATTAGGATCAAGCCCCGCTGGCGCAGTTGCGTCTGTGACTAAAAGTAATTTTTCACCCTTTAAACGCTTACTGTTACGAATATTTGCCCATGAAACATGTAAACCATCGGCGATGATACCAGCATAAACCTCTGGTGTATCATAAATGGCGCCTACAAGCCCCGGGCCTCTGCCTGTAATATAAGGCATAGCATTGTAAAGGTGAGTCGATAATGAGATACCATTACGGAATCCTTTACGTGCTTCTTCATAAGTTGAATTGGAATGCCCCGCAGAAACAATGATACCTGCTTTGATTAATTGACGAACATACTTTTCATCAACCATTTCTGGCGCAAGGGTGATTTTGGCGATGACATCAGCATTATCGCACAAATAGTTAATCATCTGAGCACTTGGTTGACGAATGTATTGTGGATTATGCGTCCCTTTTTTAATCACATTGATATAAGGACCTTCTAAATGTAATCCCAATACTTTATTTTCATGTTTCTTCATATAAGCACGAGTTGCTTCGATGCCTATTTTCATCAATTCATCAGAACAGGTAATTAGCGTTGGCAAATAGCTAGTGCAACCTAAACGTTCATTCGCCTTTTGCATAATTTCTAATGTTTCAACAGTGACATTTTCTGGTGTGTCATTAAATTGTACACCACCACAACCATTAACCTGTAAATCAATAAAGCCGGGAGAGACAATTGCACCTTTCATATCACGAACAGTGATATCTTTTGGCAGCTGATCCTGTGGGCAAACCTGCTCAATACGGGAGCCGTTAATAATAATGGCGTGGTTTTCTAAACGGTCGTAACCTGTATAAATAACAGCATTTGTTAAGGCAAACATACCTTTGTCTCCTGATAAGGGAAGTCAATCTAAAAAAGCCGATATCAGCCAGCAAATTCTGGCTGATAAGTAAGAAAGTTTAGCCTTTTCCGCTACTTAATCAGTAGGTACTTATTTTACTAAACTTAGTCTTGGTATTTCTGACACTCTTGCGCTTCAATCTGTTGGAAATAACGCAATGTTTTTACTCGTAATTCCATTGTTGCAGGATCATCACACACTAAAATAGCTTTAGGGTGAAGTTGAACACAAGAAATCGTCCATAAATGGTTAACAGCGCCTTCCGTTGCTGCATGTACTGCTTGCGCTTTATTAAAACCTGTCGCCAAAATCATTAGTTCTTCAGCATCTAATAATGTGCCTACACCAACGGTCAGTGCATATTTAGGAACATGATTAACATTATTGTCGAAGAAACGTGAATTTGCTAAGCGTGTATCTTCAGTTAGCGTTTTCATACGAGTGCGTGAAGAGAGTGATGACGCAGGTTCATTAAATGCAATGTGACCGTCGTTACCTACACCGCCCATAAATAAATTGATTTTGCCATAAGACTTAATTTTAGCCTCATAACGCTCGCATTCTGCTTGCGGATCTTCTGCATTGCCGTTTAATAAATTGATATTTTCATCTTTAATATCAATATGATTAAAGAAGTTTTCATACATAAAAGTACGATAACTTTGTGAATGATCTGATGGAATACCAACATATTCATCCATATTGAACGTCACAACGTGTTGGAAGCTAACTTTTCCTGCACGATGTAATTCAATTAACTCTTTATATGTCGCCAATGGCGTGCCACCAGTCGGTAAACCAAGTACGAAAGGGTGTTCTGCCGTTGGATTAAATGCGTTGATCTTTTCAACGATGTAATTTGCAGACCACTTACCAACTTGCTTTGCCGTGGATAGGGGGATTAACCTCATAGTAACCTCATAGAAAAAAGACAAATCTGATAACTCAGTAACGTGTTATTTTATCGTGTGATTATCAGTGGCTCATCTATACTCGTCATCCTTCAAGTTGCAGGGGGGGTGGCTACGCTCAGCTACCCGAATCACATACATGAGTATACTCATCGGGATATCTTTGCTTGCAGCCTACCTGCAACTCGAATGATTTAGAGTGTATAACACGAATTTCTTTTCATTTTTAGCTGATGATCGAAATGTCCCGCCAAAAGATATTTTTAATCATAAAATAAGCTTTCTGACTTAGCCAGCATTTCAGCTAAAAATTATACGGTATTGGTGACTTCAATCACAAATTATGACTAATTAATTTGCGATACAAAATAATTTTTTTAGACTAAAAATGGAATTAAATAATTAGCTCATCAATTTTATTATAAAATATGAATGAGTATGAATAAGATCCCGCATAGGGGCTATCCAAGGGGGAGTTTGTGAATATTTTAAGTTATCTGCAGAAGATAGGGCGGGCGCTGATGGTGCCTGTTGCTACATTACCTGCAGCAGCAATTCTGATGGGGATTGGCTACTGGATTGATCCAGTAGGCTGGGGTAGCGATAACGCGCTTGCTGCCTTACTTATCAAATCTGGTGCTGCTATCATCGACAATATGTCAGTTTTGTTTGCCATTGGTGTTGCTTATGGTATGTCGAAAGACAAAGACGGCGCTGCCGCTTTAACAGGATTTGTTGGGTTCTTAGTCGTGACAACACTCTGTTCTCCAGCAGCGGTGTCAATGATCAAAGGTCTACCTTTAGAAGAGGTTCCCGTTGCTTTTGGTAAAATAAATAACCAGTTTGTTGGGATCTTGGTTGGTGTACTTTCTGCCGAGCTTTATAACCGCTTTAGTAGCGTTGAACTGCCTCGCGCACTGTCGTTCTTTAGTGGTCGCCGTTTAGTTCCTATCCTAACCTCATTTTTAATGATCATCGTCGCTTTTATTCTGATGTATATCTGGCCTGTGATTTATGGTGGATTAGTCAGCTTCGGTGAAAGTATTAAAGATATGGGGGCATTGGGTGCGGGTATCTATGCATTCTTTAACCGTTTATTAATTCCAGTTGGCTTACACCATGCGTTGAACTCTGTATTCTGGTTTGATGTCGCTGGTATTAACGATATTCCTAATTTTCTAGCAGGTCAGCAAGCTATTGATTCTGGCTTAGCAACTGTGGGGGTAACAGGTCGTTATCAAGCAGGTTTCTTCCCAGTAATGATGTTTGGCTTACCGGGTGCAGCACTAGCGATTTATCACTGTGCACGTAAAGAGAACAAAGCAAAAGTTGCAGGTATCATGCTTGCTGGTGCATTTGCTGCTTTCTTCACCGGTATTACTGAACCGCTTGAATTCTCCTTTATGTTCGTGGCACCAGTGCTTTATGTTATTCACGCATTCTTAATGGCGATTTCTGTTTATATCGCGGCAAGCATGGAGTGGATTTCAGGATTCGGCTTTAGTGCAGGTTTAGTGGACATGTTCTTATCTTCACGCAACCCACTAGCTGTTCATTGGTACATGCTGATTGTTCAAGGTATTGTTTTCTTCTTTATTTATTACGGTATTTTCCGTTTCACTATTACTAAATTCAACCTGAAAACGCCGGGTCGTGAAGATGAAGTGATTGGTGATGAAACAGCGGATGGTTATGATGAAGATATCAAAACAGCGCCAGCAAATAGTAAAGAAGGTATCCAGCAAGAAGCGCGTCAATATATCGCGGCTATCGGTGGTTCTGATAATTTAACCGGTATTGATGCTTGTATTACCCGTTTACGCTTAAATGTAAAAGATGCCACAGTTGTTAATGATGCCTATGCAAAACGTTTAGGTGCATCAGGTGTTATTCGTTTAAACAAACAAAGTGTTCAAGTGATTGTGGGTACGCGTGCTGAATTAGTCGCTAACGCGATGCGTGATGTATTAACACAAGGCCCTGTTGCCGCTTATGAAGCGCCTGCTACCTCGACAGTATCTACGGAAAAAACAGCTGTAAAACAAGCCAACACAAATTCAAAAGTATTACTTGAAATGATTGCGCCTTTTGATGGTGAAATCGTGGCATTGAAAGATGTGCCTGATGAAGCGTTCTCTAGTGGTATTGTTGGTGATGGTGTAGCAATTAAACCAACTTCTAATATCGTAATGGCGCCTGCGACAGGTACTGTTGTTAAGATTTTTGATACAAACCACGCATTTTGTATTGAGACTGACAATGGGGTTGAAATCATCGTGCATATGGGAATTGATACCGTTGCGTTAGGTGGCAAAGGCTTCAAGCGTTTAGTTGAAGAAGGTGCAGAGGTTAAAGTTGGTCAACCTATCTTAGAATTAGATCTTGAATATCTGAATGCTAATGCTAAATCGATGATAAGCCCTGTGATTGTTAGCAATATCGATGATTTTGATAAAATTGCTGAACAAGTTACAGGTGAAGTGGTTGGAAATAAAACCGTTATCTACAAAGTATTAAAATAAATTCTATACAGATATTTAATCCTCTATAAAGAGATGGTTAAATAAGACGATAAAACGGGGAGTCTTTCGAACTTCCCGTTTTTTTATCTCTATTTTGATAAATATCTCAGGGGTGTATTTAGCTAAGGTATTTATGAAACCTGCTTATTGGATTATAGTGGGTTAATTATGCGTTTTGCTTTGAGGAAAAAATGACCATGAATGAGGCAGATGCCCGCCCAACGAACTTTATTCGTCAAATTATTGACGAAGATCTGGCTACTGGGAAACATGATAGCGTTCATACGCGTTTCCCACCTGAACCTAATGGCTATCTTCATATCGGCCATGCGAAATCAATTTGCCTGAATTTTGGTATTGCTAAAGATTATCAGGGAAAATGTAATCTACGTTTTGATGATACCAATCCAGTAAAAGAAGATATTGAGTATATCAACTCAATTCAAAAAGATGTTCAGTGGTTAGGTTTCCAATGGGAAGGTAGCATTCATTACTCCTCAGATTATTTTGATCAGCTTTATCAATATGCGATTGAGTTGATTAATAAAGGCTTAGCTTATGTCGATGAGTTGAGCGCTGAAGAAATTCGTGAATACCGCGGTACATTAAAAGAGCCTGGTAAAAACAGCCCTTATCGCTCACGTAGCGTAGAAGAGAACTTAGCACTATTTGAAAAAATGCGTGCTGGTGGCTTTGAAGAAGGTAAAGCGTGTTTACGTGCGAAAATTGATATGGCATCACCGTTTATTGTTATGCGTGATCCGGTGCTTTATCGTATTAAATTTGCTGAACACCACCAAACTGGAAATAAATGGTGCATTTATCCAATGTATGATTTTACCCACTGTATTTCTGATGCACTGGAAAATATCACACATTCTTTATGTACTTTAGAATTCCAAGATAACCGTCGTTTATATGATTGGGTGCTGGATAATATCACTATCCCTTGTCATCCTCGTCAATATGAATTCTCACGTCTTAACCTTGAATACACAGTGATGTCAAAACGTAAGCTGAATCAGCTTGTGACAGAAAACATTGTGAATGGTTGGGATGACCCTCGTATGCCAACGATCTCAGGCTTACGTCGTCGTGGTTATACAGCAGAATCTATTCGTGAGTTCTGCCAACGTATTGGTGTGACGAAACAAGAAAACAATGTTGAAATGGCTGCATTAGAATCTTGTATTCGTGATGATTTAAACGAAAATGCACCACGTGCAATGGCGGTTATCGATCCGGTTCGTTTAGTGATTGAAAATATGCCAGAAGGCGAAGAGATTTTAACTGCGCCGAATCACCCAAATAAGCCGGAAATGGGGACGCGTGAAGTGCCATTTAGCCGTGAAATTTATATTGATCGCGCAGACTTCAAAGAAGAAGCAAACCGTCAATATAAACGTCTGGTGCTAGGTAAAGAAGTACGTTTACGTAATGCTTATGTTATTAAAGCTGAGCGTGTTGAAAAAGACGAGCAAGGTGAAATCACAACCATTTACTGTACTTATGATGCTGAGACTTTAAATAAAGATCCTGCTGATGGACGTAAAGTAAAAGGCGTTATTCACTGGGTGAGCATTCCACACGCTATTCCTGCTGAAATCCGTCTTTATGACCGTCTATTTAGTGTGCCAAATCCAGCGGCAGAAGATGATTTCTTATCAACAATTAACCCTGAATCTTTAGTTATTCGTGAAGGTTTTGTTGAACGTAGCTTAAAAGATGCAGCTATCGAAAAAGCGTATCAATTTGAGCGTGAAGGCTACTTCTGTGTTGATAAGCTTTCAACGGCGGATAAACTTGTGTTTAACCGTACCGTGGGCTTACGCGACACTTGGGCGAAGATTTCTCAACAAGGTTAATTTAAACCTTATTTTGAGTTGTATTAAGTATCGTTAGTACCAAAATTAATAGGATGCTCGGTAATTAAGTTATCGAGCATTTTTTCATCTGTTTTCTTTTTAAGATTGTACGATTTTTCATCTGTTTATGTTTAATATTTATTCTTCTGGGATCAATTAATCTCAATTTTTTCATTTCAAACGATAACTTTTTATTTGTTTCATTTGAAATAATTAACTTGTTATCACTTTATTCTTCCGTTTTTTCATACCATTTCATTAAATAAGACTGTAGTAAGAAAAGTGTGATTGAATGCACATATTTTACATCGTTAAAAAAGCTTATTTATAAGCACTACTTATTATTCCTTTTAATAAAAACGAAATCTAATATCGTTTAAAGATTGGTGTAAAAATTAAATAAAATCAATTTGTTATATTTATTTTTAATGAGGGATTATAAAAGCAAGAAAATGAAACGATCATTTAGTTATGTGCCCTTGGTCATATTTTGATAAAAATTCTCTTTTTTTGGTTGATAATTCGCGTCGCGAAAAATATGCTGTTTCTAACCTAATTTAGGTTTTTTCCCCACTTGGGGTTTTATATTTGGAAATAGGCATTGTGCTTATTTCTTTTTTAGTCAAAGTCAAAGAGGAAACAATGCTATGGTTATGCAACATGCTAAACCAGGCAGGGTGGCACTTGTCGTTATGGGCGCATTGCTTGTAACTGCACTACCTGCAAAAATGTCTCATGCTGAAGGATTTATTGAGGACTCAACCCTAACAGGCGGCCTTTTTTATTGGCAACGTGATCGTGATAGAAAAGAGTTAACACCAAATAGTCCTGATTACGGCAAATACAAAGCTAACCTACACCATTCTACTTTCAACGCTAATCTAGACTTCTCATCAGGTTACCTTGGTGATTTTATTGGTATTGATTTAGCTGCCTTTGGTGCGGCTGAATTGAATAATAGTGGCCCCGCAGCACCTAACGAAATCGGTTTTAGTGACGCAAAAAGTCGCTGGGATGAAAAATGGACTGGCGATCGCAGTGGCTTAAGCGTTTATAAAGCAGCTGCAAAATTCAAATTAGGCAATTTCTGGGCTCAAGGGGGATATATTCAACCTAAAGGTCAAACGTTATTGCGTCCACATTGGAGCTTCTTACCGGGAACTTACCGCGGTGCTGAAGCGGGTGCTGTTTTCGACTTCGATAAAAGCGGTGAATTATCTTTCTCCTATATGTGGACAGATGAATATAAAGCACCATGGTATCGGAATATGTATAACTTCCGTAAAGCTGATCTAGAAACCAATATCAGCTATCTTCACTCTTTTGGCGCCAAATATGATTTTAAAAACAGCCTAGTGTTAGAAGCTGCATTTGGTCAGGCCGATGGTTATATCGATCAGTATTTTGGTAAAGTTTCTTATGATTTCCCAATTGCTGATAATGCATTAAGAACATCTTACCAATTCTACGGTGCTAAAGATAAAGTGACCGGTGGTGGTGTTAATGACGTTTATGATGGGCTGGCATGGTTACAAGCACTGACTTTTGGTTATACCTACAATGTATTTGACTTCAAAGTAGAAGGAACATGGGTTAAAGCCGAAGGCAATCAAGGTTATTTCTTACAACGTATGACGCCGGGTTGGGCGACATCAAATGGTCGTCTTGATATTTGGTGGGATGGTCGTTCTGACTTTAACGCCAATGGTGAAAAAGCACTTTATGCGGGTGTAATGTACGATCTGAAAAATTGGGATCTATCTGGCTGGGCGGTAGGCACTTCTTATGTTTATGCATGGGATGCTAAGCCAAGTGGTAAAGCCATTTATGATCAAGGTCAGCGCATCAGAGAAAGTGCATGGAATGCGGATATTATGTATACGGTTCAAGAAGGTCGCGCTAAAGGGACACTCTTTAAGCTTCATTATACCCGTTATGATAACCATTCCGATATCCCAAGTTATGAAGGTGGTTTTGGTAATATCTTCCAAGATGAAAAAGACGTTAAGTTTAACGTAATTATGCCATTTACTATTTTCTAATATCAGAGTGAGGATAAAGTGCATTAATTGCACTTTATCCTGAATAAAATAAAAAGTTAAATACGATTACGATGAGTAAAAATAAGTAATAGAAAGAGTAGGGATAAATTAAAAAGAATAAATATTATTCTCAAAAATTAGCCTCGTTAATAAAGTGAAGTTGTCAGCAGTAGTAAGAAGTAAAGTCGTCATGTCATGCCGTCTGAGATAAATGTGAGTGGGTTATGTTTATCTCTTGTGCTTCAGTTATTTCGCAAAATTTGCGTAAGGTATTTACCCTAATAGGCAGTCAGAGTGGGTATCGTAGTGGGGGGTAAATACCTTTATTTTTAAATCCTTTCTTTTTCTTCGTTCTTTTCATCCTTGTACGTTTTTTCATTCTATGGCAAATTTCTTCTCATTCATTTTATCTCTCCTTAATTTATTATTTTGCATTGAATGCTATTTAATAATGCACGTTTTCAGGAAGAAGCATGTTAAAGCGACTGGATGATTTTTTATTAGAACCACCATTGAAGCCCTTTAGAGGTATAAAACGATTTATTGTTGAATTTCTTTTTTTTGGTGTGAAAGAAGCGCGTTCTTGTTTATTTGCGGGGTTTTTCTTTTTTATTTTATTTGCAACACCAAGTAAAGGAATATTAGGAATACCTCGTTATGACGTTTTACTTATTCTCGCTATTGCTTTCCAATTATGGATGGTATGGGGCAAACTCGAAACATGGGATGAATTAAAAGCGATCTGTTTTTTCCACATTGTTGGTTTTGTGATGGAATTATTTAAAACATCAGCGGCAATTGGATCGTGGAAATACCCTGATTTTGCTTACACTAAATTATGGGAAGTTCCTTTGTTTACAGGATTTATGTACTCCGCAGTAGGAAGTTATTTAATTCAAGCATGGCGTTTTTTAAAAGTACGAATTGAACATTATCCACCTTATTGGATGGCAACTTTGGTTGCGCTCGCTATCTATATTAATTTCTTTTCTCATCACTTTATCGGCGATTATCGCTGGTATTTAACTGCCTTTATTTTAGGTCTTTATGCTCGTAGTGTGGTTTACTTTACGCCTTATGATACAGAGCGAAAAATGCCACTATTATTGGCTTTTGTTTTAATAGGTTTCTTTATTTGGCTTGCTGAGAATTTCGGTACATTTTTTGGTGTATGGCAATATCCTAATCAAATGGGTGCTTGGTCTGCAGTACATGCAGGAAAATGGGGCTCTTGGTCATTGTTAGTCATTGTTACATTTACTATCGTGGTTCATTTAAAGCATATTAAACACAGCATCAGTGTAGCTAAGTAGAGTTATCCTCGGATTTTAGGCAATAAAAAAGGAACTGTTGGCAGTTCCTTTTTTTTACTGAGAGATTATCCAGAATGAATTATTTCTCATCATGTGCGTGGCTATCTTCTTTACAATTACCTTCAGCGCAGTGGCCATATAGATAAAGGCTATGATTGGAAAGTTTGATACCATGACGTTCAGCGATGTTTCTTTGGCGCACTTCAATCGCATCATCTGTAAACTCGATAACTTTACCACAATCAAGACAAATTAAATGATCGTGATGGTGTTGTTGAGTTAATTCAAATACTGATTTACCACCTTCAAAATTATGACGGGTAACAATACCAGCATCGTCAAATTGGTTTAAGACGCGATACACGGTTGCCAGACCAATCTCTTCACCGATATCGATGAGTTTTTTATAGAGATCTTCAGCACTGACATGATGGCACTCAGGATCCTGGAGCACTTCCAAGATCTTTAAGCGAGGAAGTGTAACTTTTAACCCAGCATTTTTTAACGCTTTATTATTGTCGGTCATGCGGATTTAATCCTGTTGCTAATGGTGAATTTAATTTTTGTGCTCACAAATAGGTTTTATTCATTAATACTCGGGTGAATAAATAACCTTATTGATTATAGGCATGATATTTAAAAATAAACACCCCACCTATCACACTATCTTAGCACACCATTGAATAATTATCATTCTCAATATTGAGAATTTATTTTATCCCAGAATTTCGTCTAAGCTCATTTCTTCTTTGATTTGAGCAACCCAAGCGTCAACACGCTCTTCGGTTAATTCTGGTTGACGATCTTCATCAATTGCAAGACCGATAAAATGATTATCATCAGCAAGTCCTTTAGAGGCTTCGAAATGATAGCCTTCAGTTGGCCAATGTCCGACGATAACTGCACCACGAGGCTCAATAATATCGCGAATGGTACCCATTGCATCACAGAAATATTCTGCGTAGTCCTCTTGGTCACCACAACCAAATAGTGCAACAAGCTTACCATTAAAATCAATATCTTCTAGTGTTGGGAAAAAATCATCCCAATCACATTGTGCTTCACCATAATACCAAGTAGGAATACCTAGTAACAGAATATCGAACGCTTCGATGTCTTCTTGACTAGATTTTGCAATATCATGAACTTCGGCATTATCAGCGCCCAGTCTTTCTTGAAGCATTTTGGCAATATTTTCTGTGTTGCCAGTATCACTGCCGAAGAATATTCCTATGATTGCCATAAAGTGAGATAACCTCTTTTATTCTAAATTCGTTATATTTCAAATTGTAGCGTTATTGACTACGTCTATTCTCACAAGTTACATACTTTTTGTATGTTCCTAGTGACTCATTCACTTGTCACCTAGCTACACTTTAAAATATTTAGAGTATATTTGTCTGTGTTTGAACAATTACTAGTGAAAGATAAGCATTGTGTTTTCATAATAGAAAACTAAAAATGTATTTTGACGAAAATAGCAGGCTAATTCTGTCGAATTTGTGTGGTTTATCTGCTAGCTATTTTTGTTTTGATGCATTTTTAAGGCGTGATTTTGCGCCAATTGCTCTAGTAATATTTCTTCAATAAGTTCACTACGACTGACGTTTCTTTCTGTCGCTAACTCATTGAGAGCATTCACAGCATCTTCATTTAATTTTAACTCAACTCGACGTAACCCATTGACTCTATCACGTCTTAATTGATTGCGTTTATTAATTCTAAGCTGTTCATCCCGAGAAAGCGGGTTTGTTTTAGGTCGCCCAGGTCTGCGTTCATCTGCGAACAAATCCAGAGTGGTGCGATCAGTTTGTTCTTTTGCCATAAATTTTGCTGTGAAAGGGCGTATACCAATGACTAAATTGCGAAACGCCCAATAATACCCCACATAGTGATGTCTCGCCACTGCTTCCTTAATTTAACCTATTGTGATTTGGTCTTTTTATCAACAGACACTATTTTTAAGCACAATAATTATACACTCTATGACATTCTCATTTTTCAGTGGCGTTATTTTAAGCTATAACGTTTATTAATTAAGCTTTTTCTAAAAAACGACGAATGGCCTTAATAACGGTATCGGGTTTTTCTGAATGCACCCAATGCCCTGTGTTTGCGACAACAAAGGCGGTTGCGAGAGGAAATTGGCGAGCTATATTTTCACGATACTCATCTAAAATATAAGGTGATAAACCGCCACGAATAAATAATACAGGATGATGCCAAGCAGGCACCTCTTGCCAGCCAATAATGTCTGAATAAGCATTTTTTATTGCAGGTAAATTAAATAGCCACTGACCATTTTTGAATGATTTGAGTAAAAACTGGATCACACCTTCCTCTTCAATAAAAGGGCGCATGATTTCCATAGCATCTTGACGACGTGTGGCTTGAGCTTCTGTTACGGCTTCAAGCGCAGCAAAAATTTTGTCATGACGGCGAACGTTGTAAGCAACAGGAGACATATCAATCACAACAATATTTGCGATACGTTCGGGGGCTAATGCTGTCATCGCCATCGCAATTTTGCCTCCCATTGAGTGCCCAATAATAATGGCTTTTGGGATAGCTAAATTATCAAGCAATGCAAGTACATCTTGCGCCATATCTTGATAATTCATACTTTCGCTATGAGGAGAGTGTCCATGGTTACGCACATCAATTTGTATCACGGTATTATCTTGACGAAGTGCGCGACTTAAAACGCCTAAATTATTGAGGTCACCAAAGAGGCCGTGGATCAAGACGATAGGTAAATTAGATGCAGGCGCAGGTGTAGTTTCAGGTTGGTGTAATTGATAATTTAATAATGTATTGAGTTTCATATTAATGACCAAAATGATTGCGATTTTTTCTATGATGACATGCACAAGATGCTAAGCCAACTTATCGCAATAATATAAAAGAGTAATGAAACTCAGAAATAATTAATAAGATAAATTTATAAAAATCCATAAAATAATATTTTATAGATATATGCTCTAAAGTTATTTAAGAAATTGAAATGTTAACATTGCTAAAAAATAAATAGTCAGGATTTTATATTATTTGGTGGTCGGTGGTGTGATATGTTTGAATTTAAAACTGATTTTGTGTGAATAAGTTCAAAGAATAGAAGATGATACCAAGATAAACAATAGGATAAATACCGAGCTTAGCCTTTCAAACGGTAGGATCTTGAATAGATCTTCTTTAAGTTATTGAAATTTTACCTATTTTGTTTTTAAAGATTATATCTTATAATCCTAATTACTTTTTTTGAAAACAGTACTGGGTAGCAATGAAAAAGATAGAAATTGATGACGAACTTTACCGCTATATTGCTAGCGAAACTAGGCATATCGGTGAAAGCGCTTCAGATATTTTAAGGCGTCTACTGAAGCTCGATGCCAAACAGCCCGTACAACCAGTCGTCGTCACTGAGTCAGTACAAGCACCTGTTATGAAACAGGAAGCTGAACCTAAATCGATTACACCAGCAAAAAATCCGGTTCGTGAAATGCGAGAACTGTTGTTATCTGACAGCTATGCAGAAAAAACAAAATCAGTTGATCGTTTTTTACAGATCCTTTCTACGTTATATAGCCTAGATAGTGCTACTTTTACTCAATCTGCTGAAACAGTACATGGACGAACACGCATCTATTTTGCTGGTGATGAACAAACATTACTCGATAGTGGGCGTCATACAAAACCGCGCCATATTTCAGGTACGCCGTTTTGGGTTATTACTAACTCGAACACAGAGCGTAAAAGAACAATGGTACAAAGCATCATGCAGGATATGCAATTTCCTGCAAATGAGATTGATAAGGTGTGTGGAACTATCTAACCACTATTGTTAATTGATGCATTGCAAAGGCTTTTGTTTAAAGCGTGATTGTGATGTCTAATAGGAGAAGGTTCGTGGCAATTCATCCAAGAGCAGGGCAGCATACTCGTCAAAGTGATCTGATTAATGTGGCGCAATTAACGTCTCAATACTATTCACTTAAACCTCAAGTTAGCAATAATGCTCATCGTGTGAAATTTGGTACATCTGGTCATCGTGGAAGTGCAAATCGCCATAGCTTCAATGAAGCCCATATTTTGGCAATTGCACAAGCTATTGCTGAAGTACGTGCAAAAAATGGAGTAACAGGGCCATGTTACGTGGGTAAAGATACTCATGGACTGTCAGAGCCTGCGTTTATTTCTGTTTTAGAAGTACTCGCTGCCAATAAAGTGAAAGTGGTTATTCAAGAAAATAATGGCTATACACCCACACCGGCAGTTTCTTTTTCTATTTTGACTTACAACGATGCACATCAAGATATTGCTGATGGCATTGTTATCACGCCATCACATAACCCACCTGAAGATGGCGGTATTAAATATAACCCATCAAATGGTGGGCCTGCTGATACTGACTTAACTTCGGTTATTGAAAAACGTGCTAATGAACTGCTTGAAAATAATTTAGCAGGGATCAAGCGTCTTTCGTATGATGAAGCATTGGCGAGTGGTTATATTGAAGCTCAAGACTTAATTATGCCTTATGTCAAAGCGTTAGGTGACGTTGTTGATATGGAAGCCATTAAGAAAGCCGGCTTAAAATTAGGTGTTGATCCATTAGGTGGTTCCGGTATTGAGTATTGGAAACGCATTGGTGAATATTATGGTCTTGATCTTGAATTGGTTAACGATCAAGTCGATCAGACATTCCGTTTTATGACGCTCGATCATGATGGCGTTATTCGTATGGATTGTTCATCACCATGGGCAATGGAAGGTTTATTACAATTGCGTGATAAATTTGACTTAGCCTTTGCTAACGATCCAGATTACGATCGTCATGGTATTGTGACGCCATCTGGTTTAATGAATCCTAACCACTATTTAGCGGCTGCGGTTAACTATCTTTTCCGTCATCGTCCACAATGGGCTAAAGATGTAAAAGTGGGTAAAACACTGGTTTCAAGTGCAATGATTGACCGTGTTGTGGCAGATTTAGGTCGTGAGCTAGTTGAAGTGCCTGTTGGTTTTAAATGGTTTGTTCAAGGCTTATTTAGTGGTGAGTTTGGCTTTGGTGGTGAAGAGAGTGCTGGTGCATCTTTCTTACGCTTTAATGGTAAACCATGGTCAACTGATAAAGACGGTATTATTTTATGCCTGCTGGCTGCCGAAATGAAAGCAGTAACAGGTAAAGATCCGCAAGAACATTACAATGAATTAGCACAACGTTTTGGTTCACCAAGCTATAACCGTATTCAAGCATCAGCAACCCATGAACAAAAAGCACTGTTGTCACGTTTATCCCCTGAAATGGTGACTGCTAGCACATTAGCTGGCGACCCAATTACAGCTCGTTTAACACATGCTTCAGGTAATGGCGCGTCAATTGGTGGCTTAAAAGTGATGACCGATTACGGTTGGTTTGCGGCTCGTCCTTCTGGTACTGAAGAAGCCTATAAGATTTACTGTGAAAGCTTCCGTGGCCCCGAGCACCGTGAATTAATTGAAAAAGAAGCCATTGAAATAGTAAATAATGTTTTTGCTAACAAATAAATTAGTGCAATAAACGAGTTATATAGAATACACTCTACCTAAAAGTAGAGTGTATTTTTTAATTATTGAATATTTTTAGATCACAGCATTGATATCCATCATTGAGGTTGATTTAGAATTAAAAATAGAGTGGATAATCAATATAATGCAAAATAATTTTGTTTTACGCAGTGTACGTTACATGCTGGATCTAAGTGATGCACATGTTGTAGAAATCATGAAACTAGCCGATTACACCGTCACAAAAGAGTTAGTCAATAGTTGGCTGAAAAAAGACGATGAACCTGAATTTGTCGAGTGTGACGATAATGCGATGGGACATTTTTTAAATGGCCTAATTTTTTATCGTCGTGGAAAAGATGAAAACTTCCCTGCACCTGAAGTTGAAAAGCGTATCACAAATAATATTATCCTAAAAAAACTGCGTGTCGCTTTTGAATTAAAAGATGTGGATATTCTGAAGATTTATGAGCTTGCAGACTTCCGTGTTTCTAAGCCAGAACTTAGCGCGATATTTCGTAAACCAGGACATAAAAACTACCGTAATTGCGGTGATCAGCTGGTAAGGTATTTTCTGAAAGGCTTAACCGAAACTCTACGTGGCAAAGGTAAAACGGTTAAGAAATAAAGCAAAATATTTTAATCAAAATTACCTCCCTCTTTAAATAGAGGGATTTTTTTAATAAAACGCTCCGTAGCACAAGAATTCATATTTAATCTTAAACGCTATGTGTGTACATTTTATAATGATAAATTAGAGCAAAAGTGCTTATTGCTATTAATAAAAATCCTAATTTATTTAAAGAGTTAGCTAGTATATAATATCTTTAACCTTTCCTTTTTCTGCTAAATTTGTCTTGTTTCGCAGTAAACTTGTATTTTTTAATATTCCATATCTCCTCCCATTTCCTCGCTGATTTAAAATTTTACCTTTTCGGTAACGTATGACTAGTGTTACTTATCACGCTTTAAGATAAGTAAAAATATCGTTATTCAATTGTTAATAAAATTTATTAAATATTTCTTTTTTGTTTCCATTCTGAAATTTAATTACATATCAAGCAAAATAAAGGTGATTTTTCGCACGAATTAAGTGGTCTGATCAGTAGTAAAATTTCATCAAATGAGGTAAAATTTCACCATCAAATCAATCTCTATACAGGAGGGCACTATGCCAGCTTATAACGAATATACAAAAAAACATGTTTTAGCCCGTCGTTCTGGTGCTGTTGCGCTAGGTGTTGTGGCATTTCCTGTTATGATTTTTCATCCTAAACGTGCACAATTTTATAGCTATATACATCGTGTATGGTCTAAAACAAGTGATAAACCCGTTTGGTTGGCAAAATCAGAAATGGCGCTAAACAGCCACAAATAACAGAATATAAAAATAACGCCTGCAAATGTGGGCGTTATTTTCATCCCGCTTTAAGTACTTTCCAGTGTGACCTTCTTGTTTTTCCTTATCTTCAAATAATCTTTAATTTTTACGTTACAATAAGCAGTAATAAGTCATTTAAACGAAGGCTATTAACCTAATGCTATTTATCTTATTGTTATATAAATAATGGCATTCGTGATAACAGGGAAATAAATAAAATGAAGAATACTGATCTGGAATTGGTGATTAATGAAAAGTTAAGCATTGAGAACTTTCAAGATTATGCACCTAATGGACTTCAAGTTGAAGGACGTCCTCATATTCAAAAAATAGTAACGGGTGTAACGGCAAGCCAAGCATTACTTGATGAGGCTGTGCGATTAAACGCTGATGCCATTTTAGTACACCATGGTTACTTTTGGAAAAACGAACCTGTTGTTATTCGTTCAATGAAGCGTAATCGCTTAAAGACATTACTTTGCAATGACATTAATCTTTTTGGTTATCACTTGCCGTTAGATGCGCACCCAATCTTAGGGAACAATGCTCAATTAGCGTTAAAAATGGGCGTTAAAGTTGAAGGTGAAATATTACCGTTAGTGCCTAAAGGCGTGTTTGATTTACCTTTAACACCGCTTGAATTAAAAGCACGTTTAGAAAAAGCGTTACAACGCAATGTATTGCATTGTGGTGATAATGCACCTGACGCTATTCGCAGTATTGCGTGGTGTACGGGGGGCGGACAAGGCTTTATTCAAGATGCCGCAGAGCAAGGTGTGGATGCCTTTGTAACAGGTGAAGTTTCAGAACAGACTATTCATATTGCAAGAGAAATGGGCGTTCATTTCTTTGCCGCTGGGCACCATGCGACAGAGCGTTATGGTATTAAAGCATTAGGTGAATGGCTTGCTCAAACACATCACTTCGACGTGACATTTGTTGATATTGATAATCCAGCATAAACCCATTTATTCTTATCTTAAAAGCTATCTCCCAAATTAAAGAGAGATAGCTTTTTTCGCTAATATCAATTACTCGTTAAGTTGAATAGGTAACGGGATCTGCAATTGTTGCAGATTATCGCATAGCCAAATTAACTGTAATAACGCCCGTGAGTCACGGGAAGTTAATGCCAAATAATAAGCTAATTGATCAGCTATTAATGTCATCCCTAAATCGTCTGCGGTGTGTTTACTTATTTCTAATTGCTCTTTTTGCATTTCTGAGAGTAATTCCCGTCCGGTACATGCTTGGGCTTCTAATACAGACAAAATAGGGCGACAGAACTTTTGTGCTAATGTCGGTTCACTGTGATGCATTGCTGTTTGTTGCTTACGTTTAGCCATATATTCTTGAATACGGCTAATAAAGCCTGATTGTTTTTTCTTACGTGGAAATTGGTCAAAATCGAGATAAAACAGTTCAATGCCTTTTTCTGTTTTGATCCAAATAGTCGTTGGTAACAAGTCTATATTGAGATCACGCCGAACGGGTTGCACCGTGATGGCGACAATTTCTAACTCTTTTTTGGTAAGAAAGCGCAACTCTTCTAGATTATTTTGCGTTGTTCCTTCCCAATAGAGGCGCAAGAATGCTGAATTTTTATGATTATCTGATACTTCCCAAATGACGCATTGCTCAACCTCATACCAAATTAAAGGTTTATAGTTTTTGATATGCAAAACAAGAGGGGAAAGAAACCCTTCTGTTTGATGGGCAAAGTAATCAGGTAAATCTTGCCAATTATTGATGCCTAGCTCAGTTTGTAAATTGTTATAGTCCGTTATATCAAGAAAATCTGCTTGATTTTGAGCAAAGCTATCACCAATAGTGGCGAGTTTTCCTTCATCAGAAATACGAGGATCTTGTAATAAAAAAGGACGACGCATTAATTTATCCGTAGTTTGTTTCCATAATGACAAACTGTTCCAAACACCATAACGATTAAACAAGGTATCGAGCTGATTAGGGCGCGCTTGTGTCGCTTGTAATAGCTGTTTTTCTTCGCTATCCCAAAAGGTAAACGTTGCTCCTAATGCGCCACTTTGTGCTGTCCACCAATTTGCCCCAACAGGAATAAGAGAAAGGCTATTTTTTTTATCATCATATTGACGACGAAGTTGCCCTCGTAACACTTTTAACTGTTCTGGTGTCGCATTAGATAATTGGAATAAATAGGCAGAAATATGGGCTAATAAACGTAAGACATTGCTTTCATCCATGGTGAAGTGTCTTTCTGCCAACAGTTTGACTTGAGTGCTTAATGTTCTTAAATAAGACGCTAAACGAGGTAAACCTTCCGCTCGAGCGGACATATTTAATAAATGCAACTGTGTGGCACTGCTTAAGCTAATATGTGATAGCCCTTGACGTAATAAATCATAAATAAATTGTTCAATGGTATTAATTAAAGCTATTTCTTCATCATTCAGAGGACGTTTAGAAGATTGCACCGTCATTAAATCTTCAGGCCATGTCCATGGTTGAGCATGTTGTTCAAATAATTTAGCCACGATAGCGAGATGAAAGGCTTTTTTCTGTGAGTCAGAAAATGGCGATAATATGCCATCGTAACCACTCGCTTGTAAGAAAATAACAGGTTCATTCACATCAGGAAGTTGAATTTTTAACTGAGTTCCTGTGTCTTCTAGATTGAATGTTATATTTTCCCATTGCTCAATTAATTTAATTGCTGCTCGACAGGCTGGTTTACCCGCTTTTTTGATTAATGCTTCTGGATCAAGAGCAAATAATGTGGGTAACAGAGGGGCGATTTCAACAGGCTCAGTAATGACTTCTAATGATATTTCACCACTATTATCGTTATTTGAATTATCAGCACTATTATTAGCTTGGAGCCATAAAATGGCGGCTAAAATATGTTTACAGCAACCAGATGCAGAACAATCGCAACTGGCTTGTTGAATACCCGCTTCGTGTAAAACAACATTTTGTCCATCACTACTGAATTGCCCTGTATTGGCATCAGTGAGAGATACTTTTTCGTTATCAACATCTTTTCTTGCGCGTCTTAATAATCCTGCATTAGCAAATACAGTGAGCGCATCTTCATCGTAATGAAAGTAAACGGTTTGCCAACTCATTGCATTACCTCTGCTAGCCATTGCGCGAAATGTTCTGGTGTTAAAGCGGCAACTTGCATACCTCTGTCCGCGAGTTTTTGTGCAATCGCAGAGTCATAAACAGGTTGAGCTTCATCATCAAGTGCAGCAAGCCCTAATAATTTAACTTGTTGGCTATTAAGACGTTGTGTGCAATCTAATAAGCGGTTTAATGAGCCACCTTCTTCAAAGTCACTGATTAGTGAAATAACGGTACGTTTAGGGTTTTTGACTAAACTTTCACAGTATTGCATTGCACCAGCAATATCAGTACCGCCTCCTAATTGTACGGTCATTAAAACCTCAACAGGATCGTCTGCTAGATGAGATAAATCGACAACTTGAGTATCAAAAACCACTAAAGAGACATTAACGGCAGGCAATGAAGCTAAAATACTGGCACAAACAGCCGCATACATAATGGAACTAGACATTGACGCACTTTGGTCAACACAAAGAATCACATCCCACGGAAAATGCTGTTGCATCCGTGAGTTAAAATAAGGTGTTTCAATCACTAAACGGCGATTTTGAGTATCGTAATGTTTTAAATTCGCCGCGATAGTTGCACGCCAATCAAAGTTACGACTATTGGGGACTAAAGAGCGTCTAAAACGGTTACGACGACCTGTTAACGATTGGCGAAAATTATTACGAATTTGACGTAAAATATCTTCAACCACTTTGCGAATAATAGTTTTAACCGCATCTCGTGTTTCTTCGCTCATTCGTCCACGTAAGCTTAATAGTGTTTTGGCTAACACTTTTGTGGGCTCCATTGCTTTTAACGTATTGGGATCTTTAAGAAAGCTACTGATTTGATAACGTTCAATAGCTTGTGATTGCATACGTTCAAAGGTGCTATTAGGGAATAGCTTACGTGCTTGATTTAACCAGTTTACCGCAGTAAGTTGCGATGCATCGAGTGAGCCATGACGTCCTCGTTCTTGGCGAAGCCCTCGGCGCTGATATTCTCGGCGATAGAGAAAGTCGAGTGTGCGTTCAACTTTTAAATCATCAGCATTAAACGTCGCTTGCCCAAGAGCATCATCTGCATATTGACCTAAAATCAGGCGCCAGCGTTTTGCTTGTTGTATTTTATCTTCAGGCATATCGTCATTATGCTGACTCATGGGCATTGTCTCCTTTCTCTGTTTTCTTAGTATCAAACCAAGAAATCATGCCTTGCTCCGTTATACGCTGTTGCAGTTTTTGATTGAGTTTAGTGGCTTCAATCATTTGTTTAGCACTAAATTCTGACTGCCATAATGATAACGCTTGTGTATCTAAACCAATATCGTTGGCAATATATTGTGCAAGCTCTGCATTTTGCTTGGGATTAAGTTGGCTAAATGCAAAACGCAGATCAGGCAAGATCTGAATAAAACGTTCTTCATCCCATTGTTGTAACAAGGTATTTAAGTGATCAACCAATAAAGGTAAGCGGATCACAAGCTCTGGTGCTGTGCGCATCATCCCGACAAAATAACCAATAGCTTGTTCAGGCGAACTTCCTGTACTAAACGTGGCATTTAATGCGTTTGTCAGCGTGGTTTCATCAATATATGAGCCTAAATAGCGCAATGCATCAACAGCACCTTTTAATAAAGGAACTGCATCTAGTTGACCATCAAGGCGATTGAGTTGCTGATAGAAATCACTTTTGTAATCATGTGGATTATTGAGTGATGGCATAAATTCAATCAGTTCACGTAAAGAGAGCAAAGCTTGTAAATTGCTTTCTTGTTGTTGTTCATCACCTTGAGCGAGTTGTTCTAAGCAAAAAAAGGCTTGAGGAATAACTTGATGTAGACGATTTTCCAGTGCTAGCTCATCGGTAATATCAAGGTATTGGCGACCTCGCCATAAATGGATCAATTTATGTCCACATTGAGTTAATGACTCAAGACGAAAATCTTGCTGAATATAGCTATCTAACAGTTTAAAGAGTGATGGAATGCGCTGGTGGAGGCCAATTAATGCCGCTTGTGTTAATAACGTGACGGCACTTTGACTTGAACGGCTTTGCCCTTGCTCCTCAAGCTGTTTTTCCATCGATAACAACTTAGTTAAGGCGATAGCTTCAAGTTGTGAGCCTTTCTCTGATAATGAAATCAGCTCGCCTTCCACATTAGGTGTCCAAGCGTACTGCCACTCTTCAAATAATAAATCCAATTGATGACCAGAAAGAAAGTCAGGGCCATTGATTCGATGTGCAAAGTGAATTTCTAAGAAAGCCAGTAAATGTAAAAAACGACTTCTTAAGCGATGTTGCGGGTTGCGGTAAACATCACACTTAGTGGTTTTTGCTAATGTATCATCCAGTTTGAAGCGAAACGCTCTAGCACGCTCATAGGTTTCATTGACTAAAGGAGGCGTTGCCGTACCTAATGGAATTTTGCCTAAAAGATAGCCTGAAAAACAGGTTTTAATTTCTGTCCATAACTCGCTTTGGCTATCATCTAAACTGCCCTTAATAAAGGCACTTTGTAAACCATCAAGCAAATCATAACGACCCATACCAGCGTGATCTCTCAGTAAAGCAAGGCGTAAACTTTGCTCGGCAGCCAGTTTTACGGCTAAATAGCTAGGTGGATTATCAAATTGTTTTTCTCTAATAGATTGAGCCACTGAGCTTAAAAATGCGATCCCCATTTTATTGCGATAAATTTGGGTAGGTTGTTTAGCAAGAGCATTATTTTCTAATTTATCATGATGTTGTTGCATTAAACTTTGCCAAACTTGTTGATAAAAAGCCGGAGATGGCATACCAGAAGCATAGCCATTAAGTGCATCTAATCGGTCAAAACTGTAGCGAATAAGCCAAGCTTGTTCTTTTTCGGCCATTCTTTGCATTTTAGTGAATTGCTTTTGCTCTGTGCTAGAAATGGCGAAAGAGTGAGATTGTGAATTGGCTAGACCTTCAATTAATGCAAGGGTATGAAATCCTCCTGTCACAATTAAAATCTTGGCATTAGGATCTTGTTGTTTGATGGTTTGAATATGAGTGAGCATATGAGCTTCACGTTGCGAAGAACCTTCTGATTCAAGTACTTCTGGCTCATAATCAAGGCGCGCAAGTGCACACCAAATAAAGGTATCATTAAAGAGGGTTTGCCAATCAGCTAAAGCTTCAATGTTGCGTAGCTCAAAAAGATGCTCCCAAACATCATCATGATCACGGCAATGACATTTTTTGGCTAATTGTGCAATAAACTGGCTATGGGCTAAATAACGTTCTTTTTGTAAGCTACGACTTTGTGAATCACTATACTCTTCGTTATTAACCTGAGCTGCCCATGGCAAATCGATAAAGCGTGTTTTTGCATTGATGCGTAAACCACCTCGCAATGCTTGCCATTCAGGAGAATATTCACAAAATGGAAAATAGGCAGAGTGCAGTGATTTCTCACGCCCTTCTTGGTTACCATCATTATGCAAATATTCTGCTTGCCCCATAATAGCCACGGGAGGCAGGGTGTCTTTATCAGTCAGGCTTGGAATAAGAGAATTAAAGGTATCAGGGCCTTCAATTAATATATAGTCAGGCTTTACCGAATCAATTAGTGATAAAACCGCATAAGCACAAGCGGGGCTGTGATGGCGTACTGGGGCAAAATAGAGATGTTGTTGCTGTAACGACGTCCATTTCAGTCGTGCTTGGTCAATTCTTTCTGGCAAAGGTATTGAAGGTAGCATCACCGTGTCGATCCCTTTTCTGGGTGAAAAGGCAGAGTGAGTTAACTCTGCCTTTAATTGATAAATAATGTATTTATTGTGTAGCAATTAATCTCAGCGTGTTATTGCCAAAACTCTTTTGATGCATCAAAGAACGCTTTCCACTCTTTACTGTTTCTGGCTCTTTCTCTGGCTACATTGTCCATGTAATAACGAATACGCTTGATATCATCAGCATTGTCTTTTAATACAACACCGATTAATTGGCGTGCAATTGCACCAGCATTCATCACTCCATCACCTAAATAATGCGCTTCTAAGGCGCAAGCATAAGCAATGTTTACGGCTTCTGCGGTTGACATAACTGCATCAGGCGTTTTGATATTGCCGCCATCTTGTGTATTACCTGAACGTAATTCTTGGAATGTGGTTACCAGCAATTCAACTACGTCAGCAGGCACCGTCACTTCATTAGCTAAAGAGCCTAATTCATTTTCAAGCTGTGATTGGATCAAGCTAATTTCAAATGCCGGATCACGAATAGGTTTTACGGTTTCAAAGTTAAAACGGCGCTTTAATGCGGCTGACATTTCATGAACACCACGATCGCGTAAGTTTGCGGTACCGATAAGGTTAAACCCAGGTTTTGCACTAATACGCGCACCATCACCCATTTCGGGGATCATTAACTGTTTTTCTGACATCAAAGAAACCAGTACGTCCTGAATTTCAGGAGGACAACGGGTTATCTCTTCAAAGCGAACAATTTTACCTTGCAACATACCTTGATAAAGCGGTGATCCCACTAAAGCGCGCTCTGTTGGGCCTTCTGCTAATAACAACGCATAGTTCCATGAGTACTTGATGTGATCTTCTGTAGTGCCCGCAGTGCCTTGAATAGTTAATCCTGAATCACCGCTGATGGCGGCAGCAAAAAGCTCTGAGAGCATTGATTTTGCTGTACCTGGTTCACCCACTAGCATTAAACCTTGCTTGCCTAATAATGTGACAATCGCGCGATCAACCAAGGCATCGTCACCGAAAAATTTAGGTGTGATGCCTAATGCATCATCACCTAAAATAAATTGGCGTACAGCACGAGGAGAGCGAAGCCATCCTTGTGGTTTAGGATTATTAACATCTGCTTTTGTTAAACACTCTAACTCTTGAGCAAATCGAACCTCAGCACTTTCCCTGATTACTTGTTGATCTGCGGGTGCTTTTTTAGCCATATTCTTTCCTAGTTATCCCTAATTATTACCAAGGTGTTTTCTTTTCCCATTCAGGATCAAATCCTGCACAAGCTTCAGCGATTTTTAGATAATCAGCATAGCTTTCAGCTAATAAAATTGGCGGAACTTCTTTTAGCTCAACATTATTGCGATCCCAGTAATCTTGCTGATTTTTCTCAAAGCTCAAATCAAATAAGACAGCAGGAATGTTTTCCTCTGGCACATAGCTACCACTGAAACCGATGTTGACGTAGTAGTTTAAACTAGAGAAGAATTTGTAATAGTGGGAGAACGAACCCCCATCTTCTGCTGGGCCACGCTGATAACCCATTTTGGTTAAAATACCGCGTAAAGTGAAAGTGTCTGTGATCCAGCCTTTTCGGTCTTCAACTTCTGTTTGCGTTAGATCTAACTCTGGGATCTTATGTTCCATTTGTGAGAATAAGAACTTCACTTTGTAATCTTTAAAATGAGCAATCCATGCTTTGCGTTCATCTTCATTAACTAATGCCGCGTGGGCTAATTGAATAAATGAGTCGTTTTGTAAAGTGACTTCGTCATCTTCAAGGTTAAGCAATGCGCCGTCATCAGAAGGGCGGAACGTATTGATCACTTCGCCATTTTTAACTTCCTGCCAAACTAATTGTTCAATTAATTTATGCATAATTGGGTGAGCTAAAATATATTCTTGCCAATCTGCACTTAACCATTGACGTTGAGCACACATGGCTTCATATAAACGCACACTTTGTAATTCAATAACTTGTTTAAGTTCTTTTTTACTTGAAGTGAAAAGTTTTTTCGCTTCCTTAATCAGCTCCGCATCATCATTTTTGCGCGCAGCAGGTAACGCTTTAACTTCTTTTCCTTCTGGATTAAATAGAACAAGTTTTTGTTTTGCATCCATTTTTGCAGTGAAAATACGTTCACCATATTCCAGCACTAATGTTCCGGTATCATCAAAACCTGCGGTTGGAATAGTTCTATCGGCTAATTCATCTGCACTCCAGCCATTACGTTCTGCGATTTGCGTAACTAAATAACGGGCTTTTTCCTGAACAGATGCAGTGCGATAGCGACGAGATAACGAAAGAAGAAGTTGGATGATAATAGGATCATTGCTTGAAGCAACCGCATCAATCATCGCTTCAATTTGTGCACGACGCTGATAATGATCGCGCATATAGTTGCGTAGTACAGATACCGCAACATGACCTTCAATCCCACAGATAAGCGCTAACATACCTTTATCACTGATTGCAGAGCCTAAATAACGACGTAATACCTCGTTTTTAATCTCTTCAATTACTTGCTCTAAAGTGTAGTTTTCATATTTAGCGTAATATTCAGGATAACGCTTCGCCCAGTTTTGATAATTGCTTAAACGTCCCGGTGCTTCACGTTGCGCTTCTACCATTGCTTCTTCCAGTGATGGCCCTTTAATATCCTGAGCAACGAAGGTATGCAGAATAAAGCTAGAAAGTTTATGTTGGCTATCTGTAGAAAGCAGGCCGATATAACGTTGTAATAGCGCGTTGCCTCCTGGCATTTTTAATTTTACTGCCAGAATAATCCACCAACGAATAATCGCGGGATCAACCGCTTTTTTATTTTCCCATGTGAGTGCAGGAATTGCCTCAAAATTAAACCAAGCAAGGCTTGCTGGTACTTTGGCTTTAAGGCCTTTTTCAGCTTCTGCTAATAATGTTTTTGGTGATAAATAGCTCGAAATGTCTTCACCTAATTGCTCTAATGCAGTGAGTAAAGAAGCTCGCACTACTTCGCGTTTCTCTTTTTTCAATAAGGCATTAAGCGCAGGTAAGGAATCCGGATTATTTAAGCGAGCTAGCCATTCAATGGCTGTAACACGGATCTCTTGTTTACTTGAGGTTAATCCTTCTTGTGCACTTAAATGAATATTAGGCAGAGTTTCTAATAATTTTTGTGCAGAAACGCGGTGTGTTTTATTTTCGCCTAATGCCAATTCCATGATGCGCGGAACAAATTGTGCAGGAATGGTTGGGAAACGACCTAATACTTCTATACCTTGTGATGTTTCAAATTGACGATAACGATGTTCACTTTGGTTTGGCATTAAGTTTAGGGCTTCTGCAATATAATCAGTATGTTGAGAGAAGAAAGGCCAAATTTGTTCTGGTTTACGAAAACGGCGTAAACCATCTTGATAGGATTCTAAGCATAGTGCCGCTGTGACACGGGCTGCACGTTTGAAGCCACATCTTTCTAATACATTTTCAACTTGTCGTAATTCAATATCACTAAATAAACGCTCAGGAATATCACCATTAAAGTAGTGAGAGGAGAAGTGATCGGCATGTTGGCGGTTGTTGGTTATCACACGCACAGCATGAAAGAATGTGTATTCTGGCAAATTAGGAATACGATTTTTGTGTTTAATAATTTGGATCTCATTCGACTGAATAGTGCCTTGCCCACTGTTGAGTTTATCAACTAATGCACGACATTGTTTTTCATCAATCTTAGATAAATCTTTATAATGACGTTGTGCCCAATTATAAGAGTGCTTCGATGTTTTATTTTCTTCAATTTCGCGTTCAGCATTTTCTTTCGCTTTAGCTAACATTTCATTGAAGTTATTGACCATCATATCACGGGCACTATCGGGTAATGGTGTATCTTCTAATGGCGTAAAATCAGGGGCTTCGATGGCATCAACAGTGTTTGCATTATCAGCAACGCTAAAGCGTTGTAGGGCACTTTCAATACTTTTGATGACTGCTTTTGAGGTTTCATGTTTTAACGCTTCTTCAAGTACATCACGGTTTTCACCTTGGCGAGCAAATAAATCAGCCGCTTGTGTACGTTGTTTTGGTGTACCATTCATTAAAACATGGGTTAAATTTTCTTTTACAATTTCAGCCGGTAAGGTATTTAAAATTGGCTCTGCGGTTTTCTTAACGGTTTTTAAGTTACTGGTGGCAAGTAAAACAATAATATCTGCAAAAGTATCGCGTAATATCGTATTTTTATTTAGATAGTTAATGAGCTCAACTAAACCATTTGCTGATAGTTTTTCAATTAATTCTGTTCTAATAAATTCTTGATGTGAAAGTAGATAATCTTTTAAATCATGAAGTTCATAAATACGCTTAAGATTAGAAGCATAATATTCAGAGATATCTTTTCTATCAAATAGTGCGAATAATGCATTTTCGCCTGCAATATTGGCTTCTGCTTCGACCATATTAGCGATAAATTCCATACTCCAATGTTTACGATGCTCTAAATTAAGATTACGTGCATTATCATAAGTGGTGTAAAACGCATCAACTAACAGGTAAATAACCCAAGTTGGCACTTCAGTTGTTGTCACTTTGATATTGATATCTTGACATGCGGCTGCAATGACTTTTGCATAACGAGCGACTTGTTCTAAGGAAAAGCTTTCGCCAACTTTAGAGTAAAGCTTATGGCGGGCATTAAGGCCTTGGGTGATAACTTTACTATATTTTCCTGTATCAATATTACTGGCATACCACCATTCTAATGTTCCTGCACGATGAAAATAAACGGCTGCTTTTGCTGCATCCAGTTTATTTAACTCAAAAAGAATTTCAGGGTTTTTGCCTGTAAGTACATAATCTAATGCACGTTTAGGTAATCCTTCATCAAATATAGCAAGTAGTACAAGAGATTCTTGGAGATATTTCTCAGTAATATCGACGTCTTTTTTCCCAAAAATAGGGAAAATGTCTAAGATTTTTTTTATCACGCCAGTTCCTTAAGCTATGTATGGATAAACAGTTTTTTTTACCATGAAATAGCGAAACGAACAATTTGATTATCATTGTTGGAAACGAAAGTAAGGTATATCATTTGTTAAATTTATAGATGTAAACGCTAAAAAAGCTAACCTAGCTTTATTAATATTCAATTTTGCAATATATAAAACGTTATATCAGGAAAAAGTGCTGAAAATGAAGAAGTGATAATAAAGGCATTTTTTGTGGTATTTGAAAAATTTAAGAATTGTCTGTTTAACAAAATAAGCGTTAACACTTAGCTAAATTGATTAAAAAAATAACAGCGGAAAATAAGATCAATTGTAAGAGAAAATCCCGTACCTTTTAGGGATACGGGATAAATTATTATTTAGTTGTTTGGCGAGAGAAAGACAACAACAAGGAGCCGAGGCTACAAATCAGTAAGGTGATGGCTAAATCTTGTCCCCATCCTGCAAGTGCGAGCCCGCCACCAATTAACAAATAGTAGAACAAGCCTAATAATGCCCCCGCAGTGCCTAAACGATCTTTATATTGTGCTAATGCTGTGGCTAAGATATTTGGAATAGCAATGCCATAAGCAATAACACTCGTCATCATTGGGATAATAAAGCTAATGTGATCACGTAAAAAATAAACACCCGCAGCACTCACTAATGCAATAAAGCTGGCAAGTAAAACTAATTTTCCACATGACCAATGATGATTTAATAATGCTTTATTAATATAAGAGCCAATACCGACACCTATTGCTAACACAATGCCACTATATCCAAAGGTGCTTGCACTATAACCTTGTTTATCAAACATAAAAGGTGCTAACTGATAATAAGCAAAAAGGCTGATATTAAAAAAGGCAATTAATAATACAGTTTTAGCAATTTGCTTATCCTTAAGCATTTTTATTGCCGTTTCTCCTAATGGGGCTGTTTTTATTGCTTCAGGGCGACTTTCAGGTAAAGCAAAAGCACTCCATAACAGTAAAATCAAGGCAAGAAGGGCTAGGCCACTAAATACGCCTTGGTAGCCGGCATAACTCACTAATAATGAACCACTTAACATACCTATTGCCGGGCTTAATGCGATAGCGGCTCCCATAACTGAGAATACTTTTGCTAACTCATCGCCACTATAGACATCACGCATAATGGTTTGTGTGCCTACTGAGCCTACCGCAGCACCAAAAGCGGAAAGCATGCGCAATCCAAGTAAGACTGAAAAATCTTGTGTCATGAAAACACCAAGACAAGCAATAGCATAAATAAACAACCCAGCTAACATTGTCGGACGACGACCAATGACATCACATAACCGACCCCATATAATGACCCCCAATGCAAATGCAAAGAAATAGAGCGAAAGTGTTTGTCCAGCCTCGTTTGCATTGACATGAAAGCCGTTTGCAATATCAGTAAGTGCTGGGCTATAAATGGTTTCTGCAATTTGTGGAAACATCATTAACGCAATTGCTAACCATAAAGAGAGTTTTTTGTTCATCTTTTTATCCTACATCCTTAAATCTTGATGAGCAGAATACAGAGATAATGAATGTCTTTTTATAAACATAAAGACATATTATTTTTCAAATAGGACAAGTGATGGCTTGGCTTAATCAATACGACCACTTTGTGCCAGAAGAGCATCTTGCATCAGTTGTGGGTATTGCAGCAGAAATGGGAAAGCACGATTCAGGATTTCATTCTCATGATAGAGGACAATTATTATTTACGCAGTCAGGATGTATGCGAATTACTTTGGCCTCTCGGGTTTCTGTTTTACCCCCTATGAGAATTGCGTGGATCCCCGCAAAATTGGAACATCGAGTCGAAATGTATGCCTCTGTGGGATATCGCTCTGTTTATATTTCCGATAAATATCATGATAAATTTCCAAGTGAGAGTGAGATATTTACGCTTTCTCCTCTTTTACGAGAAATTCTTGAGCGTATTTCTGTAGCTGATTTTGATACACAATGGGAAGAAGGACGCTACGCCAATTTATTGGCGGTTTTCTTTGATGAAATCACGCAGGCTCAACGACAACCTAATCATTTATTTATGCCGAAAGATAGGCGATTAAAACGTTTATCATTTGATGATTTGCCGCCACCGTTACAAGAAATGGCAAAGTATGTGGGAGCGAGTGAGAAAACGATCACACGCTTATTTTATAAAGAAACAGGCTTAAGTTACCAGCAATGGCGTCAACAGTGGCGATTAATGAAAGCCATTGAATTATTAGCTACTCATCATCGTTATATAGATATTAGCCAGATATTAGGATTTGCCAGTGACAGTGCCTTTATTACCTTTTTTAAGAAAATGACTGGTCAAACACCACAAGAATATTTGAAAAGCTGATCGATTTTATCGATAACTTTAAAACATAAAGCCCCGATTTAATCGGGGCTTAACAAGGATAATTAATAAAAAAATCAATTATTTCTTTTTAATTTCACTTTTAAAATCGCGCTCATCATAACCAGTATAAAGCTGACGAGGACGCGCAATTTTCAGACCATCTTCGTGCATTTCATTCCAGTGAGCAATCCAACCAATTGTACGTGCAATCGCAAAAATAACCGTAAACATATTGGATGGAATACCTAACGCTTTCAGGATAATACCAGAGTAGAAATCAACGTTAGGATACAGTTTTTTCTCAATAAAATACGGATCGTTTAGAGCAATACGTTCTAATTCCATCGCCACTTCAAGCAAGCTGTCATTGAGGTTTAATTCTTTTAACACTTCATGACAGGTCTCACGCATTACTGTCGCACGAGGATCGTAGTTTTTGTAAACACGGTGACCAAAGCCCATTAAACGGAAGGAGTCATTTTTATCTTTTGCTCGTTTAATAAATTCAGGAATGTGTTCAACCGTTTTGATCTCTTCCAGCATACGTAGACAAGCTTCGTTAGCACCACCGTGAGCGGGTCCCCAAAGTGACGCGATACCTGCTGCGATACATGCAAATGGGTTTGCACCAGAAGAACCAGCTGTACGCACAGTCGAAGTTGATGCATTTTGCTCGTGATCTGCGTGAAGGATGAAAATTCTATCCATTGCGCGTTCAAGTACTGGGTTAACAATATACTCTTCGCATGGTGTTGCAAACATCATATGCAAGAAGTTACCTGCATAGGAGAGGTCATTTCTTGGATAAACGAAAGGTTGACCAATCGAATATTTGTAACACATCGCTGCCACTGTTGGCATTTTAGAGAGCAGGCGGTAAGCCGTAATATCACGGTGAACCGGATTACTGACATCCAATGCATCGTGATAGAACGCAGCTAAAGCACCTGTAACACCACACAGCACGGCCATTGGGTGTGAATCACGACGGAACCCATTGAACAGTCGGGTAATTTGTTCATGGATCATGGTGTGACGCGTCACTGTGGTTTTAAATTTATCGTATTGCTCCTGTGTCGGTGCTTCACCGTACAGCAGGATATAACAGACTTCCAAGTATGTTGATTCAGTCGCTAATTGCCCGATAGGGAAACCACGGTGAAGTAAGATACCGTTATCACCATCAATAAAAGTGATTTTTGACTCACAAGAGGCGGTTGAGGTAAAGCCAGGATCATAGGTGTAATAACCTTTGGAGCCGAGAGTACGAATATCAATAACTTTGGAACCGAGTGTAGGGGATAGAACGTCCAAGTCTACAGATGTTTCAGCAATCGTTAGCTTAGCTTTGTTATCAGCCATTTATAATCTCCTTAGCGCTTATATGTCTCCTAACAAAGTCGAGGGTATCTTCATAAAGATGCACTTCGATAGTGAAACTATAGTTGATGTAAGGTACCCAGCCGAGTTTTACTTAATGCCCGTCATATCTAGGTCTATAGTGTGTCACTTATGTTAAGGAGCTTTTGATGTTATGTTTTTTTAGGTGCTTTTTTATGCAATGCACTTAGAATTAGTACTGACAACACTTTTACATAAGTTTGAGGTTTCTGGAAGCGTGTTTGCGCACAAAAAAAACATAAACATTAAAATTATGCAGTAAATGTAATGAAAATGTTGTGCATGTGTCAAAAATGATAATCATTTTTGCATCGGATGTATTAAATAGTGATCCTTCTCACTGTTCGAGGCAAATGTCGGGCACACAAGTTGTGTGGTAATTGTAATAAGTTTGTGAAGCACTTATACTGCGCGCAGGTCTCCGGAACCGTTGTTGTATGGAGAACCAGCGTAACGAATCCACAATTTTTGTAAAATAGACGGATTTAACATTTTACTTAAAATGTGCCTTTGTACCCCATTCGCTGTTTGATTTCCATCCAGGTCCGGAGGAAGGAAAAATTATAAAAGCTGTGTGGGCATAAATTGTGAAAAAACAAAGACCTGTCAATCTGGATTTACAGACGATACAGTTTCCACTCCCTGCTATCGCATCGATCTTGCATCGTGTCTCTGGTGTTATTATGTTAGTCGCAGTTGGCATCTTACTGTGGTTACTTGGCACCTCTCTCTCTTCTCCTGAAGGTTTTCAGCAAGCGGCTGAAATAATGACTGGTTTCTTCGCAAAATTTATTTTGTGGGGCATCCTAACGGCATTGGCATACCATATTTGTGGTGGTATTCGTCATATGTTGATGGACTTCGGCTTTATTGATGAAACCTTGATTGTCGGTCGCAACTCAGCGGCTGCATCAATGGTTATTACTGTTATTTTATCAATATTGGCGGGGGTATTAGTATGGTAAGTAATTCTTCTACTTTAGGCCGTACTGGCATACAGGATTGGTTATTCCTTCGTGCTTCAGCCATTATTATCGTTTTATATGTTCTTTATCTTGTGGGATTTATTGCTACAACAGAAATAACCTATGAGGTATGGCGTGGGTTTTTTAGCTCATCCTTAACCAAAGTGTTCACCATCTTGACGTTGCTTTCTATTCTTATTCACGCGTGGATAGGAATGTGGCAAGTGTTAACGGACTATATTAAACCGCTGGCATTACGCCTGACTTTACAACTGATTATTGTTGTTGCGCTGTTGGTTTATCTTATTTATGGAACAATTGTGGTGTGGGGTGTGTAATGAATCTGCCAGTAAGAGAGTTTGATGCTGTTGTTATTGGTGCGGGTGGTGCCGGTATGCGTGCCGCTTTACAGATTTCTCAAATGGGTCTGTCTTGTGCACTGATTTCTAAAGTTTTTCCCACTCGTTCTCATACTGTTTCCGCTCAAGGTGGTATTACTGTTGCGCTAGGTAATACTCATGAGGATAACTGGGAATGGCACATGTACGATACGGTAAAAGGTTCCGATTATATTGGTGACCAAGATGCTATCGAATATATGTGTAAAACCGGCCCTGAAGCAATTTTAGAGTTGGAACATATGGGGCTCCCATTTTCTCGACTAGATGATGGTCGTATTTATCAGCGTCCATTTGGTGGTCAGTCAAAAAACTTTGGTGGTGAACAAGCTGCGCGTACAGCGGCGGCTGCTGACCGTACTGGACACGCATTATTGCATACCCTTTATCAGCAAAATTTAAAAAATCACACAACCATCTTTTCAGAGTGGTATTCACTGGATCTAGTGAAAAACCAAGATGGCGATATTGTTGGATGTACTGCAATTTGTATCGAAACGGGTGAAGTTGTTTATTTCAAAGCAAATGCCACAATTTTAGCGACTGGCGGTGCGGGTCGTATTTACCAGTCAACTACAAATGCGCATATCAACACAGGTGATGGTGTAGGTATGGCGGTTCGCGCAGGTGTTCCTCTGCAAGATATGGAAATGTGGCAATTCCACCCAACCGGTATTGCGGGTGCGGGCGTATTGGTGACCGAAGGTTGTCGTGGTGAAGGCGGATATCTGTTAAATAAAGACGGTGAACGCTTTATGGAACGTTATGCACCAAACGCCAAAGATCTTGCCGGCCGCGATGTGGTTGCTCGTTCTATTATGATCGAAATTCGTGAAGGTCGTGGTTGTGATGGTCCTTGGGGACCTCATGCGAAATTGAAACTTGATCACCTCGGTAAAGAAGTTCTTGAGTCTCGTTTACCGGGTATTCTTGATCTTTCTCGTACTTTCGCACACGTTGACCCAGTTAAAGAGCCAATCCCTGTTATACCTACTTGTCACTATATGATGGGGGGTATTCCAACAAAAGTAACGGGTCAAGCTATTCGTGTGAACGAGAAAGGCGAGGACGTGGTTATTCCTGGACTGTTCGCAGTTGGTGAAATTGCTTGTGTATCTGTTCATGGTGCAAACCGCTTAGGTGGTAACTCGTTGTTAGACCTCGTTGTATTTGGCCGTTCAGCAGGGGTGCACTTAAAAGAATCACTGATGGAACAAGGCACAATGCGTGATGCGAGCGATTCTGATATTGAAGCTGCATTAACTCGCTTAAATCGCTGGGAAAATAACCGTTCTGGTGAAGATCCAGTTGAAATCCGTAAAGCACTGCAATCTTGTATGCAGCATAACTTCTCGGTATTCCGTGAAGGTGATGCAATGGCAAAAGGCTTAGAAGAACTGAAAGTGATTCGTGAGCGCTTACAAAATGCACGACTGGATGATAATTCAAGTGAATTCAATACACAGCGTATTGAATGCTTAGAATTAGATAACTTGATGGAAACAGCTTATGCCACCGCGGTATCTGCAAACTTCCGTACAGAAAGCCGTGGAGCTCATAGCCGTTTCGATTTCCCAGAACGTGATGATGCTAATTGGTTATGCCATACATTATATCAACCGCAAACCGAAACAATGACACGACGTGAAGTCAATATGCAGCCGAAACTGCGTGAAGCTTTTCCACCAAAAGTGCGTACATATTAATTAGCGGTGTTATTGAAGTTGCGGAGACTTTTAAATATGAAACTTGAATTTTCGATTTATCGTTACAATCCCGACGTTGATAATGCGCCGCATATGCAAGATTACACCCTAGAAGTTCCTGAAGGGCGTGACATGATGCTGTTGGATGCATTAATTCAATTAAAGGAAAAAGATCCTACCTTATCGTTCCGTCGTTCTTGTCGTGAAGGTGTTTGCGGCTCTGATGGTGTGAACATGAATGGTAAAAATGGTTTGGCTTGTATCACACCTATTTCATCTTTACAGAAAGGAAGTAAGAAAATTGTGATCAGACCGTTACCTGGTTTACCAGTAATTCGTGATTTAATAGTGGATATGACTCAGTTCTATACACAGTACGAGAAAATTCGTCCGTATTTAATTAATAATGGCAAGAATCCTCCTGCTCGTGAGAACTTACAGTCACCAGAACAGCGTGAAAAGCTTGATGGGCTTTACGATTGTATCCTTTGTGCTTGTTGTTCAACCTCTTGTCCGTCATTCTGGTGGAATCCAGATAAGTTTATCGGACCTGCTGGATTGTTAGCTGCATATCGTTTCTTAATTGATAGTCGCGATACAGAAACAGAATCTCGCCTTGATGATCTTAACGATGCGTTCAGTGTGTTTCGTTGTCATGGCATCATGAACTGTGTCAGCGTATGTCCTAAAGGACTCAATCCAACAAAAGCGATTGGCCATATTAAGTCGATGTTGTTAAAACGTAGTGCATAAAATAATAACCGCCCTAAAATAGTTAGGGCGGTTAATGGAAAAACTAAGTTAGACGTTTGCGGTAAATAGTAAGGCACCTTTAAACACTGTTAGACAGTGCTTAAAGGTTCCTTGAGAGCTAAAGCTCCATATTTAAAGAACCTGCGAGATAGCGGGTCATAAGAGAACCTTGCAATCGACACCGTTTAATCACGGTATTAGTTATCCACGGCGAACTAAAGCTGTATAGCTTAAGGGATCATAATGCAGAACGGCGCAATGAAGGACTGGCTAGAATCAACCTTTCTAGCAGGAGAGAATCAGTCTTACATAGAAGATATCTATGAAGACTACCTAACTGACCCAAACTCTGTTGACGAAAGTTGGAGAGAGATTTTTCAACAACTGCCCGCAAGTCAAGGCATAGAACAGTCGCATTCTCAAACCCGCGACTATTTCAGACGCCTCGCAAAAGAATCCACTCGATATCATACCTCGGTAAGCGATCCGGCAATGGACTCAAAACAAGTGAAAGTTTTGCAGCTCATTAATGCCTTCCGTTTTCGTGGTCACCAAAACGCTAATCTCGATCCGCTTGGTTTATGGAAACAAGAATCTGTGCCAGATTTAGATCCAGCTTTCCATAATCTAACTAAAGAAGACTTTGAAGAAACCTTCAATGTCGGTTCTTTTGCTATCGGCAAAGAAACGATGAAGTTAGGTGATTTATATGAAGCACTGAAACGCATTTACTGTGGTTCAATCGGTGCTGAATATATGCATATCACTAATACTGAAGAAAAACGCTGGATACAACAACGTTTAGAATCAGTGAATGTAGCAGACCAATTCACGAAAGAAGAAAAGTTACGCTTCCTGACAGAGCTAACCGCAGCTGAAGGTTTAGAGCGCTATTTAGGCGCGAAATTCCCAGGTGCAAAACGCTTCTCTTTAGAAGGTGGTGATGCATTAGTTCCGATGTTAAAAGATTTAATCCGCCATGCTGGTAAACAAGACACTCGTGAAGTGGTTCTTGGTATGGCGCACCGCGGACGTTTAAACGTGCTGGTTAATATCTTAGGTAAAAAACCGGCTGATTTATTTGATGAATTTGCGGGTATTCATAAAGAACATTTGGGAACAGGTGACGTTAAATATCACCAAGGTTTCTCATCTGATTTTGCGACTGAAGGCGCTCAAGTTCATCTCGCATTAGCTTTTAACCCATCTCACCTAGAGATTGTTAGCCCAGTTGTCATTGGTTCTGTTCGTGCTCGTCGAGATCGCTTAGATGAAGCGCGTAGCAATATGGTTCTTCCTATCACTATTCATGGTGATGCGGCTGTGACAGGTCAAGGTGTTGTGCAAGAAACCCTGAATATGTCTCAAGCGCGTGGCTATGAAGTCGGCGGTACAGTTCGTATTGTTATCAATAACCAAGTTGGTTTTACGACTTCAAATCCAAAAGATGCCCGTTCAACACAATACTGTACTGATATTGTGAAAATGGTTCAGGCACCAATTTTCCACGTTAATGCAGATGATCCTGAAGCGGTTGCTTTTGTCACTCGCCTAGCATTAGATTTCCGTAATACCTTTAAACGTGATGTTATGATTGATCTCGTTTGTTACCGTCGTCATGGTCACAACGAAGCGGATGAGCCAAATGCGACTCAGCCTCTGATGTATCAAAAAATCAAAAAACACCCAACACCACGTAAAATTTATGCGGATAAACTGGTTGCTCAATCATTGCTTGATGCCAATGATGTGACAGAGATGGTTAATCTCTATCGCGATGCGTTGGATCGGGGTGATTGTGTTGTTGAAGAATATCGCCCAATGGGGCTGCATTCTTACACATGGGAACCGTATTTAAATCACGAATGGAATGAAGAGTATCCACATAAAGTAGAGAAAACGCGTTTACAAGATTTAGCGCGTCGTGTGAGTACCGTTCCTTCAGAAATCGTGATGCAGTCTCGGGTTGAGAAAATTTATGCTGACCGTGCTGCTATGGCTGAAGGAGAGAAACTACTCGACTGGGGGGCAGCAGAAACATTAGCGTATGCAACTTTAGTTGATCAAGGTATCACCATTCGACTTTCTGGTGAAGATGCGGGACGCGGCACATTCTTCCATCGCCATGCCGTTATTCATAACCAAACAAATGGCTCTGTTTATGTACCATTAGCTAATGTTCATAATGCTCAAGGACAATTTAATGTCTGGGACTCTGTATTAACAGAAGAAGCAGTACTTGCATTTGAATATGGTTATGCCACAACAGAACCTCGTGGTTTAACGATTTGGGAAGCACAATTTGGTGACTTCGCAAACGTTGCTCAAGTGGTTATCGACCAATTCATTAGCTCAGGTGAGCAAAAATGGGGTCGTATGTGTGGTTTAGTCATGTTGTTGCCACACGGTTATGAAGGCCAAGGCCCAGAGCACTCTTCTGCACGTTTAGAACGTTATCTGCAACTGTGTGCAGAACAAAATATGCAGGTTTGTGTGCCGTCAACTCCGGCCCAGGTTTATCATATGTTACGCCGTCAAGCGTTACGTGGCATGCGTCGCCCACTTATCGTAATGTCACCAAAATCACTGTTACGTCATCCATTAGCGGTTTCTGCGTTAGATGAATTAGCCAATGGTAAATTCTTACCGGTCATTGGTGAAATTGATGATTTAAAACCAGCTGATGTGAAACGTGTTGTGATGTGCTCAGGTAAGGTTTACTACGATTTATTAGAGCAGCGTCGTGCTAATGAACAAAACAACGTTGCCATTATTCGTATTGAACAACTGTATCCATTCCCACACGAAGATATTGCGCAAATTCTGGCACCTTACTCCCATGTGAAAGATTTCGTTTGGTGTCAAGAAGAGCCTTTAAATCAGGGGGCTTGGTATTGCAGCCAGCATAATTTCCGTGATGCGATCCCTACGGGTGCAACATTACGTTATGCAGGACGTCCTGCATCAGCCTCTCCAGCTGTTGGTTATACCTCTGTTCATCAGGAGCAACAAAAAGCTCTGGTTGAAGACGCACTGAAAGTTGAATAAATAAGGATAGAAAATGAGTAGTGTAGACATTCTAGTACCGGATCTCCCTGAATCAGTTGCTGACGCATCGGTCGCAACTTGGCATAAAAAACCTGGTGATAGCATTCAACGCGATGAAGTGCTGGTTGAAATCGAAACAGATAAAGTTGTTTTAGAAGTTCCTGCAAGTGAAGCTGGTGTTTTAGAAAGCATTCTTGAAGAAGAGGGCGCTACTGTTGGTTCACGCCAATTGCTAGGTCGTATTCGTTTAGGTGATAGCACTGGCATTCCTGCTGATGTGAAACCTGCTCAAGATAGTACGCCAGCACAGCGTCAAAGCGCGGATATTGCTGCAAAAGACAATAATGATGCCTTAAGTCCAACAGCACGTCGCTTAGTGGCTGAACACGATATTAACCCTGCGGATGTGAAAGGTAGCGGTGTAGGTGGACGTTTAACTCGCCAAGATATCGAAGGCCATGTTGCGAATAAGTCAACGGCACAACCTGTAGCAGAAGTTCCTCAAGCACCGTTATCTCACCGTAGCGAAAAACGTGTACCAATGACACGTTTACGTAAACGTGTAGCAGAACGTTTATTAGAAGCGAAAAACACCACTGCAATGTTGACAACATTTAACGAAATCAACATGCAACCAATCAAAGAGTTACGTGCTCAGTATGGTGAAGCATTCGAAAAACGTCACGGTGTACGTTTAGGTTTTATGTCTTTCTATATTAAAGCCGTTGTTGAAGCCCTGAAACGTTATCCAGAAGTGAACGCTTCTATTGATGGCACTGATGTGGTTTATCACAACTACTTCGATATCAGTATTGCAGTATCGACACCACGTGGTCTGGTAACACCAGTATTACGTGATGCGGATGCAATGAGCATGGCCGATATTGAGAAAAATATCAAAGCATTAGCTGTAAAAGGTCGTGACGGTAAGTTAACTGTTGAAGACTTAACTGGCGGTAACTTCACTATCACAAATGGTGGTGTTTTCGGTTCATTAATGTCAACTCCAATTATCAACCCACCACAAAGTGCCATTTTAGGGATGCATGCTATTAAAGATCGCCCAATGGCAGTAGATGGCCAGGTTGTTATTCTACCAATGATGTATCTGGCTCTGTCTTATGACCACCGTTTAATTGATGGTCGTGAGTCTGTCGGTTTCTTAGTAACCGTTAAAGAGATGCTAGAAGATCCAGCTCGTTTATTACTTGATGTATAGGTAATAGATATCGCTTTTAGGCAGGAGATGCTCCTCCTGCCTACTTAGCAACAGACACAAGCATCAAAGAAGTACAGTGTGTTCGTGAAGCCAGATTTTACTGGCTTATAGTCAAAAAAATAAGAAAGCCCGACTTTCAACAAGATTATGGATAGAACATCATGAATTTACACGAGTATCAGGCAAAACAGCTTTTCACACGGTATGGATTACCAGCACCTGCTGGTTTCGCCTGCACTACACCGCGTGAGGCAGAAGAAGCTGCATCAAAAATTGGTCAAGGCCCTTGGGTCGTGAAATGTCAGGTTCACGCGGGTGGACGTGGTAAAGCGGGCGGCGTAAAAGTCGTTAAATCTAAAGAAGAGATCCGCGCATTTGCTGAACAATGGTTAGGCAAGCGTTTAGTCACTTATCAAACAGATGCTAATGGTCAGCCTGTTACACAGATTTTGGTTGAAGCAGCAACTGATATTGCTAAAGAACTTTATCTTGGTGCGGTTGTTGACCGTGGTACCCGTCGCGTTGTCTTTATGGCCTCAACAGAAGGCGGCGTTGAAATCGAAAAAGTGGCGGAAGAAACGCCAGAACTTATTCATCGCGCAATTATTGATCCACTGACAGGCCCTATGCCTTATCAGGGACGAGAATTAGCATTTAAACTGGGTTTAAAAGGCAAGCAAGTCAGTCAATTTGCTAAGATCTTTATGGGATTAGCCTCTATTTTCTTAGAGCGTGATCTTGCGCTAATTGAGATTAACCCTTTGGTTATCACTAAAGAAGACGATCTGATTTGTCTTGATGGTAAATTAGGCGTAGATAGCAACGCGTTGTATCGTCAACCAGAAATGCGTGAAATGCACGATCCTTCACAAGAAGATCCTCGTGAAGCACAAGCGGCACAGTGGGAACTGAACTACGTTGCATTAGATGGCAACATTGGTTGCATGGTCAATGGTGCAGGTTTAGCAATGGGTACTATGGATATTGTTAAACTTCACGGTGGCGAACCCGCTAACTTCCTCGATGTAGGTGGTGGTGCAACAAAAGAGCGTGTAACTGAAGCATTTAAAATTATTTTGTCAGATGAAAATGTCAGTGCTGTATTAGTCAACATTTTCGGCGGTATTGTTCGTTGTGACTTAATCGCAGACGGTATTATTGGCGCAGTTGAAGAAGTTGGCGTTAATGTTCCTGTGGTTGTTCGTCTCGAAGGAAACAATGCAGAGTTAGGCACCAAAAAATTAGCGGATAGTGGATTAAATATTATCGCAGCTAAAAGCTTAACTGATGCCGCGAAACAAGTTGTTGCAGCAGCGGAGGCAAAATAATGTCTATTTTAATCGATAAAAACACCAAAGTAATTTGCCAAGGTTTTACTGGTAGCCAAGGAACATTCCACTCTGAGCAAGCAATTGCTTATGGTACACAAATGGTCGGTGGTGTTACACCAGGTAAAGGCGGCACTACGCACTTAGGCTTACCGGTATTCAATACAGTGCGTGAAGCCGTTGAAGCAACAGGTGCAACTGCGACAGTTATCTATGTACCGGCGCCATTTTGTAAAGATTCAATCTTAGAAGCGATTGATGCAGGCATCAAACTAATTATTACTATTACTGAAGGTATTCCTACGCTGGATATGCTGACTGTTAAAGTGAAATTAGATGAAGCTGGCGTGCGTATGATTGGCCCTAACTGCCCAGGTGTTATCACTCCAGGTGAATGTAAGATTGGTATTATGCCTGGCCACATTCACTTACCAGGTAAAGTAGGTATTGTATCTCGTTCAGGTACATTAACTTATGAAGCTGTTAAGCAAACAACAGACGTTGGCTTAGGTCAATCAACTTGTGTTGGTATCGGTGGTGACCCAATTCCGGGTTCTAACTTTATTGATATTCTGAAGCTTTTCCAAGAAGATCCACAAACAGAAGCGATTGTAATGATCGGTGAGATTGGTGGTACAGCGGAAGAAGAAGCGGCCGCTTATATCAAAGATCACGTTACTAAGCCGGTTGTCGGCTATATTGCTGGTGTAACAGCGCCTAAAGGCAAACGTATGGGACATGCGGGTGCAATTATTGCTGGTGGTAAGGGCACCGCAGACGAGAAATTTGCTGCTCTTGAAGCTGCTGGTGTGAAAACTGTCCGTAGCTTAGCTGATATCGGTGAAGCAATTAAATCACTGATCAAGTAAGTAACAATTCTGTTAATAATTTCAGATTAATACTATCTAAAATGCCAGTTTCCAAAAAAGAAGCTGGCATTTTTATTTCTAGTTTCATTTAACAGCTTATATAAATAGCTAGTATTGTAATTAACATATCAATACCTTGCCTAAATTTACGCTAATAATTTGTTTTATATTATCTTTTTTAAAAATTGATCTGTATGCGAAAACGCATTTTTCTATTTATTTACTTTATTGTCGATCCTAAAAATAATGATAAAAACCATAAACAAGTCTCTTGGATTGTTAAAAATAATATTTTAAATACGTGTTTTGAATGAAAAGAGTGTCATCTAGAAAAAATGAACATTTGTTTTATGGTGTTTTCAATACTAGGTTCTTCTATAAATATCGTAATAATTAGCGTTAAATTTATACAAGGATCACCCTGTAACGCTGATTTTTACTAAGAATATAAGACGGTTAAGCATGCTAATGAATGCATAAAGAAGAGAAGGAGGCAAGCTCTTTGGTAGGAAAAAATACCTTTCTATTATACAAAACATCAAAATGACGATTAAAGTCAGATTATGTTCTATTTATCGTTATAAGAATTGATAATAAGAAGTTGGTATTATCTCGAAGAACATTTTGTTTAAATAAGAAAAAATAATAAAAAAGTTTTCGTATTATTTCTCATGTCGTTCAATGATTGACTTATTTAAATTATCTATCTTATTGATTTATTTGTGGTTATTTGTTTTTGTGTAAATGGCTGTTTTGTATTTTGTCAGCTAAATATGGATTTATTGTACTTTTTCTATTTAGAATAAAAAAGAGGTTATAAAAAATAATATTAGGAATAAATAAGCAAGATTAGACTTTTTCATATATCTTTGTTAGATCAAAAATTGAGAGTATTTTTTTTATATATACATTTTTGTAAATTTCAACTTATTAATTAATAGCTTATTTTTTTAAAATATTTATTATTTACCTGCAAAAAAATAAAATTGATATTAAAATTAATAAAACACAATTAAATGTGTTTATTTTTAAGTCTTTTATGAAAATAAAAAGTTAATTTTATTATGGAAGTTATAAGGAGGTAAATAACACTCAAAAATAAAAACAACATTGCATTAACACAATGGTAACTATTGGGCAATTTATTCGCAACTAGTTAACATTAAAGTGTTTTTTTGATGTGGGTCAAGTTATTAATTGTGGAAAAAAATTCTGAATATGCTTAAATTGGCACACGATCAAATATGCTGTTACAAACCTAAAAGTCGTATTGTTGACCTAAGCTCAAAATTCAAATCTGGGTCACGCAAAATATATTTATTATATGTAAATATAAGCGTACTATTTGTAAGGTATTGTGTTTTTGGTCTTTAATATTCGTTGTTGTTTTTAGAGGCATTTATTGCTGGTAGTTATGAGGCTTTATAATTTAATAAAGTCGGGTTGCCGCAAGTCGGTGTCTTCCTGCTAGGAGCAAGGAGTCAAGATGTTTGATATTGTCGAACTGTCACGGTTACAGTTTGCCTTAACAGCAATGTATCACTTCCTGTTTGTCCCATTAACGCTGGGTATGGCGTTTATGCTGGCAATCATGGAAACGATATATGTTCTGTCGGGTAAACAAGTTTACAAAGATATGACAAAGTTCTGGGGTAAGTTATTTGGTATTAACTTTGCTCTGGGTGTCGCAACTGGATTGACCATGGAGTTCCAATTTGGTACTAACTGGTCATATTTCTCTCATTACGTCGGTGATATCTTCGGTGCACCTTTAGCAATCGAAGGTTTAATGGCGTTCTTCTTAGAATCAACTTTCGTCGGGTTGTTCTTCTTTGGTTGGGATCGCTTAGGTAAGAAGCAACACTTGATGGTAACTTGGTTAGTTGCTTTCGGTTCTAACTTCTCTGCTCTGTGGATCCTTGTTGCGAATGGTTGGATGCAAAACCCTGTCGCTGCAGACTTCAACTTTGAAACCATGCGAATGGAAATGTTGAGTTTTGCTGATCTGGTTTTAAACCCTGTCGCTCAAGTTAAATTTGTTCACACCGTTGCTGCTGGTTACTGTACTGGTGCATTCTTTGTTCTGGGTATCAGCTCTTACTACCTGCTCAAAGGTCGTGATATCGGTTTTGCAAAACGTTCTTTCGCAGTTGCTGCTACTTTTGGTATCGCAGCTGTATTATCTGTTATCGTGCTGGGTGATGAATCTGGTTACGAAATGGGTGACGTACAGAAAACCAAATTGGCTGCGATTGAAGGTGAATGGCATACAGAACCCGCTCCAGCTGCATTTAATCTGATTGCATTCCCTAATCAAGAAAAAATGGAAAACTCGTTTGCATTACAAATCCCTTATGTCATGGGTATTATTGCAACGCGTTCTTTCGACACACCTGTATTAGGCCTTAATGATCTGATGAGTCAGCACGAAGTTCGTATTCGTAATGGTATGAAAGCTTACGAATTATTAAGCGAATTACGCGCAGGTAATACTGATCCTGCTATTCGTGCAGCATTTAATGATACTAAACAAGATTTAGGCTACGGCTTATTACTGAAGCGTTATACTGATAAAGTTGTTGATGCAACAGAAGAGCAAATCAAATCTGCTGCAAAAGATACTATTCCTAATGTCGCACCATTGTTCTGGTCGTTCCGTATCATGGTCGCTTCAGGCTTCCTGATGTTACTAGTTGTTGCGATTTCCTTCTGGACAGTTCTGTCTAACCGCATTGGTAACTATAAATGGTTACTGCGTGCTGCTCTGTTTAGTATTCCATTACCATGGATCGCAGTTGAAGCAGGTTGGTTTGTTGCAGAATATGGACGTCAACCATGGGCGATTGGTGAAATCCTGCCTACGGCTGTAGCAACTTCTTCATTGACACAGGCTGATATCCTAGTATCTATGGGACTTATCTGTGGTCTGTATACACTGTTCCTAATTGCTGAAATGTTCCTGATGTTCAAATTTGGTCGCCTTGGGCCGAGCAGCCTGAAGACGGGTCGCTATCACTTTGAACAGAAGACAGCTTCTTCTCAAAGTAAGTAACACAGGAGTCCACTATGTTTGATTATGAAGTATTGCGATTTGTTTGGTGGCTACTGATTGGTATCTTACTAATTGGCTTTGCAGTCACTGACGGTTTTGATATGGGTGTTGGTGTGTTACTACGCGTTATCGCGAAAGATGACACTGAACGCCGTATTTTGATTAACTCTGTTGCACCTCACTGGGATGGTAACCAAGTATGGTTAATCACAGCAGGTGGTGCATTATTCGCTGCATGGCCAATGGTTTATGCTGCAGCATTCTCGGGTTTCTATTTTGGTATGATTTTCGTACTGGCGGCTTTATTCTTCCGCCCAGTGGGTTTTGATTATCGTTCTAAACTGGAATCTCCAAAATGGCGTGGTATGTGGGATTGGGGTATCTTTATTGGTAGCTTCGTTCCACCATTAGTTATCGGTGTTGCTTTTGGTAACCTGTTACAAGGTGTACCTTTAGAAGTCGATAGCATGCAACGTGTATCTTATAATGGTACGACTAATGCGCTGATCAACCTGTTAAGTCTGTTAAACCCATACGGTTTATTAGCGGGTGTGGTTAGTTTAATGATGATTGTTGCACATGGTGCAAGTTATCTTCAAATGCGTACAACTGGTGAATTACATGAGCGTACTCGTAAAACAACGTACATTACCTCATTAATTACTTTCATCGCATTCGCATTAGCAGGTGTATGGTTAATCTATGGTATCGATGGCTTTATTATTACAAGCGCTATTGATACAGCTGGTCCATCATCTCCACTACTGAAAACCGTTTCTCATGAAGCAGGTGCTTGGATGACTAACTACAACAATTATCCTGTGTTATGGGTATTACCGGCCTTAGGTCTGTTATCTCCATTACTGGCGATTGTTGCAACTAAAGCAAATAAAGGGGGTTGGGCATTCCTGTTCACTTCACTGACAATTGCGGGTGTTATCCTGACGTGTGGTGTGACCATGTTCCCATTTGTGATGCCTTCAAGCACTTTCCCAGATGTGAGCTTAACTATGTGGGATGCAACTTCTAGCCTGTTTACTCTTCAGGTGATGACAGTTGTTGCGATTATCTTTGTACCTATCGTTCTCCTTTACACCATTTGGTGTTACTGGAAAATGCATGGTCGCCTCGATAAGAAATTTATCGAAGGCAATAATCATACTCTGTACTAAGGAGCATAGAGAATGTGGTATTTTACATGGCTTCTCGGAACGCTCTTCGCTTGTAGTATTGCGGTGATCGCAGGACTGGCTTTCGAGCATGCTGAAGCGAAAAAAGCTTCAGAAAGTGAAGAATAATGTTGGATAAAAGCTACCAACTATTAGACAAGGGCCCTATTAGGGCTCTTGTTTTAATCATGGCGTTGGTAATGGCATTTTGTGTCATGTGGGACCCTAGCCGATTTGCCGCGAACACAAGTTCACTGGCAATTTGGCAAGGTGTCCTTCTTATTTGGTCTGTATGTGCTGGAGCAACTTTTGGTCTAGCATTCCGTCCTAAGCATGTTGTTGCAAAATGTTTATTACATCCAATCCCTGCAATTATTATTTTGGTTGTTGGGCTAATTTACTTTTTCTTCTAAGAAAATACCTTATTTCTACTCAGTGTATGAAAAAGAAATAAGGTATTTTATTTTCTAAATATCCTTGCTACATTCGTTCACTTTTCTAACGTTATAGCTGGATATTTTCTTTTAAGTAATCAATAAATAAACGTGTTTTTCTTGGGATATATTCACTATAAGGGAAAATAATATTAACGGATTGTGTTAACAAAGAAATATCAGGAAACAGCACAACTAATTTCTCTTCCAATAATTCTTGATGAATGAACCAATATGGTAAAATAGCCATTCCTGTATGCGAAAGTACCATTTTTTTTAATGCCGAAATAGTATTAGTTTCAAAATAAGCATTTTGAGATAACTGAGAGAGTAAGATATTAAATTCTAAAGATGGTGAAAGTTTACTTTGACGTAAATTACTATTTGCTAAATAAGGAATAACCTTTAAGTCGTCGATAGTTTTTATTGAGAATTTCTGTAATAAACCAGGGGAAATAACCAAACTTATCTTATAATCAGCCAGCTTTGTAGATCGGTAATTGCTATCTTTCAATGTACCAAGTCGAATAGCGAGATCAAGCTTATGGTTTATTAAATCCTCAATAGAAGAATTAAATGCATATTGTATTTTTAGCTTTGGGTGTAACTGTATAAATTGATTGAGTAATGGCAAAATATAGTGTTCACCAAATTCAGTTGTTGAACTTAATCGTAACGATCCTTGCAGCTCTTGTTGTCCTAATCGCGCCTTATCCAAAGTTTGTTCTAACTGACTTAACACAAGACGAAAGTCTTGATAAAGCATTTCTCCCGTTTCTGTCAGTGAAAATCGTCGTGTATTACGATTGAGTAAAGAGACATCCAATTCTGTTTCTAATGCTTTGATATGAATACTCACCATCGATTTACTTAGGCGCAAATATTTTGCTGCTTGAGTAAATGAACCGGTATCAACAACAGCAATAAAAGAGCGAATTCGATCAATTTGATTTTGCATGATTGTTTACTCTGATTAAACAATAAATTCTATTTTGTCAGATAGACGAAATTCGTCAATATTCCGTACTCTATGTGCGGAGGATTTTTATGACTTACCGCTATCGAATTGCATCTATATTTTTGCTGGGCTTTTTTATCGATTGTATTAACATTTTTATGTCAGCCATTGCATTACCTGCAATAGCCAATGATATGCAGATCTCTATCGTTTCTGTTACATGGGTTTCAAATAGTTATATTCTGGGATTAACATTAATTATTCCCTTGAGTCACTGGTTATCTCAACGTTTTGGAATTAAAGCATTGATGGTAACGTCAATGTTGATGTTTAGTTTATCGGTCGCATTAGTCGGATATTCTCACGCTTTCAGCGAACTTATTTTTTGGCGCTTTATTCAAGGTGTGAGTGGTGGACTGCTAATCCCAATCGGACAAGCATTAACTTTTCAATATTTTCAAGGACATGAAAGAAGCAAAATATCAACGATCATTATGGCGATAGCTTTGATTGCACCGGCAATATCACCGACATTAGGTGGATTTATTGTTGATGTTGTTTCGTGGCGTTGGGTTTTTTATAGTAATATTCCATTCTCATTGTTAACTGCGTTTCTGGCCTTTATCTGGGTAAAAGAGCCTTTACCTAAAGAAAATGTTATACCTGATATTAAAGGGATCATTCTTATTAGTTTGATCATTGTATCTGGATTGTTCGCATTATCTGCTTATGGTGAATATCACTCAACATTATTTGCCTTAGTGATTGCCGCACTTTCAACAAATTTTGCTGTACTTTATTATTACCATTATCGGCATCATTCATCGCCGGTTATTAATTTAGCATTATTAAAAAATAGAAATCTATCACTCTCTATTTTTATTTATTACTGTATTCCAGGTGTTTTTACTGGGGTGAATATTCTCGCTATTTTTTATTTACAACAATATTTAAAATTTACTGCTCAAGGAACAGGTTTTTTCATGTTGTTGTATGCACTGGGTGCTTTTATTTCAATGACAATAAGTGGTGCACTTTATAATAAATTAGGTATGAAATATTTATTTATAATTGCATTGCTATTGCACAGTATTGGTATTTCTTTATTAACATTTGTAAATAGTAATACAGATATTCCATTACTGATTATTGCCTATCTAATTATCGGAGTGGGTGGGGGGATTGGTGCTAACACCGCTCAAACCACAGCGTTGTATGACTTTAGTACACAAAAATTAGTTCAAGCAAGTATTATTTGGAATATTAATAGACAAGTTGTTTTTAGTATCGGGGCAACTATGGTTGCTATGTTATTTAATATTCTTTCTCTTTTTTGTTTACCACAAACAGCTTATAGCATGACCTTTTTAATATGTGCATTGATAGGCATATTACCTCTTACTTTATTATTTACAATAAAGAAAAAAGTGATTACACAGGAAACACAAGATGAATTTTAATACTGACTCAATTATAGAAAGCATTAAATCTTTGCATGATGAGATTGAAACAGTTTTTACACAATACCCACTATCAGTTGATGCCATTACAAAAATAGAAAACCTTTTATCTCAAGAGTTTTCAATGGTAGGGATCAGTGGGAAAGCAGTGAGTTATGATGACGTTATCGCGATGTTCAGACAAAATGCAGGAAAAAGACGTGGTCTGAAAATACAAACGAGAGATTATAAAATAATTTATCAGTCAGATTGTTTGGCGCTTGTCAGATATCAAGAAATACACAGTGAAAATAAGAAAATTCTTATGCGCGAATCTGTAGTGTTATTGAGACGTAATTCTCATGATGAGTGTTGGCAATGGCACTATCTTCATGAAACTCCAATCGTAAGTAATTAATTGATTTATATATAAAACCAGTTTTTAACTGGTTTTTTTCTGTCATTAAAAATAATACTATTAAATTAAACAATCTATGAATTTCTAATTAGCAAGCATTTTTATGCTGTCTTAATAAAAATATTTTTTCTATTCAGAGCACAAAGCATATTGCGTGTTGCAAAGAAGAGTTTATGATTGGCGCCTGAAAACTGCGTTTTCTATTCTTTACGTTACTACGATTCCCTTAGAGCGACCTCTTAAGTATAGTTAGATAACCTATAGCTACATTATTTATGGACTTAACTCGGGAAAGGTAATGGAGGTAATATGCAGTTTCTTTGGCCTGTTCGTGTTTATTATGAAGATACTGATGCCGGTGGTGTTGTTTATCATGCCAGTTATCTGAAATATTTTGAACGCGCTAGAACTGAACTACTCAGAGAAAAAGGTTTTCATCAGCATGATTTACGGGAGTATGATCATGTTGTATTTGTTGTACGTAAATTATCAATAGAATATATTGCGCCAGCTCGACTTGATAATCTTTTGCAAGTAGAAAGTGAAATTACCACATTGCGTGGTGCTTCAATGACATTTTCTCAAAAGATTATTAATGAAGATGGTTGTGTATTATGTAGCGCAGAAGTGCTTGTTGTCTGCGTAGATTCATCAAAAATGAAGCCAGTAGCGCTTCCCAAGTCCATTATCGCGGAGTTTAAGTAGTGGCTGACATGAATGTTATCGATCTCTTTCTAAAAGCAGGGCTTTTAGTTAAGTTGATCATGTTGCTTTTAATCGGATTTTCTATTGCATCTTGGGCGATTATTATTCAGCGAACTAAAGTTCTGAATGCCGCCGATCGTGAAGCTGCAGATTTTGAAGATAAATTCTGGTCAGGTACTGATTTGGCTCGTTTATATAAAGATAGCCAAGCTCGCCGTGATGAATTATCTGGCTCAGAGCAAATTTTTCATTCTGGCTTTAAAGAATTTGCCCGTTTGCATCAAGCAAGCGTTCATGCTCCTGATGCAGTTGTTAATGGGGCATCAAGAGCAATGCGTGTTTCTTTCAATCGTGAATTAGAATCTTTAGAAACTCATATTCCTTTCCTCGGCACTGTTGGTTCTATCAGCCCATATATTGGTCTGTTTGGTACAGTATGGGGAATTATGCATGCATTTATTGCATTAGGTAGTGTTAAACAAGCAACATTACAAATGGTTGCTCCCGGCATTGCTGAAGCGTTGATTGCAACAGCTATCGGTTTATTTGCGGCAATCCCCGCAGTTATGGCTTATAACCGGTTTACGCAGCGTGTAAATAAACTGGAACAAAGTTACGATAACTTTATGGAAGAGTTCCTGACGATTTTACATCGCCAAGCTTTTGCCTCCGCAGAAAAGAAATAGTTAACGCAGAAGGAGAGAGCTGATGGCACGGGGTCGCAGTAGCCGCCGAGGCGTAAAATCAGAGATTAACATTGTTCCTTTGCTCGACGTATTATTAGTACTGTTACTTATTTTCATGGCAACGGCACCTATTATCTCGCAAAGTGTTGAAGTTGATCTTCCTGAAGCAACAGAGACACAAACTGTTTCAAGTAGTGATAACCCTCCTGTGATTGTCGAAGTGGCAGGGGTTGGGCAATACAATATTCGTGTTGATCAGGAAGTATTAGAATTATTACCACAAGAACAGATTATGGCTGAAGCTAAACGACAACTGGAAAAAAATCCGAAAGTTGTATTTCTTATTGGCGGTGCTAAAGATGTTCCTTATGATGAGATAATTAAAGCGCTCAACATGTTACGTCAAGCAGGTGTTAAATCTGTAGGTTTAATGACTCAACCTATGTAATTAGGTTGAAATAAGTTTGGATAATAGCGTGGGAAAGAAAACGAAGCCAATTCGAAGTAAATTGAGCGGTTCAGTTATCTTGTCTACCGCCTTGCATTTACTCGTTATAGCCTTACTTATCTGGGGTTCGTTAACTCAGAAATGGGATTTAGGTGGTGGCGGTGGATCTGATGGACAAGTTATTGATGCTATTATGGTCGATCCTAATGCTGTGGTGCAACAGTATAATCAGCAAAAAGCGCAACAAGCTAACGTCCAAAAAGCCGAGCAAGAGCGTAAAGAGCGAGCTGAGCAACAAGAAGAAGAGTTGCGTCAGCAGCAAATGAAAGAACAAGAACGTTTGAAAACGTTAGAAGTTGAACGTTTACAAGCAAAAGAGGCGGCAGAGGCTCAAAAACGTGAAGCAGCATTAGCTGCCGCTAAAGCAAAAGAAGAACAAAAGGTTGCAGAAGAAGCGGCTGCGCAAGCAAAAGCTGAACGTGATCGCATTTTAAAAGAGCAAGCAGATGCTAAAAAACAAGCAGAAGCTGAAGCGAAAAAACAAGCTGAATTAGCCGCAAAGCAAAAAGCGGAAGAGGCGAAAGCTAAAGCTGAGGCAGATGCTAAAGCGAAAGCAGAAGCTGAAGCCAAAGCGAAAGCTGAAGCGGACGCTAAAGCCAAAGCAGCCGCAGAAGCAAAAGCCAAAGCAGCAGCAGAGGCTAAAGCAAAAGCCGCAGCTCAACAGCAAAGTAAAGCAGTAGATAGTTTACTTGATGGTTTAATGGCTGATGGTAATAAACAAAGTGGTGCAGCCGCCGCTGGTCAAGGCGGTGGAAATCGTACTGGTGCCAATAATGCAGGTGTTGCTACTTATATTGGACAAGTAAAAACGGCTATTGAGCAAAAGTTTATTGACCCTGAGTTGTATAAAGGGCGAACTTGTGAGCTAAAAGTCAGTATTGCACCTGATGGCTTGTTAATCAGTGCGAAGGTTGTAGGGGGGGACCCTTCTTTATGTCAAGTGGCATTAAGAGCAGCAAATACCGCTAAATTACCGAAGCCACCGAAAGATGTTTATGAACAAGTAAAATCATCAGTAATTGAGTTTAAACCATAAAACTGTCTGATTGTAGGAAAACACACACTAATTTATATCTATTTTAGAATGTTATTGATGCGTTGTATGGTGTTGTTGAAAAGCGTTTGTTACTATTCTGTGCGTTATTGCGTAATAACCGCAATAATAAAAGGGAGACATGATGAAGCAGGCATTAAATGTTATCTTCGGGCTTTTAATTTTATGCGTAACCACTCTGGCTAACGCTGAAGTTCGAATTGAAATTACACAAGGGGTGAATACTGCACGCCCTATCGGTGTTGTTCCTTTTAAATGGGAAGGCACTGGTCAAATGCCAGAAGATATCGCTGGTGTGATTGCAGCAGATTTACGTAATAGCGGAAAGTTTAATCCTATTGATGTATCACGTATACCTCAACAGCCTGTCACGGCTTCTGAAGTCCAACCTGCATTATGGACTGCATTAGGGATTGATTCTGTTGTTGTTGGACGCGTACAACCGTCAGCGGATGGTCAATATTTAGTAAGCTATCAGCTAGTTGACGTTGCGGGCTCTCCAGGCGCGGTTTTATCTCAAAGCGAGTTTAAGGTCCCATCTAAATGGCTACGTTATTCTGCTCACACAGCCAGTGATGAAGTGTTTGAAAAACTGACAGGTATTCGTGGGGCATTCCGTACACGTATTGCTTATGTTGTTGTGACTAATGGTGGCGCATATCCTTATGAATTACGCGTTTCTGACTATGATGGTTTTAACCAAGATCGTGTTTATCGTTCATCACAGCCATTAATGTCACCAGCATGGTCACCAGATGGTGCTAAACTTGCATATGTGACCTTTGAAAGTGGTCAATCTGCTTTAGTGGTACAAACATTAGCAACAGGTGAAATTCGTCAAATAGCATCATTCCCAAGACATAATGGTGCACCATCGTTTTCACCAGATGGCTCTAAACTTGCATTTGCTCTTTCTAAGAGTGGTAGCTTAAATCTGTATGTTATGGATTTAGCCAGTGGAAATATGACACAGGTAACCAATGGCAGAAGTAATAATACTGAGCCAAATTGGATGCCAGATGGACAAACCTTAGTCTATACTTCAGATCAAGGTGGACGTCCACAAATTTACAAGGTTAATATTAACGGAGGAACGCCTGAGCGTATTACGTGGGAAGGTAAACAAAACCAAAATCCTGCAGTAAGCCCAGATGGCAGTTTCTTAGTTATGGTGAGTTCTGAAAGCGGTAGGCAACATATCGCTAAGCAGGATCTGGAAACGAATTCCGTACAATATCTAACAGATACGTTTCTGGATGAAACGCCAAGCATCGCGCCTAACGGCACAATGGTTATTTATAGCTCTACACAAGGCTTAGGCACCATTTTGCAGCTAGTATCGACTGATGGACGTTTCAAAGCGCGTCTTCCGGCGACTGATGGTCAGGTTAAATCGCCTGCCTGGTCGCCGTTTATGTGATGCATAAAAATTATGTATGGCAAACAAATAAAGGAACAAATAGAGATGCAATTAAACAAAGTGTTTAAAGGGTTGATGTTAGCATTACCACTCGTTGCTGTTGCAGCATGTAGCTCAAACAAAAACGACGATCAAACTGATACAAACAATGTACCAGTTGTTGAACAAGGTCCTACTGCTGAAGAATTAGCACGTCAGCAATTAGAACAACTGAAACAACAAAACATCGTTTACTTCGGTTTTGACAAATATGACATTAGCTCAGACTACGCTAACCTGTTAGATGCACACGCTGCATTCCTGCGTGCTAATCCTTCAGTACGTATCACTGTAGAAGGTCATGCGGATGAACGCGGTACTCCAGAATACAACATCGCGCTGGGCGAACGTCGTGCTAACGCTGTGAAAATGTACCTGCAAGGTAAAGGCGTATCAGCTGATCAACTGTCAATCGTTTCTTACGGTAAAGAAAAACCAGCTGTACTGGGTCATGACGAAGCCGCTTATGCGAAAAACCGTCGTGCAGTACTGGATTACTAAGAGAACGGCATGAACAACAGTAACTTCAGACCTTTCTTGATGAGTCTGTTGTTACTGGTTGGCGTAGCGGCTCCTGTAGCCGCTATTGCCCAAGCGCCAATCAGTAATATCGGTTCAGGTTCGACCGATGAACGACTCGCCCAACTTGAGCGTTTTTCAAATGCTCACAGCCAGCTTTTGACTCAATTACAGCAACAACTCGCTGATTCTCAGCGTGATATTGATATGTTACGTGGTCAAATTCAGGAAAATCAATATCAGTTAAATCAAGTTGTTGAACGCCAACGCAATATCTATCAACAATTAGATAGCCTTGGTGGTGGAGCTTCAACATCAACAGAAGCCACCCAATCTGATAATACTGCTTCTTCAACATCTCCTGCGGCAACTAATTCAGGGCAAGGTGATGAGAAGGCTGATTATAATGCAGCAATTGATATCGTATTGAATTCAAAAGATTACGATAAGGCAATTGTTGAATTAAACAACTTTATCAATAACTATCCAAAATCTAGCTATCAATCAAATGCACAATTTTGGTTGGGTCAGATGTATTACTTAAAAGGTAATAAGGATCAGGCAGCAAGCACCTTTGCTATTGTTGTTAAAAACTATCCAAAATCTCAAAAAGCAAGTGAAGCCTTTTATAAAATTGGTTTAATTATGCAAGAGAAAGGGCAAAAGGATAATGCTAAAGCTGTTTACCAACAAGTGATTAAGCAATATCCAAATAGCGCTGGCGCTAAATTAGCGCAAAAGCAGCTAGGAACACTCTAATTATTGACCCCGTAATGTAAAATGTTGCATTTTCGGGGTTAAATGATTGTTTTTTCAACGGTTGAATGTTTTTTTGAAAAAAAACGTTGCACAAATACATTAAATCAGTATTATTACCCGCCGTTGCCACAGAGAATGTGGCGAGTTCGAAAAAGGGTCGTTAGCTCAGTCGGTAGAGCAGTTGACTTTTAATCAATTGGTCGGGCGTTCGAATCGCCCACGACCCACCATTTTCGAATACCAATCCGTTTTTATTGAAATGGGTCGTTAGCTCAGTCGGTAGAGCAGTTGACTTTTAATCAATTGGTCGGGCGTTCGAATCGCCCACGACCCACCATTTCAAACCCTTCCTTGTATATCTATCATTTCTTAAACAGTAAATAACGTTTATTATCTTTCTATTTTTTGATAGTGCAGTTCACCACTTTATTAAGCAATGAAGATAGTTTTATCCCAATTGAAAAAACTATCAGGTCTTAATTTGTAATAATGTTCAAATCAGTAATGACAAATAATTGATGACGTGATTTGTGTGTATTCATTTTCAGTCAAAAATTCATTATCGATTAACCAATTACTGACAAGCTCTTGGGTTTTAATGGCTGTATCGATAGGATGGTTTAACTGTTTCGAAGCATCAAGGAAAAAAGCCATCATAACAGAAAGGGCGGCTGCTGACTCATAAGGTGTACTCATTGCCAAGGTGCTTTCTAGTGAACGCAATGAATAAAACTTAGGTAGCCATTCTTTCAGATTTTTTCCTTGATACCACACATCTTGTGTTGATGTACTTAGCGCAACTTGTTCAAGTAACTCGATTAGCCATTCACGCATATCGTTTATACGATAATTAGCAAACCAAAACTCATGGCGTAAAATGGCTATAGCGACTTGTGACGCTTCAAACCAGAATTCTTGAGCATTATTGTAAGCTTGCTCTTTAGTGAGCGTAGGTGGCGTTATAGTGCTAATTTCAGGAAGTCCGTCACATAAACCTGTTTTATCAAGTAAGATCTGGTATCCACGCTGGTAAACTGGGCTAAGTCCCTCTGTTTTCATGCTAAAAATACGCTCAGGCTCTGCCATCATAATGTCCATTTTGCGACCTTGAGCTAAAACATGTAAATAAATAGGCCAAAGTTTACCTTTAGGATCTTCACACTCTAATTGTAAGTTAACTAAGCTATCACCAAATTGTGATAACCAATGTTGGTTTTTTGCGAGTTCAGTCGCACCATAACCGATAAGCTCTATATCAATATCAGAATAACTGTCTATCTTTTTATTACGACCTAATGATCCTGTCAGTATTACAGCTTCAATTCTAGGATCGAGGAGAGCAAAAGATAGTGTGCGATCGATTAAGCGTGTTGTTGGCTCCATATTTCTCTCTAATAATTAAAAGGTATAAAGTTATTTATCGTTTTTATTGTTTAAAGCGTAGATCAGAATAATTTGTTTAGTGTATAAAACATTTTTTTTGTTGTTTTTATAGTTAAACAATATAATGTTTAGTATTTAAAACTAAGTGCCATTATAAATATGAATTTATAATATATCTTTACTACTTTGCAAAGATGTCGCAATAACCCATATTTTCTTTGTTTTTTTCTATGATTAAGTCGGGGTTGTAAAATGGATGTCATGAGTTGGTTTAGTATCAATAATATTTTAGTCAACATTCCACTTGGACAAGGTGGGTACCCACTTTCGTGGATTGAAGCTGTGGGCACTATAGCAGGTCTCTTGTGTATATGGCTTGCAAGTCAGGAAAAAATTATTAATTACTTATTTGGACTGATTAACGTCACCTTATTTGCCATTATCTTTTTCCAAATTCAGTTATATGCGAGTTTATTGCTTCAAATTTTCTTCTTTGCGGCCAATATTTATGGATGGTATGCATGGAGCCGAGTAAATGATTTTGAGCAAGCGGAACTAAGAATTCGTTGGTTAAAACCAAGGCATCGTCTCTTTTTAATTATTGTTTCAATTGCTGCTATTGTCGCTTTGACTTTTAATATTGATACTGTATTTGGTTATTTAGCCGTTGTTGCTGTTGATATACTAAATGTCTTTGGTGCAAACTTAGCTACACCAGTGATTGAACCTGATGCTTACCCATTCTGGGACTCTACAATGACCGTCCTGTCGATTGTAGCGATGATCTTAATGACACGGAAATTAGTTGAAAACTGGCTAATTTGGTCTGTTATTAATGTGATTAGTATTGTTATATTCTACAAACAAGGTGTTTATGCAATGTCTGTTGAATATATTATTTTACTGGCTATCGCTATTAATGGTTCTCGTTTGTGGATCAAAGCAGCAAAACACTCTAGTAGAAATAATTATCTCTCCTAATAAAAAAAAGGCTGGCAGAGTTATCTTTCTCGCCAGCTTTACTATTCATTGTTTTTATTCTTATCCTTAACGCAATTTTGAATCATTATTTCGCTTAAATGCGCTATTTCCATTTTTGACGATTTTTTAGAAAAATAACTATAGATGCTTTAAGGTGAAAGGGTGTTTACAGATAGAAAATGAATGGTTAGATTGGGAAAGCAATAATAACATTGACTAGATAACATAAAAGAGTGGATACACGGGAATGAATTATCAAAATGATGACCTTAAAATAACACAAATTAATGAACTCTTACCGCCAGTAGCTTTATTGGAAAAGTTTCCAGCAACTGATAATGCGGCTTTTACAGTTCGTCATGCCCGTGAAGCTATTCATCAAATCCTAGCAGGAAAAGATGATCGTCTATTAGTGGTAATTGGACCTTGTTCTATTCATGATCCGAAAGCTGCACTGGAGTATGCACAACGTTTAAGTCTTATTAGAGAAGAGCTGAAAGATAAACTTGAAATTGTAATGCGTGTTTATTTTGAAAAACCACGTACAACAGTCGGTTGGAAAGGCTTAATTAACGATCCTCATATGGATCATACTTTTGATATTAATGAAGGTTTACGCATTGCTCGTAATCTTTTATTAACGATTAATGATAGTGGCTTACCAACTGCTGGCGAGTTCTTAGATATGATAACACCTCAATACGTTGCTGATTTAATGAGTTGGGGGGCTATTGGCGCTCGAACCACAGAATCACAAGTTCACCGCGAGCTTTCATCTGGTTTATCTTGTCCTGTTGGTTTTAAAAATGGTACAGATGGCACCATTAAAGTTGCTATTGATGCAATCAATGCGGCGGGATCACCACACTGTTTTCTTTCAGTGACTAAGTGGGGTCATTCAGCTATTGTGCGTACAGCAGGTAATGGTGATTGCCACATTATTTTACGTGGTGGTAAAGAGCCAAATTACAGCGCTGAACATGTTGCAGCGGTGAAAGAAGGGCTTAAAAAAGCCGGTTTACCACAAAATGTGATGGTTGATTTCAGTCACGCCAATAGTTGCAAGAAATTTGAGAAACAAATGGAAGTTGGTGCTGACATTTGCCAACAAATTAGTGCGGGTGAAAAAGCATTAATTGGCGTTATGATTGAAAGTCATTTAGTGGAAGGGAGCCAGTCATTAGAAAGCGGCGAGCCTTTGGTTTACGGCAAGAGCATTACCGATGCCTGCATTGGTTGGGATGATACCGAAATACTGTTACGCCAACTAGCATATGCAGTTGCGGCGCGTCGAAATAAAGCGTAATAATTAAATTTAGAGTATAAAAATGCCACTTTGAAGTGGCATTTTTTTATCTAACTCAAAATAAAAGTAAAATTATTTTGCTTTACCTTGGTTAGCAACAGCGGCTGCTTTTGCTGCGATTTCGTCAGCATTACCTAAGTAGTAACGTTTGATTGGTTTCATATTTTCATCAAATTCGTAAACTAAAGGTACAGCGGTTGGGATATTCAGCTCAAGAATTTCATCTTCGCTCATGTTGTCTAGGTATTTAACCAGAGCACGCAGTGAGTTACCGTGAGCGGCGATGATAACTTTCTCACCAGAAGCAACACGTGGTTTGATCACTTCTTCCCAGTATGGTGTTACACGGTCGATAGTTAATGCTAGGCTTTCTGTTAATGGCAGTTCTGCTTCAGTTAAAGATGCATAACGAGGATCTTTACCTGGGAAACGTTCATCGTCTTTAGTTAATTCTGGTGGAGTGATAGCAAAACCACGACGCCATTGTTTAACTTGCTCATCACCGTATTTTTCAGCGGTTTCAGCTTTGTTTAAACCTTGCAGAGCGCCATAATGACGTTCGTTTAATTTCCAGCTTTTTTCAACTGGCAGCCATTGTTGATCAACTTGATCAAGAATGTTCCACAAGGTGTGAATTGCGCGTTTCAAAACAGAAGTATATGCATAGTCAAAAGCAAAACCTTCAGCTTTTAGCAGTTTACCTGCTTCTTGCGCTTCATTACGGCCTTTTTCGGACAGCTCAACGTCAGTCCAGCCTGTAAAACGGTTTTCTTTGTTCCATACACTTTCACCGTGTCGAACTAGCACAAGCTTAGTTACTGCCATAGTTTAGACTCCTATAATTACTTTCTTAATATAAGTTTAAAATCAGCACTTCAATCATTATATGGATCATCGACAAGAACGCCAAACATAAGTGACAAAACAAGAGGGATTAAGTCAAAAATGTCGTTTGTTCGATGAATTATTGCACAGTTGTCACACCTTTTGCTTAATCGTTCAAGCTGTTAATCTAGCGGGATCGGCGTAAAAAAACAAAATATCCGTTTTGTATAAAAAATAGACGAAAATAACGTCCGTAAAAATGACACATTTTTTATTTATTATTGTTCGAATAATAAGCAAAAAAGCGTCAATTTAAATAAAAAAGTAAAGCTAAGTTTACCGTTAATTTCTAAAATCATTGCCCTGATTATGACAGTAAAAATCAACATTTAACAAATTTCTTGTTGGTAACGATAAATTTCGCCTTCTTTAATAAATGTCAATCGATGAGTAATACACGATGGCGCGTCTTCTTGATGGTGGCTCACAAATAAAAGTTGCGTATTGCTGTGGCTTATCATGATATCTATAAAACGTTGGATTAAGAGCCGATTCGTTGTATCTAATCCTTGCAGTGGTTCATCAAGAATGAGCAAAGTAGGGTGCTTAACTAATGCTCTAACAATTAACACTAAACGTTGCTGCCCCCATGATAAAGCATGAAATGGACTATTGGCATAGTTTGTTAAACCAATTAACGCTAACCATTCATCAGCAAGTTTAAGCTGCTTATCTGTAATCGCTTGATAAATGCCAATAGAGTCATGAAAACCTGAAATAATGACATTCTTTACTGTTGAAGAAACTCGATAACTCTGATGCAAGGCATTACTGACATAACCAATATGGCGTTTAATCTCCCATATTGTTTCACCACTGCCTCTTTTGCGGCCAAATAGTGTTAAGTCATTGCTGTAACCTTGAGGGTGATCACCTGTAATCAAACTTAATAACGTCGATTTCCCTGCACCATTAGGGCCTAAAATCTGCCAATGTTGCTGAGGTTTTACCTCCCAGCTTAAATGGTGAAGAACAGGTTTGTCGTTATAGCTCACTACGCCATTTTTTAGCACGATAGGGGAAAGTGTCGGTGATAATTGAGGAATAGCATCTGGTAGATCTTGCTCAGGTAATGTGAGATTTTCCAGCGTTTCACTGTGAGATAATTGCCCTATTACAGAGTCAGATAACACCTGTTCTTTCTCACCGTTGGCGACTAATTCGCAATTAATTAGTAGACCTGCATACTGAATAAAGTCAGGAATATCATTAAAACGATTTAAAATCAGTATGATAGTAAGATTTTGTTGATGTAATAGAGTTAGTAACTCATTTAAAGCGCGGCGAGAATCAACATCTAAGCCATCAAAAGGCTCATCTAAAATAATCAAATCTGGTTTGTTCATTAAAAGCTGAATAAGTAATACTTTCCGAGACTCACCAGTAGAAAGATATTTAAATCGTCTTGATAGCAAGTATTCAATACCAAATTGTTTTGCTAATAAAAAGCATCTGTCATCATCTTTTACCTGCATTTGAATAACTTGAGCTACGGTTAAGCCAGTGTCTTCTTCACCTTCACTTAATAAATCTGTGTTATTACGACGCCACTCTTCTTCAATCATTTTTTGTAGTTTTTCAAAAGAGAGGCTAATTGGACGAGAAAATGTATTGATAAACTCACCAGAGAGCAAAATACCTTCTTGGCATAATGCATTTGCTAAGGCAGTTTTGCCACTTCCATTACTGCCTACAAATGCCCAACTGTCACCTTCGTTTATGACTAAATTGTCAATTTGTAAACAGAGTTTATCGCTTAAGCGAAATTGTGTTTTGTTGAGTTGCAAGTGTTTCATTATTATTAGCCTTGTTTTTTTAATGTAAGCTAAGTGCAAGTTAAGTATCTAGCAATATAGGGTTAATAGAAACTTGTCAATATTTGCTGAAAGAACGTTTTCCACAAGTATTATACACCTACTATTTAATGATAACCTTTAAAATGCGTTTCCTATGTAAATATATAAACATCTTTTTAAGGATGATTTATATATGCATAAATTTAAAAAAATTCACCTATTCTGCTTTGTACTTTTACTCTTTAGTAAAAATAGTTTTTCTTTGAATAATGAAAGTGTAAATAACAATTGCTTTCTTATTAATAAAATTGATCTGATAGGAAGCAATTTATTAGATTATAGAAGTAAATCTAAAATAATTTCACCATATCTACAACAATGTTTAACATCAAATAAGATAAAAAAGATAGCTGAATTAATTACTCATAATTATATTAAAAAAGGTTATGTCACATCGCAAGCAATAATTGAAGAGCAAGAGATTTCCAATCATAAATTAGTAATAAAGATTATTGAAGGCAGAATAAAAGATATTTCTATCAATGGTGTTTCTTCTAGATTGGTCGATATTATTTTTCCTTCATTTAAAGGAGCGATTTTAAATCTACGAGAGTTAGAACATGGGTTAGAACAACTTAATCGATTAACAACATCACAATATACATTAGATATAAAACCAAGCGATAGTGTGGGATATTCTTCTATTTTTATTGTTCAAAATAATAAAAAACTCCTTTTAAAAATCAATTAATCGTTGATAATTCAGGTGATAAAACAACAGGTGAAATTCTATTAGCTAATACTACAACCATAGATTCATTATTTGGATTGGGCGAACAATGGGGTTTTTCACTAAGTTCAAATATAGATTTTTCTCGTGCTCACTATTCTCGCTCTTATTCTGCAAGTGTGAATATTCCTTATGGTTATTGGTTTTATCAATATCAATTATCCCATAGTCAATCCTCTTATCCTTTTCAAAGTCAGAATGCTCAGTATAGTTATAAAAACAAAAATAGAAATCAACAATTTGATATTAGCCGTTTAGTCTATCGTGATAATAAACAACGAATAACCCTAAAGGGGACATTAAAACATAGAAAAGCAAAAACACAATTAGCTCAACAAAAATTATTAATAAGTAGCCCCACATTAACTTCTTTATTATTCAGCCCACAATATAGTTTACATTTCGATAGAGGATATTTAACGATTAATCCAATGATAGAAGTGGGACTTTCTTTTTGGGGGGCATCACCTGATTATATTGCTGATAATTCACCTCGTAGTCATTATCGAAAGCTAAGCATAAATTTAAGCTATCAACATTTATTATTTAATAAACTTTCCTATATTACGTCATTTTATGGACAATATACGCAAGATAATCTTTATAGTATAGAAAAACTAGCAATTGATGGAATAAAAGCAGTTCGTGGATATAAAGAATCAAAATTGAATGCGAATAGCGGGTTTTATTGGCGTAATGAAATCAATATATCACCAATAAATTCTTTTTTAGGAAAATGGAATTTTATTTTCTCACTTGATTATGGTGTTGCTCATTCAGATAAATATGAAACAAAGAAGAGTGAAATAATTGGAAGTGCAATAGGTGCTTCTTTTTATCACTCTATTTTTTCCTCTCAAATATTAATTAATAAACCTATGTTTTATCCCACATCATTAAAGCCCGATCACTGGTCTTTATTTTGGTCTGTTTCTTTTGCTATTTAAAGTTTGGAGGTTTATATGCACGAAAAGGATATCTCTCGAAAACAGCGCTTAATTGGCTATAGCATTATTTATTTAACTGCTATTTATCCATTACACCCTGCTTGGAGTTCTGCGATGACTCCATCAGATAAAACAATAAAAATAAGTCAGCAAAATACCGTTCCTATTATTAATATTACAACACCTAATAATGTTGGTATTTCTCATAATCAATTTCACTCCTTTAACGTCGGCAAACAAGGTGTTGTACTAAATAATGCAACAACCGCTGTTAATACACAATTAGCCAAACAAGTGAATGCCAATACCAATTTAAAAGGTAATGCAGCTAATTTAATTATTAATGAAGTGGTGGGAAATGGGCGTTCACAATTATTAGGTAAATTAGAAATTGCAGGACAACAAGCAGATGTTTTAATTGCCAATCCAAATGGCATTACTTGTGATGATTGTTCATTTATTAATACTCCAGCAATTACGCTCACAACAGGAAAACCTCTTTTTAATCCTCAAGGTGCTTATTCGGCAATAGAAGTGAAAAAAGGTGATGTTGTTATTGGCACGCAAGGTATAGATCTTCAAGCTCAGAATTATGCTGACATTATTAGCCGTAGTATTGAGTTAAACGGGAAAATAAATGCTAAAAACCTTTCTTTAATGCAAGGAAATAACCGTATTGATTTTGAAAAAGGAACAGTAAATAACCTTATTGGAGAAGGCATAAAGCCAACAATCTCTATTGATACGAAAGCACTGGGTGGAATGTATGCCAACCAAATCAGGCTAGTCAGTACAGAAAAAGGGGTTGGCGTTAATTTAAGTGGTATTCAAACAAATCAAAATAGTGTGAATTTAACGGTTGATGGAAAAATTACCTTTAATGGCAATATTCAATCTGAACAAGATATTAATGTTAGCAGTAAAGAACTACAAATTAATAGTAATGCAAAGTTAAAAGCAAAAAGGGATATTACTTTAGCATCTAACACATTAACTAATCATAGTGAAATTATCTCAGAAAAAGATATGCGTTTATTTGCAGATAAACTCACTAATAAAGGTGAAAAGGCACTTATTCAGGCAAAAGATAATTTATGGATACAAAAAAATGCGCAGGGTGATCCTAGTAGTTTAATTGAAAATCAATCAGCCACAATAAAAACAGAAAATGGTGATTTGATTATTAGAACAAAGAAGTTGGTCAATGAATCTATTACTCCTTTATTTAAAGAGATACAACAAGAGCCTGATTCTAATCTCTCTATAAATATCGGTAATCATCTCCTCTTGCCTTCCAGAAGTCCTACGGATGATTTTCTTTTAGTTATTTTATTCCCTGAATTAAAAGATTTTTCTGATAAAAAATGGTTTGATATTTTAGATTTAAAAAGTAATGGAGGAGTTAATGTAGAACGCACATTTTTTGAAAAAAGTGATCAATATGTTCCAAGTGTTATTTCTTCAGGGAATAATTTATATATACAATCTAATGAGTTTATTAATAACCAATCTAGAATTGTTGCAAATAATAATTTAATTGCAACAGGCAGTAATGCGAAATCATATTATTATCGTTCTGGATATTTTAATAAATGGGACATGTACTCTCATGATAATGTTAAATTTTATTATCGTGATGATATAATTAAATATAAGCTTGATGAAGCTAAGTTTAATAAGGTAAGTCATTTCGTACCTTTTGTGAAAACGGGTAGTCATTATGAATTTTCTGTAAATGATGTTTCCGACTATGTAATAAAAGCAGGTAACAATTTAGTTTTAGATTTTAAAAATAGTATAGATTTAGAACGTAAACTTCCATTTTTAGAAAAAGAAATAAAAAAATTCAGAGGATTATCAGATTTTGAAAATACTATATTAGCTAAAAATATATTATTAAATGATAATAATGTGAATATTTCTTTAAATTTAACAGCGAAAGATTCCTTATCTATTATTGCTGATGAAAATATAAATATAACTAATTCAGAGTTGTTAGCTGATGAAAATATAAGTTTGACAGCGACTGATGCTATAAATTTTGAGAATATAGATGTAGCTGCAAAATATTTTTCTACTACAACTAAAAAGGGAGATATTAGTCATTTATTTAATCCCACTACCTTTTATACTCTAAAAGGTATTAAATCACCATATATTGATATTTCTAAAAAAATAGATTTTCATTCTGGAAAAAATATTTACATTTCAAATGTAATAATTAATAAACCTAATGAAATAAATTTATCTGCACTAGAAGATATTAAAATAAATCGTGATGAATCTTTTCTTTTTAATTTAGTACCTTTTATTAGAGATAGTGGATATATTCCGGGCTTTTTAATTAACATGGGGGTTTGGGAAAGTAATAACAATATCGTTTTTACTTCAGGTAAAGATATTATCAGTCAAGGAATAAAATATCATAGTGATAAAGCCATAACTTTCAATGCCGGACAGGATATTTTCCTTGCCTCCAAATCAATAAAAGAAGCCGATCCTTTCTTTAGTGATGTTTATTATCCTCAATTACAATCTAAGTTATTTTCAGACAATAACCTTATTTTAAATGCCGCTCGTGATATTGACTTAAGTTCAACCGTATTAAATTCAAAAGATAAAGTCATTGTATTAGCAGGTAGAAATATAAAACTGGGTGCAAATGCTTATTCTGCTATTACAGATCCTCACGAAGATGCTCAAGATATTCAGTATGCCACATCTGCTATTACGGGAAATAAAGGTATTTCTATTGCGTCATCAGGCACTTTAATCACAGAAGGAAGTTCACTTAAATCAGAGGGTGATGTCACTATTTCAAGTAGTGGCAATATTCAATTGGGATCACTGCAAACACATTTTCGTAAAGAGTCGGGTTCTGAGTTAGAAGATCTTCGCAAACAAATAAGTACGGAAATTAATAGTGGTAATAATCTAACTCTATTATCTGAAGGCAGTATTTTATTTCAAGCATCAAGATTAACTGCTAATAAAGAGATGGATATCGCCGCTAAAGGTGGTTTTCTTTACGCGCAAGCAATGGAAGAGTCGAGTTATTACGAAGAGGAAAAGAAAAAATGTAATAGGTGGACTTTGTGTATTACTAAAAAGAAATATACAAAAACATTTTATAATACCAATAATAAAGTTACCGAATTTATTGCTAATGGCGATATTAATTTATTTGCTAAAGATGATATTACCTTAGAAGCAAGTAAACTAGAAACTGCTAAGAATGCAAAATTAACCAGTAAAACAGGAAAAGTTAATTTTAGAGCAGTAAAAAATACGGCATTTAAACAAGTTATTACTCATTCAAAAGATATTTATATTACTCAGCGTGATCAGGGATACACCAAAGGAATATGGGTGTTACCTGAACTCTATATTGGCGGAAAGCTCACAATTGATGCCCCAAAAGGCATATCTGCGGATATTAAGGCTAAGAAAAAAGAATCACTAGAACAAGCATTAACTGTTTTAAGTAATACACCAGAATATGCTTGGCTTAACGCTCTCCAACAGCAAGAAAATATTAATTGGAATTTAGTTAAAGACACTTATTCCAGTTGGAATGATAAAACTCAGCAATTAAATCCGGTTGTTGGTGCCGTTATTGCCATCGCGGTAGGGGTCGCAACTTACGGTACTGCCACGGCGGCAACCATTGGTGGAATGGCAAGTGAAGCTACTATTGCGGCAGGGGCTTCAGCAAGCGTGGCTTCAACGGCATCGGTTGCAGCACAAGCAGGTTTTGCTTCTTTAGTTTCGCAAGCGACTGTCTCTTTAGCTGAAAACCGAGGCAATATCTCAAAAACACTTGAATCACTCGGCCGTAGTGATACCGCTAAATCTATTGTTACAAGTATGGTGGTTGCAGGGGCATTGCAAGGTCTTGACCAATTTATGGGTTGGGATCAGGCAATCCAAGGAGGAACTTTACCCTCAACAGGCAAGTTATTGCTTACTGATAATGCCACATGGAATCAAGTTGCACAGCGTGTCGCCTCGCATTCAGTTGTTAGCTCAACACTGGGTACGGCAATTCAAGGCGGTAGTTTATTGATAATTTTAAAACCGCGTTATTAAGCAATATTGGCAGTCAATTCCATGCCGAAGGTGCCAATCTAATTGGTGATAACGGTGCCGTATTAGGGCATGCGGGAAAGGTGTTAAGTCATGGTGTCGTTGCAGGTATTAGTGCAGAAATTGCAGGAGGCAGTGTTACTGGTGCAGTAGCAGGCGCCTTGGCGGCAGAGATAGCGGCGATATCACTCAACGATAATCTAATTAAGACAGAGCAGTGGCGAGAACAGCAAGCTCAGAGAAGCCGTCTAGTTGGTGCTTTGGCTGGTTTACTAGCAACAGGTAAAGCGGAAGGCGTTATTAGTGCAGCTAATTCAGCAGAGTTAGTAGAACGTTATAATCGACAACTTCATTTAGAAGAAACAAAAGCAATTAATAAATTAGCCAATGGAGATAAAAATAAATTAGAGCGCTTATTAGCTGCGTCTTGTCGAAAAGTTTATTGCGTTGCTCAAGAATCATTAGATTCATCTGAAAGAAATTATTATGAATCTTTAATGAAAAAATATCCATATACACATGTGGAAGATTCATTACTTTCAGATTATTGGATCACAAAAGAGAAAACTAGGATAGGTGGAAATTATCCCTTATTTAGTGGTTATGAAAAAATCAAATTATTTACTTACACTGAAGCCGATAAATTAACAGATAGTGAAACATTTTCAAAAAATCAATGGATTGAAAATGCGAGTAAATTTACTGGATGGGATAAAAAAACACTTGAAAACTTAACTTCAGTAATTGCAATAGGTGCATCAATAACTAGGCGTAATGGTAATAGAATTTATGGTCCAATAAGTTTTAATGCCAATAAAACGCAGTTTATACCAATAAATGATATTTATTTTATTGACAAATCAGGAAATAAAATCACAATGCAATGGATGTACCAAGGTACAATAGTAGAGCAAGGAATGACATTTGAGAATTACATTGGTCTATCAAATAAACGACTGACACGATTACATCTTAACGCCAAAACATTTGACTATTATGATGGTAATACAGGTGAATATATTAGTGTAAAGACATTGAATACCCAAACAGCCTCAAGAATTAAAAATCCAAAATCAATAGAAAATACATTAAATACATATATTTCAAAAATAGATAGTTATAATGGTGATGGACGTGGAACTACAGAAATTTATAAAAAAGATGTAAAGTTAAAAACATTAGAATTAGGAGTTCCAGAAAAAAACCACTAAAGAACAATGGGATGCTATTAATGATTCTATCAAAAATGCATCATCAAAAAATATAAAAGTTAATATTACAATTATTGAGGAATAGTATATGTTTAAATTAAAAAATAATAAATTAAGAGCGAGTGTTTATTATAATGATGCTCATTATATTTTATTAACTTTTTCTGGCCACTCTATCTATATAATGGATCTAAAAAAAGGCTATAAAGTTTTACCTAATGATATTCTTGATGAAGAATTAGGTTATTATGCAAAAGTCGCACTGATTAAGAGCGAACAGATTAAAGGAAATTCAGATAAGTTTCATCAAATGTATAATGATAAAAAAACTTATCAAGATTGGATAAAAAAAATAATCAAAGAGTATGATTATAAAAATAAAACAGCACTTTTTAATAATATGAATAGATGTAGCTTAGAGCTTACAGATGATGAAATTACTATTAGTCCTCTAAACCATTTACGTATGGATCATTGGGTAGGTGAGGGAATACCCGATAGTGCAATTATTACATTAAAAACCAATTGTAGTGACGAGGATTTAGGTGCCTCAATAAAAGAAGCTTTTACGCGTTGTATTAGTCGTAGAGTTTAAATGGATACTAAATAAAACCACCTTATGCTAATTATGTGTAAGGTGATTTTTTATTATATGAATTTATCTATGAGTAATAATCAATTAATAAATCATTTACATTCTATCTATCCAGAACTTCTTATCAATATCCATAAAATAAAGGGGTATTCTGATGATGAGATAAGAAAAATTGAACGTTTATATCGTATTAATGTAACAGAGCAATTATATGATTTTCTAAGTTGTATGGGGCGTTGCAGTGGTGGTTTCTTTGGTGATTCCTCGTTGTTATTTTACCGTAATAGTTTCTCTGTTAGAGATCATGTGCAGTTTCAAATAGGTAGTTGTTCTGAGCTTTGTGGCATACAAAAACACGATTTATTAGATCAAAAACCTTTCTTTTTTTCGATAGAGTCAGAAACGCAATATCTATTTTTATTAACTTATTCAGATAATCCAAATAAAGTTTATCAGTATGATGAAAATGAAGAAGTGATAAAAAATACTCATTGGGATTTTAATGATTATCTAATGTATTTAATAGATAAATCAACAAGAAAGAATATAAATAATATTTTAAAATATGATTTTATTGGTGAGTTGATTGAAATCTAATGATGTAAAATTATATAGTTTAAATGGGTTATAAATAAAATCACCTTATTCTAATGATGTGTAAGGTGATTTTTTATCATATGAGTTTATTTATGAAAAATAATCAATTAATAAATGATTTACATTCTATCTATCCAGAAATTCTTATCAATATCCATAAAATAAAGGGGTATTCTGATGATGAGATAAAGTAGCAATAAGTGCAAAAAGCCTAGATACTCAAACGATGAGTAAACTTAATCGACCAAAACAAATTTATAATACAATTAAAGGTAATATAGATGATGTTGCAAAATTTGAAGGTCATAGATTGTCAGGAGTCAATTTACATTCAGAAATGATAGCAAAACGAGAAATTTGGCTTGCCGTACCACAATCGACAACAAAGGCTCAATGGATTGAAATTAACCGTGCGGTAGCTTATGGAAAAAGTATGAATATTGAAATAAAAATAACGCAGGTAAAATGATGACGTTTATTAACGATAATGAGTATTGTGCTTTGATAGTAATGACAGATAAATTTTTTTGCTTAAATACTGAATCTGGCTATGGGCTAATGACAATCGATCCGAATTTTTCATCAATTATACTTTCTTTAACGTGTTCAAATAAGAAGCTTGGTGAAAGTTTAATTAAAGTTTTAGAAAATAGTCGAACTCAGCTCAAAGATGAGGAATATGATAAACTCTTTAAAAAGGAAAATATAAAAAAAACTGGAATTCATGGTTAGAATTATTACGGTATAAATATGATTATCGCTCAAAACGCCAACTTTTAGCTAATATGCTAAACTGTTCTATTTATCTTTCTAATAACAAAATATTAATTTTACCTTCTTACCATTCAAGTCTTGAAGGGTGGGAAGGAATTGGGGCATCCCATAAGGTTATTTTATCGTTAGATAGCTCATTTGATGAGATAGGTTCGGGTATTCGTCTTGCATTTAGTCGGTGTACTACTAAGAAATTTTAATTTAACGAAAGTGAGAATCCTGTAAAATTGAAATGTAATATATATGTAAATTTTAGGTAATGGATACTAAAATAATTAAATAATTTGATTTTGAATTAAAAAGATTGGAATGTTTCTTTTTGAAGCCCTTAATGAATTATATGAAGACCATCCAGTAGGATATGAAGGAAAAACCAAAATGGGTGACTATTTTCGTTTTATTGTTCCAACTATTTATGCAACGATAGAGGATATTCCTGAAGAGCTAAGAAAATATATTGTAGTCTCTGATAGTCTTGATTTTACCAAAGATAGATTGCTCGATAACAATAAAATTAGCGATTATTTCACTCGCATGTATTCAGAGTAAATAACTTAGCTACTAATTTTTTATAAAAATATTAATTAAATAAAAAACTGTTGCTTAATATTATTCTAAAGATAATGGTTAGGTGATTTTTTTTATTTTAAAAATACTTAAATAGATAAATATTCTGGAGAAAAAGAAGAGCTTAGATTTTATCAATTGATGTTAAATCAAAAAAATCTAGAATTAGGTGTTCCTGCAAGAACAACCAAAGAACAATGGGATGTAATAAATAATTTTATTAAAAATGCATCATCAGAAAATATAAAAGTTAATATCACTATTATAGAGGAATAATTAATGCTTTTATCTAAAAAAAGTGAACTAGAGGCAAGTGTTTATTACAATGGTAATTACTATATTTTAGTCACCTTTTCTGGATGCTCAATTTATATAATGGATTTAAAAAAAGGCTATAAAGTTTTACCTAATGATTTTCTTGATGAAGAATTAGGTTATTATGCAAAAGTCGCACCGATTAAGAGCGAACAGATTAAAGTAAATTTAGCTACAGTAGATAAATTTATCCAGAAAATAGGAATTTCAGGTGGTCATAATGCTAATGTATTTTACAATGTTGTAAAGGATAAAAATTTGAAAATTATAAAAGAGATCCCAACAAATGTGCGAGGGATAATATATATGAATATAAAATACCTGCGAAGCATCCTCAAACTGGAGAAATAACTCATTATAAAGGTAATGGCGCTCAACCTTTTAAAAAAACAATTTATGATCCCAAGATTTTTTCTGACTAAAAAATACTTGAATTAGGTCAAAAAGCAGCGGCTAATGGATATAAGAATGCGTTAGATAAAGAATTGCAATCCTATGATGCAATGTCAGAAGGCATTACTTTTAGAGTATATTTAGATAAAGAAACAAAGATGGTTACTAACTTCCATCCTAAGTAGGAGCATTATTGATGAAATATTTATTTGAATTACCCTATGAAAAGAGTGAGCCTAATTGGACTATAAAAAGTTATTTTGATCTTATATATAATGAAGGTTGTTTTTTAGATGCTGTTTCTAATATTGTTCAAAAAGAATCTTTTGCCCTTGATGGAATATATTGCTTTTTTCCAGATATGAATAGTGCTGATGTATCTGATCATTTTTTAGGTGTTAAATTTGGAGTAGGATATCCTCTAACAGATAAAGATATTGTTATTGTAAGCGAAGATACTTGTTATCAATTTATTAGATTATCTTGTGAAAAGTATTTGTTAAAGCATCCTGAAGATAAGATAAAAATTAAAATGTTGCTATCAAAAAATAGATTAAATCACTTTAGTTTATAAATGAAAAACCATTTACGTATGGATAATTTTTCAGGTGATTTATTACGATTACAAAATATTAGCTTTGATATGGAGTTTAAAATCACAAATGTTTACTTACGATTAAATCATTAAGTTGGAAAAAATATATCTAATAATGCAATTTACATTAAAAAGCAATTGTAGTGACGAGGTTTTAGGCGTCTCAATAAAAGAAGCTTTTACGCGTTGTATTAGTTGTGAAGCTTAATTAACTGACATTATATTCATAATGTTTTTTTAAGAGATAAAAAATAATGACTAAAAATGAAATATACATAGATATGATGTATTGGATTTTACCTCAATTAAGAAATATTCAGTCCAGAGGAATGATAGCAAAAGCAAAAGATAAATCTTGTTATTATGAATTACAGTTAATTCATAATTTACCAAAAAAAATACTTAATCAAAATTTTGATGAAAGTGATATTTCATTTTTAAACTTTCAAGCTAAAACATATACTGAAAAATGCAGTTCAAAAATAAGTATATTATATGATGGCAATATAAAGTATATAAAAATGTTATTTAATTTGGTCCCTAATGAATTACGTCATCAATTACGATGGGATGGGCCTGTTATCTAGAGCTTTTTATAATGTTATTCATAAATTAAAGGAAAAAAGATGATCGATTCTAACTTTGAAATTGATTTTGTAAGTGACAATAAATATGAGAATATTACTGTTGAAATTTCATATAAAAAACAAATACTTTGTCAATTAAATAAAGATAGTGGAGCCGATAACATAGAAATTGAATTTTTTAATGATAGTCGGTGTTTAAGTGAAGATGTGAAGCATAAATTTAATTTAGATAATTTTATGGCCATTTTGAATAGTGCCAAATTAGATTTAATTAATGCCTAAAATTATTCCATATTCAATTTTTAAAATATAAATATAACCATCACTTAATATTTTTACTAAAACACTAACTAAGTGATGGTTTTATTTTTTAATAAAAAGCAACCATGCTAATAATTAACACAGTGTGGCAATAATGACCTGATCGGCATTAAACAAAGCCGTTACGCTGTCATTAATATGCAGTTTTTGCTCTTTAACATGTTGATTAGAACAAGTGGCACACACTTCTTGTCCACCTTCTAATGTCACTACTAATTCACTGTTTTCATTGCCCGTCTCAATTTGAGTTAAGATACCTGACAAGGCATTGTCATATTGCTGTGTTAAAGATGAGCCTTTTTCAATATTGACCCATGGCGCTTTAATTAAGATCAGTACTTCTTTACCTTTTTTAAGCCCTAGGCGATCTGCACTTTTTTCCGTTAAGGCTGCATGAATGATGGTTTTTTTATCAGACAGTTGAACATTAACATGTTGCTGAACTTGTAAGTTATCACGCTCAATAATGGTACCGAAAAATTGGTTTCTTGCGCTGGTTTGTAATGAGAAACGAGAAATAGCTGCTAACAGGCTATCAAGAGGAAGTGAGTCGTCTTTCAATACATCAAAGGCTTTTTGCTGAATTTGACCTAGCAGATCGTAAAGTTGAAGTAAACGCTCACAATAATGTGTCAGTGTTGCACCGCCACCACCTTTCCCCCCTGTTGCTCTATCAACAAGAAGTTCGTCTGCGAGTTGATTCATTTCATTGATGGCATCCCAAGCACTTTTATAACTAATGCCTGCCATTTTTGCCCCTTGGCTAATAGAACCTGTCGCTTTGATCTGTTTTAATAATGCAATACGACGAGGATCGGCAAAGAGCTTATCTTGAAGTTTAAGTGTTAATAATATTTCTGCTTGCATAATGATAGGCTTCTTCTTTTTTGTGTGTTTATCGCATTTTTTGTGCCGACACAAAGCGATAATTCTCTAGAATATATACAACTATAGCGTTATTATTCGTTATTCGTGAAGAAATGCCAACTCTGGCTTTCCGAATATACCATGATAAAGAGGTTATCATGCTTGAATTATTGAAAAGTTTAGGGTTCGCTCTCTTGATGGTACCTGTTGTAATGGTACTTATTATGGGCATCATTTATGGTTTAGGTGAAGTGTTTAACTTGATTTCACCAAGTCAGCCAAAAGCAGACAAAAAATCATAATTTTCCCTTCCTGATTTAGAATAGCCCTTTATCTTAAAGGGCTATTTTTTTACTCGCCATATTCGTCATACTTCAAGCCACAGCGTTGTTTACTGTGTTCATTCGCACTGTCACATACTTATGTATGCTCCCAGTGACTCATTCACTTGTCGCCTAGCTGTGACTTGAATTATTTAGAGTATCTATTCACTCATTTCATATTGTTGTGTTGTTTATTGCGCTTCTATCTCTATTTTTTGCCTCTATTTTTATGGTTATATTTATTGATATATAACCAGTTTCTAACATCTAATCCTTTCATTTCACGCTATATCTTGATATATACAGCGTGGTTATCCTTAATTTAAGTGGAATTAGAACATGAAAAAATTATCAGGTAAGTTACTTGCTGGTGCGGTTATCTCTTTTGCTTTAGTGAGTCAAAGTTTCGCATCGGAAAAAGTAACGGTATTTGCTGCCGCTTCTCTTACCAATGCTCTTAATGAAATTTCGGCACAATATAAGCAAGAAAAGAAAACTGAAGTGGTTGCATCTTATGCATCTTCTTCAACATTGGCTCGTCAAATTGAGCAAGGTGCACTTGCAAATCTGTTTATTTCAGCAGATCAGCAGTGGATGGATTACGTAATCGATAAAGATTTAATGGTTGCGGATTCACGCCATACACTATTAGGTAATGATTTAGTACTCATTGCCCCTAAAGATAGCAAATTAAATGACGTTGTTATTAATAAGGAAACCAAATGGAAATCCTTACTTAATGGTGGAAAACTTGCTGTTGGCGATCCGGACCATGTGCCTGTTGGTATCTATGCAAAAGAATCATTAGAATATTTAGGTGCATGGGATACAGTAAGCCCAGATATGGCTCGTACTAATAACGTGCGTAGCGGTATGGCGCTGGTTGAGCGTGATGAAGCACCATTAGGTATCGTATACGGTTCTGATGCAGTTGCGAGTGATAAAGTGAAAGTGGTCGGCGTATTCCCAGCTGATAGCCACAAACCTGTTGAGTATCCAATGGCAGTTGTAAAAGGTCAGGACAATAAAGCAGTTCGTGATTTTTATGACTATCTGAAAACACCTCAAGCCGCAGAAATCTTTAAGAAATACGGCTTTAGTCCACTGTAGGAATTATACTTTTGGAGATGTTAAGTGAATACGAATGGCAAGCCATCATACTAAGCCTTAAGGTATCGACTGTTGCAGTTATTATTAGTCTACCTTTTGGTATTTTTATGGCTTGGCTTTTAGTTAGGGTACGTTTTCCCGGTAAATCATTGCTTGATAGCATTATCCATTTACCTTTAGTTCTACCTCCTGTTGTAGTCGGTTATCTTTTACTGATCAGTATGGGGAGACGCGGATTTATTGGTGAATGGTTATATGACTGGTTTGGTTTTAGCTTTACCTTTAGTTGGCGAGGCGCAGCACTTGCATCTGCAGTGGTTGCATTTCCATTGATGGTAAGAGCGATCAGATTAGCATTAGAAGCCGTCGATCAACGAATGGAACAAGCAGCGAGAACTTTAGGTGCTTCACCGTTGCGTGTCTTTTTTACCATAACGTTACCTTTGTCTATTCCAGGGATCATCGCAGGCATTGTGTTGGCATTTGCGCGCTCATTGGGAGAATTTGGCGCAACAATCACTTTCGTCTCCAATATTCCAGGGGAAACAAGAACTATCCCTCTGGCAATGTATACTTTGATTGAAACACCTGGTGCGGAAATGGATGCTGCCCGTTTATGTGTCATTGCAATTATTTTGGCGCTCGTCTCTTTAATGGCTTCAGAGTGGCTAACTCGTTGGGGTCGTAAAAGATTGGGGGGCGTATGCTAGAGATGAATTTTAAACAGACGCTAGGATCACTGCGTCTGGAAGTCAATACTGAACTGCCAACAGAAAGTATTACTGCAGTTTTTGGTTTATCTGGCGCGGGTAAAACCTCACTGATTAATGTAATTGGTGGCTTAACCAAACCCGATTCAGGGCGCATCGTATTAAATAATCACACACTGGTTGATACTGAAAAGAAGATTTATCTGCCACCTGAAAAACGTAAAGTGGGTTATGTATTCCAAGATGCTCGACTGTTTCCTCATTATACAGTAAGAGGAAATTTGCTTTATGGTATGTCTCCAACAATGAAAGTGCAGTTTGATCGCATTATTCATTTGTTAGGTATCGAACATTTACTCTCACGTTTCCCGATAACACTATCAGGTGGTGAAAAACAGCGTGTTGCCATAGGGCGAGCATTGTTAACAGCGCCAGATATTATGCTAATGGACGAGCCGTTAGCCTCGCTTGATTTACCGCGTAAACGCGAGTTACTGCCGTATTTAGAAAAGCTCTCACAAGATGTACAAATTCCTATTTTGTATGTGAGCCATAGTCTTGATGAAATTATTCGACTTGCAGATAACGTTATTGTGATGGATGCAGGAAAAATTAAGGCGACAGGTAAGCTGGAAGATGTATGGGCAAGCAGTGCATTACGTCCATGGTTACAAAAAGAGACATTAAGCAGTATCGCCAATGTGATGGTGGTAGAACACCATAGTCATTACGATATGACAGCAACGGCTTTTGGTAACCAAGTGCTGTGGTTACCTCAAATCGAGGCTAAAATTGGTCGTGATGTGCGTGTCCGTATTGATGCTTCTGATGTGTCATTAACCACGAGTCGTCCATCAAATAGCAGTATTCGTAATATTTTGCATATGAAAGTGGTTGAAACCATTAAAAATGATGGTCAAGTCGATGTAAAGCTTGTCAATGATGGTAATTATTTATGGGCAAGGATCACGCCTTGGGCAAAAGATGAATTGAATATTCAAGAAGGGCAATGGCTTTATGCGCAAATTAAGAGTATTTCCCTAAGCCGCCATCTTTGATTCATTCGTTATATGTGCTGATAAAAAAGACCTCATTTTAAATGAGGTCTTTTCCTTTTGGGGAGGTAAAAATAAAACTAAGACAAAATATATTTGTGAATAGTTTCTGCAATACCCGGCTGCGAATTCACTTTGGTGACCATTTTCGCACGTGCTTTCACTTCATCTGAAGCATTACCCATTGCAACACCTAAACCAACATGTTCTAACATGCTAAGATCATTAAAATTATCACCAAAGGCAATAACATCACTCATATTCATCCCATTCGCTTCAACCCAGCGTTGCAAACGACGACCTTTACTGTTGCCTTTTTTAGCGATATCAACTTGATCAACCCAAGACCATTCACACTCTAAGCCGACTTGTTGTTCAATTTTTTCAACTAATGCGTGTAGTTCATCGTGAGCAGGCGTTGTTGTGGCAATTTTCCAAATGGCATTAACATCATGCATTGCTTTATAAAAATCATCGACTTTAACGAGATTGGGGCGCTGTGCAATGGGAAGGGTATCTGCCCAATTAAGAGTGCGTTGTACTGCTGCAGTAAGTTGGTCGTACATCATTGCATCGTCAGCATAAACTAAATGGTGTACATTTGTTTGCTTAACGAGATCTAATACTGCTCTGGTTTCTTGAGTGGTTAATGGATCGGATTCCAGTACTTTTTTACCAATATAGTCATAAAGGTAAGTCCCATTACAGCAAATTGCAGGGGTGTCAAGATCGAGTGCCTGATAGAATGGATGGATAGCAACATGATGACGACCTGTTACAATTAAGACTTTAACACCTGCTTTTCTTGCAAGATTGAGTGCTTCTAAAGATTCTGGCAGGATACGTTTTTGGTCATCAAGCAGTGTGCCATCAAGATCCAATGCAATAACGCGATATGACATAAATAAGCCCCTTGATAGTATTAAGATGCAATGTTGCTGATGGTACACGTTAACTAATAAAAGATAAACTAGCTTAATCGTGACAGGTTATCGTTAGTTACTCTATTATTCTTTATAAATCAATGGGTAATCGATTTTAAGGAGAAGGGATGAAACAGGTAGTCTACGTAGCAAGTCCAGAGAGTCAACAAATCCATGTTTATGCATTAAACGCTGAAGGTGAAATGGATTTATTGCAGGTTGTAGAGATTGCAGGGCAAGTACAACCGATGATTGCAAGTGCAGATGGAAAATACCTTTATGTCGGTATTCGACCTCATTTTAGTGTGGTGACATTTGCGATTGCTGCCGATGGTCAGTTAGAACAAAAGGCTATCACTTCCATTCCAAGTACTCCTGTTCATTTATGCTTAGATAAAACGGGGCGTTTCTTATTTGTACCTTCTTATCATCAAGGTAATTTAGCTGTTTTACCTATTAATGATAAGGGTATCCCTCAATCACCTATCCAAATTATTGAAGGATTAAATAAACCTCACTCATCTAATATTGATTGGAATAATAAACAACTGATTGTGCCTTGTTTAGGTGAAGATCATATTCGTTTATTTAATTTATCAGAAGAGGGGCGTTTAACAGAAGCAGGTACTGAAGAGCTGACAACAGCACAAAATGCAGGGCCTCGCCATATGGCATTCCATCCTAATGGTAATGTGTTTTATTGCCTTAATGAATTAGATGCGACAATCAATGTTTATCGTCGCATGGGAGATTTATACCGTTTAATGCAAACGGTTGATATTGTTCCTGAAACATTTAACAGTACTCGTTGGGCATCAGATATTCATATCACGCCTGATGGGCGTTTTCTTTATGCTAGCGAACGCTCTGAAAGCTTTATTTGTGCGATGGCAATCTCTGAGGCTGGCGATTATCTACAACCTGTAGGCTATTATCCAACACAAACACAGCCTCGTGGTTTTAATCTTGATAATACAGGTAATTACTTGATTTCTTGTGGTCAAAAATCAGATTTTGCGTCTGTTTCTCGGATTGATAAACATACGGGTGCCTTAACAGAATTAGCGTGTTATCCAGTAGGTAAAGGCGCAATGTGGGTTACTGTTGTGACGAAATAACTATCACAGTATAAAAGTTACTGAAAACCTCTAGCAAAACATTACCTTACTAGAGGTTTATTTGAATGAAAGATTTATGAGAGATTAACCACTTTCTCAATAGCTTGAGTGAGTTTAGTCAGGCTTGCTGGTGGCATAATAAATGGTGGCATAATATAAATCAGCTTACCAAAAGGTCTGATCCAAACCCCTTCTTCTACAAAGATTTTTTGTAATTTTGCCATATTAACGGGCTCGTTCATTTCGACCACACCAATCGCACCTAACACTCGCACATCTTTGACACTTTTTACCTGTTTTAATGGCAGGAGCTCTTTTTTAAGTTGGGCTTCAAGTTGTGCAACTTGATTTACCCAATCGCCTTTTTCTATTAGAGACAAACTGGCATCAGCAACAGCACAAGCTAAAGGATTTCCCATATAAGTAGGGCCATGCATAAAGCATCCTGCATCACCTTGGCTGATGGTTTCGGCAATATGACGTGTAGTTAAGGTAGCAGATAAGGTCATATAACCGCCCGTTAAGGCTTTACCTACACACATAATATCAGGAGAAATTCCAGCGTGCTCACAAGCAAAAAGCTTACCTGTTCGGCCAAAACCCGTGGCAATTTCATCTGCAATTAATAACACATCAAATTCAGTACACAATGCTCTTGCGTGTTTCAAATATTCAGGATGATAAATTCGCATTCCACCCGCGCCTTGAACAATGGGTTCAAGCATAACGGCGGCAATTTCTTGATGATGTTGCTCTAGTGTTGAGTGTAATGAGTGGATATCAGTGGGATCCCATTCTTCATAAAAGCCTGTTTTGGGTGCATCCACAAAGAGATGATTAGGCAAGTAACCTTTGTACAGACTGTGCATGGAGTTATCTGGATCACACACTGACATCGCGCCAAAAGTATCACCATGATAGCCCTGCTTTAGCGCCACAATACGTTGACGTTTTTCACCTTTAGCCTGCCAAAATTGCAAGGCCATTTTCAGTGCGACTTCAACAGCAACTGAACCTGAGTCTGCTAAGAATATACATTCAAGAGGCTCTGGTGTTATCGCCAATAATTTACGACAAAGTGATACTGCTGGGGGATGAGTAATGCCACCAAACATCACATGAGACATATTGCTTAGCTGTGTTGTAACGGCATTATTAAGTTCTGGGTGATTATATCCATGAATTGCAGCCCACCATGAAGACATTCCATCAATTAGTTTTCTACCATCAGCCAAGACTAATTCAACGCCTTTTGCACTGACGATAGGGTAAGCAGGTAACGGATTACTCATCGAGGTGTATGGATGCCAAATGTGGCGTAAATCGAAAGCGATATCTTCAGGTGTCATTCTATTTTTCACTTAATCATGTAAACCAATGGTGATCAATTTTAGTTGACATGATAACCCTATTATTTAAACTGGCAATCACTTTTAAACAGGAGATTGTATTGTGAGCACATTAAAACGCTGGACATTAAAAGAAGCCAGAGCACTGTTTGATATGCCATTTTTAGATTTGGTTTTTCAAGCACAACAAGTGCATCGTCAACATTTTGACCCTTCACAGATCCAAGTCAGTACATTGCTTTCTATCAAAACAGGAGCTTGTCCTGAAGATTGTAAATATTGTGCTCAAAGTGCGCGCTATAAAACCGGATTAGAAAAAGAGCGTTTAATGGAAGTGCAGCAAGTGATTGAATCAGCAAAAAAAGCGAAAGCAGCGGGTTCAACGCGTTTTTGTATGGGAGCAGCTTGGAAAAACCCGCATGAACGTGACATGCCTTATCTTGAACAGATGGTGAAAGAAGTCAAAGCATTAGGCATGGAAACCTGTATGACTTTGGGGAAGTTAGATGATTCACAAGCTAACCGATTAGCAGATGCAGGGCTGGATTTTTATAACCACAACCTTGATACCTCACCTGAATTTTACGGCAGTATTGTGACAACACGGACCTATCAAGATCGCTTAGATACGCTTGATAAAGTGCGCAATGCGGGTATTAAAGTGTGTTCTGGCGGAATTTTAGGGTTAGGCGAGGAAGTTAAAGATCGCGCTGCAATGTTGGTGCAATTAGCCAATTTGCCACAACCGCCAGAAAGTGTGCCGATTAATATGTTAGCCAAAATTAAAGGTACGCCATTAGCTGATAATGAAGATGTCGATCCCTTTGATTTTATTCGTACTATCGCCGTTGCTCGTATCATGATGCCTCGCTCTTATGTACGCCTTTCTGCCGGTCGTGAGCAAATGAGTGAACAAACACAAGCATTCTGCTTTATGGCTGGAGCGAACTCTATTTTTTATGGTTGCAAATTGTTAACAACAACCAATCCAACTGAAGATAAAGATCACCAATTATTCCGTAAATTAGGCTTAAATCCTGAACGATTAGCAGTATCTATGGGTGACAATCAGCAAGAAGAAGCTTTGATGCAAGCGGTTGCCAATAAAGACACTGAACAATTTTATAATGCGGCACTGTAATGAGTTGGCAAACCTATTTAGATGAACAACTTAATGGGCGTAGAAATACGCCATTATGGCGAAAACGCAACGTGATCAAACAGGTGAAGGGGCGTTTTTTGATCACAATATCAGGTGAAAAGTACCTTAATTTTTCAGGTAATGATTATTTAGGTATCAGCCAACATGCGGACGTCATTAAAGCATGGCAACAAGGTGCTGATGAGTATGGTGTAGGTAGCGGTGGATCAGGGCATATCACTGGATTTACACAAGCTCATGCACAGTTAGAACAGCATCTTGCAGATTGGCTAGGTTACGATAATGCATTGTTATTTTCATCCGGTTATAGTGCTAACCAAGGTGTTATTTCGGCATTACTTGAAAAAGACGATGCTATTATTGCGGATAAACTTTGCCATGCCTCGTTAATGGAAGCCGCTGTATTATCACCCGCTATATTATGGCGTTTTTTACACAATTCTTCTGATTCTTTATTTCAACGACTTAATAAAACGTCGGCTAGTAAAACCTTGGTGGTTACAGAAGGGGTATTTAGCATGGATGGAGATCAAGCCCCATTAACAGAAATAGCAACAATAAGCCGACAACATGATGCATGGTTAATGGTCGATGACGCACACGGTATTGGTGTTTTAGGTAAAGAAGGTCGAGGTAGTTGTGATGAAGCGGGTATCAAACCTGAGCTATTAGTGGTGACTTTTGGTAAGGCTTTTGGTGTCAGTGGGGCGGCAGTGCTTTGTAACAAGTCAACAGCGGAATTTTTTGAACAATACGCACGCCATCTTATTTACAGTACATCAATGCCACCTGCACAGGCAGTTGCGTTACATTCAGCACTCAATATGATTAAACAAGCTGATGGTGAGCGAGCATACCTTCAACAATTAATTGATACCTTTCGCCAAGGTGTTGTTTCGCTTCCTATTAAATTATTGCCTTCACAAACGGCTATTCAGCCATTAATTATCGGTGATGAGCAATTATGCCAAACACTTTCAGATTATCTGCAATCTAAAGGTCTATGGGTAAAGGCAATTTTTCCTCCTACTGTACCGCCTCAAAGTGCACGCTTACGAATAACGTTAACCACTCGCCATCATCTTTCAGATATTAAGCTGTTAATCGAGACGCTTCATGCATTCTTTAGTCAAAACAGATAAACAACGTATAGCCCAAACATTTGGTAAAGCTGCGGTTCATTACGATAATCACGCCAATATTCAGCGCTATAGCGGTAATAAATTAATGGATTTAGCGCGTTATGATAGTGGCAAAATTGTCTTAGATGCAGGATGCGGAACAGGATATTTCAGCCAAAAATGGAAACAACAAGGCAAGTTTGTTATTGCACTTGATCTGTCACACACCATGCTACAAGTGGCAAAACAACAACAGCGGGCTGATGGTTACTTACAAAGTGATATCGAGCATTGTGCAATTACGCCACAAAGTGTGGATATCGTGTTTAGTAATTTAGCGATGCAATGGTGTGATGATTTATCTGTTGCGATTAACTCACTCATGAAAGCAGTAAATAAAAAAGGTGCACTTTATTTCTCAACACTCACTACGTTGACACTGCAAGAAGTCAGAGAGGCTTGGCAATCTCTTGATCAACATCCGCATGTTAATCCTTTTTTATCGCTTCACGATATTAAGAAAGCGTGTTGTGGCTTTCATTGCCAATTTTCTACTGAAACGGTTACAGAACATTATGATTCATTACATGCGTTGTTTGCTTCTTTAAAGGGCGTTGGCGCCAATTTTGTGCAAGGAGATCGACAAAAAGGGTTGATGACACGACAAAAATTTCGTGCGCTAGAAAATGTATGGAAAACAGAATCAGGTAAATATTTACTCACTTATCAAATTGTTATAGGAAAAATATCATATGGCTAAGACATGGTTTTTAACAGGTACAGATACAGAAGTGGGTAAAACTGTAGTTAGTAGTGCACTATTGCAATGTGCGGGGCATCAAGGGTATCAAACCGTAGGCTATAAGCCTGTTGCTTCGGGAAGTGAGTGGCTAAATGAAGGTTTACGTAATTCAGATGCACTGACACTGCAAAAATTCAGTACAGTAAAGTTAGATTATCACCGTATTAATCCTTACTGTTTTGAAACGCCAACATCGCCACATATTGTTAGCCAAGAAATAAAACAGCCTATTGATTTTAATGTGATGTCAGAAGGGTTGTCTTATTTAAAGCAACAAGCTGATTGGGTTTTAGTCGAAGGCGCTGGTGGTTGGTTTACCCCACTGTCAGAAAACTATTTTTTCTCTGATTGGGTTATCAATGAAAAGCTACCTGTTATTTTGACTGTGGGTGTTAAATTGGGTTGCATTAATCATGCGTTATTAACGCAACAAGCAATTATTCAGTCTGGTTTAACATTGGCTGGCTGGGTTGCAAATGAAGTTGAACCTGCGGGGCGATATCAAAAAGAATATCTGGCAACATTAAAACAGCATATTAACGCACCATTTTTAGGCAAAATACCCTACTTAAACGAAGTAAAAGAGCATAATTTTACTTCTTATCTCGATCTTTCCTGTTTAAAACTAAGTTGATAGGCGGTTATTAAGTAAATTATAAAAGTCTATTTTTTATACTAATAAAAAAATAAAAAAAATAAATTCAGTCAATTTTTAGGGATATTTTAAGGTAGAAAAAAAGACGTAACCTACCGAGAGATAACAACTTTGTACAGTTATCCACTATTCCTGTGGATAACCTTGTGTATTACCATTATAAAAATACGCTGAATAGAGAGAATACAAGGCATTGCTAAAGATTGGTGTTATTCTCAACTTTTATTTTTAATTCTTATATATCAATTAATTAAATAAAATCAATAGAGGAAGTGGTGTTGGTGTGTCTCTTGGAATAATTCACAAAAAAGGGGTTGCCTTTTTGAAAAAAATTCAGTTCCAAAACTGGGGATAACTTATGCTAATTATTCAGACAAATTTTGTGAGATAGAGATTGAAGCTGGATTTTTATCCAGTATCATAAGGAGTGTCAGCGAGGAGATAAAAATATGAGCAAAGATTTCAAACTGCATTCTGAATTTAAACCGGGTGGTGATCAACCTGCCGCTATTGCCTCACTCTGTGAAGGGTTAGATGATGGTCTTGCTCATCAAACCCTTTTAGGGGTAACAGGTTCAGGTAAAACCTTTACGATTGCCAATGTAATTGCCAATCTCAATCGTCCGACTATGGTGTTGGCGCCGAATAAAACATTGGCAGCACAGCTTTATAGTGAAATGAAAGAATTCTTTCCTGAAAATGCAGTGGAATACTTTGTTTCTTATTACGATTATTATCAGCCAGAAGCGTATGTGCCAAGCTCAGACACTTTTATTGAAAAAGATGCTTCTGTTAACGAACATATTGAACAAATGCGTCTATCTGCGACTAAAGCTTTGCTAGAACGTAAAGATGTTATTGTCGTATCATCGGTTTCTGCTATCTACGGTTTAGGTGATCCTGATAGTTATTTAAAAATGATGCTTCATCTGACTAACGGCATGATAATCGACCAACGTGCCATTTTACGCCGCCTTGCTGATTTACAATATACTCGCAATGATCAAGCCTTCCAGCGAGGTACATTTCGCGTACGTGGTGAAGTGATTGATATCTTTCCAGCTGAATCTGATGATTATGCATTACGTGTTGAGCTATTTGATGAAGAGGTCGAACGCCTTTCACTGTTTGACCCTTTAACAGGGCAAATTCACTATAATGTGCCTCGTTTTACTGTTTACCCTAAAACGCACTATGTCACTCCCCGCGAGCGTATTCTTGAAGCGATGGAAGAAATCAAAAAAGAACTTGCAGACAGACGCAAAGTGCTTTTAGCGAATGATAAACTCGTTGAAGAACAACGCGTGACACAGCGTACTCAATTTGATCTCGAAATGATGAATGAATTGGGATATTGCTCAGGTATCGAAAACTATTCACGCTATTTATCAGGTAGAGGGCCTGGTGAGCCACCTCCAACCCTGTTTGATTACCTTCCTGCTGACGGTCTATTAGTGATTGATGAATCACACGTTACCATTCCACAAATTGGCGGAATGTACAAAGGCGATCGCTCGCGTAAAGAAACCTTAGTTGAATATGGCTTCCGTTTACCTTCCGCGCTTGATAACCGTCCGTTACGTTTTGAAGAGTTTGAGGCGTTAGCACCACAAACGATTTATGTTTCAGCAACACCGGGTAAATATGAACTTGAAAAATCGGGTAATGAAATTATCGAACAAGTTGTAAGACCAACAGGCTTACTTGATCCGATTGTTGAAGTGCGACCGGTTGCCACACAAGTTGATGATTTACTTTCTGAAATTCGTATTCGTGCAGCAAAAAATGAACGTGTATTGGTTACAACACTAACAAAACGAATGGCTGAAGACTTAACAGAATATCTTGAAGAGCATGGCGAACGAGTTCGCTATTTACACTCTGACATTGATACTGTTGAACGTGTCGAAATTATTCGTGATTTGCGTCTAGGTGAGTTTGATGTATTAGTGGGTATCAACTTACTTCGAGAAGGTTTAGATATGCCTGAGGTCTCTTTAGTAGCGATTTTAGATGCTGATAAAGAGGGTTTCTTACGTTCAGAACGTTCATTGATTCAGACAATTGGTCGTGCGGCTCGTAACCTTGAAGGTAAAGCAATTTTATATGGCGATAAAATTACCGATTCAATGGCAAAAGCGATAAGCGAAACTGAGCGTCGTCGCGAGAAACAGCAACAATTTAATCTTGAGCATGGTATTGTCCCTAAAGGATTAAATAAAAAAGTGGGTGATATTCTTAAGATTGGTCAACCTACGCAAGGGCGCAATAAGAAAGGGCATAAAGCAACAGATATTCATGAAAATTATCCGTTGTTATCAACGGCTGAATTGGAAAAAGAGATCCAACGTTTAGAAGCTGAAATGTACCAATATGCAAAAGATCTTGAATTTGAGAAAGCAGCGAGTACGCGTGATAAGTTGCAAGCATTACGTGCTCAATTTATTGCTAACTCTTAATTAGCGAAATTAAATTCACAAACCGATAAAGGGATATCCTTATTTTACAGGGATTATCCCTTTTTATCTTCTATCTTCCATTTTTTGCCTAGTTTTATATTCCCTTAATGGCGTTCAACTGTTTAAATACCACAACAAACAAAGCGTCAATTATTTACAAAGATAAAAAAGATATTAAGGACAGTGAATGAGTGGTTATGTTTATGCAGGGTTTCCTAGCTCTGCTGGGGTAATTCTTGGAGTTATTCTTCTTATTATACTTTTTAAATGGCTACGCAAATTTACTGTACAAGATAGTGAGTTGCAAAAATCATCAACATCAGGGCAAGAGCCCATTTTATCTGAAGCAGAAAATACATCAGCTCAGTTATTACCTCATGAATGGGGTTTATATGTTGCAGCACCTTATGCCGCAATGAATGAGTGGGCATATAACGAATATGCTCGAGGTAAAGATGATGGTGGATTATCAGCAGGTTGGGGAATTAACGACCGTTGGGATTTAGTGTATCAACTATTTTGGTTGCTCACTCAAGGCCACACCAATGATTTTTATCAGCTACGTGATCAAATTTTGAATGGCAAAGAAGACGATGTTCAGTCATTAAAAAATGACATTTTACTTTCTGAGTTAACTGAACATGATAAAAATGAGCGTTTATGGCAAATCGATATGATGAGCACTAATCGCATGAACATCCAAAATGTGAAATACCTTATTTGGGATCTCTGCCGTTTTAACAAACTTTGTCTAGAAGGTTGCCAACAAGGTTATATTACTCAACAAGAAGCTCAAACCTGGTCATTAATGAGCGCATCAATGTTGCGTCGGATCTATGATGGTTGGGAAGATATGTGGAGAAACTTTATTGCTGCTCGTTGGTTTTGGGCAAGTGGCGATCAAGATTGGGTTTCTTCACATCAAGCTTTTACGGATGTGATACAAAATATTCTGAATGCAGAAGATACGTTGGCAACAGAAGAAAACTGGATAATGGATTTACCGCCATTGGATTTAACATCTTTCTCTCGTACTGTGGCTGGTCTCGGTCTGATGAAAAATGATGTACCAATGACACTTGACGAAATTGAAGAAGTGATTAGCCAGCGTATTACATTAAAGCAGCTTAATAGCTAATAATACGTTGAAAACCAATAGTGATATTGTGTTTTTACCAACCAAAAACCGCACTTGCTGTTTATTGCAGATGCGGTTTTTTTATGGAAGCAAGGTAATAAATACTATTTAATCGCTTGAGGTGATGAATTACGTTGCCCTAATTGCTGTAATGTTAACTCAATAGCTTTGCTTAATAGATGGCGGTCGTGACGATAAGGAATATCTTTAGCTTCCAATTGGGTCTGTACAATTAATCGACCTTTCATCGATTCATATTGTGTTTCAGGGCTAATGATCACGGCATCTATTGTTTGTAAACCAATATAATTTTCCATCATAGCGATTTTATCAGACATCGTCATACTGGCAGCCGCGGGGCTTAGCTCTTTGCCTAAATTACCAATATAAATCGTTGTTGCACTACTACGGCGTAATGCTTGTGCAAGCTCTGGCAATAATAACAAAGGCATTAAACTGGTAAAAAAACTACCGGGGCCGATTAAGATAAGATCTGCTTGATCAATGGCTTCAATAGCTTCTCTCGTCGTGGGTACTTTAGGATAAAGATCAAGTTTTTGTGGGATTTTAGGCAAAATATCAACGTTAACTTCACCATAAATCTCATTACCTTGATCATCTATTGCCATTAGATCAACGGCTTGTTCAGACATAGGAATAAGATGTGCATTGACTCTTAATAATCCACGAATAAGATTAATTGCTTCTAAAGGCCGAACACTTAAGTTATCTAACGCTTTTAGCATTAAATTTCCTAAATTATGCCCAGCCAGTTCACCTGTACCAGAAAAACGGTATTCAAACATGGCAGAAGCCACCGAAGGCTCAGTAATTAACTGATTAATGCAATTGCGCATATCACCCCACGCAATGCCACCTTCTTCTTGACGAATACGGCCAGTAGAACCGCCATTGTCTGTTGTTGTAACAATACCAGTAAGGCGAGAGCCTAAGTAGGAGAGTGCTGAAAGCACACGTCCAAGGCCATGACCACCACCAAGGGCAACAACACGATCTAAATCACTTAGCGTGCGATTTCGCATATTTGTTCTACTCATCTTTAAAAATTTGCCGCTAATTTATCACAATTAAATTTTAAGCCTATGATCACGACGTGATTTCATCACATTCCTAGTTTTATTTCACTTTTGATAGCCTAATATTTAACCAATGAAAGTGTTTTTATTTATGTTATTAGCGTGACTAAAGTGTTGTAAGTCGTTGTATTATAAATTATATAGCGAAAACATTATTCGCTTTTTGCATAATTAGCAGGTAGAATCCACAATAAATATATAGGTATTAGAAACCTGTGAAAAACAGGTAAAGATAAACTCCTAGCCTTTACGTCTAAGTCGTGTATTGACAAGATATGATGTTCTGGCCGTGACGAAGCAAGTCACCAGGGTGCAAGGTAGAAATGTCTGCATCTCCCGATTTGGAAAGGTGTTATTATGCAACAACTCGTTGATGCGTTTTCCCGCAAGTTTTTCTATCTACGTCTTTCAATTACAGACGTGTGCAATTTCCGTTGTACTTATTGCCTGCCTAATGGTTATAAGCCTAATGGACACAAATCATTTCTTTCATTAGATGAAATCAGTAGACTCACGCAATCTTTTGCTGCATTAGGAACAGAAAAAATCCGCTTAACCGGTGGTGAACCGACAATGCGCCGCGATTTTACTGATATTATCGCGACAATCAAAGATAATGCTGCAATTAAAAAAATTGCAGTAACAACAAATGGTTATCGTTTGTCACGAGATGTTGCACAATGGCGTGACGCGGGTTTAAGTGCAATTAATGTGAGTGTTGATAGCCTCGATCCTCGTCAATTCCATGCTATTACTGGGCAAGATAAATTTAATCAAGTAATGGAAGGTATTGATGCAGCATTTACTGCGGGGTTCGAAAAAGTCAAAGTTAACGTTGTGTTGATGCGCAATGTGAATGATAAAAACCTCCCTGATTTTCTTAATTGGATCAAAGACAGACCTATTCAGCTGCGCTTTATTGAATTAATGGAAACCGGTGACGGGAGTGATATTTTCAACCGCTTTCATTTGTCTGGTGAAGTTATTCGTCAGCGCTTACTCAATGAAGGTTGGTTACAAATTCCTCGCGCCCGTAGTGACGGGCCTGCTCAAGTATTTACCCATCCTGATTATCAAGGTGAAATTGGTCTGATCATGCCTTATGAGAAAGACTTTTGCCTAACCTGTAACCGTTTACGTGTTTCGGCTATTGGTAATCTCCATCTTTGTCTATTTGGTGAAAATGGCATTCCTTTACGCGACTTACTTGCTGATGATAGTCAACAACAAGCATTACAACAGCGTATTCAGGGCGGGCTTCTTCATAAACGAGAAACTCATTTTCTTCATCAAGGCGATAGCGGTATGACACCGAATTTATCTGTTATTGGTGGATAGTTTTTCGCTCTGTTATTTCGTTAATTTCAGGAGTTGTGCATGTCTCAACTAACTCATATTAATGCTGCCGGTGAAGCTCACATGGTGGATGTTAGCGCTAAAGCTGAAACAGTGCGAGAAGCGCGTGCTGAAGCTTTTGTTGAAATGTCAGCAGAAACATTAAGCATGATCACCGAAGGTAAACACCATAAAGGTGATGTATTTGCGACCGCAAGAATTGCAGGTATTCAAGCAGCAAAAAGAACATGGGAATTAATCCCATTATGTCACCCGCTGTTATTAACTAAAGTCGAAGTGCGTTTAGAAGCACTCACTGAATCTAATCGTGTACGCATTGAATCTGTTTGTCGTTTAACCGGTAAAACAGGGGTTGAGATGGAAGCATTGACTGCGGCATCGGTAGCGGCGTTAACGATTTATGATATGTGTAAAGCCGTTCAAAAAGATATGGTGATAGGGCCTGTACGTTTATTAGAAAAAACAGGTGGTAAATCAGGCCACTTTAAGGTGGAAGCATGATTAAAGTTCTCTTTTTTGCGCAAGTCCGTGAGTTAGTGGGTGTTGATTCTCTCGAATTAGATTGTGAATACCACACAGTAGACGATTTACGTAAAGTATTAATCAACAAAGGTGAACGATGGTCACTTGCGTTAGAAGATGGCAAGTTACTCTCAGCGGTAAATCAATCTTTTGTTCAAGGTTCTCACGTTATTAATGATGGTGATGAAATCGCCTTTTTCCCACCTGTTACAGGAGGATAAGATGAGCGCATCAACTCGTATTTCAGTACAAACCGAAAACTTTAGTGTTGGTGATGAATACCAATGGCTCTCTGAGTGCGACAGTGATGGCGCTGTTGTGACCTTTACAGGGAAAGTGCGTAATCACAATTTAGGGGATGAAGTCAGTACGCTCACGCTTGAACATTACCCAGGTATGACTGAAAAGGCGCTTAATGACATTGTTAATGAAGCGCGAGGTCGTTGGCCTTTACAACGAGTTAGTGTTATTCACCGAGTGGGTACATTGAATATCGGTGAAGAAATAGTGTTTGTGGGTGTCACTAGTTCCCATCGTAATAGCGCGTTTGAATCTGCTGAATTTATTATGGATTTTTTAAAAACACGTGCGCCTTTTTGGAAAAAAGAAGGGCTCTCTGAAAATAATGATAGATGGGTTGAAGCACGCCAAAGTGATTATGATTCAGCCGAGCGTTGGGAATAAACCACTACGCTGAATTAAACGCTACATAACTTTACTTCAATTTATTTTATGATGACATTTCATACAGTTTATTTTATGGAAATGTAAAGTCAGTGTGATAAAATTAAATCCTAATGAGTCCATAATGGACTCTTTACTGAAATAAACGTTATCGTTAAACCTAACGTTATCACTATGATTAAAGGGTAATCATCATGGATCGATTTTCACGTTCAAATGATTCAATCGTACAGCGCACAGGTTCTGGCCTACAAACCTTTATGGCTCAGGTTTATGGTTGGATGACTGTCGGCCTGTTATTAACTGCGTTTGTTGCATTATACGTTGCATCAAGCGAAGCATTATTATCAATGATTTTCTCAAGCAAGATCGTCTTTTTTGGTTTGATCATTGCTCAATTAGGATTAGTTTTCGTGTTATCAGGTATGGTTCATAAAATGAGTGGTGCAATGGCAACCTCATTATTTATGCTCTATTCCGTGCTAACCGGTGTCACTATCTCAAGCGTATTACTGGTTTATACCGCATCTTCGATTGCGAGCACCTTCTTTATTTGTGCGGCAATGTTTGGTGCATTAAGTATTTACGGTTACACCACTAAACGTAGCTTAACGGGTATGGGTAGCTTCCTGTTTATGGGGCTTATCGGTATCATTATTGCTTCTATCGTGAATATCTTTATGCAAAGCTCAATGATGAGCATGGTTATCTCTTACGCTGGTGTGTTAATTTTCGCAGGTTTAACTGCTTATGACACACAAAAACTAAAAGATATGGGTAATGAGATTAACCAAGAAGATAAAGAAAATATGCGCCGTTACTCAATCATGGGTGCATTAACGCTTTATTTAGATTTCATCAACTTGTTCTTAATGTTACTGCGTATTTTAGGCGACCGTCGTTAATTTTAACGATATGACGTTGATAGACGCTGTTTAACAACAGTATAAAAAATAAATCCCATAACTTTATAAGTTGTGGGATTTTTTTGTATTGAATAATTTAATTGTTATTGTTTTAAGCAATCTTTCTTCGGAAAAGATAATAAGCAATGCTACCCGTTCCTACTGCAATCACTAATAAAGGCCATAAGCTGTGCCATATTACGGTGATATCTGCATTTTTAAGGTAAATCTGTTTTGTGATATCGGTGAAATGACGAATAGGGTTTATCCATGTGGCATGTTGTAGCCAAACGGGCATGTTTTCTACGGGAGAAATATAACCGGATAATAAAACCGCAGGCATCATAAACACAAATACACCAATAAAAGCCTGTTGTTGTGTCGAACTTAAGGCCGATATTAACAAACCAAACCCTACCAGCGATAAGCCATAAATCAGCATGGTAAAGTAAAATAGAACCAGTGAGCCAGAAAACGGAATTTGATAACCAAATATCCCAATAATTAATACGATGGTACCTTGAACGGCAGCGACAACCATTGCAGGAATCGCCTTACCGATAAAAATTTGCCATGTTGATAGAGGTGAAACTAATAGTTGATCTAAAGTGCCTTGTTCACGTTCTCTAGCAACGGAAAGTGAAGTGACTATCATCACGCCAATGGTAATAATCAACGCTACTAACGAAGGTACAATAAACCATTTGTAGTTTAAATTAGGGTTATACCAATTGCGAACAACAAGTTCTGTTTTATTCAGCAAAGAAGGTGTATTACCTGCTAATTCAGCTTGATAGTTTTGAACGATTTGCTGTACATAATTAGCAGCGATTTGCGCACTATTTGAATTTCGACCATCTAGGATTAATTGCAATTTGGTAGGAGCACGGCTTTCTAAATCAGCACTAAAATTCTGTGGAAAACGAACTAATAAAAGCGCTTTGCGATTATCAATCGTTTCTTTTATTTCATGTTCGTTTTTAAGCAAAAGAGTTTGAGAAAATGCACTTGCTTTGGCGATACGTTGGGTTAACTCAATAGATTGTTTTCCATTATCCTCATCAAAAATTGCAATAGAGGCATTGGTAACATCTAACGTCGCTGCAAAAGGGAATAAGATCATCTGAAAGATCACGGGTACTATTAAAATAATACGCGTTTGAGGCTCTTGTAATAATGACTGTAGCTCTTTCATTATCAAGGTGAGAAGTCGATAAAACATAAAGTTCTCCCTTTAATCTAATCGACGACGTGTTGCTAACGCCGTTAATCCAATAAAAAATATCGCCGATACAATTAATAGCCACATATCTAGCATCAATATCAATGGAATATCGCCAGCTAAAAATAGCGTTTGTAAACTACTCACAAAATAACGCGCAGGAATAAAATAGGTCACCACTTGAATAAAGATGGGCATACTATCAATTTCAAACACAAAGCCTGATAACATAATTGCGGGCAAAAATGCAGCGTTTAACGAAATCATTGCCGCATTAAATTGATTACGCGTTAGCGTGGAAATAAGCAATCCCATGCCTAAAGCGGTAGCTAAAAAGAGCGAGGTGATCCCACCTAAAATCCACAACGATCCTCGATAAGGTACGCCAAGCACAAATACGGTGACTACCATACACAAGATCATGACAAAACTGCCTAACACTTGGTAAGGAATAAGTTTTGAAAGTAAGAGTTCTGTGCGAGTGATTTGGGTGGAAAGTAGCGCTTCCATAGTACCACGTTCCCATTCACGAGCTATTACTAACGAAGTGAGAATTGCGCCGACAACGGTAATAATAATAGTAACCGCTCCTGGAATAATATAGTGCTGACTTATCGCCGCAGGATTAAACCAATAGCGAGGCTCTATTTCAATTAATGGTGTAGTATCAATACCCTTACTAATGGCTTGTTGCTGCAACCAAATTTGCCAAACGCCTTTGGTATAAGCCTGAACAAAGTTTGCAGTATTGGGCTCACTGCCATCGGTGATCACTTGAATAGGGGCTGTAGTATCTTGACGGGCAAGTAATTCAGCAAAATTAACAGGAATAACCACAATGCCACGAATTTGCCCCGCTTGCATTTTATCGATTAATAATTGTCGATTATCACTAATAGTTGCATTGATATACGGTGAGTTTGTGAAGGTGTAAACAAGCTCTTGTGCGGGTTGGCTTTGTTGATTAGTTAAAATACCAATATTTAATTTGCTTGAGTCTAAATTAATGCCATATCCAAAAATAAATAGCAAAGTGAGCGGGATAACAATAGCAATTAGGGCACTACTGGGATCACGGGTGATTTGCTTTGTTTCTTTTAAACACAGTGCGTATAAACGTCGCCAAGAAAAGCGAGCATGAGATGATTGAGCTGAATTATGCATGTTTTTCGCTCCCTTTATCATTTTCACTTTCAAGTTTTTTATCGTAATCCAGCACTAAACCAATAAAGGCATCCTCCATTGAAGGAGTTGGATTATCATCACTGGCAACCATTTTTTTGAGAGAATCTGGCTCACCAGCCGCAATGATTTTTCCGCGATAAACCAAACCAATACGATCACAATACTCGGCTTCGTCCATAAAGTGAGTGGTAACCATCACGGTCACTCCTTTATCAACCATGCCATTAATATGTAGCCAAAATTCTCTTCGTGTTAATGGATCAACGCCTGATGTTGGTTCATCTAAAAAGAGAATATCAGGCTCATGCATTAATGAGCACGCAAGGGCAAGGCGCTGTTTATAACCTAAAGGTAAGGTTTCAGTGATTTGATTTACCATTGGCTGTAAACCAAAAGCAGTTATCATATCGTTGATTTTATCGCGTTGCTGTTTGCCATGTAAGCCATAAACACCAGAGAAGAATTTCAAGTTTTGTCCCACTTTAAGGTTGCCATAAAGTGAGAATTTTTGTGCCATATAACCTAAATGTTGACGCGCTTTACCTGAGCTTTCTTTTAAGTCCATACCTAGCACAAGGGCTTTACCGCTGGTAGGGACTAATAAACCACACATCATTTTAAAGGTTGTCGATTTACCTGCACCGTTAGGGCCCAATAAACCGAAAATTTCACCACGTTTAACTTGAAAATCGACATGATCGGTTGCTGCAAATTGCCCAAACATTTTGGTTAACTGTTGCGCTTCAATCACAGTCTCATTAGGTGAAGGAGGGATCTGAGGCATAATTTCAGCTAATTCAGATTTATGAGAAGGTCCACCTCCTAATAAATCGATAAAAGCATCTTCAAAGCGAGGAGTAGCAGGAATAAGCTTCGCATCAGGTTTACCCAAAGCGTTCAGTAATTCAGATTGATTACTCTGTTTTTTCAGGATCAAACGAACAGATTGTCCTTGAATAACACCATCAGTTACTTGAGGTTGAATAATAGCTTGTTGTAATACTTTTCTTCGCTGATGGCCTTCAACATCAAGCAGAAAAGAACGACCTGCCATTTTTGCTGTTAAGTCTTGTGGAATACCACTATAAAGTAACTCTCCTTTGTTAAGCAAAAGAATGTTTTTACATTGCTCTGCTTCATCAAGATAAGAGGTGCTCCATAGTATCAACATGCCATCGCTGGCCAAAGCATGCACCATTTGCCAAAGTTCACGGCGTGCAATGGGATCGACCCCAACACCGGGCTCATCAAGCAGTAAAACTTTAGGACTACCTAATAAAGTACAAGCAAGCCCCAATTTCTGTTTCATTCCGCCTGAAAGATTGCCTGCAAGGCGAGAGGTAAAGCGAGTGAGATCGGTAAAAGAGAGCAACTGTTGGTAAACTTTTTTACGCTCTTCACCGATGACATTTTTTAAATCAGCATAAAGATTAAGGTTTTCTAATACTGTTAAATCTTCATAGAGCCCAAATTTTTGTGGCATATAGCCAAGAATAGCTCTGACATCGACACTCTGTTTTTGCGGATCCATGCCTAAAATACGAATATCACCGGCATCTGGTTTTAATAGCCCAGCAAGCATCCGAATTAAGGTTGTTTTACCTGCACCATCGGGGCCAACTAATCCCGTCACAGAGCCACCTGTGATGGTGGCTGTTAATGACGAAACTGCAGGGTTTTCCATCCCTATAAAGCGTTTCTCAACACCTTGAAGTTCGATAGTGTAATCAGTGTGTTCCATTTTTCCCTCACATTTAATGAGAGGAGGCAAATTTTAAGGTGACAGGCATACCTTGGCGCAATTCGTCATCGGCATCTGTTACAACCACTCTGAGGCGATAAACTAAATCCGTTCTTAATTCAGGTGTTTCCACACTTTTTGGCGTAAATTCGGCTGTTGGGGAAACAAATCCAATCGTACCATGGTATGGCTTATCCTTACGTCCATCGGTGTAGAGATAAACTTCTCGATTGGGAATAGCTTCGTTTAAATGTGTTTCACTGATATAAGCTCTGACCCAAACAGGGTTAGTTAATGACACCGTAAATACAGGGCTTCCAGCAGATAATATTGTGCCTGGCTCCACAGCTCGAGTTAACACAGTACCTTGTGATGGAGAGATTAATTGCGTGTCTTGGAGATTTAATTCTGCTTGTGCGACGGCGGCTTTAGCTTGCATAACTTGTCCTTTCGCCGCATCAATATCTTCTTTTCGATAACCATTTTGATATTGATTTAATTTATCTTGGGCTGCTTTTAAGGCTGCGGCTGCTTGATTGCGATTATTTCTTGCGCTATCTAACTCATTGGCTGAAATGACTTTTCGGTTAGCCAAATCTTGCTGGCGTTTATAAAAGTTGTTGGCATATTGCCAAGCTGCTTGTTTTAATGACACATCAGATTGGGCTTGTGCAATTTCTTCACTGCGATAACCGGCTTCCATTAACGCTAATGCAGCAATAGCACTATCACGCTCACCATAAGCTTTATTTAGTGCATTACGATAGGGGGCATCATCAAGTTTTCCTAACAATTGCCCTTGTTTGACAGGGACACCTTCATCAACGAGTAATGTGTCTAATCTTCCAGCAACACGAAAACTAAGATTGACTGTACGTATATCGACATTGCCATAGAGTACTAATTCAGACTCTTTGTTTTCTTCATAATAATAGATACCTGCAATAATACCGATAATAATCATTAAGATAATAAACAAACTGACTTTTTTAGTTTTCATAATAACTCTATTTATGCGTGATGTGGGTTAGTGTAAATCTCTCTTAATCCGTTGAGTAATAAAGTAATATGAGTTTTTAAGGTATTCGAGATAATTTGATATTCATTTTTACCTATTCTATCCCATCCTGTTTGTCTAAGAATGGTTTCTCTTACTAAACGAAATGATAGCACTTCGCCTAAAATAGCGTGAGTATGTAACATCGTTGTGGGTAGTGTAGCATCTAAACCAATATAGAGAGCTAATAGTTTGTTTACACGCGTTAAAAGCGGCGATAATGCTTGTTGGTGGATCAAAGAGTATGCTTCTGTGGGAACAAGCTGTTCTCTTGCCATGATACGACTAAGATGAATATTTTCTTTATCAAGCACAAGACGAGCATATTGTAGAAAACTATCTGTGATAAGCGTTTGCAGTAATGGCAAATGTTCTGTTGGGTTAGGTCGTTCAAGAAATTCGTCAAGAATGACCACTGTCGGTTCAAAATCAAGGCGAATAAGATCAGCAATATGTTGTGCAACGGCGAGATATAACCCTTCTTTAGAACCAAAATAATAAGCGATAGCGGCAATATTTTGTTGAGCAGCTTGTGCAATTTGGCGTGTGGTGGCTGCATCGGGGCCATTTTTACCAAAGATCTCACATGCCGCTTCCAATAATTGTCGTTTTGCTAGTTCACCACGTGTCGTCTTCTGATGGGTTTCTGACATAATCGAAGATACCTTACTTAAGTAAAATGTAACAAAACCAATGATATTAAAAACAGCGATAACAAGGCGTATTATATTAGATGATATTGAACAATAGGGAAAATTTGTAATAAATAATCGAATAAAAGTGATTTGTAATAAAAAATACTATCTATTATTGAAAATTATTTTTGTATTCTGAATATAGCAAAAACTGTTAAAATAGGGGTTATTAGGTTAACCTAGCAAGGTTCATTCTCTTTTATCACTGTCTATACCTAGAAATGATAGTACCTATAGAGTAATAATATTTATAGATTGACAGTATGAAAGCCCGTCATTTTTAATTTCAATCACCGTGTTATACGTTTTGGTTGTAGGAGACTACTGTTTTGACCGATTTTACATCGCTTGGTTTAAGTGAGGCGCTTCTCCGCGCTATTGATGAACAAGGGTATAAAACCCCAACCCCTATTCAACAACAGGCGATTGAGCCGATTTTGGCAGGTAAAGACGTATTAGCCAGTGCACAAACAGGCACAGGTAAAACAGCAGCTTTTACATTACCAATATTGGAAAAGTTATCTCAATCAGCTACAAAAACTAAAGGTCGCCAACCCGTTAAAGCGCTGATTTTGACACCAACACGTGAGCTTGCCGCTCAAATTGCTGAAAACGTAAAAGCGTATAGCCGTTATATTCCTATTCGTTCACTTGTGGTTTTTGGTGGTGTGAGTATTAACCCACAAATGATGAAATTGCGTGGTGGCGTTGATGTATTGATCGCAACGCCTGGGCGTTTACTCGACCTTGAACATCAAAATGCAGTTGATCTTTCTCGTGTTGAAGTCTTAGTGCTTGATGAAGCTGATCGTATGTTAGATATGGGCTTTATTCATGATATTCGCCGTGTGATCAATAAATTACCGAAAAAACGTCAAAATTTATTGTTCTCTGCGACATTTTCTAAAGAGATCACAGGACTTGCCAACTCGTTGTTAAATAATCCTGTGAGTATTTCCGTTGCACCAAAAAATTCAGCAGCTGAATCTGTTGATCAATATGTCCATTTAGTGGATAAAAAACGTAAAACAGAGTTGTTATCACATTTAATTGGATTAGAAAACTGGCCACAAGTGCTTATTTTTACACGTACAAAGCACGGTGCTAATAAGCTTGCTGAACATTTAAATGCTGATGGTATCAAATCAGCGGCTATTCATGGCAATAAAAGCCAAGGTGCGAGAACTCGTGCTTTAGCTGACTTTAAAGACGGTAAATTAAAAGCGCTGGTGGCAACTGATATTGCCGCTCGTGGCCTTGATATTGACCAACTGCCTTATGTCGTCAATTTTGAATTACCGCAAGTTGCAGAAGATTATGTTCACCGTATTGGTAGAACAGGTCGTGCTGCTGCAACAGGTAAAGCTATTTCATTGGTTTGTGTTGATGAACATGGATTATTAGCTGATATCGAGCGTCTATTAAAACGTGAAATTCCTCGTTTAGCCTTAGAAGGTTACGATCCTGATCCTTCAATTAAAGCTGCTCCATTGCATAAGAAGCCAAAAAATAATGCACCACGTAGAAGTGGCGGTGGTCATGGGCGTGCAGATATTCGTGGCAAAGATAATCGTAATAATGCTCGTAAAGAGAATGATAGCGAAGGCAGTAAAGACGGTGGTCGTTATAAAAGCAAAGAAAACTACCGTAATAAAGATGGCTCTCGTACTGGTAAATTAGGGTCTCGTCGTTCACGTAAAAGTGATGAAGGTAGTAATAATCAAAGCCCTTGGTCAAAAGCTAGAAAAGAGTTTTGAGGTTAAAAAGTGCGAGTTCTATTAGCGCCAATGGAGGGGGTTTTAGACCCCCTTGTGAGAGAGTTACTCACTTCGATTAACGATTACGATCTCTGTATTACAGAGTTTGTGCGTGTTGTTGATTCATTATTACCATCAAAAGCTTTTTATCGCTTATGTCCTGAACTACATACAGAAAGTCGCACTAAAAGTGGAACACTGGTGCGGGTGCAATTATTAGGGCAACATCCACAATGGTTGGCTGAAAATGCCTTTAGGGCGGTATCATTAGGCTCTTGGGGGGTTGATTTAAACTGTGGTTGCCCTTCAAAAACAGTCAATGGTAGTGGTGGTGGTGCTTCTCTTCTAAAACAGCCAGAAACGATTTATCAAGCAACAAAAGCAATGCGTGACGCAGTGCCTTCAGCGTTACCTGTCTCTGTTAAAGTAAGACTTGGTTGGGATTCTTCTGCGTATAGTCATGAAATTGCTGATGCCGTAGCACAAGGTGGTGCTACGGAAATAACGATACATGGCAGGACAAAAGAAGATGGCTATAATGCTGAAAAAATTAATTGGCAAGCCATTGGTGATATTCGTCAAAGACTCTCAATACCTGTGATTGCCAATGGTGAAATTTGGAACCGTGAAGACGCACTCGCCTGTTTAGCGACAACGGGTTGTGATGCGATAATGATTGGTCGTGGCGCCATGAACACGCCTAATTTAAGCCGTGTTGTAAAGGGGATTGAAGCAAGAATGCCTTGGCAAGAGGTGATTGAATTATTAAAGCGCTATGTTCGTTTAGAAAAGCGTGGCGATACAACAATTTATCATGCATCACGGATTAAACAGTGGTTTAGCTATTTACGCAAAGAGTATCCCGAGGCCGATGAGTTATTTCGGCAAATTAGAACATTAAAAACGTCGCCAGAAATTGCGCTCGCCATAGAGGCGCTGTAGTTTAAAAATAATCTTATTCGATAATAATAGCGCTCATTAATCAGCGCTATTTTTTTGTTCGTTAAGCAATAATCTCTCTATTTATCTTAAATATGATGTTACTTATCTCTAACAATTGGAAAAAATAACTATTTCGACTTACACTCAATAGGTGACATTTTTAGGTATGTTGTCTATATCATGACTATTTTAGGGGGAAATATGGGAATTCTTTCTTGGATTATTTTTGGTTTGATTGCGGGTATTCTGGCGAAATTCTTAATGCCTGGCTCTTATGATATTGGTCTGATATGGACTTGTATTTTAGGTATTGTGGGGGCGGTTGTTGGTGGCGCAATTAGTAGCTTCTTTGGCAAAGGCAAAGTGGATGGCTTTAACTTTGGTAGTTTTGTCGTTGCTGTGATTGGTGCCATTGTGGTGCTCTATCTTGCAAAGATATTTGCAAGTTAATATCTTCATACCAAATAGAGATTGACAACAAACCCGCGTAATGCGGGTTTACTTTTTCAGGCAAAATAGATCAAGTTAGCATTCACAAGGAAGGGCACTTTCAGCACCCCATTGTGCCCAAGAACCGTCATAAAGTGCGATAGATTGGCAACCTAATACGGTTAACGCTAAAAATAAAATTGCCGCGGTCATACCTGAACCACAAGTCACAATAATAGGTTGTGATAAATCAATACCAGATTGTTCAAAAATTTGCTTTAGCTCAGCATTGCTTTTCAATTGCCCATTAACAACGAGTTCATTCCAAGGCACATTTTTACTACCCGGGATATGTCCACTACGCAAACCAGGACGGGGTTCAGGTGCTCTACCATAAAAACGATCAGCAGAACGTGCATCAACTACCTGTTTTTGTTTGGTCTCTAAATTATCAAGAAGTTGCTGTTTATTGGCATAACGTTGTGCATGACGTTCAACAATAAAAGGAGACAGTGCCGGCACTTTAATTGCTTCACCTTGTTCTGTTGCAAATCCAGCTTCAACCCATGCCTGTAAGCCACCAGCAAGAATACACACATTACAACAACCTAGCGTTGTTAATGTCCACCAACCTCTAGGTGCGGAAAATAAGTTGCCTTGATCGTAAAGAATAACCGTTGTGGTATTAGAGATACCTAATTGCGTCAGCGTTTCTGAAAAGAGTGCATCAGATGGCAACATATGTGGCAATGTTGTCGTTTTATCTGCGATTTCATCGAGATCAAAAAAATGAGCATGTGGAATATGACGTTCAAGGTAAAGTGCTTGATAGTCAATCTGTTGAGTGGGCATTGGTGCGCTGACATCAAGGATCACAACATCAGCATTATGTTGATGTTCAAATAGCCATTGGGGTGTAACAAAGTAATCGTATTCCACGGTGCGACCTCATTTATTTAGCAGAAGGTGAGCTGTCTGGGATAGCTGGAAATTGCTGTGTAGGTGATGTTTCAGGTTGAGTTTGCTCTGTTTCTATTGGTGTTGTGGAGCGTGTATAGATATTTAAGCCCGCAAGGAAAACACCACCGATAGAACCAAAGGCAAGTAGCGCGATAATAACAATAATTATTTTTTTCATAATGTTCATTTGCAGATGAATGTTGCGCAAAAGTATATCGAGATATGAAGTTGAAACAAGTGCTAAGTCAGTTTAATCGACAAATGATAGTGGCTAAAAAAGAGATAAATAGTTAAATAAACAGGCTATTTATTTTTTATAAATAGCCTGAGTAAAGTTGGTGTTGGCGTTAATTATTTCAATCAAAGGTTACAGTCAATGATAAGAAAAAACCCCTTAAACTCAGGAGTAAATGAGCTTAAGGGCAAGGGGTAACGCAACTTAATTAAGAATATAAAAACCAGAATGTCATTGCTAAGTTCACAATGGCTGCGACAGCCATAGGAATAGCAGTACGTTTAACTATTTGGAAAGGTGAGACATTCGCAATACCTGCAATGGCGACAATAGCGGCAGTAATGGGTGAAACAGTACGACCAAAACTTGTCATTATTTGCATTGGTAAAATTAAAGTGACCACATCTACTTTTAAGAATGCAGCAATTTTCGGTGTTAAGGCGGCGAATGAGAAGAATGCCGCATTACCTGATCCCATTAAAAAGGCGGCTAATGCAAGAATGGCACTCATGACAATGATCATGGCGGCAATACCAAAACCTGCATCTTGAGCAGAGCTAATGAGTGTGTCGACGGCACCACTTTTTAGTAAACCATTCGCAAAGAATTCACCTGATACAATTAACGAGACCACTAATACAAATTGCTTACCCATTCCTTCAAAAAACAGCATAAAGCTATTCATTACCGCTTTTGCATCGCGTAAGCGAACATATTCAAAAAGAAGTGCAATCACAGTACTAATAATCATCGCTGTGGTGACTTCTAATTTAATATAAGGGTGTAGCAAAGGACTGAAGCCGATAATCAGAATTAAAGGGATCACGGGTAATAAGGCATAAGATAACGGGACTTTATTACCTTCTTCTTTTACGACATCAATGGTTGTTGGGTCGAAAACAAATCCTTCACGTTTATCCCACCAGCGTTGAATAAAGAAATGAGTAATCGCAACCGCAATAATAATAGGAATAGTAACGGGTAATTGGTGCTGAACAAAATAGACGGCAGGTTCAATATCCGCTGTTTTTGCTGCCATAATCACATTACCAGAACCGGGACCATGGTCGATAAACTGGCAACATCCAATTACGGCTAAAGCGGAAAGTGGACTAATACCAGAACGAATTAATATCGGATACATAGTGACCATTAACAGCATACCTAAACCTGCATGGCTAGGGATAAAGATCACCAAGATTTGAGTAACGAGAAATGAAATCACTAATAATAAGTAAGGTGATTTTATCGCTTTTAATGGCTTTTCAAAAATAGCGAATAAAGCACGGCTTGCGCCAACGTGTTCCATATAACGAGAGAAACCGGCAATTGCCATTAATGTTAAACCAAGACCCGCTAGGCGAGAACTCATAATATTCGTAAAGATTTGGAAAACATCAAAATATTTAAATTGAGTGGATTTATTTTCTGGTAATAACGGATTAAGATCTAGAGATGCTGTTAAGAGCAAGAGTAATAACCCGCCGAGTAATAATACTGGTTGAGGTTTATAACCCCGCGCCAGTAAATAAACCACCAGCACTGTTACCAGCGCGGCAATAATTAAACCTGTCATAGTGAATTCCCCGGTAATGATGCAATACTTTTTGTTATTGGTTTAATGCTGAAAAAGCTTGTGTAATATCTGCAATGAGGTCGTCAGTTGCTTCAAGGCCGATGTGTAAACGTACAAAAGGGCCATGACCTTCACGCCAATTAGATGCTGTTCTTGCGCCAACGACATTGGCGGGTAATGCAAGACTTTCAAATCCACCCCAAGATGCACCAATACCAAATAGTTCAAGCGCATCAATAAATTTCTCTGATTGTTTTGCGGTAAATTCTTGTTTAAACTCAATGGTTAATAGGCCATTACTGCCTTTGCAGTCACGTTTCCATAAATCATGACGAGGGTGATTAGGTAATTCAGGGAACCATACTTTTTCAACTTCAGGACGTGTCTCTAACCACTGTGCGATAGCCAAAGCTGATTTGCCATGAGCAGCAATACGTTGACCTAATGTTCTCATTCCGCGAAGTACCAGTGCTGCATCATCAGGGCTACTGGCTTGACCTAATGCTTCAGGTAATGCACCAATTTTTTTCCATGCTTTTTCATTCGCAACCATAATGCCCATCATCACATCAGAGTGACCGCATAAATATTTAGTTGCAGCAATAACAGAGACATCAGCGCCTAATTCCAGTGGGTTATAAAGCCACGCAGAGCCCCATGTATTATCAACACCGACAGGAATATCCCGTTCATGAGCAATTCTGCAAATTTCAGGTAAATCGAGCATTTCATAAAGTAATGAGCCGGGTGATTCGACAAAAATAAGCTGTGTATTTTGTTGAATTTTTTGCTCAAAATCTGAACCATCTGTTTTAAAGAAGCTATAAGCAATGTTATTGGGCTCAAGAAAAGCCGATGCAATTTTACGCACAGGTTCATAAACAGAATCAGCAAATAAAACATGCCCACCACTACGCGCATATCCCATAATAGTGACGGCGATAGCTGCCAATCCAGTAGGGAACAACTGAGCGCGATAGCCACCTTCTAATTCGGTTACTAAAGCTTCAAGGGCGAATGCAGTTTCGGTACCACGTGCGCCATAGCTTAAAACACGCTCTGTTGCTCGGCGATCACGCACTTCGCGCCAGCTTTTAATCGAATCAAAAACAATGGTACTGGCTCTCATGACTGGTGGATTAATAGGGCCAGAAGTTTTGATTGCTTGGCGTCCACTGTGTATTAGTTTTGTTTGTTTATTTTGTTTCATTATTAATATCTCCAAATATAGAAATAGAGTTCCCTGGTAATTAAATAAAAGGGTTAATTACTGTTTGCGCTTATTTTGTTTCTATTATTTATAACAAACTTATTTGTTTTTAAAATAGCTATTTTTTAAAAATGATGATCTTCCTCTAATTTTTTAGCATTAATTATTCTAATTAAATCTTAAATAACATTTAAGATTCAAAAGTTATAACTAATAAATAAAGAGTTATTTGTAACCATTTGAATTGATGTTATTTTTTAATTGATTAGAAAAGCTTTAAATTAGATTAAAATTATCAAAGTGTTTTTATTGAGATTATATTGCATAAATAAAATAACAATCTAACAAGTCGTTTTATTTAAAAAACGATTTTTTTATTATTCTTTTAACAGGGGAAATAATTATGGGAACCAGTGTTTTTGATTCTGTTTTATTAAAGAATTTATGGTCAACAGAAGAAATGAGAACTATTTTTTCTGATAAAACTAGAATGCAAAATTGGCTTGATTACGAAGCTGCATTAGCGATTGAGCAAGCTGAATTAGGTTTGATTCCAAAAGACGCTGCAAAAGTTATTGCAGAGACTGCGAAGCTTGAAAAACTTGATATGGATTATGTATTAGAACAAGTGCGTCTTACTCGCCATCCATTAGTGCCAACAATTCGTGGTTTAGAGCATGCTTGTCCAGAACATTATGGAGAATATGTTCACTTTGGTCCAACAACACAAGATGTAATTGATACTGGCCTTGTACTGCAACTAAAAGATGCTCATCATACTTTCTTGCGTGATATCAAAGTATTAGGTCGTGCTCTGCTTTCATTAAGCGAACAACATCGCAACACACCAATGGTTGGGCGTACATTAGCATTACAAGCTCTGCCAATTACGTTTGGACATAAAACAGCGATTTGGTTAACTGAATTAGCGCGTCATTATCAACGTCTTAAAGAGATAGAACCTCGTTTATTTGTTGGCAGTGTTGTCGGAGCGGTCGGTACAAAAGCCTCTTTAAGCGATAAGGCAGATGAATTAGAAGCTCGTGTATTAAAACGCTTAGGTTTAGCTGTACCTGAAATTTCATGGCAACCTGCGCGTGATAGATTCAGTGAATATGGCATGCTAATAGGCTTAATTAGCGGAACTTTAGGTAAAATTGCTAATGAAATCTTACTGTTAGCACATAACGAAATTGATGAATTATCTGAGCCTTTTGGTAAGGGGCAAGTGGGTTCTTCGACCATGCCACATAAACGTAATCCTGCCATTGTTGAAAATGCGGCCTGTGTGAGTAATACCCTAAAAGCGAATCTTTCTGTTTTAACGGATATGATGAAACATCAACATGAGCGTGATGGTGCAATCTGGAAAATGGAATGGAAGATCATGCCAGAACTGTGTCTGATGCTATCTGTAATCTTTGATAATATGAAAACAGTAATAGGCGGACTGAATGTGCATGTCGAGAAAATGCGCGAAAATATGGATATCCTAGGGGGCTTCATGTTGGCAGAGCGTGTGATGTTTGCATTATCTGATAAAGCGGGTAAACAAACTGCACATGAAATTGTGTATGAAGCATCAATGTCTGGGCAAGAAGAAGGTATCACCTTTGTGGAAGCGATTAATCGTGATACTCGTATTCGTGATCACATTACTCAAGAAGAGCTTGATGCGCTTTTAGATCCAACGACATATGTTGGTAATGCACCAGCCCAAGTTGATCGTGTTGTTGCACAAACCAAAGCCTCTGGCTGGCTAAATGACTAAGTGACTTAATTGTATCTAACCTTCTTATTATCCTAAAAGCCGGTGATATTGCTGGCTTTTTCTTATCTATTCCGAGGTGTTTATGACATTGAGTCAGCAGTTAGCCCAATTTATTACCACAACCCATTTTTCTGATTTACCTGCTCAAGTTGTAGAGCGCGCTAAAATTCATTTATTAGATACATTAGGTGTCGCCCTTGCTGGAAGTGTGCAACAAAGCGCTATTCAAAGTCGCCAAGGTGTAGCTTTTTTACCTGATAGTCAAGGAAATGTTCCAATCTGGGGGAGTTCGCTAACGGCAAGTACCACTGTGGCTGCATTGACAAATGGTATTGCTTCACATGCATTAGATTTTGATGATACACACACAGACTCGATTGCACATGGCAGTGCGGTATTAACGCCGATTGCTTTTGCATTGGGTGAATCTATTGGTGCATCATCACAAGATATTTTAACAGCATGGGTGATTGGCTGGGAAGTAGCAGCAAGAGTGGGCTTAGCAAGCCATAGTGGATTTCATCAGCGTGGTTTTCATGCCACAGCGATTGCTGGTATTTTTGGTGCAACAGCTTGTGCAGCCTCACTATTAAAATTAACGCCTGAACAAACTGTGAATGCATTAGGATTAACAGGAAGCCAAGCAGGAGGAGTAGCAGAATATCTTGCTAATAGCTCATCTTCTAAATGCTTTCATGCGGGATGGGCTGCGCAATCTGGTATTATCGCAGCATCATTAGCAAAAGGTGGAATGACTGGCCCTGAAACGATATTTGAAGGTCGCTATAGTCTTTATCAAACTCATGGTATTCGAGAGCAAGCACAACCCGAACAAGTCGCATTGGGATTAGGTGAAATATGGGAATTTTTAAATGTTTCTATTAAGCCTTACCCAGTGTGTCATTTTGCTCATGCCACTATTGATTGTGGCCGTAATTTGCTGAAAAAAGGGATCACGGCTGATGATATTGAAAGCGTTGAGTGCGTGGTTGATCCTGTTGCAGCCGCTTTAATTTGCGAGCCACTTGAAACAAAATGGGCGCCTAAAACAGCTTATGGGGCAAAATTTAGTTTACCGTGGCTATTTGCAGCGGGCTTTTTAGATAATGCTTTAACGCTATCTTCATTATTTCCTGAAAACCTACAACGTGAAGATATTCAAAGGTTAGCGAAAAAAGTGAGTTATCGTTATCCAGAAAAAGGCGAAATTCCATTTCCTACCTATTTTCCTGGATTAATTTTTGTGACATTAAAAAATGGCGAGAAGATCACGGAGAGGTTAGATATTCAATATGGTAATCCGAAAAATCCAATAACAGATAAAGATGTGATCAGTAAGTTTTACGATAATGCCTCTTTAGTAATAGAGGATAAACAATCGGCTCAACTCGTTGAAAAAGTATTGAATTTTGAAAAGATCACTCTTTCTGAGATAACACAATTATTGCGTAATGAAGAAGTGGCCAATTAAGTTAAGTATAATGTCAATAAGATGATGATATGAAGGATTGGTTTGAGCTACCAATCCTTTTTTATTGCCTTGCACACATAAATTCAGAGGTACAAACTATCTTTTCCCCAATTTTCACCGTACCTGAAAAGCTAACAATAGTGCGTCGCTGCCGGCAAAATTGGATCTCAATAAGTAGCTGATCACCGGCTTTAACCACATCATAAAAGCGTGCATTTTTTATACTGGCAAAATAACATCGCTGATCTTCACTCATAGGTGAAAGGTAGTAATGTGCAAGAATGCCTGATGCTTGAGCCATGCTTTCAAGTAGTAATAACGGTGGGTAAAATTCGCCAAAAACAACAGTGTCATTGGTTGTGACATTTTTAATAGCGGTTAATTTGCCACTGGCAAGTTCAGCGGGTTTAGAAATAACCTGATCGATTAATAAGAATGGATAACGATGAGGCAATATTTCCATTATTTCACTGACGGAAATGGGCATACATTTTCTCCTCGTTATGATGATAGGATAAACTTTATTTTACAAAAAGGGTGGCTATTATTTCATTCTTATTCAATATCGTACAGTGTTAGCCTGTCTTTTGGTTGAGAAATTTGAGTTAAATAGATAACAAAGACCAGCATAGATAAAATCTAGTCTTTGTTATTGCGAACTTTCTGATGTGATATCGCAATGGTTTATTTATTTTTATTATTCTTGTTGAAGAGTAATATCAGCATGATTAATCACTTCATTTTGTTCATTTTTTAATGAATCAAACAGTATTTGTGCGGCTTTCCCTGGGCTATTGGCATTGAGATACAGGTTATAACTAATGGCTGGTAAAGCGGGTAAACCTTCCTTTTCGCCTAAAATACGCAAATCATCACCTGATAGTTCAATTGAACGCGCCATAATACCTAAGCCTGCACGTACTGCGGCTCTGGCACCTGAAAGTGTTGTAGCAACATAAGCGATTCGCCAACGAATACCTTGCTGATCAAGGTGATTAATCATCATATCGCGGTATGTGCTGGGTTCATCTAATACAACTAATGGTAGGGGATCATCAAGATCAAATCGGAAGTGTTTTCCGCAATACCATAAAGAGGGGGAAACGCGTAATACAATTTTGGGATAACCTACATGTTCTTCGGTGGAAATGGCTAAATCAAGTTCGTTATTTTCTAACATAGACATTAAGAACGGACTACGTTTCACAATAATTTCCATGATTAAGCGAGGATAGGCTCCAGAAAAACGCGCGAGGAGATCAGGTAAAATCGTGTTTGCCGTATCATCAGGAGAGCCAATTTTTAAGATCCCATCAATTTCTTCATGCATCAATGAAAGACACGCTTCATCATTCAGACGCAAAATACGGCGAGCATAATTAAGTAGTTGTGTACCGGCTTCTGTCAGTGTTTTATTTCGACCTTGGCGAGCAAACAGCTCTTTGCCTATCAGAGATTCTAGCCGTTGCATTTGTTGGCTTACCGCAGATTGTGTACGACAAACAGATTCCGCCGCTGCAGCAAAGGTATTACCATCGACAACAGCAACAAAGGTTCGAAGTAAATCAAGTTCTAAGTTAAAAATAGGGCGCTTTGCAGAGGTCATTATAGGAGTCTCTTAACTGATGTTGTGTTTAGTAAAAACAATAAATCATATTTTTATAAGACTATTTTAGATGTTACATAATGAATACTCATACTATGAATAGTTGAATTAATAATCCATAACAAAGCTCAATAATTTCGAGGTGTTATCCATTCTTTGATGAAAAAGGAGAGCAATCGAAGGTAACTACTGATTTTTATACAGTGTTATGAGACAATGGCGCCTTTCTTAAAATCAGTTGCAGAGTGGTTATGTCCCTTTCTCAATCAGTTAAAAATCAAATAAGTCAGTGGTATAAAGCCCTACCAGATCATATTGAAGGGTTTATTCCGCGTGCGCCACAGCGTGAAATGATCGCTGAAGTGGCTAAGACTTTTTCTGATGAAATGGGACGTCATTTAGTGATAGAGGCCCCAACTGGTGTAGGAAAAACACTCTCTTATCTTATTCCGGGTATTGCCATTAGTCGTGATGAGAAAAAACCACTGATTATCAGTACGGCCAATGTGGCACTGCAAGATCAAATTTATAGCAAAGATCTGCCATTACTAAAAAAAATCATTCCTGATCTTACGTTTACAGGCGCTTTCGGTCGTGGGCGTTACCTATGCCCGCGTAATTTAGATGCGATTTGTGCAACAGAAGGCGAACAAATTGACTTAATGTTTTTGCTTGAAGATAAAGTTGATGTTGCGACGAGTGCAGAAAGAGAAATTTGTCGAGAGCTCAAAAATGATTTCACTAGTTTCGGTTGGGATGGTTTGCGTGATCACCATAAACGCGCACTAACAGACAGTTTATGGCGCAAAATCAGCACGGATAAAATGAATTGCTTAGGGCGTAATTGCCAATATTATCATCGCTGCCCTTTCTTTATTGCACGTCGTGAAATTGATGAAGTAGATGTAATTATTACTAATCACGCTTTAGTGATGGCGGCAATGGAAAGTGAATCCGTATTGCCTGATGCTAAAAATCTGCTTTTGGTGCTTGATGAAGGGCATCATATTCCTGATGTTGCGCGAGATGCACTTGAAGTCGAAGGGGAAATAACCTTAGTTTCCCTTAATAATCAGCTTGATAATATCACTCGCCATGTTAGTCAGTATTTAGCGCAATTTATCCCTGTAAGACCACCTAAATTGGCTGATCCTATTCGTTTTGATGCTCATATTGCTAAGTTACGTGAGGCTTATCAAGAGGTTGATACCTTTACGCGTACGTTATTACCAGAACGCAGTGAACAAGATGAATATCTCTTTCCGTTAGGTGAATTACCTGAACAATTCCTGTTAAGTTGCCAGACATTATTTAAGCTAACGGATGGTTTAAAAATGCTGGGTGAAGCCATTTTAACTGATTTAACAGAACGGACAGCGAAAGAAGATATTGTGCGTTTACATCGTGCCATTTTAACGACCAGTAGAATGGTGGGTTATTTAGAGAATATGGCAAAATTGTGGCGTTTAGCTACATTAGAGCAAACCTCAAAAGCACCAGTATCCAAATGGTTAACTCGCCGTTACGATAAAAAGCAGTCTCATCTCTATTTTCATTGTGCGGGTATTCGTGTCAGCGAACAACTGACACAATTGTTATGGAGAAATATCCCGCATGTGGTTATTACCTCTGCAACCTTGCGCTCGTTAAATAGCTATTCTCGCATTCAAGAATTAACGGGGCTGAGTGAGCATTTTGATGATCGCTTTATTACGTTATCTTCACCTTTTGAACATAAAGATCAGGGTAGATTAGTTATTCCTAAAATGCGCTATGAACCGACAATGATTCATGAGCGCGAACATTTAAAAGAGATGGCGCGTTATTTTCGTCAAAGCATGGAAGAGAATAACCATCGAGGACAATTGGTTCTATTTAGTAGCCAACGGGCAATGGAAGGCTTTTTAGAAGAAGTGAAAGACTTACGTTTATGCTTATTGGTACAAGGGGATCAGCCTCGTTATAGATTAGTTGAAACACATTGTAAGCGCATTGATGCAGGTGATAATAGTGTATTAATAGGTTTGCAATCTTTTGCCGAAGGGCTCGATTTAAAAGGTGATTATCTAACGCAAGTGCATATTCATAAAATTGCTTTTCCGCCAGTGACGGACCCGGTGATTGTGACAGAAGGTGAGTGGCTTAAATCGCTGAAACGTTATCCTTTTGAAGTGCAGAGCTTGCCAAGTGCATCGTTTAATCTAATTCAGCAAGTTGGGCGTCTTATTCGTAGTCATCATTGCCACGGTGAAATCGTGATTTATGACCGACGTCTGTTAACTAAAAACTATGGTTCACGCTTATTAACGGCACTGCCTGTTTTTCCTATCTATCAGCCGGATATGCCTAAAGAGAAATAATTTTCTATTATCTTATAGAGATTTCATTTTTATTAGTGATTTATGCTTCTCTAACTTATTTTGATATCGTTATTAATGTGTTATTAATAAATATAGGCTATTTACTATAATTTTTATATTCTTAATAAAATAGAGATTATATTTTTGTTTAAAACAACACATCTCATCTTATGGTTAAATATATTTAATCATTTCATTGTGTTTTTAATTAGTAATCTACCGAATATTATTAACTTGTATTTCTTATGAAACTTATTAATATTTAAAATTATCTTATATTTAAAATGTAATAATTATTTTACATAAATAATTATAATTATAACAAAATAAATAATTATATTATAATGAGCTTTTTTATTGATTTAGAAAAAGTGAATACTTTATTTAGAAATTATTAACTTAATATTTTTTTAATTATATTTTTCTATTGAATACTATGCAATAATCTTTTTTTTATTTAGTTAAGATAAATGCTCAATAAATTTATAAAAAATAACATTTATTTTAATTTATTGATTTTAAAGTGATTTTTATTTTAATTTCTTTGTTGTTTTTATGTTTTTTGATGGGTGTGTTTTTATTCTTGTATTTATATTTTGATATGTATCAATAAAATAAAATATATTTAATTAATAAGGTTGTAAGCTATTTTTTTTTGATTTCTCTTCAGTACAATATCTCTCATAAACACCCTATCACTTATTGAATTAAAAAAATCTCTCCTGATTTTCTTAAATGAAACGATGATTGTTGATAGGGTGTTTTTACACAGAATAAATCGATTCCACTTAGGTTAATGCTTAATTTAAGTATTGATCTTTTTATTAATAAAATAATAAAAATGTTTTTAACAAAAATAAATTTTAACTCTTTATATATTATTGCCATTAAAGGGTGATTTTATTTATATATTAAAGCAGGAGCATTGTAAAAAATGAAATCTATTCTTCCTACAAAAGAAGAAAGTGATGAGAAATTATTATCTCGTCGCTCTTTCTTTTCATTTGCTGGAAAGGTAAGCCTTGCCGCAGGGGTAACTGCTGTTACTGCAGGATGTGATGGCAATATTTCTGGTGGAACAGGTTGGGTTCCTGAGCAATATAATGCGAAAGGTACTTTTCCTGTCCAAGTGAGAGGCCGTATTCCTATTGATCCTAATAACGTTGCCATTTGTCGTGATGACAAAAAGTGTATTTTATGCGGTCAATGCGTTGAGGTATGTGAAAAAGTACAAACAGTAATGGGGAACTATGATTTACCGCTAATTGATAGTGTTCCTTGTATCGATTGTGGGCAGTGTACGCTTTGGTGCCCAACAGGGGCAATAACAGAAGTTGACGACACAGATAAGGTGATTAGAGCGTTATTAGATCCAACCTTGCATGTTGTTGTACAAACAGCCCCAGCCACAAGAGTCGCATTAGGCGAAGAGTTTGGTATGCAACCAGGTGAAGATATCGAATTACTTCAAGTTGCGGCGCTGAGAAAGTTAGGTTTTGATAAAGTTTTTGATACAAACTTTTCTGCTGATCTAACCATTATGGAAGAAGCAACAGAATTACTGCAACGAATTCAAAATAATGGTGTTTTGCCCCAATTTACTTCTTGTTCTCCAGGGTGGGTTAAATTTTGTGAGATGTTTTATCCTGAATTAATACCTAATCTCTCTTCTGCAAAGTCACCAATGACGATGCTTGGCTCGATGATAAAAACGTATTACGCCAAAGAGCAAGATATCGATCCGAGTAAAATTATCTCCGTCGCCATTATGCCGTGTACCGCTAAAAAATCAGAAGCTGCTCGCCCTGAAATGAATGGTGCAAGTGTGTTATGGGAAAAACCTAATCTTCGTGATGTCGATATCGTTATAACAACAAGAGAACTCGCAAGATTAATTAAAAGTCATAATATCGATTTAACCTCCCTTCAACCCGCAAATTACGATCGCTTAATGTCTGAATACAGCGGTGCTGGTGCTATTTTCGGCGTAACAGGCGGTGTTATGGAAGCAGCAGTTAGAACCAGTTATTACTTTATTACAGGTGAAAGACCACCAGAGCCTCTATTTAATTTACAACCAGTGCGCGGATTAGAAGGCATTAAAGAAGCTACTGTGAATATACCGAGTGTGGGTGAAATTCGTGTAGCGGTTTGTTCTGGTATGGGAAATGCCCGTCCCGTTTTAGAAGCCATTAAAAATGGAGAAAAATCGTGGCATTTCGTTGAATTTATGGGATGTCCTGGAGGGTGTATTGCGGGGGGAGGCCAACCTCGTTCTGCATTACCACCTTCAGATGAAATTCGAGCATTACGTATGAAAGCGCTGTATAGCAAAGATGAGCGAGCCACTATTCGCTTAAGTTATGAAAACAGCGAAATCCAAAGCATTTACGAACAATTTTTAGGCGAACCTTGTGGTGAACGTGCTCATCAATTACTTCATACGCATTATCAAGATCGCAGTATTCATTTTAACAAAAAGAAAGCTTAAAGATTGAGGAAACACATTATGTCTAAAGGTGTATTAGTCGATCTTACAAAGTGTATCGGCTGCGGTAGTTGTACAGTTGCATGTAAAATGTACAACGAAAATAAATGGATAGAAGACAGACAACCCACAAGTGGTGAGAATGCCAAACTCGCGGATGAAAACTGGACTGTTATCAAAACAGTCACGGTTGAAAAAGAAGATAAAGCAGTGTGGCGTTATGTCAAAGAACAGTGTTTTCACTGTATTGATCCTGCTTGTGCATCAGCGTGTTTTGCTAAAGCTTTTCAAAAAACGCCAGCAGGGCCTGTGGTTTATTATCCTGATCTCTGTGTGGGATGCCGTTATTGTATGGTGGCATGTCCATTTGATATTCCTAAATATGAGTGGGAAAAATCACTTCCTTATGTCACTAAATGCATGATGTGTTCTTCTCGTGTAGAAGAGGGACAATCTCCGGCTTGTGTCGCAGTATGTCCAACGCAAGCTTTAGTCTTTGGTGATAGACAAACCTTATTAGAAAAAGCGAAAGAAACCATTACAAATAACCCTAGTTATATTCAGCATATTTATGGTGAAAAAGAAGTTGGGGGAACGGAGTGGCTCTACATTTCTGATGTGCCATTCGAAAAACTAGGCTTTAAAACAGGGTTAACTGAAAAACCACTCTCTTCTTACACATCTGATTTTATGAAATATACGCCAATTGCAGGAGCAACTTGGGCTGTGATCCTTGGTGGTATTGCGATGTTTAATCATAGAAAAGACAAAGTGAGCCGAGATGAGCAATCACATCAGCATATAGAGCATAACCAGAAGAATAGCACTGATGAAGAAACAAGGAGATCAGAATGAGTGTTATCGATAATATGACCCGCTTTAATAAGTGGCGTTTTCCTATGACACCAGTACGCTGGGTGCTTGTTGCTATCAGTTTGATTGCAGTAGGGCTTATTTTATTTCGCTTAGTCACTGGATTAGGATTAGTCACTAATCTTAATGATGAGTGGCCTTGGGGCCTTTGGATTTCGTTTGACGTGATGTGTGGTGTTGCGTTAGCAGGTGGGGGATATGGTACTGCATTAATTGTTTATGTTTTTAAACAAGAACAATTTTCAAGTATTGCACGTAGTGCGGCATTAACCTCATTAATTGGCTATTTATTGGTGATGGTAGGGCTTTTTCTTGATATTGGGCAGTGGTGGAACTTCTGGCGACCATTAGTTTCTCAAGGGCATAGTTCAGTGCTTTTTGAAGTCTTTATTTGTGTTTCTGTTTATACCAGTGTGCAATTAATTGAATTTGGTGAAGTTGCTACTGAACGTATTGGGCGCAAATACCATCAATTTTTCCGCAAAATATTACCTGTTTTACTGGTGATTGGTATTGCTATTCCATCAATGCATCAATCATCACTTGGGGCGCTTTATTTACTAATGGTAGATAAACTGCATCCATTGTGGTGGTCGCCAATTATTTTCTTTCAATTTTTAATCTCGTCATTCTTTGTAGGGCCTGCCATGATTGCTGTTGAAACTGCATTAGCAGGTAGAGCATTTAATCATAAAGTTCCTATGTCTGTATTAAGTGGATTAGTGCGAATTTCAGGTTATGCAATGCTGGTTTATTTAGCGTTGAAATTCGGCAGTATTATTACAGAAGGTAAAGTACATTACCTTTTTGAAGGTAGCTTTGAATCTTTATTCTTCTGGATTGAAGTGGGTTTCGGCGTTATTGTGCCGTTAATTATCTGTTTCTCTCCATTAATAAAACGTCGAGGCTGGTTAGTGACATTTGGTGCATTGGTGGCTTCGGGAGTTATTTTAAACCGTTATAATGTGGTTGTTACAGGTATGGTCACATCAACAGGTGTCTCTTATTGGCCATCATTACCAGAATTAACTATCACTATTGGTCTTGTTGCAATGGGTGTTCTTGCTTATTTATTTATCTGCGAAAACTTCCGTATTATTGAACATGATGACGCCAAACATTAATTAATTTAATGCCCAATTTTATTGGGCATTCTTTTATCTACAAAACCAAAAAATATTTTTTATTCTTTTCTTAATAATAAATAGAACGATAAATATGCCTATTTTAAAAAAATCCTTATGGTTTATTTCATCCTCTTTGTTTTTAATTATACCCATATTCAGTTATGTGCAAGCGAGTGAAAATAAACCGGAATACATTATTGTCAGTGGACAAAAAGAAGATCATACGTCAAATCGTATTTATAAAATTGAATCTGAGAATATAAGTAATATTGCTGGTGGAACAAGCTTAATTACTGTTGATCATGATAATCGCTTATTAACATTGAATGATGCCTTAAAAAATCAACCGGGTGTTGTTATACAAAGTTTATTTGGAGGATTAGATCAACCCCGTTTAAGCATTCGAGGTTCAGGGGTTCAAAGTGCACCGCTTTCTAGAGGGGTACTGTTACTACAAGATGGACTGCCCCTCAATGAAGCCGATGGCAGCTTTCACTCCAGTATGGTCGATGTGCGAGATGCACAATTTATTAGTCTTCGCCGTGGTGCAAATAGTACACAATTGCAAAGTAATAATTTAGGCGGTGAGCTTGATTTTATCACCTATACAGGACGAGATAACCAAAACCAATTACGTTATGAGCAGGGCTCTTTTGGGCGTCAAGGTTTACAAATGGCATTAGGGGGAGATGGTGATAATCATCCTATTGATGCCAGAATAAGCCTAAGTTATGACCATTATGATGGTTATCGTGAGCATTCAGCGTCTCAGCGTAAAACAATGCGTTCAACACTTGGGTATACCTCAGATAACTTTGAAAATAGAACATGGATTAATTGGACTGATTTGCGTTTTGATGTTCCTGGTCCTGCTACATCACAAATGCTTAGCGATGATCCGAAAAGCGTATTACCTGCCATTAAGAAAAAAGATCCTCATAGGAATGTCGAACAATTACGTATAGTCAATAAATCGATATGGAATAGTGGTGCTCAGGATATCCAATTTGGATGGTGGTATTCACAAACACACGATAATTTTAAAACGCCTAGCCATTATCAATTTGTAAATTATTACACTAAAGGGGCGCAATTTAATTATAAATTAGAGACTGAGCTTATTAGTTATCGTGCAGCATTAGCGTGGGATCACTCGATAATGAAAGATGATATTGAGAAAAATCCAAAAGGCTGGTTAGGGCGATATGATGGACGTGCCGAAAATATTTATGCATCTTTAGGTGCAGGAATACATATTAGTAACAGTGTGTTGTTTAATCTGGATATAAAAGGAACTCATGCGAAAAGAGATGTATTTTCGATTAATAATTCCCTTGAACAGTCCTTTAATTTCTTAACACCTAAAGTTGGGCTGATTTGGTATCCTAATTACAAAACACGCTTATTTGCTAATGTTAGTATGAGCCAAGAGCCCGCTTCTTTTAATGATATTATTAATCCTAAAGCGCCGTTAAATAAGGTTAATTTGTTAAAACTTTCACCTCAAAAAGCAACTAGTTTTGAGATAGGTAGTGATATGGAATTAACCGACAACATAAGTTTGAGTGCGGTATTTTATCGTAGCCTTGTTAAAGATGAATATATCACTTCGCATGACACCGATGGGAATATTGTTGATATTTATAATTACCCAGCAAAAACACGTCACCAAGGTGTGGAATTCGGTTTAAATGCAATTCAGCCACTTTCAATAGGTGATGTTCTTTATCGAGCAACATGGACTTATAATGATTTTCGTTTTATGGGCGGAGAATATAACCGAAATTATATTGCAGGTGTTCCTAGAAATCTTATTTCAGGTGAAGTTAACTATCAATTAAATGGATTGAGATTCGGCCCTACACTGTATTGGTCACCAACAAATGTTGCTGTCGATCATGGTAACCATCTTAATATTCAAAAGAGTAAACCCTATGCATTATTAGGATTTAATGCACATTATCAATATGATAATCAATGGTCTACTTATTTGAATTTAGACAATATAACGAATAAACGCTATGCAGCAAGTACGTTAGCTAATCCAAGTGTGAATAAAAATGATGCCTTACTTTTTCCAGGAAATGGTTTTAGCGTTAATGCAGGTGTTGTCTATAAATTTTAGCTAAATAGAAAATAGAGAAAGGCTGTCTTAAATGACAGCCTTTCTCGTTATTAACAACGTATTGCTACATGATGTAAATTAGTTCTCAATATTGGCTTCAATAAACCATAAAAATTTATCAAGATCACGCGATGCAGCCGTAAACATATCGGCGGTATCTTCGTCTTCAACTTCGTCAATGGCTTTACGAATATCATTAGCAACAACAGCATAACGATCAGCCAATGCTTTTAGGTGATCTTGTACATCATGGATATCCAGAGGATAAGCTTTTAAGGGGGTTTTCTTACTCACCACTTGTGCAGTGCCTAATACTGTGCCACCTAATTGGACAACACGCTCTGCAAACTCATCAGTGTGCTGATTAATGGTATCGCGGAAGCCGTCAACCATCTCATGAACAGAAATAAAGTTTCTACCACGCATATTCCAGTGCGCTTGTTTTGTGATGAGAGATAGGTCGATAAACTGTGTTACCATCTGTTGCAGTAACTCGATAGCGTGTAGTTTTACGCTGTCATCGAGATTATTACGGGTATAAAGCAGGCTTGAAGGTGTGGATTTGACTAATTTAGCAGTACTCATAATCGTTCTCCCTAAATAATTAATATCTTAATTTCTGTTAATTATGATAGTGAATTATTAATGGTTAGTCTTATCGATTGATACTATTAAATTGATAGGTCATCTATTTAAAAAAATCTAATCTATCGAAATAGTCTATTTAGGGTAAGACAATGAACGAAAAATAGCAATGATAGGTCAGTAAAGTTATTATTTAATAAGTAAAAAGGATCATATGATCCTTTTTAAATTAATATTTATTTTTACTGAGTAAAATGAGTTAAATATCTATTTTACTTCCTCAATTTTAGTTTTACTTTTCATGGTTGTTGTTGAACCAATAGAAGCTAAAACAATAAAGGCTAAGGCAACCCATTGTATTAGCGTCAAATGTTCGTGTAAGAAAATAATACCAATAAAAGCACCCATACATGGCTCTAAGCTCATTAAAGTACCAAACGTTTTAGCTGGTAAACGTGTAAGAGCAATCATTTCTAATGTATAGGGGAAAGCGGTTGATAAAATCGCAATGGCTAAGGCAATAGGTAAAATAGACCAGCTAAACATAATATCAGGGCTACTTTGTAACATACCGATAGGTACGAAAATAAAGGCAGCAACTAATGAGCCAATTGAAACTGTTGCCGTACCATAGCCTTTTCCTGCACGTTGTCCGAATACGATATATAATGCCCAACCTACACCCGCACCCAACGCATAAAGCATACCAAGCGGATCAAGACCATCATGGATATTATCACCAATAGGGAGCAATAAGCCCAAACCCGCAATCACTAAAATTATCCATAAAAAGTCGATAGCTCTACGTGATGAAAACATTGCAACGGCTAAAGGGCCTGTAAATTCAAGGGCAACAGCAATACCTAGCGGAATAGTTTCAAGTGCGAGGTAGAAAAGGTAATTCATTGCCCCTAAAGATAAGCCATATAAAAACAGTGGCATAATCGATTCTCGAGTGAACTTGAGTCGCCACGGTTTAAAAATAAAAAAGAGGATCAACGTACCCAATAATAGACGTAATGCCGTTACAGCTGGGGCTCCAATAACAGGAAATAGGCTTTTAGCAAGGGATGCGCCACTTTGAATTGAAAGCATAGAGAGAAGCAAAAGAAGCACGGGATAAAACACCTGTAATTTAGCTGAGTGCCTGGCTGACAACATCCTATAAAACCTCGTCAATAATCAATCGTATGTGTGCTCTGTTAAAAGCTAACAAAGGATCGCATAATATAAAGTAAAATTACCCGCTTTAATATAGCTATTCATTAATAAATATTTTTTATTTTAATTTCGTTTAGTGAGATTGGTTAAAATATAAATTAATTTATATTTAATAAAATAACTTCTTATGAATATAAATATTAATAATGGTTAAAAATATATATGCGATAAAAAGCGTAAAAACATTTTTTTTAACCTTTTTTATTAAAAGCACCTTCAGTATAATTCCAAACTCGTTTTAACTAGCTAAAAGAGAATAAAAAATGAATAAAATAAAATCTATCGCAGTGTATTGTGGCTCTAGTTTAGGTGCTTCACCTATTTATAAAGAACAGGCCATTATTTTTGCCAAAGAGCTGGTTAAACGTAATATCACCTTAATTTATGGTGGTGCAAGTGTAGGAATTATGGGCACACTTGCCGATACAGTATTAGCTGAAGGCGGAAAGGTGATTGGCGTTATTCCCTCGCTATTAGAAGGGCGTGAAATATCTCATAAAAATCTGACTGAGCTGCATATTGTTGAGACTATGCATCAGCGTAAAAGTAAAATGATAGAACTGGCAGAAGGTTTTGTCGCTTTACCTGGTGGTTTTGGTACATTAGAGGAGTTTAGTGAAGTCTTTACATGGAGCCAAATTGGTTTACATCAAAAACCATTGGGCATACTTAATATCAATCAGTTTTATTCACCATTATTAATGATGATTGATAAAATGGCGGATGAACAATTCTTACATGAAAAATACCGTAATATGGCGATTGTGGAACAATGTCCTATTCAATTATTAGATAAATTTGAAACATATATTGCACCTCCAGTAAAAACCTACGACAAATAAAGGTAAAAAATGATAATAATAAGAAAAGCGATTTTGTCTGATGTAGAAGAAATTAATGATCTTTACTCCCATTTATTTAATGAAATGGCTAATTTACAACCCGATCGATTAAAACCGGGTAAGCAAGATGAAGCTTTTATTATTAATGGAATAAAAAATAATAAGTTTCATCTTTTGGTCGCAGATTTAGATGGCAAAGTGGTTGGATTTAGCATTGCGCAAATTCAAGAAACACCTATGTTTAACTGCTTGGTTCAACGTAAATACGCTTATATTTACGATATTATTGTTGACCCTTCCATTCGTAGCCAAGGCGTAGGTAGCTTGCTATTAACAGCAATGAAAGAGTGGGCCAAATCGGAAAAAATGACTCATCTTGAGTTATCTGTATTAGCTGAAAACGGTGCGGCTAAACGTTTTTACCAGCGTGAAGGATTAAAAGAAGTGAGCACAGTGATGGGCATTGCTTTATAGCAGAGCCAATTTACGTTAATTCTCATAGGATTAAGTGCGCAGATAAAAATAAACCCGCTTCAATGGCGGGTTTATTAATTATATTATTCAGCTAAATTGTGGGTTTCCCCGCAATGATCGTACACAATACCCTGACATTTTCAACATCTTCTGCCGATATTTCAAACAGGTTTCTATCTAATACAATAAAATCGGCAAATTTTCCGACTTCTAATGATCCAATTTGCCTATCCATATCCAAAGCTTCTGCCGCATTAATGGTGGCTGCACGTAAGACTTCCACTAATGTTAGATTACGATCGTTATCAAGGCGTGGACTTGTTGCATCTTTTTGGCGAGTCATCGCAACTTTAAAATCATACCATTCATTAAGTGGATCAATTGGCCAGTCGCTACCAAAAGCTACAGTGACACCCGCATCTATAAATTTCCCTGCTGTTTCCAAATAGTCACAGCGAGATTTACCGAGCATTTCAATATCTTTCTCGATATTGCTCTGATCGACAGCCGCCCATTGGAAAGAGAGAAAAGGGTAGGTTTTTAATTGTGTAAAACGCGCGTAATCTTTTTCACACATCAATTCATTATGCGCAAGCCCCGGTCTAATGTCTTTCTCAGGTAAGACTTTACGCATTTCACTAATAGCATCCAGTGCTGTACTGATTGCACCTTCAGCAACAGTGTGAATATGAGGATGATAACCCGCACGAGCAATTTCTGTTATTAATGGCGTTAAGATTTCAGGTGAAAAATAGAGATCACCAATATGTTCAGAGTCTTGCCAATGTGGCGTATCGTCAGTGCCAACATTAATACGATATGGTGCATGTAAGCGCGCTGTCATAATCGGAGCTTGTAATACACCATCAAGGAAAAGTTTAATATGACGGATCGCAACACTGGGTTGAGCGCCATTGCTGATTTGATGCCATTGTGAAAAACGAGTTGCAGCATGGCGTACAGCGTTTGGAATATCATCAATAGATGGCACATCATCTGGCGTAATTTCAACAGCATTTTCAACACGAAGGGTCAGCTCACCCGTGTTTCTTAATTTATTAAAGGCGCGTAATTGAGGCTCACCCACACGCGCATCCATAATAGTGGTTACACCTTGTTTATTTAATCGTTTTTGAACATGACGGGCGATTTGTAGGTTTTGTGCTTCAGTGAGTGGTGGCAAGCTATCAATAGCTTGCATTGCAGGTGCATCTTCAAGAATACCGATAGGCGTTCTATCACTATCACGTTCAATATTTCCATCAGGGGGATCGGGCGTTTCTGCAGTGATATTTAACAGCGCTAAAGCGCGAGAATTAGCAAGAACACTATGGCAATCACTAGAAAAGAGTAAAATAGGACGCGTCGTTTTTAAGGTATCAAGGTGATAACGTGTCATTTGCACACCTTCCGGTTGCATGCCTTCACGATACCATGCAGAGACTTTTAGCCATTCGGTATCATTATCAATAAAGTTTTCATCAAGGTATTTTTGAATACGCGATAAAATGTCATCGATAGAGAGTGATTGATAATCAAGATGGCAACCAGCTAACGTTGCACCTCCCCAGAAAGGGTGCATATGCGCATCAATAATGCCCGGCATGACCATTCTTCCCTGCAAATCAATCTGCTCAGTATTTTCATTACAGTAAGAAAGTAGCGCCTCTTTTTTACCTGAAGCAATAATTACACCTTGGCTGATCGCGATAGCATCAACAATATTGTTATTATGATCAGCGGTATAAATAAGTCCGTTGTAATAGAGAGTGTCTGCAATTTGAAATGTCATTCTTCTACCTTGTATTGCTTTTTTAGCACGTAGAATGCGTGCTTAAATGATTATTCTGCTTATAGGGTATCCTGTTGCGTTTTGACGCGGGCGGTCATAGTAGAATTAAATCAGAGTGAATACTATAAGCTTGTTACATCGACGTAATGAAAAATATGATTTATAGGACGATTAAAATATTTAAAAAACAGATTAATAGCTCTATCTTTGAAAGGCGATAAGGTAAGTTTAAATAGGTTAGACTTACCTTATTTAGAATAGAAAGTGGTTAGTTGTCTGGTAAATTGGCAGAACACACTTCGCAATGTGGGTTTTTGGGTAATTTGAACTCACGAAATTGCATTCGCATTGCGTCAAACATCAATACATTACCATGCAAATTTTCACCGTAGCCAGTAAGTAACTTTATTGCTTCAACAGCTTGTAATGTACCAATAGTACCCACAACAGGTGCCATTATGCCTGCTTCAACACAACTTAAAGCGTTATCGCCAAAAAGATGGCTCAAGCAACGATAGCAAGGTTCGTCATCTTGGTAAGTGAATACGCTGATTTGACCTTCCATTCGAATAGCTGCACCAGATACTAGCGGTTTTTTCTGATGAAAGCAGAGGCGATTAAGTTGCTCGCGTACTGCCACATTATCCGTACAGTCCATTACGATATTATGTTGGCTAATAAGTTTAGCTAAAGCCTCATCTTCAAGTAATGCATCAACGGTTTCTATTGTGACATGAGGATTAATTGCTTCTAATGTTGCTTTTGCAGAGAGCACTTTGGGTTGCCCAATCGTCGCATCACGATGAAGAATTTGGCGCTGAAGATTAGAAAGGGAAACTGTATCAAAGTCTAATAATGTGAGTTTTCCTACACCTGCAGCTGTAAGATATTGCGAAGCACTACATCCTAAGCCACCTGCACCAACAATCAAAACAGAGGCACTTTTCAGCGCCTCTTGGCCATCAAAATCAAAACCCCTTAATACAATCTGGCGATTGTAGCGCAGTGTTTCTTCATCGGTTAATTCGATACTCATAAAACTATTCACTTTTTAGTAGAGAATTAAATAGCTCGATTGTGACCGTTTCACCCGCTGCCACTTTACCGCGCTCACGTTCTAAGACAATAAAGCAGTTAGCGACACTAAAGGAGCTGTAAACGTGTGAGCCTTGGTGACCAGAAGTGTCTACTTGCCATATACCCTCCGCATTAATACTTGCGATACCACGTTGAAAATCAAGACGACCCACGGATTTTTTCAATGGAGATTGTGCAATAGCTTGGAAACGTTGTGGTGCTTTCCAATGGCTAAATCCTGATAAACGAGCGATTAAAGGTTGGACTAATTGGTAGAATGTCACAGTTGCCGAGACTGGGTTACCCGGCAAACCGCAGAACCACGCATTGTGCAGATGACCAAAGGCAAAAGGTTTGCCTGGTTTAATCGCTAATTTCCAAAAACCAATTTCACCAATTTCATCAAGAATTTGTTTGGTGTAATCGGCTTCGCCCACAGAAACACCACCACTGCTGATCACTAAATCTGCTTCTTGATCAGCCTTTTTAAAAGTTTCACGCAGTTTTTCCGGTGAATCAGGAATAACACCTAAATCTAAGACTTCACATCCTAGTTTTTCAAGCATTAAACGTACCGCAAAGCGGTTGGTATCATAAATTTGGCCTGCTTTTAATGGCTGACCAATGGTTTGTAATTCATCACCTGTTGAGAAAACGGCAACTTTTAAACGTCGATAAACCGGTACAGAGGCGATCCCTAAAGAGGCGATTAATGGCAATTGTGCTGTTGAGAGCTTAGTGCCAGCAGGTAATACAATATCATTTTCTTTAATATCTTCACCAATACGGCGAATATTTTGGCCTTTCTTAGCGGGTTGTGAAAAACGAATACCATGTTCAGTGACTTCTGCTTCTTCTTGCATAATGACAGTATCAACACCAGCAGGAACCATTGCCCCTGTCATAATGCGTACACACTGACCAGCAGGAAGCTCTCCTTCAAAAGGAATACCAGCGAATGATTTTCCTGCCACTGGAAGAGGAGTTTGGGGAGCTAAGTCAGCGTAACGAAGTCCATAACCATCCATTGCAGAATTATCAAAAGGCGGAACATTTAGTGGAGATGTAATATTTTCACTTAAGATATAATCGGCTGCATTATTTAATGGGATGTTAAGGGTATCGGTAATTGCCAGCGGTTTTTCAAGTAGTTTTTCTAGCGCTTCATCAAGAGATAATAAACCGCTCACGTGACATTGACTCATCATATACTCCAAGATCTATCTAAATGTTCTGTTTTATTTCATGATACTAATCTATCACGATGAGCATCATCATGTCAGAGATCATCTTGTGACTAGAAAGAAATGAAACGTATTATTGCAAAAATGTTAACTGTCTGGGGTTAATATGTTTCTTGTTCTGTTATTAATGAACAGCACATTTAAAATGTATAAAACGATAAAACAAAATAATGGATATCAATGAATACTTCAAATCACCAAAGTCATTCAGCGCAAGCTTTTCATATCGCGTTTAGTGGTTTTCTTGCTTTAGTTGTTGCAATGGGGATAGGACGCTTTACTTTTACACCACAAGTGCCGTTGATGATTGCAGAATATCAATTAACGCTGACAAGTGCGGGGATTGTCGCTGCATTTAATTATCTTGGTTATCTTGCTGGCTCCTATGACGCGATGAAAGCCGTTAAAGGTGTGGGATATCGCTTGTGGGCAGGTCTTTGGGGGGCGGTGATAATTACGCTACTGTCTGCATGTTTAAATGATGCATTTACACATAGTATTGCACGCTTTTTTATTGGCTGGGCAAGTGGTTGGACGTTAGTGCTAGTGGCTTCATGGGCAAACGAATTACTCGCTCGTCTTAATCGACCGGCATTAAGCGTTGCTGTGTATGCAGGAACAGGCGCAGGCATATTTATTAGCGGTATTCTTGCTGTGTTAATTATGAAATGGCAAATGAGCGCGACGGCGGGATGGTTAATTTATGGTTCACTTGCTTTTATTTGTGCAATATATGTCAGTTATCACCTTCCTAAACCTTGGGCGATGAGTCGAGAAGAAGTAAAAGTTGCACCTTTAACACTGACACCAGCAATGAAAAAGTTAATTTGGGGTTATACCTTTGCGGGGTTTGGTTATATTTTACCAGCTACATTTCTTTCTCAAATGGCGGCAGAACGCTTTCCAGGAAGCTTAATTGCGCAATTTGTTTGGCCTGTATTCGGTGCTTCTGCTGCATTATGTATTGGGATCGCTATTTTAACGCGTAATGTATTAAATACACAGTTACGTTTAGCTATTACGCTTTGGTTACAAGCATTAGGTATTTTGATTGCAGAGTGGCTCCCGACAATAACAGGGCTTGCGATTGGCGCTTTCTTAATTGGTGGCGGTCTTATGTGTGCAGTACAACTGGCTTTTTTACGAGGTAGAGAATTAGCGCCCGATCACGGGCGTTATATGGCGGGTTTACTCACCACTTTTTATGCTATTGGGCAATTAGTTGGCCCTGTCATTTCTTCGCTTTCAACGGCATTAACCGGAAAATTAGAACCTGCACTTTATGTCGCCTTTATTGTGTTGATCATCGGTGGTTTTCTGGTGTGTTTAAAAGAGAAAAATTAGGCTTAATCTAAAAATAGTTCATACAAAAATGCAATAAGTTCATAACGAAAAATGCGGTATCGCTGGATAATGTGATTCATGTCATCTAAAGTGTAGGCTGTTGTCGCTGACAGCGAAACAGATACTTAATTAATGTGTTTATCGGAGAGTCCAATGTCATCATTAAGTAAAGAGGCGCAATGGGTGCACGCTGCGTTAGTTGAACGCGGTTTAGAAACGCCTCTTCGTGAATCAAAGCTATCTCCAAGTGAGAGTAAACAGCAAATTGAACATCATATGACAGAAGTGATGAAGCTGTTAAATCTGGATTTAAGCGACGATAGTTTAGCTGAAACGCCTCGTCGTATTGCTAAAATGTATGTTGATGAAATTTTCTCAGGATTGGATTATCACAACTTCCCAAAAATCACACTAATTGAAAATAAAATGCAAGTTGATGAGATGGTGACAGTACGAGATATCACATTAACCAGTACTTGCGAACATCACTTTGTTACTATTGATGGCAAGGCGATTGTGGCTTATATACCAAAAGATAAAGTGATTGGTTTATCAAAAATTAATCGTATTGTGCAATTTTTTGCTCAACGCCCTCAAGTTCAAGAACGCTTAACACAGCAAATTCTTATCGCATTACAAACATTACTAGGCACAAAAAATGTGGCTGTTTCTATTGATGCGGTTCACTATTGTGTTAAAGCTCGTGGTATTCGTGATGCAACAAGTGCAACTACAACAACCTCGTTAGGTGGGTTATTTAAATCAAGTCAAAATACGCGTCAGGAATTTTTACGCGCTGTTCGTCACCTTTGAGATTTCAAATAAATGAATGAATCGTCTCATCAACGTATCGAAGCACTTGATGCGTTGAGAGGAATGGCGATCCTTGGCATTTTATTGCTCAATATTTCAGGTTTTGCTTTATTAAGAGTGGCTTCATTTAATCCGTTACATTCGGGGGAAGCCTCTTTTGGTGATCGTATAACATGGATGGCATTAAATCTGTTTGCCCAAGGTAAGTTCCTCTTTATTTTTGCATTACTATTTGGTGGTACGCTTTACCTGCTACTACGTAAAGGAACGCGCTTTAATTTATCGCGGCTCGTTGTACTGGCATTGATTGGGGTTATTCACACATTATTTATTTGGGAAGGTGACATTTTATTTCCATATAGTATATGTGGTTTATTTGTTTTTGCGTTTATCAAATCAATAACGATAAAAAACCAATTTATATTGGGAGCGATACTCTATTTTTGTGGCGCACTTATTCTAGGTGTGTTGTTTTATTATTATCGTGATTTTATTGATACCGTTTGGTACAGCACACCATATTCCCAATTGGCTGAATCAGATTGGAAAACAGGGCCTTATTTAAATAGTGTTTATTATCGTTTAAATGAGCTAACTCTGTTTGTTTTTAATCTTGTTCGTCAATACAGTTGGTTTTTGTTCGGTGCAATGCTGATGGGATCAGCATTAATGGCATCAGGTTGGTTGCAACAGAAATTTAGTCGCGCTCATTATGGTCGTGTAGCACTTTATTTCCTTACAATAAGTTTAAGCTTACAAACGGTTATTGTACTGGTGGATTATTATCTTGATTGGGATTACCGCTGGGCGGCTATTTTAGCACAACCTTTAACAATGCTGATCCAAGTGGTGCAAAGCTTGGGGTATATTGCGCTGTTTTATTGGAGTTGGAATACAATGCGTCACTCTTATTTTGCCTATGCTTTACGTTGTGTAGGAAAAATGGCGCTAACGACCTATTTAATGCAAAGTCTTATCGGCATTATCCTGTTTCAGCGGATGGGATTATTTAATCAATTTACCTTAGCTGAACTGATGCCTTTTGTTGTCGTTATTTGGGCAATTAACATTGCTTTTGCCGTAATTTGGCTACGCTATTTTCCACAAGGTCCAATAGAGTGGATTTGGCGTAAATCAGCCTCAAAATTAGCGCAATTCTTTTAGATTTTCTCGTTATTGTTGTTACTTAGAGGAAGTGATTCAACTTCCTCAGGTAAAACTGCGGGATATCCTTTAATGCCATCAGGAATAGATTGTATTGCGGGGATCGTTTCTGGTGGTCCTAAAAAGCGGGGTTCGCGGTTTAGAATATAAACATCAATCATTGCTCCGGCTCTTGCAAACACTTCGCGTACACGTACTTTAAACATGCTTTTGGGGGATGCAACCGCAAAGCATTGCGCATCGATTCCTTTTTCTAATGCGATAAAAACAGCACGTTCACAGTGAAAACGCTGAGTAATAATGGTAAATCCATCTGTACCAAACACCTCTTTTGTTCGTACAACTGAATCGAGTGTTCTGAAGCCCGCAAAATCCATCACAATACGAGAGGCAGGAATGCCTGCTTTAATGAGATCTTTACGCATTGTATTTGGCTCATTATAGCTATGTTTTGCATTATCACCGCTTAATAATAAATATTGGATCTTACCACTGTTATAGGCATTAACTGCGCCTTGGATGCGATATTGATAAAATTGATTAATGTAACCGCTGGTATAATATTTTGATGTGCCTAACACCATACCCACTTTTTTAGCGGGCAATGTATCCACATCTTCAAAGATATAAGGATTAGTTTTCCAGCCAATCCAACGATCGCAGGCAATCAAGATGACTGCAAGCAACATAAAAAGTGTGAGAAAGAGATAAATGAGGCGTTTTAGCATGTCCTTGCCTTAATGACGCAAATAAAGAATGACTTTCATAATGCGTAAGGCTACTTGAGCAGGAATAGGGAAGCAAGAAAAAAGCGCCTCATATTAAGTAATGACGCGCTTTTCAGAATGGTACTTAGTGTTTCAAGCTATTTAGAACGAGGTTCTTTTGTAAATACGGTACTCTGGTGACCAATAGTTACGTTCAATGGCTTCTTCTAATGCTGAATCAGACGTTACAGTCGCAACACCTTGTACTTGTGCTTCTTTGGCAACTTGTTTTGCGATATAACGCGAAACTTGCTGAATATCAGCCAGTAAAGGTAACAGAGAACCATCGCCCTCTTTTGCCATTGGTGAGCAATCTGCTAATGCACGACTTGCAACCATTAACATGGCATCAGTCACACGTTTCGCACCACAGGCAATAACACCTAACCCAATGCCTGGGAAGATATAAGAGTTATTACATTGTGCAATTGGATACTCTTTATCTTTGTATTTAACGGGGGCAAATGGACTACCTGTTGCCACTAAAGCTTGTCCATCAGTCCAATTGATAATATCTTCAGGGCGCGCTTCTACTCGCGAAGTTGGGTTAGATAATGGCATCACGATAGGGCGTTCACAGTGTTTGTGCATTTCACGAATAATTTCTTCAGTGAATAAACCTGCTTGTCCTGAAACACCAATCAAAATAGTTGGTTTTGCATTCTTAACCACTTCTAACAGTGAAATCGCATCGCTTGTGGTTTCCCAATTAGCAATGGTTTCGCTTTTTTGGATAAGTTTGCTTTGGAAATCCAGTAAATTTGGCAGTTTGTCTGTTAATAAGCCGAAACGGTCAACCATAAAGATACGTTCACGTGCTTGCTCATCGCTTAAACCTTCGGATTTCATTTGGGCAATAATTTGCTCAGCAATACCACAACCCGCAGAACCGGCACCTAAGAAAGTGACTGTTTGGTCTTTTAATTGGCGACCTGCAGCACGACTTGCTGCAATTAGGCTACCTAAGGTAACAGATGCAGTGCCTTGAATATCATCGTTAAAGCAACATAGCTCATCACGGTAACGGTTTAATAAAGGCATCGCATTTTTTTGTGCGAAATCTTCAAATTGCAGTAAAACATTTGGCCAGCGACGTTTAACAGCTTGAATAAATTCATCAACGAACTCGTTATATTCATCACCTGTAATGCGAGGATGACGCCATCCCATATACAGAGGATCGTTTAAACGTTGTGGATTATTAGTACCAACATCAAGTACAACAGGCAGTGTGTACGCTGGGCTAATACCACCACACGCGGTATATAAAGAGAGTTTACCGATAGGTATACCCATACCGCCGATACCTTGGTCACCTAGACCAAGAATACGTTCGCCATCTGTTACAACAATGACTTTTACGTTTTGTTTAGTGGCGTTTTGTAGCATATCGTCGATATTGGCGCGGTTAGGGTAAGAGATAAATAAACCGCGAGCACGACGATAAATATCAGAGAAATGTTCACAAGCTTCACCTACTGTTGGTGTATAAATGATTGGCATCATTTCAGTTAGGTGAGATTCCAATAGACGATAAAACAGGGTTTCATTGGTATCTTGGATATTTCGCAGGTAAATATGTTTATCGTTATCGTTTTTGAAATCAAGATATTGGCGATAAGCGCGTTCAACCTGTTCTTCGATGGTTTCAACTGCTTCAGGCAGTAAACCATGTAAGTTAAAGGTGCTGCGTTCTTCTTCGCTGAAAGCACTACCTTTATTTAACAGGGGAAATTCTAGCAGGATTGGACCTGCATACGGGATGTAGAGAGGGCGTTTACTTTCGTGTTCCAGTTCCATGAAAAATACTCTTGTAAGGCAGTTAGTCACATGACAATTGTAGATCCTACAAAATAATAAAAATATGTACAGCTTATGTTATTTTTTTATGATTTTTATGCTTAGAAATGAGAGATAGATACAGTTGTTACAACTTTTTCTGGTAAGCATCAGCAAAATTTACATGCTGATGCTTTTTTAGGAGAGATTTTTAGAGGAATAAGTTAAAATTTTTTACAAAGTGATGCGTTGCATCTGGCGACAACCTAAAGCTGTTAATGTGGCTTGAGTTGCATCCCATTGCGTTAAAATTGTTTCTGCTTTTTCAATTAAGACGGCAGATTCAATTTCCATCACACTCTCACCTGCCATATTTAATAAAATCAATGCGGCTTGTAATGGCGGTAAGCTTGGGTTAAATGCGGCATTTTCTGCGTAGCTACCTTGGAAAATTTTGCCATTTTTCATTTGAACAGCAATTCCACTGTGAGACTCACTATAAGGTGCATGACTACGATTGGTGGCTTGTAGCGCCTGTTGTGCTAATTCACTATGGTTATCAATTTCGTAACCGTGATTAACTTTATCCATTAATAAAGAGGTGATATTGAGATCCTTTGGACCAAAGCTATCAGGTAAATAATCTCCCAATGTCGCCACTTTTCTACCCGGTAATTGGATTTGAATATGGGTGCCACTGTTGAGTTCGTTCATAAACTGGCGACAATGACCACAAGGTGTATAGTTAACGGTGATTGAAATTAAGCGAGATTCACCACGTAGCCATGCGTGAGTTACCGCACTTTGTTCAGCATGAACAGTTTGTTGTAGTGGGGCGCCAGCAAATTCCATATTGGCACCGAAGTAGAGATTACCACTTTCCCCACGTGAAATAGCACCAACATTGAAATGAGATATCGGTGTCACTGCACAAGCGGCAGCGACGGGTAAAAGTGCGAGAGCTAAGGCATCATCATTACATTGTAATTGTGTTTTTATGGCATTGACCTGTTCTGCCGTGAACATTGCAGGGAATTCATCCTGCTCAAGATAAGGAGCAAGTGCTTGTTGCAACTGAGGGGATAAATCTGACCAAACTGCCTGAAAACGAGTATGCATACATGAGTCTCCCATTAATCTTTCTGTATTATAAGATTCTAGGCATCTTTACCTATTTTTATATGTGATGAAAATCATATTTTCAATGAAACAATTGCAACAAATTCATTAATTGAGAGATGTATCTCAAATTTATAGTAAAAATCCCCGAAATAAATTTAATTAAATCGGGGATTTAGGAATAGAGGGTAAGAAAGATATTAGCTATAAAGATGTAAAATAATAGGGAAGATAAACGGAGCAAGTAAAGAGGTAATAATCCCGCATGTCATTAATGCCAATGAACTGTAAGCCCCCTCAATATAATCGACTTCTGCCGCTCTTGCTGTTCCCACTGCGTGCGAAACAGTGCCCATAGCCAAACCACGAGAGGCGTGAGTAGGAATACGCAGTAGCTTAAATAATGTATGACCAAAAATGGCACCTAAAATACCTACTGCAATAACACATGCAGCACTGATTGCAGGAATACCACCTATGGAGTCCGCGACAGCCATTGCTATTGGGGTTGTCACTGATTTAGGTAAGATTGATGCGGCAATTTCAGGTGTTGCACCTGCCCATAAAGCAATGGCTGTGCCACTGACCATCGCAGCAATACTACCAATAAAGCAAATACTGATTAATGATTTCCACTGTGCGCGAATTTGGTGTAATTGCTGATAAAGCGGTATAGCTAAAGCAACAACGGCGGGTTGCAGTAAGTCATTTAAAATTCGACTGCCTGCGAAATAATTTTCGTAAGGTACCTTAGTTATTAACAAAATAGGTATAATTACTATAATAGCAATTAGCAGTGGATTTAAAATAGGCAAATTAAATCGGGCCGCCAGCTTACGAGCTAAGTAAAAAATAAAAATACTTAAAGGAAGTGACCACCAAATATTCATCAACATAGCTAACATTTTTTCTTCTCACTTAACGCTTTATCATCGTCTTTCTCTTTTGTTTCAACAATATCTTCAACTTGGTCTGGTTTCGAACCCACGATAACGCGCTCACGATGAACATAGTGTGAGCAATATGCAACGAGTGCCATAACACCAAAGGTACTCACGACGCAGGCTAAAACGATGGGGAAAAGTTGCTGACTTAATAAATCATAATAGTTCATTACACCGACACCGATAGGGATAAAGAGTAATGACATATTTTTTAAGAGGATATTTGCACCGGGTTTAACCCAACGCACAGGGATAAGCTGAAAAGCAAGTAAACCAAAGAGGATCAGTAAGCCAACAATACTGCCTGGAACCGCGAAGGGTAGAAGGGCTGAAATAAGATTACCAGCAAAGAGACAAAGATAAAGTACCAAAAAAGATCGTAAATAGTGCCAAAGTGTAATCTGCAATCGTGCCCGTTTAGATTTCATAAGTAAGTGTCCCAAATCAACTAACAGAATTATCATACACCGATTTTGAAAGTGTGCTATGGATCACAATAAAAAAAAGGCGGGGCTCTAATAGAACCCCGCCTTTTATTCGTTTGGCAAATGAATTTTGGTTGTTATTTCACTTGCTGACCCGGTTTTGCACCAGAATCTGGGCTAAGTAAGAAGATATCTTTATCGCCAGGACCTGCTGCCATTACCATGCCTTCTGAAATACCAAAACGCATTTTACGAGGTGCTAAGTTTGCTACCATTACCGTTAAGCGACCTTCTAACACTTTAGGATCTGGGTATGCTGTACGAATACCGGAAAATACTTGGCGAGTTTCTCCACCTAAGTCCAAAATTAATTTCAGCAGTTTGTCTGAACCTTCAACAAAATCGGCTTGTTTAATTTCAGCGATACGCATATCGATTTTCGCAAAATCATCAAATTTGATGGTTTCTTGAATTGGAGCATCTGCTAATGGGCCTGTTACTTCTTTTACAGGCGCAATGGTGCTTTTTGATGCTTCAACCATTGCATTGGCTTTATCCATTTCAATGCGGTTAAACAACGCTTTGAATTTAGTGATCTCTTGACCTAATAGCGGTTGTTCAAGTGCATCCCATGTTAATTGAGTTTGCAAAAATGCTTCTGAACGTTCTGTTAGTGATGGTAAAACGGGTTTCAGGTACGTCATCAACACACGGAATAGGTTAATTCCCATGGTACAGATTGCTTGTAACTGAGCGTCTTGACCTTCTTGTTTTGCCACTACCCAAGGTGCTTTTTCGTCAATATAACGGTTCGCTTCATCAGCTAATGCCATAATTTCACGAACAGCTTTACCAAATTCACGATTTTCAAATGACTGTGCGATAGTTTCTTTCATATCAACAAAGTGTTGATAAAGTTTAGCATCATCTAAAGAATCAGCTAATTTGCCATCAAAACGCTTGCTGATAAAACCAGCGGTACGTGATGCAAGGTTAACGACTTTATTTACGATGTCGCTATTAACACGTTGAACAAAGTCTTCTAAGTTTAGGTCAATATCGTCAATGCGTGATGAAAGTTTTGCAGCATAGTAATAACGTAGACAATCAGCATCAAAATGATCAAGATAAGCACGCGCTGTAATAAAGGTGCCACGAGATTTTGACATTTTGGCGCCATTTACAGTGACATAACCGTGAACAAACAGGTTTGTCGGCTTGCGATATTCACTGCCTTCTAACATTGCTGGCCAGAATAAGCTGTGGAAATAGACGATATCTTTACCAATAAAGTGGTAAAGGTCAGCTTTGCTGTCTTTATTCCAAAACTCGTCAAAACTTAAATCGCCACGTTTTTCACATAAGTTTAAGAATGAACTCATGTAGCCGATCGGTGCATCTAACCATACATAGAAATATTTACCCGGTGCATCTGGAATTTCGAAACCGAAATAAGGTGCATCACGAGTGATATCCCACTGTTGTAAACCGCTGTCAAACCACTCTTGCATTTTATTTGCCACTTGCTCTTGTAGCGCGCCAGAGCGGATCCACTCTTGTAACATGTTGCTAAATGCAGGTAAGTCGAAGAAATAGTGTTCAGTTTCACGCATAACAGGCGTTGAACCTGATACAACAGAACGCGGATTAATTAATTCTGTTGGACTGTAGGTTGAGCCGCAAACTTCACAGTTATCACCATATTGGTCTTGCGCTTTACATTTAGGGCAAGTGCCTTTTACAAAGCGGTCAGGCAAAAACATGCCTTTTTCTTCATCATAAAGCTGAGAAATAGTTTTACTTTTGATGTGACCATTTTTTTTCAGTGCAAGATAAATTTTAGTTGATAATTGGCGACTCTCTTCACTGTGTGTAGAGTGATAATTGTCGTAACTGATATTGAAACCAGCAAAATCCTGCTGATGCTCTTTGCTCATTTCTTCAATCATGGCTTCTGGCGTGATACCCAGTTGTTGGGCTTTCAGCATAATAGGTGTGCCGTGAGCATCGTCAGCGCAGATGAAATGAACTTCTTTGCCGCGCATTCGTTGATAACGGACCCAGATATCTGCCTGAATATGTTCAAGGATATGACCGAGATGAATTGAACCGTTAGCATAAGGTAACGCGCAGGTTACCAATAATTTATTCGCGACGTGAGACATAGTAAGGATCTTACTTCCATAAAATTAATAAAAGGGACTTTGATGGTAACCGATCCGTCATGATGTCGCTAGGGCAATAATGGAGTTTTTGCAAGAGAAATTTCAGTTGGCAAATTGAGGTAAGGCATTATCGTAGTCATCTACTATCTGATATGATAGATACACTCATATATTTAATAAATAATGAAAACGAGAGGAGCCGGGATGAGTGATAAATCCCCCGAGCAGACCACCCCTGAGATTCTGAACGAAAAAGTTTCAGGTGTCTTGTCTACTTTTGAACACCCAACATTGAAACGTAATCTGCTTTCTCTAAAAGCATTACACCAATGTGCGATGATTGACGATGTTCTTCATATCGAGTTAGTGATGCCGTTTGTTTGGAAAAAACCTTTCCAAACCCTAATTGAAGAAAAGACAGCCGAACTTCGCAACATCACTGGTGCAAAAGCCATTGAATGGAAACTCAAGCATAATATTTCCACCTTACGTCGTGCAAATGATCTGCCTGGCGTTAATGGTGTGCGTAATATTCTTGCAGTGAGCTCTGGTAAAGGTGGCGTTGGTAAATCAAGTACAGCAGTTAACCTTGCATTAGCTCTTGCACAAGAAGGCGCTAAAGTCGGTATTCTTGATGCTGATATTTATGGACCGTCTATTCCTAATATGTTAGGGACCACGATGGAGCGTCCAACGTCTCCTGATGGACAACATATGGCGCCAATTATGGCGTATGGATTAGCGTCTAACTCTATCGGTTATTTAGTGACTGATGATAATGCGATGGTATGGCGTGGTCCTATGGCGAGCAAAGCATTAATGCAAATGCTCCAAGATACGTTGTGGCCTGACTTGGATTATCTGGTTATCGATATGCCACCAGGAACAGGCGATATCCAATTAACCTTATCTCAAAATATCCCTGTAACTGCTGCGGTTGTGGTAACAACACCACAAGATATCGCGCTGGTGGATGCAATGAAAGGGATTGTCATGTTTAAGAAAGTCAATGTACCTGTATTAGGTATTATTGAAAACATGAGTGCACATATTTGTAGTAACTGTGGTCACCTTGAACCTATCTTTGGTACTGGTGGTGCCGCTAAATTGGCAGAGAAGTATCATTGTCAATTATTAGGTCAAGTTCCTCTTCATATCTCTTTACGTGAAGACCTAGACCGCGGGCAACCAACAGTGATGCGTGATCCAGAAGGTGAGTTTGCGGATATTTATCGCGAAATCGCGTCTACCGTATCTTCTCAAATGTATTGGGATGGTGATGCAATTCCAACGGAAATTTCTTTCCGCGCAGTGTAATCACAGTAGAATAATGTCTGAAATTATTTGCTGATTAAAATGGAGAGTCATTTGGCTTTCCATTTTTTACAGGTGATTTCCGGCTGTTTTTGATAAAAAACAAATAGATTTCTGGTTTTACGCTGGAACCAGAGTGATTTCAAAACTATAATCTGCGCTAGCGTAATATTTACATATTATTACGTTATCCCTCTTTTTATTTCAAACCAGGTTTTTTGATTATGGCTGACACAGCACATCAGTGCACAATTGTAGGTATCGCTGGAGCCTCTGCTTCGGGTAAAAGTCTTATTGCAAGCACACTTTACCGTGAGTTAAGAGCGCAAGTAGGTGATCATAATATCGGGGTGATACCAGAAGATTGTTATTATCGTGACCAAAGTGATTTAACAATGGAAGAACGATATAAGGTCAATTATGACCACCCAAATTCGATGGATCATGCACTTTTATACCAGCATTTGTGCGCATTAAAAGCAGGAAATGCCATCGAACTCCCTCAGTATGACTACGTTGCTCATACACGCAAAACAGAATCCATTTCTTTTCAACCTAAAAAAGTGATTATCATTGAAGGCATTTTGTTATTAACAGATAAACGCCTGCGTGAAGAGATGGATTTCTCTATCTTTGTTGATACCCCATTAGATATTTGCTTAATGCGCAGGATTAAACGAGATGTGAATGAACGTGGACGTAGCTTAGACTCAGTCATTGAACAATATAATAAAACCGTTCGTCCTATGTTCTTCCAGTTTATTGAACCTTCTAAACAATATGCCGATATTATTGTACCTAGAGGGGGGAAAAACCGCGTTGCGATTGATATTCTGAAAGCAAAAATTGGGCAATTCTGCGAATAATAGATTCATTTTTAGGCAGCTTTCATGCATGATGAAACTGCCTGTTTAACTTGAAGAAGGAAATAAAATGCGATTATGCGACCGTGATATTATTCAGTGGCTGGATGAAGGTAAGTTAGTCATTGAACCCCGCCCGCCTGTCGAGCGAATTAACGGCGCAACAGCAGATGTTTGCTTGGGAAATCAATTTCGTGTTTTCCAAGGTCATACTGCAGCTTATATTGATTTGAGTGGCCCTAAGGCTGAAGTGAATGCTGCGCTAGAGCGTGTAATGAGTGATGAAATAGTTTTGCCTGAAGGTGAAGCATTCTTTCTACATCCTGGTGAATTGGCGTTAGCAGTGACACTTGAGTCAGTCACTTTGCCTGATAATGTTGTTGGATGGTTAGATGGACGCTCATCATTAGCACGCTTAGGCTTGATGGTGCACGTTACTGCACATCGTATTGATCCTGGTTGGCATGGGCAAATCGTATTAGAATTCTTTAATTCAGGTAAACTGCCTCTTGCATTAAGACCGGGTATGGTGATTGGTGCATTAAGTTTTGAACCTATGTCGGGTTCTGCTGATAGACCTTATAATCGTCGTCAAGATGCAAAATATAAAAATCAACAAGGTGCAGTTGGTAGTCGGATTAGTGAAGATTAACTATCTTTATAATCATCATTATCATGTTCACTAAACGGGTAATTATATGAAAAGGTTTTTGACAACACTGGCTATTTTGCTTGTGGTTATTTTGGCAGGCTTGACAGCGTTAGTTTTACTCATTAACCCGAATGATTTCCGTGGGTACCTTATTGAAAGGGTTGAGAAACAAAGCGGTTACAAACTCACATTACAAGATGATATGCGTTGGCATGTGTGGCCAAAATTAAGCATTATCAGTGGTAAAATGTCATTGACAGCACCTGGCGCTGAAATGCCTTTGGTCACAGCAGATAATATGCGTCTTGATGTTGAGTTATTGCCGCTACTTTCTCATCAACTTGAAGTAAAAGAAGTTATGCTTAAAGGTGCCGTGGTTCGCCAAACACCTGAAAGTAAGGCAATTCCTAAAATATTACCACCGTCTACTCCTCGAGATATTTCTCGTCAAGTGATTGAACCTAAAACCAATAATTGGCAGTTGAATATCGCCAAAGTGAATATTTCAGATAGCTTAATTATTTGGCAAATGAAAGATGGCGAGCAGCTTAATTTACGTGATATTAACCTATCGTTGAAAACAGACGAGAAAAAACAAGTTAGTCTTGAAATGAGCACGAAAGTGAATCGTGACCGTCGTGAGATCACGCTAAATATTGCCGCTGATGCAGATATGAAAAGCTATCCTTACCAAGTTTCAGGTAATATCACACAGTTAGATTACGCTTTATCGGGAGTTGGGATCCCTGAAAATGGAATTGCAGGAAGTTTAACTTCAGATTTTCATATCCAAAATGAAGGTGTGAGAAAAATCTCACTTAATAACCTAAATCTCACTGCTAATGACAGTCAATTACAAGGTAGTGTCAGTGCGGAGTTTGCAAATAAAACACGTTATCAGGTTGATTTAAAAGGTGAACAATTAAATTTAAATACCTTGTTACCAGCGTTAGTTGCGGCTAAAACAACTGAAACTGCATCATTGTCCCCTAAAGATAATAAGACACCATCATCATTTTCATTATTTAACACTGCGCACGCGGCTCCAGCACCAAATGCTACGATTATGGCCAAGCCAGTTATTACTTCAGTAACTATTGAAAATAAAGAATATGATTTAACGCATTGGGGTGATCTTGAATTTACGCTGAAATTAGCACTGAATAAGCTTCTTTATAAAGATTTAGAGATTAATGATTTTAAACTTGATGCGCTAAATAATCCTAACTCGCTGAATGTTCAAACTTTAACAGGAAAAATTCTTCAGGGTGATTTTTCACTTCCTACCGTGATTTCTACAAGTATTGTGCCGGCACATATTAGTATGGATATCACAATGAATAATATTCCGTTACAACCTCTACTGCGTGCGTTTAATCAGCCTGAAAATTTCAGTGGATTAATTTCAGCAAAAGGAAATTTAGAAGGAACGGGATATAACCGAAAAGCTTTTTATAATTATTGGCAAGGTACGCTTAATACATCTGTTACTCAATTTAAAATGCAAGGATTAAATGTACCACAGGTTATTCAGCAATCTGTCGCTCAAGCGACGGATAAAGTGATTTACCCTGAGGATGTCGAAAGTTATACCCAAGCAGATAATGTGATTGCCCAATTTAAATTAGCGCCCAAAGGGAAAGTAACCATTAATTCACTTGATGCGCAAGCAGAGGCTTATCAAATTAAAGGGCAGGGTAAAGTTAACCTTCAACGTCATGATCTTGATGTGATGTTACTGGTTAATATTAAAAAAGGTTGGGGTAAAGAAAACGATTTTATTCGTCAATTGGCTAAAATTGAAATTCCATTAAGGCTCTATGGTGATTGGAATGCTATTCAATATGAACTTAATATTGAAAAATTATTGCGCGACCAATTACAGCAAAAAGCCAAGCAAGCTATCGATAATTGGCTAAATAAACAAGATGCGGAAAGTCCTGAAGTAAAAGCACTTAATCAACTATTGAAGAAAATCTAATTTCACAATTTTTAACTTCATCACACTCTTAATAAAAGCACACTATTTTGATAATTGTGTTCTTTTTGCTTTATATCTATCATTTAATTTATATTTTGAATGAAAAGTAAGCATTCATGCTATGTATATACAAAAAAATAGTCGTTTTTTTTGATATATGTCATACACTGGAACGTTGCCTTTGGGCAGAGTGTGTCAATCACACTAAACGCAAAAATGATGATAAAAATAAAAAACTTCATTTTATAAATGACTATGTTAGACAGGATAAATAAATGATCGAAATTCTTATCGGCGCCTTCGTTGCTGTTGGTGTTGGACGTTATATTGTAAAAGGCTATTCACCAACAGGTGTTTTAATGACGGGTGGTCTGTTATTACTGATCATCAGCGTTATTATGGGAAGAACCGTTTTACCAGCAAGCGCAACTGCGACAGGTTATGGTTTAATCGATATTGTTGAGTATGTGAAAAATCTACTAATGAGCCGTGGTGGCGATTTAGGTATGATGATCATGATACTTTGTGGTTTTGCTTCTTATATGACTCACATCGGCGCTAATGATGTTGTTGTTAAATTAGCATCACGCCCGCTGAAAATGATCAACTCACCTTATCTGCTAATGGTTGCGGCTTACATTGTTGCATGTTTGATGTCACTGGCTGTTTCATCAGCGACAGGTTTAGGTGTGTTATTAATGGCAACATTGTTCCCTGTTATGGTGAATATGGGAATTAGCCGCGGAGCGGCTGCTGCAATCTGTGCGTCTCCAGCTTCTATTATTTTAGCACCAACATCAGGTGATGTTATTTTAGCTGCAGAAGCGTCTAAAATGCCGCTAATTGATTTCGCATTTAAAACCACATTACCTATCTCTATTGCTGCAATCATTGGTATGTGTATTGCGCACTTCTTCTGGCAACGTTACCTTGACCGCAAAGAGCACATTGAAACTGAAATGTTAGACGTGAATGAAATCAAAACTCACGCACCAAGTTTCTATGCGATTTTACCTTTCACGCCAATTATCGGCGTTCTTGTCTTTGATGGTAAATGGTTGCCAGAATTACATATCGTCGCCATTATTATTATCTGTATGATTTTAGCGGCTGTTATCGAATTTATTCGTAGCTTTAGCGCAAAACAAGTTTTTGAAGGTTTAGAAGTTGCTTATCGCGGCATGGCCGATGCCTTTGCTCAAGTTGTTATGTTATTAGTGGCGGCCGGGGTATTTGCTCAAGGTTTAACAACAGTTGGCTTTATCAATGCGTTAATTGAAGGTGCTCAATCATTAGGTTCGGGGGCGATTGTGATGATGATTGCACTGGTCTTAATTACCATGTTAGCAGCAATGACAACAGGCTCTGGTAATGCGCCATTCTATGCATTTGTTGAATTAATTCCTCGTTTAGCAAGCAATATGGGGGTTAATCCTGCTTACTTAACTATTCCTATGTTACAAGCTTCAAACTTAGGACGTACATTATCACCGGTCTCTGGTGTAGTGGTTGCAGTATCAGGTATGGCAAAAATTTCACCGTTTGAAGTGATGAAACGTGTTTCTGTACCCGTATTAGTCGGCCTAGTTATCGTGATTGTTGCGACTGAAATTCTTGTACCAAGTACACTAGGTTAATTACTAACTCATTAAATTAATCTAAAATTATTGTTTTAAATTTTATTGGTGGGCTTTGTTATTAATTGGCAAAGTCCATTTTTTTATCTTTATAAGATACAGATAAAAAATATCCGCCTTTAAAGCGGATATTTTGCTATTTGACGGGGATTACGCTTCGTCAACGTTCTCTTCGTTTTCTGGTGTGGGTTCAACAATTCGGACTTTATTAATTCGATGGTGGTTCACTTCTAACGGCTCAAATTCAATGCCATCAATAAGGATCTTCTCACCAACAGTTGGAACACGTTGTAAATGCTCCATTAATAAACCTGCTAAGGTTTCATACTCACGTTTTTCATCCAATTTGATTGGAATATAAAGCACTAAGTCTTCAAGTGGTGTAAAGCCATTAACAGTCCATGAACCGTCTTCATTTTGAACCAAGTCGTGGCGTGAATCGTTTTCTTCAGAACTGACCGGTAAGTTACCCGCGATAGTTTCCATAACGTCAGTTAATGTGACAATACCTTCCACTGAGCCAAATTCATCTACAACAAAAGCGAAGTGAGTGTGAGCACTACGGAACTGTTCTAACGCTTGCAGCAAGGATAAACCTTCAGGGAAAATCAAAGGTTGAGTGACTAATAAACGTAAGTTTAGAGGCTCATTACGTAACTGTTGATTCAGTAGTTGAATAACATTAACCACGCCGATAGGTTCATCACTATGTTGTTCATCAGTGATCACCAGACGAGAGTGGGGATCCTTCTCTAATAATTGGCGGATATCATCTTGTGTTGCATTTAAGTCTACGTATTCAACATCATGACGAGACGTCATAATGCTGTTGACGTTACGTTGGCTTAAACCAAGCACACGCACAATCATTTGGCGTTCTTGAGGATCAAACACTTCTTCTGAGCTGGAGACTAAATCAGATGTGTGAGGATCTAATTCAGAAGATTCGGGCTTACCATTAATAATACGTAGAACCGCTTCTGCTGTACGTTCACGTAAAGAGCGAGAAGCAGATAAGAAACGGCGGCGGTTAAATTGTGCAAGCTGATTAAAGACTTCTATCATGATAGAGAAGCCGATCGCTGCATATAGATAACCTTTTGGAATGGCGTAGCCAAAGCCTTCGGCAACTAATGCAAAACCAATCATCAGCAAGAAGCTTAAACACAAGATAACAATGGTTGGGTGATTATTGACGAAACTTGTTAGAGGCTTACTTGCAAGGATCATCAAGAACATTGCAATAGTAACAGCCGCAATCATTACGCCTAAATGATCAACCATACCCACAGCGGTTATCACTGAGTCAAGCGAAAATACCGCATCCAGCACGATAATTTGTGCAACGACAGACCAAAAGCGGGTCGTTTTGCGTTGTTTTCCTTCGTCGTGATCTTTACCTTCTAACCGTTCATTAAGCTCCATCGTGGCTTTGAACAGCAAGAATAACCCTCCGAGCAGCATAATTAAGTCTCTTGCACTGAAAGGATGATCAAACAGTGTAATAAGAGGTTTTGTCAGAGTGATAAGCCAAGAAAGGCTAAATAACAACACGACACGCATTACTAAGGCACATAATAGCCCTGTTATACGAGCTCTATCTCTTAGTTTTGCTGGGAGTTTATCTGCCAGAATAGCAATGAAAACAAGGTTATCAATACCAAGTACGATTTCGAGAACAATTAGGGTGGACAGTCCTACCCAGATTGTCGGATCCAAGATCCATTCCATACAGTTTGTTTTACCTTCTATAAAGACGGCATATGCCGACTTGAGAATAATGAGCAATTTGAAGGAATTTTTCAATAAATTATTATTAGTAGTAGGGGAATAATTTCATTTTGTCTAAAAGATTGTGATACCAATTACATCAATAACTACCACCAAGTGAGAGAGTGAGTTACTATGTGATCAGGTTAACAAATTGTCAGTACATTGATACTGGCAGGTTTATTTTCAGACGGGAGTTATTTTCATGTCAAAACAGCAAATCGGCGTGGTTGGTATGGCAGTTATGGGACGTAACCTTGCGCTAAATATTGAAAGCCGTGGTTATTCTGTATCCATTTACAACCGCTCAAGCGATAAAACCAACGACGTTATCGCTGAAAATCCAGGTAAAAAACTGGTTCCGAATTATTCTATTGAAGAGTTTGTTGATTCGTTAGAAAAACCGCGCCGTATTTTATTAATGGTAAAAGCGGGTGAAGCAACGGATAAAACAATTGCTGCATTGACACCGCATTTAGATAAAGGTGATATCCTTATCGATGGCGGAAATACTTTCTTTAAAGATACTATTCGTCGTAACAGAGAGTTATCAGCGCAAGGCTTCAATTTCATCGGCACAGGTGTTTCTGGTGGTGAAGAAGGCGCATTAAAAGGTCCTTCAATCATGCCAGGTGGACAAAAAGAAGCTTACGAATTAGTTGCTCCAATCCTTGAAAAGATTGCGGCTGTTGCTGAAGGTGAACCTTGTGTCACTTATATCGGTGCTGATGGTGCAGGTCACTATGTAAAAATGGTTCACAACGGTATCGAATACGGTGATATGCAGCTGATAGCAGAAGCCTATTCTGTATTAAAACACTCTTTAGGTCTGACTAACGAAGAATTAGCAGAAACTTTTACCGAGTGGAATAAAGGTGAATTAAGTAGCTATCTGATTGAAATAACAGCTGATATTTTCCGTAAAAAAGATGATGAAGGTAAATACCTTGTAGATGTTATTCTTGATGAAGCGGCAAATAAAGGTACCGGTAAATGGACTAGCCAAAGCTCTTTAGACTTAGGTGTACCAGTGACTCTTATCACTGAGTCTGTGTTTGCTCGCTATATCTCTTCACTAAAAGATCAACGCGTTGCGGCATCTAAAGTACTATCAGGCCCAACACCTAAAGCATTCTCAGGTGATAAAAAAGCCTTTATCGAGAATGTTCGTCGCGCACTGTATTTAGGTAAAATTGTCTCTTATGCTCAAGGTTTCCAGCAACTAAAAGCAGCATCAGATGAATATAACTGGGATTTAAATTACGGTGAAATCGCCAAGATTTTCCGTGCGGGTTGTATTATTCGCGCTCAATTCCTGCAAAAGATTACAGATGCTTATAACGAAAATGCAAGTATTGCAAATCTGCTATTAGCGCCATACTTCAAACAAATCGCAGACGATTATCAACAAGCTCTGCGTGATGTTGTTTGTTATGGAGTACAAGCAGGTATTCCTACTCCAACATTCTCGGCGGCTATTTCTTACTATGATAGCTATCGTGCAGAAGTGTTACCAGCAAACTTAATCCAAGCTCAGCGTGACTACTTTGGTGCGCATACTTATAAACGTACTGATAAAGATGGTGTATTCCACACTGAGTGGATGGAATAAAACATTAAAACAATTAGTTTATAGTATCTAGGGGTGCTGATAATACAGCACCTTTTTTATTTTGAGCGATTAAATTCAATTATAGCCTCGTCTCTTTGCTGGTCTATATAAAATGCTAAATCATTTAGATGGATCATCCTAGGTGATTTTTGACTGTTATTTAACCGATATGTCGGTATTAGTCATTCACCTGCATTAGCCTTTCTTTCTGCACGGATTAACTTCTTCACCAAACACGTAAATCTATAGAAGCATAGCAAAAAGTAACACGATATATCATCATTATTTTAGATAGTGTTATGGAAAAACAAAGTTATGTTTATTTCTAGTTGGTGTTTCATTATCTATAAATAAATTATTATCAATGATATTTTTGCAATACTGGTAGCTCTGGGAAAACTGGATTTTGAATCTCTTAATTTTTTCATCACAAAATAAAAAGAGATATAATCGGGAGTATATTATAAATTTTAATAAATTAAAGGTGTTAATAGTCAGTATAATATATTGAATACTACAAGGCCTAGAAATGCACTGTATTTTGTTTTTTTGGTGGATAGAGAACTAATTTCATTTTGCGTACATTCTCCAAAATTATTGCTTAATTTTGCTGGTTAACTAGATCGTCTCCTTCAAGTCAATATATCGAACTATGATTGTCATTTTTATCTATTTTTTATATTTATGAAGGTCAGGATGTTTAAGGTACTAATCTAAAAAAGCAATAAACAATTTTTAACGCCTTCTTACTTAAAATAAATATATGCTAAAGTTAATTATTAATATTTATTTCTATATATAAATAAAAATCATTTAATGATAATCAAATTAATATCTAATCCTATATATAAATAAAAAAATCATTTAATGATAATCAGATTAATATTGCTTATTAGGATAATTCTTAATAATTAATTATTAAGAATAATATAAATAATTGATTATTTAATGAATATATCAAAGCATTCTTTTTTTGAGTAATTGAAGTTTTATTAATATTTATTATAGTAATTAAATATTGATTGGTTAATAAAAAACTTATCAATGCGTTTTATATAATGATGATTAACTAGTATTTATTTATTACTAGCATTACTTCTTAAAATTAAGGTATATAAATATGAATGCATTAAAATCTAAATTAAGCTTAATTACTATGGCTCTAGTTTTGACTGGCGTATCTAGTCAATCAATGGCGGCTGAAAATGCGAAAGTAGACTTTACTGCGCGTTTAGTGACTGCAACTTGTGACATTAGTGCAAATACAGCGAAAGTAGATTTAGGTACTCATGCTATTGGCTCACTTACTACTGGTGATATTTCTACTCCTATCGCAGAAAAAGGATTTAACTTAGTGCTAAATAACTGCACTAAAGTATTCCCAGGAAGCGCTGGTGAAGAAGGTCAAGCTGTAGAAACTCCAGTAACAATAATTGCTACAGGTAACACTCTGGCTGGTCACAATGATTTATTCTCAAGTTCTACAGCTACACAGGTTGGTGTTAAATTAACATCAAACTATGAAGGTATGCTTAATACTGAATTAACACCAAATGAATCAGTGGCCGTACTGAATGCAAAAGAAGGTGAAACTGAGTTCGTTGTACCTGTAACTGCTGGGTTAATGACCACAGTAAAAGGTGACACACTGAAAGCACAAGATATTAATGTGCCTGTTACATTTAGTGTTGCATACGACTAATAAGAAAAACTTTGCTCTTTAGAGTAGGCATTAACTATATAAAATAATTAGGGGATAAACTAACTCATTAGTTATTCCCTATATTAAAAATTAAGGTATGACTATGTTCAAGTTTTCATCCATCTTCTTTAGCTTATTTTTAACTCTCTTTTTTGTTCAGCCTGTATTGGCTCAGGAAGGCGGGGTTGGTTTAAGTCAAACAAGGATTGTTATGGAAGAGGGTAAAAGCACAGCTATAAATATCCAAAATAGAAGTAGTAAGCCATATCTAGTCGCAAATTATATTACTAAGAAATATGACGAAAATAGACCAATGGAAGGTTTGTTTTTAATTACGCCTAATTTATTTAAAGCACAACCAAATAGTTATAATGCAGTAAAGATTCAGGTTGTTTCTAATAATAATTTTCAGAAAGACAGAGAATCTCTCTATTATTTTCATTCACGCAATATTCCTGAATCAAAAAATAATGAAGATGGTATGAATATTGGTTTAGAAAATGTAATTAAACTTTTTTATCGTCCAAAAGGTTTATCAATGTCACCAAGTATGGCTTTTTCAAAACCAAAGTTTACATTTAATGGTTCTCAGTTAGTAGTTGAGAATAATACACCATACCATATTAATCTCGCATCACTAACTATAAATAAAGTAGCTATAAAACTTAATAAAGAGAATAACATTCTTTACCCTTTTTCAACATCGACATTTTCAACAATTAAGCAAAAAGGTATGGTGAAATGGAGTGTATTTAATGATTTGGGAGGCCTAGATGAGTTTTCTCAGAAAATTAATTAGAACTTGTACAATTTTGATAGCTATCTTTTATTTTAATTTTACGATTGCTAACGGAACAATAAATTTTAAAACAACTGTTATAGCCGGAACTTGTGAGTTTGATAGTTCTAATGATTTAAATAAGTCAATTGACTTTAACAAATATTATATTGTCAGTGATGTTGAAAAAAAATCCATTATGGAATCTATTGATTCTAAAAGTTTTTCATATCTAATAAGATGTAAAGACTTTCCCGAAGGTAGTGAAAAAAATATAACGTTAACAGCTAAACCTGCTTCTGGTACAAATTTTGATAATGGTGTTTTTTTCGGCTCCAATGATAAAACTAATACTGGATTTAAATTAACTGTATGTGATGGTGAAAATTTAAACTGTCAGAAAGTAGATGTAGAGAATAAAACAATATTTACAACTAATTCTGATAGTTTAATTGGGATAAATTATAAAGTCAGTTTTGTGAAAAGAGCTGAAAATGTTACATCAGGTATATCCAATGCTGCTGTAATATTAGAATATATTCAGGAGTGAATATGAAATTAATTAAATTTAAAAAGAAAGTAATTATTTTATTTCTCACTCTATATCTATTCCCTTTAATAGCATCATCACAAGATTCTATTAAATATAATTTCTCTGTGCAATTTTTTAAAAATACATGTGATGTTGAAACACCTGAGAGTATTATTTTATCAAAAACACCTGATACAGGGATTGTGTCTTCAATAGATATCAAAAATGATTCAATTAATATTCCTTTTACTATAGGTTTACAAAAATGCACATCAAAAGATTTAAGTAATGTTAGCATATATATTTCTCAAGGAAACACATTAGCAGATACAACTAATTTTTTTAATAATAAAGCAGATGGTAATATTGGTGTTCAGATAAAGGACGTTGCTAATAATAGAGTATTCTCAGTCAATACTTCTAATTCTGCGGCACCTGATCCTAATTCTATTGTGTGGGATAATATAAAATCAGAAGCTGAAAAGAAACAATTAACAGCATCTCTTCGCTGTAAAACTGAAAATTGCGAACCAGATATTGGTTTATTTACAGCTTCTGTGACATTAAGTTACTATGTTAACTAAAAGATAAATAAAGTAGGAGATATGAAAAAAATATTATTAATAAAGTGTATAATCTATTTATTTATTTCTAGTTTTTCTTTATACACTATTGCGGGCGTTTCTTTAAAACAGACCCGTGTTATTTTTAAAGCAACAGATAAAAGTAAAAGTGTTGTTATTTATAATAATTCTCCTAATCTTTACTTAGCACAAAGCCAAATAAACTTGACACTGAATAATCAACAAATTGATAATAGTTTTATTATTATTCCGCCACTTGTTAGAGTCGAGCCTAATCTATCAAGTACAGTGAAAATTTTACCTCAGTCATTATCACATTTACCTAAGGATAAAGAGTCTGTTTTTTTTATAGCAATACAGTTAATACCAGAAAGTAAAAAAATAAATAGTCAAGAAAAGAGCGAAATAAATACAGAAATTACTGTTGTTACAAGATTTGTAATAAAATTATTTTATCGCCCTGAATCATTGCTTGAAAAGAGTAGTAGTGATTTTGCTGATAAACTATCCTTTTCATTAGTTAATAACAAACTGGTGATAAAAAACCCTAGTCCATATTTTATGTCACTATCTCAATTAAAATTAAATGGAGTTTTATATTCTTCACCTATCCCAGTAATGGTTCCGCCATTATCGGAAATAGCTTTAGATAATAATGAAAAAGTGAAAGATGTTAGTTGGCAAATTATTGATGATTTTGGTGGATATTCATCTGTTTATTCACAATCCTTAATTGAAAAAAACAATAGATAACATTATTATGAAAAAAACTAATATTCCCAAAAATATATTTAATATAAAGGTGTTGATTTTAACTTTTATGCTAATGTTCTTCTATAAAAGTACATTGGCTAGTGATATTCATTTAATGCAAAATAGCAATATCGATACAGGGATTAGTTTTTCTTTAAAAAATTATATTTATAATGAATCTAGTAATGGTGTAAGCATAGAATTATCTAATAATAATGATATCAATTACTTAATAGAAACTTCTATTTTTGAAAATGATAATCAAAAAAATAATCCTAATAATTTAGGTAATGAAGTTCCTTTTATTATCTTACCTCCTTTATACAAGTTAGCACCTAATTCAGCTTTTAGTTGGAGAATAAAACGTTCTAGTAATGAATATAAAAATCAAAAATTACCAGAAGACAGAGAAACTTTATTTTGGATTGCATTAAGAGCAATTCCAGAAGAAAAAGAAAGAAAAAATAGTGATGATAAAAAAGAAACATCTTTAGTAGTAACACCGACATTTTTTTTTAAATTAATTTATAGGCCTAAAAGTATTGAAGAACTCTCTGTAGAAAAAGTAGAGTCCGATAAAAAAATAGTTATAAAAAGAGAGGGTTCATCTATTTTATTAACTAATAACTCTCCTTTATATATCACTTTTTCTAAGGTTTTAGTAGGTGAAACACCTTTATATTTTGAAAAAGGAAGACCTATTTTTTTACCTCCATTTAGTCAGAAAAATTTAGTGATTCCACCTAATGTTTCTGGTGATATTTATTGGCAACTAAGTGATGAAAATATGCTTGATCTAAAACTTCATCGTTTAGAGAGTAACATTTAATAACAATTTAAGGAATGGCATAAGATTATGAAGTGTTTTAAATTGAATAATATAAAGGGATTTACAAATTTTATTTGTATTTTATACCTTACTATGCCATCTCTAGCTAAAGCTGATAATTACTTTGATCCTAATTTATTAATGCAAGGATCAGAAGATATTGATTTAAGTCAGTTTTATCAGGAAAATACACTTTCAGTAGGAACTTATAATTTAAACGTTAATGTTAATTTATCTCCTATGGGAGATTATGATATAAAGTTTGAAAAGAATGATCAGGGTAAAGTTATACCAACATTAACACCTAAATTATTACAACTATTTGGTGTTGATGTAGATAAAATAAAAGATTTAAAAGGGTTAGCTGATGATACTGTTATTTTTAATATAGAACAGTATATTCCTAATGCTAAATTAACTGAAGATATTAGTCAGTTAACGCTAAATATTTCAATCCCTCAAGTTTATATGAAAAGTTCTTTTGGTGGGGAAATTCCTCCTGAGCTATTAGATGATGGGGTTACTGCCTTATTATTTAACTATATGGCTAACTTTTCTAGGAATAAACAAACGTCTTCAGGTACATCAAATAGTTCTAATGTATATGTTAATTTAAATGGTGGGGCAAATATTGGTCCATGGCGTTTACGTACAACTTATAGTTATTCTAAAGACTCTGTAAAATCGGAAAATAATGTAAATTTTAAAAATACTTATTCCAAATTCTCTAATACCTATATTATGCGGGCAATCAATCATCTCGCATCAACTTTAAAAATGGGTGAAGTTAGTACGAGTGGTAATTTATTTGATAGTATTCCAATGAAAGGGATCTCTTTAGCAACTAATGTGTTAATGAGACCTAGTAGCATGCGCGGATTTGCGCCTGTTGTTTCGGGGGTTGCTAATTCTAATGCGACAGTTACTATTCGCCAAAATGGTAATATTATCTATCAAACATTTGTAGCTCCTGGTAATTTTAAAATTGAAGATATCCCAGCTAGTGGTAACTCTGGGGATTTAGAAATTACTATCGAAGAAGAAGATGGTTCTAAACGGGTTATGACACAACCTTATTCATCTTTACCATTGATGACTCGCGAAGGGCAGTTTGAGTATGAATTTGCTGCTGGTAAATATGATGGTTCAATACGAGAAAATTCTAAGAAAAGTAATTTCGTATTAGGAACTTTAGTTTATGGTTTACCAAAAAATATTACATTATATGGTGGTGCGTTACTCGCTAAAGATTATTCTTCTCTGGTCGTTGGTACTGGCTTCTCTTTAGGCTCATTTGGTGCTCTTTCTACTGATGTGACTTTATCTCGTGCGAAACTAGATAACACTTATACAGGTAAATCTTACCGCCTACGCTATTCGAAAAGTATGTTATCAACAGGAACATCTTTTGATTTAACAACATTACGATATTCAACATCAGATTATTACTCTTTTTCAGACTTTAACGGTTATGGTTATAATTTAAAAGATAATATAGCCCCTTGGTTAGGTTATAGACAGCGTTCAAGTTTTCAAACAACTATTTCTCAGTCTTTAGGCTACTATGGCTCTATTTATTTGAGGGGAGCAAGAACGAATTATTGGGGAAATGATAATAAAAATACAACATTAAGTGTTGGTTATAATACCAATATAAAAAATATCAATTTTAACGTGGATTACAGTATCGATCGGCTAAAAACAGCCAGTAATAATTGGCCAGAGAATCATCGACTAAACTTTACCATGAGTATGCCGTTCAGTGTATTATCCAATGCTGAAAGGTTTAGCTCTATGTCAGCAAATTATATGTTAACCACTGATAATAACCATAATACTTATCAACAAGTGGGTATCACAGGTGGGGCGCTAGACAATAAATTAGCTTATGGTGTTTATCAACAATATAATAATGTTAACTCAGATTATGGTGGCAGTCTCAACACTAATTATTCTGGTAATATTATTAATGCTGGACTAGGTTATAGTTACTCCCGAAATAATCAAAATATTAATGCTAATTTAAGTGGTGGGGTGGTTGCACACTCTAAAGGAGTAACATTATCACCATTATTAGGTTCAAATATTGCTGTAGTGAGTGCTGAAAACGCAAGAGGAGGCGAGTTAACTACTGGACAAAGCTTTGATTATTTCGATAACGCCGTTGTTACTCAACTTTCTGAATACAACCGAAATGTTATAGCCATAGATGTAAATACATTACCTGATGATGTTACTTTTACTAATACATCAATGAATGTATATCCAACAGCAGGTGCTGTGCTTGCCAAATCATTTAATACAAAGGTAGGCTACCAAGTTATTTTTAATTTGAGTAATTCCACTAAAAAAATTCCATTTGGGGCTGTGGCGACGCTTAATACTAAAGATGAATTAAATGAATTACCTAATAATGGGCTAGTTGATAATTCTCAAAATCTTTATATGAGTGGTCTACCTAATTCAGGTCAGATAGATATTGAGTGGGGTAAGAATAAAAATACTTGTAAATTTGTTTACTCCGGATTAGATAAAATGACTATAAATGATAATCCAATTAGAAATGTTAATGTCATTTGTGAATAAATTTATAACACAATAACGTTTTAATATACTTAATGAAATTGACTATTCTAATGCGGTGAGTTTTCGGTTTAATTTTAGGTATAGAGACTAAAATAATTAAGGGTGAATAATGTATGAAATGAAAGAAGAGCAGATAATATAAAAATAAGAGTAATATTGCTAATTATATTATAAATATAACTCTATTAAGGATGACTCAACCCTTAAATATTCAATTAAATTATCATTAACGTGGTAATAAATTTTAAAATGTAAAGCGGAAACTGTAAAATGAAATTTACTAAGATAAGCTTTTTTTTACTATTAATATCATTTTCTCAGATGACTTATGCACTTACTGTTCCTGATGGTAGTACGGGATATATTGGAGAATTTTATCCTACGCAGTCTTACCTAAGAGTGAAAGTTAGTAACGCTAACCGAGATCAAGGGACGACAGGCGTTAACAATACCAGAAGTTATTGTAATAAAGGTAATAATGCGGTAGGGAATTTTCTATTTCCGTTACCTGGAGGACAGGACGGTGAATATGGTCTGAGACTGTATAATAAAAATGCAAGTCCTGAGGAAAATAAAACAAATTATCTAGTTGCTGCGATTAATGGCACAATAGTAATTGAACATGTACCTAATGACCGTGGTACACCTCATTACGCTTATATTAATTTAAATCGAGGAAATGCGAGCTCAATTACAGGTGAAAAGAGCGATACTATTCTTACCAATGGTCCATTATGTTGGTATGGGTTTTATACGCGGTTCCAGAGTTCACAATTACGTATAAAATCTTATTCTATTTATGCTGTTGGCAATGTAAAACCAGGTATTTATGATTTTGTTGCCCCTTTATATTGGTCGGCAGCACAACCTAAGACAGGTGGTGATGGGTATATCGTAGATACGGTTCCTTTTTCATTTGATGATGGCCCTATTCATGTTTTAAAAAAGTGTAATGTGACACCGATGAGTTCAACTAATATACAGTTTGCACCTCAATTAGCTAAGCAATATAGCTCACCTAAATTACTTGATAAATATCTAGCTGGTATTATGGTGTCTTGCCCTAACAATGGAAGTCTCTATGTTTCATTAAAACCTTTTGGCGAATTAGTTGATTCAAGCAAGACAGGCATGAAGATGAAGCCAGATAATCCATTAAATGCTAACGAAGTAGCGCCTTACATTTCCGTTTCTGACGGTGAAAAATCGGTAACTGATGCCATTTGTAATAAAAATGATTCGAATGCTTTTGAATTTTATAATGGAAAACAGTTGGGTTCTTATAAAGATAGTTCTTTAATGAAATCATTATCATTTAATCTTTGTGCTCAAGGTAATGTCCCTGCCAATAATTATAAAGGGAGTATAGATGTTTCTATTCTGGTTGAATAAAGCACAATTTTAATTTATTTGTAGCCATCAATTAATATATTGGAGTACGGTTTATAATTCAGTTATTAGATGTTACTTCAATGAGTTAATATTGATTGATGGCTTTTTATGTAATGTTGATTTTTTAAGATGTCTGTGAAAGGTTTGTCATCTTTCGTAACTAGACGCTCTTTCAAGTAAATTATCTTTAACCATACTATTTAGTATTCTGCGAGTGGATTCGATAATACTTTTCTTATCACAAGAATCCATTCCTTTAAGCATATAAAATACGCCTGAAACATCAAAAAGAGAGGCGCCAATTTCACTTATTACCCATTCAAGATTACTAGGTTTAAATAATTATCTATTTTAGGGGAAGAATTTATACTCAGCAGTTTGAGTAACTTCCCCTATATTTTAAATAATTAATTAGATAGAAATAACTGATTATTATTTTTAATAATAGTTTTTTATACTTTTATTCTCAGAAACTAAATTATCATCAGCAAAGTCTTCTCTGGATATTCTTCCACTAAAAACATCATTCATTCTTTCTTTATCTAAGGCATTTTCCCATCGTGCGACAACAATGCAAGCACAGGCATTACCCACAATATTGGTTAAAGCGCGACACTCTGACATAAAGCGGTCGATGCCTAAGATAAGCGCCATACCAGCAACGGGAACACTAGGAACAACCGATAATGTTGCTGCTAAAGTAATAAAACCAGCCCCCGTGACACCTGCAGCACCTTTTGAACTGATCATGGCAACAAAGAGTAATGTAATCTGTTCTGTTAATGACAAATCTACGCCCGTTGCTTGTGCAATAAATAAGGCCGCCATGGTCATATAGATATTAGTGCCATCTAAATTAAAGGAGTAACCCGTTGGAATAACTAAGCCGACAACCGATTTTTTACAGCCTAAACTCTCCATTTTATTCATTAACGTGGGTAGCGCGGCTTCAGATGAAGAGGTACCTAATACTAACCATAACTCATCTTTAATGTATTTGATTAAAGAGAGAATGGAGAAGCCGTTATATTTAGCTACAGCGCCTAATACAACGAGAACAAAAAGTAATGCAGTAAGATAAAAAGTAATGACTAACAACATTAAATTGCCAATAGAAGAAATACCATATTTGCCTATTGTAAAAGCCATGGCACCAAAGGCACCAATAGGTGCTAACTTCATTAGCATACTAACCATCTTAAAGATAGGAGCACAAAGATGCTGTAAGAATTTTAATACAGGTTCACCTTGTGAGCCGATTGATGCTAATGCTAGACCAAAAATCACAGAAACAAACAATACTTGTAAGATATTGCCGTTAACTAAAGGGCTAACGATAGTGTCAGGGATGATATTCATTAAAAAATCAACAAGAGAAGAACTATGTGCTTGAGCGACATACATTTCTACTCGGCTACTATCTAATGATTCAGGAGAGATGTTTAAGCCATCACCAGGACGAATAATGTTGGCAGTGATTAATCCAATCACAAGTGCAATCGTAGAAAATGTTAGGAAGTAAATCATTGATTTACCAGCCACTTTTCCGACTGCTTTCATGTTATTCATACCTGCAATACCCGTTACTACAGTTAAGAAGATAACCGGTGCAATGATCATTTTTACAATTTTGATAAATCCATCACCTAGTGGTTTAAAGGATTCACCAACATCAGGGTAAAAATGCCCTAATAGAATACCGAAAATGATAGCAATAATAACTTGAATATATAACACACGATAAAGGGGGAGCTTGCGGGATGAAGTCTGCATAAAAATTCCCTGTAACTGAAAGATATTGACTAAATAAAAAAGAAATTATGATGTAAATTATTATTTACATTTATTTTGTTGTAACAGGTAACTTAAAGGTATGAGTAAATCAGGTCAATAAAATAAAGTTGATTTTATCAAATATTGTGCTCTTCATCTAAAAAATTAGATTTAATTTCAATTTATCGCTATTTTTGAAATTTATTTTTCTTATATCAATAGGTTAATGAATCTATGTTTTGTTTTGATTTATCATATTTATTTAATGGGTTGTGTATTTGATTTTATTTTTTGGTGAATAAAATGATTTAAATGTAAATAATTATGAAAAAGAGGATTTAAGGAAAGAATGTGTCGTCAATTATTTGTTTTTATTAAATTTATTTTAAATGGGAATTAACTAACGATAAATTCATTAATTTAAATAAAACGTTAACTAACAAACAAATAAGCCTTCAGAAAGAATAGTTATTATAATAACAATTACCCTTCGATTAGGGTAATTGTTAAAAATAGGTTAAATGTTTTTATTGTTGGTTTTCTTCATCTCGAATAAAAGAGATTAATTCAGGCTGTGCAATACGCTTATAATCTTGTGTATTAAGAATAATAGAACGCTCTAATGTACCTGCATTAAAAGCGAGTTCATCAAAACGTTCAAAAAGTAGAGGGTCGGCCACAAGCTTTAATGCAGGATGAAAACTAAAAGGCGGTATTGCGCCAAATACGCATTGAGTAAGATCATCCACTTCTTTAGGGCTTGCCAGTGATGCTCTTGTTCCACCAATTTGGTGAGCGAGTTTTGTTAGATCAGCTTGTTTGTCGGCGGGTAATATTGCAAGAACATGCTGTTTAATGCCATTACCTTTTATATGGCAAACAAGTCCTTTTGCTCCCTGTCCTAATTGTGTTCCTCTGATTTTTGCAACTTCTTCAGAACGACCTGCGGTAAGGTGTTCCATAATACGGTAAGTAGCGTGGTTTTTATCTAATAAAGCAGTAAGTTGCTCAAAAATAGTCAAAGACATCAATGACTCCTGAATCTAATTGATTATTTATTAGAGTCATTATACGACTTTAAAAAAAATATTCTGCTGTGATGTTTATAGTTGGTTTTGATTATTTTGATAAGCTTTTCAAATTATTTTATTACAAATAATAATATGTTAATAGTATTATCCTATTGAATTAATAGGGTAATTAGAATACCAATATTATATTTGTATACTATTATTATAAATAAATTGATATTTATTCATTATTTTGATGATGATCAATTTAAGAATAAAAAGAATAGAACATATTAAAACATAGATTTAATTACTAAAAAGGAAGTCAATAATGGCAGTTTCAACATTCTATATCCCTTCTGTAAATAAAATTGGTGCTGGTTGTCTTGCTGAAGCTGTAAGTTCAATGAAAGATTTTGGTTTTCATAAAGCCTTAATCGTTACTGATAGTATTTTAAATCAATTGGGTGTTGTCGATAAGGTCAGTAAATTATTGACTGAATCAGGCATTTCAAGTGTGACTTATGATGGCACAGCACCAAATCCTACTGTTGAAAACGTAGAAGCAGGTTTAGCGCTGCTGAAAGAACATCAATGTGACTGTGTGATTTCTTTAGGTGGTGGTTCTCCACATGACTGCGCTAAAGGTATCGCGTTAGTGGCTTCTAATGGTGGAAAAATTGCAGATTATGAAGGTGTTGACCGTTCTGAAAAGCCGCAATTACCACTAATTTCAATTAATACTACAGCAGGTACTGCGTCAGAAATGACACGTTTTTGTATCATCACAGATACGGTACGTCATATTAAAATGGCTATTGTTGATAAAAACGTTACACCACTTTTATCTGTAAATGATTCAGAATTAATGATAGGTATGCCAAAAGGTTTAACCGCTGCAACAGGTATGGATGCGTTAACTCATGCTGTAGAAGCATATGTTTCAATTGCTGCTAATCCAATCACTGATGCGTGTGCATTAAAAGCTGTCACTATGATCAGCGAATCTTTACGTAAAGTGGTTGATAATGGTGGTGATGCGGCAGCGCGTGAAAGCATGGCTTACGCTCAGTTCTTAGCTGGTATGGCATTTAATAATGCTTCTTTAGGTTATGTACATGCTATGGCTCACCAATTAGGTGGTTTCTATAACTTACCTCATGGTGTGTGTAATGCGGTTCTATTACCACATGTTCAAGCTTATAACATTCAAGCAGCAGCAGGTCGTTTAAAAGATATCGCACAAGCGATGGGTGTTGATGTTTCAGCAATGAGCGATGAGCAAGGTGCGAAGGCATGTATTGAAGAAATTCGTAAAATGGCTAAAGATGTTGGTATTCCATCAGGTCTGAAAGAGTTAGGTGTAAAAGAAGAAGACTTTAAAACATTAGCTGAAAATGCGCTGAAAGATGCTTGTGCAATTACTAACCCTGTTCAGGGTACTGAAAGTGATGTTATCGAGTTATTCCGCCAAGCAATGTAATACGCAGGAAATAAAAAGGTAATTAAGTCATTTTTTTGCTTTTTTTCAAAAATGAAGCCGATACTTTAGGAGTATCGGCTTTTTCATATTAATGTTAATTCATTTACTCTGATTTTTTATGGCGCTCTTGTAGACAACTTATTACATCAGAGAGTGATAATGATTGATCTTGTAATAGTACCATTAAGTGATAGAGCAAATCAGAGGCTTCGTTTCTTAACTCTTCTTTGTCATTAACTGTAGCGGCTAATGCAGTTTCTACACCTTCTTCTCCAACTTTTTGAGCTATTCGTTTTGTACCGCTGGCGTAAAGGCGGGCAGTGTACGAGCTATCTGGTGAGGCTTTTTTACGCTCACGTAATATATTTTCCAGCTCATAGAGAAATCCCCACTGGCTTTGTGCAGGAGCAAAGCAACTCTCAGTGCCATTATGGCAAGTTGGTCCAATCGGGTTAGCTAAAATAAGTAAAGTATCATTATCACAATCAGGATAAATATTGACTAACTTGAGAAAGTTGCCTGATGTTTCTCCTTTTGTCCATAAACGTTGCTTAGTGCGAGAATAGAAAGTGACATTTCCACTTTTTAGTGACACATCTAGCGCTTCTTTATTCATGTAGCCTAGCATTAATACATCACCTGAAATGGCATTTTGGATAATAACTGGCATGAGATTATCCACTTTTTCCCAATCTAATTGCGCTAATGTTTCACTATTCATTATATTCTTACCTTAACGTCATTTTCTGCAAGATATTGTTTTAGTTCGTTAATGTTAATAATTTGTTTGTGAAAAACAGACGCTGCAAGTGCGCCATCAACATTGGCTAATTTAAAGGCATCAAGAAAGTGTGACATTTCGCCAGCACCACCAGAGGCAATAAGAGGTACATCTGCAACTTGGCGCACTTGAGCTAATTGTTTCAAGTCATAGCCTTGTCTTACGCCATCTTGATTCATCATATTTAAAACAATTTCACCTGCGCCTAGCTTTTGAACTTCACGTATCCAATCAAGTGTTTTCCAGTGTGTTTGTTGAGTACGTTTTTCATCACCTGTGAATTGATAAACTAGGTATTCACCTGTTTTTTCATCAAACCAAGTATCAATACCTACGACAACACATTGCACACCGTAGCGTTCTGCCAAACGTGAAATCAATGTTGGATCAGAAAGCGCAGGCGAGTTAATCGAAATTTTATCAGCCCCAAAAGAGAGAATTTTTCCTGCATCTTCAACGGAACGAATGCCACCAGCAACACAAAATGGTATATCAATGACTTCAGCTACGCGTGACACCCAGCTTTTATCAACAACTCGACCATCAGAAGAGGCGGTAATATCATAAAATACCAGTTCATCAGCGCCTTCTTTAGCATAGCGTTCAGCAAGAGGGACAATATCACCAATAATTTCATGATTACGAAATTGAACACCTTTAACAACTTGCCCATCTCGGACATCAAGACAAGGAATTATGCGTTTTGCCAACATGATATTGCCTCTTTTAATGTAAACTTGCCTTCTAATAATGCTCTACCAACAATAATACCGGCAACACCGGATGCTGGAAGATCTGCGATATCTTGTAAATCACCAATACCGCCTGAAGCTTGGAATAAAATATCAGGAAAACGTTGGCTAATTTCTTTATACAGTTCGACGTTAGAGCCCGCCAATGTGCCATCTCGAGAAATGTCGGTACATAACACATGCTTTAAACCCACACTTTGATAAAGCTCGATGATCTCTTCAAGCGTATAGGGTGAGTTTTCTTGCCAACCACTGACTGCCACCCACTTTTTGCCTTGTTTATCAATGCGAACATCGAGGGCTAATACAATGGCTTCCGCACCATAGCGCTCGAACCATGTTTTTACCATTTCGGGCTGACTGATTGCGGTAGAGCCAATAACAACACGGCTTGCCCCTGCATCAAGTAGTGATTTCACATCATCTTCAGTGCGAATACCACCACCCACTTGTACAGGCACATTGACACAAGTAACAAGTTCTTTTAACAGTGGAATTTGGCGGGCAGAGGGATTTTTTGCTCCCGTTAAATCCACTAAGTGAAGTAATTTTGCACCCTCTTTTTCATATTGTTGGTAGCGTATCAGCGGATTATCATCATAATCGCGCTGTTTGGCATAATCACCCTGATGAAGACGAACGACTTTCCCTTCAATTAAATCTAATGCTGGAATAATCATAACGGGTTACATCTCCAAAAAATTCTTGATAAGTTGAGCACCTGCTTTCCCTGAACGCTCTGGGTGAAATTGCACGCCATAAAAATTATCTTTTTGAATTGCGCTACTAAAACGAGTGCCGTATTCAGTTTCTGCAATCGTCGATTCATTGAGTGCTAAAGCGTAGCTATGAACAAAATAGAACCAAGCATCGTCACCAAGCTCACGAAACAGAGGATGTCCAGGTTTTGCTAATACTTGGTTCCAACCCATGTGAGGTAGTGGTAATCCTGCCGTATCAAGCTTATCTATGGTGCCATCAACTAAACCTAATAAAGGAATATCTTTGCCTTCTTCGCTTAGTGAAGCCAATATTTGCATGCCTAAACAAATACCTAAAACAGGTTGTGTTAATGCTTTAATTAAAGGAATTAGCTCACGTGCTTTGAGTTGTTCCATTGCTGCTTTAGCCGTTCCGACTCCGGGTAAAAAGAGCTTATCCGCAGATAACACAACGTTTTTTTCATAGGAAACAATGGGATCATAACCAAGTCGCTTAACGGCGTAAGTGACAGAGGCTAAATTGGCACAACCTGTATCAAGAATAACCACTTTCATCACAGAACACCTTTTGAGCTTGGTAAAGTATTGCCTTCAACACGAATGGCTTGGCGCAATGTACGACCAAAGACTTTAAATAAGCTTTCAGCTTTGTGGTGATCGTTTTTGCCTTTTGATTTCAGGTGTAATGTACAACCCATGGTGTAAGAGAGTGAACGGAAAAAGTGTTCGATCATCTCTGTACTTAAATCACCGACACGTTGATATTTAAATTCGGCTTTGTATTCAAGGTGTGGACGACCTGAAATATCTAATGCACAGCTTGCAAGGCACTCATCCATTGGTAATGTAAAGCCAAAGCGAGCAATACCTCGTTTATCACCTAATGCTTCGCGTAAGGCTTCACCTAAAGCAAGACCGGTATCTTCCACAGTATGGTGATCATCGATCACTAAATCACCTTTCACATTAATATTCATACGAAAGCCACCGTGTGTGGCAATTTGATCAAGCATGTGATCAAAGAAACCAACACCTGTGCTGATCTGACTATTGCCTTCACGATCAAGCCAAATATCGATCACGATTTGTGTTTCTTTTGTTTTTCGTTCAACGTGGGCATAGCGATCTTTTTTAGTTAGTTGCTCTGTAATAACAGCCCAATTGAGTTTATCTGTATTATAAAGCAGGCCTTTGATGCCCATATTTTCAGCTAGTTGAATATCAGTTTGTCTATCACCAATGACATAGCTGTTATCTTTATCGAGTGCGCCATCAACTAAATACTGGGTGACAAGTCCTGTTTCTGGTTTGCGACAAGGGCAGTTATCTTCAGGTTTATGAGGGCAAATTAAAACGTCATCAAATGAGATCCCTTGAGAAGAAAAAACTTGCATCATTAAATTATGAGGAGGATCAAAATCTGCTTGAGGAAAGCTTTCTGTGCCTAATCCATCTTGATTTGTGATCATAATGAGTTTATAACCCGCTTTTTGTAGCGCAGTCAGTGCGGGGATCACGCCATTTTCAAAGGCAAGCTTATCAAGTCTATCTACTTGGTAATCAGTTGGGGGTTCTGTGATTAAAGTACCATCACGGTCGATAAAAAGAATTTTTTGGCTCATGGTTGAGATCCTTCAGTTGCGATTTTTTGTTGTTATCGTTTTTAATGTTTTATACGTTTGCAGTTTGAATATTTTTTATGGCATTAATCACGCTATCACATTCTTCTGCTGTACCGATAGAAATACGCAAACAGCCATTAAGCCCATATTGACGTTGTTGATCGCGTAAAATAATCCCTTGTTCCCATAAAGTTCGGAAAACTAGGGTAGCATCAGTGAATTTCACTAAAATGTAGTTGGTTTCACTGTTATAAACCTGTTCAACATTAGGCAATTTTTTTAACGTTTCAGATAAAATGGCTCTGTTACGCGAAATTTCTGCCACTCGTTTTTTCATTATCTCAATACTTGCTTCTGTTAATGCCTGCGCAGCGATATCTGCAACAGGTGTTGAAAGCGGGTATGGCGCGATCACCTTTAGTAATAATTCAATGACAGGTGGATTAGCAAGCGTAAAGCCACAACGCAGCCCTGCTAAAGCAAAAGCTTTCGATAAGGTTCGCAAAATAACTAAATTCGGATAATCTTCAAGCCATGAAACAACCGAGGCTTGTGGGCAAAATTCAATATAAGCTTCATCTATCGCAACAATGGCTTTGTCTTTAGCCAATGCCAATACATCACGAATAAGCGAAGGATCAATAATGTTTCCTGTTGGATTATTTGGGCTACATAGATAGATAAGTTTGACATTATCAAGTTGTGATGCGATGGCTTTGACATCAGGGCTCCAATCAGCAAGAGCAGGGACAACACGCTGTTCTACACCGAAAGTTTCAGCACTAACGCTATACATGCCATATGTCGGTGGACAATAGAGCATTGCGTCTTTACTCGGCTCACAAAAAGCACGAATAAGGAGCTCAATAGCTTCATCTGCGCCACGGCTAACTAAAACTTGATTAGTATTTACACCGGCATATTTTGCATAACGGCTAATAACGTTAACAGGTTGACATTCAGGGTAACGGTTTAAGTTTTTTTCATTAAAAGTAAAATCAGGAGCGATAGGGTATTCATTTGCATTTAACCAAACAGAACCATTTCCGCCTAAACGTCGAGCAGATTGATAAGGCGTCAGTTCGCGTACATTTTTTCTGGCAAGTGTGGTGATATCAAATTCAGTTTTCATCGTTATTTTTCCCCTGAGCCAAAGCATTAACACGAAGTGTGACCGCATTTTTGTGAGCGGTTAATTGTTCAGCTTGTGCTAATATTTCAATCGTTTCTGCTAAATCGGATAAACCTTTTGCTGTCAGTTTTTGTACCGTCATTCGCTTCATAAAGTCAGCTAAACCTAAACTGGAGTAGGTTGATGTATAACCATAAGTTGGTAGAACGTGATTCGTGCCAGAAGCATAGTCTCCTGCAGATTCAGGCGACCAAGCACCAAGAAAAACAGATCCGGCGCTGGTAATGCTATCAACACGAGTATCAGCATCATTGGTTTGAATAATTAAGTGCTCAGGACCATAGCTATTACTGATTTCAATACACTGATCGAGATCGCGAGTAATAATGACTCGACTTTCAGCTAACGCTTGTTTGGCAATTTTAGCTCGGCTTAATTGAGTAAGTTGTGTTTCCGTTTCAGCGATAACCGCTTTTGCTAAGGTTTCATCGGGTGTTAATAACACGACTTGTGAATCAGGGCCATGCTCTGCTTGCGACAGTAAATCAGCAGCAATAAATGCAGGATTTGCATCCGCGTCAGCAATCACTAAAACTTCAGAAGGGCCTGCTGGCATATCGATTGCTGCACCTTGTAGCGATTGGCTGACTTGACGTTTGGCCTCCGTTACATACGCATTACCGGGGCCAAAAATTTTATCTACTTTAGGGATAGATTCTGTACCAAACGCCATGGCTGCAATCGCCTGCGCGCCTCCTACTTGGAAAATTTCATCAATACCAATTTGTTGAGCAATATATAAAATTTCATCAGCAATAGGAGGGGGAGAGCAAAGAATAACTTTGCGACAACCTGCAATACGCGCTGGGATACCTAACATCATGACGGTTGAAAGCAATGGCGCTGAACCTCCGGGAATATAAAGTCCTACTGCATCAATTGCTCTGCTTACTTGCTGACAAAATACACCGGGCTGAGTTTCTACGTTGATAGTGTTAGGAATTTGCGCCTCATGAAAGCGACGAATATTATTCATCGCCTGTGCTATTGCCTGTTTTATTTTGTTATCAAGTCGTGATGAGGCTTCATCGATTTGCGATTTTGACACCAAAACACTTTCCGGCGCGGCCTTATCGAATTTTTGGCTAAGCGTTTTAAGCGCTTTATCTCCCTCATTGCGTACCTGTGAAATGATGCTAGCAACTTGTTCTGTAATTGAACCTGATGCAGAAATAGCAGGGCGAGTTAATAGCTGTTGTTGCTGTTCTCTCGTGCATTTATTCCAGTAAATTAATGTACTAAAACCTGTTTTCATCATTTCACCTTATTCCATCATTTTTTCAATTGGTAAAACAAGAATTGAACTTGCACCTAGTGCTTTAAGCTTTTCCATTGTTTCCCAGAATAGGGTTTCGCTACTTACCATATGCATCGCAACGCGATTTTGGTCTCCAGCCAGAGGTAAAATAGTGGGTCTTTCAGCTCCCGGAAGTAATGCGATGACATCTTCAAGACAATCACTTGGTGCGTGTAACATAATATATTTTGATTCTCGAGCTTGAATAACACCTTGAATACGCGTTAGTAAGCGGTCGATAAGAGCTTGTTTATCGGCTTCCATCTCACCGTCGCGTTGGATCAAACACGCTTTTGAGCGATAAATCACTTCAACTTCTTTTAAACCGTTGGCTTCTAATGTTGCGCCAGTAGAAACTAAGTCACAGATAGAGTCAGCAAGGCCCGCACGAGGCGCGACTTCAACAGAGCCGTTTAATAAACACGATTTAAATTTGATACCTTTTTGGTCTAAATAACGTTTGAGCAGGTTTGGATAAGAGGTTGCGATACGAGTATTATTTAAGCATTCCGCACCTTGGTAATCAAAATCGACAGGGGTCGCAAGAGATAAACGACAGCCACCAAAATCAAGACGACGCAATGTTAGATAACTGGGGTTTTCACCTTGTGAACGACGCTTTAATAACTCTTCTTCTAAAACGTTTTCACCGATGATCCCTAAATCAACAACACCATCCATGACTAATCCAGGAATATCGTCATCTCTAACACGTAAAATATCGATAGGCATATTTTCTGCATAAGCAATCAGACGTTGTTGGTTTAAATTAATTTTGATGCCACAACGTGCTAAAAGGGCGCGAGATTCATCACTTAAGCGACCCGATTTTTGCATTGCAATTCTTAATCTTGTTTTGTCTAACATAATATTACCCTGTCCTTGTCTTAATTTTTTGTTTGAAAATTAGCTATAAAAAAACCCCGGAAGTTGCCTTCCGGGGTTTTAGTTGTTATCTGCATTCAGACCACCGGAAGCGTTTCTTAAACGTCTTCCAGCACTCATCGCCTGAAAGACTAGTCAGGGTGATGGTGATGATGGTGGTTTAGTTGAATGCTATACATAATTATTTTCCTAGCTAATAACACTATTTGTTATTTAATCATGCCTGTTACTGTTAATCTCTATTTAGTAACCTGCATTTAGAATTTGTCTGCCTTTCAACCTACATGATTTACAAAGCAGAAAGCAACCTATTTTTTAATAATAATTTAATTATTTTATAACCTTTTGTTTTTAATGTAATTTTAATATTTCTCTTATTTACTTAATGGGATAAGTAGGCGAGTATATAGGGAGATGTAAAATGTTTACGAAATATAAGTATTGTTTATAGGTAATGGCGAAACTGAAATTTTATAGCATACTTTGACTAAGCCATTTAAGTAGGGGAGCAAAATGAAACGAATAACCATCGTAGGATTAGGTTGGTTAGGTTTACCACTTGCCGCTGCGTTGCGTGATGCAGGCTATCAAGTTAAAGGGACTAAAACCACCGAAGATGGCGTAGAAGCAGCAAGAATGAGTGGCGTTGACTGCTGTTTAGTGAATTTAACACCCGCAATTGAATGTGATAGAGATGATTTTGATTACTTAATGGAAACAGACGTTCTCATTATCACGTTACCACCTAGTGCTGCTGGTGGTGGTTATGATTATGTTGAAGCTATTCAGACGCTGGTGGATAGCGCAATGTCTCGTCATGTTACGAGAGTCATTTACATTAGCTCTACTTCTGTATATGGCAATCAAACGGGTAATATCACGGAAGAAATGGATATTCGGCCAGAAACACAATCAGCAAAAATGTTAGCAGAAGTTGAAAACTGGCTACATCGTTTACCGTTGACTACGGTTGATATTCTTCGGTTAGCTGGATTAGTCGGACCGGGTCGTCATGCAGGACGTTTTTTATCAGGTAAAAAACAGGTAAAAGGCGCTCATCAATGCGTTAACTTAGTTCACTTAGACGATGTAATTTTTGCAGTCGAACAACTTCTTGCGCAGAATGAAGGTGGCCATTTATATAACCTATGTGCTCCTATTCACCCTAAAAAGAAAGATTTTTACTCAAGAGTGTCTAATCAACTTGATCTTATTCCACCAGAATTTGTTGAGGAAGAGAAGCCTTTAATACGAGAGATTGATGGTCAGCAGATCTGTCGAGATCTTGGATTCCATTACCATTACCCAGATCCCGACAAAATGCCAATGAATTAACTTAATTTACAGGCAGTAACACGATATCACGGAAAATAGGTCTTTCACTTAATCGTGCAAACCAACGCTCAATGTGAGGGAAATGTGGTCTATCTTTGCAAACTTCTAGCCATGGATAGACCAATGGTGCTATTGCTATGTCAGCAAGAGAAAGAGTATCTCCTGCAAAATAAGTTGTTTTTGCCAGTTGGTCGTCAGCAATTTTAAGGAGTTTATTAAGCTTCTCTTTCAACTCGTTAATAATCTCAGGATTTTGTTGCTCTTTAGGCGTACGAACAATCATGATCATCATTTGTTGGATGGGAGCAAATAGGCTGCCATTTGACCAGTCCATCCATTTTTCTATATTTGCTCGTTGTTTTAGAACAATGGGATAGAGTGTGTTATTTTCATATTTTGTACATAAATAACGAATAATGGTATTAGACTCCCATAAAGCAAAGTCATCATCTTGTAAGGTTGGAATAGATGCGTTGGGGTTGATCGCTAAATAATTTACTTCATTGAGTCCACCAAAAGGGCCGCCAACATCGATTTGCTCATAAGGAACATTTAATTCCTTTAAACACCAAAGAACTTTTTTAACGTTAGATGAGTTTTTTCTACCCCAGACTTTTAACATAAAGGTCTCCTAAACCACGATAAGTAATAAAATTTCCCTCTATAGGGCGCCTAAATATGAATATAAGATAAATCTCTACATATCAATGTTGGCGTCTTATTCCAGAAAGCCATATAGTAGGAAAGCTTTAACAAATTGATATAAAAGGGTGATCGGTAATGACAAAAAATATTCCATCTGTTCTGAGTAAGGTTACCGCGGGAATGGGTTTACTGCTAATTATTTCTAGTCCTTCATTTGCAGTAAATAATCCAGTGGCTCCTCAAATTGAGGCAAAATCTTATGTATTAATGGATTATAACAGCGGAAAAATTCTGGCATCAGAAAAACCTGATGAGCGTTTAGATCCTGCTAGTCTTACAAAAATCATGAGTAGCTATGTTGTTGGGCAAGCTATTAAAGAAGGTCGTATGTCACCTGACGATATGGTTATTGTTGGGCGTAATGCATGGGCAACAGGAAATCCGGTATTGAAGGGATCATCATTGATGTTCTTGAAACCGGGTGATCAGGTCAAAGTGATTGATTTAAATCGCGGTATGGTTATTCAATCTGGTAATGATGCCAGTATCGCATTAGCAGAACATATTGCGGGTAGTCAGGAAACCTTTGTTGATTTAATGAATTCCTATGCTAAGAATCTGGGTTTAAAAAATACATACTTTAAAACTGTTCATGGGTTAGATTCTGAAGGGCAATATACAACAGCACAAGATATGGCATTACTCACAGCAGCCATGATCCGCGATGTTCCTTCAGAGTATGAAATACATAAAGAAAAAGAATTTACATTCAACAATATTCGTCAGCCAAACCGTAACCGTTTATTGTGGAATAAAAATATGAATGTCGATGGTGTGAAAACAGGTCACACTAATGGAGCAGGGTACAATCTTGTTTCTTCGGCAACCGAAGGTGATATGCGTTTGATTGCTGTTGTTTTAGGAGCACCATCAGATAAAGTACGTTTTGCTGAAAGTGAAAAGTTATTAGGCTGGGGTTTTCGCTTTTTTGAAACGGTAACGCCAGTAAAAGCAGCTACACCATTGACAAGTCAAAAAGTGTGGTACGGCGATAAAGGTGAAGTGGCATTAGGGGTTGCTAATGATGCTTCAATTACTATTCCTAAAGGTGAATTGAAAAATCTGAAAGCCTCTTTTACGTTAACTAATCCTGTACTAGAAGCGCCGTTAACTCAAAACCAGGTTGTAGGTACAGTTAACTTTTTATTAAATGATGAAGTGATTGAACAACGCCCACTCGTCGTAAAAGAAGCGGTTGAGGAAGGCGGTTTCTTCAGCCGTATTTGGGATTTTGTTGTTAAAACAGTATCCGGTTGGTTTAATGCTATTTTTGGTTAATTTATCAAGAATGGATCTATCAAAGCGTTACTGAGTTTTTCACCCAAAAAGAAAGACTAGTTGTTATTTTGATATGAAAAATCCGTAATTGTTTAATGATTACGGATTTTTTTATATTCAATAAAACTGGGGAAATATCTACTTTAGAGCTTAAATAAGACCATCGATCTTACCTTGATTATCAACATTAACAGTGATAGCAGCAGGTGTTTTCGGTAGTCCGGGCATGGTTGTGATAGAGCCTGTTAAGGCGACAACAAAGCCAGCGCCAGCAGAAACATACACTTCACGAACATTTATTGTAAAATCAGTCGGGCGACCTAATAACTTGGGGTCATCTGAGAGTGAATATTGAGTTTTAGCCATGCAAACAGGGAAATGAGAAAACCCCATTTTTTCTATTTTTTCCAACATGTTACGAGCAGATTGACTATAAGTCACCTCATTTGCGCCATAGATCTCTTTTGCGACAGTATTAATTTTTTCACTAAGCGAGGCATTATCAGGATAAATTAATTGGAATTGGCTATGCTCATTTTCAAGTGTATCAATGACTTGATTCGCTAATTCAATACCACCTTCCCCTCCTTTTTCCCACACTTTTGTAATTGCAAATCGACAATTTCTATCTTGGCAGAATTGTTTGATAAACTGATGCTCTGCAACACTATCGGTAACATAGGCATTGAGTGAAACAATCACAGGTAAGCCGTATTTTTTAAGGTTTTCAATATGTTTTTCTAGATTGACAATACCTTTTTTAAGTGCACTTAAATCTTCATTATTCCACTCGACTTTACCTAAGCCACCGTTATATTTTAGTGCTTTAGTGGTGACAACAATAACGGCACAATCAGGGCGTAATCCACTCATTCTGCATTTTATATCAAAGAATTTTTCAGCACCTAAATCAGCACCAAAACCCGCTTCCGTAATAGTGATATCAGCAAGTTGAAGAGCCAATTTTGTCGCTCTTACGCTATTACAACCATGAGCAATATTAGCGAATGGGCCACCATGAATAATGGCTGGCGTATTTTCGAGTGTTTGTACTAGATTAGGATTAATAGCATCTTTTAACAAACTGGCCATTGCGCCAACGGCTTGTAAATCATTCGCCGTGATAGGATCGCCATTGTAAGAATAAGCAACAATGATCTGAGAAAGTCTTTGTTTTAAATCTTGAATATCCTCAGCTAAACATAGGATTGACATAATTTCAGAAGCAACAGTAATAACAAAGTTATCTTCTCTTGTAATACCGTCTTTTTCGCCACCCAATCCCACAACAATATTTCGTAAAGCGCGATCGTTCATATCCATACAACGTTTAAACACGATTTTTTTAGGATCGATATTTAAAGGATTACCTTGATAAATGGAGTTATCAAGCATGGCGGCCAGTAAGTTGTTTGCTGATGTAATAGCATGAAAATCGCCAGTAAAATGAAGATTAAGATCTTCCATTGGTACAACTTGAGAATAACCCCCCCCAGCAGCTCCCCCTTTAATGCCAAAGCAAGGGCCTAATGAGGGTTCGCGTAATGCGATAATGGCACTTTTTCCAATACGGTTAAGGGCTTGCCCTAATCCAACGGTGACGGTTGTTTTACCTTCACCAGCAGGTGTTGGATTAATTGCTGTAACTAAAACTAATTTTCCGGGCTTTTTGGCCGCAATTTTTGACCAAATACTGTGGCTAAATTTAGCTTTGTATTTGCCATAAAACTCGATATCATCTTGATCAATATTTAAATTTTTCGCAATTTCTTGAATAGGTAAGAGGTGTGCTTCTTGGGAGATTTGAATATCTGATTTCATTTTAGTTCTCTTTTTATCCCGCTGATGATGTCTCTAGTGATCTTTACTTATCAACTTTAGACAATAATCTAAATATCACCAATAGATTGATTAATTTGTAGTTATTTACTTTAGATAACGCGTTTATCGTCACGCCATTTAAATAATTTATGTAGTTATCTCCTATTTTTTCTTTAAATTATCTGTATTGAGTGATGCTTTGCTCGTTTGAAAAAACATATTTTAACTAAGGATAATAATTTAATCTCATACAAAAAGATGATATTAAAAAAGAAGAGTAACGAGATAGATACTACACAAACAAAAAAGGCGCTGATATCAGCGCCTTATCTATTGTAGCTATCTGCATTTAAGATCCATGGGTTTAGTCACAGGATATTTTAATAGCTAATCCACCTTGAGAGGTTTCACGATATTTAGCATTAATGTCTTTACCGGTTTCGTACATTGTTTCAATGACTTTATCTAAACAAATACGAGGGTCGCTGACACGACGTAACGCCATACGCGATGAGTTTACTGCTTGTACAGCGGCGATAGCATTACGTTCAATACAAGGAACTTGTACTTGTCCTGCAACTGGGTCGCAAGTAAGCCCTAAGTTATGCTCCATCGCAATTTCAGCTGCAATGCAAACTTGTTCTGGGCTACCGCCTAAAAGTTCAGTTAATGCACCTGCTGCCATTGAACAAGCAACACCCACTTCGCCTTGGCAACCCACTTCAGCACCTGAGATAGATGCATTCATTTTGTAAAGTGAACCAATAACGCCAGCAACTAAGAAAAAGCGAGTGTAAGAGTTTTCATTTACAGGACGAATAAATTTATCATAGTAAGACAATACCGCTGGGATAATACCACAGGCACCGTTTGTTGGTGCAGTAACAACACGCCCACCAGCCGCATTTTCTTCATTCACAGCAAGGGCAAACATATTAATCCAGTCAACAACCGTCATTGGGTCTGTTGTCGTTTTATCTTCTGTGACTAACATACGGCGTAATGCAGAAGCACGGCGCGGTACGCGTAATGGCCCTGGTAATAAGCCTTCGGTATTTACACCGCGCTCAATACCTGATTTCATCACTTCCCAAACAGCAGCTAAATGAGCCGAAATTTCTTCTTTGCTACGTAATGCTAATTCGTTTTGCATCACTAATGCAGATAAAGAGAGCCCTGTTTCTTTACAATGGCGACGTAAATCAGCCGCATATTGATAAGGATAAGGGACTTGAACTGTATTTTCTTCAGGTTGGCCAAAATGCTCTTCATCAACAATAAAACCGCCACCAATAGAATAATAAGTTTTTTTCAATAGAACCTGTTCACCATTATAAGCGGTGATGGTCATGCCGTTCTCATGGAGGGGTAAATTGCTTTTATGGAAATTCATACCGCCTTCAACCGGAAAATCCACTTCTTTAATGCCATTTGCAAGCATTAAGCGGCCTGTTGTTTCTACTTGTTTAATAAATGGGGTAATAGAATCTATGTCGACGGTATCTGGTAAATTTCCTGCTAATCCCATAATAATAGCAATATCCGTTGCGTGACCTTTACCTGTTAAAGATAAAGAGCCATAAACATCAACGATAACACGGGAAACAGAAGAGAGAAGTTTTTTTTCAGCAAGCAAATCAACAAATTCTTTACCTGCTTTCATTGGGCCTACAGTGTGTGAGCTTGAAGGGCCAATACCAATTTTAAAAATATCAAAGACGCTAACCATAATATTCGCCTCCCTAATTCATTTAAAGGCGCAACTGTGTGATTATTAGAATGTTAAGTGTCAGTTTTGAAGTCTAAAGCAATGGCTACTCCCTTTTAAGAAAGTAGCCATTTGATGCTTTATTAGCTCATGAAAGAGTTAATTAAGCTATAGAAAACTGCTGAGATTGCGATAAGACCCATAACTACAACAAATACGTTGCTAATGTGGCCGGCATATTTCTTCATCGCTGGTACTTTACGGATTGCATACATAGGCATCAGGAACAGTAACATTGCGATAATTGGACCACCTAATGTTTCAATCATACCTAAAATGCTTGGGTTTAACGTTGCAACGATCCAAGTTGTAACCAGCATAAACAGTGCAGTGATTTTATTTAAACGATCTTTTTCGATTGTTTTACCTTTTTCACGCAGTGATTTGATGATTAAACCATTGAAACCTTCACGGGCACCTAAATAGTGGCCTAAGAAAGATTTAGTAATCGCAACGAATGCAATGAAAGGTGCAATATAAGCGATAACAGGTGCTTCAAAATGGTTAGCAAGGTAAGACAGGATACTGATGTTTTGTGCTTTTGCTTCTGCTAAGTTTTCTGGTGTTAAGCTAAATACACAACTAAACACGAAGAACATAACAGTGATAACCATCATGATGTGTGCATAAGCTAAAATGCGTGAACATTTTTTCTCTGCGTTTTCGCCGTATTCTTCACGTTTTGCAACAGCAAATGCAGAGATGATTGGAGAGTGATTGAAAGAGAACACCATTACAGGGATAGCTAACCATAGAGTTACTAATAGGCCTTGCCCCATGCCAGACGTGGTTGCGTGATCAAAAGAGAGAGTCTCAAGGATTGCACCATTCCATTCTGGGATCAGATACAGTGCAAGTACCATCAATATTGCAACAAATGGGAATACCAGCACGCTCATTGCTTTAACAATAGCTTGTTCACCAAAGCGAATAATACACATGATACCGACAATCAGGATCAGTGATAAAATTGCACGAGGCGGAGCTGCCATATGCATTTGGTTTACAATAAAGCTTTCTACAGTATTAGTGATAGCAACACTATAAACTAATAAAATAGGATAAATTGCAAAGAAATAAAGCAGTGTGATCAGTTTACCTGCAGTTTTACCAAAGTGTTCTTCAACAACTTCAGTAATATCTTCACCAGGATTTTTACCTGATAACACAAAGCGGCACATACCACGGTGTGCAAAGAAGGTCATTGGGAATGCAAGTACTAACATGATCAACAGAGGAATTAAACCACCAATCCCTGCGTTGATAGGTAAAAATAGAACGCCAGCACCGATAGCCGTACCGTATAAACCTAACATCCATACAGTATCTGACTTACGCCATGTTTTGTAATCACCTTGGGTGTTACCCGACGCGATAGAACCAGCTTTGGTTGTATCCATAATACTCTCCGAAATAACGCGGTAAAAAAATAATGAATAAAAATAAGAGCGCAATTGTATTTTCTAGAAACAACTACGGTATAAATTTAATTATGAATAAATGAGTGTATTGAGTACCTGGTGTTATCTCAATATCTTCAATTACTACATATAAATATAAAAATCTTTAACCTTCAAAAGAATTAAGCTCTTTTAAAATTTGAAAAAATATTCAATAAGTTTATATCCAGACTTAAGAGGTGCAGAATATAGTGTTTTTCAGGATAAACTACCGTGATCACCATCTCAAATGCTAAATATAACTGAAAAACCTAAAAATGTAACATTTTTTATATTTTATGTTTTTTGAGGAGAGTTTTAAAACATTTTGAAATGATTTTCCAATTTTAAAGCAAGTATAAAATAAAGCTAAATACTTAAATATTCACATATTAATGATTATTTTGACGTGTTTTTATTAACTAAAGATTAAATGATTAAAATCAATTAGGTTATTTTTATTTACAATTTAAACATTATATTAACTATTTATCTTGTTGAAAATTAAGAATAAATTATTTTATTTAAATAATGTTTAAAAGTAGACGAAAGAATATAGAAACGATGAAATATGATTATTTATTAATGAATTCCTTTTATTTTATGAAATGAAGATAGCGATATTTCATTTATAAGTAGAATATTGTTTATAAAAAAAACAATAAATTCGTTAATAAATGAGTTGGGTAGGTTGTTATATAACGAATATAAAAGTTTAAATTTGATTAAAATAACAACACATTTAATTTTGGACGATTAATATAATAGTAGAGAATATTTTTATTTATATATTAATATATTGAAGGGGGCTTAAGTTAAATATAAAAAAGACCACATAAATGTGGCCTTTTCGAAATTAGAAAGGTTAGGCCTTTGTCCAACCTTTACGAATAGGATAAGCAAAACAGAGTTGATAGAGCTGTTGTACCCATTTTTGGAGTATTTTACCGCCTTTAGACCAGAAGATCTGACAAAGGCCACAAGAAAGTAGAGCAACAATAAATGCACCAATCATATCGATTGGCCAATGCACACCAAGGTAGATACGTGCCCAAGCAATCGCTAGTCCTAAACCTAGCATGATATAACCAATACGTTTACTGTTATGCCAAAACAGGTAAGCTAAAGCAATGGTGAAAACAAACGTACCATGGTTACTTGGGAATGATGGTGTTGCATCGTGATCAAGAAAGTTGTAGCCAATGTTGGAGGCAAAAGGACGGTCATGAGGAGCAATAGCACCAATCATCCAAGAGATAGAAAGTGCGATACCCAAAGAGACAGCAGCTTTACATACTAATGCTCTTTGCTGGTTAAGATGTTTTTCATTACCCCATAACCAATAGAACACTAAGGATAATGGAAAAAGATAGACAAGGTACTTAGCAATAACTATCGCCGTACCGATTTCTAAAGGAGATGCCGCAGGTGTTGCATTCATTATTGAAAATACGGCTAAATTAAATTGTTCCAGCAAAGTAGGCTCCATACATGTCGTGCTGATAAGCGATGTTTATGATACATAATACGCAAGTTTTTAAGGGTAAATGAGGGAGTAATAAGGGTAAAGTGTTTTTTTCTTATTTAATTGTGCTTTTTTAAAAGAATTGTCAGTTTTAGATTTAACTGAACTAAAGCACTCTTAAAAAGAGTATTTCACTTATGGTATTGCTCTCACATTGTTCTTTTTTCTTATTATCAACGAGGTATAAAATGTGGCTCCAAAAAAACATCATACTCAAGGCAAGGCCGAGAGGGTTCCACTTAATTACACAGGCATTGATTCAAGAATTACCCGAACTAAGACAATATAAAATTGGAATAGCTCATTTTTTTATTCAACATACATCGGCTTCATTAACGATTAATGAAAATGCCGACCCGACAGTACGAAGTGACTTTGAAAGCTTCTTTAATCAAAGTGTGAAAGAGAATGAAGATTACTATCTTCACACTTATGAAGGTAGTGATGATATGCCAGCTCATATAAAAAGTAGCTTACTTGGGCAAAGTGTCACGATCCCTATTAGTCAAGGTGAGTTGAATTTAGGAACTTGGCAGGGGGTTTATCTTGGTGAACATCGTAATCACGGAGGGGATCGTCGCATTATTGTGACATTGCAAGGTGAGCGTCACTAAATATCAAGCAATAAAAAACCCGACAGTTATTTCACCAAAAGGGTTGAAACTATCGGGCTCCTCAATATTTGGGGACATCAAAGAAAAGCAGTGGCACTAATTCAGACTACGAGTTAGAAAGAAAGTTCGCTGGCTAATGAAAAAAAATAGAATTTTTTTTTAGAAAGAGTGGGAAGATAATGAAAAAATGGGTGATACAAAAAAAGAAAGCGCTAAAACATATTGATAAATAATCTGTTTTAGCGCTTTTGAATTAATTATAGATGCCTAAATTTTCTTTAGCATAAGCTTCAAAATCTGTGCAACCACCAATGTGTTTCTCATCAATAAAAATTTGTGGCACAGTTTCAACTGGTTTACCGACAGTTTTAGATAAATCAGCTTTTGTAATTCCTTCTGCTTGAATATCAACATAACGGAAATCGAAATCGTCACGTTTTTCAGATAAAGTTTCAGCCAGTTGTTTTGCACGAACACAATATGGGCAACCAGGGCGACCAAAAATGACAACAAACATACGACACTCCTTATTGAGGAAATAAAATTCAGGCATAATAGTTTCTCTTGGTTGTTACTATGCCTTTTTATTAGGCTAAACAAAAACAGTTATTGCCTTTTAGTGTGATAAATTATACCAATTTGCTGAATAATGAGATAGGACTGCAACACTGCATTTAGCGGAGAAATGATGGAAAAGCCTTCAAATCGAGATATGAAATCACTGTCAGATATGCCAAAACCCATTATTATCATTGAAATAATAGGGATCATTTTATTGGTGGTTGCTTATCTTTATATCAATCAATATATGACCTCTCCGCAGTGGCTAGGAACATATACAGGACAATTAACGCTAGTTGTTTTAGGGGTTATCTGCATGATCCCGCCAGCTATTCATATAGTATGGCGTGCTATTTATCGATTAACTTTTTTAGGGATTGACCATCAATCCACAAAGAGTAAACAGAAAAAAGAGAATAACAATAAGTAGCTATCTGTTTTTCCTCAAAATGTATTTGAAACTAAGAAAATACAATGTGTAAATTGGCTTAATTTTCTTAGTTTTTTTATTTATTAGTGCCTTCAAGATAGAAAAAGTGGCAAAATAGCACCAATGCCAAAAGGCACTCTTTTTTTTGCGCGTAAAGGTTATTTGAATGAACGCTGTTGTGACTACCGATCTGGATCAGCTAAAGTCTTGGCTTGATGAATTACAGATCGCTTATTATGAATGTGACTCTTGTCAGGCGTTACATTTACCGCATCTTCAATATATCAGTGGTATTTTTGATGCCAAAATTGATATTCTTGAAGATGTGCTTGTATTTACCGCTATCGCTGAGCTAAAACCGTCAGCAATAGTGCCATTAATGGCAAATTTAAGCCAAATTAATGCAAGTTCTTTATTTATTAAAACATTTCTAGAAATTAGTGACGAGAACTTACCAAAATTAGTTTTTTGCCAATCATTTCCGGTTGCTGCAGGTATCTCACTTAATCAATTTGACCTGTTCTTACAAAAAGCAGAAGAGCAATCTGCTGAAGTTATCAGCGAAATTTTTAATAACGGTTTCTTGTATGGCGAAAAGCAAGAAAGTGAAAATGAAGATGAAGAAGATGTTGTGATAACTAGCGCATCAACTGACTCCTCCTATACTGTACATTAATATTAATCTCCATAACGGTCACAAAATCTTATGCAATGCGCACGATTTAGTGCGGGTGATTGTCATTCTTGTGAATGGCTTTCTCTTGCTTATTCTGAACAAATCAAGAAAAAACAGCACAGTTTATTATCATTGCTACCTGAAGATTATGCTTTTGATAAATTAACGCCTGTTGAAAGCCAGCAAGCACAGTTTCGTAATAAAGCAAAAATGGTAGTCAGTGGCAGTGTTGAAAAACCAGTATTAGGTCTAAAAACACGAGAGGGAGTGGCTGTCGATTTATGCGAATGTCCTCTTTATCCTGACTCTTTTGCACCGATCTTTTCGATTTTAAAAACATTTATAGCGAGAGCAGGATTAGTACCTTACGATATTGAGCGTCGTCGTGGCGAACTTAAGTTTATCTTATTAACCGAAAGCAGAAGCAATGGCACGATGATGTTACGCTTTGTTTTGCGCTCAGAAAAAAAACTAGAACAGCTTCGCAAAGCACTTCCTTGGTTACAAGCACAATTGCCTCAATTAGCTGTTATCTCTGTGAATATTCAACCTATTCATATGGCTATTCTTGAAGGTGAAAAAGAAACTATTCTGACTGAAAAAACGTTTTTGGATGAATCTTTTAATCAAATTCCATTACATATTCGCCCTAGAGGTTTTTTTCAAACTAATCCAGAGGTTGCTTCATCACTTTATGCTACGGCAGGTCGTTGGGTGAGAGAATTAAATATCACACATTTGTGGGATATGTTTTGTGGAACAGGGGGGTTTGGGTTGCATTGTGCAGATAAATCAACTCAATTAACAGGGATTGAAATTAGTCCAGAAGCGATTGAATGTGCACGTTTATCGGCTCAAGAATTAGGATTAGAGCATGTTGAGTTTCAAGCATTAGATTCAACAGGATATGCATTAACTAAAGAGTCAGTACCTGAATTAGTGCTTGTTAATCCGCCAAGACGAGGGATCGGAGAGGCACTGTGTGGCTATTTAAATACAATGAAACCTCGCTTTATTTTGTACTCTAGCTGCAATGCTCAAACCATGGCTAAAGATATTCAGCAACTTACACACTATCAGATAGATAGAGTGCAATTGTTTGATATGTTTCCTCATACTTCTCACTATGAAGTCCTTACATTATTGGTATTAAAAGATAGCTAAGATAGTTATTAAAAAATAACAGATCAGCGTTAATACATTATTTATTCAGACATAAAAAAACACCCCAAAGTTGGTGTCCAACTTTTGGGGGGAGTTCAAACTGCTGGGGTGTTTTTATATTGACAAGTCGGCTTACGCGCTTTTAATTACGATGCTCAAACTCTAAGGCTTTCTTCTCAATCAATCTCATTAAGAGTGTCAGTATTCCGTTGATACATAGATAAATAATGCCTGCTGCAACAAAAACCATCACATCATAACTTTGACCAAAAACTTGTCGGCTATAACCAGTTAATTCAAGTAAAGTGATAGTACTGGCAAGTGAGGTACTTTTGAATATTAAGACCACTTCGTTTGAATAGGATGAAAGCGCACGCTTAAATGCGTAAGGTAATATCACTCTTGCTGTTTGTACGGGTGACATTCCTAACGCTTGACAGGATTGCCACTGTCCTGATGGAATTGCTCTTACCGCACCATAGAAAAGTAAAGTTGAATAAGCCGCACTGTTTAATGCTAATGTGACCATGGCACAAAACCAAGGTGTTGATAATAACTCCCACATTGTTGGGAAGTTTTTCAACACAGGAAATTGCCCAGGGCCATAATAGATTAAGAAGAACTGTACTAATAAAGGCGTACCAGTAAATAAGGTAATATAGGCTTTTACTATTTGGCTAATAACCGGTGTTTTTAATGCCAAAACAAAAGTCATTAAAACCGAGAGAGTAAATGCAACCAATAGAGCCACAAATGTTAAAGAAAGGCTAGTTGGTAATCCCGGTAAAATATCAACAATATAATCCCACATTATGAGGCACTCCGTTCAAATCGGGTCGTTCTCATTTCTAACCATTTCAGGATATATTGACTGACCAACGTAATTGCCAAATAAATTAATGCAACAATGCTATACCAAGTAAAAGGCTCTTGAGTTCGGTTAGCGATACTTTGTGTTTGTAACATTAAATCATTAACGCTGATTAATGAGACTAAAGCCGTATCTTTTAATAGAACTAACCACTGATTACCTAAACCCGGTAAAGCGTGACGCCACATTTGAGGCATGATAAAGCGGAAGAAAATAGTAATACGGCCCATGCCTAAGGCTTGGCCAGCTTCCCATTGTCCTGTAGGTACTGCTTTTAATGCACCACGTAAAGTTTGGGAGGCATAAGACGCATAAAGAAGTGAAAGGGCGATAACACCGCAATAGAAAGGCAATGATTCAGTATCACCAAAATCAATTTGTAAGGTGAAAGCACCAAGATCAATTCCATCCATTAACATCATGACACCTTGCAAGGTGCCATAATAGACAAAAAGAACCACCAGCATTTCTGGTAGTCCTCTAATTAGTGTTACCCAACATGTTCCTAAGAAAGCAAAGGCTTTCCATCTCGCGGATTCCCAAGCTGTAAACAGCATGGCTAGAACTAACCCGATGATAAGAGCAGAAATAGCAAGTGTGACCGTTGTGACGGCCGCACCTGCTAGAGTTGTTATTTCATTCATTTATTAAGCTATTATTGTTATTCAAACCATTTTTTATAAATGACATCATAGGTGCCATCAGCTTTTACTTCAGCTAATGCTTTGTTTAATTTATCTTGTAAATCAGCATTACCTTTTCTTACTGCGATCGCAAGGCCTGTACCAAAGTAGTTAGGATCTGCAACTTTGTCGCCTACAATACCTAATTCAGGATTCTTTTTCAGCCATTCATTAACAACAGCTGTGTCACCAAAGATAGCCTCGATACGACCATTTTTAAGATCTAATACTGCATTTTGATAACTGTCATAAGGAACAGTTTTCATCTCTTTGTGTTGTTCATTGATGAATTTCTGATGGGTTGTCCCATTCTGGACACCAATTTGTTTGCCTTTTAAGTTCGCAACATCAGAAATTTTACCTTTTACTGTAATAAATACGGCAGAGTTATCATAGTAAGAATCAGTGAAATCAACTTGTTTTTGACGCTCTGGCGTAATATCAATACCCGCCATTAACGCTTCAAAACGACGGAATTTCAGGCTCGGAATTAAACTATCAAATGACTGATTGGTAAAGGTACAGTCAGCATTAATTTTTGCACACATCGCATTGGCTAAATCAACATCAAATCCCACAATTTGATTATTCGCATCAATCATTTCAAATGGCGGATACGTTGCTTCAGTTGCAAAACGAATTGTCTCTTTCTCAGCCGCAGTTGCAGAAAGTGTAATACTGGTCAGAAGTGCTGCAAATAATATTTTTTTCATTGTCTGATCCTGATTTAGTGTGACAAGTAATTAGCAAAAGCTTCCGTTTGTGGAGCAGTGAAACGATAGTTATCACCTTGCTCTATAATACGGCCGTTTTCCATATATACAACTTTGCTCGCGGCTTTGCGTGCAATTTCAACTTCGTGGGTCACAATAACTTGTGTAATACCCGTTTCAGAAAGCTCTTTAATGATATCAACAACTTGAGCTGTAATTTCAGGATCTAATGCTGCCGTTGGTTCATCAAATAAGAGAACTTGAGGCTCCATCATTAATGCTCTTGCAATAGCAACACGTTGTTGTTGTCCTCCAGATAAATGTAGAGGAAAACGCCCTGCATAATCACTTAAACGTAAACGCTCAAGTAATTTCATTGCTTTTTCTTTGGCTTGTGGTTTTGATAAACCTAATACACGACAAGGTGCTTCAATTAAATTATCAAGAACCGTTAAATGTGGCCATAAATTGTATTGTTGAAATACCATACCCACATTTTGGCGTAATAAGCGAATTGCCTTTGCATTAGGCTGTTGGCTAAAGTCAAAATGCAGACCAGCAATCTCTAATTCGCCTGAACGTGGCATTTCTAATAAATTGAGAACTCTCATTAGTGAGCTCTTACCCGCACCACTTGGTCCTAATAGAACCATTGTTTCACCGGCAGAGCATTCTAGATTAATGTCATAGAGCGCTTGGTGCGAACCGTAGAAACAATTTATGTTTTTTAATTGAATACTCATGCGTTTTTTTTGAATAGTCATCAACTGTTTCAAATAATAAAACGGTAAGAATAATTATGCAACTAAAACTGCATAATAAAGTGGTTTCTTTATATAAAAATGGGTAGTTTAGCTATTTTTTCTCACCGTTAGATGAATTTTTATCCAGTTTATAAGCGTTAATACTTATTGTTTTAGCCATACCTTTGAAAATAAATAAGTGCGCGGGCATCATCGCGAACCAATAAAGTAATCCACTAAATCCTGCTGGGTGCCACCAAGCACGAACATCTATTGAACGAAGATTACCACTGTCGTGGATTGTGAAAGAAAGTCTACCTAAACCGGGCGCTTTCATTCCAAATAATAGTGTGAGCTGTTTTTCAGGCTCAAGTTTGATCACTCGCCAACCATCAATCATATCGCCAAGCACTAATGTTTCTCTAGAAGGGCGTCCGTAAGTAACTTTATTTCCAGCGATATCATCCATAATGGCGCGTATTTTCCATAACGCATTACCATAAAAATAGCCTTGTTTTCCGCCGATTTGTTGCACTGTATGCCAAAGCGATGCTGCGCTTGCTGGTGTGGATACTGTATAACCTGCATTTTTAGGGTAATAGCCATAGCCAGGTTTCCAACGACTACGAACAGCAGGAGAGTAACCCCAATCTTTGTTATCTAAAGCTGCTGCTTCATCAGCGAGTGTTTCTTTTACTGCATCATCAAATTTAATTAGGGTTTGAGGAATAAGTTTACGTAATGGTTCATCATTGGCTGGGAGATCGTATTTAAGCCCTTGGATCAGCTCTTTGGCAATAGAGGTTGGCACAGAAGTGATCATACTGATAAAGCCGGCAGAAATAAGACTGCCGGGCATCGGTAGCGGGATTAATACGCGTTTTTTACCTGAGATTTTAATAAAACGCTCAAAAAGGGTTTGATAGCTAATATATTCAGGACCACCGGCATCAAAAATACGGTGTTGATGAGTGGGATGATGAATAATTTCAGTTAAATAGTGAATTAAATTTTTGAGCGCAATAGGGGAAGATTTAGAACGAACCCAACGTGGTGGTGTAAGAATAGGGAGGTTGTAAACCATATCACGCATAATCTCAAAGGCAGCAGAGCCTGGTCCGACAATCATTGAGGTGCGAATTTCGGTCACGGGAATAGTGCTGGTTCTTAACACTTCTCCTGTTAGTTTTCGGGCAATAAGATGAGGTGAATATTGTTGGTCTTTATGTTGTAACGCACTTAAGAAGATAATTTGTTTAACATTACTGCCTTCTAATGCTTCCACAACATTGATTGCCGCTTTACGCTCTTGCTCAATTAAATTATGTGCATCGCTCATGCTATGAACAAGGTAATAAACAATATCAGTATCATGCATGACTTTGGTTAAGGTTTCAGGATCATATAAATCGACAAAGATACAGCGTGTATTTTCCCAACCTTGAGACATCATCCAGTCTACTCGACGGGCACCTGCAGTGACCTGATGACCTTGCTCTATCAAAGCTGGAATAAGATTTTGACCAATATGCCCACTTGCACCAAGTACTAATACACGCTGTTGATTCATGGTTAATCCATTGTAAAAAGAGAACGTTATCGTTCTATTGTTACTGATTTTTCTATGAAGTAAAGAACGCCATTAAGATTGGTGTGATTAAACTTAAAACAAATCCATGCACAATAGCCGCAGGAACGATGGCAACACCGCCGCTTCTTTGTAAAACAGGTAAAGTAAAGTCCATGGAAGTTGAACCACAAATCCCTAATGCCGTGTTTCTATATCGATTAACAATGATAGGAATAAGCATAATTGCCGCTAATTCACGCATTAAATCATTGAAAAATGCAGTACTACCAATAACAGGACCAAATGCATCGGTAAGTACAATCCCAGATAAAGAGTACCAACCATATCCAGATGCAATGGCTAATCCCATTTTCATCGGCAACCCTAGTAAATAAGCAGCTAAAGCACCACCTGCAAGCGCACTCACCCCCATGACAACAGCAACGGTTGTTCCTCGGCGATTAATTAAAATTTGTTTTGGGCTCATTCCGCTATTACGTAATTGTAATCCGACTAACCACAGCAAGAAGATAAGCGCACCTTGGCTAGCATGAGATGCATAATGAAAGATTGACCAGCCCGTTAAGCCAACAAAAAAACCGACAACAACGACACCGCATAATTGTAGTGATTCAAGTACCATTTTTATGCGTGATGGGGGCTTAGATTGCTTATGTGCAGGGACATGCCAAGGATCTTTTTTATCCAATAGCCATAAAAATAGTAAATTTGCACCAAAGGTACATAAAAAGAAAACGCTGGCATAAGCAAGAATAGAGACTAAATTTTCACCAATATTATCTAACATGGCTAAACTGACGCCCATTAGAAATAGGATAACGTAAACCATCGCACTAAGTAGGCGATTTGCCAGATGAAGTAATGGGCGATTGTTTAACTTAATCAAATACCCTACAAAAAGTGGCAGTAGGATAATCAATAACCCTGATAACATTTCTATTCCTTACTGAGTGCACTCAAATTATAAAATAAATTAATAACGCTGTCTGTATTATAACATTTACTTATGTTGTTGTGGATACAGAAGCTGAGATAAATCTAAAATTTTTATTGAAGCCATGAGCCTAACATGTTTACCGATAAGTGGCTTTAATTGTTTGAAAAGCGAACGATTTGGGTATATATCGAATAGTTGAGTAAATTTTATTACGACACTCTTTAACTGTGATTTAATGAAAATATTCATTAAGTGAAATTATTGGCAGATTAAGCATAAAATTAAGATAGAAAGAATAAAAAAACATAGCTTAGTCGTAACTAACGAGGGCATTTATGTATTTAGAAAGAGTGGAAATTGTTGGATTCCGTGGACTTAATCGTCTTTCATTACCTCTTGATATGAATACAGTCTTAGTGGGTGAAAATGCGTGGGGTAAAAGCTCATTACTTGATGCGTTAACACTCAGCTTGGGTATTGAAACCTATCAATATGCATTTACACCCGAGGATTTCCATCGTTTGCCGAATGAGTCGGAAGAAAACAGTAAAAAAAGTCTACAAATTATTCTGACATTTACTGAATCACGCCCTGGACGACATCGTTCTTATCGTTTCCATAAAATAGCGCCTGTATGGGTTGCAAATGGTGATGAACTAAAACATATCTATTACCGTATCAGCGCTGAATTAGATGAACAAAAGAATGTAAAAACATTTCGCTATTTTCTGGATAAAGAAGGAAAGCAAATTCGCTTACCTAATGGACAAACTCAAGAAATCATTGCAGAGATAGTTAGGCTTTATCCTGTTCTTCGCTTACAAGATGCGCGTTTTGTTCGTGATCTTGCCTCTGACGTTCTCGATCCTCATAATAATCCTCACCGAGAAGCGTTTAATAATAAAATGAGTGAGTTAACCAAAGCGTTAGTCAAAAATCCTGACGAGTTGTCAGATGATGATTTACGTGAAGGCCTCGATGCAATGCAACAACTGTTAGGGCACTATTTTGCAGATCACGGTTCGTTGTTGTTTAAATCTCGCCCTCGCCATCGCAAGGTTAACGAGCCTCATGTACGTGGTTGGCACGCTTTAGAAAATATTAATAAAGTGCTGGCCAAACCCAATCAAAGAAGTATTCGATTAATTATCTTGGGGATGTTCTCTTCTATCTTACAATCTCGTGGTAGTGCTGCGTTAGATCCTTATGCAAGGCCTATTGTAATTGTTGAAAATCCAGAAACGCGTTTACATCCTATTATGCTTTCGGTGGCTTGGGGATTACTCAATCTTTTCTCATTACAACGGATCACAACCACAAATTCAGGTGAATTATTGTCACTTGCACCATTAGAGAGCGTGTGTCGTTTAGTGCGTGATACCGATAAAGTTGCTGCTTATCGTGTTGGGGAGCAGCAACTACATTCTGATGAAGAGCGACGTATCTCCTTTCATATTCGTTATAACCGACCCTCTGCGTTATTTGCGCGTTGTTGGTTATTGGTTGAAGGCGAAACAGAGATTTGGTTAATGAACGAATTAGCAAGGCAATGTAATTATTTCTTTGAAGCAGAAGGAATAAAAGTCATTGAATTTGCTCAATGTGGACTTAAGCCATTATTAAAGTACGCAACCTATATGGGTATAGAATGGCATACCTTAGTGGATGGTGATGAAGCGGGTAAGAAATATGCCGCTACAGTTAAGGATTTTGCGTTAAAAAGCAATGACGCAGAGCGTGATAGATTAACGAAGCTCCCGGCATTAGATATGGAACACTTTTTATACAAAGAAGGCTTTCGTAATGTATATCATGATGTAGCCGGTGTGCCAGATAATGAAAAATGGCCGACTCGTCGAGTGATTATTAAAGCTATTCAACGTTCATCAAAGCCAGATCTTGCACTAACGGTGGCTAACAATGCAGCTCAACGCGGAATAGATTCCATCCCTTCCATACTAAAAAGTATGTTTTCTCGTGTTGCATGGCTTGCAAGAGGTAAGGCGAATTAGTTCGGATTCATTACACTTGTGTCAGTAAGATAAATTCACGAGATCTACACTTATTTTATTTAGCTATGAGAATAAAAGCTCATAGCTAAAGCGTTGTGTTATTTATTAGATCTTTATGTTTAAAAAGGAAAAAACATGGCTTTTTTATCTTTAAAAAAGCGAGGGAGAATACTCACCCTTATTTTAATTTTTGCAGCAATTGCGACATACTTTTTTTGGCCTAAAGAGAAGGCACCGATATATCAAACGCAACAGATCACACGAGGTGATTTGTCAAAAGAAGTGACCGCAACAGGGAAGCTTGATGCTGTGCGTAAAGTTGATGTGGGTGCGCAAGTCAGTGGTCAATTACAAACTTTGTTTGTGAAAGAAGGCGATGCGGTTAAAAAGGGGGACTTGTTAGCGATTATTGATCCTAAGAAAGCGCAAAATGACGTCACTGAATCGCAGGAAACCAACAATGAGCTTAGAGCAAACCTTCAGCAGGCACAGGCCGAATTACGTTTAGCGCAACTTACATATCAACGTCAATTAAAGCTGATTGGTACTCATGCTATTGCGCAAGATGAACTTGATCGCACTAAAACCGATGTTGAAGTAAAAAAAGCACGTATCATCACTTATCAAGCACAAATTAAAAAGAACCAAGCTACGTTAGATACAGCAAAAACGAATCTGCAATATACACGTATCACTGCGCCTATGGATGGCATAGTGACGTTTATTAAAACGCTTGAAGGCCAAACCGTCATTGCCGCACAAGAGGCCCCAACGATTTTAACCTTAGCCGATTTAGATACGATGCTGGTAAAAGCGGAAGTTTCTGAAGCGGATGTTATCTATTTAAAACCCGATCTTAGTGCCTCTTTTACAGTGTTAGGTGCACCAGATAAAGCCTTCAGTGGTAAGTTGAAAGATATTTTGCCGACCCCTGAAAAAATTAATGATGCTATTTTCTACTATGCTCGTTTTGAAGTACCTAATGAACAGCATTTATTACGGCTGCAAATGACTGCTCAAGTTAAAATTCTTATCGAAAATAAGAAAAATGTGCTTCTCGTTCCGCTTTCTGTGTTAGGTGATAATGTAGGCATTAATGAATATTATGTTGATGTATTGGTTAATGGTCAGCCAGAAAAACGCACAGTAAAAATAGGTATGCGTACTGATGTTTATGCCGAAGTTCTCAGCGGATTAAAAGAAAACGATGAGGTTATTCTGGGTGAAACTTCAGGAGAAGCATAATGCCGGCATTATTAGAACTCAATGAGGTTAGTCGCATATATAACAATGGTGAAGAAGAAACCGTTGTTCTCAATAAAATCTCATTAACGATTAATGCTGGCGAAATGGTGGCGATTATTGGCGCTTCTGGTTCCGGTAAATCAACTTTAATGAATATTTTAGGCTGTTTAGATAAACCCAATAGCGGTGAATATAAAGTTGCTGGCCAAAGTGTTGCGAAAATGGATGGCGATCAACTTGCTGCATTACGTCGTGAACATTTTGGTTTTATCTTCCAGCGCTATCATTTAATGTCTCATTTAAGTGCAGAACAGAATGTTGAAATTCCAGCCATCTATGCAGATAAAAATGCCACTCAACGTAAAGAAAGAGCACGTGAATTATTAACTCGTTTAGGATTAGGTGAGCGTATTGATTATCGACCTAATCAACTTTCTGGTGGCCAGCAACAACGTGTAAGTATTGCGAGAGCGTTGATGAATGGTGGCGAGGTCATTCTTGCTGATGAGCCTACTGGTGCATTAGACAGTCATTCTGGTAAAGAAGTAATGGCTATTTTGAAGCAATTAAATGAACAAGGGCATACAGTTATTATCGTAACGCATGATCCTTTAATTGCGGCACAAGCTGAAAGAATTATAGAAATAAAAGATGGTGAAATCATTAATGATAACTGCCATCAAATAACAGTAAATAAAGTTAAAAAAGAGACAACAGCTGTTTTACCATCTCCTTATTTCGGGCAAATATTCGGGCGTTTTACACAAGCATTAGATATGGCCTGGCGTGCCATGGTTGTGAATAAAGTACGCACTTTGCTAACGATGCTCGGCATTATTATTGGCATAGCCTCTGTCGTCACGATTATTGTCATTGGTGATGCAGCTAAAAGCATGGTGCTGGCTGATATAAAAGCGATTGGTTCTAATACGATTGATATCTATCCCGGGAAAGATTTCGGGAGCGACTCACCAGAAGATAGGCAATCATTAACGCTACAAGATGTTTTTGCTTTAAAACAGCAATCTTATGTGCAAGCGGTTACACCACAAGTGCAATTTAGTACGCGATTACGTCGTGGAAACCAAGATTCGCCAGCATCTGTTGCGGGAGTTAGTGATGATTATTTCACTGTGTATGCGATGACGTTTTCACAAGGTCGCTCATTTACACCTGATATGATCCAGCGACAAGCCCAAGTTGTTGTTATTGATGAAAATACCCGTCAGCGATTCTTTCCTCATAAAAAAGAGGTTATTGGTGAGCAAATCATTATTCGTAATATTCCCTCTACGATTGTTGGTGTCATTGCTGAGAAAAAATCGGCTTTTGGCAATGGACAGTCATTACGTGTTTGGGTGCCTTACAGTACTCTAAATAGCCGCATTTTGAATCGAAGTTATCTTGATAGTATTACAGTAAGGGCAATTGAAGGTTATGATGCCAGCGTTGCAGAACAACAAATTCTCCGTTTATTAACGATTAGGCATGGTAAAAAAGATATTTTCACTTATAACCTTGATAGTTTTATTAAGGCTGCTGAAAGTACCACTCAAACAATGCAACTGTTTCTCACTTTAGTGGCTGTTATTTCATTGGTCGTGGGGGGGATTGGTGTAATGAATATTATGCTGGTTTCAGTGACTGAAAGAACGCGAGAAATTGGTATTAGAATGGCGGTTGGTGCCAGAGCTAGTGATGTGATGCAACAATTCCTTATAGAATCTGTATTGGTTTGTCTAGTAGGCGGATTACTGGGAATAGGCCTGTCATTTGGTATTGTCATGATTGCAAGTGCTATGTTGCCTGATTGGCATTTCGTCTTTCAGCCCATTGCATTAGTGAGTGCTTTTATTTGTTCGACTGCTATTGGAATTATTTTTGGATTTTTACCTGCAAGAAATGCAGCAAAAATGAATCCAATAGATGCCCTTGCGAGAGAATAACTCAAACCATAAGATAAAAGCCCTTAAAATATAAAGGGCTTTTATTTGAATGAATTAGGTATTCTGTTTAACTAAAAATACCCAACTATTATGAGTAAAAGGTATTTTTTATTGGGTTTATCTATACTGTAAATTATCTTCTATTCGACAATAGGAATGATAAGGTCAGCATGGTCACCTTTAGGCCCTTTTATCGTGCTATAATTAACTTTCTGCCCCGCTTTAAGTGTGCGGTAGCCTTCCATTCTAATTGTTGAATAGTGGGCAAAAATATCCTCGCCACCTTTTTCAGGGGTAATGAAACCAAAGCCCTTAGCGTTATTGAACCACTTTACTGTACCTGTCTCCATACTTAGCTTCTCTCATATACTTGTATTTATTTGTTTAACATCACTTTCAGTATATTTACTGAGCTGTTCATAAAACATACTCTATTTTATTGTTTCAGTCGTCAAGAGGTGGAAGGGATAGAAAGTGTTTCGATAAGGCGAAATTTTGATGTAGCTAACGCTTTGTAATTTTTTGAATGCAAAAAGAAGGAATAAAAAAGCGTTGATAGGCAGACTTTCCTGTGAGATGGTAAACTAAATGTCATAATTGAAAATGACGTTTAACAAAACTATGAGTAATGCAAAACAATGGGTCAGTTTGATTTTTTAACAGAAACCACGTTAGGGGAAGATGTTCATCAGAAAAATGAGCCACCATCCATGTATAAGGTGATCTTGAATAATGATGATTACACCCCCATGGATTTTGTTGTAGAAGTGCTTACGATGTATTTTTTCCTTAGCGAGGAAAAAGCAACGCAAATTATGTTGGACGTTCATCATAAAGGGAAAGGAGTTTGTGGGGTTTATAGTGCGGATATTGCCGAAACAAAAGTGGCTCAAGTTAATCTGTATGCGAGAGAAAATGAATACCCACTTTTGTGCACTCTTGAACAGGCATGATCCGGTTAGTTTTTTAAGGAGGAGGTGCTTATGCTTAATCACGAATTAGAGCTGAGTCTTAATGTTGCATTCGCGAAAGCCCGTGATAACAGACACGAATTTATGACTGTAGAGCACCTGTTGTTGGCGCTATTAAGTAATAAATCGGCACGCGAAGCATTGGAAGCTTGTAAAGTCGATCTGTCAGTCTTACGCGAAGAACTTGAAGTTTTTATTCGTAAAACAACCCCTATTTTGCCTGAAAATGTAGACAGAGAAACACAGCCAACGCTGAGTTTTCAGCGTGTATTACAGCGTGCTGTTTTTCATGTTCAATCATCAGGTAAAAATGAAGTCTCTGGTGCTAATGTGCTGGTGGCTATTTTTAGTGAACAAGAATCTCACGCAGCTTACTTATTACGTAAACATGACGTTAGTCGCCTTGATGTCGTGAATTTTATTTCTCATGGTATTGCAAAAGAAGATCAACAAAACGAAGATCTTTCTGACATGAATGATATGAACGCACAATCTCAGCAAGAGATGCCTCAAGGTGACGATCATATGGATAATTTTACTACTAACCTTAATCAGTTAGCGCGCCAAGGTAAAATAGATCCTCTGATTGGGCGTCAAGCTGAATTAGAACGAACTATTCAAGTATTATGTCGTCGTCGAAAAAATAACCCGCTATTAGTGGGCGAATCAGGCGTCGGTAAAACGGCAATTGCAGAAGGGCTTGCATGGCGTATTGAGCAAGATGATGTTCCTGACGTTATGAAGGGCTACACTATTTACTCACTAGATATTGGTTCGCTATTAGCGGGAACCAAATATCGTGGTGATTTCGAAAAACGCTTTAAAGCGTTACTGAAAACCCTCGAAAAAGATGAAAAAAGCATCTTATTTATTGATGAGATCCACACCATTATTGGTGCAGGAGCAGCATCGGGGGGACAAGTTGATGCGGCAAACTTAATTAAGCCATTGTTATCTGGTGGTCGGATTCGCGTTATAGGTTCTACGACTTATCAAGAATTTAGTAATATTTTTGAAAAAGACAGAGCGCTTGCGCGTCGTTTCCAAAAAATTGATGTCACTGAGCCATCTCCAGATGAGACGGTTTTGATCATTAAAGGATTGCGCCAGAAATACGAAGCGCACCATGAAGTCCGTTATACTAATAAAGCGATTCAGGCAGCAGTGGACTTATCGGTTAAATATATCACTGATAGGCATCTACCAGATAAAGCCATTGACGTTATTGATGAAGCGGGTGCGAAAACACGTTTAATTGCGCCAAGTAAACGCAAAAAAACGATCAATGTTTCTGATATTGAATCAGTCGTTGCTAAAATTGCACGTATTCCTGAAAAAACAGTTTCTAGTAGTGATAAATCAATACTGAAAAATCTTGATAACCAATTAAAAATGTTGGTATTCGGTCAAGATCCTGCAATTCATGCATTAACTGAAGCCATTAAAATGAGTCGAGCAGGCTTAGGTCAAGATAACAAACCAGTAGGTTCATTCTTATTTGCTGGCCCAACTGGGGTAGGTAAAACAGAAGTTACTGTACAATTAGCGAAAGCGTTGAATGTAAAACTACTACGCTTTGATATGTCAGAATATATGGAAAGACATACGGTAAGTCGTTTAATTGGTGCGCCTCCTGGTTATGTTGGTTTTGATCAAGGTGGATTATTAACAGACGCCGTTATTAAAAATCCATATTCCGTTGTGTTACTTGATGAAATTGAAAAAGCACATCCTGATGTATTCAATATCCTGTTACAAGTCATGGATAACGGTACATTAACGGATAACAATGGTCGTAAAGCCGATTTTCGTAATGTCATTTTAGTGATGACAACCAATGCCGGTGTGCGTGAAACGCAACGTAAATCGATTGGGTTTACAGAGCAAGATAACAGCACTGATGCGATGGTCGAAATCAAAAAAGCGTTCTCACCAGAGTTTCGTAACCGTTTAGATAGTATTATTTGGTTTAATGCATTATCACCAGAAATTATCTCTATGGTAGTGGATAAATTTATTGTCGAGCTACAAGTGCAGCTAGATGATAAGGGGGTATCGCTAGAAGTTAGTCAAGAAGCTCGTCAATGGTTGTGCGATAAAGGCTATGATAAAGCGATGGGCGCAAGGCCAATGGCGCGAGTTATTCAAGACAACTTGAAAAAACCATTAGCTAATGAGATTTTATTTGGTTCTCTTGTCAATGGTGGTTCAGTTTCTGTGACATTAGATAAGTTGGCAGGCAAATTGAATTATGAGTTTGTTAGCCAAGAGAAACTGGCCAAGAATGAAGACACCGTTATCTAACGATAGCGGTTAATCTTACTAAGCTATAAAAACATACACCACAGGTGAGCATCAATAAATGCCTTGCCTGTGGTGTTTTTTTCACCCGTTATATGACAATAGCGGGAGAGAACAGATTGGGATCAACGGCTACGGAAGATGATACGGCCTTTGCTCAGGTCATATGGGGTCAGCTCAACGGTAACCTTGTCGCCTGTCAGGATACGAATATAGTTTTTACGCATTTTTCCTGAGATATGAGCGGTAACGACGTGTCCGTTTTCTAATTCTACGCGGAACATCGTGTTTGGCAGAGTATCCAGTACAGTGCCTTGCATTTCAATGTTGTCTTCTTTGGCCATCTAATCCTCTAAGTTTTAATAACCATATTTTTTAAACGGCAAGATAATGCCGAAAATATTGTCCTATGTAAAGGAATGTTATTGGATAGCAATGGTGTTCACCTTGCTATTGCACTTAACATCCTTACCGCAACTTGCGTTTTACTTTGTGAAATAAAAAGTAATAACAGAAGTCGTAATTCTTTGTTTTGTGGTATTTGTAGCAATAAAATAGCAACACCCTAACCACATAATGGGTGTGCAAGATAAAATTTTTGTATAAACCTTTTTGCATAAATAACAGAATGATCTTCTCGATTCTGTCTTAAATTAAGAAGGGCTTTACAAAAACAAGCAGTGATTATAATTCCAACGATTGCTGATACCAACACTTTTTATCAATAATCACTTTTTTCCAGCGCGATAATGCATCTAAATAATGGTCACGCGAGATCTCACTGGCGCCTAACGAGGCAGTATGAGAGTTTAGCACCTGACAATCAAATAGTTGACCCCCATAACGAAGAAAATGGTTATAAAAAGCAATAAAGGCACATTTAGAAGCATTATCTCTGCGACTAAACATCGATTCACCACAAAAAACCGCACCGATATTGACTCCGTATAATCCACCTACGAGTTTATCACCTTCCCATACTTCAACAGAATGTGCTTCACCTTGATGATACAACGCTTCATAACCTTCTTTAATATCAGGACCTATCCATGTACCTTCATCACGAATAGAACAGGCCTCTATCACTGAAGCAAAGGCATGATTTAGCGTTATTCTATACGGATGATGACGAATAAATTTACGTAAACTGCGCCCAATATGCAAATCACCTGCTGGTAAAACAGCCCTGGGATCAGGTGACCACCATAATGGCTCTTCGTAGGGAAAATACCAAGGGAAGATCCCTGATTGATATGCAACACGTAATCGAGAAGGGGAGATTTCTCCCCCTATCGCTAATAATCCATTAGGCTCTTTTAATGCTAAATGAGGCTCTGGAAAATCCAAATCACTATCATCTAATTGAAACAACGGCATATTATGCCTCGTGAGTCGGAGTTAATAGTGCTTGTCTTTGATGAAATTTAGCATAATGCCCCTGTTGCTGTAACAACGAAGCATGGGTGCCTGTTTCAACGATTTTTCCGCCATCCATAACGCAGATTTTATCCATTTTATCTAAACCGTGAAGTCTGTGAGTGATCATTAATACGGCTTTACCTTGGCAATGCTGATGCAAGAGTGCGAGGATCTGCTGTTCTGTATCGGCATCAAGGCCTTCTGTTGGCTCATCAAGCAATACAAGAGGTGCATTGTGGAGTAGCGCTCTTGCAAGTCCTAAACGCCGCTGTTCGCCGCCAGAAAGCTGTCTACCGCCATCACCCATCCATGCGTTTAAGCCTTCATCATTTTCAAGTAGTTGCCCAAGACCAACTTGCTGAAGAACATCTTTAAGCTCTTCATCTGTTGCCTGTTCTTTTGCCATCAATAGATTTTCTCTTAATGTGTGACTAAAGACATGAACGCGTTGAGGGACAACTGACATCATTGAACGTAATGTCGCTTCATCATACTCAGCAATAGGTAAGTTATTTAAGCTGATAGTACCGTGAGTCGGATCAAAAGCGCGGTTGATTAATTGCAATAGTGTTGATTTACCACAACCTGTTTTTCCTAACAGTGCAATGTGTTGTCCTGCTTCAATCGTTAAATCAACGTGATTGATAACTTGCATTGGTTGGGTGGGATAAGTAAAGCAAATATTGTACATTGTCAGTGTAGCGCGATCGTCTGTTTCTCCCCCTTTTTCAGGAAAAGTGACATCAGGTTTTTGCTCAATTAAATGAGAAATACGTGTTGCTGACGTCATTACTTGTCCTAAATGCTGGAAAGCGACAGTAACAGGGGCTAAAGATTCAAATGCTGCTAATGCGCAGAATGTAAATAAGGCAATTAACGCTTCTGGCATAAAATTATTGTCGATACCCCCTGCCGCCAACCATAGAATTAATGTTGCTGTTAGGCCTGATGCAAGGATCATTAGTGCTTGTGATAAGCCAGTTAAGTTTGCCTGTTGTGCTTGTCTACGTAGCCATTTGGCTTCAAGTTGTGCCAAATTTTGTCTAAAACGAGGTAATGCGCCAAAAACAGTTAATTCAGCTTGTCCTTGCAACATGCTAGTTAATACTGTGCGATATTGGCCTCGTAAATCGGTGAGATCACGTCCAATTGGTTTACCTGCATAATAGAATATGAAAGGCAAAACAATCAGCAAGGTAAGCATAATACCACCTAGCGTATTGGCTAGGCGTGCATCGATAAACCCAAGACCAAACATAATTGTCATAATGACGACAAAAGCGGCAATAATAGGGGAAATAACGCGAATATAAAGGTGATCTAGCGTTTCAACATCAGCAACTAAGCGGTTAAGTAACTCACCTTGACGAAAACGTGCAATTCCACCTGGTGAAAGAGGGAGGATCTTTTTAAAGGTGAATACACGCAGGTGTGACAATACGCGAAACGTTGCATCATGGCTAACAAGTCTTTCAAAATAACGGCCCGCTGTACGAAAAATTGCAGCACCTCGCACACCTGCGGCGGGTAGCATATAGTTAAAACTATAAATCCCTGCAAAGCCCGCAAGAGATGTTCCTGCTAAAAACCAACCTGACAGTGTTAAAAGACCAATGCTCGCCAGTAAAGTTAAGATAGCAAGAACAATACCTAGCAATAACATAAACCAGTGGCGACGATAGAGTGCGAGAAAAGGAAGCAATACTTTCATAAATTAAAGTTCCTCTTTACGATGAGCAAGAAGACGAGCAAAAGTGCCATTCTGTTGGCTTAATGATGCATAAGTGCCCGTTTCAATAATTTGACCTTTTTCCATCACCCAAATTTGGTCGTAATCCAAAGTCTCTTCGAGTAGATGAGTAATAAGCAAGGTTGTTTGATTTAATGAGGCGTTATTAAGCGCATACATCACGCGTTGTTCACTATGAGAATCAAGGCTTGCTGCTGGTTCATCTAATAACAAAAATTGACAAGGTGACAACAAAGCACGAGCAACAGCAATACGCTGAGCTTGGCCAACGGAAAGGCGAGCAGCACTATCACCAATAATCGTATTTAAGCCGTCGGGTAACTCATCAATAAAATCGCTGACATACGCTTTTTCAATAGCAATATTGATTTGTTCATCGCTGGCATTAGGATTGCTTAAGCGAATATTATCTAGCAAGGTTTGTTCTGGTAAATTTGGATTTTGTCCCACCCAACTTAAACATTGACGCCATGCTTCAGGCGAGAGTTGCGTCAATTCAACACCATTTACTTTTAATGAGCCACGATAAGGTAAAAAACCGAGTAGCGCATTTAATAACGAACTTTTGCCCGCACCACTTAGACCCACAATCGCAATTCGTTGATTAGGGTTAATGGTAAAGTTTAATGGTCCCGCAAGTTTGACTCCTTGATGAGATAGAATTTCTAGATCATGAGCGATTATCTCAATACTTTCTGTTGTATTGATTCGCTCATTGCCTGTGAATTGTGGTTTTTCACCGTCGGTCTCTAAAAACTCAACCAGAGACTCTGCTGCACCTACTGCTTGTGCTTTTGCATGATAATAAGTGCCTAAATCTCGTAAAGGTTGAAAAAATTCAGGAGCAAGGATCAGCGCTAAGAAACCTGAAAAGAGGGTAACACCCAAACCATAACTACCAAAATTAAGTTCACCCAAGTAAGAAAACCCGAAATAAACAGCAACCACAGCAATAGAAACAGCAGTAAAAAATTCCAATACGCCAGAAGAAAGGAACGCCATTCTTAGCACTTCCATCGTGCGTTTACGGAAGTCTTCTGTTGCTTCTGTAATTTGTTTTACTTCGGCATTACCACGGTTAAATAACCGCAAGGTATCTAACCCTCTTAATCTATCGAGGAAGTTACCACTTAAGCGGCCTAATGCGAGAAAGTTTCTACGGTTAGCATCTGCCGCACCTAATCCAACTAATGCCATAAATAGTGGGATCAGTGGTGCGGTAAAAAAGAGAATTAATCCGGCAACCCAGTTAACTGGGAAGAGGGTGATAAGGATAAGAATAGGTACAATCGTTGCGAGATACATCTGTGGAAGATAACGTGCATAGTAATCTTGCATATCTTCTATTTGCTCTAGAATAATTGTAGCCCAGCTCCCCGCGGGTTTACCTTTAACCCAAACGGGACCAAGTTCTTCAAGTCGATCAAGAACGATTTTACGAATTTGTTGCCTGACCGCCATACCACAGCGATAACCTACACGCTCTCGTATCGCCATAATGATGGCACGTAAGATAAAAATGCCAATAAGAGTGAGAAAGGTAGGTATATGCGTATCACGGCTCAGACTGTCCATGATAAACGCTTGAAGTAAAACAGCTAATAACCATGCTTGGGCAATAATTAATAAACCGCTTACAACACCTAGGATCATTGATAGCCGTAGCCATCGACGGGCTGGAGCACTTTGCTGTTTCAGCCATCGAACCAATTCATTTTGTTTAGTTTTATCCATAAGAAAAGATTCAAATCTGCAGGTGAGATACAAAGTATCAGAAAGGCCAAAGTAAGTAGTTATACGCTTTGGCAACCAGGCTAGTATGTTACATGGTAAAAGGCGCTACTGAAATAGCGCCTTGAAAGGAAGTGATGATTTTAGTTGGATTTTTGTGCGTCTAAGTAACGTTCTGCATCTAAAGCAGCCATACAGCCTGTGCCTGCAGAGGTAATTGCTTGACGATAAATGTGATCCATTACGTCACCTGCTGCGAACACCCCTTCAATAGAGGTTTGTGTTGCATTACCTTGAGTACCTGATTGTACTTTGATGTAACCATTGTCTAATTCTAATTGACCATCAAAAATAGCAGTATTAGGGCTATGTCCAATAGCGATAAAGACACCCATAACATCTAATTCTTCGGTTTTATCGCTCTTAGTATCTTTTAAGCGAACTTTCGTTACACCCATTTCATCGCCAAGAACTTCGTCTAAGGTACGATCAGTATGCAAAATAATATTGCCATTGTTTACTTTGTCCATTAGACGGTTAATTAAGATTTTTTCAGAACGGAAAGAGTCACGGCGATGGATCAGATGAACTTCAGATGCAATATTAGCTAAATACAGAGCTTCTTCTACTGCGGTGTTACCGCCACCAACAACAGCGACTTTCTGGTTACGATAGAAAAATCCGTCACAGGTTGCACAAGCAGAAACGCCTCGGCCTTTAAATGATTCTTCTGAAGGTAAACCGATATAACGTGCAGAAGCACCTGTTGCGATAATTAATGCATCACAAGTGTATTCTTGTTCATCACCAAATAGGCGAAATGGACGGTTTTTCAGATCGACTTTATTAATATGGTCAGAGATAATCTCTGTATTAAATTTTTCGGCGTGCTGAAACATGCGGTCCATTAATCCAGGACCTGTTAGCCCTTCTGGGTCACCGGGCCAGTTTTCGACTTCTGTTGTCGTTGTCAGTTGGCCACCTTTTTCAACACCCGTAATCAGTACTGGTTCTAAGTTTGCTCTTGCAGCATAAACGGCGGCGGTATAACCCGCAGGGCCAGAACCTAAAATAATAAGTTTGCTATGTTTGATGGTGCTCATGTATACCTCATCTCTGATTAGGCGTGATGCGAATTGAGGGATTGTAGGAGAAATAAGACGTTAAAAAAAGCTAATGACGAGAAATAGACATAATATTTTAGCTATTTTAGCAATAGTTAATACTAATATAGTTTAATAATTATAGAGTTATATTACGCTAACATCATCGAATTAACATGAAACATTTTGCTTTACAATTGATGTTTATCTTGCGTATATAGAGAATAAACATAGCGCCTTGTTCTGATTTTTACTCATTTACTTTGACAATCCGCTGTACATTTGCGAAAACATGATTGTTAAAGACAATTATCCTCGGATGTTATACGTATTATTTTTTAGACAGACAGGGTATGGGATAGTTACTTTGTGATATTTGCTAATGAGTATTTGGATAAAATAGAATTTTTATCTGGCATTAAAAGAAAATAGATTGGTAGTTTGCTCTGACCGTTTGATACCGAAGTTTCGACATTGATGCTGAAGGTGTACAGGTATGGGTATAGGAAAATAAAGTAAGAGAAAAAGAGAAAGAGAGTATAGAGATGATTGATAATAAAAAACGTCCGGGTAAAGATCTTGATAGAATAGACCGGAATATTCTAAATGAGCTTCAAAAAGATGGACGTATTTCAAACGTTGAGTTATCTAAACGTGTAGGTTTATCACCAACACCTTGTTTAGAGCGTGTACGCCGTTTAGAGCGCCAAGGATTTATTTCTGGTTATACAGCACTGTTAAACCCACATTACTTAGATGCATCATTACTGGTATTCGTGGAAATCACATTAAACCGTGGTGCACCAGATGTTTTCGAACAATTCAATATGGCCGTTCAAAAACTTGAAGAAATCCAAGAATGCCATTTAGTTTCTGGTGATTTTGACTATCTGTTGAAAACTCGTGTACCTGATATGTCCGCTTATCGTAAATTACTCGGTGAAACTCTGTTACGTCTTCCTGGTGTTAATGACACACGTACATACGTGGTTATGGAAGAAGTGAAACAAAGTAACCGCCTTGTAATTAAAACTCGTTAAGCCAACTTAATAGGTTGGTGCAAAGCAGGAAAAAGTTAGGTACACTCCTGTTTATGCATACAGTTTCAACGCTGGGGTATCTCAGCGTTGTTCCGTTTTAATTCACCCTAAGTTAAACCTGGAGAGTTCTCTTTGAGCCAGGAATATACAGAAGATAAAAATATTCGTTTAACAAAGATAAGCAACCGTCGCCGTATTTGGGAGGCAATTCTCATTCTTATCGGCATTGGCGCTGTCTTTTTAATGGTTTCATTACTTAGCTTCCATCCCTCTGATCCTAGTTGGTCACAAACCACTTGGAATGAGCCTATTCAAAATTTAGGCGGTAGTATTGGAGCATGGTTAGCTGATATTCTGTTTTCCGCATTTGGTTTACTGGCCTATGCAATTCCTGTCGTTGTGGTTTTTGGGTGCTGGAATTCTCTGCGCTACCAAAAAAACCGTGAATACACCGACTTCTTTTCTCTTGCACTTCGCACGATTGGTGCTTTGGCTCTGATCTCTACCTCTTGTGCATTGGCTGATCTTAATTTTGATGATATCTATAATTTCAGCTCTGGTGGTGTTATTGGAAGTTTGTTTAGCAAAGCCCTATTACCATGGTTTAATGTTTTAGGTGCGACTCTTGCACTGTTATCAGTTTGGGCTATTGGTTTCACACTATTTACTGGCTGGTCTTGGTTAACAATCACAGAAAAAATAGGTGCTGTTATTTTGGGATGTATTGGTTTTATTACCAATAGAGGCCAAAATGAAGCTGATTACGAGGATGAAGAAGAGGAAAATGATACTCAGGATGTTGTTACAGAAATAACTGAAAATTCAAATCAAAAAGAAAATCAGCAATCTGAATTAGCAACAGAAGAGAGTGATGATATTTTATTTTCTGCACCTTCAGCACTTGAACTAGCTCGTCAGCAAGAGATAGATACATTACAATCTGAAGCAACAAAACAAGACGATGATTTGCCATCTTTCTCTGCAACAAACGACGCAGATGAACATGTGCAAACATTGACGCAAACTGAGCCGGTTGTGTCTGTAACGGTTTCACAACCCACTTATACAGAGGAAGAACCAGAACATTACCGTTTTGATATTCCAGAAGCCTTCTTGAAAAAAGAAGCTCAATCAAAAGTCAATGCTCCTCAATATGCTGCTGAGCCAATCCCTGGAGAAAACACATCTTCTGTGGAGCCGTTTGAAAATGAATCTATGGCACAGCCATCGTCTGCATCAACAGAGAATTTTATGCCGGCGGGCAGCGTTGAACCAACATTTTCGCTAGCACCTGATACAGACGCTTTAACGCAAGCTGCTACGGTGGCGACAAGTGCTTTTGTGAGTCATGGTTCTCAAGTTAAACAAGGATTAGGTCCTGAATTACCACGCCCAAATCCAGTACGATTACCAACACGTCGAGAGCTTTATGGTATTCATATTCCTTCTCAACGTGAAGCAGAGCTACGCCGCCGTGAAGAAGCTGTTCAATCAGAGCCTGAAGATGAATTAGCTGATATCCAAGAGCAAGCGAATTTTGAACAGCAATTACGCCAACAATTTCTTGAACAGCAACGTGAACGCTATGGCGACGAAGCTGATGAGGTTATTGAGCAATCTGCCTCTCATTATGAGCCGAATATTGAGACGCCGCTTTCTTCCTTTAATCATCAACAAGATAATAATCGAGACGAACCTACTGTTACTGCAAATACATTCTCTTCAGCAGAAGATAATAGCAATGATCTCGACGAGAATGAGCTTTATGAACAGCAACAACTAGCAGCACAATTTAAGCAACAATTGCAGGATCGTTATGGTGATGATGTTTCGTTAGATGATGAAGAAGATGATGGTTTACCTCAAATATCAACACCAGCACCTTCATTGCAAGCAACAACGGGTTATCAACCTCATATTCAACATTCATTTGCTTCACAATCAGCGCAACCGACGCAAACTATTGAGAAAAAAGTTGAATACCCAACCAGCAATGCATTTCTACAAATTTCGCCTCGTGATGAAGAAGAGGAAGAGTACAGTCCTAAAATTGAGCTAGAAAAAGAGCTCACAGCATTAGAGGCATTCTCGCCAATTGATGACTTATTGGATGAAGAGCCGATAGAGCCAGTATTTACACCGATTGTTTCAGAACCGGTTACGCCACAAGCTGCACCTCAAACTGCATCGCAATCACGTATTGAGCCACAGTCTAATATGGCTCAGCAACAGCAACAGCAACAGCAACAAGAATCATTAATTCATCCATTCTTGATGCGTAATGACATACCGTTACAAAAACCAACCACGCCAATGCCTTCTTTGGATCTGTTAACAACACCGCCGGTAGAAGAAGAACCTGTTGATATGTTTGAGCTTGAGCGTATTGGTAAACTTATTGAAGCGCGACTTAATGATTATCGTGTTAAAGCCAAAGTGGTTGGTATTTCACCTGGGCCTGTTATCACACGATTTGAACTTGAACTGGCGCCGGGTGTAAAAGCTGCGCGTATATCAAATTTATCACGTGACTTAGCACGTTCATTGTCCGCCATTGCGGTACGTATTGTTGAAGTTATTCCAGGAAAACCGTATGTAGGATTGGAATTACCTAACAAAAAACGTCAAACCGTATATATGCGTGAATTATTAGATAGTAATGCATTCCGTGATAGCCGTTCTCCATTGACTGTTGTTTTAGGTAAAGATATTGGCGGTCAACCAGTTGTTGCCAATCTGGCTAAAATGCCTCACTTACTTGTTGCTGGTACAACAGGTTCAGGTAAATCTGTCGGTGTGAATGCGATGATCATCAGCATTCTCTATAAAGCGAAACCAGAAGATGTTCGCTTTATTATGATTGACCCTAAAATGCTTGAGCTTTCGGTTTATGAAGGGATCCCGCATCTTCTGACAGAAGTCGTTACCGATATGAAAGATGCCGCAAGCGCTCTGCGTTGGAGTGTGGCTGAAATGGAACGTCGTTATAAACTCATGTCAGCATTAGGTGTGCGTAATCTCGCAGGTTATAACGAAAAAATTAAAGAAGCCGAAGCAATGGCGCGTCCTATTCCTGATCCATTCTGGAAACCAACAGACAGTATGGCAACAGAAATGCCAACGTTGGAAAAAGAACCTTATATCGTGGTTGTGGTCGATGAATTCGCTGATTTAATGATGACTGCGGGTAAGAAAGTGGAAGAGCTGATTGCTCGCTTAGCACAGAAAGCGCGTGCTGCGGGTATTCACCTTGTACTTGCTACACAAAGACCTTCTGTTGATATTATTACAGGTTTAATTAAAGCCAATATTCCGAGCCGTATCGCCTTTACTGTATCGAGTAAAATCGACTCTCGAACTATCTTAGACCAAGGTGGCGCAGAATCATTACTAGGAATGGGTGATATGCTTTACGCACCCAATGGTTTTGTTCCTGAACGTGTTCACGGTGCTTTTGTTAGTGATGATGAAGTACATGCTGTGGCAACTGACTGGAAAGCACGGGGTCGACCTCAATATATTGAAGCCATCACCAAATGTAGTGAAGATGGTGAAGGTAATAGTGGCGGTGGATATGATGATGGTGAAGAGCTTGATCCGTTATTTGACCAAGCGGTAGAATTTGTTGTTGAAAAACAACGGGTTTCTATTTCTGGTGTACAACGTCAATTTAGAATTGGCTACAACCGTGCAGCAAGAATTGTGGAGCAAATGGAGATGCAAGGTATTGTCAGTACGCCAAATCACAATAATACACGTGATGTACTTTCACCACCGCCTTCTGATATGTAATATCTTGAAAACTCAGTTATCAGCTAATGAGATAGCATGATAATCTGCACAATATCATTAAAATTTATACGCCGACATTATGTCGGCGTAATCTCATGCCGAGGCTTGTAAAATGAAAAAAGTATTATTTGCAGTGTGTGCGATAACATTAATCAGTAGTCAAGCCGCTTGGGCTGATGCACGTCAAGACCTGCAACAACGATTAAATAAAGTAAATAGTTTTCAAGCTAACTTTAGCCAAACTGTCACTAGCAATGAAGGTACCCTTATTCAAAAAGGGGAAGGAAATTTAAAAGTACAACGCCCTGATTTGTTTAATTGGCAAATGACTGCGCCGGATGAAAGCACACTGATTTCTGATGGCAAAACATTATGGTTTTATAATCCCTTTGTGGAGCAAGTTACTGCAACTTGGCTTGAAAGTGCCACAACCAATACTCCGTTTATGTTGATCGCGCGTAACGACAGTAAAGAATGGCAAAATTATGAAGTTAAACAAACGGGTGACCGTTTTGAGCTAACGCCAAAAGTAGAAAATAACTTAAAACATTTTACGATCACCGTGTTACCTAATGGGCAAATCCAGCAATTTGCTGCCACAGAACAAGATGGTCAGGTGAGTAATTATCAATTAACAGCTCAAACGGCTGCGCCAATCGATGCATCAGCATTTCGCTTTACACCTCCTGCTGGTGTGACTGTGGATGACCAACGTCAGTGAGGACATTTTGAGTAATTTATCACTCGATTTTTCACGCAATGAGTTCCAACCTTTAGCCGCAAGAATGCGACCTGAAACGCTGGAGCAATATATCGGACAAACTCATTTACTTGCTGAAGGTAAACCATTACCTCGAGCGATTAAAGCGGGTCAATTGCATTCCATGATCTTATGGGGGCCTCCTGGTACGGGTAAAACCACACTTGCTGAGATCATTGGCCGCTATGCGCAAGCTGATATAGAACGATTATCTGCGGTAACATCGGGTATTAAAGAAATTAGAGAGTCTATTGAAATTGCGCGCCAAAACCGCAATGCAGGGCGTAGAACTATCCTGTTTGTTGATGAAGTCCATCGTTTTAATAAGAGTCAACAAGATGCTTTTTTACCTCATATTGAAGATGGCACAATCACTTTTATTGGCGCAACAACAGAAAATCCCTCTTTTGAACTCAACTCAGCCTTGCTCTCTAGGGCGAGAGTTTATCTATTACGCTCATTGACTGAAGCTGATATTGAGTTAGTACTTCAACAAGCATTAGATGATACTGAACGTGGTTTAGGTGGGCGCAATATCATTTTACCTAATGACACTCGTAAAATGATTGCACAATTGGTTAATGGTGATGCACGTCGTTCATTAAATTTGCTTGAAATGATGGCGGATATTGCTGAAGTTGATAATCAAGGAAAACGAGTATTAACACCCGCATTACTGACAGAAATCAGTGGTGAACGAAGTGCTCGTTTTGATAATAAAGGTGATCGTTTTTACGATCTTATTTCGGCATTACATAAATCAGTCAGGGGGTCCGCACCTGATGCGGCTCTTTACTGGTATGCAAGGATCATAACAGCAGGTGGCGATCCGCTTTATGTTGCTCGTCGCTTATTGGCGATTGCATCAGAAGATGTAGGAAACGCCGATCCTCGTGCTATGCAAGTGGCAATTGCTGCATGGGATTGTTTTACTCGTGTTGGTCCTGCAGAAGGTGAGCGTGCTATTGCTCAAGCAATTGTATATCTGGCTTGTGCACCAAAAAGTAATGCGGTTTATACCGCATTTAAAGCCGCTATTGCCGATGCCAAAAGTAAACCTGATTATGATGTGCCTGAGCATTTGCGTAATGCACCAACAAAATTAATGAAAGAAATGGGGCTTGGTGCTGAATATCGTTATGCGCATGATGAGCCTAATGCTTATGCAGCCGGAGAGGTTTATTTCCCTAAAGAAATGGCAAATACACAATACTATTACCCCGTAAAAAGAGGGTTAGAGATCAAGGTTGGAGAGAAATTAGACTGGCTTTCTCAGCAAGATCAAAATAGTGTTACAAAACGCTATCGCAAAATGTAAAGATGCGGTAAGGTTATTAAATTATCATTAATTTCTTAACTATGCCTTGTCTCAGATATCTTTTTTATAAGATAGGAGAGAAGGTTTTTATTAATCTATCAATAAGCACAGGATAAGCATGCTCGATCCAAATCTACTGCGTAATGAGCTAGACGCGGTCGCCGAAAAACTGGCTCGCAGGGGGTTCACCCTCGATGTGGAAAAAATTCGTCAACAAGAAGAACGCCGTAAGGTGTTACAGGTTGAAACTGAATCCCTGCAAGCAGAACGTAATTCTCGATCGAAGTCCATTGGTGCGGCAAAAGCGCGTGGTGAAGATATTGAGCCACTTCGTCAGGAAGTTAACCTGTTAGGTGAAAAACTTGAAGTTGCAAAAGCTGAACTTGAAGTGCTGCAAGCTGAAATTCGTGATTATGCTTTAACTATCCCGAATATGCCTGATGACTCTGTGCCAAATGGTAAAGATGACAGCGAAAACGTAGAAGTTTCTCGTTGGGGCACACCAAAGACTTATGATTTTGAATTAAAAGATCATGTGACTTTAGGTGAGTTGACTGATGGTTTAGATTTCGCGTCTGCGGTGAAAATTACGGGTTCACGTTTTGTTGTGATGAAAGGTCAAATTGCACGTTTACATCGTGCTATCACACAATTTATGCTGAATCTGCATACCGAAGAGCACGGCTACCAAGAAATGTATGTTCCTTACTTGGTTAACCACGCAACTCTGTACGGTACAGGTCAGTTACCTAAATTTAGTGAAGACTTATTCCACACTAAACCGTTAGAAGAAGAAGCAGAAAGCCAATACGCGCTTATTCCAACAGCAGAAGTACCTGTTACCAACATGGTAAGAGATGTTATTCTCGAAGAAGACGATTTACCATTGAAAATGACGGCTCATACACCATGCTTCCGTTCAGAAGCAGGCTCTTATGGTCGTGATACTCGTGGTCTTATTCGTATGCACCAATTTGATAAAGTTGAGCTGGTTCAAATTGCTCATCCTGAAAAATCAATGGAAGCATTAGAAGAGCTAACAGGCCATGCTGAAAAAGTGTTGCAATTACTGAATCTACCATATCGTAAAGTTGTGCTTTGCACTGGTGATATCGGTTTTGGTTCACGTAAAACTTACGACTTAGAAGTTTGGGTTCCTGCTCAAAATACATACCGTGAAATCTCTTCATGCTCAAATATGTGGGATTTCCAAGCACGTCGTATGCAAGCTCGTTTCCGCTCTAAAGGCGATAAGAAAACACAACTTGTTCATACCTTAAATGGCTCTGGCTTAGCAGTCGGTCGTACTTTAGTGGCAATTATGGAAAATTATCAAATGGCTGATGGCCGTATTGAAATTCCAGAAGTGTTGCGCCCATACATGAACGGTTTAGAGTATATCGGTTAATTATTATCTAATTAATCAAGTAGTAATAATTTAACCCTCTGTTTCGGCAGGGGGTTTTTTGTCTAAATAACTTAAAGGTGATAGAGATAAAATTGTTTAATTATTAATGAGATTTAGATAAAAACGGTAATAGGTCAAAAAATATTTCTATTTTTCTTTCATTTGTCATATTTACAAAGTCATCCATTGCTATTTCTATATAATCAATTGTTTTATTGTGAATAGTAAATTTATACATTAAATGTCCACTCCAACTGCGGTGAACGTAGATACAGTTTCCTATACTATAAGAAAGCCATTTATCTTCCATACATGTAGGTTGCCAACCGTTTAATATGTTTCTTTCCGCATCTTCAGTTAGAGAATAATTAATATGATGAATTAATGGTGTTTTCTCAAAATATTTTAAATTTTTTAATATTTCTTTATTTAACATGTTTACTCCCAATTTTATAATTATTGCCATAGATTACAGAAAGAAATATAAATGTTCAAAATAAATGTATAAAGCCTAAAGGCTTTAATATAAAAATGAAGCATAATATTTTGCAAAAATAAAAAAGATTATTACTCATAATTTACTATTAAAAAAACTTAATATAATTTAAATATAGTTATAGAGCATAGAATTAATAGATGATTATAAAAATTATTTTACTAAATAAAATGAGATTAAATAAAAATATAATGCAATCAGCTATTGGTTAAACCGATCACGGCAGATCCTATTTATGCTGTTAAATTAGACCTATCGCTTGAATTTACCTCTGTTATTTTATGATATTCCTATTTAATTAGAACCCTACAAAAGAGTATATTCTATGATAGTTTCTAAACAGCAGTTACATCAACTAATAAAAAATAAATTACACCAAGCAGGATTGAGCGAGCCTCATGCTAATACAGTGGCTGATGTTTTAGTCCATGCTGATGCCAAAGGTATTCATTCTCATGGTGCTGTACGTGTAGAGTATTATGCAGAGCGGATCAATAAAGGCGGCACAAATACAGCCCCAGATTTTACTTATACCGAGACAGGGCCATGTAGCGCTATATTTGATGGTGATAATGGTGCTGGGCATGTTGCAGCGAAAGAAGCCATGGAACGCGCAATTAAAATGGCACAGGAGAAGGGGGTTGCCGTTGTTGGTGTAAGACGAATTGGTCATAGTGGAGCGCTGTCTTACTTTGTTGAACAAGCATCACAAGCAGGTCTGATTGGTATTTCGCTATGTCAATCAGACCCAATGGTTGTTCCTTTTGGTGGTGCTGAAGTGTATTACGGCACTAACCCTATCGCTTTTTCAGCTCCCGGAGTAGGCGATAAACATATTACATTTGATATGGCAACAACCGTACAGGCGTGGGGAAAAGTGCTTGATGCACGTTCTCGTCATGCCGAGATCCCTGATACTTGGGCTGTCGATGAAAATGGTAAACCTACGACTGATCCTTTTGCTGTAAAAGGGTTATTGCCTATTGCGGGGCCTAAAGGCTATGGCTTAATGATGATGGTAGACGTGTTGTCTGGTATCTTGCTTGGGCTTCCTTTTGGTAAACATGTCAGTTCGATGTATCACGATTTAACACAAGGGCGAGAATTAGGGCAATTACATATTGTTATTAATCCGGCTTTCTTCACTGATATCACATTATTTAGAGAACATATTTCACAGGTTATGGGGGAGTTAAATGCTATTAAGCCCGCACCGAATGTAGATAAAGTCCTTTATCCTGGTGAAAATAGTCAAATAGAAGAACAGAGGAGTGAAAATGAAGGTATTGAAATTGTCGATGAAATTTATGACTATTTAATATCTGATGTACTTTATAACAAATCGTATAATAATAAAGATCCGTTTGCAGGATAATAAGATTTATTTTAAATAATAAAAAGCAGTAGATGAGATTGCTTCAGTCTACTGCTGTTTTATTTAGGCTGTTAACGCTAAGATTAGCTCACTAATTTTCCAATATTGGATTCAGCGGTTTTATTTAGAGAAATTGTACCATTTCCATTGATACCACCGTTATTTCCTTGATTTCCTACATTATGGTGATAAAAAATATCACGATAGGAGCCATACATTGCAGTGTAAGAGAGGGGAATAGTAATTAATAATCCTAAACCAAATGGAATAACACTAATAGCAATAATAAAGAACAGTAAAATAAAGAAGAAGAAACCACCAGATAAGTTTGTTTTTACTGCTGCAAGGCTCGCTTTAACCGCAGGGAATGCTTTATATCCATTGACTAATACAAGCGCAGGAACAAACCAATAGGCTGCAGTACTTAACGCGCCAAAAATAGCGATAATAACAAAAAACAATATAAATCCAGATGAGTTATCCACCATCATTTCAGCAATGATTTCTTCAGGATAATCGCTATTGATAGCATATAAAATATCCATCATTGCGGCACTGCTAACGATAAATGCAAGAATAAAGCCCACAAGTAAAATTAGGAAACTAATACCATATGCACCCATCAAGCTAAGGTAACGCTTGTTATAAAAACCAAAAAATAAAGTATCAACATCAATACGTTGAGTCTCATATTGTTGATGAGCAATTGCCACGACACCTGCGGCTAATACAGTAGTAACAAAAGGCGAAACGATTGGACCAATTAGCGGAATAAATCCAAGAATGGTTGATATAATAAGGCTAACAATAAAGTAGATAATAATAACGCCTATCCACATCCAAAAATGTTCTTTTATTAAATCCCATCCGAGTCCTAACCAGCGAACACCGCCTGAGGCACCCCTCGCTTGAGGAATAGATGTAAATATCTCTTGTGACTCTGTTAGCGATGAATTATTGTCTTGTTCCATTTCCTGTACCTTAATCCCAATGTTTTTGTTTATAAATATAAGCCATCTATAATATCTTTTTGTTTTGTTATTAATCAACTGTATTAAAGCTAATATAGGTTAAGGATAATCTTATAAGGATATATTTAGATATATCGATAAGTATATTTCATTCTTAATAATAAAAACCAAATAAAAACGAGGTCAGAATTCTTAATTCTATGAAAAGTATACTATTTCTTAATAATCACTTTTAAGATTAGGCGATGTAAAATGAAAGGCATGAAGAAAAATGAAAAACAGGCTTTTTAGTATCAATATGACTTTACGTTATAAACAAAAAAAGCAGCGCTTAAAAACGCTGCCTCTTAAATTAATATTAAATTGAATAGCTTAATAGATAACTTTATGACCGTAAGATTCAAGAATTGATTTTACATTTTCCATCATCTCTTTTGACGGTGGATGAATACCATCTAGTTTGTATTCTTCGCCTAAAGCTACCCATTTATGTTTGCCGAGCTCGTGGTAAGGAAGAAGTTCTACTTTTTCGATATTTTTCATATCTTTAATAAATTCGCCTAACCGATGAGCAGAATCATCATCGTCAGACCAACCCGGAACAACTACATAACGAACCCATGTTTTTTGGCCTCGTTTTGCTAAATAACGAGCAAATTCAAGTGTGCGTTGATTTGATACGCCCACTAATTTTTGGTGAATTTCATCATTGACTTGTTTTAGGTCGAGCATCACCAAGTCAGTGGCATCCATTAATTCATCAATAACGGGATCATAACGACGAACAAAGCCGTTAGTATCTAAGCAAGTATGGATATTTTCTTTTTGACATGCGCGGAACCAATCGCGCACAAACTCTGCTTGCAAAATCGCTTCGCCACCAGAAGCAGTAACACCGCCGCCAGAAGCATTCATAAAATGACGGTAGGTAACTGCCTCTTTCATTAGTTCATCAACTGTGACGATTTGCCCACCATGAGTATCCCATGTGTCACGGTTGTGACAATAGAGGCATCTCATTAAGCATCCTTGAAAGAAAACAATGAAACGTATTCCGGGACCGTCAACAGTACCGCAGGATTCAAATGAGTGGATACGACCAAGTACGGACATAACAGGGTTACTCCAAAACTGTCTAGATAAAAAGGCCCCAAAGTAGGGGCCTTTATTCTAAGCGATTTTATTTACTTTCTCAGTAAATAAATGCATATAGTTATCTTTATTACATTGTTTGTGTGAATGTACGGGTGATAACGTCTTGCTGTTGCTCTTTAGTCAGTGAGTTAAAGCGAACTGCATAACCAGAAACACGGATAGTTAACTGAGGATATTTCTCAGGATCTTCCATTGCTTCTAACAGCATTTCACGGTTCATGACGTTAACGTTCAGATGCTGACCACCTTCAATGCCGGCTTCGTGGTGGAAATAACCATCCATCAGACCTGCAAGGTTCGCTTTACGAACATCATCATCTTTACCTAATGCATTAGGTACGATTGAGAAGGTGTAAGAAATACCATCTTTCGCATAAGCAAATGGTAGTTTCGCAACAGAAGTCAGAGAAGCTACCGCACCTTTTTGGTCACGACCGTGCATTGGGTTAGCACCTGGTCCGAATGGTGCGCCTGCACGACGACCGTCTGGGGTATTACCTGTTTTCTTACCATAAACAACGTTTGAAGTAATTGTCAGAATAGACTGTGTAGGTACCGCATTACGGTATGTACGCAGTTTCTGAATTTTTTTCATGAAACGTTCAACTAAGTCACAAGCGATGTCATCTACACGAGAATCGTTGTTACCGAATTGTGGATATTCGCCATCAATTTTGAAGTCAACCGCTAAGCCGTTTTCATCACGGACTGGAGAAACTTTCGCATATTTGATTGCAGACAGTGAGTCAGCAGCAACAGATAGGCCTGCGATACCACATGCCATTGTACGATAAACATCACGATCATGAAGTGCCATCAGAGCTGCTTCATAGCTGTATTTATCGTGCATGTAGTGGATAACGTTCAGTGCAGTTACATACTGAGTTGCTAACCAATCCATAAAGTGATCCATTTGATTCATCACAGTATCGAAGTCTAAGACTTCATCCATGATTGGTGCATGTTTTGGACCTACTTGGATTTTCAGTTTTTCATCAACACCACCGTTGATGGTATACAGTAAGGTTTTCGCTAAGTTTGCACGAGCACCGAAGAACTGCATTTGTTTACCCACAACCATTGGGCTAACACAACAAGCGATAGCATAGTCATCACTGTTGAAGTCAGGACGCATTAAGTCATCATTTTCATACTGGATTGATGAAGTATCGATAGAGACTTTCGCAGCGTATTTTTTGAAGTTGATAGGCAGTTGTTCAGACCACAGGATGGTCATGTTTGGTTCTGGAGATGGACCCATTGTGTACAGGGTATTTAAGAAACGGAAAGTATTCTTAGTTACCAGAGTACGGCCATCTAAACCCATACCAGCTAAAGATTCTGTTGCCCAGATTGGGTCACCAGAGAACAGCTCATCATATTCAGGAGTACGTAAGAAACGAACCATACGTAATTTCATGACTAAGTGGTCAATTAATTCCTGAGCTTGTTCTTCTGTCAGTAAACCCGCTTCAATATCACGTTGGATGTAGATATCTAAGAATGTAGATACACGACCAAATGACATTGCAGCACCGTTTTGAGATTTAACAGCGGCTAAGTAACCGAAGTAAGTCCATTGTACGGCTTCTTTCGCGTTTTGAGCAGGGCGAGAAATATCGTAACCGTATTTCGCAGCCATTTCTTGGATTTGACCTAAAGCAGCGTGCTGCTCTGCGATTTCTTCACGCAGTTGGATAGTCATTTCCAGATCTTCGCCTTTTTCCATTCTTTCTTGTAAAGAGGTGAATTGGGCAAATTTATCTTTACGCAGGAACTCAATACCGTACAGTGCAACACGACGGTAGTCACCGATGATACGACCACGGCCATATGCATCTGGTAAACCTGTTAAGATACCAGATTTACGGCATTTCAGGATGTCTGGAGTATAAACATCGAAAACGCCTTGGTTGTGAGTTTTACGGTAATCAGTAAAGATTTTTTTCAGTTCTGGATCTAGCTCACGGTTATACGCGTGGCAAGAACTTTCAACCATACGGATACCACCGAATGGGATGATTGCACGTTTCAGAGGTGCATCAGTTTGTAAACCTACGATTTGTTCTAAATCTTTAGCGATGTAACCTGCATCGTGAGATGTGATAGTTGAAGCAACAGAAGTATCAAAATCAACTGGCGCATGTGTGCGGTTTTCGATTTTGATGCCTTCCATAACTTGTTCCCAAAGTGTATCAGTTGCTTTAGTGGAACCTGCTAGGAAAGATTCGTCGCCTTCATATGGAGTATAGTTTTTTTGAATAAAGTCACGAACGTTAACGGCGTTCTGCCATTCACCTTCAGAAAAACCTTTCCATGCTTCAGCAAATTTTTCATTTAAATCAGACATGATACTTCTACCTTTTTACAATGGAACTTAAGAAATCAGTCATACCTGCACGGATTAATGTTTGTCACCGCGCAGATGCATTAACCAGTATACCAGACCGACTAGGACTGCCCCGCCAATAATGTTACCGATAGTGACAGGCAATAAATTATCAGAGAGAAAATTTGATACAGTTAAATTTGAAAATTGTTCGGGTGATGCACCTACTTTAGTCCAGAATTCTGCAGGTGCAAAATCTTTAATAACAATACCTAAAGGAATAAGGAACATGTTAGCGATACTGTGCTCAAAACCACTAGCAACGAACATACCGATAGGTAAAATAAGTGCAAAAAGCTTGTCAATCAGCGAACGACCTGCATAGCTCATCCATACTGCAAGACAAACCATTAAGTTAGCTAGAATGCCTAAACAAACAGCTTCAATAAACGTGTGCTCAAGTTTATGCTGTGCAGTTTGTAAAACATTCAACCCCCAAAGCCCATTTGCTGCCATATGCTGACCAGCAAACCACATTAAGGCGACAAAAAAGAGTGCGCCAATAAAGTTACCAAGATAGACATTTATCCAGTTAGCAAACATTTTGCCCCAAGATATACGTCCAGTTGCTTTAGGAATAATAGTAAGAACAGTTGAGGTGAATAAGTCCGCGCCACAAACGACAACGAGCATTAACCCCAGAGAGAAGCAGATCCCACCGACTAATTTAGCCAGCCCAAAAGGAACAGATGCGGTACCTGTAGTAGCAGTAATATAAAAAACAAAAGCAATTGATATAAACATTCCCGCAGTAAATGCAGATAAGTAAGTCGTTGGAATATGTTTATTTGCTTTATAACAACATGCATCATCGGCAACTTTTGCCATATCAGCAGGTGATAATAAATTAAAAGGGCTGTCAGCTTTCATACTAACACTCTCTTATATGTTGGAATAATTATAGCACACAATAATAGTAGCAAAGGGGCTTACTTCTAAAATTGATATGGATCATGGTCGCTCATTAGAACCCCGTTTTCAGTGCGTAAAAACCCGTTATTTTTGCTATAACTATTTGATTAATAAAATGAAAAAATTTTTTAAAAATTATCAAAAAATTTTAGACTAGCTGGATAAATAAAGTAAAAAGTAAATATAAAGTATTATTTAAACCCCGTATGTTAAGAGTTAAAAATCAAATTTAACGCCTTATTTACTTTTATAATAAATATAAACATTACTTTATTTGTGGTTAATCTTTAAAGATTACTCCAGACATATACCCATTATAAAAATAAGGTTTTTTAATTTTTGAGATCTGGTTAAACAAATAGCAATTTAAACTGGATTTATGTAATATTATTAGCGTAAAAGTTCAATATATGTTTTTGGTGTCATATTAAATGCCTAAAATCGTCACTTTTGCCATATTTTGACAATTTTGTCAGGTGGCAAATTTGTCATATTGACAAATCTGTCAATATTTTATTTTTAGCGAAATAAAACACTCTACTTTTCAATAGAGTGTTTCAATTTAAATACGCGCTTATTATTCAGTTAAAATTAGTTATTATTTGATAAATAACCTTAAGCAAAATAGGTTTATTTAATCGATTGACGTTTTGCTTTCTGTAATTTCTCATAGGCCACAAGTAATGACTGATGAATAGGTAAATTAGCTAAATCAGGATCAATCGTTTGTAATCCGTAAAATGCTTGTTTACCTTGTATTGCGTTTAAGGCTGCCTGTAATGTTTTTTCGCCATACATACGAGAAAACGCATGCATATATTGTTCTGGTTCACGTTCAGTCTCTTGTTGTAATAATAAGAGATTGTGTAAGCAACGATAATAATTTTGGCGTTCTGGCGTAAATAAAGAAGCGTTGAAATCTTGAGTCCATTCAACCCAAACGAGCGCTTGATCAAGATCACCACCCGCAAGTGCTAACATTGATTTTAATTCGCCTACACGTAAATGGCTCCAACCATTATCTTTGCCTGGAGCAATACCAATCATCTCTCTGATGCGTGTAAAGTCGTCTAAACCATCTTCATCAAATTGACCAATAAGAGAAAGATACTCTTCTTGAGTGCCCTGGCTCGTTGGTAGAGAAAGAATAGTGTCTCGCCAATGTACGCCCATAATGTTATTGGCTAATTGTAAATCTTCAGCGGGATAAATATCTGATAAACCGGGTACTAAAATACGGCAAGCGTAAACACCTAGGTGTGAGTAGTCCATAATATAGACTTCTGCATCGCACTGCTGGCAAAGTGACATTAAGATGTGAAACTCTTCTTCTGTTGTTCCACTGAAGTTCCAATCAACAAATGCATAATCGGCATCTTTCTTAAATAGATCCCAACTAATTAAACCACTTGAATCAATAAAGTGTGTTTCAAGGTTAGTATGATCACCGACTTCTTCATCATCAAAGCTTGGTGGATTAAAGACATCGAGATCTTTAAGGCTACGCCCTTGCAATAATTCAGTGACTGTACGTTCTAAAGCCACACCAAAATCAGGGTGAGCACCAAAAGATGCAAAACAAGTGCCATTTTGTGGGTTGAATAACACGACACAAATAACAGGGAATTGACCTCCTAAAGATGCATCAAAGCTAAAGATTGGAAAACCTTCTTGCTCTAATGTTTCAATCGCCTCAATAACAGCAGGATAGCGAGTTAAAACTTCTTTCGGAATTTCAGGTAAGCTAATTCTTTCAGTGATAATGCGATTTTTTACATAACGTTCAAAAACTTCAGAAAGCCCTTGAACTCGAGCTTCATTTTTTGTATTTCCTGCGGACATACCATTAGAGGCATATAAGTTAGCAATAATGTTTACAGGAATATAAACAGGCTTTTCATCAGATTGGCGTATGAATGGAAGGGCGCAAATCCCGCGATCATGATTACTTGATTGTAAATCAACTAACTCACTACCACATAACTCACCTTCAGGATCATAAAATTTGCGTAAACGCTCATCTAATAAGCCAGCAGGAACAGAATCATCTTCTGCCAGTGGGAACCATTTTTCACTTGGGTAGTGAACAAATTCACCTTCTGCAATATCAGTACCTAGCCAAAAATCAGAGAAAAAATAATTTGTGGAGAGACGTTCGAAATATTCACCTAGTGCGGAGGCTAAGGCTGCTTTTTTGCTGGCACCTTTACCGTTAGTAAAACATAAAGGGCAATCTTTATCGCGAATATGAACGGACCAAACGTTAGGAACAGGGTTTAACCATGAAGCTTCTTCAATGTTAAATCCTAAGTCGGTTAATTTTTGTTGGAAGCGAGCGATAGAATCTTCCAGAGCGGCATCTTTGCCAGGAATAAATGTTTGTGACATGGCAGGTTTCATCAATATTTTGCTGGTGATAGTTAGGGGCACATAATACTGAAATCCCCTGTAATGCACTAATTATTTCTCTCATTTACCAATTGCTAACTATATTCTTCACTTATAAATTATTTGATATATGAATTTTTTTAATAAATTCGTTCGATTTATCACGGAATTAATAATTTTAAATCATCATAATTGGATTTATTTATAAATTCATAAGGGATCAGTTCGATGATGAAAAAAACATTGCTCGCTAGCCTGTTAGCTGTAATCAGTGGTTCTGCTTTTGCCTTACCTAATGTCACCATTTTAGCGACGGGTGGCACAATTGCTGGTGGTGGCGATTCAGCAACGACATCAAGCTATACAGCAGGCAAATTAGGTATTGATACATTGATTAATGCAGTACCTGAGGCTAAAAAAATTGCTAATTTAAAAGGCGAGCAAGTCGTGAATATTGGCTCTCAAGATATGAATGACCAAGTGTGGCTCAAGCTGGCTGATAAAATTAATGCAGATTGTGATAAAACGGACGGCTTTGTGATCACTCATGGTACAGACACCATGGAAGAAACAGCCTATTTCCTTGATTTAACCACAGCATGCAAAAAACCAGTTGTTATGGTAGGGGCAATGCGCCCTGCAACGGCATTAGGTGCTGAAGGCCCTTTAAATCTTTTTAATGCGGTTGTGATTGCAAGTGATAAAGCTTCTGAAAATCGCGGTGTGTTAGTGACCATGAATAATGCGGTTATCAGTGGTAAAGATGTTGTAAAAATGAACACAACTGAAGTACAAGCGTTCCAGCCTATTAACGCAGGTGCTCAAGGCTATGTGCATAATGGTAAGGTTCATTATTATACAGCAGCATTACCTCGTGCTGATAAGCCTGCATTTGATGTCAGTAAACTGACTGAATTACCAAAAGTGGGTATTGTTTATAACTACTCAAATGCCTCTAATTTACCAGCAAAAGCCTTTATTGATAACGGCTACAAAGGTATTGTCAGTGCTGGTGTGGGTAATGGTAATTTATATACTGATATTTTTGACACTTTAGCCGATGGCGCTAAAAAAGGTGTCGTTGTTGTTCGTGCAAGTCGTGTACCAGTTGGTTTTACTACACAAAATGGTGAAGTGGATGATGCAAAATATGGTTTTGTTGCATCAGAGCGCTTAAATCCACAAAAAGCGAGAGTGTTATTGCAGTTATCTTTGACAGAAACACAAGATCCAGCGAAGATCCAAGAAAACTTTGAAAGATATTAATGTTAGTTAGATTTTTTAGTTTTTAACGTTAAACCAGAAAATCATCCGTCAATTAATAACGGATGATTTTCTTTATTAAGTATTATTTTATTTTGAGTAATTTAGTATAAAGATTGATATCTTGTCTATTATTTTGAATATTATTCATTTTTTTATTTTGAGTATATAATCGGTAAGCCTTGATGGTACCATCATTTACTAGCTGACTATCCTCACTAATATTTAATGTTAAGTTATTCATTGGGAAAACAGTATTTTTAGGTACATTCCCTATATATATACTACTATATTTACTGTCAGCATTGTTAAGGCCAAGCCAATATTGCATTCCAATAGTCCCATTAGCCAAATTATTAAAGAAAGAATGATTTTGGATAGTTAAATATCCACCCTTGGCTAGAATATATCCATGATTATTAAATGTTGTTTTGTTTAAATTCAGTTGAATTGCTTTTCTACTACTATTAGTACTTTCTAAAGAACCATAATTATCAATAGTCGTATCAGAGGCATTGATAATGATATTTTTATAAGAAGTCAAGCCTTGTTTTCTAGGATCACCATTCTTATCACCTAATATGATCTTATTGGGCAAATAATATCTAAGCTCTCTTGTACGCATACCATTTTCTAAAATATTAACATCTTTTTTTATCATTACTTTTCTTTCCCCTGAATAAATATTTATATCTCCTTTAGAAGATATAAATCCTTTTTCTAAATTAATGTTATTAGAGATGATATTAATATTATTAAAGGAATTATCAGGATGACGGTTATTTTCATTTCTGAATACTATTTTACCTATATGCTTAATTGATTTACCACCAAAAGCTCTATAGTCTAAGGCAGAGATGGATCTTTCTATGCGGTAACCGACTAATTCATCATCATGGATAATGGGTTTTCCGGTTGCCAGTGTTTCAGATAATGTATTAGAAAAACTACAATTATTACACTCAATCCCATTGGGATTAGCAATAACAACATGAGCAGCCTTCCCAGTTATACCAATGTTTCCATCTAATAATGATGTTGTCCCATTAATCACTTCGTTAATAATAAAGTCAGCGGCAACCCCGTTATTATTTAAGATAACTCCGTCTTTCGTTACATGGAATTCATCATATTTATTATAAGAAACACCTTTGGCGTTTTTCGGTGCAATTAATATTTCTGCTTGATTGAGATTAGCTTCATTTGGTTTAATTGTTGTTGAAGAATCTTTATTAATAAAAATCTGAGCAGCATAATGCTTATCATACTCATAGTTTGGTTGTATTGCTGCCTGGCATATTGATGGTGCGTATATTATTCCTATTATTATTGCATTTCTTAATTTCATATTTTTACCCTTATCTATTGTTCAGGGCTAATTTATCGATGTTGATAAAATAAATAAAGATAGTAAGCCTTAAAAGGCGTTTATTTATAACTAATGAAAAGACTATTTTTAATAAACATCTTAGGTATTAACTTTTTCTTATATTTAAAATAATTATTTTTGCAGTAATAAATGCAATAAGTGGAGTAACAGAAAAGACAATAAATAACCAATGGGCCGCATTTTGAGCACCGATTATACCTCCAGGATCTGTTAACCCTGCCATATTTACAATAGTGCCTGAAATGGCAGCACCTACGGCGGTTGAAAAAAGTTGTATAGTGGTAATTGAAGTTGCCGCTTTTTGAGCTTCTTGTCCCTGAGAAACGTGTAAAACGCGGGTTAAATAGTGAGGCCATGCCATACCAATTCCGGCACCTGTAAAAAAGAGAGCGATACAAATAATAATAATTTGCCCATAAGGTATTGTTAGAATATTAGAAATAAATAAACCAAGGATCACAATAGCCACAAAATTAATTATTGGGCCAAAACGCATTAATCTCTGAGCAGTAGATTGTTTACTTGATGAAGATATAATGGCAGAGAAAGACCAACCAGCACCAACCAATGCTGCTAAATAACCTGAAAGTAGCGGGGTAATATTATGGATAATTTGTAAAAAATAGGGTACAAAGACTTCTGTTTGTACACTAATTCCTAATAAAGCCATGGTGAGATATATTGGTGCTAACGGTGCAGAAAAAGAAAAGGTTCCTTTAGGAAATAAGCCATCATTTGATTTTTTATCAATATTGACTAACAGTAGAATAAAGATAAAAGCAAATACAAAAGATAAGGTGTTATATAAAATAACGTTATAAAGACTACCAATAGAAATAGATAATACAGCAAGCATTAATAAAATAAGCTGTTGGTAAGGTAATGGGTTTTTTGCAACGATATTATCGGCATTATTTTCGGTAGGAAGAATAGTAAATAATAAAATAGCGTAAGGAATACCAACAAATAAAATAGACCAAAATGCGCCACGCCAAACATCATATTCAGCAAATATTCCACCTAGTGCAGGGCCTAATAGTGTCGATATCCCCCACATGCTAGACATTAATGCCATAGCTCTAGACCAAAGTGGTTGAGGAAACATGACTCGAACTAAAGAGTAAGCAAGTGCTAGCAACATTCCTCCACCAGCCCCTTGAATAAATCGCCCTAAAAGCAATATTTGCATTGAAGGTGCTGTCGCACAAATAACAGAACCTGTTAAAAAGCAAATTGTGGCAAAAAGATAACTATTGCGAGGTGCAAATACACTCAATAATCGTGAAGTTAATGCAGAAGAGAGAATTGAAGCCAGAATAAAAACGGTGGTGTTCCATGCGTATAAATTAAGCCCACCAATATCACGCACAATTGAAGGTAGCGTTGTGATCGTAATATAGACATTAATTGCGTGTAATGCGACGCCTCCTGCTAAAGCAAGCGATTTTAGACTATTTTTTCCATGAAGAAGCATTCCCCAGCTCGCTTCTTCTTTTTTATTTACACTCCCCGACATAAAACACTCCTAACCATCATTTTTATGTTCTGCATATTATGCGTTAGTTCACAATAATCATTGCGCCAATTTAACGGGAATGATACAACCGATAAAGGTCATTTTGTAAAAACATATTCAGATAGGGTGAATTTGAATGAGTCAGGTATATAACTTTAGTGCAGGCCCGGCTATGTTACCGGCAGAAGTTCTTCGTCGTGCAGAATTGGAATTATGCAACTGGCATGAACTTGGGCGTTCGGTTATGGAGATTAGTCACCGCAGTAAAGAGTTTCTTGAAGTTGCTCATCAGGCAGAACAAGATCTTCGCGATCTTCTCAATGTGCCAGAAAACTACAAAATTCTTTTTTGTCACGGTGGCGCTCGAGGCCATTTTGCTGCTTTACCTCTCAATTTATTGGGTGATAAAGCAAGCGCTGATTATATTGATGGTGGTTACTGGGCTAAAAGTGCAGCCGAAGAAGCTGAAAAATATTGTTCGCCAAATATCATTAAAATTAAAACAGAAGTTGATGGCAAAATTGGTGTTAAACCAATGAAAGAGTGGCAATTAAGTACCGATGCTGCTTATGTACATTATTGCCCAAATGAAACTATTGATGGTATTGCCATTCATGAAGAGCCAGATTTTGATGACAGCAAAATTGTTATTGCTGACTATTCATCTTCTATTTTATCTCAACCAATAGATGTTAGCCGTTTTGGTGTTATCTATGCAGGTGCACAAAAAAATATTGGCCCTGCGGGTCTAACCATCGTTATTATTCGTGAAGATCTATTAGGTAAAGCGCGTAAAGAAACACCTTCTGTGTTTGATTACACAGTGCTTGCTGAAAATGATTCCATGTTTAATACACCACCTACCTTTGCTTGGTATTTATCAGGCATGGTCTTTAAATGGCTAAAAGAGCAAGGTGGTTTGCAAGAAATGGCAAAACGTAACTATGAAAAAGCGACGCTTCTTTATAGCGCAATTGATAATAGTGATTTCTATATCAATCGTATTGCTACAGAAAATCGTTCACTAATGAATGTACCTTTCCAAATGTCTTCCCCTGAATTAGATTCAGTCTTCTTAAAAGAGGCTGAAGCTCAAGGGTTAGTCGCATTAAAAGGCCACCGTGTATCGGGAGGTATGCGTGCATCAATTTATAACGCAATGCCATTAGCTGGTGTTCAAGCATTAGTTGATTTTATGGCTGATTTTGAACGTCGCCACGCATAATTCATACATTATATGTTTAGGAAACCTATGTGAAAGTGGGTTTCCTTTTATCCAAAGATGTTGATAATGACAATCAAATTATCCCTGTACTAAAAAATAAAAATAAATAATAAGTACCTAAGTCGTTTTCTTATTTTTTTTGATTAAACAGCATCCCATCCCATCATATTTTATTTGTTTATCGGAGTTCTTACCTGTTTATGGAATCGTTAACATTACAGCCTATTGCTCATATTGAAGGCACTATTAATTTACCAGGTTCAAAAAGTGTCTCTAATCGTGCGTTATTATTAGCCGCTTTAGCTAAAGGTAATACACGTTTAACTAACCTATTAGATAGTGATGATATTCGTCATATGCTAAATGCATTAAAAACATTAGGTGTGCAGTATCAATTATCAAATAACAATACGGTATGTGATATTGAAGGGCTAGGAGGGGAATTTAACACACATTCACCATTAGAGCTTTTTTTAGGTAATGCAGGTACAGCAATGCGTCCATTGGCAGCCGCATTAAGTTTAGGCTTGCATGATATTATATTGACGGGTGAACCACGAATGAAAGAACGTCCAATTGGGCATTTAGTTGACGCTTTACGCCAAGGTGGCGCGAGTATCGATTATCTTGAACAAACGGGCTATCCACCTATTCGTTTACGTGGCGGTTTTAAAGGTGGAAATGTAGAAGTCGATGGCAGTGTTTCAAGCCAATTTTTGACCGCCTTATTAATGACCGCTCCATTAGCTGAGCAAGATACAACGATTACAATTAAAGGTGAGTTAGTATCTAAACCGTATATCGATATTACCTTAGCGTTAATCAATACTTTTGGTGGGAAAATTGAAAACCAAGACTACCAACGCTTTGTTATAAAAGGTGGTCAGCAATATCAATCTCCAGAAAAATACCTTGTAGAAGGTGATGCTTCATCTGCTTCTTATTTTTTAGCTGCTGCTGCCATTAAAGGTGGTACTGTACGCGTTACAGGTATCGGTAAAAATAGCTTACAAGGGGACATTCATTTTGCTTCTGTACTTGAAAAAATGGGGGCGAAAGTGCGTTGGGGGGATGACTATATTGAGTGTGAACGTGGAATATTAAAAGGCATTGATATGGATATGAACACTATCCCTGATGCAGCAATGACCATTGCTACCACGGCACTTTTTGCTGAAGGTGAAACCGTTATCCGCAATATTTATAATTGGCGCGTAAAAGAAACTGATCGATTAGCAGCAATGGCAGCAGAGTTACAAAAAGTGGGTGCGATTGTCGAAGAAGGGCACGACTACTTAAAAGTAATACCACCAAAACAGTTAACAACTGCGGATATCGAAACTTATAATGATCACCGCATTGCGATGTGTTTTTCGCTGGTGGCACTTTCAGATACGCCAATCACCATTCTTGATCCGGGATGTACCGCAAAAACCTTTCCTGATTATTTTGAGAAGTTAGAAACACTTTCTCATTGTAATAATTAATGTGAAAATCATTAATTAAAATGAGTTAAAATTAAATCAGTTAAATCGGCCGTATTGGATTTTTTAAAGAATAATATGGCCGATTTTTATTGTAATTAAACTAATTTTTCTAAAAAACTCACTATCTCGAAAAAATAATATTAAATAAGACACTTTAGCGCTTATCTGCTTGTTTCTTCCTATACATTGTATGCGTATAATGTCGCGTATACATTAATACTGTTTTTCTCTGTTTGAATACAATGTCTATTATATCAATGCAATAAAAGCATTAAACACAGAAACACAGTGCCCATGAAAAGGAGAAACTCATGGCGGTTATCGTCCCTGTTATAACTGTTGATGGGCCTAGCGGAGCAGGTAAAGGAACATTATGCCAAGCATTAGCAAAAGCATTTGGCTGGCACTTACTTGACTCTGGTGCTATTTATCGAGTGTTGGCATTAGCTGCTTTACACCACCATGTTGATATTACTTCTGAAGATGCATTAGTACCTCTAGCAGCAAATTTAGATGTACGTTTTGTTCCTAGTGAGAAGGGTTTAAGTGTTATTCTCGAAGGTGAAGACGTGTCGAATGAAATTCGTACTGAAACAGTTGGGAACACGGCCTCACAAGCAGCAACGTTTCCTCGTGTAAGAGAAGCATTATTGCGTCGTCAGCGAGCATTTCGTACAGAACCTGGTCTTATTGCCGATGGGCGAGATATGGGAACGATAGTTTTCCCTGATGCTCAAGTGAAAATTTTTCTTGAAGCTAGCGCAGAGGAACGAGCACGTCGTCGCATGTTACAGTTGCAGGAAAAAGGCTTTAATGTTAACTTTGAACGCCTTTTATCCGAGATAAAAGAACGCGATCACCGTGATCGGAATCGCGCAGTTGCGCCACTTGTTGCAGCGAAAGATGCATTAATTCTCGATTCTACAAGTTTGTCTATCGACGAAGTTATTGAAAAATCGTTAACTTATGCTAAAAAAAATCTGTAATTATCAGCGTAATTAATTTTTATTTCGTTTATACTAGGTAATTATCAAAATCGGGTTGACGTGTTAATGAAAACACAACAATGCCCGATGACCTTGTCACAAAGGATGTAACGAGGTATGTGAAACAACCCCATTCGGCCGGATGCTAAATGGACGTTAATTAAATTTACTTGAAGATCATTAACATGACAGAATCTTTTGCTCAACTCTTTGAAGAATCCCTAAAAACAATCGAAACTCGTCCTGGCGCTATCGTTCGTGGCGTTGTAGTTGCTATCGATAAAGACGTTGTTCTGGTTGATGCAGGTCTGAAATCAGAATCTGCTATTCCTGTAGAACAATTTAAAAACGCTCAAGGCGAATTAGAAATCCAAGTGGGCGACGAAATTGATGTTGCTCTGGACGCGGTTGAAGATGGCTTCGGTGAAACCGTTCTGTCTCGTGAAAAAGCTAAACGTCACGAAGCGTGGCTGATGCTGGAAAAAGCTTACGAAGAAAACGAAACTGTTGTTGGTATCATCAACGGTAAAGTTAAAGGTGGTTTCACTGTTGAACTGAACGGCATTCGTGCGTTCTTACCAGGTTCACTGGTAGACGTTCGCCCAGTTCGCGATACAACTCATCTGGAAAACAAAGAGCTTGAGTTCAAAGTCATCAAATTAGACCAAAAACGTAACAACGTTGTTGTGTCTCGTCGTGCGGTTATCGAATCTGAAAACAGCGCAGAACGCGATCAGTTATTAGAAAACCTGCAAGAAGGCATGGAAGTTAAAGGTATCGTTAAGAACCTTACTGACTACGGTGCATTCGTTGATCTGGGCGGTGTTGACGGTTTACTGCACATCACTGATATGGCTTGGAAACGTGTTAAACACCCAAGCGAAATTGTCAATGTTGGCGACGAAATCACTGTTAAAGTCCTGAAATTCGACCGTGAACGTACTCGCGTATCATTAGGTCTGAAACAACTGGGCGAAGATCCATGGGTAGCTATCGCTAAACGTTATCCAGAAGGTACTAAACTGACTGGTCGTGTAACTAACCTGACTGATTACGGTTGCTTCGTAGAAATCGAAGAAGGCGTTGAAGGTCTGGTACACGTTTCTGAAATGGATTGGACTAACAAAAACATTCACCCATCTAAAGTTGTTAATGTTGGTGATGTTGTTGAAGTTATGGTTCTTGACATCGATGAAGAACGTCGTCGTATTTCACTGGGTCTAAAACAGTGTAAATCTAACCCATGGCAGCAGTTCGCAGAAACTCATAACAAGAATGACCGTGTTGAAGGTAAAATCAAGTCTATCACTGACTTCGGTATCTTCATCGGTTTAGACGGCGGTATTGACGGTCTGGTTCATTTATCTGACATTTCTTGGAATGTTGCAGGTGAAGAAGCTGTTCGTGAATACAAAAAAGGCGACGAAATCGCTGCTGTAGTTCTGCAAGTTGATGCTGAGCGTGAGCGTATCTCACTGGGCGTTAAACAATTATCAGAAGATCCATTCAATAATTACCTGTCTGCTCACAAAAAAGGTGCTATTGTTTCTGGTAAAGTAACTGCTGTTGACGCTAAAGGCGCAACTGTAGAATTAGCTGACGGTGTTGAAGGTTACCTGCGTGCTTCAGAAGCTTCACGTGACCGCGTTGAAGATGCAACTCTGGTTCTGAATGTTGGCGAAGCTGTAGAAGCTAAATACACTGGCGTTGACCGTAAAAACCGCGTTATCAACTTATCTGTTCGTGCTAAAGACGAAGCAGACGAGAAAGATGCTATCGCTTCTGTAAACAATAAAGAAGAAGTTGGTTTTTCAAACAACGCTATGGCTGAAGCTTTCAAAGCAGCTAAAGGCGAATAATTTAAGTTATTAACGAGGCAACGTTAATCGTTGCCTATTTATCGGTAGTTTAGGGAGGTAATATGACCAAGTCTGAGTTAATCGAAAGACTTGCAGGCCTACAATCTCATCTTTCGGCTAAGACGGTTGAAGAAGCTGTAAAAGAAATGCTTGATCATATGGCTGATACTTTAGCTGATGGTGAGCGTATCGAAGTCCGCGGATTCGGCAGTTTTTCTCTACACTACCGTGCGCCGCGTACGGGTCGTAACCCGAAGACTGGTGATAAAGTAGATCTGGAAGGCAAATACGTTCCACACTTTAAGCCAGGTAAAGAGTTACGTGACCGTGTAAATATTTATACGGAATAATAACTCCTGTCGAAATGGCACGATGTTAGTTAACTTTCTCAAAACGGCGCTTAGGTGCCGTTTTTTATTAGTAATTATTATAGCTTTTAGTGTGTTTTTTTACTCCCTAATCTTCTTCTATTTCTAATCCTGAATTAATCGATTCGTTCTATTTACTTTATCTTACTCGCATCTTTCTTTTCTATTACTGTATTTTATTTCAGTTTTAATTTCTCTACTTAATTATCGATATCACTTAGTTGTTTTACTTTTTATGAGTTTCTTCTCAAAATTTATTGTATGTAACAAGGGAGCTTTTTCTTTTTATAAAGCATTACTAAAAAATAGCCTAAAATCCTTTCTTTAATCAAATGGTAATATCATGATATTTAAAGAATGATTGAAAGTAAGGATGCTGGAAATGATTTTATTGAATCGAATGATAAGTTTTTTGGGTTTAGAGGTGGCTTCAATAAAACGGAGGTGCTTTCATTCAATCTATTTGCAAAAACTCTATTTCACAACGTTAACTTTAGATAATATTGCTTTGGCGATGATATTAGGCTGCTTACCGTTATTAATTCAACATTCACTTTTTAGCCAGACTATTTATTACATTATTATTCTTGTTGCACTATTTCTATTACTTGTCCCTTTTGCTTTATTCCGATTTTTAGCAATATTTCTATTTTTTTGGGTTTATTCAAATATGGCTGCGTCATCCTTAATGGCGAGAACGGAACAATTTGCTGATAATGTGGCAACAATCGAAACCAAAGTGATAGAGTATCGCCAATTAACAGATGGTAATATTGTTATCAAAATACCTATGACGAAAAAAACACTCTTTTCATCATCTATTTATGCTAACGTGTATTGGCGAAATCCGCCTAAAAATATAGCGGTAGGGCAACATTGGAAGTTTAAAATTCAATTCAGAGCTGTGCATAGCTATTTAAATGAAGGTGGATTTGATAACCAAAAATATGCTGTTTCTATGAAAGAAACATTAACTGGTAAAGTGATGTCAGCGAAGTTTATTCGAGATGATATATCACTGCGTACTCAACTTATTGAGACAATCTCAGCTTATTGGCAAACAACAAAAAATAAAGGTGAAATTATTGCTTTAGTCTTAGGTGATAAACGATATATTGAACCAGAGAAAAAAGATCTCTATATGAAAACAGGGGTCGCTCATTTAATTGTGATATCGGGTTTGCATATAGGTTTAGCTGCCTTTGCTGGTTGGGGTATTGCAAGAGGTATTCAATTTCTTTTCCCTATCAGATGGATTAATCCACAGTTTCCATTAGTTATGGCTTGGCTATGTGGTGTTTTCTATGCTGCATTATCAGGTTGGGGAATACCGGCAACAAGAGCTGTTATAGGATTAACCGTTTGGGTGATGTTACATTGGGGGAGCCGATTATTTTTACCTTGGCAATGGGCACTTTGGAGTGCTGCACTCATTTTGATTTTTGAGCCTCTTTCTATTCTTTCCGCCAGTTTTTGGCTTTCATTTTCTGCTGTATTTGCCATTATTTTTTGGTATTGGATGTACCCATTAAAAGCCAAATATAATCATCAAAAACGGTGGTTTATTTTAAGGTTAATTCACTTACAATTTGGATTGTTAATTATTTTATTACCTTTTCAATTCTATTTATTTGGTGGAGCTAATTTTTTTAGTTTTATTGTTAATTTATGGGCAGTTCCTATTATTTCATTTATTACTGTACCGTTAATAATGTTTGGATTATTGACATCCTTTCTCTCATTTTTACAACCAATAATTTGGCACTGGGTTGATCTTTCTATTAATCTTGCTTTTTGGTGTGCTCCTTTATTTTTACCTTATTGGCAATATAGTGGCACTGTTCCTTTTTTATTGGGGTTTTCAGGTGTTGGTATTATTGTAATTATAAAAATGTCATGGTGGCGTCATCATTTTATTTTACTTATCGCTGTTGGTATTCTTTTATATTGCGAATTCACAACTTTCTCACGTTATCAATGGCGTATGTCTATGTTAGATGTTGGCCATGGTTTAGCTATTATTCTTGAAAAAGACAGAGAAGCAATTATTTATGACACAGGAATACGTTGGAAAAGTGGTGGTTCAATTGCAAAAAGTGTCATTATTCCTTATTTAAAATATCATCGGCTTAATCCAGTGGCATTGATAATTAGTCATGATCATCTCGATCATACAGGGGGAATAAAAGATTTAATAAAAGCTTATCCTCACTTAAGTATTCGTAGTAGTTTTGACGACCCTTCTCATTTAGCTTGCTTAAGCAATGAATCATGGCAGTGGAAAGGACTTCAATTTGATGCATTATGGCCACCCAATAAAGTTCTTTCACCTAAAAATAATCAATCATGTGTGATCAATGTAAGTGATGGTAAACACACTATTCTTTTGACAGGAGATATAGAGAAAGAAGCTGAAGCCCAATTGGTAAGAGTAAAAAAAGATCAACTGAAAGCCGATGTTTTACAGGTTCCTCATCATGGTAGCCAAACATCGTCCACATTGGCGTTTATTCAAACAGTGTCGCCCAAATTTGCACTCGTTTCTGCTGCTCGTTATAGCCTTTGGCGTTTACCTTCTGATAAAGTACATCTTCGTTATAAAAAAGAAGCGATTAATTGGCTAACAACCTCTATTAGTGGGCAGATTTCGATCGAGTTTAATCAAGATAATATTGATGTATTTACCTATAGACGAGATATTTTACCTCGCTGGTATCATCAGTGGTTTGGTGTTTTGACGTTTCCCGAGTAGAATGGCCGGCTAATTATTAAAAGTTTGGTAATATATATGAATGATATAGACCTATCAACGTGGCAAACATTCCGCCGCTTATGGCCGATGATTCGGCTTTTCAAAGCGGGTTTGATCGCTGCAGCAATTGCATTAATCGTCAATGCGGGTGTGGATGCATTTATGATTTCTTTATTAAAACCACTGCTTGATGAAGGTTTTGGTAAAGCAAGTAATGACGTATTAAAATGGATGCCGATTGCTGTTATTGGACTGATAGTTCTGCGTGGTATATCTAACTTTATTTCAAGTTACTGCCTTTCTTGGGTATCTGGGAAAGTGGTAATGAATATGCGTCGCCGACTGTTTTCTCATATTATGGGAATGCCGGTGAGTTTTTTTGATCAGCAATCAACAGGAACTTTGCTTTCTCGTATTACATATGATTCAGAGCAAGTTGCTTCTTCATCATCAGGTGCATTAATTACAGTTGTTCGTGAAGGTGCTTACATTATCGGGCTCTTTGGCTTGATGTTTTACTATAGCTGGCAATTATCTCTGATCCTTATTGTTATCGCGCCTATCGTAGCAGTTGTTATCCGTTTGGTATCGACTCGTTTTAGAACTATAAGTAAACGAATCCAAAATAGCATGGGGCAAGTGACAACTAGCGCAGAACAAATGCTAAAAGGACATAAAGAAGTACTGATTTTTAATGGTCAAGAAGTTGAAAATAAGCGCTTTAATCATGTGAGTAATCATATTCGTCGCCAAGGCATGCGTATGGTTGTTGCATCGTCAATTTCAGATCCTATTATTCAATTAATTGCTTCTTTTGCATTAGCTTTTGTCCTGTATGCAGCAAGTTTCCCTGACATTATGGAAACATTAACAGCGGGTACAATTACTGTTGTCTTTTCCTCAATGGTTGCATTAATGCGCCCGTTGAAATCACTGACTAATGTGAATGCTCAATTCCAGCGTGGTATGGCTGCTTGTCAAACACTATTTGCTATTCTCGATATGGAGCAAGAAAAAGACACTGGTAAGCTTGAACTGAAAAAACCAACTGGTGATATTGAGTTTCGTAATGTAACTTTCCAATATGTCACAAAAGATACGCCAGCACTGAAAAACATATCATTTACTATTCCAGCAGGGAAAACTGTTGCATTAGTTGGGCGTTCAGGGTCAGGTAAGTCTACGATTGCAAATCTGCTCACTCGTTTTTATGACATTAATGAAGGTGAGATATTGATTAATGGTCATGATATTCGTGAATACACATTGAAATCTTTACGTAACCAAGTTGCACTGGTTTCTCAAAATGTGCATCTTTTTAATGAAACTGTGGCAAACAATATCGTCTATGCTTGTGAAGATCAGTATACCCGTGAAGATATTGAAAAAGCGGCGAAAATGGCACATGCGATGGATTTTATCCAAAAAATGGATAAAGGCTTAGATACTGAAATTGGTGAAAACGGTGTGTTACTTTCAGGTGGACAACGTCAGCGTATTGCAATTGCAAGAGCGTTATTACGAGATTCACCAATTCTTATTCTTGATGAAGCGACATCGGCGCTAGATACAGAATCAGAACGAGCTATTCAGTCAGCACTTGATGAATTGCAGAGAAATAGAACCTCTTTAGTCATTGCTCACCGTTTATCAACAATTGAAAAAGCGGATGAAATATTAGTTATTGAAGATGGTGAAATTATTGAACGTGGCGCACACCTTGATCTGATTGAGAAAAAAGGTATCTATGCACAACTTCATAGGATGCAATTTGGCAAATGATTGAACGGATTTGGTCTGGTAAATCTTGGCTTTATATCCTATTGCTTCCATTCTCATGGTTGTATGGTGTGATCACGCTGTTAAGGCGTTTTGCATATCAGAAAGGGTGGTTAGCATCATGGAAAGCTCCTGTTCCTGTTGTTATTGTTGGTAATTTAACCGCGGGTGGAAATGGCAAAACACCCATTGTGATATGGCTTGTTGAGCAATTAATACAGCAGGGATTTAAGCCAGGTGTTGTATCTCGTGGTTATGGCGGGAAATCAGACCATTATCCATTACTTTTGACATCCAAGACATCACCTGCCATGGCAGGTGATGAACCTGTATTGATTCATCATCGAACAGGTGTTCCCGTTGCAGTTGCTCCTAATCGACGAGATGCAGTAAAAGCGTTATTAGCACAGCATGAACTTGATGTAATTATCACTGATGATGGTTTACAGCATTATGCACTACAGCGTGATTATGAAATCGTTGTTATTGATGGTCTGCGTCGGTTTGGCAATGGTTGGTGGTTACCAGCAGGCCCTATGCGAGAGCGTGCAAGACGCTTAAAGTCAGTAGATGCAATTATCGTTAATGGAGGGGTAAGTCAAGGTAACGAGATAAGCATGACCCTGGAAGGTGATATTGCTGTGAATCTTAAAACGGGAGAAAAGAAACCAGTTCAGCAAATTAAAAAGGCTGTTGCTATTGCTGGAATTGGTCACCCACCTCGATTTTTTAACTCTTTAAATGAAAAAGGAGTCGAGTTAATCACAACAAAAGCATTTAGTGATCATAGTGACTATAGTGCCCAAGAATTACAAGATTTAACACCTAATTTAGAACCCCTTATTATGACAGAAAAGGACGCTGTTAAATGTCAGCATTTTGCGCAAGATAATTGGTGGTATTTACCGGTTAGCGCTGAATTAAATAGTCAATCTGTGCTAAAACAAGTCAGCAATTTAATTTACGGCTCGAAAAAAACTTGTATCTGATCTGAAACAATGATATTTATAGTGGAAATCAGGATAGTGTTACATAAAAGATTACCTACCTATAGTTGCATATCGCTTTTGTCGTAGTTCAATTTAACTCGTCATTACTTTATCTACTCAAAAGCTTTGTGTGGAGAGTTTGTGGATCTTGGATGTAGGGTTAATATTTTGTGTAGCGAATAGCATCGAATTTTATACACAACGAATGATGAAAACCATTTTTGATGGTGACTAATTATCGCTATATTCGATTATCTTTTTTATCAGTGTACAATAAATATCAGCATGTCATTTTCTTGTCATATTGATACTGTAAATATTTATTGAGTTTTATGATATTTATTAAGCTTAGCTATCACGGTTTTGAACATTTATATTGAATAATAAAATGCACTACTTAAATTAATGTGTTCAGAATTTAATTGGGGTTTTATATAAGAAGACATAATAAAAAGTAGGATGCATTAGTATAGAAAAATAAAAACTATACGAAGAACAAAAGGAGTTTATCTATCATGACATTACAATTAAGAATGGGTCGCGTAAAATGGTTCGACAATAACAAAGGTTATGGTCTTATTGTTGCAAGAGATATTGAACAAGAAGTTTATGTCAATAAAAAAGCGATTGCCAATACAAAAAACAAAGCATTAACAGAAGGTCAAGACGTTGAATTTTCTGTTATCAGAACCGCAGCAGGTTTAGAAGCCGCTGATGTTATCGGGTTTTAAATAAGGCTTAGCCTTGTTAAAGATGTAGATAAAACGGTAGTTTAGCATTGAGATTAAATTATCGTTTATACCTATTTTAGGTAGGTAAGCGGAAATAGTTTACCAGCGAGCTGAATAAGTAATATAAAAGAGTTATTTCGTTAATTAGAATGCAATAAAGATAATAAAAAGGTTAAATTATTATCAATAAAAGCTGAATGTAATTCTTTATTAATGATGTTGCAGACTCAACGATAAAAAGCCACAGTAATGTGGCTTTTTTGTTGCTTATAGTAAAAGAGAAAATAATAAATTTATTAATAACCAAAATTATTTTCGAATTATCACTAAACGAGTGGTTTTGAGTATTAACGCTGATCATTCCTTATGATATCCTTTTGCCCTATAAAATGATTAACCCTTGAGAGGGACAAAATGGATCACCGCTTACTCGAAATTATTGCTTGTCCAGTTTGCCACGGCAAACTTATCTTTGATAAAGAAAATTCAGAGCTTATCTGCAAAATTGATCATTTAGCTTATCCTGTTCGTGACAATATCCCCGTTCTTCTGGAGAATGAAGCAAGAGAATTGTCACTAGAAGAGGAAAAGTAATTTCATGTTCACGGTCATTATCCCTGGTCGATATGCATCGACTCGTTTACCGGGTAAACCCCTTGCGGATATTCATGGCAAACCTATGATTGTTCGTGTAATGGAACAAGCTATACGCTCTGGTGCAAACCGTGTCATTGTTGCAACTGATAATTTAGATGTTGTTGCAGCAGTTGAAAAAGCGGGCGGGGAAGCGTGTATGACTCGCGAAGATCACCATTCAGGTACAGAACGTTTAGCTGAAGTCATTGAAAAATATCAATTTGCAGATGATGAGATAATCGTTAACGTACAAGGTGATGAGCCTCTTATTCCACCCGCTATTATTACTCAAGTTGCTGAAAATCTAGCAAGTTGTGGTGCAGGAATGGCAACATTAGCGGTGCCTATTGTTGACTCAAAAGAAGCTTTTAACCCTAATGCGGTGAAAGTCGTGATGGATGCAAAAGGTTTCGCACTTTATTTTTCTCGTGCAACCATTCCTTGGGAAAGAGACCGTTTTAATTTATCACATGATGAAATTGGTGAGCATTATCTACGCCATATTGGTATTTATGCTTATCGTGCAGGCTTTATACGTCGATATATTACTTGGGAACCAAGCCCATTAGAATCTATTGAAATGTTAGAGCAACTGCGTGTGTTGTGGTATGGCGAAAAAATCCATGTTGCAAAAGCATTAGAAGTTCCAGGTGTAGGTGTTGATACACAAGATGATCTGATTGCAGCAAGAGCTGCTTATCGTGCACTGAACCAAGAGTTCTAATTATTATATTAAAATCTCAAATATCTAGCGGCACTTATTTTATTAAGTGTCGTTTTTATATTTTTTTAAAATTAATTTAACTACTTAATATTATTGAATTAATTATCGTTTAATTAGATTTATAATTGTAATAATTGATGTTATTTCACCATTTGGTAACAGATATCTTCCTCTTTTACTCCTGAATTCGCAGTTTCAAAATATTGATGATTTGAGTCTCAGTAAAAAGAATTTTTCATCAGAGTAGCAAAATCTCAATTTATGTAACGGGTTAAAATGGTTGAATAAAAAACTAAGATATTTAAGAACGACGGAGAAATATAATAAATTATCGGAATATTCTTTGTAAATAATACTATGTTTTTTTTAATCAACCTATTGAATATTCGATCTAATAATCAATTATATAATTTAATTACTGCTATACTTTTTTAATAATAAAAATACTTAATTATGATGCTAATTTGGGGAAGTAGTAAGAATATTATCTATACTAAATAATTATCAAGTTTTAAGTATAAAATTATTAAAGGAGTTTGAAAATATGATCCGTTGTGTTCGTTTATGGACTGGAGAAGATGGCAATTCGTTATTTGAAGAAGGTGTCATTGAATTTAAAGATAGCTCACAAGGCGATAGAGAAAGTTTACCTATCAATGTTTCAGAATTATCGTTTAGGGAAACAACTTCCGGAGGTTCTTATGATTGGCATCAGGACCCCGTTCCTCGCTATGTTATTACACTATCTGGTACATTAGAATTTGAAGTAAAAGATGGTTCAACCTTCATTATTAAGCCAGGTGATGTGTTATTAGCACAAGATAATAGTGGCACTGGCCATAAATGGCGCCTTTTAGATAATGAGCCTTGGCGTCGTGCTTATGTTGTCTATAAAGAAGACGCAGGATTATGTTTTAAACCTAATAAAACAACCAACTAATTGGGAGTTGTTATGAATAAACCTATTAGTGAGCAGGTTGATATCGCATTAATTGGCGCTGGTATCATGAGTGCGACGCTCGGTACATTACTTAAAGAGCTTGAACCGAATTTAAAAATCGCTATGTTTGAAAGATTAAATGATTGTGGTCAAGAGAGCTCTAATTCTTGGAACAATGCGGGGACAGGGCATGCTGCTAACTGTGAATTAAATTACACGCCACCAAATTCAGATGGAACTGTTAATATTAGTAAAGCATTAGAAGTTAACACAGAATTCGATCTATCTCGTCAATTATGGTCTTATTTAGTCACAAAAGGCAAAATTACTGATCCTCGAGATTTTATTCATGCTTGCCCACATATGAGTTTTGTTTGGGGTGCTGATAACGTTAAATTTCTTCATCAACGTTATCGCCAAATGTCTGCTAATCACTGTTATGAAAATATGGAATACAGTGAAGATAAAAAACAAATTGAAGATTGGGCGCCATTAATAATGGAAGGGCGTGATCCGAATCAACAACTTGCCGTCACCCGCGTGACGACAGGTACAGATGTCGACTATGGCGCCTTAACACATCTCTTAGTTAAGCAACTTTCCCTACAAAACAATTTTGAGTTGCACTATAAGCATGATGTTATCGATATAAAAAGGAATAATTCGGGTGGTTGGAATATTGAAGTCAAAGATCTTACCACTCATGATAAATATATTATTTCAGCAAAATATGTATTTGTTGGTGCGGGGGGACGCGCTATCGATTTGTTGCAAAAATCAGGTATTCCAGAAGGTAAAGGCTATGGTGGATTCCCTGTTAGTGGTATTTGGTTGCGCTGTGATGAAGATAAAATCTGTAGTCGTCATCATGCTAAAGTTTATGGGAAAGCAGATGTAGGCTCACCACCAATGTCTGTGCCACATCTTGATACTCGTATTATTGCGGGTAAACGCTCTCTACTCTTTGGCCCTTATGCTGGATTTTCGAGTAAGTTTTTAAAACAGGGTTCTTATTTAGATTTATTTGAATCAATCCGACCAAGTAATATAGAACCGATGCTTGATGTAGCAAAAGATAATTGGTCATTGACTGAATATTTAATTGGTCAAGTATTACAAACTTCGGCACATCAATTTGAAATGCTCAAACAGTTCTATCCTCAGGCACAGCATGAAGATTGGCAAGAGGCTGTAGCTGGACAGCGTGTTCAGATTATTAAACCTGAAGCTAAGCATCATGGTGTATTAGAGTTTGGTACTGAGTTAATTAGCAGCGCAGATAAATCATTTTCAGTATTATTAGGCGCATCACCAGGTGCTTCTACAGCGGCATTTATTGCTATCAATATTATTAAGTCTTGTTTTAAAGAGCAGCTTGAAAATGATGGTTGGGAAGAACGTCTTAAAACGATTATTCCAACTTACGGTATTGATCTCAAAATAGATGCGGATGCTTGTCGTAATATACGTGAATCAACAGCTAAAATATTAAAATTAGATACACCTTAGTTATAGTATTTATAAAAATAAAACAGCCCAGTAGTATAGGGCTGTTTTATTTTTTATCCGTATTGTTAGTATAAATAATATGTTTTCAAGTAAGTGTACCTAGGAAATTTACATCATTTCTACAATAGCAATACCGCCAATAATAGAAAATAATGAACATAATGTACTTAATAATACAGTTCCTGTTGCCATATCTGTATAAGTTTTATATGAAATGGCTAAAGCTGGCACTGCTGTTGCAGTAGGTAATACGCCAATTAAAAATACCGCTTTTAATAATTCAGTTTCTAACCCAAGAGCAAACCCAACACCTAAAATTAACGCACCCTGCACAATATTTTTTATTATCACATTAAAGATAATTTCAGTATTAACTTTAAGCTTAATACCTGAAATTAACAAACCTAAGAAAAATAAAGCAACTCCACCGGAAGTTTTCCCTATTTCATTGACTGAGTTTTGCAGAATCTCTGGGAGTTTAATACCGAGAATAGCTAGAATAGCGCCAAAAATAGGCAGAAAAACTAATGGCTGGGAGATGGCATTAAGCAATGATTGAAAGATCCCTTTTCCTTGCTTGGTGCCACTGATAATCATCATGGTAAAAGGTAGGATAATGATAGTGTAAATCAAATTACCAATCACCATTGCAATTAAACCTGATGAACCGACCGTAGCCAGTAATACAGGTGGTCCACAATATGCCATATCTGGGAATGAGGCTGACAAAGCTTGCATGGCTGAATTCTTTTTATCATGTTTAAAAAAGAATTTGCCGCCTAAAAAACCAATAAGATAAGAAATAAGTAGTCCTAATGCGAGGGCTAATAGATAATCTATGTTATAGAAAATAGATGGAGAGGCTTGTGTTGCCGCTAGAAATAGTGCGAATGGTAGTGCTATTTTAACGACAAAATCAGCAAAGGCTTGTGAATATTCTCTTTTTATAAATCCATATTTACCTGAGAGCCATCCAACTAAAAGTCCTAATATAATTGGCCCCAGTGCTGATAAAATAGTTTGTAGTAACATGTTACCTCTGATTGCTTAATATAGGTATTTTTACTTTATTCAAATATTTATAACTAACTAATAAGTAGTTATGTTTTATATGAATAAAGAAAATCTGTATAATTACCTAGTAATTAAAATCAAGTATTTTTAATTATCGAAGATATTTGAAATTATTCAAGAAATAAATAGCAATGTTATTTCACTGTACTAAATAAAACAGTTTATTTAGCAAGTAGTACTTAGGAGAACATATTTAATGATATATAACATTGTTTCTAATGAGTTACCTATATACCTAATCGTAACATAACTATAACTTTGTGATAGAATATAACGTATATTAATAATAGCGATACATTGAGTATTCAATGAATTGGTTATTGAAGGGAAACTGAACCTCTATTATTGAGGTTCAGTATAGAGACTAGATCAGTTATCTGAATTCATTTTATCTGATGAAGAATGGGCATTTTCTGGTATTTCTATAGGTTGCCCTGTGGGTTTTACTGATTGCCAAATTGATCCCAAAAATTCATACCATGCACGTTCACTGTGTTGAAAATAAGTGGCAGAGGGAAAATATTTCTCCCAAGGATGTAATGGTGAAGTAATAGCCAATTGGTTAGCTGGTGCAACGATGGGATTCATTCTTCGTGCTAAAAAGAAACGTTCAGCACGCGCTAAATGGTTGGCAGAAGTGACAAGGAGAAAAGGTTGTTTACCAATTAGCTTATCAACTTCATAGGCTTCTTCTTCAGTATCTTTCGGTGTTGATAGTGCAATAGTTTTATTCGCAGGCACACCTAAAGATTGTGCCACTTGTGCGGCAACTTCTGCACTACTTATCTGATTAACACCTGCGCCACCTGTAAAAATCAGTGTTGCATTAGGATTGCGATAATAAAGCCGAACACCTTCTGCAACACGAAATAAGCTATTATTGAGAAGGTTAGCGCTAGGTGCCCATTCCGGGTTATAAGTAAATCCACCACCTAAAACAACAATGTAGTTCACATCTTGTTGCGAATTTTCTCGTAATTCATAGCGAGCTTGATACTCTTTTTCACTTGGCATCAATAGTGTATCGGCAACAGGTTGTATGCCTAAAAGAGTTAACAGAACAAGCACAACAGTGAGTAGGCTTTTTCCTGTTTTTTGCCAACGAGTAAACCAAAGTAGTGCTAATGCAAAAAAGGCGATTAATAAGAGCAAAGGCAAGGGCATCAGAAAGCCTGCAACATATTTTTTGAGCAAGAACAGCATAAATCATCCTAGATTGAGTGAAATATATGCAATTGATAGCGAAAGCTTAGTGAAAACTAGGGGAATTCCAAGACGTTGTGTCAAAATAGCTAACACAACAACGTTTTACTAAGTTTTCATCAATAGAAATAAAGAATCATTTAATTATTTATAAAACGATAAACGTTTGAACGTTAATTTTTTCATTAATAAGCGTTATATTTATACTTCGCTTTGCGAATAGTCTGATTCATGACTTATTTCTTTAGAGAAAACAGTCAGTATCATAGAACACTGGTAAAATTGTCGTCTTTATTTATGTACAGTGTCTCATATTTTTGAATTTATCAGAACGCAAAGAGCGCAAGTAGTAAGTTGTTATCATGAGGCGTTTTAATGTCAGATCGTAATTTTGACGATATTGCAGATAAATTCTCCCGCAATATCTATGGCACAACAAAGGGTAAAATACGTCAAGCGGTGATTTGGGAAGATTTACAACAATTATTGACTCTCTTACCTAATCGAAGTTTACGTATTTTAGATGCAGGTGGAGGTGAAGGATATTTTTCTCGCCAGCTTGCTAAGTTAGGACACCAAATTATCTTATGTGATTTATCGCAAGAGATGCTTAATCGTGCTCAAGAGGCAGCGATTGAAGAGGGTGTTGCCGAAAACATGATGTTTATTTGTTGTGCGGCTCAAGAGATTAAAGAGCATATAGATGAAAAGGTTGACTTAGTTCTATTTCATGCAGTATTGGAATGGATCACGGATCAGAAAGACGCCGTAAATGTTCTTACCGATATGTTGTTACCTAATGGTATCTTATCGCTGATGTTTTACAATGCGAATGGTATTGTTATGAGAAATGCGATATTGGGGAATTTTCATCTGGCAAATCCTGAAATTCCTCGAAGAAGAAAAAAATCATTATCGCCTCAAAATCCATTGCAACCTGAAGATGTTTATCAATGGCTGACTGAATTTTCAATGATAATATTAGGAAAAACCGGTGTCCGTGTTTTCCATGATTATTTGCAAAGTCGTCAGTTACAAAATAAAGATTTTCCATCGTTGCTTGCATTAGAGCAACGATATTGTCGGCAAGAGCCCTATATCAGTCTGGGGCGTTACATTCATGTCATGGCACAAAAGCGTGTAAATTAAGGATGTACTATGAGTGATTTTACCCAGACCGTTCCTGAGTTAGTGTCTTGGGCGAGAAAAAATGATTTTTCAATCTCACTGCCACCAGAAAGATTAGCTTTTTTGATGGCTGTCGCTGTATTAAACAGCGAGCGCCTTGATGGCGAAATTAGTGAAGGGGAGTTAATTGATGCCTTTAGAGAAGTGTGCAAAGGCTTTGAACAACCCGCAGAATCAATACAAGTTCGCGCGAATAATGCCATTAATGACATGGTAAAGCAGCGACTTTTTAACCGTTTTACCAGTGAGTTGGTAGAAGGTAATGCAATATACCGTTTAACTCCGTTGGGTATTGGAATTAGTGATTACTATATTCGCCAACGTGAATTTTCATCATTGCGCTTATCTATGCAACTTTCTATTGTGGCAGGTGAGCTTGATTCAGCTGCTAGCTCTGCTGAGGACGGCGGTGATGAATATCATTGGCATCGTAATGTTTTCGCACCTCTAAAATATTCAGTGGCGGAAATTTTCGATAGTATTGATTTGTCTCAGCGAATTATGGATGAGCAGCAAAATACAGTAAAAGAAGATATTGCTGCGTTATTAAACCAAGATTGGCAAGCGGCTATTTCAAGTTGTGAACAGTTGCTATCTGAAACATCGGGTACATTAAGAGAACTACAAGATACGCTTGAAGCAGCTGGCGACAAGCTTCAAGCTAATCTTCTACGCATTCAAGAAGCAAACATGAATACAGGCCATGTTGAGCAAATAGATACATTAGTGTTTGAACTTCAAAGTAAGTTAGACCGCATTATTAGTTGGGGTCAGCAATCTATTGATTTATGGATTGGATACGATAGACATGTCCATAAATTTATTCGTACAGCGATTGATATGGATAAAAACCGTATTTTCTCTCGCCGCTTACGTCAATCCGTACAAAACTATTTCGATAGCCCATGGGCATTAACTTACGCTAATGCTGATCGGCTGTTTGATATGCGTGATGAAGAACTGGTTCTACGTGATGAAGAAGTCACGGGTGAGTTACCCGAAGAGCTTGAATATCAAATGTTCAGCGAAGTGAATGAACAAATAGCGCAATGGGTAGAGCAAGAACTTGCTTCTTACAAATTAGAGCAAAGAGCATTAGATCTCAGTTCAGTATTAGTTGAATACCTTAATCGTTATCCGCAGCAGAAACATTTTGATGTTGCCCGTATTGTGATTGATCAGGCGGTACGATTAGGTGTAGCAAAAGCTGAGCTCGCAGGATTGCCTGCAAAATGGTCAGAAATTAACGAATATGGAGCTAAGGTACAAGCGCATGTCATCGATACATACTGAACAATTTATGCCAGCAAAACTGGCGCAGGCATTAGCGAACTCACTTTTTCCTGAACTGGATAGCCAGTTACGTGCAGGTCGACATATTGGTATAGATTCTTTGGATAATCATGCTTTTCTGATGGATTTTCAGGATGAGTTATCAGACTTTTATGCGCGTTATAACGTTGAATTAATTCGAGCGCCAGAAGGCTTCTTCTATTTACGACCTCGTTCAACCACGCTTATTCCACGCTCAGTCCTCTCTGAAATGGATATGCTGGTGGGAAAAATACTTTGTTATCTCTATCTTAGCCCTGAACGATTAGCGAATCAGGGGATATTCACCGTTCAAGAGCTGTTCGATGAATTAAGAACATTAGCAGATGAAAGCAAACTTTTACGTTTAGTGAATCAACGCTCAACGGGTTCTGATCTTGATTTGCAAAAATTACAAGAAAAAATGAGGACTTCTTTAAATCGTTTACGTCGTTTAGGCATGATTTCATTTCTATTAAATGATATGCAACGTTTTTCAATTACTGAATCTGTTTTCCGTTTTGGGGCAGATGTACGCAGTGGTGATGATCCTATCGAAGCGCAAATGAGAATGATCCGTGATGGTGAAGCTATGGCGCTTGAAAGCGGTTCAGAAGCACTAAACGATGAAGAAAATGAAGATGAGCAGTTACAATCCAGTGAAGATGATGCGGAGGAAGAAAATAAATGATTGAACGGGGAAAATTTCGCTCATTAACACTTATCAACTGGAATGGGTTCTTTGCTCGTACTTTTGATTTAGATGAATTAGTGACTACGTTATCAGGTGGTAATGGTGCGGGTAAATCAACCACTATGGCTGCATTTATCACAGCTATGATCCCTGATCTAACTTTACTTCATTTTCGTAATACCACAGAAGCTGGGTCAACAAGCGGATCTCGTGATAAAGGGTTATATGGGAAACTGCGTCCGGGTGTGTGTTATGCCGTATTAGATGTGATCAACTCGCGTCACTTACGTGCTGTGGTCGGTGTCCGTTTACAGCAGATTGCAGGGCGTGATAAAAAAGTTGATATCAAACCCTTTATGATCCAAGGGTTGCCAATGGCGGAAAACCCGACAGAAATTCTGACGCAAGCTGTTGCAGATCGCCAAGCGCGAGTACTCCCCCTTAATGAGTTAAAAGAGAAAGTTGAAGCGATTGAAGGCGTTGTTTTTAGACAATTTAATTCTATCACTGATTTCCATGCCGTAATGTTTGACTTGGGTGTTATTCCTAAACGTTTACGTTCAGCCAGTGATCGCGCAAAATTCTATCGTTTAATTGAAGCCTCGTTATATGGTGGTATTTCAAGTGCGATCACTCGTTCTTTACGTGATTACTTATTGCCTGAAAATAGCGGAGTTAGAAAAGCGTTCCAAGATATGGAAGGCGCATTACGTGAAAATCGCATGACACTTGAAGCGATTCGCGTTACACAATCCGATCGTGATTTATTTAAACACCTAATCACAGAAGCTACGTCTTACGTTGCAGCAGACTATATGCGTCATGCCAATGAGCGACGCGTTCATCTTGATGAAGCTTTAGAAGTTCGCCGTGAATTATGGAGTCAGCGTAAATCCATTAATAACGAAGCATATCGTTTTATTGAAATGGGTAAAGAGTTGGAAGAACAACAAGCGCTTTCTTCAGATCTTGAAGCAGACTATCAAGCAGCAAGTGATCGATTAAACCTAGTACAAAATGCGGTTCGTCAACAAGAAAAAATAGACCGATATGTTGCTGATGTAGAAGAGATCACTTTCCGTTTAGAAGAACAAAGCGAAGTCGTTGAAGAAGCAGCATCTAAGAAAGAAGAACTTGAAGCTCGCGTAGAGTCAGCCGAAGAAGAAGTTGATGAGCTGAAGAATCAGCTAGCAGATTATCAGCAAGCTTTAGATGTACAACAAACACGTGCAATTCAATATCGTCAAGCAGTGCAGGCTTTAGAGCGAGCAAAAGCACAATGTGGTATTGCTGATTTAGATGAAACTAATGCAGAACAATGGGCTGAACGTATTCAAGCAAAAATTCAAACCATTACTCACTCTTTGCTTTCTATGGAACAGAAACTCAATGTTTCTGAAGCCGCTAAAACACAATTTGATCAAGCTTATAAACTGATCAGTTCGGTTGTCGGTGAGATTGAACGCCAAAATGCATGGGATGCGGCAAAAACAGCATTACGTGAATGGTCTTCGCATCGACACCAAGCGGATAGGGTTCATCCTATTCGTATGCAGTTAGCTGAGTTAGAACAGCGTTTACATCAACGAAATACTGCAGAACGTCAACTTGAAGAGTTTAATAAGCATTATGGTAAGCCGATAGAGCCTGATGATTTATTAATTCTTCAAGATGAATTAGAAGCAAAAATTGAAGAGCTTAGCGATTACGTTAACGAATCTGGCGAACAGCGTATGCAGATGCGCCAAGAGTTAGATCAACTTAAACAACAAATTGAAAAGCTGAAAAAACAAGCGCCAGCATGGCTTGCAGCACAAGATGCGTTAACACAATTATGTGAGCAGACTCGTCAATCTTTTGATACGGGTCATCAAGTAACAGAATATATGCAACAGTTACTTGAAAAAGAGCGTGAAGCAACGGTTTTACGTGATGAAACTGCAACTCGCAAACAACAGATTGAAGCGCAAATTGAACGTTTAAGTCAGCCAAGTGGTGCTGAAGATGGGCGATTAATTACGTTAGCCGAACGTTTTAATGGTGTTTTATTATCAGAAATTTATGATGATATTACGTTAGACGATGCGCCTTATTTCTCTGCATTATATGGCCCAGCACGCCATGCGATTGTTGTACAAGACTTATCTCAAGTTCAGGAGCAATTAGAAACATTAGAAGATTGCCCTGAAGATCTCTATTTTATCGAAGGCGATCCACAATCTTTCGATGATAGTGTATTTAATGCACAAGAGATGGATAAAGCGGTTCTTATTAAGAGTTCAGATAGACAATGGCGTTATTCTCGCTACCCTGAAATCCCACTATTTGGTCGAGCAGCGCGTGAAAATCAATTAGAAATTTTGTCGCGTCAGCGTGATGAGCTTTCGGAACTTTATGCAACACAAGCTTTTGATGTACAGAAGATCCAACGTGCTCACCATGCCTTTAGTCAGTTTGTCGGACAACACATTTCTGTCGCATTTGAGGCTGATCCTGAAGAAGATATTCGCCAGCTTAACCAACGACGTAACGAGCTAGAAAGAGCATTAGCACAATATGAAGAGAATACTCAGCAACAGCGTCAACATTATACACGTGCTAAAGAATCGCTAAATCTTCTAAATAAACTGATTCCTCAAGTGAATATCTTGATGGATGAAACACTGATTGATCGCGTTGAAGAGTTACGCGAAGAGCTGTATGCCGCTGAAGAATCAATGCGTTACTTACAGCGTCACGAAAAAGCATTAGCAGCATTAGAGCCGATTGCTTCTATCTTGCAAAGTGATCCCCAAGCACATGAACAACTATCGCAAGATTACGAGCAGGCAAAAGCAGAGCAGCAACGTTATCAGCAACAGGCTTTCTTGCTGGTGGAAGTAGTACAGCGTCGCCCACACTTTAGCTATAGTGATGCCGTTGAAATTGTTAGTGAAAATAGTGATCTAAACGAGAAGTTACGTCACCGTTTAGAGATGGCAGAAACAGAACGCGCTACGGCAAGAGAACTTTATCGTCAGCAACAAGCACAATGTGCTCAATTTAATCAAGTGCTCACCTCATTAAAAAGCTCCTTCGACACTAAATCTGAATTGCTCAGAGAACTTGAGCAAGAGATGCGTGATACGGGGATACATATCGATATTGGTGCAGAAGCAAGAGCTAAAGAGCTTCGCGATCAACGTTATTCAGCGGTAAGTGAAAACCGCGCGCGTATTAGTCAACTTGAGCGCGATATCGCACTGAGTGAAGCTGAGCGAGATAACCTAACCAAGAAAATTCGTAAACTTGAACGTGACTACATTCAAATTCGTGATCATGTTGTGAGTGCAAAAGCGGGTTGGTGCGCAGTTATGCGATTGGTGAAAGAAAATGGTATGGAACGCCGTTTACATCGACGAGATTTTGCTTACCTTTCAGCTGATGAACTACGTTCAATGTCGGATAAAGCGTTAGGTGCTTTACGCCAAGCAGTTGCAGATAATGAATATTTACGTGATGCGTTACGTCGCTCAGAAGATGCGAAATATCCTGATCGTAAAGTTCAGTTCTTTATTGCAGTATATCAGCATTTAAGAGAGCGTATTCGCCAAGATATCATTAAAACTGACGATCCAGTTGATGCAATTGAACAGATGGAAATTGAGCTTGCTCGCTTAACGGAAGAACTGACAAGCCGTGAACAGAAATTAGCGATTAGCTCACGAAGTGTTGCGAATATTATTCGCAAAACTATCCAGCGAGAGCAAAACCGTATCCGTATGCTAAACCAAGGTTTACAAGCGGTTTCATTTGGCCAAGTGCGAGGTGTTCGACTTAACGTCAATATTCGTGAAAGCCATCAAGTGTTATTGGATGTATTATCAGAAGAAGATAATCAATACCAAGACTTATTTAAAAACCAAAACCTTACCTTCTCAGAAGCGATGGCGAAGCTCTATCAACGTTTAAATCCACAAGTAGATTTTGGGCAACGTATGCCACAAACTGTGGGTGAAGAGCTGTTAGATTATCGTAATTATCTAGAAATGGATGTTGAGGTTAATCGTGGGCCAGAAGGTTGGTTAAAAGCGGAAAGTGGTGCTTTATCAACCGGTGAAGCGATTGGTACGGGGATGTCAATTCTGGTGATGGTTGTACAAAGCTGGGAAGAAGAATCACGACGTTTAAGAGGAAAAGATATTTCTCCTTGTCGTTTACTCTTCCTCGATGAAGCTGCACGTTTGGATGCCAAATCGATAGCAACGCTATTCGAACTTTGTGATCGTTTAGATATGCAGTTAATCATTGCAGCACCAGAAAATATCAGTCCAGAAAAAGGAACAACTTATAAATTAGTGCGTAAAGTGTTTAATGGTACAGAACATGTTCACGTTGTGGGGTTAAAAGGTTTTGGTCAACAGGCTGAAAATGATAAAACTGCATCATCAAATGTTGCTGAAATAACAGAATAATTTTATTTGGGTTATCAGCTACAAATCAGCAAATAGAAGGCGCTACGGGCTTACGCTCATAGCGCCTTATTCTTTTAAAGTGTTACATAGATCAAAAAATGAAAGTAAATTCACAAAAAAATGAAATCTTAAATGGTATAACGTGCGCCATATCTCATTTAAATGTAATCATGATGTTTATTATCGCATTTGTATGTGATTACTATAAAAATTAAAGGAAAGAAAATGCGTAAAGTCACGTTAGCTTTTAGTGCAATTGCTTTAGCGTTAAGTTTAAATGGCGCGGCAATGGCAAAAGTTCATATGCCAGAAGTTGTTAGCCCAGGTGTTACTGTTGCACAACTTGCACAACAACAACCAATTCATTGGGTTTCTGTTGCAGATATTGAAAAAAGCCTTGCAGGTCAAGCACCCATGGCAGTTGGTTTTGATATCGATGACACCGTTCTGTTCTCAAGCCCAGGTTTCTATCGTGGTAAACTAGAATATTCTCCAAACGATTTCAGCTACCTGAAAAACCAAGAATTCTGGGAAAAAATGAATAACGAGTGGGATAAATTCAGTATGCCTAAACAAGTCGGTATCGATCTTGTTCAGATGCACTTAAAACGTGGAGATACTGTTTATTTCATTACGGGTCGTACTCAAACTAAAACTGAGACTGTGACCAAATATGTACAAGAAGGCTTAAACATTCCTGCTGATAAAATGCAGCCAGTTATTTTTGCGGGTGACCAACCTGGTGCAAATAACAAAGTAAGCTGGATGCGTGATCACAAACTGAAAATTTACTACGGTGATGCTGATGCAGATATCGCAGCAGCAGATGAACTGAATATCCGTGGTATTCGTATTCTGCGTGCAGCTAACTCTTCTTACCAACCACTGCCAAAAGCAGGTCAGTTTGGTGAAGAAGTTGTTATCAATTCAGAGTATTAATTTTTCCCCTTTGTTTACCTCTATTTGTAAGGCGTAGGAAACTGCGCCTTTTTCTATTTTAAAATATCTTTTATTAAAATTATTTTATTTATCTCTTCACAACTCTTTATTATTTCTTGAAAGCTTATTTCTGATTTGTCTGTTTTTTGTTCTTTTATTGCACCTTTATTTAAATAATATATTTGAATATAAAAACAGCTAAATAGTCTTTTTTTGATTAAATAAAACTAAATTTCTATCAGGGACTTACAAAACGTTAAAAATATTAGTTTATTCCTATAAAACTCTTTGCCTAGCTCATCTAATATTCTAGGATACCAAAATAATAATAAGGGATGAGGGTAGAGGATTTATGGCGCATCAACCAATTAAAAGAGCAATCGCATATTCAGCTGTTATAGGTACACTCCTTTCTGGGCATTATGCAATAGCTACAGAAACAGAGTCGGTGGCTTTATCTGCGCCCGAAACAGAAAACACGGTATTAGTTCCTGTGAATAACGAAGCTATGCCAGCACCTGCAATTGTGGTTATGGATGCCCCACAATTGACTGAGTTAGCAGTAAGAACAAAACTGCAATCATGGCTTCCTGTAGGTTATAAACCTTCATATTTAACTCAGCTTGTGAAAATGTACCAAGCGAATAATCTGGCATTAATTTGGCAAGATGAAAAAATAGTACAACAATTACAGCAACAAATAGCAGAAGTCGCTATTTCAGGCATTCAGCCCCAGTTTGGGCAATGGTTAACACAATTAGAAACACCTGAATTAACTCAAGAAGGGCGTGATATTATTTTATCAGATGCCTTTTTAGGTTATATCAGTTTTGTTGAGCAAGTAAATAAATCTGGCACATCTTTACTGTATCGCAGTGCAACACAAGTATTATCTGCTCCTTCCGATAGTTCAGTGATTGAGTTACAACAAAATATTCAAAATAACACTTTAGGTAGCTTTGTTATTTCTTATGCACCATCTCACCCTTATTACGCTTTAATGAAAGAGGAATTGCGAAAGCAATTACATAGTTCCGTTGTTTGGCCAGAAATGAAAGGAACGACATCATTAAAGCCAAATCAATCATCACAAGAAGTTGTACCGCTTAGACAGATTTTACGTAATTTAAAATTAATTCCTGAGTTGGCAGTGAATGAGCAGGAAATTGCGACAACCGTTTATGATGCGTCTTTAGTTGCGGCTGTTAAATTATTTCAAACTGCTCATGGGTTAGAGCCCGATGGTATTATTGGGCGACAAACACGAACGTGGTTAAATATAACACCCGCACAACGCGCTAGCATTATGGCATTGAATATTCAGCGCCTTCGCTTGACGCCAGCTATTGGTGATACTGGAATTTGGGTTAATATTCCTGATTTCTCGCTCTATTTTTATGCCAATAACGAACTTATCCTTGACTCAAAAGTCATTGTCGGTCGCCCCGATAGAAAAACACCGATTATGAGTAGTGCACTCAATAATGTCGTGGTTAATCCACCTTGGAATGTGCCAACAAGCATGACGCGTAAAGATATTGTGCCTAGAGGTAAAGCAGACCCTAGTTACTTTAGTCGTAAGGGATATACCATTTATTCAGGGTGGGGGAATGATGCTTATCCAATTAATCCTTATGATATTGATTGGCAAAATGTGAGTGCGAATAACTTCCCTTACCGAATTTGGCAGGCTCCGGGGCCAACAAACTCATTAGGTCGTTATAAATTTAATATGCCAAATTCAGATGCGATATATCTGCATGACACTCCAAATCATTCGCTATTCTCAAAAAACATGAGAGCAATCAGTTCAGGTTGTATTCGTGTTAATAAAGCCTCTGAACTTGCTTCAATTTTATTGGGTGATGCAGGATGGAAACAAGATAGAATTGATGCAGCATTAAAACGTGGTTCAACACAATATGCCCCAATTCCTGAACGTATCCCAGTTTATTTATATTATCAAACCGCATGGGTAGCACAGGAAAATGCACCTCAATATCGTGCAGATATTTATGGTTATGATAAAAGCATTTCAAATGCAGAGTCGTATTTAGAGAATATTAAGAAATATTTGTAATATAGATAAATAGAAGCCAAATAAAGGATGGATATATTACCATCCTTTATTTTTTATATTAATCAATAAGATAAATTTAAAAAACCATGTTCTATAATAAAAGTATGAAAAAATTATAATTTATAAAATACTTTTTAAATTTCCAATAAAATTAGAATGATAAAAAGGGTTTTTAGTATAAATAACTAAATTAATAAGATTTGAAATGTTGATAAATTGAAACGAAGTGTTATTTACAATACTATACAAACCATAAGAAACAATTCAGGAAAAATATTGTCATAATAAAGGTTCTTCCTCCCGAAATAATTTGTTGAGTGCATATAACTATGGATATTATTGATTCACACCGCCGTAAGTGGCTGGGGCTCGGTATGGCCGCTGTGGGGTTAGGTTTATTGCCTTCTCATGCATTTGCTTCATTAGCAACACCTCGCCCAAAAATTCTTCGCTTTAATAATTTAAATACTGGTGAAACTATTAAAGCCGAGTTTTTTGATGGAAAACGTTATAATAAACATGAACTTGCTAAGCTAAACCATCTGTTTAGAGATTACCGACAAAATAAAATTAAAACGATTGATCCCGCCCTGTTTGACCAAATCTATTTACTGCAAGTAATGCTGAATAACAATAAACCCGTTGAACTTATTTCAGGTTATCGCTCTTTAGTGACTAATAATAATTTGCGCCAAAGCAGCAGTGGTGTTGCTAAGAAAAGCTACCATACTCGCGGGCAAGCAATGGATTTTCGCTTAGTAGGCACAGAACTTTCAAAAGTTCGTCAAGTTGCATTAAGAATGAAAGCGGGTGGTGTTGGATATTATCCAAGAAGTAATTTTGTGCATATTGATACAGGACCGGTTCGCTCATGGTAACCTATTGAGAATTAGTTAATAGAGAGTGGAGTGATTCATGATGTATCACATTGTACCTGTGACAAATTATATGCAAAATTGCACCCTTATTTGGTGTGATGAAACGAAGGAAGCGGCAATTGTTGATCCTGGTGGAGATGTTGAAACGTTAATTGCAGAAATAGAAGAACGCCAATTAACATTGACCAAAGTATTATTAACACACGGACACTTTGACCATATTGCAGGCACTTCTCAAATTGTTGAGCATTTTAATGTTCCTGTTTATGGGCCACATAAAGATGATAATTTTCTACTTGAAGAATTAGAACAACAGTGTCGTATGTTTAATTTTCCTTGTGGAAAATCATTTACACCAGATAGTTGGTTAAATGAGGGTGATACCGTAACAATCGGTAAAACAATTTCGTTATCTGTTTTACATTGCCCAGGTCATACACCTGGACATATTATTTTTGTGAATCATCAGAATAAAATTATCTCTATGGGAGATGTGTTATTCAAAGAAAGTATTGGTCGTACCGATTTTCCACGGGGAAACCACGCTGATCTTATTGCATCAATCAAAAATAAAGTTTTGCCTTTAGGTGATGATTATCTGTTTATTCCGGGACATGGCCCTATGTCTAATTTAGGTCATGAGCGTCAATACAATCCGTTTTTACAAGATGAAATGCCAATCTGGTAATAATGTGCGGATATAAGCGAATAAATATGAAGCTCTTTATTATAAAGCGCTTTTTTATCAGTAAAAAATGAGATTTGTATTTCTTTGGTTGTAAATAAAAATGCCACATATTTAATAATGTGGCATTTATCTTAATTACGCTTTAGATGTCAATTAGAGCACAGCAACAATGGCTTCACATAGTGGAACCATATTCTCAAGAGTTAAACCCGCTACGTTAATACGGCCTGAACCTACGATATAAATACCGTATTCAGCACGTAAACGCTCAACTTGCTCTTTATTTAAACCACTAAATGAGAACATACCATTTTGGTCAATAATAAAGCTAAAGTCTTGCTTAGCACCTTTTTCTTGCAGAGTAGTCACTAACAGTTGACGCATACGCTGAATACGTTCGCGCATGGTTGTTAGCTCTTCAATCCATTCTTCTTTTAACTCTGGATTAGAAAGAATAGTTGTTACTACTGAAGCACCGTGTGCTGGTGGGTTTGAGTAGTTGGCACGAATAATTGCTTTTGCTTGGCTAAAGGCTTTTTCAGCAGTGTCGCTATCTTTGGTCACAATGGTACATGCACCTACACGTTCATTGTAAAGACCAAAGTTTTTAGAATATGAACTGGCAACAATAAGCTCAGGATTTTTTTCTGCAAAGAGGCGTAAGCCTTGTGCATCTTCTTCAAGACCACGAGCAAAACCTTGATATGCAAAGTCAAAAACAGGCAACCAGCCTTTTTCTGCTGACAGTTCAGCTAATTGGCGCCATTGTTCTTCCGTTGGATCAATACCACTTGGGTTATGGCAGCAACCATGGAATAAAACAACGTCACCTGCTTGCGCTTTAGCAAGGCTTGCTAACATACCATCAAAGTCTAACCCATGATTTTTAGCATCATAATAATCGTAATTACAGATCTCAAGACCTGCAGTTTGGAAAATATTATTATGGTTAGGCCAAGTTGGATTGCTTATCCAGACGCGTTTTGCAGTGGTTTGCTGAGCAATAAAATCAGCAGCAATACGCAAAGCGCCTGTACCACCAGGGGCTTGTGCTGTGCGTGCGCGTTTTTCAGTGATAATAGGGTGTTGTTCACCAAACAAAAGTGCTTGGGTCACATTGCCAAATTCAGGGATACCGCTAATTGGAAGGTAATTTTTAGTGGTTTCGTTTTCTAACAGGTATTTTTCTGCTTTCTTAACAGTGGTTAAAACAGGGGTTTTACCTGTTTCATCCTTGTAAACACCAATCCCTAAGTTAATTTTGTTTTCACGAGGATCAGAACGGAAACTATCAGCTAAACCTAGAATAGGATCGGCTGGTGCAGCAATGATTTTCTCAAACATAGTGTAATTGTTCCCTAAGCTCAAAACGAAGCCGAAATATGAGTATCAAGAGTAACGCTATGAGGCCTTTTTGCCAACTGTTTGTAGAGAAATTAACAAGAAGTTGTGAACTAAGTGAGAATAAATAGCAAAACAAGATGTAAATAAGTGAATATCCTGTGATTACATTAACATATAAAAATAATCACTAAAAAGACATAATTGTTTAGTATGATAAACTTTTTGACGTTACTAAAAATAAAGAAAATGCGATATTTTTCAGTGAATAAATAAACAAATCCACTGCAAATACAAAAATAAAGAAAAAGAAAGCATTGTGAATAAGAAGAAAAAAGCGAGATAAATAATAAGAGATTAAGATTGGTAGTAGCAGTATAAATAAAAAAGCAACACCGAAGTGTTGCTTTTCAAATCAATTAACTTGACTGTTTAATTACCTAAGCGGTAATTAGAACTGATAAGTCAGACCTAAACCAACTACGTTGTCGTCGTTGATGCCCAGTTTGTTATCAGATTTCAGCAGGTTGATTTTGTAGTCAACAACTGCAGTCATGTTTTTGTTAAATTTGTAGAAAGAACCTACAGAGATATATTTAACTAAATCTTCATCACCAACAGCAGTACCTTGATTATACAGGTCTTTACCTTTAGATTGAACATAACCTAAAGATGGTTTGATACCTAAATCAGCAAAGTCATACTGTGCTGTTAACTCGATGTTTTGAGTTTTGTTAGCGATGTTACCTTCACCTTTGAAATGAGTCATGTTACGGGTTTCACCGTACATAGCCGCTAAGTAAACGTTGTTAGCTGCAAATTTACCACCAAAGTTCCATGCTTCCGCACGTGAGCCTTTAGCAGAGCTGAAGTCTTGTTGGCCAGAAGTACGAGCAGAGTTAGAGTAACCACCACCCAGAGTTACGCCCCAGCCTAAGTTATAAGCTGTAGAGAAACCGAAACCGTCGCCATTAGCTTTTTTATCTACGCTATAGTGAGTACTACCATTTTGTACCCATTTGTCGCCACGAGCATTGCTGGTATTTTCGTTGTTTTTACCTTGGTATTGTAGAGCAAAACTTAGGCCATCAACGTAACCGAACATATCAGTGTTACGGTAAGTTAAAACACCAGTAGAACGACCAGTCATATAAACGTCAGTTTGTGACATTGAGTCGCCGCCCCATAAAGGCAGAACGTCTGTCCATGCGTTGGTGTCGTAAATCACACCGTAGTTACGACCGTAGTCTAGTGAACCGTAGTCAGCGAATTTAAAACCAGCGTAAGCAAAACGAGCACGTGAATCAGTATCGCCTTCAGTATTGCTTGTACGGATTTCATATTCGAAACGACCAAAACCAACTAAATCTTTATTGATTTGAGTTTCGCCTTTGAAGCCGATACGTGCACGAGATGCATCACCGTCTTCACCTGAATCTTTATCAGCGAAGTAATGACGAACGTCAACTTTACCGTAGATGTCTACTTTGTTGCCGTCTTTGTTGTACATTTCAGCTGCGTTTGCTGCACCAGCAAACATTAAAGCTGGGATTACCACTGCAAGAAGATTGCGCTTCATCATTATTATTACCCTCATTGGTGTTATTCAGACACCTTTGCCACTGCCAGAAATAGTTTCTTAATTTTTATGGAACTATTTATGAGAGTTAAGTGTCGTCTGTGTCGGGTGACAGTGTTCCATTGGTAAAAAATTTTATCTACCCCCAATTTGCTACAAAAACGAAAAAAGTGTAACAAATTGTAACTATGTATTTCAAAGTGTGTATTTGGGGGAACTTTTTAATCAAATAACAGCCATGCATAAAAAAAGCCAACCTTGTGGTTGGCTTCTTCACTTAAGTAAAATGAGTACAATAAAACAGCAATGCAAATTTCTAGTTGAATACTAATTAATCACTAAATTAAAAATCTGCATTTCTTGGTGTACGTGGGAACGGAATAACTTCACGAACGTTTGCGACACCGGTCACATAAGCAACTAAACGTTCAAAGCCTAAACCGAAACCTGAATGAGGGACGGTGCCATAGCGACGCAGATCACGATACCACCAGTAGTCTTCTTTGCTCATTCCCATTTCGTCTAAACGTTTATCAAACATATCCAAACGCTCTTCACGCTGAGAACCACCGATGATTTCACCAATACCTGGTGCCAATACATCCATTGCTGCAACTGTTTTACCGTCTTCATTCATACGCATATAGAATGCTTTGATATCTTTCGGGTAGTTTTTCACCACAACAGGTGCTTTAAAGTGTTTCTCTGCAAGATAACGCTCATGCTCAGAAGAGAGATCAACACCCCAATAAACTGGGTTTTCAAATTTCTCACCACAGTTTTCAAGCACAGTAACTGCATCGGTATAATCGATTTGAGCAAAGTCAGAGGTGATAAAGTTCTCTAAGCGTGTGATAGCGTCTTTATCAACACGTTGTGCAAAGAACTCCATATCATCTTTACGCTCTGCTAATACGGCTGCAAAGGTGTATTTCAGCATTTTTTCAGCAAGTGCTGCGATATCGTTAAGATCAGCAAATGCCACTTCAGGCTCAACCATCCAAAATTCAGCAAGGTGACGACTGGTATTTGAGTTTTCAGCACGGAATGTTGGGCCGAAAGTATACACTTTGCTTAATGCAGAGGCGTAAGTCTCACCATTTAGCTGGCCAGATACCGTTAAAAACGCTTCACGACCAAAAAAGTCTTCACTGAAATCAACGTCGCCTTTATCTGTACGAGGCAGATTGTTCATATCAAGTGTAGAGACACGGAACATCTCGCCAGCACCTTCTGTATCAGCCGCGGTAATTAGTGGCGTAGAAACCCAGAAGAAGCCTTGTTCATCGAAGAAACGATGTAGTGCTTGTGCTAATGTGTGACGAACACGAGCAACTGCACCAATTAAGTTAGTACGAGGACGAAGGTGAGCAACTTCACGCAGGTACTCAATACTATGACGTTTGGCGGCCATCGGATAAGTTTCCGGATCATCGACCATTCCTACCACAACAACCTGAGTGGCATGAATTTCAAAGTTCTGTCCCTGGCCCGGAGATTCAACAATTTTACCGGTGACTTCCACAGAACAGCCTGTGGTTAAGTGCAGCACTTCATCTTGATAATTCGGTAAATTATTATTAATGATGGCCTGTACTGGATTAAAGCAGGAACCGTCATAGACGGTAAGAAATGAGATACCAGCTTTTGAATCTCTTCTTGTACGTACCCAACCGCGAACGGTGACGTCTTCGCCAACCGCGATACGGCCTTGCAGTACGTCGACTACAGGCGCAACGATCATAAATAAATCTCTCTTCGTTTAATTAAAATAATTGTTTGGTTAATTCATTCTGCCCCTGTCGGACAGTTTTTCTATGTTACTTGCAATAGCGCAGGAAACAAGTAGGAAATTTTAGTTTAAAGAGTCAATAAAGAAGAAAAAAGCTTTTGTATAAAATAAATTGATAAAAACAGGTGAAATATTGATAAAAGCAGGGGGTATGGCAAAAGAAAGGGCAATTATTACCCTTTCTTTTATTAATGAAGATTTTTAGCTAATTAACAGGCTTGTTTGACAAGTGGAACATCAAAGGCTTTGCGTAGCTTGTCAACAAAATCATCGTCTTCGCAAATCGTTTTGCCTGGACTATCTGATAATTTAGCCACAGGCTTACCATTACACTCCACCAGCTTAATCACAATATTAAGAGGCGTTATTTCAGGAATGTTACAAGTTAGCCGAGTACCAATACCAAAGATTAAACGAATGCGTTTATGGAAATGTTTATAAAGTACTAATGCCTTTTGAAAATCGAGGCTATCAGAAAAGACTAATACTTTACTCATTGGGTCGATGCCCAGTTTCTCATAATGCGCAATCGCTTTTTCACCCCATTCAATAGGATCACCAGAATCGTGACGTAAACCTTGATAACTCTCTGCAAAGGCCTTATCAAAATCGCGCAAAAAAGCATCCATCGTAATACAGTCTGTTAATGCAATACCTAATTGGTCGGGGTATTCATCTAACCAAGATTGTAAAGCTGCACGCTGACTATTGGCCAGCTCTGGGCTAATCTGCTGATGCGCCTGAAACCACTCATGAGCTTGTGTACCCACAGGGGCTAATTGCATACGTTCTGCTAAATGATAGTTACTTGTACCAATAAGATAAGGGAAATGATTTTTCAGCTCATCCACAATGGCGCACTGCACATCATAAGAAAAACGGCGACGAGTACCAAAATCCATCAGTTTAAAATCAGCTAAGTCAATCTGTTGCTCAGCCGCATCACGGTAGAAGATATCAATTAATTTACGTAGTTGATTAACCGCATCATTAGGCGTGATTTGTGGAGAGCGAGCTCGATGTACAATTTCACTCACTAAAGCCAACAAAGGGACTTCCCATAAAATAACTTCACGCCAAGGGCCTGTGATTTTTATGGTAAGTTGGTTGTCAGGTGTGGTTGAAATCTGGACTTGTTCTGGCTTAAAGCGGAAATGCTTAAACCATTGCAGATAGTCATTTTTGAAAAAAGGGAGACTCTGAAGATAGTCAAATTCTTCATTCGTCAATGACAAGTCTGCCATCATGTTAACTTGATGGCGTAAGGTTGTTGCATATTCACCTAGACGTTCATCACTCCGACAACGGAACTCAGCAACGACAGGAATATCACTATAATGATGGTAAACCGCTTGTTGCATGTGGAGCTTGTATGCATCGGTATCCAACAGTGATGTAATAATCGGTGTAGCGTCTAAAATCATAGCGCGTCAAGCATCCTCACGGAGCGTTTTTATGTCAGCTAAATCGTTAAGGTTGGAGAGTATACCCGAATATGATGACAAAGCGTCACTATTCAACAATATTTCTCTGCGACATAAAAACAAGCTGTAAAACTTAGATGAGTTTACCACGTTAAACATAATTTGGGAGTATATTAGCATCATTTACCAAATAAATTGATTACATGTATTAATAAACAATTAACATTCTGTTGACTTTTAATGTTTTCAATTGAATATTCGACTGGCTAAACAGATTTTTGACGAGTAAGCTTTGGTAATATAACCGTTAAATAGTCGTGTTAACTAAAAGGTTTTTTCTATGACACAACAAAGAATCGCGAAATTTCGCAAAGATTATCGTGCCCCTGACTACACAATCACCGATTTACATCTTGATTTTATCTTAGATAAAGAAAATACCCAGATTACAGCGATAAGCCAATGTAAACGTCTAAACTCAGATGCAACAGCATTAGTGTTAGATGGTGAAGAATTAACATTAAAATCAATTGCAGTAAATGATGTTGCTTGGACACACTATAAAGAAGAAAACGGCAAACTCATCATTGAACAACTACCAGCACAATTTACATTAAAAATTGTTAACAATATTAATCCATCGGCTAACACCGCATTAGAAGGGTTGTATGTTTCTGGCGATGCATTGTGTACACAATGTGAAGCTGAAGGCTTCCGTCATATTACTTATTATTTAGATAGACCTGATGTGTTAGCTCGTTACACCACTACAATCACTGCAGACAAAAAACAATATCCTTATTTATTGTCTAATGGTAACCGTATTGCTCAAGGTGAACTGGATGATGGTCGTCATTGGGTAACATGGGAAGATCCACATCCAAAACCAAGCTATTTATTTGCGCTAGTAGCGGGGGATTTTGATGTATTACGAGATACTTTTATCACCAAAAGCGGTCGTGAAGTTGCTTTAGAGCTTTTTGTTGATAAAGGTAATTTAGATCGTGCAGATTGGGCAATGACATCATTGAAAAATGCGATGGCATGGGATCAATCTCGCTTTAATTTAGAATACGATCTCGATATCTATATGATAGTTGCTGTTGATTTCTTTAATATGGGAGCAATGGAGAATAAAGGGCTGAATGTCTTTAACTCTAAATATGTGTTAGCGAAAAGTGAAACGGCGACTGACAAAGATTACTTAGGCATTGAGTCAGTTATTGGTCATGAATATTTCCATAACTGGACAGGTAACCGCATTACTTGTCGTGATTGGTTCCAGTTAAGTTTAAAAGAAGGTTTAACCGTTTTCCGTGATCAAGAATTTAGCTCTGACCTAGGCTCTCGCTCTGTTAACCGTATCAATAATGTACGCGTGATGCGTACCGCTCAGTTTGCAGAAGATGCAAGCCCAATGGCACATCCAATTCGTCCTGATAGTGTGATCGAAATGAACAACTTCTATACTTTAACAGTATATGAAAAAGGTTCAGAAGTGATCCGGATGATCCACACCTTGTTAGGTGAAGAGCAATTTCAAGCTGGTATTCAAATGTATATCCATCGTCACGACGGTAGTGCTGCAACCTGTGACGATTTTATTCAAGCGATGGAAGATGCTTCTAATGTTGATCTCACTTTATTCCGTCGTTGGTATAGCCAATCAGGTACACCACAACTGACCGTTCGTGATAGTTATGATGTGAATAAAAAGCAATACACTTTAACTGTTAGTCAAATGACACCACCAACAGCTGATCAAGCTGAAAAACAAGCGCTACATATTCCATTAGATATTGAATTGTATGATCATAAAGGCAATGTGATCCCTTTGCGTTCACAAGGTCAGGCAATTTCTAATGTATTGAATGTCGTTCGTGAAGAACAACAATTTGTATTTGATGACGTTCCAGAACAGCCAATCCCATCTTTATTACGAGAGTTCTCTGCGCCTGTAAAACTTGACTACCCATTTACGGATGAGCAACTCTCATTCTTAATGAAATATGCTCGTAATGCATTTTCACGTTGGGATGCAGCTCAAGCATTATTAGGCCGCTATATAAAAGAAAATGTTGCTCGAGTTCAAAAGGGTGAAACATGCATTCTGCCTGAAATGGTCGTTGATGCTTTCCGCGCAGTATTACTGGATAAAGATATCGATCCAGCACTAGCTGCCCTTATTCTGACGTTACCAACAGATGTCGAAGCGGGTGAATTATTTAGTATTATCGATCCTGTTGCCATTCATCAGGCACTTGATTTTATACGTAAAACCTTAGCAACTGAAATGGCAGATGAATTCTCTGCTGTTTATCATTCAATGCATATCGGTGCTTATCGTGTTAATCATGATGATATTGCAAAGCGCGATTTACGAAATGTTTGTTTAGCTTATTTAGCGGTTGAAAATGAGCAAACAGGTAATCAGCTTGTTGATATACAATATCACAATAGTGATAACATGACCGACGCGCTTGCTGCACTTAATGCTGCTGTAATGGCGCAGTTGCCTTGTAAAGATACATTATTACAAGAGTTCGATGATAAATGGCATCAAGATGGTTTAGTGATGGACAAATGGTTTAGTTTACAAGCCATGAGCCCAGCAAAAGATGTGTTACAAAAAGTTCGTAGTTTGTTATCTCATCGCTCATTTACACTAGCAAACCCTAACCGTACTCGTGCATTAATCGGTGCATTTGTGAATAATAACCCAGTGGCTTTCCATGCTGAAGATGGTTCTGGTTACCTGTTATTGACAGAAATTCTGACAGATTTAAATAGCCGTAATCCACAAGTTGCTTCGCGCCTTATTGAACCGTTTATTCGTTTAAAACGTTATGATGCAACACGCCAAGAAAAAATGCGTGTAGAGTTATTAAAACTGAAAGAGCTTGAGAATTTATCAGGTGATCTCTATGAGAAAATCACTAAAGCATTAGCTGATTAATATTACGTTTCATATCACTTTATGAGTGAGTAATAAATATGAAATTAGCAAGATAACTAGATCCCCAGCATAGTCTGGGGATTTTTTATGATGAATTATGAAATTGAAACGTTTACTTTTCGTGCTTTTATCTATATGATGCACGACGCTTAAATTGTCGTAGACATATCATTCCTAATACCCGATATTCTCAATGGAGATCGTATGTATTATTCCTTAGTAAGGAAGGCATTGTTTCGGCTAGATCCTGAACGTGCCCATGATTTTACCTTCCGCCAGTTAAAACGTTTATCTCATTCCCCATTTCAATTTCTTATTCAGCAGTCACTTCCTTCTAAACCCGTTTCTTGTATGGGACTCTCGTTTAAAAATCCACTTGGTCTTGCTGCCGGTCTTGATAAAAACGGTGATTGTATAGATGCATTGGGTGCAATGGGATTTGGTTTTATTGAAGTTGGTACAGTGACACCACGTCCTCAAGTGGGAAATGATAAACCTCGTTTATTCCGCTTAGTGGAAGCCGAAGGTTTAATTAATCGAATGGGATTTAATAACCTTGGCGTTGATAATTTAATTGAAAATGTAAAGCAATCTCGTTATGGTGGCGTACTGGGTATTAATATCGGTAAAAATAAAGATACTCCAGTAGAGCAAGGTAAAGATGATTATTTGATTTGCATGGAAAAAGTCTATGCTTATGCGGGTTATATCGCAATCAATATCTCATCACCAAATACCCCAGGTTTGCGTACACTGCAATATGGTGAAGCATTAGACGATTTATTATCTGCAATTAAAAATAAACAATTAGAGTTACAGGGTAAATATCAAAAATATGTTCCTGTTGCTGTTAAAATTGCACCTGATTTAACGCATGAAGAATTAATTCAAGTTGCAGATAGCTTAGTTCGTCATCATATTGATGGTGTTATTGCGACAAATACCACATTAGATAAATCATTAGTCAGTGGATTAGATCACTGTAATGAAGCAGGGGGATTAAGTGGTCGCCCAGTACAATCAAAAAGTACACAAATAATTCGCCAATTAAATGAAGAATTAAAAGGTGCATTACCTATTATTGGTGTTGGTGGAATTGATTCATTAACAGCAGCCAGAGAAAAAATGGATGCAGGTGCTTCTCTTATTCAAATCTATTCAGGATTCATTTATCAAGGTCCTGCACTTATCAAATCTATAATTAATCATATCTAAATACATTTAATAATGAGTTAGGGGCTTTTCTTCTGTCCCTAACTCGTTTATATTGCCCCTAGTTGGTTATTTTTTATTAAATTGCACTGATTGTGCTTAATTAATAGTAAAATGAATCCTGTTTTTGTTAGGTGATATTAAATATTTTATTTATGTCATTTAATTTTGATTGTTTATCAGAGTATAAAACAGGAAATGAATCGAAGGGGGATTAATTAGTGATAATAAAACCCGATGATCGCTGGCGTTGGTATTTTGATGTTGAGCAACAAAAATTAATGCTTGATTTAGCAAATGGTATGGTTTTTCGTTCTCGCTTTCCAAGCAAAATGTTGAGTGAAAGTGCTCGACAATCAGCATCTTTTACCGTCGATGATGCAGCTCTTTATTATGGATACGATGAGCAAATTCGACAAATTGACATGCCATCAGAGTCAAGAGCTGAATTAGCGTTAAATGCATTAATAGCCCATCGCTTTTTAAAACCATTGATGCCTAAGAGTTGGTATTTTGAAGTTAACAATAATCAAATCAACCCTTATTTGTCTCAAGTGGTGGAAGTTTCATTAAGAGAAGAAGACGAAACCGCTCTTTTTTTAGTGACTGAAGTGGGGGCTCAAGCTTGTTTATGTTTATTAGCTCAACCTCAGTTAACATTATTTGATAGAACACTTAATTTTTGTGACCCAATAAAAATTATGAATGATAGGTTAAGCAATTACCATAAAAAGCCAGAGTCAGGATCATTTTTGTACGAGAAAGTTATTTAACAAAAAGAGTTAAAAGGATTTACTCTTTTTATCGTCACTCATTATTTTTTAATATCCTAAAAACAAATCTCCCCTAAATAATACTCCTGCAAATCAAATCTTCATCACTCTCTTTCTGTAATCTTTTTCTAAAAATAAAATGAGCTGATTGATAATTTATCATTGAATTCCTAATAAGATAATTCTTATTAAATAAACCGTCTTATTTAAAATAAAAAAGAAGATAAGGGCAAATTACCTTCTTTTAATTTGTGATAAAGATAAGTGTTATTTTTTATTAAGTGAAAGTTTTACATTACCGTTAGGCACACAGCTACAAGCTAAAATTTTACCTGAGCGTTTAATTGCTCCGGCTTTTAATGCATTAACATCCCCTTCATCTAATTGGATAACACAAGAGCCACAAAGACCTGCTCGGCAACTATAAGGAATGGTATAACCATTATTTTCAAGCTGTTCTAACAGAACTTCTTGGTTATTACCTTCGAAAACCTCACCGTTAAATTCAATACTGACAGTCTGTTCTTGTGCGTTTTCAACAATAGGTGTTGATTGTGTTTCAACAGGAGTCGTTACAAGATACTGTTTTGCTTTTTTATAAGCTAATACCTCAACAGTATCTCCCACACGAATAATGCCTGTTTGGCGAATGATGATATTTTGACCAAAGTCGACATCACCTGTTTCATCGCTACGGAATGTTTGCAGTGTTGCAAGTGGTTCTGTGTTAGGATGTTTAACGCCTTTATCAATACTAATTGTGGTCATGATGCAACGGCTACAAGGTTTCATCAGATCCATCACAACAGAGCCAACACGAATAGTCTGCCAAGTATCTTCTTCAAAAGGCTTTGCACCTGTTATGAGGATATTACCTCGAAATTGCTCAATATTAATTGAAGCGGGGCAACGTTGTTGTAAGTATTGAAATGAGGCTTCATTAATTAATAAGTAAGGGTAACCATCAGCGAAAGAAACAGCGGTTTCTGGGTTTTTTTTCACTCGACGTGTCGATTTTTCGCCAGTCCAACGAAGTTGTACATCTATTTTTAAATAACGACTGAACCACTGATTTATTTCATCTGGTGCGACATACGCGGTAAAATGGTTACCCCAAACTTCTGTCGGTTGCAATGTGGTCTCAAAATCTTGATAAGTGATAGCAATACCTTCACCATCAGGCGCTTGAATATAAATTCCATTTGCCATGACCGTGGGAATAAAACACAGCAAAACGGGAAATTTTCGTGCCGTGATAAAAGTCCCTTCAGGGGTCGTTATCATAAAATCACGATCAAACGTGAATCCGCTCTCACGAGCAAATGCATGAGAAAGTCGAATTCCCTTCATCGATTTAACTGGGTGTATATAAAGGCGTGAAACGTTGATCATCGGTGCTCCCAAAAAGACATTATTATTTTTTATAGCCAGTAACTTTATGACAACGTAATACAATTAGCTATAATGCCCAACAATTTTATTTTAGGTGGTAACAATATTATGCGCTCTCTGTTTGCCAGCACAGGCCGAGGTCTGGAAGAACTATTAAAATCTGAACTTGAACACCTTGGTGCTCAGGCTTGCCAGATAACTCAAGGCGGTGTTTATTTTCGTGCTGATGATAAAACCATGTATCAGTCTTTACTTTGGAGCCGTTTAGCGTCACGTATTATGTTGCCGTTAAATGAATTCAATGTTTACAGTGATCTAGACTTATATCTTGGCGTGCAGGCAATTGATTGGAGTGAGATTTTTACTGTTGATCAGACCTTTGCTATCCATTTTAACGGCACGAATGACATTATTCGTAATAGCCAATATGGTGCATTAAAAGCAAAAGATGCCATTGTTGACTCATTTCAACGTAAAATAGGGCAACGTCCAGATGTCGCTAAACAATCTCCTGATATCCGCTTAACTATCCATCTTCATAAAGAAAAAGCCTCTCTATCTTTAGATTTAAGTGGTGATGGTTTACATCAACGCGGCTACCGTGACTTAACGGGTCAAGCGCCTTTAAAAGAAAATTTAGCTGCTGCGATTATTATGCGTTCAGGCTGGAAAATTGACACACCATTAATCGATCCAATGTGTGGCTCGGGTACATTATTAATTGAAGCAGCCATGATGGCGACAGACTGTGCTCCAGCATTAAATCGTGTGCATTGGGGATTCCGTCATTGGTTAGGCCATGATGAAGCGTTATGGAAAGAAGTGACTCATGAAGCTTTCGCCCGTTTCCGTGAAGGTAAAAAGAATACCACTGCGCGTTTCTATGGTTTTGATGTTGATAAACGTGTGTTGGATATGGCAAGAGCTAATGCCCGTAGAGCAGATGTTGCCGAACTGATCACGTTTGCTCATGGTGATGCAGCTAAACTGACAAACCCAGTCTCAACAGAAATAAAAGGGACAATTATCAGTAACCCACCTTATGGTGAGCGTTTAGAAAGTGAGCCAGCATTAATTGCATTACATAGCCAATTAGGAAGAGCGATAAAAGCACATTTCCCAGGTTGGAGATTGTCACTATTTAGTGCATCACCTGAATTGTTGAGTTGTATTCAATTACGTGCAGAGCGTGAGTTCAAAGCAAAAAATGGTCCTCTTGATTGTGTACAGAAAAACTATTTACTTTCTGATACACCATCAACGATTAACACTGGGCTTGCAGAAGATTTTGCAAACCGTTTGCGTAAAAATGAGAAAAAACTCGCGAAATGGGCAAAACAACAGCAAATTGAATGTTATCGCTTATACGATGCTGATTTACCTGAATATAATGTTGCTGTAGACCGTTATGGCGATAAAGTGGTTATTCAAGAGTATGCACCACCTAAAACTGTTAATGAACACAAAGCCCGTCAGCGTTTATTCGATGTAATTAGCGCAACAATGGAAGTATTGGCATTACGTTCTGATCAACTGATTTTAAAAACTCGCCAACGCCAAAAAGGTAAACAACAGTATGAAAAAATGGCCGAAAAAGGTGATTTTTTCTTAGTTGACGAGTTTGGTGCAAAATTCTGGGTAAATCTTACGGATTACCTCGATACAGGATTGTTCTTAGATCACCGTATTGCACGAAAAATGTTGGGTGAAATGAGCAAAGGAAAAGATTTCTTAAATCTTTTTGCTTATACGGGGACGGCTTCTGTTCATGCAGGAATTGGTGGTGCAAAAAGCACAACAACAGTTGATATGTCACGTACCTACCTTGAATGGGCTGAGAAAAACTTCCAAGCGAATGGCCTATCAGGTAGACAACATCGTTTAATGCAGGCTGATTGTTTACAATGGTTAATGCAAAGCAATGAACAATTTGATGTGATTTTTATCGATCCACCTACGTTTTCTAACTCAAAGCGTATGGAAAATACCTTTGATGTGCAGCGTGATCACATTGAACTAATGAAACATCTAAAACGGTTGTTGAGAAAAGGTGGAACAATTATGTTCTCAAATAATAAACGTGGATTCAAAATGGAACATGAAGAGTTAGCAAAAATTGGCTTGCGTGCAAAAGAGATAACACAGAAAACATTATCACAAGACTTTGCGCGTAACCGCCAAATCCACAACTGCTGGCTGTTAACTCATGCTGGTGAGGAATAATTTACAATGCCGTTAATTAGTTTGACTGGGGCTTATTTATCTTTCAGTGATGCTCCTCTATTAGATAGCACCGATTTATTTATTGAAGAAAATGAACGTGTTTGTTTAGTTGGGCGCAATGGTGCAGGAAAATCAACGCTATTAAGAGTGTTATCTAAAGAGCAACCTTTAGATGATGGTCAAGTTGTTTATGAACAAGATCTTGTGACTGCTCGCTTACAGCAAGATCCGCCAAGAGATATTGAAGGTACTATCTTTGATTTTGTTGCTGAAGGTGTTGAAGAAGATGCTAAATATCTAACGGATTATCATCATATTTCTAAATTGATTGAAACAGATCCTTCTGATAAAAATCTCAATAAAATGGCAGAGCTGCAAGAAGTACTCGATAGCCGTAACTTGTGGTTACTTGATAGCCGAATTGCAGAAGTGTTAGAAAAACTCGGTTTAGATGGTGAAGCTGAGCTTTCTTCTTTATCGGGGGGTTGGTTAAGAAAAGCAGCATTAGGGCGTGCATTAGTTAGCGCACCAAGAGTGCTGTTTTTAGATGAACCAACAAACCACCTTGATATTGAAACGATCCTTTGGCTTGAGAAATTCTTAAAAGATTTCCAAGGAAGTATCGTGTTTATTTCCCATGACCGTTCATTTATTCGAAATATGGCAACGCGTATTATCGATCTTGATCGAGGCAAACTTTCTTCATGGCCGGGAAATTACGATAAGTATCTTGAAAGCAAAGAAGAAGCATTACGCGTTGAAGAGCAACAAAATGCAGAGTTTGATCGCAAATTAGCGCAAGAAGAAGCGTGGATACGCCAAGGTATTAAAGCACGACGTACTCGTAACGAAGGTCGTGTACGTGCTCTAAAAGCATTGCGTGTTGAACGTAGTGAACGCCGTGAAGTGTTAGGCAGTGCACGTATGCAAGTCGAAGAAGCAACTCGTTCTGGTAAAATCGTATTCGAGTTAGAAGATGTTAATTATAGCATTGGAACTCGTAAGTTAGTTCGTGATTTTTCTGCCAAAGTACAACGTGGTGATAAAATTGCGCTGGTGGGACCAAATGGTTGCGGTAAAACGACATTATTAAAACTGATGTTAGGTGATTTAAAAGCTGACAGCGGCCGAGTGCACTGTGGTACTAAACTTGAAGTCGCTTACTTTGATCAGCACCGTGCAACACTTGATCCTGATAAAACAGTAATGGATAACCTTGCTGAAGGTAAGCAAGAGGTAATGGTAAATGGTCGTCCTCGCCATGTACTTGGTTATTTGCAAGACTTTTTATTTCCTCCTAAACGTGCGATGACGCCTGTTCGTGCCCTCTCAGGAGGGGAGAGAAACCGTCTACTATTGGCACGCTTATTTTTAAAACCAAGTAACTTGCTTATTCTTGATGAACCAACCAATGACCTCGATGTTGAAACATTGGAGTTATTAGAAGAATTGGTTGATGCTTACCAAGGCACCGTTTTATTGGTTAGCCATGACCGTGAGTTTGTTGATAATAGTGTTACTGAGTGTTGGATTTTTGAAGGTGATGGTGTCATTAACAGCTACGTTGGTGGATATTACGATGCTCAGCAACAACGAGCACAGTCGGTTTCATTAAAAAGTGAAACAAGAAAATCACGCAACGTACCAGAAAAAGCTGAAAAAGAAGCAAAAGTGAAAGATAGCTCTAAAAAGAACACGCGTACTAACAAGTTAAGTTATCATTTGGCGCGCGAGCTTGAGCAACTACCTGCTAAATTAGAAAGCTTAGAAACGCAATTAAGTGCATTACAAGAAGAAGTGAGTGGGGCGGATTTCTTTGCTCGTCCTCATGAAGAGACAGAAAAAGTCTTAAAAGCACTTGCAGATAAAGAACAAGAGCTTGAAACTGCTTTTGACCGATGGCAAGAGCTAGAATTGATGCAAAATGGCGAATAGCCAACCGAAAACGGGGCATCGCGCCCCGTTTTACTTTCTGGATTAAATATTCTTTTATTGATTATTCTAAATAAGAGGTGTCGCTGTGTGCTCAGGTCAACAACATCGTCATGAACATAAACATGAGCAAATATTATGTCCTCAGTGCGATCTGGTGGTCAGTGTTCCTCAATTAGTACAAGGAACAAAAGCAACATGCCCTCGTTGTCATACTGTATTAATTGCACGTTGGCGTCAGCCTTTTTATCAACCTGTTGCTCTAGCAATCAGCGCATTATTTATGTTGCTAATGGCAAGTCAGTTCACTTTCGTGAGTATGGAAGTGGCTGGTATCACCAACAACATCACATTGATGCAAATTCCAACGGTTATGTTTAGTGAAAATTACGTCGAATTAGGCGCATTTTTCTTACTGTTTGTCCAAATTGTGCCAGCTTTTTGTATGGTGGCAATTTTACTGCTTTGTACGCCAATTCAATTGCCCAGAAAGCTACAAATTTGGCTATCACGTATTTTATTCCAATTAAAATCGTGGTGTATGGCAGAAATTTTTCTGGCGGGAATTTTAGTCAGTTTCGTAAAATTAATGGCTTATGGTGATATTGGACTAGGGCTTAGTTTCCTTCCTTATGTGCTTTATTGCTTATTTCAAATTCGAGCATTCCAGTGCCTTGATAGACACACTTTATGGGAAAAATTAGAACCTCGCCCAAATTACCCTGATATTGAATCAGGTCAATCGGGATTAAAGCAAGGGGTTAGATTATGTCGCTCATGTACGGCAATCTTACCCGTAGATCAATACGAATGTAGTCGTTGTGAAGTGAAAGGACATGCAAGGAGACCTAAAAGTTTACAATGGACGGTTTCTTTGTTGATTACGTCACTTATTCTTTATATCCCCGCTAATTTATTACCAATCATGGTGACTGAATCATTAGGTAATGATATCTATTCCACAATTATGGCTGGGGTAATTTTGCTTTGGGAAGATGGCTCTTATCCTGTTGCGATGGTGATATTTATTGCCAGTATTATGGTACCAAGTTTAAAAATGGTAGCAATTGCTTGGTTGTGTTGGGATGCACATAAATCTAATGGAAAAAGAGATCCCGCTAGAATGCATTTTCTCTACGAAGTTGTTGAATATGTAGGGCGTTGGTCGATGATTGACGTCTTCGTAATTGCTGTTTTAGCTTCATTAGTCAGAATGGGACGTCTGATGAGCATCTATCCTGATTTTGGTGTGGTGCTATTTGCATTGGTTGTAGTATTAACTATGTTCTCTGCAATGATGTTTGATCCTCGGTTGACGTGGGATAAGTGTACAACCGATGATGATAAACCCACGATTAAGGAGCCTAAGGGTGACTGAAAAGAATGAAACTGCTTTAACTGAAGCAAAAATTAACAAACTAAAAAGCTGGTCTCCGGTTTGGATCATACCACTTGTCACCTTACTGATTGGTGCGTGGATACTTTATTATCATTTCAGCCATCAGGGTCCAGAAGTTACATTAATTACCTATAATGCAGATGGCATTGAAGCGGGTAAAACCAAAATTAAAAGTCGCAGTGTGGATATCGGTTTAGTTGAAAGTGTCTCACTCGATAGTAATTTTAGTCGCGTTATTATTACGGCTCGCCTTGATAAAGAAATGAAAGAGTTGTTACGCGCAGATACTGCATTTTGGGTTGTAAGACCTCAAGTCGGTAAAGAGGGGGTAACGGGGCTAGGCACCTTGCTTTCTGGGGCTTACATAGAACTGCAACCGGGGTTAAAAGGTAAAGAAGAAAATGAGTTTAATCTTCTCGACTCGCCACCGTTAGCTTCACCAGATGCAAAAGGTATTCGTATCAATTTAGTAAGTGAAGGGGCAGGCCAATTAAATGCGGGTGATCCTGTTTTATTTAGAGGTTACCAAGTCGGCTCTGTTGAAACCAGCGAATTCAACATTGAGAGCCGAGACATGCATTACCAACTCTTTATCAAAGCGCCTTATGACAAAATGGTGACATCAAATGTTCGATTCTGGAAAGATTCAGGTATCGCTTTTGATATGTCTTCATCGGGTGTACGTGTTGAAATGGCATCACTTTCTACACTCTTTAGTGGTGGAGTTAGTTTTGATGTTCCTGCGGGATGGGTTCCAGGTGATCCTATTGAACCTAAAACAGAATTCAAGCTCTACGATAATGAAAAGAGTATTCAAAACTCGTTATATACCGACTATCGTAGCTACATTATGTTCTTCTCTGATTCTGTAAGAGGATTGCAAGCAGGTGCCCCTGTGGAATTCCGCGGAATTCGCATGGGAACGGTTGTACAAGTGCCTTATTACACTAAAGGTATGCAACAATCATTGGATAAAGATTTTCGCATTCCTGTTCTTATTCATGTTGAACCAGAACGTTTTGCTAATGATGTCGGTGAGAGTTTCGACTTCGTTAAAGAAATTACTTTTGCTTCTAATAATGGATTAAGAGCATCATTGAAATCAGGTAACCTTTTAACTGGGGCACTTTATATTGATCTTGATTTCTACCCTGATGAAGCTAAATGGAAAGGGCCTCAAGAAGTTGCTGGTATCCAACAAATTCCAACAGTTAGCTCAGGTTTAGCGCAAATTCAGCAAAAAGTGATGACATCACTGGATAAGATCAACAATCTTCCTGTTGAGCCAATGCTTAAAGAAATGACTGCAACATTATCTGAAAGCCAAAAAGCGGTCAGTGAAGCGAAAGAAACACTGAAGTCATTGAATGCGATGATTGGCAGTGATGAATTTAGAAATCTTCCTAGTGATATTCAGCAATCATTGAAAGAGATCAATCGTAGTATGCAAGGCTTCCAACCGGGCTCTCCTGCGTATGGAAAAATGATTGATAATATGCAACAGCTTGATCAAGTGCTAAGAGAGATGCAGCCTTTATTGAAAACATTGAACAATAAAAGTAATGCATTAATTTTTGAGGCGAAGGAAGGTAAAGATCCAGAACCAAAGAGGGCTGAAAAATAATGAGATACATTATTGGGATATTTGTTTTGATGCTAACGGCATGTTCAAGCCAACCTGAGAAAACCTATTATCAGTTACCTGATATTTACCAAACAGGGGTATCAGCACAAGTCACGACAACACAGTCAGCGAAAAAGCCTCAAATCTGGGTTCAGCCGATCCGTTTGTCTAGTATGTTAGTAAATGCAGGTATTGTTTATCAAACGACGGATATTAACTATACCGTGGCAAATCAGCATCTATGGATTAATCCACTTGATCAGCAATTACAGCAGAACCTTATTTCAGGTTTAACTAAAGCATTGCCAGGTACTGTTGTTGCAAATCAACCTGTTGAAGATAACTTGGCGAAATTAACGGTCACAGTTAATTATTTTCAAGGCCGTTATGATGGACAGGTAATTATTTCAGGTGATTGGATTTATACTGAAAATAATAAAGTGATTAATCAGCCATTCTCTTTAGTTCTACCACAAACTGAAGATGGTTACCCTGCTTTAGTGCGTACATTAGGGCAGGGATGGGAGCAAGTTATTTCTGATATAGCGAAAGCAATTCAAGCTCAATATTAACGAATTAGTACTACATTTTTTCACACCCAATATTCACTTAAATTGTATTTAAGCAGGATGTTGGGTTTTGTTTATTTAAAAATAACAAAGGAAACAATATGTTAGAAACTCTGAAAAAGAAATATCCTACTGCAATCAGTTGGTCATTTGGTGATAACCCAAAGTTGGCAGATGAACTTGCTATGCTGGTGGTAGAAGGAAAAAAAACGGCAACATGTAGTTCATTAAGTGGTTTTTTTAGTGACAGTGCTATTCCTGTTATTGGCGGTTTTAGTATTATTTTAAATAGCCAAAATGAGCCTGTTTGTGTTATTCGTACACGTTCTTTGCAGTTAATACGATTTAATGAAGTTACAGAAGAGCTAGCTAAGAGAGAAGGTGAAGGAGATTTAAGCTTGGCATATTGGCAAGAAGGACATAAAGCGTTCTTTAATCGAGAAGGTTTTTTTTCAGAAGATATGGAGTTGGTATTTGAAGAGTTTGAATTAATAGAAGTATGTAAGAGGTATTAATAGCTTATTTTGCTTTCAATGAGAGCTAATTCCTTAATAAAACAAGGTAATTAAAAAGAATTTTCTACGAAAAAAATAGCAACAGAGCAAAAATTAATACTTATCAACCAAGTCTTATATTGACATAAATTTAAACGTAAATATCAATTTATCTTATTTAATTTATTGGTTATATAAGGTAAAAATAACCAAAGTCACTTTTAATTATTATTTTTATTAAATATCAATATGTTAATTTTTGTCTTGGTGTGATTTTTAAAATAATTGATAAACTCTTCAATAAAGCATTAAATAAAATAAATAATAACATTGATTATTAAGTTTGTAGTCAGCTCAATATCACAAATATGACATTTGTATTAACTTCTTTACTTGCTTAAATGCTCAATAAAGCGTATCAACTTATAGTGGTTGTTGAAAAACAATCATTATCTTTCCGCTTAAACTTAGAACGTGAGGGTTGTCTAGATATGAAAAGACAGAAACGAGATCGTTTAGCAAGAGCATTATCGAAAGGTTATCAAGCTGGTATGCAAGGTCGTTCAAAAGAACTTTGCCCTTATTTCGCCATTGATGCGCGTTCACATTGGCTTGGAGGTTGGCGACAGGCCATGGAAGATCGCCCAAGTCTGGTAAAATAAATAACCCGTCGTAGTGAAATAGATAATAGCTTATTTTTAGCTGTATTAAATATTATCACTAAGATTTTGCCGACAATCAAAACGAGGGTTATTTATATATATTCCTATGTACATATTGAACATAGGACAATTTGAATATAAATAACAAACAATTAATTTGGATATAAAAAAGGCTTACATTTTTGTAAGCCTTTTTACGTTATATTGTCATTATTTCTATAATAGATTCGGATGGTTATCTATCTTAGAATGCAGTTGTATCTTTAAATAAGCCAACTTTTAAGTCTTTTGCTTCATAAATCAGCTTACCATCAACATACACTTCACCATCGGCAATACCCATAATCAGTTTACGATTGATAACACGTTTGAAATCAATTTTATAGGTAACTTTTTTTGCTGTTGGTAATATTTGTCCAGTGAATTTTACTTCACCAACACCAAGCGCACGGCCTTTACCTTCGCCACCAAGCCAGCCAAGATAGAAGCCGACAAGTTGCCACATGGCATCTAGGCCTAAGCAACCTGGCATAACAGGATCATTGACGAAGTGACAATCAAAGAACCATAAATCTGGCTTGATATCGAATTCTGCTTCGATAAAGCCTTTATTATGGGAGCCGCCATCTTCTGTCATTTTAATGATGCGATCCATCATTAGCATATTACCAGATGGCAGTGGTGGGCCATCTTGGCCAAACAATTCACCACGGCCGGAAGCAATGAGGTCTTCTTTAGAATAAGATTCGCGTTTATCAACCATTGTCTATATAGCCTTTATCAAGTGTAAGAGAACAGAATAGCTTACACTTGTACGCTGAACAACTCCGATCACTTGAAACAGAATTATCTGAATAGACGTAAGAACCAAGGTAATTTAGGTCTATCTTGATTATTTGCAAGTGTTATACGATCATGAATAACAGCTAACAAGTGTGAGTCTGATTGTTCTGCTTCACATTGCTCTTCATAATATGGCTGACGAGTCAGTAACGTTATTGCTTCTGCTACATGAGTAACAGGCCAAATATGAAATTTTTCTTCTTTTACCGCTTGTTGCACATTTTCGTTGAGTACAAGATGGCGAATATTGGCGAGAGGAATAATTACACCTTGTGCACCGGTTAACCCTCTTTGTTGGCAGATATCAAAGAAGCCTTCGATTTTTTGGTTTACGCCACCAATCGGTTGGACTTGACCAAATTGATCAACAGCACCTGTAACAGCAATTTGCTGATCAATAGGTTGTTGTGCCAGAGTACTAATAAAAGCACATAATTCAGCCAAAGAGGCGCTATCACCATCAACCTCTCCATATGATTGTTCAAAAACAATCGAAGTGCTAAATGGCTGTGGTTGGTCTAAACGTAGTTCTGAGTTTAAGTAAGCTTGCATAATCATCATGCCTTTTGCATGAATATTTCCGCCAAGCTCAGCTTTTCGCTCAACATCCGTAAACTCACCATCACCTATATGTGCAACGCAGGTGATGCGAGTCGGTTCTCCGATTAAATCAGGGTATCCAGGGTAATCTAAGACAGAAAGTCCATTTATTTGACCAATAGCTTCACCTTCTGTTTGTATCATAACTTGGTCTTGTAAAATCTCATCACGACTACGTTCTAACAAATAACTGTGTCGCCATAGGCGATTTTCTTCTGCTTTTTTCAATGCATCAGCATTTAGAGAAGCATCATGATTAAAACGTATTGCATAACGAAGCTGGCGTAAGATCCATTCTAAATCTAGGCTTAGAATTAGCTGATCTTCATGTTGTCTTGCTGCTTGTGTTAATAAGACTTCCCAAGCATCCGCAGATAAAGAAGGGAGGCGATATTTTTGGCACAATGAGTTTACAAAACCACACCATTGAGAAAGCGTGGTTTCGTTATCTAAATACATGTCGTATTCATATTCACCATATAAAGCAGTGCTGCTTAGTTCCGGCTCCATAAATTCAAGCTCTTCAAGACTAAGTCTATCACCTACTAAAATAACACGAAGATTGAGTGGCATACTCTCAATAGGTAAAGGCAGGGATTGATTGTCATTCCAGACAAGCCATTCAAAACGCTGTTCTTCAACCATTTTTTTAAGGCGGAACCACATGAGTGGTTGTGCAAGTAAAGATTTTATAGAGAGGACTAAGATGCCACCATTTATTTTATGCAATAAGCCGGGGCTGAGGGTGACTTCATCTTTGTGGCAATAGAATGAACCAAAAAGTTGTTCTGGCTCTATCCATTGGCAACAAGTAATAGATTCTGATGATGAAAATGCACCTTGTACATTTTCTTGCCAATAGATTTTATTGGTTTCTGCTTGATAACTGCCAACAACAGGATCAGTTTTGATCCCTGATTGCGTTAATGTGTCTGTCAGCATATCAAAGTAAGCAGTTGAATCATCCGCTTTTAACAGCATAAATTGCCCTGAATCCGCATTGTTTAACCATTGCAAGCTTTCATACAGGCGAGGTTGAACCTCACGAAGTAGAGATGCAGGTAATTGAGATGCTGTCTGAAAGAAAGTTTGGTAGGAGGCGTAATCAGGACGTAACGCCTGCCATTCTAATTCGTTGTTTTTCAAGGTTACCGTTTTTATTATTGATTAGTGAAAAGAGATAATTAGATATCGTATAATTTGATATCTATCCTGCAATAAGACGGTTCTTTAACTGTCATCAACTGCATAGGCAGGGAATATGTATCGCTACGACCTTATAATGACGAGTTTATAAAATTGGTCATTACGGTTTTATGATAGCGACGCTCGATTCTATCATAACGTGCTCAGAAAACTATCCCTTATCAAGGCCTGTTATTAATTGATAAGAAAGATTATCTAAAATAACTTTGCCTATAAAATAGGCAAAAAATTTCGGTTCAGTGGAAGTATTTTTGTAAAATTGTTGATATGCTACTATATAGTTACGCTGTCACGGGGGCTATATGAAATATCAACAATTAGAGAACCTAGAATGTGGTTGGAAATGGGCCTATCTAGTAAAAAAACACCGTGAAGGTGAATTAATTACCCGTTATATAGAAAAAAGTGCTGCGGATGAAGTTGTCGAGCAATTGTTGCTTCTTGAATCGCAACCATTAAAAGTTTTAGAGTGGATAGATTTGCATATGAATCCTGACTTATCTAATCGGATGAAGCAAACTATTCGAGCTCGTAGAAAACGTTATTTTAATGCTGAGCATCAACACACGCGCAAAAAATCAATCGATTTAACGTTTAAAGTTTGGCAACGCTTATCTGCATTGTCACAACGAAGAGGAATAACATTATCAGAAACAATAGTGCAATTAATTGAAGATGCTGAGAGAAAAGAGCAATATGCATTAAAAGTGCATAATTTAAAAGATGAGCTTATTGAGTTATTAGTACGTGATAAAGAAAAATAAGTTACATCAATTTTGTCTTACTTTACAGGTTTTGGCAGTTTATTGTTATTAGCTTTTCGAAAATGTTCTTACCTTTATATTTTTACCTAATTTTATCATCATAAAAGAAAAACCCTGCCAGTGGCAGGGTTTTGAATTCATCAATAGTAGATTATTCTACTATCTGAATTATTGACCAGGTTGAACAACAACTTCAGTTGTACCTTGGATTTCAATTTCAACACGACGGTCTGGCGCTAAGCAATCGATCAGAGCTGAACGAGCTTTAACGTTGTCACATGTGTTGCCAGTAACTGGATTTTCTTTACCACGACCTTCTGCAGAGATGCTGTTTGCAGGGATACCTTTAGATACCAGGTAATCAACTACAGATTGAGCACGTTTTTCTGACAGAGGCAGGTTGTAGTTTTGTGAACCGATACGGTCAGTGTAACCGATAACTACTACACGACCTTGAGTTGGGTCGATGTTAGCCAGTTCATTGTACAGACCATTCAGAGCTTCTTGACCTTCAGCTTTCAGAGTAGATTTGTTGAAGTTGAACAGAACGTCTGAACGCAGAGTAAAGGTTTTGTTCTCAACAACTGGAGCTGGAGCTACAACTGGTGCTGGAGCTACAACTGGTGCTGGAGTTTCTTGGTTGAAACGGTAAGCAACACCAACACTCAGCATGCCGTTGTCTGGACGTGCATTCAGAGTACCTTTATCACCGATGTTGTTGATCCACTGATATTCAACACGGGTAGCGATGTTTGGAGTGATCGCGTATTCAGTACCTAATGCGAATACTGGAGAAACGCCAGTGTCATTTTCAGAAAAACGTCTTTGAGTTGGAGCTGCTGAAGTTGCATTAACGGTTGCAGAAGAATCTGCACGCCATACCATACCACCTAAACGAGTATAAACGTCTAGGTCTTCCATTACTGGATAGCTTAATTTAGTAGTTAACTGGATACCTTGAGCTTTGAAAGCACCGTTGTTGTATGAACCTTTGTAAGTCATACGACCTAACCAGTCATAACCCAGCTCAAAACCTAAGTATTGGTTGTATTGATAACCAGCAAATGCACCAGCACCTAATTGGTCTTTATGAGTATTACCGTTACCGATAGATACATCACCCCATTGGTTGCTAGTACCTTGGTATTGAGACCAACCTAATTTACCACCAGTATACCAGGTATTGTCTTTTGGAGCTGCTTGCGCTGCAGTTGCGAAAGCTGCCACTGCCACTGCTAATGCGATAGCTGTCTTTTTCATTTTACGCCTCGTTATCATCCAAGTTAGGCATTTGGCTTTAAGCCTTATTATTTGCCCTTGGTTAAATTATTGTTAGGAATCCAATACTTTCATCAAATGATGATCCCAAAAAATGGGATTTAAAGCATAACCTTAACGACATAAAGTCTACAATGAACTTAAAAAGTTACAAGTAATCCTTTAAAATTCGACTTAAAATTTTAAAAAGATCTGCTTTATCTCACAATGAGAAAGATTCTGTATTTTTGTTAAATTTATTGTAACTATATGATTTAGGTTATAATTACATTTGACTTATCTTAAATGATACAAGGGCGTTTTGAGTATTAGGAAAACTCTTAAATTTCACTAATGGTAGTGAATTGAATGAATTTTTACTGAATTCAAATGTCGTTTAGAGGTATTGCTATTTTCTAAATGGATATTTGTATTAATTTGTTGTCGCATAATAAACCCGAGGGTTTTTCCTTTACTTGCAGCAGATTCTAATCGTTTCATCTCTTCTGACGATATTTCTGGTAACCAACCGAGTACGACACTGTAATTACCACTTGCCAACGCTTTTTCCATTAAATCAACCGTAGTTATCATATTTATATGATTTAATTGAATTATTTTGTTAAGTGGTAATCCGGCATTTTTTAACCAAGTACGATTTAGCTTTTGTTGTGGGTTTAGCCACAATAACCAACGTGATTCATAGCTATACTGTTTCAGTAATGGCAAAAGGATGTGATTAATGACGAGCGGATTTTGGTAGAGAAGTTCACTCACCATACCTTGTTTATTATTACTATCGTAAGTCGCCACTGTTGAAGGGATAGATAGAGGTAATACCTCATTTGAGATCTCTTGGAGAATGGCGTTCTGTCTTGTCGGAGATGATGTTGAGAGTTTCATATTTACCTCGTTCCATATGCACTGTATGAATATACAGTATATCTATATTTCGCTTAAATCAAGCTCATTTTTTGAAAGTTCCTCTCAAATTTCATGTAAATTTCTATTTTTAAGTTGTTAACTATTGGCAATAAAAGGGAATTTCTTTATTGTCTTTCTTGTGATGTATTATGCATGTTTTTGAATTCAAAGATAAAATTTAATCTTAAAGTTTGTTTTGGAGTTTCAATGTTATTTTTACCTGAGCAAAGGAAGGCTCATTTGTTATCGCGTATTGCACAATATGGAGAGTTAACAACAAAGTCTCAATTTGGTGGTGTTAGCTTAATGATTGATGATGTTATGTTTGCTATCACATCTAACAATGAGTTTTATTTAAAAGGAAGTGGGTTTTTAGAAACTCTCTTTAAGGCAACGAAAATGAGTTCCTATACCTATTTGAAAAAAGGAATTCCTATCATATTGCGTTATTACCATATAACGGATTCGCTATGGAATAATCAGCAAAAATTAGATCAATATATTGATATGACATATCACTACAGCATCCAAGAATATTTAGGACAACGAAAGAAGCCTTGTAGAATAAAAGACTTACCTAATCTAGGTGTGATATTAGAAAAAAGATTGAATCAAATTGGTATTAATCAAGTTGAAGAACTGCGTTTAATCGGAGCTAAAGCGTGTTATCTAAAATTAATGCATGGCCACAATTTGAAAAATAGTGAACTTTTACTTTCATTGGCAGGAGCTATCGTTGGATGCCATCGTTCTGTATTACCTAGTCAACTTAAAATGGAGTTATTAGATTGGTACAACGAATTATCTTTCCAATAAAATAAAAAGCAATGACCGTTATTTTCTCTAATATACTTATAGAAATTAGAGAAAATAACGTCAATAAGAGACTAAGATTGAGGCATGTTTTTTGATTCGCTTTGCTCAATAATTTGGATGCAGTTAATAATTTGTGGCAGTAAGTCCAATAGTAATCGGATTTGAGTAAGTACTAATTGAATGCGAGGATTATCGGCATTAGGTAATAGATTGATCCTTTCAATTAATTCTACATGAGATTGCTTAAATTCTTTGACTGGTGGCGTTTTGCGACGTAAAGCAGAATCGATATAACACACTGTATCATTAAGTAACGTGAGCACATTCTCGTCTTCTATTTTTGAACGATGAACGCCAAGAGCAGAAATATAACTGAGTAAAGTATGATTTAAACAAAGTAACTGAAAAGCCACTTCTTGGGATGCTTGATAACTTTTGGGCTCTGATGACATATTTGAGATCAGGGAGGCTAATTCACCATCACTACTATGAGCATTTCGACGAGCAATTCGATAACTTAAGCTATTATCTTTCCCTTGGTAATACTGAATAAGTATGGCATCAAGATAATAACAGTTATTTGTCATTGTTTTTTGAATGACAACTGGTAGCTGACGGAATTTCCAGTCAGGCCAAATAAAGCTGACAGCAAACCAAGCTATGGCGCAGCCAATTAAGGTATCGATAATACGAGGAAGAGCAACATCATAACCTTCACCAAGCAAATTGAAACTTAATAAAACCAATAAAGTAATAAATAGTGTGGCATGTGCGTATTGTATGGTTCTAAATGCAAAAAAGAGCGTACCAGTTATTACAATTAAAACGAGTTGTCCTTCAATCGAAGGCACAAAATATAAAATAGGGAAGCCAATTAAAATACCAATAATAGTACCACTCACACGTAAAGTAAGACGTCGGCGAGTGGCATTATAGTTGGGTTGGCAAACAAAGAGGCTAGTTAATAATATCCAATAACCTCTATCCAATTGGAAAAATTGAATAATGGCATAGCCAATACATAACACCAGTGACATCCTAACTGCATGTCTAAAAAGCGCCGATTTTGGCGTGAGGTGCTCTTTTATTCTTAGTGCAATATCGCGCCATCCTGTTAAACCATCATCAGAAAGTTGTGTTTCTTCTTTTTGGTCATGGGATATTTGGTATTGCTCTGTACTAATACTTCGTAAAAGCGCATCAATGCCTTGAAGGTTTTGCAGTAAATTATTTAAAGGTGTTATTAATTGTGGTTCTGAGGTCGTTTTTTTTAAATGATTTAATGCATTCTCTAGATAATTTATAGCACGTTCTAATGAAGGATTATGCTGATATTTTTTATGCCAAAGAATAGATTGTGCAACTTGTTCACAAGCTCGAGCCTGCATAGAAAGTAAACGTTGAAACCGAAATAACACATCGCTATGCCGTAATTCATTACTTAATAGCTGGTATTGAGCATGTGACGAACTTGCTCGCTCATGAATATCTTGAGCAACGAAATAGTAATGAAGTGTGAAACGACTACTACGTTGGCCTCTATCACCTTTTAATCGACTTAATAATGTAACTTTAGTTTGGTTCATCGTGTCAATTAATTGGCTATTTGCCATTGCTAAATTATAAAGCGAGTGTTGATAGTCATCTTCGATATCTGGATCAAATAATGTCGCTTTAGCTTCGAGGTAAGTTGCGAGTTGTTGGTAACAGCGAGTTAGATTGTCCTGAACTGGGCGAATTGGGAATAATAAGTGACCAATTAATGTTAAAGAGTTATACCAAATAGCGCCTAATAATAATAAAACGGGTTGTTCATACCATTCTGGGAAAATAGGCATACCGAGCATAGTATAAATCGCGATTAATAAAGCACCAAAAGCAATAGTTGCGTACCGTTGCCCTAAAGCACCCAATAAAATAAATCCCCAAGTAGAAATAGCTAAACCACAAAAGAATAAAATAGGATATGGATAAAGTAATCCTATAGATGCTGAAGCAAGAAGAAAACAGCATAAAGTGATAACTAGGTTTTTTAAACGACCAACAAGCCTATCATCTAAGTCAGTTAATGCAGCCGCAACCACGCCTAAAGTTAGAGGAATTGTATATTTAGGCTCTTGCCCTAAAATCCAAGGAAACAAAGTCGTTCCTGTAAGCGCGATTATTATGCGAATATAATATAAAAAGTGGCTATTATAGATAAATCGGCGGGCGCCATTTAGCAAAGTGAACACAAAAAGCCCTTAAATAAACAAGATGAAGATAATTACCTCTTAGAATATAGGGTTTATCACCGATTAAAAAGAGCTTAACGACAGACTATTTGTTATTTATTGCAGGAATTACGTATGGAACTGAAATCCACCCCGATGGGACAACGTTTAGCACAACATCCATATAATAGAGTCAAATTGTTAAATGCAGGCATTGAAGTCAGTGGTGAAAAACATCAGTATTTAATTCCTTTTAACGAACTGATTAATATTTTCTGTAAAAAAGGGATTGTGTGGGGGGAGTTAGAATTTTTATTGTCTGAAGATAAAGTTGTTCGATTACATGGAACGGATTGGGAAGAAACTCAACAGTTTTATCGTTATCTTTATCAATCATGGCAAAATTGGAGTAAAGAAATGAGCGAAATAAGCGCTCAAGTACTTGAGAAGCAACTCCATAATATTAATGAAATAACCCAATCAAATAGATGGATAAAACAGTCTAAACTTAGCGAAATTCAACAATCTATAAAAGATAGCTTTTCTGCTATTCCCCTCCCTCTTGAACGCCTTATTCAATTTGACAATTGTCATACTCTTTATCAGCAATGTTTAGAGTGGCTAAAGCAAGGTGAAGCACTTATTAATAAAGAAAATTCTGTTTGGGTAACCCAAATATTAAATGAGCATGCGGAATTTTTTAATACGATTGAATCATCGCCATTAAATGAATCACAGTGTCGTGCCGTAATTAATGGAGAAGAAAATATTCTTGTTCTCGCTGGTGCAGGAAGTGGTAAAACATCGGTATTAGTTGCCAGAGCGGGGTGGCTATTACGTCGCCAATTGGCACAACCTGATCAAATTTTATTACTTGCTTTTGGGCGTAAAGCCGCACAAGAAATGAATGAAAGGCTTTCTAGTCGTTTAAATAGCGATATTATGGCAAAAACGTTTCATGCACTGGCATTATCCATTATTCAACAAGCGACAAAAAAGCACCCCAAAATTAGTGAGCTTGAAATAAATAGTGAAAAAAGAAGAACTCTATTATTAGGTGAATGGAGAGCTCAGTGTCAGCAGAAAAAAGCACAAGCAAAAGGATGGCGAGAGTGGTTATCTCAAGAGTTTGAATGGGATATCCCTGATGGTGAGTTTTGGCATGATAAAAAATTAGAAAACCAAGTTGCTGTAAGATTAGAGCGTTGGGTTGGTCTATTAAGGATGCAAGGTGGTAGCCAAAAATCTCTGATTGAAAGTGTGGATCCCGAATATACCGAATCTTTTAAAAAGTATTTAAAATTATTATCGCCATTATTAAAAGCTTGGAAAACCGCATTAAAAGAAGAAGATGCGATCGATTTTTCAGGCTTATTGCATCAAGCTATTAACCTTATTGAAAAAGGGCGTTTCATTAGCCCATGGAAACATATTCTTGTTGATGAGTTCCAAGATATTTCACCATTAAGAGCTTCATTATTAACCGCATTAAAACAGCAAAATAAACAAACATCTCTATTTGCAGTAGGAGATGATTGGCAAGCCATTTATCGTTTTAGTGGTGCGGAATTATTATTAACGACTTCTTTCCATCACGCTTTTGGTGAAGGTGCTGAATGCGCATTAGATACGACTTATCGTTTTAATGACACGATAGGAAATGTTGCCAATACGTTTATTCAACAGAATCCAGTTCAATTATCTAAACCGTTAAATAGTCTAGTGAAAGGTAATAAAAAGTCTGTTGTACTGTTATCTGACGATCAACTTGAAAATTTACTAAATAAAATGAGTGGTTATGTAGAAGAAAATGAAACTATTCTTTTACTCGCTCGTTATCACTATTTAAAACCAGAATTATTAAAAAAAGCTAAGACACGTTGGCCTAAATTAAATTTAGAATTTATGACTTTTCATGCATCGAAGGGGCAACAAGCTGATTACGTTATTATTTTAGGTTTACAAGAGGGTAAAGATGGTTTCCCTGCACCTGCAAGGGAATCAATTATTGAATTAGCGTTATTACCAAAAGTTGAAGATTATCCTAATGCGGAAGAACGACGTTTAATGTATGTCGCATTAACAAGAGCAAAAACACAAGTATGGCTATTATTTAATAAACAACAGCCATCTTGTTTTGTTTTAGAGCTAAAATCTCAAGGTGTTCCTATACAGCGAAAACCTTAAAATTATTTTAGTCTTTCTTTTAAATAACCTTCGTAATCAGGAATTTTAATTGTTGATTCTTGTGAAAACAGAGGCGATGAAATTAAAAAGTTCGCGGTTGCACGATTGGTGGCAACCGGAATATTCCATACTGTTGCTAAGCGTAGAAGGGCTTTAACATCTGGGTCGTGGGGAACGGCGTTCAATGGGTCCCAAAAGAAAATCATAATGTCGATTTTTTTTTCAGCGATCATTGCACCTATTTGTTGGTCACCGCCCATTGGGCCACTTAGCATTTGAGTAACACTTAGGCCTGTGTGCTGGTTAATTAAATTTCCTGTGGTTCCTGTTGCAAATAACTTATGTAGAGACAGTTGTTCACGATTATTTTGAACCCATTCAAGTAATGAGCTTTTGCAGTGATCATGGGCAACAAGCGCGATATTTTTTTCTTTTAAGAGCGTGCGGTCAATTTGTTCCATTTGATACCTTTAAAAATAAATATAGTTATTGTTTCAGCTGTCAAAATACCTTTTTTTTATCTTACAAGCTATGAACGGATCAAGATACTATGATGTATCATAATATTTTCAATCTTCATGATGAACGGAGTATATAAATGGTGGACTCAGACATTTATGACATTTTAAGAAGTGTCAAAACAATTGCACTTGTTGGAGCGAGTAGCAAAGAAGATCGCCCAAGCTATAAAGTCATGAAATTCCTATTAGAACAAGGCTATGATGTTATTCCTGTCAATCCAAGCATGTCAGGGCAAACCTTATTAGGGCAGAAATGCTATGCCTCATTAAAAGATATTCCTATTGCTGTTGATATGGTGGATGTTTTTCGTCAATCTGACGTTGCATTAGAAATTGCACAAGAAGCAATTGCAATTAATGCCAAAGTATTATGGTTGCAGATTGGTGTTATCAATGAAGATGCCAAAGAGTTAGCAGAAAAAGCAGGATTACGAGTTGTTATGGATCGCTGTCCTAAAAAAGAAATTGAAGCACATGGACTTCCTTGGTAATGAACTAAAATAAAATCGCCGAAAACAAATTCGGCGATTATCATATTTATTCAGCTCACAGCTTATTTAGATTATTCGGTTAATTTCGTAATCGTGGAGCCTGTAATTGGCTACGAATTGACTGCGATAGCTCATCCAATGAGTCATTATCTAAGTGTTCATCTGAAACTTCATAAGTTATCTGTGCTTCAGCAAGATAAGTATGAACGGGCTGTCCTTCATCATCTTCCATCACAACATGGTACCAAGGTGCTGCTCGCAAGGTCACATTAGATGCAATATCATCCTCATTAGGCTGATCAAGGGAATATTCAGCATCCACATCGACAACAACGCCTAAGTAGCCGAGTAATTTATGTCTAACTTGCTGTCCTATCCCAAATTTGCTGGCGGTCATCATAGTATCACCTCCATATAGCCTTGCTTATTGGTTATATATATGAGGGTACAAAGTGAAATTTCAAGGATTTGAAAAAAATATAATCCTTTGCTTTCATTATGAATAAAGAACCTCACAAAATCAGATTATCTATTGTATAAAGAAAAGACAATAACCTGAGTAGAATTTTTATTTTAACAACACTATCAGGAGAGCATATGAAAATGGGTAGAGAATATATTATTCAAGGGCGTGTGCAGGGCGTTGGATTCCGTTTTTTTACTTATCAATGGATGAAAAAACAACCAATAACAGGGTATGTTTGGAATCGTGATGACGGTAGCGTGGGAGTAAAGGCTTTCGCGAAAGAGAATGCATTAAAAGAATTTGAAGATTGGTTAGAAGCTGGTGGACCAAGAAGTGCTAATATTACATTTTGGTCAGCGACACCTTGTGAATATGAACAGATGGCAGATTTTTCAATCCACCATTATGAGTAATATTGTTTTAATGATTTTTAATTATCTTTTATCTAAAGATAATATTAAATACATTTAACGGGTTTTGGTAAACCAGCGAGTTTTGTAGCTTGTTTTGCAGGGCCTTTAGGAAACAAACGATAAAGATAACGGCTATTTCCTTTTTCATCGCCATATTTTTGTGCAAGCGCTTTTACTAACATACGAATAGCGGGGGAGGTATTAAATTCCAAATAAAACTGTCGAACAAAACGGATAATTTCCCAGTGCTGTTCTGTTAGCTCAATTTCTTCTAATTCAGCTAATATTGGAACCATATCTTCATTCCATTCATTGCTATTTTTTAAATAACCATGACTATCTGTCTCGATTTCTTTTCCGTTAAATACAAACATGTGCGTAGCAACCAATCAAAAATAATATTGCTAATTTATCAAAAATAAGGGAAATACCCAAGTAGAACCCATAAATCGTTGATAAATTAAGCCATTGACTTGTAATGCGTTTAATTTTACGGCAAACAGTACAATAAGGGCTTTACAACATAAGCTTAGGTGTTTATATTGCTCCCCATTGCGGAGGGGTGGCCGAGCGGCTGAAGGCAGCGGTCTTGAAAACCGCCGATGGGAAACCATCCGAGAGTTCGAATCTCTCCTCCTCCGCCATCTCAACATCTCCTAGTGTCTCCTGAAGTCTCCTAATCCCAGTAAAATCAAGCAATCCAATCAAATTATTGTCTCTTGAAGTCTCTTTATGTCTCTTGAAAGCTCCATTTTTTTGGGGTACAAATGGGGGGACATTATACCCCCTTAATATTTAATACCCCCAATATGAAACTAACAGTTAAGCAAGTTGATAGCAGTAAGCCAAAAGAAAAGGACTACAAACTATTCGATGGAGGAGGTTTATATCTATTAGTTACAAAATCAGGAAGTAAATATTGGAGATTAAAATACCGTATAGATGGCAAAGAAAAAGTTTTAGCTATCGGTGTCTACCCAACGATAACTCTCGCGGAAGCCAGAAAGAAAAGGGATGACGCAAAACGGCAGTTATCTGATGGTGTTGATCCTAACAAGATAAAGAAGGATAAGAAAAGGGATTCAAAGTTTGATGGAAGCAATACGTTTAAAAGCATTGCTCTAGAGTGGTATGAGGGAAGAAAAGACCGATGGTCTGAAGGTTACCGCAATGACATGATGGAAGCATTTGAAAATGATGTTTTCCCATATATTGGAGATCGCCCAATAGCAGAGATTAAACCTCTCGAATTGCTTGAGGTGCTTTCGATAATGGAAAAGCGTGGCGTTACAGAGAAATTAAAAAAAGTTCGTCAGCGCTGTGGTGAGGTTTGGAAATATGCCATCATAACTGGACGAGCTGAATATAATCCCGCCCCAGATTTAGCTAGTGCGTTTATTCCACATCAACGAGAAAACTATCCGTACTTATTAGCTGATGAATTGCCTGAGTTTTTATCTTCGGTAGACAAGTATCAAGGAAGTCAGATCGTAAGAACTGCATTAAACATCTTAATGCTCACCGGTTTAAGACCAGGGGAGCTAAGAAAATCAGAATGGTCATTTATCGACTTTGAAAGCAGAACATGGAAACTGCCAGAAAGAATCATGAAGATGGGTAGAGTGCATGTGGTGCCAATGTCAGATCAGGTGATTTCTTTACTGCGTCAAATACAGCCAATAAGTGGCGATTATCAGTATATTTTCCCTAGCCGAACGAATCATAAGAAACATCTGTCTGAAATGGCGATAAATACAATGATTGGCAGAATGGGTTATAGAGGAAGGGCTACTGGTCACGGCTTTAGACACACCATGAGTACAATATTGCATGAGAAAGGATTTAATACAGCGTGGATAGAGTTACAACTTGCTCATGTTGATAAAAACTCTATCCGTGGTACTTATAACCATGCACTGTATTTTGAGGGGAGAAGGGAAATGATGCAGTGGTATGCTGATTATATAGACGAGCTGAGAAGTAAAAAGAAATAAAACTCAATTGATGGTATTATCAGGGCAACGAGCATTATTGATTCGTTGCTCTATCCATTCATCTACTTCACTTTCAATAAAACGAACTGAGCGAGATCCTATTTTTACCTGCTTTGGAAACTCTCCTTTATCTATTAATTTGTAAGTCCATGACTTGCTATATCCTGTTCTATCTAAAACTTCATCCAAGCGTAATAGTTTATATTCCATCTTTCTATTCCTTTTGTAATTTCGTAATACTATCCATTCTTCCGTTTATATTGCTCATGATCATCACCACAATCTTTACTGCAATATGCACTATTAGGTGCAACCGTTTCTTCGTGACACCAAATACACATTCCGTTATGAGATTTAATTGCTGGTTTACGATTTGATAATGATGTTTGAATATGTAATTCGTTTATTTCATTTGCTGAGTCAATAATATCCATAATTACGCTTGTCCTGTTTCAATTAAATAAATAAGTACACATAATGCTATTAGCTCTGCAAGTTCAGTAAATGTCATAATTCATCTATATTAATTTAATGCTTCCTTCTACTTGGTTGCCATATACATCCCAATCACCATATTTCTCTCGTGCAAATAATTCGAGTCGAGGAACATCTCCGTATAATTCTTCTAACCTATAATGTATTTCTTTTGGCTTTTCGCTATGCTCACCAAGACATGAATAAATAACTTGCCTAACACTTGCAGACTTACGAGGTAATCCATTACCTCTTGTGGCTATTAAACACATTTCAATATTTTGACGGGTGTAATTACCGCAATTAATCTTCGTCTCATTGTTTAATATTTCCATAAAGTCAAAGGAATCTTCTGGTGGTTTTTTATTTATTCTATTTTCTGCATTTTTATTTAATTTCACCCATGCGAACCCGAACATGTTTTTAACTTTAAAATCCCATGCTTCGGCTAGTTTAATAGCTTCGAGTGCAAAGTTGCCTGTGTACCATATAAATAGTACGGCATTTTTAGAGGAGTGTTTTTCTATTGGTAATCGGGAGAGGGAATATAAATCTGTGGTGTTGTAATGATTATCTGCTGCGCCATTTGAAACTTTGTTATTGTAAGACCAAGGTGGATCGCACAATATCAAGTCATATTTTTTCATTCTCCGCTCCACTATCACCTATATTAAACGGCAGTCCATCTGCTTCCATTGGCTTTATATCAGCAAACGCGCAAGGAAGAATTATTCCACCGAACTCCTGAGCAAACATTAACGCCTGTTTTGCCTGAAGAGAGACATATTGCTTAGGTAGAGCTATTTGATATGTAACGCCATCAATTAATACTAACGTCGTCATTGCCTGAACTTGTTTCATTTGTTGTCCTCCGCCTCTTTCATCATTAAGAATACTTCCATAGCGCCACGATATGGGTTTTTATTTACTGAGATGAAGTCATAATCAAGGCAATCAGCTGTCCATTTATTAGAATGGTACATTGGTGATAACCCTATTTTATTCTCAATAATAATCGGCATTGCGTCAGTAGGGTTATTGCATGGATCGAAAGTCCGATAGCCGCTATCCATATAAGCTAATACAGATTCTTCTGTTAATAAGCATTTCTTCTTTAACCTTGTCGCAACTAATTCATTAATTTGAAGGTCGGTGTACTTATTATAGCTATTCATTGATTACCATCCTGTAATTTCTATATCGTCAGAGTCAATAAACCAAGGTTCAATTTCATCAATCCGAATACCCATATCATCTAGAGAAGGATAGCCATCAATTCCTTTATCTTTAGACCAATCGAATTGCTCGGTAAGCCATTCTTCATCCTTGAAGTTATTGAATGCTATTTGCTGGAAGCACTCAGCACAGAACATTGCAAAACCTGCTTTCTCATGGCTACCGTGTATATCAGCTCTATATTCATCACCAGAATAGAATTTATTAATTTGTTCACATGATTTTTTAAATTTATCTTCATCGATAACAGTGACAACCATTTCCAAATCTTTTTGCCACGAGCCAGAACTTATTTTAATTTGTCTCATCTGTATATTTCTCCACAAATAACATTAACATTCCTAACTGACATTAAATATTCAGCACGTTTATTGCATTCCGATTGCGTGTATATATCTTCTGTAATAGGCACAGCAGAACCCTGTATTAGCATGAGTAATACACATCCGATTATTTGCATTAATTGCTACTCTGAATTTTAGGTATAAAAAACCCTGCTAGTGCAGGGAAGTTATAAACTTTGAGAATAATCTTTGAAACCTTTCACACATAAATCTATTGTGTGTATAGATTCATCTAAGCTTAGATCACTAAAGTAATCAAGTATATTTTCTTTACTATTATCATAATGAATTTTTAAAATTAAATTTTCAATATATGTATTTATTTGAATGCTGTGCTTGTATAGAAATTGATACCTCTCTGAAATATTTACATTAACTGATGCTGAGTTTGAATATATATAAGACAAGGATGAGTTATCAAATTTAAACATTCGAGCATTGCCTAACTCTCTTCCCTTTGTATTTTTTAAAATAAACGCATGTATGTTATGACCACCAAGATATTCTACAAATGAATCGTTGTTTTTTGCTAATAAGTTACGTAGTTTAACCAATTGAATTACTATTGTTTTTAGCTCATCAGAATATTTAGTAAATATATTTAGATAGCTAATGGATATTTCTTTTTGCCTTTTCTTTTCTGAGTTTTCTGAGTCTTTTTTTTGCCAAAAATAAACACCTATGGTGGCAAATAAGGCTAGCGAAGATAAGAATGCAAAGATAGTTGATAGATAAGAAAAAATAATGCTGAGTTTATCTTTTCCATGAGCATCGGTGACAAATATATCAATAACAAAAACACCAAAAACAATTAAAGATATTGAAGCTGTTGACACCCAAAAAATAATATTTTTAAGCTTTGAAGATAGTTCTATCATCGTGGATACCATTATAAATATTGGAATCATACTCACATCCATGTGACTAATCCACTGTCAAAATTCCTCCTTAACTCACCTTTATTTGCTTTAATGCCTCACGAACAGCGTTTAATCGTGATTCCATTCTTAGATATTTAGAGTTAGGAATAGTGGGCCAATCGTTATACCAAGCATCATCACCAAACAAGCTAAGCAACTTACCGCCTAAAAAACTATTGCAACAATCATCTTTAACATTATCTGATGATTCGATTAAACCCCAATATTCCCTTGCTTCGTGTTTATCTATTTCATCATCTTTGCGTAGTTTGATAACTTGCTTTTTGGCATATTTATCATTTGCATCGTTATCGTCATCTATTTCATAGATTAAATTAGAATCTAACTTACCTATCCAGTAGTGATTGTTAATACGCTGAATAAACTCAACTAGCGAGCTACCCATCGAGCCCCAAAAGCAAGACCATGAACAACCGCTTTCGCTAATTGTGACACGGCTGTTTTGATTATCGCCGTAGTCTTCAAGATACAAATGAATAGGGTCGTGACGCTCTATGCCTGTTATTACTAACTTAGTAATTTGTGATTGCTCAACTTTCATTGCTCCACCTTATTTAATTCTTCAATGCCTGATTCTGTTAATTTCCATCCATCTTTAGGGTGAAGTTTAATAAGTCCTTTATTCTCCAGTGAGAAAATTAACAGCCCATTACTTAACTGCCTATATCCATTATCTACATTTTTTAATGTGCTAATTTGACGCTCTGTTAATTTCACATTCATTCCTCTTCATTGCATCCCTGCAAGTTAAATTATCATGCGAACGTTGGTAGCTTCCTGCCAACCAGTTCCTCTGCATCCTTCATAAAGTCAGTGGCTTGCTCTTCCATTCCAACGCCGAAATCATATTTATGAACCGCTTTAGCCATTAAGAAAGCGCCAGCAAAAAGCACTTCTTTCAACTTCTTATTTTCTTCTTGTAATTGTTCAATAGTCATATCTATCTCCTGTTTGCATCCTTGCACTGAGTAATGGTTATATCCTTTGGTTAAATCACATAGGGAAGGGTCAGAAGGGTATTTCTTGATCATCGAAGTTCATTGGTGGCTCATTTTGTGTCGCTTGCGGTTGCTGTGGTTGACCCCATCCTTGGTTTTGTGGCTTCTGTCTTCCTGCCTGATTGCCACTGTTACCGCCTAACACCTGCATAGAACCGCCGATATTCACAACAACTTCCGTTGTGTATCGGTCTTTCCCGCTTTGGTCTTGCCACTTTCTGGTTTGTAGAGAACCTTCGATATATACCTGACTTCCTTTTCTCAGATGTTCACCTGCAATTTCGGCTAATTTGCCGAAGATACATACTCGATGCCACTCAGTTTTCTCCTTCATCTCACCAGTTTGTTTATCACGCCACGATTCCGATGTGGCTAGTGTGAGATTTGCTACTGCGCCACCTGATGGCATATAGCGGATTTCTGGATCCTGCCCCAAGTGACCAATGAGAATACATTTATTCACGCCTTTACTTGCCATTACGCAGCTTCCTTAAGTTCTTTAATCCGAATGCCTGTTACACGTTCACATTCCTTTTGTGATTCAGTACCAGCTAATGCATTCCATGCTTTTTTGTACTCATCCATGATTTGTGATTGGTTCGTTGCCGTGCCAAGAAAGTTAGTGTAATCAGCTAACACCTGCTCTGCCGTCCGTGGCGCTACGTTATGAATTTCCGCATCTGCATCAATTGCTGTTTCTTCTGTTGGAATACAGAACGCTTGAAATGCCGCGTATTTATATGCAATCGACATGGCTTTATTTGTGGCTTTATCTCCGCTATCCATAGCTTCACCATAAGTCACTACCGTATGTTTACTGCCATCTTCCGTGGCGACAAAATCGAATTCAGCCTTAACCACAACGTAGAATAAGTGACCACCTCTTTGCGTTTGTCTTTCCGTGACTGAGCGTTCAATGATCCGTGGAAGAATAAGCAATCCATGCTTAACTAAAGCTGGAGCAAGAGCGTTATATACTGCGTCAATCCCTCTAAACATAAACCCTTGCTGTTGGTTTTTACTTCCTTTCTTTATTCCTGTTTCAGCCATTTCCTTGGCTACATTGCTAATCGCTTTGTATACAGCAGTCATATTAATCTCCCAAATACTGACCAGGTCGGCGATCACTTCCGTAGTAATCGATTTCAATATTGCGACTAGATACAGAATTCCTTCCTGCATCGCGTAATGCCTGAATGTGAGGTGGTAGAGGTGGGTGATTTTTCGATGCGTCCAAGTTCATGTGCAGCAGCTCCATTGCTAGTCGCTTTTCTCTCTCCTTTACGCTCGTATTCGGCAAATAACCCTCAATCATTGCGATAGCTTGAGCCAGAGCTTCCTCTCTGTTTTTTGCTAATGATGGAGATGTTAATTGAGGGTATTTATCGGTAGGGTAGGAATTAGAAATATTCATTGAAAATCTCCAGCAAAATCCTTTAACGGTATCGACAATCCTTGTCGTCCTAACACTTCCGTTTGATACATAAATTCATTGCGTTCGCGTTCCTGCGATTCTTTACGCTTCCTGCGTAATTCTTCTAACCATTGCTTTGAGTTGCTCATAACTCCTCCTTAATAAACAGCACCCAATGCGTTTTATCGCTCTTACCGACACGCTGTACTATTGTTGGTTTTTGGTCGGTTAGCGCTAAAACTTGCTTGGTAGGTATTTGCGTTTCATTCCACTTAAAAGCCAATGTTCCGTTTGGCTTGAGCACTCTAAATGCTTCACCAAATCCTTTTGATAAATCGTCTTTCCATGACTCTTTATTTAATCGCCCGTACTTTTTAAACATCCATCCGTTGTGGCCAACTCTGATTAAGTGAGGTGGGTCGAATATAACTTGATAAAATTGACTGTCAGAGAAGGGGAGGTTTTTAAAATCAGCGATAATGTTTGGAGTGATATTTAGCTTCCTGCCATCACATAAAATATGTTTCTCTGTGCGGATATCACTGTAGATTGCTCGATTATCTTCCTTGTCAAACCAGAACATACGACTACCACAACACATATCTAGAACTTTAGTCACGCAACCCTCCTTAGCTTAGAAACACGCAATATCCTGTTAATAAAGGCTTCCTTGCCTATCGCATTGATAATCCGTTCAAGCGATTCGTCGTCACAATCGAGTGCATATTCCATTGCCTCAACTGAGTCAATTTCCGTTAACTTAGCCAGTTCTCTGAAACTTCTTGTCTCAATACTGAGCTTGCTACTGTCGTCAAATTCCATGACTGTTTTGCCGTCTACTACCCGAGTTCCGTTCGAGTAGCTGTATGAAATTTGCATAATCACCTCAACTTACAAATGTTGGTATTACGCCAACGGTTGTCACAATGACCACTGCTAAACTGAATAACCATGGACTTGTACGTTTATTTTTACGTGCTTGAGGCGTAGTGATACGCACCGCCATGCAATCACGCATAGTGATGTAATATTTTGATTTCATTGTTACCTCGCTAGGTGAGCGATAAGGTGGTTACCTGGTGTTGGTGCGGTGGGTTAGTAGTGAATTTTTACGTTTGATACTAGGTTTTTAGCGATAGCGATAATGCAATTCTTGGCGCACTCTTCTGGAATGCCAGCATCAATTAAATCTTGCATGGCTTTATTGTTAACGGTTTTCTGATGTTCCTTATCAGCCTGACGTTTAGCTTCTTCCTGACGCTTACGTTCTTCTTCTGCTAATCGCGCTTGTTCTGCTTCCTGTGCTTTCTTGCGCTCAGCTTCGATAGCTAATTGCTTCTCGCGCTCTGCTCGCTCCAGTGCCTCTCTAGCATCACGCTCTGCCTTTTCCTTGGCTTCTTTTGCTGCTTGCTCTGCACGTTGAATAGCTTCCTGCTTTTCACGCTCAGCGCGTTCCGCAGCTTCTTTTGCTTCACGTTCTCGCCGTGCTGCTGCTTCAATTTCTTGCTGTGCTTTGCGCTCAGCTTCAAGCCTTGCCTGTTCTGCAGCTTGTCGCTTCATTTCTTCTTCACGAGCAATGCGCTGGCGTTCTTCTTCGGCTTTGCGTAAATCAAACAGCTCGTTCATTTGCAGAGCCTCTTCATGATCAACTTCGATTTGCTTCTTAAGCGCTTCGGCTTCTTCGCGAGCTTTTTCTTGTGCTTCCCACTCTGTTAGTGGCTTGCGAATATCTGTGCTTAATGCATCTAGCTCGTCACGAAATAACTTACGACTAGCATCAACTTTTTTGGGTAGCTCTTTTAACTTATCGACAACTGCTTTACCTTCCTTGTCGATATACGTTTTTGTTTGAGTAACTTTGTACGCCAGAGATGCAAAAGCCTTTCGGTTTTTAGCCAAAGATAAATCACTATCGAGTTCTTTACGCTCTTCTTCTGCAAGAGATTTAATGTGCTCTAGCATCTGATTTACTTTTTCTGGCGCTGTAAATAAATCTAGCGCTGTCGCTTGTTCAATTACGACTAATTCATTTGCCATTTCCTATGTTCCTTATGTGCGTATTCCTCACTATTAATAGCGATATGAATGATTAAGTGGTGGGTTACTGCTGATCGAAGGCTTTTGCGTCTTCATTCAATAACAATGACAGCTAGTTATTTTGGATTGATCGCAATAATACTCATGTTGCAACGCTCTATTGTATTATCATTATTCCATTACAATGTGAGGCAATAAGAATGACTTCTTTATCTGAAATACAACGTGATATCTTGATAGCACTAAATAATCGCAATTATCCAATGAAACCAATAAGCAATAGTCAACTTACTGAGTTAGAGACACGTATTGGTAAGGATACACTGGCATATAATATCAATTATTTACAAGATCAAGGTTTAATTAAAGATGGTGCAATTCAGTTAAGCGGGACTGGTAAATTCGGATATATCCTGCCTAAGATGGCTCTCACTTCAAAAGGATTTAATTATATAAATGAGGATTCCATTGGCAATGAACTAAATTCAGTGACTATTAAAATCCATCAAGACACTATTAATAAACTAGAATCTATGATTCGTGATGCTAGTATTTCTGATGCCGAAAAGACAACGCTCATGCACTATATAAAAGAAAAAGGCGTTGAGAGTGTTATCGGAAAATGTATTGACATTTTGATTTCTAATACCGGTTCTGTTACTAAATTGCTTTCTGATCTAGCTAAAAGCATTATGTAATGGCAAGCCCATCCGTGGGCTTTATCTCGCCGTAACCCCGAACTCACTGCTCGGCTGTTTTGTTTTAACTCCTGAAAATACTGCTACATTAGGTAAGCAACAGTTATCTACTGAGTCATAAACTTTAGTGCTACGAATTAAAATTGCTTTTTCAACTCGGCTAATTGGTTTACGTTTTAACGATAAAGTAGGGCGCTTTGTTTCTTCTTCTGGTTCTCCGTGTATTGCAGCTTTTAATCTTTCAGTTAATGCGTGTGCTTCCTGCAATGCTTTTCTACGTTCCATTCTGCGTAATCTAGCGTTGTTGTAGCCGTGAAAGTTACACATAATTATCTCCTTACAGCTTGCTTTGGTGATTGGTGGTAGGCGCTGATCTCCTACTTGCAAGCCATGCCGAGGTAAACGGCTTTCACCTCCCTCAATATCAGTTATTACGACCCAGTACCCGAAGGCATATAACACTACTTAGCTGGTATCGCTCGCTTGCGGAAACTGTTAGCTTTTAAACCTGCTAATCAGCCTTAGCATTCACCAATCCCAAAACTTACTGTCTTTGGTTTGCGCTTTTTCAGCGCTATCTGTTAAAGAGCAAACTTCCTGTTTATCTATGGCTCCTTGCCTTCGATGTGATAAATATTACAGGCGGTATTTATTTAAGTCAATACCATCGGTAATGTAAAATTGTATTTTCGGTAATATTATTGAATTTGAAAGGAATTTATTTTCAAAAAAATCTCAGATTGGAATGCAGATCACTTCTTTGGTGGGGAGAGGGTACAAAAAAGCCCTCGCTGGGAGGGCTCTCTGTCATTCTTAATAGTGTTAATTGTTTCTAGGTTGAAAATATGCAGATGGAGAGCATTTGAGATTGAAAGAAGGTGTAACTAACAACCCCATGGCGTCAAGATCATGAATCATTTTTACTTGTCTTTCATTTATTTCTTTATTTCTTATAGATGTGACATTTGTAATGATTTTTGAGTTGGTAACATTATTCATTTTCTGTCTCCAGTTGCTGGGCTTCTTCTTCATCTAAAAACGGCGTTGACCCTATGACAACTATTTCTTGATTTGATTTCATTGCAAATTGAAGCAATAAATTATGAATGTTGATAATTCCAGATGAAAAATCCTCATCGTCTGAGTAATCTTCAACTTTTAACTTTAAAGTATCAATTATAGTTTTAATGCCAATTGATCGACCATGTGAGTGCCATCGTTTATTATCAGATAGTAGTATAGCTATTTCTTCCGCTCTATCTACTTTGTCTTGGAAGCTAACAACTTCCCCTGAACTCTCTTTATAATTCCATTCTTTAAATTTATAATCAACAAGCCATTTTTTCAAGAGTTCTTTTGATAATTCTCTTGCTTCCTCATATCTTCGAAGTTCTGCGAGATCTAGACGGTTAAGCATCATTAGCTCTGCTTGAGTCACAATTCCTTGCTCAGATTTTTTTATAATCTCTTCGACTTTGTCCAAATAGCCTAGGGCTGGAACCCATTGGTTCTCTGGGTTGGCTACTTGTGGGTCTATAGGGCCGAGTGATGATGCATAGTCCATATAGATTTTATCACCTGACATACACCATATTGTTCCAGCGGACATAGCGAAGTCAGGAACTATAAAATATACCTCGTCGTAGAAATATCTTGTTATTTCTACCAGTTTTTCAACTGATTCTACACTCCCGCCTGTCGTCTGAAGTAGAATTACCAGTTTTTTTACTCTCCTTTTTTGGGCTGCTTTACCAAGAAAAGATACTGTTGGCTGGAATGAATGTTTAGACCAAAAATTTATTCCGCCATAATAAGACACCACGTCAGCATCAGGAAAGTGTTTTTTCTTAAATTCATCAATGTTATATGTTATAAATCCTTGCAATGCATTATCTAAATTTTGCATAAAGTTATCCATGTGTTTAAATCATATTACGTTTTTATTTCCCACACTCTAAAACGTGTCGTCAGGCCATTAAAACAGTGCTTTACCTGTTTTTTCGCAAACATCTATAAACTTGATAGGTTTAACTATTGCTGCGACATAATGAATTGTATCTACTTGATCTGGTGATAGAGTTATTGGTTTATGTGAGTTATTAATACTAGTGAATTGATAATCACCATCTCTTGTCTTGTTACAGATTTTAATCATGTTGTGACCATCAATAGTGCGTACAAATACTTCATCACCAGATCTAACTCTAGTATTTGGTTCAACAACGACGAACTCTCCAGATTGAATGCGAGGCCACATGCTATCACCTTTAACTTTCAAGCCGTATGCATCCTTGTCATCACTGTATATCTTTAACCATCCGTTGTGTTCTTCAATCATATCCACAGCACCATCAACACCTAAGAACGCTTCACCGCGAACTTGAACCATTCCGGAGGGTACTGTGCCTATATATTCGATTTCATCGTCTACCGATTGAGCTAGAGACATTATTTGTTTAGATATTGACGGACTTATGTCACTAACAGCAACCTTCAGTATCTTTGCAAATGTAGCAACTGCGTTCGGGTTTAATGGATTAATTCCATTTAAATAATGACTGACAGCACTTTGATTGACACCTAGCTTTTCAGCTATGTCTTCTTGATTTATCCCTAGCTCCTTGCGTTTAGAGCTATAAATTGATTTGAGCCTTCTGGCATCTGCCAATTGCTCTTCTGATAGCGGTTTCTTTTTGTTCATTTATGCATTTTATTACTATAAGTTATATTTTAAAAATACCGTTAGTATTGACTTTTTTATTACCGAATATAATAATTAAACAGATTCATTTTAAAGGAGAAGAAGATGAACCAATTAGCTTTACGTGAATACGTCAAGGAGCACGGTCAAGATAAGACGGCTAAAGCAATAGGTGTTACTCAAGGCGCTATCAGTAAAGCGCTAAGAGAAGGGAGAAATATTCTCTTATCACAAACGGAAAATGGTATTAAGGCAATAGAAATAAAGCCATTTCCAAGCACTAAAAAATAAGCATCATCACGTTCTTTAACAGATAGCGCTGAAAAAGCGCACTTCAAAAAACACTCACAGGATCGTGAGTCACGGACTAACTGTATCTAAAAGGACTATAGACTATGGAAAATGCAATTTCACGCAACGTACGTGCAATTGAGGCTCGTATCCGAAAAGGGATCATTCTAACCACACCTAAGCAAGTTGCTAAGGCTGTTGGCGTTCATGAATCCCAAATCACTAGATGGCAAGCAGAGAATGGCTTTATTGAGAAGGCAGCAAGACTGCTGGATGCGATAGGGTTCGATGCACCAGTACAGGATGTAATTATTCAAGGTGATGAGGCTAGAGCGTTAATTCAGATGCTTGAACATATCAAAGCACCAAAAAGAAAAGCCCCAGCGGTCACTGAGGCTTCTCAACAAATGGACTTAACCATTTAAACTAACAAATACACTGTATCAATAACCAGTATTAAAGGGAAGCTGATTTTGAGCTTCCCTTTTTTGATACAGCTTTAGAATGGAGAAATTATACCATGAGACAAAGAATAAATCATGAAATTTATGGCTGTGATGAGCATAAAAACATCATGAAAAATAGGTTGTTACAAGAAATAACCCCACTGGGTTGTCAGCGTTTAAAGGAAGCATTGAAAGACGCAAAATTAAGGAAAGCACATCGGGATAAGTTATTAGGAGAGCGAAAATGAGTATGCTTCTAATGGCAAAAGCCATGCAATTACAGGTGGGGAGTACAGCACAAAAAATGGTGCTACTGAAACTTGCCGATAATGCCAATGATAAAGGCGAGTGCTTTCCTTCTTATGAAACTATTGCACGTCATTGCGAAATTAGCCGTCAAAGTGCGATAAACCACATTAAAAGTTTATGTAAAAAAGGGTTTGTTCGTAAAGTTACGCGAAAAACTGATAAGGGGCATACTTCCAATTTATATATTTTGGATTTGGAGGCTAAATCTCTTGATGAGGGTAGTCAAAATACAGTACCACCTAGTCAAAATTCTGTACCAGAGGTAGTCAAAGAATTTGACCACGGTAGTCAAACGGTTGGACTAGGGGGTAGTCAAAAATTTTTACCCAGAACCAGTCAGTCTTTTAACCAGTCAATTAACTCTAAAAAATTATCGTCTGACGACTCGAAACCTGCAAAGCAGATTTCAATTAATCGGCAAGCTAAAATTCCTTATCAGGAAATCATGCAAGCCTTCAACGAATCAGCAGGGGATAGATTACCCAATGCCGAATCACTGAATGACAAACGCAAACGAGCAATATCCAAATTCCTGAAAGAGCTTAAAGAGCCCACAGTCGAATCAGCTAAAAATTATTTTGATTATTTTATGGAAACGGCGAGTGCTTGGTATTTCGGCGAAAATAATCGGGGTTGGCGAGCGAATTTTGATTATTTACTCAGACCTGAAACGGTACTCAAAACAAGGGAAGGAGCACTGTGATGAACCAAGTTCCGAATAATTTAATGGCGGAACAAAATGTTATTGGAGGACTCCTGCTTGACCCGCAAAGTGATAATGCGCAATCAATTTTTTCACTGCTAAAACCTGAAGATTTTTATGCCCGACACCATCAAATTATTTATCTCACCCTGCGAGAAATGTATACCCAACGTATGCCAATAGACATCATGACGGTGACGGATTGTCTGGAGTCAAAAGGCCGAATTAATCAATCAGGTGGTTTTGCCTATCTTGCTGAGATGGCAAGAGAAACACCGAGTATTGCTAACATTATGGCTTATGCGAAAAAAATCCGAGAGTGTTCCGCACAGCGTTTTGTTATCGAAAAGACGGTTGAAATTCAAAAACTCATGATGGTGCCAAGTGAGTTAAGTTTTACGGATAAAATTGAACAAGCACAACGCTTGCTTGATGAAGCCACGTCGTTTGGAAAAATGGGGAGAAAAACAGGGCTACGCCGAATTGATGATGTGTTGGATGATGTTTTTACCGATATTTGTGACCGCCAAGATAACCCAGAGAAACATCGAGGATTAAAAACGGGATTTAAAGATTTTGACCGCCTATTAAGCCCAAAACAGATTGTCATCGGTTCTCTGTTCGTGATTGGTGCTCGTCCAAAGATGGGGAAAACAACCGTTCTCACTGAAATGGCAAAAAATGTCTCACAACAAGGTAAGCCTGTATTGTTGTTCAGCATGGAAATGACGGATAAACAGCTTGTTGAACGGACACTAGCCCAACAAACTCAGATTAATTCAGATAAATTTTACCAAAAGTTAGAGGAGTATGAATGGGATAGGCTTTGCAGTGCCATCGGTCGCCTTAAAGATGAGCCCAATATTTGGGTGGATGATACACCCGGCATGTCCTTACAACACATTCGTTCTGAAAGTCGGAGAATTAAGCGCAAAGTCGGTGATATTGGGTTTATTGGTGTCGATTACCTCACTCTGATGCAAGCGGGAAAAGCTGACCGTAATGATATTGCCTATGGTGAAATCACTAAGGGGCTAAAGATATTGGCAAAAGAGCTCAATACGGTGGTTGTGTTGCTTGTACAACTGAATCGGGGATTGGAAAACAGGGCAGATAAACGCCCCGTACCAAGTGATTCAAGAGATACAGGACAAATCGAGCAAGATTGTGATTATTGGTTAGGCATTTATCGTGATGCGGTGTACCACGATAATGCGGATGAAACACTGACCGAGATGATTTTAAGACTCAATCGACACGGTAAAACAGGTACTGTGTATGTTGACCAACAAGGATTGAGTATTACATCGGTTGATCAATATATGGCTGCTTATCGCGCTCAACCGAAACGAGAGCCTAAAAGGTATTGTGAAAAATCGTTTTAATTCGATAGAGGGATTTTAGATATGACAATAAAACAACTACAGAAAAAAATTCATCAACAAAACATTGAGGCTGGATGGTGGGATATCCCAAGGGAAAAAGGAACCTTACTTTGCTTGATCCATTCTGAAATTAGTGAAGCAATGGAGGGGGAGCGTAAAGATCTAATGGATTACCATTTACCACATAGAAAAATGGCAGAAGTTGAACTTGCTGATGCTGTTATTCGTATTTTGGATTATGCGGAAGAGTTCGGTTACGACATCGAAAGCGCTATTACAGAGAAACTCGAATACAACAAACATCGAGTAGATCATCAGCGAGAAAATAGAGTTAAAAAAGGAGGTAAACGATTTTAATTTAGCAATTTCCGAGATGAAACTAGGTGTTTGTATATTTAAAAAATAATGATGGAGAGGTTGTTTAGTGACAGATGATATCTGTCTCCATAAATCCAATCTCAACAGTATTTTCAAAGTGCTCTCCGAAATCGTGACAACAGGTAAACGCTATCGCATCAAAATCACCGAGTGGCGTGATTTAAGAACCATACCCATGAATAAAACATGGCGTATGTGGATGGAAACCACAGGCGAGTGGTTACGTGCACGTGGCGTTGTTATCGATATTAAAAATGGTGTCGGTGAAATCGTTTTATCAAAGCCCATCACTAATGAGGAAACTCATGAATATTTCGTTGGACATTGGCTAGGACGCAATGAAAACGGTGAGCGTGAAAAAACCAGCAAGATGGATAAAGCAAGGATGCTTTACATGATGGAGAAACATGAACAATGGTGCATTGAGAAGGGAATTCCGATCATCATTCCTCGTAACTCTGAATATATGAGTTTGAAAAGAAAGCAAGAAGAATAGGAAATAGTGATGATTATTTCAGTTAATAACATGATCGTTTTTATTTTAGAGTGATAAAAAATAGTAATCAGGAGGCTCATGATGAATTTACGCAATGAGGCAAAAGGGCGTGAATGTCAGATTAGAATACCTTCAGTTTGTAATGGTAACTCTGAAACGGTTGTTTTAGCCCATTACAGAATGTCAGGTCTTTGTGGCGTCGGAATAAAATCGCATGACTTATTTGGCGCTTGGGCTTGTAGTGCATGTCACGATGAAGTTGATAGACGAACACGATTTACGGATATGGAGTATGCAAAACAATGTCACCTAGAAGGTGTTTTGAGAACGCAAGCCATATTGATCCAAGAAGGGAAGTTGAACGTGTGAAGGTCTTTAATATCGAACCAGTACCTAAACCAAGGATGACTCAGGCTGATAAATGGAAAAAACGTCCCCCAGTTTTAAAGTATTTTGCGTTTAAGGACGAAGTAAAGTTAAACAAAATCACCCTACCTGAATCACATTACCACATTACATTCATTCTACCCATGCCGAAGAGTTGGAGTAAAACTAAACGCTCCGAAATGAACGGTAAACCCCATCAACAAAAACCGAATAAAGATAATCTCGAAAAAGCATTACTTGATGCTATTTTTGACGATGATTCACGTGTATGGGATGGGCGGGTAACAAAAGTGTGGGGAAAAAGGGGGCAGATAATTATCCAAGAGGTGCGATAGTGAATATTGAGTGGATACGCGAGCGAGTAAGTACAGCGTTGATGAATGTTTGTATTATAGAAAATGGGCCGTTAAGTGCCATGGAGGAACAAGCAATACTTGTAACCGATAGGTTTAAAAGAAACCCAATACGCTATGCGGGTGAAAGAAAGTCTCGATACAGACTCCCCTCACATCCACTCAAAATTAAGCAAAAACATGCCAAAGGAAAATCAAAACCATTAATTAATGAAGTTACTTATCGCACTTCATCATGGCGCAGAGGTATTCATCAATTGCCTAACGAAATGCGCTTATGATTACTCTATTGCTATGGTGATTATCAATATTATCGTGAGCAAATACTCATTGTTCCCTATATTTGGCATGAGTTTCAGCGATTAAATAGTAAAAAAAGGATAACGAAAAAAGTTAAGCAACGACTTCAATCTCTTACCTTACTAGCCATTCAGGCGGTAAAAGCAGAAATTAATCAAACAGCAAAAAAATATACGGATGTTAAGCTCGCTGAATTGTTGGGCGTCAGTGCTGATGCTTGGCGAAAGAGCTATAAACTGTATTGGATTTGTTTATTAGATTGTTGCTATCAATTAGATAGAGATTCGCTATTCAAAATTAGCGCTTTAAGCTGATTAAAAAAGTTGCAAAACTCCGTTTTTTTCTATAAATTAAATGCAATATTTATATAATAGTATAAATGTAAGTATTTCAAACCTCGCTTCGGCGGGGTTTTTTGTTATCTACAATCCCATGTAGGTCAAAGATAAAAAATTTAGGATTTAGGGCTTGAAAAATGCTTGCTCGTTCATATTTATATTTTGGGCAAATAAGATACCGCCCATAATTCACTAAATACTGAAGGAGGAGTTATATGCCTAACATTAAACCTTTTTCATTATTCCCAACATTATCTGACAACCTACTTTCAAATCGTTTTGATCAGATAGATCGCCTGTTTAGTCAGTTAACAGGCAGTAAGCCCATTGCATCACCAATTCAGACCTATAACCTGAAACAGATTGATGATAACCACTATGAACTGACAGTGAGTGTGCCTGGATATCAAGAAAATGACTTATCGGTTTCATTGAAAGGAAGTCGTTTATTGATTGAGGGGAAAAAAGAAGAAAAATCAGAAGAAGACAATGATAAATGGATCCACCGAGGCATATCTCAAGGGCAATTTACGTTGCAATTTGACCTCGGTAAAAATGTTAAAATAGAAAAAGCCGATTTATCAAGTGGACTTCTGACCATTGCTATTGAGTATGAATTACCTGAAGAAGAAAAACGACAAACAATAGCGATAGAAAATAAAGATAAAAGTTAATTGAGTTAGATAACGTGAATAAGATTAAGGCTACGCATGATGTGTAGCCTTAATTGTTTTCAATACACAATAAAAAAATGCCGATACGCTAGGAGTCATATCGGCATATAAAATAAACGCAAGAAGCAATGTAAGTCATGTCGTACTAATTCGTATCAAACCTGTCAATTTGATACAAATGTAATGATAATTATTCTCACTAAGATATTCAACCCTAAATTAAATAAGGTTACTTTGTAGCCTTTCCGTCTATGCCGACCACAGAATCAATACCCACTTATACCGTTCACACAAGAGCTGTGAGTCGGCACCTTTTAATAGGGTTTCATTCTTGATAGCACACACAAGTGCTTTTATTGCAAAAATAAAGTTTGCTATCTGAATTTTTCTATGGCTTAATGACATCACTGGTTTGGAAGTACAGGCCTATTTATGTTAGTCAGTTTAAAGTTGTTCACCGTTTAGCGTTATCCTCGATACCACTTCATTGCGAATTCCTTCTAATTAATTCCCATAAGTAAAAATAAAAAACAAACCCTCATATGCCTTATGGCAAATTAAATAAATTAAAGGAAATTCTATGTCTAATACAATGACTGGTTCAGTAAAATGGTTTAACGATGATAAAGGTTTTGGTTTCATCACTCCTAAAGATGGAAGTAAAGATGTATTTGTACATTACTCTGCAATTCAGAGTGATGACTTCAAATCTCTGATGGAAGGCCAAGAAGTTTCATTTACCATTGAAAATGGTATGAAAGGTCCAGCAGCAGGCAACGTGGTGGCTCTCTAAAGGCGCTATTACTATTCGCCTCTATTTTAAATGCCCTTGTTGTAGCGGTTCACAATATAGAACATCACAATTTGATGTTACAGTGAACAATCCACACGGCGCAAAATGTATTTTTTGTAAGACTGTGATGGCTGCTCAAATGAGTTAAGCGTTAAATAGTTGAATATATAGAACCTCGCTTTGGCGGGGTTTTTTTGTTGCTTAAATTTAAATATGATCCCTTTATATTTTAAAACGTACATATTCATTAGTGTGTGGTAAACTTAGGAAAGTAAACATACCTCATTGCTATCAACAGCAAACCTTGCATTTGCAAGTTTTTATCGAAAATAGATGCGGTATCTAAAGGAATGATTTCCTAAGGAGATGCCTATGAATTGGTCTGCGCTATTACACCGAATCCCCGCTTTTTTACGGAATGTAATTATCATTGCTTTATTGCTCTTAGTTGCATTTGTGATAGTTCGTTGGTTCAGGTAAATTCATTCCGCCATTAGCTTAACTGGGAGAGTATTTAGTTTTATTTAAACTAAAAGTCGAGGTTCGATACCTTGATGGCGGTCCAATTAAATATAAAGCTTCTCATCTATTTTTTATTTTAATCTATAGAAAACTTGATATTAGGAGCATAAACTCTTAGGAGTTATTATGACAGGACTAAATCAAACAAAAGTAATTAGTCGAGTTTTACAATGGATTAGTAGTGTTGGCCTGATATTGCTTGCAATTATTTTAATAATTTTTTTAGTTAAAGAAACTATTATCCTTGCTAATTTATTATTTACAGTTAGTGATCCAGTTTCAATTTATTTATTAGTTGATGGACTTATCATTTACTTTCTTTATTTTGAATTTATTGCATTAATTATTAAATATTTTCAGTCGAATTATCACTTTCCATTGCAATATTTTATTTATATTGCAATAACTGCGGTAATTAGGTTAATTGTTGTTGAACATAAAAATCCTCAGTTACTTATTGTTTACTCAGGAACGATACTGCTACTTGTTATTGCATTATATATTTCTAGTGCTGAAAGATTGAAACCTAATTAAAATTATAAAAGTAGTAAAAAAAGCATAATCTTACTAATATGAATACAGTTATGATCTACTATAATCAGATTATATGAATGTTTCATATGAGGTAGTAAGAATGTTTAACTCTGTTACAGATATTCACAAAAATAATTTTGTTGGTAAAAAAATTATTGTAGGGATTAGCACTTGTTTATTAGGGAATAATGTTAGGTTTGATGGTGGTCATAAGCGCTTTCATCTTGCCGTAGATGAACTATCTGATTATTTTGAATATCAATCGGCTTGTCCTGAGATGGCTATTGGTTTACCTACACCAAGGCCCGCACTAAGATTAGTTAAATCAAATTCAGGAGAAATTGCATTAAAATTTAGTAACGGGAGTGAAGGTGATTTAACTGAAAAGATGAATCGGTATTCTGTTGAGTATTTAGAGAAATTTAATCAGTTTAGTGGGTATATTGTTTGTGCAAAATCACCAAGTTGTGGATTAGAGCGTGTTCGTGTATATGATCCTATTGGTAATGGTAATAGGAAGGCTGGGACGGGTATTTTTACAGAAAATCTGAAAAAAATGATGCCTTGGTTACCAATAGAGGAAGATGGACGATTGAATGATCCTCATATAAGAGAAAATTTTGTTATACGTGTATTTGCACTGGATGAGTTGAATGAATTGAGAATGAACGCATTTACTCGTCAGTCTTTAATCGATTTCCATACAAGATATAAACTGCTCTTATTGGCTCATTCACAACCTCTTTATAGAGAGTTAGGTCGCTTTGTTGCTAATAATAAAGAATGGCATTCATTGGAAGCTTTTTTTGATGAATATCGAAATAGATTTATGACATTATTACAGCACCAAGCAACACGACGTAATCATACCAATGTTCTTATGCATGTGCAGGGGTATTTTAAGCGCTATTTAACATCAAATCAGCGACAAGCATTAAGTCAATTGATTTTAGAATACCGTCAAGGAATACAGCCTTTATTAGCACCTTTAACATTAATTAATCATTATCTATCAGAGCATCCTGATAATTATTTGAGTAAACAGAGATATTTTCATCCTTATCCTCAATCCTTAAGATTACGTTATGGATTATAATAAACTTATTGATAGGAGGAAAATATGATACGTTCTTTTGTCACTTTTTTAAGTTCATTTATTCTTACTGGATGCAATGTTATTCCTCCGAGTGACATTAAGCCTGTTAATAATTTTGATCTATCACGTTATCTTGGGCAGTGGTATGAGGTCGCTAGAATAGATAATCGTTTTGAAAAAGGCTTAACGAAAGTTACCGCAAATTATTCATTACGAGATGATGGTGGTGTTAAGGTTATTAATCGAGGTTGGAGTCAAAATAAACATCGCTGGAAAGAAAGTATCGGTAAGGCTTATTTTGTTGATTTATCTAATAAAGGTGCATTAAAAGTATCATTTTTTGGTCCATTCTATGGTGGATATAATATCATCAAATTGGATAAGAATTATCAATATTCTTTGGTTGTAGGACCAGATAAAGATTATTTATGGATATTATCACGTACACCGACCATGCCATCAAATTTGTTGAATGAATATATTCATTTTGCAACATCATATGGATTTGATAGTAACAGGATCATAATATTTTAACAAAAGGTATATAGCTGAATTTAAATACTATCTAATTTGATGGTATTTAATTATAATTTGAAAATGCCTATTCATATTATCCATTATAATAACACTGGTAATGATTATTTACACCTAAGAGCATGGGGATTTATGAGTTAGTGTTATCCAGGCTAGTCGTTTTGTTTTTATTGGTGAATAAAATGTGCACTTTTCTGATTTTTTATTTATATCGTTCTCGATTTGAGTTGTTTGTTTAACTGACTGATTTTTATCATTATTAGTTATTAAAATGAAAGTAATTATAAAAAATAAAGAAATAAGAAATAAAATAATATATCGCACTTGATTACTCCGTTTCATAAATATTATTTATTATTTTATGAATAAATTTATAAATATGTACAGTAATAAATAAGAATTACTATATTTTTATAAATCATCTCGAAAATCTCTTAATAATTTCTCTTTATATTAATCATTAATGGGCACTCCGTAGGGGTGTATATGTGTATGGATAAATTAACCAATGTAACCTATGGAACAGCAGGCCTAACGGCCTTTTTTGCCAGTCTCTCTTTATATGAATGGGGATTTGTTATCGGGATGGCGTTCAGCATGGTTCTAGGTTTAGCCACTTATTTTATGACTCGAAGAGAACAGCGAAAACGTACTCAATTATTTGAAGAGCTTGTTCGTCATGTTGACCCACAAAACCCGACCGAAACGTTAAAAAGACTTGCTGAATTAATGGTGAAAGCACCAAAGGATATTTAATGTCTCTCAAACAGAAAATAGCGGCGCTAACAACAGCAGGAGCCACAGCAATCGCATTAGTAGTGATAGCCCATTTTGAAGGTGTGCGTTATGAACCTTATCGTGATGTGGCAGGCGTTTTGACGGTTTGTTATGGGCATACAGGCAAAGACATTATTCAAGGTAAGACATATACACAACAAGAATGTGATGCGTTATTACAAAACGATTTTATTAAGACACAACAGAAAGTCGATGCATTAATCAAAGTACCACTCGATGACTACACCAAAGCCGCTTTATATTCCTTTGCTTTTAATGTAGGAATGACAGCATTTGCTCGCTCAACATTACTCAAGAAATTAAATGCGGATGATAGAGCGGGTGCCTGTGAAGAAATAAAACGTTGGGTATATGCGGGTGGAAAGGTTTGGCGAGGGCTTGTCAGTCGTCGAGAAGCGGAGTCAGCACTATGTCATGGAAACCTTTAATCATCATTATCAGCTTTATCCTTGCATTACTCATTACAGTCGCTGGTGGCATTTATCTCTTGATTGATAACTCATGTACTAAAGACCAAGTTAGTTTAGAAAAGCGCTGTCAGATAGCTCTCTCACATCATCGGTACTAATCATGAAATACGGGAAACTCTATGCCGTCATTGCGATGGTAGGCATCATTGTGGGTAGTTATTGGGTGATTAACTGGCAAGCTAACAGAATTAATCTATTAGTAGAAACAAACAAAGAACTAACGATTGCTCTCGAAGAACAGAAGTCTATTAATACTGACTATCAAGCACGCATAATGCGATTAAATCAGTTGGATATTCAATATACGCAGGAGCTAGCGAATGCTAAGAATGAAATTAGTCGCTTGCGTGATATTAGCGAGCGTCATCCTGAGCGGGTGTACATCAAAGCCGAGTGTCCCAAAGTCAAAACCACTCCCTCCACCCGCTTGGCTTATGCAACCACCGCCCGACCTACTGACACCGCTATCAGAAATTATTGGTTACTCAGAGAGCGAATTGCAGAGTCAGAACAGATGATTAAAGGGTTGCAGGATTACATTAGAGTGGAGTGTGTGAACTAAAAAAAGCCCAGCATGGGTGCATGGGCAAACTAACTAAACACCAATCAGTAAGAGTATAGCGAGGTTGATTTTAGTTAGTATAGCTTAAGTAAGTATATATACCAGATTGATAATTCTGATTAACCTATTTCTTACCTAAATAAAAAACGCAAGATAAAAATAACCCTGTGAGTTTGGGCTCCCACAGGGCTTTCACTAGTATGTGTGAAAACAATAGATTACCAATATCGACTAAACCAATCTGTTAATAATCAACGCTATTTTTTAGAAAATAATCCTCTTGTTATGATGTTTTAATGCGTTGCGTTGTCGCTGTTCTCATACATTAACGATGACATGTTCTCCTCACATTGAGTGTGTAAGAGAAGTCAAAAACAACGAATACCACTGTTTTGTTATTTTTCGGTCATTATCAGCAACGTCAGCTGTAGGTAGAAGAAGGGGCGTGACGATGGAGAGACATCAATATATTTAATTTTACAAACATCATTCATGAATTGGCGCATATGGATAGCCATCAGTTAATCGCTGGTGGCTTTTTTATACGCATTTCATCGCTCATTCACAGAGCAATTCACAAACGTCGGATCCAATCACTTTGAGATGAGCCTTTGAGGAAGTCAGTTATAGCTGGCGAGCTTCGATGGGCTGATTTTCTATGTGAACGAGGGTTCATTTCAAATGAAGGTAATACGCTATGAATAAATCCTTAGTTTTTAAAGGTCATAAAATCACCCCATTTGATAAGGGGGATGGAAAAATCTGGTTTACCAACAAGCAACTTTCAGAATTACTTGGATACAAAGATGAGTCATCAGTAACTCGTATCTTTAATCGAAATAAAGATGAGTTTACCGATGGCATGTCTCAGACGGTCAATTTGACCGTTAGTAATAAAAACAATGAGATGCAAAATAAAAGAGTGCGGATATTTTCGGTTAGAGGTGCTCATTTAGTCGGTATTCTCTCTAAAACTGAGATTGCTAAAGCACTTCGACGCTGGCTACTAGACTTAGCAGAGAAGGAGTCAAAACCTCAAGCAGAACTAGCAAATCTTGATATGGATGAGCTCAAAAGCCTTACCATTAACGAAATGCAAAATAGATTAGTAGCAGTGGATAATTGGTCTTTCGAAAATTTTGGCAAGAAAGGCAGTGACCTGATGAATTTGCGCAAGCGTCATTTGAAGAAAATACGCAAAGCAAAGAAAGCCATTATTGATTTATCACAACTTACTTTACCTGATATGGGTGATTTTCCAGATGGAGGAGAACCTGCATGAACCACGAACAATTCATAGAAAAGAACATACAGGCCGAGTTAAAGAAGCTAGGCTTTTCTTTATCTGTCATCCAGAGAGCAAGCTACATGGCAGTAGAGCATTATCGCCGAATCGCTCAAGCGAGTAAGAAAGGGCGAATGTTTGACGATTGCTTGCATATCGCCAAAGTATGGGCGAGTAAGTTCGCTAAGGATAAGATATGACCAAAAAAGAAAAAGACTGTCTATCCACTCTTCATTGTCAGTTACAGCAATTACTTGAATACCTGCATTGTGGCAGAGTTGATGATGGTAGGATAGTTGCTGAAATCGTTGAACGCGAGTTAGGTAAGTTAGTCAACAAGCAGAAAACCAAATAGGCTCTAGTGGTCTTTTTATTTCACTTGAGAATCTTCTCTTTCTGCAAATGCCTGTAACTCCCTAACATACCTATGCCATTGTCTTCCTTTTGATTCTTGCGCATATTCATGGATAGGAATGGTTCGGTCATGAATTATAGATTGGTCTATGCGAGACATTTCAAATATGACCACTGTGTCAGCGTTAACTAAATAGGTGTAAATATTTTCACCTTGTTCAATCATTTCGTAAATACAAAATACCGACTTTAGTTCGGTAGGATGAATTACTTTCCTCAAATAAGGCACAAATACATCTCTCTGCATCTTGAGAAATTTCGTCATATAATTTTGGTTATCATGTTTATCTCTCACTATTGAGCTCCTCTATCTGTTTTCATTTTAGATAACTATATACCAGCATTCCGCTTAGCGCGGGTTTTTTATTGGGTGGGATATGTCAGAAAAATATCATGTAATAGCAACTAAGAAAGATGGGACTACCTACGAAGGCATGATGACCACTAAAGAGCCTTGAATGACTAACGGCTAATCGGTATCGCATCACTTGATGGTTCATGGGTATACATATCACCTGATGAGATTAGTGATATTAAATAGGTGCAAGTGGCTGAAGTAGCAGAATAACCAATCACAAAGCCAGTTCGAGTGAGCTGGCTTTTTAATGGGGATGCATGCAACATAGAGTGGGCAGATAGCTATCTGTTGCTTGGGTGAATTCGTTCTAAAAGTATATCGATTAACTCTTGCTTGCGGATTCCTTCATTAAATACAAACTTATGACGTATAGGTAAAAATATATCTAACATTCTTCTATATGTTTCTACTGAGGGGGAGTGGGAATTTTTGGTTAGTTCTGTACCTGAAAAGCGACCCATAGTTTTTAACAATCTACCTATTTGCATGTATTCAGACTCATTATTCCCATCAAACCCAGGGAAAGTTAGAGAGTATTCAGGAGAGAAATGAGGCACTGCCTCGCTGACATCTTTCTTATCCTCATCACTAAGTCTTTCATATGTATATGAGAGCATGTCATACATATCAACAGTATCAACGAACAATTTAACTTTAGATGGGGTTTCATCTTCAGTTTCTAGAGACGGGTATTCCCACGACAACGCCCAGTAGTTATCAGTGGAAATAGCCTCTTCAACAAGGTCGGGGTTAAAACTATTTTCTATTCTCATGGCCCTGTAAATTTCACAAAGCATCATTAATTGAAGCTTTTCAGCTTGAGAATATTTCATTTATTGCTCCTATTCATGAACGAAAATCCACTATAGCATTAATTTAATTTATGAAAGGTGATGTATGGCTAAAAGACCAGACTGGGAGGCCATCGAGTCGGTTTACCGAGCTGGCGTGATGTCACTCCGAGAAATAGCTTCACAGCATGGCATATCTGAAGGGGCTATACGCAAGAGAGCTAAGAAAGATGATTGGTCGAGAGATCTTAACGCAAAGATAAAATCTCGTGCTGATGATTTGGTACGCAAAGAAGAAGTACGCAAGCAGGTACGCACAGAAACAACATTATCTGAGCGCGTACTTATTGAGGCTACGGCTGAGGTTATTGCTAATGTTCGTATGGAACACAGGGGTGATATACGCCGGGCGCGTGAACTGGCTAACATCTTGTTTGACGAACTGAGTGCAGAGTGCGCAGATGTGCCTGCCCTGAATAAGTTGGGCGACCTGATGTTTAGTCCTGATGATAATGGTCGCGACAAACTCAATGAAATTTATCACTCAATCATCTCCCTACCCGAGCGCGTTAAATCAGCAAAAGCACTTAGTGAAACACTTAAAAACTTAATTGGACTTGAGCGTCAGGCGTACGGGCTTGATGACGTTCAGCCGAATAAGGCAGCTAGCCAATTATCAGACTTAATGGACGACTTATCTAAGGAATAATCATGAAGCCAGAACATCTTGCATTATTAAGAGATAAGCTCTGGCGATTGAACCATCTCTACTGGATAACCAATAAAGAAGGTAAACCAGTTCGATTTAAAATGACGCCTGAGCAACTTGAATACTTCGAAGGAATGCACACGCGAAACATTATCCTTAAAGCACGTCAGCTTGGCTTCACTACTGAGGTCTGCATCATCCAATTAGACGCAGCGCTATTTGAGGCGGCGAAATGTGCGTTGATAGCTCACACGCTTAACGATGCTAAGCGACTATTCAGAGAAAAGATAAAGTATGCCTACGAAAAGCTACCTGATGAAATTAAAGCTGCAAATCCAGCGAGTAATGATGCGTCTGGTGAATTGGTGTTTAGCAAAGGCGGATCACTTTATATCAGCACATCATTTCGTGGCGGCACACTCCGATATTTGCACGTTTCTGAGTTCGGCAAGATATGCGCTAAGTATCCAGAGAAAGCTCGTGAGATTGTCACTGGTGCATTTGAGGCGGTATCAAGCGATTGTTTCACGACAATTGAAAGTACAGCAGAAGGTCGAGCAGGTTATTTCTTCGATTATTGTCAGTCTGCTGAGAAAGCGCAAATTCAGAGCAAGGCTCTCTCTAACCTAGACTGGAAATTCTTTTTCTTCTCATGGTGGAAGAATCCTGAATACTCCATTGATCCTGTGGAACAATTACCGCAACGATTAGTTGACTACTTCGATGAAATATCAAGTAAACATGGCGTTCAATTAAACGAGCGTCAGAAAGCATGGTATTACGCCAAAGAGAAAACACTCGGCGACGATATGAAGCGGGAATATCCGTCAATACCGTCTGAAGCATTTCAGCAATCTGTTGAAGGCGCTTACTATGCCAAGCAATTCCGCTTCCTGTACGAAAATAAACGCATTGGCACACTTCCTGATAACTCGCATCTACCGGTTCATACGTACTGGGATATCGGTGTGGGTGACTCAACATCAATCTGGTTTATCCGTGAAGTGGGCGAAGAGTTCCACATCATAGACCATTACTCAAATAGTGGTGAAGGCCTGCGACACTACATGAAAGTGCTGAAAGACAAAGGCTACAGATATGCAAGTCACAATGGCCCTCATGATATCGATAACCGTGAGTTTGGTTCTGATGCGAAATCTCGGCGTGAATTAGCGCGTGAAGGGTACGAAATCGACGGACAAATTTACTCAATTCGATTTGACGTAGTGCCGAAACTTTCCATTGATGAAGGCATTGAGGCTGTGCGTGAAATTCTCCCCCACTGTGTTTTTGATGAACATAAATGCAGTGTAGGCATCGCTCATCTTGAGGGGTATCGCAAAGAGTGGGATGACAAACGTGGATGTTGGAAAGATAAACCGCTTCATGATTACACATCTCATGATGCTGATGGATTTAGATATTTTGCAGTGAGTCGAAGAAATACTAAACGGTTGACTAAGAAAATAGAATTTAACTGGAACTAACATGAATACAAACGTTGATTATAAGCATCCAGCTTACAATGAGTTTTTGCCTGAATGGGACATGATTGGCGATTGTGTTGATGGCGAACGAGTTGTTAAAAGCAAGAAAGAGAAATACCTCCCTCATCCGGCAGATAACAAAGATGAATATGATAAGGGTAATGAGCGTTATAAGCGCTATTTAGCTAGAGCATCCTTTCTGAATGCCACGGGTAGGACACTTAGTGGTTTACTTGGTATTGCTTTCAGTAAGCCAGTAAAGATTAGTGTTAGCGGTAGTGTCGAGTATTTAGAAACTGACATAGACGGTCAAGGCCAGCCACTAACCCAAATGATAAGGGATGCGTTATCGCAAAACTTACAGCGTGGTCGAGCTGGTCTATTAAGTGATTTTAGCGGAGCAGGGATTCAGTCAGAAGCTAATAAGGGACGCCCTTATGTTCGATTGTTCACAGCAAAAGAAATCATCAACTGGCGTGTAACGAATGGGAAAACATCCCTCGTTGTCCTCAAATATCAAGAGCCAGTAGATACAGATGATTTTGAACTGCAAATGCAGAATAACTGGATTGAATTAAGGCTTATTAATGATGTCGCTCATTCTCGTCGTTGGTATGAAGATGGAGACATAAAGGTTACAGATTGGGTTGTATTGAGTGATGCGATTGGCAGTCCATTAAATGAGTTGCCATGGTCATGGATTGGCTCAATGAATAATGATCACACTCCTGATTCTCCACCTCTTGCTGATATAGCATACGTGAATATCAAACATTATCAGGCTGAGGCTGATATAGCAGAATCGGCACATACTGTCGGTCAACCAATGGTTGCATTAACAGGTCTTACAGATGACTGGGTTGAGAAACATATGTCTGATGGATTTACTGTTGGCTCCCGTAAAGGGGTATTGCTACCACAAGGTGGTGACATGAAGTTTGCACAGCCCGAAGATAGAAATATTCAAATCACTCTAGCTGAACGTAGAGAGAAGCAAATGGCAATGCTAGGCGCTAAGTTAGTTGAACGAGGAACGTCAGCAAGAACTGCTACACAGGCACAGGATGAGGCACAAACAGATAATTCAGTGCTGTCATTGTGTGCGGGTAATGTTGAGCAAGCATTTAACCGAGCACTTGATTTTTGTATCCAGTTTGCGGGTGGTGGCGAAGCGTCAATACAACTGAATAAAGTTTATGATATAGCTAAGCTAGATTCACCAACGATTACAGCGTTATTGGCTGCGTTGCAATCAGGAACTATGCGATTGATTGATTTTGTTAAGTACTTGCAAAGTATCAATATCATTTCTCAAGACGAGAGGGCTGAGGATGTTGTTGATGAATTGGAATTAACGAGAGGGGCAAATATGTTGGGAGTGTGACTATGCAACCGAGCATCATCCTTGACAACGCATTAATGATACAGGTCATGCTGGAAAGGTTGAAGTCATCAACAGCAGATACTCGTGATTTAGTGTTGGATATTCGTGCCACTGTGGCATCTGCGCTGTCTACCTTCTCAGGTGATATTTCCTCTATAAGTAAAGCAAAATCAATCGCGCTTGCATTAAAAAAATCACTAAAGCCAGTTCTCTCTAGTCATTCTGAAAAATTGCTTGATGAAGCCATCAGTGTTGCCATTGTTATGGCGGATGCCGAATATCGAGGTTTTAACTCACTTCTCGAAGGTATTAAATCTGCCAACTATGAGAAAGTGCGTAAAGATGTACAAAACATCCCCATGAACCTGACGGGGTGGAGTGGTTCTTTATTCCTAGAAAAGTTTATTGAATCTTGGGCTGATACATCCATTCAACAAGTAGAAAATCAGGCACTGATATCACTATCATCTGGTGGTGATGTGTCTGATCTGCAATCAACGATTAACGGGACGTCAGTTGAACCTCTAATCATCGCATCGTCGGTAGTCGGTAGGATTGCTAGGGGCTTTCAGATGATATCCAGAACCTCTTTACAGCATGCGCACAGTATAGGGGCAATGGATTTCTACAAAGAGAATCCTGATCTGATTAAGTATGAAGAGTTCAGCGCAATACTGGACAATAAAACATCATCAGTATGTAGATCATTATCCGGTAATCGCTATCCACTAGGAGAAGGCCCCAAACCTCCTCTTCATCCTAATTGCCGTAGTCGATTACTTCCAGTTTTAGATGAGAAATACATAAACTTAATTACAACAGATTATGTTGGTAATTCTGAATGGGGTGAAGAGTCTTATTACGAGTGGCTTTATCGCCAGCCAGCGAACAGGCAGGACATTGTATTAGGTAAGACTAGGGCACAGTTGTTTCGTGATGGTGGATTACCGCCTGATAAATTCGCAAAGTTACAGCTCGATAAATACTTTAAGCCAATAACGCTTAAGGAACTTCAACGGATCATACCTGAAGCTTTTAATAAAGCAGGTATCGACCTCAAATGACCCACTTCGGTGGGTTTTTTATTATTCGCAGTTAGAGACTGCACCATCTAAACCAGAGGTTTTACGATGTTTAAATACCTATTAACAAAAGAAGAATTTGATGCATTAACTGATGATAAAAAGGTTTTGTATAAAGAAGTCGGTGGAAATTACCAACTTCAAATCGAAGGTATGCCAGAAATTCCAGATGTGTCAGGGCTTCAAAAGAAGGTTGATGAATTACTTTCTGAGAAAAAAGCAGAACAAGAAAAGCGCCGACAAGCCGAAGATGCAGCGAAGAAAGCGGCTGAAGAGCAAGCTCGTAAAAATGGTGATATTGAATCACTAGAAAAAAGTTGGGCTGAAAAGTTAAAGGCGCGTGAAAGTGAGCTATTAGCACAGCTACAGGAAAAAGACGCGAGCCTACACACACTATTGGTTGATAACGTCGCACAAACGTTGGCTACAAAGCTTGCTGGTGATGCTGCGCCGTTAATTATCCCGCACATTAAATCTCGATTATCAGTAGAGGACGGTAAAACGCGAGTAGTTGACGCTAATGGGCATCCTTCAGCATTCACTATTGATGATTTAGAAAAAGAATTTCGTAATAACCAGTTATTTGCTCCGGTAATTATCGGTAGCAAAGCCACCGGAACCGGAGGGGAAGGCGGCAAAGGGAAATCACCAGCCGGAGGCAGTGATAAACCCAAAAGCGCAAATCCATTAGTTGATAGCGCACGTGAAATCATTGCTAATATCCCAGAGGATTAATTTATATGTCTTTACATATTTTTCAAAAACAAGTATCGCTAGCAGCAACAGAATTAGTTGCTCAAGCTGTCCGTCAGTTTAACGAAGCATCTGGCGGCGCTTTAGTTATCGGTGATGGTGATCATATCGGTGACTACATTGAGCAAACATCATGGCAGTTACTTGGCGGGCTGGCTCAGCGACGTAACGCTTATGGCTCAGGCAATCTAACGCCGCAAGAATTGGGTCAAATCCTTGACCGTATGATTAAGGTTGATGGTCGTATTGGTCCTGTATCTGTTACCCCAACGATGATGAAGCGACTAGGTAAAGATGTGTCAGAAGCGGCCGCGGTAGTTGCTGCTCAATCAGCAGAAGCCATGTTGCAAGATTACCTTAATACTGCTGGTGCAGCATTGAAAGCAGCTATTTCTGGTAATACAACGGCAGTTACTGTTGGCGGAGAAACGCCATCATTAAGAGGTTTGAATAAAGCCACTCGTCCATTCGGCGATGCTTATTCACGCATTGTCGCTTGGTTAATGGATGGAGCAATGTTCAACGACTTTATGGATGAGACACTAACCAACGCGAATAACCTGTTCCAAATTGGTAACGTCGCCATTAAACAAGATAATCTTGGTCGTCGTTTTGTTATCTCTGATATTCCCGCTTTGTCAGATGCAGACAAACAGCATTCGTTAGGTTTGGTTACTGGCGCCGCAGCGATTCAAACATCGCCATTGATCATGAAGGCTCAGGATGTGTTAGGCCAAGAAAATATTAAGGCACTAATGCAAGGTGAGTATGACTTTACTATTGGTCTGCGTGGTTATCAGTGGAGTAAAGATAGTATCAAATCACCCACTAACGCACAGATTGAAACGGTAGCTAATTGGAAGCAGATTGCTACTGATATTAAAGATACCGCTGGCGTTATGGTTTCATTTGGCAAGAATACTAGTATTGGTGGGTAATGCGAGGGGCAGTAGCCCCTTATTTATCCATTAGGAGTGATCATGTCTATTGTGATTACGGTTGAGCAAGTTAATGAGCAATTAGAGGTGATGGGGTTTGAGGCAACAAGCCTTGTTATAAGCTCTGCTATATCTATTGTGGATACTATTGATACTTGCCTTGATAACGCAGGATATTCAGGTGCAGTTGTTACTTTAATTAAGCTGTATTCGGTTATCCTCATATTATCATCTGCTGATGTTAGAAAAATATCCTCAGAACACGCACCTTCTGGCGCTTCTGTTTCATATCAGTATTTTGCTGATGGTAGAAAAACATTGTTAAAAACGCTGTCTTCTCTGGACCCCTCTGGATGTACCGATAGCTTACCTATTGAACGACCTGTTGGCATTGTTCAGTTTGATGTGGTTCGGGGGTGATATGGGGAAAATCCTGCGACGATTTTGCAAGGGGTGGGCAACCATTTGGAAAATTACAGGTAAAGATGGTTACGGTAAACCCATATTTTCAGAGCCAATTCACATCCGATGTGATTACGGAAGTAGTTTTAAAGATGGTAGAAAAACCATTGGCACTGAAATAATCATTAAGAATGTTATTTGGACTGAGTATAGCGAAGCAACTCAAGAAGACTATATCGCCATTGGCAAACATGAAGATAGAGATCCATTTTTGCATGGTGCTAGTAGGATTAAGTCTATCGATAGAGACCGAGATATTAATGGTGGTCTAGATGATTACACATTAACGACGGCGGTATAACTATGGGGGCAAAAGTAAAAGGAATAGGTAATGCGATATCTAACTTAAACTCTCTGGTTGGAAGTATAGCATCAAAAAAGATAGCTCGAGCCATGCATAGAGCGCTAGATATTGGTGGTAGGCAAGCTGCTATATACACACCCATTGACACTAAAACGCTCATTAACTCACAATTTAGAGATGTAAAAGTAAAAGGCACACTATTTACTGGTCGCGTTGGTTATTCTGCTTCGTATGCTGTTTTCGTTCATGATCCTAATGTTAATCAAAGTTTCCGTAGACCTACCGCTAAGAAAGAATTCCTCCTGAAAGGATTTGAGGAAACGAAACAAATGATTGATAAGGCTGTCGCTGAGGAGTTTAAAATATGACGACCTTTGAGCGACTGAAAAACTATTTTTCTGAATCAGGGTTATCAGATGGTTTCATTCAGCAGGATTATATTTGGAATGAAAAAGAAGGTAATGATTCAGATTCATACATCGTATTTCAGCAATCAAATGGAACTGGACGCATTGATGATCTAAGTGGTGATGATTTTTTTACCGTTTCACTCATATCTGGTAAGGCGTGGATTGAGTTTATTGTTCAGCGAGCTAACGAAATACTAGAGTATGTAAGGTGTCACTCTAGAAGCCATCACATTGGTTTCATTATCAATACATCTGGTTTTGTTAATCCAATTCAAACAACAGAAGGTAGGTTTATCATCCTACTTTCTTTCCGCTGTACATCTTAAATTAAACACATCTCAACAGGTCGCTTATGCGGCCTTTTTTATTTGCAAATAAAGAGGTTATAACATGGCACAATGCCCTGATGATAAAGGCCTAGTGATGGGTAACGCAGGTATTCTGCGCATTGCAAAAGGCTGTTCAAATCAATCACCATCTCAGATTCAATTTTTGCGACTAGGTGCATTAACAAGTAAATCGACAGACTTCGGTATGGAAACTGTCACGTCCAATGCCGATGATACAAAAGGCTTAGCAGAATCTATCGTCACTGGCGCTGACGTAACTATAAGTTTCGAAGGTGAGCTCAAAAAAGCAGGTGTTGCAGGTTCAACTTCTGCTTTCGACATCGCTAAAGAGATTCTTGATGAAATTAAGGCTGGTCGTCAGCCTTCATATTGGGTTCAGCTCGACATGAAAGGCGACGGTAGTGATGTTATTCAGGGGTACATGACCTTCACATCATGGTCAATGGAATTTCCAACAAAAGAAATCTCTACTTACTCAGGTGAATTGAAAGTTGCTGATGCAGAAACGGTTGAATGGCTACAAGAAGAAATCGTTGTTGAAAGCATTGCTGTCGAGCCTGCTACTCTGTCTGTAAAAGTGGGTGAAACCAAAACATTTACTGTCAAATTTACACCAACCGATGCAACTAACAAAAACTACACTGCCGTAAGTGATAAGACGAACTTTGCAACAGTTACTAAGCTTGTGAATGTGGTCACTGTGCGTGGTGTTGCCGAAGGTACCGCAAACGTTACTGTTAAATCCGAAGATGGTAGTAAAACAGCCAAATGCGTGGTCACAGTTACCGCTGCTTAATATTACAAAGGGTGCTTTCGAGTGCCCTTGATAATATTCAGGAGGGATTATGACACCTATTTTAGACATCGGTGAGATGGTTATCTCTACTGATAAAAAGGATTACTTATTTAGACCATCGTTCATCAATATGACAAGAATTGGTGAGCCTAAACAGATTGTGAACGTATACGGTCAATTAAATGGCACAGAGGTACAAGATTTAATTACTCGCGCCGTAATGAGTTACAGGGTTATTCCTGAGTGGTTAATAAAAGCCATTAGTAAGCCAACATATGGCCGAAATATTCTACAGTCTGCAATGATGGTTATGCAGGCGTGCTGTGATGACGATTGTTCTGAAATCATTGGCGAATGGAAATCAGGTAAACGCGGTATCGTCTATAAAAACGGCAAGATGCCAATCGCTGACATTATCGTCATTGCCAGAGAGTTATTCACTCATGGAATTATCGGTAAAGCGAAGATTCGCAAACTTCAACGTAACGAAGGCAAAAGCGAATTCTCAGATGAGTTTATGGCAATTGATTACATTAGCTCTGCTCGTGCTCATTTTGGTATGAATCGAGAGGAGGCTGAACAATTAACCATGACTGAATTTCAGATGATGCTCAAAGCTAAATATCCCGATGAGAAAGGCTTCACAAAAGAAGAATACGACAACATCATGAAGCAAGATGATAAGCGCAATGATGAACTGATCAGCGGCAAGCGTCGATTGGTTAGTAGGAAGAGAGGATAACAAGGGCATCCGTGCCCTTTGTTGTTTTTAACTGACAAGTATTATTTCATTAGCCAGCAGAGTAAGGTATGGTAGCGTAAAGTGATGTTAGTAACAGCTAATAACCTTAGGATTGAAGTTGTTGGCGGACAGAACGGATGTTATGTCGTTTTCATCCATCATTCCTTTAGATACCATATACTGAATTTTATCAGGAATAGCTGAAGACTGATTATTATTTTGAACAAAAGAAAAAAGAGACTTAACGGCATCATCAAATGCAACGTTTAAAGATGAAGCTAAGCCAGGTTGACCAATTATTGTAGCTTGGCCATGCTGAACATAAGAAAGCGTCCATCTAAAATTATTACTAACCTTTTCTAACTCAACTCTGTACGCATATGTACCATTCATTTCTGAAAACGTTATAAATTGCAGCATGCTTCCACCTTGATAGATATTTAATTGTTTTCTTATGATAACAAAACTTATTTTTCCATACTTAGATTCAGCGCATATTTAGATTTATCACAAACTCATGTGGTTCTCTTTGTTCGTTTTCTGAAAGCGCCAATCCCAGCCTTGTCCGAAGTTATCCGAATAACTAAAAAATCTTTACAAGACTTATCTTGAACCACTAAAAAAACAAGATATACTGTATTTGTATACAGTTATTCTTGTGTGGTTACTTTTATAGCTTGTGTTTATAAAACCAGTGTTTTTATTCACAGATGTATAAATTTTATTTATGTCATAAAATCAGTGCAATTTTTATTTTTAGGAAAATGAAAAATGACGGTTGTTGCTGATGGTGAAGGAAATGATTTAATCGAGTGTCCATTATGTGGAAACCAGCATGATGCTAATGAACTTTGCGCTTGTGGTTATGACCCCAAATTAAAAGAAAAAAATAAGTCCAATTATCAAGCTATTCATGCCGTTACAGCTACTCTTGATTTTGTTGCCGGGGATAAGGGGCGGGATATTAATGTAGAGGTAGGTAAGGAATGGGGCTTGGATTCTGATGATGTAGTTCAGTTTATATCCAGTGCAGATAAAAGATTCATGGCTAAAAGAAAGAGCCATGGGGTTATGAAAGAAGATGCGATGCCTCATAACACTCCAAAAACATTTTCACGATATTTAGATAAAGACCTTTCATTTGTTGATTTCGTTACAGGGATTATGAAGTTGATGAAAAGGGAGGCTTATGAAGATAGATCTACCCTTTCAGGAGGGGCTTTAGTTTTTATCCATTATCAAGTTGATTTAGATGATAGTAGTGATGGTAGATTATTGATTATAATGGTAAACAAGAAAGGTGTTTTTGATTTTAATGAGAACCTTGTGCCTAAAAAAATACCATCTGTAAATTTAGATGCTTTAAGACAGGCTGTATTAATTGATTTAACTTTGTTTAAGTCAAGTTACCCAGATAATGATGGCGATCCTTATTTACACTTTATTACGGGCATGTCAAAAAGTGAATTTTTTAAAAGAGCACTTGGTTGTAACCCTAAAATTGATAACAAGCGAAGTATAGATCAGTTATTGAAAGCTGTAGATGGATTCTCAAACAATTTATTACTCACAACAGAGCAAAGGATCAAGGTAAGGGAATCAGTAAAATCTTTTATTGATGTTAAGGCTAAGAGCCTTGACAAGAAAATGACCGTTAGTGATGTAGGGAGAATCATAGAGAAGTGCATACCTGAAATGCAGAATGTAACAGGTAGATTTGAACAGTATGTTGATATAAACGAGTACACCATTGATCAGTATTTTGAACCTCACTACACATCATCAAAGCCATTTGGAGAAATAAAAATTTCAGATGACGATGATGAGTATGAAGTGACTTGTAGTGTGAATACTATCGGCTCCAGCAATAAATCAGATAAAAAAATAATTTACGATAAAGCCAATTCTCGCTTGATTATTCGTTTAACAGATTCGGGTATAACAGAAATAGAGAAAATTATTAAGGGGGCATAAATGCTCAGTGTTGATGAGTTTGAAAGTTTTGTAAAAATAATGAAAGGCTCATCTACATCAGTTGTTAAGGGGCATTGTATAATTAATTTTGAATCTCCTCTTGATAACGTTGAGTATTTTGAGCTCTTGTTAAATAAGTATGGTGTCACTTCAATTTCAGAAAAAAGCCAGAATGAATTTGTCATTAGTACTGAGTTTTCAGATGAATCTATCCTGTTCCTTTCTATGGATAAGCTATTTTATAAATCTTGCTCAATAGGTAGCGTGCCGGAGTTTTTTTATGTTCTAAAAGGGAATCAATCATCATTAGAAGAGTCAAAAGAAACATTGTCAATATCTTTGTTTTTAAAATGGAAATCGATAGTAACAAAGGTTTCAAACCATACTATTAATGATAAGTGTATTCTATATATGCCAAATGATGATGGCGGAAAAGAGCTGGTTGTAACCATAAATGAGAGCTTAGATTTTGTAAAAAAAATAAACTATAAAATTGACTCAAATCTTTCTGCTGATAACATTCTTAAAGTTTTAGATATAAATGACGCTCAATCTACTGAGCGTGAGTCAATAATGAGAACTGCGATATTTGAACTAATAAAAGATAATGAAAACAAAAATTTAATTTCAGTTATAGAAGCAGGGGATAAGATATATGTTCGTTATCAAAATCTACTTGAATTATATACAAAAAGATTTTCAGTAAACAAAATACTGTCAGAGTTAGAGCAAAAACAACTTGAGTACACAACTAAAATTAATGATTTTGTTTCATCTAGTCAAAATAAAGCATTTGCTATTCCAGGTGCTTTGATTGCAGTCGGCGGGTTGGCGAAATCAGGTGGTTTTTTCGACTCAGTTCTCATATTCATTGGTCTATATTTGATATATAGGGTCACTTATATCTCAAATGAGATACTGCTTGATTCTTATGAGTCATTGAAAAATAGCTTAAATGACCTAATTAAAAGGTATTCTAAGTTCGATGAAGGTATTGAGGTGCGAGATGCCGCATCTAGAATAGATTCAGACATAAAAATAAAAATAGGTAATGCTAAAAAAAGAATCGAAAAGATTAATGATATGGGTGTAATTATGTTGTGTGTAGGTGCTGTTTACTTAATTATAAAGTTGTTTACACCTTAATATACCTATTCCTTTTAAACCCACTCCGGTGGGTTTTTTATTGCTCAAGCATGGCTGATTTTCATCCGATTAACTTATTTTTTTTGGCAGGGCCATGCGTTAATAAAAGAATCTACTACCAGATGACTTGCTTGCTTGTCACGAGCCTCAGGTGAATTCTTTAGGTGTTTAGCCGCAACGTCCATAGCTTGGTTTAGCGTAACATTGCGTGGAGGGCAGAAAAGAATACCCGAACCCAAGTCAAGCGTTCCTGCTATATAGCCTGAGTACATGCCTGACTTAACAATATCGTTAGCATCTAGCATAGTATCATTAATTAGTCGCTCTCTTGCTTGGTTATATTCGTGCACAGAATTTCCATCCCAAAGATAAACTTGAGCAGTAAGTGGCATAGGAAACAGTAAAAGAAATAAAAATTTTTTCATTAAATATCTCGGAAAGTAAGTAATATTTTAATATTTTAACAGAAAAACAAAATATATTATTTTATTTTTCGACACCAATTAGGCAGAGTTAATTTATCTCAATAAGCTCTCATAAATGTTTTTTATTGCCATAGTTTCACTATGCTTCTTAATTGAGGTTTTTTGTTTGTATATTTTCTAGGATGATATTGACGCTACTAGTGATAACTAGGGATACGGATCACGGAAATAGGTATAAAAAGTAAATTTACCTTTAGTAAGGTAAAGATAATACATAACATAAGATTAATTTATTACTCGCAAGGAATATTTATAATGAAAAAAATCTTACTTATTTCTGTAATATCACTTTCTAGTTCTGTTTTTGCTGCTGACCATCAAAAGGTTGGCGATTGGTTGGTCAGTAAGGAAGAAAATAAATTAACAGATAAGATAGATTATTACGCAATTCTTTCTGCAACAGATCAAGATGTATCACTTGTGTTACGTTGCCAAAATGATAGGACTGAGGCTTATTTATCAATGAGAGACTATATTGGTAGTGGTTATAATTCCAAGGTGACTCTGCGAATAGATAAAGAAAAACCCTTAACTCAGTCATGGGGAGTTGGAGAGGGTGGTACATCATTATTTGCACCAAAACCTGTATCATTAATTAAAAGTTTAGTAGGTAAAAAGAGTTTAGTTTCTGGATATAGCCCGTATGGTAAAACTCAAGTAATAGCTGAATTTAATCTGGAAAATATAGATACGATAGCAAAAGAAATATCATCCGCTTGTAACTGGAAGTTACAATAAAAAGGAAGAAAATTTGTAATGAAAAAGCTACTAGTAATACTTGCCATTCTAGCTATTTCCTTGTCTATTTTTGCTTATAATAAATTAACCATATTTACAGTACAGCCAATAGGTGCGATACCAGATGGTGTAACAGTTGTTATTTGGAAAAAGGGTGATATGAGGTTTTTTGAGAGTCCAGATAGTTTATGCATACAGAAAACTGGGGGAGTAAGTCTGTTGTGCAGAATGAGAATGTTAGGAAACTCAATTGATAAAGACGACATCATTATTAGATTACCGTATAGCGAATACGCATACTTAAAATCAACCAACGGAAAAACTTTTGATAGGTAATGAATGGGCGTTCGTTATTTTGGGTTTTATTTCTAGTAAGTAAAATATTCCGAAGCCTCTCAATGAGGCTTTTTTGTTTGCTTTAATTTGCACTATAAGCAGCTAAACTAATAACAAATTAACTAACGAGGATGGTGTTGTGAAAAGGTTATTATTATCTTCTTTTTTGGTTTTATCTGCCTTGGTTATTTCTGGTTGTGCTCAAGAAAAGCAAATCGACTATAACCAGAAGTCATCTATGCTTTCATTGGGGATGGATAAAGAGCAAGTAAGAACGGTTCTTGGTGATCCTAGAAGAACAGAAGTTAATACCGAAAGAGAAAGATGGGTGTATTGGGGGAAAGTTTATTATGGATTTACTCCAGTAGATAACGAACAGCTATCTCAGGATAGACTAGTTGTGACCTTTCAGGAAGGTAAAGTAACTAAATGGGGGCAACAAACATTTTCTGATGATGCATTGGAGATATCACAAAAAACAATTGAAGCTACCACTAACGCAATAAAATCATCACAATAAAATACTTTAAAGATTACACAACCCTGCCAATCGGCGGGGTTTTTCATTTTAAGGAGCCGGTAAATGGCAAATGTAGGCGAAATTGTTTATCAAGTTCAAATGGATGTTCAACAATTACTAACATCTCAACGTCAGCTAGAGCAACGCCTTAATCGTATGGATAGTAGTTTTAACCGAACGTCTCAATCAGTAAATAATACTGAACGTTCAATGCAATCTCTATCTAAAGTTGCAGCGGCTCTGACTGGTTATTTATCGGCTTCAATGGTTGCTAGTTATTCTGAGGCATGGACTGAATTAAACAATAAGCTATCTAACTCAGTTCGTGCTAGCGAGTCGCTTATTGATGTAACTCAACGAGTATTTGATATCTCTCAAGCAACACGATCTAGTCTTGATGCCACAGCAACACTCTATGCACGATTAGAGCGAGGAACGAGAGAATACAATACATCAGCGGCGGATTTGGCAAAATTAACAACGATTATTAATCAGGGATTTATTGTCTCTGGTGCTACTGCGCAGGAAGCAGAAAACGCCATCATTCAGTTATCACAGGGTATCGCTTCTGGTGTTCTCCGTGGTGAAGAATTTAATTCAGTAGCAGAACAGGGTAGTCGCTTAATGGTTGCATTGGCTGATTCACTAGGAGTAAGTATAGGTCAGCTTCGTAAAATGGCAGCAGAAGGCAAGTTGACCACTGATGTTGTTGTAAAAGGGTTATTGTCTCAGGGGGATGCTATTGGTAAAGAGTTCGCTAAAACCACTCGAACAATGTCGCAGGCATTTCAAGAAGCAGGGAATAACTTAACTAAGTTCCTTGGTGAGAATACAACAATAAAGGCATCTATTAACGTATTCAGCGATGCTGTAATTACTGCAAGTAAGAGTCTCGATGAAATGGTTTTAGCGGTTAGTCTAGTTGCCTCCGTTGTTGGCGGTAGATACATTGCCGCAATGGGGTTGGCTATCAAAGCTAAAATGCAATCAGCAGTTGCAGCAAGGCAAGAAGCGATAGCAAACCTTCAAGCCGCTAGAGTAGCTGAACACAATGCAATAATGACGGCAAGAAAGACCGCTTTAGATTTAGCAGCAGCCAGAGCGTTAGTTGAGAAAGCGAAAACCGAATTTGCGGCCACAAGAGGAACAAACGCAGAAGCAACCGCGCTGGCAAATTTAATTGCCGTTAGATCTGCCGCAACAACCGCGGCGATAAATCATAAGCAAGCAACGCAAGCGCAGACAGCAGCAATGGCTAACTCAGCCGCAGCAGCAAGAGCCGCTTCTGTATCTATCGGTTTAGCTAATAAAGCTCTAGGTTTTGTTGGTGGCCCAGCAGGTATAGCAATGGCCGCGGGTGCTGCGATCATGTATTTCTACCAGCAGGCAAAAGAAGCAAGAGAAGAAGCAGTAAAACTTGCAGAGGGAGTAAATCAATTAACTGCTGAAATGAAAAACATGACAAGGGAACAAAAGAGGGCTGAATCTGCCAAGTTAAAAGAAGCGCTCCCTGAGTTAAAAAATGAAGTTCTAAACACCACTGTCGCTATGAAGCAAGCTGCGGAAAAAGTAAGAGAATTAGAGGCTGATTTGGCTTTAGCTAAAGTTGGAACAAGTAAATATGAATCCATAACAAAACAGCTAGCCGATGCTCAAGATAAGTTAGCAATTGCAACTGACAACGCAACAAAGGCGTCAAATAACTACAGTCGCACAAAAAATACCATATCTTTTATTCAAGCTGATCTTAATGGTGAGTTAAAAGAGGGAATTGATTTACTAAAAAGGGAAATATCTGTTCTACCAAGTGGCGCAAAGGGATGGGATTCTTATGGTTTTTCTATTGATAGGGCGCTGCAAAAAAAGAAAGAGTTTAATGGTGAAAAAATATCTTTCGAATGGTCTAAGGAGGGGATGGATTTAAGAAAATCACTAGAGCGTGAAATGAAGCTAGCTAACGCCAAAAGTGAAGTTGATAAGAGATTATTGCAAGTTGATTTTTACATTGAAGATAAAGGGATAACAGACGAAAGGGAAATATATCAACTAAAGCAAATAGCAATAGCAACTCAAAAAGCTCAAGATGCAGCCGCTGAGCGTAACAAAACAACCAAGGAATCAACCAAAGCCACAGATGCAGCATACGAAGCATTAAAACGCCAGAGAGAAGAAATTGAGCTTTTAAACAAAGGTTACAAAGACGGCTCTCTTGAAATGGCTAAGTATGATGCGGTTAAGGCGTTGGGTGACAAGGCATCTCCTGAACAGATTAAACTAGCTGAGAAACTTGCAGAAGATAAATACAACATTGAGCGCAATCTAGCTGATAAGAAAGCCGCACTTGAGCTTGATTTAGTCGCTAAGGCTAAAGAATCTCACGATAAACAGTTGGCAGATTTAGAGCGGATAACAAAAGATGATGTATCTCTTACTGAGCAAGCGGCAAGGCGTAAAGCTGAAATTGAAGCAGAATATCAGCACAAAATAGCCGAAATACGGGCTAATAACGCTGTATCTCCTCAAGATAATTTAAAAGCACAAGTAGACCCTGTTCAGCAACTAAAGAATGAGCACGATCGTAAACTTGCACTCATAAAAGAGTATGAAAACCAAAAGGTTTTAACTGAGCAGCAAAGCTTGGAGTTAATGAATGCCGCTAATACTCAATATGAGCAAGACCGCATGAATGCTCAATGGGAGATATGGCGTAATCAGAGTCAAGCTAATCAATTCTTAGCTGATGGGTTGGACGCATTAGGGCAACGTTCCGCTAACGTAATTACAGGGCTATTAACAGGCACTCAATCCCTTAACGATGCTTTCCGCAATGTCGCATTAACCATTGTAGACCAAGCCGTTGGTGCTCTGGTTCAAATGGGTATGCAGCAAGTTAAGAATATGATTACTGAAAATGCTATGCGTAAAGCGTCAAATGCTCAAGCGGTTGCAGACGCAACGGCGACTGGAGGTGCAATCGCAACTGCAATGGCTCCAGCCGCAGCAACAACCAGTATTGCCACAATGGGTTCTGCTGCAACTTGGGGAATGGCTGCAATGGCGGCAGCAATACCGGCCATGATTGCGCTTGCTGGCGCTCGTAAAAATGGAGGACAGGTCGGTGCAGGTAAAATGTATCGGGTTGGAGAAGGTGGCAAGCCAGAGATATTCAAGGCATCGAATGGTAATCAATACATGATACCAGGCGATAGTGGGCGGGTTATCAGCAATCGACAAATGGGTAAAGGTGGTAACGGTGTCAGCATGGGGGATATGCACTTTACATTCCAAGTTCAGGCACCGAATGGTATCACTCAAAAGGAAGCGCAGCAGATACAGCAAATGGTGAGAGGTACGGTTTATGATGTACTTGGCACCGAAATGCGTAGCGGTGGTGCTTTGGAAAAATCAAGAAGTTGGTAACGGCCACCCAAATAGGTGGCTTTTTTATTGGAGTAACCAATGGAAGAGTTTAAATGGCGGCCAGAAACGGCTTATCAGGTAGGTAATGAGCCTAAAGTGAAAGTAGCCAAGTTTGGTAACGGTTACGAACAACGAGTTAAAGACGGGATCAACAACCAATTAAAGACCTATCAACTTTCATTTATTAAACATGCTGACATAGGTAAGCAGATTGATGAATTTCTTAAGGCTCGTGGTGCGGTTGAGTCATTCTTGTGGCTAACCAGTGATGATAATTCTAAGCGTAAGTTTGTTTGCCGAGGCTGGCAGGTAACACCACGTAAATCATCATGGCAGATAGACTGTACATTTGAGGAGGTTATCGCATGAGAGAGATACCTCAAGCGATGCGCATAGACGTTGCAGACTTACAGCAAAATGCAATGTTAGATCTATATGATGTCGATTTAAGCCGTTTTGGGGGGGATGTTTACCGGTTTCATGATGGCATGAATGGGTTATTAAAACCTATCATCTGGCAAGGTTTACGCTATGAGCCTTATCCTGTTCAAGTTACAGGATTTAGTGTAACTGCGCAGGGGGCGTCAGATAGACCTAAAATGACATTCGCTAACTTTGACGGAATGTTGACAGCCATTAACAACGACTATGATGACGCCCTAGGTGCTATCGTTACTCGCCGGCAGGTTTTAGAGCAATATCTTGATGCTGTTAATTTTCCCAACGGAAACCCACAAGCAGATCCAACAAGAGAAGTTGTTCAGAAGTATATTATCGAGCAACGGGAAAGCTCAGATTCTGATTTTGTGACTTACATATTAGCGCTTCCAATGGAAACCGATAACGCGCTGATACCTAGACGGATGATTCAGGCTGATATTTGCTCATGGCGATACCGAAGCAATGATTGTGGGTATGACGGCTCTCCTGTTGCAGATGAAAAAGACCAGCCAACAACTGATCCCCTTAAAGATAAATGCTCTCATAAATACAGTGGGTGCAAACTCAGATTTAAATCTGTCATGCCATTCGGCGGGTTTTTGGGTTCAAATAAATTAGGTTAATCCATGATTGAAAAAGACATTATCGCTCACGCGAAAGCGGAAGGAGTGAGGGAGTCGTGCGGTTTAATTTCTGGCGACAGGTATTTCCCTTGTAAAAATATACACCCAGAACCACAAAACTATTTTGAAATCAGCCCAGACGACTGGATGACGGCAGAGTGTTATTCAGACGTCAAAGCTATTGTTCATAGTCATCCTGACGGAAAACCTTTCTTGAGTTCTGGCGATAGAGCAATGCAAAGGAAAACAAATCTACCGTGGTGGTTGGTATGTGATGGTGTGATCCACAAGTTCAGACCAATAGCACCACTAATAGGAAGAGAGTTTAAGCATGGTGAGCAGGATTGTTACTCCATTATATGCGACGCCTATCACCTTTCAGGCATTCAGTTAGATGATTTTATTCGCCCTGATGAATGGTGGTACACAGAGCAAAATCTCTATTTAGATAACACAGTTAAACAGGGTTTCTATCAAGTTGATGAAGCTCAAGAAGGCGACATGATATTGATTTGCTTAGGAACTTCAAAACCTTGCCATGCCGCTTTGTACTTAGGAAATCAAGAGATATTGCATCACAGGCCAGACAGATTGAGTAAGCGAGATACTTACGGTGGTTACTGGTTTAAATACACTCACAGCATCTGGAGACATAAACAATGGTCAAATTACAGTTTGCAGGCTATTTACGCAGATTTGGACGCAGGTTTGAACTTGAAGTAAGCAATGCTGGTGAAGCCTTGCGCTGTCTTTGCTATCAAATTGATGGGCTGAAAAAAGAGATTAATCAAGGGCAGTTTCGTGTTCGTATCGCAGGTAATGATATGACCAAGGAGAGCATTTCTGCGGGATTAAATACACCATTAAGTGAAGGTGATGTTATTACGATTGTTCCTGTCATTGGTGGTGCAAAATCAGGTGGTTGGCTAGGCATTATTGGTGGAGCGGCGTTAATTGGTGCATCTTTTTTAATACCGGGTGGATTTTTAGCAACAATGACATCGACGGCATTATTTGCTGCTGGTGTTGGAGTGGCCGCGGCGGGATTGGCAACGATGTTAACCAAAACACCTCCGGCACCGAGCATAGAGGGGCGAAACTCTGAAAGTAACCAGTATTTTAGTTCACTCTCAAATAGAGTCGGACAAGGCTATCCCGTTCCTATCTGTTATGGCGAGATGGTCGTAGGTTCCAATGTAATATCACAAGGTTTGGAGACTGTTTAATGGGGAAAGGTGGTGGCGGAGGAAGCACTCCGAGATTGCTTGATGACAACTTAAAAAATAAACAATTTCTTAATGTCATTGATTTGGTTTCCGAAGGGCCAATAGAAGGCCCTGTTGGTGGTATGTCAGGCTTTTTATTGAATGGTACGCCTGTTGTAGATGAAGATGGCAATCCGAATATTCATGGGGTTGAGGTTCAATGGCGTGCGGGAACACCGACACAAGCGCCTTTAGATGGTTTTCCTTTTGTAGAGAAAGAAATACCCGTTAATGTTGAGGTGAAAAAAAATACGCCAATCTTGCGCACTATTTCCGATCAGGAAACTGACCGCGTTAGATTTACTTTGGGTGTCTCTGCTCTTGTTAGTCAAGATGATAAGGGAAATCAGTACGATGCTACGGTGGAAATGCTTATTGAAGTTAATGAGGGTTCTGGTTGGGTACATGCAGAAACAGCAAGAATAATCGGTAAAATTAGCGGTCAATATTTAGAATCATATATCATCGATGCGCCTAAGAAAAAACCATTTCAAATCAGGGTTTCTCGTACAACTGAAGACAGTAAGAGTGATTTGCTGAAGAATGGCACAGTATGGGCGAGTTACACAGAAATAACTGACGCTAAATTTTCTTATCCTAATTCTGCTGTTGTCGGGATGAAAATTGATAAATCCCAATACGGTGATACACCCAATCGCACCTATCATATAAAAGGGATGATTATCCAAGTTCCTGATAACTATGATCCAGAAACGCGCACTTACACAGGGATTTGGAGTGGTCGCTTCAAGCCAGCATGGACTAATAATCCCGCATGGGTTTTTTACGATTTGGTTACGAATGAACGATACGGTATAGGAGAGATGATCGGTTCGTTTGGCGTTGATAAATTCGCGCTATATGCCATTGCTCGTTACTGTGATGAATTGGTTGATGATGGGTTTGGCAACAAAGAGCCGCGTTTTACTTTCAATGCCTATATAACCTCTCAACGAAAAGCCAAAGAAGTGCTTGATGACTTGGCGTCTGTATTTCGCGGTATGCCTTTATGGGATGGACAACAATTAACGTGCTTTCAAGACAGACCATCCGATCCAGTATGGACGTATACAAATTCAAACGTTATTGATGGCAAATTTAAATATACATCAACAGCGAAATCAGCACGACACAATGCTATTGAAGTGTCATGGGTAAATCCGAGTAATGGATGGAGTGAAGAAAGAGAATTTATCCAAGATGATGACCTTATTCAGCGATTCGGCGGTGTAAATGTCAAGAAAGTCACTGCTTTTGGCTGTACTAGTCGTGGGCAGGCTCACAGAGTGGGTAAATGGATATTACAAACAGAAAAGCTGGAGAAAGATAGCGTTACCTTCACAACTGGACGCGAGGGGATCAACTGTATCTCTGGCGATATTATTGAAGTTGCAGATGACAGTTTTGCAGGGGTGAAGGTAGGAGGACGAGTTTTATCAGTTAATGCTCGTACTATTATTATCGATGCGCCTATTGAGTGGAAATATGATGATAAAGGCACTTTCTCATTTTTAGGGGCAACAGGTAAGTTCGTAAAAATAGAAATTCAATCTATCGATGGTGATATTGTTACTTTGCGTGAAAATCCACATGGATTGAAGCAGTATGGTGTATTTTCCATTTCAAAGAGCACGTTAACGACCAGATTATTTAGGGTAATTTCCATTTCGGAAGATAATGAGGGGAACTATCTATACAACTGTATTCAGCATGCGCCTCAAAAGGAAAGCATTGTTGATAGCGGTGTTGATTTTACTGGAAATCCTCCAACACAGAATGTTGTTCGTATTCCTAACATAGAGCGCCTTTCTATCGCTTATGTTAATGATAGCCCTCAAGTTCAGGCTAGGGCTATGTGGGTAACAACAACCATTAATAGAAATATTTCATTTAATGTCACTCTTTATAAAAACAGCAAGGTTGTATCTACTGGAAATACCACTGATTTAGAATACTACTTCAACGGTCTTGACGCGGGGGATTATCTTGTTGGGGTGCGAGGTAAAGACGCTAATGGAATGCTTGGTAACGAAACAAAAGTTCAAATGGTCATTGGCGCACCAAGCGCACCGAGTTCAATCACGGTTGAGTCTGGCTTTTTTGAAATAAAGCTGATCCCACATATCGTCGTGCCACACACTCAAAATACGGAGTTTGAATTCTGGTTTTCTGGTGAAAACAAGATAGGTAATATCAATGAGATAGAGTCAAAAGCTGACTTTTTAGGTAGAGCTAAATTCTGGACTAAAGAACAACTAAGGGCGGGTCTGGATTACTGGTTTTATGTGCGAAGTGTCAATGAGTACGGTAAATCTCATTTTGTAGAAGCTAAAGGACAAGTTGACGGTAACATAGACGCTATTCTTGATGAATTAGCGGGGCAAATCGGTCGAGATCAATTAGCACAAGACTTATTGAGCGAAATTAACAGTAAAGCTGATCAAATCTACATTACAGAATTACATGAGCTAATGAGGCTAAATCATGACAAGCTTTTAGAAGAGTCAATGAGGCAAGGCGCGGCGATTGAAGAAAGTGAAAAAAAACGGGAGGAATCAGAAAAATTGCTGGCTGAGCGGATGAACCAAGTTTCAACGGCAACAGAAGCACAGGCAGCAGCGATTAAACAAGAGCAACAAGCGCGTATTGAGGCAGATAAAACTGAAGCGCAACAACGGCAATCCTTAGCCACTCAACTTCGTGGTGATTATACCGGCAATGATTTATCGAAAGTCACCGCAGGACTCATTTCCGCTGAGAAGCAAGCGCGAGTTACAGGTGACCAAGCGGAAGCAAATGCCAGACAATCGCTGGAAACTCGGATGAATGGGAATGTTTCTGCGATTAATCAATCATTAGAAACCCTTACCTCGAAACAGCAAGCACAATCGAAAGATATTTCAGCCCTCAGTTCAACACTGAAGGGAAAAGCCGACAGTAGTGTGGTCAATGCGTTAAATACGCATGTGTCTAATCTCGATGGCAAAGTCACCTCCGCAACCTCTCAAGTACAAGCGTTATCCAGCAAATTAGAGACGGTAAAAGCCGATTTAACGGAATCTGTGGTGGTGGATTTAGATTTATCAAAACTTAATGAAAACATCTATTATCCGGTGATTTTGCCATTAGCGACCTCTCATCGTTATGCCTTTAAGGTTTTTAGAACCTTAGGGCAGTATAGAGATAATAAACCTAGCTATGCGACTCACAACACCAAAGGCTTTGCCATGATTGTGGAGTGGCAAGTGAGTGGTTCTGGATGGGGAACTCAGTCTGAAAACCGTATCATTGATAACTTTGATTGGCGATGGATAAATCAATCCCCTGTAATGGGCCCTGCTCAGTTAACGAATAGCTCTGTGGAATATATTTATTTGCGAGGAGGCGCTAAATATCAACTCACTAAGCATAAAAGTGTTAACCATCAAATTATCACCAGCACTTACACCACTAACAAACAATCGGTGGCACCGAAAGGATTTGTGGCGAATGACGTACCTAAGTCCAGCGAACAGAAAGCCAATGCAACGGCGAATGCGGTAAGCCAACTTGAAACTAAAGTGACCGAGGTTTCAGGTAAGGTGACCTCTACCGCCCAGCAAGTCACTCGCCTAGAAAGCCAAGTGGGTACAAGTTCAGCTAAAATCGAACAAACTTCGAAAGTGGTCACAGACATAAATGGCAAAATTTCGGCATCATGGGCAATGAAAGTCCAGCAGGATAGCAAAGGGAATAAAGTCATTACTGGCATTGGCTTAGGCTTTAATGCACAAGGAAATAGTCAATTTCTGGTCAATGCCCAAAACTTTGCAGTGATATCGTCATTAAACGGTAAAGTGATGACACCATTTGTGATCCAAAATGGACAAGCTTTTTTCAATGATGCGTTATTTAGCAAGGCAACCATTGATAAATTATCAGTGGGTAAAAAGATAACCTCCACTAATTATTTAGCAGGCAAGAAAGGATTTAATATTGATGCCACAACAGGGAATGTGGAATTAAATGATGCTGTATTTCGTGGACGATTAGATATTAACTCAGGAGGAACAAAAGGGCGGTTAGTGATCACGAATAATACTATTTATGTTTACGATGAAAACAATCAGTTAGCGGCAAAAATAGGTTATTTAGGGTAGCGTATGAAGTTTATTGTTTTAATTACAGCATTATTATTGTCAGGGTGTACCTCTGGATATAAGAAAGTCGATTGCCAAGGTGTTTACCAAATAAAAACTTTTCACTATCAACAACCTGTATTGGTGAAGTTTGATAAAAAGAGAGAAACCATTAAAGGGCCTCTTTATCATGCTGTACCTCAATTAGGATTTAAATTCTTAGGAGGATGGGTATCTCCTGATGCCGTAGAGGATTTCTCATGTCGTGGGGAATAGAGATATATGAAAAAGGAAAGCCAATAAAAATCACAGGGCGTTCGTTTATTTTTGACCAAATAGCGGTCACTCAAAATGGCAGTAAAACTTATAATAATATTCCTAAAGGGCGGTCATTGGCCGCCTATATTGTAGCTAGAAATCGAGGATCTTATTTCACTGTTAGAGTCGAGAATAATAAAATCTCGTGGAATTCTCTACGCGGTAGCCAATCGATTAATGGAATTATTATGGTACTAATTAAATGAGTAAATATGGTGCATTATTTTTTAATCAGGGCATTACCGAAGAATTAACACCCTATGAATCAGCCGTATTTTTAAAAAAGATAAAAACCAAGCCGGGAATAATTAAAGTTATCGAAGGTAATAATAATGCAGTGCCACTTATTTTTATTCGAGTTCTTAATTCTTCTAATCCATCATTAGGTGGATTATCTGAAGTAATTTATGAGAACAATGCGTGGTGTGTGAATTTAATCGATACTATTCAAGGTAATTCAGCAGAATATGAGCTTTATGTATTTGTGAAGTCTTCTTATCATATTTCACTTCATCCTCAAAAATGGGGAATCCAAATCTATCATAAAGGTGTTATTACACACGCTTCAAGTCAAAGACCGCTTAATTTATTAGAGGGAAATAACTTTGTTCTCACAGGAAATAATTGGAGTGGCGTGAATGTCGGTTTTCCCTGTGCAGTATTAATCACAACAATTGGGCATATTGGTATGATGGATTCGATGGGAGGAAAAACGATTAGAGTAACTCTTTGTGGACGAGGCAATCGTATTATTCCACATTCCATGATAGTGGCTGGACAAATGTCAACAACCTCACTAGGAAAGCAGTATTTTTATATTGATGTAAGGGAGTATGGTGAATAGAAAGAGTTTAGATAGTTAATTTCGTTTTGATTATTAAATACCTATAATTTAAATTAAAGAAATTATAGTATGTGTTTATTGTGTAATATAAGTATATTTTAAACTTAATTATAGATTATTATGCTAGAGAAAAAATTATGGCTCATAATTCTTAATGAGCCATAAGATTATTTTTTATTATCTTTGATTTGTTGATTTAGCTTTAACAGTCTACTGATAAGTATATGAACTTTTGTACTCGGGTTATCTGAGCCAGTATCTTCTACTTCTTTGCAACAGCGTTCAGCTTTTCCTATAACTTCTTGTAAATCCTTGGATTTTAAGTCAGAAAGTGTTTTGTGAAATATGCCTTTGGCTCCTTTTTGATAATCTTTAATATATTTTCTTAATTCTTTAATAATTTGGTTACCAGAACTATTGTTCGGTAAGTTTTTATAAGCTCTAGTAGTATAGGTATAGTGAAGTAAAAGCCAAAATTCGAAACATGGTACTGAATTAATAGCTATCCAAGTACTAGATGGCTTATTACTTCTACTTATATTATCTAATGCTGTTAAATAATCACTATGTGCATCTTTATCTATTACAATATAAATTTCATCATATGGAGCACCTATTTCTATTTTTTCTTTCTGTAGTTTTTTTGCATACCTGACCACACTCATAGGACTTGAGCCACAATCTCCGGTAATATCTATAACACTAGCAGTTAATAAGTTAAAATATTCAATTATTTCATTAAAATAAATTGGTTCAGTTTTTAACCCCTCACAAACAATTAAAATTTTTGATAAAGGTTCTTTATTTCCTTTTGTCCTTTTTAGTGTTTTGGCACTTTTTGCAGCACGTTTTTTTTTAAATAAATCTTCGCTACCCATTAATTTAATTTCCTAATTTTTTAATTGAAGGTAATGCACCATATCGGCCATCAAGATATGAAGCCTCTAGATTTTCTCTTCCTTTTCTTGGACTATAGTCAATCAATGGGTAAATATTCGTTTCATTTTTATCATTTTTTTCACAGAACCAAATTTGATCTCTTCTAAATACATTTTGATTCATAATTGATGTTTCATGTGTTGAGAAAATTAATTGAGCACCATGTTTATTTAAAGTTGGGTCATTAAATAATGTGACTAAATAGCTAACAATTTTAGGGTGTAAAGCATCATTTAACTCGTCAATTAGCAAGGTATAACCATTTTCTAGAGCATCTAACCATGGGCCAGCCAAAGAAAAAAGTTTCTGAGTTCCATGCGATTCTTCTTCAAGTTTAAATTTAACAGGTTCTTTTTTATCATTAAAATGGATTGTGGAGATATCATATACATCTTCATTTTCCATGCTTGAAATAATAACTTTTTTAAGTTCTTCAGGCATATCTTCAGGAAGTTCTGAAGGATTAAATTTTTCTTTTGTAACAATGATATCATCAATTCCGATATCAGCAGATTTTAGAAATTTTAAGATTTCTGATTTAAATTGATTTGTACAACAAGAAGCAGAATAATGTTTTGACCAACCAGAAACTCCAGTTAATTTAATGTTTTTCTGAAACCATGTGAATACTGGTTTTAGTTGTTCACTGTTCAATTGTACTGCAGTAGATAAAAATAAAGCATTATTCCGAGTTGATTTTTGCCAAAGTTGTTTTTCTCCAAATAAAGAAGAACCGAAGTCCCAGTCAAATTCAGAGTTATCTTCATTCCATGATCTTTCAAACCACTTTTGAGGTCTACCTTTAGGGTATGCAAATAACCATTCATCAATAATCTGTTGTTCTGTTGCAGAAAACCCATATTGGTATCGAATATTATTATGAATAAAAATAATTTCAAATTCAGAAGGTGAATTAATTGTATCGGACGATAGTTTGAATGCTTTTACGGGTAAAGAATCCCCAGCTTGGTTGTGTGAAGCCGAGTGCAGTACGATATCAACCATGGATCTGAAAGCCAATAGAAGATTGGATTTTCCAGCAGCATTTGCCCCATAAATTACAGCAGACTTTAGGATTCCTAGATTAATATTGCCAGCTACATTAAAAATATTTTCTTCTAGTTCTTTGGATTTATTAGCGACAAGTGAAAATGTTTGTTTTTTCTTAATCGAAAGGTAGTTTTCAACACTAAATTCAATAAGCATTTTTGATTCCTTTTTTATCATATGACTTTATTGTAGGTCTCTACGGGGTTTTAGTCACGTTAAAATTCAATTAAAGTTCCCTTTTTGACAAAAATTACCATAAATTCGGTTTATTTTGCTTCTCGTAAGCGATTAATGCTCGATTGTATGTTGGATATTATAACAACAATGTTTAAAAAATTGAATATTCTTCGTGTTAGCCATTGTTCAATATGACTAGGATGTATAATGCTACACCATGTAGGTTGAGGGAGTATGGTGGGTAATGCAACTAATTGTCAGTATGATGTTTTATCAATAAGTGTAAGAGAAAAAATCAGGACACCAATAAGACTCCAGAAATTTATAACTAATTGATTATATAAATCGGTCGGTTCCATCGAGCATCGGCTCTACTCTGTTTTCAAATACTGCACCGAACTCCCATCAGGCAACTTCTTGCCTCTCTCACGATAAAATGCCAATCGTTCGTTAAAATACTCGCGCAGATGTGCTGGTTGTTGTCGTTCAACTTCCACGGCAACAACGGGCATATTGCGTGGTGTTTATATTTTATTGAAATAAAACATGTAGCCACAATTAGGGCATAATAAGATTAGGTTTTTCTTAAGTTTGTGTTTGTTTTGTTTAGCTACGTAAGAACAGCTTGGGCAGGTAACTTCTACTAGTGCGTCTTGAAACATTCTTATCACATTAAAAGCTTTCATATCTTTCACCCATTATAGGGATATCGTGATTCAGTGTACGCTACTTTGTATTTAATTGCTCAATTTTTGTTCTTTTATTTGTGGTGACAATTTTTATTACACCACATGATAAAGCACAGCAAGTACGTTTGAGTATTTAAGGTGCCAGAAACTGCCTGTTGGTTAGCCAACTACCACACACTCACCTTCAATAAAATCCTCTCCGTCATCTTCGCATTTCACAAGACGACACTTTCCACATAAGCCATATCGACTAACGACACAACGAACACCAGGAGAGCTACTTGAGCCTTGGTGTTTGTTTTGTCGTCTCTCATAGCTGGATATTTTTTCTAACAAGCCATCTTTAACCATGCTATCTAATGTTCTGCGAGTAGATTCGAGAATACTTTTCTTGTTAAAAGAATCCTATCCTTTAAGCATTAAGCTACACCAGAAACCTCAAAAGGAGGGGCGCCTATTTCGCCAGCTACTCATGCAAAATTATCAGGCTTAAATAATTCCATTATCTTTTTTTCTTTCTGGATTAGCTTCATGAGGTTCATAACAGCTCCAGTTAGTTTTTGGATAGGTGGAATTAAAAATGAGGAGGTGGTATAAAAGTATCACCTTTCTTTTTTTGCATTCATGTCTTATCTAAAAATAACCTCTAAAAATCCAAAAGGGGTATTTATGGGGGTATGAAAATTTATTTGTATGTTTATTTTTATATAAATCAGTGTGTTAACCTATTTATTTTGTTCTCTCCTCCTCCGCCATTTCATCATCTCCTAGCATTTCCTTATCCCAAGTAAATCAAGCATTCCAACTAAATCCCATCATTCCAACGTCTACTAACGTCCATTGAAAGCTATCTACTTTAGCTGGTACAAATAGGGTACATTTATACCTTATGATTTGAGTCCTCCCAAATGAAGCTAACCGTTAAACAATTGATCCTAGTAAATCTAAAGAGAAAGATTGCAAGCTATTTGATAGTGGTGGGTTGTATCTAGGCTGAGAGTGGTAATCGTAGCCAGTCCCCATTAAAGCTAATGGTATTGATATTAATGCGCTGGAGTTAATGATCTGTCAGAAAGGAAACTAATTAATTTCACAGGTTGTTATGAGTAGTTTGTTAACAGAGTCGTAGATAGTTACTTGCTAGAATCTGTATGTAAATGTAATCTTTAATGCCTATTCATGTTTGTAACGAGATTTCTATCAAAATGAAAAATTTATTAGTTTCAATTGGTTGTGCTTTTACTTTATCTGGGTGTGCTGTGACTGAATATAATTACACTCCAGACTTGTATAAAATAAGTGAGCCGAAAGTAGGGAGTGTTAATCGTGCGACCATAGGTCAAAGTTTAGTAAGAGAAGGTAATATAAGTGAACTAAGAGCGATTAAGGTACTAAACCCAATACAAATAGATCTGGCCTATAAAATTATTCCTGGTGTATTCAAAAAAGTTGGTTCAAGCGACAAAGGCGATTTTTATATGCCAACTCAAACTATTGACTCTGGTTCTGTAGTTGTTGAGGTTCTTGGCCAGCCATGGAGTTCAATTTTAATAAAAAAAGGAGCTAAGGCTGATGAGATTTGTATTGTAACTGACTTAAATGTTGCTGTTTGTAGTGATAAGGCTAAGATTGAATATCTTAAGTTGAATAATTCCGATGGTAATTCATTTGAGCAGGCTTTAATTTTTAATGGAATAAATAATCAAATTGTAGATGTTAGTTATAGAAAAATAGGCTCAAACATAGAAAATCAAGGGTTTGGTAACAACATTCAATTTAATCTTAAAGAAAGTAATATTATCTCCTATGAAAATGTTAAATTGAAAGTTATAAATAGTTCTGATAATTCATTAACGTATGAAGTGATAAGTAATTTTTCTAGTAATTAAAATTATCAAAAATGAATGGTTGTCTCCTCAAAATATAGCGTTAAACAAAGAAGTTACTTTATCTGTTTAACGCTGCTATTGTAATTTGAAATAAACTAGTGACAAGAACACATGATAGTTTATGGTTAGGGTTATTTTTGTATTGTAATTAGAATGGACATAAAAGGCTTTTTAATTAGATAGTTAACTGCATTAGTGAAATAAGCTGACATATCAGACTCGAATATTTCTTTATTGCTAGATATCGCACTATTAAAACGAATTTATTTTTTAGTCATAAAAAGATAATTTTCATTGATGATGTTAATGATAATTGTTATCATTAACTCTCTGTTATGGAGAGTATACAATGAAAAATAAATATCACCTATTAGCAATATCTCTTTCTGCATTGCTTCCTTTTAGCGCATTGGCTACAACATATCCTGTTACAATTACGGATACTGATGGGCAAAAAATAACGTTAAAACATGAACCAAAACGTGTTGTATTACAAGATGGTAGAGATATTTTAACGCTGGCTTTGCTTGATAGAAATAATCCGTTTGAAAGAGTTGTAGCATGGAATAATAATCTAAAAAAATCGGATCCACAGACAGTTTCTTTACTAGAACAGAAATGGAAATCTAATATAAATTCAATCCCTGATATGGGATTTAATGACAAAGGTGAAGTGAATGCAGAGCAAGTTATTGCACAACAACCCGATGTTGTGATTGCGCAACTCAGAGCCAAACCCGCACTAGAAGGATCGGGTGTTGTCAGTATTTTAAAAGAAGCCAATATTCCTATTATTTATGTTGATACTTTCTTAGAACCAGTCAAAAACACGAAAGAAAGTGTAGAGCTTCTTGGTATCATTTTAAATAAAGAAAGTGAAGCTAAAGAATATACTGATTTTTATCAACAACACCTAGATAGTATCAAAAATAAAACTCAAGAAATTAAAAATAAGCCACGTGTATTTGTAGAGGCAAAGGCTGGAGCAAATGGTGATGGGTGTTGCTTTACACATAATAATGCGGGTTGGGGTGGTTTGATTCAAGCTGTTGGGGGTGACAATATTGGTAGTCATTTCTTACCAGGAGCTTCAGGTGTTATTTCTTTAGAGCAAGTTATTAGTACTAAACCTGATGTATATATTGTAACGGGATCTCGCTGGATTAATAAAAATAGTATTGCTGCACCATTTGGTTATGGAGTATCTAGCAAAGAGACTCAAGAAGGCTTCAAACGATTGAAGAGTCGAATTGGATTTAATCAAATCGCTGCGGTTGAAAATGGGCAATTATATGGTATATATCATAATTTCTATAATCATCCATATAACATTGTTGGTTTAGAATATTTAGCAACCTTCATTTACCCAGAACAATTTGCAGAATTAAAACCAGAGAATACTTATAAAGAGATAATAGAAAAATATACAACATTACCTAGCGCTAAATTTCTTTGGGCGGCGAAAGCAGATAAATAAAAATGTTAAATATAGCCCTTGAGTTTAAGGGCTTTTTATATTCATCTACATTTCGGCCAATCAAAGTATTTGGCTTAATAAAGTTAAAATAAGGCTAATAGCTATAATAATAAGTAAATCAATTTTCACAAAACTTAATTCAAAACCAATGATATGCATGACTCGTATTTTTGTTGGTCTTGGGCCTTTGGCTAAAGAAAAATAGCGATTCAAAATCCATGCACTGAGTGGTGCTGTTATTGCTTGAATGGCGGGGCAAGAAAAGGGATAGGCAATATTACCCACTTGCTTGTCGAACAATTTGGGCATCAGCTATTAGTTAGTCTAAATTACGATCCGTTTCCGAAAAAATAGATATTGTTTTAGTATGGTTCAGAAATAATCCACTAGGAAAAGTGGGATATTAGATGATAGATAACTGATTGAAAAACAATATTCTGCATTCAATTTAGGCATTCGATTGTTGTTATTATAGGGTTTTACTCATCAACATAATTTCTTTGTTCTATAATTAATCAAATCTAGAGTATTAATATTTAATTCATTATTTAACATAATTGAGATGTCACTATGGAATTAAAGGATTACTACGCCATAATGGGTGTCAAACCCACTGATGATACTAAAACGATTAAAACGGCTTATCGTCGTTTAGCGAAAAAATATCACCCTGATGTAAGTAAAGAGCCAAATGCAGAAGAGCGTTTTAAAGAAATTGCTCAAGCATGGGAAATATTAGGAGATGAACAACGTAGAGCTGAATATGATGAGCTTTGGGCTCATCGTAACGATCCTAAATTTAGGCAATTTACACAACAACATTCAAATAAGGATCAAGAAAGCTTTAGCCAAGAAGATTTTGATAATTTTTACACTTCATTTTTCGGTCAACATTCCCCATTTGAAGGGCGACGAGCTCAACATGCTCCTAAACAGCGCGGGCATGATTTAGAAATAGAATTAGCTGTTTTTCTGGAAGAATCACAGGAAGAACATAAGCGTACGATTAGCTATCACTTACCTGTTTATAATGTTTTCGGAATTTTGGAAGAAGAGATCCCTAAAACTTTAAATGTTAAAATTCCAGCTGGTGTCATTGATGGACAACGTATTCGTTTAAAAGGTCAGGGAACAATAGGTGAAAATGGAGGGGAGAATGGTGATTTATGGCTAACAATTCGTATTGCGCCTCATCCTCTATTTGATATTAAAGGTCATGATTTAGAAATAGTTGTCCCAGTCGCTCCTTGGGAAGCAGCATTAGGTGCAAAAATTCCTATACCTACAATAAAAGAAAAAATCTTGTTAACTATTCCGGCGGGAAGTCAGGCAGGACAAAAGCTACGTATTAAGGGAAAAGGGTTAGTCAGCAAAAAGGTCAGCGGTGATTTATATGCAATTCTAAAAATTGTGATGCCACCTAAACCCGATGAAAAGATGCGCGAATTATGGCAACAAATTGCAGATAGCCAGACCGATTATAATCCACGTAAAGACTGGGAGAATAAATAATGGGTCAATTAACAATATTTACTGTTACTGAGTTTTGTCATCATACGGGAATATCAAATGATGAGCTCAAAGAGTTTGTCGCTCTTGGGGTGATTGAACCACTAGAAATTGAAACTCAAGAGTGGTTTTTCGATGATAACGCTGTTGTGGTAACACATCGCGCATTAAAACTTCATAAAGAGCTTGCATTAGATTGGCATGGTATAGCCATAGCACTGACTTTATTAGATCAAAATGAACAGTTAAAACAAGAAAATAAGCAATTACGTCAGCAGTTAATGCGTTTTATAAATGAATAAAGATTAATAAATTAGCCACTAAAACAATAAATAGCTTTAGTGGCTATTTTTGTGCCTGAAATTTTATTAAAAAATTGTATTTTTATATTCCTTATTAATGGTCATATTATCAGTAATAACAATATCAGCTTGTTCTTTTGCTATTAAAGAAAGAAGTTGCTCACTTCTAGATATTTCTAAATGGACATTAACCTGATATTTTTTGATAAATTGAGTAGTAACCTGATTGATAAAACCATAGGCTAATGTTGGTGGAACTAGAATCCGTATACTCCTCTTTTTTTCTTGATGATGAAAATGGCTCAATCGATTGAAAGATTCAGCGATATTGGCGATTTCTTCATAAAGTAATAAGGCATCAGAGTTTGGTATTAATTTATTATTTTCACGAGTGAATAGCTTTTTACCACAACGTTTCTCGATCTGATTTAATGACTGACTTACTGCAGGTTGTGAAATGCCTAGCTGCTTTGCTGCATTAGTGACACTTCCATGATCGATCACGGATTGTATAATTTCAAAGTCACGTAAAGTTGCCCATCCTCCTGACCAAGAAGTTCTTTTTAAATTAATTGCCATCGTGTTTTTTGTTTTAGTCAGTTTATCTTATGTTCGATTATACAGTTAATAAGTTGATTATTAAATAATAGTGATGAAGGAAAATTTGAATGATTTTTATAAGAAATATTCTAAGAGTAAAAACGTAGATTATAAATGTTATTTGTAATTTATAAATTTTATTATAAAGGCTATAACGTAATGTTATTAAAGACATAATCATATAATAGTCTTAATAAGAGCTGCTAAATCAAAGGAGGGATTTGAGCAGCTATTTGAATTTATAAAAGAAAAAATCAATCAATATTTCTGATGAAAGAATTATAGAAAATAAAAGTGGAAATTTTTTAGGCTAACACAACAAAATTAACATAAAGTATTATTGGATTTAATCTGTTGTTATTGTCGTTAATATCAATAGCCGTTTACATAAATAACATCGTTGTTAATTACATAACAATAACGTTAATAACAAATCTTATCTAGATTTATTTATATTTAAAATGTGTTTTTTATAAAACTCACTGATATTAATATGATAGGTATAATTAACCTTTTTATTTCGAAATATAATAATCATTGAGATATAAATCACGGAAATCTACGCTTTTTCATTGTTAATATTTCACATCAAATTATCTATCTGGTTTTTTATTTTGATTCTAAAAAGATACTTAATTGATCTACAAATTATAAATAACAAGCAAATGGGGAGTTTTATGTCTTTATTTAAAAAGGGTATTATTGCTTTATCTATTAATATAGCATTAGCGTCTTCAGCTTTAGCCTGTACAACGTTGTTAGCAGGAAGTGAAGCAACAAATGATGGTTCGTTGATTATTGCGCGTAGCGCAGATAGTGATGCATTAAAAGCACAACATTTTGTTATTCATCCGGCTAAAACGAATCAAACGGGTATTTACAGTACCAAAGAACATAATGGTGCTAATAATTTTACATATCCATTACCAAAGAATTCATTACGCTATACCACTGTGCCGAATTGGAAAACGCAACTCCATGGTGCAACAGGATTTAATGAACTAGGAGTGGGTGTTAGTGGTACTGAATCTATTTTTGCTTCACCTAAAGCACTCTCTTTTGATCCCTATGTTGAAGAGACAGGGATAACTGAAGATGATATTCCAGATGTCCTACTTTCAAGAGCAAAAACAGCTCGTGAAGCAGTGGAATTATTAGGGAACATTATTGAAGAACAAGGTGCTGGTGAAGGATTTGGTGTCGCTGTTGTTGATAAAAATGAGCTTTGGTATTTGGAAACTGGAACAGGACATCATTGGATCGCACAAAAATTACCTAAAGATAAATACTTTGCAACAGGAAACCAAGGTCGATTACAACACTATGATATTAACAGTAATGATGTGTTAGGCTCTAAAAATCTAGTAGAATTTGCTGTTGAGAAAGGGCTTTATAATCCTGAAAAAGAGGGGGCATTTAATTTCTCAAAAGCTTATACACGAGATGACGAACGAGACCGTACTTATAATGATCCGCGAGTATGGGTTATCCAGCAACAATTTAACCCATCACTAAAACAAGCTGTGGATGATGGTCGTAATTTCGCACCTTTATTAACGCCAGAAAAAAAAGTATCAGTGGAAGAAGCTAAAGCGATGTTACGTAATCACTTTGAAGGGACGAAACACGACCCATATACCAATGGGTTAAATGGTCAAGAATCTTGGCGTCCAATTAGTGTATTTAGAACTTATGAAGCGCATGTTATGCAAGTTCGTCCTGAGCTTCCTCAAGAAATTGGTGAAGTGACCTATGTTGGTTTAGGCATGGCAGATTTAACTGCATTTGTTCCGTATTACAGTGGATTAAAAGCTTATCCGCAACATTATGGAATAGGAAGTAATCAAGCAGATAGTGATTCTATTTACTGGAAATATCGTAAGTTACAAACATTAGTGATGACAGATTATCCAAAACTCGCACCAATAGTGAAAAAAGCTTATCAAGAGTGGGAAGCAAAAACCGCATTAGAGCAAAAAGAAATGGAAGCTAAATATCTCACTATGGTGAAAAAAGATAAAACTGGCGCAGATAAAATGCTTAATGAATTTAATCTACGAGTTATGGCAGATGCTGAAAAATTAACTGAAAACTTAATGAACGAATTGTTTACAGTAAGAACAAAAGATATTCAAGATGATATTTTCTTTGCTAATAAGTCTAAGAAGGATTGATAGGATAGAAGTATTTTAGATATCTATTTTAATAGAAAGATCCCAATTAAACTGGGATCTTTTTTATAGATAAAACTCATTAAAGAACAGGAATATAGTAGCTAATCTTTTGTACGTAATGATCACTTTGACCAAGTAATTTATCGTAACTTACTGACTCTTTTAATGTATATCGTTCAATGTCTGGACCGGGTCTGCGCAATAAATTCATTTTCGGAAGTACTTTGGTATAGACGGTATAAATAATGTCATCATAACCAGTTAATGAATCTAAGATTTCATTTATATGAAATGTAATGGCTAGATAGTTGCCACCAGGTAGTTCTAGTTGTGACATGGCCGAAGCATTTGATGTTTTTGCTAACTTTTCTTTATCAACGGCAGTGCTATAAATATACATAGTATCTTCTAATGTACTTGCAGATGCTCGATGCATTGCATATAGCTCTGTGGGTATTGTATGCACATCTTTTAAAAATTTACGCCAAAATTCTTTTCTGAATTTTTTCTTGTCTGAATCCCATGTTGAAATAGGCTTATTGTAATGATGTGACATACCGACTAATTTTTGAGATGAGAGTGTAACTACCTCATATTTAGCGCTCAGTTCAACGGTTTCTAATGCAGGGAAAATCAGTTCACTAATATCCCATCCTGGTCTTTTTCTATATTCCGAAGGCGTGATATTAAACTGTTTTTTAAAGGCCCTGCAAAATGTTTGTTGGGAATCAAAACGATACTTCAATGAAATATCTAACAGGCTACAACGTGTTATTCTTAACGCGTAGGCGCCACAAGATAAACGACGAGCGAGTATGTATTTTCCTAAAGATATTCCTGTATACGCTTTAAATAAACGCTGAAAATGCCATTTTGTATAGCCTGATTTTTCAGCAACAATATCTAACGATAAACGTGAATCGAGATTTTGCTCAATCCAAACAATGATATCTTTAACAACATTCTCTTGTAGCATGAATATTCCTATTAATTTTTCTATCGATGTTTCTCAACAGAATCGACTTAATTTATTGAACTACAATAAATTTATAGGTGTTAGGATAATTACATATCGTATAATGATAGTTACATTGAATAAAGTAAAATAGGCAGGTAATAATGTAAAGTTATGTATTGCAATTTATTTGAATTAAAATTGACTTTAATTAAAAAATTGTATTTTAACTCTTTCATCAATGATTGATAATTTTTATTAGATTTAATCTTAAATTGAAATATTTTTATATTTTAAGCTTTAATAAAATGCGGAGATATCCTATTTTATCTTTAAAAAAGAAATCCTAATCTAATTTTATTAGCAAAACATTATTTTGTTATTTTAGGAGATGTAAATGAATAAATTATTTTCTATTTCTACTATTGCTTTAGTTTTTTCACTAATAACAGCACCTGCTTTGGCTGCTAAAACGGATACTTATGACTGTGAAGGCCAAAAAATCAGAGTTTCTTTTCCTAATGAACAGCTAGCTGTTATGTATTACAGTGATGAAATTATAGTTTTAAAAGAAGCTATTGCGGCTAGTGGTGCTCGTTATGTTGGTGAGAATTTCCAAATTTGGGGTAAAGGAAAAGGTGAATTTAATTTAGCAACGATTTCAGAAGATGATGCAGTTAATGGACGTGTTGCTGAAGATAAAGGACGCACTTGTAAATTAGTAAAATAACGTAGAAACCAGTTATAAATAACAAAGAGGGCAATTTTATTGTCTTCTTTGTTATAAGAAAAAGATTAAGCAAATATAATAAAATTTGAAAATAAAAACGATTATTATCGACAAAGTAATAACGCATTTTTTATCACACAAATAAGTTGATCATAAAAAAATAAATCAGTTATAAAAGTCGTTAAAATCTTTTTCTAAAGATATTTCATTTTTATTAGACCATCTTCGTATTAAAAGTATTAATGTAATGGGGTTTTCACAAGGGGCTGTTTTTGCTATGGCTCTTTGTGTTTATTGTCATGTTGATAAACTACTTATTGTCGCAGGACAAGATCAATTTGATTATCCTGATACACAAAATAAGCTAACAGATGATGTTGTTAATATGCAACGTCAAGCTGTTGGATCACCCAATTCGTTAACCAGCTGGGTTAAGCAAAATATTACAGCCAAGTGGTTAATGGATTTTATTCTAAATTACAGTGCCGATGTTGATTTGGCTGTTTATAAATCAAATGATTTTCTCCCAGTTTATCAAGAATGTATGGCCGAAGCCTTTAAACAAGGCAATGACGGATATACGCAAGATTTGCTGATTGCTATGCAACCTTGGGGATTCTCACCTGAAGAAATAAAGACGCCAACCAGCTTATGGTATGGAATGAAAGATACCAGTACAGTTCATTCACCAGACTTTGGGGATTTATTATTTCAACGTTTTCTTAATGCTGAGCGGCATTTATGGCCAGAAGAAGGTAGCTCACTTCTATGGACGAAAACAGAAAAAATTTTATTAGAACTAGCTAATTAATAAGGTGATATAGTACATTAATGACAGAGTAGATACTGGTTATCTTAAAAAATAACAGTATCTACTTTTTTATTCATGTTCTTAAATTAAAATAATGAGATAGGTAAAATAGATAATTATTTTCATCTTATAATTATTTTCTAATTTTGCGTGAGAAAAGTTTTTTTAAAATAAAGATAAAAATAATTTGCTATAAACTGAATTATATGACTTAATAGCGCCACTGGTTTGGAAGTACAGACCTATTTATGTTAGTGCAGTTTCAAGTAGTTCACCGTTTAGCGTTATCCCTGATACCTCTTCGTTGCGAATTCCTTCAAATAGTGACCATAAGTAAAAATCCGAAATCAAACCGCAAACAATGCCTTATGGCAAAATAATTAATTAAAGGAAATCTTATGTCTAATACAATGACAGGTACAGTAAAATGGTTTAACGATGATAAAGGTTTTGGCTTTATCACTCCTAAAGACGGTAGCAAAGATGTATTCGTACACTTTTCAGCGATCCAAAGCGATAGCTTCAAATCTCTGAAAGAAGGGCAAGAAGTTTCATTTTCTATCGAAAATGGCGCTAAAGGTCCAGCAGCAGCGAACGTAATCTCTCTATAATCTATTGAGCCGTTATTACTGTATATATTGTTTAATGCAATATTGATACAAGTAAGATCTAAAAAACCTCACTTCGGTGGGGTTTTTTTATATTAATTTCTAGTATTATTTAAATTTGACGTGTATTTAATAAAGCGTATAAAAAATAGCATTGTTAAAGTTATGTAAGTGTTTAATGTAAATCATTTGAATTTTTAGAAAGTTATTTACTTTAATGCCTAATGATTTTTACAAAGAAATAAATTAGTGGATAAATAAATTCTTATAATGGCAAAGTAAAGGCATTAAGATATTGTCTTCTCAATCAAAAGAAAGAAAAAAGTTTTATTAGAATAAAAAGATATCAGATAAATCATAAAAAAATAATTTAAGATAAAATTTAAATTAATATTTAATGACTTATCTTAAAAAATTACTGTCTAATCCAATATGGCTTAAATGCTTTTTAGTTACTAAAGGACAAACTTGTGTACGCTAAAAATATTTTTTCATTACATCTATTACATCCAAAATATTTCTTAACTTGGTTTGGTGTTTTTATTCTTTTTTTATTAGTGCAACTTCCTTATTCTTGGTTACTTTTTTTAGGTAAACACCTTGGGGTGTTATCTCGTTTTTTTGTCAAAAGAAGAGTCTCAATAATAAAGAAAAATTTAGAACTATGTTTCCCTGACAAAGATAAAAATGAAATCGACAAGCTTGTTATGAATAATTTATCATCCCTAGGTATCGCATTATTTGAAACAGGTATGGCGTGGTTTTGGAGTGATCGTCGATTAAAAAATCTCTTTGAAGTACAAGGATTCTCCAATTTTACTGATGCTAAAGATAAAAAAACGGGAATTTTACTCATTGGTATACACTCTATGTCACTAGAGCTGGGAGGACGCATTATGGGACTTTGTTTCCCTGTGAATGCGATGTATAGACCACATAATAATAAAGCAATGGAGTTTATCCAGACTAAAGCAAGATGCCGTTCCGATAAGGGTATGATAGATAGACGTAACTTAAAGTTTATGGTTATGGAGTTAAAAAAAGGAAAAGCGATTTGGTTTGCTCCTGACCAAGACTTTGGTTTAAAAGGTACAACATTTTCTCCATTCTTCTCTGTTGAAAAAACATCAACCTCCAAAGGTGTTGCTATATTAGCAAAATTATCAGGAGCGCCTTCTTTAACTGTTACTTTGGTAAGAAATGAAGATCAGAAAGGCAAAAAATACAGTTTAATTATTGGTAAAGAACTGATTAATTATCCTTCTGAAGATATTCAAAATGATACAGATAGAATGAATAAGCTGATTGAAACAGAAATTATGCGAGCTCCAGAACAATATTTATGGGCTCATCGTCGGTTCAAAACTCGACCTGCAGGTGAAGCCAGTTTTTATAATTAACATAAAAAAGAGCAATACATCAATACATGATGTGTTGCTCACTATTTACAAGAAAAAAGATAATCATTATCAATTAAATTATCAGCCCTTACGTTTATATGGATTAATGAAAATGCAAACAAAAGAGATAGAATGGAAATAAAAAGATAAGAAAAAAGAATAGAGTTAGCAGGTATATAAGTTAACTATACCTGATTAATATATCTAGTTGAATATTGATATCTTAATTTATGGCTTTATTATCATTAAAAATAAACAACAAAAAGAGAATAGAATATTTATGCAGAGTTATCATTCGCTATCAGCCCAAGTTTACCAAATAGATAAACCTATAGGATGTAGTTTTGGTGACGTAGAATATTATCAAGAACGTCTTAAGGATGTTAATGGTAAAATCTTAGAACCCGCGGTAGGAACTGGGCGTATTTTAATCCCTTTATTAAAGGCTGGATTTAATATAGAAGGGTTTGATCTTTCAGATGAGATGCTTTATTTCTGTATGGAAAATCTAAGAAGTAATGGATATTCTCAAGATAAAGTGACTAAAGATAATTTGCTGACATTTCAAGTTGAGACACTTGTTGATGCAATAATTATTCCGACAGGGACTTTCTTATTGTTAGATAGCGAAACAAAAGCACTACAGTCACTTCAACAATGTTATAACGCATTAAATCTAGGCGGACGTTTGTTAATTGACATTAGTTTGGCGCATACTTTTACTAAAGGCCAATGTTCTAGTCGACAATTTGAAACGCCGGAAGGAGATTTAATTACCTTACAGATAGTAAATGCTGAAATAGATTATATTAATCAATTAACAGTATCTCATCATCGTTATGATAAATGGAGAAATGGGAAAATAATTGAAAGTGAATGGGAAGTGTTTAAATTGAAATGGTTTGGCGTGTATGAATTTAAACGGATCCTTGAATCTATTGGCTTTGACAAAATAACAATTTCTGGAGATTATCAATATCTACGCGAACCAAATAACGAAACAGAAATTATTACTTTTGAAGCTTATAAATAGAAATTAAATAGGATATTGACAATAAGACCATAAAATAATGGCCTTTTGAAGGTCATTAAGTAGTTTTTCTACCTTTTTGAAAAGGTCAAATGTTGTCTTTGCTATGAAAAAATAAAATAAGAGAATGTTTACTTTGAAAGAAATAATGATTTTATGTGTCAGTATTAAAGTGAGTTTTTAAGATAAAAAACCCCCGCACTAGGCGGGGGTAAATTAAATATCTATCGTGTCATCAAAAGCATAGAGAGCATAATAAGAGCCTGTACCATCATGACCAATTCGAGTGATAAAGTCGATATAGTCCTGTGGAAATTTACATCCAAATTTTTTGTGTTAGTGACCAACAATAGCAACAAAAATTAATTTTTCACGGATACGTTCAGTAGGATTATCTGCATATTTCTTATTTATTTGTTCTCATTGTTGCAACGATGTCAATTTGTTCTTTTTTCAAAGAAAGATGAGATAAAACCCATAAAGTAAAGTCCCTATTGATGATAGGGTTTAAGTCTAAAATATTTGTTTAACCATCTGTTATGGTCGATAGAAAACTAAATATAAAATGATTTTCTTACTGAAATTACACGATAAACTATTTTTATCTTAATAAGAAAATAGTATTTTTAGGTAATGGTTTTCTTTATTTATTGTACAAGGAGAATAAATATATGATAAATAAAAAAGAGACCAACGCTAGGAGAGTTGGTCAATAAATACTAGAAGCAATGTGAGCAATGTCGTTGTGAAAAACTGAGTAAAATACTCAACTATTCATGCAGTAAAAGATAATCATTATCATTTAATGTGTCAACCCCACTAAGATTATGGTCACTATTTATTCACATTAAAAACCAACAAAATAATTTAGTTGATAGAAACTAAAGTTGGTAATTTGTCAATTATAACAATGAGATCACTTTTTTCTGATTTAGTCTTTATCGCATTCTCAATGCTTTTCATTTTTTTTATTTTATTGATTAAATCCTTAGCATGTTGAGATCGTAAATGTATTGTTTTTTTAACCATGAGTATTCTCCTTACTTGTGATAACCACTAGCATAATAGTGATAACATTTAAATGCAAATGATAATCAATATCATTTGATATTAAAGAAGAGAATAAACTCTTGGGAAACATTGTGACACTGCTATATTCATACTTTATGTGCAGATTTTCTTACCTCAGAGCTATTTATGTTCCATTACTTAAGATCTCCATTGTTACTGCACGAAATGCACCATCTCATAAGCGAGTTATTAATACCATAAGGGGATGGGGAATTTCTGTTAATGAAGCTTTTTTATGGGAGGAGTAGATAAAGTAAATGTGTTAAAGATTTTAAAACCACATATATTCTTTGATGATCAAAAATTACATTTAAAATCCTCGTATTAACTTCCTTCTGTACATATCCCGTTTGGGATAGCGAACAAAGATATAGATAATAAATTATTATAGTAAAAAAGGTGTGTGATATTTATATCATACCCTCTTTTTTTATTTTGTCTAATGTGGCTTTTATTTGAAATATTCTATTTATATTTTTTTATTTAAATAAAACCAATAGCAAAGTTGGATCTATTTTTATAGAAGTAGTATGGTATTGGATAATTTATATATATTATAAATTAATAACGATTTATAGATATTTTATCTTAGAGGTATCTAATTAATTAAAATTAAATAAGGAAAATTGAAATGGATAATGATCATAGATTTTTTTCTGATGATATATGCCCCAAAACCGCATTATATGGTCAATTTTATGGTGATAATCACTATGCGGGCAGAGATTATGAGCGGAAAATATATAACGGAAATAAATTCCCAAAAACTAAAAAAGGATTTTATTTTAAAAAGTTAATGAATTTTAAATGATAAAAGTAACAAGCAGTAATATAAAGTCACTTTAACAAAAGTATCAGTTGATGATTGCGTAATAACGAGTTTTAACTTGTTAAAATAATATTACGTTAAATTTATTATTAAATTTCAAATGTCAGCAGATTAATAGCCTTATCATAAAGGTTAGAAATTCTTTCTAATATTATTTTATCTTGAGTAAATATCATATTAAATGACTGGCTCAGTAATATGTAATCATCAACATTTTTTATATTATTAATGGTTTATCTTTGGTTCTATTTATCGAATATACTGTAAGTTTCTAAAAATTTATAATGTGTGGAATAAGCATATAAGTATAAAGTGAAAAGATATTATTATAACAAGTGAGTTATTGATGTAAAAACTCACTTGTTAATATATGAAATCATACAGTATGAAGATACAACATTAAGTTTGCTACATTATTTGGGTATAATTTATTATAAGTGTTCCCAGCATCCTGAATAATTCCAATCTGTAATAGTCCCTTTTTTATTAGCAACAAAATTATTTGTACAAATTGTCGATTGCCCCCATCCATTATTCTGTGTCCATTTCCATGTGTATTGTGTGCCACCATCTGTTCTTTTATGTGTGTTACTAGGACTGCCCCAAGACATAACAAGATCATCTACGGATTTGCCAACCCAATACGATCTACGCGCTTTGAACTCTTCTATCTGCTTTAATCTCTCTAACCTTGCTTTACTTGGTACTTCTTGCTCTTGGTTTTGTAAAGCTTGTTTATGTTTAGCTCCAGGTACTCCAGTAAGAGCATAAGTTAAGTCTGAAATAGCATCACGATCTCTTTGGGTACAACCATTTAGAATGAATAAGGAGAAGAAAGAAATAGCGAAAATTAATTTGTTAATCATAATAATCCTTTGTTGCATTAGTAATTAATGCCATATATTTAATAATCATATCTTAAATTTTAAAATAAAACATTTAATAAATTTATTTATATTATATAGTTATCTATTGAGTGACTTAAAAATTTTCTGCTAATAATGAACATTACACATGTAAATACCATCAAAATAACAAGAAAATAAAATATTGAATTGTATTTATCCATAAATAATAAAATCATAAATAAAGTAACCAAATTCTAGCTATTAAGAAAATCAAGTGGTATACCTTGTTGATAAAATATCATTATTGATACGACAGCTATCATATTTATACCTGTTAGCTCAGGTTTGAGCTAACAAGTTTCGTAGGTAGAAATATAACTAAATATGATCGCCTGCTTTGAGCGAGAAGCAGACATTAAGATATAATAGTTTGGATGCGAGAATTTCAGGCTCAAAATGCCTATTATCCAGAAAAGTAACATTAGCAAACAGGAAAATAGATGGCCACCGATCATAACGATTTTATATCCCAGCCCAAATACGTGGAAATTCAACCTGCATTCTCACGTATAATTGAATGCGTTGTGACAAATCTAACTCATTGCTTTCCTGACCTTATACACAGTATATACGTATACGGAAGTGTAGCTGAAGGCAGAGCAGAGGAAGGTAGGTCTGATTTGGATATGACAGTCATTTTCAAACATGAACTCGATCGGGCTACTAAAGAACAATTTGCAACTGTTCAGTCTGTTCTTGAAAAAAATAATCCCGTTATCAGTAAAATTGATTTTGATTGTGGTCTGCTGGGACAGGTTCTCGATCCAAATAATGTACTCAGTTGGGGATACTGGATTAAACATCACTGTCACTGCGTTTATGGTGAGGACTTGAGTCATCACTTTCAAGCTTTCAAACCTTCAAAAGCTATTGCAGTAGCTGTGAATGGTGACTTTATGCAGGTTCTGGACAAACTAGTAATTCAAATAAAAACATCTTCTAACGAAAACAAAAAGTTACAGCTTCAGCGCTCTGCTGCACGAAAACTTATCAGAGCAACCAACATCCTTCGTAGTGAACAAGATAATGACTGGCCTGACTCTCTACATGAGTATCGTGCTAAATTTAACTCACGATATCCTGCACTAGCGGAAGATATGGATTACCTATTGGAAATTAGCATTAAACCCCGAAGTGGCATAACAGACTTCGAAAAACGGGTTATGGCATTTGCCCGCTGGCTTAGCTCTGAATTTAATAGCCAAAAAGCCTAACCAGATGCTCTTGTTAATCTCTTAAATAACCAACGCCCGCTTCTAGCACAGAACAGTCTGTCAATTTAGAATCGACTCTGTATCATACCTGTATTAGCTCAAATCTGAGCTAGTATTATATAATGAAATTATTTTTAATATGAGACTCTATTATTGTGTTCTTTTCTTTTGGGGTAAATACGACTCTATCAGGAGGTATGTCTTTATCAATAAAGCTCATTGCTCCAATCATAACATTGTCACCAATATGTAACTCATTACCAATGATATATGAGTTAGCACCAACTGTTACATTATTACCTATCTTGGATCAGAAAAGACAATGTCCATAAACAGATAGCCATAAGGGTTATCTGCAGATAAACGAGCTTCTTCTAACTGAGCAATATATTCAGCATTATTGATTTCAAGTTTAATCATAGTATCACCTATTTAACTGTGTTTTTATACAGTAATTTATATAAGGTAACGAATAGAATAGCAAGGAGAAAAGGGCAATTTTATCAGCTAAAGAAAGGGGGATTTTGAGAGGTGATTTGTCGTCGTTTTACCAGAGTTTTACCAGAGTTTTACCAGTGGCAAATTCCAGACATAAAAAAACCAACCGTAAGTGGTTGGTTTTCTTAAATATTGTTGGTCGGCATGATAGGATTTGAACCTACGACCCCCGACACCCCATGACGGTGCGCTACCAGGCTGCGCTACATGCCGTTTGTGCCCTGTATATTACTGCTTTTGACTGCTAAAGCAACCCTTTGCTAATTAAGTGACGTAATTTTATACATCACTAATTACGCTAGCGTTCAATAAAGCGTTTTTGTTCGGCAAGAACTTGGAGTAATAATTTTAAGTCAGGTTTTGCAGAGCTAATTTCTTTTCCTGATTTATCAAATAAAGCATACCGACCATGTTTATCTATCAACAAGGTATTATCTTGTAAAAAGACGACAAATGCCTCGTCATCACCTGTAAAAATCCATGGATGATTACGGGTAATTGCGAATAAATCTTCACCTTGTGAATAGTTATCTGCTGGACTAATGACATGCAAAACATGCTGCATCAAGGTTGTCATAACATCTTGATGGCTTGTCATTCTATCAATAACTTGTGGCGTCATATTAGGCCAATGTATTATCAATGGCACTTGTGATTGGCTTAAATTAAAAGTGGTCTTATCTAACAGCCACTGATTAACCTGCTTCTTATTGTTGTCTTGATGATAGCTAGAAGTGACAACAACTACAGTATTATCCAGCGTTTTGGTTTCTTGTAATGTTTTAAATATTGTTTCTAGTTGATCATTTAATGTAGCGCGCTGCGACGCATTATTGGTGTGACCATTAATTTGTAAGAAAGAGAACCAAGGGCTAGTTTGACTGTTTTTGATTAACCACTTATTCCAACTATTAATAGTGGCACTGTTATCACCACTGCGTGAAGTTGGGAGAGAGAAATCTGATAACACAGCTTGTTTAAACAATGGTGTTTGGAAACCATTAGTTGAAAACATTGCTAATTGATAGTTTCGATAACTTAATGCATCGAAAAGTGCAGAGTTTTTTCTGCTACTTAATACACTGTCTAAATAAGAAGGTGAAATACCATAAAATAGGCCAAATAATGCAGTGTCATTATTAATACCTGATGAATAATGTCTTGAAAAATAAAGACTATTTTGTGCGAATTGTTGCAAGCTTGGTAAATCGGACACTTCTTCGTTACCTAAACCATCAATGACAACTATCAGCACGTTATAAGAATAGGTGTCCTTGGCATAGATTAATGGAGCAAGAGGATAGGTGATACCTTGCGCTGCTGGATTACCTTCACTGATAACACGTTGTTCATATTCTGATTGATTAATAAAACCATGACGTTCAAGGAATTTACGCGCCGTCATTGGATACGATAATGGTAAATTGGCACGTTGCATGGTGATTGGGCGATAGAAATTAGCATCAGCCCAAATTGACATTGAGTGAGATAATATAAAGCAAGTAATAAAGACACCAGCTAATGGTTTACCCCAACGTTGGCGATTTAAGCTACGTAATTTTTGCCAACTCCATGTTGCAAAAAGCATTTCAATAAGAAAGATGATGGGAATGCCAATAAAAATAAGTTGCCATTCACGTGCCATTTCACCTTCATCTGGATTAATCACAAGATCCCAAACAAGTTGAGTCAAATGGAGTTGAAATTGCTGGTAAACGGCGATATCAAAAATAAGGATAGTTAAACCGGCACTGGCAAGAGCACAGGAAATAACTCTAAGTAGCCGTTGGGAGACCGCGACAAAGGTGAGAGGAAAAAGGATGAGTATATAGATAGCAAAGACAATAAAACTAAAATGCCCCATCCAACTCACAATAGCGTAAAAACGACCAGCAAAAGTTGCAGGCCAATCAGAAATAAACAGGTAACGGCTCCCAAGCAGTAAGCTTAGAATAATATTAAATAGCGCAAACCAGTGACCCCAACTGATCATTTGGGAGACTTTTTCACGATAGGACTGAGGTTTCGTTACCATGTCTATAAATAATTTTTCTATGTTTATTAGTGAATATTGCCTTCATCAATTGAAGCACGCAATGCGTGAACAAAAGAGTCAGTAATCAGCATTCGTTGAGCAGGGGCAATACTTGTATTAATTAAGTTTGTCACCATGTTCCCCAACACCATCAAAGAAAGATCTGTAGGAGTATGATGTTTTTCAAGAACGCTGACAAGTTCTGCAAGTAATTGCTCAACTTGTTCATCACTATAACGGGATTTTTGTGGCATAAAATCTGAATTCCTACTATATGAATAAAACGCTATATATTACCGTATTGCTAGGCCTTTTTCCGCTATTAAATTAATTAATTTTCCCTTGATACTGAAAGTAGGGAGTGTTTGAATACGCGCACGAGAAAGAGACGCAATAGAAGAGGACGGCCATGAGTCTAGATATTAGTCAGTTAGTCTTACATCAGCTTATCAAGCGAGATGAGCAGACATTAGAAGTTGTGCTACGTGATTCACTCTTAGAAATTGAACCCGTTGTTCAGGAGATGATTGAAGAGTTACATCGTGTATACAGTGCAAAAAGTAAAGCTTATGGTTTGTTTAATGAAGAAAGCGAATTAGCAGAAGCACTGCGCTTACAACGTAAAGGCGAAGAGAACTTTTTAGGTTTTTCACGAGCAGCAACCGTGAGACTAAAAGATGAATTAGCAAAATACCCTTTTGCTGAAGGTGGCACGGTTCTATTTTGTCACTATCGCTATTTAGCGGTGGACTATCTTTTAATTGCTGTACTTAGTAGCTGTAACAGTATGTGGGTAAATGACAGCCTTGATGTGTCATCAACACGTTATTTAGATATTCCTCATGCAGACATTATTGCTCGTATCGATTTAACTGAGTGGGAAACGGCACCCGACTCTTTACGTTATTTAACGTTTTTAAAAGGTCGTGTTGGACGTAAAGTCTCTGATTTCTTTATGGATTTTTTAGGTGCTCAAGAAGGTTTAAACGCTAAAGTTCAAAATAAAGGCTTATTACAAGCGGTTGACGATTTTTGTGAAGCCTCAGAAATGGGTAAGCAAGAACGTCAAACTTGTCGTGAGCAAGTATATAGCTACTGTAATGAGCAATTACAATCGGGCGAAGAAATTGCCTTAACAGAGCTTGCTGAAGAATTACCCTCTTTGGGCGATCAAAACTTTGCTCAATTTACTGAAGAGAAAGGCTATGAATTAGCTGAAACATTCCCAGCAGATCGCAGTACGCTACGTCAGCTGATGAAGTACTCGGGAAGTGGTGGTGGATTAACAGTGAATTTTGATGCAAAATTATTAGGAGAGAGAATATTCTGGGATCCAGCAACAGATACGCTCACAATTAAAGGTACACCGCCTAATTTACGTGATCAGCTACAACGTAGAGCATCAGAAAAATAATTAAACAGTAGAAACAAATAACGCCACATCAAGTGGCGTTACATGCTCGGCGTCCCGAAAAATAAAGCTCGAAGGGTGGCTTATTAAGCGCGCAGGAAGTCGATATGAGTAATTTTTGGCTTATACTCGTGACGTTGCACTGCTTTAACTTTAACTTTAGTTTCTTTGCCATCGATAACCAGGTTTACGAAATCTGAATAGAATTCTGATTTGTGTTCTTGGTTGATTACTTCGTTGTGATCTAAATCGATAGCGATTGGCTCTTCATTTCCGCCATAAACGATAGCAGGAAAACGGTTAGCCACACGCAGGCGGCGGCTCGCACCCTTACCCTGCTCTTTACGTACAGTTGCATTAATAGTTAACATCTTTTTTCTCTTATGAAAAAGAAAGAAAATACATACTTGTTACAGGCGACCCAGCAACAAGCTCGAGATTTGGTTTATCTAAAAATAGATAAAGCGGGGCGCATTTTAACGAAAAAGTCCACTAACAGCAAATATAAATCCAGATTAATACAAGGTATCTGCTTTTCGATAGCGGCCTGTATAGTCAAAAATCTTATTTCTTATCTTCCAAAAGCGCTCTCTTTTACCTTTATGTGCGACTATAAAGTCGGGGTGACGTAACAAATCAAATTGTTTAATAATGTCGTTGGCATTATGCCAAACAAAAGGGACACCTGGTGCGCGTTGATGTTCACGTAAGAATTTTAATTCGAATACTTTTCGTTGTGCTGGAGTGGTTAGTCGAAAACGTTCAGAGACAGAAGTGCCTTCTTCATCGTAATAATTGATGTCTAACCATTCTCCTTTAGCATCATTCCCAGATTGAAATTGCATGCCTCCACAGCGCAAAACAAGCGCTCCTTTTAGCTTTAATGCGGCTTTAAGCATATCATCAGGATCAACTAATATTTCATCACAGTGAACACAACGACGTGCTGCAATATCATTTTCTTCATTACAGTGGGGGCATAATTTAAAGCGGAAACGAAATTCACACTGCTGTTTTTGCCCATGTTCATTGAGTTCCCAGCCTTGGCAGCGTCGACCATAATGTTCAATAATATCGCCATCAGCATCCACTATTCCCCAAAATGTATTAGCAAATTGGCAAACAGGGCAGAATACTTGTACAGGTTTACTATTTGGATTGGGTTTTTTAGTACCGACTTCGGGTAGATAAAGATCATGAGGATTACCTGCATAATCTAAAATTAGGCATTCTGTTTTTCCTGCAAATAATCTTAATCCTCGCCCTACAATTTGCTGGTATAAACTTACAGACTCAGTAGGGCGTAAAATAGCGATTAAATCAACATGAGGTGCATCAAAGCCAGTTGTTAGTACGGCCACATTGACCATATAACGTAATTGCTGCTGCTTAAAACGAGAAATAAGATCATCACGTTCATAAGGTGGCGTATCCGCGCTCACTAATGCCGCTTCATCTTGAGGCAAAAGAGAAAGAATTTCTTTTGCATGTTCAACGGTGGCTGCAAATATCATGACGCCACGACAGCTTTCTGCATATTCAATAATCTGTGAAACAATATGAGGCGTAATACGTTTTTGTCTTTTTATTTCACGATTAAGATCTTCTTCATTAAATATTCCATTTTGACTTGTTCGGACTTGGCTAAAGTCATATTGCAAAATAGGCATATCTAATCGAGTTGGGGGTACTAGAAAATGATTGCTTATCATATAGCGCAAAGGTAATTCATAAATACAATCACGGAAAAAGCAGTCTTCATTGCCTTTGATCATACCGTGATAATGATATTGATAAATCCACCCTGTAGGTAAACGATAAGGTGTTGCAGTTAATCCTAAGATCCGTAATTGTGGATTAATAGATTGTAATTGTTTAATGACTTGCTGATATTGACTATCTTCAGACAAACTAATGCGATGGCATTCATCAATAATAAGAAGGGAAAAAGTATCATTAAACTGCGATAAATTACGGGCAACAGATTGCACACTACCAAAAACAACTTTTCCGCTACTCTCTTTTTGTTGTAAGCCCGCAGCAAAAATATCCGCAGATAGACCATAAGCCTCATATTTGCTATGGTTCTGTTCTACTAATTCTTTTACGTGTGCTAGCACCAATACGCGTCCGCGCGCTCTTTTAGCAAGTTCAGCAATGACTAAACTTTTTCCTGCGCCAGTAGGTAATACAATTACCGCAGGTGTATTGTATTGGCGAAAATAAGAGATGGTCGCGTTAACAGCATCAAGTTGATAAGGTCTGAGTGTAAAAGCCATAACTCTACATAAGAAATCAAACGGAGCGTCAGCGTAACATTTTTTTATGGGTAGCGCGAATAAGGAGGAGTATAGAGCGTGATAGTTTATTTATAAATTAATTAGTTGTTTTATTGTTAATATTCATTTTTAATAGATGCCTCATATCAGATGGTATTCTTCCATTTTTCAGAGAAATTCATGCGATTAGATAAATTTTTATCCCAGCAATTGGGTATTAGCCGTAGCTTGATCCTTCGTGAATTAAGAGCTGGGCTTGTAACAATTGATGGCGAAATGGTGAAAAGCGGTTCAACTAAAATTGCACCAGAGCAAGAAGTAGCTTACGACGGTAAGGTTTTAACTCAAATTTTAGGGCCTCGTTACTTTATGTTGAATAAGCCAATTGGTTATGTATGTTCAACAGACGATCCTGTCAATCCAACTATTCTCTATTTTATTGATGAACCGTTAGCTCATAAATTACATGCTGCTGGTCGTTTAGATATTGATACAACAGGGCTTGTTTTATTAACAGATAATGGTCAATGGTCACATCGTATTACGGCGCCAAAACATCATTGTGAAAAAACTTATCTGGTTACATTAGAAGAGCCGATTGGAGAGGGTGTTGCTGAACAATTCCAAAAAGGTGTACAACTCAATGGTGAAAAAGATCTGACTAAACCCGCCAAATTAGAAATTCTTACACCAACAGAAGTGAAACTCACTATTAGTGAAGGCAAATACCATCAAGTGAAACGTATGTTTGCAGCAGTGGGGAATCATGTCAGTGCATTACATCGTGAGCGTATTGGCGATATCACATTAGATGAGACTTTAGCTGAGGGAGAATATCGTCCATTAACAGAAGAAGAGATCAACAGCATTCACTTACCTCAATAATTATTATCTGTTCTGTCGTCTTTGGGAGTTTATCTGCGTGCAACAGCAACGTTCGTCGTACCTTGGTCTCATTTTAATATTGGGACTTATTTCCATGCTTATGCCATTGGCTATAGATATGTATTTGCCAAGTTTACCAACTATTGCGCAAGATTTTGGTGTGCCTAGTGGCAAAGTGCAAATGACATTAAGTATCTATATTTTTGGCTTTGCTATTGGACAATTAGTCTATGGTCCTATGGCTGATAGTTTGGGGCGTAAGCCTGTCATTTTGGGTGGCGTAATTGTTTTTGCTTTTGCCTCTAGTGCATGTGCATTATCTGAATCAATAGATATGCTAATTGGCATGCGTTTTTTACATGGTTTTGCTGCTGCTGCGGCAAGTGTTGTGATTAATGCATTGATGAGAGATATGTTTTCTAGAGATGACTTCTCTCGAAGTATGTCTTTTGTTGCGCTTGTTATGACCATCGCGCCATTATTAGCACCACTATTAGGCGCTTGGGTGATGAATTGGTTTTCATGGCATGCTATTTTTTGGAGTATCGCGATAGCTGCTGTGATTGCATCGGCATTAATTGCTTTTTATATTCCAGAAACATTACCCAAAGAGCGTCGTCAACGCTTTAGCTTAAGAGTGACATTTAGCCAATTTATTAGTCTGTTTAGAACACGTCGTGTCCTTTGCTATATTTTGGCTTCAGGTTTTTCTTTTGCTGGTATGTTTTCATTCCTTAGTGCTGGTCCTTTTGTCTATATCGAATTACATGGCATTCCATTTGATCAATTTGGATTATATTTTGGTTTTAATATCATCTTCTTAATTTTGATGACAAGCATTAATGGGCGATATGTTCGTCGATTTGGTGCGTTGAATATGTTACGCCTAGGATTAACGATTCAATGTTGTATGGGGCTTTTTTTATTGTTGGTGGTTGCTCTTGATTTACATTTCTATTTCCTTGTTGTGGGGGTAGCAATGTATGTGGGAGGGATTGCGATGATCACATCGAATGCGATGGCCGTTATCCTTGATGATTATCCCCATATGGCCGGGACAGTTTCTTCTCTTGCAGGAACAGTGCGTTTTGGTGTGGGTGCTTTAGTTGGAACGGCTATTGCTATGCTACCAGCTAAATCAGAATGGCCAATGGTTAGTTCTATGGCATTCTGTGTACTGTTTGCTATGGGTTTTATTTTGCTTGCTCGTCGTTATAAATAAGCACATCACGCTATAAATAACAGAAATTTATAGCGTGTTTATCTTTTCTTTCTTCTATTTTTTCTAAAAACATCACATCTTCCTCTATTATATTTCATGAATCGTTTCAAATTAGTGCGTTTTTTTGATTTGAATCAATATTTGATGTTGTTTTTTTGTTAAATTAAGTGAAATTTATTTTAATATTCATCTACTATTGTTTTGTCGATATGAAGCATCGTGATAAAAATTGATGGATTGTTTTACTTTAATACGTAATATTTTATACAATTATTTTATATGGTTGATAAAATGTTAAATAAATGAAAGAATAATTGAAGAGATTAAGTATTGCAGACATGAATATCTGCAAACACACTAAGCTAAATGAATGGTTTGATATGTCCCTTTGCTTATTTGTAAAATAACTGTAACGTTCATGTTGTATGATTAACAAGGTTCTAATATGCGTGTGAGCAAGTCAGTTCAAACTCGTATTGATGATGTATTAAATTAACGTGTTGATGAAACAGGATTGATTTGTGGATAATGTACAACTTTCGGTAGTTCATAAGCTGCCGCTGAGTTATCGGTGGCTAGCAGGTTTTGCAGGTACAAGAGTAGAAATACTGCCTGAAAATGATGCTGGAAAGCAAAATACGCTAATTGGCTTAAAATTATTAAGTCATGATGGTATGACACTGGATGAAGCAATACAGAATTTGCGTCAGTATCTGAGTAATCTCCATATTGATAGCGTTGTGATTGAGTGGGATGGCGCTCCTTGCCTTTTCCTTCATAGCGACGATGAATGTGCTGCATTATGTTGCTTAAAAAACGCGGGGGTCGCTATTGCTGAGCCATTCCCAACGGCATATTCTTATTTATAATACCTATTAATGTTATAAAACTAATGGAATTAATTTGCGGTTTACGCATAGTCAAGAATATAAAAAAAGCCTCATTAATGAGGCTTTTTTATTGTAATAAGATATAAGGGAATTAATTATCTTAATACATTTTGCGAAAGGGTGTTTTCAGCAAGTGCTGTATCATTTTTGTCAATAACACGTCTTGCAGCATAAAAGCGTTTATTCCAGTATGTATTAGACATTTCTGACACTGTTACGCCGTTACTGGTGGATGCATGTACAAATTTATCATTACCAATATAAATTCCAACATGGCGCATAGTACGGCCTGTTTTGAATAGAACGAGATCGCCAGCTTGTAATTTTGATTTATTAACCTGAGTACCGGAGAACTGTTGGTCTGAGGTTGAGCGAGGAAGTTCTACACCAAATTGGTCAAGAAAAGTTCTTTGTACAAAGGCAGAACAATCGATGCCTCTTTTAGTATTTCCACCTAAACGGTAAGCAACGCCTTTCCAGTCTGCATATTGGTCAAGTATCTTGGATTTTATATCGAGATTCTTCACCAATGATTCAAATTCATCTTGCGATGCTTGGGAAATAGATGTGCTTGATGATGTATTTAGTGGGGCGGTGCTTGAATTCGCTAAGCGTGAATTTGCGTTCTGTGAGCTACATGCCGATAGTGTAGCTACAACAATGAACGCCGGTATGAGCTTAAGCATTCTCATATACGGTTTTGTTCTCATTGTGACAGATTTCCCTTACATCCTTACGTGCAAAAGTGCACATGAATATTCACCAAATAACCAGAGAATATAGTGTAATTTAACTCTGGCAACCTTATTTCGCGAAAAACGTGCTCTAAAGCACGTAAATATCCACATTAAACAATAAATAATGAGGAAACTAGAAAAGTGTACAGAAAGAGGAACTAAATGGCGAGAGAAAAGAAGCTTAATTTACAAAACATTAGATAATAAAGTGCTAATACTTAAAATAGATCTCATTTTGTCATAATAATATCATTTAATTGTCAAAAAAATGACCAAGAGAATAAGTGCGATATTACACTTATTCTCTTTTAATAAATGAGATGTGTTTTCTCTTTTATTTTTTAAAAGGGAGATGTTTTTCTAATTGTCTGACAATAATGTCTGATAATGGTGTAATTAATAACCAACTTGTTGTGATTAAAGTTAAAGAAACAGAACCGACTAATATATCTGATGCCCAGTGTGCGCCGGCCATCACTCTTGGTAATGAAAATATGACAGTAATGAGCAGCGCACATACGAAAGAACGAAACGAGAGGTAACGTAAGATAAAACTACAAAAGATAAGTAGCATTAAACCATGATCGCCAGGAAAACTATCACCTGAGGCATCTTTTGTTGGAATGCCAGTTATAACACCCACTCTATGTGCATCTTGAAAATAAAGTGTTGGGCTGGGTCTTTCTATTGGAAGATTTTGTCCAATTTGATTAATCAGTACAGCGCAGACTACCATCACTAATCCCACCATTATAAGATGGCGTTTACCTTTATAATCTTTTTGACGAAAAGTATTGTAATAAAGTGCACCCATCACCAACAAAATAACCAAATCAAACTTTCTATTATTGGTATAAGCCACAAAAGAAGCAAAAAAAGTATCAGGCAAAATATGCTGATTAAAAAAATAAAAAATATGGGTATCAGTTGATAGCCAAAATCCATGTTGTGCCGGAAGATACCAAGAGAAAAAAATAATTAAGCCTGCAAGATTAAGTAGAAAGATAGCCAGTGCTTTTTGGTGAAAATTAGAAAGTTTCATAGTAATAAAATAACAAATTTCCGTATATTTTGTGATCTAGATCACGAATTGTCTAATTTTGATTATAGGACTATAACCAAAATAAAAAAATAGATCTTTGCAATTAGTTGTTCATACAATTGTTACACTTTGGTTTCATTTCTGTTGGATTTTTTTGTACCCACTTAACCGAAATTTAGAATATTTTTTTTTGATACTCTTAATTTGAGTATTACATAATGTTTTTCTATTATTAAATTAAAGATGAAAGTTAAATAAATAAAGTAACAAGCCGATATTAGTTATGACTTTAATAACATATTGGCTTGTGGAATCCACACATCCCAATAATCATAGGAGATTAATTTTGAATAAAATTTATATTGCAGCTACATGTCTGACTTTATTATTTAGTACACCTACTTTTGCTAAGGAAAATAAAGTCATTGGTTCAGTAACAATAACTTTTGTTGGTGCAATTGTTGAGGGCAATTGTCTAATTGATACAGATAAAAACATTTTTAAAACAAGCTGTTGGGATGGAAGTAAAATGCAAGAATCTCAATATCAGTTAGAAAGGAATAAGCATTTTAGCTCTGAATTGATTAACAATAAAGGTTCTATGGATATTAAATGGATTAATGATAACTTAGCCATAATGAACATTGTTTATAATTAATTTTCCATAGTTCTAATAATAACAATAATTTTATTAATTAAATAAAATTTAATACCTTTATAGGACTGTTATTAAAGTTAAAAATATTTGACTTAAGTTTAATCAACGTTGATTTCTTATTTATAAATATCGAACACTTATATTTGATAGACATCAAATATTCTTCTTATGTCTATATAAATGTCATGTTTTATTGCTATGATGAAAATATGTCGGGTAGGTGTGATCCTCATACCTGCTAGCGCAAACAAGAAGTGAGGTCGTTATGAGAAAATATCTGACCGTAGTATGCAGTCTTCTCGTTTCCAGTTCGATATCATTGGCTTGGGCATCTGATCCCATGCAAACAACAGGGCAGATTTATCTACGGGGTGCGATTGTGGATCCTGCATGTGAGATGAATTTCACATTTGATAAAGCTGAATACCAATGTTACAAACACAACAAAGTGTTTACATCTACTCAATCTATTGTTCCTGCGTCTTTTGAAAAATCCCAACAAACTATTATTTTGCCTCAAGATATGGGCAAGGCTGAGATCCGTTGGATGGATAATACCCAAAAGAATGGCGTGATAGACGTTCAATATTTTTAAGGCGTCTGCGGGTAGACAGAGGTAGAGTTCAAAAGATAAACAAGTCAAATAATCGTTTGTCACATTGGCTTTCTTACGATTATCTGACCTATTTAAAGTAATATTAGCTGTTATACGCTAATAAGTAGTTTTTTTGACTATTGATTAGTCTGCTCGGCCCATATAGCGACGTTCAGCAATATGAATGCGAACTTTATCGCCAGTGGAAAGATATTCAGGAACCTGAATAACTAGCCCTGTTGGCAAGGTTGCAGGTTTAGTACGAGCGCTTGCAGAAGCACCTTTAATACCAGGAACAGTTTCAACAATTTCCATATCAACAGTTTGTGGCAATTCTAATGCTAAAACTTGACCATCCATTGTTAATACTTGCATTCCCGCCAAGCCTTCCTCAGGAATAAACAGTAATTCATCTTCAATTTGATCTTTTTTGAAGGTATACGGTGTGTAATCTTCATTGTCCATAAAGATATATTCATCACCATCAATGTAAGAAAAGCTAACAGGGCGACGCGTTAAGCTGATGGTATCAATCATATCATCGCCTTTAAATCGCTCTTCTACTTTCTGGCCTGTACGGATATCAGTAAAACGCATTTTGTACAGTGTACTTGCACCACGAGCACTTGGTGCTTGGATATCGATATCTTTTACCAGTAATAACTTGTTGTTATAACTAACAGCCATACCACGTTTAATTTCATTGGCTTTTGCCATATAAAACCTTCCATTAAATAGCATTGATGATAATGGCGACAAAATTACTCGCAGTGCAGAAACTTGGCAAGTTATTCACGCAATTTTTTATAAGATTTGATGAAAAAATAAAGCCAGCAATGCTGGCTTTAGTGAAGCGATTAGCGATAGATAGGAAGAAGATTAAAGTTTGCTAAAATATGTGCGGTAGCATTGATGATGCCAAACAAAATAACAAATCCAATCATAAACATACCACCAGGAGCTTTAAAGCTCTGCTCTTGATGACGCTGGCGACTGGCCTTTGCCATTAAGGCTGGAATAATTGCAGCCCAAATAGTTGCTGCCAGTCCTGCAAATCCAATGGCATATAAGAAACCATCAGGGAAAATAATGGCTAAAATTGTCGGTGGTATAAACGTCACTAGTGCAGATTTAAATCGGCCACTTCCTGTATTTGAAAACTTAAAGAAGTCTGCTAAGTAATCGAATAATCCTAATGAAACGCCTAAGAATGAACTTGCTAATGCCATATAAGAGAACAAGTCTAATAACATTGATACAGTGGCATTGGCGGTTGTTGAGCGCATTTGTGCCAATAAGTTACCAATATTCCCACCATCAGCAATCACTTGCTTGAATCCTTCACGAGGAATATTACCTTGTACAACAAACTGCCATAAAATATAAATTGCCAGTGAAATCAGTGTACCAGTCAACAAGCTTTTCATAACAGCTTTGCCATCTTTGCGGTAATACGTTACTAAGCCTGGAATATTGCCGTGATAACCAAATGAGGTTAACAAATAAGGTAATGCAGCTAAAGCATAAGGCAAGTAGCTTGCATTGCTTTCATTGGTGTTAAATAGCACGGGCATTTTCACTTCCGTAAATAGGCCACCAATGGCTAATACAAAGGCAATTACCATACCGCCAATTAAAATGGTGCTTAATCTATCTACTGCACGTGTTGATAACCAAACAAAAAAAGCAACAATTAATGCAAAGACTAAACCCGCGATAGCTTGGGGTAGGCTGATCATTTCTGCAAAGTTTTGCACGATAATGGAGCTGCCTGCAGAAATATAAGCGTAAGTTAAAATATAAAGAACAAACGCAATAGATAGCCCATTAATCGTACTCCAGCCTTTTCCTAATAAGTCTTTAGTAATGGTATGAAAGCTTGAGCCTAAAGGATAATGAAGATTCACTTCTAAGATCATTAATCCAGACATAAATAGACAAAACCAAGTATAAATTAATAGAAAAATAGACCCAGTAAACCAGACACCAGAAGTCACAATTGGAATGGAAAACATGCCAGCACCGACAGCGGTACCTGCAATGATCATTGCGCCACCAAGTATGGATGGACGCTTTGTTATTGATGTGACTTCTGACATAGGATGTCCTTATTAAATTGAATCAATGTACTAGCTTGATGGTGTAAAGAATACACGTTTGTATTCAGAGTGTAAATAGAGGTTATTGTGCTTTATAAAAGAAAAAAGTGAGTAAAAATAATACAGTAGAAGAGGGTGATCATATAAATCAATAGATTAGAGTAAGGATTATCAGAAATGATAAAGAAATTGAGAGTTAAATAAATGGTTTTTTAAGCAAGATTAAACGTTGAAATCATTATTCTGAACAAAAGATATTCAGAATAATGAAAGTGATAGAGGGGAATTAGCCTTGGTAAAACTGTTTGTTTTTCCACAATGTAATAGAATTACGGCTGGCTTCAAAATGAGGTTCAGGCAAATTATTCGGTGAACACCAGCGGATCTCAGAACATTTATCTGGCTCCATTAATTTTGGCTCATCGCCTTGGTATTGTGCAATCATACAAATAGAAACAGTGTGTTTACCTTCTAATTGGTAAGTTTCTAAATTATTACTAATACCTATTACTTGAGGTGATGTAATAGTAATGCCAATTTCTTCTTTTATTTCGCGAATGGCGCATTGTTCAAAAGTTTCACCATCATCGACATGACCACCAAAAATTGACCAATACGGTGCATGTGTTCCACAGCGTTTTCCTAATAACACTTCACCTTTTTCATTTACAATAATCACGCCAACACCGACCACGACTGACATTCTAGGCTCCTTATTTTTTATATAGTTATTGATCACGGATAGCTAAGTCATTTTTTATGAGCGTTATTGTCCTTGGAGAAGAGTAAGAGTCAAGAAGAACTGATGCATTTTCACTGAATAAAAAGTTAATTGATGCTATATATATCACTCAAAATATTCATAATAAAAAATGATTGGGGAGAGAAGGCATGAGGCGCCGTGTCGCTACGATCACCTTAAACCCTGCTTATGATCTTGTTGGTGCTTGTCCAGCTATTGATGTAGGTGGTGTTAATTTAGTCCGAACTGCTGGACTTAATCCTGCTGGTAAAGGTAATAATGTCGCGAAAGTCTTACGTGATTTAGGAATAGATATTACCGTCAGCGGATTTATGGGACGTGAAAATCAAGAAGAGTTTCAGCATTTTTTTAGTGAAAATGGGATGGCCAACCGCTTTTATCTGGTATCTGGCCGTACTCGCATTAATGTGAAATTGACTGAAGGAAAAGGGCAGGTTACTGATTTTAATTTTTCAGGGTTTACAGTATCACCACAAGATTGGCAACGCTTTGTAGCAGACTCACTTAATTGGCTGGGGCATTTTGATATGGTGGTTGTTAGCGGCAGCCTACCGAATGGTGTTGATCCTGAAGCCTTTACACAGTGGATGATTAAATTAAGGCAGTTGTGCCCTTGTATTATCTTTGATAGTAGTCGTGATGCTTTAGTGGCGGGATTAAAAGCCGCACCTTGGTTAATAAAACCGAACCACAGGGAGTTAGAAGCCTGGGTTGGGCATTCACTGACTGAAATGACAGATATTATTAAAGCAGCGCATCAACTGCGAGATAAAGGTATTGCACATGTCGTTATTTCACTGGGTGAAAGGGGGGCATTATGGGTAAATGCATCTGGTGCATGGCTGGCAAAACCACCATATTGTGATGTGATAAGCACTGTTGGCGCGGGAGATTCAATGGTTGCAGGATTAGTCTATGGCTTATTAATGAGTCAAACGAGTGAGCATACATTGCGTCTTGCCACCGCTATTTCTGCGCTATCAGTCAGTCAGCCTGATGTTGGAATTAAAGATAGAAGTCAACTTGCTCAGATGATGACAAAAATTGAGTTAACCGCAATTAAGTAATGCTATTTGCGGTTTATTTTGAGGTAAACCGCAAAGAATACCAAATTTAGGCTTGTTGTGATTTTAACCAAGCAATTTCTTCAGGCCAAATGTCAGGATTAATGGTTTCTAAAATCAGCGGAATACCATCAAAACGTTTATCTTGCATAATATAACTAAAAGGTACTTTACCAATATTACCTTCGCCTAAGCTATGGTGACGGTCAACTCGACTTGCTAGTTCACTTTTAGCATCATTTAAGTGCATCGCTTTTAAGTATTGAAAGCCGACAATCTTTTCAAATTCAGCGAATGTTTTTTCGCAATCTTCAATCGTTCTTAGATCATAACCAGCGGCGAAAGTGTGGCAAGTATCAATACAAACGCCAACACGAGATTTATCTTCTACACCATCAATAATAGCGGCTAGATGTTCAAAACGATAACCTAAATTTGTTCCTTGCCCTGCGGTATTTTCAATCACGGCAGTGACATTTTTAGTTTTTTCTAAAGTGATATTAATTGATTGGGCAATTTTTTGTAGGCACTTATCAACATCTATCTTATTTAAATGACTTCCTGGATGGAAATTCAGTAATTCGATACCCAGTTGTTCACAACGTTGCATTTCATCTAGAAATGCGTCTCTCGATTTTTCGAGAGCATCTTCTTCAGGATGGCCTAAATTAATGAGATAACTGTCATGAGGTAAAATTTGAGAAGGGGTATAATTATAAAGTTCGCAGTTCTTTTTAAATTTATCAATGACTTCTGTGGATAATGGTGCGGCTTTCCACTGACGCTGATTCTTAGTAAAAAGGGCAAATGCAGTCGCTTTTATTTCATGTGCGCGTAATACCGCCTGATCGACGCCACCAGCAGCACTGACATGTGCGCCAACAAATTTCATTATTTCTCTCCTTAGATTTATTTTACACCATGATAACAAACATACCGCGTATAACATCATATTGAGATGATAAAAGCAAAAAAGCGCAACTAAAAATAGTTGCGCAATCTAAAAATACTTCTCAAGGCGAAAATTAAAGGGAGATTATTTTTAATCGATATTCCTACTAAGACATCAGCACAGTTTGAATAAAGATATTAATCATCGCACCACCAAGGGTTAACCAGAAAAATAAGAATAACGCTAACAATAACGGTTTAACACCAGCTTGTCGGATAGCACTAATATGTGTAGTTAAACCTAATGCCACCATGGCCATTGCTAATAGAATGGTATCGATAGTCACAATGTAATTAACAATAGATGCTGGAATTAAATTCAAAGAGTTAAAGCCAGCCATTAAAATAAAGAAGACAGCAAACCAAGGAATTGTAATAGGGCTTTTTTCAGCAGCTTGTGCGCCATTGTTTGCCTTACTTTTCTTTTTACTTAAATAAGTTGAAAGAATAATTAAGAACGGTGCTAGCATCATTACGCGGATCATTTTACTAATAACTGCTGCATTTTCAGCATCAGGGCTAATAGAGTGCCCTACTGCGACAACTTGAGCCACTTCGTGAATTGTTGAACCGGAGAAAATGCCAAAGGTTTCTTCTGTAAATGGTAGCCAGCCTGCAAACGCATTTAAGTGATAGAACCAAGGATAAAGAAAAATACCAATAGTGCCGAAAATCACAACAGTAGAAACCGCAACAGCGACTTGGCTTGCTTGTGCTTTAACAACAGGCTCTGTTGCCATAACAGCCGCAGCACCACAAATACTGCTACCTGCACCAATCAAAATCACAGTTTGTTCATCTAAGCCGAAATATTTTCGACCAATCCACATTGCAATAAGAAAAGTCGATGCCAGCATAATCGCATCTATAATTAAACCTGTTGCGCCTACATCTGCAATTTGCTGAAAAGTCAGTCTAAAACCGTACAAAATAATACCTGTACGTAATAAATAGTGTTTAGCAAATTTGACACCTTCTTCACTATAAGGTTTTGCAACAGGATAAAAGGTATTACCTACAATAATACCGAATAGGATTGCTAGCGTTAATGCGCCTAACCCCATGCTAGAAAACCAAGGAATATCACCAATATAAATAGCAAGCGCAGTTAATACGCCTGTTAGTAATAAACCAGGAAGCCAGCGATAGATTGGAGTAAAACATTTTTTCGCCAATGTAATAGATTGACTTTGCTCTGACATAGAAAAACCTTGCTTATATGAATTTTGCATAAGCATATAACAATCAATCTTATTTATTAAACTCATTATTTTTATAATAATAACCAGTAAAATTAATATAGGTGTATTTTCTTAAATGTACTTGGTATGTTACTGGTTTGTGGATAGTATGTTATTACAATGATGGCTCAAGGGTGGAATGGATATGCGAATTACGTTGCGGCAACTGGAAGTCTTTACTGAAGTTCTCAAGAGTGGTTCTACAACGCAAGCATCACAACAGCTTGCTTTATCTCAATCTGCTGTCAGTGCATCTTTAACTGATCTCGAAAGCCAACTAGGTGTACAGCTTTTTGATAGGGTGGGAAAACGGCTTGTCACAAATGAACATGGGCGATTACTTTATCCCAGAGCATTATCTTTACTTGAACGAGCAACTGAAGTGGAGCAGTTATTCCAAGCAGGAAATGGTGCTTTACGCATTGCTGCAAGTACAACGATAGGTAATTATATTTTGCCTCAAATGCTGGGGAATTTTCATCGTAATTATCCTGATATTCCACTAGAAATGAGCATTGGAAATACTGAGGAAGTCGTTAAATTAGTGAGCGAATTCCGTGTTGATTTAGGGTTAATTGAAGGTGCTTGCCAAAGTTCTGAATTGATTAGCCAGAAATGGCTTTTAGATGAAATGGTTGTTTTTTGCTCACCCGAACATCCGTTAGCTAAAATTCCAAAAGTGACTTTAACTGATTTACAGTCAGCACCTTGGATTTTACGAGAAAATGGTTCGGGAACGCGAGATGTACTTAACCACCTTCTATTTGCTTCTTTACCGGGTTACCGCATTGAAATGGAATTAGGTAACTCAGAAGCGATTAAACATGCTGTGATGTATGAAATGGGGATCAGCTGTTTATCTCGCCGAGTTATTGAAGAGCAGATTAATAATGGCTCATTAAAAGAGATAAAAGTAGAAGGGCTGACCTTACAACGAACTTTATATCTTGTATATCATCGTCAAAAACATGTCTCTGATGCACTGAAAAAACTGCTGATGTATTGTAACGCTGAACACTTAATCGGCAATTTTTCATAAATTGCTAATAATGGACGCTCGATCATGAAGGTATCTTATAATCCTAGATCCTTGCTATTCACGAACGACAGATTTGCTACAATCCTCGTCAGAAAAGTGAATATAAAAGTGGAATGTTATGTCAGAACAACAAAATAGTACTGCTGGTTCGGGCGCAGTACGCACTTTGCGCCGAGAGTTAAAAGCGCGACATTTAGCGATGATCGCTATTGGTGGTTCAATTGGTACAGGGCTTTTTGTCGCATCAGGTGCAACTGTTGCTCAAGCAGGGCCAGGTGGGGCATTACTCTCATATGCTTTAATTGGATTAATGGTCTATTTTCTAATGACAAGCCTTGGAGAATTAGCCGCATTTATGCCTGTTTCCGGCTCATTCTCAACATACGGTTCTAAGTATGTAGAAGAAGGTTTTGGTTTCGCATTAGGCTGGAATTATTGGTATAACTGGGCAGTTACCATTGCTGTTGACCTTGTTGCTGCACAATTAGTGATGCTCTATTGGTTCCCTGATGTTGATGGGTGGATCTGGAGTGCTCTATTTCTGGGCGTTATTTTCTTGCTCAACTATATCTCTGTAAAAGGATTTGGTGAGGCAGAGTATTGGTTCTCATTAATCAAAGTTTCCACAGTAATTATTTTTATTATTGTGGGTATTGCAATGATCACTGGCATTATGAAAGGTGCCGAAAACGCAGGTTGGCATAATTGGGAAATTGGTGATGCACCTTTTGTGGGGGGATTTGCCGCCATGATTGGTGTTGCCATGATTGTTGGTTTCTCATTTCAAGGTACAGAATTAATTGGTATTGCAGCGGGTGAATCTAAAGATCCAGCTAAGAATATTCCAAAAGCTGTGCGTAAAGTCTTCTGGCGTATCTTATTATTTTATATCTTCGCGATTTTAATTATTAGCTTAATTATCCCTTACACTGATCCTAGTTTACTGCGTAATGAGGTAGGTGATATTAGCGTTAGTCCATTCACACTAGTCTTTAAAAATGCGGGATTATTGTCTGCGGCTGCCATCATGAATGCGGTTATCTTAACAGCGGTACTTTCTGCGGGTAACTCAGGTATGTATGCATCAACGCGTATGCTGTTTACATTAGCAAGAGAAGGCAAAGCACCAAAATGTTTTGGTAAATTGTCTAAAAATGGTGTGCCACGTAATGCACTTTATGCAACAACTGTTGTTGCGGGCCTGTGTTTCTTAAGCTCAATGTATGGAAACCAAACTGTCTACTTGTGGTTATTAAACACGTCAGGAATGACGGGCTTTATTGCCTGGTTAGGTATTGCGATTAGTCATTATCGTTTCCGTAAAGGTTATGTTGCACAAGGTCGTGATTTAAATGACTTACCTTATCGTTCCGGCTTCTTCCCAATTGGTCCTATTTTTGCCTTTATATTGTGTTTAATTATTACATTAGGCCAGAATTACCAAGCTTTCTTAGAAGATACGATTGATTGGTATGGTGTAATTGCAACCTATATTGGTATCCCATTATTTTTATTGATTTGGTTTACTTATAAGATTGTGAAGAAAACCCGCTTTATTCGTTATAACGAAATGGAATTTCCAACACATATTGCGAATAAAAAATAACCAATAAATCAAGTTATTAAAACGCTCGTTTTGTGATGACAATCACTATAAAACGGGCGTTTTTTTATTTTTTAACCCATCAATTATAGAAAAGGTACAAAAAAGTCTAATTATATTACCAATCGCATTGATAATAGTTATTATTTGCTTTATTGTTAGCGTGTAATTTATTTGTTGAAAATAAAATAATGACGCTATTGGTTGTAATTTATATGATTAATGTAATGGTTCTAATAAGAATTAGTTTTTTTAGTGCTCAATGTCACCAACCAATAACTTATCGAAATATAATAAGTTATATAGTGAATATCTTCCACCGTATAATTATTGTGCGACCCATCTCCTTTATGAATAAGTCGTCTCAAATTAATAATTTGTTTTTTGTACATAAAACACCGTTGATGAGTTATACGGTATGTTTTTGCCTATTGAGCGTATTGGCAGGAACAGAAAAGAGTAGAAGAAAAACTAGGTACCATAATTGATATGAGCATTATATCAGAGAGACTTACTACACAAGAGCATGAAAAAAACACATCAGATAATGTGAAAACCCATTATCGAAAAATGATGAATAAACGCATGCTATGGTTGGGAATTATCGCTTTAATTATTTGTGGTTCTGTGGTGTTAGATTTCACCATGGGGCCTTCAGGCTTATCACTTGATAAATTATTAACAACCCTGTTTCAACCTGAGCTTGTTGATGCGGGTTCGCGAGTGATTGTATGGGATATCCGCTTACCTTATGCCTTAATGGCGGTGGTGGTAGGGATGTCGCTAGGACTGGCGGGGGCAGAAATGCAAACTATTCTAAATAACCCGTTAGCAAGCCCATTTACCCTCGGTTTATCAAATGCAGCTTCATTTGGTGCTGCATTAGCAATAGTTTCGGGTATTGGTATTCCGGGTATTCCTGACCAATGGTTTATTTCAGCGAATGCATTTCTCTTTGCACTCTTATCCGCTTTATTATTAGACGCAATAACGCGTTGGACTCGTGTTCCTACATCTGGAGTGGTGCTTTTTGGTATTGCAATGGTGTTTACCTTTAATGCATTAGTTTCAATGATGCAATTTATTGCAACAGAAGATACGCTCCAAGGTCTGGTTTTCTGGACTATGGGAAGTTTAACGCGTGCAACATGGGTAAAACTCGGTGTTATGGCGGGTGCCTTTGCTGTCATTATGGTGATTTCATGGATGAGTTCATGGAAATTAACTGCATTGCGATTAGGCGAAGATAGAGCGATTAGCTTTGGTATTGATGTAAAACGCTTAAGATTAGGCTCATTGCTACGGATCAGTATTTTAACAGCACTGGCTGTTGCTTTTGTCGGGCCTATTGCTTTTATTGGGTTAGTTGCCCCTCATATTGCCCGTATGATGTTCGGTGAAGATCATCGATTCTATCTGCCAGCAAGCGCATTAATCGGTGCTTTAGTTTTATCATTGGCGTCTATTGCTTCTAAAAATTTGATACCGGGTGTCATTATTCCAGTGGGTATTGTGACATCGCTGGTGGGTGTGCCATTTTTCCTCAGCATGATTTTGCGTCATAGAGGGAATATCTAATGATTGAAGGCTTAAAAATTCAAGATTTTAGCGCTGGCTATGCTAAACATCTCATCATTAAGGCACTGGATGTTGAGCCTTTACCAAAAGGGAAGGTCACCGTATTGTTGGGGCCAAATGGTAGCGGAAAATCAACATTACTAAGAGCATTGGCTGGATTAAATAAATCATCAGGTGTTGTCAATTTAGATGGTAATGATCTCGCGACGATGAATTTTGCTCAACGCGCTCAAAATGTAGTCTATTTGCCACAAACATTACCAGCGGGTGTTCATTTACATGTTTTAGAATCCATTATTGTGGCGCAGCGTGCTTCAGGTGGATTACATAATGAACATAGTGAAGCCCAAGTAATGCACTTATTACGTCAATTAGGTATTGAGCATTTAGCATTACGTTATTTAGATGAATTATCGGGTGGTCAAAAACAATTAGTTGGGCTTGCTCAATCATTAATTAGACAACCTTCCTTATTATTATTGGATGAGCCATTAAGCGCGCTGGATCTTAATTACCAATATCATGTAATGGATTTAGTCGCTAAAGAAACACAGCGTAGAAATATTATTACTGTCGTGGTTGTTCACGATATTAATATTGCCTTACGACATGGCGAACATGTATTAATGTTGAAACAGGGACAATTAATTGCACAAGGCACGCCAGATAAGGTTATTACGGCACAAAGCCTTGCTGATGTTTATGGTGTTCAAGGTAGATTGGAATATTGTTCACAAGGAATACCTCAAATTATTATTGATGGTTTAGTGGATAAAATATAGAGAAGTAAAAGAGAAAGAGAGAAGAAGTAAATATAGGAATGCAGTAAATAGGGATAAAAAAATAATATTAAAATAACCAAGGGTAATTAAATTTATTACCTTAGTTTTTGAGCAACTGTCGATATATCCATCTATATAAAACTTAAAGAATATATTCTTGGAGAATCGGGAATGGTCGTGTTAAATAAAAATAAAATTGCGCTTGGCGTTGTTGCTGCTATTGCATCAAGTTTTGTTATGACTGCAACAGCAGAAAATGTAGAAAAACTGCTTGTTACAACGGCTTCTGGTTTTAAACAAACCGTCGAAGATGCCCCTGCATCGGTTTCTGTTGTCACTCGTGAACAATTAGAAACTAAGTCTTATCGTGACGTAACTGATGCACTAAAAGATGTACCAGGTGTATTAGTCACAGGCGGTGGAAGTAGCTCTGATATTAGTATTCGTGGTATGGATGCAAAATATACCATGATCTTAGTTGATGGTAAGCGTGTTGCATCGCGTGAAACGCGCCCTAATAGTGATAATGCCGGTATTGAACAAGGTTGGTTACCGCCGTTGCCTGCGATTGAACGTATTGAAGTTGTACGTGGTCCAATGTCTTCTTTATATGGTTCAGATGCAATGGGTGGGGTTATCAATATTATTACCCGTAAAGCGCAAAAAGAGTGGAACTTTAGTTTACGTGCAGACAGCACTATCACAGAGCGTAAAGACTCAGGTAATACGAATCAAGGTAGTTTTTATGCCGCTGGTCCATTAATTGATAATGTGCTGGGTTTAAAAATTCAAGGTCAATATTCACATCGTAGTGAAGATAAAATTGTGAATGGCTATAACCGCCAGATCACTACAACAGGTGGCGGTACTTTAAGTTGGACGCCTGATGAGCAAAATACGATTGATTTTGAGTTTAAAAAAGATAATCAACATCGTGACTCTCGCGTTTGGCATTCTAAATCAGGATTACCTAGCCGAGGAAAAGCCCCTGAAAGTAGTTTTACTGACTATGAACTAACACATTATGCTCTGACTCATGATGGTATTTATGATTTTGGAACCATGAATACTTATGTTCAGCGTGATGAAAGCCGTAATCCATCACGTAAAATGGATTATGACGACACAACTGTGCGTAATCAGACCGTTTTAATGTTCGGTGATCATACTTTAAGTGTTGGTGCTCAATATCGTTACGAAGAGTTAAAAGATGAAGGTAATAAACTTAAAGCTAGCAATAAATTAGACCGTTATAGCTGGGCACTATTTGCTGAAGATGAATGGGCTATGACCAATGATTTCGCTTTAACGGGCGGTCTGCGTATGGACAAAGATGAAAACTTTGGTACGCATTGGACACCTCGAGTTTATGGTGTATGGCATCTTACTGATGAGTGGACATTAAAAGGTGGGGTATCTACCGGTTATCGTTCGCCTGATTTACGTCAAGCAACAGCATCATGGGGTCAAGGTACTGGCGGTGGTAATTATGATGCGGTTATTTATGGTAATCCAAGCTTAAAACCTGAAAAATCAGTCACTGAAGAGATCTCGATTATTTGGGATAATCGTGAAAACCTGACAGCAAGTTTAGGTCTTTTCAATACCGATTTTAAAGATAAGATTATGGAAGTTCGCCGTTGTGATAGTCGTACCAATAAAGATGGTTCTAAAATGGCGCCAGGGATCCGTGACTGTAATTTAAGTGATGGTGTGAGTAATGGTGGTGATGCATATGACTTTGTGAGTGATAGAACTAACGTTGATAAAGCCAATATGCGTGGCGTTGAAGCTACCTTTAATTGGACAATATCACCAGAGTGGAATTTAGCAGCTAACTATACCTTTACGGATACTGAACAAAAAAGTGGTGATTTCAAAGGTAAGCCATTAAATAAACAACCACGTCATATGGCGAATGCAACCTTAAATTGGGAAACTACTCCAGAGATGGAAACATGGGCGCGTATTAACTTCCGTGGCAAAACCTCTGATTACTTAGCACGTACATCAATGTCACATGGTACACCTTCGTATGCATTTGTTGATATTGGAACCAGCTACAGCTTAACCAAACAACTCAATGTGATTGGCGGTGTTTATAATGTGTTAGATCGTCGCATTGACCAAGAGCATTTTAATACCACATTAGAAGGTCGTCGTTACAATATCGGTTTGAACTATAACTTCTAATTTATTCCCCTCAGTTTGTGTCATTAAGACTCCACTTACGGAGTCTTTTTTTATCTCTGCTTTTCTAACATTTGATCAGAATTAACACTGGAAAGTTTAAGTATTGAGGTTTATATTTAGCTCAATAATTCATCTTACTCATCGCTTTATTCAGACAATTAGATTGTTATTTCTACTTATTACCAGTCATTTTTTTCTTAATTTATTCTCTTATTTTTAATTTATATAAAGTAGGCTGTTAAAAAATAGATACTTTTTATTAAGAGTCTATTTTTAGAGTTCAAAAGAAGTATGAGTTAACAAAACATTAGCATTAATCTTATTAATGTATTTTAAATGTTTTATTTTGATGATTTGTTGACGAAATTAATTTTAATATGATATTTAATTCTTATTTATCAATGCATTATATTTTTTTTCTTCCAGTGAAGTATGACCTTTGAAATGTTTAAAACTTAAAAGTTATGATAAAAGCACAATTGTTGTTAATAAAATGTAGCGCTATATGTTGACTTAGTTTGAGAATTAAAAAGATCGTAAAAAAAGGGGGTTTTTTGATGAAAATGTATTGCTATTTAAGTCTGAGACGTGCAAAATGCGCCCACTAAAAATATGACTGATGCGTTTAAAGTGCATCGGTTTTTTTTTGCGTTTTTACTTATTACTACACCAAGAGGTCAGATTCATTTGAGTCTGAATAGATAACATAATTTGATTAGCAGCCAGCCCCTTAGAGAAAGGGTTGTCATGATAGAGGAATGCTAATATGGTACAATTATTCTCTTTCGCAGTCGGGCCTAACGGCACTGCGGGCAACGATGACTACGGAGCACGGCGTCTCCTAAACACATACACATCCTTAAAAACTTCATTCTATTCTGTTTATAGGCAGATGCGAAGTCTTCCCAGTAACTGTCGGTTGAGTTTATCTAATACTCACACCGAAGTTATGGGAGGGTTCGCTAATGTCAGATAACGTTATCTCCTCTATCGGCACTAACCAAACAGGTGCTAACAATCGAGTTCAACTGCGTAAAACCTTGACACTAATGCAGGTAGTCATGATGGGGCTTGCTTTTTTACAGCCTATGACTATTTTCGATACATTTGGTATCGTTTCAGGCATTACTAATGGTCACGTAGCAACTTCGTATGCGATTGCATTGATTGCAATTTTATTTACCGCAGTAAGTTATGGAAAATTAGTTAAGCGTTTTCCTTCAGCAGGTTCTGCGTATACTTATGCTCAAAAATCCATGAGTCCTTATGTTGGGTTTATGGTAGGTTGGTCATCTTTACTCGACTATTTATTTATGCCAATGATCAATATTTTATTGGCGAAAATCTATTTACAAGCAATATTCCCGGGCGTTGAACCGTGGATCTTTGTATTTGGTTTAGTCGCTTTAATGACGTTCTTTAACCTGCGTGGTATTAACGTTGTTGCTAACTTAAATACAGCAATTGTTATTGTGCAAGTTGCAGTAATGGTTGTGTTTGTTGGATTACTTATTCACGGTGTTTATAACGGAGAAGGTGTAGGGGAGTTATGGACCTTTAGACCGTTTGCATCTGTGGATGCTGAATTGATACCAATGATAACCGGGGCAACAATACTCTGTTTCTCATTCTTAGGTTTTGACGGTATCAGTACATTATCAGAAGAGACACCAAATGCAGGTAACGTTATCCCTAAAGCGATTTTCTTAACTGCGCTGATTGGTGGGATCATCTTTATTGCAGTTTCTTACTTTTTACAATTGTATTTCCCAGATATTTCACGATTTAAAAATCCAGAGGAGTCACAACCTGAAATAATGCTGTATGTTGCTGGCGCTTTATTCCAGTCTATTATATTAGTGTTCTCATGTGTGACTGTATTAGCCTCAGGTATGGCGGCTCACGCAGGTGTTGCTCGTTTACTTTATGTTATGGGGCGTGATGGAGTATTCCCAGAGAAGACATTTGGTTACGTACATCCTAAGTGGCGTACACCGGCATTTAACGTGCTATTAGTCGGTTTCTTAGCCTTAGGTGCAGTGTTCTTTGATTTAGTGACTGCAACAGCATTAATTAACTTTGGTGCGTTAGTTGCGTTTACTTTCGTGAATTTGTCTGTTATTTCACAGTTTTATATTCGTGAGCGCCGTAATAAAGGATTAATGGATCATATTAATTACCTGATATTACCTCTTATTGGTGCCGCGACAATGGGCGTCTTGTGGATAAACCTTGAACCAGGCTCTATGGAGTTAGGTCTTGTTTGGGGCGCAATTGGTATACTTTATATGGTGTGGATCACTCGTCGATTCCGTCGACCGATGCCACAAATGCCAGAAAAGTAATGCTATAAAAATTGTTATAAAAAAACAGTATAGAAATGGCTTCAGTAATGAAGCCATTTTTTTATTTAAGTTTTTATTTACATGAAATAAATATTTCAATAATAAAATATTTTACTTTAAATTTTTCAAATTAAAATATAATTTATTTTAATTTTTATAATTTATTAAGTTTAACATTAATAAATTTATTAAGTGTTTTTTTCTTATTATATACAGCTAATTTTTTAACATAGGTTAATTTTTTTAATCTTTATATTGTTAAAGTCACGGTATTTTATTTGTTATTTAATTTTTGATATTTACTTTACATATTTTAATATTAATAATGTTAAAGATTAGATGTATCTTGAATAAATACAATTAAAAGCACAGACTCTATTTATTGCATAATATGAAAAAAATTATATTCTTTTTAAAGTTATGGGTTTTTTTTGCACTATTTTATATTCCCATATCTTCAGCAGACGTTTCTGAAAAAACAACTGAAATCTTTAGCCAACAACAACAGCATAATCAAAGTCAACAAGAAGCTCTTTATCAGCAATTAATACCTGAAAGACCTAATATATCTTTTGATATTAGCCAATACGAAGAAAAAGAGAATAAAACAGAAGAAAAACTCTGTTTTCACATCGAGCACATTGAAATAACGAATGCAGAGGTTATTCCTCATTGGGTTAATTTGGCCCTTTTTAAGTCTGAATTTATAGGGCAATGCTTGGGGATAAGTGGAATAAATACCGTCGTCACTCGTATGCAAAATCGCCTATTAATGCATGGGTGGATCACCACGCGTATTGTTGTACCTGAACAAGATATTAGTTGTGGAACATTATATTTAACAATAGTTCCTGGCATTATTCGTAATGTTAAATTTACTGATGACTCTGATAAATACGCCTTGTTATATACCAGTATGCCTGCGCATAAAAAACAATTACTCGATTTACGAGATATTGAACAAGGGTTAGAAAACCTACAGCGATTACCGGTTGTGAGTGCTGAAATGGAAATTAAGCCTGGTGTAAATGCGGGTGAAAGCGATATTGTGATAAAGCGAAAACAATCTCGTTTCTGGCATACTTCATTATGGATCAATGATGCCGGATCACCCGCAACGGGGCGTTATCAAGGTGGTTTAATGTTAGCATTAGATAATCCTTTAGCACTGAGTGATTTGTTTTATTTATCAACAGAACGTGATTTAGACTTTGCTGGGAATAAAAATAATCAAAATATTATGGCGCATTATTCAATTCCTTTTGGCTATTGGTTATTTGATATTAACGCCTCTCAATACGATTATTCTCAAACAGTCGCTGGCCATATTAAAGACATTCTCTATTCAGGTGAAAGTGACAGTATTAATGCAGGTATGTCATATACCCTTTTTCGTAATCAAAGCAGTAAAACGACATTACGCTATGGTGTTCAAGCTAAAGTATTACGAAATTATATTGATAATACTGAAATTGAAATCCAACGCCGACGCGTTAGTCATTGGTTAATGAATCTTTCTCATCGCCAATATTTTAGCTTTGGAACTTTGGAAGGTAGCATTAATTACCAAAAAGGAACACGCTGGTTTGGTTCAGTTGCAGCGTATGAAGAACAATATCGTGATAATTATTATGCAACAGATAAAGCCGATATTTTAACATGGCGTGCCGAATTAGATATTCCAATATCTATTGCTCAGCAGCAATTCAAATATCAATTAAATTACCGTAAACAAATGACACATGATGCATTAACACCCATTGATCAGTTTGCAATAGGTAATCGTTGGACTATTCGTGGATTTGATGGTGAAAGAACACTGAGTGCTAATGAAGGTTGGTTTATACAAAATACGTTAAGTTGGCGATATCCTGCATCAGAACAATTTATTTATCTTGGCGCAGATTATGGCGAGTTAAAAACAAATACAGATAATCCTCGATTATTAGGTAAACATCTTGCGGGTGGTGTTGTAGGTATAAAAGGTTCGTTATTTTCCTCCACAATAAAATATGATTCATTTATTGGCACACCATTATCTAAACCCGATGGGTTTAAAACGGATCATGTTAATTTAGGATTTAGTATTAAATTTAATTATTAAAATACAGAATTAACTCAAATATTAAATAAGAAATAATAATTAAATGAAATTTATATTGTCTTTTTGGCAAGGAACTTACTCATGAATAAATTATGTTATCGCGTTATTTATAATCGTACTCGACAATTAATGGTTGTCGTATCTGAATTAACGAAATCTTGTGGTGAAAATAATAAGCGCAATACTCTTTTTTCATCACCCATTAAAAGTTCGCTAAATAGCGTGGCATTTATTTTATTACTGATGCAAGGCATGATAAGTTTTTCTGTGCAAGCTAGTCAAATTATTGCAGATCAGCATGCTCCAAATAACCAACAAGCAACGGTATTACAAACCAGCAATGGCATAGCTCAAATTAATATCCAGCAACCGAATCAACATGGCGTATCACGTAACCAATTTACGCAATTCGATGTTGATAATAAAGGTGCCATTCTCAATAACAGCCTACAAGATACACAAACACAATTAGCTGGAATGGTGACGGGAAATCCGTGGTTGGTTAAAGGCGAAGCGAATGTTATTTTAAATGAAATTAATAGCCAAAATCCTAGCCAACTTAATGGTTTTATTGAAGTTGCAGGCAAACGAGCGGAAATTATTATCGCAAATCCAGCGGGTATTAGTTGCCAAGGCTGTGGCTTTATTAATGCGGTAAATACCACTTTAGTTGCAGGTAAAGCTTTAACGCAAGATGGGGCAATTGCTGGTTATGAAATTAACAACGGAAAAATAGTTATTTCTGGTCGTGGTCTAAATGATAGCCAAAGTGATTACACACGTATTTTAGCGCGCGCCGTAGAAGTTAACTCACGCATTCAAGCCAATAAATTAGAAATTACTACAGGTAAAAATACACTAGATAATAATGGCAATGTGATTAGCCAAGATGATTCAGTCGCTAAAAAAAATGATTATGCCGTCGATGTTGCCCTAATCGGTGGTATGTATGCCAACAAAATTAAATTGGTTGGCACAGAACATGGTGTTGGTGTGCGTAATGCAGGCGAAATTGGTGCTGAAGCGGGTGGTTTAACACTAAATGAAAACGGTCAGTTAATAAATATCGGACTCATTCAGTCTAAAGCACAATTACAAATTAATACGGCAAGTCTAAATAACCAAGGTGTCATCGCAGGCGATAAAAACCTAGCGCTAAATACCACAGGTGATCTTGTTAATAGTGGCACACTACAAGCTAAAAATAATATTCAGCTAAAAACAACAGAAAACGTTTCTCAAACTGCATTAGGTAAAATAGTCGCTCAAAATAATATTCAAATTGATGCTAAAGGCTATTTGGCAACAGACAAGGGCCAACTAGGTGCAGGCATTGATAATAGCGGTAATGCCGTTAATCCTGCCTCGCTAACTTTGAATATAGCGGATGACATTATTTCTGCAGGTCAGCATTTAAGTGGCGATAAAATTAATTTAACGGCTAAAAATGTTGATATTTCAAACAGCAAAACACAAAGTAAAGATCTACACATTACGGCATTAGTAGGGCAAATTAAAACAGAGTCTGCCCAAGTTAATGCCAATACAGTAATGCTTAATGCTAAAACAGAGATTATTAATCGTAAAGGTGAGATCAGCGCTGATAAGCTTCAACTTATTGCGCCTAACCTGATTGATAATAGTGAGGGTAAATTAAGCCAATCAGGTAGCCATGATTTAAAACTCAATTCCGTTACACTTAATAACCCAAAAGGAGAGATTAATTCTGCTGGAAATCTCGCTTTAAATCATCAAAATCTGAATAATCAACATGGCGATATTCAAAGTCTTGGCCGCCAATTAATCATTAAAACAACGGCGCTAAATAATCAGCAAGGCACAATATCATTGCCTCAACAAGGTGCCATCACTCTAAAAACTGAAACGTTATTAGGTAAAGAAGGCTCCCTATTAACAACCGGGCAGTTTTCTCTGCAAGGGCAATATGTAGATTTAGAAAAAGCCACAACCCAAGCGAAAAAAATAGAGATTAGTGCAGTTAATCTTAACCATAATGATGCTAATTTAAAGCAAATAGGTACTGAACTAACATCAATTAACGTAGAAAAAAAACTCAGTAACCAACGTGGTAATATTCAGACGCAAGGTGCATTAACACTCAATGCCCAAGAGATAGATAATACCCAAGGTGAAGTGAGAACCTTAAACCAAAGTCACCTAGATATAACCGCCATAGAAGCCATTACTAATAATAAAGGTGCATTGATATCTTCGGATACTCTTAAACTTCATGCCAATATATTAACTAACCAGCAAGGCAATATTAATGCCGATAAAACTATTGATCTCACCCTGAACAATAAGCTTGATAACAATGCTGGGAAAATTGTTAGCAAAAATAATAGTGAAATTAAAGCGAATACATTAAATAACGCCAAAGGTGAAATGGGTGCTAATGGATTAAATATCACTTTAACGGGACATGCAGATAATCAACAAGGTGCAATAATTTCGCAAAATAGACTGCGATTAACGGCAAATAACGTTGATAACAGCCAAGGCATTATTCAATCAGAAAAATCCTTGTGGTTATCGACCCAAGATGGAGAGTTAAATAATCAAAATACGCATCAATCTGGCGGTATTATTAGTCGAGGAGAATTGCATCTAAACGCTGGTGACATTAACAATAGCCAAGGGATTATCAATGCTAAAAATAGTATTGATCTCCAGAGTAAAATAGTTAATAGCCAGCAAGGTAAAATCGTTACACAAGGTGATTTTACCGCTAATACGCAAGGGTGGGATAATACATCAGGGTTAATACAGGCATTTAATATCACTATTAATTCAAATAACCAGCCGTTAATTAATCGCGATACACAAAAAGGTCAAGGTATTCAAGCAACACAAAACTTACGACTGAATACGGGAGTATTAGATAATAGCCAAGGTGATATTAGTGCGAGCCAATTACAATTAAATACAGCTAAATTAGGCTTTATCAATCAATTTGGTCGATTAACATTATCTGATCACGCAACGTTAAAAACAGGTGCGATAAATAATCACACTGGGCTGATTATTACCGGTAAAGATCTCATTATTGATAGCCACCAGCAAAAAATAACGAATAGTGAAACACAAAAAAGCGGCGGAATAGTGAGTCAAGGTGGATTAAATATTCACAGTGGTGATCTTAATAATCAACAAGGGCAAATTCTAGCTAAGCAGCAAGTTGATTTACAAACTAACATCGTGACTAACCAATCAGGTCAAATCCTTAGCGAGTTAGCCAATTTAACATTAAAAGGAATATCGCTAAATAACAGCCAAGGACATCTGTTTTCTCCTCAACAATTACAATTAACTTTGCGTGATCACTTGATTAATCGTCAAACAATTGATGGTAATAAGGGGATCGAAACAAAAGGGACATTGACAATCAATAGTGGGGATATTGATAGCACACAAGGCCGTATTGTTTCTGCTGATCAGTTAACTGTTAAAAGTGGCAATTTAGTCAATCAACAAGGCATATTAGGTAGCCTAAATAGCGATTTATCAATTACCAGTAAACAACTGATTAATGATGATGGCTCAATAAGTGCCAATAACATCATCATTAATACACAAGGTGAGCGTTTAAGTAACCAAAGTACGAAAACCAATAGTCAGATTTTTAGTAGAAATGCACTCAATATGACAACGGGTGAATTAAATAACACCAAAGGAAAGTTGATCAGTAATGCTTCAGTTAATATTTTAACTTATGGCGAATTAAACAATACCCAAGGAGAAATAAGTGGTCATGAGACATTAGAAATTGAAACAAAAAAAGCGATAAATAATACGCAAGGATCGCTTGCCTCTAATAAATTAATGACGCTTACGACGGGGAGTGAATTAAATAATACTAAAGGTAAAATCACTAGCCATAATGCATTATCTATTGAAACCCAAGGAAAATTAGATAATACGCTAGGTAAAATAATTGCTCGTAATAGTGCGAATGTTTTATCTTATGGTGACTTAATTAACTATCAAGGCCGTTTAGGAAGTGAGAAATCATCACTGACTTTAAATACACATCAAATTGACAACCGTAGCGGCGTTATTTCTGCCCAAGGTGATCTTAAATTAGATCCAAATAAATATGCTATCGATAACACGCAAACTTTAAAAAGTGGCGGAATAGTTAGCCAAAAAAATATCACCATTGATAGTGGAGCGCTCAATAATCAAGATGGTCAGTTAGTTGCCAAATATGACGCAATAATCAATACGCATCAGCAACAAATCACCAATAATAACGGTATCATTTCCGCGGATAATGGCACTATTTCTATTGATTCAGCATCAATAAAAAATATATCTGGATTAATTTATTCTCTAAAAGAGATGGTAATTAATACCAACGGACAGCGACTAGATAATACGCAAGGTGTATTAGCTAGCCAAACAGGCAAGTTGCTTATCGCCAGCCATGAACTGTTAAATCATGCTGGGTTGATCACGGCGAATATAGCATTAAATATTAACACTGGTAAACAGCGTATTGATAATAGTGATACGGCAACAAGTGGCGGTATTATAAGTAAAGGCGAATTAGAAATTAATGCCGGTAATATTGATAATCTTGAAGGTAAAATTACATCAACGGCTAAACAATCACTGTTTGTTGAAGATATTAATAATAAAAAAGGTAAGATTGGTAGCATTGAAGAACGGGTATTAATCGAAAGTGGTGCAATTAATAACCAAAATGGTCTTATTACAGCAAAAACGCAATTAGATATTACAACAGAAAATAATCAATTAGATAATAGCAATACATTATCTCAAGCAGGAATTATTAGTCATGGGGCATTAAACCTTGTGACAGGTAACTTAAATAATCAATCGGGCTATATCTTTTCTGCTAAATCTTTATTGCTTAATAGTTTAGGGATGAGCAACCGTAGTGGCGAAGTTATTAGTCAGGCAAACGGCTTTAAATTAACGACTCAAACGTTAGATAATCAACAAGGCACACTTTATTCAGCAGATAATTTCACTTTAGATACACAAGGTTATGCATTAAATAATAATCAGACGCTATCGGGTGGCATTATTAGCCAAGGAAAATTAGATCTAAAAAGTGGTGAGCTTAATAATATTCAAGGGCGCGTGATTTCTGATGATGACTTAAATATTTCTAGCGCAAAACTGATTAATCGCCAAGCACAATTAGGCAGCAAACAGGGTGGATTAAATTTAAAATCAGCTGAACTTGATAATAAAAAAGGTGTGATTAGTGCGAGTCAAAATGTCGTTATTGACACGCAGAAACAGAATATTAATAACCAAAATGGACTAATAAGCGCATTAACTAACCTGACTATTTATAGTGGGCAACTGGTTAATCAAACAGGAAAAATAACTACTAATAAGCAAGCAACGATTAACGCGACTGATCTTGATAATAGAAAAGGCAGTATCGCCAGTAATCGCCATCAATTAATTATTAATGCCAATAATATAAATAATGCGAAAGGGCTAATTTACGCCGTTAAAGCACTCACCATTAATGCTGATGGTAAGTTAACAAATACGGATAACAAAGCGACAGCGGGCATTATTACTCAACATAATCTGAATGCAACGGTTAAACAGCTAGACAACCAAAATGGATTAATTTCTGTCGCGAGTATGCTAAAACTAATTAGCCCTGAAAAATTAAATAATCAGCAAGGATTAATAACGGTAGGTCAAAAAACAGACCTACAAACAGAACAGTTAAACAACTATCAAGGAAAAATCTCTGCTGGCGATTTATTAACGATTAGCCATTCCAATACACCACTTATTAATCGTGACGGGGCGCTTGTTTCTGCGGGTGCGATTTCATTAAACAGTGGTGATATTGATAATCAGCAAGGGAAAATAACTGCACTTAATGCAGTTACTATTAACAGCGGCGAGTTACAGAACAATCAAGGCACTATATACGCCAAAAAAGAGTTAAATATCCATTCTCAAGAGTTGGTTAATACCGATGGATTATTGCAATCAGACAGTCAGCTTAAGTTAAATACCAGACAAAATGATCTGATCAATTTAAATGGCAAAGTTATTGGTGCGACTGAAACCCAACTTAATGTTGCAGGACTTAATAACCAAAAAGGACATATTCAGGCAACTGACAAACTGGATCTTCAGTTAAACCAAAGTGAGTTAGATAATCAGCAAGGAACACTATTATCCGCTAATAACTTACTGATTGACGGTAAAAGTATTGATAACCAACAAGGCGTTATTCTTGCGGGTAACAATACTGAAATCACGCTCAGTCAGGGATTAAATAACCAGATAGGACAGATCCAATCTCAAGAACAACTTACTGTAACGGCTCAACAGCTTGATAATCAGCAAACAGATGATGAAAACCTAGGATTAAAAGCCAATAATATTCATATTGCAGTAAACGATTTGCTTAATCATCAAGGCGTTATTCAAGCCAGTGAACAACTCAAATTAATTCCTGCTGAAAACCTTAATAATCAGCGTGGCTTAATATCTGCTGCAATGTTAGCCATTGAAGGCAAAAACGAAAATAAATTAGCGATTGATAATAAAAAGGGACTATTAGCGGCGACACAACAGCTTCGTTTATGGGCGGAAAAGCTGAGTGGTAATGGCGAAATTATTTCGGCGGGTGGCAGTGAAATTCAATTAAAAACCGCCTTTAAGTTAGAACAAGATGCCACAATTAAAGCACAGCACTCTTTAACACTCTCTTCAGAGGATGAAATTCATAACGCTGGATTTATTTATGCGGGTGAGAGGCTTTCACTTCAAGCGACGAACTTAAATAACAGTGAGTCAGTAGCACCATTAGAAAATGATGATTTGGTGACGACTCGCAGCAAAAGAAGTCTCGATGATAATGAAAAACGTAATGGCGAAATTAGTGCTAAACGGCTGATATTAACCATTTCAGAAAAACTGCAAAATACAGGATTGATTGATGCTTTTGGTGGCACACTCACATTAACGGCTGATGCTATTTATAACCAAGCGGGTGGACGCATTTATGGTGATAATATCCAGCTAAAAAGCCAGCAATTTGATAATCATGCACCGTTTGAAGATATTGCTCCGGTATTAGCTTCTCGTGAAAATCTACAGCTATTGAGTAATACAATAAATAACCGTAATCACGCCCTTATTTACAGTGGTGGCGATATGGCTATTGCGGGTTTTGAAACAGAAAATCTGTCAGAAAGTGTTGCCGCTGATGTATTAAATAATGAAAGTGCATCAATTGAAGCGAGTGGAAATTTATTTGCTCATATTTCAGAAATTAATAACCGCGATCTCTACTTAAAAATCAGTGATCCGGAAAAAGTATCTGAAGTACCAATGTATCAATTTGGTGTCGATCATAGCGGCGATAAATTTGATTCTGATGATGAGCGAATCTGGTACAACATCAATACGCGTGAGCATTTATTAAATATTAATAGTCGTCAATATAAAGACTTCTATGAATTTAAATATAAGGTAATTACAGAAGAGTCAAAATTATTACATCGTGATCCGGCATTAATATTGGCGGGTAAAGATATCACTTTAAAAGGTGATAATTTAAACAATATTGATAGCCATATTATCGCTGGTGGCAAACTGATTATTGATGGTATGCATATTAATAATCAGGAAACCGCAGGTCAGCGTATTGAATACCATGAAGGTACAGCAATAAAGCATAAAAGACCGGGTAAACGTCGAGGGGGTCGTAAGAAGAGTAGCTCAACTTCACATTCCCAATATGGGCCGTTTGAGGTGGTTACTGATTTATCATTAGGTTTATTGGAATATAAAGAAAATAGCGATCTGACCTCAGATAAACGTCCTGAATTAAGTGAACAGAGTGAAATAAAAGTATTTACGACACGAAGATTCGGTCGGTTAATTGCTCATCATAATCAAGTCGATGTTGATACGGCGGAGCTAACCTCTATTACGCCTGAAAAAACAGATTATGATTTGGGGGATGATCTCTCATTAACAAAATATAAAGAGGGATTATTAACAGACCAAAGTGATCTTGCTCTCTTTGATAAAATAACTACAAAAAAACTTGATGAGACGATTAATGGTAATCAATCGACAAAAATCGTATTAGAAAGTGGTGATACGGTTTCAACATTTAATGCTGAACAAACCGCAATAACGCAGCCTAATGGTGTATTACCGGAAATAAAACGGTCAGAGAAACACCCTGAACTTCCTATTGGTAAAATAATTACAGTTCCTCAATTAGAAAAGCCAACGGAAGAGAAAACCATCGAAGTTAAAATTCAGACCGTAGCGCCTATATTAAAATTCCCTGAAAACCGTTTATTTAATGTTAATAAAGGAACGGATAGCCAATATATTGTTGAAACTGACTCTCGCTTTACCAATAAAAGGGAGTGGTTAAGCTCAGATTATATGCAAAATGCATTATCTGTTGATCACAATAATACCCATAAGCGTATTGGCGATGGTTTTTATGAACAACGCATAATCCGTGATCAAATTATTCAGCTCACCGGCAATCAATATCTTGATGGGCATAATGATAACGAACAGCAATATCATGCTTTAATGGATGCGGGTATTCGCTTTAGTGAAGAGTTTGGCATTAAACCAGGTGTGACATTAACCGCTGAACAGATGGCAATGATCACAACGGATATGGTGTTATTAACCAGTAGAGAGATCACATTAGCTAATGGCTCCGTTGAAAAGGTATTAGTGCCTCAAGTTTATGCGCGTGTTCTACCCGGTGATTTACAAAACAGTGGAGCATTGCTTTCAGGTAGTGAAGTTATTTTAAATAATATTCCTGAGTTAAAAAACAAAGGCACTATTTTAAGTAAAATAGAATTACAAGCTTCAACCGATAATTTAATTAACCAAGGGCTAATTAAAGGGCAAACGGTAGATTTACTTGCGTTGCAAGATATTCAAAATGAAGGCGGACAAATTGCAGGGCAAAACCGCATTAATCTGCAAGCGGGTAATGACATTATTAGTACAGCAACTGTATCGGGTAATAATACCGATCAATGGCTAAACCGTGGTGCGGCTATTTATTTAACAGAGTCAGATGGTGAGATTACATTAAAAGCAACGCGTAATTTAGTGTTAACAGCAACAGATATTCTCGCAAGTGGTGATAACAGCCAATTGGCGTTAACCGCAGGTAAAAATATTGAATTAGGTACTATTAATACGCGTCGCCAAGAGAATATTGATTGGGATAGCAATAACTATCTGCATAAAACCACAGAAGAGGAGATTGGATCTCATCTTTATGCGGGGGATATCTCAATAGCATCGGGCGAAGATCTTCATCTTACGGCAACAGATATTCAAGCCACAGGCTCGCTAGGATTAACTGCAGGTAATGATATTTCGTTACAAAGTGGTTATTCCTCTATTGACCAAATCGCACACAGTGTGACGAAAGATAAATCATTTGGTTCTTCGGAAACTCGCACTACACATGCTGAAATTCATAATAAACAAGCAACTGGAACAGAGCTAAAAGGAAATGAAGTTTCTATTTCTGCTGGCAATGATTTAATTGCACAGGGCAGTGAGATTATTGCGACACAAGATATCAATCTTGATGCGGGTAATCAATTATCGCTGACTACTGCAGAAGAGTTTGCTTTCCAATCTTATGAAGAAAAAATTAAAAAATCAGGCATCGGTGGTACAGGAGGCATCGGCTTTACTGTAGGTAAATCTGCATTTGAGCAGCTCAATAATAGTGATGCTGTGACTCAAAAAGGCAGTGTGATTGGTAGTACGGATGGCAATATTCGCATCAGTTCAGGGGATAATCTCACCATTGATGGCAGTGAAATGATAGCCAAAAAAGAGATATCTCTTACGGGGGATTCTGTTGATATTCTGGCTACCGAAAATAGTTACACTGAGCTAAGCAAAACTAAGACTAAGCAGAGTGGTTTTACCGTCGCACTAAGTGGTACCGCAGGAAGTGCAATCAATGGCGCTATTTCAGGTTATAAGGCATCTAAAGAAGCTGATGATAGCCAAATTAGCACACTTCAAGGTATTAAAGCAGGACTTTCTGGGGCTCAGGTAGCAGGTGCGGTTGCATTAGATAATGCGCAATCTGGCACTGATAATGAGAGCACAACGTTGATTGGTGCCAATGTTGCTTATGGCAAAAGTTCTTCTGAGTCTGAACGTATACAGCAACAAAACATCGCCCAGGGCAGTAGCTTAAGCGCAGGTGAAAATCTCTCTATTACGGCAACAGGAAAAGAGCAAGGCGATATCACTATTACAGGCAGTGAGCTACAGGCTGGTGGTGATCTTACTTTAAGTGCTACGCGAGATATCACATTACAATCAGCACAAAACCAAGAGACGATAGACAGTAAAAACAGCAGCAAAAGTGCTTCTGTTGGTGTTGGCGTCACAGTGGGCTCGGGGGGTGTTGGGGTAAATATTAATGCTAATGGTAGCCGAGCAAAAGGATTTGAAGAGGGCGACCACACCTATTACACCAATAGCACATTAAATGCAGGGCAAACGCTCACCTTACAAAGCGGCCAAGATACGACCTTAAAAGGCACTCAAGCGCAAGGCGATAAAGTGATTGCTAAGGTGGGCGGAGATTTACATCTTGAAAGCCAGCAAGCGATTGATGATTACAAATCGAAGCAATCGAGTGAAAGTGCGGGTGGTAGTGTCAATGTGATGGGCACGCCGGGAGGTTCGGCAAATCTTTCGTTTAGTCGCGATAAAATGGACAGCAAATACCATTCAGTGGAAGAACAAACGGGCTTATTTGCAGGCAATCAAGGGTTTGATATTAGTGTGGGTAAACATACCCAGCTTGATGGTGCAGTAATTAGCAGTACCGCAGAGGCTAAAAATAATCAGCTTGATACGGGTACATTAGGCTTTAGTGATATCCATAACTACGCAGAATATAAAGTTGAGCATCAATCTGGTGGTGTAAGTACCTCAGGGGGTGTTGAAGGCAATATGCTGGCGAATATGGGGCATGCATTAGCCATGGCAGGCAACCATAGTGACAGCGCGGAAAACACCACTCAATCTGCGGTATCACAAGGTACATGGACAGTCCATGATAGCGATAATCAACAGCAAGATATCGCGCAATTAAGCCAAGATACCGATAACGCCCACAGCACGTTAAATAAAATCTTTGATAAAGAGAAAGAGCAAAATCGCCAACAGAAACAGCAACTAGTGGGTGAAATTGGCGCACAAATTATCGATTTGGCAACCACAGCTGATACTATTCGAGGCACTCATCAAGCGAAAGAAGAGTCAACGCTAAATCGGCTTTCAGACACCGCTTACGACGATATTTACCAAGCCCTTTCAGAAACCAAAGAGAACGTTACCGAGCGTGACGTTCAAAATTACCTTTTCCAACAACGTTTACAGGACTATACCAACCAGTCTGAGTTTGGTACGGGCGGTAAATATACCCGAGCCATCCAAGCTATCACGGCATTTACGCAAGGTATGATGGGCAATAACATTGTCACCGCGATTGCTAATGGCTCAGCCCCTTATCTTGCCAATGAAGTAAAAAACCAAATTCAAGGTAACAGTGTTGAAAGTGATATTCAGCGCGCGCTTGCCCACGGTTTACTCAATGCCGGTCTTGCATTGGCAAAAGGTGAAAATGTGGCAGCACAAGCCACGGGTGCGATGACTGGTGAAACGGTGGGTATTTTATCGCATTCACTTTATGGCAAAGCTCCCGAAGAACTGACTGAGTCTGAAAAGCAGAATATAAGCGCATGGGCAACGTTAGCTTCGGGCATTGCCGGCGGTTTAATTAGCGATAATAGCGCAGGTGTCGCCAATGCCGCCCAAGCCGGGAAAGTGGTGGTTGAGAATAATGTCTTTGGTCCTAAGGATCTGCCAGCAGGAATGGCTGAGTATGGGCAAGCCATGTCATCACTGGCTATTTCGATGGCACGAAATGATAATAGTATAGAGGAAATTAATACAGCTTTAACAAGAGCAGCTAAAGGAATTCATCCAGAAGAGCAAGATCCTGCTTTGGGGATAATGATTGCATGGGGAAATATTACAGGTATACCGCTTGATGTATTTTTAATACAACAGAAGATGACACCTGAAAAAGCGGCTGAAATAGTGGGAAGTACTCCACCAACTACAACAGCGAAAGCCCTTCAATTTATCGCAGCAAAAACCTATTTGGCATTTGTTAAAAATGGGCAGTCAATTCCGAAGTGGGAAGGGGGTGAATATCTATATGATTTTAAGCCATCATCTACGCCTCTAGAATTAATTCAGGAACAAGGTGGTAATGGTTTAAAAACAGCTTATATACGAATGGATCATATTCTTAAGGGAGAAGTAAAAATATATAAAAATGGTTTTCAAAAAGCAGGTGGAGGCCATTATTTAAGAGATCCAAATGTAAGGGTTGATAAATGGACTGCTATACCCGATATAAATGGTGTTTCAAAAGGGTATATATCAGTAAGAAATGAAGTAACAGGAAAATGGATAAAAAAACAAAGTGAAACAACATTTTTCCCTGAACACTGGTCTAAGCGACAAACCGCTCAGGAAATAGAGAGTGCATTTAAAAATTCAACAAATATACCAAACACAGAAAAATGGACTGGATATTCTGATAGTGGTGTTAAAATAGAAGGTTATTATGGCAAGCCGGATGGTTCAGGTGCAACGGCATGGCCCGTATTTGAAGGTAGGAGTACTAATGCTAAATGATAAAATAAATTTTTGGTGGAATAATAATAGTAAAGATTTTACACCCATAGGTAATAAATTATGGGTATCAACAGATAAAACCACCTTAGGCTATGGCTCTCGAGAATTAGCCGGCTGGTTGTCTGATGATATTCAATACTCACTAAATTCTATTGATATTTGGATAAACAATTTAACTAACTTACCCTCTAGTCGAGCACCCGATGGTTTTTTTGGTATGGGGAATGCCCATTGGGTGATGGTGACGAAAAATATGGTATTTATCGCCAATGAGTATGTGCAAGAACAGAGAGTTTTGTTAACCATTGATCAGTTACTTTATATTCTGGAACAATATAAAGCCTTTTTGGGCGGTAATTATACTGATCCTGATTTTCCACCTAAGCCGATTGATGTGGAATACATAGCTGAAGGGGAAGAGGCTATGAGAATTTATGCGACGCTGAAAGATTCTCACGGTTTGTTTTATTTAGAGGAGTAGTTTTTCTGTAATTGTTCTTGGATCTACTTCTAGTTCCTAAATAATCAACTGCTCAGCTTAGAGGATGAAGATAGGTTAAGGATAAAGGCCAAGTTGGCCCTGTAAATAATTCTGTGTATTTAGCTTACAGTGTCACTGACAACCAGATAGTCAACTGTTCAATTTAGCCATGTTGGGGAACCGTATTTCTACATGGTTCTGTGTTAAATTGTTATTTAATCAGCCTTATTTGTGTGTAATCAAGGGTTTGATATCAGTGTGGGTAAACATACCCAGCTTGATGGTGCAGTAATTAGCAGTACCGCAGAGGCTAAAAATAATCAGCTTGATACGGGCACATTAGGCTTTAGTGATATCCATAACTACGCAGAATATAAAGTTGAGCATCAATCTGGTGGTGTAAGTACCTCAGGGGGTGTTGAAGGCAATATGCTGGCGAATATGGGGCATCTAAATTGCAAGAGTTAATAGATAAAAGAGAAGAAAAATGAGAACAATAAAAAAAATACCACTTTTTATTTTTGCTATTATTTTATATTCCATAATAGGTATGTTAGGCTTATTATTAATAGGGGTTGTTGTTGATTTTTTTCTATTTGTTTTTGATTATTTTTATTTTAATACTCCTATTTCAATGTTATTCGAAGATTATAAGGTAGAAAAATTATTAAAAATGAGTGTAGGCGGTGGAGTTATTTTTGGTGTTAGTATTTTTATTATCCAATTAATGGAAATGAGAGAAAGATAATTTGATAATTTTTTATTAAATATTATTAACACTTTTATTTTAATATCTTAAATATAAATATGATGAGCCATGTTTTTACATGGCAAGTGCTTTATACATACAGGAAATGCTAGGTAATCATGTTGACAGCGCTGAAAACACCACTCAATCTGCGGTATCACAAGGCACATGGACAGTTCGTGATAGCGATAATCAACAGCAAGATATCGCGCAATTAAGCCAAGATACCGATAACGCCCACAGCACGTTAAATAAAATCTTTGATAAAGAGAAAGAGCAAAGTCGCCAACAGAAACAGCAACTAGTGGGTGAAATTGGCGCACAAATTATCGATTTGGCAACCACAGCTGATACTATTCGAGGCACTCATCAAGCGAAAGAAGAGTCAAGGCTCGATAATTTTTCTGATACCGCTTACGACGATATTTACCAAGCCCTTTCTGAAACTCACGAGAACGTTACTGAGCGTGACGTTCAAAATTACCTTTTCCAACAACGTTTACAGGACTATACCAACCAGTCTGAGTTTGGTACGGGCGGTAAATATACCCGAGCTATCCAAGCTATCACGGCATTTACGCAAGGTATGATGGGCAATAACATTGTCACCGCGATTGCTAATGGCTCAGCCCCTTATCTTGCCAAAGAAGTAAAAAACCAAGTCCAAGGTAACAGTGTTGAAAGTGATATTCAGCGCGCGCTTGCCCACGGTTTACTCAATGCCGGTCTTGCATTGGCAAAAGGTGAAAATGTGGCAGCACAAGCCACGGGTGCGATGACTGGTGAAACGGTGGGTATTTTATCGCATTCACTTTATGGCAAAGCTCCCGAAGAACTGACTGAGTCTGAAAAGCAGAATATAAGCGCATGGGCAACGTTAGCTTCAGGCATTGCCGGTGGTTTAATTAGCGATAATAGCGCAGGTGTCGCCAATGCCGCCCAAGCCGGGAAAGTGGTGGTTGAGAATAACTATCTGAGTTTTGATGAGGCTCGTGCGTTTGATAAAAAAATAACAATATGTAAAGCAGCTGGTGAGAATTGTCAGCCTATTATTGACAAGTACGCCACAATTCAAGGAAAAAATTCAGAAGAATTTAGAAAGGCATGCCAAAGAAACTCATTAGAATGCACTGCTGGCTATGAAAGGCTCAAGCTGAATGGAGGAATTTCGGCAGCCGAGAGACCAACATGGCTTTATGGTTCTTTAGATAATGAAGATGTCAGAAATGCTGTATTGTATATTAATAATCAGGATGTTGAATTTGCTAATAAACACTCAGATAACTGGGACAGATTTGCCTCCTTTGTTGGAGAGCCAGAAAATGTATTCGGATTGTACCTAGGTGGTAGGGCATTATTTAATTCAGCCGCCTCAGCGGAGGCTAAACTGATAGGAACTGGATTGAGTATGGGCGCAAATGCAGGTGTACAGGTTTACAATGATAATGCTGGAGATAAATTTGATTATCTGAGCTTCGGACTAGCCGGCTTTACCGGTTGGACAGGAACAGGTCGAAATCTACATTCCAATGTTCAATTAAACGCAGGTAGTGCTTATTTAGGGAGTAAGATTGCAGGCGAAAATTCAGAAGCTGCTGTTGTTTCAGCCACTTTTGGGGCCACATCGGGTTATGGTCTAACAACAGTATTAGTTAATCGTTGGGAGGCAAAATTAATAAAAGAACATTTTGGAATGTCTGCAAGTCGTTATGCATTACAGTATGCAGAAAAGTACAAATATTCAAATTTTATGACAGAAAGTTTTAAATTAAGTCCTCTCCCAGGGATTGTAGGTGGGGATGCTGGTTCATTTGAATTAGAGCTAAGTGGTAGTTTATTAGGACGATATATTATGAAAAATAAGGATATTAAAGAGATTAACAATGAACAGCAATATTATTTAGAATTAGATAAAGGTGCATATTAATGAAACTCTCAATATATTCCTTATTTTTTATGATTTTTATATATGGTTTATTTTTCTCTTTTTTATCATTATCAGGAGAATGGCTTTTAACAGATAAAAGTATAAATCAATTAGATTGGGTGAATTCTATCAAACTAGGTGGCTTGATTGGTAGCAGTGTTGGAACAGTTGTTTGGATTGTTATGCGATATGAAATTGTTTAAATATTTTATTCTACTTTGGATTGCATTCTCTGTTATGGTTTTTTTTACTCTATTAATAATAAAAACTCTAGTAGAATTAATATACAATTACCCAATAGAAGATAGTCTTTTTTCTATTACTAAAGAGAATGTTATAGATTATATATGTTTGGGAATGGGATTTGGTTTTTTCTTTAGTATAGTAGCTTGCTTAGTCAGTTATCTTGAATATAAAAGACACTAATATTTTTACAAAAAAAACTAGCGCCACACTGAGTCTTGTATGACTACCTCATTTTTCAGACAACTGGATTATTAACAGTCTGGCTTGGCATATGAGGGGGAGTAACATTAAACTCATTCAGTTACTCATCTAGAATAGTTAGTTAGATGTTCACAGTTTTGTACTAACCCTCTAGTGCTGGTTTTTCAAATCTAAATTACGACCAATCTCTACCAAGCCCTTTCTGAAACTCACGAGAACGTTACTGAGCGTGACGTTCAAAATTACCTTTTCCAACAACGTTTACAGGACTATACCAATCAGTCTGACTTTGGCACAGGAGGTAAATATACCCGTGCCATCCAAGCCGTTACCGCATTTACGCAAGGTATGATGGGCAATAACATTGTCACCGCGATTGCTAATGGCTCAGCCCCTTATCTTGCCAATGAAGTAAAAAACCAAATTCAAGGCAATAGTGTTGAAAGTGATATTCAGCGCACGCTCATTTTTGCAAATCATCCACTTTAAATACATCATTAGTTAGAAAGCGATAGAGAATTTCATATCAATACTATTATCTTGCTGATTTTTTGCTGTCAATCCACTATATCCGATTGATAATTTTGATATTTCATTTATTTGGATAGTTGTTCCTGCTTTAACTACAAGAGCATCCCGTGCTGTATCAACGCTATTAGCAGTAAATGTTGGTTGGGTATCGGTGAAACGTAAATTGATACCTCGTTCCACATCGTTGTATTGGTGTAACCAACCTAGTTCGCCATACAGAGAAATATTAAATTTATTGTTAATTTTCAATTTGTTATTTAAACGCAATCCTGTGATAGATGTGGTTGAATCTAAACTTTGTGAATGGGCTTGTAAGGCAGCACGATCTCCTTGCTCGTTAATGGCAGCGTTTTTTGTTTTGACGTATTCTAAATTAACAAAAGGCTCTAATTGTGTGTCCGAGAGAGTTATTGGGTAAGCTACTTCGATAAATATCTGGCTGGTATTCCCATTGTAATTCGCTTTATTTTTATCTGATTGCGCGATGTAGTTGACCGTTTTTGACGTATGAACACGATGAAACGTATTCGATACACCTGCACGTAGCTTGATATGGTTAAAATCATAGCCACTATAAAATGATAAAAGGTAATTTTCGCTGTTTGCGTGACTGTTATAGCCAGAGAGCGAGGTTTTGGTGAAACCTGTTGCTATACCAAGCAACATTTTATCGTTATTAAAATGTTGATCTGCACCTAATAGTACGCCATAGGTGGAAGCATCATAGTTATTCGCATTACCATCACTTGAGTTATCATCCCAATTATATAAAGTTTTAGCCCAGACATTACCTTTATTGTCTGCGGTTTCTTTTTCACCATTAAGTGTTTCAGCGTTTTTAACCTGAGAAAGGAGTGTTTCTTTTATTTGTCGGCTACTGTTGAGTTGATTAGATAAAACATCGGCATGAATTTGGCCAGTTAATTCATTAAAGGTATAGTGGACATCATTTTTTAGATCCATTCCGACAATGCTTTCATAAATAGGATGCCCTGAAGGTAATGCATCTATTGCATTCGCGATTGATGCTTGATTTTTTGTTTTTGCCAAGCTGGAGAAAGCAGTATTATTTCTTCCGACATTCAATATTACTGCATTCTGATCGTAAGATAGTGTTGTTCCTACAAAAAGGTAGTTTGGGTTAACATCAGCAAATTTACCATTAATACCTTTATCTGCCATTAAAATAGTATATTTTGTGTTATATAGACTCTGAACATTGTCTTTTGTGAGGAGATTTCTATTATTTTCAAGAGATACATTAACTGTTCCTCCGTTAAGTATCGCTGTGCCGAGGCTTGCTATTTTATCGCTATCACCCTGTGAATTTACTTCAACCAGATAGTGACTGCCAGCATTAAAAATCACAGTATCATCTATATTAAGCGTACTAATTGAATGGCCTGGTGCTACGATGCCTCCTGAATTCACCTCTAACTTATTAATTTTTCCTTTACCAGCAAGTGTACCCTTGTCATTGATATTGACTTGAGAACTTATGCTCCCATCATTTAATAGCAATGTTCCTTTATTAACATCCAGTAATGAATTTAATTTTCCTTCAAGTAACAATGTGCCACCATTGATGGAAGAATTTTTTGAATAGTGATTTTCGCCTATAAGGAGTAATTTTCCCTGATTAACCTCGATGCCTGCAAAATAGTTATTACCAGATAAGATCAATGCGCCATCGCCTTGTTTGATTAATTTACCAGGCCCACTAATATCATTTTTCCATTCATCAAATTTACCAAACTCAGCGAAGTCAAATTCATTAGTTGTTTGATTAACAAGAAAATGATTATAAAAATATGAAGGCCCATTATAGGCTTTAGGAAGATTAATTAATCCCCAATTAGAATCTGGAACATTTTCATGTGAAGCCCAACCCGCTAAAGAATGACTCGGGTAGGCTGTGCTCGCTAAAATAGATTGCCTCTGCTCTTTGGTTAAATATGCAAAACGTAAACGCAGTAAGTTGTTGGACGAACTGGGTATTTGATTGGGGGAAATGAGCGATGAAGTTTCAAGATCTTTTGTTCCATAATAACCTGCATCATCGTTAGTTATTTTTTTAGGTGTGGTTAAACAATTTTGATTTTTACACTGATTAGCGACATTCTGGCGGACTTCTTTGGCAAGCTTAACAAAAGTTCGAGTTGTGTCATCATCTGCAAGCATTTGTGATAACAGGTAATAATTTCCTATTCTCGAAGCGATGGTATCTGTTGCAAAATGTGCCTCTACAATAACTCGGCTTTCACCATATTCTATTGCTCGGGCAAACATTTCACTGCCCTTTTCAGGGAATAATATCGATAAAACAGCAGCTTGTTTGTATCCATTCCATGTATGTCCACTTGGGTAAGATGAACCTGTTATATTGGTGTAATTATTAAAGTAATTACCTTTATTATCAATCACTTGATAAGGTCGGCCACGTAAAAAAAGTCCTTTTAAGATAAAATCTATCGAGCGCACTCTTTTTTTGTTTGGATCATAAGCATATGTTCCTGTGTTATGTAATATGTTCAGATCTTGGTAAGCTTGAGTATCGCTAAAATTGATCGAATTGACGTTGTCGCCAAATAAAATATTGGCATAGGTATTAAAAACATAAGAATGTGTCTGTGACTTATCGGCTTCGGCTAGTTTTCTTCGTTCGCCTGAGATTGTTTGATAATTATTACTTATTATTCTATCTAGTTCGGCTGTTTTTGACCCTTTTTCAGGGGGCGTTGTGATAACACCATTTTTGATCTCTTCCAGCCAATTATTGCGTTGATCTATAATATGTTGTTTGGTTTCTAAAATATCTATTTCAGACCATGATGAATTCGAAAAAAATAAAAAAAAGAAACTTAACGAGGTAGGTATTACAATATTTTTCATAAAATAAGCCATAGTTTCCAAAAAAAGTTGGAGCTAATTTATATTATTTATATTTAGTTTTTATGACAGATACTATTATGTTAATAGGTATATTTAAATCCTTTTTAATTAATCAAATAAGAAGCTTCTTTATTATTTCTATTAATAAGGTGCAACAATTTAAATATAATTTTGACAAGATAATAATAAAGTATCAGCATGATCTATATATTTAAAATAAAAATAGATCATGCTTTTTATTTAATTAATGTCTAATTTCACAAATGAAAAACCAAGCTTTTTCCCAGTTTTATTCTGTCTAAAAACTTAATTTGTCATTTTATCCATTTATATTAGAATGAATATAATGAGCTTTTAGATTCTTTTAATTTTTTAGCTAATTCAGAAGCTTCATATCGCTCTGTTACTATTTCGATATAAGAGGCACTATCTGTTGATTCTGCCACTTCAAGCGCTTTATTTAATTCATCTATCGTTGTGACTTTCTCACAATGCCAATCTTTTGCACCAAAAGCTTTAGGTAATTGATGATAATTCCATTGAGCAAGATCGTTATAATAAGCTTCAGGGTAATCACATAATAATCGTTCAATTAAGTAACCATCGTTATTTAAAATAAGGATGATCGGCTTTAATCCAAAACGAACAAATTGACTAATCTCTTGTACGGTTAATTGATGTGAGCCTTCGCCTGTAATTAAAATAACTCGTTTGTTAGGTGCGGCAAGTGCGGCACCAAATGATGCGGGTGTTGCCCAACCAATAGAACCCCATAATGTTTGGTTATGGAACTGAGCACCTTCTGGTAATAGAGCAAAACCTAATCCCATTGATGACGTACCTGTCTCAGCAATAATAATATCGTTAGGTTTAAAGAATTTCTCTAATCGAGGGTAGAGGTATTGAGCTGTAATTTCACCGTTATCAGATAAAATAGCGTCTTCTAATCCCTTAGCTTTTATCTGATGATAAGTTTTATTCGGTAGTCGTTTTGTCAGCTCAAAGAGAATATCTTCCATATAAATAGAAGAGTAGATAACAGAATCAATTTCTACATATTCTGGCATGATGTTGATAAATTGTTCTGGTTTAATATTGGCTGTGAAACTTCCCGTATTAAAGTCGGTCATCATTGCTCCGATCCCTAATACATATTCACTATTTTCGACAAACTCTCTGACATCAGGTGTCATTAATTGTCCATCATACATCCCAATATATTGAGTATTAGATTCACTTAATATGCTTTTATCCATAAACATAGTGGCATAAGGTAAACCTGTTTTATCAATAAAAGCTTGGACATTATCTGATAACCCTAAACGTGCGGATAAAATACCGGGTAAAACGCAGATATTATTGCTTTGTGTAATCTTATCAATAATGAGTGATACCACTTTTTCTAGTATTTCTTTATCACTTATTGATTTTTTCGGTGTGGTAACAAGTGTATTTTCTATCACTGGCATAACAGCATAATCAGATGGTAAGCCAATATAAACAGGACGACGTTCTTTTAATGCTGTCGCAATTAAGCGCTCCATTTCAGTAATACAATTTTCAGGCGTTAATATTGCATGAGCACAAGCAAGACGTTGGGCTAGTTGATAGAAAATATCAAAATCGCCATTACCTAAGGTATGATGAACGAGACGTTTGCTTTTTTGTACACCACTTGCTGGCATACCAACCAAATGAAAAATAGGTAGATTTTCTGCATAAGAACCTGCAATAGCATTAATCGCACTTAATTCACCAACACCAAATGTTGTCGATAACGCTGCCATACCTTTAATTCGGGCATAACCATCAGCGGCGTAAGCTGCATTTAATTCGTTGCAGTTACCAATCCAACGCAGATGATTGCTATTACAAATCGTGTCTTCTATAGGAAAGGCATAATCGCCAGCGACACCAAAGACATCACTTATACCTAAGTTATATAGTCGGTTTAGCATATATTCAACAACAGTCTTATTCATATTATCTCCAGAATATCAGAATAATAATCTGTAAAAACAGGGTTATTCATTTATATTATGTTTAATGTTTTACCGCGGATATAAATCAATATGAAATGGTTTATTATTATTGGTGGTATAACTAAATGTAATAAGGTAAATGTGACTAATGGATATTCGTGCATTACGTTATTTTGTTGAAGTCGTCCAATTAAATGGCTTTAGCCGAGCTGCTGATGCTCTATTTATTACTCAGCCTGCAATTAGTCGTAGTATTAAAAAATTAGAAAATGAATTAGGTGTTATTTTATTAGTAAGAGAAGTCGATGGCGTAAGGTTAACGGATGATGGCGCGATACTTTTTGAACATGCAAAAAAAATACTCGCACAATTTAATAGTATGAATAAAGCGATACAAGACAAGTCAGGGCCATTGACAGGGACATTAAATGTGGGATTACCTCCGGTAATAGCTTCGACGTATTTTGCCGATATTATTATGGCATTTAGTTCTCTACACCCTCAGGTTGAACTAAAAATATTTGAATTGGGAACTAAACAAATGGCAGAAGCAATGATAGAGGGAAAAGTGGAAACAGCGGCCGTAGTATTACCTTTTAATAATGACATATTTGAATTAACACCTTTTTCAGAAGAAAGCTTGATGCTATTAGTCTCTCCATCACATCCTTTGGCCATCAAAAAAGAAGTACATTTTAAAGAGTTGATTAATGAACCGTTTATTTTTTTCTCTGAAGATTTTCGTATTAATGATTTAGTTTATAGTGCCTGCGGTATTTATAATACAAAGCCTATTATTGCAGGACGTAGTAATCATTTAGATTTAATTATAGCGATGGTAAAAGCGGGTGTCGGTGTAACGCTACTGCCTGGAAGTATGTGTAATAAAAATCCCATTGATGATTTAGTGGTACTTCCTGTTATTGAACCTACATTGTCATATCAATTGGCATTAGCAAATAATAAAAATAGTTATAAAAGTCGAAGTTGCCGAGCATGGGAGCGGCTAGCAAGAGAAAAGCTAATAATAGAATAAAATAGCAAATTGAGGCTTATCTATATTCTATTTAAGAAATAAATATCAAAAATATTTTTAAATAACAAAAATGGCTGGACATAAAATATGTTGTTTTTTGGGGAAATATGAATAGCTGTATAAAAGCAGTTATATAAATGATAAGTTTATATTTTGCACGTAGCCTTATGAGTAATAATAAAAGCGAGCAAAATACAAATTAATCAGACAAGACAGGAATAGGATAGGGAAAATGAATGAGAGTAATAGCTCTGTAAATCAACATTTTATTCGTAAACTTGAAAGTATTGTTGGTAAAAAACAGGTATTAACACAAGCACATAAAACAGAACGTTATCGTAAAGGCTTTCGTTCAGGACAAGGCAAGGCATTAGCAGTTGTATTTCCTGCCAATTTATTAGAACAATGGCGTGTTTTTAAAACCTGTGTTGAAGCTGATAAAATTATTATTATGCAAGCGGCGAATACGGGATTAACCGAAGGTTCGACACCTAATGGTGATGATTATGATAGAGATATCGTGATTATTAGTACATTGCGCCAAGATAAAATACAGGTTCTTTCAGAGCATAATCAAGTTATTGCCTTTCCTGGTAGTACGCTGTGGCATTTAGAAAAAGTATTGAAGCCATTGGGGCGTGAACCACACTCTGTTATTGGCTCGTCTTGTATTGGTGCTTCTGTTATTGGCGGGATCTGTAATAACTCCGGCGGAGCTTTAGTTCGTCGAGGGCCTGCTTATACCGAATTATCACTATATGCTCGTGTGAATGAAGAGGGCGAAGCTGAATTAGTTAACCATTTAGGTATTGATTTAGGCGAGACTCCAGAAGAAATATTAACCAATTTAGATAATCGCCATTATCACGAGGATCAGATACAAATGACAGAGAAATTAGCCTCTGATCATGAATATCATGAACGTGTGCGTGATGTAGATGCCAATACGCCTTCTCGATTTAATAATGATGAACGCCGTTTATATGAGGCTGCGGGTAGTGCGGGTAAATTATCTGTATTTGCTGTGCGATTAGATACATTCCCTGCGGATCATCGTACTCAAGTCTTTTATATTGGTACTAATAATCCGGACGAACTAGAAGATATTCGTCGTCATATCTTAAGTCATTTTAAAAAATTACCTGTTGCTGGGGAATATATGCATAGAAGCTATTATAAAATGGCTGAAGTGTATGGAAAAGATACGTTTTTGGTGATTGATAAATTAGGCACAGATAAAATGCCAATATTATTTGCCGTAAAAGGGCGAGTAGATGCGGTATTAAATAAAGTTCCTTTTTTACCTAAAAATCTGGTGGATAGAACCATGCAGTTTATGAACAAATTATGGCCTGCTCATTTACCAGAGCGCATGACAGACTTTCGTGATAAATATGAACATCATCTCATGTTAAGAATGGCAGATGATGGAATTGAAGAAGCTGCAACTTATTTAAAAGAATACTTTAAACAAGCTTCAGGTGATTATTTCGAATGTACTGAAGAAGAGGGAAATAAAGCCTTTTTGCATCGTTTTGCCGCTGCCGGTGCTGCTGTCCGTTATCACGCTGTACATGTGAATGACGTAGAAGATGTATTGCCATTAGATATTGCATTGCGCCGTAATGACAGAGATTGGTTTGAAAAATTACCACCAGAAATAGAAAGCAAATTACTTTATAAACTCTATTGTGGACATTTTATGTGTCACGTTATGCATCAAGACTACATTATTAAAAAAGGTGTTGATGCGAAGGCGCTAAAAGCAGAAATGTTAGCGTTATTAGATAAACGTGGGGCAGAGTATCCCGCAGAGCATAATGTAGGTCATATGTATTATGCCAAGCCTCAATTAAAAGCGTTCTATAAACATAACGATCCAACCAATAGTATGAACCCAGGTATAGGTAAAACCTCGAAATTGAAATATTGGGGAGAAGAGTGTGGATGTGGGCAGGCTCACTCTGAGGTTAAAACTGAAAGTATTGAAACCAAAAAATAATCGCTTTGTGTCGTGTTTATTAAGTTAAAAAGAAAGGCAGGATAAAACCTGCCTTTTATCTTATTGTCTAACTTGCAATATCTTGAGCATATAGATAAAGCTCTTGTAGTTGTTTTAGTTTCTCTTCGTTATCGCTATATTTTTCTGCTAATAGCTGGATTGTATTGATATATTCATTCAGCTTCTCTGGTGTTAACATCTCTTTTCTATGTGCTAACCAACGTTGTTGCTCATCATAATTGAGAGTAGAAGGATAATTTCTCGCACGATAACGGAAAAATAGCGGCTCCATTCTCGCATCTTCAAATGTTAAATCTAAAGCAGGTAAATTTTGTGGTTGCGTTGAGCGAATAATTTCCATCGCACTACGATCATTTTCACTGAAAAAGCCATTATAAATTTGAGAATCAACATCATCAGAGACAACAAAAGGAGTTTGTTGAGCGAAGAGTTCTACGACTTTATTACGTATTTCAGGATGTGAAAATAAAATGGCTTGATTGTTTAAACAAGTATCAACATCTAAACCAATTCTATCTGCATCTTGTGGTCTTAATGTATTTTGTGGAGCCACAATAGGGCATTTATTAATATGCAGCAATTTAATTGGAACAGGGGGTTCATCAACTGCCAATTCACTGCGTGGCGTATATAAACGCTCTCGTAATTGGTCTGATGTTAAGGTTAATAGCGGGGATATATCCGCAGATAAATCGCACACAATAACAGCATTACGATTATCAGGGTGCCATGCCAATGGTGCTACAAGACTTAAATTAGAACGAGCCGCACCAAACATACCTGAAACATGTACAATTGGCGTCATGGCGGGAATATCAATTAATGCCTGAACTTTACGTTTATCGCGCAAATTGAAGAAATAATCAAACATACGCGGTTGAGCTTGTTTCAATTTTTTTGCCATCGCAATGGTGGCGTAGACATCAGACATTGCATCATGTGCATTCTCATGAGAGATGCCATTGGCTTTGGTTAATAGCTCTAGACGAAAGCTTGGGAAACCGTCTTCATTTTCAGGCCAAACAATACCTTCTGGACGCAGTGCATAACAGGCTCGTAAAACATCGAGCAAATCCCACCGAGAATTTCCTTTTTGCCAACTATAGGCATAAGGATCATAAAAATTACGATAAAGGATATTACGGGTTACTTCGTCATCAAATCGAAGGTTGTTATAACCCATAATACAGCTATTAGGTTGACTAAAAGCTTGATGAATTTGACGCGTAAACTCAGCTTCAATTAACCCATTTTTTGCCGCAATTTGTGGGGTGATCCCCGTGATCATTACCGCTTCGGGATGGGGTAAATAATCGTCATTAGGTTTGCAATAAATAACGAGAGGATCTTCAATTATGTTGAAATCCATATCAGTTCTTATACCCGCAAATTGAGCAGGGCGATCTAGCGCTGGGTGTGTACCAAAGGTCTCGTAGTCATGGATGTAAAATGTGGACGTTTTCGCTGAATTAGACAAGGTTTCCTACCGTAAATTTACTGATGATTTTTTCAATCATTACTCAATGAGTTGTATTGGGTTTAATTGAAACCATGGTAAACCATAATGTGGTAAACGTGAAATATCCTATGCAAATGGTTTTATTTGAAAGTGATAGAATATAAATGTAGGCTTTTTTTCTAAAAAGAGTACTTATTTGTATCTTTAACACTAAGCCACTAAGATAAAAGAAGAAAGTAGATCCAGAACACATAACTTAAATTGTTAACGTTAACTTATGTGCTTCATATCACATTAAAGCGACATAATTGTTTGTGAATCCAAAAGTTAACGTTAACATTTAAAGGTGAAATGACTTTATAAGGCGCTCAACAAATGAACAAAGACTCAAAAAAATACTATGCGATCTTAAGCGCGTTGTTATTTTTCTTCTTTTTTACCTGGTCTTCATCATTTTCATTAGTTTCCATTTGGTTAAATCAGTATGTAGGATTAAAAGCGACTGATACGGGATTAATATTCTCTGCTATTTCTTTGATTGCATTATGTGCTCAACCTTTATATGGCTTTATTCAAGATAAATTAGGGCTAAGAAAGAATTTATTATTAGTGATTGCAGTATTACTTATTCTTTCTGGACCATTTTTTCTAGGTTTCGCATCAATATTACGTTGGAATATTTTTGTTGGATCGATTTTAGGGGGCTTATATGTAGGTATGACTTTTAACGCAGGTATTGGCGTATTAGAGTCATATACAGAGCGTGTTAGTCGTATTCGCGGTTTTGAATACGGTAGGGCAAGAATGTGGGGATCATTGGGTTGGGCATCTGCAACATTTATTGCAGGACACAATATAAATATCGATCCTAATTACAATTTTGTGATGGCTTCTATTTCTGGTGTTGTGTTCTTAATTCTTTTAGCGCTGTTAAAAACTGATAAATCAGACGCATTTAATCAATTAGAGCATGGAAAAACATCGGCTATTACTATAAAAGATGCACTGAATTTACTTTCATTACCTCGTTTTTGGGCACTTATTTTGTTTGTTATTGGCACTTGTGTTTATGGGGTTTATGACCAACAGTTTCCCGTCTTCTTCTCATCGCAATTTGCGACTTTACAACAGGGGAATGAGATGTACGGGTATCTGAATTCATTGCAGGTATTCTTAGAAGCTGGTGGTATGTTTATCGCGCCTTTCCTTGTAAATAGAATAGGTGCTAAAAACGGTTTATTACTGGCAAGCAGTGTTATGGCTGCACGTATTATTGGCTCAGGACTAGTCGAAGGGCCTGTCTTGATCTCTTGTATGAAATTATTACATGCTGTTGAACTGCCGATTTTATTAATTTCAATTTTTAAATATAACAGCCAACATTTTGATAAACGTTTATCTTCAACACTTTATTTAGTCGGTTTTCAATGTGTGAGCTCTATTGTCGCGACATTATTATCTCCATTGGCTGGTTATGGGTATGATCATTATGGGTTTGCACCAACTTATATGGTGATGGGATGTATTGTGATAGGGACAACACTTCTCTCAGCTGTATTTTTGCGTTCAGATGCGAAAGCGTTACAGCAACTTGATGGCTTACAACATGAAGATAAAAATAAAGCACAACTTATTTAGTTGCTCATTAATTTATCCTTTGTTGTGTCGATTAGGCTACCAGTAAAAATGTGTAGCCATTTTCTTATCATTAATTAAGTGAACATTTACGGGTTAAAGAATGTTGACTATATTTATTAATATATCATCCTAATTAATTGTTAATTAAGTAAAATCAATTAAATTTGTAAACTTTGCTTGTTTATTGACACGATTAAGCGATAATCTTAAACAGAACTATTTATCTTAAATATCAATTGTAAAGGTGTAGGAAATGGATAACGCAAACAAGCCGTCTTTCCAAAACGTACTGGAGTTTGTGCGTATGTATCGTCGTAAAAACAAAATCCGTCGTGAGATCACTGACAATGAGAAAAAGATCCGTGATAACCAAAAACGTGTTCTTTTGTTAGACAACTTAAGTGAATACATTAAACCGGGTATGTCAATTGAAGATGTACTGGGTATTATTGCGAACATGCGTAGTGACTATGATGATCGTGTTGACGATTACATTATTAAAAATGCAGACCTGTCTAAAGAACGCCGTGAGCTTTCTAAACAGTTAAAAGCGATGGGTGAAATTAAAAATATTCCTGATCTAAAAGACTGATTGCTTTACTAAGAATAAAAGATTGAAGGCCTCTGAATTGAATATTTAGAGGTCTTTTTTATTTTTACCTTAACCTTAATAAGTACTAAGTTAATTTACTAATAGTTATCTCCAAAAAAAAGAACCCACTCAAAGTGGGTTCTTAATTTAGAAGTATTATCAAGATATTCTTAATAACACCTTATTATCAGTTTTGACTTTCAGCTTTTGCCATTTCTGAAGAAGCGTGATTAGTAGAACAATGTCCACCGGCACCTGTGCGGCCTTTCTTATCAAAAGCAGGACGTGCTTCCCACGCTTTGATCTCAATTGCGACAGTAGGTTCATCAGATGCTGGCGCTTTTGTCATTGGTGCACTTGCATGAAGTTGGCGTACTACCGGCTCTTGACGAATAATCACGGCTGTAGGTTTGCTTTCTTTTACTGGTACAGACTCTGCTTCTACTGTAGGTGTTGCACTCTCATTTTCTTCAGGCTGACTTTCAATAACCGTTTCAACGATAGGCTCAGCAACTGTTTCAGCAACTGTTTCAGCAACTGTTTCAACATCACTTTCTTTATGTTGCTCAGTTGTTTCTTCGGTTGTAACTGAAGTAGCAACAACTTGAGGCTCAGAAGTAGATGTTTCAGTCACTTCGCGTTCTACTGGTGCAATGACTTCTTGTGTCACGTTTTCAGTCACTGCATCTGTTTCTGCTTGTTGTGAAGCTTCATGCATATAAGCCTCGGTTGTGTTTAATACCGCAGAAATATTTTCTTTACGAGTAACATGCTCTTCGGTATTCACATCATCGATAACGTTGTTGACAACACTTTCTTCAACTTGGTTCTCAATGTTATTTGCTTCTGCAGGTGCTAATTGTGGCTCTACTGCAATAATTTCAGCAACAGCTTCAGTGGTTGATTCAGAGCTAACAGTTACAGTGTAGGTGGATTCTGTGGTATCCGCTTGTTCCACTTTTGCCACAATGGCTTCTGAAACCGCTGGTGTGATAGCTACCATTTGTGGATCTTTATGAGTAATAATGTGGTTTCCAACAGAAACGTCATTGTTGTTTTCAACATTATTTTCAATAAATGGTGCATCACTTATTGGTGTGATTGGATAGTGAATGAAGACTTTACCTGAAGCAAGTTCAGGAGAAGCAACCGCCATTGCCAAAGGCATTGGTGATACGGTTAAAGTTCGTTCATCACGATAGCGACGACGACGTTGACCACTTACACGTAAATGACGAGGTGAACGGCGAGAACGACGAGGCATAACATTATCCTGTCCGTTATTATCTTCGTTCTTATTCTCATCTTGTGATTTAGTTGCATCAGGTAATGCTTTTACAGCTTGAGCTTCATTAGTTTCAACGTTTGCAACAGTGACTGCTTTAGGTGCTGATTTTTCAGTTGGTGCAACTTTCGTTTGTGTTGTTGCAACTGGTGGTTCAGAAACTGCTTTTTCCGTCGTAGCTGGCACAACTGTTGATGCATTATCATTGTCAGTCACACGTACAGATTGTGTTAATTGACGACGATTACGGCGTTGCATAACAGGGCGACGAGGTTCTTCTTTCTTCTCATTAGCACTGTCTTTTGCAACGGTATCATTTTCAGCCAGAGCAGCTTGAGCTTTAGCCGCTTCTTGTTGTTGACGTTTTTCTTCTTGACGACGACGTTGTTCAGCACGTTGTTCACGACGCTGCTGACGACGTGCTTCGCGTTCTGCAATCTCTTGTTCACTGCTAACTTCAGTTGTTGGTGTCGCTTGTGTTTTTTGATTGCGATTCTTGCGATTGTCTTCGCTATTTGCATTATCACGATTACGATCGTTATCACGGTCACGGCGATTATTGTTGTTACGTCGATTATTGTTATTACGACGTTCACGACGATTTTCGTTATTCTCTTTCTTATTTTCCTGTGGTTTTTCTTGTGTTACCACAGGCTCTGGTTCGCTACTAAATAAGTTAGAGAAGAATTTGGCGATAGAGCTAAAGAAACCTGTAGCTTGAGCTTGTTCTGTTTTAGTAGTTTTAGCTTGGGGTTGAGGGGCTTTTTTACTTTTCGTCGTCGCTTCTGACGTGTCTTCTTCTTGCAATCCAAAAGCTGAAATAGCAGGTTGTTCAGGCGCTTTACGTTCTGTAACAACATCGTCCTCAGCTTCATTTAACTGACTTTCATGGAATTGGGCTAAGTTGTAGCTTAGAGAGGTAATTTCTTCGCCCTTACGCACACGAATAACAGAGAAATGCGGCGTTTGCATTTGGTCATTAGGAACAATAACCACTTTGACATTAGATTGACGTAATTCAATATCAGTTACAGCTTTTCGTTTTTCGTTAAGCAAATAAGAGGCGATTTGAACAGGTACAATCGCATGCACTTCATGGGTATTTTCTTTAAGTGCTTCTTCTTCGATAAGACGTAACACAGAAAGTGACAGTGATTCGTTATCACGAATAGTACCAGTGCCTAAGCAACGAGGACAAACGTGATGGCTTGATTCACCTAATGAAGGGCTTAAACGTTGACGAGACATCTCTAATAAGCCAAAGCGAGAGATACGTCCAATTTGAATGCGAGCACGATCTTGGCGAACAGCTTCGCGCATTCTGTTTTCAACTTCACGCTGATGGCGCACCGGCGTCATGTCGATAAAGTCGATAACAATTAAACCACCGAGGTCGCGTAAACGTAATTGACGTGCAATTTCGTCAGCAGCTTCTAAGTTAGTATTGAATGCTGTTTCTTCGATATCACCACCACGCGTTGAACGAGAGGAGTTAATATCAATCGCCGTTAATGCTTCAGTTGTATCAATAACTAAAGCGCCACCAGAAGGTAGGCGAACTTCACGTTGAAACGCAGATTCAATCTGTGATTCAATTTGATAATGGCTAAATAGAGGAACTGCACCTGTGTAATGGCGAATTTTGCTAGCAAAATCACCACGACCAATCGCCTCAATATGGCTACGCGCCATTTCAACGACTTTTGCGTTATCAATTAAAATCTCACCAATATCAGGACGTAAGTAGTCGCGGAATGCACGAACGATTACGTTACTTTCCTGATGGATTAAGAATGGAGCAGGGCGATTCTCTGCTGCTTTCTTAATAGCATCCCAATGTCTTAGACGATAGCTTAAGTCTTGTTGTAGTGCTTCAGCCGATTTACCGACACCAGCAGTGCGTACAATCAGACCCATGCCATCTGGGATTTCAAGGCTTGATAAAGCTTCTTTGAGTTCAGTACGGTCTTCACCTTCGATACGGCGAGAAATACCACCTGCACGAGGATTATTTGGCATTAAGACCAAATAACTTCCTGCTAGGCTGATAAAAGTGGTTAATGCTGCACCTTTATTACCACGCTCCTCTTTATCAACTTGAACAATAACTTCCTGGCCTTCTTTTAAGACATCTTTGATGTTAGGACGACCATGAGAGTGATAATTACTAGGAAAGTATTCGCGGGCTATTTCTTTGATAGGAAGGAAACCGTGGCGTTCCGCACCATAATCAACAAAAGCGGCTTCTAGGCTGGGTTCAATTCTAGTAATTTTACCTTTATAGATATTTGCTTTTTTCTGTTCATGACCGGGGCTTTCGATATCCAGATCGTACAAACGTTGCCCATCGACAAGGGCAACACGCAACTCTTCCTGCTGAGTTGCGTTAATTAACATTCTTTTCATATTGTGACTTACTCGTTATTTTCACGTTTTATAATGTGCCACTAACATACGTAATTACACTATTGATAACCGATGACCTCGTGTCTTTTACAGATGCGTCAACCTCACGGTTGTCGATTGTATAGAGATGCAATATGTCGGTGAGTCTGATTTTCAGTTCAAAAATTCAGCACTGTTTAATTGAAAACGATGTTTCAACTCAATAAGCGATGTATTTGTGGCATACTAAATTGTTTGATTTTCGACTATGTCTTACGCCATTGCTGCATTTTGAAAATCAAACAAACAAAATTTTCATAAATATACCTGATAAACATAATCAGGAGAGTCTGCATTATTCCATTGGTGTTAGGGTTATAGCAAGATGACTTTTCTGCTTTGGTGACTTTTTCTGTATAAATATGAGAGATTAGCTAATGTTTCGTCTTTTTCCCATTATTCAGGTTAAAATAGACGACAGATTTGATGTTATTTTGTACACCACAAAGTAGTTTGTTATTTTTATTTTAAGAGAGCCAAAGAATCGCCACTATGAAATCATTTAATCAAGTTCAGTTCGTCACCATTGATGGCGATGAAGCAGGCCAGCGTATCGACAATTTTTTACTGGCACGCTTAAAAGGTGTACCAAAAAGTATGATTTACCGAATTATTCGTAAAGGGGAAGTTCGAGTTAACAAAGGGCGAATTAAACCTGAATATAAACTCAATGCGGGTGATAGCATCCGTATTCCTCCTGTGCGAGTGTCGGAAAAAGAAGAAGTCGCTGTATCACCAAAACTTGATAAAGTCTCAGCGTTGGCAAATTGTATTTTATATGAAGATGACCACTTAATGCTTATCAATAAGCCTTCTGGCACGGCTGTTCATGGGGGAAGTGGGTTAAGCTTTGGTGTGATTGAAGGCTTACGAGCATTGCGTCCAGAAGCCCGTTTTTTAGAGCTTGTACATCGTCTTGATAGAGATACATCGGGTGTGTTGTTAATTGCAAAAAAACGTTCAGCATTGCGTGCTTTGCATGAGCAATTACGCTTAAAACAGATGCAAAAAGATTATTTAGCCTTAGTGCGTGGTCAATGGCAATCCCACACTAAAGTTGTTCAGGCTCCGTTATTGAAGAATATTCTTCAAAGCGGTGAGCGAGTGGTTAAAGTGAGCAATGAAGGAAAACCTTCAGAGACACGTTTTAAGGTTGAAGAGCGTTTTGAATTTGCCACACTTGTGAAAGCAAGTCCTGTAACAGGCAGAACTCACCAAATTCGTGTACATACATTACATGCAGGTCATCCTATTGCATTTGATGATCGTTATGGTGATCGTGATTTTGATTCACAATTGGTAGGAACAAAACTTAATCGCTTATTTTTACATGCAAGCTCTTTGACATTTACTCATCCTTCAACAGGTGACCAAATGCGAATTGAAGCGCCAATGGATAATCAGTTACGCTATTGTTTACAAGTATTACGCAGTCAAAAATCTTAAATCGAAAATTTTTATTTCGACAGAAAATCTGAATACCCAATGCGCCCAGTTAGCTGGGCGTATTGCTTTTCTTAAACCACTAAAAAAGTGAATAGAAAATAGGGTTAACCTTCCACTTTTGTCATACATTGCTCAACAATTTTATCAATGTTCCACTCTTTAGGCATTGATGTTGAACCGTTTTTGCGCATTTCCATATCTACACGGATAAATTCAGTAATTCCGTAATCTTTAATAATGCCGTCGTAAGTACATTCACATACTTCAGCAATTTGAGGAATTAACGCATCATCGGTAATACCAGAACCCAATATGCAACTACTGACAAAATTCTTTTTAAATAAGGATGTGCTGTCATCTTTTTTGTCTGAAATCACACTGTCTTGGATAGTATTTGTTGTGTTAGTTGTTTTTGTTGTCGAAATTTCAGTGTCTTTTTCATCAGAACAACCCACTAATGCTATTGCCACCACTAAAGCTGTTAAGACTGATGTTAATTTATTCATAATACGCTTTATCGCTACATAAGATTAAAAATGAAGATGATCAGGTTTATTTTTGATCATCAGAGAAAAATAATGGGTTTATTCTTTGTGAGAGTAACATTTTATTCAATCGGATAAGTGGTAAACCAATTAAAGAATTTGGATCGTCACCGACAAACTTATCAAATAGAGTAATGCCTAGCCCTTCAGATTTAAAACTGCCAGCACAATTAAAAGGCATTTCTTTATTTAAATAGCAGATAATTTCTTCATCAGTTAAATGACGAAAGTAAACTTGGAATAATTCACAATGCGTTTGATGTTCTAAAGTTAGGCTATTATATACAGTTAATCCGGTGTAGAACGAGATACACTGTCCTGAAGCTTGTTTTAGTTGTGCAAAGGCATTATCAAAATTATTGGGTTTTCCCGTGATCTTTTCATTCAACACACAAACTTGATCAGAACCAATTATAAGGTGTTGTGGAAATTTTGCTTATAAAGCGCTGGCTTTTTCATAGGATAAGCGGTTGACAAGATCTTGAGCACATTCAGTGGGCTTCGGGGTTTCGTCAATATCGGGAGATGCCTGTATAAAGGGCATTCCAAGCTTTTTCAGCAACTGAGCTCGAAAGGGTGAAGTAGACGCAAGAACGAGTGGCAACATATTTTTTTTAAAATCCGTAGCAAAATGATGCCTGACATTCTAAACTATGCGCCGCTGATAAAGCGAATTTTGGTGGAAAGGTGTAGATAACCCGCCTTTTTCTTTGACTATATTCCATTACAAAGATAATATGCGCGCCTTATGCAAAAGGTAAAATTACCCCTGACCATTGATGCGCTGCGAGCAGCTCAAAAGAATTTAGACTATGACGGTCATTATTCTCCAGAGCAAGTAAGCCGCTTAGCTGAATCGGTGGTCAGTGTGGACAGTGATATTGATGTGGTTTTATCATTTGATATTGACCATCAACGTCTTGCCGTGATTAAAGGACATTCCGATGTGGATGTGACTTTAGAATGTCAACGTTGTGGTGGCCATTTTCCGTATCATGTTCACGCAACATATTGTTTTAGCCCTGTTGTCAGTGATGAACGGGCCGAGGCATTACCGGAAGAATATGAACCAGTCGATGTAAACGAATTTGGTGAAATAGATTTACTGGCGATGATTGAAGATGAAATAATCCTCAACTTGCCGGTGGTTCCGGTACATGATTTTGAACACTGTGAAGTGTCCGACGCGGATATGGTGTTTGGTGAACTCCCTGAAGAATTATCAGAGAAACCAAATCCATTTGCCGTATTAGCCAGTTTAAAGAAAAGTACTAAGGAGTAAGGTCAATGGCCGTACAACAAAACAAACCAACTCGTTCTAAACGTGGTATGCGTCGCTCTCATGACGCACTGACAGTAACTCAGGTTTCTGTTGACAAAACTTCTGGTGAAACTCACCTGCGTCACCATGTAACTGCTGACGGTTACTACCGTGGCCGCAAGGTTATCAACAAGTAATTAGCTTTATAGCTCGTTGATACCTTGACAAATCTAACCATAGCGTTAGATGCGATGGGCGGGGACTTCGGTCCTCGTATCACAGTGCCTGCTTGTTTGCGGGCGCTGGCATCTAATCCTCATTTAAAAATATTGCTGGTAGGTCAACCAGACTCTATCTCCCCTCTGCTTGCAAATCAAAATGCTGAGCTAATCACCCGTTTACAAGTTATACCCGCAGAACATATTGTCGCCAATGATGCCAAACCTTCACAAGCCATTAGAGCAAGTAAAGGTACATCAATGCGAGTGGCTCTTGATCTGGTGAAAACAGGTGAAGCACAGGCTTGTGTAAGTGCAGGGAATACTGGCGTATTGATGGGATTAGCAAAACTTCGACTTAATGCTATCGATGGAATTGAACGTCCTGCACTGGTTTCGGTATTACCTAATCAGAAAAAAGGTAAGACGGTTGTTCTAGATTTAGGCGCTAACGTTAATTGTGATAGCAAAATGCTAGTGCAGTTTGCGGTAATGGGCGCAGTGATGGCCGAAGAGATAGCAGGGATTGATTCACCAAAAGTGGCACTTTTAAATATTGGTGAAGAAGAGAGTAAGGGATTAGATAATATCCGCGAAGCTGCTACGGTATTAAAATCGACATCTAATATCAATTATATTGGTTATGTTGAAGGTAATGAATTACTGACAGGCAAAACAGATGTATTGGTGTGTGACGGCTTCGCAGGTAATGTCTCTCTTAAAACGATGGAAGGAGTGATTCGAGTTTTCCTTTCATTGATTAAATCTTCTACTACCGAAAATAAAAAAACGTCGTGGTGGATGAAAATATTGAAGAAGTGGTTACAAAAACGGCTAATTAAGCGTTTTGGACACATGAACCCCGACCAGTATAACGGTGCTTCTCTGTTAGGATTACGCGGTATCGTCATTAAGAGCCATGGTGGCGCAAATGAAAGCGCGTTTACAGCAGCAATAGAACAGGCTGTTCATGCCGTTGAGCGAAAAATCCCAGAACGGATCGCTTCTCGACTGACAACAGTATTACCCAAGAGCGATTGATAGAATGTATACAAAAATCTTAGGTACTGGTAGTTACTTGCCTGTACAAGTGCGAACTAATGCCGATTTAGAAAAAATGGTTGAAACATCTGACGAATGGATTGTTACCCGAACAGGTATTAATGAACGTCGGATTGCAACAGAAGAAGAATCTGTTGCTGTGATGGGCGCGGGTGCGGCTGAAAAAGCACTAGAAATGTCTGGTATTGATAAGCAAGACATTGGATTGATTGTTGTTGCTACAACATCAGGCTCACATGCATTTCCAAGCGCAGCATGTCAGATTCAAAATGCTTTAGGTATCAATGATTGCATCGCTTTTGACGTTGCAGCTGCATGTTCTGGCTTTGTTTATGCATTAAGCATTGCTGATCAATTTATTAAAGCTGGTTCTGTTAAGCATGCTCTTGTGATTGGTGCTGATAGATTATCCCATGCGTTAGATCCTAACGATCGTGGCACCATTATTTTATTTGGTGATGCAGCAGGTGCAGCAGTCGTGGGGGCGTCAGAAGACGAAGGTATTATTTCTACCCATTTACATTCAGATGGGCGTTTTGGTGATTTATTAGCATTACCTTATCAGCGTAAAGAAAATGAAGATTTACCTGCTTACGTTACCATGGCAGGAAATGAAGTCTTTAAAGTCGCAGTTCGTGAACTTGCCCACATTGTGGATGAGACACTAGAAGCTAACAAAATTGATAAATCTGAACTGGACTGGCTTGTGCCTCATCAGGCAAATTTAAGAATTATTTCAGCGACAGCGAAAAAGCTGGATATGACAATGGATAAAGTAGTGGTGACATTAGATCGCCACGGCAATACGTCAGCAGCATCAGTCCCAACAGCATTAGATGAAGCTGTAAGAGATAATCGCATTCAACGTGGTCAGTTAATCTTACTGGAAGCGTTTGGTGGCGGTTTTACTTGGGGTTCTGCACTTATCCGTTTTTAATATTATCAGGAAAATAAATATGACTGATTTTGCAATGGTTTTTCCCGGACAGGGATCACAATCTGTTGGAATGCTTGCAGAACTTGCAGAGCAATATCCAATTGTGACTGAAACATTCGCTCAAGCATCTGATGTATTGGGTTACTCTCTTTGGGACTTAGTTCAGAATGGTCCAGAAGAAGAGTTAAACAAAACATGGAAAACACAGCCAGCGTTATTAGCCGCTTCTGTTGCAATCTGGCGTGTATGGCAAGAAAAACAAGGCAAAATGCCACAAATGATGGCAGGTCACAGTCTTGGTGAGTATTCTGCTTTAGTGTGTGCGGGAGTTATTGATTTCGCTGCTGCAATTAAATTAGTAGAATTACGTGGTCAACTGATGCAAGAAGCCGTGCCAGCAGGCACTGGTGCAATGTATGCGATTATCGGTTTAGATAATGACGCTATTGCAAAAGCTTGTGAAGAAGCAGCGCAAGGACAAGTCGTTTCACCTGTAAACTTTAATTCACCAGGCCAAGTTGTTATCGCAGGTAACAAAGAAGCCGTAGAACGCGCTGGTGTGTTATGTAAAGAAGCGGGGGCTAAACGTGCTTTACCATTAGCAGTAAGCGTGCCTTCGCATTGTGCTTTAATGAAGCCAGCTGCTGATAAGCTTGCGGTTGCATTACAAGAAATTGAATTTAAACAACCTGAAATTCAGGTCGTTAATAACGTTGATGTGAAAGCGCAAACTGATGCGAATGCTATCCGTGATGCGTTAGTTCGTCAGCTTTATAACCCAGTTCGTTGGACTGAAACGGTTGAATTTATCGCTGAAAAAGGCATCACACAACTATTAGAAATCGGTCCAGGAAAAGTATTAACTGGTTTAACCAAACGTATTTCTAAAGAAATGAACGCTGCAGCAGTTAATGATATTGCATCATTAGATGCTGCATTAGGAAATGACTGAGGGATCTCATGGGATTTGACGGAAAAATAGCGCTAGTTACTGGTGCAAGCCGTGGTATTGGCCGTGCGATTGCAGAAGATTTAGTTGCACGCGGTGCAACAGTAATTGGTACAGCAACGAGTGAAAACGGTGCACAAGCTATTAGCGAATATTTAGACGGTAAGGGTAAGGGTTTTGTGTTAAACGTCACAGAAAACGACTCTATCGAAAAATTTTTAGCAGATGTGCGTGCTGAATTTGGCGAAATTGATATTTTGGTCAATAATGCAGGTATTACTCGTGATAACCTGTTGATGCGCATGAAAGATGATGAATGGCAAGATATCATTGACACTAATCTTTCATCAGTCTTCCGTCTGTCTAAAGCAGTTATGCGTGCTATGATGAAAAAACGTTATGGTCGTATAATTACCATTGGTTCTGTTGTTGGAACCATGGGTAACGCAGGGCAGGCAAACTACGCGGCGGCAAAAGCGGGTGTGATTGGTTTTAGTAAATCATTAGCACGCGAAGTTGCTTCCCGTGGCATTACGGTGAATGTTGTTGCTCCAGGCTTTATCGAAACTGATATGACTAGAGCATTAACAGACGACCAAAGAGCAGGTATTTTATCTCAAGTTCCTGCTAACCGTTTAGGTGATGCCAAAGAGATTGCCAGTGCTGTAGCCTTCTTAGCTTCTGATGAAGCGAGCTATATCACGGGTGAAACATTGCATGTCAATGGTGGCATGTACATGATCTAATTATGGGGACGTCTTTATATTTGCTTTTTGCGTACAATATAATGCAAAATATAGCGAATAAAGTAGTCCACACAGTCGGGATTGGTTAGATCTTTTCCTGTATTTATAAACTAAGAAAATCATCGCGCAAGCGAGTTTTGATAGGAAATTTAATAGTATGAGCACTATCGACGAACGCGTTAAGAAAATCATTGTTGAACAACTGGGTGTTAAAGAGGAAGAAGTTGTAAATTCAGCTTCATTTGTTGATGACTTAGGCGCTGATTCTCTTGACACAGTTGAGCTGGTAATGGCTCTGGAAGAAGAATTCGATATCGAAATCCCAGACGAAGAAGCAGAAAAAATTACTACAGTTCAAGCTGCTATTGATTACGTTGAAAACGCAGGTAAATAAGCTTGCTAATCTAGGCGGTCACTCGACCGCCTATATTTTTAATCCTAAACTTTTTCCCTCCTTGGAGGATAAGCGTGTCTAAGCGTCGTGTAGTTGTGACCGGACTAGGCATGTTATCTCCTGTCGGTAATAACGCAGAAGCTTCTTGGAAAGCTGTGTGTGCTGGACAGAGTGGTATCGGCCTTATCGAAGATTTTGACACCAGTCATCATGCGACTAAATTCGCTGGATTGGTAAAAGATTTCAATCATGAAGATTATAATCTTTCGCGTAAAGATGCGCGTAAGATGGATCTTTTTATTCAATATGGTATTGCAGCAGGTGTGCAGGCCATTGCGGACTCAGGTCTTGAAGTAACAGAAGCCAATGCAAGTCGTATCGGAGCTGCTATTGGTTCTGGTATTGGTGGCTTAGGCCTTATCGAAGAAAATCATACATCTATGATGAATGGTGGCCCTCGTAAAATTAGCCCATTCTTTGTACCTTCAACCATTATTAATATGGTTGCAGGGCATTTAAGTATTATGTATGGCCTTCGTGGCCCTACAATCTCTATCGCAACAGCGTGTACTTCAGGTGTTCATAATATTGGACATGCTGCACGTATTATCGCTTATGGTGATGCAGATGCAATGCTGGCAGGCGGTGCCGAAAAAGCGACCACACCATTAGGTTTGGGTGGCTTTGGTGCTGTTCGTGCATTATCAACACGTAACGATAATCCTCAAGCGGCTAGCCGTCCATGGGATAAAGAGCGTGATGGTTTTGTATTAGGTGATGGTGCGGGTGTTCTTGTTCTTGAAGAATACGAACACGCTAAAAACCGTGGTGCTAAAATTTATGCTGAAGTGGTTGGTTTTGGTATGAGCAGCGATGCTTATCACATGACTTCACCGGCAGAAAATGGCGAAGGCGGTGCGCTAGCAATGACAAATGCACTGAAAGATGCAGGTATTGCCTCATCAGAAGTGGGTTATATCAACGCACACGGTACATCAACGAATGCAGGCGACGTTGCTGAAGCACAAGCGGTAGAAAATGTATTTGGTAAAGGTACTGATGTATTAGTTAGCTCAACAAAATCTATGACAGGTCACTTATTAGGTGCTGCGGGTGCTATTGAGTCTATCTTTACAATCCTTTCACTGCGTGATCAAATCGTACCTCCAACAATTAACCTAGATAATCAAGACGAAAATTGTCATCTTGATTTTGTTCCTCATAAAGCCCGTAAAGTTGAGAACATGGACTATGCTCTGTGTAACTCATTTGGCTTTGGTGGTACGAACGGTTCAATTCTCTTTAAACGCGTATAAGCTGTTTTTTGTAGAAAGTTGAAATAATTAAAGACCCAGGATTATTCTGGGTCTTTTATTTTGTCCTTTTACTGCCAGTTGTTTTATCATGTGCAGATTGATATCAATAACATAGATGTAAGGTGTGTTAGATGTATTGGGTAAATGGACAACAGCAACAAAATGTAGATGCCAGTGATCGAGCGGTGCAATTTGGGGATGGCTGTTTTACAACACTTGCTGTTGAGCAGGGTGATCCCATTTTATTATCTGCACACATAAATCGTTTAAAACAAGGCTGTAACGCTCTTTTTTTACCGCATCCTAATTGGTTTGAACTTAAAAAGCAGATCATAGATATCGCCTCACAGGTTCAAACAAAAAGTGTGATTAAAATTATTATTAGTCGTGGTTATGGTGGACGAGGATATTCTTCCAATGGATTTATAACACCGACGGTAATAATGTCACTGTCATCTTATCCTACCCATTATCTCCACCAGCAACGTGCAGGTGTATCGCTTGGTATAAGTCCTGTTACTTTAGGGCAAAATCCTTTATTGGCTGGGATCAAACATCTCAATCGTCTTGAACAAGTCCTTATCAAATATCATTTAGAAAAAACAGAATTTGATGATGTTTTAGTGTGTGATAATGAAGGATATTTAGTGGAAGCGAATGCGGCGAATCTTTTTTGGCGCAAAGGAGATAGGCTTTTTACACCAAACCTGACTAATTCAGGGGTAAATGGCATTATACGTCAATCTATTTTTCAATTAGCTCAGAAAAATCATTGGCAAATTGATATTGTGAGAGAAAAAACAGAAACACTTTATCAGGCTGATGAAATATGGTTAACAAATGCGTTGATGCCAGTGATCCCTGTTTCACAAATCACTTTTTCAGATGATAAGTGCTATCAATATCCTAGTAGGGATTACTATCATGTTGTTTTACAACACAGTTTGTCACTTAAATAGAATTTAATGAGTTATAAATGAAGATAAAAAAAATAGTCTGGATAGTTTTTTTTGCCTTATTAATTAGTATCGGTGCAATAGCGTTGTATATGATGCAGCATATTCGTGGTTTAGAAGAAAATGTTGTTGTAAAGCAAGATGAAATGCTACTCACAGTGCCAGCAGGAACAGGGCGCGTAGCCATGGAACAACTGCTAATAAAAAATAATCTACTTAACCAAGGCGATTATTTTCAAATTTTACTAAAAGTAAAACCAGAGCTTAGCCAATTTAAAGCAGGAACCTATCGCTTAACAAAAGGGATGACATTGCGTGATGTTTTATTGTTGATCAAAAGTGGTAAAGAAGCTCAATTTACGATCCGTTTTATTGAAGGTAGCCGTTTACAAGACTGGCAATCTATTTTTGAACAAGCTCCGCAACTTACGACTGTCGCACACACAATGGATAGCGATAAATTACGTGAAGAAATAGGGATAAAACCTGAATTTGTTAACCTAGAAGGTTGGTTTGCCCCAGATACATACCATTACACGGCAGGTACGACCGATGTCGCAATTTTAAAGCGCGCCTACCAACAAATGGAAAAAACATTAGAAGAAGAGTGGATTAAACGCGATAGTGATCTACCGTATAAATCGGCTTATGAAATGCTTATCATGGCATCAATCATTGAAAAAGAGACGGGTATTGATGCTGAAAGAACAAAGGTGGCGTCTGTTTTTGTCAATCGATTAAAAACTAATATGCGATTACAGACTGATCCAACGGTCATTTATGGTTTAGGTGATAAATATAGAGGCACGATTTATCGTAGTGATTTAAATGGCTATACACCTTATAACACCTATCAGATTGATGGCTTACCACCTACACCAATAGCAATGCCGGGTGTTGCTTCAATTAGGGCGGCTGCACATCCAGCAGATACTCGTTATCTCTATTTTGTTGCGGATGGAACGGGTGGCCATAAGTTTTCAACCACACTCAATGAACATAATAAAGCCGTCGCACAATATCGACGCTTACAACAAAGATAATTATGAACAACAGTAAATTTATTGTAATTGAAGGACTTGAAGGTGCTGGAAAAACCAGCGCAATCCAAACGGTTATCGATACACTTAAAGATAAAGGTATCACCAATCTGGCATTTACCCGAGAACCCGGTGGTACACCTCTTGCCGAAAAATTACGTGAGCTTATCAAACAAGGTATTGAGGGTGAAAAAGTTACGGATAAAGCCGAATTATTGATGCTATATGCAGCACGTGTTCAGCTGATAGAAAATGTGATAAAACCCGCGCTAGCAGAAGGTAAATGGGTGATTGGTGATAGACACGATCTCTCTTCACAAGCTTATCAAGGTGGCGGACGTGGCTTAGATAAAGATCTTATGTTGTCACTTCGTAATACGGTGCTTGGTAATTTTCGCCCTGATTTAACCTTATATCTTGATTTAGATCCGGCTATTGGGCTTACCAGAGCCCGTGCTAGAGGTGAATTAGACCGGATTGAAAAAGAATCAATGGATTTCTTTTATCGTACTCGTGAACGTTATCAAGCATTGGCTAAAGATGATGACACGATTATCACGATAGATGCATCTCAAGCAATTGATAAAGTACAAGCAGATATCCGTCAAATACTAACAGCGTGGTTAGTTCAGCAGGAAAATAAATCATTATGAATTGGTATCCTTGGCTAAATCAGGCATATCGACAACTTATTAGCATATATCAAGAAGGGCGTGGTCATCATGCTCTGCTTTTACATGCGATAGAAGGCATGGGAGGAGAAGCACTCTCTTATGGGTTAAGTCGTTGGTTAATGTGCCAGAATAGGCAGGGATTAAAAAGTTGTAACGAATGCCATAGTTGTCGCTTGATGCTTGCTGAAACACATCCAGATTGGCATATTTTGCAGAGTGAAAAGGGTAAGTCTTCGATTGGTATTGAAGCAGTAAGAAAAGTCACGGAAAAGCTGGAGCATCATGCTCAGCAAAGTGGTTTTAGAGTTGTTTGGATAAAAGACGTTGAAGCATTAACAGAAGCGGCAGCAAATGCATTGCTCAAAACGTTGGAAGAACCACCTAAAGACACCTATTTTTTACTGAATTGTCAGCATCCAGAAGTTTTATTAGCGACATTGCGTAGTCGTTGTTTTTATTACCATTTAGCAACGCCTAATCTTCAACATGCAACGCACTGGTTACAGCAACAATTACCAAACATACCTTATGCAAATAGTGTAACGGCATTAAATTTATCGCAGAACGCTCCAGTTTTAGCGCTTTCCTTATTGAAAGATGAGTGGAAAGAAAGAGAGATTTTTTGCCAAGCTTTATATACAAGCATACAACAGCATGATTTATATTCATTTTTACCACAATTAAATCAAGATAATGCCGAGCGTCGCTTATACTGGTTATTATCATTACTGCTTGATGCATTAAAATACCAAACCAATGCACAAGTGTATTGTGTTAATCAGGATCAGCAAGCATTGATTATGGCGTTATCACAATGGTCTTCGGATATTTTGTTATCCATTATTGATGGATGGAAACAGTGTCGTTATCAGTTAATGACCATCCCCGCGTTAAATAGAGAATTATTACTAGTAGAACAGCTACTAGATTGGGAAAATCAGCTAACCACAAAAATTAATTAACTATATATTAATTATAATTTAGCTGTAATAAAAAACACCTATAAGTCGTACCAGATAAATGAGAGTAAGTTATGTTTTTAGTTGATTCACACTGCCATCTCGACTGCTTAGATTATGAAAAATTACATGAAAATATTGATGATGTTGTCGAAAAAGCACAGCAGCGTGATGTTCAATATATGTTAGCAGTGGCAACCACATTACCGGGTTTTAATAGAATGCGTGAGCTAATCGGTAAACGTGACAACATCGCCTTTTCTTGTGGGATCCACCCTTTAAATTTAGATGAAGGTTATGATGTTGAAGAATTAGCACGTTTAGCTACCGCACCTGATGTTGTGGCTTTAGGTGAAACAGGGCTAGATTACTATTACCAACAAGAAAATGCGGCTCTGCAACGTGAAATTTTCCGTGAGCATATTCGAATTGGACGCCAAGTTAATAAACCCGTTATTGTGCATACACGCAGTGCTCGCGAAGATACCTTATCTATTTTAAAAGAAGAGAAAGTTCAAGATTGTGGCGGTGTTCTGCATTGCTTTACTGAAGATAAAGAGACAGCAACAACATTACTTGATCTTGGAATGTACATCTCTTTTTCTGGTATTGTGACATTTAGAAACGCCGAACAAATTAGAGAGGCTGCTCGTATTGTTCCTCTTGATCGAATTTTAATTGAAACAGACTCCCCTTATCTAGCGCCAGTACCTCATCGCGGAAAAGAAAACCAACCCGCTTATGTTCGTGATGTTGCAGAGTATATGGCTGTCTTAAAAGGGGTGAGTGTTGAAGAGTTAGCGCAACAAACAACGCGTAATTTTGCTAAGCTCTTTCATATTCAAAACTTGCCTGCTTAATAGAATTAATCAGGAATTAAAATAAATAATAAGGTGATGGAAATGGCAGAAGAAACAATTTTCAGTAAAATTATTCGTGGTGAAATTCCAGCCAATATCGTTTTTCAAGATGATACAGTGACTGCATTTCGTGATATTTCACCTCAAGCACCCACTCATATTTTGATTATTCCTAATAAACTTATTCCTACTGTAAATGATGTTACTGCAGAAGATGAGCAAGTATTAGGACACCTTTTTGTTGTTGCGGCAAAAATAGCTCAACAAGAAGGTATTGCTGAAGACGGCTATCGCCTAGTGATGAACTGCAATAAACATGGTGGACAAGAAGTGTTCCATATTCATATGCATTTGCTTGGTGGAAAACCATTAGGGCCATTATTAAGTCAATGATCGGTATGATGCTAAAAGCGAGATAACAGGAAGTAATACATGATAAGACAAAGTAAGGCTATTTACTCATTACTTATCGCTATGTGTATGACGACATTGCTCTCTGGGTGTTTATCATCTCATTCAGATAATAAACTCTATTTTAATCGTCAGCAGGCTATTATTATGGAGCCTTCGGTCTTAGCTGTGGGAATTGTGGCGGGACAACCCGCCCTTGAACACCACACTAACGGCACAAGAGCGACAGTTATGCTGTCAAATACACAATCTTACCCTGTTTCAATTCGCTATCGCTTTTATTGGTATAACGAGCAAGGGCTTGAAGTATCTCCTGCTGGACATGTAAATGATGTGACTATTCTTGGTGATGGTGATACCGAAATTAGCGGTGATATACCAGATAAAACCATTAGTTATGTCAGAGTTTATCTCTTTATTTAGGATAAGGTAACACGAGCATGAAAAGAGTTCTATTTGTGGCGATGTCTGTGTTTTTATTAGCAGGTTGTCCGTCTATGTTGCCACAACAACCGCCTGTACCTGTAGAGCCTGTGACACCTACAGAGCCAGTAGAGCCACCTAAACCGATAGAGCCACCAATTGAAGTTGTGCCGACACCACCTAAAATCACAAGTATCAATTGGAATGCAGCCGTCACTCCTTTAATTAGAGAAATGGCAGTTACTGGTGACTTAGAAGTGGGTAAGCTTATCGTTGTTGATAATGTTAAAAATAATTCAGGTGGGAACATCCAAGCAGTAAATGCAACCAATACAATTATTGAATCAGTTAATAGTATTAGTGCATTGCAAACTGTGCCTTATACGCAAATGATGTCTGCACGGAAGGCGCTTGGTTTATCTGGTGAAGATAGCCTAGGTCTTCGTAGTGCCGCTATTGGCTTAGCCCGCTATTTGAAAGCTGATTATATTTTATTCTCAACTGTTGATGGTAAAAAAGATAATCGTGTGATCAGTATGCAGTTAATGTCGGTTTCTTCTGGTGAAATTCTTTGGAATGGGCGCCATAAGGTTGAATGATCCGCATTACTCCAGTTTGCTTAATGCCTTGCAAGCACTTTTCCCTGCAACGGCATTAAGTAAATGGAAAATCATTGCATTAGAAGGATCTGGCGGTGGCGCTTTTCGTGTGCAATGTGCAGATATTGACTGGGTTGCCCGCTATTATGGTGATGAAAAAAAAGCGCTTTATGTACATGGAAGAAAAGAATACGCCATTTTAAAACAGCTATCAGGCTCTAATTTATCGCCAAAAGTTGCTACACGCTATAAAGAGTGGTTTTTTCTTTATTGGTTACAGGGTGAACATCTTACTCATCAATCACTTTTTAGTACTTATTTAAAGCCATTGGCTGAAAAAATAGCCATACTTCATCAATACACACCGTTAGGCTTCCCTCTTAACTTAAATCATGAATTATTAATTTATTGGCAGTGTATTGATAGAAAACGTTTATCTGCTAAATGGTTACGTTTACAACAACATTTTTTACGCCAACCGCGATGCAATCTCATAAAATACGCGCCTGCTCACATGGATTTACATGTTGAGAATATTCTTCTTAGTGATTCCGGTATAAAATTTATTGATTGGGAATATGCAGCCGATATTGATACAGCAGATTCGTTGATGACGTTTTTTGCGACAAATCAACTCAATGAAGTGCAACAAAATATGTTTTTGGATTATTACTGTTCGTATCATTGTCATTATACTCAATCCAAAGAAACAGACATTTATTCTATGAAAGAGCTGAAATCGCGTATTTTTTCAAGAGAACCATTCATTTTTTATATGATGCTAATGTGGTATGAAGTCCGTTGGCAACAAACAAAAGATGAGTCATTTTTAATAATGTCTGAACCTTTACGTCGTTATTTTAGTCTGATGAATTAAAGACATTATCTTGTCACAATTACAAAGAGAGGAATGTTATGGGTCCAGTAATGCTTGATGTTGAAGGGTATGAACTCGATAGTGAAGAGCGTGAAATTTTAAAGCATCCTCTTGTCGGTGGATTAATCCTTTTTACCCGCAACTTCCACGATGCTGAACAATTAAATGAATTAGTCCGTCAAATTCGTGATGCATCTCATGAACGTCTAGTGATTGCAGTAGACCAAGAAGGGGGACGAGTACAACGTTTCCGTGATGGTTTTACTCGCATACCCGCGGCACAATCCTACGCAGCATTAAATGAAAGTTATCAAGCGAGTCATTTAGCACAAGAAGCGGGATGGTTAATGGCATCAGAAATGATTGCCATGGATATTGATATCAGTTTTGCACCTGTGCTCGACTTAGGTCATAACTGTATTGCCATTGGTGAACGTTCTTTCCATGATTCGCCTGAAATTGCCATGACAATGGCAGAGAGCTTTATTAAAGGTATGCGCTCTGCAGGTATGAAATCAACAGGTAAACATTTCCCAGGTCATGGTGCAGTCAGGGCTGATTCTCATAAAGAAACACCTCGTGATGACCGCTCTTTAAATGATATTCGCCAACGTGATATGTCTATTTTCAAAGACTTTATTCAACGCCAGCTATTAGATGCCATTATGCCGGCTCATGTTATTTATTCTCAGGTTGATGAACGTCCTGCAAGCGGTTCATCATATTGGTTGAAATCGATTTTACGTGAACAACTAGGCTTCCAAGGCGTTATCTTTTCTGATGATTTATCGATGGAAGGTGCTGCCATTATGGGAAGTTATGCAGAAAGAGCACAACGTTCACTAGATGCTGGTTGTGATATGCTTTTAGTGTGTAATAACCGAAAAGGGGCAGTGAGTGTGTTAGATAACCTGTCCTCTGTCAAAGCAGAACGCATTGCCACATTGTACCATCACCGAGGTCGTTACACATTGAGTGAGCTACAAACCTCTGATCGTTGGAAAAAAGCGAATCAGTTGCTGACCCAATTACAGGAGCAATGGCAGGAGCGAGCATGATTATATATTTACATGGTTTTGATTCCACAAGTCCTGGAAATCATGAGAAAGTTTTACAGCTACAGTTTATTGATCCTGATGTCCGTTTTTTAAGCTACAGTACGTTGCATCCTCGTCATGACATGCAACACTTACTGAAAGAAACGGATAAAGTGATTAAATCCACAAAAGAGCCCGTATTAATTTGTGGCGTAGGATTAGGTGGATATTGGGCAGAGCGTATTGGTTTCTTATGTAATATTCGTCAGGTAATGATTAATCCTAATCTTTTTCCTTACGAAAACATGACAGACAAAATCGACAGACCTGAAGAATATTTAGATATTGCAACGAAATGTATTAAAGATTTTCGTTCTAAAAACAAAGATAGCGCTTTAGTGATTTTATCTCGCAATGATGAGATTTTAGATAACCAGCGTTCTGCTGATGAATTATCGCCTTATTACTCTGTCATTTGGGATGAAGTGCAAACGCATAAATTTAAGAGCCTTTCTGAGCATCTATTTAAAATTAAAGCGTTTTATAGTAAAAAGTAAGACTAAAGTAATGTGTTTAAAATGGATGGTGTTTGTTCCATCCATTTTTCTATCTAACATAGCTAAAATGTGCATACTCTTCTGCTATCTATCTCTTTTCAATATTTGTTTTGATCCTTTATTTTTATCATCTCAATATCGCGATTGATTTTAATGATCCTCGTTATGCTTGTTTTCTAGTTGATTGTATTAATTGATTAAAAAATATCCTTATGTTTTTAATGGTGATTGATTTATCACTGAATAGCAAAAAATGACTCTTTTCTTCAAAAAAGAGATATGAATATTCAAATATTTTTGATATAAATCAACTTTGGTATGACCATCTTCCCAGCTAACTTATTTAAGAACAAAAATAACAGCCGAAACGATTTAACTGTCGTTATTTAAGTAGATTTCACTAAGGTTATTTAAATAACAACAGTAAATATCTTTATGGAGTGACGTTAAATGTCATTAAAAAAAATTGTTATTGTCGGTGGTGGCGCTGGTGGGTTAGAGCTGGCGACTAAATTAGGCAATAAATTAGGTCGCAGCAAAAAAGCAGAAATCACCTTAGTTGATCGTAATAATAGCCATTTATGGAAACCGTTATTACATGAAGTAGCGACAGGCTCTTTAGACGATGGAGTTGATGCACTAAGTTATTTAGCTCATGGTTATAATCATCACTTCAATTTCCAATTAGGCTCATTAATAGGGCTTGATCGTGAGCAAAAAAATATCACACTGGCTGCTATTTATAATGAAGAGCAAGAGCTACTCGTACCTGAACGCATATTAGACTACGATATTTTAGTGATGGCGTTAGGCAGTAAATCGAATGATTTTGGTACTCCAGGCATTAAAGAAAACTGCATTTTCTTAGATAGCCCACAGCAAGCCCATCGTTTCCATAACGAAATGTTGAATTTGTTTTTAAAATACTCAGCAGATGCCAATGCACAAGAAGAAAATCGTAAGGTAAATATTGCGATTGTGGGTGGTGGTGCGACGGGGGTTGAGCTTTCAGCTGAATTGCATAACGCAGTACGCCAATTAAATAGTTATGGATTAAAAAAATTAGCACCTTCAGCATTAAATATCACTTTGGTTGAAGCTGGAGAACGCATTTTACCTGCATTACCGGTACGTATTTCGAGTGCGGCACATCAAGAGTTAACAAAATTAGGTGTGCGAGTGATGACTAAAACTATGGTCACAAGTGCAGATGAAGGCGGGTTAAACACCAAAGAAGGCGAGCATATCGATGCCGACTTAATGGTGTGGGCTGCAGGTATTAAAGCACCTGATTTTATGAAAGAGATTGCGGGTCTAGAGACTAACCGTATTAATCAGCTGGTTGTTAAACCGACCTTACAAACAACCTTAGATGAGTCTATCTTTGCTATTGGCGACTGTTCTTCTTGCCCAAGAAAAGGTGGCGGTTTTGTTCCACCAAGAGCACAATCTGCACATCAAATGGCAAGTCGTTGTTATGGCAATATATTAGCAATGTTAAAAGACAAACCGCTCAAAGATTATGTGTTTACCGATCATGGCTCATTAGTTTCACTCTCAAAATTTAGTACTGTGGGGAGTTTGATGGGGAATTTAATGAAGGGTGATATGATGATAGAAGGGCGTATCGCGCGGATTGTTTATATCTCTTTATATCGAATGCATCAAATAGCTTTGCATGGTTATATCAAAACAGGGCTTATGATGTTAGTCGGATCAATCAACCGAGTGATTAGACCTAAACTAAAACTCCATTAATTTATCTTTTGCTTTCCAGAGAAGACAAAAGTCACCTTTTAAAACCCTCATATTGTATGAGGGTTTTTTATCTATCTTTTCTTTTAAATTAAATAATTAAATGAGAATATCTAAATAAGATAAATAATCTCAGCATAAAGCACTAGACGATTTATCTGTCGATACCAAAAATAACCAATAACTCTAAAACAAAATATAACAATGATAAATATAATTTTATTATCAAGATCAAACCGTAATATCAAAGATAACGTTAACTTTATTTATCATGTTAAATTATTTAAGACTTTTCTTAAATAAAAAATGATGTTTAATTCATTAATTCATCAAATAAAATGTTATGGTATTTCATAGGATTGTATTAGAAAGATAATAAGTGAAGATTATAAAGGTTAAGCTTAACTTGTTATTTTTATTCGTATTTAATTAGATGAAATGGTTTTACAAATCTTAAAATCAAACTTTATAATATAAGTTAAATAGGGAAGACTCCCTATTTTTTGGCAACATTTGTTAATCTGGTGTTATCATAATGATGTATTATAAATAGCATAATGATTTCTATTTTTTCAGCTTAATAAATTAAGATCTATCTTAATATAATGTGTAAGTCTTGAGAATATAGTCAGTATTTAATTAAGTAATTAAAACAGAAATAAGTGGTGTATTTAACATGTCATAAATACGTAGTTTACTTATTATGTTAATCAGCATGGATGTTGAATTAAGCTATCAGATTAGAGAATTCATTTATTGAATACTAAATATATTAGCCAGTTAGAGTGAAACAGTGGCTTTTATTCTATATCTGTGGCAATTAAGGATAAAACAAATAAAAAGGGGTAAAAGTGGGTGTTAATGTCAGAAAGTACACACTAATAGGACTAATCATTGCATTAGCTATTCTTTCATTTATTGCATGGAGGTGGGTCTTTCCTCAACCTCAATATGCTCATGTCGTTTCGGCTACACCTATTAAATCAACCGTTTTTGTGACAGAAGAGTATTGTCATCGAATTGGCTTACCAACACCTTTTACACCAGAAAATTTGTCACGATTTCATCCCGCAGAGCAAGAGTGTCGAGTGTTCTATATGATTGAAGCACTCAATAACAGCAATATTGCTAATTTCCCTTATCCTCAATTTAAAGAGTGCATCCCGATTTATCGTCAAGAGCGTAGAATTGTTGGTTATGATGTACTCTATACTATTGATGGAACACCCGGCAAAGTACGTACCACGTTTAAACCCGGTGAAGTTATTGCATTAGATTCTGATGGTAGGCTGATTTTAGAACAAGAACCTTATTGTTCTATGAATGAAAAAGTACCTTGTCGCAAAGAGTAAACCTAACAATATAAAAGAGAGGCGTAATGAAATTATTTCAATTACGCCTTTTTGTCGATTCGATAACCGCTAAAGTGAGGTTATTTTGTGTTCATTAAATGCACTTAACATATCATCAATAAAAGTGAGTCGTTTTTCACGCTCAGTTAAATCTGTAATAAACTTCAGTTTTGATGGACCATCTAAACGGAAAATAGCAGGTTGCTCTTGAAGTAAGCTGATTAAATATCCCGGATCAACCTTGTTCTTTTCACCAAACTCAACAAATCCACCTTTATCATGGGCTTCAATTCGAGTAATACCCAAGTTCACTGCACTTAAGCGAATAGCTGCATTACGTAGTAGATAACGCCCTGCATCAGGTAGTTTACCAAATCTATCGATTAATTCTGCTCTTAGATCATTAAGCTCTGTTAAGTCGATCGCACTGGCAATTCGTTTATAGAATGAAAGTCTGACATTTACATCAGGGATGTAATCATCAGGCAATAAAACAGGCATTCTTAATTCAATTTCAGTTTGTTGATTGGTGAGATCTTCAAGTGATGGTTCTCTCCCCTCTTTAAGCGCTTCTACTGCACTTTCTAGCAATTCCATATAAAGCGAGAAACCGACGGTATTCATTTGACCGCTCTGTTCTTCACCTAATAATTCACCGGCGCCTCGAATTTCTAGATCATGAGTTGCTAATGCAAAACCTGCACCTAGATCTTCCAGTGAAGCAATCGCTTCTAAACGCTTATGAGCATCCTTTGTCATCGCTTTAGGATGTGGTGTCAACAAATAAGCATAAGCTTGATGATGAGAACGGCCTACACGACCACGTAACTGATGTAATTGCGCTAAACCAAAGTGATCTGCACGTTCAATAATAATGGTGTTTGCGCTGGGTATATCGATACCTGTTTCAATAATTGTGGTGCAAAGTAACACATTAAAACGTTGATGGTGGAAATCATTCATCACACGCTCAAGTTCTCGTTCACGCATTTGTCCGTGACCAATACCAATACGCGCTTCAGGAACGAGCGCAGCTAATCTCTCTCGGGCTTTTTCGATATTCTCAACATCGTTATACAAGTAATAAACTTGTCCGCCACGCAATATTTCACGCAAGATAGCTTCACGTACCACTAAGTCATCATATTCCCGTACAAAGGTTTTTACGGATAAGCGACGTGCTGGTGGTGTTGCAATGATAGAAAGATCACGCATACCACTCATTGCCATATTTAACGTACGAGGAATAGGTGTTGCTGTTAGCGTTAAAATATCGACATTTGCGCGCATGGCTTTTATTCGTTCTTTGTGACGAACACCAAAACGGTGTTCTTCATCGACAATTAATAGCCCTAAATCTTTCCATTGAATATTAGGCTGAAGGAGTTTATGTGTACCAATGACAATATCAATCGTTCCTTCAGCCAGTTTTTCTGTGATTTGCTGTTGCTCTTTTGCACTACGAAAGCGTGAGATCATCTCAATGTTAACGGGCCAATTAGCAAAACGATCACGGAAATTATCAAAATGTTGCTGAGCCAATAAGGTGGTCGGCACTAAAATGGCGACTTGTTTATTGTTGTTAACTGCAAGAAATGCAGCACGCATTGCCACTTCTGTTTTACCAAATCCGACATCGCCACAGACGAGTCTATCCATTGAAATAGCTTGGCACATATCGCTAAGGACAGCATTGATCGCCATTTCTTGATCAGGTGTTGTTTCAAAAGGAAAGCTTTGGCGGAATGTTTGGTACTGCTCTTTATCCATTTTAAAGGCAAAGCCTGTTTTTACTTCACGCTGAGCATAAACATCTAATAACTCTGCTGCGACATCACGCACTTTTTCAGCGGCTTTTTGGCGCGCTCTTACCCATGCATCGCCACCCAATTTGTGTAGTGGCGCATTTTCATCTGCGCCACCAGAATAACGACTGATTAAATGCAAGGATGAAACAGGGACATAAAGCTTGTCATTACCTGCGTAACTTAACATCAAGTATTCAGCTTTAACGCCACCGGCTTCTAGTGTTGTCATGCCTTGATAGCGACCAACACCATGCTGAAGATGAACAACCGGTTGACCTATGCTTAATTCAGCAAGGTTGCGAATTAAGGTATCAGTATTAATTGTTCGGCGATTGTCTTGACGACGACGATTAATTCGCTCGCCTAACATATCGCTTTCACAGATCATAGCTAATTGACGATGACTATCAATAAAACCGTGCTCAGCTGCACCAATAATAAAATAGGCTCCTTTTTCTTGGGCATCTGATAACTCAATGATCTGTTTAGGGGCAATTTTTATCCGTGATAACAGTTCTTGTACGGTTTCGCGTCGTCCTTCACTTTCAACAGAGAAAATAATACTGCCAGAAAATTGTTCTTGGAATCGACGTAGATTGTCTAAAGGGGATTTGCTTTGCGCGTTGATCGATAAATCAGGAAGTGGTTGATAACCTAAATTAGTTTGTCCTGCTTTTTCTGGCAATGTTTCTGTTTTAAGTTGAATTCGTGGCCACTGTTTAAGTTCTTTATTAAATTTATCAACACTGAGCCAAATATCATCAGGCGGTAACAGCGGTCGCATAGGATCAACGCGACGGCTTTCAAAACGCTGGTTGATGTCTTGCCAAAACTTTTCTGCAAAATCTTGTAGATCTTGCGTCACTATCAATGTGTTTTTAGGGAAATAAGCAAATAAGTTAGATAAAGGCTGTTCAAAAAACAGCGATTGCCAATATTCAATTCCCGTTGGCAATATGTGTTTACTGACTTGCTGATAAATATGTTCAGGATCACGTCTTACATCAAATCGTTCACGCCATTGGCTACGGAAAAGTTCTATCGCATTTGCATCTGTTGGGAATTCATGGGCAGGCAGTAAATTAATTTGATCAACTTCTGCTAATGTCCGCTGTGTATCGACATCAAAAGTGCGCAGGCTATCTATTTCGTCATCGAAAAAATCAATACGATAAGGAAATTCACTTCCCATAGGAAATAAGTCTAATAATGCACCGCGTGTTGCATATTCACCGTGTTCTAATACTTGCTCTACATGGCGATATCCTGCTTCATCTAATGTTTTACGTAAATTATCACGAGAAAGTATCTCTCCTTTTTGCATTATCAACGCATGACTTGCGAGATAATCTGTAGGGCAGACTTTCTGCATTAACGTATTGACGGGTAAGATTAAAATTCCCTTGAGAAGTGATGGAATACGGTATAGCGTAGAAAGGCGGTTTGAGATAATTTCTTGGTGAGGTGAAAAACTGTCGTATGGCAGCGTTTCCCAATCCGATAATGTCTCTACTGGAAAATCACAAAACTGACGGATTTCATCTTGTAAACGCAATGCATTTTGCATATCACGAGTAACAAGAACGACTAATCCAGAGTGACGTTTGATGATCTCTGCACATTCTAGAGCGCAAGCGGCACCAGTCAGTTGACCTAGCTGACGAGTATCCCCTTGTTTTATAGGAAGTTGATAACGATATTCTGAGGACATAAGCGTGTAATGTGAACTCTTTGTTGTAGTTAACTCCCAACACATCTTTAGCTTAATGGCTAAAGCTTAAACTGGCGGGCAGGTTAAGATAAAAGAAAAACCACAGTTTGGGAATAGAGTGGTTCCATTCAGTAAGACTACCCTTTATTATCCCTGAACACTTCGCATTAGCAACAGGAACAGCACAGATTTCATGTACAATTCTGTCTCATTTTATATAGGGCTCCGTTATATGCGGGGTCGTGCGGTCGATAAATTCGGTCGCTTCGTCTCATGGCTATCCGCTTTAGGGATTATGTTAGGTGTAGCTGCATTGATCACAGTAACTTCTGTCATGAATGGTTTTGAACGTTCATTGCAAGAAAGCATTCTTGCTTATATTCCACAAGCAATCGTGACATCACCTAACGGACAATTACCCCGAGATTCAAATATAGCTGAAAGATTACTGACGCGTGAAGGTATCATAAACGTTACCCCTTTAGTAGAAGGCGATGTCGTTTTACAGAGTAAAGACAATATCAGCGTTGGTGTCATGCTAGGTATAGAAAAAGAGCAAGATGAGCCTTTAACGAAATATATTCGTTATGGCGATTTTTCTATGCTGAAAGCAGGTGACTATGGCGTGATCTTAGGAAGTGGCCTTGCTAAACAGTTAAAAGTAAAAGAGGGGGATAACATTCGCCTTATTGTGCCAAGTGTAAGCCAATTAACACCAATGGGAAGATTACCTAGCCAACGTTTATTTACCGTTAAAGGTATTTTCCAAAGTGGTGGCGATGCAGATGTCTCACAAATCTTAGTTAATCAGCAAGATGCAGCACGTTTAATGCGTTATCAGCCGGGTAATATTACAGGATGGCGTCTTTTCTTTACTGATCCTCTCAATATTGAAAAATACAGTGCACAATCTTTAGATAAAAATCTTAGTTGGAGAGATTGGCGCGAACGTAAAGGTGAATTTTTCCAGGCTGTTAAAATGGAAAAAAACATGATGGGATTATTATTAAGCTTAATTATAGCTGTGGCGGCTTTTAATATCATTACCTCACTTTCTTTGTTGGTGATGGAAAAACAAGGTGAAGTTGCTATTTTGCAAACTATGGGTTTAAAACGCTCTCAGATTATGTCCATCTTTATGCTACAAGGTGCTGGTGCAGGTATTTTAGGTGCTGTTGCTGGTGGTCTGTTGGGGGCATTACTCTCAAGTCAATTAAACGTCATCATGCCAGCGGTAGGACTTATTCCTCAAGGTGTGGAATTGCCTGCAACACTTGATTGGGGACGCGTCTTTATGATCGGTTTCTCCGCTATTGTCATTTCACTTTTATCCACTTTATACCCGTCTTGGCGGGCCGCGGCTATTCAGCCAGCAGAGGCGCTACGTTATGAGTAATTCTTCTTTGAATAAACAATCAATGGCATCAGAAAAACAAATGCAAATTAACAAAGAGGGTTTATTGGATTGCCACGCCCTATGTAAACAATACCAAGATGGTTCGATTTCTACTCAAGTGCTGAAATCCGTCTCTTTTAAAATGGATAAGGGGGATTTTCTTGCCATAGTAGGCAGTTCCGGCTCAGGAAAAAGTACTTTATTACATTTACTGGGGGGATTGGATTCTCCAACATCAGGCGAAGTCTTTTTTAAAGGGCAATCACTTAATAAGTTATCTTCGTCTGAAAAGGCTGATTTACGTAATAGCCAATTGGGATTTATCTATCAATTTCACCATCTATTACCTGATTTTACAGCACTTGAAAATGTGGCTATGCCGCTGATGATTGGTGGGGCTAGTGTTGTAAAGGCGAAAGAAAAAGCGATGTCTTTACTTGAAGCGGTGGGGTTAAAAGATCGCGCTCATCATCGTCCTTCAGAGCTTTCTGGTGGTGAGAGACAACGTGTTGCGATTGCGAGAGCATTAGTGAACGATCCTTCATTAGTCCTTGCTGATGAGCCAACAGGTAATCTTGATCAGAAAAATGCTGAAGGGATTTTCGAATTGTTGATTAAGTTAAACAAAGAAAAACAAACTGCTTTTCTAGTGGTGACGCATGATTTGTCATTGGCTGCTCGTTTTCAGCGCCAACTTGAAATGAAAGATGGTCAACTACAGTCACAAAACGCAATTTCAGGAGTGAAATAATGGCACAATTGCCACTTGCATTAGTGACCGCTTTACGTTTTTCAAGAGGGCGAAAACGTGCGGGAATGGTTTCTTTAATTTCAGTTATTTCAACACTGGGCATTATGCTTGGTGTTGCTGTCTTGATTATTGGTCTAAGTGCCATGAATGGGTTTGAACGTGAATTAAAAAATCGCATTTTATCAGTGGTGCCTCACGGACAAATTTATTCAGTAGAACAGCCATTTGTACAATGGCAATCAGCATTACCTCGTATTGAAAATACCCAAGGTGTTGTCGCTGCTGCACCATATATCTTATTAACAGGATTGTTAGAGAAAGGAACTGAACTAAAAGCAGTGCAAGTTATGGGCGTATCACCTGAAAAACAGAGTGATATCAGCTTATTACCTCGCTATGTACAAAATAATGCATGGCAAGATTTTCGGGCGGGTAAGCAACAAATTATTATTGGGCAAGGTGTTGCAGACGCATTGAAAATTAAACAAGGTGATTGGCTCACTGTATTAATTCCTAATAATGATGATCCAACTAAGCTTTTACAGCCTAAGCGTATTCGCTTACAAGTAAGTGGTATTTTTAAACTTAGTGGTATGCTTGATCATCAATTAGCGTTAATTCCTTTAGCCGATGCTCAACAATATATGGATTATGGACAAGGAATAACTGGGATTGAAGTGAAAACGGTAGATCCTTTTTTCGCGAATGAAATTATTCATAATGCCGGTTTAAACAGCAAAGAATATGTTTATGCCAAAAGTTGGATAAGTGATTATGGCTATATGTATAGTGATATTCAAATGATCCGTAGCATTATGTATTTATCAATGATCCTAGTGATTGGTGTCGCATGCTTTAATATTGTCTCAACGCTGATTATGGCAGTAAGAGATAAAAGTAGTGATATTGCTATCTTACGAACATTAGGCGCACGAGATAGTCATATTCGTAATATCTTTTTATGGTACGGCTTATTATCAGGCATGATTGGCTGTGTTGCTGGTGTGATATTGGGTGTATTGATTGCTTATAATTTAACACCATTAGTGTCTGTTATTGAATCATTAACGGGACATAGTGTGTTGTCTGGTGATGTTTATTTCGTCGATTTTTTACCTTCAGAAGTTCATTTAATTGACGTTTTCTCTGTATTTATTACCACTGTAATTTTAAGCCTAGTTGCAAGTTGGTATCCTGCACGTCGAGCGACTAAACTAGATCCTGCTAGAATTTTAAGTGGACAATAAGGTTATTATTGACAGACAAAGAAGAAAAAACGCTTAAACTAGTAAAGATAAGAAACGCGCTATTTAAATTTGAAAACCAAGGATTGTCATGATGAAACTTAAACTTCGTCATCGTCGGCTTAGGAAGTTTCGTAAGATCAAAAGTTTACGCAGACAACATTCACGTTGTCGTTATTTTCATCTAACCCATAAAACGGAACATGAAATGAATTTACCCAAAGTTGTCGTATTAACAGGGGCTGGCATTTCGGCTGAATCAGGAATTAAAACATTCCGATCAGAAGATGGATTGTGGGAAGAACATCGTGTTGAAGATGTTGCTACACCTGAAGGTTATCAACGCAACCCACAATTGGTTCAGCAGTTTTATAATGAACGCCGTCGTCAATTGCAACAACCTACAATTCAACCGAATGAAGCGCATTATGCATTAGCAAAACTTGAGCAACGCTTAGGTAAAGATAACTTCCTTCTTGTAACACAAAATATTGATAATTTACATGAAAAAGCAGGTAGTAAACATATTTTGCATATGCATGGTGAATTACTAAAAGTACGTTGCCCACAATCTCGCCAAGTTTTTGAATGGAAAGGGGACTTAGAAACAACCGATCGCTGTCATTGTTGCCAATTCCCATCGCCACTACGACCACATATTGTCTGGTTTGGTGAAATGCCCATTGGTATGGAAGAGATTTATCGCGCCTTGGCTGAGGCTGATATTTTTATCTCTATCGGTACATCTGGAAATGTCTACCCTGCTGCGGGTTTTGTCCATGAAGCTCGATTAACAGGTGCTCATACCGTTGAGTTAAATCTTGAACCCAGTTTGGTTGAAAGCCAGTTTGAAGAGAAACATTATGGTCAAGCAAGTCAGATAGTTGATGAATATGTTCATAAATTGTTTGAATTAATTAATGATCCTAAAGCTGATTTGACGCAATAATTATTTTATAGAGTTCCCTATTATTGTTCTTAGAGAGATCTTAGGGGGCAAAATGGATAAATTATTAGAACGTTTTTTTGAATATATTAATTTTGATACACAATCAAAACCATCTTCAAAAATGTCACCAAGCAGTGATGGACAATTAAAACTTGCCAAGGCATTGACTCACGAATTAAAAAAACTGGGTTTTTCCGATGTAACGCTCAGTGACAAGGGATGTGTGATGGCAAGTTTACCATCCAATGTCTCTTGGCCAGTGCCTGTGATTGGTTTTATTTCGCATCTTGACACAGCGCCGGATTTTTCTGGTAAGCATGTCAAACCACAAGTGCTTGAAGATTATCGTGGCGGTGATATTGCATTGGGTATTGGTGATGAAGTGTTATCACCGGTTATGTTTCCAATCTTACACTCCATGATTGGTAAAACATTAATTACCACAGACGGTAAAACCTTATTAGGTGCTGATGATAAAGCAGGCATTGCTGAAATTATTACCGCCATGGTACGTTTAAAAGAAACCAATCGACCTCATGGTGATATTCGTATTGCGTTCACACCTGACGAAGAAATTGGTCGTGGTGCGCATTATGTCGATTTAAATGCATTCGGTGCAAGTTGGGCTTATACCGTTGATGGCGGTGGTGTTGGTGAATTGGAATATGAAAACTTCAACGCAGCATCAGTGAATATCAAAATTGTTGGTAACAATGTTCACCCTGGTAGTGCAAAAGGGGTGATGGTAAACGCATTAGGATTAGCAACGCGCATTCATCAAGAGTTACCTATTGAAGAAACACCAGAAAATACCGATGGTTATGAAGGTTTCTACCATCTGCAAAGTATTAAAGGCACGGTAGAAAGGGCGGAAATGCATTATATTATCCGTGATTTTAATCGTAACTTATTTGAAAAACGCAAACAGAATATGATTGCGATTGCAGAAAAAGTAGGTAAAGGCTTACATCCAGATTGTTATATTGAACTGACTATTGATGATAGTTATTACAATATGCATGATAAAGTTGTTCAATTCCCGCACATTATTGAAATAGCAAAACAAGCAATGATTGATTGTGATATTGAGCCTAATATCAAGCCTATTCGTGGTGGTACAGATGGTGCTCAGCTTTCTTATCGTGGATTACCTTGCCCTAATATTTTTACTGGTGGTTATAATTTCCATGGTAAGCACGAATTTATCTCTTTAGAAGGTATGGAAGCGGCGGTGAGTGTAATTATGCGTATCGCTGAAATTACGGCTGAAAGAGAGAAAGCTAACGTGATTAGCTAATCACTAATTGAACCTTGAAAATAAAAATAATAGCCGATATTTCGGCTATTATTTTTTTAACCAGTTTAATTCTACTAAGTAATTAATGATTTCACTTTTTCTTGCTTTATTTAACATAAACTGATATCCGTTTGTGCTGGTGGAGTTTTCATATTTGCTATTTTATTATTTCTGCAAATATTATAGTTGGTAAAATAAAAGTAATGATTAACACAATAAATTTTTTATAGACGATTTTATTGTTGAAAAAAGAAGTAAAATCTAATTTTCTCCTAGGTAAAATAGGAGAAACAGCAAGGTATTGATAGGGTATTAATAGGGATGTTTACTTAATTAAAAATAGAATAATTTTATAATAATGGGCTTACATATTATTTACTATTAAACTTTTAATATAGGCACAATAGTCATCACTCTTTGCTAAATTGGGTTCAATAAATTTATCTTATAATTACAGAAAACTGAATGCAATATAAGGATATTGAATGGAAAATATGACAGGAAGATCATTAAAACCTGTAATAGAAGAGCAACTAAGCTTTCATAAAGAGAAAATAATTAAAAAATCTGAGCAGCAATCATTTTTTATTATTTTAAGCTATTTTTTGATAACTTATTTTATCTCCTTTTCTCTGTATGCAACAAATAGCAAACATACATTATTGCTTTTTTTCTTACAAAGTACTTTTTTTGTTGTTATTCCTTTTTTCTTTCATAATACGAGAGTACTTTTAAAAGAATCAATAAATTATTTAATTCGTTAGATTTTTAAATATAATATATTTATTAAATAGCTAATGATAAAAAGCCCTGCAATAATATGACAGGGCTTTATAACTTATAGTTGAAAATTAGTGATAATTAATCTTCAAAATACCAATAACCTTGGTTAACTAAGTGTGTTAATAAACGCACAAATTTCGGATCAGCTAACGCATCACCTAAGTGTTGTTTATCAATATAATCATATTGGCAAAGCGCATCCACAGCTTCTATATGATCAGTATCCATCAATTCACCATTTACGAAACAATTATCGCCAACACGTAGTGCACGAAGACCATTTAAACGATGAAGTTGCTCGCCTTGTTGCAGCAGATCATGAATTTCCGCATTTTCATATAAAGGTTCTGGAACCGCGAGATCAAGCTCATGACGAGATTGAGAAATAAATTCACCAAACCAATGCCGGAATACTTCTGGTTGAGCAAGTAAATCCTCCATCATGGCATGAAGTTTATTTAACTCTTGGTGTTGCACTAATGCTGGGTTTTCACGCTGTGTTAGATCAGGATCGCTATAACGATAGCTACCTAAATCATTTGCTAATACATAGTCAGCGAACCCACTGAAAAGTTCACGAGCATTAGGCGATCTGAAACCAACAGAGTAGTTTAGTGACTCTTCAATCGCATAGCCTTCATGCGGGAATCCAGGTGGGATATAAAGAATATCTCCCGGCTCTAATTCTTCATCAATAATTGCTTCAAAAGGATCTACTTGAAGTAGATCCGGGTGAGGGCAATGTTGTTTCATTGGGAATTTTTCACCCACCCGCCAACGGCGACGGCCTTGTCCCTGAATGATAAAGACATCATATTGATCAAGATGTGGGCCAACACCACCCCCAGGAACAGAATAAGAGATCATTAAATCATCAATGCGCCAATCGGGTAACACACGAAATGGTTTCATTAATGCCGCACTAGGAAAATGCCAGTGATCGACGGCTTGTACAAGTAAAGACCAATCTTTATCACCAAGTCCTTCAAAGTGCTCAAAAGGCCCGTGTTTGACTCCCCACTGTCCGTCTTGACAACTAACAAGACGGCTATCTACTTCATCTTCCATTGCAAGACCAGCAAGTTCATCAGGAGATAAAGGATCAACAAAACGAGAGAAGCCGTTTTTAATTAATAAAGGGCGTTTTTGCCAATGGCTTTCGAGGAATGATTGCCAATCTAAATTAAGTTTATAGTCCATTGTGTATATCCTGAGTTCGGGAAGCCTAGAGCCATAGTATAATGAATTCTAACTTCCTGCTAAACATTCCTTTGAGCAATGTGAGTAACACGATAATAAGTGAACAGATATCATACATAACGTCGTAGATTTAACGGTAATTTAAAAGTACCTTAATCAACAATGATTATTCACGCTCAGCCGTAAGTTGCTGCTCAGCAAAGATTACGGTAATACGAGCACCACCTAAAGGACTATCGGTAATAGTAATTTCACCACTGTATTGTTCAATAATATCTACTGCAATAGATAATCCTAAACCTTGCCCTGGACGAAGCGTGTCTGCTCTTGTTCCTCGCTGGAAAATAGCTTCTCTTTTTTCCGGGCTGACGCCTGGCCCGTCATCATCAATAATAATAATGACACTACTTTCATTATTGCTAACATTGATTTCAACAAATTCTAAGCAGTATTTACAAGCGTTATCCAGGATATTGCCCATCACTTCCATAAAATCATTTTTCTCACCTAACCACATGATTTCAGGTGAAATATTGAGTGTTAAATCAACGCCTTTTGACTGATAAACTTTACTTAATGCACTACAAAGATTATCTAATAACCCTGACAGTGAATGGAGTTTTCGTGTGGTAATATCGTGATCACCATGAATAGATGCTCGATGCAGATAATAACCGACTTGTTGTGAAATTCGTTCTATCTGATCGAGCATGATAGGTTCAGCTTGCTCTATCGTCATTTGCTTACCTGATCGTAAAGAGCGTAATGTTGATTGTAATACGGCAAGTGGCGTTTTTAAGCTATGAGTCAGATCTGATAAGCTTGTGCGATATTTACTATAACGGTTTCGTTCATTACGCAATAATACATTTAAGTTTCGGACTAAGCCTTTTAACTCGGTTGGTGGGTTTTCATCCAAATCATTGCGTGTCCCTTTTTCTAATGCACTGATTTGTTCTATCACTTGTTTTATAGGCCGTAAACTCCAGTGTGCAGCTAACCAAATTAAAGGCACAACTAAGAACAAATTAGCGAGAATGATATATAAGAACCAGTCCCAAACCTGACTGACTTTTTGCATTCGCTGAGGAATAGGATCGATAACTGCAATCGCCATATAAGGCATATTATCAGCCGCAGGATAATGATTAATTACCACTGAGTGAGTTAAAAATTCGTTACTTGAATATTCTTCGAGTCGCTTGAGATAAACACGGTATTGAGGTAACTGTTGTAGCATTAAACGCGTTGTTTTGACATCAACCGAAATTTCAAATAACCCTTCTTCATGGCGCCATTTATGCTTAATGCTATCTGGAATGGCTTTAGGTAAATCGGGAGTTGTCCATAATACACTGCCTTTATCATCAAAAATGATCACCAAAGAGGTGTTATTATTAAGGCTTGTAGGAAACTCAATATTCAGCTTGCCCTTATCCCACTGCGCTAAGCTGTAGTAAAGATTGCTTTGACTACGCATTAGCATAAAAGTGGTTTTATCCACACTGACAATCGAACCGACAATGGCAACTAATCCATAAGAAAGCACAAGAGCTAAAATTATGGCACTAGTTGCAAGTAAAAAACGAGTTCGTAATGAGAGTGGGGAGCGCTGTTTTTTTTGCATATTAAGGTTTCATATCAAAACGGTAGCCTTGTCCACGTACTGTCACGACAACATCATCAGGATATTTTTCTAAGATTTTTTTACGTAATCGCCCCATTAGTACATCAATAGTATGACTTTCTTTTAATTCAGCATCTGGATACAACTGGCGCATTAATGCATCTTTGCTAACAACTTTGTTTTGATTGCGCATCAAAGTTTCTAAAATTGTATATTCAAATGCAGTTAACTTAATTTGTTCACCCGAAATCATGAACTCTTTACGTGACAAATCCAATTCAAAAGGTTCGATAGCGAGGGTTTGTGATGCAATTCCCATGTTTCTTCGCATTAATGCCTGAATACGTGCAATAATTTCCTCAAAATGAAAGGGCTTTGTCACATAGTCATCAGCGCCTGCATTTAACGCTGACACTTTTTCTTGCCAACTTTCTCGTGCTGTTAAGACCATTATTGGTAGAGTAATATTATTTTCTCGCCATCTACGAATAAGGCTAATGCCATCTTCATCTGGTAATCCTAAGTCCACAATAGCTACATCAGGTGTACCTTCTGCAATAAAACTATCTGCTTCTTTGGCATCTTCAGCTGCATCAACCTGATGGCCAGCATCACGAAATTGCACAGATAAGTGATGGCGAAGTAAGATATTATCTTCAATAATTAAGATCCGCATTATTCCACCTTGAGTACAATCAGCAAAAATTTACTGTCATAAAATAAATATATGAATGATAGTTAATCTATCAGATAAAAATATGGGCTCATCATAGACAATCTATCGCTTAAAAAACACTGTATCTAGCAAAGTGTTTAAGTTATAGATAGTTTTCTTTGTGTTTTGGCTATAAAAAAAGGCAGAAATTATCTGCCTTTTTAGAGAGGTAAATTAGTTTAATTTATCAACGAGTTGAGTTGCAAAACCAATATAACTTTCAGGTTTCATTGCTTTTAAACGTGTTTTTTCATTTTCTGGTAATTCTAAACCATCGATGAAAACGACCATGTCTTGTTCTGTGATGCGTTTACCACGAGTAAGCTCTTTTAATTTTTCGTAAGGTTTTTCAATGCCATAACGACGCATTACAGTTTGAATTGGCTCGGCTAATACTTCCCAATTGCAGTCTAATTCTTTACGAAGGTGGTTTTCATTCACTTCAAGTTTATTAAGACCTTTCATGGTTGATTGGTAAGCAATTAATGCATAACCCATACCCACACCTAAATTACGCAGTACAGTTGAATCAGTTAAATCACGTTGCCAGCGAGAAACAGGTAATTTGCTAGCAAGATGTCCCATTACTGCATTTGCTAACCCTAAGTTTCCTTCAGAGTTTTCAAAATCAATTGGGTTTACTTTATGAGGCATGGTGGATGAACCAATTTCACCTGCAATGGTTTTTTGTTTAAAGTGGTTCAGTGCAATGTAACCCCAAATATCACGGTCGAAATCAATCAAGATAGTATTGAAGCGACTAATACAATCAAAAAGCTCCGCAATATAATCATGTGGTTCAATTTGAGTTGTGTATGGGTTCCATGTAATACCAAGTGAAGTGACAAATTCTTCACTAAATTGATGCCAGTTTACATCAGGGTATGCAGCTAAGTGAGCATTGTAGTTACCTACTGCACCATTGATTTTACCTAAGATCTCAACTTGTGTAAGTTGGCGATATTGGCGCTCCATGCGGTAAGCAACGTTAGCAAACTCTTTGCCAATTGTAGAGGGTGTCGCAGGTTGACCATGAGTGCGAGAAAGTAATGGTAAATCACGGTATTCTTGAGCCATTTTGCTAATGGTATCAATAAGTTCACGCCATGCAGGTAATAAGATCTCTTGGCGTGCCGTTTCCAGCATAATGGCATGAGACAGGTTATTAATATCTTCAGAAGTACAAGCAAAGTGAATAAATTCAGAAACCTGATGTAAAGCAGGGATGTTCGCCACTTTTTCTTTTAAGAAATATTCTACGGCTTTTACATCATGATTAGTGGTGCGTTCGATCGTTTTAATGCGAGCTGCATCTTCTTCATTGAAGTTAGCAACAATTGCATCAAGGTAATCGTTTGCGTTTTTTTCAAAGGCGGGAACTTCTTTAATGTCGGCGCAAGATGCCAGCTTTTGTAGCCAGCGAACTTCTACCTGTACACGGAATTTCAGAAGACCGAATTCACTAAAAATAGAACGTAACGACGAGGTTTTACTACCGTAACGACCGTCAATCGGTGAAATCGCTGTCAGCGAAGATAATTCCATTGTTGGCAACTCCCAGGTTGAATTTTAAAGTATTAACATTGAGCGAGAAAATCATCAGCTTGTCGCAGGATAGTCTTTTGATGCAGTAAAAAATCAAAACGACGGCCACCTACTTGACGCCAGAGCACAGCACTACGAATGCCAGTTAATAACAACGCTCTAACTTTAGCTTGAATAATAGGGTTCTTTAACAGATCAATTGCGCCATGAACCTGAATGCGTGGGCCAACAGGGCTAACGGCATCAACATAAACGCCGGCAAGTGCATTAAATACACCTTCAGACATGGGTTCAAAGTAACTTTTTTGGCGATCTAATTGAGAAATTTTTTGCGATAAACGAGAACTGTAATCATCATTTCTATTGATAAGACGTTCTAGATTGATTAAGCCCTGTTGGTAAGTCATCAATTCAAGCGTTAATTTTTCTCTTCTTACCGCCTGATGAATAGCTTTCAGTGTTTGAAAGCCTAATTTTAAATGACTGATTTGATTGCCATAAACATCAAGTGTTGAGGTTGGATTGAGATTAAAAATACTGTTAACCATCACTTCAACATCATTCTCGTTCGCACTACCTTGGTAAGCAATTTGCTGAACAAGACGACTTGCTTGGCAGATGCCTGCCAATGCAAGTGTAATATCACGAAAATCTTTAGCCACGTCTACTCCTGAATACGGGTTTCAATGATACCGCCACCTAAACAGACTTCGTCTTGATAAAAGACGGCTGATTGTCCTGGCGTTACAGCAGCAACAGGATAATCAAAGCGGACTTCAATTTTATCTTCACTTAATGGCGTTACTGTACACGCAATATCAGGTTGGCGGTATCGTGTTTTAACAGTACAGCGGAAAGCTTCAGTAATTGGCTCTCTCGATACCCAATGCAATTGTTGAGCAATTAAGCCGACAGACATTAATCTTGGATGTTCATGACCTTGTGCCACAATAAGAATGTTGTTTTCAACATCTTTATCAACGACATACCAAGGGGAGTCTCCACCGTCTTTTGTTCCACCGATACCTAAACCTTTACGTTGACCTAATGTGTGATACATCAATCCTTGGTGTTCACCAATAGTTTCACCATCAACTGTGATGATAGGGCCAGGTTTAGCAGGGAGGTAACGTGATAAGAAATCGGTAAATTTACGCTCACCAATAAAACAAATACCTGTTGAGTCTTTTTTCTTTGCTGTTGCTAAATCAAGTTTTTCAGCGATTTTTCTAACTTCAGGCTTTTCCATTTCACCAACAGGGAAAAGGCTTTGTGCGATTTGCTCGTGACTTAACGTGTATAAGAAATAGCTCTGGTCTTTGTTATTATCGACGCCACGAAGTAATTGGCTTTTGCCATTGATATCACGACGGCGAACATAGTGACCTGTTGCGATGTAATCAGCACCTAAGTCTTCTGCCGCATATTCTAAAAATGCTTTAAATTTTATTTCTTTATTGCACAGAATATCGGGGTTTGGGGTGCGGCCTGCTTTATATTCAGATAAAAAATGTTCAAAAACATTATCCCAATATTCAGCGGCAAAATTGATAGTATAAAGCTCAATGCCAAGTTTATCGCACACGGCTTGCGCATCGGCAAGATCCGTTGAAGCTGAGCAATATTCTGTATCGTCGTCTTCTTCCCAGTTCTTCATAAACAGACCAACGACCTGATATCCCTGTTCCTTAAGAAGATAGGCTGAGACGGATGAATCTACGCCACCGGACATTCCTACGATGACTTTTTTTTGGCTGTTATCTGACATGACTGGATCTCACTGCGGAAAAATAAGCGCCATACTTTACCATATCACTGACACAGGTGCATCAAGTGTTGCTCTGTTTTTGATGCTTTGTTTTTCTATTCTCTACCATTTAGTTAAAGGGCGCACCAAAGCTAGTTAAAATAGAAAGAGGGTAGCGTTCACCTTGTTGATAACATAATAGGCTTTCTCTTACCAACGGTGAGCGCAATTGCTGGCTATGAATAATTTCATCAGCGCTAACCCAGTGACAACAATCAATATCACTATCTTGGGGCTGAGTTTTAAATTGTTCTTGTGCTTCAATAAGAAAAAGAAAACGTAGAAAAGGCGTTTTATCTGGGGCAATCCATTGATGTAACTTAAGAAAATGTTGAACGGGAAGTGTTAAGCCCGTTTCTTCCCATAATTCACGTTGAACAGCCTGAATAAGAGTTTCATTGGCTTCAAGGTGCCCTGCAGGTTGATTCCACGTTGCTTTTCCATTGACAGTTTCTTCAACAACGAGAAACTTATTTTGCGCATGAACGATACACGCGACAGTCACATGAGGTTTAAACAAAATTAATCTCCTTCCATTCACCGGGTAATAAATTATCCAATGTAATATTTCCCATACTAAAGCGGATCAAACGCAATGTAGGATAACCAATATGAGCCGTCATTCGTCTCACTTGACGGTTTTTGCCTTCAAATAAGGTGATTCTTAACCAAGTGGTCGGGATAGTTTGGCGTTCTCTAATCGGCGGGTTTCTCTCCCATAACCATTCGGGTTGCTCAACTATTTCGACTTGTGCTGGCAATGTTTTGCCATCTTTAAGCGCTAATCCATCTCGAAATTGTTGTAATGCGGCTGTACAAGGAACACCCTCTACTTGAGCATAGTAGATTTTTCCTGTGTTTTTACTCGGTTGTGTTAATTTTGCTTGTAGCTTCCCATCATTTGTTAAGACTAAAAGTCCTTCACTGTCTCTATCTAAACGTCCTGCTGCATAAATATCACGAATAGGAATAAAATCTTTTAGTGTTTTTCTGCCATTCTCGTCTGTAAATTGTACAAGAACATCGAAGGGCTTGTTGAAGATAACGACTTTACGCTCACCTCTTGGGCGCACTGGTTTTCTTTGTGCTAATGAAGTGTGGTGTTTTCTCGGTTTAGCGCTATTTTTAAGTTGATTTGCCATAGTTAATTTTTGTAAAAAATGGGAGATTGATTATACCTTAAAAGAGAAGCGATTGGCGTTAGCTGAATAATCAAGTAGTATTGACAGGTCTCTTACAAAAAATTAACAAAGCGTGCGCTTACATGAAAGGAGAGGTAAATGGAAAGCAAAGTAGTTGTTCCGGCTAATGGCGCTAAAATTACACTAGATGCTAAAGGTAAGCTTGTTGTTCCAAATAATCCGGTTATCCCTTATATCGAAGGGGACGGTATCGGTATCGATGTTACGCCAGCAATGTTAAAAGTTGTTGATGCTGCAGTTGAGAAAGCTTACGGCAAAGAACGTAAAATTGAGTGGATGGAAGTCTATACTGGTGAGAAATCAACGCAGGTATATGGCAAAGATGTTTGGTTACCAGAAGAAACATTAGATCTTATCCGTGAATATCGTGTTTCTATCAAAGGACCTCTTACTACCCCAGTTGGCGGTGGTATCCGTTCATTAAACGTTGCACTACGCCAACAACTTGACCTCTATATTTGCCTACGTCCAGTACGTTACTACAAAGGCACACCAAGCCCAGTTAAACAACCTGAACTAACTGATATGGTTATCTTCCGTGAAAATTCAGAAGATATCTATGCAGGTATTGAATGGAAAGCGGGCTCAGCAGAAGCCGATAAAGTCATTAAATTCCTGCAAAATGAAATGGGTGTTACCAAAATCCGCTTCCCACAAGATTGCGGTATTGGCATCAAACCTTGTTCAGAAGAAGGAACTAAGCGCTTAGTTCGTGCGGCAATTGAATACGCTATCGATAACGACCGTGATTCAGTTACATTGGTACATAAAGGTAATATTATGAAATTTACCGAAGGTGCCTTTAAAGACTGGGGTTATGAATTAGCTCGCGAAGAGTTTGGTGGTGAATTATTAGATGGTGGTCCTTGGGTTAAAATCAAAAATCCAAAATCAGGTAAAGAGATCATTGTTAAAGACGTCATCGCTGACGCATTCTTGCAACAGATTCTGTTACGTCCAGCAGAGTACGATGTTATCGCATGTATGAATCTAAATGGTGACTATATTTCTGATGCATTAGCGGCTCAAGTAGGTGGTATTGGTATCGCACCTGGCGCAAATATTGGTGATGAGTGTGCTTTATTTGAAGCAACACACGGTACTGCACCAAAATATGCAGGCCAAGATAAAGTTAACCCTGGTTCTATTATTCTTTCCGCAGAGATGATGCTACGCCACATGGGTTGGACAGAAGCTGCTGACTTAATCATTAAAGGTATGGAAGGCGCAATTGCCGCTAAGACCGTAACTTATGATTTCGAACGTCAGTTAGAAGGCGCTAAACTGCTGAAATGTAGCGAGTTTGGTGACGCGATTATCAAACATATGTAATTGTTGATTTGATAAATAGTTAACGGGAGCTTATTAGTTCCCGTTTATTTTTTGTACTATAAAATTCTTCCCCAAAATATCCCCAAAACTCTTCCCCAAAACTGTTCAATTAAACAGCAATAATTTGCCATTCTTTTCCTCTATCGTCGTGGTATTTATCAGTCATATTTTGTGTTTTATGCCCCAATAATTTTTGTGTATTAATTCCTTGTTCACGATAAAGTCGCTCGGATAAAGAACGTTGTTCATGGAAAGTAGGTGCCGTACCTTTTTCCCAAGTTAACCCACATTTATCTCGCGCTTTTTTAAACGTTGTGGTTAATGTATTTGGTGTGACTTGTTCGCCTCGTTTCGCTTGTGCGGTGGTATGCCGATAATGCACGAGATATTTACTCACAACCGCGTCACGACATTGAGCAACGACATCCCTTAAGGAGAGATTGATAGCTTCACATTTTAGCGAGAGAGGGATGGCCAACTTACTGCCTGTTTTCTCTTGCTGTATATGTAACATGTCATCCCAAATATCAGAAAATTTCATTTTACAGATATCACCGATCCGCTGACCTGTGGTTAAGGCCAATAACATTCCACATTGCAGATAAGGAGGGTGATTTTTAGCTTGCTGGTAAATAGTCCGCCATTCTTCCAATGTCATGCGTTCTCTTTTCACTCTATTCCGTGGTTGTTTAGTTGCTTTCGCAGGATTGTAACCAGGCGGAACATAGCCAGCATGTTGAGCTTCTTTAAATACATCAATAAGCACCATGCGAACGACCTGCGCCATTCTTGAATGTCCTAATACTTTGATGGAATCTATTATTTCAGCGATATCTAAAGCGGTTATCTCTTTTAATATTTTCGTACCACAATACTGACGGAATAAATTAATAGGTTTCATTTTTTGTCGATAAGAATTAATTTTTAATTCACCGATATCTAATCTTTCTTTTTGAATATCTAAATATTTATCCATCCATATATCGACAGATATTTCAGACTTATTTGTCTTAATTTTTGATAACCGTTCATTAATACTTAATAACTGTCGAGTATGTTGTTCAGCAATAATTGTATTGGCCTGAATGGCTGTTTCTCTCGCTTCTTGTTCGTCGGTACCTAAGCTATGAAATTTATCGGTAATGGGATGTTTATATTGCCAATAAATTTTGCCGTTACGTTTATCTAGCTTTCGATATAGATTAGGGATGATAATTTTATGGGTTCGTGGTCGGGCAGCCATCTGTAATTATCCTCTTAAGTCGTTCCGTTGATTTAGTAGGAATTTGAGGGAGAGACAGATAGCCCACATAACGAGCTTCTCTATCAACCATCCACTTGCGGCCAACTTTCATTGCAGGTGGTGCAATAAGGTTATTCTTTGCGTATTTTTGTAATACCGTCATGCAAGGAGAGGCATCTCCAAATTCCAACCTTGCCCACGCTTCAAGAGTCACCATTCTTGACATATTTTCTCTCCATACTGCCGTATACAGTTTAAATAGACGTTAATTATGCTGGTGGTATTTATTTAAACTTTTTAGAACTGTTTATTTAGCTCCTTTTACTTAATTCATTAAATCTACGTAAAAATAAAACTTTGGCTTGTAGTGGGGTTAATGGATTAACAATAAAATCACTTGTAGGAATACCTTCAAGCATTAGCCAATTACTACCCACATCAATTTCTAAATCTCGTTTTTCAGTTGCTAACATCATTAAATCGGCTAAATGAACGGAGTCCGATATAACGGGTGGCAAGTTATATTTTTGACGAATAACAGCATCAATTCTTTTTTCTATCTCCTTATATTCAGGTAATAGCTTTTTAAGCGGCGATGGCAGGTCTTTTACATAGGCTTCACTGGCATCATGAAGTAAGGCTTCTAAAGCATATTCAGGAGCAACTAAATAGCTGACATATACTGAGTGTTGAGCAACAGAATAGAAATTATCAATCTGCCCATTAAAGCGACATTCATTAGCTAAACCCGTAGCAATGTCTTGAATATCTATATCCTCGATCCGTACATCGAGGTAATAGAAGTGCTTATTTGTTGCTGTTGCAATATAAGACATTATTCTCTCCACACAATTTTAGGTAATAAGAATTCCTCTCGAATTAATCGAGATTAAGTTTCCCTGATGTTGGTTAATGGTAAATAAAGACTTATTTTTTATGTTTCAATTATTGAACTTGGTTGTTACCTACCTCAAGTTGTGGCGGTTTCTGCTGTTTTCTATGAAGTGTGAAAGATTCTTCATCTAATACTAAGTTTTATTAGAATTAAATCTAATGAAACTTATATTTTATGTCAACACAAATCTAAGTAAATTTAGATTTGTGTGATGGTGAGATTACAATTCGTACTGAACACCCTTTACAACACCAACAATTTCACAATTGCCATTGATCGGGATGTTTGGATAGCGGGGATTGAGTGGAGATAGGTATTTATTAGGGCCATCAATAATTAATTTTTTTATTGTTACCTCGTCACTTCCTGTAAGGCGAGCGACTACAATTTTGCCACTAATTGCCTCTGCTGCTGGATCAACAATAACTTTCGCACCTTCTGGAATAGAAGGCATACCCGAAGGATTAGTCATCGAATCACCTCTTACTGTAAGGGCAAAGCTTGAAGGTGATACCTTTAAAGAAGTTTCTAGATATTCCAACGTTTCATCATAAATCTCTGTTGCTAGGTATTCAGTGAATTTACCTGCTTGTACATATGACAAAACGGGAAGTTTTCTCATTGTTGTAATCACAGAAATATTTTCCTTCGATGATATGCCGTAAAGGATGTAAGACTCAGTTGTATTAAAAAATTGAGCAAGCTTTATTAGAGCATCACCATTTGGCAAATTAAGATCTTTTTCCCAATAGCCAACCGCAACACCCGATACGCCACAGTATTTCCCTAGTTCATTTTGTGTCGTCTTGGTTGTCTTACGAAGCTTTTTTATTCTGCTTCCAACAGTATCCATTTTCATTCCGAGGTTAGTTTTTAACTAAGTTATCTTAGTTTTTATTGATAAAAGAAAACTTATATTTTAATATCTAATAAAACTTATATTGGAGGTGCTTATGACAACTAATGAAGTTGAAGTTTACTTTGGTGATGCTAGCAAAGTCGCTAGTTTTTTTAAAATTACGCCAGAAGCCTTTTATCAATGGAAGAAAAGACCAGGTCAATTAATACCTAAAAATCGAGCAATTGAGGCTGACTTACTAACTGAGGGAAAACTTAAATATAACCCTGAACTTTATAGAAAAAATATCAAAACAGCATAAGGCAATTAACTACCAATAAAAGATAGAGCAGGTAGATATGAGCAAACATTCAATTAAAGAAGTTATTAAAGAAATGTGCAAAGCACTGCCGGGTGGACGTTCTGCTATGGCAGGGGCTCTAGGTATGTCACTCGAGACGTTTAATAACAAGTTATACGAAAAAAATGGCTGTCGTTTCTTTGATATTGATGAACAGGAAGCCATGGAAGACATTTCGGGCACTAAGTTGCTGGTGGAATATCACCTAGATCGTCATGGCATGAGTGCACTACCAAAAATAGAAGCAGAAAAGATAGATCAAGTAGAGCTATTTGATATGCGAATGACATTGGCTGCTATGCAAGGATCACTCGCTGTTTTAATTCAAGAAAGCCTTGTTGATGGTGTTTTAACGGATGAAGAAATAGGGCGTATTTATCGAAAAGCAGGGAAAGTTTTTGCATATGCAATTGGGTTCTTGGATTCACTGAAAATGTTATACGGTGAAAAACAGGAAGCGGCTAAGAGAGGGTGAAGCCAAAGGTATACGGCCTCTGGCTTCGGTTGCCAATTTCAATGATGTGAAGAGAAATAAGCATGAGTAGATTAGCGTATTTAATACCTAAAAAGCAATTTCGCTGTTTACCCTTAACTAAAGAGGGAACATTTCGCTATGTAGAAAGCATACCGAGTGACAATCGATCACACAACTACCGAAAAAATATCGATTTGGTAGATAAGAGGACACTGAAAAAGTCATGGGCTGATTTCTATTTCTTGAGTGGAGGAAAATGCAATGCGAAATGAAGATCCCAATCGTCTTGATCGCTATTACAGAAACCCTCGAGGGCTCCTTGTTCATGTCATTCGTTATGATCGAGAAAAACAGCGCGTTATTTTTATGATTGATGGTTGTGAATACGAACAATGCGAGCCGGTTCAAAGATTTAAAGAGAGATATACCCGAGTTAAGTGAGGCCTCTTATGAGTGTTAAATTATCTAGTTATGTTTGGGATGGTTGCGCCCATGCAGGTTTAAAACTCACATCAGTCGCTATCATGGCAAGATTAGCTGATTTTTCTAATGATGAAGGCATTTGTTGGCCTTCTGTTGTGACAATTGCTCGTCAAATTGGTGCGGGTGAAAGCACGGTGCGCACAGCAATAAAACAGTTGGAAAAAGAAGGGTGGTTAACCAGCGAAAAGCGTAGAAAAGGCAATCGCAACGCAAGCAATATCTATCAGCTGAATGTAGAGAAACTATACCAATCAGCAAAGAAAGCACTTTCTCAACCAATAAAATCTGACGCGTCAAAATCTGATGCATCAGGAGTTGACCCATCAAAATTTGTTGCATCAAATTCTGTTCCCTCAAAATCGAGCAAAAATAGGGATTTTGACCCGCCAGCTCCTGAGGGCGATCCATCAGTAACTTCAAAATATGATCCATTAATAAATCATTCTTCGTCGCAGAATTCTGACGCATTCAGCGACCAGCCGAAAATGGATTTTTTAACACGTTATCCAGAGGCGGTTATTTATAGCGCCAACTTTCAAAAATGGGGCACCGCTGACGATTTGAAGTGCGCTAAATGGCTATTCAGCCGTAAATGCGAAGTGTTTCAAGAGATGGGATTAAAAGCACCTAAAGAGCCCAATTTTACTGATTGGGCTAATGATATTCGCTTGATGACAACGATTGATGGGCATACTCACAAAGAAATTTGCCAGTTCTATAAACGAATTACGCAAGATGATTTTTGGAAAAAGAATGTTCAGTGTCCTCGTACACTCAGGGCTCAATGGGATGATTTAACCTTACGTTTGGCGGGTAAGAAAAAAATCACCATCGACTCCGTAGAACGTGATGAAACATTCCGGCTCATCTGGGGTACAGGTTGGAAACCTAAAAATAAAATCCAAGAATTAGCCGCTATTCAGGCTAAGAAAAATGGTCTAGGCCGAATGAATGAGGTTGCAGGTTTAGCTGCGTGGCGAGGTATTTGGCAACAAGTCGCAGAACAAGTTGCTCAGGAAGTTTTGCTATAAACGAGAGTGGAGAAAAATAACATGAATGGACTAATTGTTATTGATGGTGTTCAAATTCGTCGAGATACCGCAGGGCGTTATTGTTTAAATGACCTTCATCGAGTCTCAGGTGGTGAAAAACGGCATCAACCGTCGAATTGGAGTGCTTTGACTCAAACTAAAGAGTTGGTTGATGAAATTTCAACCGCTCCTGAGATCACAGGAGCGGTTCCCATTGTGACCATTGTTGGTGGGCTTAACCAAGGAACGTATGTTTGCAAAGAATTAGTGTATGCCTATGCAATGTGGATAAGTCCTTCATTTCATTTAAAAGTGATCCGTACTTTTGATGCATTGATAACACAGCAACACGACGAAAAGTTAGCCGATAAAGTTCAAGCTGGAGTCATATTGCTTGAATCGATGGCCAAGAGCCTGAATTTCTCAAACTCTTCAAAATTAGGGGCGTATCAAAAATTACAAGTCATGGCAGGCTTACCCGAATTAGCCCCTGTGTATGCGATTGATGCACCAATTGGTTCAATGGATGGTTCAAGTCGTCCAACAGTAGCTTTATCAACACTGATTAGAAAACACCAATTACCTATTTCAGCGCAACAAGCTTATAAACGATTAGCCGATCTTGGCATTGTTGAACGTTTATCTCGTCCAAGTACGAAAACCGCAAACAAAGTGAAAGAGTTCTGGTCTGTGACTGCTCGAGGTTGTCAGTTTGGGAAGAACATGACCAGCCCTAATAATCCTCGTGAAACTCAACCCCATTTCTTTGAAAGTAAAACGGATGAATTGATCCGTATGGTGATGCTGAATAAACAGGTGAGTGTATGAAATTATTATTAACACCCTATATTCAGCCTGATCTTGGTGTCGTTTTATTGAAGCCTGAAGCGGAGTTGCTTGAGCAACTAAAGCAACATTCTCGTGTGATTATTAGTGATGTACCAAAGAGTTTAGATAAATGGCCTTCTGGTGCATTAACAGGGAATGAACAACCATTATTGAATAACAAGGACATTATTGGCTTTTTGAATAATGAAAAAGTGATCCAAGCTATGGGCGAGCTGGCATCGATGAATATGTGGGTATGCAGAAATATCCATTGCTGCCAGATCAACGATGAGCATGACAGTTATCATCATCATGAATTAACAACCACATGGCATAAAGACGGTGTGATACGGACTTGTTGGTATCATGATAATCATATTCGCAATTCATCGGCGGGGTGGGTTGCTGAATTAGCGTATAAAAATCGTATTGCTTGGATGATAGACACTATTCGCAGTCGTTTGAGATTAGATGATAGCCATTCGCTGACGATACCTGATTTTTTTGCTTTTGCTGTGATGCATAAACTGGTTGATAAATTACCTGATGCTATATTGCGCCGTATTCTAAATTGGCCTGATAAAACTAAAGAGCGTAGGGTGCATGGCGGTTTTCCTGAAGCTGATATTGTTCCAAATGAAGTGACAGCACTATCAGCAATGAATGCGCGTTTAGATGCCATAAAACCCGTTATTAATGTGACTGTCGATCCTGAACCTCCAGCCTCATTTCTTCTTAAACCTAAAATGCGCCGTTGGGAGAATCCCCAATGGCTTCAATGGGTAAAAACACAGCCATGTTGTGTTTGCGGACAACAAGCTGATGATCCACATCATATCATCGGCCATGGTATGGGAGGCATGGGAACGAAAGCTCATGACTTATTCACTATTCCATTATGTCGGCAACACCATGATGAGTTGCATCGAGATCCAAAATTGTGGGAAGCCACTTATGGTAACCAAATCGAATTGTTATTTTCTTTTTTAAACCGTTCATTAGGAATGGGGGCATTGGTTTAACGTGTATACGGCACGGGGAGTATTAGTATGAGAGATATGCAGGAAGTTTTATCGCGTTGGGGAGCGTGGTCAGCTAATGAGGGAAATAGTATCGATTACTCATCAATCGCCGCAGGTTTTAAAGGATTAATTCCAAGTTCAAGACGAAGCCGAGAGCAATGTTCTGATGATGATGGCTTAAAAATAAATAAAGCGGTATTACATTTAAAGGTAAATAATAGTTACTTATTTCAGTTGGTTATTATGTACTATGTGAAGAATTATCCTTTGCGTTCAATGGCTTCAAAACTCGGTATTTCTCATAATGAAGTGGCTAAGCGATTGCAGACAGCGGAAGGTTTTATTGAGGGATGTCTATCGGTTGATAACGTAAAATTAGATATGGATAAAATAATTAGAAAACACCACATTTACAGTCTTGCGTAATTACAAAACACAATATATTGTGTTGATGATGGTTTTGATATTACATGAGTTATCTATTAAAAACCTCGTGAGTGTAGCGGGGTTATGTTTTTTATAGGTCTACTTAAGCTGATTTACCGCTAAAAAATAAAGTTTGCTATCTGCATTTTTCTATGGCTTAATAGCGTCACTGGTTTGGAAGTACAGACCTATTTATGTTAGTAAGTTTAAAGTTGTTCCCGTTTAGCGTTATCCTCGATACCTCTTCATTGTGAATTCCTTCTAATTAATTCCCATAAGTAAAAATACAAAACAAACCGCATATGCCTTATGGCAAATTAAATAAATTAAAGGAAATTCTATGTCTAATACAATGACTGGCACAGTAAAATGGTTCGATGAAGGTAAAGGTTTTGGTTTTATTACTCCAGCTGATGGTAGCAAAGATGTCTTCGTACATTTCTCTGCAATCCAAAGTGATAGCTTCAAAACATTAGCTGAAGGCCAACAAGTTTCATTCACCATGGAAAATGGTATGAAAGGCCCAGCAGCAGGCAATGTGGTGGCTCTCTAAAGGCGCTATTACTATTCGCCTCTATTTTAAATGCCCTTGTTGTAGCAGTTCACAATATAGGACATCACAATTTGATGTCACAGTGAACAATCCACACGGTGCAAAATGTATCTTTTGCAAAAGTGTGATGACAGCTCAAATGAGTTGAGCATTAAATAGTTGAATATACAAAACCTCGCTTCGGCGGGGTTTTTTGCTATCTACAATCCCATATTAATTAAAGATAAAAAATTTAGGTTTTAGGGCTTGAAAAATTTTTGCTCGTTCATATTTATATTTTGGGTAAATAAGATACCACCCATAATTCACTAAATACTGAAGGAGGAGTTATATGCCTAACATTAAACCTTTTTCATTATTCCCAACATTATCTGACAACTTACTTTCAAATCGTTTTGATCAGATAGATCGCCTGTTTAGTCAGTTAACAGGCAGTAAGCCCATTGCATCACCTGTACAGACTTATAACCTGAAACAGATTGATGATAACCATTATGAACTGACAGTGAGTGTGCCTGGATATCAAGAAGATGACTTATCGGTTTCATTGAAAGGAAGCCGTTTATTGATTGAAGGGAAAAAAGAAGAAAAATCAGAAGAAGACAATGATAAATGGATCCACCGAGGCATATCTCAAGGGCAATTTACATTGCAGTTTGACCTAGGTAAGAATGTTAAAATAGACAAAGCTGATTTATCAAGTGGACTTCTGACTATTGCTATTGAGTATGAGTTACCGGAAGAAGAGAAACGGCAAACAATAGCGATAGAAAATAAAGATAAAAGCTAATTGAGTTAGATAACGTGAATAAGATATTAAGGCTACGCATAATGTGTAGCCTTAATTTTTTTGTCAGAGGTTCTAAATTGTATTAGCTCAGACTTGGGGCTCATAGGTAGAATATTATTAGAAATTACAGTCTGATTTGAGCGAGGAGCGGAGATTGGTATATCTGTTAAAGTGAATAGTTCGTTTTTCCGAGATACATAGATAGGTCTACCAGATTTACTTTTGACAATTAAAGTGCTTCTCGAACCAAATAAATATACCTTAAAAAATACTCGACGAATTTTTATTCTCGTCGAGTACTGTATTATTTATTAATTCTTGATTGGCTTCTTAAACATTCAACAGCCATTTCTAATAAATCTAGATCAGGATTAAGAGAACCCCATTCTTTCCAGAAATCCCGAGTGGCACTGTCAGGTTTTACCTGCGGTTGATCAAGTTTAATACGTGTTGGTAGAAGAACTGCGTCTCCGAGTAACAAGGCCTCACCTGTATCTAAAAGTGGAAGCATAGCGGTTAGACCTGTGAGGGAATCAGGTACCAACCTCTTGATGACATTTTGATCGCTATCATTTGTTAACCTGAGAGCTAAGAAGTTGTTACATTGGGAAAGGATAGTCCGGCTTACATCTGACGGCCTCTGACTTACGACTAATAATGAGAAACCATATTTACGACCCTCTTTTGCAATGCGTTCAAAGGACCATAGTGCCTGCCTTTGAACTGAATCTGCGTCATCTTTTACAGGAAGATAAAGATGTGCTTCATCACAAAGTAAGGTGATTGGCGTTCGAGAATCTGCGCTCATCCAGAATTGAATATCATAGAGTAGACGGGCTAAAGTTCCTGTCACTACTGGCAGGACATCAGCAGGAACCTCAGAAAAATCAATAATTTTAATACCGTTACCAGAATCAGCGCGAAGTAGTTTTATAATTTGTTTAGCAAGCCATCCGTAATCTAGAGCTTCAGGTGGAGGTGAAAACATAAAACCATATCGGCGATCATCAAGCTTTGCTTCCAGCCTTGAAAGAAAACGTGTCAGTTTGTCTTCCCAATCCCCTTTTACAGGCTGTCCAGTTTTACCGATACCTTTCGTTATATTATCCTTAGTTAAACGATCAACTAAATCAGAAATAGCGTAAGGTATTGGTGAGTCTACAGTAAATGTCTCTTTGACTTTTAGCTTACCAGATGAATCCAGAGTTTTGCCTTTGAGATCCCGAACATGAAGAGTGAAGCGAGAGGCTTGGTTTGGTGCATTTTGATCGCTACGGTCAAGAATCATCGACAACATTTCATCTCGATTTAGTAACCAATATGGCAGAAATAGTGCATCATCTTGAGGTGCAGTAAGGTCTCCTGGTCCCGCGATGCGGAATCGTTGTGCATAGCCTCCTTTGGCTTTATCAGCCAGTGTGGCGTACTCACCATGCATATCGAAGACGACAATATTAGGATATTTAAGCTTAGCAGCCCGCTCTAATATTAGAGCAACAGCCCAACTCTTACCGGAACCAGTACTTCCTAGGATGGCCGCATGCCTCTGGAAAAATCTATCCCCACTAGCAATCGCCTCAGCACTTCGATCTGCCACGAAAGTACCAAGTTTAAGGCGTTCTTCGTCGGGTAAACCAGCACCAAGTATGCCCATAAAACGCTGAAGATTAACTCCTTCTATCACAAAGCATTCACGATCGATCTGTGGAAAACTATCGGCTCCTCGTTTGAATATATCAGTTTTATCTCCATCAACAGTCCTATAAGTACCGATGACAAAGGCCTGCATATAGTCAGACGGTGATATGGTTAGCATTCCAGACTCATCCTCTTCTGGATCAGGTAATTCTTCTCGTAATGACCGAGTTACTCGATCTGTCATTCCAATCAGGAATTCGGCCTGTGTAGCCCCCTTGATTGCTATTAACTGCCCAATTCCAACACGTGTCAGCATTTCGGAGTTGGTGACATCAATAGCCACACGGCTGGTATCTACCCCAGCTACACGGCCTATTTGTTCATTTTCTGTAAATATAAGAACAGGACTAGTCATACGGATAAAACTCCTTCTACGAATCCTTTAAGATCCCAGTAATCAATATCAGGGTAAAATATTTCATTTCCATCGATGATGAAGTGCGTACCATCAGTTCCTGCGTCGTTATGGAACTCTGCTGCAATTACATTCTTGTTTAACTTAGCTATTTCTTTAGCTTTTTCGGAAAGTGTACGGGTCAAAATTACAGTTCTTACTCCTGACCGAATACGAGGGGTTAGGTGTGTTTCCAAATGATCATCATTGAATCCATAGCCTATGATCAAGAACCGGCTGGCTTTATCGATTGCATCATTAGCTTTTTCCCTGTGTTTGTCAAAGGGACTATCGTAGCCGCTCCTGAACTTATTCAAGCCAGGTGTAATGATTAGACGAGGAAGAGGGAGATCTCCGGTATATCGCACAGGGTTACCTTTACGGTGATACCAGTCTAAGCTGCCATGCGGTTTGAAAACGTTCACTTTTGGTGTGAATTTATATCGCACATGCTTACCAACAAGTTTTGCCCCACGGCAAAAAAGCCAATGGCTATTAAGAGGTTCTAGCCGAGCAGCAAAATGCCCGTTGAACATAGTATCAACTCCTAAGCCAGCTTCTTCACAGGCAAGCTCAACTAAGCGGTCATAGTTAGTTGTTACAATAGGTATGCCTTTATCTGGTTTTAATAAATGAGGAAGTAACGTTGTAAGTCGAAGAGTTCTCTCATTTTTAAACACTTCCGAGATAATAATGGCTTCGGCTGCTGAAATGTATTTCCCAGTAGATTTGACAATGATCGCTTCGAGGGATGGTGTCGGGGCTCGTTTAAGTAAGGCTGCTTCTAAACCATCAGTTCCGATTGAGGGGTTGATCTCATTCCATAGTTTTAGGTCATCAGGAGAAAGATTATCAGGGACATGAGAGAGCAGATGCTCCCCGAGTTTTCCCATCCCAGGGATCCCTTCTGCACAAGATAACCCTGAACCAATAATTAGAACTAGGCCATCAGCCAGATGTTGTTGAAGTCGTTTTTTTAAATCATTTAGTTCCACTTGCTTTCTCCGTAGATACAGAACTTAATTCGTGGGGAAGCAGTTCACAAGCATAAATAAACCTTAGAAGCGTTAGCCTGCGAAAATACAAAATTCTATTAACAAAGAATCAATAACAAGATGTAGGAATATTTTAACCTTTTGAAAAAGAAAGTTCTTATATCCCTATCACAACGTTGATTTATAGTCCTTGCTCAATTTAGGATCTGTTTTGTAGTCTGGTTTTATTTATTTCGCCAAGAGTCAATCGTGCTGGAGACTACCATCCGTCGAAAATAAATCGGTCCCTTTCCCCAGATGGAAGGTGAAGGTATGCTTTGTCTTTTCAGAATCGGTGAACAGGTTAGCCACGATCTTTGCATTCTTTCCGAACTTCTTTTCCAGAGCTTTATTCAGAGTATCGCTACCATCAATATCAACAGATACAGTCATGAGAAGTAATGAGTTATAGACTTGAATCATTGTTGTGTTAGACCGAATCTAAACAGATGGATCTAAATTACCAGTATGAAAAGATAACCCAACACACAATAAAAAAATGCCGATACGCTAGGAGTCATATCGGCATATAAAATAAACGCAAGAAGCAATGTAAGTCATGTCGTACTAATTCGTATCAGACCTGTCAATTTGATACATATGTAATGATAATTATTCTCATTAATATATTCAACCCTAAATTAAATAAGGTTACTTTGTAGCCTTTCCGTCTACTCCGACCACAGAATCAACACCCACTTATACCGTTCACACAAGAGCTGTGAGTCGGCACCTTATTAACTAAAATAAATCGGTAAATGTTATGTCAAAAGAGATAAGCGAATTACAGTTTAGTCTTCACTATGCATCAGAAACAGACAGTGAAAAGAATACCTCCGTCATTTTAACGGCGAATATCCATACGGCTGATGGTGAAACTCAACAACTGACACAATTAATTTGTACAACATCTCCCGCAGGTAAAAAACAATATCGAATCGGCACACAAAAGATTAATGATGCAGGTGATCCATTGCTGGTGGCGATTGAATCCTATTGGCGTAAAAACACACAAGAGAGCTGTATTTATTTGTTAGAGAAAGCGAAGCAATTTATTCAAGGACACTTACAACAAACGAATACATGGATATCTATGCATGGCCTCGTGATTGTTTCTAATGCGTCACTTGAAGAGCAGTTGCCTGAAGGCTTATTAAAAGCACTTAAGGTATCAATACCCACCTAATTTTTTATCGTTTCATTTTTAATATTCTCACTCTAATTATCAACGGGCACTCCGTATCATCATTCTATCTATTAACTAATTCCTCCAATAAAAGGGGGTGAGTATGAATCATATGAAAGAAAGCCCTGAATTTTGGGATCAGGTATTCCAAGTTATTGTTGCTCATAAGGAGCAAGGAATCAGCGCATCACTTGCGACCGGCATGGCGATCCTTCGTGGAAAGTATAATGGCGGTGGTTGGACGAAAACATTATTCGATGGTGCTATGTGTGCATTGTTTGCATGGTTTGTAAAAGACCTATTAACACTACTGGGTCTCAATCAAGATTTTGCGTATCTGGCGAGTGTATTCATTGGGTATGTGGGCGTTGATGGGTTGAGTAAGCTCATTAAAGGTAAGGCAGGATTGAATAATGACTAGACCCGCACGCGGTGAGCGTAATAATAATCCCGGCAATATTCGACATGGTTCAAAATGGCAAGGGCTATCCGCACAGCAAACAGACAAAGATTTTTGTCAATTTGTATCACCTGAATATGGTATTCGGGCAATCTATAAATTACTTGAGACATATCAGAAGAAATACGAACTCAACACCGTCGAGTCGATTATCGACCGGTATGCGCCACCGAATGAAAACAACACAGTTAGCTACATTAATCGAGCAGCTAAAGATATTGGTGTTAGCGTAAATGAACCTATTAACGTTTCATCTAAACCGGTTGCTATTGCATTAGCTACGGCGATTGTAGGTGTTGAGCTTGGGTATCAACCATACAGTCAGAAAGTCTTTGAAGATGCATGGTTGTTGTTATGAGTAAATATATCCCATGGTTTTTTCTCCTACTTTTAAGTGCTCTATTAATGGCATTAAGTTTATCAAATGCAAAAATAAAAAAGCTGAGTAATGAAAATGAATTACTCAGCAAGAATTTATCAGAGCAAATTAATATTAATGGCGATTATAAAGAGCGCATAGAGCGACTAAATCAACTTGATACAAGACACACACAGGAGCTTGTTAATGCAAAGAATGAAATTAGTCGCTTGCGTGATATTAGTGAGCATCATCCTGAGCGGGTGTACATCAAAGCCGAGTGTCCCAAAGTCACAACCACTCCCTCCACCAGCTTGGCTTATGCAACCACCGCCAGACCTACTGACACCACTATCCGAAATTATTGGTTACTCAGAGAGCGAATTGCAGAATCAGAAAAAATAATTAGAGGATTGCAGGATTATGTAAGACAAGAGTGTGCGAAATAAAAAAGCCCTGCATAGCGAGTGCTAGGGCTAATTAAATTAATATGTAAAGTCAAGTATTAGGCATTAATTTGCATAAGCTGTTAGCATTTCTTGTGCAGCAAGCTTACCTAGTGCATTAGCTGCAAAAGGGCTGTCGCCGGTTAAAAGCTTACGATCTTTATGTACTCGGCCAGTAATATCATCATTGACGATATTCATTCCCATTTTTTTCAGTTCTTCACCGAAGTACCAAGTTAGATGACCTGGCATATAGCCTATATCTGGTGTTTGTTTGTCCGCTGAATCTGGGAATGCACAAATCGAATATCCATTTAGCGGATTATTACCATGGCGAAGCGCAAGAAAAGCAGCTGGACCATGGCAAAGAGAGATAACGAAGCGATCATTTTCGATTGCCCATTGTAGTGCGATAGCAACATCTTTACTTTCAGGTAAGCCAATAAGAGCGCCATGACCACCGGGAACAAATATTGCTGCATATTCACTATTTGCATTTAGGTTTTGGACAATATCTGCCAATTTTTTGGGATTATGGAATTGAGATTTATGTTGTTCAAAAAATGAGATCACTTTTTCATCTTTTCGTGGCATAGCCCAGTATTCAAACTTTGTCATCAAACCCGAAATAGTCGCGACTTCGAATTCGAAACCAGCAGCATGCAGATGGTACAAAGGTAATAAGGTTTCAATCGGATGGTTACCCGTTGAAAATAATTTACCATTGTCTGTTGGTAAATAACGTTCGTCAGCAGCAATCACTAGAATTTTTTGCTTGCCAGTATACGGTTTTGGATAGTCCACTCCATCAAGATCAGAAACGGGATTGGTATATTGACTTAGTGAATATTCTGAAGGGAAAAATGCATTATCTTCAGCCATATCAATCTGTGGGTTCTTATTTGATTGAACGGTCATAGTCTATTCCTTATTGTTACTCGGGTCTGTGGTTACTATGTTTGCAACTATTAACTATTTTTAATCAAGGCAATAATGGGTGTCAATATCCTGAAAGGACAAGTAAGAGTCGTTGATTACTCCCATTTTTATTGTGATGTTTGATATTACTAGCAATGCCAACGTTAGGTAGAAGAAAAGGCGTGACGATGGAAAGACATCAATATATTTAATTCTACAAATGTCATTTATTTAGTGGCGTATAGATAGCCATCAGTTAACCGCTGGTGGCTTTTTTTATACACATTTCATCGCTCATTCACAGAGCAATTCACAAACGTCGAATCCAATCACTTTGATATGAGCCTTCGAGGAAGTCAGTTATAGCTGGCGAGCTTCGACGGGCTGATTTTCTATGTGAACGAGGGTTCATTTCAAATGAAGGTAATACGTTATGCAATATCCAAGAGTAAGTATTAATGGTGTATCTGTTCGCGTTGATGACAAAGGAAGATATAACCTAAATGATTTACATGCCTCAGCCGTGGCAAACGGCGAAGCCAGAGAAAATCAAAAGCCCAGCCAATTTTTGAGAAGCAAGCAGGTTAAGGCATTTGTAGAAAAATTAAGCGCAATGCAAAAATGCACTGCGGTCAAAGTCATTAACGGTGGGCTTAATCATGGTGTGTGGGCATTAGAGCTAGTTGTTATTAGATACGCAGCGTGGCTAAAGCCTGAGTTTGAAATTCTCGTCTACAACACCTTTAAGGATGCTACGAGAAAAGGTTTAGATATCATGGCTAAGTTGAACAAGTTAGATCATGTAATCAATACCGAAACCAAAAATGTTAGTAGCTGTGCTAGAACGATGGCTAATTGGGGAGTTGGTGGTAGAAAGCAGTTACTACTAACAGCGAGGGAACGAATTCTTAAAGAAGCTCAAATCTATATTCCTGGTATTGAATAGCGTTCCTTAAAATTGAGGATATTGATTTAATTAATATCTAACGATGAATAGGCCCTAATGGCTTTTTTATTGGGGAAAATTTGTAATGGGATAAACCATGAAAAAACGCAATGTCTATGGTGGTCGCTGGGCTAAAGTGCGATTAGCGTTTCTCAATGAACATCCACTTTGCGTCATGTGCCAAGAGCAAGGACGGATTACTGCTGCCACAGTGGTTGACCACATTACTCCGCATCGTCTTAAAGAAGCACTTGAATCAGGCAATAAAGAACGTATTGCAAAAGCTCAAACCTTATTCTGGGACACAAAGAACTTCCAAAGCTTGTGCGAATTGCATCATAACTCAACCAAACAACGTATCGAAAAGAGTGGCAAAGTCATTGGCTGTAATGCGGATGGCATTCCACTCGATCCCAATTCTCATTGGCATCAATAACACCATGAAATACAGGGTGGGGGCGGGGTAAAAGTTCAAACACTTTCGCCCTGATTACCTAGCGCCCTCATTTATGTGCACAACCGCGAAATGAAAAGTTTTTTTCTGGGAGGTTCCGATGGCAGGAAGACGCCCGAAACCGACCCACTTGAAGGTGGTCACCGGTAATCCGGGAAAACGAAAACTCAACGATAAAGAACCCCAACCTAAACGTGAAATTCCAAGCCCACCCGAACATTTAACGGATTGGGGGAAAATGGCGTGGGCAAAATTAACCTTATTACTTGATGGGATGGGCGTTTTAACTGTGGCTGACACGCTGGCATTAGAACGGCTGTGTGATATCTACGCCGATATTCTTCAATTGCGAGACACCATTGCCATTGAAGGTCGGACATACACCACAAAAACGCAATTAGGGGATTTTTTAATTAAAGCGAATCCTGCCGTAGCCATGTTGGCTGATGCAGATCGCCGTTTTAAAAGTTATTTAGTCGAGTTTGGTTTAACCCCCGCCGCTCGTTCGAAGGTGAAGATGGATGGTGGAGAAGAAGAGGAAGATCCGCTCAACCAATATTTCGGTTGATCCTGCAACACAATACGCGCAAGACGTGCATCAAGGCAAAATCTTAGCGGGGCCTGATATTCGTCATGCATGTGCACGTCATCTCAAAGACTTAAACGAAGCAGAGCAACGAGGATTAGTCTGGGATGTCGAGGCCGTCAAAAGAGTGATCGATTTTTTCGCGAAAGTCTTAAAACTTAATGGTGGGGAGCATGAAGGCAAACCGTTTATTTTATTGCCTTGGCAATGCTTTGTGATTGGCTCCATTTTTGGCTGGAAAATGACTGATGGTACACGCCGGTTTCGCATGGTGTACGTTGAATCAGGCAAAGGTTCAGGAAAATCCCCGATGGCAGGTGGCGTTGGGTTGTATTGTTTAGTCGCCGACAGTGAACCGCGTGCTGAAGTGTATGCGGCAGCCACGAAAAAAGACCAAGCCATGATTTTGTTTCGTGATGCGGTGGCGATGGTTGATCAATCTCCTGCATTAAGTCAGCGGATCACCAAATCAGGCGGAACAGGCAAAGAGTGGAACTTGGCTTATTTGAAAACGAGTTCATTCTTTCGCCCGATTAGCTCAGATGATGGGCAATCAGGACCTCGTCCCCATTGTGCGCTGATTGATGAAATTCATGAGCATAAAAATAATACCGCCGTCGAGATGATGCGAGCGGGCACAAAAGGTCGGCGACAAGCCTTGATATTTATGATCACCAATAGTGGCCATGATAAAACTAGTGTGTGTTATGACTACCATGAATACGGTCGAAAAGTCGCCGAAGGCACTATCGAAGACGACAGTTTCTTTTCCTATATTTGCTCACTGGATGAAGGCGATGATCCCTTTAAGGATGAGTCTTGCTGGGGGAAAGCCAATCCATCACTGGGCTACACCTTTTCTGATCGCTATTTGCGCGAGCAAGTGACACAAGCTCGAGGTATGCCCGCGAAAGAAAGCATTGTGCGTCGGCTTAATTTTTGCCAGTGGGTGGATGCCGATAATCCGTGGATTAACAGTGAAACATGGATGCAGTGTGAAAACACGTTCACATTTGATGATCTTCAAGGTGAAGAGTGTTATGGCGGATTGGATTTATCAGGAACCAAAGATTTAACCGCATTAGCCTTGTATTTTCCTCGTCTCAAACGTCTTTATGTCGAATTTTGGACACCCAAAGACACCTTATTGGATAGAGCGAAAACCGACCGAGTGCCTTACGACTTATGGGTAAGGCAAGGTTTTATGCATACCACTCCAGGGAATGCGGTGAGGTATGAATTTGTGGCAGAACGCATTGCTGAGATGGCGATGCACGTCAACATAAGAGCCATTGCCTTTGACCCTTATCGCATTAAATACCTTGTACCCAAACTCGATGAAGTGGGGGTGACGGTTCCCTTAATCCAACATGGACAAGGATTTTACAAAGCCAAAGATTCAGGGCTATGGATGCCACACTCTATCGAACTATTTGAACAGCTCATTGATGACAAGAAGATTGAGATCCACGCCAATCCTTGTTTGAGATGGAATGCCGCATCCGCTGTGCTTGAGGCTGACCAAAAAGATAACCGCGTCTTTGCCAAGAAAAAAAGCACGGGTCGAATTGATGGAGTGGTGGCCTCTGCAATGGCGATTGGTGCTGCGGAAGGTGAGGTTGATGATGGCAACCTTGAAGATTTTTTCTCTAACCCATTGAGTATGTGATGACAGATAAACAATATTCAATCGATTTGCGCACTAATCATGGTTGGTTTGCGCGTCTGGCTTCCTTCTTTGTTGGGGGAAGACTCGTGACACCTGAACAAGGTTCACAATCAGGTGCTATCTCAGCGCAAGGCTCGCTTGGTGATTCTTCTGTAAATGATGAGCGAATACTCCAAATATCCACGGTTTGGCGTTGTGTTAGCTTAATTTCGACGTTAACGGCTTGTTTGCCACTGGATGTGTTCGAAACGGATAAACAGGGAAATAGAACCAAAGTCGATTTAAGTCACCCATTGGCTCGATTACTGCGATATTCGCCCAATCAATATATGACGGCTCAAGAATTCCGAGAGGCAATGACTATGCAGCTTTGCTTTTATGGTAATGCTTTCGCGTTGATTGAGCGAAATAAAGTGGGTGATGTGATTAGCTTGCTTCCTCTGTTGTCTGCCAATATGGATGTACGCATGGAGGGGAAGAATATTATCTATAAATATCAGCGTGATCATGAGTTTGTGAAATTTAAACAACATGAAATTTTTCATTTAAAAGGGTTTGGTTTTAATGGATTAGTCGGATTGTCGCCGATTGCTTATGCGTGTAAGACAGCAAGCACGGCCGTTGCGATGGAAGATCAACAACGTGAGTTTTACGCTAATGGGGCTAAGTCTCCTAAAATTCTGACAACGGGCGATAAGGTATTAAATAAAGAGCAACGTAGCCAACTTGAAGAGAATTTCAAAGAAATTGCGGGTGGCCCCGTTAAAAAGCGATTGTGGATCTTAGAAGGGGGATTTCAAGCACAAGATATTGGTGTTAGTCCTCAAGATGCAGAAACAATGTCTTCCCGCAAATTTCAAGTCAGTGAATTAGCGCGTTTCTTTGGTGTTCCACCGCATTTAGTCGGTGATGTTGAAAAATCAACAAGTTGGGGAACAGGCATTGAGCAACAAAACTTAGGTTTTCTTCAATATACCTTACAACCCTATATCTCCCGATGGGAAAACTGCATTGTGCGTTGGCTTCTAAAACCATCCGAAGTGGGGAAATATCATGCTGAACATAATCTTGATGGATTATTGCGTGGCGATTCCACTTCACGCGCCGCGTTTATGAAAGCGATGGGAGAATCGGGGCTAAGAACCATTAATGAAATGCGACGACTCGATAATTATCCTCCTCTTGAAGGTGGGGATGTCGCTTACCGGCAAGCACAATATTTACCGATTAACCAACTCAATAAAGAGCCTCACGAAAGTGGGGCTTAATTATTTATGGGGGTTCAATGCCTGATATTAGAAAAACACTGAATTTTGATGAAGCGGAAATCAAATTTACGGGAGATGGCACACAAGGCGTTTTCGAAGGTTATGCCTCCGTATTTAGTCATCAAGATCTCGATGGTGACATTATTTTACCCGGTGCGTTTAAGCATGTTTTAGATAAGCAAAAACAAAAAGTCGCTATGTTTTATAACCATCGAGTCTGGGAGCTTCCTGTGGGGAAATGGGAGTACATGGAGGAAGATCAAAAAGGATTACGTGTAAGAGGACAACTGACGCCCGGTCATAGTGCGGCTCAAGATCTAAAAGCGGCAATGAAGCATGGCACGGTTGACGGGCTTTCTATCGGATTCGGTTGTCTGCGTAATGATTTTGAGAGGACACCTTCAGGCCGTATTTTTAAAAATATCTCTCTGTTACGTGAAATTAGTATTTGTACATTTCCCGCTAATGACCAAGCACAGGTTTCATCACTCAAGAGCATCGATGGGTTATTAACGATCCGAGATATTGAGGATTGGCTGAGAGAGTCAGCCGGTTTATCAAAATCAGAAGCAGTCGGTTTTATTTCCCGCTTTAAATCCGCTATTCGGAGTGAGTCCGATGACACTCAACAATCCCTAGTCGCATCCATTGTTAACCAAATTAATGCATTTAATCTGAAAGGATAGAATATGTCTGACTTAGCTATTATCCAAGAAGCCATCGAAGGATCACAAAAAAAGGTGCAAGAGCTTTTCGATGCACAGAAGAAAGAAATTGAAGCTACTGGCGTAGTTTCAAAGCAATTACAAACAGATTTAGCCTTAGTTCAAGAGGAATTAAAAAAAGCCGGTGAGCGTCTGTTTGATTTAGAGCAGAAAGGGGCAACGAGTGCTGATGATCCTAATGTGAAAAAAGATTTTTCTGAGCGAGCAGCAGAAGCGCTGACAAAATCATGGAATGGGAGTCAGGCTTCTTATGAAGTGAAAACGTTTAATAAATCATTAGGCAGTGATGTGAGTTCAGCCGGAGTTCTCATTCAGCCGATGCAAGTACCGGGTATTATTATGCCGGGTATGCGTCGTTTAGTTATCCGCGATTTATTAGCACAAGGTCGTATTTCCAGTAACTCACTGGAATATGTACGCGAAAAATTGTTTACCAATAGCGCGGCACCTGTGAAAGAAAAGGCACAAAAACCAGAATCTAATCTGACGTTTGAAAAACAAACGGCAAATGTGATCACTATTGCTCATTGGATCCAAGCGTCTCGCCAAGTGATGGATGATGCTGTGCAGTTACAGTCTTACGTTAATAATCGCTTATTGTATGGCTTAGCATTAGTGGAAGAGGAGCAATTACTCAATGGTGACGGTACTGCGGATAATTTGACGGGGATTAACCATGTTGCCACTGCTTATGATACCACGTTGAGTGCTACGGGCGACACACATGCTGACCTGATTGCTCATGCTATTTATCAGGTAACAGAATCTGAATTTAGCGCCTCTGGTATTATTTTAAATCCTCGTGATTGGCATGCAATTGCGTTAATGAAAGATAAAGAAGGGCGTTATATTTTCGGGGGCCCACAAGCGTTTACTTCAAATGTAATGTGGGGATTACCTGTTGTTCCAACAAAAGCACAAAAACAAGGTGAGTTTACTGTTGGTGCATTTGATTTGGCGTCTCAAGTATGGGATCGAATGAATGCAGTTATCGAAGTGAGTCGAGAAGATCGTGATAATTTCGTGAAGAATATGCTGACCATTTTGTGTGAAGAGCGTTTAGCATTAGCCCATTATCGCCCTCAAGCCTTAATTAAAGGAACTTTCCCAACGTCTGGAAGAAGTGCTTAAGTAATAGGTCGGGGTAGGTAACTATCCCGTATTACATCATGAATATCTTAGATGTCATTCCTCTTTCTTTATTAAAACAGCATCTCGAATACAGCGGTGATGATCGTGATGAGCAGATTCTATTTTATGCTCAAAGCGCATTAAATTATTGTTTGAGATGGTGTGATGAACCGGCATGGAAATCACCTGATGATATCCCTTATGAAGTGAAATCGGCAATGCTCTTAGTGTTGGGGGATATTTTTGAACATCGAACTAGTCAAAGTGAAATTCCGTTATATGAAAATAAAGCAGTAGAACGATTGTTACTGCTTTGTCGAAATTGGCGAGGTAGTTAATGGATCCGGGACGATTACGCCACACCATTAATATTCAAAAATCAGTATTAGCACCTGATGCCATCAGTGGCAGTGATGTGATTTGGACGGATCATGCGACAAAAGTACGTGCAGCGATCATGCCTTATCAAGGGCGGGAATATTTTCAAGCCCAACAAGTACAAAGCGAGGCCACAACGCGAATTCTTATTCGCTATATCGCTGATATTGATACTTCGATGCGTATTGTATGGGGTAAGCGAATATTTAATATTATTTCGATTATTGACCCTGATGAGCGTCATCGTGAGCTTCAATTAATGTGCAAAGAGGGCGTGAATGATGGGTGAAATTAAAATCAGTGGATTGTCTGAACTCGCTCAACGAATGCAAGACATTGCCCGTAAAACCAGAAATCAAAGCGCGCGTAAGGCGATGAATGCAGGGGCTTCGGCGTTAAAAGAAGAAATCAAACATCGAGTACCTATCCTTAAGGAAACGGTATCGCATCGACGCAAGGGCACCATCAAGCGCAATATTCGTTCTAAAACGAAAGTGCAGCGCAATGGACAAGTTAAAACGCGTATTTGGGTGAAATCATTATCGGGTAAAAAGGTGTCTGCCTTTAAACAGGTAACGGGAAAAAGTGCGGCATTGAGCCCGAATGATCCGTTTTATTGGTGGTTTGTCGAGTTTGGTACGGCCAAGATGCCCGCACAACCGTTTATGCGCCCCAGCTTTGAAGCAAAAAAGGAAGCGACGGCTAAAGTGATAGTTCAAACACTCAAAGAGGATATTGAAAAAACAAGGTAGAGATCATGATACAGCAATTAAAAGAGACCCTTTCACCGCTTGTCGATGGAAGGGTTTTTTTTCAGGTATTACCCGAAGGCAAAGGGCATTATCCCGCCATTGTGATCCAGTTCGCCAGCATCACGCCTAACAGTGCGCTGGAGGATGCGGATTTAGATAACTATCGCGTGCAACTCGATGTGTATGCGCCCCAGCCACAACCCCTGATGGTATTGCGTAAAAAAATCGAGGCTCAGATTGTTGCGACAATCCCATTTGCACAACGGGTGAATGCGGTCTTTGGGTATGAAGCGGATGTCAAATTGCATCGGCTTGTTCTTGAATTAATGATTTCATCAGATAAATAAGGAATGGATATGGCAAAGTCAAAAAACCATAAAGCGACGCCTTTCCTCGGCACGAAGATCTTTGTGCAAACAGGCTTAGGGGAGGCTATGACGGTGACAGAAGCGACGTTATCACCCGCAACTATTACCATCGCCAATAATAAGCTGAAAGCGGATGACATGATTATGTTATCGGGACTCGGGGAGTTAGATGGGCGTTTTCCTGTTGCACAAGTTGATGGCGACAAAGTGACCCTGTGTGACGAAGTGGATTGGAGCGATAAAACACTACCCACGGATTTTGCAGAGGCTAAGGCGCAACGTATTCAGTGGTCTAATAACTTTTGTGCAGTGAAAAGCTTTAGCAAAGACGGTTCGACAACCGAACAAATTGATGTCACTACCATTTGCAGTGATGGCAAGGAATATGAATCCGGCGATACGGAATACGGCTCAATTAAATTGACCTTTTTCTTACGGTATAGCTCCAGTGAGGTGCAGCGACTCTTGCGTAAATATGAAAACAGCAAAGAAAAATTCGCAGTGAAAATGGTCTTAACACGAGATGAGGGTTCCATGTTTTATTACGGCTCCGTTGAAACAGGCATGAACATTGATGGCAGTGTGGGGCAAATGATGGATTCTGGGATCTCTATTAAATTGTCTGGCCGTGATTATTTGAATGTGAAGAAATAACTCTTAATTCACCTCTCTTATTATTTCTCTTCTCCCTTCTCGATAAAAATTTTAGGAGTGATTATGTCTAACGCTTTATTGCGTGAATTAGTGTTAAACCAAGCACTGAAAGTGACGCCTTTTACCTATTTAGACAACACCTTTTATGTCAAAGAGCTGGATGTTGGCACCATGAATTACATTCAGCGCAAACTTCGCCAAATTAAAATTAAGCTCGCCGAAGCGCAGGACATTTACTTAGATGAAGACGATCCTGAACAATTTAATGAGGCGATAAATCGTGTCTACGATGAATATGATGTCGCCAGAATGTTGGCCTTTAAGTTGTGTGATGAAAAAGGAGAACTACTTTTTGATGCTGAAAATGAAGAAGATTTAAAAGGTCTTAATCGTCTAGGGCAAGGGTTCTCTAATGCAGTGTTTACAGCCGAAGCGGGGAACAGCGAAAAAAACTCGGAGAACGGCGACAATTTCAATTGATATTGTCGCTGGCATTGGGAAAAACCCTCGCGGAAATCGAGCAAATGCCCGAAAGCCACTTGTGTGAATATGAAGCTTTTTATCGCAAACAACCCTTTGGTTTATGGCGAGAGGATTATCGGATGGCACAAGTGGCGCATCTTTTTGCGATGATAAATCGTGATCCGAAAACGTCTCCGCCTGAATTGATGGATTTTATGCCGATGTGGAAGAAGAAAATCACGGAAGAAGAGCTGTGGGATAACGTTACTGAGAGTGTATTAGCTAATCGATAGCCCCACATCAGTGGGGCTTAATCGTTAACCACCGCGAGACATTTTCTCAATTTTTTTATCCGTATTGTATTGAGAAAGCGCATAAACCGACCAGATAGCCGCAGGGATCCAGCCAATTAATGTGATTTGTAGGATAAGGCAGAAGATGCCAGCAAATGGGCGACCAATCGTGAAAAATTGTAACCAAGGTAGTAATAACGCCAGAATAAGTCTCATAAAACCCCCTCTATTATTCGAAATTTCAGTTTATCAATAATTAAATCAATAGCAAATAACAAGGAATATTGCATTTATTCAGGGTGAAAGTTTGCTTTTGTAGTGTTCATACCAAGGATTGAATTTATGGCGGGAGCATTAGGTAGATTAAATATTGATTTGACGCTGAATATGGCAAATTTCACAAATGCGATCAACCGTAGCCAGCGCCAAACAGAACAATTTGGGCAAAGTATTCGCGTCAGTCTTCAAGCTATCACCGTACAACAAGAGCGAATGGTATCACAAACCGCAAAATCCTCGGCGCTTTTTGCCCGTTTTGCGAGTGTCACCGCAAGTGCATTATCCATTCATCAAGTCATTAATTATGCTGATAGTTGGACGGAATTACAGAACCGTTTAAAACTGGTGACAGAAAGTTCTGTCGAGTTAAATAAAGCCACACAAGCAGTCTATGGCATTGCCCAAAAAACCTATCAATCATTGGATGCCACAGCACAAGTTTATCAACGTTTTGCGGATAATGCCGATCGCTTAGGATTAAGTCAGCAAAAAGTCGCTGAACTCACGGAAACTGTCTCAAAAGCCGTGGCGATTTCAGGAGCGAGTGCAACCGCAGCCCAAGCGGCATTAACTCAATTTGGTCAAGCATTAGCCGCGGGGCAGTTACGTGGCGAAGAGCTAAATTCAGTGATGGAGCAAACCCCTGCGTTAGCGAAAGCCATCGCTGACGGAATGGGTGTCAGTGTGGGCGAACTAAGGAAGAAAGCCCAAGACGGTGAAATGACGATTGAGAAAGTTATTCAAGCCTTAGAGCGTGCAGCCGACAGTGTGGATAAAAAATTTGCTACCAGCGTGACGACGGTTAGCCAAGGTTTCACTAATCTTCAATCGGCGATGACAAAATTTATCGGCGAAGCGAATCAAGGTACAGGTGCGACTCAGCTTTTAACCACAGGGATGACCACTCTTGCCGATAATCTATCGTTAGTCGCTAAAGTAGTTGAAGGGATCGCTGTCACGGCATTGGTAGCAAAGCTCTCTCAATGGACGAAAGCCACTTATCTGAAAAATCAGGCAACATTGAATGAGGCCAAAGCCACATTACAGAGTGCGCAGGCAAACAGTGTGGCAGCAACCAGTGCCGTGAGGAAGGCATGGGCGGATAAAGAAACTGCCACATCGGCGCTCAATAGAGCCAAAATGGAATATCAAGTTGCTAGAGGCACTAACGCGGAAAAAATCGCACTCTATAACCTTATCGCCACAAAGTCACTCGCAAGAACAGCCTCGCTAAATTATACACAGGCATTAACCGCCGAAAACGTTGCTCAACGTGCATTAACGACCGCTCGGCGTCAATCAACGGTGGTGGGGCGAGCACTCAACAGTGTTATGGGATTAGCGGGTGGCCCTATTGGATTAGTGTTGACGGGTGTTGCAGCATTGGGCATGGGATTGTATGAATACAGCGAAAATGTCAAACAAGCCAAACTCGAATCGATTGAATTTGCTCATTCCCTTGATACATCAACAGAAGCGTTAAACAAAATGAGCAATGCCACATTAGTGGCGAATTTAAGTAAAGTTTCATCGGGCATTAACGCGCAATTGGAGAAAGTCGAGGAACTTAAACAACAGGTTATTTCCTTACAAGGTCTATCAAAATACAGCGTTGAGAGTGAAAAGGCGTTTACTGAACAAGGTGTGGGGGATTTATACCTTAAACGAGTGGCTGAAAAGCAAAAAGAGCTTGATGCTGCGATGGGGATATATGCAGAGCAAGTTAATAACTTAGAGCGTCAGCGAGCCAATATGCAAAATATGTTGGCGACACTCAAAGAAAAAGTGGGCGATCAAGCTCCGGAATATAAACGCTATGCCACTGAGTTACAAAATGTTGATGCCGTTATCAATTCACTTAAGGCGAGTTTAAAGAGTTTAGGCATTGAATATGAATCACTCATTGATATCACGCTTCAGGCGACAAATAGCCAAGTGAATGTCGCCACGGCGATTGCTAAACAGATTGATGAATCGATTGAAAAATAGCAACGTTCAGTGGCAAAAGCGCAAGCCACAGGGAAGGCATTAGCGAAATTAAATGCAGAAGATGTATTGGCCTCACGCAAAATTACGCCAGATATGCAAGGCTACGATAAAGCCTTACAAGCGGAAATTGAGGCACAACTGGCACTGCAAGCCAAACGGACGTATAAGCCCAGCCACAAATCAACCATTGATTATGCCAAGCAATACACCAAAATCTTGACGGAATTAGAGGAAAAACAAGCCTCATTGATTGCGGATGGGCAAAGCATTCAGCTGTATGGCACTACCTCTTCCTTTAATGAATACACATCCGCATTAGCTGATATCAAACAAAATAAAGATAAGTTTGATGCCATCTTAAAAATCGATCCCAAAGCGATTGAGACGATAAAAGAAAAAGCGAAAGCCATTGATGATCTGGCGCGTGCCAACTCGGTTGCGCAATTTGCTTATGATCGCAGTAAAGAAATTGAGCAGATGCAATTTGAAACTACCTTGATAGGAAAATCGCGCGCAGAGCAAGAAAAGCTCAATGCCCTTCGTCAGATTGATGTGCTGTATCAGCAAGCCAGTGTGGATTTAGGCGAAAAAGAGCTGATGAACTTACAACGCAATGTTGAACTCACTAAACAGAAGATTGAGGAAGAGCTGAGGAAGCGAGAGGCCATGAAAGGCGATCCGATGGCGGGATTAAAACAAGGCTTATCGGATTTCAGTGAGTCGGCCATGAATGTGATGGAGAACGTCAGAAACGTCACTACCAATGCCCTTAATAATATGTCTGATGCATTAGCCGATTTTGCTTTAACGGGCAAAGGAAGCTTTAAAGATTTTGCCAATGCGGTGATCTCCGATATCACTCGAATGGTGATGAAAATGCTGGTTTTCAAAGCCATTGAAGCAGGCGGGCAGGCAATGGGTTTTGATATGGGATGGATGAGCAAAGGGCATGCTTACGGTGGTTATACGGGGCATGGCGGGAAATTCGAACCTAAAGGGATTGTGCATGGGGGTGAGTTTGTTTTTACCAAAGAAGCGACGGCTAAATTGGGTGTCGGCAATCTCTATCGCTTAATGCATGCGGCGCAAGGTTATGCTTCAGGTGGCTTTGTGGGGGCGATCGCAGGGCGAATACCGGTTACACCACAACCGACGTTAGCCCGTGCAGGTGGGGTGCAAATGACAGTCGTTAATCATATTACGGTGACAGGAAATGGTGACGCTGTACTTGCGCAGGCAATGAAAGAAGCCACACAACAAGGTACAGAAGCTGGTGCACAGAAAGCTCACGCGATGATGTTACAAGACTTTCAAAGTAATGGCGCAGCACGTAGAACATTAGGAGTTTAAATGTCTATTCTTGAATGGCCAAAAGAGGTGATCCCCACACAGGAAAACTGGCAATTATTGAGTAACAGCAAAACCTTTACCTCGCCGTTTAATGGAAGTAGTCAAACGGTGCGCTTTCCGGGAAGTCGTTGGCGTTGTGAGCTGACATTCAATAATTTAAATGAAGAGAAATCGCGTCAGTTAGAAGCGCTGGTGGCTTCATTGGATGGCATGTCGGGACGGGTCAAAATAGCCAGTTGGATAAGAAAAGGACGTTATGGGTATGGTTCGCCTCGTATTGCAATACCGAGCCAATTAGGTCATCGGCTAGAAACAAAGGACTGGAAGCGCAATATGCGCGTGTTACAGCAAGGGGATCGTTTAACTGTGGGTAATGAACTCAAAATGGTGGTGGCGGATGTGGTCAGTGATAATCAAGGACGTGCCATTATTCTTATTTCGCCGATGTTAAGAACGTCACCTACCGTCAATGAAATGCTCGAGGTTGAACGTCCTTTTGGAGTTTTTCGGCTCGTTGATAATGAACAGGGTAAATTTCAGCATCGTCGCTTGGGGTATACCCATATCACGTTATCTTTTGAGGAGGTGTTGTACTAATGCAATATCATCCATTTTCTGATGCCATGGTCAACGCGATTAATGAGGGGGCTTATATTGTCTTAGCCGCCAGACTCGATTTGAAATCAGGCGTGACCTGTGCGCATACCGGCGTTGGGCAACTGATTATTGCGGGGGAAACTTATTTGGGCGTGGGCAGTTTAGGCGAAATCAGTCAGCTGAAAGAAAATAAGACAACCAGTCCCCCACAATTACAGCTTAAATTAGCGGGTTTTGATAAATCGCTGGTGGGAATGGTGATGAATGAGCAAAGCCGAGGGCGAGAAGTGCGGTTGATGATGGTCGCCATCGGTGAAGAGGGAAAACCGCTTCTTGCTGAAGTCTTATTTGTCGGACAAATCACATCGATCAATGTGGTGTCTGGCGAAGAAAATGCCGTATGTGTTAATGTTTCTAATCGATTCGAACGATGGTCAATCGGTTTACCTGATAGGTTCACTGATGAATCATGGTCATCTAGAAGGCAAGGTGATCGTATCTTTCGTTATGTTGCTCAAATGGCTGAAAGGGCTATTTATTGGGGCAGTAAGAAAGATGCACCTGCATTTATTTATAAATAATCTTATTTTTCTTGTTAAACCCACTTTTGTGGGTTTTTATTGCATAAACAAGAGGAACTGTGTCCTTTGTTGTTTCATGAAAGAGCTAAATTTATCCTTATTAGAAGATATCAGCGTTGGGAGTATAGATAGGTAATTGATGCCAAAAACTACATTCATATACCTTTATAACCGCAAAAAAACAAGCTTTAGTTGATAAATCTGGGTTGTAATGGCGACAAGATGACTCTATTATGAATAGGTCACTGGTCGAAAAGGTTCACAAAAAATAATCCAGTACCCACTAACAGTGTGGGTGATTTTTTACATGCAGAGTAATTGCAATAACCTCAAAATCGTCTATTTTGTATATATGCCAGAGATCCTGGTAAGAGGGTATTTATATGAGTCACGCACTGAGAAAGGCTAGTCGTTTAGATATACCGCCTCGTGACAAAAGTAAAGTTGCGTCTCCTAGAGCAGTAGTTGGATATAATTGCTCACACAAAGATCAAGTGAAAAATGCTTTCAGTCTTGGCTTTGAGCGTTATGAGACTGCTATGGATAAATTATCTAAGGTGTGATAGATGTCTAGGGAGTTTGGTTATCATCTTGACGGCGTGAATTACTTATCTGTTGATGACATAATTTATATCAATGAAGTTCTTATTAAAGCACAAACGCCAGATGAGCCAATCCAAGTTTTAAATCAAAGCAATCTAGAATCGTCACAAGCCAGACCTAGCGTAATAAGATATTACGAACAAACAGAGGATATGTTTAGACTATCCTCTGTTCTTATTGAAAGCCTTATCCAAAACCATCCATTCGCGAATGCTAATAAAAGAACAGCCATGATGTGTGGTTATGTTTTTTTATTGATAAATGGTTATGAGCTTACTGCACCAAGTGATGATATGGTTGATATTGCATCTGGTTTAGCCACTAAAGATTATAGTTGTGAGGATCTTGAGAATTGGCTGTGTCATTGGTCTAGGACTTATGACACAGTAGAATTATGTAATCCTGATTTCGGTAAACTATGTTGTGGTGTAATCAAATTAAAAAATATCTGATATTACGCAATTGAAACTAACCCACTTCGGTGGGTTTTTTATTGCCTGAATTTCACCATGCCTCTTAATTGAGGTTTTTTGCTATTTAAGGTCAGTACATGAAACAACCCAACTGGACACTTAAATTACCTGAAACCATAAGGGCGGCGATGAGTCGCCCTTTTTCATGGGGTGAATTTGATTGTTGTATTTTTGCCTCAGAATGTATTTACGCACAATGCGGTTTCTCGCCAATAAAGCCTTATCTCAATCACTATAAAACCAAAGCCGAAGCCTTCAACCTGATCAAATCTAAATTTGGCACATTAGAGAAAGCCGTATCACGCTATTTCAAATCCATTGAGATTGAGCGCGTTCAGCGTGGCGACCTCGTATTGTTTAAAGGTGAGGACGGTGACAGTTTAGCCGTGGTTTGGGCGGGGCATTATTGGGGAGTAACCCCACAAGGTGTGAAGCCAGTGCAGATTAAGCCAATCAAAGCGTGGAGAGTGGAATAATGGGTGGGAGTGGTGGATTAATTTCAAAAGTCGTGGGCGCAGGCTTAATGATTGCGGGGCTATTTACCGGAGGTGTTACCTCGGCGATGGGGATGGCGCTGATGGCAGCAGGCGTTGCGGTTCAAGTCGCGGGTTCGCTTATCTTTAAGCCTAAACTGCCTTCCATGAATTATCGAGATACCGGTGAACGCAAACAGATGTTACGTTCATCGTCTGCCCCTGAAACCGTGATAGTCGGAAAAACAGTGATATCGGGTTTGCTTTTCTTTGCAGAGGAAGAAACTGGCGAACAAGATGAAAATGAAAAAACCACACTGGCATTGGCGCTGGCAGGGCACCCCATAGAGAAAATCGGGAAGATTTGGTTGGGTGATGATCTCATTGAGACGTTTGGTGATAAAGCGTCATGGGAATTACATAACGATAGGAAAAATGTCGATCCCTTTATGCTTAAAAATTGCCCGTCATGGAAAGAGGATATGATTGGTCGAGGTCTGGCGTGGTTACGTGTGACACTCACGTTTGACCAAGAAAAATTCCCTTATGGATTACCCAATGTGAAATGTGAAGTTTGGGGAAAACATCTGTTTGATCCTCGCTCTGGGCAAACTGCATGGAGTAATAATGGGGCCTTAGTGGTTTTAGATTATTACCGCCATTATTTAAAAGTACCTGATACAGATATTGATTTTGACAGCTTTAAACAGGCAGCCGATTTATGTGATGAAAAAGTGAGTCTGCCAGAAGGCGGATTTGAGTCGCGATATACCCTTAATGGTGCCTATGACTTAAATGAGAGTCCATCCAGTGTCTTGGAAGCAATGCACAAATGTATTAACGCGGAACCGACATTTACCGCAGGAAAACACGGTATTCAAATCGGCGCTTATTATGGGCCTGCAATAAAAACCATCTCTGAATCACAATTGATTGGCACCGTCACTTGTACCCCTGAAACAGGTTTAAAAGACGCCACGAATGCGGTGTATGGCACGTTTATTGATGCCGAACAGTTGTACACAAAAACCGACTTCACGCCTGTGATTGTGGACGAATGGGTGAAAGACGATGGTTTAGAAATTCGAGAGAATATTGACTATCGTTTTGTCACCAGCCCTTATCAAGCCCAACGATTAGCTCGTCAATATCTTCGTAAAAAGAAAGCAGGAAGACGAGTTCAATTGACCATGAACTTAGACGGCTATGCTTATCGTCCTGGTGAAGTTGTGCTTTTAGAATTACCGGCTTTGGGGATTAGTGGGCTGGAATTTCGTATTGCCGAATGGTCTTTTCATGCTTTAGAGGGTGTGGCTTTAACGTTGGAAGAGGATGGTGCCTATTTATATGAAGATGTGATTGGTAAACCGTTTGAGCGTCCGCCATTTGTGAGTTTACCCGCTGGTGGCGTTGCTTCACCTATTAATCTTACCTTTGTTCCACTTGCAGTCAGTGACATCGTACAAGGTACACTTTCTTGGCAGAATGTGGCGTCTGATGTGCGCTATAACACCGTTACTATTCTCCAAGAAGGCAATGTTATTCAATCTATTCAGGTGCCGGCTGAGCGTGTTGATATTAACGGATTAGCACGAGGGACTTATCGTGTTGAAGTTAGAGCGACGAATATGGCGGGGGCAATGTCGGCACCCGCTATCAGTGATTTTGCCATTCAAGCCCCACCGCCTCCTGAGCACATTGATGTTACTTCTGGCTTATTTAATCTGACCGTTGCACCGAAACAAGGTGATAGTGCTGTCTTTTGTTATACCTTTGAGTTTTGGTTGAGTGAGGAAAAACTCGCTAATCTTTCTGAAAATGAAGTGATCACCAAAACAAACAAAGTTGGCCAAGGGAATTTCTGGACGCAAGAGAATTTACAAGCAGGGCATACGTATTATTTTTATGTTCGAACAATCAACAGCTATGGTAAATCACCTTTTGTGGAAGCTTCTGGTGTTTGCTCTTCTCAAACCGATTTAATTCTTGAAGAATTAGCGGGGCAAATTAGTCGAGATCAACTCACACAAGACCTATTGGGTGAAATTAACAGCAAAGCTGACCAATCAGCTATTGTTGAGTTAAACACGCAAGTGAAAGCAAACCATGATGCGATTTTAGCGGAGCAAGTTGCACGAGGAGCGGTAATTAACCAAGAGCAACAAGCTCGCGCTGAAGCTGATAAAGCGGAGGCACAACAACGCCAATCTTTAGCGACACAACTTCGTGGTGATTATACCGGCAATGATTTATCGAAAGTCACCGCAGGACTTATCTCCGCCGAGAAGCAAGCGCGTGTTACCGGCGACCAAGCGGAAGCCAAAGCCAGACAGTCATTGGAAACACGGATGAATGGGAATGTTTCCGCGATTAATAAATCACTAGAAACCCTCACCTCGAAACAGCAAGCACAAACGCAAGAGATTTCAACGCTCAATTCAAATCTTAAGGGGAAAGCTGATAGTAGTGCGGTAAATGCGTTAAATACGCGAGTATCTAATATTGATGGCAAAGTGACATCCGCAACCTCTCAGGTGCAAACGTTATCCAGCAAATTAGAGAAAGTGAAAGCCGATTTAACGGAGTCTGTGGTGGTGGATTTAGATTTATCAAAACTCAATGAAAACACCTATTATCCGGTGATTTTGCCTTTAGTGACCTCTCGACGTTATGCCTTTAAGGTTTTTAGAACCTTAGGGCAATATTCAGATAATAAACCTAGCTATGCCACTCACAGCACCAAAGGCTTTGCCATGATTGTGGAGTGGCAAGTGAGTGGTTCTGGATGGGGAACTCAGTCTGAAAACCGTATCATTGATAATTTTGATTGGCGATGGACAAATCAATCTCCGGTGATGGGGCCAGCTCAATTAATAAATGGTTCTGTGGAATATATTTATTTGCGGGGAGGGGCAAAATATCAGTTAACTAAACACAAAAGTGTTAACCATCAAATTATCACCAGCACTTACACCAATAACAAACAATCGGTAGCGCCGAAAGGGTTTGTGGCGAATGATGTGCCTAAATCGAGTGAACAGAAAGCCAACGCAACGGCGAATGCGGTAAGCCAACTTGAAACTAAAGTGACCGAGGTTTCAGGTAAAGTGACCTCGACCGCCCAGCAGGTCACTCGCTTAGAAAGCCAAGTGGGTACAAGTTCAGCCAAAATCGAACAAACTTCGAAAGTGGTCACAGACATAAATGGCAAAATTTCGGCATCATGGGCAATGAAAGTCCAGCAGGATAGCAAAGGGAATAAAGTCATTACTGGCATTGGCTTAGGCTTTAATGCACAAGGAAATAGTCAATTTCTGGTCAATGCCCAAAACTTTGCGGTGATATCTTCATTAAATGGCAAAGTGGTGACGCCTTTTGTGATCCAAAATGGACAAGCTTTTTTCAATGATGCGTTATTTAGTAAGGCAACCATTGATAAATTATCGGTAGGTAAAAAGATAACATCCACTAATTATTTAGCTGGCAAGAAAGGATTTAATATTGATGCCACAACAGGGAATGTGGAATTAAATGATGCGGTATTTCGTGGACGGTTAGATATAAACTCAGGAGGAACAAAAGGGCGGTTAGTGATCACGAATAATACTATTTATGTTTACGATGAAAACAATCAGTTAGCGGCAAAAATAGGTTATTTAGGGTAGCGTATGAAGTTTATTGTTTTAATTACAGCATTATTATTGTCAGGGTGTACCTCTGGATATAAAAAAGTCGATTGCCAAGGTGTTTACCAAATAAAAACTTTTCACTATCAACAACCTGTATTGGTGAAGTTTGATAAAAAACGAGAAACCATTAAAGGGCCTCTTTATCATGCTGTACCTCAATTAGGATTTAAATTCTTGGGAGGATGGGTATCTCCTGATGCCGTAGAGGATTTCTCATGTCGTGGGGAATAGAGATATATGAAAAAGGAAAGCCAATAAAAATCACAGGGCGTTCGTTTATTTTTGACCAAATAGCGGTCACTCAAAATGGCAGTAAAACTTATAATAATATTCCTAAAGGGCGGTCATTGGCCGCCTATATTGTAGCGAGAAATCGAGGATCTTATTTCACTGTTAGAGTCGAGAATAATAAAATTTCGTGGAATTCTCTACGTGGTAGTCAATCGATTAATGGAATTATTATGGTACTAATTAAATGAGTAAATATGGTGCATTATTTTTTAATCAGGGCATTACCGAAGAATTAACACCTTATGAATCAGCCGTATTTTTAAAAAAGATAAAAACTAAGCCAGGACTAATTAAAGTCATCGAAGGTAATAATAACGCAGTACCACTTATTTTTATTCGAGTTCTTAATTCCTCGAATCCATCATTAGGTGGATTATCTGAAGTGATTTATGAGAACAATGCGTGGTGTGTGAATTTAATCGATACAATTCAAGGTAATTCAGCAGAATATGAGCTCTATGTATTTGTGAAGTCTTCTTATCATATTTCACTTCATCCTCAAAAATGGGGAATTCAAATTTATCATAAAGGTGTTATTACACACGCTTCAAGCCAAAGACCGCTTAATTTATTAGAAGGAAATAACTTTGTACTCACAGGAAATAATTGGAATGGCGTGAATGTCGGTTTTCCCTGTGCAGTATTAATCACAACAATTGGGCATATTGGTATGATGGATTCGATGGGAGGAAAAATGATTAGAGTAACTCTTTGTGGACGAGGTAACCGTATTATCCCACATTCCATGATAGTGGCCGGACAGATGTCAACAACCTCACTAGGAAAGCAGTATTTTTATATTGATGTGAGGGAGTATGGTGGGTGATAGAAGAGTCTAAACAACTTACAATTATGAGTGTCTTTTGATGCAGAAGTATTCGATATGGCTACTTAGGCATTAATTAAAATTTTAATCAATAGAAGCATCTAATACTAGGAGTTTTGTACTTGTTAATTTCCGGCAAACATTTAAAATATGATAATTATTATATAAAATATGAAGATACTATGATTTCAAATATGCAGTCGGTACAGTATTGGTTAAAACAGTTTTCTAAAACTCACAGAATAATTGCAGAGTCTCTTCTGAATAGTCTTGTGTATATCAAATCATCATCTTTAATAATGGACTTAAAGGAAGCTATTTTAGAAAATGAGAATAAAGAAATAGTATCAATATTACCAATTAGAGAACTCGAAAAAAATGAACAGATATTTGATTTAACTGATAAAACTATCCCTCCTAAATTACAAACTTCAAATCAGCCTTTAGGTAGTGAAGCATTCATTTCAAATTTATACACTCAACTTAATAGAAAGAATAAGATTAATTTTCCGTTAAGTAATATTAAAATGGGTCGAAAATCAATTATAATTTCAAACTCTCTCGATGAAATGCAAAAGTTATCTATTAAAAAATTAATCTTAGTTGATGATTTAATTGGATCTGGGGATAGAACAAAAATATATTTAGAAACGTTATACAATCACCCAACGATTAAAAGTTGGCTTTCTTTTGGAACCTTAAATATTGAGGTTTTAGCATATATGTCTACACTTCAAGGTGAAAATGTAGTAAAGAAATATATTAAAAACAAGAAGGGAATTAATCTTAATATCTTATATTCAGCACCAACAATATATGATTTAGTGAATTTTAGTGATATTAAAGAATTATGTGAAGCATATTGTGATAAAAGAGAAAAAAACCCATTAGGTTATGGTAATTCAGCAGTCAGAGTAATATTTTCACACTCAGCACCCAACAATATACCTACTATTTTATATAGAAGTAAAAATAAATATAGATCTAAGATTGAAGGAATAACTAAATTAAATAAATGGGATGCTTTATTTCCTAGTCGGTATGTAAATAGCGATTATATATATGAAATAGAAAGTAAAATGAAATCACTATCTAAAATTAATAAAATTAAACTTATCATTAATAATCTATCAGCTAATTCACTACACATAAAAAAGTTAAGTAGGATTTTGAATTTACCACAGTATGAAATTAGGTTTATATTAAAAAATTTAGAAAAAATGGGATGGGTAAATTCAAATAATGGGGTATATACTTTAACTGAATTAGGTAATATTGAAGTAGGTATTCAATCTAAAGGTCTAAAATTTATTGCAACAAACCCAGAATTCTATTATCCTCGAAAGTGGTGATGGGGCTCTGGTCATTAAGCTAGTGTCAGTCAATTGGTCTACAATTGACCCTCTTAACGAGGATCGGGCAGTAGTAACATACTGTGAGAGTCATACTCTAGGTTGATGATTGTTAATTGTTAACTTCGAAAGATGATTCGCTTTAATCCGCAATGTGCCACTTCAGCTCTCCGACTCGTCGGTCTCGTTCGTTTTCGCTGAAGTGGCTGTGCAAATCAAAACCATTAAGGTAGCAAATGACCATTGTTCCTTCCCACCTTTATTTCATCGGTGGAGTTAAAGCAAAAAGAGAACCCTCTGTTTTAAAAAGTCTCATGGTAAAATCAAGTAAATTTCATGACCATGGCTTAATTTATATTCATAGCATACAGCATCTTAGTAAGTTAATAACCACAGACGAAAGTTATCTCAATGAAGTAATCTTAAGGAAAGTTAGTGATTATTCTCACTACTCAATCCCTAAAAAATCTGGTGGGAGTCGATTTATAAGTGCGCCGCATGATGAACTAAAAAAAATACAACATTGGATTAATTTCAATGTTCTGAAAAATTTAACTCCACATCCTTGTTGCTATTCATATCATAAAAAAGCATCAATATATAAATGTGCAGTAATTCACTGTTCATCTAAATGGCTTTTGAAGTTAGATATTGAAACTTTTTTTGATATGACCTCTGAAGTAAATGTTTACAAGCAATTTACCTCTATTGGCTATTCTCCTATAGTTTCTTTTGCTCTTGCACGAATTTGTACTTACCAACCAAATAAGTTAACAGTACACCAAAAATACTGGAAATTACATACGCAAGTAAATAGAAAAGAACCTTTCCCTCGAGATAGAATTAATTATATCGGAAGGCTACCACAGGGCTCACCAACAAGTCCTATGCTATCAAATATGGCATTTTATAATTTAGATGAAAAAATAAATTTGCTAGTAAAATCTTATGGTGGGCTTTACTCGAGATATGCAGATGATATATTCATTTCTTTTTCTAGCACTGATGTTAATAGACTATTAATCAGCAAGTTAGTTGGGCGGCTTATTAATTACCTCAAAAATGAAGGGTACAAGTTAAACAAAACAAAAATTAAATTATCACCACCGGGTTCTAGAAAAATAGTTCTTGGGTTAAATGTAAATTCAGAAGTACCAAAATTATCCAAAGAATTTAAACGAAGTATTGATTCACATATTTATGCTTTGGCAAAGCATGGTCCCAAGCTTCATGCATCAGAAAGAAGGTTTCAAAGCGTATTTGGCATGTTGGAGCACATAAAAGGAAAAATTTTTTTTGCACGTTCGATTTCTCGAGAATATGGCGATAAAAAATTAAATGAATTCTATAATGCTTTAGGTATCCACGGTTTTAACTAATCATTTTTAATGAAAATATGTAGATCAAAGATTTTTTGTTCAATTTCAGTAGGTATTACCTTATGGTTTAGCCTAGTGTAGGGGATATGTATGAAGAATGAATAAAGCTTTTCAACACATATGTAAATGTAGAGCTGGATACAATCAAATATTGTAAAAATTATTTAGGTATTTTGATAATATGAAGGTTTTAATTAAAAAAGGATAATAATGCTCTACTCCTTAATTTATTAAGGTAATTTTTTATAACTAAGCTATTAATTTTTATTATTTAATATAACTAATAGGTTTGAATGCTTGATAAGCCCTCAATCATGTAAAATATCTTCCCCAAAACCACTCCAGCCCAAACTAAAAATCAACCAGTTACATACAAACCAAGCTTACATAAAAAACCAATTACTACCCAAATAATTATAATTTATTTAATAAGTTACTTAATTATTATGGGTGTAATGCTACGCCACATGGGTTGGACAGAGGCCGCTGACTTAATCATTAAAGGTATGGAAGGTGCGATTGCCGCTAAGACTGTCACTTATGATTTCGAACGTCAGTTAGAAGGTGCTAAACTGCTGAAATGTAGCGAGTTTGGTGACGCGATTATCAAACATATGTAATTGTTGATTTGATAAATAGTTAACGGGAGCTTATTAGTTCCCGTTTATTTTTTGTACTATAAAATTCTTCCCCAAAATATCCCCAAAACTCTTCCCCAAAACTGTTCAATTAAACAGCAATAATTTGCCATTCTTTGCCTCTATCATCGTGGTATTTATCAGTCATATTTTGTGTTTTATGACCCAATAATTTTTGTGTATTAATTCCTTGTTCTCGATAAAGTCGCTCAGATAAAGATCGCTGTTCATGGAAAGTAGGTGCCGTACCTTTTTCCCAAGTTAACCCACATTTATCTCGCGCTTTTTTAAATGTTGTGGTTAACGTATTTGGCGTGACTTGCTCACCGCGTTTCGCTTGTGCGGTGGTATGTCGATAATGCACGAGGTATTTACTCACAACCGCGTCACGACATTGAGCAACGACATCCCTTAAGGAGAGATTGATAGCTTCACATTTTAGCGAGAGAGGGATGGCTAACTTACTGCCTGTCTTCTCTTATCAATTTCTAAATCTCGTTTTTCGGTTGCTAACATCATTAAGTCGGCTAAATGAACGGCGGCCGATATAACGGGTGGCAAGTTATATTTTTGACGAATAACAGCATCAATTCTTTTTTCTATTTCCTTATATTCAGGTAATAGCTTTTTAAGTGATGATGGCAGATCTTTTACATAAGCTTCACTGGCATCATGAAGTAAGGCTTCTAAAGCATATTCAGGAACAACTAAATAGCTGACATATACCGAGTGTTGAGCAACAGAATAGAAATTATCAATCTGCCCATTAAATCGGCATTCATTAGCTAAACCTGTCGCATTAAATAAAAAGAATAGTGATATGCATGACCTATTGCTTGATTACTATTTATTCGGAATGACATTTATGCAACTTACTAACAAGCACAATTGCTCTGATGGGCATATAGGTAAAAAATTACAAAAGGCAGAAGGAATAATAGAAGATATGTTAAAGATGCCAAATGTTCCATTAGAGATGGTTTGATATGTGGAAAAAATCATATAAAAACTTTACGTACGTAAAAATAATGAGGTTGAGATAAGAGTGGCATCAAGGTCAATTAGCTTATTAGCTTGGCTTTTTGCAGGGTTTTATTTTTAGATATATGATTATTAATCAAAAAATTTGTTGAGAGTTTTTTGTTTTCATTGATTATTTGTTTATATTTAAGATGAAATTTATTGTTATGCTATAAGAATAAATCTGTAGTGTTTAACTAATAATTAAAATAATAAACAGGTATTCTTATCTCTACTATACTCATAATATTCAATTTATAGAGCGAGTATATATAATGATTGATTTGTTTAAATTAACGAAAAAAAGTTCTAGGCATATTGGTATAGCAATATACGTAGGTATTATAGCGGGTATCTTTTCAGCTTTAGTAAAGTCTGGTTTTGAAGACCTAATTCCACCGAGAACACTTGAAACGACACCTCCTCCAGTTGTCTTATTAGAAAAGCTAGGATTAAATATAGATACTATGACTTATCATTGGATGGGATATAGTATTAATTGGGGCGGTAATGGTGTTCATATATTATTCTCAATAGTTATCGCTGTGATATATTGTGTTATTGCTGAATACTTACCAAAGGTTAAATTATTACACGGTATTTGTTTTGGTATTGGTGTTTCTGTTTTTGCTCATGGTTTAGTTGTACCATTATTAGGGCTATCTAGCTGGCTTTGGACAGCAGGTTATCAAGCATTAGTTTCTGAGTTTGTCGGAACCGCTTTTTGGATCTGGTCAATTGAAGCGATTAGACAAAATTTGCGTTATTGTTTAACTAAAGAAAAAGATGCTGAGTAGATAAGAAAGTTCAGCCTTAATCTGTTATAAATCTCTTAAAGATCGCCTAGGCGGTCTTTTTTATTAAGCTTTTATTTTTGATAGTACACACAGGTGATTTACCGCTAAAAATAAAGTTTGCTATCTGAATTTTTCTATGGCTTAATAGCGTCACTGGTTTGGAAGTACAGACCTATTTATGTTAGTAAGTTTAAAGTTGTTCCCGTTTAGCGTTATCCTCGATACCTCTTCATTGTGAATTCCTTCTAATTAATTCCCATAAGTAAAAATACAAAACAAACCACATATGCCTTATGGCAAATTAAATAAATTAAAGGAAATTCTATGTCTAATACAATGACTGGTACAGTAAAATGGTTCGATGAAGGTAAAGGTTTTGGTTTTATTACTCCAGCTGATGGCAGCAAAGATGTCTTCGTACATTTCTCTGCAATCCAAAGTGATAGCTTCAAAACATTAGCTGAAGGCCAACAAGTTTCATTCACCATGGAAAATGGTATGAAAGGCCCCGCAGCAGGCAACGTGGTGGCTCTCTAAAGGCGCTATTACTATTCGCCTCTATTTTAAATGCCCAAGTTGTTGCGGTTCACAATATAGAACATCACAATTTGATGTCACAGTGAACAATCCACACGGCGCAAAATGTATCTTTTGCAAAAGTGTGATGACAGCTCAAATGAGTTAAGCATTAAATAGTTGAATATATAAAACCTCGCTTCGGCGGGGTTTTTGCTATCTGCAATCCCATATTAATTAAAGATAAAAAATTTAGGTTTTAGGGCTTGAAAAATGTTTATTAGTTCATATTTATATTTTGGGTAAATAAGATACCGCCCATAATTCACGAAATACTGAAGGAGGAGTTATATGCCTAACATTAAACCTTTTTCATTATTCCCAACATTATCTGACAACTTACTTTCAAACCGTTTTGATCAGATAGATCGCCTGTTTAGTCAGTTAACAGGCAGTAAGCCCATTGCATCACCAATTCAGACTTATAACCTGAAACAGATTGATGATAACCATTATGAACTGACAGTGAGTGTGCCTGGATATCAAGAAGATGACTTATCAGTTTCATTGAAAGGAAGCCGTTTATTGATTGAAGGGAAAAAAGAAGAAAAATCAGAAGAAGACAATGATAAATGGATCCACCGGGGCATATCTCAAGGACAATTTACGTTGCAGTTTGACCTCGGTAAAAATGTTAAAATAGAAAAAGCCGATTTATCAAGTGGGCTTCTGACCATCGCTATTGAGTATGAGTTACCTGAAGAAGAAAAACGGCAAACAATAGCGATAGAAAATAAAGATAAAAGCTAATTGAGTTAGATAATGTGAATAAGATTAAGGCTACACATAATGTGTAGCCTTAATTGTTTTTGTCAGGGCTTTAAATTGGATTAATTCAAACTTGAGTTGATTAGTTTTATAGATAGAAAATAATTATTTCTTATTTTACTGTCCAAGCCTCTGAGAAAAGGCGCTTTGAAAATAATTCAGCTAACCCACAGATTTGTTTTAAGCGTAATACTTCATCTTGTGACATACCTAGTTCATCACCAATCCGTTTATCGCTCCATCCTAATCGGGATAGATCTCTAACTATATCTGACATAGCTGCGACTTGATGTTGTCCTCTTGCTCGATTATGACGAATAGTTGTTGCTATTTGATCTGACATTGTGTTGTTTTTAACATCAAGGATGGTGACTGGTAAATAATTATTAATTCGTTTTTTTAAGGCGTTTTCTTTACTTAATAAATAACGATGATAGCCATCAACGATTTGCCATTGCAATTGTTTAGTTTTATTTTGTGGTGCAGATACTACAACAACGGGTTGAGTATAACCGTCTTTTATCAATGAGGTTTTGAGTAATCTCTTTTCTGTAGGAGACATAACATTAGGATTGTAGTCATTTGCTATGACTTGATTTTGCTTTATCCAAAGAACACAGTCTATAGGTTCATTTTTGAATGGACTAATTTGATGAACAAATAGTTTGATTTTATTGATAGCTTCGATTTTTTGCTCATCATTTAGTTTTAGTAGATAATCTTTTAGCGAAGAAAACACTGTTTCAATAGTCATATTTACCTCTTGTTAAATCAACTGCCAATTTTTACGTTTTTCCTGTATCCGTTTGCAATATCGGTCATAACAGTGTGATTTAGTAGGACTAAATGCTAATGTTCTACACCAAAAATCATTACGTAAAATAGTTTTACAGATCCGTCGCCAAGACGGGATTTGTTTACTGCTAGTATCACCATCTTGTTCATCGGGTATTCCATTTGGGTAATCTCGCTCAACATACCAATGAAGGTAAACTGCGATTTTATTTCGGTAATGTTCGGCTGTTTGTTCCGGTAAGCTCGCTAGTAAAAAGTGGGCGTAAGATTTCCATGTATGATGGGCTGGTTTACTAATTTTACGTTGCCCAAAAAAACCTGATTTATTATGAGGGTGAGTGTATAACATACCTGCATCAGCACCACTCACTCGTTCACAGGCGAGACTCCACGTCTCAGGTTCTAAAACATGGTATAACCATAGCCCTTTACGTTGTTCAGGGCCAAATGGCTCACAAATACGCATTTGACTTAAACTAACCCCAGCTTGGTGCATTAGATCATAAATAGAATTATAGGGTAGGTTAAAACGTGAAATGTATGACCAAATATCTTTTACATGCCAGTCATAAATAGGATAGGCCATATAATAAAAACCTTCGGGTGATGCCGTTGTCCATGGGATATCATCGGCATAACGTAGTTTTTGGTTGTTATTGATAGCAATAAAGCGATTTAATGATTCATCGGCTCTGATCCCTAATAAAATAACTGAACTACGATGATTTCCCGTGATCCACTGATTAAATGCAGGTGTGAAGTCTTCAAAAATCATATTTGGATGATAAAAAGGGAAAAAGTCTGGATCAATTATTGCGTCTTCTGGCGGTTGCCTTACCCATTTTTTTCCTGGTTCCCAAGCTGTCCAAGTCGGTTCATATTGTGAGATACCGCTTTCCGTGGTTATAGGTAATGCTATCCAGTAAAATCGCTCCGTACAGTCTTCATACAAAAATTTCATTTTTGCAACATGGTTAATGGTAGCGGAATATTGCACTTCCCAGTCAAGAAACATGACATTGAGTTTTCGATGCCGCTTTCTTGCTTCTGCAGCAACAAGATGAAACAGAACAGTAGAATCTTTACCTCCAGAAAAGGAGAGAGAGATTTGTTCAAAAGTATCAAACAACCATTCAATTCGTGTTCGAGTAGCATCTAGCACATTTATTCCAAGAGGAATTTTGTGTTTGCAAGACATAACTATCACCAGAATAAGTTAGTTAATAGTATTATTACTTAATCATATTTAGACCATAAGGGTAAGTGATGGTTGCTGATTGTTACTGAGATTTACTTGAAAAATAGAATAATAAATCATATGTCATTGTTATTATTGATAGTCTCTAGTAATGAAAGATTTTTATAATGAAGGGAAATAAAGAAAGTGATTTAGTTAGTAGATAATATTTTAAAGATATTTCCTGATTTATTATTCGGTATTTTCAACTATTCATACAATAAATAAAAAATAAAATAGTCATTTTATGATAGGTATTGTATGACATTAAGTACACATGATGGAGTTAAAGTATATACACCAGTGTCATTGAAGCTATATGATTGGTGGGTGCTTAATATTTCTAATAGCTATGCATGGCAGTGTGATACGAATAAATATTTAATTCCACATTTTAAAAATCATCTCGGTGATCGCCATATGGATATTGGTGTTGGAACGGGATTTTATTTGAAAAAATCAATAAGTTATATAAAAGAAATCTCATTAACTGATCTTAATTTGCACAGTCTGGAACATACTAAAAAGTATTTATCTGATGATAAATTAATAAATTGCCTCCAGCATGATGTTTTTCAGCCTTTTTCTAATAAATTAAATGGATCTTATAATTCTATCTCCTTGTTTTATTTACTACATTGCTTACCAGGAACAATGGATGATAAGAAAAAAGCAATAGAAAATATAAGCTATTTACTGACAGAAAAAGGGGTTTTATATGGCGCAACGATTTTAGGGCAGGGAGTTAAACATAATTTCTTTGGTAAAAAATTAATGTCTATTTATAACAAAAAAGGTATTTTTTGTAATTATTCTGATTCGGTAGGCTCTTTGGAAGAAATGCTTTCCTCTTTATTTCATGACATCTCTATACATGTACAAGGTACTGTAGCTTTGTTCATAGCGAAGAATAAAAAATAATAAGAAATATTATTCTGGATTAGAGGTCTTTTATCTTTATTTTCTTAAGGAATGATATGTTAATGCGTAGCCTGTTTTTTGCCTTTTTATTCTTAACACCAGCGGCATTTGCCACAGATACATTAAGTCATAATATTGAATATTATTCTAATGTTACGTTAACGGATTTTAATTCGGGCAAAATTGAAGATGGTCGGTATTTTTGTGTTAAGGCCATGAATCATGGTGGTCAATTTATCGCCTGTGCTGTATCTAATAAGTCAGATTGGGCTTCTTCTTATGAGCACTTTTTTCAGCAAGCACATTATTACTACACAACAGGTAAAAGCTTTAGGTTATATGTTCAACCTAATGTTTGGACTCATCCCAAATTTACTCGAGTATATTCAAATAAAGCGATAGCAGGGTTCGCTAGTTGTCATAATAGTCGTTGCATGGGACCAACAAAAGATAACTAATTGAATAATAGTATATTTTATAACTTGCATTATCCTTTCCTAATACGCAGACCACAGTACTCATCATACCCTAATCACTTTACACAAGAGCTGTGTGTCTGCTCCTATAACTAAAATATTCGGTCGATCTGGGAGATGACGACACGGTTATTGAACAGACTGTTAATCCGACAGAAAATATCATAAATGCAGGTAGCTTCGATGTTATTTCCGCATGGGTTCCTTACCTACAGAAATATATCAAACATAAAATTGAACTAAATAAATACGATTATCAGGTAGCTTTTGATTATCGTGATAAGTGGTAATGAACAAACGTATATAATATTTATTCGTATCGTTTTAAAAGCCTCTTAACGAAGGCTTTTTTGTTCCAAATGACGATCTAGAAAAAATCAGTAAGTTAATCAATCTTAACACACTCACCTTCAATAAAGTCCTCTCCGTCATTTTCGCATTTTACAATATGGCACCTCCCAGGCAGACCATACCGACTAACGACACAGCGAACATCAGGAGAACTACTTAAGCCTTCGGGTTTGTTTTATCGTCTCTCATAGCTAGATACCTTTTCTAATAATCCATCATCACCGATCCGTTGACCTGTGGTTAAGGCCAATAACATGCCACATTGCAGGTAAGGAGGGGGATTTTTAGCTTGCTGATAAATAGTGCGCCATTTTTGAATATCCTAATACTTTGACAGAATCGATTATTTCAGCGATATCTAATGCGGTTATCTCTTTTTATATTTTCGTACCACAATACTGACGGAATAAATTAATAGGTTTCATTTTTTTTCGATAAGAATTAATTTTTAATTCACTGATATCTAATCTTACTAATATGAATACAGTTATGATCTACTATAATCAGATTATATGAATGTTTCATATGAGGTAGTAAGAATGCTTAACTCTGTTACAGATATTCACAAAAATAAATTTGTTAGTAAAAAAATTATTGTAGGGATTAGCACTTGTTTATTAGGCAATAATGTTAGATTTGATGGTGGTCATAAGTGCTTTCATCTTGCCGTAGATGAATTATCTAATTATTTTGAATATCAATCGGCTTGTCCTGAGATGGCTATTGGTTTACCTACACCAAGACCCGCACTAAGATTAGTTAAATCAAATTCAGGAGAAATTGCATTAAAATTTAGTAACGGGAGTGAAGGTGATTTAACTGAAAAGATGAATCGGTATTCTGTTGAGTATTTAGAGAAATTTAATCAGTTTAGTGGGTATATTGTTTGTGCAAAATCACCAAGTTGTGGATTAGAGCGTGTTCGTGTATACGATCCTATTGGTAATGGTAATCGGAAGGCAGGGACGGGTATTTTTACAGAAAATCTGAAAAAAAAGATGCCTTGGTTACCAGTAGAAGAAGATGGACGATTGAATGATCCTCATATAAGAGAAAATTTTGTTATACGTGTATTTGCACTGGATGAGTTGAATGAATTGAGAATGAACGCATTTACTCGTCAGTCTTTAATCGATTTCCATACAAGATATAAATTGCTCTTATTGGCTCATTCACAACCTCTTTATAGAGAGTTAGGTCGCTTTGTTGCTAATAATAAAGAATGGCATTCATTGGAAGCTTTTTTTGATGAATATCGAAATAGATTTATGACATTATTACAGCACCAAGCAACACGACGTAATCATACTAATGTTCTTATGCATGTACAGGGGTATTTTAAGCGTTATTTAACACCAAATCAGCGACAAACATTAAGTCAATTAATTTTAGAATATCGTCAAGGAATACAGCCTTTATTAGCACCTTTAACATTAATTAATTATTATCTATCAGAGTATCCTGATAATTATTTGAGTAAACAGAGATATTTTCATCCTTATCCCCAATCCTTAAGATTACGTTATGGATTATAATAAACTTATTGATAGGAGGAAAATATGATACGTTCTTTTGTCACTTTTTTAAGCTCATTGATTCTTACTGGATGTAATGTTATTCCTCCGAGTGACATTGAGCCTGTTAATAATTTTGATCTATCACGTTATCTTGGGCTGTGGTATGAGGTCGCTAGAATAGATAATCGTTTTGAAAAAGGCTTAACGAAAGTTACCGCAAATTATTCATTACGAAATGATGGTGGTGTTAAGGTTATTAATCGAGGTTGGAGTCAAAATAAACATCGCTGGAAAGAAAGTATCGGTAAGGCTTATTTTGTTGATTCATCTAATAAAGGTGCATTAAAAGTATCATTTTTTGGTCCATTCTATGGTGGATATAATATCATCAAATTGGATAAGTATTATCAATATTCTTTGGTTGTAGGGCCAGATAAAGATTATTTATGGATTTTATCACGTACACCGACCATGCCATCAAATTTGTTGAATGAATATATTAATTTTGCAACATCATATGGATTTGATAGTAGCAGGATCATAATATTTTAACAAAAGGTATATAGCTGAATTTAAATACTATCTAATTTGGTAGTATTTAATTATGACTTGAAGGTGTCTATTCGTAATATGAATGGGGATTTGTTATCGGGATGGCGTTAACATGCTCGGGCTTAAAAAGCTATTGCAGTGTCCGTAAACGGTGACTTTATGCAGGTTCTGAGCAATCCTAAGCGGCTCATTGATATTCATAGAGAGAAATAATAATGAGTCAAAAGCAAAATATTAGTGATTATACGGAAGCTGAATTTTTATCATTTGTTAAACAAATTTTTAATGTAGAAAACACTACAAAAGAAGATGTTAAGCATATTTTAGAGTTCAAGAATGTAGATAAAGTGTTGCTCATCTTCTAGTAACAAAAGTGTTTCACTCCACACATTAAGTGATCCCCATTTTTTCTTAAAAAATCATATCTGTCATAATGCTTTTGAAAAACACCAAGTCTTTTATGGTTTGCACAGAAGTTACCGATTTAATCATTAAAGATATGGAGAGGCAATTGCTGCTAAGACCGTTACTTATGATTTTTAAGCAGTTTTAATGTGGCGACTTGTTAAAGTTTAATTTAGGCTCAATAAACCAGTGAATAGTTGAGTTAAAAGCTAATAAAAGAGAGAGGCTAATCGTTGATAGTGTTAGTAATATTATGACTAAAAAAGTATATTCCACATGGAAATAAGTTAATATTTGTAAGAAAATAAAACAAATAATAGGATGGATTAAATAAACACCTAAAGCATTGTTTGATACTCTAGCATATTTATCAGTTGATAAAGCGAAATAAATTATACTGGAACCTAAAACAACACTTATCAAGAACTTTAAAATATACATAACAAAAAAAGATGATAAAAAATCAGTTTTAGTAAAGTTTATAATTACGCTATTGATACTGTCCTCATGATAGAGTGTAGCTATAGCTAAAGTTGTAGTGATTACAATTATCAAAAAAGGTTTTTTTCTTAATGAGGATATATTTTCATTATTAATAAAATAAGCCATTATAAAGAATGGGAAATATATAATAATAGAGAAGAATTGGGATGAATTAATTAAATAATTTTTGGCTAAATAAGAAAGCACCAATGATGCTATCAAAATAGAAAATAATATTAATTTATTAGATTTTAATTTTTTTGGTAATAATAAAAAAAAAGTTTGCCAAACAGGTGTAGCTAAAAAAAACCATACTCCATTTTGAGGTTCAAAGATATAAGTATTTAAACTTAATTCGCCTGAGAAGTATAGTGGGATTGCATCAACTGTTTGAAATGTTAAGTAAATGATAATAGATGAAAGTAAACTAAGCTTTAAAGACTTCCACGTGATATTTTTCGTTACAAATGCAACTATAAATACAAACATAGGAATTAGTGTTAAGTTAAAAATATCAATAAGAAGTAAGATCTTGTTTTTATCAGCTAAATTTAAGTAGAAATTAAAAACAATAAAAGAACTCAATATGAGTTTCAAGGTAGGCCAATATGGTTGGGCCATATTATTTGACTCAGGCTTAATTTGTTGTTTCATATGAGCGCCCTATATAGAAATTACTTTATTGTACTGTATTGATACACTTATTTGAAATAAATTTATTAGTCAAGGTAGAGCGGTTTATGATATAGATAATATTTGAGTCGCTACCCCGAAACGTAACATCGATATTCACAATGAAAAAGCTGAATTTGAAAAGCTAACTACTGTCCTTGTTAAATTAATAAAGGCCTCTTAACGGAAGTTTTTTATGTGTTCAAAGCTCATTATATTGGGTATAGATAAAATGTTACAAATCTTTAAGTGAGAATGGCTTTTTACTCTATTTATTAGGCGAACTTCGCTTTTTCTTAAAAAATTATATTTGTCATAATATTTTTGAGGAACTCCTAGTTTTTTGTGATTTTGTACAATATGCCTTAATTCAGAGCTAACTTTCATTTCGAAAGCTAATGTTTTGAATGCTTACCTAATCATGTTTATATCTCTAATAATAAATTAAGAAAAGATTAAAATAAGCTCCTTATTATTCAATAAGTCAATGTTACCTTTTTATAATTAGATAAATCTCATAGAAAATAATATAGGATTCGATTAACTATAAGGAATTAGTTAGTGATGTATTAGAAGTGTGTGTCAAATAGTATTAGGAGATTATATGAAACTATTATTAAAAAGTATTGCTTTTACGGTTAGCTTTTTATCTGCAGGTTTTGCTATGGCAGATAATGCAGATGATATAACGAAAGTATCTTATACATGTGAAAACAATCAAACAATGGAAGTTATTTATATAAATACGGAAAAGGATAGCTATGCAATTATTAATCAAATGAACGAAATGATACCAATGAAGATTATGAAAATGGCTTCAGGAGCAAACTATGAGGCAATAAATAAAAATTACACCTATAAGCTTTATACTAAAGGTGCTAATGCCGATTTAGTTGAAGGAAAAGATAAACCAGTATTAAGTGGTTGCAAAGCTAGCTAATAATCACGAGTTTTGGTGAAAATTATTTGGCATTTTTATAAAGGTCACTTTGGTGGCCTTTATTGTATTCTCAAGAGAAATTTACGTTGCAATTTGAGCTTGGCAAAACTGTTAACTAAATAAATAACTTAGAACCTATAACTCTACGGCGTTAATGACATTATTAATAAACAAAATAAAATAAAAACTCAATAGCTATATCGTAATAAAGATTTTTTGTAATATAAAAATATCAATATATTTTATCTTAAGTGTTGTGAATCAGTTTATTACTCATTCAACATGCTTGGAATAATCTAACAGCAGAATATATCGCTTAAAAGTTCTGGTAGTGTAGAGCAATCAAGTTTAATTAAATCAATTACTTATTATAATAAGTTATTTAGTGAGACTTTTTTGTCTGCGCTGACTACGGAATCAACACCCATTATATTGTCAATTATTTTTTTTCTAGGAGTATTACTTATGGTAGTTGTGTAGCTTGAAGGATACTCTGTAAAAATTAATTTTTGAGGTCATAGATATGAGAATTCTTTCTAGAATAAGTAACTTGTTATTGATAATTATAGGATTGTCGGTGATATCAGTCTCTTCTTATGCTGATCCAAATAATGGGCACGGAAGAGGTCAAAATAAAGGATATCAAGGAGAAAAACCAAATAAATGGCATAATAAATCACAAAATAACCACTTTGATAATGAAACATCTTTCTCAATTTCGTTATCTTATAATGAGGCTAGAGCAATTGCGCTAAATGGTGGATTTACTGGATACTCATCGTTACCACCTGGTATTGCTAAAAATTTAGTAAGAGGAAAACCATTGCCGCCTGGTATTGCGAAGAAAATGGTTCCTGAAAAAATGCTTAACCAATTGCCTTACTATCCTGGCTATGAATAGCGTATTGTCGGAAATGATTTGGTGTTAATTGCATTAAGCACAGCAATAGTGACTTCAATCATTAATAATGTTTTTGATTAAAATATAACGAATTAAATATATTTGATACAGTGGCTGAGATTTATAATCTATAACACATAGTCTTGTGAGTTTAGCAACCTTCAGAGCTTTAGGCCTGTTGAGACTTCCTTTTTTCTTACGAGAAAGGACTTTCTGCTTCCGGAGCAGATTGGTTGCGGACATTGATTAAATATCTAGTGTGATTTGATGTTGGTGCTGGTTTCGTTGGTGTTTCCATTCTATCGTCATAGATCATATTTGCTGGTCACGCAACGACTTAACGTAATATTTTTCAGCATATTAGCAATTTCTTTTAACTTTTTTACCTTTATTTATATTTGTATGGATCTCATTATGAAGATGAGCAATCTTAAATAAAGCGTTTACATAAAAAATAGAATGATTAAGCCAAGTTAAATAAATACCACACATAATGTATTGCTAGTCATCGTTAAATGATCATTTTGTAAAACCGTGTAAGTCAGACCGTTCTGTTACTATTTTGTGTCAATATTTTCTTTTTTACAAATGGGGAAATATTATGTCTACAATGAAAACAGAAGTTATTGTTATTCGTTTAACAAAAAAAGAACGTGCTTTATTGGATTCAATAAAAACAGTACCATTACTTGCAGATTGGATGAAAGAATTAGCTCTTTCTAAATTACAAGAGCAAGATATTTTATCTAATAAATAATTACTAATGCCGACAAGAGGGAATTGAGTCGGCATTGCTATTTTATGGTTTTTGTTGCTGGAGTTTATCGTTTTATCTGTTTTTATTTTTGTAGGATTACTATCTAAATATTGTTATTTAGATGACGAAAGTTGTACTGTTACTGTCAGTTATTTATTATATTCTTATATCTTAAAAAAGAGAGAGTAAGATATATAAATGAAATCAAAAAATTGCTTAATGCAGTAGTTGATATTGATTAAGCTACATAAAATCAAATGATTTAATTGTTTAAAAAAGTATTAGAGTAAAGTGAAAGAGATATAAGCTAGTTATAATGAGGCATGATATTAATAAACATTGCTAATAAAAAAGCCCAATGTGGCGGCATTGGGCTTAGTGACTCGAATAGATGGGTATAAAAAACTATTAGAGATCAATATAAATGTAGTGAATTTTCATTTTATAAATTAACAATAAATGCTTTTTTTAGTAAAAAAGTGTTTTTATGCTTTATCTTGTCTAGTTTTAAGGCAAATTGATGTTTTTTCATTCCCTGTGGGCATATGATGTTACGTGGATTTACTTATTTTTATTTTTTTGCTATGTGAATAGATGGCTCTATGTTCTCTTTTGGCAATACTTAGTAGATAACGATAAGTTGATTTTCCTATTGTGAGGAATATCTGGAAAAATGGCTACTTGAAGTAATAAATTATCTTTATTTAACAGAGGGATATCATTTTATTATTAATAGAGACGGATATGATGATGTTTGGCTTGAAGAGATAAATAAACACGTGTTTTTCATTATGTTATAATTTTTAGCTTAGTTATATTTATATTTTTTATGTGCTTTTATGCGTTGAATTTTATAACTATGTTTAAAAATGTAAAATATAAGAATAATGAGTTATTTCAAAAAATAAAAATATTAATTGATGTTGGTCTTATTTTTAACATAAAGCCAATGACAGCCTAATCAGTTTGAGTAAATATTATAAGAGTATTTAATTCACAATTAATAAGGAAGGTAACTTTTTATGTTTCCAGAATATCGTGATTTAATTTCAAAACTTCGTCAGACTGATCCTGATTTTCGTGCTCTATTTGAACAACATAACGAACTTGACCATAGAATTGTTAGATTAGAGCATAAAGATAGAAGAGGTTATGGTGAAGAAGTTGTTGAGCTAAAAAAACAAAAATTGAAACTGAAAGAAAAAATTCATCAGATCCTCAAAAATCCACCAAAAGAAGAGTAAGTAGTAAAAATAATTTATTCTTGATTAAGAAATCATATAAATTACACAATTTATTTATAAAGAAAAGGCTACTGATGTAGCCTTTTTACTACCTAGGATCTAAAAATGATTAATTAGTTATGTACTATGTCAAAATTCACCTTTCCAAAGTACATCGAGATAAATTATATTTTATTAATAATAAAATTAGCTCTATCAGTTATACCTATTTTAGGTAGCTCTATTAAATTATAATTATATCTTTTATAAACAGCTATCATAGCTAAATAGGTTTCTTCTGCTTCTTTTTTTGTTTGTTTTCTTTCTTGATCTTGAGTATAAATTTCGGCCCATGGTGGTGCTATAAACACATTTGTGGAATAACGAAATAAGTTAATTGCCTTATTAAGGTGTTTTGGGATAGCTAAACCACATAGTAGTAAATACCCTGCAATATCTGGGAGGCCTCTATCATAGAAATAAAGCCTTTTATTGTTGTTTGCTTCATGCCATGACCGTAACTCCCAAATTAACATTGCTTGTGCAAAAGCGTTCGGATCTTCCCATGGTAATGCATTTCCTTCAATTACAATTTGGTCTTGAATGATGGCTCTTCCTGCTTCTAAAGAACAAAGATAACCTCTATTTTCAAGTTCATTTATTAGTGTGGTTTTTCCAGAGCCGGGGCCTCCAGTTAATATAATACGATGTGATTTTACAGGCATGATAACTCCTATAAGTTTATATAATTAATTAAGAGAATGGTGATGATGTATAGAAGGCGTTAAGATGGAGTTGTTAGAGATTAAGTATACTTAAAAAGGGAATTAGAAAAAGTGTGCTAGCATTAAATGCTAATATAAATTTTAAGTAACTTTTATTTTGATAAGAACCGATAGTTTGAAGTCAAATATTATGAACTTATGAGCATAGATAATTAATTATATGGAAATAAAAAAGACAATATTATCATTTTGGGTTCTATTTTTTCCTGTTTCTCCTTTTTTCTTAATTTAGGCATTTTATGCCTATGATGGTATCGAATAGCAATTGAAAGAAGAAGAATTTGATTTTATTATAGAACGCATATGTTTTATTATGATCTGTATATAAGGATTGGTGTGGGTATTGTAAAAATTTCTGATGAGTTACATGAGTACTTGCGAAAAGCAAGTAATGTGATGTCACGCTCTGTTAATGCTCAAGCCGAGTTTTGGATAAAAATTGGCATTCAAGCAGAATTAAATCCAGATAAAACGTTTCCAATGATTATCAATGAAATGCTAGAAAAAGAAGCCATCAAGCAAGAAGTAGAATAAAGAGGGAAGAAGAGTGGAAAAAATAACGATTAAAACAGCTGACGAAATTGAATTAATGCGTGAGTCAGGACGTTTATTGGCAAAAGTTTTTACAATGCTTGATGATTTTATTGTACCTGGTGTTTCTACACTAGAGATTAACGATAAAGTTGATGATTTTATTGTCAATGAACTCCAATCGAGACCAGCAAGTAAAGGTCAATATGGTTATGAGTATGTGCTAAATACATCTATCAATGAAGTTGTTTGCCATGGTGTGCCAAAAGCAGATGAACGCCTTAAAAGCAAAGATATTGTTAATGTTGATATTACACTAGAAAAAAATGGATTTATTGCTGACTCTAGTAAAATGTATATTATGCCAGATGCATCCCCTATTGCGCGCAAATTAGCAAAAATAACGTATCAAGCAATGTGGGAAGGTATTAAGGAAGTAAAACCAGGTGCGACATTAGGCGATATTGGTCATGCTATTCAAAGTTTTGCGCAGAGTCATGGATATAGTGTAGTGAGAGAATACTGTGGGCATGGAATAGGAAGAGAGATGCATGAAGCACCACAAGTACTACATTATGGTATTAAAGGACAAGGTGTTGAATTAAAAGAAGGTATGACTTTTACTATTGAGCCAATGATAAATCAAGGCGGTGCTAAAATAAAAACCAAAAAAGATGGTTGGACAGTTGTGACAAGAGATAAAAAATTATCTGCTCAATCAGAACATACTATTTTAGTAACAGCAACAGGGTATGAAGTACTCACTTTGCGTCCTGAAGAAGTATTACCATAATTGTTACTCTTTTATATTTATAGCCATTTTAAGAGAAAATATTCTTTATAGTTTCAAAATGATTTAGTTTTTAATTAAAGTGGCTACTAATAAATAATAAATAATAAATAATAAATTAAAATAGTGCGTTACAACCGTAAAATAGAGATTATACTAATAATACTTAAAACAATTAAGGCATTAAAAATCGATATTTACTATAATCTTGCACTTCAAATATTATGTTTTAAATTTTGTACTCTGAATATTGTTCTAGAAATTGCTAATAGGATGTTTAGCAAATTAAATAAATTAATTTAAGCCCAAGGAATGGAAAATATGTCAACTACATATCCAATTGTTTTAGTTCATGGTTTATCTGGTTTTGATGATGTCGTCGGTTATCCTTATTTTTATGGTATTGCGGATGCCTTAGAAAAGAATGGCCATAAAGTTTTCACTGCATCTCTTTCGGCATTTAACGCAAATGAAGTTCGTGGTGAACAACTTTGGGAATTTGTGCAAAAAGTTCTCAAAGAAACGAAAGCAAAAAAAGTAAATTTAATTGGCCATAGCCAAGGTCCATTAGCTTGCCGTTATGTTGCTGCAAAACATGCAAAGAGTATTGCTTCTGTTACTTCTATTAATGGTGTAAACCATGGGTCAGAGATTGCAGATTTGGTACGACGTATTGTGCGTAAGGATAGCGTGCCAGAATATATTGCTGATGCAGTAATGAAAGCCATTGGTACTATAATCTCTACCTTTTCAGGTAATCGCAGTAACCCACAAGATGCCGTTGCCGCATTGGAAGCATTAACAACTGAAAATGTAACTGAGTTTAATAAAAAGTACCCACAAGGATTACCTGCCGTTCGTGGTGGTGAAGGGAAAGAAGTTGTAAATGGCGTCTACTATTATTCATTTGGTAGTTATATCCAAGGTTCGATTGTTGGTGAAAAAGGCAATTTACTGGATCCTACTCATGCAGCAATGCGAATATTAAATGCATTCTTTACTGAGCGTGAAAATGATGGTTTGGTAGGTCGTACAAGTATGCGGTTAGGTAAATTGGTTAAAGATGATTACGCCGAAGATCATCTAGATATGGTAAATCAGGTTGCTGGGTTAGTGGGGCGTGGTGAAGATATTGTTGCTATTTATACAAACCATGCAGAGTTTTTGGCAAGTAAAAGGCTTTAATATCCTGCATACTTGTTGTGAAATAATCTAGCACGAATGGCTCTAATCGATTTAGAGCCATTTTTATTTTTAATTACTATTGTTTAATATCTTTGTTAACGCTGATTGAAATAGCATAACCTAATAAATAAAGTGCTTGCTCCAAGCTATCTACTTTTGAGGTTTGATTAATTTCAAGTAAACGTTCTATTTGTGCGCTCGTTAAATTCATTTTTCTTGCAAGATCGGATTTTTTTGTTTTTGTTTCTAACATCGCATTATGTAATGCAATTTTTAAACAGCTGATAAGAGGTAAGTAGACAATAAAATCACCAGATTGCGCTTTAGATGGAGCAGGAATAGGCAATTTACTCGCAATAAATTCTTCAAGACCTACATGTAAAATATCAGAGGCTTCTAGTTCAATATCATCTTCTGTATAAGCAACAGCGTGTATATTATCAAAATCACGGTAGGTAATTTCGTAAGTTTCACTTTCTTCATCAAAATGAGCGATTGCTGGATAGTTGAACATAAATAACCTTTTATATAGTTGAAAGTCGGATTTAAAACGAAATTACATAATATAATGTGCTTTCAAAATTCTTGTGTATAGTACTAAAGTGAAATTTATCTATTTGATATTAAATAGTATGTTAAAGATTAAAGCATATTTATCAAAATTTATCTTCATTTCTTTCTAATGTGAGAAAGAATGAAGTAGATAGTATCTTGTTTGTTGGTTATTACATACTTTACTGGAATTGATAATTAATTTTAGGTAGATCTTATAGTTAAGAAAAACTATCTTATTGATATTCATAAGGTGTTTTTAGGAAGGAGTTGTTTATGTATCCCGTTGATTTACATGCTCATACTATTGCTAGTACACATGCTTACAGTACAGTTAGTGAATATTTCCAACAAGCTAAAAAACAGGGAATTCAATTATTTGCAATTACTGATCATGGCCCAGATATGGATGATGCTCCTCATGAATGGCATTTTTCTAACTTACCGGTGATCCCTCGTATTATTGATGGTGTGGGTATTCTTTACGGTATAGAAGCGAATATTAAAAATATTAAAGGTGAAACAGATTGTAGTGAGAAAATGAGCAAGAAATTAGATATTGTGCTTGCTGGTTTTCACGATCCTGTCATGGGTTCATTAGGGCTAGTTGATAATACAAATGCATTAATTGCAACAATAGCAAGTGGTTGTGTTCAAATGATTACGCATCCTGGAAATCCAAAATATCCAATAGAAATTGCTGAAGTTGCAAAAGCCGCTGCCACTTACAACGTTGCTTTAGAAATGAATAATTCATCATTTATTCATTCTAGAGTAGGAAGTGAGAAAAACTGTATAGAAATTGCGAAAGCAGTACGTGATGCGGGAGGATTAATTGCATTAGGCTCTGACTCACACATAGCTTCTTCGTTGGGAAAATTTGATCGAGTATTAAAAGTATTAGCTCAAATAGACTTTCCACAAGAGCGCATATTAAATGTAACCCCAAGAAGAGTGTTAGATTTTCTAAAATCACACGGTAAAAAAGAGATCCCTGAATTTAGCCATTTTTAATGTTGGGTTAAATAAGTAATAAGAAAGCTATCCTAAGATTAAGATAGCTTTTATGATGTGGGTTGACTTAGCACTTACTGATGAAAAACAGTCAGTTCTTGCTTCAGTCTATCTGACTGTGTTTGCAATGAATCTAATGAACTGACTAATTCTCGGGTCATTGTTGCGTTAGCTTGTGTGGTTTGATCTAATTGATTAATTGCATCTTCAATTTGAGCAATACCATTACTTTGTTCATTTGTAGAAATAGAAATATCGTGGATCATTTCATTAATATTTTCAGTGTGCTTAGAAATATCTACCATATTGTCGTTAGCGTCAGCAGCTAGTTGAAAGCACTGATTTATTTTTTTACTTGAATTAGCGACAAGTATCTTTATCTCTTTTGATGCTAAATTACAGCTAATGGATAATTCTCTTACTTCTTTAGCAACAACAGCAAAACCTTTTCCGTGTTCACCCACTCTTGCCGCTTCTACGGCAGCATTTAAAGCCAATAGGTTTGTTTGAAAGGCGATATTGTCGATCGTAGAAGTAATATCATTAATTTGCTCGGAAAACGTGACAACCTCATGCATATTTTCAACAACGTTAGCGAGCATTTCATTGCTTTGGTGGATCATCGTATCTGTTTTTGTGACTAGTTCACATGATGTTTGTGTATTTTCTGCATGCTGTTTTGATGTAACACTTAATTGTCGTATTCCTGCAGAAGTTTCGAGCACGGCTGCTGATTGTTGTTCAACACGAATAGCAAGATTATTATTCATAACAGCAATATCACTTAATTCTGAATTAATAAGGCCTGAGCTGTGATTGATATTATTGACGATCCGTTTTATCTGATCTCGCATTTTTTGAATATTGGTAGTGAGAATATTTATTTCATATAGACCTTTTGTGGTGACGTCGGTTGTTAATTCTCCATTACTAATATCTTCGATATTTTTCATTATTACGTTTAAAGGTGAAATAAAGTTTTTTCGTAGTACAACTTGGACTAAGAAAGAAAAAATAACTATTAAAACTGAAATAACGATTAAGCTATAAATAATTTTCTGGTACAAAAACTCACCTTCATCCAATGAAGCTGTGTAGTAGTTTTCTAATTGTTGATGATAGGTAGTATAGGCTTGCTCAAAATTGTCTTGATAGGTTTGTGTTGGTTGATTTAAATACTCGTATGTTTTGCCTTGTTCTAGGAAGGCTAAAAATTCAATGAGTGCTGCATTAAGTTCAGTATATTTTTGCTCTAATTGTTGCACATAACTTTGATCTTTAACGTTATGAGGCAAATTCTTGAAACTTTTCCATCCATTCTCAACGTGCTGAAGTTTTTCTTTAGTTTGTTGTAATAATGAAGAGATGTCAGTATTGGCTGTAGCCATTTTATTTATAATTAATAAGTGGCGAGAGCTGGCTCTATTTAAAGTATTACGTGTTTGTAGTAAATTTTTCCAAGTATTATTTAATAGTGATTGTTCATGATAGATATTATTTAGTGTGTTTAAATTTCTCTTATAATCATTAACTGAAGAGAGGAATAAAACACAAGCTAGAGCAAGAAGTAAGATTAAAGAGCCTGTAATAAGCCAAACTAATGTGGTTGTTTTTAAACGTGACATATTAAAAGAGACGTTTGGCAAATAACGTTGTTTTAAGTTCTTAAACATGTAATGTTATTTCCTTTTTCATAAAAATATAACCGTGTAATCTATTGATTTTTTAAGTTTTATTTTTACTTCCTGTAACTGACATAAACAAAGAGTTAAAAAATACATAAAAATATGTTTTTAGGTCACTCTTTGATTTAATGCCATATATCCTTTTGATTTTTTCAAATACTAAAAAATAGTATCGGCATTTTATAAATATTCTTTATGATTATTTATTGTTCTAATTGATAAATTTATCAAATGTATTTTCTCTCTTTGTAATGCTTTGATTTTTAATTAATTTTTCTTAAATATTAAAAATTAAAGATAAAAATAAAAATGATATAAAAGATATTTCCTTAGGAGATAGTGGTTAACTTGTTGATCTATTATTAATTTTATGTGATTAACTCATTTATTTTTAAACAATTAGATTTAAATAGTGTCAGTGTTTCTATTTATAAAATAAAAAAGTAATAATGATTTAAACAGCAATAAATTAAATTATTTTTTGTTTATTTAATAGAACAAATAAGAGTGGCTAACGTTATAAATGAGATAAAAACAAAAAGATAGCAGTAGAAAAGTAAGAAAGTAGATTAAATCGCTATAAACGAAAGGTATATAACCCTTCCATTTGTGAATAAGGATCACATTAATAATGATCCTAATAATGTACGAAAATTTCACATAAAATAAAAACAAGATATTAAAGCGATGCTAGAGAATGACATAAAACCAAGTTACATTAATCTTATTGTGATCCCTAAAGGATGATAATGTGAAAGGATAAATTTATTTATAATTTTAGAGTATTTAACATTAGTGTTTTATAGTTATTTTCCTCAAGATCTTTATCTGTAAAGCCAAAATTTGCGGCTAAATGCCTTAGTTGGTCAATATAGAGTGGGAGTTTACTTTGGTCGTCCGTCATGATAGCAAATTCAGCAAATGAGCCTAATTTATCTAACTTATCAATAGTAATATGAAACTTATCTAGAAAATAAATTTCTCTTGATTTTGTATAATTGAGAATACAATGGTAGCCAAGAGTCGTAAACATGGAGACTGTTTTTCCTGCATCTTCGATACGAACAGCTTCACATTGCGATAAATCAGGGCCTTTAACGATAAGAAGATTTATTCCTGCGGGAAGCATTTTTCTTACACATAAACTGATAGTTGGAGCTGAAAATTCAGTATTTTTATGTTCCATATACCAATCTGTTTCTTTATTCTCAGGCGTAAATAATGTGGCACCTGCTTTTTTTAACTCATTAATAAATTTTTGTGGATTTTGAAGGTGATATTTTAGTTCAGCTTCAAATTTTCCTTGAAAATGTTCAGACATACGTTTTCCCCAAATTAGCGTTAATGAATTATAGCATTAACAATGTATCCTTTTGGGATAAAAAAGAACTTTTAATGTTATTTCATTATTGTATTTATATTTTTTGTAAATTAGATAAAAATATTTAAATAGAACAATAGATAACATTACTATCAAATAAGAGGTAGGGGATATAGTGTTTTTAATAAAAAAAGAGTAAGAGAAAATAAAAGGGGCATTGCCCCCTTTATTATTACAGAACACCTTCAAATGGGTTCCAACTTTGATCATTTTTAGTTTCTTTTAAATAATAGGCATAGTTGGCTGTTATGGCCCATAAAATGTTAACTGCAATACCCACCGCATTGATAACACCATTATTTACAGGTAAAAAGCCAATAATTGTGAAAATAGCAATATTAATAGCAAATAATGTTAATGCTTTGCGCCATAAACCTAAAATAAGAAAATAAATAAAACCAAAGAAAAATGCCCAGATATTCATTCCAATAAGAATACGTTTACCAAAGGTAAGCTCTTTATACGCAGCTTTAAATTCTGGTGTTTTAGGTGAACCATATTTATCAAAAAATGAAAAACGTTCTTGCCATTTTTCAGAAATTTCTTTACTCATTTTAATTCCTTTTACCCTGTTGATTAAAATTAGCTTTAATAGAAAAAGTATCTTTACATAATTTAACATTATGAACAATATAAATTTATTATGAGATGATGAATTTATTGGTTTATATAAAAAGCATTAAAGTGAATGTATTTTGTTTTTTTAATAATTATCTTATTGCTTCAGAATATATTTTTAATCATTACTCTTAAAGATAATAACGATAAAATAAAATACCATTTTAAATTGATTTTATGGTGAAAAGAATAAGAAATCTGGCTTATGAAAAATACCAGATTTCTTATGGAAGATGGAAGTGGGCGATTAGCGCACGACTAATACAGATGATTCTGCGTAACTGACCACAGAAGATGCGGTAGAACCTAGAAGATAAGTTTTCATACCAGGGTTACGAGAACCAATGACAATCAGCTCTGCTTGAATTTTTTTTGCGGTTTCTAAAATTTTATCGCGAGGATTACCTATAGACACATAAAATTGAGTTGTACTATTTGGAATATCAATGTGCGATAAATTTTCTTTTAGTGTGGATAATGCAATTTCAATCCGTTGTTTATCACTTGCTAGTCTGTCTTGTCCTGCGAATGCAAATCCGACAAAAGACTCATAACTTGGGATGACTGATAAAAAATGAATATTTAATTTGTCAGCGACAGACAATGCTTTTAGATGAGACACAACCTTGTCTAATAAACCAAGCTCTGTAAAATCAACGGGTACTAACACTGTTTTTGTCATAGTGGCTCCTAATTAACCTTTTATTATGATTAGGGCTTTAATATTAATTTTTTGTACATACAAATATGAGTTACCTACTAATCTTATCAGTCAAAACGAAAAACTGCACAAAATTTGAAATTATTTTTATTTTTTGAGAGTTATGTATTTTTTATATGAAAAAAATGAAAAAGAATTGCTGGCTGAAAAAATAAATGTGTCGCAATATCAAATAGAAATTATAAAAAATAGAGAATAATAATAGCTAATGGATGAATGTTTTATTTTTCTAATAACGATTGTTGTAGATATTGTTTTATATATACTTATTGATATATGACAAAGCTTATTTTTATATTTTATCATGGATAAAATATGATTTTTATTTAATGTTAATCTGAATTTCTTGGATTATAAAGAAAAGTTTAATAAATGTAAAAAATCAAAGCTAAAAATAATATTTATATATTTCAATTGGTTGCTATATTTACCTTAACAGTTAAATACAAGTTTACTCTTAATGATAATAAGTGTTATTTAGCTTTATAAGAGTATTTAAAACATATTACAAATGAGATTGGTTTTTATTTTTATTACAAGGAATTAATTGAAAAAATAAATAAATCACACCTAAATCGCTATATTTTTATTTTTAACCGTGCATAATACCCATAATGTTAATTTTCATCGCAAAGGACGTAAAATATGTTACATCAAGATATGATCAATAAATTGAATGAACAGCTAAATTTAGAGTTTTACTCGGCAAATCTGTATTTGCAAATGAGTGCTTGGTGCGACGATAAAGGATTTGATGGCGCTGCTAAATTTTTAAAAGCTCACTCTCGTGAAGAAATGGAACATATGCACCGTTTATTTGATTACTTAAGTGATACAGGTGCAATGCCTTTACTTGGAGCGATTGAAGCTCCACCTGCTGAGTTTTCATCATTAGCTGAGTTGTTCGATAAAACTTACAAACATGAAAAACATATTACATCTGAGATTAATAAATTAGCACATGTTGCAATGACAACTCAGGATTATTCAACATTTAACTTCTTACAATGGTATGTTGCAGAGCAGCATGAAGAAGAAAAATTATTCAAATCAATCCTAGATAAATTAGCAATGGTCGGTGATAGTGGCAAAGCTTTATTCTTATTAGATAAAGATCTGAACACATTATCAGCATCTGCACATGTTTAATTATTAGTAAAGCTTTTAGATAGCTTAAATTACTAAATAACTTATTACGCTCTGCTGTGAATGAATAGCAGGGCGTTTTTTATTCTTTTGTATTGCCTTCTTTACGATTCTTATCTTTTATTTTTTTCCTTACTTATATTGTTTGTTCTTGCCCCTAAAAAAATACTTATTGAATGCTATTTATACAGGGGGATTATTTTACTTTTAGTTTTATTTGGTTATGTATTGAACTGTTTAGACTGTCAATATGGGTATTATATTTTTTCAAAGTGTAAAAATGGGTGATATTTGAAACAGAAACTGCTCTAAATAACATATATTTTGAGTGCTAGTTCACAACCTTTTATTTCTAATATCAAGAAGCAAAGATCTTGACGTAAAATTGCTATAAAATATTTTCATAAATAAAAAAATCACCTGTAATTTAAGAGGTTATTATGTCATTAAATACACTTAAGACATCTTGGGGTAAATTATCGGCTATTGCTGTTTTATTCCTTGGTATGTCATACCAACAAGCATTAGCACATGCACACTTAAAATCACAGTTACCTGCTGAAGGTGCTGCGATTGAACAAGCGCAAGCGCCTAAAGTTATCACGCTAGACTTCTCTGAAGGTATTGAATTAGCCTTTAGTAAAATCAAAGTCACTAATAGTGATGGTAAAGAAATCACCGTAGGAAAGCTGAGTTTAGATCCTGTTAACAATACGAAATTATTATTGCCTTTAGAAAGTGATTTATCAGAAGGTGATTATTTAGTTAATTGGAACGTTGTTTCTGTTGATGGGCACAAGACAAAAGGTTCTTATCAATTTAGTGTAAAATAATGACACCTGAAGACGTTTATATTTTATGTCGCTTTTCCCATTTCGTGGCAGTCATGTTTATGTTCGGACTGAGCTTCTCGGCTGCCATTCTTGCTAAAGATAAGTTCATTCCTCTTATTCAGGTTCGTTTGCGCCCCGCATTAGCTATTAGCACAGTTATCGTCTTTATTACGACTTATTTATGGATGATTGTGCAATCTGGTATTATGGGAGAGGGTTGGGAAGATGCCTGGTCAATTATAATATGGCGAGCGATCTTAGATACTTCATTTGGTCAAGTTTGGCAATGGCAATTGGTATTAGCAACCGTTGCATTGGCTATTTTATTTATACACCAACGCTATATTCGCAACTTTTCTTTATTAATTATTTCTTCAGTTATGTTGATCTTACATGCATCAATTGGTCATGGTGCCATGTTTACAGGATCAGAAGCCGTATTCTATAAAGTTAATCAAAGTGTTCATCTTATTAGTGCTGCGTATTGGTTTGGTGGTCTATGGCCATTTGTCGCTTGTTTGCAGTTTTTACGGAATAAAGATGAGCTTGCAGATGGGATGATCAAGCCTATCATTGGTACAATGAAGAAGTTTTCACTTTTTGGTCATCTTGCTGTTTTATTGGTGACAATTACCGGTATTATCAGTGCTATTATGTTAATTCCTGGATGGCCGGCAGTACAATTATCATCTGAATACCAAAGCATGTTATGGCTTAAAATTAGTTTAGTGTTGTTAATGCTTGGTTTAGCTGTAATCAATCGTTATGTCTTAGTTCCTCATATTCGTAAGAAAAATAACTTTCAATGGCTGCTAGTAAATAGTTGGCTTGAACTATTATTTGGAACAATGGTTATTTTTACCGTAGCCATCTTTGCGATTAACTCACCTGTATAGATTGCGATATAATTTAAAAAACCTAATTTCTTAAGTGAGATATCTACATGAAACGTTTCTTATTCGCGGGAATGTTAATGCTCTTTACTTTTCAAGCATTCTCGGCGGCACCTATTTCAACGGTCAGTAAGCTTCAATTTGGTGACGATTGGCCATTTACACGTGAAGAAGTGATGCTTAATTGTCGTGCTGATGGAGCTTGGTTTGTGATTAATCCAGCAACACTGATGCAGTATCCTCTTAATGAAATTGCAATGAAACAAATGGAAAGTGGCAAAGTAAAAGCGCAGCTAATTGATGTTATTTTGCTACCAGATCCTCATTCACCTGAAAAGAAAAAATCAGTAGAAGTGATACAGAACGCGATTAAGTCGCTTTGTGAGAACAATTAATCAATTGATTGATAATATAGATAAGAATTTTTTATTTTTATCATGTTGATTTAAATAATAAAAATAAATAACAACGATTTTTTGAGTAGAAAATAGTGTGCTACTAGGTTGTTTACTGGATCTTTACATATTGTTAGCTAATATTTAACAGTAGGTTGTGAGATAGAAAAGTCTGAGAAAGTCTGAGAAAGTCTGAGTGAGTTCTCGATTTTTGTTTATGCCGTAAGCAACATTTTACTTTTTAGCGCACGGCTCAAAATGAGCCATTTCCCTAAGCCAGATAAATGATTTATCTGGCTTTTTTTATTTCGCTTTAGCATCTCTTATGCCACTTTTAAGATCCAATGGTGGTTTTCTTTGTCATAAGCATGACGATAAAGCAGAATATTTTGATCTTTCAATTGGGCTGGAATGCTGGTGTTTTCATCCCATCCATCTAATTGCATGCAAAATTCTTTGTCATAATCACATGGTATATGAATATAAGCTAATTGATTATCGACAGAGTGTTTTAAAGTAATATCTTCAATTTCATAGCAAGCAATTTTCAACGTTATCTTTTTCATAATAAAACTCCGGTTTAAGCGATGTTGTGTTCTGTTATGTTTTGTTAGAGGCATTTATTTCAAAGAATGCTTTTTGACCAAACAGAATTAAGCATAGTATAAATGGAATTGATTTCCAAAATTTTTTTTGAAAATAAAAAAGCGGATCATTTTTTGTGATCCGCTTTAAATAAATCTTCTGAAATAGGGTAGAATTATCTAATTTTTAAGGTTTAGGTATTGCCGTTCCCCATTCATTCCAATCTTTAGGCTCTTTAGCATTTAAAATGAAATTCTGTTCCTGTTTCGCTTTTGATTGTAATGGCGTGGAAGGTGGTGTTGCAAATGTAATGCCTCCACGTATAAATTGTTTAAATGTTCCACTTCGTATAACACCACCCGTTAAACCAAAGGAAAAGTTATATCCAGAGGAAAGCCAGAATTCGGTATTATTTCTAACAAGATATTGATATTTTTTACTGATTCGAATGTGAATTAAGACTCTATCAGACATGTTTCCTAATTCAAGGCCTGTCACAGCACCAACTTCAAGACCTCGATAATAAATAGGCGTACCAATTTGTACTGAGCCGGCTTCTGTAGCATTTAAAACAAGATTTAATCCATCAAGATAGCGAGAGTCTGTAATATTGGATGTTTGTAATTCAAATTTACGATATACGCCCCCATTGCCGGGCTCTGCTTTAATATAAGGTTGAATAAGTGAATCTAAGTTATCTAATCCCGATGCTGTTAATTCAGGAGTAACAACAGCGAAGCGACTGCCTGATCTCGCAAAGGTTTTGACATAATCAGGGTAGAGTACTGCTGAAACAGTCACGGCTTTTCTATCAGGTGAAAGAATTAATGATTCGACTTGTCCAATATCAATGCCTAAATAACGAATAGGCATCCCTTCAGAAAGCTTACTCGCATCGTAAGTTTTTAAAGTGATTTGAGCACCAATAGCCCTAGCACTAGTTTCTGATGAATAGAGTTTGTAACGTGAGGCGTTATTATTGATATTTTCAAAGTTATCGAAGCTAATAGCCCCTTTTAAGGCTCGATTTAATGGTGTCGCTTCAACGGTTAATCCTGAACCATTGACGGAAACTTTTGCCGCACCTTCAGTCCAGAAAACACTTTTTTCAGTAAGAAGGTGGCGATATTGTTTGGAAATATAAATATCAATATCAAACTCATCAATTAATGGCCTGACATCAGTGATTTCACCAACTTGAAATTGATGGTAAAGCACAACAGAGCCTTTTTGAATACCTGGAAGGCTGGAGGCTTTTAACGTTAATGTCACTGGTAATTCATTACCATTGATGCTTGCTTTAGCAAAAAAATCATTGCGATACAGACGGTACTGCTCTTTAGGGGTACCTTTGTTACCTTGAATAAGATGAATACCGCCTTCAAGCCATTCTTGAGGAGAAGCACCTTGAATATCAATACCATTTAAACCCATATTGACGTTTATTCGGCTATTGGCAACAAACTTGCTGTTTTCATAAATATAATGTTTATATTCAGGGGCGATAATAGCATCGAAGATAACACCATCATCACTTATATTACGTTGTATGACTTGGCCAATAGTTATGCCTCTAAAGAGAATAGGTTGTCCTGCATCGACGCCCCAACTTTCTTCACTGGTTAAAGAAATAATTAACCCATCTTCACCATATATTGCTTTACCCGCCTCAACAGAGGTAGCCGATTGTAAAACAAACTGCTGGTTTTCTTGTGCGGGTTGACTGTTTTCTGGGGAGTCAAAGGCTATCGCACCGTTAATTAAAGCAGAAACGCTTTCCATTTTAATGGATACACCACTTTTTAAATTAAAATTACCTTGGAATCCAGATACATTCCAAAAATGGCTGTCTTGACGAATTAAGTGCGCATATTGTTTATCAATACTTAATTCAATAAAAACGCCTTGGTTGTCAGGACGAATTGCGTAGCTATAAACTTTCCCTACGGGAACTTGGCGGTAATAAACTTGAGAGTCAACATTGAGTGATCCTAGTTTATCTGCTGTTAAGGTAATTAATTGCTGGTTTTTATCAATATTTGCTTGAGGGCGAACTTCTTGAGCAATAAATTTAAACTGCTTTTCACCATCACCGGGTAGCATATTGATGTAGTTACCACCTACTAAAGCATCTAGCCCTGATACACCTGATAGGCTCGCTTTAGGTGTAACAAGCCAAAATTGTGTATTTTTCCGTAATGCGGTGGCAAGGTTTTTTCGTACATCAGCTGTAACAATAACTCTGCGTAAGTCATCGCTTAGAGTGACATCTTTAACTATTCCTACATCAACGCCTTGATAGCGGATTGGTGTTCTACCAGAGACAATCCCTGAAGCAGATTGAAAATCAATCGTGATTTGTATACCTTTATCTTGCCAATGTTGGAAAAGCAACCAACTAGCAATAAACATGGCGATAACAGGGAGCAGCCAAAATGTCGAAATTTTACGCTTGCGGCGTATTTGGGCTTGTGTGTCCTGAATGTCGTTTTCTTCTTGTTGCATAAGTATCCCATAATAAACGACTATCCAACCATTCAACGGCAAGGATAGTAAGAATAACCGCAGTACCAAAATAAAAAGCCGCTGGCCCCATTGTAAAAGTCATCAATTGATCTCGATTAATCAATGACATCATCAGCCCAATCACAAAGAGATCAAGCATTGACCATCGCCCTATCCAAGAGACGAAACGGTATAATTTCATTCGAAGTAGGGGATCAATACTAGAATTAAAATGAATGCTTAATAATAAGCCCAGCATAATTATAATCTTAAAAAAAGGTACAAAAATACTGGCAATAAAAACAATAATCGCAATTGGGGTATTGCCTGAATTCACTAACGAAAGTACACCTGAAAAAATAGTATCTTCACTACGTTGACCATTTAAATAGAAAATAGAAATAGGCAATAAATTTGCAGGTATTAGCAGAATTATTGCTGAAATTAATGCTGCCCATGTTTTTTGTAAACTCATTGGCTGTCTTGGGGTATAGCAAGATTTACAACGTGGGCAGTGTGTTGATGGTGTTCTTTTAAAATGATAATGGCAAGAATGGCAAGTTGCAGGACTTTTTTCTATTTCTTTTTGCGGATAAAAGCGTTGCCAAAGCTGGTCCATATTAATGTTAATTAGCATTAATAAGCTAAGTATCATTAAAGAAACAAAAGCAATTAGACCATTGCCAATATAGACGGTTGCATAATCGCCTAATTTTATTGTTGCAACAGCAAGCCCAATTAAATAGACATCTAGCATTACCCATTCTTTTAATTTTCCTAACATTAATAAGACTGGGCGAAGATTAAGGCGTAAGCGTGTTCCTAAATGGAGATATAAAATAGCGATAGGGAGGCTAAGAGGGGCTACGATAGCACAAAAGGCGACCATTGTTGCAGTAAGAGGAGAACCTTGCTCTGACATTATGCGAATGCCATCAACCACATTCGCCGTTATCATTGTACCTAATAGGTGAATTTTAATTAATGGCTGAGTAAATGCTATTGATGCCAAAATGAGCATTGTAATAGAGAGAATAAGTAGACGAGTTAATGACCAATATCGATAAGATGCGAGTTTGGCTTGGCAACGAGGGCAATAAGCATCCTCCCCACGCTTTAATGCAAGAGGTAGTGTCACGAGGTGATCACACTCTTGACAGCGTATTGATTTCTTTTCCTTTGTTGCAATATTGTTCACTATGTTGCTCGTTAATTCGCCTAAGTTGGTTTTTTCAAGAGTTATCGTTTGATTAAGTTAAAAAAAAGTACCTATACTCAATGGTTCACAAGTTATCATTTTTATTATATTTATGCCTTTCATTTTACAATACAAAATGTCTGATTTTTTTTGTGGGTGTTAAGGAGATATTATCGTTTTTTTGCCCAATTCTTGAAGATAGAGTATTCAACCCCAAGATAAAATAGGCTAAATTACGAGTTTGTTATCTATTTTAGTTACGTAAATAAGGTTTAATGATGCCAAAATCGCTTTTTTATCAGGAGCTCACTGATAATTTGTCAGCCTTGTTGTCTGGTGAAAATGATCTTATCGCATCACTTGCTAATACCAGCGCACTTCTTTACGAGAAGTTAGATACGATAAATTGGGTTGGATTTTATCTTAATGATGGTGATTCATTAGTTCTTGGCCCATTTCAAGGCAAAATTGCTTGTGTCAGAATAGGTTTTGGGAAAGGAGTTTGTGGAACTGCATACTCCGAAAACAGAATTTTAAGAGTGGATGACGTTCATCAATTTAGTGGACATATTGCTTGTGACAGTGCAAGTCAGTCTGAAATTGTTTTACCTTTAAAAGTAAATGGACAAATTATCGGCGTTCTCGATATTGATAGTCCTATTTTTGATCGTTTTGATAAAAAAGATGAAATTGGGCTTAAAGCGTTGTGTGACGTGCTCTGCGAGCATTTAAAAACTTGTCATACAGCAAAATATTGTGAATTTTATGTAAGTTAACAGGCGTTTGCCATAGAAATTGTTGGCAACACTATTATAATGTCGCTTGTTCATGCCTGCGCTGGTTGGCAAAACCGTTGTAATCAGGAAATTTCATGGAAAATCAACCTAAGTTGAATAGTAGTAAAGAAATCATCGCTTTTTTAGCTGAACGTTTTCCTAAGTGTTTTATTGCTGAGGGTGAAGCTCGCCCTTTGAAAGTTGGCATTTTTCAAGATCTTGTTGAAGATCTAAAAGATGAAACTCAACTGAGCAAAACACAGTTACGTTCGGCATTACGCTTGTATACCTCAAGTTGGCGCTACCTTTATGGAGTTAAAGAAGGAGCAAAACGTGTCGATTTGAATGGTAATGACTGCGGCGAACTGGAAGCTGAGCATATTGAACATGCTCGTACACAATTAGCAGAAGCTAAGGCGCGTGTTCAAGCTCAGAGAGCAGAGCAACGTGCTAAGAAGCGTGAAGCTGAGGGTGATAAAGAGACCAGTAAACGTCCGGCAGCGAAAAAGCCAAATAATACGCGTCGTCAGCCACCTAAAGATGGTGAAAAACGACAGCCTCGTCCTCAAAAAGCGACTCAAGCACCTCGCAAAGCACCACCACGCAAAAATACTGAAAAGTTAATTCCAGTGAAAGACACATCAGTTCTTACTGTTGGTCAATCGTTGAAAGTTAACGTTGGTAGTAGCGTAATGGACGCGACAGTGCTAGAGATAGCAAAAGAGGGTGTACGTGTACAATTGCCTAACGGTTTGGCAATGAATGTACGCACGGAACATTTAAAGTTCTGATACGGAGGCCAACCAGAGCATGAACAAACTTCTAAATGTGGCTTTTGCTATCGGATTAACGTTAATAGGCACTTCTGTTGTAATGGCTGAGAAACCAGCCACTCCAGCAATGGTAACTATTGATCAGTTACCCGAATTAAAGCAAGAGCCGCAGCATTCTACTGTGAGCGAGCGAGTAACCTCTCGTTTTGAACGTTCCCATTACCGCCAATTTTCGCTAGATGCGAACTTTTCTGAAAAAATTTTTAATCGCTATCTTAATTTATTAGATTATAGCCACAATGTATTGTTAGCATCAGATATTGCCCAATTTGATAAAGAAAAAACCAAAGTAGGTGAATATCTGAAAAAAGGAGAGCTTCAGCCCCTTTATGATCTCTTTAATTTAGCGCAAAAAAGACGTTTTGAACGTTTTCAATACGCCTTAAACCGCCTAGATAAACCCATGGATTTAACTGGTCAAGATAAATTTGAGTTAGATAGAACAAAAGCACCATGGCCACAGACTCAAGCTGAGCTAGATAAACTTTGGGATGAAAAAGTAAAATATGATTGGTTAACGCTGAAATTATCTGACAAAACAGATAGCGAAATTAAAGAGACATTAACTAAGCGTTATAAAGCTGCGCTACGTCGTCAAACGCAAAGCCAAAGTGAAGATGTTTTCCAAATCATTATGTCGGCATTCGCCCGCGAAATCGACCCTCATACAAGTTATCTATCACCAAGAAATACTGAAGCCTTTGATTCTGAAATGAGTCTATCCTTAGAAGGAATTGGCGCTGTATTACAGATGGATGATGATTATCCTATGATCAACTCTATGGTAACCGGGGGGCCGGCTGCAAAAAGTAAAGAGTTGAAAGTGGGTGATAAAATTATTGCAGTAGGGCAACAAAATAAACCGATGGTTGATGTTGTCGGTTGGCGACTTGATGATATCGTTGCTTTGATTAAAGGGCCGAAAGGTAGCCAAGTAAAATTAGAAGTTATTTCTGATGAGAAAGGCGCTAAACCAAGAACAATTACTTTAGTCAGAGAGCAAATCCGTTTAGAAGACAGAGCTGTTAAGCTAACTGAAAAAGTAATTAACGGTGATAAAGTCGCAATTTTGGATATTCCAAGTTTTTATGTTGGTTTAACTAATGACGTAAAAACGCAGTTACAAAGAGTGGCGAAAGATAATGTTTCATCTTTAGTCATTGATTTGCGTGGTAACGGTGGTGGTGCTTTAACAGAGGCGATTTCACTTTCAGGATTATTTATTCCAAGTGGTCCTGTTGTGCAAGTCAGAGATAACAATGGTCGTGTTCGACAAGATTTTGATAAAGATGATGTCGTGTATTATAAAGGGCCACTGGTTGTTATCGTAAATCGCTTTAGTGCTTCTGCTTCTGAAATTTTTGCAGCAGCAATGCAAGACTACGGACGTGCATTAATTGTCGGTGAGCAAACGTTCGGTAAAGGAACGGTTCAGCAATATCGCCCATTAACTCGAGTCTACGATCAAATGCTAAGTCCTGATTGGCCGGGTTTAGGTTCAGTGCAATATACTATTCAAAAATTCTATCGAATTAACGGTGGTAGTACTCAGCTTAAAGGAGTAACACCAGATTTGCTGTTACCAAGCTTTGATAGTGCTGAAATGGGGGAGAGTTTTGAAGATAACGCGTTGCCTTGGGATAGTATCTCTCCAGCAAGCTATCAGCTATCTGAATATTCAGACAAATTAAAGGCGGCGTTAGTACCGTTAACTGAACAACATACTAAGCGTATTGCAAATGATAGAGAATTTTCATACATCTTTGCAGATATTCAGCGTTATAACGATGCTAAAGCAAAAGGTGAAGACAAATTTGTTGTTTTAAACTTCTCTGAAAGAGAGAAAGAAAACAAAGAGTTAGAAACCATAAAATTAAATCGTATTAATGAGCGTTTTAAATTAGAAGGTAAACCAGCATTGAAGTCACTCGATGATTTACCTAAGGATTATGAAGGTCCAGATCCTTATTTAGATGAGACGGCTAAAATTGCGGTTGATCTCTCAAAAGTGCTTAAACCTAAGAAATTATTAAATTAAGTTATCTTTTATAACAACTGATACTTAAAATCAGCCCCAATAGTTGGATAACCAATTGTTGGGGTTTTTTATATTTATTTTAATCAAGATATAAATTTGTTATTGCTAATCAATATTTATCAAGTTTTCTATTAAAAATTGTTTAAGAAAACCAATAGTATGTTTTTGGATGGGAGCATTCATATTTTTAGTTATTCACTATATTAAGTTACCAGTAATATAAATTTTTTTAATAAAAGGATAGTTAAATTTAGCTTTATGTCACTTTATTTTTAATTCGAAATACATTTTGAGTAAATTTTGTAAGCTATAAAAGAGAATGTTAGGCTAATTTTTAGATAAGAAGTGAGTTTCTTATTTGATAAGTTGAATAAAGAGATAAAGCGACTTTTAATTGTGATTAATATCTCATTTAATGGTGCTTGAATTGTAATAAATGTAACATATTGTGACAACGATCTCTTAAATTGACAAAAAATTACTATAACATACAGATTATGAAGATCTCGCGTCACTTTGGAATATTGACGCATTAGCTAAAATCACTACCTAAATAATGACTCATTTTTATTCTATGAGTCAAAAATGTATTTTTAGAGAAATAATCATAACTAAAATATTATATTTTCAGATTAAGGATCTCTACGTAAGGAATGATGATTAAAGGAAATTGATTTATAATTTTCTTATCGAATTTTATTAAGAAAAATACGTAAATATAAATATGGTGAGATATCCATATTCGTTTCCTGCGCCAAAAAATGACTCTATTGCTTGAAGTTAGTGCAACTTTAAATTAATCAAAGGTTATTTTTTAGCTAAATAAAGAATGGTGCTTTATTAAACTTGCTGAGTATAAATCAGCATAATTTAAATATTTATTAACCAGGTTGCATTAAGATGAAAGTAACAAAATTAGTATTGTTTATGCTGTCTCCTTGTTTCTTAGCAGTAAGCGTTGCTAATGCTGCGAATTGGGAAAATTCAATTAAAGAAAGTGCATTTATTTCAGATTCAGAACTTGAGCTTTCTACAATTAATATGTGGAAGTATTTGAAAACTGAAAACCGTTTTGATAAACAAGAGCAACGTTATAGAAAGCAAGTTGCTAATGCTTGGGGGCAAAACTTCCAAGCTGATTTCAAATCAGGTTATTTAGGTGGCATTCTAGGATTTGATGTTTCTTATTATGGTGGTATCAAATTAGGCGCAAGTAAAGACTTCGCCTCTCGTGCAATTTTATACAATGATGATGGTGAAGCAAAAGGCTATAACAAAATTGGTCAACGTTTCGCAAAAGTTAAATTTGATTTAGATCCTGTGTTAATTAACGGTAAAGCAGGTTGGTTTACATTAAAAAATACCGGTATTTTTACGAACTCACAGCGCTTATCATTAAACAGTTATAATGGTTATGCGACTAATACAGCAATGGGTGATTGGAGCTTAGATTTATTGTTCCTTGACGGTAAAGTAATGCGTCGTGATAGCCCAAATATCGACAGAATGTATTTCAGTGATGGTAATGGTGTTAGACATAATATCGATCATGTTCTTACCGGTGGCATTAACTACAACACTAAACCGTTAAAAGTATTTTATTTCTATGGTCAAGCGGATGATGTATTTCGTCAACATGGTTTAGAAGCAAAATATAAATTAACTTCAGATGTGACCATGGGTGGCGTCTTTTATTATCATGATTATGGTAGTGATGGTAAACGTACATTAAGTGATGCTAATAAGGGTAAGCGTAACTTTGATCATGACGCATGGCACGTTGCAGGTACCTTGGAGTGGCGCATTCCAGAGTCACCATGGACACTACGTACAGGTGTGACATATACCGATGCAGAAAAAGCTAATGGTGTTGGTCAATTTGCTCGTAATCCAATTGGTAATACCCGTGGGCGTTTTAACTCACCAGCTTACGCAGATATCGACTATGTCCGTGATGGTGAGGTTATGGGCGCATTAGAAGCTGAATACAGAGTTAGTAAAGAGCTGTCTGTTGGTGCGCGTACCAACTATAGTGAATTCAGCTATTCTGGTGAAAGATTAAAACAAGGACAGTTTGGTTTATTTAGCTACTGGAAACCAACCGCAAATCTTTCTGTTTCTTTAAGCGGTGGGATCGGTTGGCACCACCAGCAAGAAAACGACTATACCACACCAAAACTTTATGATGGTCACTCACAACGAGCTCATTCATTATCTGGCTCGATGACAACCACATATCGCTTCAAAATGTAATTTATAGCGGTAATTGAGTCCATTATTACTGGTATAAAATGCACGGCTTGCATATGTTGTGAGTCGTGCATAAAAAGCAGAGATAGTTGCTCTATCGAGCACGGTAAATGGTAGCATCTACATATTACGGTGCTTTTTATGATAAACTTGTTGTCACAATATTAAACGATACCAGTCTTTCCTAAATAAATCCCTTCCGTTTGAAAAAATAGAAAATTCATATCATCTATTATCAATCTTACTTTATACTTAAGTTCTAAATGATGCTTAATATTAGGCGTTCACTGACTATTTTTTTATCAAAATGTAAAGTTATATCGTTTTTAATATTAAATAAGTTAAAAGGCTTGATAAAATCTAAAAAAGCCTTATTTATAAGACAGTTTTAGCAATGTGATAATTAGATAAAATAGGAACAATATCAATATGATGAGAATTGCTTTATTCCTGTTAACAAACTTAGCTGTTATGTTTGTTTTTGGGATCATCTTATCTTTAACAGGCATACAAGGTCGTAGTGTTCAAGGCTTGATGATCATGGCGGGCTTATTTGGCTTTGGTGGTGCATTTATCTCACTATTAATGTCCAAATGGATGGCATTACGTTCAGTGGGTGGCCAAGTTATTGAAAACCCAACTTCAGAAGTAGAACGTTGGTTATTAGATACGGTAAGACGCCAGTCTGAACAAGTTGGTATCAAAATGCCACAAGTGGCAATTTATGATGCGCCTGATATTAATGCGTTTGCAACAGGTGCTCGTCGTGATGCTTCGCTGGTGGCTGTCAGTACTGGTTTGTTAGCCAGTATGAGTCGTGATGAAGCAGAAGCCGTTATTGCCCATGAGATTAGCCATGTTGCTAATGGTGACATGGTAACCATGACTTTACTGCAAGGTGTTGTGAATACCTTCGTTATCTTTATTTCTCGTATTATCGCTCAATTTGTTGCTAATTTTGTCTCTAATGATGAAGAGAGTGAAAATAGCAATGGAAACCCATGGGTCTATATGGGGGTTTCAATGGTTCTGGAAATTGTATTCGGTATTCTTGCCAGCATTATAACAATGTGGTTTTCACGTTATCGTGAATTCCATGCGGATGCAGGTTCTGCAAAGCTTGTTGGTCGTGAGAAAATGATAGCTGCATTACAACGTTTGAAAACGAGCTATGAGCCACAAGAAGAAAGTAGCATGATGGCTTTTTGTATTAATGGCCGTAATAAGTCATTTAGTGAGTTATTTTTATCTCACCCACCATTAGATAAGCGTATTGAAGCACTGCGCAATGGTGAGTACCTGAAATAAGGTTGAGAGTTTAATCGCGAACACTCAAATAAAAGCGCTCAATATGAAAGTATTGGGCGCTTTCTATGTATGAAGAATAGGGGGATTAATTTAAATATTCATCAAAGTATGTTGCCATTTTTTCTTCATCAATTTTTAGGTTGCCTTTCCAGCCTGCCCATGGCATTTCCATATCAGAGCGACCTTTGGTGTTATTAAGTTGATTTTCTGCAATGGTAATATCGCCAAAATTAGCCCAGCTATTTAAAGATAATGGAATATAGGCATTAGGAATAACCCCCACTAAGGCAAGTGAGTGCAAAATACCTCGTTTGGTATATCTATCACCCGAAATTAATTTAGCCTCATTTAACCGTTTTTCAAATTTACCCGGAGTTTCACCTTCAGGAGCGCTACGTAATAAATGAAGTAATTGCTTAAAGATCTCTTTATCTCCCTGCGTTGGACTAACGGGAGGGGCTGTTAGTAAGTGCTTTAAATTCAAATAAGCATAAGTGGGATTGCTCGTATAAGAATTACCGTAATAGAGGCAATATTGAAAATAGCTGTCATTAATATATTTTTGTTGATTTCTATCACTACAAATCCAACAACAGGCATATTGAGGTTTTTCTTCATAATTATGTAGTGGCAAATTTTGTAGTTTATGAAAAGCACCTAAAACAGAACGACCTCTAAGATAGCTGCCACCCACACCAGCCACAAATCCATCTAAGCAACGCTTTTGGGTGAGTGATGGATTATTTTTTAAGCTATTTAATTTTGAAATAACATCAGAATGATCAGCAAATCTTTCTATAACATTAGGTCGCCAATTGACTTCTGATAACAAGACTCGTTCTTTTTCTGAAAGAGTATCAAGCTGATACAATGAAACTTGGCGTTCAGGATCATACTGACTGTTTTCATACTTATAGAGTTTTCGCAAAATTCGCATAATTTTTTGCACGATTTTACCTTGTTATGTTTATAGGTTTTTAATTGATATTGGTGGGTAACATAAATAGAAGATATGTAACTTAATACAGATACAAAAAAAAGCCAGTTCAAATGATGAACTGACTTTATTAATAGAGGCAGATAAAGTTTATTTTACTGTAAGTTCAGTTTCTTCATCTTGGTTAAAGACAGTTTTATCCGTTTGTCCCATAATTTGACTCGTGATTGTACCCGCTGTCATTGAGCCACTGACGTTTAATGCGGTACGTCCCATATCAATTAATGGCTCTACAGAGATTAATAGGGCAACTAATGTCACAGGTAAACCCATTGCAGGCAGAACGATAAGAGCTGCAAATGTAGCACCACCACCAACGCCCGCAACACCTGCAGAGCTGACGGTTACGATAGCAACTAAAGTGGCAATCCACATTGGATCTAATGGGTTAATTCCCACTGTAGGCGCAACCATAACGGCCAACATCGCAGGGTAAATACCCGCACAACCATTTTGACCAATTGTTGTACCAAAAGATGATGAGAAGCTTGCGATAGATTCTGGCACACCCACACGCTTAATTTGAGTTTCAATATTTAATGGAATACTTGCAGCACTTGAACGACTTGTAAATGCGAATGCTAATAAAGGCCCCGCTTTTTTGAAGAATTTAATAGGATTCAAACCCGTAAAGCTGACTAGTAATCCATGAACCACAAACATTAAGCCAATAGCAACATAGGAGGCAACAACAAAGCTTCCTAATTGAATGATGTCGTGCATATTTGAGCTTGCAACAACCTTAGTCATCAGCGCCATTACACCATAAGGTGTTAACATCATAACAATACGAACCAGTTTCATGATCCATGATTGTAAGCAATCAATTGCAACTAAAACTTTCTCACCACGAGGTTGGTCTTCTTTGAGCAGTTTCAGTGCAGCCATACCTAAGAAAGTAGCAAAGATAACGACGCTAATAATTGATGTTGAGCTTGCACCTGTTAAATCAGCAAATGGATTTTTAGGAATAAATGACAAAATAAGCTGTGGCATCGTTAAGTCAGAAACTTTGCCCATGTAATTTTGCTCAAGTGCAATTAAGCGCTGTGCTTCTTGTTCACCTTGTACTAGGCCTTCTGCTGTTAAGCCAAATAAATTAGCAATAACAATACCTATTAATGCAGAAATAGCTGTGGTGAATAATAGTGTGCCAATAGTGAGTCCACTAATTTTTCCTAGTGATGATGCTTGGTGTAATCGAGCTACGGCACTAAGAATAGAGGCAAATACTAATGGCATAATGATCATTTGTAACAGCTGTACATAGCCATTACCCACGATATTAAACCAAAGAATAGATTCTTTAATAATAGGATCGTGTGAGTCATAGAATGCGTGTAGTGCTAGCCCAAAAGCAACACCAAAAACTAAACCAACAAGAACTTTCTTTGAAAGGCTCCACTGACGTTGACTTAATTTAGCCAAGATGAGTAATAGCACAACAAAGACGAGTACGTTAATGATTAACGGAAAATTCATCTTAACTCTCCAACGAGATCTTTATTTATATAATTTCGACGATTGTATGCGATATGAGTTCTTAGGCAATAAGAAAGGATATAACAGCACCAATGCGATATAGGGTAACAGAACTGTTAATAACTTTTTATAATTAATTATTATTTTATATAATCATTTGGTTATAAAAACAAGGAAAGTTGGTATAAAAAGAAGTAAGAATTTATAAATAAATAGAGAAACGTAGGTTTTTGTCAGGCTGTGTTAAAAATTAGTACGCTTATCGTGGTACATCTGTAACCAGTTATTGATTTGTGAAGGCAGGGTAACAGTAAGGTGAGGAGGTAAAAAAAGTGCGCCAACAAGGATCAAAACAGAGATAAATCTCTCGCCTTTTTTATTGTTCTTTTTGCCTAAAATGGGTAATGCAAAGCGTATTTTTAAAGGCCACAGGAAAGGAACGCCAGCGGGAGTTAACATATCTGCAATAAGGTGGCTAAGATAACCGAATAAAAGGGCATGAAAGATATCGGCGGAAATATCCCACTGTGGTGAAACTTGTGTTTCCCATAAAATAGCTAAACCACAAAACGCAAGTAAACTATGCGTAAAACCTCGATGACCACAGAGTTTTGATAGAGGCAGTGAGATAATACGGAATAATCGCCCGAGAATAGAGCCAGGGTGGTCTAAGTCAGGTAGAAGTGAGCCTAATAAGACAGCAGGGATCATGTGAAACCAATCACCATGAGCAAGAGCTGGCGTTATTTCAAGTTTCTGCGCTAACACAAGTGTCGCCACAGAAAAAAGTAGATGTCCTTCTGCTGTCATTCCATGTCTGTTTATTTGCTGTTCATTTATACAGTAATTAAAGTATAAAAGGTTTTGACGATAACTAACAGACAAAAAAGATAAAAATTGTCTTAAATATTAAGCAATAACAGGAATATTTTATTTGATTGATTTAAAAATGATCGAATTTAGGATAAGGAACCAAAAAGTAAGATCACGGCGAGAGGAAGCAAAAGAAATATACAAGAGGAATACTTAAAAATAGAGAAGAGGTTAATGAGCTTATGTTTATTAAAAGCAGAATAAAAAGGATATCTTATAAAGTAGAATATCCTTTTTATTTATGGAAATTAGCCTAATAAATGTAGTTGCGTTAGTTCATTGAGTGACGCAATTTTTACATCAGCTAAGCCCCATTGTTTATCATTAAATTGTTCTATTGCAGGGACAACGATAGAGCGCATTCTGGCGCCTTTACAAGCAATCATACCATTGCGAGAATCTTCTAATGAAACACAGTGAATAGGGTCAAGATTAAGCGCTTTAGCTGCATTTAGATAAACTTCAGGGTGTGGTTTGCTGTGTGGTAGCTCATCAGCAGACACGACAGCTGAGAAGTAATGACGAATATTAAACAACTCCAGGACACGCTCAAGCATAAAATCAGGAGATGCTGATGCTAGTGCAATTTTTAACCCTGATGATTTGCAAAGTTCTAAGGCATGCTCAACACCTGGTAATAGTGGTTTTGTTTCTTCAACTAATTTGACAACACGAGAAACCATTTTTTGTTTTGCTTCTTGTTTTGAAACGCCTTGCCAAGGTGATGCTCTATACCATAAATCAATGACTTCGTTTATTCTTAACCCAACCATATCGGGCATTGCCGATGCAAGGGATAGATCGACGCCTAATTCAGCAAAGACCTCATGTTCTGCTTGCTGCCAAAATGGTTCAGAGTCGATTAATAAACCATCCATATCAAATATTGCAGCTTCAATAGGGAATTTAAAAGACATGTTACTCTCCATAAATAAGGTCTATGTTGTCGAGTGGCGATTGTAGCAAGAGTTACAGGGAAAATCTTTTTAATCAGTTTCTTATTTATTTTGTAAAATAAATAGAGAGAATAGCTACTATTAATTTATTGTCGTGTTAGCCGTTAATTAGACTACGATAAACAGATAAATATTGACGAATTCGACTAGTGAGGATGTGATGAGTTATCAATATGCGGGATTATATGCCATTTTAAAGCGTGTACTTGGCTGGCTTATTTTTATTCCTGCCTTTATTTCGACAGCTGTATCATTGATAGGATTAGCTGCAATTCAACGCCCAAGTGGTGATGGTGTAAATGCCGTAATTAATGATTTTTTTCGTGTATTAGCGGAAATGGTGCAATTTAACACACCTTTTTTAGGTTTTTTCTGGCGAAATTCACCTATCCCCAATACACAAATGGGATTTAGCCAAGAAAATATCACTTTTTTTGTTATTTTTCTTTTTATGTTCATAGGATTAGCATTCAGCGCATCAGGATTACGAATTTATCGTCAAGTGAAATATTTGAAAGAAAATATACAAGATCAGCTTATTATTGAACGCGCAATGAAAAGTGGTGTAACGGCTGAAGAATTGCAACAAAATATCAAATTACCGCGACATACTATATTTACTCAAATTATGGTGCTTTATTTATCACCTCTGATTGTCATTGCAATTGGCTATTTCTTAATGAAATTTTTAGGATGGTAACACTATTTTAAAGTGAGCGAGGACTGTTCACTTATATTAATTGAAAGGAAAAATAAACCTCGCATCACTGAATCTGGCGAGGTTATATTTTTTAGTTTTTTATTATCTCAATACTATTTCACTTTATTCCTATTAAGGTGTTGCTAATAGATCATCAATGATTTTTCTGACTTCTAAATAATTTTCTTCGCCCCCAAATAAATTACAACGGTTGAGGAAGAAATAGAGTTGGTAAATAGGCTGACGAGATAAAAACTTATCGGATAGTGGCCAAACACTTTGATAACCGTCGAAAATATTTGCAGGTACTGCAGTACAAAGCGGTAACATTGCGATATCACACTCTCGATCACCCCAATAACAAGCTGGATCGAACACGGTACCTTCTGATTGACCAATTGCAGCACAGTTTTTAGGCCATAGATTGCCGTGAAGCAAAGAGGGTTGTGGATTATGATCAGCAAGGCGATGAGTGATAATTTGAGTGACCTCATCGATATCTCCAAAAACCATACCTTTCTCAGAAGCTAGTTGTAGCTGAAAACCAATACGTTTTTCAGAATAAAAGTGATTCCAGCGTTTTTCCCAGCTATTGAGTTGAGGGGTTGTATCGATTTGGGTATCGAAATCAAAGCCATAACTAGGTTGTTCTTCCCACTGATGTAGTCTTGCTAGTTGTTGTCCAAAACAGTAGGCGCTATGAGGTGTAAATGGTTGAATAGGCAAAAATTCAAGGAGTAGAAAGCTGGCATCTTTACTATTACCGATACCAAGAACTCGGGGAGTTCGAATTGTTTGGCTTTTTGCCAGCATTTCGAGTTGTTCTGCCTCATTTTTAAAGTTAGGCAGAAATTCACGCAAATTAGATTTCACAAAAACAGGCGTATCACCATAATAAATTTTCCATGTATGATGAATATCACCACTAGAAAGGTGAATTTTTTCGTTTATCTTTGCTGAAAATCCTAAGTTTGATTCCAGTAAACGACCTATATTCTGCCACATACTTACACCTCGCAAAGTTGTTTACTTAGTAGACCCAAATAAAATAGTAACGAGCGATGTTTATACTATGACAATAACACTTTAATTAAATCAATAAAGTATAAAGCTAAAAAACGGGATGATTATCCCGTTTTTGCGAAGATAAAGAAGATGCTCAGGCGCTAGCGGGTTTTGTTTGTCGCTTTATTTTTGCCAAACTTATCTGATTAGAGAGTAGCGCAATAATAAAGAACACAGCTTGCGTTAGCACAATACAAGGACCTGTTGCTCCATCAATATGGAAACTAATAAATGTTCCTATAACACTAGATGCGACAGAAAATATAATTGCTAACATAATCATGCGTGAAAAACTGCGTGTTAATAAATAGGCAGTGATCCCCGGTGAAATAAGCATTGCGACAACTAAAATAATCCCAACGGCCTGCATTGAAGCAACAATGGTTAATGCCAAAATGGATAGTAAGCCATAGTGCAATAATGTGACAGGTAAGCCAACAATTCTGGCTTGGTTAGGGTCGAAGCAATAAAGCATAAAATCTTTTTGCTTAATAAGCATAATAGTGATGGTGATTACACAGATAATACTAATTTGAGTTAATACATCAGGTGTAATGCCTAAAATATTACCAAATAAAATATGCATTAAATGTTGGTCTGTATCGACACTGGCAAAAATAACCAAACCCACCGCAAACATGCCTGAGAATACAATCCCCATCACTGTATCTTCTTTAATGCGACTGTGATCTTTTAAATAACCGGTGGCAAAAGAGCAAAATAGCCCAGAAAGGAAGGCACCTACTGTTAACGGGATAGCAGTGACATAAGCAAGAACAACGCCAGGTAAAACAGCGTGAGAGATTGCATCTCCCATTAAAGACCAGCCTTTTAATACCATATAACAAGATAAAATAGCGCAGGCGATACCTATGATAATGGCCGCAACAATAGCGCGTTGCATAAAGGGATATTGAAAAGGCTCAATGAAAAATTCCATCAACTCATTCATAGTTTCACCTCTTCTGGTTTTGTTGATCCTTTATGCTGATGAGATTGTGTGATCAACTGTTGTGAACTCTGACGAGCACGACGGCGAGCGGCTAACATACCGTGTTTCGGGGCGAATAAGAAAGCCAACAGAAAGAGTGATGTTTGCATTGTGACAATCACGCCACCTGTTGCACCATTAAAGAAGTAGCTAAGATAAGCGCCTACTGCACTTGTGACTGTGCCAATACAGATAGCAATAATAGCCAGCCGTTTAAATTGATCTGTGAGTAAATAAGCAGTTGCGCCAGGGGTAACTACCATAGCAATGACAAGGATGGCGCCAACAGTTTGAAGAGCCGCAACAGTACAAGCGCTCAAAAGAGTGAAAAAGATAATTTTTAATTTTAATGGTGATAAGCCGATTGATTTTGCATGAACTTCATCAAAAAAAACCACCAGCAAGTCTTTCCAAATACAAAATAAGACGAAAAAAGAAACACCCGTAATAATCACAACTTGCCATACATCTTCATCAGCAATACCTAAGATATTCCCGAGAATGATGGTCTGAACGTTGACGGCTGTTGGTTTAAGCGAAACTAGTAACAGACCAAAGGCAAAAAAAGTGGAGAAAATAAAGCCAATAACGGCATCTTCACGAAGGCGTGTGATATGACGAATAAGTGTCATTGATAATGCCGCGAGCAAACCCGTAAAAAAAGCACCAACTGCATAGGGCAAACCTAATATATAAGCTCCAGCAACACCGGGAACAACTGAGTGGGAAAGGGCATCTCCCATTAACGACCAACCTTTCAAAATAAGATAGGATGAAAGAAACGCACAGACAGCACCGACTAAGGCACTGACCCAAATTGCTTTCACCATATAGTTATATTCAAAAGGTTGTAGGAGTAAATCTAGCATGGCTAATCTCCTTGTTTGCGCTGGCTTTGGTGCGCTGGAGTGTGTTCTTCTTGATGACCATAGAAAACAGCAGCACGTTCATCATCGGTAATAACAGTAAGTGAACGTGGATCGTCATCATCATGAAGATCAGAACCTGAGAGGCTAATGTGACGTAACACACCACCAAATGCGTGTTCTAAGTTTTTCTGTGTAAATGTCGTTTCAGTTGGACCACTATCTAACACCGTTCTATTGATTAAAATAACGTGGTCACAAAATTCAGGTACACTTCCTAAGTTATGCGTTGAAACTAAAACTAAGTGGCCTTCTTCGCGCAAATTGCGTAAAAGCTCGATGATGGCATTTTCTGTTTTAACATCGACACCCGTAAAAGGTTCATCAAGTAATAAAACAGTACCTTCTTGAGCCATTGCTCGTGCTAAGAAAACACGTTTTTTCTGACCACCAGAAAGTTCACCAATTTGGCGATGTCCTAAGCCTGACAAACCAACACGTTCTAATGATGCTTCAACAACTTCATGATCGCGTTTTGAAGGAATACGAAAAAAACCCATTTTTCCATAACGTCCCATCATTACAACATCAGAAACAAGCACAGGAAAATTCCAGTCAACTTCTTCTGTTTGTGGTACATAGGCGATCATATTTTGTTTTAACGCCTGCTGAATCGGGCTGCCGTTTAATGTCACTTTACCTTTAGAGGGCTTTACTAGCCCCATAATGGTTTTAAATAGTGTGGATTTACCACTGCCATTGATGCCCACTAGGGCACAAATAGTGCCACCAGTGATAGAGAAGCTTGCATCAAAAATAGCTGTATGACCGTTGTTGTAAGTTACTGTGGCATTATCAACAGTCAACGTAGGATTAGCTTTTATATTGCTCATTGCCCAAATCCTTTCGCAATTGTATCTACTGTAATAGTAATTAAATCAATATAAGTAGGAACTTCACCACCTTCAGCGGAAAGTGAGTCAACATAAAGAACGCCACCGTATTTTGCGCCAGTTTCTTTGCTGACTTGTTTAGCCGGTTTATCTGAAATTGTACTTTCACTAAAGACAACAGGGATCTTGTGTTCTCTAACGGTATCAATCACATATTTAACCTGTTGTGGTGTGCCTTGTTCTTCTGCATTAATTGGCCATAAATAAACTTCTTTAAAGCCATAATCATTAGTTAAATAACTGAAAGCGCCTTCACTGGTCACTAACCAACGATCTTCTTGTGGGATACGAGACAACCGTTCTCTTAATGGTGCATCAAGCTGTTTAATTTTTTCTGCGTAATTTGCTGCATTTTGATTATAAATTGCTGCATTATCAGGATCGTGTTCAACAAATGCTTTACGAATATTTTCAATATAAATTAATGCGTTATTTGGTGACATCCATGCGTGTGGATTCGGATTATTTTTGTAAGCACCTTCACTAATTGCCATTGGAGTGATGCCTTCAGTTACTACAACCGCAGGAACATTACGTAACTCATTAAAAAAACGTTCGAACCAGCGTTCAAGGTTTAAACCATTCCATAAGATCAAATCAGCTTTTTGGGCTTTTACAATATCTTTTGGGGTAGGCTGATAATCATGAATTTCGGCACCAGGTTTTGTAATTGATTCAACAATCGCTGCATCTCCAGCAACATTCTGTGCGATATCTTGAATAATAGTAAAGGTAGTGACGACTTTAAGTTTATCTTTTGCTTGTGCAGGTGTGGTTAAAAAGACTGTTGCCATAAGGCATAAAGCCGTAAGTGAAAATTTGTTTACAGAGCGAAATATATCCATATTATTATTGCCTTATAGTTGCAGAGGTATTTTCTTAATTGATAATGATTATCAATATCATTTCAAAAAAAGTCAAGTTATCTCTGTGTAAAAAGCTTCATTTGATAACGACTAGAAATAAGATAACAACATGTATTCCAATAAATGTTAAGTAGATTGTCGGGTTTTGTCACAAAAATTAACAATCGTTCTTAACTATTTGTGTAAGAGATGATTTTTATTACGCATAAAAATGCACTTTCTCCTTATTAATTCAATGTGGGTTATGTCGCTACGATTTTATCGCGATCTCTCAATCTCTTTTTTACATTGCACTAATGCATACCATTTATTCAAAAATAAGTAATAACACGATATAAACTTGTTATGGCAGATTCTATTCTGATTAATACATTTGGGAGGCAATCATAGTGAATGGGATAGATTTGAGATAAAACACACGCTAGAAATAGTAATAGATTGATTTATTTCTCGTACTTTGCCATATTTTAGCGTGAATTTTTGTGTGGAAATAGAATAATATATCTCCAACTTGTTGATATATAAACATATCGTTGTACAACCCTTTATGCAAAAGGATAAAACGTGAAAGTAAAAATCATCTTTTCTTTGGCAATTTTGCTTCTTGCTGGTTGTGCTGATAATGCTCATCAACCAATTCAAAAAGACACATCTCGATTTTTAAGTCAAAAGCCGATAAATAGCCGTATTAGTAATGCTTCGATCTCCACGGCACAATGGAAAGCAACCCCTTTTGATAATCACATACAGCAAGCCTCTAGCCGTTATAATGTTGATGAAACATTAATTAAAGCGATCATCCAGGTTGAGTCTAACTTTAGACCAGAGGTAATTAGTAAATCAAATGCAGTTGGATTAATGCAAATTAAAGCATCAACAGCAGGAAGAGATGTTTATCAAAATAGAGGAAAAGCGGGGCAACCAACAACAGCTCAATTGAAAGATCCTGCTATTAATATTGATTTAGGTACGGCTTATATTCAATTATTAAGAGAGCGCCACCTTGTTGGTATTGCTGATCCTGAAACACTTTATTACGCCACCATTCTTGCTTATGTGAATGGCGCAGGCGCTTTATTGAGAACATTTGATAAAAATAGAGACAATGCGATAGCTAAAATTAATTCAATGAGTGCGGACGATTTTTATCGTTACGTTGAAAAAAACCATCCGGCAACTCAAGCACCACGTTATTTAGCTAAAGTAAGAGCCGCTTACCATGCAGGGGATAATTAATCTGGCAAATTAGCTGCGGCTTGAGCCTGTTTTAATAAAGCAGGCAAATCTGCAATGATTTCAAGAACACCGTTAATCATAAATTGAACACCCATACAGATTAATAAAAATCCCATTACACGAGAAATAGCATCAATACCACTGTGACCTAAATATTTCATAATGCCGGTGGAGCCACGAAGTGACAGCCAAACAATCACGCTAATTAAAAAGAAGGTCGTTACTGGAGCCACATATAATACCCATTGAGCAATATCAGTACGCGAAGGTATTGATGCTGCGGTACTGATGATCATTGCAATGGTTCCTGGTCCTGCGGTACTTGGCATTGCTAAAGGAACAAAGGCAATATTGGGTTCTTTGGGATTGTGGTGAGGATTATTATCGTCAGAAATAGGATCATCAACATTAGGTGTATTAGGAAATAGCATACTAAAGCCAATAAAGGCCACTATCATCCCTCCAGCAATACGAAGACCGGGTATCGAAATGCCAAACGTTGTCATTATGACGCGACCCGCATAAAACGCGATGGTCATAATGAGAAAAATATAGACACATGCCATTAAAGATTGTTGATTACGTTGTTCTTTGGTCATATTTCCTGAAAGACCAAGCCAGAGAGCAACAGTCGTTAATGGATTAGTTAAAGGTAAAAGTAAAATAAGACCAAGGCCAATAGCCTGAAAAAACTGGTAAGCAGAGTGCATGGAATATAAAAGCTCCTATAATAACAGGTAATTAAGGAGTATTTATGATAACAAATTAAACAGCAAAAAGTTATTTTTAAGCATAATAATCTTAATGTTTATTGGTATTTCTTCATTAACCACTCTAAATGTATTTTTACTGAGAGCCAGTCATAATCAGTAATACTATAAACACAGGTATCTCTTTTTTGACCGCCTATTGTTAGTCGGTGGTTACGTAAAATGCCATCGAGTTTTGCACCTAAGCGTTCAATCGCTCTGCGACTTGTTTGGTTTAATATGTGAGTACGAAATTCAACAGCAATACACTGTAACTCTTCTAGCGCATATTTAAGTAATAGGTATTTAGCTTCAGTGTTAATTCCTGTTCTTTGTACTTCTTTTGCATACCACGTTGAGCCTATTTCTAACCTTGGTGTTTGGTTATCGATATTCATAAAGGTTGTTATGCCAACCACACGGTTATTAGTTTTAGAAATAATGGTAAAAGGCAACATTAACCCTTTTTGTTGTAATTGAAGTTTATGCTCAATATCTCGTTGTAACTCTATTACTGAAGGAACAGTGGTATACCAAAGTTCATCTGGCCTATCTTTTTTAATTAGTTCATAGAGTTCTGAGTAATGTTCCATACTTAGGGGGACTAAACGCACAAGTTTTCCTTCCAGTGTTGTCCACTCTGTTATCTTTTTCATCATAAATATTCTCTGGGGTTATCAATAGGAGTGTTTTTAATATATAACAAAATTATGAATTGATATGATTATTTTAAATGTTATTAAAAATAGGCAAAATTCAGAATAATGAGAATCAGAGAAAAAAGAGTGTGAGTGATTCTTTCTCAACAGAGAATGACTGCCTCACTACAGGTGAGCTAGCATAATGCGTGCTAATCTATAACTCAGTAATCAAGGTATCACTGTAAATTAAAATAGATTGGTAAAAAAATGACAGATTTAATTGAATGGGATGATTTTCTACGTGTAGAAATGAGAGTGGGAACAATTATCAGCGCAAAAATAAATGAGAAAGCTAATAAACCTGCTTATATTATGGAAGTCGATTTGGGCGAATTAGGCATAAAGCGCTCAAGTGCTCAAATTACGGTAAATTACACTCCTGAAGAGCTTGTGGGACGTCGTGTTTTGTGTGTATGTAATTTCCCTGTTAAACGCATTGCAGGTATAAAATCTGAAGTCTTAATTACAGGGGCACCAGATGAAACGGGAGCAATTGTATTGGCTGAGTTTAACTTGCCTTTACCAAATGGTTCACGTCTAGCATAAATAAGTATCTTTATCTGGCACTCTTAAATAGTGATGTTCTGCTGAGTTTTGATATAGTAATTATTCAATAGTAGGATGGATATAAAGGAGTGTCTTTTGTTATTACCTCAATTGCATTTGCGCTGTTATACACAAGAGACGGTATCTCATCATCATGATAATTTATGGCAGATTATTTTCGGGCTTTCAGGTTCAATGGAAGTTAATTTTAATCGAGAAAATTTTCTGATTTCTAATCAAAACTGTTTGGTTATCCCCCCAACGATTCATCATGCCTTTTCAGGCAATATAGATAATAAAAATCTTATCCTAGAACTTCCTGCAACTTCGCAATGGCAATTAAGTGAGAAAGGTGGACAATTTGCGTTATCACCGGCTGCCATTAGTTTATTAGAGTGGATACATCAATATCCTCAACTTCCAGATCAATATTCAACCATAACACGGCTTTTACTTGCCCAAATGAAAATACAAAAAGGTTGGCGCGATAGTTTGGATGCTTGGTTAGCGAATAAATTACATATACCATTAACAACACATGATATCGCTTTCGCTTTTAATACATCAGCGAGTACACTACAACGAAAAATGAAAGCAGAGGTTGGGGTGTCTGTGATGCAATATGTTACTCAACAGCGGCTTAGCAAAGCCGCTGAATTATTAAAATACACACCACTAAATATTGAAAATATTGCTTTAGCAGTAGGATATGACTCGCATTCTGCATTTAGTCAGGCATTTCGCCAATACTTTAATAAAAGTCCTACTGAGTATAGACAGGATTAAGCGATTATCCCACTTTATTTCCTACTGAATAAATTCGTGGACATAATTTATCGAAGGCAAGCGTGAATAAATAAGTATAGATAAAGAAGAAGATTAATATAGTTATTTCCATACTTATTGCTTTGATAAAACCTACATTATACCACCACATATAAAGTGGAATGGTAAAGAAAAATAAACCTAATTCAAAACTTATTGCATGGATTAGTCGTACTATGACAGTCCGTTTTTTTATTGTTAATTTTAACTCAATTAATTCAAAGAAAGAATTAAAAATATAATTCCAAATCAAAGCAATAACAGAAACCGCAATTGCAACAGGGAGTGAATTATGTGATTGACTTTGGCTTAATATGGTCAGTAAAACAGTGCTTAATAAAATCGCGAGAGTTTCAAAAGTAATAGCATAAACTAATTTACGAGGGCGGGGTTTTAGATAAAACATGCATATACCTTTTATAATAAAAATCTGGACCGCCCCAGAATAAGTTTTTTTAAAGCCGCGGTTTCCGCTTATTTATTATGGTAGACAAATTAAATAAAAATTTCTATCTCTCTGTGTATTAAAAATAAACGTTAAAATTACCTATGAGATAAAGCTATAAATCTTTGCTGTCTGTGATAAAATTCCCCCCGAGTTACGATAAGGCTCAGCGATATTATAGATATTTACTTGATAAGTAAGTGTTCATCTCTATGTGCAAACCTCGCGAGGTAAAGTGAGAAAATTGTCGTAACGTACTGAATACATACGAAATAAAAAGCTTACAAGTGATCTTGCGTATGGGTCACCACTGTAAATAAGGATTTTAAATGCCAATTATTACTCTTCCTGACGGAAGCCAACGTCAATTTGAAAATGCAGTTTCTGTCATGGATGTCGCTGCAGATATCGGCCCAGGACTTGCGAAAGCATGTATTGCTGGCCGTGTTAATGGTGAGCTAGTGGATGCTTGTGAATTAATCGAACATGATGCAAATCTGGCGATTATCACCGCAAAAGATGATGAAGGTCTTGAAATTATTCGTCACTCTTGTGCCCACTTATTGGGACATGCAATTAAACAATTATGGCCACAAACCAAAATGGCGATTGGTCCTGTTATCGAAAATGGTTTCTACTACGATGTGGATTTAGACCATTCTCTCACACAGGAAGATTTAGAAACTCTAGAAAAACGCATGCTAGAGTTGGCGAAAACAGATTATGACGTTATTAAAAAACGCGTAAGCTGGGCTGAAGCTCGTGAAACTTTTGTTTCTCGTGGTGAAGACTATAAAGTTGCTATTCTTGACGAAAATATTAGCCAAGATTCTCAACCTGGTCTTTATCATCACCAAGAATATGTTGATATGTGCCGTGGACCACATGTTCCAAATATGCGTTTCTGCCATAACTTTAAGTTACAGAAAATCGCAGGTGCATATTGGCGTGGTAACAGCGATAATAAAATGTTACAACGCATTTATGGTACAGCTTGGGCTGATAAAAAACAGTTAAAAGCTTACTTAGATCGCTTAGAAGAAGCTGCAAAACGTGACCACCGTAAAATTGGTAAACAGCTTGACTTATATCATATGCAAGAAGAAGCACCAGGTATGGCTTTCTGGCATAATGATGGTTGGACTATTTTCCGTGAGTTAGAAACATTTGTACGTTGTAAATTAAAAGAATATGATTACCAAGAAGTAAAAGGTCCATTTATGATGGATCGTGTTCTTTGGGAAAAAACAGGTCACTGGGAAAACTACAAAGAAAATATGTTCACAACATCGTCAGAGAATCGTGAATATTGTATCAAACCAATGAACTGCCCAGGTCATGTACAAATCTTCAAACAAGGTTTACGTTCTTACCGCGATTTGCCATTACGTATGGCTGAATTTGGTAGTTGCCATCGTAATGAACCATCAGGTGCATTACATGGTTTAATGCGTGTTCGTGGCTTTACACAAGACGATGCGCATATCTTCTGTACAGAAGAACAAATTTTAAGTGAAGTAAATGACTGCATCAAATTGATTTATGATGTATATTCTACTTTTGGATTTGAAAAAATTGTTGTTAAGCTGTCTACTCGCCCAGAAAAACGTATCGGTGAAGATGCATTATGGGATATTGCTGAAGCAGACTTAGCAAAAGCCTTAACTGATAACAATATTGAATTTGAATATCAGCCAGGCGAAGGGGCGTTTTATGGCCCTAAAATTGAATTTACACTTTACGATTGTTTAGATCGTGCATGGCAGTGTGGTACAGTACAATTAGACTTCTCACTACCAGGTCGTTTAGGCGCGTCTTATGTTGCCGAAAACAACGAGCGTAAAGTACCTGTTATGTTACACCGAGCAGTGTTAGGATCCTTAGAACGTTTTATTGGTATTCTGACCGAAGAATACGCAGGATTCTTCCCAACTTGGTTAGCACCACAGCAGGTTGTCGTGATGAATATCACGGATGGACAGGCTGATTATGTACAAAAACTCGTCAAAGAATTGCAAGATGCCGGAATTCGTGCAAAAGCAGACTTGAGAAATGAGAAGATTGGCTTTAAAATTCGTGAACATACTTTACGTCGTGTTCCGTACATGCTTGTCTGTGGAGATAAAGAAGTTGAATCAGGCAAAGTGGCGGTTCGTACTCGTCGAGGAAAAGACCTTGGCAGTATCGACGTTAACGAATTTAAAGAAAAGCTTCTGCAAGAAATTAGAAGCAGAAGTCTTCATCAGTTGGAGGAATAAGGTATTAAAGGCGGAAAAAGAATTCAATCAACGCGTCAGAATCGCATCAATGGTGAGATTCGCGCTCATGAAGTTCGTTTAACAGGTTTAGATGGCGAACAGATTGGAGTTGTTAGTCTGAAAGAGGCTCTTGAGAAAGCCGAGGAAGCAGGTGCTGATTTAGTTGAAATTAGTCCTAATGCCGAGCCGCCAGTTTGTCGTATTATGGACTACGGCAAATTCCTCTATGAGAAAAGTAAGACTCTCAAAGAACAGAAAAAGAAACAAAAAGTTATTCAGGTTAAGGAAGTTAAATTCCGTCCTGGTACAGATGAAGGCGACTATCAGGTCAAACTACGCAACCTGATTCGTTTTCTTGAAGATGGCGATAAAGCCAAAGTCACACTGCGTTTCCGCGGTCGTGAAATGGCACACCAACAAATCGGTATGGAGATGCTTAACCGTATCCGTGAAGATTTGGATGAACTGGCTGCAGTTGAATCTTTCCCTAATAAGATTGAAGGGCGTCAGATGATCATGGTGTTAGCGCCGAAGAAGAAATAGTCGGGCAATTCAAGTAATAGCGTCAGTCTGAATGGCTGATTGCTATTCGCCTCATTATTTTATGTTATTAACAATGCGAAGTGGATTATAGAAATGCCAAAGATTAAAACAGTACGCGGCGCAGCTAAGCGCTTTAAAAAAACTGCTGGTGGTGGCTTTAAGCGTAAACATGCTAACCTCCGTCACATTCTGACTAAAAAATCAACTAAGCGTAAACGTCATTTACGTCCAAAAGGCATGGTCTCTAAAGGAGATTTAGGTCTGGTCGTAGCTTGCTTACCATACGCATAAGTATCATTTTTTTAACAGAATATAGACATTTAGGAGTTTAATATGGCTCGTGCTAAACGTGGTGTTATCGCCCGTGCTCGTCACAAGAAAATTTTAAAGCAAGCTAAAGGTTATTACGGTGCACGTTCACGTGTATATCGTGTAGCTTTCCAGGCTGTAATCAAAGCTGGTCAATATGCGTACCGTGACCGTCGTCAGAAAAAACGTCAGTTCCGTCAGCTGTGGATCGCGCGTATCAACGCAGCAGCTCGTCAGAACGGTATGTCTTATAGCCGTTTCATCAATGGTCTGAAAAAAGCATCCATTGAAATCGACCGTAAGATTCTGGCTGACATCGCTGTATTCGACAAAGTAGCATTCGCTGCTTTAGTTGAAAAAGCGAAAGGTGCTCTGGCTTAATTATTATTAAGCAATGGAAGAGGGAGTTTTCTCCCTCTTTTATTTTGTCTAAATTTGTGGCTTAATGATATAAATTCAATAAGTTAATATTTAAGAGACATTATCAATGTTAAATATCGCTTTTTTCCGTTTCTTTTTTTACTTTAGCGCCTAATTCAAGGGGGCTTTTGCGCGTAAGAAAAGAAACGAAAAGTAGCGCCTGAGCCTCCAATATGGAGGCTTTTTTGTTTTCAGATCTCAATACTGGGTTAGAAACCAAAAAGGCAATTTTATTCGTCATCATTGATAACAACTAATAGACCTCACAGGTCAAAGGAAGAGGAAACGATGCCACATCTCGCTGAACTCGTTGCTCAAGCTAAAGCAGCTATCGAAGAGGCACAGGATGTTGCTGCGCTGGATTCGGTTCGTGTTGAATACTTGGGGAAAAAAGGTCATTTAACGCTTCAGATGTCCACGCTGCGCGACTTACCCGCGGAAGATCGTCCAGCTGCAGGGGCTGTCATTAATCAGGCTAAACAAGAGGTTCAGCAAGCGCTGAATATTCGTAAAGACCATCTTGAATCAGCATTATTAAACGAACGTTTGTCTGCTGAGAAAATCGATGTATCTTTGCCCGGTCGCCGCATTGAAAACGGTGGTCTACACCCAGTAACTCGTACAATTGAACGTATTGAAACTTTCTTTGGCGAATTAGGGTTTTCTGTAGAATCTGGCCCTGAAATCGAAGATGATTATCATAACTTTGATGCGTTGAATATTCCTGCACATCACCCAGCAAGAGCCGACCACGATACTTTCTGGTTTGATGCTAAACGTTTATTACGTACACAAACGTCGGGTGTACAAATTCGTACTATGCAAGATAAACAGCCACCTATTCGTATCATCGCACCAGGTCGCGTATATCGTAATGACTACGATCAGACTCACACACCAATGTTTCACCAAATTGAAGGCTTAATTGTTGATAAAAACATTAGCTTTACCAATTTAAAAGGAACACTACACGATTTCCTGAAAAACTTTTTTGAAGAAGATATGGAAATTCGTTTCCGTCCTTCTTATTTCCCATTCACAGAGCCTTCTGCAGAAGTCGATGTCATGGGTAAGAATGGTAAATGGTTAGAAGTATTGGGTTGCGGTATGGTTCACCCAAATGTATTGCGTAATGTAGGTATCGATCCTGAAGTGTATTCTGGTTTTGCATTCGGTATGGGCATGGAACGCTTGACTATGTTACGTTACGGTGTCACCGACTTGCGCTCATTCTTCGAAAACGATCTTCGTTTCCTCAAACAGTTTAAATAAGGTGGGATTATCTCATGAAATTCAGTGAACTTTGGTTACGTGAGTGGGTAAACCCAGCGATTAGTAGCGAAGCACTTTCTGAACAATTAACAATGGCTGGTCTTGAAGTTGATGGCGTTGAAGCTGTTGCAGGTGATTTTCACGGTGTGTTTGTAGGTGAAGTTGTTGAATGTGGACAACACCCTAATGCCGATAAATTACGTGTAACAAAAGTTAACGTCGGTGGTGACAGATTACTCGATATCGTTTGCGGTGCACCTAACTGCCGCCAAGGCCTAAAAGTTGCGGTTGCAACTGTCGGGGCAGTATTACCAGGCGATTTCAAAATTAAAGCAGCAAAACTACGTGGTGAACCATCAGAGGGTATGCTGTGCTCATTTTCTGAATTAGCCATTTCAGAAAACCATGAAGGTATTATTGAATTACCTGCCGATGCACCTATTGGTATGGATATTCGTGAATACTTAAAATTAAATGATAATGCGATTGAGATTAGTGTTACACCAAATCGTGCTGATTGTTTAGGTATTTTAGGTGTTGCTCGTGATATCGCTGTTATCAATAAAATGGAATGCCAAGTACCTGATATGTCGCCTGTTGTGGCAACATCTTCAGCAACATTCCCAGTACGTGTTGAAGCGCCAGAAGCGTGTCCCCGTTATTTAGGTCGTGTTTTCACTAATATAAATGTGAAAGCAAAAACACCTTTATGGATACAAGAAAAGTTACGCCGTGGTGGCATTCGTTCTATTGACCCAATTGTTGATATTACCAACTTAATTTTACTTGAAATGGGTCAACCACTACATGCCTTCGATCTTGATCGTGTTGAAGGTGCTGTTGTTGTTCGTATGGGTAAAGAAGATGAAAAACTGACTTTACTTGATGGCAATGAAATTACATTAAAAGAAGATGTATTAGTTATTGCAGACGAAAAACAGGCATTAGGTATGGCTGGTATTTTCGGTGGCGAATCATCAGGCGTTAATGAGGAAACGAAAAATGTCTTCTTAGAGTGTGCATTCTTCTCTCCATTATCCATTACAGGCCGTGCACGTCGTTATGGCTTGCATACTGATGCTTCTCATCGTTTTGAGCGTGGTGTTGATTCTGAACTACAATACAAAGCAATTGAGCGTGCAACTAAGTTACTATTAGAAATTTGCGGTGGTGAAGTTGGTGAAGTAATTGATGTCACCAATAAAGCACATTTGCCAAATATTGCACCGGTCAAATTAACACGTAAAAAATTAGACCGTTTATTAGGTCATGTGATCGATGATGCACAAGTTCTAGATTCATTAACTCGTTTAGGGTTCAAAGTTTCTGTTGAAAGTGATGGCTGGTTAGCAATCGTTCCTTCATGGCGTTTCGATGTTCAAATCGAAGAAGACCTGATTGAAGAGGTTGCTCGCATTTATGGTTACAACAATATTCCAGATGTACCATTGCGCGCTGATTTGGTGATGACCAATCATCGTGAAGCGAACTTATCATTAAAACGCGTTAAAACAATGCTAGTAGATAACGGCTTCCAAGAAGCCATTACTTATAGTTTTGTTGATCCGAAGATCCAATCTTTATTACATCCAAATGAAGAAGCATTGATTCTGCCTAATCCGATTTCAGCAGATATGTCAGCAATGAGGCTGTCTCTATTAACCGGGTTATTGACTACGACTGTCTATAATCAGAACCGTCAACAGTCTAGAGTTAGGTTATTTGAAGCAGGTCTGCGTTTTGTTCCTGATAATCAAGCAGAATATGGAATACGTCAGGAACTTATGTTAGCTGGTGTGATCGCGGGCAACCGTTATGAAGAACATTGGAGTTTAGAGAAGCAAACTGTTGATTTCTTTGATTTGAAAGGTAATATTGAATCAATTCTGGAATTGACAGGCCAGCTAGATGAAATTACATTTAAACCAGCTAATCATTCAGCACTTCATCCGGGACAGAGTGCTGGGATTTATCTGAGAAATGAATATATTGGCTGTATTGGCGTTGTTCATCCAGAGCTTGAACGTAAACTTGACTTAAACGGCCGTACGGTAGTATTCGAAATACGTTGGAATGCAATTGCAAATCGCAGTTTACCACAAGCAAAAGCAATTTCTCGTTACCCTTCGAATCGTAGAGATATCGCTGTAGTTGTTCCGAATAATGTTGCTGCAGAGGATATTTTAGCTGAATGTAAGAAAGTTGGCGGAAATCAAATAGTTGGCATAAACTTATTTGATGTGTATTGTGGTAAGGGAGTAGCAGAAGGCTATAAAAGCCTCGCTATTAGCATAATCTTGCAGGATATCGAGCATACACTGGAAGAAGATGAGATTGCTGCAACAGTGAGTAACTGTGTAGCAGCATTGAAACAGCGATTCCAAGCATCCTTGAGGGACTAGACCTATGGCGCTTACAAAAGCTGAAATGGCAGAAAATCTGTTTGAAAAACTTGGTGTTAGCAAACGCGATGCAAAAGACCTTGTAGAATCCTTTTTTGAGGAAGTGCGTCGTTCTCTTGAAAATGGAGAACAGGTGAAGCTGTCTGGATTTGGAAACTTTGACCTGCGTGATAAAAATCAGCGCCCTGGTCGTAATCCAAAAACAGGGGAAGACATTCCTATTACAGCTCGCCGTGTTGTTACTTTCCGACCAGGACAAAAGTTAAAAAGCCGGGTTGAGAGCGCAACACCAAAAGAATAAGATTTAAAAAACATCCAAAACGGCTTTCTTTGAAAGCCGTTTTTTTATCATGATTATCTATATCTAATTTTGATAATAAACGTATTGAGATGTTTATATTTATCAATATAGTCTGAATGGATATTTCTATTTGGATGAAATGTTTTTATTTTTCATTATCTTACTTTTTATTCTTATTTTGACTTTTTCTTCTTAATCTCTTACCTGCATCAACACTGTGATAGTTAATCTCAATTTTTTCTTCATTATTAGAGACAAACTTACATGTTCTAAATTTAGTTTTTCATCATTGAATGTGAACATGTTATGTTGCTAAAAAGTATTTTATAAACAAAAAATAGTAAGAGCTGTTATTGCATGGATAGGGAATGAAATGAATAAAGAAATTAATCCTTTGATTAAATTTACTAAAAAACAGCGCATTGACGACAAAAAAAAGCTGTTTCTAATGGTGCTAGTATTATGTTTCTTGTTTATTTTTTCCCTCTCTGTTGGTGAGATTTCGTTATTTCCACATCAATGGTTAACAGATGAAGCCCATTTATTTGTTTGGCAGATCCGTTTACCCAGAATACTTGCAGTAATGACAGTTGGCGCCAGCTTAGCAATTGCAGGTGCTATTATGCAGGCTTTATTCCAAAATCCACTCGCAGAACCAGGGTTATTAGGCGTAAGCAGTGGTGCGGGTGTGTGTGTTGTATTGCTCATTGTTTTGCAATTTAATTTAAGCTTTTGGTTAATAAGTAGTGCCGCGATATTCGGTGCATTAGGTATTACTCTCTTATTAATGTTTTTTGCTCGAATAAAAAAGCTGTCTAACGCTCAGTTACTATTAATTGGGGTGGCATTAGGCGTTATGGCAAGCGCGATAATGACCTGGCTGGTTTATTTCAGTTCAGCTTTAGATTTAAGACAATTAATGTATTGGTTGATGGGGAGTTTTAGTGGCATTGATTGGCGTCATCAAATCTTATTTTGGACTCTTATACCCATTGTTTTAATTCTTATTCTACAAGCCGATGTTCTTAATTATTTATCTCTAGGTTCATTTAGAGCAAAGCAATTAGGTATATCCGTTAATCAATGGAGAAATTGGTTTATTTTAGCGGTTGGGTTATTGATAGGGCTAAGTGTTGCTTTAGCGGGTGCTATAAGCTTTGTAGGGCTTGTTGTACCACATTTATTGAGACTATGTGGATTAACGCATTATAAAACCTTACTACCAGCGTGTGCACTTGCTGGAGGTGGATTGCTATTACTTGCTGATCTGCTATCTCGGTTGATTTTAAATGGTGCAGAAGTTCCTATAGGGGTGATTACAGCAACGCTTGGTGCACCTTTATTTATTTGGTTATTGGCAACAAAAGAGATGGGACGTTTGTAATATGACGTTACTTAAATTTGATAATTTAAGTGTTAAAGACCGACTTAACACATTTACAGAACGAGTAAACTATGGCGAACGTGTCCACTTAATTGGTGCTAATGGTGCGGGGAAAAGTACACTTTTAATGGCGATCGCGGGAGAGCTTCCATTTAGTGGGGAGATTATTCTAAACGAAACCTCAATAAGACATTATAAATATAGTGATCTTTCTAGAATGCAGAGCATTGTTATACAACAATTGGAAACTTTGTCATTTATGCCAGTTTTTCATTATCTCTCATTATATCATCAATTGTCGAAAATGGATGTTCAGCAATTAAATATGCTGTTAAATGATTTTAAAGTAGATGAATTATTGTCAAAAAACATTCATCATTTATCCGGAGGTGAATGGCAGAGGGTTAGAATTGTTGGCGCATTTATCCAATTATGGTCAAGTGATGATTTAAAAGGAAAATTAATGTTACTTGATGAACCAACGAATAATTTAGATGTCGTACAGTTGGCTATTTTGGACAAGTGGGTTGATAAGTTTTGCCAACAAGGTGGTGCCGTTATTATGAGTACACATAATTTGAATCATTCCTACCAAAAAGCAGACAGAGTTTTACTTATAAAAAATGGATACTTGGTCAATTCTGGCGCATCTGCACTTTTATTGGACGAAAATTTATTATCAACTACATTTAATACAAATATCAAATGCATCAATGATGTTGATCATATTGATTGGTTAGTTTTACAATAATATGGCTATTGTTAAGTTTATCCCTGAGTAATTATTAAGGTTTTTTTAATGTTTTCTTAATAAGACTGATGCTGGTGAACAATAGTTTGTATATAATTGTTTTTTATTCATTCATTAATTAGGCTACATTTTTTATGAGTCACTTCCTTCCTTTCTCTCGCCCTGCGATTGGCGATGAAGAAATCAAAGCCGTTGAGGATGTACTGCGTTCAGGTTGGATTACAACAGGCCCTCAAAATCACCAATTAGAGCAAGATTTTTGTGAAAAATTTGGTAGCAAACATGCTATCGCAATTTGCTCTGCCACTGCAGGTATGCATGTTGTTTTAATGGCGATGGGAATTGGTGCTGGTGATGAAGTTATCACACCATCACAAACTTGGGTTTCAACGATGAATATCATTACGTTACTTGGTGCGGAGCCAGTGATGATTGATGTTGACCGTGATACCTTGATGGTAAGTGCAGAAGATGTCAAAAAAGCGATTACACCTAGAACGAAAGCGATTATTCCGGTTCATTATGCTGGTGCACCTTGCGATCTTGATGCATTAAGAAAAGTTGCACAAGATGCAGGAATTCCTCTTATCGAAGATGCCGCGCATGCTATAGGGACTCGCTATAAAAATGAATGGATTGGTGAAAAAGGAACTGCCATTTTTTCTTTTCATGCAATTAAGAATGTAACTTGTGCAGAAGGTGGATTGGTTGTTACTGATAATGACGAGTTGGCTAATAGAGTACGTTGTTTAAAATTCCACGGTTTAGGAGTAGACGCCTTTGATAGACAGATTCAAGGTCGTAAACCTCAAGCCGAAGTTGTTGAACCTGGCTACAAATATAATTTATCTGATATTCATGCAGCGATTGCCGTGGTGCAATTAAGACGTTTAGATGAAATGAATGCTAAACGAGCCGAATTAGTTGCGCTGTATCGTGAAAAACTCAAAGACTCTCCATTAAAAATGTTGAGTGTCCCTGAATATCCACATTTACATGCAAATCACCTATTTATGGTGAGAGTTGATAAAAATACCTGTGGTATCGATCGTGATGCTTTTATGGAAAAATTAAAGCAGAAAGATATTGGTACAGGGTTACATTTCCGTGCAGCGCACACACAAAAATATTATCGTGAGCGTTATCCTTCTTTATCCCTTCCTCAATCAGAATGGAACTCTGCAACGTTATGCTCGTTGCCGCTGTTTCCTGATATGAATAATGAAGATGTTATTCGTGTTGTAGATGCGATCAATGAAATTCTTTCGGAGCATATTTAAGTGTCAACATTTGATGAAATCAAGAAAGTATCGGTTGTAATTCCCGTTTATAACGAGGAAGAGAGCCTTCCTCAGCTTTTAGAACGTACAATTAAAAGCTGTAAACAATTAGAACAAGAATATGAACTGATCCTTGTTGATGATGGTAGTAGTGACAATTCAGCTAAGATGTTAGAAGAAGCGGCTGCAATTGAAGAAAATCACGTTATTGCAATTATTTTAAACCGTAATTACGGTCAACATTCCGCAATTATGGCTGGTTTTAATCAGGCTGATGGTGATTTAGTGATCACATTGGATGCTGATTTACAAAATCCACCTGAAGAGATCCCAAGACTTGTCGCTACGGCTGAAGAAGGTTATGACGTTGTCGGAACTCGTCGTCGTAACCGCCAGGATTCGTGGTTTCGCAAAACCGCTTCAAAAATGATTAACTCAATGATCACTAAAGCAACAGGTCGCTCTATGGGAGACTACGGCTGTATGTTGCGTGCTTATCGTCGCCACATTGTTGACGCAATGTTACAGTGTCACGAAAGAAGTACATTTATCCCTATTCTTGCGAACACATTCGCTCGTCGTACCATTGAAATTGATGTCGCACACGCAGAGCGTGAATATGGCGATTCAAAATACAGCTTTTTAAAGCTTATCAATTTAATGTATGACTTATTAACTTGTCTAACCACGGCACCATTACGTTTATTAAGCATTGTCGGCAGTGTGATCGCTGTATCTGGCTTTGTCTTAGCCTTATTGTTGATTATTTTACGTATTATTTTCGGTGCAATGTGGGCCGCTGAAGGTGTATTCACACTTTTCGCAATCTTATTTATGTTTATCGGTGCGCAGTTCGTTGCAATGGGCTTATTAGGTGAATATATAGGCCGGATTTATAATGATGTAAGAGCGCGTCCTCGGTATTTTATCCAAAAAGTGGTTGGTGTTAACAAACCCAACGAAGATCAGGAAAAAGACTAATGAAAGCAATAGTATTTGCCTATCACGATATCGGCTGTGTTGGTTTAAAAGCTCTTGAAAAAGCGGGTTATGATATTCAAGCTGTATTTACCCACACTGACGATCCAAACGAAAATCATTTCTTCTCATCTGTGGCTCGTGTGAGTGCAGAAATGGGATTGACAGTATTCGCGCCTGAAAATGTCAATCATCCATTATGGATTGAACGTATTCGTGAAATGAAACCTGATGTCATTTTTTCTTTCTATTATCGTCACATGTTAAGTGATGAGATCCTGAATTTGGCACCTAAAGGCGCGTTTAATTTACACGGTTCTTTATTACCAAAATATCGTGGTCGTGCACCAATTAACTGGGCGATTGTGAACGGTGAAACAGAAACAGGTGTTACTCTGCATAAAATGACAGCGAAAGCTGATGCGGGTGATATTGTTGCTCAAGAAAAAGTTACCATCGCAGACAATGATACTTCTCTGATTTTACATGAAAAAGTAAGAGAAGCAGCGAATAAGTTACTTTCGAGTTCATTACCACATATTGTATCAGGTGATTATTCAACAACTGCACAAGATGAAAGCCAAGCAACTTATTTTGGTCGCCGTTGCGCTGATGATGGTTTAATCGACTGGAATGCAGATGCAAAAACAGTTCACAACTTAGTGCGTGCTGTTACAGAGCCATACCCTGGCGCATTCACTTTCTTAGGTGAACGTAAAATGATTATCTGGCGTTCACGCGCTGTTGCTGATAATCAAGGTAAACGTCCTGGTACTGTTATCTCAACAGAACCTTTAGTCATTGCGTGTGCGAAAGGTGCAATCGAAGTCGTTACTGGTCAAAGTGAAAATGGTCTTTATGTTCAAGGCAGTCGTTTAGCGGCTGAAATGGGCATTGTGACGGATGTTCGTGTTGGGCCAAAAGCAACGGCACAAGTTAAACGTCGTAAACGTGTTCTTATTTTAGGCGTGAATGGTTTTATTGGTAACCATTTGACAGAGCGTCTATTGAAAGATGATAACTATGATATCTATGGTATGGATATCGGTTCTTCTGCAATTGAACGCTTTATTGGTAACCCACGTTTCCACTTTATTGAAGGTGACGTGAGTATTCATACAGAATGGATTGAATATCACATTAAAAAATGTGATGTTATTCTACCATTAGTGGCTATTGCAACGCCTATCGAATATACCCGTAATCCATTGCGTGTCTTTGAATTAGACTTTGAAGAAAACTTAAAAATTGTACGTTATTGTGTTAAGTATAATAAACGTATTATTTTCCCATCCACATCAGAAGTTTATGGTATGTGTGATGATAAAGAATTTGACGAAGACAACTCACGCCTGATTGTTGGTCCAATCAATAAACAACGTTGGATTTATTCTGTATCTAAACAGCTATTAGATCGCGTTATATGGGCTTATGGAGCCAAAGAAGGTCTGAAATTTACATTATTCCGTCCATTTAACTGGATGGGACCTCGTTTAGATAACTTAAATTCAGCGCGTATCGGTAGCTCTCGTGCAATTACACAATTGATTCTGAATTTAGTTGAAGGTTCACCAATTAAACTAGTTGATGGTGGTGAGCAAAAACGTTGTTTCACTGATATTAATGACGGTATTGAAGCTTTATTCCGTATCATTGAAAACCGTGATAACAAATGTGATGGTCAAATTATCAATATTGGTAACCCAACTAACGAAGCAAGTATTCGTGAATTAGCAGAAATGCTGTTAGATTGCTTTGAAAAACATGAGTTGCGTGGACATTTCCCTCCATTTGCTGGCTTCAAAAAGATTGAAAGTAGCAGTTATTATGGTAAAGGCTACCAAGATGTTGAACACCGTAAGCCAAGCATTAAAAACGCAGAGCGTTTATTGGATTGGAAACCAAGTATCGAGACTCGCCAAACAGTAGAAGAAACATTAGATTTCTTCTTACGTGGCGCAGTTGAAGAATTAGGCACTAAATAGGAATAAATAATGAAGAAAGTTGGTTTGAGAGTTGATGTGGATACTTATCAAGGAACGAAACAAGGTATTCCACAACTGCTGGATGTATTTGCCAGACATAACATTTATGCCAGCTTCTTCTTTAGTGTTGGACCAGATAATATGGGGCGCCATTTATGGCGCCTTTTAAAACCCAAATTTTTATGGAAAATGCTGAGATCTAATGCTGCATCACTGTATGGCTTAGATATTTTATTAGCAGGAACTGCATGGCCGGGGAAAAAAATTGCTAAAAATTTAGGTTATTTGATGAAAGAAACCCAAGATGCGGGGCATGAAGTTGGGTTGCACTCATGGGATCATCAAAGTTGGCAAGCAAAAGTTGGGCGCTGGTCAACAGAAGAATTAATGCAACAAGTTCGTTTAGGTGTTGAAGCACTGGAAAAAGTACTTGAAAACCCTGTAAAATGTTCGGCAGTTGCTGGATGGCGAGCAGATGAACGCGTATTAACAGTTAAAGAAAATTTTAAATTCGATTACAATAGCGATTGTCGAGGAACGTATCCTTTTAGGCCTATTTTAGAAAATGGTTCTATCGGTACGGTGCAAATTCCAGTAACATTACCAACTTATGATGAAGTTGTTGGTACAAAAGTAAAGGATGAGGATTTTAATCAATTTATTATTGATGAAATCAAAAAAGATAGTGGAATACCTGTTTATACTATCCACACTGAAGTTGAAGGAATGTCAAAAGCCGCTCAATTTGAGCAGCTATTGGCAATGATTGCAAATGAAGGCATCGAATTCTGTCCGTTAAGCGATTTATTACCACAAGATAAAGAAACGCTTCCGATGGGTAAAGTTGTTCGATCTGACTTTCCAGGTCGAGAAGGCTGGTTAGGATGCCAACAAGAGGTTTAACGAAACTATGTTGAATAACCGGGCGAGTAAAATCGGGGCCATCCTCTTGGCTCTTTTTTTTGTTCTTACCTACTTATTTCCATTGAACAGCCGGTTATTATGGCAACCAGATGAAACTCGTTATGCGGAAATTAGCCGAGAAATGGTAGTGAGTGGGAACTGGATTGTTCCTCATATGCTCGACATTCGCTATTTTGAGAAGCCCATAGCCGGTTATTGGATCAATAATGTTAGTCAATTAATTTTTGGTCACACCAATTTTGCTGTACGTTTTGGTTCTGTTATATCTATTCTTTTAAGCACATTACTTGTCTATTTATTGGCAAGAATGATGTGGCGTAACCGCCAAGTCGCTTTTGTCTCTAGCTTAATCTATTTATCTATGTTCTTAGTGTTTAGCGTAGGCACTTATAGTGTATTAGATCCTATGTTGGCACTTTGGATTACCGCGAGCATGGTTTGCTGTTTTTGGGCGCTTAAAGCCACCACAGTAAAAACACGAATATTAGCGTGGATAACTTTAGGGCTTGCATGTGGTATGGCATTTATGACCAAAGGATTTTTAGCATTAGCTATTCCGGTCATTGTTATGATACCTATAACATTGCATCAAAAACAATTCACGCAAATGTTGCTCTATGGCTTACTTGCTGTATTTAGTGCAGCATTAATTAGTTTGCCATGGGCATTAGCTATTGCAAAAGCAGAACCTGATTATTGGCACTACTTCTTTTGGGTTGAACATATCCAGCGTTTTTCGGGTGAAGATGCTCAACATAGTTCTCCATTTTGGTACTATATCCCCGTTGTCTTATTAGGGGTGATCCCTTGGCTTGGATTACTTCCAGGCGCATTAATAGGTGCTTGGAAAAAAAGACGTAAACGTCCTGAATTATTCTTTTTATTCTGTTGGTTTGTCATTCCATTCTTATTTTTTAGTATTGCGAAAGGTAAGCTACCGACTTATATGTTGCCATTTATGGCACCACTAGCAATGCTAATGGCGAAATATGGCGTAGATTGTGCTCGTAAATTTAGAATGAAAGCGTTACGTATTAACGGCTATATCAATATCTTTATTGGTGTTGCTGCTGTTATCGCTATTTTAGTTATCCAACTTGTCTCTTCAAAACCTATTTACATGCCTTATGAGTGGTCTAAATGGGTTTTAGCCATCGTCGCATTCTCTTTATGGGGTATTATTGGTTATCTTTGCTCTACACTTAATGGTAAACATTGGTTATGGGCGGCATCTTGCTCGTTAGGCGTGAGTTTGTGCATTGGGCAGGCAATACCTAACAGTAGTGTTGATGGAAAGCTACCTCAAGAATTTATTCGTCAAAATATTAATACACTCAATGCGAGCAAATACATTGTAAGTAACAGTGTGGGTATTGGTGCTGGATTGGCGTGGGAATTACAACGTAGTGATATTTATCTTTATGAAAGAACAGGTGAGTTAACTTATGGTATTAGAGAGTATCCTGATTCTCAGCATAAATTAATTAAACCTGACAATTTTGCTCAATGGTTAGAGCAAGCAAGAAAAGAAGGTAATGTATCAGTTGTTATTACGTTTAAAGATCCGAAAAAGTTAGCTCAATTGCCAAGACCTGAAGAGTTGGTGACAAATCATCGAGTTGCTATTTTAACATATGAGAAGCGTAATTAATGTCCTTTGTTTTATTGCTAATCGTGAGCTTTTTGACTTGTATAGGACAAGTATGTCAAAAACAAGCGGTGGTTAGCTGGCAAAGTGATTCATTAACAAAAGCCAGAAAAACGATTTTCTGGCTTTTTATTGCCATTACAATGCTTGGCTTTGGGATGTTATTTTGGTTACGATTATTACAAATCCTTCCTCTCAGTATTGCTTACCCTATGTTAAGTATTAACTTTATAATGGTGACATTAATTGGCCAGTTTGTTTATAAAGAGCCTGTTAATGTGAAACATTGGATTGGTATCGCATCGATTATGGTTGGCATTGTATTGATGAGTATGCAAGCATGAAAGGCTATCTATGGGCAATTGGAAGTGCACTATTAGTGACGGTAGCTCAATTGTTGTTAAAGTTTGGTATGTCCGAACTACCAGATTTACAGCTCGAAAAACAGTGGCTAGATTTCTCATGGTTATGGGCCAATGCAATGCTACTTGCCATTGTGTTTGCTGGTCTTGTCGGTTATGTCCTTTCTATGGTTTGCTGGCTATTTACTTTGCGTACCATTCCTTTAAATAAAGCCTATCCGCTGATTAGCTTAAGTTATGTGTTTGTTTATATTCTTGCAGTGATATTACCTTGGTTTCAAGAAACACCATCATGGACAAAAACCGCAGGGGTTGCTTTTATTATGATAGGTGTTTGGTTGATTAGCCAGAAACCCAAAGAGTCAACACCACACTAAATTCAGAGTTTGGGTTTTATTTCTTGTACCTTGTTGGTTATTGTGCGATTTATTCTATTAATCTTGATTCATTCACCTTCAATAACTTGTTTTTGCTTAAAAAAGCAGATAAATTTTAAAATCTCTCGTAATAATAATGGTGGATGCAATGAGAAAGTCCGTTTTCTATCCTTTCTTACTCTGTATTATCCTGCTGGCTGGGTGCTCATCTAGTCCATCAAAACGCATTCCACCAGCACCCCCTTTAAAAACACAGCTTTCCGATCCTATTATGGTGATAGTGCAGCTCAAATCACAACTTGAGCAGTGGTATGGCACACCTTATAGTTATGGTGGAATGACATCTTCAGGTATTGATTGTTCAGGTTTTGTCTATAAAACGTATAGTGATCGTTTTGACATTAAATTGCCTCGAATGACTATCGATCAAACCAAATATGGAACACAAATCAGTAAAAGCGATTTAATGCCGGGTGATTTGGTTTTTTTCAAAACAGGTGGTGGTGAAAATGGACTTCATGTTGGTATTTATGATACTGACAACACATTTATTCACGCATCAACTAGTAAAGGGGTGACTCGTTCTTCTCTTGATAATGTCTATTGGAAAAAAACATTCTGGCAAGCTCGCCGATTGTAGTTTCGTGCCATTTAACAGCCTAATATATTGAGAGTTATGGTATCTTATACCTTATTTTCTTCATATAGGTACTCCTTATGTCTGGCAAATTGCGTCTGTTAATTTCCGAGTCTTATGATCCTTGGTTTAACCTTGCTGTTGAAGAGTGTATTTTTAGACAAATGCCGGCAGATCAACGCGTACTGTTTCTTTGGCGTAACGATAATACGGTAGTCATTGGTCGAGCACAAAATCCGTGGAAAGAATGTAATACGCGAAAAATGGATGAAGATGGCGTGAAATTAGCACGTCGTTCAAGTGGTGGCGGTGCTGTTTTCCACGATCTCGGTAATACCTGCTTTACCTTTATGGCGGGAAAACCAGAATATAATAAAACGATCTCAACTAAAATTATACTTGATGGCTTATCGAAAGCTGGTATACAAGCAACAGCATCAGGGCGTAATGATTTAGTCGTACCACAAGAAGAGGGGGAAAGGAAAATTTCAGGCTCGGCTTATAAAGAGACGAAAGATCGTGGTTTCCATCATGGCACATTATTAATAAATGCTAACTTATCTAGATTAGCCAATTACCTCAATCCAGATCCGAAAAAACTTCAAGCTAAAGGGATCACTTCTGTACGCTCTCGAGTGGCTAATTTGGTCGAACTCAAATCTGATATCACTCACGAAAAACTGTGTGAAACAATCACCGAAAGCTTTTTTGAATACTATGGTGAACGGGTCGATGCTGAGATTATTTCCCCGCAAAAATTACCTGATTTACCTAGTTTTGAAGAGACATTCGCTAAACAAAGTAGTTGGGAATGGAATTTTGGACAAGCCCCTGCATTTTCTCATTTGTTAGATAATCGTTTTAAATGGGGGGGGCTTGAACTACATTTTGATATTGAGCGTGGTAATGTAGTCAGAAGTCAAATCTATACTGACAGTTTAGATCCCGCACCATTAGAAGCATTATCAGATATGCTAGTTGGCAAACGTTATACACCTGAGTCTTTAAAAGAGATTATTCAGCAACTTATACAGCGTTATCCTAATAATAAAGGGGAGCTTAATGAGCTTGAAGAATGGCTTATAACGGCAATAGCTTAGTTTTCTGAAAATAAAGAAAAAACCAGCTTTTTGAAGCTGGTTTTTTTATGATAAGTAATATCAATATGATGCTAAATCAATTAGTGATTTTCGCATGACATGAAACAATGGGTATCAGGCAATGTGCCATTTTCTCTAAACTTAGCAGGTGTAGTATTAAAATGTTTTTTAAAAATACGAGTAAATGTTGCTTGAGAGCTAAAACCATACATTAAAGCAATGTCTAAAATAGACATATCTTTTTCTTGTAATGATTTAGCCGCTTCTAATAAGCGACGTTTGCGGACATATTCGCCTAATGTACAGCCTTTAAAATCTTTAAATATACGTTGTAAGTGCCATTTTGAATAACCGCTTTTACTTGCAATAGTATCGATTTTTATACCTTCGTTACGTTGTAACTGAGTTTCTAACCATTTTAGAATATCATTAACGACATTTTCAGCCATAAAACCTCCCACAAAAATGGTGGGGACACAGTGCCCAAGTAAATAGAATAGTAACGTATGTTATTTATAACCTATTTTAAGCATGGCGAAAATAACAGGTAGGCAAAAAGTGCTTTTTGTTATTGATAATCATTATCAAATTAATAGGTGAAAGCTATATATCTCAAGTAAGGTAGAGCTTAATAGATATTTTTGATTAAAAAAATCGTTTTAAATGATTTTCACTTTGTTGAATTTATTGATTTATTTTTTCTTTGATAATGCTGTTATACCATTTATTCTTTAGATTGTTATATATTTTTGTGTGTTTCACAAGCTAATCAGTGATTAAGGTGTATTTTAAAGTCAATATATTTGACTAAATAGGGAAATTTAAAAATAAGATTTATTAATCAATCAAGGTATGTTACTTAGTGTGTTTTATTTGTAATAAATAAGCATATAAAAATAAATTAACTCAGTCACAATCTAGAAAACATATGCTAGAAGGTAACTGAGTAAAACTAAGATAACTTATGGACGAAGAAAAACTTGTGGATACGAATGCTCTGGATGGGTATCAACACTCACATCTGCGCCATACCATTTTTGGATATTTTCTGTTGTCAGTACATCGAGTGGAGCACCTTCACAAACTAACTTTCCTTGGTGCAATAATAAAATTCTATCGGCATAAAGTGAGGCTAAATTAAGGTCGTGTAGAACGCAACAAACCATAAGATGTTGTGTTTTTGCTAATTGCTTGAGTAAGCGCAAGCTGTGTTGCTGATGGTAAAGGTCGAGTGCTGAAGTTGGTTCATCGAGGAATAACACCGCTTCTTGTGGTGTAGGGTGCCATAATTGAGCTAATACTCTGGCAAGTTGCACTCGTTGTTGTTCACCACCTGATAATTGACGATAGTCTCTATCTTTAAACTTTAAGCAATCCGTTTGTAGTAGAGCCGTTTCGATAGCTATTTTTTTATGTTGCTGTCCATGAGGGGTTCTTCCCATGGCAACCACTTCTTCTACAGAAAAAGAAAATGAGAGTTGGCTATTTTGGCGCATAACAGCACGGTTTTGTGCTAATTGTTGGCTATTCCATTGTGAATAGTCTTTTTGTTTAAAATAGCATTCACCTTGTGTTGGTGCCGTATAACCTGTCAATAAACGTAGTAATGATGATTTACCTGCACCATTCGGACCAATAATGCTAATTAACTCCCCAGCATTAAGTGAAAGAGATACATCATCAATAATAGTTTTTTCACCAATTTGGTAAGTTAAATTCTTTCCATAGAGTAATGACGCTTTTTGTTTTTCAATCATGACATTCTTCCTGCGGGTTGTCGTAAGATAAGCCAAAGGAAATAAGGGCCACCAATTAATCCTGTAATGAGCCCCACAGGGATTTCTGCTGGAGATACCAGTGTTCGTGATAATGTGTCAGCAGCGAGTAATAGTGTTGCCCCCCCTAAAATAGTGGCAGGTAATAGCCATATATGATTACTACCAATACGCATACGAATAAGGTGGGGAACTACAAGTCCAATAAATCCAATAACACCACTTAGTGCGACAGCACAGCCAATTAAGATAGCGCTAAGAAGTAATAAGATAAATTTGGTTCTTCTTACATTTAGCCCTAAATAATGTGCTTCTTCATCACCAAGTTGTAATAGGTTTAATTTATGACTTTGCCAACATGCTAAGGTACTGACAGGAATGATCACAAGGGTTGCAATAGATAAAGTTTTCCAGTCAATCTGGCTTAATGAGCCCATCATCCATAGTGAGAATTGACGTAGCTGTTGGTCAGTACTGATATAACTTAATACACCAATAAAAGACATACATAGTGCATTGATAGCAATACCCGCAAGCAATAACCGTGCTAAATTGCCATCACTCAATTGATGTAATGAGAAAATAATCATAGCCACAATTAAACCGCCAATAAAGGCGGCAACAATATGACTGTAGAATGTAAAGATGGGTGAAAAAGAGAAGGGTATAATAATTACAATGGCAACCATTAATGCTGCACCGCTACTAATACCGAGTAAACCAGGATCAGCTAATGAGTTTCTAAATAACCCCTGCATTATCGCGCCCGATATTGCTAAAGCACCGCCAACAAGAATCGCTAATAAGACGCGAGGTAGACGGATATCTAGCCAAATTTGCCATTTCATATCATCAAAAGAGCTATTCCATAATGTATGAAATGAAAGGGCTAATGCACCGCTATTCATTGAAATTAATGTAACAGTGGTGAGCAAAAAGAGTAAAACTAAAATATTCATCCACGGTGAACGAAAACGAGACATTATTGCTCCAACGCTTGACGAATTTGATTCATAACTTCAGGTGTTGAAAGCGTAAAACCTAACAATCCCATATCATCGACAACGACATAATGTTTATTTTTACCTGCAGGCGTGTACTTTATACCAGGTAAATTCCAAAGTTTTTCAATACCGCCAATGCCTTTAATACCTTCTTTAGTTACCAGCAAAATATCAGGTTGGCTTGCAATGACACCTTCTTGAGAAAGAGGGCGATAACTCGTAAAGCCTTGCATAGCATTCTTACCCCCAACTAGTGAAATAATGGTATCTGCTGCAGTATTTTGACCAGCAGCCATAGGAACAACACCACCATGACTCATGATATAAATGACTTTTTTATCTATAGGGGTTGTGGGTATTTGGCTAATAGATAGGGTGAGTTTTTCTTTTAACTGATCACCTTCTTTTTGTTTATTTAAAATAGTGGCAATGGTGTCTATTTTTTCATTAATGGCTTCTAATGAATGTGTACCTGTAATCGTTTTAACAGTGACTCCTGCCTCTTTTATTCGGCGTAGTGCTAAAGAAGGGCGAGCGAGTTCACTGGTTATAATTAATGTTGGTTTGACCGATAAGATACCTTCAGGGTTTAGCATTCGCATATAACCCACATCCGGGAGTGCTTTCACTTGTTCAGGGACTAAACTAGTGCTGTCTCTTGCAATAATTTGTTCACCCGAACCTAACGCGAAAACGATCTCTGTGATATCACCACCAATAGTGACAATACGTTCATTGGCGGAACTGACAAAAGACATGGCGCTACACAGGATCAAAAGAAGCCATTTTTTCATTAACTCATTCTCCGATTAGGCTATTTTTGCAAGAGTATTAACTTGCTCGCGCCATTGTTGTTGCTCTGCAGTGCCTTCAGTTCGTTGTCCATAAAGCTGGGCAATCTGTTGGCCTTTGCTATCAAAGATTTCAAGACTGGTGACAAAACCATCCTGAGTTGGTTTGCGAGTGATCCAACTTTCAGCGATTTCACTTTCAATTAAATGAAGTGTAAATGCAGGGTTGAAAACATTAATCCAGACTTGATCGCTATTCTCAAATTGATGAGGAACTAAACGGTCAATCTGTCCCGTAAAGATTTGCACACAACCACGGCTTCCGACAAAAATCATGATCTCATTTTGTGCTTCTTTAGCGAGGGTTAATAAGGTTTTCAGTGCACTGTTATCAACTTGATAAGCAAGGTCATCGGCAACAGCTTTAAAGGCTTGTTGACGACTCAAATTATTTTCTTTTAGTAGTTTGAAAAATTGGTGAACATCGGTCATTGAACGCCATTGTTGTTCAAGTTGCTCTGCCAATTCATGACTAACAGGTGTGTTTGAATAAGGTTCGATAGGGGTAATGTCTAGAGTTGGATTTTCTTCCGATAAGAATGATTGGATTAGTGTATTCCATTCATCCATATTGGTATTGCTAGTTGCATAGACTTTATGTAATGCATCGCCATGCATATCAAAAAATTGAATGCTATAGCGAGTTCCTTTTGAGGTTTCTTCAGCGAGTGCAAAAATGCTAGACCAATAAGCGAAGAAAAAGCGTAAATCCATTGCACGTGGATTTAAGATTAAACCTGCGTGATCGTTAAAACGTGCATTGGTATATTCACCAAGATGTTCATGAACAGCAATATCATTGCGAGTAATCGCTTTGACTTCACCGACTTTACTTAAGGTTTTTAATAATTCTTGTACATCATTGCGTAGACGTTTTGCATCATACCCAACTCGCGCATGAGTTAGTTCCGCTTCACTGACATTCAAATAAGCGGCTAAATCACGCGCATAAGATGCTTTTTTTTCAATTTTTGCTTGCAGGTAGCTCTCATAAAGAGGTTTAGTCACAGAAACTCCTATTATATCGTTCATTTTATTGTTGATTACCATTGATAACTCACAAGTACTTTTGCATTTCGGCCTTCTTGGGGAATACCAGCAGAAGAATAATAAGTTTTATCAAATGCGTTACTCAGTACAAATGAGGTTGTTAGCCCCTTTAATGAGGCATCATTACCTTCATAGCGAAGGTAAAAATCATTAACGCCGTAACCTGCTTGTTGGCTATTGATTGGGCGATTAAAACGGTTATGTTTAGTAAAGTCCGTTTTTTTGGTAAATTGACCAACCCAACCGACAGAAAAATCGGTACTTGGTACAGGTATATCTAAGCGACTCGTTAATGTATCCGGCTCGATGGATACTATTGAGGCATTAGTCGCATTATCTTTCCCTTTGGTATGGTTGTAGGCTAAATCCCAATTAAAGAATTTTGATTGGTAATTCATAGAAACATCCCATCCCCAAATAGTTGCTCTTGGAATATTTGTTGATTGTGTATATCCCTGAAAAATAGCGACATCTGCATCAATATAATCTTTTGCGCGAGTATTGAAATGGGCAGCTTTAATTTTCAGATTATCATTATTAGATAATAAGTCGTCGAATTGAAAACCAAATCCATATTCAGTAGTTGAATTGGTTTCGGGCTTTAAATTGGGATTTGGACGCCAATAGTTTGTTGGTGCGCCAGGGAAAGGGGCATCAAAATGCTTAGCATCGTTATACATCTCACCTAAAGTTGGTGCTCTAAATGCCTGAGAGTAAGAGGTATAAAGCATTAACCAATCCGTTGGCGTGATACTGATTGCGCCTTTTGATGACCATTTATCAGCGGTAATATCATCATAACGATCGTTTTGGCTTTTATATTTGTCAAAACGCGTTCCTAAAATAAAGGAAACAGGTAAATCACGTAAAGTGACTTCATCTTGCAACCAACCTGACATAAACTGGATATCGGCTTGTGGGAAGCTTTCTGCATTTTGGCGTGGTGATTGTTTTTGTTTATAAATCTCGCCACCATAAGTCAATCCATGTGATGCAAAGCTGTATGTACCTACTTGTGAGCGGTTTTCGAGTTTTACGCCATAAGTTTTTTGTTCTCGACCTTCAAACCCTTTTTGTTCCGTCTTGGCATTGATATCAACTTCACTGTAATAAGCCTGTGTTTTCAAATTAATCCATTGTGAATTTGAAGGATCAAATTGATACGTTAACTGAACATCTTTTTGTGTCGTAGTGCGATTAGTTTCTACATTAGCAAGTGTAGGATTTGAGGGAACTTGAGGGTTTTTGGGCTGATTTGTATTGTTATGATAATAACGAAATTGTCCGCTTAATGTATTACTATCATCAATAAACCAACGCCCTTTGGAGAGTAGGTTAATAATGGTTTCATCATTTTGTGCACGATAACCACCACCATAACGAATATCACCTTTATCACGAGCTGATAATGCCACGAGACCATCAAGATTATCGTGTCTACCAAAAGCAGTAACACCTAAACCTTGGCTATGTTGCGCGGTATTACCAAGACCAGTGACACGCACACCGCCTTGTTCGTTTTTTGAAAGTAGATCGCTTGCATCAACGGTATCGTAAGCAATAACACCGCCAAGTGCTCCACTACCATACAACAATGCAGAAGGACCCCGAACGACTTCAACTTGTTTTATAAGAAGAGGATCAACAAAAATACTGTCAATATGGCCAGTGTCAGTTCCTTGACGTACACCATCTACAAGTGTCAATATTCCATTTTTACTGTATCCACGCATACTGATGGTTTCACCATTAGTACGACCTGCGCCAGAAATAGAAATTCCTGGCACATGGCGAAGTAATTCAGATGTACTACCTGCGGTTGCTGACAACGCATTGTTATTTTTAATAACGGTTGACATCATGGGTAACGTAAAATTATCACGCTCATTACCAGTCGCATAAACGGTAAGTACTTCTGTTTTTTTCTCCTCGCTAGTTTGTGTTTTCTCTTGTGCTGACACACAAGCAGAAGAAACAGTAACAGCCAGTAAACTAAATTTAAATAATAGGGATGACTGAGACATGCAGATGGATCTCCGTTATTTAATGGGCTGTTAAAAACAGCCCTTTGTTATATAAATCATTGCTCCTCATCTACCAGCGATAACTGACGGACATTTTGATATTTCTACCTTCTTGTGGAACACCTAATGCTGAGAAATATTCTCGGTTAAAGGCATTTGCGAGTACCAATGCGGCTTGAATATCTTTATTGTTTTTAGATTGATAACTGATTGAAAAATCATGAATGCCATAGCCCGGATATTGAGTAATCAGCTCTTGCATTCGATTTGTTGTTTTGCCTTTTACGTGAGGTGCTCGTCCTTTGTGTGTGCCTTTATTTTCTGTTGCACTGGCAAATTTACCTGACCACCCTAATGAAAAAGGCGTTTTAGCGATAGGCAGTTGAATAAAGGTTGTGAGTACTTCAGGGCGAACAGGCGAAATGGTTTCATGCGTAGTTAATTCAAGGGTTTGAGTACGGTTATAGCCTAATCCAATAGAAATTAATGGATGGGAATAACGTAAACTAAGATCAACGCCTTCAATAAGGGCTTCAGGAATGTTGAAAGCTTGTAAGTTAAGCATGCCTGCCATGGATTTATTATGCCAAGGACCATAAGTGATGTAATCCTTTGATTTTGTGTCAAAATAAACGGCATTTATTGATAACTTATCTTGCTTAGTAAGTAAGTTTGAGAATGCAAGTTGACCACCATATTCCCAAGTACGATTTTTTTCTGGTTTTAAATTAGGATTAGGAACCCAATGCGCATTAGTGAAGAGTAATTTAAAATGAAATGAATCATTAAACATTTCACTTAAAGTTGGAATGCGAAATGCAGTTGAATAAGTGGAATAGAGCTGTAACCAATATGTTGGTGTGAATGTTAGTGTGATACTTTCAGTTGTACCTCGGTAACTCGATGGGTGTTTTTTGGCTTGTAATGATTTAGTTGAAAACTTACTAAAGAAAGGATCAATCCCTTTACCAGGTATATTTTTGTAATAGTGATAACGTATACCAGCAGTAAGGTTAATTGGGAATAATGGTGTACTGAGCGAACTTTGTAACCAACTTGCAATATAATTCGTTTTCGCTAAAGGAAAGTTTTTTGCTTGCTCATTTGACAGCATTTTTTGCTGATAAGCTTCTGAGCCTATCGTCATTGATTGTTTGAGGGTATCAGTCCATAAAATATTAGCGTGATCTTCTAGTTTTATACCATAGGTTGATTGTGTTCGTGATTCGTATCTACCTATTTTTCCTTGAATATTTTTTTTTAATTCGGATGCTGTTAGTTTAGTATCGGTTAAAAAAGTTTGATCAATATTAAACTGCGAATAGTAAAGATGAGTGGTTAAATCTAACCATGAGTTAGTGTCAGAAATATAATGGTGCGTGATAGAATAGTTTTTTTGCTGAGTATCACGTTGTACTTGATTGCTTTCGCTCTTACCAAATCCGCCCATACGATGCAATACTTCGCGTTGTTCACCTGAATTATCATAATGGCGAGCTGAAAAAATAATTGTTTGATTTTCAGTTGGATAGAGATATGCTTTTGCAAAAAAGTTTTTAATATGCTCATTGTTTTCCATCTTTTCGCCATTAGCTAGGCGAATAGGACCACGTTGACGTTGAGTATAAGCCAATAAGCCTTCTGCAATATCATGTCTAGCTGCAACAATGCCACCATAAGAAAAATGACGATCTGCTGATGAAATCGAACTAAAGAGTTTTGCACCTAATTTTCTATCAGTTGTCAATATTGATCGAGGATCAAGGGTATTAAAAGAAACAACCCCTCCCATAGCGCCTTCGCCATGTAATACTGCAGAAGAACCATGTTTAACATCAATGCGACGAATAAGAGAAGGGTCAATAAACAATCCACCTAAATTATTCATGGTGTTTTCTGATGGTTGATGAATACCATCAATGAGTATTTTTACTCCTTTTTGGTCATACCCGCGCATCAAAATATTAGCGCCATTCGTAATACCCGTCCCTGATAAGGTAACTCCCGCGACATCTTTTAGCATTTCACCTGTTGTAGCAGCGGTCTGTGCTTTTGCTGTGGTGATATCAATTGTTGAATGAAAATCGGGAGTTGTATTTGTTGTGTCAATAACGGTGAGCGTTTCCGTGCCATTATTTTCAAGCTGTGCAGAGGCAATAGGGGAGTACAACAAACAAAGTGCTGTTGCAATACCAGAGTATTTGAAATGTTTTTTCAGCATACACATACCATAAATGTCCATAAAAAATCCTTGTATATGGAGTTATTTAGCTGGCTGCCTAGCTGAGGTAATAGGTGGCTTGCAAGTTATTGTCGAAAATGATTATTTAGTCAGGATTAATTTTCCTGCTTTTGTTTGACGTAGTTGATACAACTCTCCGTTGTGTTGAATGTAAACCACGCCATCTTTACCCAATAATTCAATACTATTAATGGATTGAATTATTGAAGAATGAGAGTTCTGATTGATTGAAGAACTATTTAAATTATGAGCTTTTTTATTCATAACATACTAAGAGTAATAAGCGTTATCATTATGATAATCATTATCGTTAACAAAAATATTTAGACAAGCTTTTTTTAACGCAAAGACGTAAAATTAAGTCATATTGTGAATAATAAAGCGTGATGTGATGAGAATTAGAACAGTGGAATAAAGGTAAGGTTATATTTTTATTAAAATATAGCGGGAGCAAAATAAAAAGGGGATAGAAATACCCCCCTTTAGCATAACGTGGTTATTAAAATCTGCTCTCAACGGCTTGTGCTAATAACTCAATAAGTTGTTCTGTGTCATTCCAGCTTAAACAAGGATCAGTGATTGATTGCCCATAATTAAGCGGTTTATTTTGCACGACTTTTTGTGAGCCTTCTTGTAAAAAGCTTTCAGCCATCACGCCTACAATCGCTTGTGATCCATCTTTAATTTGTTGAGCAACATTTCTGGCTACTTCTAATTGGCGACGATGAATTTTTTCACAGTTGCCATGGCTAAAATCGATAATAAGATGTTCCGGTAAATCTACTTGTTTTAGTGCATCAACTGCGTCAGCAATGTCACTTGCGTGATAATTCGGTTTTTTGCCGCCACGTAGAATAATATGACCATAAGGATTACCACTGGTTTGATAAATCGTCATACGACCATTTTTATCTGGCGATAAGAACGTATGACCCACTCGAGAAGCGCGAATAGCATCAATTGCAATACGGGTATTACCATCAGTGCCATTTTTAAAGCCTACAGGGCAAGAGAGTGCAGATGCCATTTCACGATGAACTTGGCTTTCTGTTGTTCTTGCACCAATGGCACCCCAACTAATTAAATCTGCAATATATTGGCCTGTGACCATATCGAGAAATTCAGTTGCAGTGGGCAAACCTAACGCGTTTATTTCAATTAATAGTTTTCTTGCAAGGCGAATACCTTCGTTGACATTGCAAGAGTTATCAAGGTAAGGATCAGAGATTAAACCTTTCCAGCCAATGACCGTACGTGGCTTTTCAAAGTAGGTTCTCATGACGATTTCTAAGCAGTCCTGATACTGGTCTTTTAACTGATTAAGCTTAGTTGCGTACTCTTTAGCAGCTTTAGGATCATGAATAGAACAAGGCCCTATAATCACTAATAATCGCTTGTCTTCACCGGTGAGGATCGCTTCAATTCGTTTACGTGCCGATGTGATATTTTGGATTATCTCATCAGAAATGGGGAACTCTTTTGCTAAGGTTTCTGGTGTTACCAGACTGTCTAAAGCCTTAGTCCGTAGTTCGTCTGTCTTTAACATAATTTATCTCAATAAATATACAGGGTAAATCTACCCAGTGATTAAGATCACAATAAACGAAATTCAGCTAATTTCACAGTCTTCTCAGTGAAAAACCAATAAAAAAATGACGAAAATGCGTTAGAACATTCTTCTTGCTAATCCCATAGAATCAATCACCTTGGTTGAAATTTCTTCAACCGAATAATTAGTCGTATTGAGATAAGGGATATTGTTTTTTCTAAAAAGTGCTTCCACTTCTGCTAATTCAATTCTACATTGGCGAATTGAAGCATAACGGCTATTTTCACGGCGTTCGCCACGAATAGCTGCAAGACGTTCTGGCGCAATGGTTAATCCAAATAATTTATTCTGATATTCTTTTAATTCCGTAGGTAATTTTAAGAAATCCATATCATCAGCAGTAAATGGGTAGTTGGCGGCTTGAATACCGAATTGCATTGCTAAGTAGAGGCTGGTGGGGGTTTTTCCACAACGAGAAACACCAATTAAGATCACTTGAGCTTGGTCGAGATTACGTAATGATATGCCATCATCATGGGAAAGGGTGTATTCGATGGCAGCAATACGAGCATCGTATTTACTAAGATTTTTTTCAGTTAATCCATGGGTTTTATTTAATTTTGGCGATGCGTTGATCCCCATTTCTTTTTCAAGTGGTATGACGAGAGATTGCACGATATCCTGACAAAAACCCTCACTGCTATTTATTATCTGTTTAACTTCAGGACTGATAATCGAATAAAAAACAAGAGGCTTAGCACCACTCTTTTTATAAATTTCAGCTATTTTCTGTTTTATTTCTTCAGCTCTTTCTACAGTAGAAACAAAAGGTAATGTATAACTTTTCATTTTTAATGGAAATTGAGAAAGTACCGCATGACCTAATACTTCAGCAGTAATTGCTGTACCATCTGAGATAAAAAAGACTGTTCTATCAATGGGTTCATTATTATCACAATTAATAGAATTTAAGCTTAATATCATAACGCTCACCTTTTTTTAGCTGAATTAGCAAATCAAACAATATTATCTAAAGCATTTTTAGTGATTATAAAGGATAAAAAAATAAAGTTTTCTGGTTGATCGATTCACCTTTCTATATTCAGCATCACATTGTGATACGCTTATTTACGTTGTCGTTTTGACAGCGGGTTTTTCTTTTTTTTCTCTCTCTCATAATTGTTTAAAAAAGGATTGTTCTCAATGTCCAGCAATAGCCTCACCCCGTGCAATGTGCTTTGGTATAACCAATTGGGTATGAATGACGTTGATCGTGTTGGTGGGAAAAATGCTTCCCTCGGTGAAATGATCACAAACCTAGCGGAACTGGGTGTTTCTGTTCCTAATGGGTTTGCTACCACAGCGCAAGCGTTTAATGATTTTCTGGAACAGAGCGGTATCAATCAGCGTATTTATGAATTACTTGATAGTGTTGATGTTGATGATGTCCATCAACTGGCTCAAGCGGGTAATCAAATTCGCCAATGGGTAATTGATACACCTTTTACGCCTCAGTTTGAAAAAGATATTCGTGACGCTTATCTCACATTAAGTGAAGGTGAATCTGAAGCTTCATTTGCCGTTCGTTCATCTGCGACTGCAGAAGATATGCCTGATGCTTCTTTTGCAGGTCAACAAGAGACGTTTTTAAACGTTCAAGGTATTGATGCCATTCTCGTTGCGATTAAACACGTATTTGCTTCGTTGTTTAACGACCGTGCAATCTCTTATCGTGTTCACCAAGGTTATGATCACCGTGGTGTTGCATTATCTGCAGGTGTTCAACGTATGGTGCGTTCTGATCTTGCTTCTTCAGGTGTGATGTTTACCATCGATACTGAATCGGGCTTTGATCAAGTTGTCTTTATTACATCAGCTTATGGTTTAGGTGAAATGGTTGTACAGGGTGCAGTTAACCCAGATGAATTCTATGTACACAAGCCAACTTTAGCGAAAGGTTTACCTTCTATTGTCCGTCGTAATCTTGGCTCTAAAAAGATCCAAATGGTTTACGCAGACAGTGTAGAGCATGGTAAACAAGTCCGTATTGAAGATACGCCAGAATCACTGCGCAATCGTTTCTCTTTGACTGATAATGAAGTTCAAGAGTTAGCAAAACAAGCTGTATTGATTGAACAACACTATGGTCGTCCAATGGATATCGAGTGGGCTAAAGATGGGCATAATGGTCGTTTGTACATAGTACAGGCTCGCCCTGAAACCGTTCGATCTAACCAGCAAGTGATGGAGCGTTATCAGTTAAATGAAAATGGCTCTGTCATCATTGAAGGTCGTGCTATTGGTCATCGTATTGGTACAGGCACAGTCAAAGTTATTCATAACTTAAATGAAATGGATAGAATTGAAGCGGGTGATGTGCTGGTTACTGACATGACAGACCCGGATTGGGAACCTATCATGAAAAAAGCCTCCGCGATTGTGACTAACCGTGGTGGTAGAACATGTCATGCTGCAATTATTGCTCGTGAATTAGGTATTCCTGCTGTTGTAGGTTGTGGCGATGCCACTGAATGTATAACAGAAGGGCAAGTTGTAACCGTTTCTTGTGCTGAAGGTGACACAGGATTTGTTTACGATGGCAAACTTGATTTTTCTATTCAGAGCTCCGCAATCGATAATATGCCTGAATTAGGGCTCAAAATCATGATGAACGTCGGTAATCCTGATCGTGCATTTGATTTTGCAGGTCTACCAAATGATGGTGTCGGTCTTGCGCGTTTGGAATTTATTATTAACCGCATGATAGGTGTGCATCCTCGTGCATTGTTAGAGTATGACGACCAAACTGAAGCACTGAAAGCTGAAATCAATGAAATGATGGCAGGTTATGAATCTCCAGTTGAGTATTATATCAGTAAATTAACAGAAGGGATTGCAACATTAGCCGCCGCATTCTGGCCTAAACGCGTTATTGTTCGTTTATCTGACTTTAAATCTAACGAATATGCCAACTTAGTGGGTGGCGATCGCTATGAGCCAGATGAAGAGAACCCAATGTTAGGATTCCGTGGTGCGGGTCGTTATGTTTCTGATGATTTCCGTCGTTGTTTCGCGCTTGAATGTGAAGCGGTAAAACGTGTTCGTAATGATATGGGTTTAGAGAATGTTGAAGTCATGATCCCATTTGTTCGTACTGTCCGCCAAGCTGAAGAGGTGATTGACGAATTAGCGGCAAATGGTTTAAAACGTGGTGAGAACGGCTTAAAAGTCATTATGATGTGTGAAATTCCATCGAATGCCTTATTAGCTGATAAATTCTTAGAACATTTTGATGGTTTCTCTATCGGCTCTAACGACATGACCCAATTAACATTAGGTCTTGATCGTGATTCAGGTGTGGTTTCTTCACTGTTTGATGAACGTAATGATGCAGTGAAAGCATTATTATCAATGGCAATCCAAGCTGCAAAACGTAATGGAAAATATGTGGGTATCTGTGGTCAAGGACCTTCTGATCATGAAGATTTCGCACAATGGTTAATGGAAGAAGGAATTGATAGTTTATCTTTAAACCCAGATACTGTAATTAAAACTTGGGTAAAATTAGCGCAATAGAATTAATATCATCGCTATAAATAAAAAGCTCACAATATAATGTGAGCTTTTTTTATACAATTATATAAATAATAGGCAAAAAAAAAGCCTATCATGGGCTGACAGGCAAAGACTACACACAGCAATATTTTATATTCTTTAATCCCGCCAATTAATTTATTAATATGAACGGCGAAATTATTAATTTGATGAAACATTTGTTTCGTTGATATTTATATTAAGAGAAATGCGTTAATTATGCTCTAAGAATTATCTCAATAAAAAGATTGTTGGTTTATTTAAAAGTGAATATAACTTGCTGGTAACAAACAGGTTTAAAAAAATGTAATTTGTTTCAAAATGTAAGTTTGAATATAAAAATATAATGTTTTATTCCTAAATTGATAATCTTTATTAAACTTTTCTCTGTTATTTTAGAGCATGTAAGTAGCTACACTTACATGCTCCATTATTATTTATTCTTTTTCGATAAAGTTTTTATTCATAAATTCTACTGTTTCAGTTAAATCAGGATTAGGTTTTGGTACTTCATTAATCCATGCATTTAATAAGCTATGAGCAACAGCAAGAACAACAGGGCCAATAAATAATCCAATCATACCTAATGTTAAAATCCCGCCAATAACACCCGTAAGAATTAATACCATAGGTAAATCAGCGCCCATTTTGATTAAATAAGGCCGTAATACACCATCCATTGTTGCAACAGCACCACCCCAGATTACCATGACAATGCCCCATGTTGTATCACCCGTCCAAAATAACCATAAAACTGAAGGGATCAATACTAATAAAGGACCTATTTGAGCAAGGCAGCAAATAAACATAATGACGGTTAATACCGTAGCATAAGGCACACCAGATACCGCAAGGCCAATACCACCAACAATAGCTTGAATTAAGGCGGTTAAAACCACACCTAATGCGACAGCGCGAATAGACATAGATGCAAGTAAGATTGCCGCATCACCACGTTGACCCGCTAAACGAATAGCAAAGTGGCGCAACCAAGATACGACATTTTCACCTTGTAAAAATAGTAAGCCTGAAAATAACAACATCACACCCAAATGTAGGGCAAATCGACCAATATTTAAGGCTTGAGCAAAAAACCAGTTTGCAGCTTGTCCAACATAAGGCTGGATTTTTGAGATTAACGCATTGCCCCCAGAGACAAGAATAGAGTGCCATGTATCATAAAGTGAGCTCCCTATCATAGGGACATCATTAAGCCATAATAATTGAGGGGGCTGAATATTCGAAGGTGATTTCGCTAACTCAATTAAAGGGGCACTATTATCAATGACACTACTAATTAATAAGATAATAGGAATAACGAAGATCAGTAATATCAAAATCATCATTATCATAGTTGATAACCAACGATATTTTACTCGTTTTTCAATAATAAGAAGTAAAGGCCACGTTGCTACAACAATCATTCCAGCCCAAATAAAACCCACAATAAAGGGATTGAGTATCCAAAAACTGGCGATAATAAAAAACGAAATAAAAAGAACAGTGAATAAAATTTTGGGTATATCTGTATGGATCTGCGGTTTTTCCATGGTTTTAAATCCCTACACGAATAAAAATGCTAGAAGCAGATGAATAAACATTGCAAATATCACGTTGTTTATATCACTACGCAATTTGCCAGAATTGTATGATAAGGTGAACAGGTATAGGTCTGAAAGTACAAAATGAGGCGAAGTACCTCTTAGTATACATTTCAACATCTAAAATTAAGCAATGTGGACAATTATATTAAAGAGCTATAACAAATGATCCCACGTATATCGCAAGCACCGCAAGTTAGTGAACTCACAACAGAATTTCTTGATACTCTTCGAAAAAACGGTTTCACCGGTGATATCTCCAGCAGTTATGCTGACAGACTCACTATGGCAACAGATAATAGTATTTACCAGTTATTGCCACAGGCGGTGGTTTTTCCTCGCTCAACAGCTGACGTAACTATTGTTGCACGTCTGGTCGATGAACCCAAATTTCATTCTCTTTCTTTGACACCAAGAGGGGGTGGTACAGGTACTAATGGGCAGGCTTTAACAGATGGTATCGTCGTCGATTTATCTCGCTATATGAAACGTATCATTGAGATAAACCCAGAAGAACGTTGGGTGAAAGTGGAAGCAGGAGTGATAAAAGATGAGCTTAATCTTTTTTTAAAACCTTATGGCTTCTTTTTTGCACCAGAACTTTCTACCAGTAACCGCGCCACATTAGGTGGAATGATTAACACTGATGCCTCAGGGCAAGGTTCTATGGTTTATGGTAAAACCTCTGATCATGTCCTTGGTATTCGGGCGGTCTTGTTAGGTGGCGAACTCCTTGAAACTCGTGCTATGGATACGGCATTAGCCGAGAATATCGCACAAGAAAGCTCTGCTATTGGGAAGGTTTATCGAACTGTTTTATCCCGTTGCAAAGAGCAACGAAAACTTATTCTTGAAAAATTTCCTAAATTAAACCGCTTTTTAACCGGATATGATTTGCGTCATGTTTTTAGTGATGACATGAAACGCTTTGATTTAACCCGAATTTTAACCGGTTCAGAGGGCACACTGGCTTTTATTACTGAAGCAACGTTGGATATCACGCCAATTCCTAAACAACGTAGCTTAGTGAATGTAAAATATGACTCTTTTGATTCAGCATTGCGTAATGCGCCTTTTTTAGTTAAAGCAAATGCATTGTCTGTTGAAACTGTTGATTCCAAAGTATTAAATCTCGCTCGTGAAGATATTGTTTGGCACTCCGTTAAAGAGTTGATTACTGATATACCTGATAAAGATATGCAAGGCCTTAATATTGTTGAATTTGCGGGTGATGATAAAGATCTTATCGCTTCACAAGTCGCCTCATTATGCCAGCGCTTAGATTCATTAATGAAAGAGGGTCAGAGCGGGGTGATCGGTTATCAAGTCTGTGAGGACTTGGCAGATATTAACCGTATTTATGCCATGCGTAAAAAAGCGGTTGGTTTATTAGGTAACGCTAAAGGGCAAGCAAAGCCCATTCCTTTTGTGGAAGATACTTGCGTACCACCAGAACATCTTGCTGATTATATTACAGAATTTAGAGCGTTACTGGATAGTCATCAACTCAATTATGGCATGTTTGGGCATGTCGATGCAGGTGTATTACACGTAAGACCTGCTCTTGATATGTGCGATCCACAGCAAGAATTATTGATGAAATCTATCTCAGATGACATTGTCACGTTAACAGCTAAATATGGTGGGTTACTCTGGGGTGAACATGGAAAAGGCTTTAGAGCGCAATACAGTCCCGAATTTTTCGGAGAAACACTCTATCATGAGCTACGTCAAATCAAAACGGTGTTCGATCCTCGAAATAGATTAAATCCTGGAAAAATATGTCCTCCTTTAGAGGTTGATGAACCGATGAAGCAAGTGGATACGATCAAACGAGGTACTTTTGATCGCACTATCCCTTTATCTGTCCGTCAAGATTTTAAAGGGGCTTTAGATTGTAATGGTAATGGGCTTTGCTTTAATTTTGATGCCAAAAGTCCAATGTGTCCTTCCATGAAAATTAGTGGGCAACGCATTCATTCACCTAAAGGACGAGCAGCACTCGTAAGAGAATGGCTACGCTTATTAACAGAGCAAGGCGTTAGTCCAAAACAACTTAGTTCTAGCCTTGAAAATAATAAACCTAGCTTAAGAGGTTTAATTGAGAAAACACGTAATACATGGAAAGCTAAACGTGGTGAATATGACTTTTCTCATGAAGTAAAAGAGGCTATGAATGGTTGTTTGGCTTGTAAAGCTTGTTCAACGCAATGTCCGATTAAAATTGATGTGCCATCTTTTCGTTCTAAATTTACTGAGCTTTATCACCAGCGTTATTTACGTCCATTAAAAGACCATATTGTCGCTAATGTTGAATTGACAACGCCGATTATGGCGAAAGCACCTAAATTCTTTAATTTTTTTATGAAGCAACCGTTGGTGCAAACATTAAGTAAGCACACCATAGGAATGGTCGATTTACCTTTGTTGTCATCACCTACATTGAGACAGCAATTGGCAGGGCACAGCGCGTTAGATATGACGCTAGAAGATTTAGAGCATTTATCAGAAAAGCAACGCAGTCATCATGTGTTGGTGGTACAAGATCCTTTTACTAGTTATTACGATGCAAAAGTGGTTGCCGATTTTATCAAGCTAATTGAAAAGATTGGATTTAAACCTGTCTTGTTACCATTTTCACCTAACGGTAAAGCGCAACATATTAAAGGTTTTTTACAGCAATTTAGTAAAACAGCGCAAAAAACGTCAATCATGCTTAATCGTGTTGCAAAATTAGGCATCCCTATGGTGGGAGTTGATCCTGCATTAGTACTTTGTTATCGCGATGAATATCGTGAAATACTGGGTGATAAGCGTGGTGATTTCAATGTTCAACTTGTTCATGAATGGTTAAGTCAATTGGTATCTGAGCCAATAGCTGTTCGTGATGATACCGAAAAATGGTATCTTTTCGGGCACTGTACAGAAGTGACGGCGCTACCACAAAGTATGAAACAGTGGCAGGCTATTTTCCAACATTATGGGCAGCAACTAGAATTTGTGAGTACTGGATGTTGTGGAATGGCAGGTACTTATGGACATGAACTAAATAATTATGAAAACTCGTTGGGCATTTATCAGCTTTCATGGGGTAATGCACTAAAAACATTACCAACAATGCGTTGTTTAAGTACCGGTTATTCTTGTCGTAGTCAGGTGAAGCGTATTGATAATGTTGAGCTAAAACACCCACTACAGGCACTTTTGGAGATTATGCCATGATATGGAAACGTGAAACGACAATTGAGCATCTTAATCATATTGGTCAAAATAATATGATGAGCCATTTAGGTATTGAATTAACATGTCTTGGAGATGATTATCTTGAAGGAACAATGCCTGTTGATCATCGTACTAAGCAGCCTTTAGGCCTTTTACATGGTGGTGCTTCTGTTGTTTTAGCTGAAACATTGGGCTCTGTTGCGGGTTATCTTTGTACCGAAGGCGAACAAAAGATTGTTGGGCTAGAAATCAATGCGAATCATATTCGTTCAGCGAGAGAAGGCAAGGTAAGAGGGGTATGCAAACCTATTCATTTAGGACGTTCACACCAAGTCTGGTCAATAGAAATATTTGATGATGAAGGTCGTCAAGTGTGTATTTCTAGATTAACAACATCTGTTATTTCTTAAAGAATAAAAAATATACGCACAAAGTGAAATACTCGTTTTGTGCGTTTTTATTTTTATAGATAATATCAAAAAGAATAAAAATAGAGAGAGAAAATAAAACTATTTCTTTATTTAGATTTTATTTTTAATGATAATCATTATCTTCATAATAAAAGATAAGACGATCGATAATGTTAACTATTTCTAAATTAAACACCACAGTATTATTAATTGCAGGTTTATTAATCAGTGGGTGTGATAATAATTCTACCGTTAAAACGAGTAATGATATAAGTAATATTCCAGTACAAACTGTTTCTGGCTTTAATATGGCTTATCCCACTTCATTTACAATGAGCAGAGAAGATACTGAAAATTATTTCAAATCATTACCAGATAATGTTCAGGATGTCACAACAGAAATGATGGTTTATAAATCAGAACCTATTTGTGATTTGACAGAGGTTCGTTTGGTTTATTTTAAAATGATCGATGTAATGAGTTACGATGTGGATGCGGGAGCACAAGGCATTGTTGATAATATTGCGATAATAGATGGTATGAATGAAATATCCACATCAATAGAACCATTAACTATCCCAAATGTGGAAAGTCGACATGTCTTTTTTGAAGGAAAGTATGCAAAAGAAAATGTCAGCTATGAAGGTATTTTAGCGGCTGATCTTAAAACGAATCGAGTATGGCAACTACAATTGATTAGTAATTTCAATAGCCTATCGAACAAACAAAAAAATAGCCAAACCCTTGAATGTACAAATAAATATATTCAAACCATCACTATCAATAAATAAGTACAAAGAGCACACAATCCAATAAGAGGCTATCACATAAGTGGTGCTATCTTGTCCCTTATGATAAGCATAAAAATGAATGTAAACAGAGCTAATAAGCTGTATGTAAAAACACATTTTTATGCTTTTTTATCTAAATTTCAGTGATAACATATAAAGTGCATTTATACTGCAACTTATGTGCGTATTGTGCGAAATATAAGAAAAATTAAAAGTTTTATTTTTTGTAATCAAAGAACAGAAAAGTGTTATATTACATGGTGTTAACATTTTCCATTAACAAATTAATTGCAAAAATAGAACAAAAAACACACATTTATGGAATATCCTTTCAAAAGACATGGTTGAAGTGATAAGGGTTATCATTACCATTAGTGTCAGGAAAGATATCAATCTCCTTTCGAAATGAGGTCAGAAATGACAAACAATGTTGAAACTTTTTCTCTTGATGACACAGCTTGGCAAGGCATTGTATTAACGGATAGTGCGGCAAAGCATATCTGTCATTTGGTTGAGAAAAATCCTGAAAAACAAGGGCTTTCCTTAAGTATTAAACCCTCTGGTTGTACAGGGTATGGTTATGTTATTGAACTCGCTACAGCCCCAAATGACGATGATCTTGTTTATGAACATAATGGAGCAAAACTCTTTGTTTCATTAAAAGCAATGCCATTTATCGATGGGTTGGTTGTTGATTATGTTCGTGAAGGACTTAATCAAATGTTTAAATTTAATAATCCTAAAGCTCAAAATGTCTGCGGATGTGGTGAGAGCTTCGGGGTATAACATAGTGAAGTTAGATTATGTCTCAGAGCAATGTTGAAATTGGTGATGAAGTTCAGGGATGGCTAAGCGATCACCATTATAAAGAAGGTTTTTATACCGATATATCAACCGACACCTTAGAAAAAGGATTAAATGAAGCGGTTGTACGTGCAATATCGGCCAAAAGAAACGAGCCAGAGTGGATGCTGGAATTTCGTTTAGATGCTTATCGCCATTGGCTAGAAATGGAAGAACCGCATTGGCTAAAAGCGGATTATCCATCGCTTAATTATCAAGATTATAGCTACTATTCTGCACCATCTTGCAGTTCATGTTGTGCTAATGGCAGTTGTGCTGGTGGCACAAATGAGGCGGTAGAGAGTGATAAACAAGCCTCACAAGATTATTTAACTCAAGAAGTTGAAGATGCCTTTAACCAACTTGGTGTGCCTGTAAGAGAAGGGCAAGCCGTTGCTGTCGATGCCATCTTTGACTCGGTTTCTGTTTCTACAACATATCGCGAAGAGCTTGCTGAACATGGCATTATTTTCTGCTCATTTAGCGAAGCTATTCAAGAATATCCTGATTTAGTGCGCCAATATTTAGGCACAGTTGTATCAAGCCATGATAACTACTTTGCTGCACTGAATGCCGCCGTCGCGTCTGATGGAACTTTTGTTTATATTCCCAAAGGGGTTCGTTGCCCAATGGAATTATCGACTTATTTCCGTATTAATGCGGCTCAAACAGGTCAATTTGAACGAACTATTCTGGTTGCTGGTGAAGGCAGTTATGTCAGCTATATCGAAGGTTGTTCAGCGCCGGTTCGTGACAGTTATCAACTTCACGCCGCTGTGGTTGAAGTCATTATCCATAAAGATGCTGAAGTAAAATATTCTACAGTACAAAACTGGTTCTCTGGTGGCGATAGTGAAGGTGGCATCCTTAACTTTGTAACTAAGCGCGCTATCTGTGAAGGTGAAAACGCCAAGATGTCGTGGACGCAGTCAGAAACAGGCTCTGCAATCACTTGGAAATACCCAAGTGTGATTTTAAAAGGGGATAATTCTACTGCTGAATTTTTCTCGGTTGCTCTAACTAATGGTAATCAACAAGCAGATACCGGTACTAAGATGATCCATATTGGCAAAAATACTAAATCAACCATTATCTCTAAAGGTATTTCTGCAGGTAAAAGTCAAAATAGTTACCGTGGACTTGTGAAAGTTCTTCCTAGTGCAAAAAATGCCCGTAATTTTACACAATGTGATTCCATGTTAATTGGTACGCAATGTGGCGCACATACTTTCCCATATGTTGAGGTAATGAATAACTCAGCACAGCTTGAGCATGAAGCGACAACGTCACGTATTGGTGAAGATCAACTGTTTTATTGTCGTCAACGTGGATTAAGTGAAGATGATGCAATCTCAATGATTGTAAACGGATTTTGTAAAGACGTGTTCTCAGAATTACCGCTGGAATTTGCTGTAGAAGCACAAAAATTATTAGCAATCAGCTTAGAACATAGCGTTGGTTAAGTATTAATCAAATTCTGGGTGTAACGATACCGAAGGCATATATTATGTTAGATATTAAAAATTTACATGTCAGTGTTGAAGGCAATGAAATCCTGAAAGGACTAGATTTGCAAGTTCGTGCAGGCGAAGTTCATGCGATTATGGGACCAAATGGTTCAGGTAAAAGTACCTTATCTGCAACACTTGCTGGTCGTGAGGAATATGAAGTAGATGAAGGTTCTATTACTTTCAAAAATAAAGATTTATTAGAATTAGAACCTGAAGAACGTGCAGGTGAAGGTATTTTTATGGCATTTCAATATCCTGTTGAAATACCCGGTGTTAGTAATCAATTTTTCTTACAATCTTCAGTGAATGCAGTAAGAGAATATCGTGGGCAAGAGCCGTTAGATCGCTTTGATTTTGAAGATTTTATTGAAGATAAAATCAAATTACTGGATATGCCTCAAGATTTGTTAACACGTTCTGTTAACGTGGGGTTTTCAGGTGGCGAGAAAAAACGTAACGATATTTTGCAAATGGCCGCACTAGAGCCTGAACTATGCATTTTAGATGAAACCGACTCAGGGCTTGATATTGATGCATTAAAAATCGTGTCTAATGGTGTTAATAGCCTACGTGATGGTAAACGTGCGTTTATTGTTGTAACACACTATCAACGTATTCTTGATTATATTAAACCTGATTTTGTGCACGTGCTTTATCAGGGAAAAATCATTAAATCAGGTGATTTTTCATTAGCGCAAAAATTGGAGGAACAAGGTTATGGCTGGCTTATTGACCCTCAATGAAAAGCGTGAAAAACAGCGCCAAGTTGAACTACGTAATCAACAAGCACTAAAGACGTTTTCTGAATTATATCATCAACGTAAAGGTGACGATAATCTCAATGCTCGCAATCATTGGTTGCAAGTTGAGAAAGTCGGTTTTCCTGTTTATCGTCATGAAGATTGGCACTATACGCCATTAGATGAGACGTTAAGCCAAAGCTATCAACAGTTGCCAGCTTTTGATGTGCAAAGTCTAATTACTAAACATGCTTTAGCGCTTGATTGTTATCGTGTTGTGATGGTAAATGGTACGTTTTCGCCAATAGAAAGCAGTGAAGAATTTGGCCCTTATCAAGTGACGTTACTTGATAATCAGAGTGAGTTACCTGAGGCCGTCAATGGTGAAATTTTTCTGCATTTAGTTGAAAGTTTAGCCCCACATCCTTTGCTTATTACCCTGAAAAACGGTGTTATTGCGGATAAACCGCTTTATATCCTTAATATTACACAAGGCGAAAGTGGTGCAGAGGTGAATAACGCGAATTATCGTTTTCACCTTGATGTAGGTGCTAATACACAAATGCAGGTTATTGAGCACTATATCAGCAGTGACAACAAAAACCGTCATTTTACAGGTGCAAGATTAACAGCAGCGATTGGTGATAATGCCTCTTTTAACCATATTAAATTAGGTTTTGAGAATGGCGTAAGTCAGCACTTTGCTCATAACGATCTGACGATAGGTCGTGATGCTCGAGTTAATAGTTATGCTTTTTTATTAGGTGCTAAACTCAGCCGTCATCATACGAGTTCGGCGCTAAAAGGTGAAAATACAGTGCTTTCAATGAATAGCGTTGTATTACCTAAAGCAGGTGAAATTGCAGATACTCGTACTTGGTTGGTCCATGGTGAGAAAAATTGCCAAAGTCGCCAATTACATAAAAGTATTGCTATGGATGCAGGAAAGGCCGTATTTAACGGTATGATCACTGTTACGCCACAAGCATTAAAAACAGACGGTCAAATGACTAATAATAATCTGTTGTTGGGTGATAAAGCGCAAATTGATACTAAACCACAGCTTGAGATCTATGCTGATGATGTGAAATGTAGCCATGGTGCCACTGTGGGGCGAATTGATGATGAACAACTATTTTATTTACGTTCACGCGGTATTTCTTTAACCGATGCTCGTAAAATGATTATTCATGCATTTGCTGCTGAATTAACTGAATCGATAGAAAATAGTGTGATTAAATCGCTTGTATTAGACAGAATCAATCAGCGCTTATTAGAGGTATAAAATAAGGCATTATGACGCATTCCATTGAAAAAGCGCGAGATGACTTTCCAATTCTTTCACAGCAAGTGAAAGAAAAATCACTGGTCTACCTCGACAGTGCCGCAAGTGCTCAAAAACCAGCTTGCGTCATTGAACATGAAAAGCAGTTTGCCTTAACACAATATGCCGCGGTTCATCGCGGCATTCATACGTTAAGTGCAAATGCGACAACATTAGTTGAAAATGTCCGTAAAAAAGCTTGTGATTTTTTAGGTGCCCATAGCGAAGAAGAGATTGTTTTTGTTAAAGGAACAACGGAAGGGATCAATCTAATTGCGAATGTTTATAGTCAACGATTTTTAAATGATGGTGACAATATCATCATCACAGAAATGGATCATCATGCAAATATTGTTCCTTGGTATATGTTGGCAAAACAGTGTGGTTTTAATGTTCGTGTATTACCGCTATTACAAGATGGTACACTCGATTTAGCTCAATTACCTCGCTTAATCGACGAAAGAACTAAATTACTCAGCCTTACGCATCAATCAAATGTATTGGGCACAGTGAACCCTATCGCTCAAATTATTCGTGATGCTCGCCAATATGCTATTGAGCAAGGAGGGGAGTTACATATATTGGTTGATGGTGCTCAAAGTGCAATGCATCAAACCATTGATGTTTCACAACTTGATTGTGACTTTTTTGTTTGTAGCGGCCATAAACTTTATGGACCTACTGGTATTGGTCTGCTGTATGGTAAAAAAGCGATACTGAATGAATTACCGCCTTGGGAAGGAGGTGGTGCAATGATAAAGCATGTTCATATTAATGGTGATATTACCTACGCAGATGCACCTTGGCGTTTTGAAGCGGGAACACCGAATATAATGGGAATGATTGGCTTAGGCGCTGCATTAGATTATCTTTCAAATTTAGGCATGAATAATATTGCTGAGTATGAAAATCATATAATGAAGTATGCTCAAAAGCAGCTACAAAAAGTAAAATCATTAACGCTGTATGGCAATGATTCTCGCCAAGGTGTGATAGCCTTTAATTTAGGTAAACATCACGCTTATGACGTGGGTGCTTTTCTTGATAATTATGGTATTGCTATTCGTACAGGGCATCATTGTGCGATGCCAATTATGGATTATTATCAAGTTCCTGCAATGTGTCGTGCATCTCTTGGCTTATATACCAATAAAAATGATATCGATGCGTTGGTTAATGCGCTATTACGTGTTGAAATGTTATTAGGTTAAAGATTAAAAAAGAGGTTATTCATGGCAGTTGCCAATTTGCCAGATGAAGCAAAACTATTACGCAATTTTTCTCGTTGCCAAGATTGGGAACAGCGTTATCTTTATATGATGGAGCTAGGTGAGCGTCTCCCTCCTTTAACAGATGAACAACGCATTTCAGCTAACTTTATTGAAGGTTGCCAAAGCCAAGTATGGATTGCTGTTTCTCTTAATGAGAGTAAACAACTTATCCTTGCTGGTGATAGTGATGCAGGCATTGTTAAAGGACTAGTCGCCTTGGTTATTATCTTATTTCAAGGTAAAACAGTTGAGCAAGCTTTAGCGACGGATGTAAAACATTATTTTTCATCATTAGCACTAGAAAGCCACTTAACACCTTCTCGTACGCAGGGTTTACATGCAATGGTTACGACACTAGTTAAGCGTTTTTCAGAATACGCTGTAGCATAAATGTTACCTGATCCCGCTTTAATGTTCTAAACTGACTTATTATATGAAAGCATAACAATGATAATGTTATCATCATAATAGTCAGTTTATTTTATTTCTAACACACGGGATAAACGATGAAAAAATGGTTAACTCTCTTGGGTGCATCGCTATTAGGGATGAGTAGTCACTTATCTTATGCGACAGAATATCTACTACCTGCTGATGACCAGCGTATTATTGGTGAAAACTTTTCATATATAGTTCCCAATGATAAACGCTCACTAGAAGCTATTGCGTCCGAATACCAAGTGGGGTTGCTTAATATGATGGAAGCGAATCCTGGTATTGATCCTCTTTTACCGGATGCGGGTAAAACATTAACTATTCCATTACAGATGATCTTGCCTGACACGGTGCGAAAAGGCATTGTTATCAATCTTGCAGAATTGCGCCTGTATTATTACCCCAAAGAAGGTGGCACAGTTGATGTTTACCCTATTGGAATTGGTCAATTAGGGCGAGAAACCCCTGAAATGGTGACATCGATTTCTCAATTAATTAAAGATCCTACTTGGACACCGACGGCGAATATTCGCAAAAACTATGCGGCTAAAGGGATCACACTACCGGCTGTCGTTCCTGCTGGTCCTGAAAACCCTATGGGAGCATATGCTTTAAGATTGGCACATAGCCGAGGTGAATACCTTATTCATGGTACTAATGCTGATTTTGGTATTGGCTTAAGAGTGAGTTCTGGCTGTATTCGTTTAAGACCAAATGATATTGAGACGTTATTTAATGTGGTACCTAAAGGTAGCCGTGTTCAGGTGATCAATAAGCCGATTAAATTTACTGAAACTGCAGACGGTAGACAGTTTATTGAAGTTCATCAGCCACTATCCCGCAATGAAGATGACGATCCACAAACCATGCCATTAACTTTTACTAAGCAATTTAATCAATGGTATGAAAGTGGCAAGGTTGATAAAGATAAAGTCGATGCTGAGCTTATTCGACGTTCTGGTATTCCTGTAGAGGTTACAGCTTACTAGTCAGTTTGGATGATATGATCAAAAATAAAATAGGTGCTTCAGGTACCTGTTTTGTTTTGAGTTTCACAAAAATAACAAAAGACTTCTTTATAAAATCAATAGCGTTAAAAATGCCTTACTATCAAAATGTTTTCTATTAATAGTAAGGTATTTTAATGAGAGTTTCATCTAGTAATGAACATTTGATAAAGGGAAATAATAATATCACTTCTAGTGTGGGGGATGGTTTAGAGAAACTATTTAATAATATATCTCAGGTGAAAAATAGCGGCAAAACGTTTTTATGTGGAGATAAAAAGCTAAAAAGTGAAAATATTCAATTAATGTGCAATGAGCTCCTTCAACGAGTCATTCCCAAAGAGGGATCGAGGAAATATGAGTTAATTGGAATAGAGGTTTTGCCTGATATGGCGAGCTCTAGAGTCTCCTACACAAAATCTTCAAAGTCAGTGACTGAGCTGTTTAATATTCTAGAGAATGAATTTAAAAAAGTAAGTGGTATTGAGTATTCTGTACTAACAATAACTCAACAAAAAAGTGTTGATAAAATTAGAGATACATTTAGTCAGATATCTATTCAAGCTGATAAAAATATCAAATATAATTCGCACTTAGCTACTAATTTTAATTTAAATGAGCGTATAAAAGCCCTGGGTATCGATAAACTTCACAATAATTAATAACCTTATAAAAAACCAAAGCCCTAACATTGTTAGGGCTTTGTGATTAATGATAACCTTAAGCTGCTTTCAGCCTATTGGTGAGTCAAATTACTTTTTATAAGTGGTGACTTGGTTATCTAAACGTTGATTTGCACGAGCCGCTTCATCGTAAGCTGATTTAGCTTCAGCGCGAGCAGATTGTACATCACTACTTAGTTGTTGAACTTGCGTGTTCAGGCGGCTTACGTCAGAAGAGATTTGATCTAATTGTGCATTATTACTAGAAGAACAACCCGCTAATAAGCCTGAAGCCAGAATTACCGCACCTAGTACAAGTTTCGCTTTCATAGTTACAACCTCTATTATTAGTTTGTGTAAAGGAACAAGTAGCATTTATATGAAACCATGAATAAGTATGGCACATATATAAGAAAATGCTGGATTTATTTACCGCATTCTACTGAACCATAAGTTGAACAATAGAAAAAATAACACTTAAAACGCAAATCTTCAGTACAAAAAATGCGTGTTATTTCACAAAAGATTTTTATTCATAAAAGTCTGATAGAAAAACATTTTATCTGCATTGTTTTATTGTCACTTATCTTTATCGCTATAAAGTACTACCTAAATTTACTTTTATGAAAATAGGTTCTACCTCATTTTTAAACGACTCAAGTGCAAATTTTTGGAAGTTGAGATCGTTATATCCCCTAAAGAGGAGTATCCCTCGTTCTAAATCGGTGAGTGTTGTCCATACCGAAAACTCACTTGTATGAAGAGCTTTTAATGTGTTATGACCTAGTAAAGGATCGATTGTAGAATTTTTAGGGCGATCAAAACGATTCATAATATGCGCCAGTTCAACAAGTTGTGTGTCTTGATCAAAAACTTGATGATAATACGTTGTGTAGTAGACAGCACGAATAAATCTATCAACAGAAGTATCAGAGCTTGGCAATGTTGCTAACGCAATTCCACTATCTGGTTGTCTTACCTTAATATGTCCCAGTGTGCTGGTGGAAATATTAATATTAGAAAGATGAGTATAATTATTTAAGTTGGTCAGATGCCATGGAAATAGTGGGCCATTAGTCATACAGTAAGTCGGATTATCATAAATACGCAATTTCCCTTCTGAAACTTCAACAACAATGCAAGCGCCTGTTTTATCATAAAAAGCATAATGGAAAGGGCTGGGTAAATTGTGTAATAGAAGTAACCTTTGTGACCAAAATGCTGTTTTAGGGATGTTTTGTTTTAATTCTTCAACAGTTGCATATTGTGCTAAAGCCCATTCACCAATTGCTGCGATAGGCACTGAGGTTGCGTAGTTTTCAGGGCTAAGATCATCGAGTTTTGAATCAGGGAGCATGTTCAAGCTAAAAGAAAGCCCTTCTGTATTGACTCCTTCAAGTACGTCTTTTGTTCCTTCTAAATTAATTGGTGCGGTAATGGCGATAAAAGGGTATTTAACGGCATATTTTAATCCTGGGGTACCATCGGGGGCATTTTGTTGGAAGGTATGAGCTTTAGGATAATATGCAAATATTGAAGCTGGTTTGTCGACTGAAAATTCCATTGTTCTACCATGATAAATGCGATTTTTTTTGTCTTTAATAGCAAGGGTAGTACAAGCAAAAGCATGGGCATTTATTGCAGACATTTTACATCCTTATTTCACTTACATTAATAAAATAGTTTATTAAAAGCATAGAAGAAATATGGACAGTAAGAGAGGAAAAATCAGTAGAAGAGAAGAAAATATAGGAAGAGAAGAAAAAACGCCACGATAACCGTGGCGTTTGAGCTATTGACGTACTATTAAATTACAGAACGTGAACAGATGAAGTATTTGTTGTACCGCTATCAACTAGGGCACCCGTAACCATAACAACACGCTCACCAGCATGAGCTAAACCACTTGCTAATGCTGCTTCTTTACCAATACGGTAGAAGTCATCAGTAGAAGCGATTTCGTTAACTAATTGAGTGGTAACACCTTTAACTAATAGCAACTGACGTGCAGTTTCTTCGTTATTTGTTAAAGCTAAGATTGGTGCAGTTGGGAAATATTTACGAATAGAACGCGCTGATTTACCACCGAAAGTTGCAACAACAATCAGAGGCGCATCTAAGTTTTCAGCCATTTCTACCGCACCGCGACAAACTGCTTCAGTTACACGTAATTTTGCAGTTGTTTGTTTGTAATCAAGGCGAGATTGCATAATACGGTCTGTACGATCACAGATAGTTGCCATGATAGTCACTGCTTCTACTGGGTATTTACCTTTCGCACTTTCACCTGACAACATAACAGCATCAGTACCATCTAAGATAGCATTTGCAACGTCACCTGCTTCAGCACGAGTAGGGCGTGGGTTTTTGATCATTGAATCTAACATTTGCGTTGCAGTGATAACCACTTTACGCGCAGCGTTACATTTTTCGATCATCATTTTTTGTGCGAAGATAACTTCTTCAACTGGGATCTCAACACCTAAGTCACCACGCGCAACCATGATACCGTCAGAGGCTTCTAAGATCTCATCAAAATTATTTAAACCTTCTTGGTTCTCAATTTTTGAGATGATCATAATGTTTTCGCCGCCGTGTGCTTTTAAATGAGCACGCATTTCTTCTACGTCAGAACGTTTACGAATAAATGATGCTGCAACGAAATCAACGCCTTGCTCGCAACCAAAGATAAGATCTTGTTTATCTTTTTCAGCTAATGCAGGTAAACCGATAGAAACGCCAGGTAAGTTCACACCTTTGTTTTCACCTAGGTCACCGTTGTTTAAAACTTCACAAACAACTTCAGTATCAGTTACAGCAGTTACCTTCATGCCGATAAGACCATCATCAACTAAAACGGTGTTACCAACAGTTAAATCTTTAGCGAAACCTTCATAAGTGACAGCAACGCGGTCTTTATTACCAACGACAGTTTTGTCTGTGGTAAAAGTGAAAGTTTGGCCAGCAACTAAAGAGACATCGTTACCACCTTCTAATTTGATGGTACGGATTTCTGGGCCTTTAGTATCTAATAAAATAGCAGCTTTTTTGCCTGTTTTAGCGCAAACGTTACGCAGGTTCTTGATACGGTTGCCATGCTCTTCATAGTCACCGTGAGAGAAATTTAGACGCATAACATTCATGCCCGCGTCCAGTAATTGATTTAGTTTTTCTTCAGATTCGGTTTTTGGTCCGATGGTGCAAACAATTTTTGTCTTTTTCATGGCAGTCTATTTAATGGTTGTATTGTAATGGATGAATAAGGATTAATGTCGCTATTTTTAATCAACTGTGCGAAACAGAATATATAACTCATCTCTAATGGATAAGTTGCGCAACATGTTAATGATTCAGCAACATCATAAAAAACTTGTCACTATTTTGTATCGAAGGTTGGTAGACATCTTACATTATAGTCTATCACGATTCATTTGTTCTGTTTTCTAAAGATGCCCGTAAATCAATACGCTGAAACCTTTCAACAAAATTATGTTTTGTATTATAGAGGTTAATTTCTATGAAGAAAATCGAAAAAAGGTAAATTTAAGTGATGTGATCAAAATACGGTGCTGACTGCTTATTTTTTAAACGTTTTGTTGCGCAATAAAATATTGCAAGCAAAATTAATTATTTTGTAGGGTAGGTAAGATGAGTAAAAATTAGAAAAAAGAGAAATGGTGCGTCCAAGTGGACTCGAACCACCGACCCCCACCATGTCAAGGTGGTGCTCTAACCAACTGAGCTATGGACGCACTGTATTGGGATGTTGTTGAAAAATAAATGGTGCGTCCAAGTGGACTCGAACCACCGACCCCCACCATGTCAAGGTGGTGCTCTAACCAACTGAGCTATGGACGCATTATCTATTCTGGGTAACAACGGGAACGAATATTAACGAGATGATCTGATTCTGGCAAGAGGAAAAACACAAATTTATACTCAACTGCTCGTATTTAAAGCTATTTGTTGATATTTGTGTCATTCTCTTGCCAAATTAACCTTTTTTGTTTAACGCTCTGAGCGTAATAACACCACTTCATCAGATTGACGCTGGATCCACCAAATACGAGAACCCATCATAATCGCGGATGCGGTTAAACCAAGAATAAAGCCAATCCAGAAGCCGGCAGGGCCCATTGCTTCAACAAAATAATCAGTACGCCCTAAGATATAACCTGAAGGCAGACCAATGACCCAATAGGCAATAAAGGTAATAAAGAAGATAGAGCGCGTGTCTTTATACCCACGTAACACACCCGAGCCAATAACTTGTACTGAATCTGATAACTGATAAAGTGCAGCGAATAACATAAGATGAGACGCTAATGTTACCACTTCAATATTATCGTTATACATTAACGCGATTTTTTCTCTAAAGATGATAGAGAAAATCGCGGTACAACTTGCTATCATTAACCCAACTGCAAGTGCTGTAATCGCTGAAGTACGGGCTTGTTCTGTAGATCGTTGTCCTAAGTTGTGACCAACACGGATTGTCGCCGCTATTCCCAATGATAGAGGGAACATAAACATCAACGAGCTAAAATTCAGTGCAATTTGATGACTTGCCACTGCAGTAACGCCCAAAGGTGAAACTAATAATGCAACAACGGCAAATAGTGTTACCTCAAAGAATAAGGCTAGGCCAACGGGTAAGCCTAAAATAGTAATACGTTTTATCATGTGGAAATCAGGGCTTACTAAACGTTTCTTTGGCATAACGTCACGTTGTGTCGGTGCTCGGCGCACGTAATAACGCATCATTAAGAACATCGCCCAGAAAACAGAGGCCGTTGCAACACCGCAACCAATCCCCCCTAATTGTGGTGCACCAAATTTACCGTAAATAAAGGCATAGTTAACAGGGATATTAATCAATAATCCAATAAAGCCAATGATCATGCCGGGTTTTGTTTTCGATAATCCCTCACATTGGCTTCTCAGTACCTGATAATATAGGCAACCAGGGGCTCCCCACATAATGGCATGTATAAATCCTATGGCCTTTTCGGCTAATTCGGGTTCGATATCATGTTGCGCTTCAATAATAAAACGGCAGTTATAAAGAATAGCAATTACCATGATTGATAAGAAAGTGGCGAGCCAAAAACCTTGCTGTGTACGATTAGCAATGTGTTTTCGTTGTCCTGAACCATTTAATTGTGCAACGATTGGTGTTAAAGCCATTAATATGCCTTGGCCTAATAAAATCGTTGGTAACCAAATAGACGTACCTACTGCTACTGCCGACATCTCTGTAGCATTTACAGCACCCGCCATGACAGTATCAACCACTCCCATTGCTGTTTGGGAAAATTGCGCGATGATAACGGGGATACCGAGAGCAAGTAAGCTACGCGCTTCTCTTATATACTTCTGCACGCATACACCTTTATTTATTATAAGAAAACGAGAAAGGGGGAGAACAAACGTCGCGTTGTTAAATGACGTAAAGAGATCCTCAAGACCGCTTATTCTAATGATAAAAGTTTAATTAGCAACGAAAGAAATTAGGCTTTTTAAACACAGAATTTTGATAATTTATTAGGTGTTTTTACGCTATATTGAACGGCAATAATTAATAAGGAACAAATACGGTAATTGTTCCTTTGGATTAATACGAGCTATGTTATCCTGAATAGCATAAAACCTAAATTGAGTTTACCAGTTTATCGACCCAAGGAGATGTAAGATGTTTACAGGTATTGTTCAGGGAAAAGGGCGGGTTATTGCTATCGAAGATAAAGGCGATTTTCGTACCCATATCATTGAATTACCCAACGAGTTAGTCAGCAATTTAGAAACAGGTGCTTCTGTTGCAAATAATGGTTGCTGTTTAACGGTTACTAAAATTGAAGGCACACATATTAGCTTTGATTTAGTGAAAGAGACATTACGTTTAACTAACCTTGGTGAATTAAAAGTCGGCTCTGAAGTAAATATTGAGCGAGCGGCTAAATATGGTGATGAAATTGGTGGGCATGTGATGTCTGGTCATATTGTGACAACGGCTGAAGTTGCCAAAATTATTACATCAGAGAATAACTTACAAATCTGGTTCCGTATCTTTGATAAAGCATTAATGAAGTATATTTTACACAAAGGTTTTATCGGTATTGATGGGATCAGTTTAACTGTTGGCGATGTGGTTAATAACCGTTTTTGTGTACACTTAATTCCTGAAACGCGTGATAGAACAACATTAGGTTGTAAACGTCTTGGTGATAAGGTCAATATTGAACTTGATCCTCAAACTCAGGCAATTGTAGATACAGTAGAGCGCGTTATGGCACAGCAGAAAGCTTTGTTAGTGGCAGCCGAACAAAATGAAAATAAGGAATAAGAAGCACATAATTAACTATTGACGTGTTGCGCTAACAAGGGTACTAAAAAGCCAGTTTATTGATTAAACTGGCTTTTTAAGAAAAAATCAACGTGGAATTTGTAAACCGCCAATCTGTCCTTTAGGGCTTAACATAATTTGCCATAATTGAATATCTCTGGCTCTAAATGCACCTGCACACGCATTTAGATAATAGCTAAACATGCGTTTAAAACGAGGCGTGTAATTTGACTCAATATCTGGCCAGCAGGCTAAAAATCGTTGATACCATGCCATTAAGGTTTTATCGTAATCAGCACCGAAATTGTGCCAATCTTCCATTACGAATTTACCGTCTATCGCACTTGCAATTTTTTGGATGGAGGGTAAACAACCATTAGGAAATATATATTTACTGATCCAACTATCTACATTCACTTTATCGCGATTAGAACCTATGGTATGCAATAAAAACAGACCATCTTCCTTTAAATTACGACGAACCACATCAAAATAGGTTTCATAGTTTTTAGGTCCTACATGTTCAAACATACCGACTGAAACGATACGATCAAATTGTTCATGTAAATCGCGGTAGTCTTCTAAAATAATATTAACATCAAGTCCTTGGCATCGTTCTTGTGCCAATTTCTGTTGTTCAATAGAAATAGTAACCCCTGTGACAGAAACACCAAAATGTTTTGCCGCATAAGCAGAAAGTCCTCCCCAGCCACAGCCAATATCTAGTAAGGTCATTCCTGGTTTTAGATCTAATTTTCGGCAAATTAAATCTAATTTATGTTCTTGGGCTTGGGCTAAATTATCGGCCTGTTTCCAGTATCCACAGGAATATTGCATATTAGGATCAAGCATGGCGATAAATAAATCATTACCGAGATCGTAATGTTCTTTACCTACCATCCAAGCTCGTTTTTGTGTTTGTAAATTGAAAAGGCGTGCTGTCGCAATTCTGAAAATATCATGTAGATTTTTAGGAAGTTTATTTTCAAGGCCTGCACGTAAAATTTTATGAAAAAATATATCTAGTCGTTCACAATCCCACCAGCCATCCATATAGCTTTCACCGAGTCCAAGTGAACCTTGCTGTAATACTCTTTTATAAAAATTTTGATTATTAACTTGAATATCATAAGGTTCTGAACCATTAACTCGAATATCAGCATGAGTTAATAGTTCGATAGCAATCCTTTTATAAGGATCATTGGAGGTCTTTCGGCCTTCTTCTACACAAGATGTACTCATAAATTCTCCGGCGTAAACTAAGCGGGTTTAGAGACATAAACTAAGAAAGAATGTGCGTAGATAGATAGTATTAAAATAGTATTGTGTTCAATATGAATTGAACGGATAGAATTAATAAAACAACTAATCTCACATAATCAGCGAATAATTTGTTTAATGCCTCAAAATCCGAAAGAAAATAGATAAAGCGCAGTTAAGCGTTTAGATAAGTATAGGTATGTGAATTATTTTTCTCTATAAAATAAAACGGCCATTTTTTATAAAATAGCCGTTTTGAGAATTATCTTAAAATAAAAGGGGGAGTTATTCAGTTGCTTGAACTGTGTGTTTGGCAACAGATTTATTACGCTGAATAAAGTAACCAACTGCCATTGGGATCGCTGTTAACGCCATAATTGCAGTAGTGTTAATTAGGGGATGCTGGCTGATAAATGCAGACACGATAAAACTTGCTAAACTACAAAGACCCAGTTGTAGCGCATTTTGTAATGCGGCTGCTTTACCACTGATTTCAGGATAAGCCGATAAAGCATTAGATACAGCGATTGGATAGGAAGCGCCATTCATTGCAGCCATAATACAGAACGGAATTAAGATCGTGGTTAATGTTGGCTCAGTAAATTTAGCAACAAGGTATAATGCAGTCATACTAACAGCATAACCAATTAATAGCAGTGGTAATAATGTTTTACCCGTCATTTTTGATAGTAAAATACGACAACCATAGCCACCGACCATAAAGGCAATAGTTTGTGGAATATAACTTAAACCAATATCCTGCGGAGAGTAGCCCATTTTTTCAAGAATGATTGGTGAGCCAGCTAACCAAGCAAAGAAACCTGCACTACAAGACGCGTAAACTAATACGTTACCAGTGTAGAGCGGGGATTTTAATAAAGTCATAAATGAGGCTGAAGATTGGTTTGCATCTGTGACGGATTTTTGTTTAATGTTTTTTAGCATTAATGTCGGTAACATCAAAACTAAAGTTACCGCCATTAACAGCATGAAAATCATACGCCAGCCACCATGGTTTAATAATGATGCACCGATCAAAGGCGCAAGTGCTGGGGATAACGCAACCAGTGGCATAATTAAAGCAAAAACGCGCTGAGCGCGAGATTCATCGAAACGGTCGATGACAAGAGCTTGCCAAATAACAGCTGCAGAACAGACACCAAAAGCTTGTAAGAAGCGCATCGCAAGTAAACCTGTCGCACTTTCAACCCACAACATGCCAAGGCAGCCTAAAGAGAAAAGGCTTAACCCAATAAGAAGAATAGGTTTTCGACCTACTTTGTCAGAAAGTGGTCCCCAAAGTAACTGAGCAACAGCAAAACCAAATAAAAAGATACTTAAGCTATTACTGATAGCGCCTTCGCTGATAGCGAGTTCACGCTGCATCATACCGAATGCAGGCAAGTACATATCAATTGCTAAGTAACCTAGCATACTCAAACCAGCTAGGTACACCATGAAGCTCATAGGTGTTTTTGATTGTGTGGACGTTTTAGTATTCATTTTATTTTCTATGCTATGTGATGTAGAACATTTTATGTATTGTAACTAAGACTTATTTTACTTGTGAAACGGGAATATTTGGTTAATGCTGTGAAAAATTTTCAAAGGAATAAACTCTATGTGGTCAGAATACTCTTTAGAAGTTGTTGATGCAGTTGCAAGAACAGGAAGTTTTAGCTCAGCTGCGCAAGAATTGCACAGAGTGCCATCCGCCGTTAGTTACACTGTTCGGCAATTAGAAGAATGGCTTGCTGTTCCTCTGTTTGAGCGCCGTCACCGTGATGTAGAACTAACCGATGCAGGTAAAATTTTCATCAAAGAAGCACGATCTGTTATCAAAAAAATGAATGACACCCGACATCTATGTCAACAGGTTTCCAATGGGTGGCGTGGTCAATTTAGTATAGCAGTTGATGGCATTGTTAAACCCGAAAGAACACAACAACTTATTCTCGATTTTTATCGTCATTTTCCTGATATTGAGTTGTATGTCTACCCAGAAGTGTTTAATGGGGTATGGGACTCCTTAGTTAATGGTCGTGTTGATTTAGCCATTGGTGCAACAAGAGCGTCACCAATTGGTGAACGTTATAGTTTCAGGGATATGGGTTTTATGCCTTGGCGCTGTGTTTGTCATGTTGATCACCCATTAGCTAAAGCGGAACATCCACTAACGGATGATGAAATGCGACCTTATCCTAGCCTATGTTTAGAGGATACATCACGTAGTTTACCAAAGCGTGACACTTGGGCGTTAAATAACCAACGTAGAATGGTTGTACCAACGTGGGATATGGGGCTTGAATGTTTGTTGGCAGGATTATGTGTAGGAATGGTGCCTTGGCATCGTGCTGAGCCATTGATAGTCCAAGGAAAGTTAGTTACTTTGCAACTGGCACAGCCATTGCCAGACAGCCCATGCTGTCTGACGTGGGTCGATAAAAGTGAATCGCCTGCTTTGACATGGTTGTTAGATTATCTTGGAGATAGCCAAACCTTAAATGAGGAATGGCTTCGCTAGAAATCAGATAGCTGGATAAATAAGAATTAACGGCGGTAGTCGATAAAAGGACCGTCGGCAACTGAACGGCGCTCAACTAATCGCGGATGAACTTCGATTGTTTGGGCGTCTTCGCGTTTATTAACGATGCGATCAAGCAACATTGATAATGCCATTTGGCCTAAACGCTCTTTTGGCTGATGAACGGTTGTTAGCGCAGGTGTAAAATAACGTGCATTACGAATATTGTCGTAGCCCACAATAGAAATATCTAAAGGAACACGCAGGCCAAGTTCATCCGCAGCGCAAATTGCGCCCATTGCCATGACATCACCACCACAAAAAACTGCAGTAGGGCGCTGTTTTTGGTTTAGCATTTGATACATCGCTTTATAACCAGATTCAGGTTCAAAGTCACCTTGTACAATCCACTCATCTTTTACTGTGATTTTGGCTTCTTCCATAGCTTTTAGAAAGCCCTGTAGACGACCACCACCAGTGTTGCGCTCTAATGGTCCAGGAATAATACCGATATCGCGATGACCACGCTCAATAAGGTAACGACCTGCGATATAGCCGCCATGGAAAGCGTTATCGATAATGGTATCAGTAAAGTCACCACGCGCTTTTCCCCAATCCATGACAACCATGGGAATATTACGATAGCCTTCTAAAAGAGTCAGAAGGTGATCAGGATATTCAGAACACATGACTAATAATCCATCAACACGTTTTTGTGCCAGCATGGCTAAATACGCTTTTTGCTTATCAAGATTGTTATGTGAGTTACATAAAACCAGTGTATAGCCTTTGCTATAACAACTATTTTCAACTGCTTCAATCACCTCAGCGAAGTAAGGAGCTTCACTGGACGTGGCTAACAGGCCAATAGATTTGGTGTGATTGACTTTCAAACTACGCGCAACGGCACTTGGCGAATAATTTAATTCTTTTATAGCGGCCCAAACTGTTGCTCGTGTGTTCTCAGCAACAAAACGGGTTTTGTTGATCACATGAGAAACAGTCGTGGTTGATACGCCTGCGCGTTTTGCCACGTCTTTTATTGTTGCCATGGTGTGGAAAACTCCTGACCTTCATTGGTCTCTTTTATCTAATTTTATGGTTTAACTGCCAGTATAGTCATACATAGGGCAAACACTGGCAATAATTTAGCGATTAGCTGTGAATTTTGTATGATCTAGCTCAAAAGTGAAAGTATTAATCAATGTTATAAATTGTGCACTAGTCGCTATTTTAACAAATTCTGATATGTGATAATAATTAACCATGACAAGGTTATGGTTAATAATGTGTATTATAATCATTTTGAGGGAGAATAGATGGATACGGATCTGAAATTTGGTTTGAGTACAGCAGTAGCAGCGCTGGTTATGATTGTTATTTTTTCTACTCTGCTTTTCTAATCATGTTTTAATAAGTACTCGATTAATTTAAGTAATAGATTATCGAATACTGAATATAACAAAGGGCTCAAGGCCCTTTGTTATTATGTCATCAAAAATGAATCTCAATCATTCACCTTTGATTATCAATCTAAATTAAGCAAGGTTAGCTTCAACAAATGACCAGTTAACCAATGCCCAGAACTCTTCTAAATATTTAACACGTGCATTGCGGTAGTCGATATAGTAAGCATGTTCCCATACGTCTACAGTTAATAGTGGTTTATCTGCACCTGAAACTGGCGTTGCCGCATTAGAGGTGTTAACAATTGCAACTGAACCGTCAGCTTTTTTAACTAACCAAGTCCAACCTGAACCGAAGTTTTTTGCTGCGGCATCATTAAATTGCTTTTTGAATTCTTCAAAAGAGCCAAATGCCTTGTTGATAGCATCAGCAATTTTACCTGTTGGTGCACCACCTGCATTTGGTGCTAAGCAGTTCCAGTAGAAAGTGTGATTCCATACTTGTGCCGCGTTATTGAAAATACCACCATCGGTAGACTTGATGATTTCTTCTAAAGATTTGCTTTCTAAATCAGTACCTTTAACTAGGTTATTTAAATTAGTTACATAGGTTTGGTGGTGTTTGCCGTAGTGATATTCTAAAGTTTCTTTAGAGATATGTGGCTCAAGAGCATCTAACGCATAAGGTAATTTTGGTAATTCGAAAGACATTGCGTACTCCTTTAAACTATCTATTTCGGGTTTTGTGCCTGAAATCATTCCATCAAAACCATTTGAATCGATAGAATGAGGCAAATGAATCACTAATTTGTTACTATTTTGCTAATTATTTTAACAAAAATTCATTGAAATAACAGCTAAATATCTTTTATCTATAGTTATAAGCCATATAGATTAGTTATACTCATAAGAGTATAGCTCACTGAGCAACTCGTAAAGCAGTAAAATAATGGCTGTAATCAGAGCCTAGATTCTCTAATTGTGGCATATTCTGCTTATTCCATTATCAATGTGTACATCATTTTCACTACGACTAAGAATAGAAATAATGCAAATATTTGACGAACCCTTGGGATAGGGAGGCGATAAGCAACTTTCACACCGATAGGGGCGAAGAGAATGCTAGTAATACTTATTCCGATAAAGGCAGGTAAGTAGATAAAACCGAGGTAATAGTCATCAATATTTGTTTGATTCCAGCCATAGATAATACCCATGATGGTGCCTATGGCAGCGATGATGACACCAATCATTGAAGAGGTTGCAATACATTTACGTGTATTAAATCCCCAATGACTTAAAAGAGGAATAGTGATAGTACCACCAGCAATACCGATAAAACTGGATATAAAGCCAATTAAAGAGCCACCACTTGTTAACGCAGGTTTTGAAACAATAGGATCTTTCACGTTTTCAATACGTTCAGCTTCTTTCTTTTTAGTTAATAATCCATAGATGGTATATACCATGAAAATACAGAACACGATTTGTAATATCGTGTTTGACATTTTTTGTACCAGAAATGTCCCAACAAGCATACCGATGATAGTGCCGATAGATAATAGAGGAAATTGCTGCCATAAAATGGCTTTATGTTTGTTATGGGAATACGCTGAAGATGCTGTAGAAAATATAATCACAGAGAATGAGGTAGATAAGGCAATTTTCATCACCATATCTATTGGAATAGCTTGTTGACTCACTACATACATAACTACCGGAACAATGATTGCACCGCCTCCTATGCCAAGTAGCCCAGCAAAAAAGCCAGTAATACATCCTACTACAAGAAACAGCAAAATCATGTCCATAGTTAATACTCATCAGGTTTTATAACAAACCTATTTATATACATTATATCCTTTTAAGAAGGTAGCGTTTTATCTTAATGTATTGATTATGAAATTTAATGTGTTGGTTTTAATGTAAAAGTTGCTTTTTTCTTCTTCAATATAAAGGATAGTTAGTGATTGTGTCAGTAGTAAGAGGAAAAGAGTAAAATGAAGCACAGTCATAACCATCTGTAATGTATTGACTTATTTTTTATATTTCATGGTGTGTTTTTTATCAGTAATCCCATGGTTTAATACCAACTCATTGTTTTATATCGATAACTAAACTTATATAGAGGTTTCTAATATAAAGTGGTATTCTTCTTTCATGTTTTCCCCTATAAAGCATATCGAATATAAAAGGCTGTAAGGACTTAATAAATGACGACTATTGAAAAAATTGAACGCCAGATCAACGAAAACCCAATTATTTTATACATGAAAGGTTCACCAAAATTACCAAGTTGTGGTTTTTCTGCTCAGGCAGTTCAAGCTATCTCTGCTTGTGGTGAGCGTTTTGCGTATGTTGATATCCTGCAAAACCCAGATATTCGTGCAGAATTACCAAAATATGCGCATTGGCCAACCTTCCCACAATTATGGGTAGATGGTGAATTAGTCGGTGGATGTGATATTATTTTAGAAATGTATCAGCGCGGTGAATTACAGAAGTTATTAAAAGAGACTGCTGATAAATATCGTGGTGAAGAAGAAGCACAGTAATTAAATTTTTATCGTTTCGCTATTGAAACGCATAAAAATAATGAGTTCTTCAAGAAAAAGCCAGTTCATTAATAAACTGGCTTTTTCTATTATTCATAAATGTATCAGCGAAATTATGGCTTCAAGGTGTAGGTAATGGCCATCCACCCAGTTTTTTCCAGCGGTTAACTAATTCACAAAAAAGTAATGATGTGCGATTAGTATCATATAATGCACCATGCGCTAATTTGCTATCAAAAGGAATGCCAGCGGTGATGCAGGCTTTAGCTAAAATTGTCTGTCCTAATACCAACCCACTTAAAGCCGCAGTATCAAAGGTGGCAAAAGGGTGAAAAGGATTACGTTTTAATCCAGCACGTTCAGCCGCAGCCATGACAAAGCTGTGATCAAAATTTGCATTATGGGCCACAATAATGGCGCGATTACAATCTGCATCCTTCATTCCTTTACGTACCATTTTAAAAATAGCATGCAAAGCTTCATATTCACTGACTGCGCCACGAAGTGGATTTGTTGGATCAATGCCTGTAAATTCTAAGGCAGCAGGTTCTAAGTTAGCCCCTTCAAAAGGTTCAACATGAAAATGTAATGTGTTATCAGGTTTTAGCCAACCTTGTTCATCCATTTTTAATGTAATAGCGGCGATTTCAAGTAAACCGTCTGTTTTCGCATTAAATCCACCTGTTTCAACATCAATAACTACAGGGTAGTAACCTCGAAAACGGTTACAAAGCTTATTGGGATTATTTATATCAGGCATTAAGTTGTACTTATCCGATAAAAATAAAATATCGGAAATTGATAATCAGTAAGGCCAGAAAGATAACATATGTATCTTTCTGGTTTTTATAAAAATTAGTTACCTAGAGCGTGACTTGCACTTTTATTTTCGATGAGCTCGATTTTATATCCATCAGGATCTTCAACAAAAGCAATAATTGTTGATCCACCTTTTACTGGGCCAGCATCACGGGTAACATTACCGCCAGCTTGGCGAATGGCTTCACAGGTCGCGGCAACATCATCAACACCTAATGCTACATGCCCAAAAGCAGTTCCCATTTCGTAGCTATTTACACCCCAGTTATAGGTTAATTCGATAACTGCACCAGTGCTTTCATCACCATAACCAACAAAAGCTAACGAGTATTTATATTCCTCATTCTCGCTAGTGCGTAGAAGTTGCATACCTAAAACCTTGGTATAAAAGTCGATAGAACGTTGTAAGTCGCCCACACGGATCATGGTATGAAGTACTCGCATATAAACCTCTTGTGTTTTTTAATGATTAAACCCTACAGATAAACTGATGGCGGGGTACTATAACGCGTTAAAGCCCTAAAGTTCAATTTTACTACGCTTTTAACAGTTCAATAAATCATGTTGTGCAGATAATATCTCTATTAACTATACTCTATTGTAACAAACAATAGGGAGGGAAAATCAAATGCAGGAACAATTAGAATTTTTTGATATTCCTAGTCCTTGTATTGGGCGTTGTGAAATGAATATGCAAGGATATTGTGTTGGCTGCTATCGCAGCCGTCAAGAGCGGTTTAATTGGTCAACAATGAATCAACAAGAGAAAAGAAATATATTACGGCTTTGTCAGCAACGTTATTTAAGGTCATTAAAGAAATTGGGTTCTACAATTGAAAAAGAAAATAAACAACTCAATTTATTTTAAATATTCTATTTATTTTTTAATATTAAAATAATAATTAACTATCTTTTTAATTCATTATTTTTATTTATTGTAGTTATGATGTTTATTATTTTTTCTTTATTAATCTAAGGTTGATATTTTAAATTGTTACCATGCTGTATTATTTTTAATTGATTGATTGTAAATGTGTTTTTTTTGCTTCTGCTATTGTCTGTAAAATAATAATTATTATTATGTAAAAAAATATAGATTAGTTTTTATAACAAGGTTATTCTTTATGAACTTTCATGGCTAGAAAGAAATGGTTTAATTATGTCTGGAAAATAATTACTTATCTAATAAATGGGATTATAACTATATTAGTTATTAAAGGTAATGTTTTAATTAAAAAGAATAGGTAAATATCGTATTAAAAATGAATATCTAAACTTTGTAATAAGTTGACTGAAAATGCTAATTAAGGAGAGATAAGTGGAATCAACATTAGGAGCTGATTTAGCGCGTTTAGTTCGATTATGGCGTGCTTTAATTGATCATCGTCTCAAACCATTAAAATTAACTCAAACCCATTGGATTACTTTGTATAATATCAGCCAATTACCTCCAGAGCAGTCACAAATCCAATTGGCAAAAGCGATAGGAATCGAACAGCCGTCTTTAGTGAGAACCTTAGATCAACTGGAAGAGAAAAAACTGATATGTCGCCATACATGTGCAAATGATCGTAGAGCAAAACGTATAAAATTAACAAAAGAATCTGAACCTTTTATTAATGAGGTTTATGCTGTTATAGAAAAAACGAGACGAGAAATATTAGGTGGTATTCAACGAGAGGAAATAGAAAGACTAATAAGTACAATCCAAAAACTAGAAAAAAATATAAATAGGTTAAATGACTAATAATTTCAAATTTAATATATATTCTAATTAAATAATATTAATTATATGATGATAACAATACTCTCAATAATCCAATGTTCAGCTAGAACACAAGTGAATGAGTCACTAGGGACATATAAAATATGCAATTGGTGCGAGTAAACGATATCAATAACACTGAAAATTGACGAGTATATAAAAAAATCATTATATATTCATAATTGTAATAACTAGATTATATATTTTGCTCTCTCTTTAGATTAATTATTATTGGGTCATAAAATAAAACAGGCAACTTTAATGTTGCCTGTTTTTTGTTACTAATTAGCGAGGAGAAACAGTTAAGTTATTTCCATTACCGATAACTGCAACACGTTGACCTTTACTATACACAGTATTATCTGCTTTTTGAACGATAGCGACAGTTCTACCACTATCTAAACGAACTTCAATTTGAACACCCTTAGTCGTATTTAAAGCACCTTGTGCTTGTTGTCCTGCCATACCACCTGCAATTGCACCAGCGGCTGTTGCAAGGTTACGACCTGTTCCTCCGCCAACAGTGTTACCTAACATACCGCCGAGAACGGCACCACCGATAGCGCCTAAAATATTTTCATCGCTACCCGCTTGAATATTGACTGAACGTACAGAAACCACTGTACCATAAGTAATATTTTGAGCTTGTTTGGCTTGACTTGCAGTATAAGTGTCACCTGATAGTGAACTTGTATTCACACAACCAGTAAGTACAGTCATTGTGAAAAGGCCAATAAGTAAATGCTTAAACATAGTCACTCCTAAAGAAAACCTGAGGTAAATTGCTCAGATTATACCAATGTTGTCTATTATCAGTTATAGCTTGTTTTTTGCGTATGTCGAGACTGATTTTAATAATATATAGCTTACTATATAGTAAAAGCCGATAGTAAAAACAGAAGAGATTTCTGAAAAAAAGAGAATATAACATTATATGTTAAAAATTTGCATCATCTTGATTATAAGGAAAAGAACATGATAGCAGGGCGGTACATTGGTGTGATGTCTGGCACAAGCTTAGATGGTGTTGATGTTGTATTAGCTGCAATCAATAATAAGTTCGTTGCACAACAAGAAAATCACTTTCTGCCTTATCCTCAGAATCTACGCCAACGAATTTTAGCTGTTTGCCAAGGGCAACCGACTACCTTGCATGAAATCGGTCTATTAGATGCTCAGTTAGGTGAACTTTATGCGCAAGCAATCATAGAATTACTCTCAAAAGCAAAGCTTAGCGCGAGTGATATTACGGCGATAGGGTGTCATGGACAAACTGTTTGGCATGAGCCAGAAAGTGATATGCCATTTACTATGCAAATTGGTGACAACAACCGTGTTGCTACACTAACAGGAATTACGACGGTCGGTGATTTTCGCCGCAGAGATATTGCTTACGGTGGACAAGGGGCGCCTTTAGTGCCTGCTTTTCATCTTGCCGTATTAGGACATCCTGTTGAAAAGCGTATTATTTTAAACATTGGTGGCATCGCCAATATCTCATTGTTATTACCCGGTATTGCCGTTAAAGGCTACGATACAGGACCAGGAAATATGCTATTAGATAGCTGGAATTGGATCCATAACCAAACACCCTATGATGATAATGGCAAATGGGCTGCGACTGGTACTGTAAACCCAACTTTATTGAAAGATATGCTTTCGGATCCTTATTTTTCGCGTTCAGCACCTAAAAGTACAGGGCGAGAATATTTCAATACACAATGGTTAAATTACCATTTAGCAAGAGTACCTAATGTTTTTCCTGAAGATGTACAAGCAACGCTAGTTGAATTAACCGCGATAAGTATTGCGCAACAGATACAATTAAATGGTGGATGTGAACGTTTACTCGTTTGTGGTGGTGGGGCGCGAAATGGGCAAATTATGCATCGATTAGCTTCACTATTACCCGGTACAGAAGTCGCAACAACGGATAAATATGGTTTAAGTGGTGATGATATGGAAGCACTGGCATTTGCTTGGTTAGCCGCGCGCACTATTGCAAATGAATCAGGGAATTTACCTTCTGTAACAGGGGCATCGAGAGAAACTGTTTTAGGGGCGATTTACCCTACAAATCCTCGTTAAGCGTGATATGCTGAATGCAGTTTCTCAAAAGAGAGAGTGAAAAATGACAGATCTTGATTTTATTGATGTTGCTGATTTACGCCGTGAATATATGAAAGGTGGATTACGACGTCATGAGTTAACTGAACAGCCATTGGTATTGTTTGAGAAATGGCTAAAACAAGCTTGTGAAGCGCGTTTAAGCGATCCTACGGCTATGTGTGTTGCAACTGTTGATGAAAATGGACAACCTTACCAGCGTATCGTGTTATTAAAGCACTTTGACGAACATGGCTTAGTTTTTTACACCAACTTGGGCAGTCGCAAAGCGAGCCATTTAGAGCACAATCAACGCGTTAGTTTATTATTCCCTTGGTATCCATTAGAAAGACAAGTTTGTTTTTTAGGGAAAGCCGAAAAACTGTCTCCTATTGAAGTTATTAAATATTTCCATAGTCGCCCTAAAGATAGTCAAATTGCAGCGTGGGCTTCTCGACAGTCTTCTCGCATTTCCGCAAGAGGCGTGTTAGAAAGTAAGTTTCTAGAATTAAAGCAGAAATTTCAAAATGGGGAAGTGCCATTACCGAGTTTCTGGGGGGGATATCGTGTGACATTTGATTCTGTTGAATTTTGGCAAGGAAGAGAAAATCGGCTGCACGATCGCTTTATCTATCAGAAATCACCACAAGGATGGGACATTGAGCGATTAGCACCTTAATAGAGTGTTAATAAATTTGCCTCAAAAAGTCTTTTTCTACTGGTACTTAATGTAGTGGCGCTTTATGCTATACCACTCGTGTTTCACTTATATTTTAAATAGACAAAAAACAATAAACCGATGGAGTCATTGATGTCTAGCAAGAACCTAATCACACAATTGCAGGAGCGTGGGCTAATTGCTCAGGTTACGGATGAGGCAGCTTTAGTCGAGCGTTTGGAGCAAGGTCCTATCGCTCTCTATTGTGGCTTCGATCCTACCGCTGATAGCCTGCATTTGGGGCATTTGGTTCCTTTGCTGTGTTTAAAACGATTCCAACTAGCCGGGCATAAGCCTGTGGCGTTGGTGGGTGGTGCAACGGGTCTGATTGGTGATCCTAGTTTTAAAGCCACCGAGCGCAAACTGAATACCCAAGATACTGTTCACGAATGGGTAGAAAAAATTCGTAAACAAGTGTCACCTTTCTTAGATTTCGACAGTGGTGAAAACAGTGCGGAATTAGCAAACAACTATGACTGGTTTGGTCAAATGGATGTGCTGACATTCCTGCGTGATATCGGTAAACACTTCTCTGTGAACCAAATGATCAACAAAGAAGCGGTTAAACAGCGTTTAAACCGTGACGATGTGGGTATCTCTTTTACTGAATTCGCCTATAACCTATTACAAGCTTATGACTTCGCGTCATTAAATACGCATTTAGGTGTTGAATTACAAATCGGTGGCTCTGATCAGTGGGGTAATATCACTTCAGGTATCGATTTAACCCGTCGTTTCAATCAGAAACAAGTATTTGGTATGACTGTACCATTAATTACTAAATCTGACGGAACTAAATTCGGTAAGACAGAAGGCGGTGCGGTTTGGTTAGATCCTAAGAAAACAAGCCCATACAAATTCTATCAGTTCTGGATCAATACAGCAGATGCTGATGTTTATCGCTTCTTAAAATTCTTTACCTTTATGAGCATTGAAGAAATTAATGCACTTGAAGAAGAAGATAAAAATAGTGGTCAAGCGCCTCGTGCTCAACGTGTATTAGCAGAACTTGTTACAGGTTTAGTTCATGGTGAAGACGGTTTAATCGCCGCTAAACGTATTACAGAAAGCTTATTCTCTGGTGCAATTGCAGACTTAACACAAGCTGATCTTGAACAATTAGCACAAGATGGTATGCCAACAATTGAGTTAGAAAAAGGCAGTGATTTGCAACAAGCGCTGGTTAACGCAGAATTAGTTCCTTCTCGCGGTCAGGCTCGTACAATGATTGGCTCTAACGCAGTTTCAATTAATGGCGAAAAACAAGACAATCCTGAATACATCTTTGAAGAAAAAGATTTCTTATTTGGTCATTATTCTATTTTACGTCGCGGTAAAAAACACTACTGCCTTGTTATCTGGAAATAATTGACAAGTAAAGGGCAGCCGGTGAGTTGCCCTTTTTCTTAATAACAATAAATAAATGTATATACCTCGCCTATGATAATAAAGCTTGGGTGTTGTGTGTATTCACAATAATCGGTTTATGTCATGAAAAATATACTCTCTATTCAGTCTCATGTTGTTTTCGGTCACGCGGGTAACAGTGCTTCTGAGTTTCCAATGCGTCGCATGGGTGTAAACGTTTGGCCTTTAAACACAGTGCAATTTTCAAATCACACTCAATATCCAGAAAAATGGACTGGTTGTGTTATGTCAGCAGAACACATTACTGAGATCGTTGATGGTATTGCCGCAATCGGCAAGCTCTCACAATGTGATGCTGTACTAAGTGGTTATCTGGGATCGGCCGAACAAGGTTTGCGCATTGTTGATATCGTTAAAAAAGTAAAACAAGCCAATCCTAACGCATGGTATTTCTGTGATCCCGTGATGGGGCATCCTGAGAAAGGCTGTATTGTTCCTCCTGCTGTTTCAGGCGTGCTGTGTGAAGATGCATTACCTATTAGCGATATCATTGCACCTAATTTATTAGAGCTTGAAACATTAAGTGGTGGTAAAGCACTTCACAACGTTGATGAATGCCTAAATGCTGCTCGTGAATTGTGTAAACAAGGCCCTAAAATTGTATTAGTAAAACACTTATCACGTGCTGGATATCGTCATGATCGTTTTGAAATGCTGTTAGTAACCGCAGAACATAGTTGGCATGTTAGTCGCCCATTAGTTGATTTTGGTGAGCGTCAACCAGTAGGTGTCGGTGATTTAACTAGTGGTTTAATGCTGGTGGATTTACTCAAAGGTATTGAATTACAAACCGCATTAGAGCACGTTGCCTCAGCAGTTTATGAAGTGATGCTAAAAACAAAAGAGATGAATGAATACGAACTACAACTCGTTGCAGCTCAAGATCAAATGGTGCATCCAACACACCGATTCTGCGCAACACAGCTAGATTAAATCAATCAACTTTTAACAGAAGAAAAAGCGGATATTAATGTGATATCCGCTTTTTAATTGTGTTTAGATTATTTTTTATTGAGTTTTAATTTACTCTTTAATTAACCCTTCAGTGACTAGTGCACTATGTACATTAGGTCGTTGTGCAATGCGTTTTAGGTAATTTTGTAGGTGTGTTAAATCAGTTAAATCTAAACCAACATGCGGTGCCCATTGGCTTAATGTAAATAAATAGGCATCAATAACCGTAAAATGCTCACCACATGCACATTTTTGTTTGCTCAATACATCATTAATATAGGCGAATTTGCTTTTTAATTTAGTTTTAACAATAGGTACATAGCTTTCAGGCGTATCTGGTGAAAATAGAGGGCCATAGCCTTTATGCACTTCACTAGCAAGAAAGTTTAACCATTCAATTTGATGATAGCGTTCTAGTGATTTTGGCGATGCAATTAAATTTCTATCAGGTTTTAAGTCAGCAAGGTATTGAACAATTGCAACACCTTCAGTCAAAATATCACCATTATCTAATTGAAGAACAGGAACTTGGCCTTTGGGATTGATGGTTAGAAAATCTTTCCCCGATTCTGTTTTTTTAGCACGTAAGTCGATTCGTTCTATTGAGAAATCTAAACCAGTTTCACGTAAAACGATATGAGGGGAAAGCGAGCAACTACCAGGCGTGTAGTACAATTTCATATTGAATAGCTCCCTATCAATGAGGTGGTGAATTAACTTACAGATATTAGAATATCTTCACTAAGATAAGATGATAAGTGGTTCTAAGAAATTAGCAAACTCAAATGGTGCGAATAAAAAAGGCTTTTGTAAATTTGTGAACAAAACGATTAATTGATGAAAACACTCGAAAGTAAATGTGCCTTATATTTATAACATATAAGGCGTATTTTATTATGATCCTTCAAAAGAAGATAAAAATGAAATATCAAGGTAATAAATTTTCGTTTTTTTTGTCAACACCGTTTCTTACTAAACTTAATTCAGACTTAATAAAAAATAAAACCACAATAAAAATAATCACACCAATAAGGGAAAAAATATAAAACAGAAATCTAAATTTCTTCATACATTAAATTCTTTTATTAATATGTGATTATTTTATCGCTAATATAAAGAAAGGATTATAGGAATAAACTAAAAAAGTGAAATTTATCTAACGAGCTATGATATTTAAAATAAAAGAAAAAAGTCAGGTATCAGATAAAAATTTGATAGCTAATAGAATTAAGCGTTAAAACAGTAGAGACAATATAAAAACCAGCCTTAACAGTAAGGCTGGCTTCTATTATTTATATAACAGAATTATTTTAGTTCTAATTCATTCATTGCGGCGATGCTGAAACCACCATCTACATGAACGATTTCACCTGTAATACCACCAGATAAGTCTGAGCATAGGAATGCTGCTGTATTACCAACATCTTCGGTTGTTACAGTACGACGCAGAGGCGTTACTGACTCGCAATGGCTTAACATCTTACGGAAATCTTTGATACCAGATGCCGCTAATGTACGGATTGGACCAGCAGAAATACCGTTAACACGAATACCTTCAGGACCCATAGCATTTGCCATATAACGAACGTTAGCTTCTAAAGAAGCTTTTGCTAAACCCATAACATTATAGTTAGGGATTGCACGTTCAGCGCCTAAATAAGTTAGAGTTAATAGAGCTGAATTCGGATTTAGCATTTCACGGCTTGCTTTCGCCATAGCAACGAAGCTGTATGCACTGATGTCGTGAGCAATTTTAAAGCCTTCACGAGTTACTGCATTAACGTAGTCGCCATCTAATTGGTCAGCGGGAGCAAAACCGATAGAGTGAACAAAGCCATCATACTTTGGCCAAACTTTTGCAAGTTCTGCGTACATAGTATCGATGCTTTCATCTTTTGACACATCACACTCTAATACGATATTTGAGTCTAATGATGCTGCAAACTCTTCAACGCGTGGTTTCAGTTTTTCATTTTGGTAAGTAAATGCAAGTTCTGCACCTTGGTCACGCATAGCTTTGGCAATACCATAAGCAATTGATAATTTACTAGCAACACCAGTAATAAGAATGCGTTTGCCGGTCATAAAGCCCATAGCTGTATCCTTGTTTTTTCGTAAATCGCGATAATAACATCATTCACAGTTTTATTTATCTGTTAGGTTATCACGCTTATTGTTAATAAACGTGGCTGATTCTACCACGACATTTGTAAATTTGTTTAATTTCCCTAGCACCTCCGAGGAGTTAAGGGAAAAGGGTGAAATAATGTGCAATCAACATTATGCTTATATTGTTTATACTTAAGTCAAATCTTGGCGCCAAGCTTCTGCTGTTAAGGCTTCACCAAAGTGACTTGCTACCAACCTTCGAGTGACTTCATGTAATGGTGATGCAAGGACTTCTGCTGTATTACCACGTTCAACAACTTCGCCATTATCCATCACAATGACTTTATCGCTAATATGTTTTGTCATGCCTAAGTTTTGTGTCACATAGATGTAGGCAATATCATGAGTTTCTTGCAGTTCTAACATCAAATTTATAATTTGTGAACGTAAAGACATATCTAGCGAAGCTATTGCCTCATCGGCAATAATGACTTGAGGTTGTAATATCAATGCTCGTGCAAGTGCAATTCGTTGGCGCTGACCTGATGCAAACATATGAGGATAATAATTTGCATGTTCAGGTAAAAGACCCACTTGACGTAATGTTTGATAAATTCGTTTCTCACGCTCAATAGCGCTTAATTCCGTATTTAGGCGTAAAGGTATCTCTAATGTTTGACCGATACGTTGGCGCGGGTTTAATGAGTTAGTGGGATCTTGAAATATCATTCTAATCCGCTGGCTACGATAAGGATAATCACCAAAAGTCAGTTGATGCCCATTAATAAAAATATCGCCACCTGTAGGCTCAGTTACTCCTGATAACATTCTCGCTAGTGTAGATTTCCCTGAACCATTAGCGCCAATAATAGCTAAAGTTTGCTTGGGTTCTAGCGTAAAACTTACCGGTTTTACGGCTTCTAACTGCTGACGCCGAAATAATCCAGTACGATAGCGAAAAGTTTTTGATAAATTTTTTACCTCAAGCAGTTTATCGAACATCAGTTGGCTCCACATTTAACGGAAAATGACAAGCCACGGCATGGTTTTTAAATAAACGTAACCGAGGTGCTTCAATACATTGTCGCTGCGCATAAGGGCAACGAGGCCCTAGCCGACAACCTACAGGTAAATGCTCAAGAGAGGGAATTGCGCCCGGTAATGTATTTAAACGGCTTTTATGGGCTAATGAGTTGGTAAAATCGGGAATAGAGCGGATCAAAGCTTGAGTATAAGGATGATAAGGTGTGACTAATAACTCATCAGGAGATGCTGTTTCGACAGTTTGGCCACAATACATAACCGTAATTTTATTCGCTAATTTACTCATCCATTGCAAATCATGACTAATCAACAAAATGGTCATATTGTTGTTTTGATTGAGTCGAGTCAGCAAACGAAAGATTTGGGTTTGTGTTGCTGGCTCCATAGCGTTAGTAGGTTCATCCGCAATCAGTAATCGAGGCTGATTTGCAATAGCAATAGCAATCATCACTTTTTGGCATTCACCTTCAGTCAATTCATATGGGTAACTGCGCATAATGTCTTTATGATCTTTAATACCGACACGGTGTAATAGCTCAATTGCGCGACGTTTCCGCCAATGAAAGCGTTGCCACCAATGGCCTTTAAAAGTCCAGCGAGGAATTGCCTGTATAAGTTGTTGCTCAATTTTTGTAGCAGGATCAAGACAAGATTGTGGCTCTTGGAAAATCATTGAGATATTATGACCAATGACACGGCGTCGCGCTTTTGGTGATAATTTAAGTAAGTCGATATCATCAAAACGAAAACGATCGGCTGTCACACTGATATTATCTTTTGTTACGCCACAAATCGCTTTTGCAATTAAGCTTTTACCAGATCCCGATTCACCAACAAGGCCTCTTACTTCGCTTTCATTTAAGGTTATAGAAACACGATCTACCGCTTTTACTGGGCCATCTGGTGTCATAAATTCAATGGTTAAATTGCGTATATCTAATAAAGGCATTATTCCACTCCCTCATTTATAGCACGCTGTAAACCATCACCTAAAAGGTTTACCAGTAAAACGCTTATCATAATAGTGGCGCCCGGAATTAAGACTGTCCAAGGAGCAACATAAATTAACTCTAAAGAATCACCTAGCATTGCTCCCCATTCAGGTGACGGGAGTTGGGCTCCTAAATTGAGAAAACCTAATGCTGTAATATCAAGAATAGCAATTGAGAAGGCGCGTGTTAATTCAGAAACTAGTACAGGCGTAATATTAGGCAGTACGGTGTACCATAAAATAGAAATATTCGATGCGCCATCAAGACGAGAAGCAATAACATACTCTTTGTTTAATTCATCATTAACAGCAGAGTAAATCATTCTGACTAAACGAGGTAATAGTGCCAGCCAAATTGCTATCATCGCGTGACCAAGACTTGTTCCTACAAAAGCCACAACAATAATAGCAAGTAGTAAGGATGGAATTGATAACAGTGTGTCTAATATATGATTGAGAACGGCGGATTTTAAGCCGTGGGTCATACCTGCAAAACAGCCAATAATTAATCCCATTAATGTCGCTGCAAAAGTGACAATAAATGCACCACCAAAGGTCATGCTTGTACCAATTAAAATTCGGCTAAATACATCACGCCCTAAATCATCGGTACCAAAGAAATAGGAGACATTCCCGTTTTGATACCAAGATGGGGGAGTTAGTTGATGGCCAAAAAATTGTTGGTCGAGTGCATAAGGCGCAATATGAGGCCCTATGATACTGAGTACTAAGAGAAAAAGAACGCCATAAAACCCTATCATTGAAATAACGTCTTTAGAAAAACATTGCCAAATCACCGCGGCGGGTGAAGGTGTTTTTTTCTCTTTATAAAATTGGCTATCTAAAGGCATATCCCACCTTGTGTTTCATTGGGTTACTCATTGCGCCCACAATATCTGATAAAACGTTAACAATAATGACCATTGAACCCACCAACATTACACCAGCTGAAATAGCTGAGTAATCTTGTTGGCGGATTGCTGTAACTAACCAACGACCAAGTCCAGGCCAGTTAAACACTATTTCCGTCACCATAGTTAGTGTCAGCATGGTGGAGAACTGTAAGCCTAATTTAGGAATGATAGGGGGTAAAGCATTATGAAGAATATGGCGACGAATAATTGTAAAACGTGAGAGACCTCGAGTTGCGGCTGCTTTCACGTAGTTCTCTGACATGATTTCTTCAGTACTGTTTCGCATTAATCGAATAACTTCAGTTGTTGGTGCAATAGCCAGAGTTATTACGGGTAAAATCAAATGCTGTAATACGTTAATGATCATTTGTTGGCGATAAGGTGAATCAGATAACCACGCATCAACTAATGCAATGCCTGTAATAGGTTGCAAGTTATAAAGCAAATCAATACGGCCTGAAACAGGTAGCCAGCCTAATTTTAGTGAGAAGAAAAGAGTTAACAGCAGTGCAAGCCCAAATACAGGCACAGAGAAACCTAAGAGCGCGAAATTACTGATAATAATATCGGCGGATTTATTACGCCAAACCCCCGCAATAATGCCAGCTGGAATACCTATAATCAGAGCGAAAAGAAAGGCTAAGGTACAAAGCTCCATGGTCGCTGGAAGTGCTTCTATCAATTGCAATTTGATAGGTTCACCATTGATAGAGGAAATACCAAAATCAAAATGGATCATATTATGGGCGTAAAAAAAGTAGGCATCAGTGAGTGATGCACCACTTAGTGGGGCATTTGGTGTGTAATAACTTAGGCTAAAGCTCACTAGCGACAAAAAGAACAGTGTCACAAGTAATAAAAGTAATCGACGTATTGAATAAATAATCATGGATTATTTTACAGCCTCTTTCTTGTGATTTTGTTCATCTACTTCTGCCTCTCGATAAACACCAGCAAAAGACGCATTGCCAAAAGTACTCAATACCAACCCTTTAATATCATAACGATATGCTTGCATACGTAAAGAGTTTGCTAAAGGCAACACAGGTAACTCTTGAGCAAGTATATCTTGAGCTTGATGATAATAATCCATTCTTGATGCAAGTTGCTGACTATAAAGTGCTTTTTTCAAAATTTCATCAAAGTTAGGTAAACACCAATGACTTAAGTTAGTTTGTGAGCCAATTGCTGCACAACTAAAGAGAGGGCGGAAAAAACTATCAGGATCGTTACTGTCAGTTGACCAACCAGATAAGGTCATATCATGGGTGCGATCCATCATACTCGTTTCTTGATATCGTCCTTCAATAGGACGAATATTCATTTGAATACCCACTTGCGCTAAGTCTGCTTGAATAAGTTCCGCCATTTTTAATGGGCTTGGGTTATAAGATTGTGAGGCGCTAGGTACCCAAAGATTTAATTTCAGCTCATCAAGGCCTAGCTCTTTAAGAATTTGTTTCGATTTTTCAGGATTGTATTCTGTAATTTTGGCTCTGTTATCATAAGCCCAAGATGCACGAGGAAGCACTGATGCTGCCGTTTCCGCTGTACCATAATAAATAGATTCCATTAAACGTTCGTTATTAATGGCATAAGCAATAGCTTGACGAACTTTAAGATCATTTAGTGGTGGCTTACTGGTGTTAAAGGCTAAATAAGCGATATTCATACCAGAACGCAACGTTAATCTTAGTCGCGGATCGTCACGCAATACTTTTAATTGGCTAGCCGCAGGATAGGCTAAAACATCACACTCACCTGTTAATAGTTTAGATATGCGACCTGTACCTCCAGCCCCCATATCAATAACAACTTGTTGCATTTTAGGCTGGCCTTTCCAATAGTTTTCATTTCTGAATAAACGAACAAATTGGCCTGGTTGATATTCATCAAGAAAGAAAGGACCCGTACCTACTGGTTTCCAATCAAGTTGTGTCTGGTTGCCCGATTTTTCTAAGCTTTGTGCATATTCAGTGGAAAGAATAGGGGCGTAATGTGTTGCTAAATGCCACAGAAAAGAGGCGTCAGGCTCTTTTAGGCTAAATTCGACTGTGTATTGACCCAATTTTTTAATTGATTGGATATTGTCGGCAAAACTTAAGCTATCAAAATAGGGATATTTTCCACCATTAACTTGATTGAAAGGATTTTTGGGATTAATCATCCTTTCAAAACTAAAAATAACATCATCAGCGGTGAGTTTACCTGTTGGTGTAAACCAAGATGTTTGTTGAAAAGAGATATTTTTACGTAAATAAAAGCGGTATGTTGCGCCGTTATCTAATGTTTCCCATCGAGCTGCGATTTCAGGGATCAGGCGATAAGTGTAAGGGTCAACATCTAAAAGACGGTCATAGAGCTGGGCAGCCAGAGGATCAATAATTAATCCACTACTTGATAACTGTGGATTAAAGGTATTTACACTGCCATCAACACAATAAACAAAACCATTTTGATTAATTGGAGTTGGCTCAAGCGTTATAGATGGTGCTTGTGTTTTTGGTGCTACATCCGCGATACAAGTTGCGCTTGTAAAGGTAAATAGCAAAGTACCAATAAATAAAATAGGGCGCATAAATAATGTCTTTTAGAGAAACGATTTTGCTATTGTAACTTAAAAAACTTTCTATCCCAAAATAGTCAAAAAAACAAAGTGAGAAAAATTCTCAATAAAATGCTTTACAAATGCTAATGATAAAGATTATCATCCGTATTGTCCTTCGGCGGTAAGAGGTTTTCCGCAGAGGGAACGACATTGCTCACATTGCTTCCAGTATTTTTTTACTAGCCAGCTCGGGTGCTGGCTTTTTTTTTGCCTATTGTTTATAGAGTTTTCTTGCAATTAAAAACATCTATATCAATAGATTAAGTTGTTATTTGATGTTTTTTAATTAGCCCTCTAAATTGATCGTAGCTTAATGATAACTTTTCAGCCGCCTCTTTCTGGTTATATAAGCTCTCTTTTAATGCATTATTAACTAATTTTTTTTCCGCCTCATTTTGCCATTGGCGTAAATCCAACGGTAATGTAGGGAGTGAAAAATTTTCTTGAGACGATTTCTTTAATTCGGATTTTTTTGACGTTTGAATACCAGCAAAGGGATCAATAATGATATTGTTGAGTACGCTATCACTAGTTCCATGACGATAAACTGAGCGTTCAACAACATTTTTAAGCTCACGAATATTACCTGGCCATGAATAATCTAAAAGTACTTGGCGTGCACTATCACTGAAACCAGGAAAAAAAGGTAAACTTAACTCTTGGCACATTGAGATAGCGAAATTTTCAGCAAGTAACATAATATCTGCGCGTCGCTCTCTTAATGGAGGGAGTCTAATTACATCAAACGCTAATCTATCCAGTAAATCAGCACGAAATTTACCCTCTTCCGCCATTGCTGGTAAATCAGCATTTGTCGCGCAAATCAACCTAACATCAACATGCAGAGATTGACTACCTCCAACGCGCTCTAAATGACCATACTCAATGACACGTAAAAGCTTTTCTTGTACAAGCATGGGAGCAGTCGCCAGTTCATCAAGAAAAAGAGAACCTCCATCCGCACGCTCAAAACGCCCTTGATGACGATTTTTAGCGCCAGTAAAAGCGCCTGCTTCATGACCAAACAGCTCAGAATCGAGTAAATTATCATTGAGTGCAGAACAGTTGATTGAAATGAAAGGCCCTTGCCACCAAGGTGCAAGGTAGTGTAATCGATGGGCAATCAACTCTTTACCTGTACCTCGTTCACCAATAATTAATACAGGCTTTTTTAATTGAGCAAGTGCTGAAGTTTGTTCTAATACATCAATAAATTGACTATCAACGCCGATTATTGTCTCTAAATTCTCATTCATTGGTTAAATTCACCATATTGAGGTATTTTTTGCCAGTTTATCAGGTGTTCGAAAAATAGGCGAATAATATAAGTCACCTATTATTAATAGCTTAAGTAATTTTTAAAAGTTGGCACGCAAATTGTATTAACTAAAGTATGCGGGCGTTACGATAGTACGCCATTATTGAAATAATTTAACGTCACTAATTAGCATAGCTATTAAGGATAACATCATGGGTATATTTTCACGTTTTGCTGACATAATTAATGCCAATATCGCTTCTTTATTAGATAAAGCGGAAGATCCTGAAAAAATGATCCGCCTAATGATCCAAGAGATGGAAGATATGTTAGTTGAGATCCGTACAACTTCAGCACGTACTTTAGCTGAAAAGAAAGGATTAGAGCGCCGTATCGAACAAGCTGAAAAACAGATGAAAGATTGGCAGGATAAAGCAGAATTAGCTCTTATTAAGGAAAAAGAAGATTTAGCTCGTGCAGCATTAATCGAAAAACAACGTGTAGCATCAGTTAATGATACATTGAAACATGAACTGATTATCATTGATGAAACGCTAACTCGCTTAAAAGGTGAAATTAGCGAGTTAGAAAATAAGCTAACTGAAACTCGTGCAAAACAGCAGTCTTTAGTTGTGCGTCATCAAGCTGCAAACTCATCTCGCCAAGTTCGTCGTCAATTAGACAGTGGTAAAATGGATGCAGCAATGGCACGTTTTGAACAGTTTGAACGCCGTATTGATCATATGGAAGGTGAGGCTCAAAGTTACGGGCTAGGTAAAGAAAAATCATTAGACCAACAGTTTGCTGAATTAAAAGCTGATGATGAAATTAGCGCGCAATTAGCGGCATTAAAAGCTAAAATCAATATCAACAAAGAGTAACAGCAAACGTAATAACCATCTTATAAAGGATATGTAATGGGCTATATATTTCTGGGAATACCACTGACCATTTTTATTTTGTTTATTCTCCCTATCTGGCTGTGGTTACATTACAACAGCCAGAAAGGCGGAGGTAATGTTCAGCTAACCCAACAAGAAATGCAGCGACTGAACGCGCTGGTGGATAAGGCTCAGCAAATGCAGGAGCGCATTAAGACGTTAGAACAAATACTTGATGCAGAACATCCTAACTGGAGGCAATCATAATGACGATGCAGAGCAAACAATTGTATCGCTTGCCACAAGAGGGCGTGATCCGTGGCGTATGCGCAGGCCTAGCCCATTATTTTAATATTCCTGTTTTACTTGTCAGGGTTATTGCGGTGATTGCGCTGTTTGCTGGTTTTTTCGGTTTAACTATTATTGCTTATCTTGTCTTAAGTTTCTTTATGGAGCCAGCCCCTGCTAATTATCAGCGAGGCGAAGATCAGCAAGAGAGCTTAAAAGAAATTTTAAGTGGAGTAGATAACCAATTGATGCAAGGCGAAAAACGTCTGCAACAAATGGAACGCTATATTACCTCTTCCACTTATCAGTTAAATAAACGCTTTCGAGATTTGTAATATTTTTGCCATTTAATCTGATAAGACGCTCCATTTTAGGAGCGTCTTTCTTTCAGCCTATTTATCTTTTTCAACGCTTGTATTGTGAGAGAGTAAAATTTCTGATTGAGGAGTGTATTGTGAATTTCAATCAAGTATTCGTTTCTTTAAAAACAAATAAACTCGCCCAATTAGCCAAAAAAGGGTTAACATTTGGATTAATGTTATTCACTTTATTTGGACCAGCAGCAATCACAGGCGGAATATTAAAACGAGTAAGTAGTAAACCGTTACGTTGGTTGGTTCTATTGATAGCTGAACCTATTATCAAAGCAGGTTTTAATAAGCTATCGCGTCAAGTGTCTTGGGAGAAACATGAAACGCCTACAAAATGAACTTACAGCTTTTATTAATCGTGGTGTTGATAGACATCTTCGTTTGGCCGTAACCGGATTAAGTCGAAGTGGTAAAACAGCATTTATTACCTCTTTAGTTAATCAACTTATTAATGTACATACAGGCGCGCGTTTACCGCTGTTTTCGGCTGCACGAAATAAACAGCTACTAGGTGTAAAACGTATTCCTCAACACAATTTTAATATTCCACGTTTTACTTATGATGAGGGAATGGAATCTCTTTATCATACCCCTCCAAGTTGGCCAGTTCCTACAAAAGGGGTTAGTGAAATTCGTTTACAACTACGTTACCGCTCTAATGAATCGTTAACTCGTTTTATAAAAGAAACCTCTTCTCTTTATTTAGAAATTGTTGATTACCCTGGTGAATGGCTATTAGATTTACCTATGCTTGAGCAAGACTATTTTGAATGGTCAGAGCAAATGAATAAGATCAATCGACAAAGAACGTCACCAGAACAACATTGGCAATTACTCCTTAAAAAATGTGATCCTTTTGCGCCAGCGGATGAAACATTATTAGCTGATATTGCCTCCGCTTACACTGACTATTTATTAGCATGTAAAGAAGAGGGGCTTCATTTTATTCAGCCAGGGCGTTTTGTATTACCCGGTGAATTAGCTGGAGCACCTGTTTTGCAGTTTTTCCCATGGGCTGATTTACAAAAATACGATATTGCTAAATTAAAGAACGCAGATAAACGTACTAATATTGGTATGCTAAAACAGCGCTATGAATATTATGGACAGCATGTTGTAAAAGGTTTTTATCGTGATCATTTTCAAGGATTTGATAGACAAATTGTTTTAGTTGATTGTTTACAACCTTTAAATCAAGGTGCAGATGTTTTTAATGATATGCGCCAAGCATTAACACAATTAATGCGCAGTTTTCATTATGGAAAAAGAACCTTACTTAGACGCTTATTTTCACCTTGTATCGATAAACTTCTATTTGCAGCCACAAAAGCCGACCATATCACGGTTGACCAACATGAAAATTTAGTGTCATTGCTTCAACAGCTTATTCAAGATGCTAAACAAAATGCTATTTTTGAAGGGATCAGCATTGATTGTATGGGACTCGCTTCTATTGCGGCAACTGAAAGCGGAATAGTTGATCATCATGGCGAAAAAATACCAGCCTTAAAAGGTTTTCGCTTAAGTGATAACACACCATTGGTGTATTTCCCTGGTGAGGTTCCTAAGCGATTACCTGAAAAAGCATTTTGGGAAAAGCAGGGGTTTAGTTTCGAATCTTTTAGACCTCAGCAAATATCAAGAGATAGTGCGATTCCTCATATTCGCATGGATAGTGCAATGGAATTCTTGTTAGGGGATAAATTAAAATGAATGAGCCATTAAAATCGCGAATTGATTTTAAAGAGCCCATACTTCAAGAAGAAGTCACCTTAAAAAAAGGTGTTGGCTTTAATGAAAATGAGCAATTTTTGCCTATTGATCCACAATTGGATGAGGAGAATGAAGGGCAATTAGAAGGCGATGTTCAATCAATTTTAAAACCGAAAAAAAGTGTCTGGAAACGTTTATTAACGATCGCGAGTACCATTTTAGGAATTAGTGTTATTGCCCAAACTGGACAATGGATTTTCAACTCATGGATAAATTCTGACTGGATTGCGTTGGGTGCGGCAAGTGCAGGTGGATTAATTGTTGCTGCTGGCATTGGATCACTTATCACAGAGTGGCGCCGTATTTATCGTTTACGCCAACGCGCTGATGAAAGAGATAAAGCAAAAGAATTACTTTATAGCCATGCAATGGGAAATGGCAGGCCATTTTGTGAAAAACTCGCTAAACAAGCAGGTATTAGCTCACAACATCCGGCATTAATTCGTTGGCAAAGTGCATTACATGACACACATAATGACAAAGAAGTATTAGAACTTTATAGTCAACTTGTTCAACCAATTTTGGATAAACAAGCAAGAGCTGAAATTAGTCGTTCTGCTGCGGAGTCAACTTTAATGATCGCTGTCAGTCCACTGGCAATGGTTGATATGGCCTTTATTGGTTGGCGCAATATTCGTTTAATTAATCGTATTGCCGAAATTTACGGTATCGAGTTAGGTTACTATAGTCGTTTAAAACTATTTCGTCTTGTTTTGGTCAATATTGCATTTGCTGGTGCAACGGAGCTGGTTAGAGAAGTCGGAATGGACTGGCTTTCACAAGATCTTGCAGCACGGTTATCAACAAGAGCTGCTCAAGGTATTGGTGCTGGGTTATTAACTGCACGATTAGGAATAAAGGCAATGGAGTTATGCCGTCCTTTACCATGGATTGATGATAATAAACCTAAACTAGGCGATTTTAGAAAAGAGTTAATTGGGAAATTAAAAAATACCATTGGTAATAAAAAGAAAGAGTAAATCATTATTTAACCTTTCTATTCTTTTAAATAAAAACCGTAGAAGTTATTCTGCGGTTTTTTTATATAAATATTAACAACGTGTTGTTTATATAAAATAACCCTAACGATAAAGAAATATTGTTATTAAAATAATAAACTGAATGCTATAAAGTAATTTTAATTCCTTATTACCAAAGATGTTATTATTTTAAAATGAAACTATCGTGATAAGAAATTTTTAAAATAGTCGATTCTTTAAAGGAATAAGACTGTTATAACTATTTGTATATAAAGATTAATATCTGTTTCTTTAGCGACATATTTATGCTTTTAATCACAGTATTTCTTTTTTTGATAGAAAATAGTATTGATTTTAGTGTAATAAATAGCGTTAAATATCACCCCAAGGTAATTTTTATAGTTTTTTTGATATCTTTTAATATGCTTATTTTTTGATTAATTTACTAATCAAAAAATAGTGATGGATTTCATTTGTAAAAAATATAAGAAGTGACTAAATAATATTTATAACAAGGTTAAAAAATGAAAGAAATACAAATATCAGTAATAAAGAAACTCTCTAAACCAAGACGTAAACTTTATCTGAGTTCGGCATTTAATATCTCAAATATTGATAACCAACTCAGCATTTTAATCCCTATTCTTAGTGAGACGATTAATGAGATTAAAAAGAGACAATATCAAAAGCAATCTAAGCCATTTCGAATAAAAAAGGCATCCCAATTTTTTGAATATTTAGCTGAGTCAGATAAGAAAGAAAGGGCAATAAATGCATTAGAGTTTTTACTTTTTTGTTTTGATAATGGATGTAGAATCATCAAAAAAGTGATTAGTCAAGAATTAAGTCCTTTGGTGAAAGATGTCGAATATCTTATCGATTTTGAATTGAAAAAAATAATAAGAACCCCTTCTTTTTCGTTATTTGATTTTTTTAAGACATAAATAATCAGGGTTAAAAATCAAAAAATTAATTTAATTGTGTAAAAATAAATGCTAGTAGTGTCAACCTTTGCTGACAAGCCTCTTTATTTCGTTGATATTTATGTATAATATCTAGAATTAGTTCAGGGTCACTCAGTATTAAGAAGGTTCATAATGCGTTTAGAGGTCACTTGTAAAGATCGCATCGGGTTAACCCGTGAATTATTAGATCTGCTGGTATTAAAAAATATAGATTTACGTGGAATTGAAATATTCCCAATAGGTCTGATTTACCTGAATTTTTCACAGATTGATTTTGATATTTTTCAGCCGTTAATGGCTGAAATCCGTAGAATAGACGGTGTTATTGATGTACGTACGGTTGCATTTATGCCTTCTGAGCAAGAACATCGTGCAATTTGGACATTATTAGAATCTGTACCAGTACCTGTTTTTTCTATAGATACAAAAGGTAAGGTTAAATTACTAAATCCCGCAACGAGACTACTGTTTGGTTTATCTCCAGATGATAATTCTGAGAAAACCTTTAACCAATTGATCCCAAATTTTAATATCCATCGTTTTTTAGAGCAAAAAGAGCATTTTATTCAGATGGTGCCTATCACGCTGAAAAAACAAGATTTTGAAATGGAAATTGTCCCAATAAAACTCACGGATGATAATCAATATAATCATTGTGTTGGCGCTTTTGTTTTGTTGAAATACCATTCTATTATTTATGATCACCCTAAATTAATGGCTAATGATCAAAGTGGTTTTGACCAAATTATTGCTGTAACACCTAAAATGAAGCAGCTTATTTCTCGCGCAAAGAAAATGGCAATAATGGATGCTCCATTGTTATTAGTGGGGGAAACTGGTACAGGAAAGGATTTATTGGCAAAAGCCTGCCATTTATTAAGTAACCGTTTAAGGTATCCATTTCTTGGCTTAAATTGTGCTTCAATGCCTGATGATGTTGTTGAAAGTGAGTTATTTGGCTATGCTCCGGGTGCTTATCCTAATGCCATTGAAGGGAAAAAGGGCTTTTTTGAGCAAGCCAATGGTGGTACTGTTTTACTAGATGAAATTGGTGAAATGTCGCCACAAATGCAGATCAAACTTCTACGTTTTTTAAATGATGGAACGTTCCGTAGAGTGGGTGAAGAAGACGAAGTTAATGTAAATGTGCGTATTATTTGTGCTACTCAGAAAAATTTGTGGGAATTAGTGCAAAAGGGGTTGTTTAGAGAAGATCTCTATTATCGATTGAATGTATTAACATTAATATTACCGCCATTAAGGGAAAGAAAGGACGATATAATTCCTTTGGCAACTCATTTTATTAATCAGTACTGCCAAGAACAAAAAATAGGTGTACCATCTATTTCTGCTGATTTCTCCAATTATTTAATACAATATTCTTGGCCTGGTAATATTCGCCAATTGCGTAATACTGTTTATCAAGCAATGGCACAGTTAGCTGGAAATACATTGCGTGCTCAAGATATTACGTTACCAGAGCATACGGATGAAACATTATTTGATGAGAACCTATTAGAAGGTTCGTTGGATGAGATGACAAAACGTTTTGAAGCTTCTATTTTAGCACGTTTATACCATGATTATCCAAGTACACGTAAGTTAGCGAAACGCTTAGGTATTTCTCATACTGCTATTGCGAATAAACTCAGAGAATATAATCTTACGAATAAAAAGAGTGATAAGCCTGAAGACTAATGGAGTAATAAGATTTTGTGCATAATAAAAAATAGACGAGCATAATACTCGTCTATTTTTTTATCAGTATTATTTCAGTGCTTTTAACGCATCATCATAATTCGGTTCAGTTGTAATTTCATCAACCAGTTGGGTGTAGATAACAGTGTTATTTTCATCTAAAACAATCACTGCTCGGCTTGTTAAGCCAGCTAATGGACCTGATGTAATTGCAACACCGTAGTTTTCTTTGAATTCAGTGCCTCGCATTGTAGATAATGTTACTACATTAGCTAAGCCTTCAGCACCGCAAAAACGTGCTTGAGCAAAAGGTAAATCAGCTGAAATACATAAAACAACAGTGTTATTTAATTCATTCGCAACTTTATTAAATTGGCGAACACTCGCAGCACAAACCCCCGTATCTACACTTGGGAAAATGTTTAAAACTTTACGTTTACCTGCAAAATTCGCTAAAGAAACATCATTAAGATCTTTACCAACAAGAGAGAAATCTGCAGCTTTTTGACCTACTGCTGGGAAATTACCCGCTAGTGTCACTGCATTTCCTTGTAAAGTAACTTGATGTGCCATTGTTGTTCTCCTTTATTAGTTGTCAGACTAACTGTTATTAATACTCATTATTAACGATAATTTTCGTTAATGCTTAACCATAATTAAAATTTGCCACTATTGGCATAGTCACCACTAAAAACATAAAAATTTATAAAATATTTGTAATCAGTGATTGTGCCTTTTTATCAGGCTCTTATAATTGTGCTGTTTATTCTCATACAGATTACAGGACGAAACAGACATGCGCAAAATATTCGTCATCTCATGTGCACTTGTCGTTCAAGGATCAATCATGTCGCAGGTAAATGCGGCAGTAGTCCCCGCAGGAACGATACTCGATAAAAAGCAAGAAGTTGTTCGACATTTAAAAGATGAGCCTGCATCACTTGATCCTATTAATGCAGTAGGATTAACAGAAGCTCAAGTGCAACGTGATTTATTTGAAGGGTTGACGATAGAAGATGAGCATGGACGTCCCATTCCGGGTGTTGCTCAAAGTTGGCGTACAGAAGATAATCGTGTATGGATCTTCACTTTACGTGATAATGCAAAATGGTCTAATGGCGAAAAAGTAACAGCAACAGATTTTGTTTATAGTTGGCAAAGGTTAGTTGACCCTAAGAATCTTTCACCTTTTGCATGGTATGCATCACTTGCATCTATTGAAAATGCACAAAAGATTATTGATGGAAAATTAAAACCAACATCATTAGGTGTAGAAGCGATAGATGAAAAAACACTAAAAGTGACATTAGAGAGACCTGTTTCCTATTTTCCAAGTTTGACGACTAATTTTTCACTATATCCAGTGCCTCGTCATAGTATTGAAAAATATGGTTCAGAATGGATTAAAGTTGGTAATTTAGTGGGTAATGGCGCCTTTGTATTAAAAGACAGAGTGATTAATGAAAAGATTGTATTAGCACCAAATCCTTATTATTGGGATCATAAAAATACAGTATTAACTAAAGTGACTTTTGTTCCTATTAATCATGAATCACATGCGACAAAACGTTATTTAGCAGGTGATATTGATATAACGGAATCATTCCCTAAAAATTTATATCATAAGTTAATGAAAGATATTCCTAATGAGGTTTATATCCCAGATCAATTAGGAACATATTATTATGCTTTTAATACCCAATCGGGGCCAACAAAAGATATTCGTGTACGTAAAGCGTTAGCGATGGCAATAGATAGAAAAATTATCACTGATAAGGTATTAGGTACAGGGGAAAAATCAGCAAACCGTTTTACACCTGATGTCACGGCGGGCTTCACCCCAGAACCCACAATTTATGATGAATACACTCAAGATGAATTAGATAGCCAAGCTAAGATCTTGTTAGCGGCTGCTGGATATGGCCCTCATAATCCATTAACACTCTCATTGCTATACAATAATTCAGAGAATCATCAGAAAATTGCTATTGCTGTTGCTTCTATGTGGAAGAAAAAGTTAGGGGTAAAAGTCCAATTACGTAACCAAGAATGGAAAACATATATTGATAGCCGAAATTCGGGTGATTTTGATGTTATAAGAGCATCTTGGGTTGGTGATTATAATGAACCTTCTACTTTTTTAAGTCTATTGAACTCTAAACATGCAGGTAATATTTCGAAATATCAAAATGAACAATATGATGAAATATTACTATTCGCAAGTATGACTATCGATTCAAATGAAAGAAATAATTTGTATAACCGAGCAGAGCAAATGATTGCTGAAGATGCGCCAATCGCGCCTATTTATCAATATACGAATGGACGCTTAATAAAACCATGGTTAAAAGGGTATCCCATTGAGAACCCAGAAGATGTTGCTTATAGTCATACGTTTTATATTCTTAAACATTAATTTAAAGACTAAATTAGAAGCTTAAAATTAAGCTAATATAAACATTTTAATTTAGTAATAAAGTCATTGAGTATAAATAATACCTCAAGATTAAAATTTATTTTGAGGTGTTTTTTTATTCTATTATCAATAGTAAAAATGAAAATATTTTAATTTATAAATTGATATATTGTTAGTCGATAAGCTAAGAAAATAAAAAAGTATAAAAAAGAACCCCTTTAAAAAGGGGCGTAGCAAAATAAAGCAGGATGATTTATTGTCTGGGTATAAATTATATTCTTTATGCTCTATTTGCACGTTTTTTATTGTGTCTAACTGTTACAGTGGTTAATAAAATATTTATAACAAAAAAATCCCTCTGTTATAAAAACAGAAGGAGACTCAAAAGGAATAAACATTGCAGAAAAGATGTTAATACATTTTTGCCACTTTGTTTTGACTAATTGTGCAATGTGTTCGATGTTAAATATTATATTTCATATTATTTATAGGTATAATCCCTTAAAGATGATAAAAAATGATAAATTTATTATTATATTTAAGCCATTTATAGATAAAGCTACCTCTTGGCTTCGATGCATTGTTAAATTAAATTATAGTTTATAAGGGCACTTTAAAAGCGATAACCTAAAGATAATTGTATACTATTTAATTCAATATGGCGTTTGTTTGCAGTGGTATCGGAATAAAGATAGCCAAAGTTAATTGCAACCTCTTTTATGGGGTTATAATCGATGCCTATTTGGCCAATAACACTTGTTGTATCCACTCTATGCGTGTCTGTGGTATTTATTTCAGGGTGAAATTTATCTTCTTGGTGTTTTAATTTATTGGGTCCCATTTGGGCATAAATAGAAAACTTAGGTGTTATTCTATAAGTAGGGCCGATTAATAGAGCGGTAGTTTTAGTTTTATATTGTTTTATTGATGGAGTGATAAAACGAGGATCTTTAAAGGATTCTTTATGGTTTGAATTTAAATAGAGTAGAGAAATTAATAAACCCCAAGCATTTCCTGTTTCATAACGATAATTGATTATAGGGCCTTTGGCGGTATCTCCTTTTAGTTTTCCATAAATATGGCCACTATAGACAGTATGTGATTCATTGTAGGCATATAATGTAGAAGAGTAAGGTAAAACTAAGATAATTAAAATAATTATTAATTTATTCATTATAGAGGTTCTATGTTGATGTAAAGAACTCTATTTTTAGTAAGTTTAAGCACGATTTCAATGTTAATTGATTGAAATTACTCTTAAAAAAAATTAGCAGACTTATCTTTAATACATAATAAAAATGAGATTACATAAATAGCTCATTAATAAGTTTATTAATTTGTAAATAAGCAACTATTAGAAGAATAATATCAATAGATGAATTACTCACAATAGCGAATATGGCCTATTGTGAGTTTGAGTTAAGTAAAAAATTACTTTTTATCGACAATTTCTACCAGTGTATATTTTACACTAGGTGCATCAGCTGGTGGATTAGGAATATCTGTAACATTTACTTTTAATGTGTATTCATTACCCGCTTTATATTCAAAACCTTCAATGTTTTGATAGAAAAGGGACCATTCGCCTGAAGGGAGTTCTTTCACCTTCATGCATTTCATTGGTGCAACACCGACACAATCATAAAGTTGTGAATCGACCAGAAGTGTTTTTGTTGTATCAGAAGTAGAGGCAGAATTAGCACTTTCAGTCGATGTTGCATCATTGCATCCGGCTAAAAGCAAAAATAAAGGAATAGCGAGAAATTTTTTCATATTGATGACCTTATTTTTAGGTTGCAATAAATGTATAAGATAATATTTAGTATACACTAGGGATCTAATTATTATAAATTACAGTAGATAAAATTTTTCTTATAAATAAAGTAAGTTACCTATAGATATTTCTAGTATTAATATACTAATGTAATTCTCCGAATTGGATTTAGTGTAATAATCCTAAAGTGGGAAATATAAATAGAAGTTTTAGATTAATTATACAAAAATAGTGTTGATATACAGTGAATTAGAAAAAAGTATAAAATAACATATTGAAAAATAATTAGATAAAGAGACGATTAATTAATCTATAGCGACTAAAGCAAGAGTATGGAGGAAACTAAGTGAAAACAATTAATGACTCTATTTTGCAAGATTCAGATGCAATTTATACCACACAACTTGATGGTCATGGTGGGGTAATAGAAATAACAGCAGATACAATTGCTACAAACGATAATCCTTATTGGATACATTTGGACTATCGTAAGCCACAAAGTGCGAAATGGATAGAAGAAACAGAATTACTTCCTCCTATTGCGAAAGATATATTACTTGCAGAGAATGTTAGACCAAAAGCACAACGCATTGGTGAAGGGGTCGTCATCAATTTGCAAACAATTAATAATAATCCTAATGATAGGCCTGATGAACTAGTCGCATTCAGAATTTATATTAACAGCCAAACAATTGTTTCGAGTCGTCATCGTCGAGTTAACTCGGTGGATTCTGTTATTCATACCTTAGAGTTAGGCAGTGGACCGGAAAGTAGCGGTGACTGGCTTATAACTATGGCAGATGCTGTTACTGATGAAATAGGTGAATTTGTTGAAACTTTACATGATCAATTAATTGAACTCGAAGATATGATCCTCGACCAACAAATACCAGCAAGAGGTGAACTTGCATTATTAAGAAAACAATTGATTGTTTTACGGCGTTATATGGCCCCGCAACGAGATGTATTCTCAAGACTCTCCATTGAAAAATTACCCTGGATGAGTGATAGCGATCGGGTTACGATGTTAGAAATCTCAGAAAGACTTTCTCGACGTTTAGAGGATTTGGACAGTAGTATTTCTCGTACGGCAGTGATTGCTGATGAAATAACATCAATGATGGCTGATGCAATGAATCGACGTACTTATACTATGTCACTAATGGCGATGTTATTTTTACCAACAACTTTTCTAACAGGGCTATTTGGTGTCAATTTAGGCGGGATCCCTGGAAATGAACTTCCTTATGGTTTTGCCATTTTTTGTTTATCTCTCTTTGTTTTGATTGTGATTGTTACTTGGTGGTTAAAACGTAGCAGGTGGTTGTAAATTTTCAGAAAATTAATCGTAACTAAATGGATTTAAAAAAGAATTCTCTAACCCTGTTTGAGATATATCAATTTTTTAAAATAGAACATCTGGCATTATAACTCTCGCAGGTGAATACAACGTTGAGCGATGAACGTTGTGCTCCATAATTGTAGTTTTTCTCATATTGAGTTCTTAATACAGAATAATTGACCATTATTACACCGATGTTTATTAACATCGGTTTTTTTTTGCTTAAACTTATTATTGGCGATTATTTGGTCATAAAAATCCTAAGCCTTGAATACAAGGCTTAGGAGATAGTCGATTATTTCACTTCAACAATATCGAGTTTGTTTTGACTAAAGTCAGGACGTTCATCATCTTCGTCTTGGAACATCACTGGAACGGTTGGAATATCGTCTTTATCAAAAGCTAAGTCGCCACCATTAATGACTTCATCACCATGTTTGATATTCACAAAATCAAATAATTGAGTATCACATAAGTGTGATGGAACAATGTTTTGTGTTGCTCTAAACATGGTTTCGATACGACCAGGGTAACGTTTATCCCAATCTCTTAGCATCTCTTTAATAACTTGACGCTGAAGGTTAGGTTGTGAGCCACAAAGATTACATGGAATAATTGGAAATTGTTTAGCTTGTGCGAAACGCTCAATATCTTTTTCACGAGCATAAGCAAGAGGACGAATAACGATTTGTTTGCCATCGTCGCTCATTAATTTAGGTGGCATACCTTTAAGCTTGCCACCATAGAACATATTTAAAAATAATGTTTCTAAAATATCATCACGATGGTGGCCTAAAGCAATTTTAGTCGCACCAAGTTCTGTTGCTGTGCGATATAAAATACCACGACGTAAACGTGAGCATAAAGAGCAGGTTGTTTTACCTTCTGGAATAATATCTTTAACAATTCCATAGGTATTCTCTTCAACAATTTTATATTCCACACCAAGTTCATTTAAATACTCAGGTAAAATATGCTCAGGGAATCCGGGTTGTTTTTGGTCTAAATTGACTGCAATAAGTGAAAAATTAATTGGCGCACTTTTTTGCAGATTCATTAGGATAGAAAGTAGCGTGTAGCTATCTTTACCACCAGAAAGGCAGACCATGATTTTGTCGCCATCTTCAATCATATTAAAGTCAGCGATAGCTTGCCCAACATCACGGCGTAAGCGTTTTTGTAGTTTGTTGAAATTATACTGCTCTTTTGGGATGCTCATTTTTTACGGTTCTATATCGTTGCTGATTATTCTGTAACTTGCTAACCAAGGCTTTGTTCTTCGGTATCTTGGATACCTTAACAATATGATAAATCAATAAAATATTTTATAGATTCAAATAATAAGTTGTGTGAAAAACAAAGTTATTTATGGCAAGAATATGGATAAGTCGCCAATGATACCAGATGGTAGGGTAGTTTCGATATAGATAACTACAGTTAAGCGATTTCAAGGCGGTAAAAAGTAATAACCTTATACACGAAATAAGGCTATTACTTTTTGTATCACGCGACGATTATTGATAGATATAAACCTTAATAAGGCGTCGTTAGTCGTTCACGTAAAATAGCATTTTTCTACGTTCAGCGGTCAATTGTGACAATTCATCATCAGAGAAAAAATTAAGACATTTTGAGGGCAACACTCAACATAAGCAGAGCCTTGTTCTCTATGATTACATAAATCACATTTAATGATATCAATTTGAAATTTCTGACCAAGCTCTAAATTATTTCGATTACCGTCTCTTTAATGGATATCTGTTACCAAAAATTATGATGATAATGTTGCTAATTTAGTTGCGAACCCCATAAAGAAAAGCCCGATAACACCATTACCTAATTTAGCGATATTTTTACGTGAGCCAAAGAAACGGGCAAGAGCTACACCACCAAATATTAGAAAAGAGAGATAGATAAAACTAAATGCTTCAAGCATGGAAGCGAGGATTAAATAAGATAATCCAGTATGTGCATAATTAAAATCGATAAATTGAACAAAAAATGAAATATAGAATAGAATCGCTTTAGGATTAGTCATACTTAATGTAAGTGCTTTTCTAAAAACGTGTTTCTGTACTGTTGTTGTTTGTTCTGAATGTACTTTTTTGGAGAAAAAAGTGGCATGGATAATTTTTATTCCTAAATAAAGGAGGTAAAAAGCACCTAAAAAACGAACAATAGTAAAGAGTATAGGAGAGGCTTTTATAACGGATGCGACACCGATAAAAGCGAGAAAAATCAAAATTGCATCACCTAAAAACACACCAAATGCAGCACGATACCCGTCACGAACACCGCCTGATGCGCTTGTTTTTAGCACATAGAGTGTATTAGGGCCAGGAACGAGGATAATAAAAAACATGCCTGCAAGGTATGTCCAGATATTGAGTACACCAAATTGTTCAAGCCACACGTTAACCCCCAATCCTACTTTCTCTGTATTACTTAATGAATTGCTATTATATAAAGAGAATCCGCATTATTTAAACGCCTATTTTCACTCAGATAGAAGATAAATGTTTGATGCTTACTGCTTTCTGTTTGAAACAGCACCCTGTTAATACTTCAATGGATTACACCCTGTTATGAGCATTTAAAAAGATCTACTTTTCTTCTGTAAAGAGAGTAGGTCTCTTAAGTTAACTAAATTATATTTAACTGTTTTTTATACAGTGTTTATGTCGAACAATGATGATAAGGGAAATGTAATGTTAAAAGTCATTGCTGAAGATTTTATTAAAACAGAAGCATTACTAGGGAAATTGTAGAGTCGAATAACAAACTGATTTCTCCTTGTAGAAAAGAATTTTTTAATTTATGCCAGCTAAGTTTTTGGTTAAAAATGCAACTTGCTAATAATATATGAAAGGAAAAGCCACTTATAGAGTGGTTTTTTTATACACATTAATATTAATAAGGTTATCTATCTTAGATACCAGATTAAAAATACACTTAAATATTAATCAATATCATATAGGTTAAGACAAATTAATTTTACTTAGTAAGTGTCTTTTATTTTACTGATTAGTAACCAATAGAATTTCAATCGAAGCTTTAATCATATTTAAATTGCGGCTGAAACTAATGATAAATTGAAATTACTTCTTTTTTAATAACGTTATGATCTTAATATTTGCTTAGTAATAGTGAAAAATAAGGTAAGTTTATTGTTAGAGCGGATGGTCTTTTAATTATCAATTTAATCATAAGAATTTCTTTATAAAAATTAATTAATAACGTATTATTTATAAATAAAACTTATTGAGTATTAAACTCAATTTGATAAGAAAGCTAAATTCTATTTTAGTTCCTTTTTCTATCTTTTGCTTTTATATAGAGAATAAAAATGAAACGTAATTTATTTCTGTCTACTTCGTTGTTAGCTATTTCTACACTTTCTTTTAATGTACAAGCCGCGTTAGATAATACTTTATCAGTGGGTTATGCTCAAAGCTCAATTAAATTGAATGATGATAAAATAGATGATAATCCTAAAGGGATTAACTTTAAGTATAATCATGAGTTTGATAATGATTTGGGAATTATTGGATCACTGACGTATACAAAATTAACCTATAATTATTATAGTCGTTGGGGAAAAATTGGTTCAAGTGAAATTGACTATGTTTCATTAACGGCTGGCCCTAGTTATCGTTTTAATGACTATTTTAGTGCATATGGTTTAATTGGTCTTGGTCACGCTAGTCAAGAAGATAAATATTATTATGCTAATGATACATACAGCAAAACATCCGTGGCTTATGGATTAGGTTTACAAATTAATCCAATTCCAAGCGTAGCAATAGATGCATCTTATGAGTATTCAAAATTTGATGATGCAAAATTTGGTACTTGGGTATTAGGTGTTGGTTATCGTTTCTAATTTCAAGTTAATAAATAATATTGTTAAAAGGTCACGTAACGTGGCCTTTTTATTTTTTATAAAATATAAATTAAATAATATTAAAATAAATCATTTTATTTAATTTTAAAATCTATTCGCCTTCATTTTTCAAATAAATATTTTATTTATTTACCTTTATTTGGATGGTTCTCTTTATTATTTTTCCATTAAAATTAAATTATTTATATAAGTTTTACTTTGATTTATTATTTTGAGTGGAAGCAGCGATTTATAGTGTTGAATTAATTGAAATTTAAACTATTTTTATTGCTGTTTCTTATTTTATTAACTAAAGATAATATTGAGATATATAATGAAAAATAAATTATTATTACCAATTACAGCAATTTTTTTATCAATAACGGCATTTAATGCATCTGCTACATTGAAAAACACATTGTCTATAGGCTATGCACAAAGTCAGATAAAAGTAGATGGCGAGAAGGTAGATGAAGATCCTAAAGGATTTAATATTAAGTATGATCGCAAGATAAATAATGATTTTGGTCTTATAGGTTCATTTGTTTATAATAATAAAAAATATAATTGCTATGATGATAATGATAAAAATGTAGGGCATATTGATGTAGATTATTATTTATTTTCGGCTGGACCAAGTTATCGTTTTAATGAATATATTAATGCGTATGGTTTAATCGGTACCAGTGTTTTTAATGCTAATTATAAAGCTCCCTCTGAAGAACAGCATGAAAACAAAGTATCTATAAGTTATGGATTAGGTTTACAAATCAACCCAATTCCAAATGTAGCCATCGATGCATCTTATGAATACTCAAAATTAGATGATATGAAATTTGGTACTTGGGTGTTAGGTGTTGGTTATCGTTTCTAATTTTAAGTTAATAAATAATATTTTTAATAGGTCACGTAATGTGGCCTTTTTATTAATATAAATGTTTATCGCTATATTTTAGATGTAACTTATCAAAATGCATTTAATATACACTAAATGTGTTTTTTTTATTCAGATTGCTTGACTGTTGATAAAGGATCTTTATGATGCCATATTTTATATAGAGGAAAATATGTTAACTGTAATAAAAGCAGAACCTTCGCACTATGATGAAATGATTGCGGTTTGGGAATCGTCAGTTAGGGCTACACATACATTTTTATCTGAAGATATCATCTTATCGCTTAAAAAAGATATTGTAGAACACTATTTTCCAATGCTTAATACATATGTTGCGATAGACAATAATAATATTATTCACGGGATTTTAGGCACAGCAGAAAATAAGTTAGAAATGCTATTTGTTGATGCAAATTCTAGAGGGCATGGTTGTGGAAAATTGCTTACAACTTTCGCGATAAATACACTGCATATTGATGAGCTAGATGTCAATGAGCAAAATCTTCAAGCGATTGGCTTTTATCTTTATATAGGATTTGAGCAAGTAGGGCGTTCAGAATTAGATGGGCAAGGCAATCCTTTTCCATTGCTACATTTAAGATTAAATAAAAATAAGTATAAATACTAAACAAAGAGATGTTAAAGATATAAAATAGGGAGAAAAGTAAAAACTCTCTTTATTTATCTTATGCAAGTAATAATTATCCACTTAAACTTGATTTATATCGTGATAACTTATCTACTTTAATGAAATAATTTTTTCATAATTAAATAAATCTAACACGATAGTGGAATAGTTATGAAAAAAACCTTAATTATTATTTTTTCTTTATTTTTATTATCCTCTTGCTCTGAATCACAAGAAAATAAAGTTATTGAATATTGTATGGATACATTAAATATTTATAGTAATGTGAGCAAAGATCAATGTTTGTGTTTTTATAATGAAGCAAGTAATAAATTTTCTTCAACTGAAATAGATAGAATGGTCAAATCACCGCCAATAAAACAAGAAAGTACACTGACAAGAGAAGGCACCATGTTTTTAACTATCGCACATTCATCTAAATGCTTCGAGTAACAGATATTATGTGTAATACCTAACAACAATGTGGCTGTTCCTCGCCCACATTAGGCGAGGGTTTACGGCGGATTTTGCTAAAATATAAGCAGGTGAAGAGAAAAGAGATCATGATTTCCAAATAATATGGAACATAGGTTGTAGTGGATCACGACTAATTAGAACACGACCAAAAATATCATCAATATCAGAATCATCGTCTGGAGCGAGACCAATAATCACTTCGCTAAAACGGGCTGATGTGACAGGTAGGCCAACAATAAATTGCCAATCATTACCTAATGGAACTACTTCAGCAGCACCTCTTTCTTCAAATTGCAGGTTAAACAATAATTGGTCTGCAACATCTAAATTATCAGCTGCTTGGGCTAAAAATAGATCATAAGCTTGTTCTAAAGCGTCGTCTTCACTTATTAAAGTTGGTTCATTCATGGTAATGCCTGTCTATTATTTCAATCATTATCGCGTTAGTTGTATCGCATTTTTACTAATTTAGCACCGTTATATCTTATCAGTTCTTAGTAGTCTATTGATTATAACATTTCTGTTATAACAGAGGACTAAAGAAATAGCAGATGCGCTCTAATACACGATTTAAGAAGGGACGTTTTTCCCATTCATCCATGGTTAATTCTGTTGAGCGGGCAATATAATCATATTGCACAATGCTTAAATCACTTCCAAAACCTTCATCATCAATGACAACGGTAATTTCAAAGTTTAACCATAGGCTACGCATATCAAGATTAACTGAACCTACCATGCTGAGTTGTCCATCAACCATCACACTTTTGGTATGTAATAAACCATCTTCAAATTGAAATATTTTTACACCTGCTTCTAGCATTTCTGTAAAGAAAGAACGACTTGCCCAACGCACAAGGAAAGAGTCATTACTACGAGGAATAATAATACTGACATTAACTCCTCGCATCGCAGCGGTTGAGATTGCATGAGCCAGATCATCGCTAGGTACAAAATAAGGTGTTGTGAGTACCAGTTCTTTTCTTGCAGAGTAAATCGCTGTAATAAGTGATTGCTGAATTAGCTCATCAGGAAATCCTGGGCCTGAGGCGATGATTTGTGTTGTATGACCACTTTCTTGTTCACAAGGCATAATATTGTCATCAGGAGGAGGAGGTAAATGGCGCTCACCCGTTTCCATTTCCCAGTCAAAAGCATAAATCATACCTAATGTTGTAGAAACAGGGCCTTCCATTCTTACCATAATATCAATCCATTGACCGACTCCGGAATCTTGCTTGAAATAACGAGGGTCAACCATATTCATACTTCCTGTATAGGAAATGTAATTGTCGATCAATACGATTTTTCGATGTTGACGCAAATCCATGCGGCGTAAGAAGAAACGGAATAAATTAACATGCAGTGATTCAACGAATTCAATACCTGCGGCTCTCATTACATCTGGGCCATTAGTACGGAAGAAATTCCAACTACCTGCGGAGTCAACCATGACTCTGCATTTTACACCGCGTTTAGCGGCTCTGATTAAGGCATCGGTGACTTCATCGACTAAACCACCTGATTGCCAAATATAGAAGACCATTTCAATGTTATCACGAGCGTTATTAATATCGCGTGTAATTGAATTTAGCGAATCTTCACAGGTAGTTAACAGTTCAATTTTGTTACCTTTAACGCCTCTAATACCCTGGCGTTTAGCGGTTAATTGGAAAAGAGGGGTTGCAATATCGCTCGTACTTGTAGCAAAGATATGTTTACATTTTCTCAAGTCTTCAAGCCACGCAACAACAGAAGGCCACATCTGTTTAGCATGTTCAACGCGTCGTTTTCCTAGGTGTAATTCACCAAAAGCAAAATACGCAATAACTCCGACTAATGGCAGAATATAGATGATTAATAACCATGTCATTGTTGATGTAACCGGTCGTCGGTGCATTAGGACACGAAATGTGACCCCTGCAATTAATAGCCAATAGAAGAAAAAGGTTAGCCAACTCAATACAGTATAAAATGTTGTCATAGTAGAGCTATTTTCCGTTGAAAATGAATTGCATGGATATGCTAAAGGCAATTTACTAAAAATAGTTCATTATTTTTGTTATTTGCCGAATGTTGTTATTAAATCAGGATTATTATCTCTGTCAAATCTCTTTCTTAAGAGATAAGTATTAAATAAGTAATAAGATACAACTCTTTATTCATTTTTTCTTTGTGAGAAATGCTTAAATGCTGGATGAAATTTAAGCAAAACATAAATCCCCCCTTGGATCACAAAATGAACGTCTTATAATAGTCCACTTATTCGAAAAAATAGGTGCTGATAGTATGAGACACAGTAGGACTGAAGTAGCTCGTTGGCGAATGATGAGACAAGCTATACGTAAACGACGCCGATGGCTAGAAGGGCAATCTCGCCGTAATTTCCGAATTTATAAGCTGCGTAAACTTGATACTTCTAGAAAACATAGAGCACTTTTATTTGTACAACACATAGAATGGAACTCATAATTTCACTTTTTAACAGTTAATATCAATCATTTTGCTAAACCTTATTGAATATGATTGCTATTTGCATTTAAACTAGGGGCATATTTTTTCTTTAGGTGAAATAAGATCAGTTATGCGTTGGAAGCTTTGGGTACTCATATCACTTTGTCTACATGCCTCACTTGTTGCGGCTGCGATGTTATATGTTGTAGAAGATAAGCTAGTTACACCTGAGCCTATCTCTATACAGATGTTGGCATTTGCAGCAGATGAGCCTGCAGGCGAACCAGAGCCTGTGGTTGAAGAAGTTACCCCGCCAGAACCTGAGCCGGTTGTTGAACCAGAACCAGAACCTGAGCCAGAACCTATTCCTGATGTAAAACCTGTTATCGAAAAACCAATAGAGAAAAAACCTGAACCGAAACCAAAGCCGAAACCAAAACCTGTGGACAAACCCAAACCGCCTGTTGAGCGACCACAACCTTTAGTTGTTAATAAAGGTAATGATCTCAAAAATCTTAACCCAACGGCAAAGCCAAGCGATAAAGGCGATGAAAAACCAGTTGCAGTGGCAAGCAGTGGTGAAGGCAGAGTACCAAATGCAGTACGCCAAGGTTTACCTGAATATCCTTCGCGAGCAAGAGCTGTGGGTATTGAAGGGGCTATAAAAGTTCGTTTTGATGTTGATGCTGATGGGCGAGTGGACAATGTAGAAATACTTTCTGCTGATCCAAAAAACGTGTTTGAACGTGAAGTAAAAAGAGCCATGCGCCAATGGCGTTATGAAAAAATCCCTTATAAAGGAAAAGTGGTTCTTATTGAGTTTAAAATGACAGGGATATCAGCAAGCTAATTTTTATAAAGTTAGCGGTTAAACAAAGCGATATTATTATTTAATACCAGATAAATAAAAGGCACTTTTAATAAGTGCCTTTTTTAGTATCTCAATTTTAATACTTTTCGTTATTTTGGGTAATGGCGTTTTATTCCATTGTGCTTGTTAACGTAAAGTGAGCTTTACCTTCAGGTAAACGGCGAGCTGAATTGTTCTCATCAACGGCAACGTAGGTAAACACTGCTTCTGTTGCGCGATAGCGTTGGCCGACAGGTTCTGTGGCAACTTTCTTAACCCAGACTTCAATATTAACCGTAATTGAAGAATTACCTGTTTTTAAGCAACGTGCATAGCAACAAACGACATCGCCAACAGCAACAGGTTTAAGAAAGGTAATGCCTGTTACGCTTACAGTAACGACACGACCTAACGCAATTTCTTTTGCTAAAATTGCACCACCGATGTCCATTTGAGACATTAACCATCCACCGAAAATATCACCATTGGCGTTAGTATCAGCAGGCATGGCAAGGGTACGTAAAACGAGCTCACCATTAGGCAAAGATTGTTGTTCAGTCATGAAAATAAAGTATCTGTAAATAATGTTGAAAACAAGGAGATATTTACTCGTCATACTTCAAGCTGTAGCGTTGTTGACTTCGTTCATTCGCATTAGTCACATACTGATGTATGCTCCTAGTGTTTCATTCACTTGTCGCCTAACTACACCTCGAATTATTTAGAGTACATATCCTCCAATAAAATAAAAATGATTATTCAGATTTTGAATGAGCATCATGTGATGTCGGTTTAGATGCTTGTTTTACCATATCATCTGATAATTTGTGTTCACTATTTTCTGCAGTTTCGTCTTTAGTTTGTTCTTCTGGTAAACGGTTATTCCAGATATAAACCACACTAGCGATTGTAAAGATAAAGGTTAAAATAGTTAAGCCAAAGACTTTAAAATTAACCCAAGTCTCTTCCGCTAAAGAAAATGCCACATAAATATTACCAAGAGCACAAGCAAAAAAGAAAATCACCCATGCAATATTGAGTTTCTTCCAATTTGCGGGTGGCATAGCAAGTTCTTTGCCTAACATTCTTTCCATTAACGTTTTTGGCGTAAATAACTGCATACCAATTAAAACGATGGCAAAAATGGCATAAATCGCGGTTACTTTCCATTTAATAAAATCAGCAGAATGGAAGAAGATCGTTAATGAGCCAAAAATAGTCACCACGATGGCAGTAATGAGCGGCGCTTTCTCAACTTTATGGAAAATAAGCCATGTCAAACCGACTGAGATCCACGTCGCGATAATTAATGCACCTGAAGCATAGAAAATATCTTGCCATTTATAAAAGATAAAAAACACTAATAGTGGAGCAAAATCAAGTAATTGCTTAAGCCAGCCATTTTTCATAACAGATAGGAACCTATGGTTATTAAATTCATAAACTTCGCTATTCTAATGCAAAGCGACAGAAAATGGGTAAACAATTGCATATCTTTAACGACAGAGAGTTAATTTATACAAAAAACGCTATTTTTATCTGAAATAACCCAATGAAAAATCAACGTAATTGTGTTTATGTAAAATTAAAACTCAAGCTTGAGTTATGAAAGAGGATTTAAATATAACTCTAGTATATGATTTAGTTACTCATCATTATCATCCGCCACTTTTTGATGAATGTATATTCTGATAAGAGGAAATCAATGAACGGAAAAAGAATAATAAAATGGATGCCAGGATTAGGCTTATTATTTAACTATAAGCGTGAATATTTTGGCTATGACTTAAAAGCAGGGCTTTCGGTTGCTGCCGTCGCGCTACCTGTTGCTATTGCTTATACTGAATTATTAGGCATTAATGCTATTGTTGGATTGTATGCCTGTATTTTCCCCATGATTATTTATGCATTATTTGGTACTTCTCGCCAATTAATTACGGGACCAGATGCAGCAACGTGTGCCGTTATTGCGGCAGTCGTTATTCCATTATCTGCTGGTGATGAAAATACACGATGGCAACTTGCCATTATTATGACTGCAATGACGGGGTTTTGGTGTATTTTAGCTAGCCATTTCCGATTGGGGGCATTCACTGACTTTTTGTCTCGTCCTATTCTTCAAGGGTTATTAAATGGTGTGGCTATCACCATTATGGTCGGGCAAATTAGTAAAGTATTTGGTTTTGACACTTCTCCAGAACACCTAATTGAAAAACTTATTGAAGTTCCATTTCGATTAATGGATGCGCATTTACCTACGGTATTGATGTCAGTGGTAACACTCGCCTTATTATTAGGTATTCGGTATTTTCGTAGCCGATGGCCAGCACCACTAATTGCTATGGTTGTAATGACTTATCTTAGCTGGCAATTTGATTTAGCAAGTTATGGTATTGCTATTGTGAATAAAGAAGCAGGAAATGTTGATCTATTCCTGCCAGTCGTGTCGATGAATGGATTTCATCCTAGTGTATTACGAGAGTTATTGGTTCCATCTATAAACTTGGCTGTCATTAGCTTTGTGAGTTTTATGATGACAGCTCGCAGTTTTGCCAGTAAAAATGGTTATGATGTCGATGCAGATCAAGAATTAAAAGCATTAGGTATTGCCAATATTGCGGCAGCACTTTCACAAGGATTTGCTGTAAGTGCAGCAAGTAGTCGTACCGCAGTCAATGATTCTGTCGGTGGTAAAACGCAATTAGTTTCTATTATCGCAGCACTGGTTATTCTACTGGTGCTATTATTTATGACAGATTTCCTCGCCTATATTCCATTATCTTCACTTGGAATTGTGTTGATCGTCTCTTCATGGTCACTGCTGAGTATTCGTCATATTTGGTCTTATCGTAAACGTAATAAACAAGCATTTACATTGGCATCATTCACCTTGTTAGCAGTGTTATTAGCAGGGGTGATTAATGGTATAGGCTTTGCGGTCTTATTAGGCTTATTACAATTTTTACGTATTGTTTTTCGACCAAGCGATCAGCTATTGGGTATCGATGAGCAAGGAATGGTTCACTCAATGAATAAGGATAATGGTATTGAACCTATCGATGGCTTAATGATGTACCGTTTTAATTCACCACTGACTTATTTTAATGTGGGTTATTTTAAAAAACGGGTACTTCAACTTGTTGATAGTGCACCTCAACGTCCAGCTTGGTTAGCGGTAGATGCAGCTGTAAGCTTTACCTATGATGATGTCAGTGTATTTGCCGCTATTGATGAACTAATACGAGAGTTGCGAATAAAAGGCGTTAAATTGGTTTTGGCAGGACGGAGAACAGAGTTAAATCGCTGGATTGAACGTAACAAAATTTCGCTCAATGAAGATGACTTGATTATTGCTCCTGATCTCTATTTTGTGATCAGACTTTATCAAAGCCGACAACAGATCAAAGAAAAACAGAAAGAAGCAAGAAAAGAAGCGTTAAAGCAAGAAGCTGAAAGCCAAGAAGCAGAGAGTAATAAAACATCGATATCAGAAGTATCAAGAGAGAGTCAGACTTCAACACCTTAAGCATTCCAGCTAAGTTTATGAGTGGTAATAAATAAACAGTAAAATCCCGTGATAAGTCGTTAGCTTATACACGGGATTTTTTATCGATAAGTTTTATGGGGAGTTATGTTTTGAATAAATTAGCGCATTTGTTGCGTTGTGTATTTGTTTTCAACCAACATAAATAAACGAAATAGGTAAATAATCATCCATGCTGAAGCCATATTTTTCAGAAGATAGAATAAGAAATTATGGATAAGATCAGGTAGTTGAATAGTTAGATTACTCACAAAACCAATGCCAAACTGCAATAAGATCCAAATACCTAAAGCAGGAATAAGTGAGCCAGATTCACTAAAGCCAATTTTCCAGCCTAAACGAATTGCACTACCCATATTTTGTTGGCGCACTAAAACAACGGGGGCTAATGCAAAACCAATAAGTAAAATGATGCCAGGAATAATCATCACCATAAAACCTGCGCTAATTAAAATAGAGCACAGAACAATTAATAAAAACATTTTTGGTAAGCGAGGTAAGCACGCGTTAAATGTTTGCCCAAGAGTAACATTGTGACCAGCAGAGATTGCCATAGCGAACATCAATAAGGTGAGAACCAAGATGCTTTGTTGTAATGTTTCAAATGCATACAGTGATAACACTTTTTTGGCAATACCCACGACACTGTTTGACATTGCTTCTAACTCCGCAGGAGAAGCAGAGGAAAGCTGTGTATTTTTAAAATTAGCCACAAATTCAATCATCACTTGGTATTCTTGAGGATTAGGGCCAATTAAGACATGAATTATCGCTAAAATAACAGCAAGGATAGCGGAAAGTGTAACAATACTACGTCGTTCATTCTTATAAAAATTCAGACTGTCTCGGTAGATTGTGCGTGCCGTGGTAGGCATGAAACTGCTCCTATAAAAAATAGACTGTGTCAATGCGCGCTATTGTACCTTCTACAACAACAAAATGGGATATTTTCTCTTACTTCTCTTATTTGGTTTTTTTCTTGTTATCAGTAATTAGAATATACTTATTATTTAAAATAAATAAAACATTATTTTAACATAAAAATAACCTTATTTTTAATTACATTTATCAGGATATTTTTATTCAAAAATTATTAATAAAAATAAATTTAATTATAAGAAAAAATTGTATTAATCGGTAATTTGATGCAGATCAATTATAAATAATCGCATTGATAAATAATAATAAGAGAAATAACACTTTCTGCAAAAATAATTCCAAAGTTGTGATCGGTATTAGATCATAATTATCAATAAATGGTTATATTTTTAGCGGAGATTTTACTTATTACAGGAATGGGTTAAATAATGAAAAAACTTTCTGCGCTTATTTTAGCGGCTGCAACTCTTGCGCCTTCTATTTCTTTTGCTCACCAAGCAGGTGATTTCTTATTCCGTGCAGGTACTGCAACTGTTCGCCCTAATGCAGGTTCTGATAATGTATTAGGTATTGGGCATTTTGAAGCTAATAATAATACCCAATTAGGTTTAACCTTTGGGTATATGATCACTGATAATATTGGTGTTGAGCTATTAGCAGCTACTCCTTTTGAGCACAAAGTATCATTAACAAACTTTGGTGAAATTGCGACAGTTAAACATTTACCACCAACATTAATGGCACAATATTACTTTGGTAATGGTGAAGATAAATTACGTCCTTATCTAGGTGCAGGTCTTAACTTTACCACTTTCTTTGATGAAAAATTCAATTCAGCGGGTAAAGGTGCTGGTTTATCTGACTTAGATCTTAAAGATTCATGGGGCTTTGCTGCACAAGCGGGTTTAGATTATAACCTCGATAAAAACTGGATGCTGAATGCGTCTGTTTGGTGGATGAATATCGAAACGGATGTTAAATTTAAAGCAGGTGAAGATAGACAATCAATCAGCACACGTTTAGACCCATTTGTCTTTATGTTTGGTGTGGGCTACCGTTTCTAATTATTCTTTCTTTAAAAGAATATCTTATAATGAAAAAGCGAAGTTTATCTTCGCTTTTTTTATCTTTTAAATTTGAACCAAGCCTTTCACTTTTAGATTATATAAATTCTCTCTTTTATTGTTGAATACATCATTTATGAGTAATTAAAAATAGAGATAAAACAAAAGATGCATTTTAAATATAATATTTAATATTTAAACATTAATAAAAATGCATCTTATATATATCTTTTATTTTTACCTTCTTAATAAGATAAAACAGTGTATTTTTATTTATTAAAAACCAATGGTCTTTTTATAAATAAAATAGGGTAATATATAGATTCATTTTAAATGCAACTTTATTTTATTTTAGTGGAAGTGCTTTGTGTATCAAGAGATAGAAAGAAATAAAAAAAGAATAAAAGAGGGTTAAGAGAAGCAATATTCATAAAAATAAGAAGGTTGGTTTTTAATCATTAAATGATTAATTATTCTTTTTAATTGTTCTCTTTACGAACATTTTTTCAAGTCGAAGTGAAAACACCCTTTTTTAATCTATTTGCGTTTTTTATAAAAATTGATCTGCTTTATGATAAAAGCTAATACTGATAATGGTGTACTTGACAAAAAAAGACCACCGAAAAGGTGGTCTGAAAAGTAAGGCTAAAGGAAGACTAGAATAAAGAAAGGATCAGCGAATCACCATTGAGTTGATAACACCTTTTACGCCAGTTACTTTACGGGTTGTTTCAATGGCACGATTAGCATCCGCTTGAGAAGAGACAAAACCACTTAATTGAACTTTACCTTTAAAAGTCTCAACGCTAATTTGTGTTGAGTTAAGATTTTTTTCACCAATTAGTGCTGTTTTAACTTTGGTAGTGATCACGGAGTCATCAAAATAACCCCCAGTACCTTCTGATGTTGCAGTTGGAGAACATGCAGACAACGTAAATGCCATCAGTAATGCCGCCATAACAGCGGAGATTTTTGCCCATAGTTTCATTATCAAACTCCTTATACATTGCGTAATTAATTGAGTATCTTTGAAAAGAAAATATAAAGCGCTTTATAAAGTATGTGCAAAAAATAAAATTTTGCCAAATTTTTATAGGTATTGATTATGTTACTTTAAATGGAGAAAAAAGAGGGATTGCGCCATTTCATGCGGACTAAGCACCAAAACGGGCCTTCAAAAGCGTGAGTCAATTAATAATGAATTAAGAGTAATCCGCTTAGAAAAATAGCAAACTATTCTCCTAAAGCGGATTGATTATGATAGTTAAGAGAGTGTAGCTGCTTTCATTTCTTGGACAAATTGAGTAAGCGCTTTAAGCATCACTTCAGGTTGATGAAGATTTTTCTCAATAATTTGTACAACGGCTGATCCTGAAATAGCACCCGCTGCACCATTTGCAATCGCCTCTTTCACTTGTTTTGGCTCTGAAATGCCAAATCCTTGTAATGCTGGGGGCGCATTATAGGTTTTTAGCTTGTCAGTAAGATGTGTTAGTGATTGTTCTGCGCGTTTATCTGTGCCAGTTACACCTGCTCTTGATAGTAAATAGGTATAACCTTTACCTGACGCTGCTAACTCTTGTAAAAGCTCATCATCAGCATTAGGCGGGCAAATAAAGATTGGAGCGATATTCGCTCGCTTTGCTGCCTCTCGGAACGCTTTTGATTCACGTAAGGGCACATCACCAATTAAGACAGAATCGACACCAGCTTGTTGGCATTTACCATAAAAATTATCAATCCCATTACTAAAAACAAGATTGGCATAAACTAATAGGCCAATAGGAATATTAGGATGCTTTTTACGTACATTAGCTAAAAGTGCAAAGCAATCAGTGGGAGTTACGCCAACATTGAGGGCACGTAAATTAGCACCTTGAATAGTAGGGCCATCTGCAAGAGGATCGGAAAATGGAATACCAATCTCTAAAGCATCTGCGCCACCTTCAATTAATGTATCAATAATTTGTAATGACAGCTCAGGAGAAGGATCACCTAATGTGACAAAAGGAACGAATGCGCCTTGCTGTTGTTGTGCTAATGCCTCAAAGCATACTTGATAACGGCTCATTAGATTTCTCCTCTTGCTGCTAAAATATCGTTTACAGTAAAAATATCTTTATCACCACGGCCTGATAAGTTCACAATTAATAACTGTTCTTTGTCAGGATTTTGTGCAATTAATTTCAGTGCATAAGCCAATGCATGAGAAGATTCTAAAGCTGGAATAATTCCTTCTCGGCGAGAAAGTGCTTTAAATGCTTCTATGGCTTCGTCATCGGTAACAGAAACATAATCAGCACGACCAATGCTGTTTAAATGTGCGTGTTGTGGTCCAACTGATGGGAAATCAAGACCCGCTGAAATTGAATATGACTCTTCAATTTGTCCTTCATCAGTCTGCATAATTGGGGATTTCATCCCAAAATAGATCCCTAATTTTCCATGTTTCAGAGGTGCGCCATGTTCACCTGTTTCAATGCCTTTACCCGCAGGTTCAACGCCAATGAGTTGCACAGGTGTTTCTGGAATAAAGGAAGCAAATAAACCGATAGCGTTAGAACCACCACCAATACAAGCAATAACAGCATCAGGTAGACGACCTTCACGCTCTAAGATTTGTGCTTTGGCTTCATCACCAATCATACGTTGAAACTCACGGACAATAGTTGGATAGGGATGAGGGCCTGCTGCTGTTCCTAATAAGTAATGCGCGCGATCGTAACAGCCAGACCAGTCGCGCAACGCCTCATTACAGGCATCTTTTAAGGTAGATGAACCACTATGAACGGGAATAACTTCAGCACCCATTAAACGCATACGAAAGACGTTAGGTGATTGACGTTCGACGTCTTTTGCACCCATATAAATACGACACTTCATATTAAGCAGTGCACAGGCCAAAGCCGTTGCAACACCATGTTGACCTGCCCCCGTTTCTGCAATAATTTCGGTTTTACCCATACGTTTTGCTAATAAGGCTTGGCCTAATACTTGGTTAGTTTTATGAGCGCCGCCATGCAGTAAATCCTCACGTTTTAGATATAAACGAGTCCGCGTGCCTTCTGTTAAATTACGGCAAAGAGTTAATGCTGTTGGTCTACCTGCATAATTTTTTAATAAATCTTGGAATTCTTGCTGAAAAGAGGGATCGTTTTGTGCATCAATAAAAGCTTGTTCGAGTTGATCCAACGCAGGAATTAAGATTTCAGGTACATATTGGCCACCAAATTCGCCAAAGTAGGGGTTAAGTTTTCTCATTGTGATGTCATCCTGTTTAAAATTTTATCTTTGTGAAATTTAGTTTTGCTATAATTGTGCAAAGACTTGGTTCAGACGTTGCGCATCTTTTATGCCCGGAGCCGATTCTACTCCAGAGTTAAAATCAAGCCCGATACAGCCTGTTTTAACTGCATCTAAACAGTTTTCACTGTTAAGACCACCTGCAAGTAATGCTTTTTCACGTATTGTGTTTGGAATTTTTTGCCAATTAAATGTTGTTCCTGTACCGCCTGTGCCGTTATCAAGTACATATTTATTAACGTGTGAAACGGGGAGAATATCACTGTGAATTGCCATATTTATGGCTTGCCAAATCTCACAGCTAGGTTGAATTTTTTGTCTAAGTTGCTCAATAAACTGAGCATCTTCTTGTCCATGTAATTGAATGGCAGATAAATTAAGTTTTTCTGCATAGTCACAAATAAGTTCAATAGGTTGGTTTTGAAAAACACCGACAAACGCTAAGGGGGCTTGTGTTATCAGCTCTTGAGCTTGTGACAATGTCACTTTACGTGGAGATTTTTCTGCGAAAATTAATCCTGCATAGTAAGCACCGGCTTGATAAACCGCTTTTACATCTTGTGTACGAGTTAACCCGCACACTTTATGCTTTCCCAAAACGAGTGCTCTTACTGCTTGGTCAATATTTTCTTGTGACATTAAGGCACTACCCACTAAAAAACCATTAGCATATTGGCTTAACTCTTGAACTTGCTGGTGGGTATGAATACCTGATTCACTGATCACGATTGCATCTTTAGGTAATCCTTGGCTTAACTGTTGGGTACGAACTAAATCAATAGAGAGATCTCGCAAATCGCGATTATTAATACCAATAACTTTGGCATTAAGCTTAATTGCTCGTTGACGCTCTTCTTCGGTGCTGACTTCGGTTAACACACCCATATTTAATTGATGAGCAACTGTTGATAGCGCGCGATATTGTTCATCATCTAAGACAGAAAGCATTAATAAAATGGCATCTGCTTGATAAAAACGTGCTAAATAGATTTGGTATTCATCAATAATAAAATCTTTGCACAAAACGGGCTGATGTACGGCTTGGCTGACTTGACGTAAATAATCAAAGCTTCCTTGAAAATATTTTTCATCGGTTAATACCGAAATTGCTGCAGCATAAGGCTGATAAATTTTTGCAATTGTAGCGGGATCAAAATCAGCACGAATTAATCCTTTTGAGGGCGATGCTTTTTTACATTCTAAAATAAAAACCGTATTAGGTTGAGTTAATGCCTGATAAAACGAGCGCGTTGAAGGCACTATTTGCTGCACAAATTCTGATAACGGTTGGCTTGCTTTACGTGCGATCAAATATTCTGCTTTATCTTTTACAATGGCGTTTAATACAGTCATGTTTTTATCCTCTCGCGGCTAATGCGGTAACACGATTTATTGCTTTACCGCTATAAATGGTGTGCATAGCAACTTCAGTATTTATTTTTAAATCTTCTTGCCCATGTAAACGCATTAATAAAGCGACATTTGCTGCGACAGATTCGGTATGTGCTCTTTTTCCTTCGCCTTGCAGTAAATTCGCCAATAATTGACGGTTAACTTCAGGTGTACCACCTTCTAAATCGGCCATTGAACAAGGACGAAGACCAAAATCACTTGGTGTGAGTTCATAACGCGTAATTTCACCATTACGTAATTCAGCGACTTGAGTCGGTGCATGTAACGACACTTCATCCATACCGCCACTGTGTACCACGGCGGCGCGTTCATAACCCAATACTTTTAGTGTGTCTGCAATAGGCATTAATAACTCAGGGCTATAAACACCAATTAATGCTAATGGTGGGCGTGCTGGATTAATCAAAGGACCTAATACGTTAAATAAGGTGCGTGTTTTTAGTTGTTGGCGCACAGGAGCAGCAAAACGAAAACCACTGTGATACTGCGGTGCGAATAAAAAGCAAAGTCCCACTTCATCTAATAATTGACGTGCATCATCTGCACTTCTATCTAATGGAATACCAAAAGCAGCGAGTAAGTCTGATGAGCCTGAGCGACTAGATACGCTACGGTTACCGTGTTTGGCAACTTTAATGCCGACTTCTGCCGCTACGAATGCGCTAGCAGTTGAGATATTGATGCTGTTCGCGCCGTCGCCACCTGTGCCAACAATATCGCAAAAAGTGTAATCAGGACGAGGAAATGGCAGTGCATTTTCAAGTAATGCTCGTACAGCACCGGCGATTTCTTGTGGATGTTCACCACGCATTTTCATGCTAATTAATACAGCGGCTAATTGTGATTCTGTTAATTCACCACGGATAATCGCGCTAAACAGGGTTTGGCTTTCTTCTAATGTTAACTGTTGAGCGCTAAATAATTTGTTGAAGATAGTTTCCATTTTATGCGTCTCCTTTAGGAGTTAATGCCCATGCGATTGTTTGTTCTAAAAGTTGTGCGCCTTTGGTGGTTAAAATTGATTCTGGGTGAAACTGGAAACCACATGTTTTATGTTGACGGTGACGCACCGCCATAACAGTGTTATCGCACCAAGCATTAATAATAAGTTGTGCTGGAACTTGTTCTCCTGAAAGTGAATGATAACGAGCAACGGGTAAAGGGTTAGGTAGATCTACAAACATTTCACTGTTATCGTGTTCAGCTAATGTCGCTTTACCGTGTAAGATCTCTCCACATGAAGAAACTTTGCCACCGTAAGCTTCAATGATGGCTTGATGGCCTAAACAGATACCAACAACAGGTAATGTACCTAATACGCGTTTTAACAGTTCAGGCATACAGCCCGCTTGTGAAGGTGCGCCAGGCCCCGGAGATAACAGTAAAATAGGGTTATCGAGTTCGCGCAACTTCTGTTCAATAAAATCAGCTGTGACGCTATTGCGATAAATCACCACGTTATTACCAAGGCTACGTATTTGATCAACAAGGTTATAAGTAAATGAGTCAATGTTATCGAGCAGTAAGATAGTCGCCATTAACAAGCCTCCTGCTGTTGTGTATCCGTATGCGCTTGTAAAATAGCGTTGATTACAGCTTGTGATTTATTGCGGGTTTCTTCCGCTTCCATTTTGGGATCTGAGTCGAGCACAATTCCGGCTCCGACTTGAATTGTGGCAATATTATTTTCAACATAAGCAGAGCGAATAACTATGCAAGTATCAAAATCACCGGCACCAGTAAAATAACCAATGGCTCCACCATAGCTACCACGTTTCGTTTTTTCATAGCGAGCAATTAATTGCATAGCACTGACTTTAGGCGCTCCCGATAACGTTCCCATATTCATACAAGCTTGATAAGCATGAAAAATGTCTAAGTCATCACGTAATTTTCCAACTACTCTAGAGACTAAGTGCATCACAAAAGCATAACGGTCAACTTTTGTTAACTCCGCGACATAACGGCTACCTGCTTGGCAAATGCGTGCTAAGTCATTACGCGCCAAATCAACTAACATTAAATGCTCTGAAAGTTCTTTGGTGTCAGTACGCATTTCTAGCTCAATACGGCTGTCTAAATCTGCATTAATTGAACCATCGGCATTGCGCCCTCTAGGACGAGTTCCCGCAATAGGGTAAATTTCAATTTGTCGATCACTGGTTTGATATTTCAGTGCGCTTTCTGGTGATGCACCAAAAACAGTGAATAGCGCATCTTGCATATAAAACAGATACGGGCTTGGGTTTTTCTGTTTCAACACTTGATATGCAGCAAGTGGTGAAGGGCAAGCTACTTGAAAGCGACGAGATGGCACGACTTGGAAAATATCACCACGACGAATATAGGTTTTCATTGCCTCAACGATATCACCATAGCCTTTATCATCCATATTGGTGTGTATTGTTGATCCTTCTGCTGTTAAAGCGTGGCGAATAGGGTGTTTTAACGGTTGTTTAGCCAGCGAAATTAACTCAGTTTGTCGTAAAGTGAGACGTTGGCATTCTGTTTTATCATCGGTAAATGCAATGGAAACCAATTGACTATCTTCATTTTGATGGTCGATCACGATTAATTGTTCGGCTAAATAAAAGCAATAATCAGGGCAAGAAAAATCACTTTCTAATTCAGGAATAGATTCAAATCCGCAGACTAAGTCATACGCAAATAAGCCACCAACAAAGATAAAGTTTGCATCTTTAGTATCTTTATTAACAAGAAAGAAGCGTAACGCATCAAATACGCTAGCAGATTTTAATTTGCTTTCTTCATCGGTCTCTTGTGAAGGCGTTGCAAAAGTAAAGACACACTGTTTGTCGTTTTCTGACGTCAAATTAGCTTTTTCTTTTAGTGCGATTTTTAATGCAGGCAATAACGCTTGTCCATTAACGCTTAATGCATCAATAGTGACTTGATTTTTTACTGCACTGATGCGTAATGCACTATCAACAATTAATAAGCTTTTTAAGTTCGCTTTAGTGTCGATTTGTGCGGATTCTAACAATAATGTGTAATGTTGATTTTCACATAATGTATTGAAAAGCAAAGCGGGTTCTCTGTGATAAGGCAGTGGCGTTGCCTTGGTATTAAATGAGAATGCAAGTGATGTATTCATTGTTATCGCTCTATATTATTTTCTTTATTTGCTGTTTTTAAAGCATAAAAAAACCCGCGTAGGCGGGTTTTAGATATCACTGACGTTAAGCCGGAGATCAAACCGCCCATAAAAGAGTGTTGCGCCACCAAAGAACGATAACATGTTGATTGATATTCATAAGATCTCCTTACAGCTAACGACGAATAAATGAAAAGTGAACTAGCTCGTGTTACGTACTAGTAAACTGGATTGTGTTAGGTTCGTCAAGTACTTTATGGCATACTCTTTAAAATTTATTATCTAGTTAAGGTGAAAAGGGAGACGTGATGACTGAAGGGCTATCTGATTTGAGAGTGATTTATGATTTACACAGCCACACTACCGCGTCAGATGGCGAGCTTTCACCAGAAGAATTGGTTGATAGAGCGATAGAGCGTCAAATTAATGTTTTAGCGATTACGGATCACGATACAACAGCGGCAATTGCACCGGCTAAGCATTATATTGCAGAAAAAAATCTGCCTCTTACTCTGATATCAGGTGTCGAAATATCGACTTTGTGGGAGAATATAGAAATCCATATTGTTGGATTAAATATTGATATTGACCATAACGCGATGAAATCGCTCCTTTCATCACAAAGCCAATGTCGTGAAACACGTGCGATAATGATAGGTGAGCGATTAGAAAAAGCAGGTATTGCCAATGCTTTTGAAGGCGCTAAAGCGCTAGCGCATGGTGGGCAAGTAACAAGAGGACACTTTGCCCGATTTTTAGTGAATGACGGACATGTTGCTTCAGTTAATAAAGTATTTAAACGTTATTTAGCGAAAGGAAAAACAGGCTATGTACCTCCGCAATGGTGCTCAATAGGTGACGCGGTCACAGCAATTCATGCTGCTGGTGGTGTTGCAGTATTAGCACATCCGGGTCGATATGGTCTATCTTCTAAATGGTTAAAACGATTAACACTTTATTTTAAACAACAAGGTGGTGATGCAATCGAAGTGGCACAATGCCAACAACCACCACAAGAACGAGAACAACACGCGGCATTAGCTCAATCTTATGAGCTAAAAGCTTCGTTAGGTTCTGATTTTCATCGTCCTTGCTCGTGGATAGAGTTGGGGCGTAATTTATGGTTACCCAGTGGCGTTGAACCAGTTTGGTCGCTATGGCAGGAGTAACATCAGAAATTCGTTGAGGGATGTATGAGCCAACTTTTTTATATTCACCCTGATAATCCGCAGGCTCGTTTAATTGAACAAAGTGCTGATATTTTACGCAAAGGTGGAGTGGTGATTTATCCAACAGACTCTGGTTATGCTATTGGCTGTTGTTTAGAAAATAAAGATGCAATGACGCGAATTTGTCGTATTCGCCAATTAGATAAAAAACACAATTTTACACTGATGTGCCGTGATTTATCAGAAATCGCCAATTACGCTTATGTTGATAATGTGGTATTTCGTTTAATAAAAAATAACACGCCAGGTAATTACACTTTTATCTTAAAAGCGACTAAAGATGTACCAAAGCGTTTGATGAATGATAAGCGTAAAACTATAGGCTTGCGTGTTCCTTCTAACCCTATTGCATTGGCATTGTTAGAAAATATTGGTGAGCCATTAATGTCAACTAGCCTGATTTTACCAGGCAATGATTTTGCTGAATCTGATCCGGAAGAAATCGAAGATTTATTAAGCAAACAAGTTGATTTGGTTATCCATGGTGGTTATTTAGGGCAAAAACCGACAACGGTAATTGATTTAACAGAAGACACCCCTGTCATCGTGCGTGAAGGTACGGGTGATATTACGCCATTTCAGTAAATTATTGAGTTGATTAAACGAGATTAGAAGCAAATGACTCGATAGTGAAGAAATTTATCACAAGATAAAGAGATAAAAGGTGAAGGGATGTATCGCTTGTGTTAAATTTATACATTGCGATAAAAATCATGGTGCTTATTTTTGAAATCGGTTATATCAACGCGTATTTTAAACGCAAAATACAATAACTCGATCTGCAGACAAACGACTAATTGTCGTTAAGATTTTTACCAACATCGTTTTATCGACACTATTTATCACAATATTGATGTGAAAAATCGTCAATATTGTTCACTATTGAATCAATAAACCTGTGTTTATTTCTTATGTTAATAAACATGGGTTATTTTTTACTTAATTGATTTTTAAAAATTAATTCTATTGTATGACGCCTGTGAAGGCGACAAATGAGGTTGTTTCATGAGCGATAAATCGCAACGTACTGAAAAGTTACAAAAAATCCTTGCTCGTTCTGGTCACGGCTCTCGTCGTGAGATTGAAGGTTATCTTCAAGAAGGACGTATCAGCATTGATGGTACAAAAGCAAAATTAGGTGATCGTATTGATGTCACCTCTACAGCAAAAATCCGCTTAGATGGTCGTATTCTAAATATTCGTGAAGCACAAAAAGATGTCTGTCGTGTGCTTGCTTATTATAAACCTGAGGGGGAGCTGTGTACTCGCAGTGATCCGCAAGGTCGTCCAACTGTTTTCCAACGTCTTCCTCGTCTTAACAGTGCTCGCTGGATTGCTGTTGGTCGTCTTGATGTAAACACCAGTGGATTACTGTTATTTACCACAGATGGTGAATTGGCTAACCGTTTAATGCATCCTAGCCGCGAAGTTGAGCGTGAATACGCAGTTCGTGTTTTTGGTGAAATCGATGATGCGAAAATTCGTCAATTAACGCGAGGTGTACAATTAGAAGATGGTCCTGCTTCATTCCGTTCTGTTTCTTACCGTGGTGGTGAAGGGATTAACCAATGGTACAATGTTTCACTGACTGAAGGGCGTAACCGTGAAGTGCGTCGTATGTGGGAAGCTGTTGGTGTACAAGTTAGCCGTCTTATTCGTGTTCGTTATGGTGATATTGATTTACCAAAAGGTTTACCGCGCGGTGGCTGGGTTGAATTAGGGTTAGCTCAAATCAACTATTTACGTCAGTTAGTTGAGTTAAACGACGAAACAGTAACAAAAGTTGCAGTGGAAAAAGATCAGCGTCGCATCAAAGCAAATCAGATCCGTCGTGCAGTTAAGCGTCATACTAAAATTTCAACACGCACTTCAACATCGCCTGCTAAAAGAGCATCAAGTCGTCGTCAATCAGCAGGAAATAAAAAGTAATTAGCGAATAATTATTTATTATTTTAAATTAAAATATCATTTTGAAAATAATCGCTCTATTTTAATAGGGCGATTATTTTTTTGACTACTTTCTTTTTTTTATAAATCTATTTATGATGACACTATTAGGGCGTATTTATTAATAACTTTATATTTAACGATAAGGTATTCAAAATAATATGTATCGTTATTTTCATTTAATTGCTGTGTTATATATAGCCTCTTTAGTCACGGGGTGTGATTATCCTGCTATAAGAGAAAAACAAAATGGTGTTTTCTACATCAACAATAATCAATTGGAACCTTTAGAGTTTAAAATTGATAATACTAAATTTGTGATGGGGAAAGGCGAAGTAAAAAAAATTAAACTTAATAATGGCGAACATATACTTATTGATAGTCAAGGTAAACAAAGTATATTTATGGTTTATCCTGGAAACCGAGGAGGAATAATTAATCCCAATAGAGATATCTATTATAGTTTCACCACGTTATTTAAACAAGAATATCCTCCATCTGAGGAAATCCGTATAGATGAACGTACTGTATGGGTTAATGGTATTCTTTTAAGAGGAGCGATTAATAGTTCTGACTCTCTCTTTATTGATAATAATATTTTTAGTTGTGATATTCCAATCGATGAACCACTACCTACTTATTTATCTGATTGGGAAGGTAATGAAAAAGTAAGTGCATTAACCAAATGTTTTACAAAAGATGATTTTTATCAATATATCATTAAATTTCCCTATGGAATTAAATTTTATTCTGAGCATGATTTATTAACTCAATATATAACAGAAGATAATTTTAATTGGATCGATAAAAATAATACACGAACAGATAGTTTATCTCCGTTAGATGATAACTTTAGCTTCAATGATGAAAAGTTGATGAAAGAAGCGATAAGCATTCATGAAGTAGTTAAAAAATATTTAACTTCAAGAGATCCTGCAGAAAGAAAATTATTTTATAGTGAGTATCATAAGCATATCATGAAGATGGCAATACTTTATGATCAACAAATAAGAAGTCATATTTTTGTTGATAGAGAGATGTATTTAGATTTTATTAAAAGAAATGGGCGTATATTTGGTGCTGGTATTTTAGGGGAGCCCATTCTTATTTAATATTCGAGTTCTTTACATAGTGGTTACCAATCTATGCCTTTTTGTGCTTTTATCCCACTATCAAAAGCGTGTTTAATAGGACGCATTTCTGTCACTGTATCTGCTAACTCGATTAATTTTCTATGGCAGCCTCTTCCAGTAATAATGACATTTTGATGGGCAGGGCGAGAGCTAATCGCTGAAATAACTTCATCTAATGGCAAATAGTTAAAGGTAATCATATAGGTAATTTCATCGAGAATAACTAGATCGTATTCTGGGTCATTAAGTAGTTTGAGTGCATATTGCCAAGTATTTAAACAAGCTACTGTATCTGTACTTTTATCTTGAGTTTCCCAAGTAAATCCTGTTTCCATCACATAGAAAGGTACACCAAACTGTTCTAATAAATTACGTTCACCGTTTTCCCATGTTCCTTTAATAAATTGCACAACACCGACCTTTTTTTGATGACCCACTGCGCGTGTCGCTGTACCCATCGCTGCCGTCGTTTTGCCTTTACCATTACCTGTAAAGATCATCAAGATACCTTGTTCTCGTTGAGCTTGCTCAATTCTAGTATCGACTTTCTCTTTTAAACGTTGTTGGCGCTTTTGGTGTTGTGCATTATTCATTTTGCTACCTCAAACTTAAATTACGTTATTCAGCGGGACCGGCTTTACGACCAGGTTGTGCATCTAAAGATTGTCCTTTCACATCAATACTGTCATCACTCATTAAATAGAGATATAACGGCATCAAATCTTTAGGTGTTTTTAGTTTTTGTGGGTTCTCATCAGGGAAGGCATTTGCTCGCATTGCAGTACGAGTACCACCAGGATTAATGCAGTTAATACGCAAGGTACTTTCGTTATATTCTTCATTAAGTACCTGCATAAAGCCTTCTGTAGCGAATTTAGAAACAGAATAAGCCCCCCAGCCATAGCGTCCTTGGCGACCAACGCTGGATGTAGTGAGAATGAGGCTTGCATGAGGTGCCTTGAGCATCAATGGTAATAGTGTTTTCGTGAGCATAAAAGTTGCATTGACGTTGACTTGCATCACGTCATGCCAAAGGTTACTTGGTTGATTAATAATAGGCTCGATAACGCCTAATAAGCCCGCATTTTGTAATACACCATCAAGATGGGGAAAACGTTTAACGAGTGTGTCAGCAAACTGTTGAAAGTCGTTCTCTGTTGCTGTAAGTAGATCAAGTGGATATAACATGGGTTGTTGACCACCTGATGTGATGATATCTTCTTGAACATCTTCAAGTTTTGATAGAGTACGTCCTAATAAGATAAGTGTTGCGCCATATTGCGCATAAGTTAGTGCGGCTTCTTTTCCTATACCATCACCAGCACCTGTTACTAGAATAATTTTATCTTTTAGCACGCTATGATCGGGTTGATATTGCAACATATTGATATCCTGTCTAGTAAAAAGTAAATAAAGTGTAACGTCTTATTTGTCTACCGACCAGTTTTGCCAGATTTTTTGTTTACAATTTATGGCTGTTTTCTTTATGGTATTAAACATAATCATGCCTTTGTTGCTGGCGCTAAAGCAGAATTTCGTTAAACTAGGCATATTGGTTTTAGTCAGTGTTATTAACCTTAAAAAGAGGTCTTTGTGGAGTATATTTTACAATATGGACTGTTTTTAGCAGAGATTGCCACTGTTGTTGTGGCGATTATCGCTATCGTGTTGTTTTTCGTTGTGATTGGAAATAAAAAACAAAATCGTAAAGGGACGTTAAGAGTGACAGATCTTGCTGAAGCTTACGAAGAAAAACAGCGTGTTATGCAACAAGCAAAAATGGACGATGCTGAATTAAAAGTCTGGTATAAAGCGTTTAAAAAGCAGCAGAAAAAAGAGAATAAACAGAGTAAAAACAATGCAAAAGAAGGGAAAAAAGGCGTTGTAAAACCTTGTTTATATGTGCTTGATTTTAACGGTAGTATGGATGCACACGAAGTGGGTGCATTACGCGAAGAAATTAGTGCCATTCTTTCTGTTGCACAAGCAAATGATGAAGTGTTACTGCGTTTAGAAAGTCCTGGTGGCATGGTTCACGGATATGGATTAGCCGCAGCTCAATTAACTCGCCTAAAAGAAAAAGGGATTAAACTGACCGCCGTTGTCGATAAAGTGGCGGCTAGTGGGGGATATATGATGGCATGTGTGGCAGATAAAATTGTTGCTGCGCCATTTGCGATTATTGGTTCGATTGGTGTTGTCGCTCAGATCCCTAACATTCACCGCTTACTTAAGAAAAATGATATTGATGTTGAGTTACATACTACTGGCGAATATAAGCGTACATTGACCTTGTTAGGCGAAAATACCGAAGAAGGCCGTGAGAAATTTAAGCAAGATTTAAATGAAACACATTTATTGTTTAAATCATTTGTGCATAAATACCGCCCACAACTTGATATCGATAGTGTTGCAACTGGAGAATATTGGTACGGCTCTGAAGCGTTAAATAGAGGCTTAATTGATGAGGTTGGAGTGAGTGATGATTGGTTGATCAATCATATTAATGACTTTGAAGTTCTCTCTGTCCAATATGTTACCAAGAAGAAAATGGTTGAGCGCGTTACAAGTGGTGCAATGGAAAGCATCGATAAATTGATGATGCGTTGGGTACAAAGAAGTAAAAAACCACTTCTATAAGCCAAATAAAGATGTAATACATGATATCAGTGATACAAGTTATCGCTGATATCATCCTTCCTTCTTCCTTACTAAACATGATCCTTAAACTTACCGAATAAATATTCTAATTTTCATTCCGATAAAGCAAAAAAAACCAGTGAAAATATCACTGACAATCAAAGAAATAATTGATATTACTGATTGTATTGATAGGCAAGTATAATCGTGAATTAAAATGTGACAGATAATTTCACCTTAGGATAAAAGTGAGTTTTTATTCTTTTATTTTGTTTAATTATGCCAGTTATTGGCATCTAGATTAAGGCAATAACTGGCAAGTAAATTCTCTTTTTTGCTATCGATAAAGAGTAAATGAATTTACTTTAGGAAATAAATAAAAATAATCACAAAGATGACTTATTCTAAATGGTATTTATCAGATAACACATGAGCTAAGTGCTTAAACATATTGAATGCTGCGGTGCTTTTTGCTGTAGGCAAACCTTGTTTATCTAAAAAAAATTCGCCTTTAAATACGAGGACATTACCTTTCTGTTCAACTGAATCAGCACGCATACCTTGTAAATAATCTTCATGTTCACATATGATTTTATTCGCTTTTTCAAGTAGCATCTCTGTTGTGATCGGTGTAGTTTGTTTTGACATAATCTGTGCTCCTTAGAAAAATAATTTGTTGCGCCTCACTTTTTATCAGGTAGAGTGTGGCATTTTTAAAAGCTTAGCTACTCTATATGTAGCAAACAATGATTTGCCTGTTCCTGATCAAGGCTGTGAGGTAATTAAAATACCTCAAAAAAGGGCATGAGTTTTGAGCTCAAACAAAAGCTTTGAATAAAAACAGGTTGATATATTGCAAAACTAACGCAATATAAAAAAGAGATTTTAAACATTTTTTTAGTTGAGGGTATTAAACAATACCGTCATAACAAAGTTTAATTAGGTAAAGGTAATTATGGGTAAAGCTCTTGTTATCGTGGAGTCCCCGGCTAAAGCCAAAACGATCAATAAATATCTTGGCAATGACTACGTAGTTAAATCTAGCGTGGGTCACATTCGTGATTTGCCAAAGAGTGGTTCTGGCAGCCAGAAGAGCGAAAACTCATCCGCCACGAAAGGCGTGAAAAAAGTTAAAAAGGATGAGAAGTCAGCCTTAGTCAGTCGTATGGGCGTTGATCCCTATAATGGATGGAATGCGAATTATCAAATTCTACCCGGCAAAGAAAAAGTCGTGGCTGAACTAAAAGCATTGGCTGAGAAAGCTGATCATGTCTATCTCGCAACGGACCTTGACCGCGAAGGAGAAGCTATCGCGTGGCATTTACGCGAAGTTATCGGCGGTGATGATGAACGATTTAGTAGAGTGGTTTTTAACGAAATCACTAAAAATGCTATTACACAAGCTTTCCAAACTCCAGGTGAGTTAAATATAGATCGCGTTAACGCGCAACAAGCACGTCGCTTTATGGATCGTGTTGTGGGCTATATGGTTTCACCTTTACTTTGGAAAAAAGTTGCTCGTGGATTATCTGCGGGTCGAGTTCAATCAGTTGCTGTGCGTCTTTTAGTTGAACGTGAGCGTGAAATTAAAGCCTTTGTTCCTGAAGAATATTGGCAATTACATGCATCATTATTAACGCCTGATGAACAGCCTTTGCGTATGGAAGTCACGCATTATAATGATAAAGCCTTCAACCCTGTTTCATCTGATGAAACTCAGGTAGCGGTTAAGGCATTACAAAATGCGGCCTTCACGGTAAAAGATCGTGAAGATAGACCAACATCAAGTAAACCAAGTGCACCGCTTATCACATCAACCTTACAGCAAGCGGCAAGTACGCGTTTAAGCTTTGGTGTGAAAAAGACGATGATGCTTGCTCAGCGCCTTTATGAAGCTGGTTATATAACTTATATGCGTACTGACTCAACTAACTTAAGTCAGGATGCCATTCAAATGGCGCGCGATTATATCAATGAGAATTTTGGTGCTAAATATTTGCCGAAAGAGCCAAATGTTTATTCGAGCAAAGAAAATTCTCAAGAAGCGCATGAAGCTATCCGACCTTCTGATATTAATGTTATCGCTGAATCTTTAAAAGATATGGATAACGATGCCAAACGTTTATACCAACTGATTTGGAATCAATTTGTTGCTTGTCAAATGACACCAGCAAAATACGATTCAACGACATTAACCGTCGAAGCAGGTGATTATAAACTCCGGGCTAAAGGTCGTACTTTGCGTTTTGCAGGTTGGACGAAAGTCATGCCAGCGATGCGGAATAAAGATGAAGATAAAACTTTACCTGCGGTTGATGTAGGGGCAACACTGGCTTTAGCTGAGTTAGAGCCAACTCAGCACTTTACCAAGCCACCAGCACGTTTTAGCGAAGCAACGTTAGTTAAAGAATTAGAAAAACGTGGAATTGGCCGTCCTTCAACGTATGCATCTATCATCTCTACCATTCAAGATCGTGGTTATGTGAAAGTTGAAAACCGTCGCTTTTATGCAGAAAAAATGGGTGAAATTGTAACCGATCGCTTAGAAGAGAATTTTAGCGATTTAATGAATTACGATTTTACTGCGCAAATGGAAGATCACCTTGACCATGTTGCCAATAATGAAGAGAACTGGAAAGAAGTATTAGATGCGTTCTTCAGCGATTTTAGTCAGCAACTAGAGGTCGCTGAAAAAGATCCTGAAGAAGGTGGAATGCGGCCAAATCCAATGGTAATCACGTCGATTGAATGCCCAACTTGTTCTCGTCATATGGGAATTAGAACGGCGACAACAGGCGTATTCTTAGGATGTTCTGGGTATGCTTTACCGCCTAAAGAGCGTTGTAAACAGACTATTAACCTTATTCCTGAAGATGAATTATTGAATATTCTGGAAGGGGAAGATGCAGAAACTAACGCATTACGAGCTCGTCGTCGTTGCCCGAAATGTGGTACTGCAATGGACAGTTACCTGATTGACACGCATCGTAAATTACATGTTTGTGGTAATAACCCTGCATGTGATGGTTATGAAGTCGAAGAGGGTGAATTCCGCTTAAAAGGTTACGAAGGGCCAGTCATAGAGTGTGATAAATGTGGCGCTGAAATGCACCTGAAAATGGGGCGTTTTGGTAAATACATGGGTTGCACCAATGATGAATGTAAAAATACCCGTAAAATCTTAAAAAGTGGTGAGATTGCGCCACCAAAGGAAGATCCTGTACCGCTTCCTGAGTTGCCGTGTGAAAAATCGGATGCGTATTTTGTCTTACGTGATGGTGCCGCGGGTGTATTCTTAGCCGCAAATACCTTCCCTAAATCAAGAGAAACGCGAGCACCAAAAGTAGAAGAACTGGTGCGCTTTAAAGACCGTTTAGCAGAGAAAATGCGTTATTTAGCAGAAGCTCCAGTGGCTGATCCTGAAGGAAACCCAACTATTGTGCGTTTTAGTCGTAAAACAAAACAGCAATATGTTTCTTCAGAGAAAGAGGGTAAAGCAACAGGTTGGTCTGCATTTTATGTCGATGGCAAGTGGGTTGAAAAAACCAAATAACATTGACATTACGTGGTAAATAAAAAAGCGACTAATGAGAGTTAGTCGCTTTTTTGTATTAAGAAGGTATGCTAATTAAATATACCAAAACAGTATTAATGGTTAATTTCTATTTGTCTGATGCTTTACCTTGCTAATAATAAGACGGAGATACTATGAAACTGATACCTTTGTTACTATCTAGCTTACTCTTCACTTCAGTGGCAAGTGCTGCAACGTTAGATGTCACGTTAAAAGAAGCGTTACCAACGGGTGCTGGTAACGATATTGGTGTTGTCACTATCACTGAAACTGATTATGGGCTGTTATTTACGCCAAAACTTTCCGGATTAACACCGGGTATTCATGGTTTTCATATTCATGCTAATGGTTCTTGTGAGCCAGATATGAAAGATGGCAAACCTGTACCTGCTTTAAAAGCGGGAGGGCATTTAGATCCTGAAAAAGTCGGTGTTCACTTGGGGCCTTATAATAAAGATGGGCATTTAGGCGATTTACCAGGATTAGTTGTCAATGATAAAGGTGTTGCTGATTACGCAGTATTAGCACCAAAACTCACTAAGCTTGAGCAAGTAAAAGATAAAGCAATTATGGTGCATGTGGGAGGGGACAATTATTCTGATGATCCTGAGGCTCTTGGCGGTGGTGGCGCAAGAATGGCATGTGGTGTGATTAAATAATTTAGTGCCACTATTATTATGGGGTAAAAGCTGACAAATAAGGTCGGCTTTTTTTATGCTTCTTTATAGCTTATAACTATTCGATATAACAAAATCTAAATAACACTATTAATTACGTTAGACCGAAATGAAATAAATGATATAGTGGTTATATATTACATCTTTATTATTCTTTTTAGTTATATGAATATAAATAGAATAACGGAATAATAAGTCTTTTGTTGAAGGGATAGCCTCTCCATGAAATTACAACAGTTGCGTTATATCGTTGAAGTGGTGAATAACGATTTAAATGTTTCGACCACGGCAGAGCGTTTGTATACATCTCAACCGGGAATAAGTAAACAAATTCGTATGTTAGAGGATGAGCTCGGTATACAAATATTTTCTCGTAGTGGGAAGCATTTAACGCATGTGACACCAGCGGGTGAAGAAATTGTAAGGCTATCTCGAGAGATTTTATCAAAAACAGAAGCTATTCGTTCAGCTGCGGGCGAACACACTTATCCAGATAGAGGTTCACTATCGATTGCAACAACGCATACGCAAGCTCGTTATGTATTACCTCCTGTAATAAAAGGATTTATTGAGCGCTATCCAGATGTTTCACTGCATATGAACCAAGGTTCGCCAACGCAAATTGCTGAAGATGTATGCAGAGGTAAAAGTGATTTTGCGATAGCGACAGAATCGCTGCATCTTTATAACGATTTAGTGATGCTACCTTGTTATCGTTGGAACCGTATTGTAGTGGTGTCAAAAGATCATCCTCTGGCACAAAAACGAGAAGTAACGTTAAAAGAGCTTGCAGATTACGATATCGTTACTTATACCCAAGGTTTTACAGGACGTTCAGATCTTGATGATGCATTCGGTAAAGTAGGGTTAAAACCTAAAATAGTTTTCACTGCAACTGATGCGGATGTCATTAAAACTTATGTGAGACTGCATTTAGGTATTGGTGTAATTGCCAGTATGGCATTTGATCCCGTACTTGATAGTGATTTAGTTGCTATTGATATGCGTGATAAATTTAGTTATAGCACTACTAAAATTGCATTTCGACGCAGTGGTTTCTTACGTGGTTATATGTATGATTTTATGTGGCGTTTTGCCCCTCATCTTACGCGTAATTTGATTGAGCAAGCTGTTGCGTTACGAACAAATGAAGAGATTGAAGAGTTATTTAAAGATATTGAATTACCATTAGTGTAATACTGAAAGGCGGGTTATTCCCGCCTTCAAGCGTGTTCATAAACCTAATTGTTGTGATTACTCATTTCAAATAAAAATCCCCACTAAAAAAAGCGTCTGATTTTGCAATACTTAGCTGACGATACTTATTCAAAAAATCATAAAACTGCTGATTAATCAGTGGATCATCAAGAGCACTAGTATCAAAAATAGAGGTAATGGTGGTGTACTCTAAAGAGAGGGTAAATTTACTACCTATACAGCTAGCGAGTAGCATTTTCGCTGATTGATAAGAAAAACGTAGGCTCAAAATTTTCAGCTTTGGAACAAAAATAAGATGATTATTATGATTGAGGATCTCCGTGATCCCCGCAATAGTTATCGTTTGATAGCTGTCTAATGATTTTCGTAAGCCAACTTCTATTTTTTGTCCTTGAGTTCGTAAAAAATCAATAAATTCTCCAAGTGCAGGAGAGGTGGCATTGATTGCAGCTCCTAGTAATAATTGAATAAACGCTTGAGCAACAGAAAAATCAAAGGTTTGTTTATGAAGTTTCTTTGTCTCAACTTTATTGTGCCCTAGAAGTGGTAAATGGTTGAGCGTGTCTAACCAATGTTCGGGACGATAATAGGCTTCATTATCCTCTTTTTTTAATGCGGCAAGATGGTTTGCCATAATAGAAATAAGCCCAATTTGGATATTTTTAAGTTGTGACATTTTTTCTATTTCAGAAGGCTCAAAAGGTTTTGGCGACGCAATGATAAATTGCACCAAACCTTCTGAATCTTTTATATTTTGAGAATGTAATGCATTCATCGATAAGGTTTGTGGAAAAGGAGGAGTAACAGGTTCCGCAAAATAGTGATCAGCATTCATAATGTTTTTGAGTAAATCAGATTGTTTATTAGTCATAAATATTATCCTTACGTAGTTATACCTCCTTCATTAAAACTTAATTAAGTGAAAATTTAGAGACCAAAATTTATTAACAATATGACAGCCATAACATTGTGTTTACAAATTGTGTGGTCTTTAAGCGAAATTCAATGTTATATGGTATGTTTAATAAATAACCTTACCTATTTTGATAGTTTGAACATGCTGTCAGTATAAAAATAAGAAGGAGGAGCTATGTCGTTACGTTTGAAGAAAGAGAGCCATTCCACGCTCTTAGTCGGATCTCAAAAATATGAGTACTACCGTCTTTCAGAAGTTGCTCGCCAGTTAGGTGATATTACCCGTCTTCCTAAATCACTGAAGGTGTTACTAGAAAACTTAGTGCGTCATCTCGATGGTGATACAGTCGTTGACGAGGATATTAAGGCGCTAGTTGAGTGGCAAAAAACAGCTCATGCATCACGTGAAATTGCGTATCGACCTGCAAGGGTGCTGATGCAAGATTTTACAGGTGTGCCTGCGGTTGTTGATTTAGCGGCTATGCGTGAAGCTGTGAAATCTTTAGGTGGGCAAGTGGATAAAGTTAATCCATTATCACCCGTTGATCTAGTTATTGACCACTCTGTTATGGTTGATGAATATGCCAGTAAAAATGCGTTTGCTGAAAACGTGGAAATTGAAATGGAGCGTAACTATGAACGCTACCTTTTCTTGCGTTGGGGACAACAATCCTTTGAACGCTTCCGTGTCGTGCCGCCAGGGACAGGAATTTGTCATCAGGTAAATCTTGAGTATTTAGGCAAAGCTATTTGGTCTGAAATGCAAAATGGGCATCATGTAGCTTATCCTGATACATTAGTCGGTACGGATTCTCATACCACCATGATCAATGGCCTTGGCGTGTTAGGTTGGGGGGTAGGAGGCATTGAAGCAGAAGCTGCAATGTTAGGTCAACCTATCTCTATGCTAATTCCAGATGTTGTTGGTTTTAAACTGACAGGAAAATTACGTGAAGGGATCACGGCAACTGATCTGGTATTAACCGTCACACAGATGTTGCGTGCGCATGGTGTTGTAGGTAAATTTGTGGAGTTTTATGGCGATGGTTTAGCATCATTACCTTTAGCCGATCGTGCAACAATAGCGAATATGTCGCCAGAATATGGCGCGACCTGCGGATTCTTTCCAATAGATGATATCACTCTTGATTATTTGCGTTTAACAGGACGTGAAGAGCAAGAGATTGCACTTGTTGAAGCGTATAGCAAAGAGCAAGGTCTATGGAGACACACAGGCGATGAACCTATCTTTACGTCAACATTATCGCTAGATATGGGAACCGTTGAGGCAAGCCTTGCAGGGCCTAAACGTCCTCAAGATAGAGTTAATTTACCGAGTGTACCTAAGGCATTTAAAGCCGCAGTCGATCTTGAAACCAATAAGAAACCACTGGTGCAATTTCCTCAAGTAAAAATTGATGATTATCCTGCTTTTGAGTTAACCGATGGTGCTGTCGTTATTGCGGCAATCACATCATGTACCAATACATCAAACCCTAATGTCTTAATGGCAGCCGGATTACTGGCTAAAAATGCGGTAGAAAAAGGATTACAGCGTAAACCTTGGGTTAAATCTTCTTTGGCTCCAGGCTCGAAAGTGGTGACGGATTATCTTAATTTAGCAGGACTAACACCTTATCTTGATAAATTAGGGTTTAATCTTGTGGGGTATGGTTGCACAACATGTATTGGTAACTCAGGACCTTTATTAGCACCGATTGAAAGTGCGATTAAGGATAATGACTTAACTATTGCGGCTGTATTATCTGGTAACCGTAACTTTGAAGGTCGAATTCATCCCTTAGTGAAAACCAACTGGTTAGCATCACCGCCTTTAGTGGTCGCTTATGCCTTATCAGGAAATATGAATATCGATCTTACTAAAGAGCCATTAGGTAAAGATAAACAGGGTGCTCCTGTTTATTTAAAAGATATTTGGCCAGACAGCAAGGCGATTGCTGATGCTGTCGAAAAAGTGAAAACAGAGATGTTCCATAAAGAGTACTCTGCCGTGTTTGAAGGTGATGAGACATGGAAATCACTGCAAATACAAGATACTCCTGTTTATGATTGGCAACCAGATTCTACCTATATTCGACATCCTCCTTTCTTTGAAGGAATGTCAAAAGTGCCAGCTCCGATTAAAGATATTCATCAAGCCAGTATTTTGGCTATTTTAGGTGATTCGGTGACAACGGATCATATTTCACCCGCAGGTAATATTAAGGAGGATAGTCCTGCAGGGCGTTATTTACGTGAACATGGTGTCGAGCCGAAAGATTTTAACTCTTATGGATCAAGACGCGGCAATCATGAAGTAATGATGCGAGGCACATTTGCCAATATTCGTATTCGTAACGAGATGGTACCAGGCGTTGAAGGTGGTTTTACCAAGCATATTCCAACCGGCGAAACACTGGCTATTTATGATGCAGCCATGCGTTATCAACAAGAAGATACGCCACTGGTGATTATTGCCGGTAGTGAATATGGTTCTGGTTCTAGCCGAGATTGGGCTGCGAAGGGAACGCGTTTATTAGGAGTACGAGCTGTCATTGCAGGCTCTTTTGAGCGTATTCACCGTTCTAACTTAATCGGTATGGGGGTGTTACCTTTAGAGTTTCCTAAAGGGGTATCTCGTCAAACATTAGGCTTAAAAGGGGATGAGAAAATTGAGATCACAGGGCTTAATGCATTAATACCGAGCCAAGATATCGCGGTTAATATTACTTTTGCAGATAATCGTACTGAAACTATTATGGCGCGTTGTCGTATTGATACTCAAACCGAATTAGCTTATTTCCAACATGGTGGTATATTGCATTATGTGATTAGAAATATGTTATAAATAATATTCTAATAACATAGATAAAAAATATTAAGTTATTATCATAAAAGACAGTATTTAAAATTTTAAATACTGTCTTTCTATTTTAAATTAATAGGTCTATTTTTTTATTTAATGTTACCTAATTATTTTTTTCTTTATATTATTCCAATGGTTCTTGTTTTGGAGGAGTTTCTATTTTAATAAGATTATATTAAATAGACGCGAGGCGTATAATGAAAAAATATATTATTACAAATGAATCAAAAGAATATAATGGTGTTACCCTGTTTAAAATTAAAAGAGTATATACTGGTAGTCCAGGGGGATGGATTGAAAATGAAAGTAATTTAAGTCGAGAAGGTGGTTGTTTTATTTATGATGATGCAATGGTATTTGGTAATGCGAAAGTGATAGAAAATGCAATAATATCTAAAAATGCTAAAGTTTATGATAATGCGATAATTTCAGGTAATGCATCAGTATCTGATAATGCAGAAATATATGATTCTGCTGTAGTCACACAAAACGCGAGCATTAAAAATAGAGCTAGTGTTAGAGGAAATGCAAAAATTGAAGGTAATGCGGTTGTTTTTAATGATGCTATTGTTGAAGGGAATTCCGTCATATCAGGTAATGAAAAAATTGAATATTATATAGGTAATTGGGAAGATATTGAAAGTGTAATACAATTTACTTTTTATATTAATCACCTGGATCAAGAATCAAATATTTGTGTAAATGGTAAACATCAAGTTCCTATCGGTGTTGGTTTAATTGTACTAGATAAAGAAAAAAGACATTTTAAAGTGTCAGAAGAAGAAATGCATAAAAATATTTTTATTGTTGATGATAAAAATGAAGCGTTAAATTCAGATATACATATTTCTAAAGAAGCAAAGGGTTATATTTATCCTCACAGTGATAATTATTATGAGCAAATAAATTATTCAGCATGTATATGGTATGTATCTGTTGATAAAATCATGGATACTTTAAAACTATGTGCACAATTTACTGCCAATGGTACAAAATATACAACCGCTTTTAGACCTAATAGTCCTATATATCGGCAGAGTGTTGTAACATTAAATGTGATACCGCCCCGCGTTTTTACAAAAGAGGATATGGATATTGATCCGCTAATATACCCAGAAGTAGAAAAAAATGTGTTAATGCCCGGTGGAACGCTGTCTAAGTATTACCTTGCATTTAATGGTAATGGCGGTGCAATAACAACAAGTGCAGAGTGTGAGGAAAATAAAGATTTTTATTATTATCATAAAAATAATTATCAATTAATAGGTACATCAACGGATCAATCGGTTTTATTCGATCCTTCTGGTTATTATACAAAGAATTTCCATTTTGATAAAATGTCCTCAATTCAAATAACATCAATTAATAAAGAAAGAGTAGGATTATGTTTCTGGACTTATAGTATAAACTATGGTCTACCATTTTCTTCAAGTAAGAAAGAAGACAAAATGGATTGTATTATTCGAGATCAATATGGGAATGGTGCTAATGTTTCAGTTAAAGCAGATGAAAATAATAAATTAATTTTCATGTTAGATAATAAAGTGAAATTAGCCTATTAATTTTTATATTGAGATTAAATTTAATCACTAGTTATTAATTTTATACACTTTCTATAAGTAATATAGGTGTAAGGCGAGTTTCACTCTCAATAAAAAATACCATCTTTCTGTTTTAAATAGAATACATACTAAAATTTAACTATTAAATTTTTTATTAGTAATAATAAAAGCTTTAATTAATAAAAAGGACATTTTATGAAATATAAGTTTACTAATTAATAGAATAAAAGGAATAAATAAAAAATCCGAGCGCTTAGACTCGGATTTGAAAAGAATTAATGCTGTGTTGTTGCTGTATTATTGCACTTTCTTAAATAAAAGATGGCCCATTTTATCGGCTTTAGTATCAAGATAATGTGCATTACTTGGATTACGTCCGACGATCAAAGGAACTCTTTCAATAACATTAATCCCTGCCGCTTTCATTATTTCAATTTTCTTCGGATTATTGGTTAATAATCGAACTTCATGAACACCTAATAGGTTATACATATCAGCACAAAGGGTAAAATCACGTTCATCAGCTTTAAAACCTAACTCGAGGTTTGCTTCAACGGTATCTAATCCTTTATCTTGTAACGCATAAGCACGTATTTTATTTAGTAATCCAATATTTCGCCCTTCTTGGCGATGATAAAGTAATACGCCCCGACCTGTTTTGCTTATTTGTGAAAGTGCGGCTTCAAGTTGGAAACCACAATCACAACGTAGGCTAAATAAAGCATCACCCGTTAAACATTCTGAATGAATACGAGATAATACAGGCTCTGAGCCTGAAATATCGCCATAAACAAGGGCGACATGATCTTTACCTGTTGCGATTTCTTCAAAACCAACCATTAAAAACTCACCAAAAGGAGTAGGTAGTTTTGCTTCTGCGATACGTCTTAATTTCATTATTTTTTGACTCATAATTTCAGGTGAAACTCTCGTTCAAGTTCAAGATTATACACTTTATAACGAGAACAAAGAGAAATAAAACACTGAAATACTTCCATGTCTGATAGGCAAGGAAATTGGATAACACACACTTATAAATTCACACCAATACAAATTATCAGATTTTGCACCTTCTTGCATAATGATTTATTGCTAAACTTGCATCGTTTATACTGATAATCTTTAGCTGTAAGTGGAAGATAACATTTGTATTTGAGAAGGGACAATATATTGAGTAAGCAAATGGCAAAGTTGATTCTATTAGGTAGTATGTTGCTCTTAATCATACCAAGTGCCGTGTTGATATTGGGTTGGAAATGGCAACCTACTGATCACCCTTTCGGTGGCATAAGTACATTATGGATAGCAGATAGTGCTGCGAAACCTTGGGGAGCTGTGACGGTTATTATTTTTTTAGCGTTGCTCTTTATCGCTTTGAAATTAAAACGTAACCATTTTATTCAATTGGCAGTGATAATTATTATTACATTATCTATTGGCCAATTAATTAAGGTTGCGGTTAAAAATACAGTAAAAGAACCTCGTCCTTATGTTGTTTGGGTCAGTGAAAATTTACACATTACACCAGAGGCTTTTTATCAAGTATCAAGACCTGAGCGAGAACAATTACTCCAAAATGGATTAGTTAATTCATCGGTGATCCCTGAATGGCAACTTCAATATTGGAAAGCTGAGACGGGTTATGCTTTTCCGTCTGGTCATAGTTTATTTTCAGCCACACTCGCATTATTTGTTTTTGTCCTTTTTATGTTGCGTCGTCATTATTTTTTAGCGTCACTCGGGTTATTATGGGGGATAGATGTCACGGTAGGGCGTATTGTATTAGGAATGCACTGGGCATCTGATGTGATTGTCGGTATTCTTATTAGCACAGTGCTGGTTTGGTGTGCATTTAAGGTGATTGAGCGACGTTTATTGCTCAAATCCTGACGATAGCCCTTATTTTTGAGATACAGAATGTCTTTTTCGATATTTATGTGAAAAAATATACGAAAATCAGATGATTCTAAGAAATGACTTTCTTTGTGCGCAGTGAAAATGCTACCTTTATCTGTCTACTAAAGAAAAGAGAATAAAAAAGGAAATAATGTGAAAAAAGTCCTACTTTTTATTTTGGTTATTCTTGTTCTTGCCATCGTGGTGATTGCCATGACTTTAGGCTCAAATAACGATCAGGTAGTCACATTTAATTACCTTATTGCTCAAGGTGAATATCGTATTTCTACCTTGTTAGCGATCCTGTTTGGTGTGGGCTTTGTACTTGGTTGGATTGTAAGTGGTGTTTTTTATCTACGTGTACGCTTATCACTAGGCCGAGCAAAGCGTAAAATTAAACGTCTTGAAAGCGCCCAAACAAAACAAGAAAGCCAAGAAAGTCGCCCAACGGTTGCTTCCGCTACGAAATAAGGACGATAGCTGATGCTAGAATTGCTGTTTCTGTTATTACCTGTCGCGGCGGCTTACGGCTGGTATATGGGGCGTCGCGGCGCTCAACAGGACAAACAGCAGAATGCCGATCGCCTGTCACGTGAGTATGTGGCAGGTGTTAACTTTTTACTCTCTGATCAACAAGATAAAGCCGTTGATCTTTTCCTCGAAATGCTTAAAGAAGATAGTTCGGCTTTTGAAGCTCATCTTACTTTAGGTAATCTTTTTCGCTCTCGTGGCGAAGTCGAACGAGCTATTCGTATCCACCAATCGTTAATGGAGAGTGCTGCGCTTTCCTTTGATCAACGTCTACTTGCTGTTCAACAGTTAGGGCGTGACTATGTGGCGGCGGGTGTTTACGATCGAGCTGAAAATATGTTTCAGCAACTTATTGATGAACAAGAATTTCGCCAAAGTGCTCTACAATCCTTGTTGGCTATTTATCAGTTAACCAGTGATTGGGGAAAAGCGATAGAGACGGCTGAAAAATTAGTTAAATTAGGTCAGCATGAATTAAAAGAACAAATTTCACATTTTTATTGTGAATTGGCACTTCAAGAAATGAGCAGTGATAATCTTGATAGCGCGATTAATTTGTTGCAAAAAGCAGGGCAAATGGATCCTTTTTGTGCCCGTGTTTCAATTATGTATGGTCGTATTTATATTGCTCGTGATGATAAACAAAAAGCTATTGATGTTTTAATGAAAGTTATTGAGCAAGATAAAGAGATGGTCAGTGAAACCTTACCTATGCTTTTTGAATGTTTCCAAGCTCAAGGTGATACTTCTCGTTGGGAAGCTTATTTACGTCAATGTGTAGATAGTAATTGTGGTGCAATTGCGGAGCTTTACCTTGCAGACATTATTGAAGCTAAAGAAGGTATTGAAGCGGCTCAGTTATACATTAATCGTCAATTAGAACGTCATCCAACCATGCGTCTATTCTATCGTTTAATGCGTTACCATTTAGCTGAAGCGGAAGAAGGACGTGCCAAAGAGAGCCTTATCTTATTGCGCTATATGGTGGGTGAACAAATTCGCACAAAACCAGATTATCGATGTCATAAATGTGGTTTTACCTCTCATGCATTATATTGGCATTGTCCATCCTGTCGTTCATGGGATACCGTTAAACCTATTCGCGGTTTAGATGGTCAGTGATAATGTCACTTTTTTAATAGTCTCTTTATAAATAAAGGCCCTAAAATGTCATTTCATTGTGATAAAAAATCGCCCGAGCTTACCTGCGCGCCCGTTATTGTGGCACTAGACTATGAAGACCAAAAAAGTGCATTAGATTTTGCACAGCGTATTGATCCCTCATCTTGTCGTTTAAAAATTGGTAAAGAGATGTTTACCCGTTTTGGACCTCAATTTGTGACTCAATTACAAAAAGAAGGGTTTGATATTTTCTTAGATTTAAAATTTCATGATATTCCCAATACCGTTGCAAGAGCAGTTGCAGCGGCGGCTGATTTAGGTGTATGGATGGTCAATGTACACGCGAGTGGTGGAAGTCGTATGATGCGTGCGGCTAAAGAGAGTCTAGCAGCCTTTGGTAAAGATGCGCCACTTTTAACAGCAGTGACTGTACTTACCAGTATGGATCAATCTGATTTGATTGAATTGGGAATAACATTGACGCCTGCAGAACAAGCAGAGCGCTTGGCATTACTGACAAAATCTTGTGGTCTTGATGGTGTTGTCTGTTCTGCTCATGAGGCAACGCGTTTTAAACAAGTTTGTGGTGATGATTTCTTATTAGTGACACCAGGTATTCGCCCTGCAGGAAGTGATGTTGGCGATCAGCGTCGCGTCATGACACCAGAACAAGCCATTGTAGCAGGGGTTGATTATATGGTGATTGGACGTCCTATTACACGTAGTGATAATCCTCTTGAAACATTGCAACAAATTAATCGTTCTATACAAGGTATGTAAATGGATAATAACTCTCGTTTGGTTTATTCCACAGATACAGGTCGCATAAAAGAAGAAGAACAAAAGCCAGTACGCCCTGCTGGTGATGGTATTGTGCGTATTCAACGTCAAACTAGTGGACGTAAAGGCAAAGGGGTTTGTGTTGTTTCAGGTATCGATCTGGATGATGCAGAGTTAGCCAAACTAGCGGCTGAATTGAAGAAAAAATGTGGCTGTGGTGGTAGTGTCAAAGACGGTTTAATTGAGATCCAAGGCGATAAGCGTGATTTAATTAAATCGCTATTAGAAGCCAAAGGAATGAAAGTTAAACTTGCTGGTGGCTGATTTATAGTATGGAAGAAGATAAGAAAGGCTCTAAAATTACGATCACAGGTTATTCTGATTAATTATTAGTAAAACAGCGAGTTCATCAATAATATCATAGGTGACATTGTCACCTATTTTTTTGCATTTCATTCTATTCATTCTCATCGATTTTTAGATATTTAGCTGGTACTGAAAGTGTTAGCCAAACACCATTATCTGCTTGATAAAATTCAAAACCTTCACTAAACATTTTTTCACTATCCACCGTTAAAACAACGGCTTTTCCATGACGATTGCCGACATTCACGGCTGTTTTATAATCTTGTGAAAGGTGAACGTATTGACGACCATTTGGTATTAAGCCTTGATCAAAAATGCTGGTGATAAAGCGAGTAGCCGTGCCGTGATAAAGTATTTTAGGAGGAGTAATAGCTTGGTAATCAACCGTAGTCTTAAGAGAGTGTCCTTGAACGGCACGAATAAAAAGTCCATCTTCTGAGATAGCAAAACGCTTTTTATCATTGGTTTCTACAACGTCTTTAATTAACTTAAGGGTTAGTGGTGTTCCATTTTTCTGTGCTAATGAAATTAATGTTGATATTTCTCCCCAACCTTGATCATCTAATGTTAAACCAATACTTTCAGGGGCATGACGTAATATATAACTTAAAAAACGACTAATTTGTACTTTGTCTTTCATTAATTCAATCCATTCGTTATTTACTAAATTTATGGTCTGAGTGTTCTATTTTCTTAATACCATAAAAGATCCCTTTTTTATTCCCTTTAAATTTCTAGTGTTGTGTCTAGCAAAAATAAGAGGCATAAAAAAACTGATGGCTTAAAATGAACCATCAGTTTTATTGTATACCGACCACAGACTAATTAGATAGGGCGAGCAACGATATTACGTGTTTCCAGTTTTACATCTTCGATACGAACAGGAATGATATCATTGAGTTTATAAGCACTTTCGCCTTTCACAATCACTGTCCCCGTTTCTTGACTACATTGAATTTCATCACGCACAGCATGTAAGAAAGGAGCCGGAATAAAGGCGACCGCACCATTTTCAACTAAACGGACACGAACACCACCACGCGTAATATCAATAATTTCTGCATTAAATGATGTTTCAGTACCAGCAAAAGGTTTTAAGAAACGTGCATATAACCAATCACCCACATCACGCTCAGCCATACGATTAGCACGACGGCGTTCTGCAATACGAATACCATCTTCTTCTTGTGGCTTTTCAGCGGGTTCTTTGCTGATAATCGCTTTGAGTAAACGGTGATTTAAAATATCACTGTATTTACGAATTGGTGAAGTCCATGTTGCATAAGCTTCTAAACCTAAACCAAAGTGTGGGCCTGGCTCTGATTTGATTTCAGCAAAGTTTTGGTAACGACGAATACGACTATCAAGGAATTGATTCGGTTGGTTATCAAGTTCACGACGTAATTGGCAGAAGCCTTCAAGCGTTAATAAACGTTCAGATGTTGTTTCAATACCGTTATCTTTTAAGGTCTGTACAACTTGATCGATATAGAGTGGATCAAAACCAGTATGAACGTTATAAACACCAAAGCCTAAGTTTTTCGCCAGCACTTTAGCTGCACAGATATTGGCTGTGATCATTGCTTCTTCGACAATGCGGTTTGCGATACGACGTTTTTCTGCAACGATATCTAAAACATTACCGCCTTCATCAAGAATAAAACGGTAATCAGGACGTTCTTTAAAGACTAGAGCATGTTTTTCACGCCATTCATGACGTTTTTCACACATCTCTTTTAATAACATCACTTGCTCATGAACCATTTCATTTTCAGGTTGCCATTGTGAGTTTTCACCTTCAAGCCAATCTGAAATGTTGTCATAAACCAGTTTAGCTTTTGATTCTACCCATGCAGAATAGAAGTGAATGTCTTCATGTAATGCACCATCTTGTGCAATGCTGACTTGGCAGACTAATGCTGGGCGCTTTTCATTAGGACGTAATGAGCAAATGTTATCAGATAGCTCACGAGGTAACATTGGGATATTAAAGCCAGGCAGATAATTAGTCAGCGCGCGTTGTGCCGCAATTTTATCTAATTCGCTATTTGGCAGAATATAAGCCGTAGGATCGGCGATTGCGATAAATAGTGTTAATTGGCCGTTATCTTCTTTACGAATAAAGAGCGCGTCATCCATATCTTCTGTTGAGGCACTATCAATAGTGACAAAGGAGAGAGAAGTCAGATCTTCGCGAGGTAATGCGTCATGTAATGTTAGCGCTTCGTCACCCATTTCAGGGGCATCACGTTCAAGTTGATGACGCATTAAGGTCACCCACCAAGGCGCGAAGTGATCATCTTTATCCGTAATATAGTCAGTTATTTCTGCTTGAAAACCTTTATCACCTTTATTCAGTGGGTGGCGACGCATTACGGCAACTGCCCAATCTTGATCCACAAAGCTATGCGTTAAACCTTGAGCTGGACGGCAAGGGATCACATCTTTTAAAAGAGGATGGTCTGGGATTATCCACAGACGGTTATCACCTTCTTTTTTCTGAATACGGCCGACAAAACGTGTTAAGAAAGGTTCGACTAATTCTTCGGGTTCAACCGATTCTTTATCACCGTTTGTATGAACGGCAGCAATAACTCGGTCGCCGTGCATCACTTTTTTCATTTGCGGAGGGGGAATAAAATAGCTTTTCTGACCATCAACTTCAAGGAAGCCAAAGCCTTTATCTGTTCCCTTTACAAGGCCTTCCACGCGCGGTGTCTGGGCATGGAGTTGCTGTTTTAGCTGTGCAAGCAGCGGATTGTCTTGAAACATATTTTTCCGGAAAGTCGGCAGTTTTAATAATAAAAAGTGGGCAATAGTTTTATTCGATTGTATGTAGTGACGCAAGTAATATTGCATCAGAAAAACAGACAAATCGGTAAAAAATTATTCAGGATCTGTTTTTTCTTTAAATTCACACAGATCTTCAATAATACAAGAGCCACACCGTGGTTTTCGTGCAATACAGGTATAACGACCATGAAGAATAAGCCAATGGTGACAATCAACTTTAAATTCTGCCGGAACAACCTTTAACAGTTTTTGTTCTACTTCATTGACATTTTTACCGGGGGCGAAACCTGTGCGATTACTTACTCTAAAGATATGTGTATCGACAGCAATGGTTGGCCAACCAAATGCTGTGTTTAAAACGACATTTGCTGTTTTACGACCAACACCAGGTAAGGCTTCTAGGGCTTCTCTGTTTTCAGGAACTTCACTGTTATGTTTATCGACTAAGATTTGACAGGTCTTAATCACATTTTCAGCTTTAGTATTATAGAGGCCAATGGTTTTAATATATTCTTTAAGACCATCCACCCCTAAATTGAGTATCGCTTGTGGTGTATTGGCAACTGGATAAAGTTTAGCAGTTGCCTTATTGACACTCACATCGGTCGCTTGTGCAGAGAGTAACACGGAGATCAATAGTTCAAACGGAGAGTCAAATTTTAGCTCTGTCGTAGGTTGCGGATTGTTATCACGCAACCGAGTTAGAATTTCAATACGTTTTGCTTGATTCATTATGCTCACAAATTAATTTTTAACGATATGACTACCACAGCCTTGCTCTTTTTCGTAAGTTTTCGTTGTCAAAGCGCTGCGCTTTTTCTGTCTTTCATCGATAAGGTATTTTGCTGCCAACATAAAGCCTAAGCCGATAAAAGCACCTGGTGGCAAAATGGCGAGTAAGAAGGGTGAGTCTAAATGTATTATCTCAACTCTTAATACTTGAGCCCATTCGCCTAACAATAAATCTGCACCGTCAAATAATGTTCCGTTACCTAAAATTTCACGGATCGCGCCTAACACAAAGAGTGCGGCTGTTGCCCCTAATCCCATTGCTAAACCATCAATGGCAGAAGGAAAGACTTCATTTTTAGCAGCGAAGGCTTCAGCACGGCCAATAACAATACAGTTGGTGACTATTAATGGAATAAAGATCCCCAACGATTGGTATAAACCGTAGGCGTATGCGTTGATCAGTAATTGCACAGCACTGACGACAGACGCAATTATCATAACATAAATTGGGATACGAATTTCAGAGGGAACCCAACGACGTAAGCTAGAAACAGCCACATTGGTGCAAAATAGCACTAATGTTGTCGCAATACCTAAGCCTAAGGCGTTTGTTGCTGTGGAGGAAACCGCCAGCAAAGGGCATAGACCAAGTAATTGCACTAAGGCTGAGTTGTTTGTCCATAACCCTTGGGCAAAGAGCGTTTTGATGGAGTTCATATTAATTCGCCTCACAGACAGAGAGTGTATCGAGTTTCTCTGGTAATGATTGTATTAGCCATGCTGTGCGTTTTGATGAGTTAACGACAGCGCGGGGGGTGATTGTCGCACCTGTAAATTGATCAAAATCTCCGCCATCTTTTTTTACTGCCCAGTGTGGATCGTTTTCACTGGAAATGAATTTATTACTTAGCGTTGTGATCCAATCGGAAATGCGTGTCTCAATTTTATCACCCAGACCAGGCGTTTCGTTATGTGCGGTTACACGAACCCCTAGCACGTTGCCTTTAAAGTCAGCGCCAACAAGAAGCTCAATTGCACCTGAATAACCATCTGGGGCGGTAGATTCTAAGGCTGCTGCAACAGGTTTACCTTCTAAACGCGCAACATAAAGTTTATGAGGTTTTGAATTTCCCAATTCAGGGGCCGTAAGTAGATAACAATCTTTAGAAAGCTCATTGTCATACATTGCTTGAGGGATCACCTGATCCAATAATTTCTGTTTTTCTATAGCCATTTGTTCTGCAATGGTGTTTGCGGTTAAGTGGTATACCACAGCGGTTAAACCCGTAGTACAAGCTGCAAAGATAGCTAATGTGAGTCCATGGCGTTTTAAGATTTCGATCATCATTTTCTCCTTAGCAATTAATGGCCATAAACACGAGGGCGTGTATAGCTATCAATAAGAGGTACAGCAATATTGGCTAGTAATACAGAGAAGGCAACGGCATCTGGGTATCCGCCATAAACACGTATAACCCAAACTAATAAACCAATCATTCCCGCATAAATTAAACGACCTTTAGGTGTTGTTGAGGCGCTAACAGGATCAGTAGCAATAAAAAATGCACCTAACATTGTCGCTCCAGAGAAAATCTGTAATAACGGTTGTGAGTAACGAGTAGGGTCGATACCCCAGCTAATAACCGAACAAAGCGCTAATACAGAAATCATCGCAACAGGGATATGCCAGCTAATAATGCGTTTATAAAGTAGAACTAATCCACCAATTAAATAAGCGACATTCACCCATTGCCACCCAATGCCGGCAAATTCACCTTGTAAAATAGGTGTCGCTAAGACTTCATCAATAGAATGTGTGAGTAAGCCTGTTTTAAAACTATCTAGAGGTGTTGCTTGTGTAATGCCATCAACAGAGCGTCTCAAATCTTCAAGCGTTAAACCTGATGAGGTATGACCTGTAAAGAAGATACTTAAGCTGTCCATGACATTGTAAGAAACTGCTTGTAATTCAACAGGAGGCATCCACGATGTCATTTGTACTGGGAATGAGATCAGTAAAACTACATACCCTACCATTGCAGGGTTAAATGGATTTTGCCCTAAACCGCCATAAATATGTTTTGCGATAACAATCGCAACAAAAGTGCCTAAAACAATGATCCACCAAGGCGCTAAAGGTGGAATGCTAATGGCGAGTAATACGCCTGTCAGTAGTGCTGAATTGTCTTTCAGATAAAGTAAAGGATCTTCTTTTTTAAGCTTTACGCAGAGTGTTTCAGTGACAAGCGCCACAATAATAGCTAACACAATTTGGTAAATAGTGCCTAAGCCAAAGAAATAGATCTGGCTTAAGATCCCCGGCAGTGCTGCTAATGTTACCCATAGCATAACTTGGCTGGTGGATTGCTGATTATGCGTAAAAGGGGAACTCGAAATTTTTAATTTACTGTTGTTATTTTGTATCGGTCTAAATTTCATCTGTGATTAATCCAAGGTAACTTCTTCTTTAGCTCGACGTTGTTCGGCTTCTTTTTTTGCTTTTACTCTGGCAATAGCGGCGGCAACGGCAGCTTTACGTGGATCGACATCTTCGGCTTTAGCGCTTTCAACAGGCGCTTCAACGGCTGGCGTTGCTTGAGAGGCTTGTTCGGCTTCTTTTTTCGCTTTTACTCTGGCAATAGCAGCGGCAACGGCAGCTTTACGTGGATCGACATCTTCGGCTTCAGCGTTTTCAACAGGCGCTTCAACGGCTGGCGTTGCTTGAGAGGCTTGTTCGGCTTCTTTTTTCGCTTTTACTCTAGCAATAGCAGCGGCAACGGCAGCTTTACGTGGATCGACATCTTCGGCTTTAGCGCTTTCAACAGGCGCTTCAACGGCTGGCATTGCTTGAGAGGCTTGTTCGGCTTCTTTTTTCGCTTTTACTCTGGCAATAGCGGCGGCAACAGCAGCTTTACGTGGATCGACATCTTCGGCTTTAGCGCTTTCAACAGGCGCTTCAACGGCTGGCGTTGTTTGGGAAACTTGCTGTGCTTTCTTTGCTTTCACACGAGCCAATGCAGCGGCAACGGCAGCTTTACGTGGATCAGCATCTTCACTCTTACTCGTTATACTCTCACTTGAGGTTTCTAGTGCCTTTTGCTGTGCTATTTTAGCCGCTTGTTTTGCTCTAACTTCTTCTTTACGTTTTTTACGTGCGGCAATAGCGGCTGCGTTATCCGGCTCTTCTCCCGCTTTAACAGAAATAATTTTCCCGATACTTTGTTTCGTTTTTACACGAGAAAGTGCTGATTGAACTTCACTGTGTTCTTTATCATCAAGTTTAACTGCCGCACGTTGATGCCTTGCTTCACGCTCAAGTTTTTCACGCTCCATACGTAATTTTTTGGCTTCAAAACGCGCTTTAGCTTCAGCTGCTCGTTTGGCTTCCGCATCAATTTCACGAATTTCAGCCTTTTCTTGGCGATAGTATTGAACTAACGGAATATTACTTGGGCAAACAAATGCACAAGCACCACATTCAATACAATCAAATAAATTATGTTGTTGTGCCTTCTCATGCTCTTTACCTTTACTAAACCAGTAAAGTTGTTGCGGTAATAAGCCACTAGGGCAAGCATCAACACAATGACCACAACGGATACAGGCTTCTTCAAGGTTATCTGTATCCATCTCTTCAACTGAAGGGATAAGTAGACAGTTGGTTATCTTAACTACAGGGGCATTTAAGTCGGGTAAGGTAAAGCCCATTAATGGCCCCCCCATAATCACCATTTGTTCAGAGCCAGCAACAAATCCCGCTTGTTTTAGCAATGAATAAATAGGGGTACCTAAACGCGCCCAAAAGTTACCTGGTGTTTTAGCACCATTACCAGTGACCGTGACAACACGCTCAATTAAAGGCTCATCATCAATAATGGCACGTTTGATGGCAACAACAGTACCGACGTTTTGCATCAAAACACCAATATCAGATGAACGACCACCTGATGGCACTTCTTTGCCTGTTAAGATTTTGGTGAGTTGTTTCGCACCACCTGATGGGTATTTTGTTGGGATAACACGAATGAAAATACGTTTTTCATCAGGTACTGCACTTAAGGCATGTTTTAATGACTCGATGGCTTCAGGCTTGTTATCTTCAATACCAATTAACACTTCATCGGGAGAGAGAAGGTGAATTAAGATCTGACACCCTGCAATCACTTCATCAGCATGCTCCTGCATTAAGCGATCGTCGGCAGTAATATATGGCTCACATTCTGCTGCATTGATGATAAGTGTTTTAATGAGATCGCCACCACCTTTTAATTTTGTGGCTGTTGGAAATCCAGCTCCACCTAATCCCGCTATACCCGCTTCATGAATACGAGTGAGTAAAACCTCTTTACTTTGTGATTGATAATCCACAAGAGGGAATTGTTCACGCCACTCATCTTTACCGTCAGATTGAATTCTTACTGCAATTTCAGGTAACCCAGAAGGGTGAGTACTTGGAAAAGGTTCTATTGCTGTAACTATACCAGAGATAGAGGCATGTACCGGTAATGTCCTGCCAACCCCTCTTGTTAACGGTTGACCTTTTAATACATGTTCGCCTACATTGACACAAAGTTGACCCGGTACACCTAAGTGCTGATGAATAGGAATAATGACTTCATCAGGTAATTGCGCTATACGCATTGGTGTACGACTTGACTGCAATTTCATTTCAGGAGGATGAATACCACCTTTAAAATCCCAGATTTTATCTTTTTTAAATAACGAAAAGAGATTAAACATGAGCGTTATCCTCCGTCTTTAATGACGGTTCATCTTCAGGTGTTTCTTCCGGCTCTGCTGGAATGTTTTTTACTGGGATGGTATTTAAATCCCATTTCCAATTTGAGGTTGTTACTTTGACGGGCACTAAGGTAATACAGTCAGTAGGGCAAGGAGGAACGCATAAGTCACATCCAGTACATAAGTCTTCAATAACCGTATGCATTGCGCGCGTTGCACCGACAATGGCATCAACAGGGCACGCTTGAATACACTTAGTGCATCCTATGCAATTATCTTCATCAATTAAGGCGACTTTTCTAATTGGATTTAACGCTTCTTCGTCACCATCAAGCGGTTGAGGATCAACACCCATCAATTCTGCGATTTTTAACATCACCTGTTCGCCGCCCGGTGCACAACGGTTAATCATTTCACCATTGTTTGCAACCGCGTCGGCATAAGGGCGACACCCCGGATGACCACATTGTCCGCATTGGCTTTGCGGTAATATCGCGTCAATTTTTTCAACAATAGGATCTTCTTCCACTTTGAAACGGCGAGCGGAATATCCCAAAATTAGCCCAAAGATAAGACCTAGCGCACCGAGTACGCCAATTGCTATCCATAAAGAATTCATTACAGTTTCACCAAACCACTAAAACCCATAAAGGCGAGAGACATTAAACCTGCGGTAATTAAACCAATTGAAGCACCTTTAAATGGCGCAGGGACATTTGCCACTGCTAATCTTTCTCTAATAGCGGCAAATAATACCATCACAAGAGAAAAACCTACTGCTGCACCAAAACCATAAACAGCCGACTGCATAAACGTGTGTGCTTGATTGATATTTAATAACGCAACGCCTAAGACAGCACAGTTTGTGGTAATTAAAGGTAAGAAGATCCCCAACAAACGATAGAGTGTCGGGCTTGTTTTTCTTACGACCATTTCAGTGAATTGTACAACTACTGCAATAACTAAAATAAAGCTCAGTGTGCGTAAATAAAGTAAGTCCAAAGGAACTAAAATAAAATTATCCATCAGCCAAGAGCTAATCGAGGCGAGAGTCATAACAAAGGTCGTCGCAAATCCCATTCCAATCGCGGTTTCTAATTTTTTTGATACACCCATAAATGGGCATAAACCTAGGAATTTGACGAGTACAAAGTTATTCACCAATACGGTGCCGACGAATAGAAGCAAGTAATCAGTCATTGTTATGCCAAAATTGTTAAACAGAGAAACAAAAAGCCTCCTGAAATAAAGAGGCTAAATAAGTGTATATAATATCAAGGGTAAAGACGCGAAGTTATCGAACTTGTGTGAAAGTTTCACGCACACGTTTAGAGTACTTGATATAGGGCACAAAGCAGACAGTCGAGAAAACAGACCATAGAAGGGATTGTAATGCTGTTTGGTCATCTACGGGCGCAAAGCCAAAGCTCTTAATTGCTAATAGTAAGTTGATAAGCAACCAAAAAACAAATAGGCGCGGAAAGTTTTTAGCACGATAAAAAAATTGTCTTAGTAGATAAAGTGTAAAGCTAAACATTACCCATGTTGTTAACGCGGAAAGATACCAGCTTGATATCAAATGAAAAGGAAGCTGGTGGAGGATCGAAAAATCTGAAAAATATTTAATAATATAGAGAACAGACATCAACCCAGAACCAATAACTGACAAGATCATATAAGCCAATGGCGCAAGCAACCACCCGGTAATAGGCGCTTTTCCTGAAAGGTTATTCTGCGTGTTTGCTTTGAGATCAAATTTCATTAATTAATTATTCCTACTCGTATGTATAGAACTAAACGGGATATTATCACAAACTTTGTTATTATTTATTTAACTACAAAAGTGAAAGTGATTTTTGTTAATAAAAAAAGCATATAAAAATAGGATAGGGTTATGGCAATTAAACTCAATGTTGGAATTATCGGGTATGGCTATGCAAGTAAAACTTTTCATGCACCGCTAATAACAACAACCGATGGCTTAAATCTTAGTGCAATTTCAAGTTCTGATGAAAATAAAGTCAGACAAGATTTTCCTCAGATTACGGTTTATGCAGATCCTCAAGCACTTATTAATGATCCCTCAATAGATTTAATCATTATCCCTACACCGAATAATACTCACTATTCACTGGCTTCACAGGCCCTGAAAAAAGGTAAACATGTCATTGTGGATAAACCGTTTACACTGACACTGGAAGAAGCTGAAAAATTGACTCAGCAAGCAACCGATGCTGGTAAACTTCTGTCTGTCTTTCATAATCGCCGTTGGGACTCCGGTTTCTTAACAGTTAAAAAACTTTTAGCAGATAAAACACTCGGTGAGATTAGTGCCTATGAAGCGCATTTTGATCGGTTTCGCCCAACCGTGCGTCAACGTTGGCGAGAAGATGCCGGAATGGGGGGCGGGCTTTGGTATGATTTAGCGCCCCATGTTCTTGATCAAGCTGTTTGCCTATTTGGTGAGCCTAAAGCAATTACTGCAGATATTGCTCAATTACGTCCTAATGCAAAAAATGCCGATTATTTTCATGCATTATTAGAATATGACAATCTTAGAGTTGTTCTTCACGCTTCTATGCTCGTCGCATCTCCAACACCTATTTTTGCCATTCATGGAACAAAAGGAAGTTATGTTAAATATGGTTTAGATACCCAAGAAGATGCCTTAAAAGCCGGTTATCTTCCTAATCAAACTTATAATTGGGGAATGGATCATAGTGATGGTGAATTAACAATACTATCAGAGTCTGGTGAATTAGAGACAACGACACTAACTACACTTTCTGGTGATTATCCCGCTTACTATCAACAAATTTATCGTGCAATTACATTGGGTGAAGACAATCCCGTTACGCCAATACAAGCAACAGCCATTATGCGTTTGATTGAAGCTGGCGAAATTTCAAATCGTTTAAAACAAACTATTACGCTATAAGCTAAAGGGAGCGCTAAATCTAATGTCTTGGTGGCAAAAATTAAAACTCGATCCTTTTCTCATGATAATGATTTGTGTGGTGACACTAGCAACGCTACTACCCGCACAAGGCGATATTAAAGTCCTATTCCAATATCTTACGACCGGCGCGATAGCACTGCTGTTCTTTTTGCATGGCGCAAAGCTTTCTCGAGAAGCGATATTGGCAGGGCTTGGGCATTGGCGTTTACATCTTACTGTATTTGCCAGTACTTTTATTCTTTTCCCTATTTTGGGTCTTGGATTACAAGTGATTGTGCCTGAATGGATGTCACCAACTGTCTATATGGGTTTTTTATATCTTTGTGCGTTACCTGCGACAGTGCAATCTGCGATTGCCTTTACTTCTGTGGCTGGGGGAAATGTCGCTGCGGCTATTTGTAGTGCATCTGCATCCAGTATTCTTGGTGTTTTTCTTTCACCGGTATTAGTCGGTTTTTTAATGCAAACGCAAGGCTCTGCGAGTGACTTTGATACTGTCGGTGCTATTCAATCTATTTTACTGCAATTAATGGTGCCTTTTATTATTGGCCATTTATCTCGCCCTTTGATTGGTCGTTGGGTTGATAATCATAAAAAATTAGTTAATAGAACGGATCGCTCGTCTATTTTGCTGGTGGTTTATGTGGCATTTAGTGAGGCAGTTGTTGAAGGGATCTGGCATAAAATTGATGGTTGGTCGCTATTAACGATTGCAGTAGTAAGTTGTATTTTGTTAGCGATTGTGATTTTTGTGAATGTGTACAGTGCAAGGTTGCTTGGTTTTAATAAAGAAGATGAAATTACCATTGTTTTTTGTGGCTCTAAAAAGAGCTTAGCAAATGGTGTACCCATGGCGAATGTATTATTTCCTGCTGCGACTGTTGGAGTAATGTTATTACCACTAATGATATTCCATCAGATCCAATTAATGGTTTGTGCGGTATTAGCACAGCGCTACGCTAATCAAAATAAAGTGACAGAAAAAAAATAAATTTATGCTGATGGTAGTAAATTTAAAGATAATATGAAAATAAACGGTAGTTAATTGAAAAAGCATCTCTCTAATTTAAACTGTTCAATAAACAGGGGGCAGTTTAAGACAGATGCTTTTCTATTAAACTATTTTATATTAACGTTGACTGGCTTTTTTAATTAATGCTTCACGTTCTGCTTGGCTAATAAACGCCATTTTTAAACCATTAATTTGAGTTTGGCGAATTTGCTCTGGTGTTAATCCAGCAGCCGGTGCTGCAACGTTATATTCGTGCTTTAATTCAATGCCTTCAACAGCAGGATCATCGGTATTAAGCGATGCAATAATGCCATGCTCTAAGAAGGTTTTTAGAGGATGTTCTGCTAATGAATTGATCGTACTGGTTTGAATATTTGAGGTTAAGCAAGATTCAATACCAATTTGATGCTCTGCGAGATAATCCATTAGACGAGGATCTTCAATAGCCTTAACACCATGACCGATACGACTTGCGCCTAATTCTTTAATTGCGTGCCAGATACTTTCAGCACCCGCCGCTTCACCGGCATGAACAGTAATATTCCAGCCTGTGTCACGAGCACGATTAAAATGAGATTGGAATAAGTGACCCGGAAAACCTAATTCATCACCCGCTAAATCAAGCGCAGTAATTTTATCTTGATGTTTCAACAATCCATTTAATTCTTGTTGGCAAGCATCTTCACCAAAAGTACGGCTTAAAATACCGATTAAACGAATATCTACATCATGTGATTGCAGTGCGCTTTGCACACCATCAACAATGGCTTCCACGACACCTTCAACAGGCAACTGGTGTTTCATTGCCATATAATAAGGAGAGAATCGCAGTTCAGCGTAATCAATACCCGCATTAACCACATCCACCACGTTTTCATAAGCAACACGATGACACGCATCTAAGTCTGCTAAAACCGCCACTCCCCAATCTAATTTTTGTAAGAAGCTCACAAGACTTGGCTCATTTTTTGTAATTTGCACATGAGGACGCAAAGCTTCTAACTCATAAGCAGGGAGTGCAATATTGTGTTGTTTTGCTAAATCTAAAATAGTTTGTGGACGGATATTACCATCTAAATGACGATGTAAATCGGTTAAAGGCAACTGTGTGTCAATCACGTGTTATTTTCCTTTTTAATAGAAATAATGAAAATCTATCGTTTATAGTGATTTTCTTATAATTGGGTAAATATAAATGAGTTGCAGATTATTATGACTGATTTTTATTTTATTCACTAATAAATAAACTTAAATTGGTTATTTTTAAAACTAAAAATACAGTTTTTTCTTAATTTTAAGTTAAAAAATAAAAAATAGAAAAAAGAGGTGTTTATTTATTAGCTACAATATTCAATCTAATTGACGTGTATTATCAGGTAAATTGATACATTAAATATTAATTTGGAAAAGATTTATCATTATAATTGAAATCTCTTATCAGCTATATTGATAGTGTTAAGTGAAAGCGGTGTAAAAACGGCTGAAATATTATTTGATCATGATTTTATTTGATAAATTGCTGTTTATATTGGTTTGAGATGATTTTTAGACAAAGAATAAAAAATTATTTCTATAAAAATAATAAAGTTAATTTATATTTGAGTTTATTTATAGAAAATAAAATGGAACTAAAAAATAGAACATCTCTTTTATTAAATAAGGATTAAATGATAGGTGATTATTGCCATAATAGGTTGCTGTGAACTAGATGTATTTAGCTGAATATAATTGTTTACACAATGATTTTTTAATAGATCTCTATTTATTTAAAGTTAAGGAAAATAAATATGAATGAGAATTCTGATTTTAGTTTTGAAAATAAAAATAATAAAATAAAAGACCAATTAATGTCCCAAATACTTCCACCTTCATCCTCAAATAATCTTACTTATGGATCACAAGTCGTTACTGGTGATGGTATGATTGCGTTAGATTTAGTTGTCGTGATTGATACCAGCGGTTCAATGTCTGATGAATCGTCAGATTTAAGTAAAGAAGTGGATGATGCAATACAAGCTGCACTTGAAAAATGTCCATCAAAACTGAGAGTGACCTTTTTAGGTATAGAAGGTACATGGGATGATACTAAATTTGATCAATCAGCTAGTGACTATTTAAAAGCACTAGGGGTTCCTGAAAATCGTTTACAGGCAAGAAAACCCTTTAAAGAGGCTGATGGGCGTGATCATGCGGGCAATAAAGAGGATTTGTGTCGTGCAGTGATTGATTTAAGTAAGTATTTTGATTGGCGTGACGGTGCTCGTCGCGCTATTTTTGTGTTGGGTGATGAAGGGATGGAAGGAGGAGGTGGTGTTCTTACAAATGATGCAGTTAGAAAGAATGATGAAGCTATCTCTGTAGCTCAGAACGAAAAAGTTAAAGTCTATACCTATCAAGGAACACCTGACGATAAGATAACGAATTTAGATCGTTTCCCAAGTATTGCTGATAGAGATAGTATTACAAAAGAATATGAGCGCTTAGCAAAACAGACAGGAGGACGTTCATATATCTATACTACAGGCATTGCACAGTTCTCATTAGTATTACAAGAAATACTCTGCGATAGCTTGACGTTACTGAATATTCCTAAGCCGGATGAAAAAACATCTAACTGTAGTCAGATCTGCGCACAACTCACTTCTATTATTTCAACCGTAAATACTCTTGCGGGAATAATTAATAAAACTATTGATTCTTGTTGTAAAGAGGAATGGAGTAATCACCATATTCCAGCTAAAGATCGCGATTGTTAATTAAAACACGATGTTAAAAAAATACCCCATTATGTTATTCACAAATGGGGTATTTATTGTTTTAACGACTGACCGTTCTAACAAAAAGTTAATTATTGAGCTTGTTCAGGTTGCTCAGGAATTAAAATATCTTGTTCTTCGATAATGGCTGGATCTTCTGTCATTTCTTCTTGATAACCTTCTTCTGAATAATCAGAATCATCGTAATCATAAGATGATGCGCCCATACCGAATAACATAGCTGCTAAACCTAACATTTGTGGAGCTTGGGTTACTTCCATAAACTCATCAAAAGTATAAGTTTTACCATTCATGGTAAATTTATCTGCCGCATAGTTCAGTTTCATGCTTAATGCTTTACCATCTTGTGCAAGTAGCATCAGAGGTAATGCATCTTTCTCATCTTGAGAAATTTGGTTGATATTTTGCTGTAATTCAGTTTTTAATTGTTCAATATCTGTTGCTGTTGCTGCTTCGATCTCTTTTTTCTCTTCATCTGTCAATGCGGTTTCTTGGTAACGAGCAGCATCAAGATATTGAGTGGTGTTACGGAATTCAGCTAACATTGGAAGAGATAAATCAATATTGAAATCGATGTTTTTAAACAGATAGTTAAATAACTCTGCTGGTGATTTCTCTTGGTTTTCTAATGTTTTAACGTTAAAAGCATTTAAGTCTAAGTTAAAGGTTAACTTACTTGCACCACTTTTATTGGTTAAAGAAGCTTCATCAATACGGAAAACTAAGCCTTTTTCTAGAACATCACGAACGGCTTGTTCAACCATTTCAGAATTGTCGAAATGATTTTTATTCCATGGCAATAATGAGTTGTTATAAACTTTGGTTAATAACAACATTGCATCTGGATCAGCTTTATCAATTGAATAGCCAAATTTACCAGCACCAAATTCTAGTCCTGCAACATTCAGTGACTTAAAGTAATAAGTTTGAGAAATGTTAAAAAGCTTATCTTTGATATCACTTTTGGTTGTCAGAGAAAAATCTTTCAGTGAGAAATCCGATGCTTTTTCTTTGCTGGTATGTGTAATTTCAGCAAAACTTAATAACTGCTCATTAAATAAATATTGATCGTTGTTAACTTTAGTTCCAGCAACAGAACCTGCAATATTTTTAATTGTGAAAGTTTCTTCACCATCTTTAGTGACAACAACTTGATCACCTTTTACGGCGGTAGTGAAGTTGGTTGCAGTTTTATCTGATGAGAATTCAATTGTTAATGGTGTTGTTTTAACTGTGCCACCGTTTTCAGCGAAATCGATAGGATTTAGTTTAGCTTCACCTGATACTGCACCATCAAAAGCTAAAGATGTATGGATATTAAAAAGAGATTTATCTTTAGTCAGCTTGAATAATTCTTTAGTTGTATCATTGTTGACCAACGTATTATTCATGGCCGCTAATTTTGGTACTAAATTAAATCTAGCCAAATCAGAAAGAGGGAATGGACCGTGATCAATATCAGTAGTGAAGATAATCTCTTCTACTTTTTTATCCTGGTCTTCAACAATTTCACTAGCATCTTTTGAAATCACGACAGCAAAGTCTGCATTAGAGGTGAATACCCCTTTTTTATAGTCACGAATTTCAAGTTTAATATCAGCGCCAAATTGTGCATTTTTAGCAAGTTGCGCTAGTTGGACATTTGCTAGTTTCGTTTCTTCCTGTAAGCGACTTTCAATTTTGCTGCCCATGTACCACGACGCACCAGTCCAAACAACACCTAGTGCGACGATAACACCAACAGCGACAAGCGATTTCTTCATAATTCTAGTCCATCCTCTGTGTACATCTGGCGATGTACGTTATAAAGGCTGTTTTGTAACCCTTAAACAACCCGATAAATTGGTGATAAATTTTACTAAATTTAAATATAGATAATCCACATATATACATCGCCACCTATATTAACTGTAAATATAGATTTAGTGGAATAAAATCGCAATCAGAACTTACTTAGTTACTCGCTAACATAATGAGTTTAAAGCAAAATGGATATGATTTATAAGATAATTCAAATAATCATTAAAACTCTCTTTTTTTACTCATTTTTCGATTTGGACAATATTTAATTGTGATGTAATTCTATTTATGATGAATAATAAAGGCTCATAATAAGTATGGATATAAATATGAAAGCTTAAATAATAACATTGACAATAAAATAAGATTGCTAATCGTACTTTTCCCAAAAAATCAACAGATTTCATTCTGTTATAAATTTCATAAGCTCGCTTTAGCTCTCATATTTATTATTCTGTTTATGGCATGATACTGGTATCCGAGTTATTTACTAGAAAGTGATTCGGAATTAATCAATTATTCTGTGTACTTAAGGAGATTGAAATGGCAGCCACTCGCATTGAAAAAGACTCAATGGGACAAATCGAAGTACCAGCTGACCAGTTATGGGGAGCTCAAACGCAGCGTTCTCTTGAACACTTCCGTATTTCAGTTGAAAAAATGCCTGTTGCACTTATCCATGCGCTTGCTCTCACGAAGAAAGCAGCCGCAGGTGTTAACATGGATTTAGGTTTATTACCCAAAGAGCGTGCTGATGCAATTATCGCAGCTGCAGACGAAGTGCTTGCAGGTAAACACCCAACTGAATTCCCATTAGCAATCTGGCAGACCGGTTCTGGCACTCAATCAAACATGAATATGAATGAAGTGTTAGCTAACCGTGGTAGTGAGATACTTGGTGGTATCCGTGGCATGGAGCGCAAAATCCATCCGAATGATGATGTTAATAAAAGTCAAAGTTCAAATGATGTGTTTCCAACTGCCATGCATGTCGCTGCTGTTATTGCATTACGTCAGGATTTATTGCCAGAATTAAAATCACTGCTGAAAGTATTCAAAGAGAAAGCAGAAGCTTTCCATGACATCGTTAAAATTGGTCGTACTCACCTGCAAGATGCGACACCCCTGACATTAGGCCAAGAGATCTCTGGTTGGGCTGCTATGCTTGAACATAGCATCAAACATATCGATGACTCAGTTCCTCATGTTTGTGAATTAGCGCTAGGTGGTACAGCAGTAGGTACGGGATTAAATACCCATCCAGAATATGCTGTGCGTGTTGCTAAGCGCATCGCTGAATTATCAGGTCAGCCTTTTGTAACAGCACCTAATAAATTTGAAGCATTAGCAACTTGTGATGCATTAGTTCATGCTCATGGTGCATTAAAAGGTTTAGCGGCATCATTAATGAAGATTGCTAATGACGTACGTTGGTTAGCTTCTGGCCCTCGTTGTGGTATTGGTGAAATCTCGATCCCAGAAAACGAACCCGGTAGTTCAATCATGCCAGGCAAAGTTAACCCAACACAATGTGAAGCATTAACAATGTTATGTGCTCAAGTAATGGGTAATGATGTTGCAATTAATATTGGTGGTGCATCGGGTAACTTTGAACTGAACGTTTATCGTCCAATGATCATTGATAATTTCTTACAATCAGTGCGTTTACTGGCTGATGGTATGCGTAGTTTCAATGAGCACTGTGCAATTGGCATTGAGCCAAACCGTGAACGTATCAATAAACTACTGCACGAATCATTAATGTTAGTTACTGCGTTAAATACTCATATTGGTTACGATAAAGCCGCTGAAATTGCGAAGAAAGCGCATAAAGAAGGCTTAACGCTAAAAGAATCTGCATTGAAACTGAATTACCTGACATCGGAAGAATTCGATAGCTGGGTACGTCCAGAAGATATGGTTGGTAGCATGAAAAAATAAGTGTTAAACACACTTATTTAACCGATATTAAATCCCGCTATCATGGCGGGATTTTTAGATCTTATAGGAAAAATAATGATTGAAGAAATTAGGTTTACAGCGACAGAAGTGAATTGCTATGTCGAAGATGATGTCACCATTATTGGAATAGGGGATGATGTAGTTTCTCCTGATCATTTCATTATCCTTTCAAGATTTGATGAAGAAGATATAGATAATTCAATTGGTTTAATGACTCATTTATCTGATATTGAAGCCATTAATACGCTCGTAAAAATTACTCTTGATCGAAAAAATATTACCCTTACATTAAAAAACAATGTGGTAATAACAATCTATTTAGATATTGAAGACAATCACTTTATTCAGCTTAATGATTATCTTCAGCAAATTCTTCAAGGAAGCTCAATTAAACTTATTGAAAAATAAGACATCCTCTACTTTTCAAGATACAAATGCATTCTTGGAATAATTAATTGTAGCTTTTTAGCTTTAGGGCGATGGCGAATTTGAATGTTATCGGCATCATAATCAGGTAGTTCGCCAATAATCGGTTTAAAATCGTTCTCTTTATCAATATAGAAAGCTAATAAAGGCAAGGGGCATGCATATTGCACTTGTTTTTGAAGTTCTGAATACCAAACGCGCGCAATAGGTTGTACTTTTACGGGGCGCTTTATCTTTAATTTTGCATTTTCAGGTAATTGGGAAAGGGTGATGATCTCTTTGTCCAGACGTTCAGCCCATTGTTCACTGGTATAAGGTGGAACGGCACGATTAGCCTCACGGCTTTTTTCTAATTGAGCTAATACCTCATTACGCGTTAAATTTTTAATAATATTCTTATTCGCCCAACCAAAACGAACAGTATCTGGATCAGATAGCAGGGTGAGGGTACGATAAGCATTGAGCGTAATTAAGCCTTTTAATTGATTATGGACGAAATCAAAGCGTTCTTCTTTCGATATACCTGACTCTTTAGTAACAATATCAGAAAGCTGTTTTTTTAATAAATTAATTTGCTCAACTTGTTTTTTTACAGATTTAAATGTTTGGTTATTGGTACTAAAGCAAAGCACACCAGGTAAACGAATAGCGCGTTTACTACTGATATGTGGGGCATTATCATAAATAAACAGGTTGGCAATAAGTTTTAAGGTAAGATTCAATGCATCTTCGTTGTAGCTTGGTGACACTGTAACATAAGCAATTTCATCATGTTCTTCTTCTTTACTCACATCGGGTAATTCAAATACAGCAGAAGGTAATAAAGTCAGCTTTCTAAGCGAAGTCGACAAAGCCTCAATCTCTGTTTCTAACAATTTAAAGCAACGGTTAAATTGCTCGATTAAATCATATTTGTTCACTTTCATATCCTTATTTAGTTACAACATACAATTAGTCTTTATTTAAAACAATACATCAGCTTCAGAAGAAAATACATTGCTTAATAGAGATAAATGCCAAAAATACGGTATACTGTTTATTTATACAGTATACCGTAAAAAGGGCATATTAGGATGGTGTTTTTCCTAAAAAGAGATTATTTGATGGTTTTTAAATCAAAAACGGTCTGTTTTTCACTCTGTCGTGCTAATGGATCATGAGTAACATCACAATCTGGTTTTGTTGGTGGACAGTGTTCTGCAAACGTACTCGTAAGAGAGGTAAAAAAAAGAAATGACAGAGTAAAGGATAGTTTTATAATAGACATAATCATTGTTCCTTCTTAAAGAATAAGTTTATACCTTAAGAAAGGAGTGCAAAATCGACAACATTAAACCGTATTAATCTGCTTTTGCACTTTATTCATTATCAATAAATTTATTGGGCAACTTTGTTTAAGTGTAATGCTATTAATAAGGCTGTTAACATTAAAATGGCGATAAATAATCCTACACCAAGCCAACCGAAACTCACCCAGAATAATCCACCTACGGTACCTGCAAGACTAGAGCCTGCGTAGTAAGTAAAAAGATAAAGGGAAGAGGCTTGGGCTCGTCCTCGTTTTGCACGACGACCAACCCAACTACTTGCGACAGCATGTGCCGCAAAGAAACCTGTTGTTAAGATAAGCATCCCAATAAAAATAACGGGCAGTGATTCAATTAAGGTAATCAATATGCCAATTAACATCATTGAAATGCCTGCAATAAAGACCTTGCCTAAACCGTATTTAGTGGTTAATAAACCCGCCTTAGATGCGCTATAAGTACCACTTAAATAGACGATAGAAATCAGCCCTACTGTGGTTTGACTTAATGAATAAGGTGCATCTAATAAACGATAGCCAATATAGTTAAATAAAGTAACAAAACCGCCCATTAATAAACCACCTTCAATAAATAACAAAGGCAGCCCTTTATCTCTAAAATGCAATTTAGTGGTAATAAGAAGATTACGAGGCTTTAATGCTGTCGGTCTAAAGTGCTGTGAAGCAGGTAATATCTTCCAGAAAGTAATCGCAGCAAAAAGGGCAAAAATACCGAGAATAACGACAGATAGACGCCAAGAATAATAATCACTTAATACCCCAGTAATGACACGACCACTCATCCCACCAATAGAGTTGCCACTAATATATAACCCCATTGATAGAGCTAAGTAGGCCGGATGGATCTCTTCGCTTAAATAAGTCATTGCCACCGCAGCAACACCACTTAATGACAGTCCAACTAAAGCTCGCGTAATTAAAATACCTGTCCAGCTATTCATGGTTGCACTTAATAATGTAAAAAATGCGGCACAAAACAGTGCGATAACCATAACATTTTTACGCCCAAAAGCGTCTGAAAGTGGTCCGGTGATTAATAAACCACATGCCATTAAAGCGGTTGAAAGTGAGAGCGCTAGACTACTGGTTGCTGGACTAATAGAAAATTCGTTAGATAGCACTGGCAATATGGGTTGCACAAAATAGAGTAAAGCGAATGTCGCTAAACCGACCATAAAAAATGACACTGTCACTTTTATGTACAGTGCATCATCACGCTGAATATAGTGTTTAGGATTAGATTGGCGATGAGCAGGCTTTTCTATACTTGATGTATTGTCTGAAATATCAGTGCCTAAGCTCATACTTTTACTGTCTATTTCGTGAGTGTCCATATTGATTAAACTTCCATTACTTAAATTTGATTTATGTCAATGTTAAAAATATTTGATTTTTTTGTCTAATATATTAATTATTAGAAATAAGACTTTTAAAGTATCAATAATAATATGAGAAAAATATGAATATTGAACTTAGGCATTTACGTTATTTTATTGCTGTTGCAGAAGAGCTTCACTTTGGCAAAGCAGCCGAAAGATTAAATATTTCGCAACCACCGCTGAGCCAACAAATACAAGCACTTGAAAGTGAAATCGGCGCTAGACTCTTAGAACGAACTAACCGTTCTGTTTCGTTAACACCCGCAGGACAAATGTTTTTAAAAGAGTCATATCAAATAATGGCGCAGGTTAACGCAGCCACAACGCGCGCCGCTAGAATGGAAAAGGGTGAGTTAGGTGAGATTTCAATTGGTTTTACTTCAACAACGCCTTTTATGCATTTAGTCACCTTAAGTTTGCGGCAGTTTAGAGAAAATTACCCAGAGGTCGGTATTCATATGCATCAAATGAATACAAAACAACAGATATCACCGTTACTGACTGGGCGTATTGATCTTGGGATCATGCGAAACACGACATTACCCGAAAATTTGCACCACCAGCTATTATTTCGTGAGCCTTTTATTTTGGCGGTTTATGAAGGGCATCCTCTGCTTGCTTACAAAGAAACGGGAGTCAATATTCACGATATTGGACAATATCCTTTTGTTTTCTTTGAAAGAGATGTCGGTACAGCACTTTATGATGAGATCATTCAACTACTTAGTCTGTCAGGAATTACGCCAACTATTGCACAAGAAGCGGGTGAAGCCATGACGATTTTAGGATTAGTTGCCGCTGGGCTTGGTATTTCCATTGTGACAAAATCATTTACGCGAATGAAAGTTGATGGGGTGCATTATCTACATTTTGCCAATTCTCAAGCGTTCTCTGAAGTTTGGTTAGTTTCACATAATAAACGTGCTATACCCGCAGCGGCGAATCGATTAACGCAATTACTGCTAAAAAATATCCTAGATCACCAAAAATCTTGATTTATCTGTGTTTTTGATCACGATTTTTATGTAAGTATTGTACAATTATCACAAATTGACGACATAATCGGTAATGAATTATTTGGAGCCTCGAATTAATTATGGCTCTTTAATTAAGGAAGCATTCAATGGGGAACCAACCTAGCCACATCGATCACGTAAAACAATTTAATCTTGGCACAGTCTTTCGTTTGATTGATGAACATGGTCCCATTTCGCGTATTTCATTGTCGAAAAAGGCAGAGCTTGCACCAGCAAGTATTACTAAGATCACGCGAGAATTAGTTGAAGCGCATCTTATTCATGAAACGGAGTTTCCAGATGTAGGATTTCGTGGCAGACCTGCAGTTGGATTAAAATTAGAAAGTCAGGGCTGGCAATTTCTCTGTATCCGCGTCAATAAAGGTAATTTGCTTTTTAGTTTAAGAGAATTAGACAGCAAACTGGTTACTGAAGATACGTTTGATTTTCCCAAAGAATATAGCGATGATTTTCTTAATCACTTTTTAGTTGCAATTGATAAATTCTTTGAACGTTATCAATCTCATGTTGAAAGACTGACGGCCATTAGCATTACAATGAATGCCATTGTTGATCCCATTAGTGGTGTTATTTATAGCTCGCCTTATTATGATATTAAAGACATACCACTTGCTGATAAAATCCATGAAAAAACAGGTGTCTCTGTATTTTTACAGCACAGCGTAACCGCATGGACAATGGCCGAATATTTATATGGTGCGGCAAAAAACAATTTAGACGTTCTACAAATTGTTATCGATGATATTGTTGGTGCTGGCGTGATAAGCAATGGAAAAACATTACATTCTCACAGTCACAGTGCGGTTGAAATTGGACACACTAAAGTCATCGACTCTGAAAATAGTTGCTATTGTGGGGCGAAGGGATGTTTAGAAACCGAAATTGCTATACCTCAATTAATTAAGAAAGCTCAATTATTAGCACAAGAAGATCCCACTTCGTTGCTAAACAAATATCCTATTACTGTTGAGACATTGTGTGATGCAATATTAGTTGGCGATAAATCAGCGCTAGAAATTGTTAATTTAGTCGCTCAGCGATTAGGTTTTATTTTGGCTGTGATGATTAATATCTTTAATCCACAAAAAATATTAATAGGTTCACCGCTTTGTCGCGCTAAATCTATTCTTTTTCCTTTGATCTTGAACCAAATTCAACAGCATGTCATGCCACGTTATGCTCAGTCTTTAACTATTGAAGAAACAGAATTAAGAAACAAAGGTACTTTACCAGCGGCCTCATTAGTGAAAGAGGCCCTGTACAATGGTTCTTTGTTAATTGAATTGATGCAAGGCTAAATGAAGTGTAAAAAATCGTAACAGAAGTGTTTTGCAAGCGTAAATACCCCAATTGATCATTAACGAATTCTCTATTTTCGACCAATTAACTAAAAAATTGAGCTATCTCAAGCCACCAGAAACAGTGTTACCCTAAACTCTAATCTCTGTCATTTTTTATGAACCTGATTTATCTGTCATAACGGAAGTAAATTATATGTTAACACGCTTTTTTGTTACGGGGACAGATACCAACGTGGGTAAAACTGTTGTAACCCGAGCACTTCTTCAGTCAATAAATCGTGGCGGGTCAACGGCAGTGGGTTATAAGCCTATTGCAACAGAATTGCATGAAACGGCTGAAGGTGAACGTAATCGTGATGCTATGATTATTCATAATTCATCGCCAGTTGAAGTTCGCTACGACGAAATTAATCCTATTTTGCTTGATAATTGTTATATTAGTGAAAATGAAATTGATTTTAATAAAATTTCAAATGAACTCGACAATTTAAGTAAAAAAGCAGAGTGTGTTGTTATCGAGGGTAATGGTGGTTGGCGTTATTTACTTGATGATAATACCTTTTATTCTGATTGGGTGGTGAAAGAACAAATCCCAGTCGTTTTGGTTGTTGGTATTCAACCAGGCTGTGTCAATCACTCAATATTAACTGCGCAATCTATTATTAATGATGGTGTAAAATTAGTAGGTTGGGTTGCGAACAGAATAAATCCAGGATTACCTTATTACGCGAAAATTGTGGAAAGGCTGTCTCAGCATATTCCTGCACCGTTGATTGGTGAAATCCCGTATTTGTTACGTCCTGAAGAACGTGATCTCTCTTGTTACCTCGATTTAAGTCAGTTAGAAATCGCGGTACCTGCTTAAGAGAGAAGATAAATAAGTAATCAAGTGGATTGCTATCAGTTTTTAAACGATACCAAACTTGTTACTTTTAAGCGCCTGATGAGTAAATTCATTGGGTGTTTTTGTTTTTTCTGATTTAGTCTCAAATATAGCTAATGATAAAAATGACACATAAAGTTAAGGCTAAATAATATAGAATGAATTAGATAACATGTTGATAAATAGTGACAAAGAGAAAGGGCGCTAATATTGCGCCCTTTTTTAATCACAAGATTTTATTAACTATAGATTAATGACGGGTATAGATGATTTTCTTGCTATCATTTTCACAAGTTCCGACAACTTTACCTTCTGTTTGTGCTACTTGGTCGTTTTCAACGACAGTTAAAGTAAAGTTAGCGGCTGGCACACCATTATTAATGATTTTTTGTTGAATAGACTCAACGACTTCATCACAACCTGCATTCGCAGCTAAAGGTACAAACGCAACCAGTGCGGTCATTACAGCAAATACATATTTTTTCATATTATTCTCTCCTTGTTTTAGCGGGCAAAAACATCACTGTTTTACACTATTTACTTACGGGTTAACAGGGCGACCAGTATTACTGTCTAAACAACGACGCGTTTCTGATTCCCAATATGCATAGATATTTGTGCTTTTCAGACAAGCATCTCGCTCATCAATGGCTTTATCTACTTTATTAAATTCGATTTTTTCCCGCTGATTGATTTGGGTACGAAGTTCACGCTTTTGATCCCAATCTTCTTTCATTTGTCGAGCTTGTTCTTTATCTAAAACATTGTCATAGCCATCGCCATTAATGGTTACATTAGTCGAAGCGGCAACAGAAGAAAAAGAAGACACTGATAAACCAAGAAATAAAGAGAACATCATGGTTCTGATGGCTTGTTTCTTAGTTAGTGTGTTTATCATGGTTGCTATCCTCTAAAGTTATGTAGCTATTACTCTCAATGACGATTATATCTTAATAATTATAGCTGATACCTTAATAAAAAATGTGTTTTCAGTGTGTTTAATTTTGACGATGGACACTTAACCCTGCAAATGACTGACTCACTGGCATCATTTCTAGCGTATTGATATTCACATGAGCAGGTAATGTTGCTGTCCAATATACCGCTTCAGCCACATCTTCAGGTGTTAACGCATTTGCATTAGCATAAGTCTGTTCAACTTTATCATTATCACCTTTAAAACGAATTAATGAAAATTCTGTACCACCGACCAGTCCCGGCTCAATATCGGTCACGCGGACTTTTTTACCTTGGAGATCAGCACGTAATCCTAAACTAAATTGCTTAACAAAGGCTTTAGTGGCGCCATAAACATTACCACCTAGATAAGGCCAAGACGCTGCTGTTGAGCTGATATTAATAACATGACCTTTGTTTCTTTCGACCATAAAAGGAAGAATAGCACGAGTGACATGAACTAAACCTTTATTGTTTGTCTCGATCATTGTATCCCAGTCATCAAGGCTTGCTTTATCAGCGGTATTTAAACCTAAGGCTAAGCCAGCATTATTGACTAATACATCAATTTCATGCCATTTTTCAGGTAATTGCTTGAAAATCTCACTAACGGCTTTTTTATCAGTAACATCTAACTGCAATGGATAAAATTGTTCACCTAGCTCTTTATGTAAGCTATTAAGTTTATCCAAACGACGAGCAGTACCAATAACTTTATGTCCATGGCTGATAAAATGACGAGCAATGGCTTCACCAAAGCCAGCAGAAGCACCCGTGATAAAAATAATCATTTAATTTCCCCTCAATAGTTATAATAATTGAAAGTAAAAGGCTATCACTAGAAAGAGTCAAGTTTAAAACGCGGCTTTGAGATAAATCAGGCTAAAAATCAGCTCGTTTTCTTATATGAAAGATTTTTATCTTTAATAATAAATAAGATTTTTGTTTTAAACTGCAATATAAGAAGGGGAAGATAGGGCAATTAACGACTCGGAGACTGGGTTTATTGAGAAAAACCCAGCCTAGTTGAATAAGGCAATGTCAGTTATTTTTTACCGACTTGATGGCCAATAACGCCACCTAAGACACCACCGCCAATGGTACCTAATGCGCTACCATCTGTTAAAATAGCACCACCGATAGCACCTGCGCCAGCGCCAATTGCTGTATTACGGTCGCGTTTTGTCATGCTAGAACAGCCCGCAAGTGAAAAAAGCAGAACAGAAGCGACACACAGTGTTCCAATCTTTTTTAACGTGATATTCATTTTTATAAACTCCGATATAAAGGACAATATAAAAATAAACCTATCGTATTTATACTAGGATCGGAATATTCGGGAACAACGGAGAGAAAATTCTTAAATTAACCCACATTATAGTGGGTTAATGTTTATTGGTGTTTCTTTTAAAAAATTAGAATGCTTGACGGAAAATTTCAATGATCTCTTTTTCATTACCTTTACGAGGATTAGAGAATGCATTACCGTCTTTAAGTGCCATTTCCGCCATATATGGGAAATCAGATTCTTTCACACCCAACTCACCTAAATGTTGCGGAATACCGATATCCGCAGAGAGGCGAGCGATAGCCGCAATAGCACGTTCAGCTGCATCCATGACGGATAAACCTGCGACATTTTCCCCCATAAATTCAGCAATATCAGCAAATTTTTCTGGATTCGCGATCAGGTTATAACGTAATACATGTGGGAGTAATACGGCATTGGCCACACCATGAGGCATATCATATAAGCCACCTAATTGGTGAGCCATTGCATGCACGTAACCAAGGTTAGCGTTATTAAATGCCATTCCTGCTAAAAGAGAAGCATAAGCCATATTTTCACGAGCTTTTAGGTTTGTCCCCAAGGCTACGGCTTGGCGTAAATTCCGAGAAATCAAACGGATAGCTTGAATAGCTGAAGCATCAGTGACAGGGTTAGCATCTTTAGAAATATAAGCTTCAACCGCATGAGTTAGCGCATCCATACCTGTTGCTGCAGTCAGTCCGGCGGGTTTGCCAATCATCAGCAATGGATCGTTAATAGAAACAGAAGGGAGGTTACGCCAACTCACAATAACAAATTTAACTTTAGTTTTTGTATTGGTCAGAACACAGTGGCGAGTGACTTCACTTGCTGTACCAGCAGTTGTATTCACTGCAATAATCGGTGGAAGTGGGTTTGTTAGTGTTTCAATACCGGCATAATTATAAAGGTCACCTTCATGAGTGGCTGCAATACCGATACCTTTACCACAGTCGTGTGGACTGCCACCTCCCACTGTAATTATCATGTCGCATTGTTCTTTGCGGAACATTGCAAGGCCTTCAAGCACATTCGTGTCTTTGGGATTAGGTTCAGTACCATCAAATACGGCAACATCAATACCCGCTTCTTTTAGATAACTGATAGTTTTATCTACGGCACCATCTTTTATCGCTCGTAGGCCTTTATCTGTCACCAATAGGGCTTTTTTACCGCCTAATAATTTGCAACGTTCGCCAACAACAGAGATAGCACCAGGACCAAAAAAGTTAACATTCGGTACCAAGTAATCAAATATACGATAGCTCATGATAAACCTTCCAATATCAGATTATTATTAAAATAAATTAAAGTATTAGTGCATTCTCACCTCGTTGATTATTAAGTCAAGGAAGTCGCTCACCAATGAGATGAATCGATTCATTTAACGTTGGTTCATTTGATATAAGTCAACGGGATATGCTTATTTGATGATGTGAGGTTAAGAAAATAACCATTCTAATATATATGGTTTGACAGATTTATATTCTGGGAGTACGTTAGAATTTCTTAAAGAAAGGAGCAAATATGGAACCGTTGCAATTATTTAAGGTATTAAGTGATCAAACAAGGCTAGATATTGTGTTGCTACTTAAAGCATCTGGCGAATTGTGTGTTTGTGACATTTATACAGCGCTAAATTTATCCCAACCGAAAACTTCTCGCCATCTAGCTATGTTGCGAGAAAGTGGACTATTACTTGATTCTAAACACGGGAAATGGGTTCATTATCGTTTGTCTCCTACATTGTTGCCGTGGGTGAAAAATATCATTGAAGTCACCTATGAGACTGAGAAAAATAAAATAGCAGATTTACTTCAATCTATTGAAAAGAAGGGGGCTGTGAGTTGTTGCCCTGAATAAAATTTTTTAACTTAATATATATGAAAAAGCAGATGTGAAAAGTTAGAGGAAGAGTCTTCTGAAAGAGGTTTTTATGCTTATTGCAGTATTAATATTTGTTCTAACAATTACTTTTGTTATTTGGCAGCCCAAAGGATTGGGGATTGGTTGGAGTGCAACAATTGGTGCGTTAATCGCATTATTACTCGGTGTCATTAATCTCCAAGATATTCCAGTGGTTTGGAATATTGTCTGGAACGCAACCGCCACATTTGTTGCTGTTATTATCATTAGCCTGATCCTTGATGAAAGTGGTTTCTTTGAATGGGCTGCACTTCATGTTGCAAAATGGGGCGGTGGTAAAGGTCGTCTTTTATTTAGCTATATTATCTTATTAGGCGCATCTGTTGCGGCACTTTTTGCCAATGATGGCGCTGCACTGATTTTAACGCCCATTGTGATTGCAATGTTATTAGCACTCGGGTTTAGTAAAGGAACAACATTAGCTTTTGTTATGGCGGCAGGATTTATTGCAGATACAGCAAGCTTGCCTTTAATTGTTTCAAATTTAGTCAATATTGTTTCTGCTGATTTTTTTGATATTGGATTTACGGAATATGCCTCCGTGATGGTTCCCGTTGATATTGCGGCGATAATCGCGACATTAATTATGTTGCATTGGTTTTTCCGCAAAGATATTCCTCAGCAATATGACACATCTAAATTAGCGATACCAGCGACAGTGATTAAAGATGTGAAAACATTTAAAGCAGGTTGGTTGGTATTGCTTCTTTTATTACTTGGATTTTTCATACTGGAACCTTTGGGTATTCCAATTAGTGCTATTGCTGCTATTGGTGCTGTAATTTTGTGGTTTATTGCGGCACAAGGAAAGACGATTAATACTCGAAAAGTTTTACGAGGAGCACCTTGGCAAATTGTGGTTTTCTCCCTTGGCATGTACCTTGTTGTTTATGGATTACGTAATGCAGGCTTGACTCAATATCTATCAGAAATTCTCGATTTTCTATCAAGTAAAGGCGTATGGATTGCAACACTAGGAACGGGATATATCACCGCATTTTTATCATCAATAATGAACAATATGCCGACAGTGCTTGTTGGAGCCTTATCAATTGAAGGCAGTAATGCCTCCGGTTTAATTAAAGATGCAATGATTTATGCCAATGTCATAGGTGCAGATTTAGGTCCTAAAATTACACCAATAGGAAGTTTAGCGACATTATTGTGGTTACATGTTTTGTCGCAAAAAAACATGACCATTACATGGGGATATTATTTTAAAACGGGCATTATTATGACCATCCCTGTGCTTACAGTAACTCTGATTGCATTAGCACTTAGACTTACATTAATGAATTAGTGGTGAAAAAATGAATCGCATTGTAATTTATCACAATCCTAATTGTGGCACATCACGAAACACGCTTGAAATGATACGAAACAGTGGTATAGAGCCTGAAATTATCCATTATCTTGAGACGCCACCCTCTAAGTATGTTTTAGAGGAATTGATTGCTGATATGGGAATTTCGGTGAAAGCACTATTACGAAAGAATGTTGAACCTTATGATAAATTAGAACTTGATCATGTTAATGTTACTGATGAGCAACTTATTGATTATATGTTGAAATATCCAATATTAATCAATAGACCTATTGTTGTGACACCTTTAGGAACTCAGTTATGCAGGCCTTCAGAAGTCGTCTTAGATATTCTTCCAAAAGCACAGAAAGGTGCCTTTTCAAAAGAAGATGGACAAAATGTTATCGATGAAAAAGGGAATAGGCTGCTATAAAAGAGTTTATTAACTATTTTTAGGATAATAGAAGCCTCGTTAAGGCGGGGTTTTCTTGTTGTAATTAATCAGCCAACACCACAGGGCTTGAGAAAGAAAGGGCGGAAACGAAAAAATAAAGCACCCGTAAGCAGGTGCTTTATCATATCCAGCAATTATTATTTATTCTTCGAAGTACCAATATCCTTGATTGATAAATTCGGTTAATTCCGCAACAAAGGCCGGATTTTTCAATGCTTCACCGAGTTCATCTGTGCCAACTTCCGTAAACTGGCATAATGCATCTGCTCCTTTCATTTCCTTGGTAGCCCAAGCTTCTGTATTCACAAAGAAATCATTCTCGATACGTAGGACGCGCAGTCCGCTTAGTCGGTTCAGTTTTTCACCCGCATTTAACGCACTTAGTACTTCGTCTGGCTGATATGGTGGTTCTGCAGGGGCAATATCGAGTTCGTGGCGTGGTGTGGTTGTAAAACGGCCTAACCACTGTTCAAAATCATCAGGCTTGTTGATCATTTCAATCATCATAGCGCGCAGGCGTTCAACTTCATAAGACTCCATTCTTCCTGCGTTATCGCGTACTGTCAGATCAGGATCGCCATAATTTATTCCGCCCAGATCCTGTTCCAGTGCATAATCTGCAAAGCTACTTAGCAAATCACGACCATTGGGTCCACGAAAGCCGACAGAATAGTTCATGGTATCTTCGAAAGTAAAGCCATCGTGAGGGAATCCTGGTGGAATATACAGAATATCTCCCGGTGCCATTTCTACATCAATAATTGGCTCAAATGGATCAACATGCAGTAATGCAGGATGCGGGCAGAACTGACGCATTGGCAGGGCGTCACCTACGCGCCAACGACGGCGTCCCATTCCTTGAATGATAAAAACATCATAGTTATCAATATGAGGTCCGACACCACCTCCGGGCACTGAATAGGAAATCATCAGATCATCAAGACGCCATTCAGGTAGCACTCGAAATGGTTTTACTAGTTCAGCTGCTGGCATATGCCAATGGTTAACTGCTTGTACCAGTAGTGACCAGCCTTCTTCGCCTAATTCGCTGAAGTCTTCAAACGGACCGTGACTTGCCTGCCATTTGTTGCCAGTGAAACTGACAAGGCGGCTGTCGATTTCCGGTTCCATTGCCAGACCTGCCAGTTCATCTGGAGTGATTGGATCGACAAAATTAGGAAATGCATTTTTCAGTACAACAGGTTTCTTTTGCCAGTATTTCTCTAAAAATTCAGGCCAATTAAGATTCAGTTTGTTAACCATGTGATCACGTCTGTATCAATGAATAGGCTGGTCATTATAGAAGTAATACAAAGTGATATTTTTGTTTGGCATCAAATGGCAGTTAATAACACTAATAGGAATAGTATCAACGATGGGAATTTGATATAGAAAGTGACGATATCAAAAGTTATGTTTAAAAAGAACCAACATAATCAATTAGCCAAAAATAGAGATTTCAATGCCTATCCGTATTTAGATACCAAGGTTCGCATAATGTATATTATGTTAAATGAAGCATGTAACTTTATTCTAGGTCTGTGTATCATCATCTTTGAGCCCTATTAATTAAGCCCTATTAATACTGATTATTTTTTATATTAAAGTATTGAACCAACGGCTTTATATTCTTTCTTACTTATTGATAGTCACTTCTTATCTTCGATACTGTGCTAAAACCATGCTCAGGTGAAAAACTTATTATTCAATTAAATATCAATAGATTAGCTCATTTTTATCTTGTTCATTTTTTTTGTTCTCTTAAAGCAAATGTTTTAAATGGTAATGAAATAAACTTAAGCTACAATTTAATAAACCTGCTGGAATAAATATAAAAAACTGCCTTCTTATCTTTAATTTATTTTTAAAAATAAATAGTTAGCTGTATTGCTAATACAGCTCGGTACGATCACACCTTTTACTTAATAAAGGGTTAATTCCTTTTAAATAGGAAATCAATAATCATGAATAAAACTTTCGCGACCGAAATATTTATCAATGGCGAGGTCCATACTCTTGATAGAGAAAATCCTCTCGCTCAAGCGATCGCTGTCTATCAAGGTAAATTTCTTTTTATTGGCTCAAATGATGAAGTGATGCAATTTCAAAATGCAGAAACAAAAATCATCGATCTAAAAAAACACGTTATTATTCCTGGGCTTAATGACTCTCATCTTCATTTGATCCGCGGTGGATTAAACTACAACCTAGAATTACGGTGGGAAGGCGTCCCTTCTCTTTCTATTGCCCTTGATATGTTAAAGGCTCAAGCCCAAGTGACACCGTCACCGCAATGGGTACGTGTTGTTGGTGGTTGGAGCGAGTTTCAATTCGCAGAGCGTCGCATGCCAACGCTAGACGAAATTAATGCGGTTTCTCCTGATACGCCTGTTTTTGTATTACACCTCTATGATAGCGCATTGCTAAACAAAGCAGCATTGCGTGCGATTGGTTATACCAAAGAGACACCCAATCCACCAGGTGGTGAAATTCAGCGTGATGAACATGGCAATGCTACCGGATTATTGATAGCAAAACCTAACGCGATGTTGCTCTATTCTGCATTAGCAAAAGGCCCTAAATTACCTCTTGAATATCAAGTGAATTCAACCCGTCAATTTATGAGAGAATTGAATCGTCTTGGTGTAACGAGCGCTATTGATGCGGGGGGTGGTTTTCAAAATTACCCTGAAGATTATCAAGTTGTTGATGAGCTTGCTAAGAATAATCAATTAACGATTCGTATTGCATATAATTTATTTACTCAAAGACCAAAGCAAGAGTTTGAAGATTTCCAACAATGGACATCAATGGTATCACCCGGTGATGGCAGTGATTTTTATCGTCATAACGGTGCTGGTGAAATGTTGGTTTTTTCTGCGGCAGATTTTGAAGACTTCTTACAGCCAAGGCCTGATCTTCCTGAAAACATGGAAGCAGAATTAGAGAAAGTGATTCGTCATTTAGTCGAACATCGCTGGCCATTTCGTTTACATGCCACTTATAACGAATCCATTAGTCGCATGTTAGATGTTTTTGAAAAAGTAAATAAAGACATTCCTTTCGATGGCTTGCATTGGTTTTTCGATCATGCTGAAACCATCAGTGAGAAAAATATTGAACGCGTTAAAGCGCTTGGCGGTGGATTAGCAATTCAACATCGTATGGCATTCCAAGGTGAATATTTTGCACAACGTTATGGTACAAAAGCACTGAAACAAACACCCCCTGTCGCCAAAATGTTAAATGCACAAGTTCCTGTTGGATTAGGTACAGATGCAACTCGTGTTGCTAGTTACAATCCGTGGACAGCGCTTTATTGGTTAGTGTCAGGGCGTACTGTAGGGGGGATGCAAATGTATGACGGCGATAATCGTTTAGACAGAGATACAGCGCTTATGTTATGGACGATGGGAAGTTCATGGTTCTCCAATGAACAAGGTAAAAAAGGTCAAATTAAAGTAGGTCAATTTGCCGACTTTATCGCCCTTTCTGCTGATTATTTTCGAGTACCGGAAAATGAAATCAAAGCGATTGAATCACTTTTAACCGTCGTAGATGGCAAGATAGTGTATGCAAATGGTGATTTTTCATCATTAACACCGCCTTCTATTCCTGTATTACCTGATTGGTCACCGGTGATCAAAGTACCTGGTCACTATTCTTATTTGCGACAAGAGACAAAAACAGCGGTATTAAATCAGCTACATCAATGCTGTGGTGCCTGCCATGTTCATGGGCATCAACATGATATTGCTCGCCAATCATCCATTCCTGTTTCAGATGATAATGCATTTTGGGGTGCTTTAGGCTGTTCTTGCTTTGCATTCTAATTTTTATGATAACGATGGTTGGTCATTGCTTGCCAACCATCTCAAACAAAAGAGATAAGACGATGACAACGCAACGCACCTCTGCATGGTCGCCCTTACGTAATCGTATTTTTTTCGTATTATGGATGGCAACGCTATTTTCTAATATTGGTACTTGGATGAATGATGTGGGTGCCGGTTGGTTGATGACAAACCTAAGCCCTGATCCCGTAATGATTGCCGCTATTCAAGCCATGACAACATTACCTGTTTTCTTATTGGCACTTCCAGCAGGAGCTATTGCTGATATTTTCGATAAACGAAAGCTGCTTATTTTTGTGAATATGTTAATGCTCTGTGCGGCTTCATTATTGGCTGTTTTAGTGTATTTCGATGTTATCAGCATTGGCTGGTTATTATTAATTACTTTTGTTCTGGGCTCTGGCGCAGCATTTTTAGGTCCTGCATGGCAAGCGATAGTACCAAGTATTATCGAACCCAATGAATTAAAATCAGGTATTGCCTTAAACAGTATGGGTATTAATATCAGTCGCGCAATAGGCCCAGCACTTGCAGGTATTTTGATTTCCCAAGTCGGTCTTTATCTTCCATTTTTACTTAATGCTTTAAGCTTTATCGCCATTATTCTGGCTGTCTGGTGGTGGGATGGTGAGAAAAAAGAAGAGGAAAAACTCCCTGCTGAATCTGTTGTGGCTGCAATGATCTCCGGTTTACGCTATGCACGTTATAGCCCTGCATTAATAAAAACGATTATAAGAGCAGCCAGCTTTTTTATTTTTGCAAGCGCTTATTGGGCAATGTTACCGCTAGTCGCTCGGGTCTCACTACATGGTGATGCAACATTATATGGGTTACTTACCACCAGCATTGGTATTGGTGCAGTGGCTGGTGCATTTAGCTTATCAACATTGCGTGAAAAATGGAGTACCAGCACACTAATCGCTGTTGGCACTGTGGTGACTGCATTAGTGTTATTTATTTTCGCCAGTGCGACTTCAAAATATTTAGCTATTTTTGCTAGTATGCTTGCTGGATTTAGCTGGATAATCACCCTTTCCACATTAATGGTCTCAGCACAAACAGCATTGCCTAATTGGGTTCGTGCGAGAGGTCTTGCGCTCTATTTAACCGTATTTTCTGGCTCAATGGCGTTAGGTTCCCTTATCTGGGGACAAGTTGCTTCACATACGTCAGTGACGGTGGCTTTGCTGTGTGCAACCGTTGGGATTATTTTAGTTTGGTTATGTGTTTTTCGCGTCAAATTGGAACATGATAACATCAACTTACAGCACTCAGAACACTTTATTTTGGATGATGGACTGATTGATATTACAACAGATAAAGGCCCTGTGTTAATTACCGTGAATTATCAAATTGGAGTCAATCACCATGAGCAATTCCTAAGTTTAATGAATCGATTAAAAACGGTTCGTTTAAGAGATGGCGGTTATTCATGGGGACTATTTGTTTTATCTGATGCGATTACAGAAAATAACGTTCGAACGTATATGGAAACTTTTATGGTGGCTTCTTGGGCTGAGCATCTTCGTCAACATGATCGCGCGACAATCGATGATAAACAGCTGCAACAACAATTAGATAAAATAATCAGTACTAAAAAAGTGACTCACTCTTTTTCTGCTTTTTCGCGTAAGAAGTAATAAGTAGTAACCAAGTCATTAAAGCTTATTAAATAGATTAATTTAATGGCTTGGCTTTAGAATACATGCCATATTTATTTTATTCGATACCTTTTATTGATACTACTATGGCTTTCTTGTACTCTGCACCGCTTCTTACCTTTGAAACAATTAAAACGTATTTGAGAAAATCATGACAGGACATCGTTCTAAAGATCCGCTACACGGCGTTACTCTTGAAATGCAAGTAAATGCGCTAGTGGCAAAATATGGTTGGGCTAAATTAGGACAGCTTATCAAAATTAACTGCTTTAGAAGTGATCCTAGCGTGAAATCGAGCTTAAAATTTTTGCGTAGAACTCCGTGGGCACGGGCTGAAGTAGAAGCGCTTTATCTTGATTCTCTTGAAGCTGATATTGATGATGTGATTGAAGTTTTCGATCATCCAGATTGTGATCCGTGGGCGAATAGCCGTCGAAAGTAAAATATCTAGCATCGATAAAATAGTACCGAAAATATTACTCTCACTCATCTCTAAACTCCTTCGGCGTCATGCCAAATTCTTTTTTAAAGATAGAATAAAAGTATTGTAATGACGGATAGCCACACATCACTGAAATTTCTTGGATTGCGAGTGTTGTTGTGGCTAATAAATTTTGAGCGCGTTTGAGTTTCTCTTCATAAATAACAGTATGAATTGTCTTGCCAATTTCTTTTTTAAACCGTTGCTCTAAATTAGAACGCGACATATTAACTGCATCTAAAACTTGTTCTGTTTTTATCCCTTTACAGGCATTGTAATAAATATAATGCATAGCTTGAACAACAGTGGGATCGTTAAATGAGTGAAAGTCAGTTGAGCGCCGTTCAACAATTTTAACGGGAGGAACTAATACTCTTTGCTGTTTATCTGTTACATGCCCTTCTAGGGTTTGATGTAATAGCTTTGCAGCTAAATATCCCATTTGTCGTGAACCTTGCACAACAGAAGATAATGCAATACGAGATAAATAACGGGTCATATCTTCATCATCAATACCAATAATACTGATCTCTTCAGGTACATTTATATTTAAATTATCGCAGACTTGCAGTAAATGACGCGCTCGTGCATCTGTTACCGCAATAATGCCAGTTTGTGGCGGTAACGTTTGTATCCAATCAGATAAACGATTTTGCGCGTGTTGCCAATTTTTTTGCGTTATATCCATGCCGTTATAAACAATGCCTGGATATTTTTCACTGGTGACTAATTGGCGAAAAGCGTACTCACGTTCATTAGACCAATGAGGATGATCTTTTGCTGGTAGGCCATAAAAAGCAAAGTGTTTCAGCCCTTTCTGTTTTAAATGTAAAAAGGCTTGTTGAACTAATTCATAATTATCAGTGGCGATATAAGGTACAGGCGGGTAACTTTTTTCTTGATGATAAGAGCCACCTACACCAATTACCGCTAACGATGATTGGCTTAAATGTTTCGCAATAATCGGATCATCAAAATCTGCAATAATACCGTCACAAACCCAGTGATTAATATTATCCACTCGAGTACGAAAATCTTCTTCAATAAATACATCCCAATGGCACTGCGATGCCTGAAGATATTCTCCAACACCCTCAACTACTTGTCGGTCATAGACTTTATTAGCGTTGAATAACAGCACAATACGAAAGTATTTATCTTTTTTCATTTTACTCTACCTGATTATCCAGCTACGCATTAAACCACAGCTTTAATTTTGCTAGAACTTGCTTTCATCGCTATGTGATTACTATCACACAAGCCAAATTTCGTAATAGCAAAGTAAAAAATAGGAATAACCAATGTTAAGAACAACGAGTATTTTGTTTTTAAACACGATTGCCGAGGAGATTTTTCATGTATCAGAATAACTTTAATAAATTAATTTCTAGGCAAAATACCTATAGTGCAAAATGGTGTAATAGTAACGCTAATGTTATTCCATTATCTGTTGCGGATATGGAAATTGCTGCGCCTGATTTTATTACAAACAAACTTGCTGAATTTAATCACAAGGGAATTTATGGTTATACCGATCTTAGCCATGATTGGAATAACGTTGCTGCTAATTGGTTTAAAAGCCAATATCAATGGATAGTTGCTCCTGAGACGATTGTATTTTGTCCTCGTGTTATACAAGCGGTTTCACTTTATATCCAGAATTTCACACAAATAGGCGATAAAATCACAACGCTATCTCCAGCTTATCATCCTATTAGTAATGCTGTTTGTGTAAATAACCGCGAGTTATTAGAAAGCCCGTTAATTTATCGTGACGGTTACTATGAAATTGATTTTGACGATCTAGAAAATAAGTTTAAACAATCGGTCTGTTTTATGTTGCTCTCACCACACAATCCAACAGGTACGGTATGGCAACAAACTGATTTAATAAAAATAGCGAAGCTTGCACAAAAATATCACGTTTTTATTATTTCTGATGATGTACACGCAGATTTTGTTTTTGATGATGCTCTCTATCACCCTATTTCATCCTTAAACACCTATGTAGAACAGCACTCTTTTATTTGTACATCTCCAGCTAAAACTTTCAATTTAGCAGGACTTGAGATAGCGAATATTGTGATTGCTAACCCTGAATATCGTGAAAAATTCAAGCAATGCTTAATTGCTGCAGGTATTCATAATCCTGGTTATTTTTCAGTTCCCGCTTTTTTACAAGCTTACACTTTACAAGGCCAACAATGGGTTGGTGAATTAAAAACGTACCTTGCTGATAACCGACGTTGGGTAAAAGAACAATGTGAACGTTATTTTCCCGATTGGGTTGTCACACAAAGTCATGGCACCTACATGCTATGGGTTAATTACCAAAAAATGCAGTTAACCGAAAAACAACTAAAACATTGGTTTGTTTCATTAGCCGAAGTGGAAATGAGTTGGGGGCGTGGTTTTGGTGCGGTTGGGGATGGTTTTTTCCGCATTAATATCGCGACACCTCGTTCAATATTAGAAACCGTTTTCACTCGGCTTATTCGTACCTTACCTCACGCCAGTTTGGAATAAATTATAATGAAAACGCAAACGATAAACAGCCCAAGAACGCCTACGCTTCTTGAATCACTCTTTCCTATTCTCACTATGGTGGTGTTATTAGGAGGAGGCTACGCCGCTTTTGATTTACCACCAGAACCATTAATGGTGCTTTCGACTGTTGTGGCTGCACTGTTAGTAAAACGGTTGGGATATCGCTATGACGAGATCTTAACCGCTATCTCACAAAAGATTGCTAAAACTATGCCTGCATTGCTGATTTTAATCAGTGTGGGCTTGTTAATAGGCACATGGATGATTGGTGGCACCATTCCACTGATGATCTATTACGGCTTGAAAATGATTAGCCCTGAAATGCTATATGTCACAGCATTATTGGTCACGTCATTGGTATCGGTCTGTACGGGAACATCATGGGGTTCTGCTGGAACCATTGGTGTTGCATTTATGGGCGTTGCAGTGGGCATGGAAGCAAACCTTGCGGCAACAGCCGGTGCTGTGGTTGCAGGGGCTTATTTTGGTGACAAGCTCTCACCATTATCAGGTGATACCAACCTTGCCGCAATGGCAGCAAGGATCGACCTTTATCAACATATTTGGCATTTACTTTATACCACATTGCCTTCGCTAATTTTAACGGCGATTGTGATGACTGTTTATGGCATGAATGGCGATTTAGCGGGTCAAGGTGTGCCAGAAAAAGTGACATTAATTACCAATGGTCTTGAGAATGTTTATAACTTCAATCTTATTCTTCTTATTCCTGTATTGGTAATTCTATATGGTTCAGTAACGAAAAAGCCCACTATCCCTGTGATGCTAGCCTCTGCCGCAATTGCGATGTTTAACGCTTATCTTATTCAAGGCTTTGGTTTACATGACATAGTAAAAAGTGCGGTTGATGGTTTCAATGTCTCGATGATCCAAGGTAAAGAAGTTCCTGAATTGTTAGGTAATTTACTAAATCGTGGTGGCATGAATTCCATGATGAGCACTCTGCTTATCTGTTTCTGCGCCCTCTCTTTTGCTGGTACTTTATCGTTAAGTGGCGCATTAGAAGTGATTGTTCATGCATTGTTAAAAATGGTGCACTCAACAGGTTCGATGATCTTAGCCACAATTGTTTGTGGACTAACTATGATTGGCGTGACCTGTAATGGACAAATCTCAATCCTTATTCCTATAGAAATGTTACGTGGTGCCTATATTGAACGAGGCTTACATCCTAAAAATCTGGCACGTACTGTAGAAGACTCCGCCACTATCTTTGAACCTATTTTACCGTGGACCGCTGCCGGCGCTTATATGGCGGGTACATTAGGTGTTGCAACCTTAAGTTACTTACCTTGGGCTGTATTGTGCTGGAGTGGCATCTTCTTTGCCATGCTGTGGGGTTTTACGGGCTTTGGCATTGCCAAATTAACACCAGAAGAGCAGGAAGAAATGACTGCTGAACTTGGATCACATTCAGAATTACAACTTGATACTAAATAAGGACGGTTCCATGTCTTACTTTGATAAAATTGAAAAAATTCAATATGAAGGCACAACAAGCGATAATCCATTAGCGTTTCGTTACTATAACCCTGATGAGATTATTTTGGGTAAACGAATGGAAGATCACTTAAGATTCGCAGCTTGTTATTGGCATAACTTCTGCTGGAATGGTTCTGATATGTTCGGTATCGGTACTTTTGATAGACCTTGGCAAACACCAGGTGAAGCTTTAGAGCAAGCTAAGCGTAAAGCTGATGTGGCCTTTGAATTCTTTCATAAGCTAAATGTTCCTTTCTATTGTTTTCATGATGTGGATGTGATTTCCGAAGAGAATAGCATCAATGAATATATTTCTAACATGGCGGCGATCACCGACGTATTAGCGGAAAAACAAGAAGAGACTAACGTTAAGCTATTATGGGGAACGGCAAATTGCTTCACTAATCCTCGTTATGGCGCGGGCGCGGCAACAAATCCTGATCCTGATGTTTTTGCATGGGCCGCAACACAAGTGTGTGAAGCGATGAAAGCGACAAAAGCACTGGGGGGTGAAAACTATGTATTATGGGGCGGGCGTGAAGGTTATGAAACCCTACTAAATACTGATTTACGCCAAGAAAGGGAGCAAATTGGCCGCTTTATGCAGATGGTGGTCGAGCACAAGCATAAAATTGGTTTCCAAGGCACATTATTGATTGAACCCAAACCTCAAGAGCCAACAAAACATCAGTATGATTATGATACTGCAACCGTTTATGGCTTCTTAAAGCAGTTTGGCCTTGAAAAAGAAGTGAAAGTAAACATTGAAGCAAACCACGCGACATTAGCAGGACATAGTTTCCACCATGAGATTGCAACTGCGATTGCGTTAGGCATTTTAGGCTCTGTTGATGCTAACCGTGGTGATCCTCAATTAGGTTGGGATACAGACCAATTCCCAAATAGCGTAGAAGAAAATGCACTAGTCATGTATGAAATTCTTAAATCAGGTGGCTTTACTACAGGTGGATTAAACTTTGATGCTAAAGTTCGTCGCCAAAGCAATGATAAATATGACCTATTCTACGGGCATATTTCAGGAATGGACACAATGGCAATGGCATTACGCATTGCGGCAAAAATGATCCAAGATGGCGGCCTTGATAAATTTACGGCACAACGTTATTCAGGTTGGAGTGCGGAGTTTGGTCAAAATATCTTACAAGGCAAATTAAGCCTTGAAGATGTGGCGAAATACGCACAAAGCAATACATTAGCGCCACAGTTACAAAGTGGGCGCCAAGAAATGCTAGAAAGTTTAGTGAATCGCTATATTTTTGGTTAATGGTATAAACGTAATAACACAGCGGGTTTTTCCGCTGTGTTTATTAATTAGATACAGGTCATGAGGTAATTTCATGTATTTAGGGCTAGATCTAGGCACTTCAAGCGTTAAAGCGATCATCATGAATGAGCAAGGCAAAGTTGTTGCCAGTCATTCTGTTTCTTTAGCAATATCACGCCCTCACCCTCAATGGTCAGAACAAGATCCACTGCAATGGTGGCAAGCAACGGAAGAAGCCATTCTTCAGCTTGGGCGCAGTTATCCGATGGATAAAATCGAAGCGATTGGATTAAGCGGACAAATGCATGGCGCCGTTTTACTTGATGCACAACAAGCGGTGCTACGTCCCGCCATCCTATGGAACGATGGGCGTAGTTTTAAACAGTGTCAGACGCTTGAGGCGCAATATCCTCAGTTTAAAAAAATCACTGGTAACTTAGTTATGCCCGGCTTTACAGCCCCAAAACTACAATGGGTTGCTGAACATGAACCTGAAATCTTTCAACGTATTGCACATGTTTTATTACCTAAAGATTTTTTACGTTGGAAGATGAGCGGTAATTTTGCTAGTGATATGTCAGATTCAGCCGGTACGCTTTGGTTAGATATGCAAAAGCGAGATTGGAGTGATGAACTTTTAAATGCGACAGGATTAACACGTCGGCAGATGCCAACATTGTTTGAAGGTAATCAAATAACGGGCTATCTATTGGCTGATATTGCTGAAAAATGGCAAATGAAGCAAGTACCTATTATTGCTGGTGCTGGAGATAATGCGGCGGGGGCAATTGGTGTTGGTGTTTATCAACCTGGTCAGGCAATGCTCTCTTTGGGTACTTCAGGCGTTTATTTTGTTGTTAGCGAAAAATTTCTCCAAAATAGTGATAACGCAGTACACAGTTTTTGTCACGCATTACCCAATACTTGGCATTTAATGTCAGTGATGTTAAGTGCAGCATCATGTCTTGATTGGGTGTGTCAATTGACAGGAATTGAGAGTGTGAGTGCGATGTTTGAAGAAATTAAACACGCTACTTTTGCTCAGAATCCCCTGCTGTTTTTACCTTATCTTTCTGGTGAACGGACACCTTATAATAACCCTAATGCGAAAGGTATCTTTTGGGGATTAACCCATGAACATCAAAGAGCTGACTTATGCCAAGCTGTTCTTGAAGGTGTGAGTTTTGCATTACGACAAGGGATTGAAGTTGCTGATAATGCTGGACAATTAGCTGATAATATTACGTTAATTGGCGGTGGTGCCCGAAGTGAATATTGGCGACAACTTCTTGCAGATATTACTGGAAAAAATCTCGATTATCGTCAAGGTGGTGATGTTGGTCCCGCTCTTGGTGCTGCAAGACTCGCACAATTAGCCGTAAATCCAGCTTATTCATCACACGTTATTCTTTCTCAACCTAAGCTTGAACAACGCCATACGCCAAATTTAGAAAAACATAAAACATACGAAAAAAAATATCATGCTTTTAAAAAGTTATATTCATTAATAGAGACGATGGAAATATAACAATATTGCGTCAATATCAGGGTAAATTAATAGCGCTAATTTTTATTTATAAAGTTAGCGCCATTTTATCAATAATTAACGATATCCCCGAGTATGGTTTTTAGCTGACCAACTGTAGGTTTCATCACTAGGGGCTAGTTTTTGCTTCTTCTTGAGGGCTTGTGCTTTTTTGGTGGCTTTTTCAACTTCGAGGGAGATTTCGGTAATAATGGAGTCTTTGACTTTATTCATTTCGGCGTTAGTTAACTCACGGCCTAATTTCTTTTTCTCTTGACCTATTCGGGTTCTTACTCGCATTTGTTGGGCATCTGTCATTTCTTGGAGTGTCAGTTTCTTCATTCTATTACCCTACTTATGTTGAGTGAGGAGCTATTAATATAGCATTATTAAGACACCTCTCCATCATTATATTTTAAATTTGGGTAATTAATTTCTTATTACATTAAAGATGCATTACGCCTGAATATGTGCGTAATGCATAAACAATAACTTTAAATAATAAATTAAACTAATTGAAGAAATGCGGCTTTAAATCCATCAATGTCTTGCTGTGTTGTTGCCCACGAAGTACAAAGACGTAAACAACTTAAATTAGGATCATCAAGTAAAATACGGTGGAAAACAAATTGTTGAGTTAATTTTTCCGCAAGTGTATTTGGCAAAATAACAAAAACTTGGTTAGATTCTGGCGGTGCTAAAAATTCAAAACCTTGTGCAGTAAAGAATTCAGTTAATTGTGATGCCATTTCATTAAGGTGTTTACCTAATTTAAAATAGAGATCATCTTTAAATAAAGCTTCAAATTGCGCGCCTAATAACCAGCCTTTTGCTTGTAATCCACCCTTTTGTTTCAAGCTAAAACGGAAATCAGTTTTCAATGCAGGATGACAAATCACTAAGGTTTCAGCTGACATTGCACCAATTTTTGTACCACCAATATAAAAAGCATCGGTTAAACTGGCGATATCTTCAATAGTCAGATCACTTTGTGCGGACATTAATCCTGCGGCTAAACGCGCACCATCAAGATATAGCCATAAATTATGCTCGTTACAGAAGTTACGTAGCGCTTGTAACTCCGCTTTGCGATAAACCGTACCAATTTCTGTGGCATTGGTTATATAAACAAGCTTAGGTTGCACCCAATGTTCATCATTATGCTCAGCCAGAATAGGTTTTAACAATGCGGGAGTTAATTTGCCATCAGCAGAAAATGTGGTGATAACTTTATGCCCTGTAGCTTCAATAGCGCCGGTTTCATGTGTAGCAATATGTCCTGTACTCACAGAAATAACTGCTTGGTGTGGACGTAAAAAATGAGAAATCGCGGTTAAATTAGTGATGGTACCACCATTAAAAAAGTGAATATCCGCATCAGGCTGTTGAATACGCTGTTTTATTAATTGAGCAGCTTGATGACAAAGCGTATCCATGCCATATCCATCATAGCGTTGCCCCACTGTATCCGTGATTGCCTTCATGACCGCAGGATGTGCAATTTCATTATAATCATTTTGGAAGCGGTACATGTGTTCTCCTGTCGAATGTTGTGTTTTTATCGTGTTTTATAAAGAAAAACGCTCTACATCTAATCAATACATCGATTAAATGTAAAGCGCTTTAATATCTTGAAAAAGTAAGTTATTTAAAGCAGACCTCGCCCCAACGCGCTAAACCTGCGGTAACCGAACCGAAGTCATTTCCTTTCACAATAGGAATATTAGGTAATTGTTGTTCTATTGCTTGGCATAAAATCGGTGAACGCGCTGAGCCACCAGTCATAAAGATAGCGTCAGGTTTTATTCCCCCTTGTCGAACAGCGTCATTAACTAATTCAATCATTTTACTTTTAGGGGATTCAATCGATTCCACCATTTGTTCACGCTCAATGGTACATTCTAATGTTTCATTTAATAAGGCGATATTAGCAATATATTCAGGAGAATCTGATAAGGCAATTTTAGCCTCTTCAGCACGTCGAACAATGCTGTAACCCAGTGTTTCATTATACACTTCGATTAGACGAGCTATTTTCTCTGGTTCTTTTGCATCTCGTCTAAGTTGATTTAATGCAGCCAAATTTTGACGAGAATAAAAATCTTTTTGCGCTTCGACATTATTAATCGCAATAGGATCCCAGAACTGTTTCAGCGGTAATTTAATGCCAGAAGAAGTTAATCCTGTCATACCGAATAAAGGCATAAGCTGTTTAAAAGCAAGATAAATATCAAGATCATTACCACCAACACGCTGTCCACTATGGGCAAGTAAGGTATTTGAACGGTCAGTTTTTCCTTGATAACTCGGCCCCATTTGAATTAATGAGCAATCAGTTGTACCACCACCAATATCAACGACTAATACAGTTTGGTCTTTAGTCAACGTCGATTCATATTCAAGCCCAGCAGCAACAGGTTCAAATTCAAACATAATATTCTTAAACCCAGCTCTTTTAGCTGCGCGGATAAGAATACTTTCTGCTTGTTTATTTGAAGATTCACCACCTAACCCATTAAAGTTAATTGGTTTGCCAATAACAGTGTCTGTGATCGCTTCTTGTGTACTTTTTTCTGCTTGGTACTTAATATTTGCCATCATGGCACAAACTAAATCTTCAAAGAAGCTAATTTGTATATCGTGTAGGCCTGAAGCACCTAAAAAGGATTTAGGCGATTTAACGTAATAGACATCGCGCGGATCACGTAGATATAAACTTAGTGCGGATTGTCCGAAAAGAATATCTTCGGGTACTAATTCAATATCTTCTTCTTGATTAAACGCAATCGACTTTCTTAGTAATTGTTCGCCAATTTCACTGGAAGGTTTAATATTTAAATGGCGAAATAAGTGCTCAGAAACAGATTCACGGGTTGGCGCACAAAGGGTCGATGGAATATAGACATCATTACCTTCTAAAGGCAAAAGAGTGGGTTTTCCCTCTTTCATAATTGCAACAGAACAATTTGATGTTCCGTAGTCAAAGCCAATAAACATTTAGCCTCCCCAATAGACTTTCATTAAAAAAAGACTGAGCACTCTACATCAAGCTTTTTGCAATTACCATCAGATTATGGGGCTTAAAAGAGAGAAAATAAGTGTTGTAATAATTTTCGTTCAATGTGCGTTAGTAATCCCTATTTATCATTTAGATCAGATAAAAAGTAATTTTTATCACAACTCATTATTGTTAGGTTGGGTTTTAACCCACCTAAATAGCAGTCAACCGAGTCGGTAAATAAATGAAATAAACACCCTACAGCAATGGCTTTTAATTTCCATGAGGGTAAAAACCATACACCCAAATAAACCAAAGCGGCCCAAACAGTGTGTAATGGATGAAAGCCAATGCTACAACGATTGGGATCAAAAATAGGTGTTGCTAACAAATGGTCAATATCAATCGCCATTGTTCCTATCATAAGCAGTGAGGCAAACTTCCAATTTTTACGCCAGAAAAGATACCCCAATAAAATAGGCACTAAAAAATGTAACCCGTAATGTAAAATTGTTCTGCTGATTTCAAATATCACAAAATCTCCGATATTTCTAAAAATACTTGTCACTTAATATACCAAATAGTTGTTGTCTTTTTTATTTGAACTAAATTTAAAGGAGTTTTTTTAATTTAGGAATTCATAATGAAACGCAATAAAATATTGGTTGCTCTATTATCCTCATTACTCTCTATTTCTATGGCTAGTGAAGCCTGCTCTAGTTTGGCTATACTTGATAAAAATAATAACGTTTATCAAGGTAGAACTCTTGAACTAACGGCTGATTTACCTTCATGGATCACTTATTATCCTAAAAATACACAATTTACAAAAAAAACGCCTAATGGTGAAAATGGCCTAAGTTATAGCAATAAATATGACATATTAGCCGTTACAACAGATATTTTTTTTGATGGTGATGATCATAACTTATTACAAGGTTTAAATAGTGCGGGGTTATCATTTAGCGCGAACATGATAACAGAAGCTGAATTATCACCACTTGATAAAAATGATTATGATAAAGCCATTCCCGTTACTTCGTTAGGTGAATGGGCATTAGCTAATTTCTCTACGGTTGAAGAAGTACAAAAAGCGGTTGAGTCAGGTTATTTTTGGGCTCCCGTGTTAAAAAACTTTGGTAATCTAAAATCGCCTTTTCACTATGCTTTCTATGATAAAAAAGGTGGCAGTATTGTCGTTGAAGCCACAAACGGTAAATTACACGTTTATCAAAACCCAACCCGTGTAATGACAAATGGTCCAGATTTTCCTTGGCATTTAACAAACCTTAACAACTATAGTCAATTAACTAATATCGATAAATCTTCAGGAAAATTAGCAAATATCAATGTTGTACAGCCTGATAGCGGCATTGCAACATCTCAATTACCTTCATCAGATACGTCTGTTGGCCGTTTTATTCGCGCGGTTTATTTTTCAACCTACGCACCAACAGCCGAATCGACACCTGAAGCGATGAATACCCTAGCGCACATTATGAATCGCTTTGATAGAACAAAAAATATCACGGCTGATATCATGGGAGAAAGTCAAAGCACCAGTAATCAACTGCAAACGGAATACACTGTTTGGACAACGTTATCTGATTTAACGAATGGTGTAATGAAAATAAGAGGCTATAACGATATGAACTATACCGAATATTCTCTTTCACAGTTTAAAGATATGAATAAACCTGTTTTTGAACAGATTAACTTGAATAAATAATCTTTCATCGTTGCGTTAGAGGCTGGCGGCTTATTATTAACGCCGCCTCTACTAAAATATCAATATATAAAACAAATAGTTTAATGTAATGTCGAATTAGGCAATGCTTTATCTATTTCGCCTAATGCAAATGCTAAATCAACAGCCGCGATCTGTGAGCCTGTATAGGAATCAATCTGAGACATTTGTGCATTTAATAATGCAATCTCTGCGGTATTAATATCGGTTACTGTTCCTAACCCATTATGATAAAATTCCACACTAGCGGTATAGGTTAACTGTGTTGTCTCTACTAAGTTTTTAGATGCTTTATTTGCCTCAAGCGCTGATTTCAGAGCATTTTCACTAATTGAAATCTCTTTTATCGCCATATCTTGGCTTTTGCGTAAATTTTCTTGTGCTAGCCTAATTTCTGACTGTGCATTTACCATTCTTGATTGACGCATTCCGCCTTCATATAATGGAATACTTACCCCAATCAGAATATTAGAAGATGATGTTCTTTGGCTAATATCAGGAAGCCCCTGAACATCAAAGCTACCTGTTCCTCCAGCAAGTGCACCAGCAAGATATACTTTAGGAAAATAGTCAGATTCGACGGAATTAGCAGCCTTGATTGCGGCTTGTTGTAATTCATATTGCGCTAAAACATCCGGACGTTGTGCAAGTGCTTTTTTTATCACATCATGAGTTAATGGTGAAATATCATCTGGAAGAAAATTATCATCGGCATAATTAATGGTTATTTTTTCAAAAGGTGAAACGCCAATAGCTGACAATAAGATTTGATATTGATCTTTTTCATGACCTTTGGCTAACACGTTTTGTAATTCAACTTGTGCCACTTGTTGTTTAGCCAATGCTACATCTAATACTGTTGCTAATCCCTTGATTCGTTTTTGTTCAACAGCATATAAAATGTCTTTACTTCTCTGAAGGGCTTTTTGGGTGATATTCACCTTTTTTCGTGCCGCACCATAACTAAAATATGCAACAGAGACATCATGAATAATTTTCTGATGCATCAGATTAAAATTAAGGTTTGTCGCTAAAGAAGCATGCTTGGCAGCATCAACTAATGCCCCTCTTTTACCAAAATCAAAAATAAGCCATCTAAATGTGAGTGCTGGAATAAAAGCGCTACTAGATGTTTTTATATCATCAACAATAGGATTTTTAGGTAAATCAATTTTCCCGTGTTGATACCCTGCGAGTGCTGTTGCTGTGATAATTGGCAAATATGTACTCTCTACCATACCAATATCAGTCGCTGATTTTTTTGCTAACTCCCATGCAATACGTGTATCTGGATTATTTTGTTGTCCTAAATCGATAAGATCGGCTAACGAATAACTAGATTTAATCGTTTTCTCTTGAGTTGACGATAAATATTGCTCAGAGGGTGAGGCAATATATTTGGTATTATCATAATTAATAGGTTGTTGAGAATATTGTTTAAATGAACTGCTTGTGTCAATACAACCAACAAGTAATAGGCTTAACAGAGATGGCAGAATGTTTTTCTTATTATTAATGATTAAATTTACCATTATGATTTTTCTCTTATTAAATGTTTAAATACAAGCTCTCTTTCATTTGTTGGTAATGTTTTTATTTCATTGTTAAGAATGTTTTTTTTAAATACATCTTTTGGCTCTTTATTGATATCTGAATAAGAGAGCTTATCTTCAAAAATAAATTTATGAGCATAATTGTGATAGCTAATATAAGAAATTTTATTTAATGATTCCTTGAAAAAAAACATTATATTCTTATTTCTTTCTCTATCTTCTTTTTCGAAGATAAGTAAGTCTATGTTGTCTTTTGATTGTGTAATAGCTTCATTCACGGATGAAACTAAATCCAACATGTCATTTTTATTTGTTGAATAGCTTAATTCAGTATAATTATCTAGAATAGAACTAATTTGTTTATATATTGTATTAATAATACTTGTTGGCCACACTTTTGTAAAAATGATGTACATGACAATATTACCTAACAAAATTCCTAGAATACGATCAGACACTACATTCATATCAAAGCTAGGTTTAAATCCATGTAATGTTGTCAATAAAAATGCTAACCCGACTTGTACACCAGCATAAGAGATACGCTCATTACCTACAGCAACCCAAGCTGCGGGCAATAGGCAGAAAAAGATCAATACCATCAATTCAAAAATATCAGATAAATTAGGAATAATATAGAGCAGTGAAATTATGCCAATTAGCGCTCCAATTAGACAACCCGTGATCCGTAATGTTAATTTATGAACCGTTTCGCCAACAGATGTTAATGCCACAACATAACAAGTGATCATTGCAGTATGAATACCCTGCCATTTAAAATAATCATAAAAAATATAACATAGAATGGCGGCTATCGTGGTTTTAATGGCAAAGTACTTATGGTTAGGATTTGTAAACGCATCACTAACAAAGAAAGGTGTTTTTTTCTGTACAGGTTTAGATTCTCTTTCAGTAAATAGAATTTTATCAAAAGTATTTAATAAGTGTAGTTTACTTATTTTATTTTTAGTTTGTATTTTATCTTTTATTTTTTCTATTTGATGATGCTTGAAACAGTCTAAAAGATATAAACATTTTTTAGAAAGAAGAAAACGTATAGAAGCTGGCGTTTTTTTATCAAAAGTTAATGACATAATCAATATTTGATAAGAGTTGTCAACCATATTCTCCAACCAGTGAATATCTTCTCTTCCTCGTAAATAAAATATCTTAATAAACATTAAATAGCGTTTACACTCTGTTTGTGTACTTAATAATTCACTGATATCGAGTTGACTTTCCTTTCTTCCTAAAAAGAAATCACTTGCAGTAGAAAAGCGTGTGGCGATTTTGTTTAACAGCAATTTTCTAGGACTAATTCCAAAAAAGTAATTAAATAAAATGACCAATAACATTGGAGAAACTGCCATAAGTAACGCATAAAGCAGTGCTCTTGTTGCCACATCTCCAACAGGAATATCATCAATTAAAGTCATTAAAAAGGCGATAACTAAAGCAACTAAATTACCAATATCACCAAGGCTACTTGCAGAGGCTAAATACATAAAAATGGCTGAAAACAAAGCCATAAAAAAGAATCGTAAAATAATGTTTTGTATCGTGAGATTAAAAAGTAAAAAAATAACACACACTACAATGGAACATAAAATAATAACACCAATAGATAATAATATATTTTGTACTGCATCAGCTTTGATTAAATAAATAATCAAATAGCAACTTATAGCAGATTCGGGAATTTCATATACCATCGCAATAGCAGCCATTAAGGCGCAAAGCAATGCTATGCGCCAAGTCGTCGCTAAACGAAAGTCAAAGGGTAACAAGTCTTTTTTGACTTGTTTCACTATTAGTGAGGGTTTAACAATCATCGTCATTGGCTATTATATTAACAGTTGCTGTAGCGCCAACCCGCATAAGATATTCTGGTGGATTGGTGATAGTAACTTTAACAGGAAATCGTTGTTGAACTCTAACCCAATTCAGTGATTTAGGTACATAAGGTAAGTCCCTTGGAATATTAATAAGATCAGTTGACATGATCCCCCAGCTAACTCCCTCTACTTTGCCTTTAATAGGATGTTTACTATCAATCATTGAATAGACAACCACGCAGTCACCTATTTTTATATTATTTAAATCTGTCTCTTTAAAATAAGCTGAAGCATACCAACTGTCTGAGTTAATTAAGGTAAAGACAGATTGCCCAGAAAGAATAAATTCACCAGGTGACAATACTAATCCAGCAACATAGCCATTACTTGGTGCTTTTACTTCTGTATTACTTAATTCCCATTCAGCCATTGCCAGAGAGGTTTTTAACGATTTCACTAATGCTACTTCTGAATCAGTGTTATTAATTAAGGCTTCTGAGGCGATATTTTGTTTTTGTGCCTGTTTTAATGTGACTTCTGCATCGTGTTTTAATGTTCTTGCATCATCAACTTGTTGTGCCGTCACAAATCCCTTTGCCAATAACGGCTCTAATCTATTAAGAGATTGAGTTGCTAATAATAAATTGACTTGAGCTCGTTTTATTTGCGCTTCTGCAACTTCTGAATTTGATGTTTCTGCAATAATAATGCGTTGTTTATTACTTAATGTTGCTTCAGCAATCATGAGTTGTTCTTTCGCTTGCTGAACCCTTAATGCATACATGGTGGGATCGATAGTAAACAATAAGTCCCCTTTATTGACTTTACTATTTTCTTTAACATAAATAGCGCTAATTCGTCCGGGTACAGTTGACGATATATTAATTTTGTTAGCATCAATTATTGCATCTTCGCTGAGTGGATTTAGCGCTGATAACTGAATATTCTTCCACAATAAGATGAATGTAATCGTAAAAACAATCACAGTGATTATAAGCGCCAATTTTTTTTTGATTTTTTTATCCATAATTTAATAAGAAAAATAAAATAGAGAGATAGTTAAAGAAATTGATAACAATATCGCAAAATAAAAAATTAAAGGGAGCGGTAATTTATCATCAATACCCCAATAGATAAGTAATACACGTACGATCAAGGCTCCTAATATGCCGATAAAGGTACATAGCATCCAATATGGAAAATAAGCGCCTAACATAGAAATAAAAGGAGAATGACCTTGAGAACAACCAGACAATAGTAATGCAATTATACTCAAGCTAGTAATATGATAATATTTTCTTATTATTTCCAAGGTAATGTACCTGTCATTTTTAGATAAATTTTATTATTCGTTTAAACACTATAGTGTTTTTACTTACAGTTGTTTAATGACTTAATCAAAAACATCATATCGAATAGATGTTAGATGTTTTTCATTCATCAATCCATACATTATCTTAAATTTTTCTTATTGAAAGTGGAGTGTCGTTTTCAATATGACTGTAATCATGGGCGTTATATGATTTTAAGAGTATAGTAGCTAATCTTTCAGCCTGACTAGATATTACAATTTTTATTATGGAATCAGCGTTTTCTGCTCAAAATATTCGACATATTCTTGCTAATAACACACCTATTATTGATGTGCGTGCGCCCATTGAATTTAATCAAGGCTCTATCCCTAATGCGATCAATTTGCCTTTAATGAATGATCAAGAGCGTGCTGCTGTGGGGACTTGTTATAAACAACAAGGCTCACAAAAAGCGGTTGATTTAGGCCATCAGTTGGTTAGTGGTGAAATTCGTGATAAGCGCATTGCAGCGTGGCGTGAAGCTTGTGAGCAATTTCCCAATGGTTATATTTGCTGTGCTCGAGGAGGAATGCGTTCTCATATCGTTCAGCAATGGCTTAAAGAAATAGGTATAGATTACCCATTAATTGAAGGTGGATATAAGGTAATAAGACAGACTATCATTGAAATGACAAATGAATTAGTTCAACGGCCTATTATCTTAATTGGTGGATGTACAGGTAATGGAAAAACGACTTTAGTGCATTCGCTTCCTGAAGGTATTGATCTTGAGGGTATTGCGCACCATCGAGGCTCATCTTTTGGCCGCATAGTAGAAGATCAATTTCCTCAAGCTACATTTGAAAACCACCTTGGTGTTGAAATGTTACAGAAAGCACCAAAATATACACGATGGGTACTTGAGGATGAAGGTCGCGCTATTGGTGCTAATGGATTACCTGAATGTTTACGAGTAAAAATGCTTGAGGCTTCAATAGTTGTTGTTGATGATCCCTTCGAACGACGTATAGAACGTTTGAAGGCAGAATACTTTGATCGCATGACACATGATTATCTGGAAGCGTATGGCGAAGAAAAAGGTTGGCAAGCATACAGTGATTATTTGCACCATGGTTTATTTGCTATCCGTCGCCGATTGGGATCTCAAAGAGCAATGGAATTGACCAAGTTGCTAGATAATGCCTTAGAAATACAGAAAAAAGTGTCCGACACAGAGGCACATTTTTCTTGGTTAATCCCTTTACTTAAAGAGTATTACGATCCGATGTATCGTTATCAATTAAGCAAAAAGGAAGATAAAATTATTTACCAAGGCAGTTACGAAGAAGTCATGCAGTGGTTTAAAAATTAGTAGATAGCTAAGATTTCTTGTATTAAATGCATATACCGAAGAAAAGCTCTGTAAATTTATATTACGGGGCTTTTTAGTTTACTTGGTTAAGTTTTAGTTCGATATAACCATATCCCTAAAATTATCATTAAGCTAAAGAAAAAAGGTACAGCTAAATAGAGTAAATCAGGTGAAGTGCTTCCTACAATTAATGCAGGTAAATTAAGGTATTTACCTATTCGGGACTGTTTTATCGGGACAATATGGAAGGATGTGAAAAAGTCCACGGCATAGAAATATCTCTACATAACAAAGTGAATAACAAAATAAGCATGAGTATATCAGCAGATGAGTTAAGTTCTATCTGATATCACTATGTTCTGATGGATTTATAAAATGCGCTTTAATCGTGAAATTATGATGTTGATTTACTTGCAATTGGATCGGAAAAATTTTGCTTAATTAGTAGGTAAAAAAAAGAGTGTTACTGTATTAGGCAGAATAATCATTATAAATAATCAAGACTATCCTCTCTTTTATTTCATTTTTAGTCACATGAATAAGGTTAATATTTTTTTCGTATATAGATGTGTATTTTAAATTATTTATATTTTCAAAATATTGCTTTTTGAAATTTTCTACTTTTTCTAATAGTAGTATTTTATTTTTAATCTCTTCATTTATAGTATCGTTTAATGTAATAAAATACACGAAAAGCTCAGCTAAGTAACAAATTCATTTTTGCCATAATAAAAAGGCAGTTTAAAAGCAAACTGCCTAGGATCAAGATGTTTGTTATCAATTTTTATTTAACAACTTCACCGCTGTCGATAACAGTTTTACGTACTTTATCAGAGAAATCTTGTGCCTCTTTAATAATCGCTTTCTCATCAACTGTTAATAGTTGGCGATCTTCCATTAAGATTTTTCCATCTACAATGGTGTGGCGAACATTACTGCCATTTGCACCATACACTAATGCCGCATAAGGGCTATACATAGGCACCATATTAGGTGATTTAGTATCAACAACGATAATATCTGCTAGTTTGCCTGATTCTAATGAGCCCAATTTATCTTCCATATGCAAGACTTTCGCCGAACCCATTGTCGCCAATTCTACAACAGTTAATGGTGGCATAGCAGCACGATCTTTATTCTCTAATTTATGGATTTTACCTACAAGATTGAGTTCGTTCATGGTTGTTAGCGTATTACTCGACATTGGGCCATCAGTCCCTAAACCGACACGGACACCTTTCTCTAGCATCGCGACGACAGGCGCTACACCTTTCGCTGATTTAGTATTTGCACTGATATTATGAGCAACACCAACATCATATTTTTTCAGTAAATCAATATCTTTATCATCCACCATAATTGCATGAGCCGCGATAACTTTATTATTTAACGCTCCGATATCTGCCATATATTGAACAGGGCTTTTACCTCCTGTACGTTTGGCGATTTCTTCTTTTTCACGATCAGTTTCAGCTAAATGGATCATAACAGGAACATCAAGTTCTATTGATAATTTAGCAATTTTCTGAAGGTTTTCTGTGGTGTTTGTATAAGGAGCATGTGGAGCAAATGCAGGGGTAATACGAGGGTGATCTTTATATTCTTTAATAAAGTTTACTGCATATTGGATACCCTCTTCAGGTGTTTTTGCATCGGCAACAGGGAAATTAATCACAGATTCGCCTAATACCGCTCGATTCCCCATTTTATCAACCGTTTTGGCGACTTCATCTTCAAAATAATACATATCAACGTAAGTTGTTACGCCACCTTTTACCATTTCGATATTTGCTAGATCAGCACCCACTCTGACCATTTCACGAGAAACCATTTTGCTTTCAAGTGGGAAAATATAACGATGAAGTCGATCTGGCACATCATCGGCTAATGAACGAAATACAGTCATTGATCCGTGAGTATGGGTGTTAATTAAACCTGGCATTACAATATCACCATCTACATCTAATACTTTATTAGCTTGATATTCTTTGGAAAGCTCAGGGCCACCAACGGCAATAATTTTATTTTCTTTTACGACAACAGTACCCTGTTCAATGATTTTATTTTGCTGATCCATAGTCAGAACTGTGCCGTCAACTATCATCAAATCAGCTTGTTTTGTCGCGTAACTAGAAAATGAGATCGCCATTACAGCCAAAGCAAGCATAGATTTAGAAAATGACATCATTACCTCTCGTCTTGATGGGAAAATTTCCTTAAGATTATAAATAAATTCATTGGCTTTTGATATCAATTGAAAGTGAATGTGATCACCGAATAAATAATTAATTAAGATTATTATTACATTGTGGCTTAAATTTCTTGCAGTTAGTCTTATCAATCAAGGAGCGGTATTATGAGTAAAACGTTGCAACCTGGTGAAAATACATCACTTAACGAAAATAAAGGACAAGTTAAAGTTTCTCATGCTGTAGGCGATAATCTTGATATTAATCTGACTGCATTTTTAGTAACAGGATCAGGAAAAGTCGTTAATGACGAGGATATGGTTTTCTTCAATGCGCCTCATCATGCCTCTGGTGCTGCTTCATTTATTTCACCGATAACCCAAGGCTCAACAGTTATTCATAGTATTGATTTTGATTTTTCTCGTTTACCTGCAAATATTACTAAAATAGCCATCACATTAACGCAAGATGGCAGTGCTGGCGGTTTTGCTGTTGTTCAGCAGTTAAAAGCACACGTGTTGCTAAATAATGAAGTTATTGAGTTAGCCCCAAGCCAGTTTTCACAAGAGACAGGTATTATCGTTTTAGAGCTTTATGTTAGAAATGGTCAAAATAAAGTTCGTTCTGTTTGGCAAGGTTTTGCTTCTGGGCTTGCTGGTTTATGTAACCTTTATGGTGTTGAAGTTGAAGAGCCTGCCCCTGTTATTGCACCTGTGTCAACACCACCTGTTAATATACAAAAAAGTGTGGTGAAACTGACAAAACCAGATAGTAGCCACCGTGTTTCTTTACTAAAAGGGAGTGATGCACCTAAGCGCATTTTAGTCAGTGCAACGTGGATAGATAATGGTGATGGTAAGGATAACGATGATTTAGATCTTCGTGTGGGTATTTTGCGCCCCAATGGTCAAATGTCTATTATTCAAGCTCCAGATAAAAGTGGTGCTTTTAATTCAGATCCTTTTGTTTTCCATACTGGTGATGTGGTCAGTGTTAGTCAAGATCAGCCCGGCTGTGAAACAGTTGAAATAAACCCTGCTATTTCTCAATTAATGGGCGGAAAAGTGGCATTAGTTTGTAGTGTTTACTCTGCTATTAGTAATGGTTGTGTTTCTGTTGCTTCATTAAAACCAACAATGCGCATGGAGTATGGTAATCAAATCGTTGAGTGCTCTTGTGAATACAAAAAAGGCTTTTTCAATAATATGATTTACACCTATGTCATTGGTATTATTGAAATCGATCAAGACAGTATTACGTTAAAACCTTCAGGGGTGACATCAAGAGCAGGCAGTGAAGCCACTCCTTGGTTAACTCGTATTGGTGATGAGCTTAAATTAACGATGGATGGCCCTCATGTTTTTAAAGGGAAGAAACCGAGTATTTTAGGTACAAAGCGTTATGTCTGAGCTCATTCTAAAAAAGAAATAAGATAAAGTTTATCTTAAGGAAGAACGGGCAATAATGACTATGCCCGTTTGTCGTTTATTTAACGCGTTTAGTTCTGAGTAATTAAGCGTGTTTCTTTTGTTGCAAAAGCCATTTATCTAATTCATTCGCAAAAAGTTGGCGATCACGTTGACTTAAACTTGCAGGCCCGCCAGTTTGGATACCACTTGCTCTCATTGTATCCATAAAATCACGTATATTTAAACGTTCTCGAATAGTTGCTTCAGTATAACGTTCACCTCTAGGATTCAAAGCTACTGCGCCCTTTTCTATGACTTCGGCCGCTAATGGAATATCAGCGGTAATAACCAAATCATCTTTATTAGTACGGCGGACAATTTCGTTATCAGCTACATCAAACCCCGCAGAAACTTGTAATGTACGTAAGAAAGGCGATGCGGGTACGGTTAATCGTTGATTAGCAACAAAAGTAATAATCACTTTTTCTCTGTCTGCTGCTCGATATAACACTTCTTTGATTACTTTTGGACATGCATCAGCATCAACCCATATAGGCATAACAACACTCTCTTTGTTATTTAGTATTAAAATAGTCTGTATTTATGGCGTTTAAAATAACATATTAATTGTGACTAATTGATTGAAACTTTAATCTTTCTCGTTTTTCTAATATTTCACTTAAAGAAGAAACATTGGTTGTCACTACTTGACCAAGTTTATGCAGTTGTTAAACTGGGTTTAGTACCTTCCAAGTAGCAGCTAAATAGATACCACTTGGTAAATATATTACACTTCAAGTTAAGCCAACCATTAAAAGCTAGCGTATTTGCGTTATCTCTTTTTCTTATTTTTAGTTATGAGTAATAATTCACAATATGATGAGTTTTTCTCTTATGGCAATAATTTCTTAACAGACATTCGTCACTTTACTGTCTTAATAGGGGGAACTTGTGGCATAATGCCGCCCCATTACCTTTTGTCATTCACTAATAATGAGTATTCGTCTTGTTAATCAGCAATAATATCACTATGCAGTTTGGCTCAAAGCCACTGTTTGAAAACATTTCTGTCAAATTCGGTGGCGGAAATCGCTATGGTTTAATCGGTGCCAATGGTAGCGGTAAATCAACCTTTATGAAAATTTTAGGTGGCGATTTAGTGCCAACTAGTGGCAACGTATTCCTCGATCCTAATGAACGTCTTGGTAAACTAAAACAAGACCAGTTTGCTTATGAAGAATTTACTGTCCTTGATACGGTAATTATGGGTCACACTGAACTTTGGGAAGTTAAACAAGAGCGTGAACGCATCTATAACTTACCTGAAATGAGTGAAGAAGACGGTTTACGTGTTGCCGATCTTGAAGTCAAATTTGGTGAAATGGATGGTTATACCGTTGAATCTCGTGCTGGCGAATTATTGCTAAACGTAGGTATTCCATTAGAACAACATAATGGTCCTATGAGTGAAGTGGCTCCAGGTTGGAAATTGCGGGTGTTACTTGCACAAGCCTTGTTTGCTGATCCTGATATTTTGTTACTGGATGAACCGACGAATAACTTGGATATTGATACTATTCGTTGGCTTGAGCAAACGCTAAATGAACGTAGCAGTACCATGATCATTATTTCCCATGACCGTCATTTTCTAAATATGGTATGTACGCACATGGCTGACTTAGACTATGGTGCACTTGCTGTTCATCCGGGTAACTATGATGAATATATGTTTGCTGCAACCCAAGCGCGTGAACGCTTATTAGCGGACAATGCGAAGAAAAAAGCACAAATTAGTGAATTACAATCTTTCGTAAGTCGCTTTAGTGCTAATGCCTCTAAATCACGCCAAGCGACCTCTCGTGCAAAACAAATTGAGAAAATTCAATTAGCTGAAGTTAAAGCATCTAGTCGTCAAAACCCATTCATTCGCTTTGAGCAAGAGAAAAAATTATTCCGTAATGCGCTTGAAGTAGAAAATATCTCTAAAAGTTATGATGATAATGCCCCACTGTTTAAAAACGTCAATATGATGCTTGAAGTGGGTGAAAAAGTGGCTATTTTAGGTAATAACGGTGTAGGTAAATCGACGATGATCAAAACATTAGTCGGTGAATTAACACCAGATACAGGCCGTTTAAAATGGTCTGAAAACTCAAATATTGGTTATTATGCACAAGATCACGCTACTGATTTTGAAGTAGATATGACAGTGTTTGATTGGATGAGCTTATGGATGAAACCAGAAGATGACGAGCAATCTGTACGCAGCGTGTTAGGTCGTTTACTGTTCTCTCAAGATGACTTGAAAAAATCAGTTCAAGTGTTATCTGGTGGTGAAAAAGGCAGAATGTTATTTGGTAAGCTGATGATGCAAAAACCAAACATTCTGATTATGGATGAACCAACCAACCACTTGGATATGGAATCTATCGAATCACTGAATATGGCATTAGAGCTTTATCAAGGTACTCTGATTTTTGTTTCTCATGACCGTGAATTCGTGAGCTCATTGGCAAATCGTATTATTGAAATTACACCTGAAAAAGTGACTAATTTCCAAGGTACTTATGATGAGTTCCTTGCGAAAAAAGGAATTGATAGTTAGTCATTGTTTTCTTCTTTTTTAAAAAGTAAAGGCTTGATATTTTTATTTATCAAGTCTTTTTTATCAAAATAAGAAATCATTAAGACTTATTTCTTGCTTCATTAATAGATTCGTTTAAAGGCATCTCTTCCACTAAATGATAGTACAATATATAAAGTTGTGCTTTTTTATCAAAAGGTAAAATTTGATTTATGATATTTTTATCGAGAGGATTACTGGTGGATTGTTTTATTTCTCCATTTTCACTTCTCTGAAAAAGTTCAATCGAATCCTGAGTTAGATTAAAATCTAAAATGGACTTTCTATTTAAATAACTCTTTAAATAGAAAAAAGAATTAAATTTATCTTTTAACGAAGCCTCTTTTTTATTAAAAAAGAGTGTCATATATTTATTTGCTCTCATGTCATTATCTAGTAATTGTGAGTTTTTTATATACTCAAAATATACGCTACCTATTTCTGTTAATTTTGTATGATAAGGATGTTCTTTGTTGTTAATAATAGAATAAAAGTATCTTAATATTTTTTTATTTTCTGATTCAACCTGGTGTTTTTTATTGATTTCATCTATTTCTTTTGCAATAAAGTTATAATTAGCTTGGTTAATAGATATTCCAAATTCATTTTGATTTCTAATAAAGTTAGAATAATCATTATTAAATATATATTTAATATTATTCATCAATAAGTCGTAATAGAAATAATATATTGTTTTATTATTATACGCTTTAGAAAGATAAGTATTTATAAGTTTATCATCTAATGGTAGTTCAGTAGTGAAGCCAGTATCTTTCTCTAACTCTAAGATAATTGGTAGTTTTTTACCATTATTAACTTCGGGGTGTATATCATTTAAAAAAGAATAATCTTTGTTTGTTTTAATAATTTCCAATTTAATATGTTCATTATTTTTTTCCATAACAGATAATGTTATGGAAGAGTTGTTAATTTCTATAAATGTTTTTTTTTCTATTTTTTCAGTGAGATAATTATATAACTCATTGATTATTTTTATTTTTTCAAAATCCGTTATTTTATCTGAAATATAAAGCTGAGATATTTTGTCTTCTATTTTATAATTCTTAATATATTCTTTCGCTTTATCAGGATTAAATACTTCACTATTTTTTTTAATTTTATCAATAAATGATGCTTCCTTTATTTTATTTTTTGTTAATTCTAAAATACTTAATTTAAAAATAGTGGGTTCATTATTCTTATTTTCATTAAAATAATTTATTATCGATTTTTTTATATCTTCTATTGACTTTTCTTTATTATCAAATTCTGTATGTTTTTCTTTTAAGGTAGGAAGCATTTCTTTGATAAGATCAGATAAATCAAACTGTTGATTAAAATTAGCAAACCTTATTTTTATTTTATCATTTTCAATTTTTAATGATAAATAAATTTCATAATTTCTTTTTATCATGGTGTTTAATAATTTAAATGCTTTTATTTTTTCTTTTATTGAGTTATCTGGTGATAATATGTTTTTTATTGCCTTTAAAATATCAATATTACTATTTTCATTAAAAACAAATTTAAAATACTCTGGTTTTATTATTTCTATATTTCCCTGTTTATTTAGCTTTTCTGTTAACGACAGGAGGAATTCAGTTTTAATTTTTTCGACAATAGATAATATTGAATCGTCATCAGGAATAAATATCATTTTTTGTACTATACTATTCACTTCTTCATCGATAAAAGTATTATCGCTTAATAAATTTATGTTGGTATTGGTATTGAAATTTATATTTTCTTTTGTATTAGATTTCCCATTAATAATAATATCATGGACAAATTCTTTTGAACTAAATGTAGTTTTTGGTTCATTATCAATCTCAAATATAATTTTATTATCTTTATATTTCAGACTAAAAAAACCTTTATAATTATCTCCAATAATACTGTCTAATTTCTCAAAATAAGCTATTTTTTCTGTAATTGATATACTGTTATTATAATAAATATTATGTATTAAAGTTAAAGCTTCTTTTTCTTTATTTTTACTAAAAAAATCTTTTATTTTACCCTTTAACGATATAATATCATCGGGTGTACGATGATTAGAAAGTAAATCTATTTTACTTCTATTTATAAATGTTCCATTTATTTCTATGCTTTTCATATCTTTTCTCACTTGAAGTGCTATAAAAAGATAAAATAAATTTGTTAAACTTTTAATTCTATAAAAATCAAGTCCTATAAATAGCAGTAATAGGGACTTTGTGTTTAAGCTATAGCACATGACATTGCATTTTTAGAAATCTAACAAAATGACACTGTCACGATAACATTTATTTTAGTAGCTGAGTAAATTGCTGATATAACATATTACCTAATGTTTTTGCGGTATATTCTTTGCTATGGTCTAAATTATCAACAGCTGCATGCATACCATGATAAATTAATGTACTGGTTAATTCAGGCTGTGTGACGTGCCACGTTTTATTCTCAGTTCCCGCAATTAACAATGTTTGTATTTGTTGCAATGCCCTATTTTCATGAATATTACTGCTTTGATGAAATACTTGATGAAAAAGCATATCGTGTAATGCTTGTTTCTCAACATAAGCAATTACACTAATTTCACACCATTGTTTTAATTTTTCACGATGATCTTGTTGTGAGCAGGCGTCCATTGCGTTATCTATTTTATTTAAATACCAATCCATATAACGAGTTCTTAAAGCATCAAGAACGTCTGTTTTAGCAGAAAAATAGTGATAGTATGTTCCTTTGGCTACCCCTGCCTTTTTTACGATATCGCTCACAGTTGTTGCATCGAAGCCTTTATCTAAAAACAATGTTTCTGCCGCATTCATTAACTCTTCTAAACGAACCTCTGCGGGTTTTGTTCTTGGTTTATCTGTGGTTTGTTCTTCTAATAACATTGCTTATCTCCCTCAAAGCCGCTTGTAAAGAGTACTTTATATTAAAGTGATTCACAATGATAACAAATGAAACTCATTATCAACAGGCGTTGACCGACGGTCAGTCGAGTATTATTATGCCATTATTATTCATCATTAAGGCAATAAATCTTATGACTTATTTGAAACGACTGTCACTTATCTGTGCCATTTGTTTAGGTACTTTTATGGCAACACTTGATATTAGTATTGTGAATGTAGCATTACCCACTATTCAAAATGATATCCATGCTGATATGGCAACCTTACAGTGGATTGTCGATGCTTATGCGCTCTGTTTATCTGCCTGTATTTTGTCATCAGGCCCTTTAAGTGACCGCTTTGGACGAAAAAAAGTGTGGCTATGGGGTGTAATTATCTTCACATTAGGTTCAGTAATTTGTGCAATTGCACAGCAACATGAAATATTAATTCTTGGACGTATTATTCAAGGTATTGCTGCGGCTGCACTTATTCCGGGTGCACTGTCTTTAATCACTCATGCTTTTCCTATTGATATTGAACGGGTTCGCATCATAGGAATATGGTCTTCTGTTAGTGCATTATCACTCATCATTGGTCCTATTTTAGGTGGTGTTTTAGTTCATACTAATGGTTGGGCAAGTATATTCCTTATTAATATTCCTATAGGCATAATTACTGTATTACTGGGTTGGTATGGATTAAGTGAAAGCGCCGATCCTGAAAATGTTGCACTCGATCCCTTTGGTCAATTAACCAGTATGTTAGGATTAGGCTTGATAACTTATGGTTTAATTGAAGCCGGATCGGTTGGTTGGTCGCATTATCGAACTTTATCGACATTGATTGTGGGCATTATATTCCTTGTCCTTTTTTTAATGATAGAAAAACGCGTTAAACGCCCTTTATTACCACTTACTTTATTTAAAGATCGTGCATTTTTTCAATATAACCTTTCTTCTTTCACTTTGGGCTTTGCCACTTATAGTAATGTCTTTTTTATTGCCTTTTTTCTGCAAAAAGCACAAGGCTGGAGTGCATTAGAAACTGGCTGGAGAATGGCACCTGAATTTATTGCGATGGCACTGTTTTCTATGTCTTTTGGACGTTTATCTGCATATTTTTCAGTCAGAAAACTCATGATCTGTGGTTTCTTGTTTATTGCTATTTCTTCTTGCTTATTAGCAACATTGGCAACAAATAGCCACTATGGAATAACTGGAAGTTACCTATTTGTATTAGGTGCTGGAATGGGCTTGTCAACACCTGCAATTGGTGCTTTAGTGATGAAAAGTGTTTCACCATCTCGCTCTGGTATGGCGTCTGCAACCATGAATGCATTAAGACAAACAGGAATGACAATGGGGATTGCTTTACTCGGTACATTAATGGTGCAACAAGCAATCCATTATATGGTTATGCAAAGTCAGACATTGGGAATATCTGTAAACTATATCGATATTGTCAGCCTGGTAACTGAAAATGCTACGAGCAATTTAGACAAAGGATTCACCACTTTACTACCAGAGGCATTTAATTCTGGGTTTGCTTATGCAATTGCAACCGCGGGGATCTCATGTTTTGTGACTTTATTTATTGTGCTCTTTCCGGTTAAAGCAAAACATAAGGCACTTACTCAACAAAACACAGATTAACATTTATAAACGTTGAGTGAGAAACTCAAGAAAAGATCCAATATTACGAGAAAGCGCACTACGACTTGCATATATTGCGATTAAATTGATACTGGCGGGCTGTTGAGGAAATTCAATAGCTCGCAAATCCCCTGCTTTAATTGCATCAAAGCAACAATGCTCAGCTAAAATAGCAAACCCTAATCCTTTTAATACCGCAGCTCTTGCCAATATGGCGCTATTTACTCGATAATGGCTATTAATAGTAACTTTTATTGGTTTTTTATGTTCATCAATAAATATCCAAGGCTGCCCTTCTAGTGCGCTTAAACTAGAAATACAAGGCATTTGACTTAATTGTTCAATATGAGTTGGAACGCCTGTTTTTTCTAATAACTCATTAGATGCAACAACAATACTGCGCCACGATTTAATTAACCGCGAATGGTAACTGCTATCTGCTAGATTTCCGCGATGAAAAGTTAATAGTAAATCCATATCATCATCGATGATATTTCTTGGCATTAATTGGGTATCACATTGAATAAGTAAATTAGGATGAAGTGCAGCAAAATCAGCCAAAATATCAGCCAGTAGTTCACTACCATATTCACTTGGAATAGTTAAACGGAAAGTGCCCGTTAATGGTCCATCACTGGTAATATTGCTAACAACATTGTCTAATTCAGTTAAGGTTTTCTTTCCTTGCTGATAGAGTAATTTACCTTGTTCAGTAAGACGCATCTTTCGCGTTGTTCTATCAATAAGTTTACAATTGAGTTGCTGTTCAAGCTGTTTAATTGCGCGACTGATATTTGAGGTAGGCATAGATAATAATCGAGCAGCCGCGGCAAATTGTCCTTGCTCTGCTACGGCAGAAAAAATACGTAATAAATTAAGATCGATTTGCATAAATAATTCACTGCCTACTGTCTTTCTATTGCTTAATATAGGCAGTGTATCATTCATTTTCTTTTATCTCGTTAATAATTAACAGTAGCCATGAGACATGAGTTTTTGATAACGTTTATCTAAAAGTTCCTCGGTTGAATAGCTTTTTAATAAGGCTAAGTCGGTTAATAATTGTTGTTTAAGAAATTCAGCAGCTTGTTGATGATCACGATGAGCTCCACCTAATGGCTCAGGAATAACAGCGTCGATAATGCCTAATGATTGTAATTTAGGTGCCGTCATTCCCATGGTTTCTGCCGCTATTGGCGCTTTATCAGAACTTTTCCATAAAATAGAAGCACAGCCTTCTGGTGAGATTGCTGCATAAGTGCTGTATTGCAACATATTAACTTTATCACCAACACCAATGGCTAGCGCGCCGCCAGAGAATCCTTCACCAGTAATAGTGCAAATAATAGGTGTTTTTAATCGTGACATTTCAAGAATATTACGAGCGATAGCTTCTGCTTGCCCTCGTTCTTCAGCACCAACACCAGGATAAGCTCCCGCAGAATCAATAAAAATAATAACGGGTAGATGAAAACGTTCAGCCATTTTCATTAAACGAAGTGCTTTCCTATAACCTTCTGGTGATGGCATACCAAAATTGCGAAGAATTTTTTCTTTTGTATCACGCCCTTTTTGTTGTCCAATCACCATAACTGCCTTTTTGTCCAAACGCGCTAAACCCGCAACAATCGCTTTATCATCGGCATAAGCCCTATCACCCGCTAATTCCTGAAAATCAGTAAAAATCGCTTTAATATAGTCAAGTGTGTATGGGCGCATGGGATGACGAGCGAGTTGCACAATTTCCCAAGCACCTAAATCAGTAAAAATAGATTTGGTCAGCGAAAGGCTTTTTTGCCTTAAACGTGCGATTTCTTCATCTAAATTAATACCTGTTGGTTCATCTTGAGATTGCTTAAAAGTGAGCAATGCATCTATTTTTTCGTCTAATTCAACAATGGGTTTTTCAAATTCAAGATGAATAAAAGACATAACTACCTCGGATTTAATGCGGTAAATAAAACAATAATTGGCAGTTTAGAAAAAAGATCAGTGTGTTGATAGAGAGGAATTTGATAAACACTATTATCAAAAATGGGATAATTAAACCTTACTACAAGATTAGCAAGAAAAAAGACAAGATCAAAAAGAGCTTTTTCTCTAACTTTAGGCTATACAGAAATTATTAAGTCATGTATTAATATACAGTGCGAATTTATTCATTTTTCACCCGTAAAAAATCGCAAAATTTATAAAACATCCCATAAAATACAAATAATTAGAATAAAGATAATATGTTCTCAAAAAAAACACGATCAACAACTGCACTGTTATTTTCATCACTTCTTCTTACAATAGGAAGAGGTGCGACATTACCATTTATGGCAATCTATTTATCGCGGGAGTATCAATTACCTGTTGATGATATTGGTATTGCTATGTCTATTGCATTAACAACTGGTATTTTTTTCAGCCTTGGCTTTGGGATGCTTGCTGATAAATTTGAGAAAAAACGTTATATGCTCCTCTCTATTATAACGTTTATCTTTGGATTTGCGGCAATACCTATTGTTCATAGTACTGTTTTAGTCGTTATTTTTTTCTCGGTGATTAACTGCTCTTATTTAGTATTCTCAACCGTGTTAAAGGCCTATTTTTCTGAAACGTTGTCAGTTTCAGCAAAACCTAAAATATTTTCTCTAAACTATACCTTTATTAATATGGGGTGGACGGTTGGCCCACCTATTGGCACTTTATTATTAATGTATGGAACACAATTACCGTTTTGGCTTGCAGCTATTTCTGCCAGTGTTCCACTTTTTATGATCCAGTTATTTGTTCAACGTTCTAAAACAATAAATGTTGGTGAAGAAAATAGTGTGAAATGGGATCCAAAAATAATGCTAAAAGACAGAGCATTAAGTTGGTTTGTGCTCTCTACTTTTTTCGGTACATTAACATTTGGCTCTTTTGCTTCGTGTATTTCGCAATATATTTTAGTGGTTTACGATGCAAAATTAGCAGAATCTGTCATTGCGGTTGTATTACCAGTAAACGCTGCCATTGTTGTCTCGCTACAATATATTGTAGGTAAGCATGTTACAGCCGAAAGACTTCGTAAATTAATGACGCTTGGTACGCTATTTTTTATGATGGGTTTACTTGGGTTTATGTTTGCAGGCAACAATTTAATCTTTTGGGCGTTAGCTATCGCTGTATTTACCTTCGGTGAATTAATTTATGCACCTGGTGAGTATATGATGATTGATAACATTGCACCATTAGGGATGAAAGCTAGTTATTTTTCTGCACAATCACTCGGTTGGTTAGGTGCAGCACTTAATCCGCTTGCTAGTGGCTTTATTTTAACTGCATTTCCGCCAGCCTCTTTATTCGCTATTTTAATGGTAGTATCTGCATTAGCTTGGTTTTGTATGATCCAAGGTATGAATGTCCATAAAGAAAGAACAATTGCTCTTTAGTTTTAATCAATTTAGCGTACTAAAAAGACACCTTGGTGTCTTTTTTATGGGTTTTAGATAGAAATTTGATGAGTTATTAGTCTCTATTTTTTCTTTTCAAAGTTGAGTTATACGGTGAGTTAATGCTATTACCTTAATTAAATAAAAACACAACATACTCAAATTATTTTGATGTTCTTTTTAGAATAGTTTCAATGCTAATAGGGAAAAAGTCATTCACATCAACACCGACATTAATTGCATTTTTTCCTAAAACATCTAAACGTTTACGTTGAGTTGGATCTTTTTGTGAATTGTGCACATGACCATATAAATGAATAGCATCACGGAAAAAACCACCCCATTCTAATATAGGATAATGAAACATCACAATTTTTCGTTTTTTATAATCCAATTCAAAGTAGTCTTTCACCCATTCGAATACTGATGCGTCAAATTCCGGATCATCGAGAAATTTGTCATGATTTCCACGGATAAGGTACTTTTTACCATTTAACCGACGTAAAATTCGGTTGGCATCTTGCCCTGTTCCTCGATAGAGAAAATCACCTAAAATATAGATTTCGTCATGATCAGATACATAAGCGTTCCAATTATGGATTAATGTATCATTCATATGGCTTACACTATTGAAAGGACGATCACAAAGATTGAGGATATTTGAATGGCAAAAATGTGTATCAGAAGTAAAGTAAATCATAGTAAGTTCTTAATAATCAATAAAAATCTTAACCTTAAGAAAGTATTTTCCATCGGTCTGTATAGTGATATTTTTTCAACATAATTACCTCCTTTCGCTAGAAATAGAACAATAAGTACAATATCATCTGTTTTATTGTCGTTGATGTTGTTTACGGTAACCAGATAAAGAATGCCCCGTCTCTCTTTTGAAATATCGGCATAAATAAGAAGGATCATCAAAATGAAGTTTTATTGATATCTCATTTACTGAAAGTGAAGTGTGCATTAATAATGCTTTTATTTCAAGAATAACTTGACGATTAATCAACGTCTTAGGTGAATCATTAAAAAATTGTTTTGTTATTTGTGATAAATAAAACGGCGTAATATTAAGACAATTTGCATAAAAAGCAACTTCTCTATGCTTTAAACAATGTTTTCCAATTAATTCCCAAAATTGCCAACAAAGTTTTTCTTTGCGACTAAATTCTTTTTTAGCGATAGAGAAATATGTTGGTATTGATTCTGTGATTGCAAAAAAGAGATTTTGTAGATGGTTTTTTAACATCAACTTTCGATGTTCAGAATAATGATTATCTATATATTTTAGTTGTTCTACCCATCTATTTAAGGCTTCTTTTTGTTCTTTTTGGGGGGAGCAAATGGGATTTTCATGGAGAAAAGCAAATAAAGTATTAGAAAGAGAGTAAGCAATTTCTGAGGCAAAAGATTTATCCAGAAAACAGTAAAATAAGCGGAAGTTTGCTGATTTTTGACGCAAAACCGCCATCATGTCATTACCTAAAATAAGAATGTCATTCGCTTTGATCGCCTGTTCTTGAAAACCAATATTGATTATAGCCCTTCCTTCTAAACAAATCATGACCACAATATAAGATAGTGGTAGAGGACAACTTATTTCATTCGTCATATTACTTTCACCCATTATGACATGTTGCGATGATGCATTAAGTTGTGACAAAACTTGACTCAACATAAATCAATTAACCTCTTTTAATTCTTACCTAGCTCATTTGCTATTTTTATATTTGATGATATTGAACTTAATAACAAGTATTTCCTTCTATTTAGTTGTCAAAAGTACCGATTTTACCTTTTTTATGACATTCGTTTTTTAGTCGTTTTCTTTAGAATAAACACATCTTAAAGACGCAAGATAAACTGCAAAATATTTAAAAATTAAGAGAGCTTATTAAATGAAAACATTAAAAACGGAAAGACTTACATTACGCCCATGGAAACTTTCTGATGCGTCAAGTTTGTATCAATATGCAAAAGATGAACGAGTTGGGCCAATTGCAGGTTGGCCAATACATAAAAGTGTTGAAGAAAGTGCCGAAATTATTCGCACTATATTTATGCGTGATGAAGTTTATGCTGTTACGTTAATTGATGACGATCTTGCCATTGGCTTGGTTGGACTATCTTTTGCAAATGAGAGTAATTTCCTGATTGGGGATAATGATGCTGAAGTTTCTTATTGGATTGGTGTTCCTTTTTGGGGCAAAGGTTTAATACCAGAAGCCGTAAAAGAAATCAGTTGGCATAGTTTTGAAACATTGGAATTAGATAATTTATGGTGTGGCTATTTTGCTGATAATGAGAAATCACAAAAAACACAAGAAAAATGTGGATTTAAATTCCATCACGTTATTGAAGAACAGTACATGGAGTTTTTAGATGAAGTGAAAGTTGAAAATATTTGTCGCTTAACTAAAGATGAATGGATTGAAATCCAAGAACAGACCGATTAAAACAAAACACCAGATTGTGAAATTCATATTATCTGGTGTTTTTTAATATTAATACGGCAATTTAATTAAGCACTTGCTAATGCTTGGGATAAATCAGCAATTAAATCTTGAGGATTTTCAATACCAATAGATAAACGAATGGTAGTGTCTTGAATACCAATATTATGACGTAATGCTATCGGTACGCCAGAATGAGTTGTTGAGCCAGGATGGCAGGCTAAAGACTCTGTTCCTCCCAGACTAACTGCAAGTTTAAAAATTTTCATAGCATTAAGAAAACGGAAAGCTTCACTCTTTCCACCCACAATATCAAATGAGAATGTTGAACCCGCACCTGTACATTGTTTTGCAAATACGTGACCTTCAACCGAGTTTTTATCTGCAAAAGGCAAATAGTGAATAGCTTTTACTTTTTCATGATCACGCAGAAACTCTGCAACTAATAATGCATTCTGATTGGCCTTTTCCATTCTAATTTGTAACGTTTCTAATGAACGACCTAACATCCAGCAAGAATGCGGATCCAGTTGAGTCCCGATGGCTCCTCTTAATAATCTGATTTGATTAATAGTCTCACGAGAGCCCATTGCAGCACCTGCAACTAAATCTGAGTGCCCACCGACATATTTAGTTAAAGAATAGACTGAGATATCAGCACCTTGTTCTATCGGATGCTGATATAGAGGACCAAGTAGTGTGTTATCACAAACAATAATAGGACGATAACCTTGCGTTTTTTCTAATTGATCAGCAACGTTTTTTAATGCTTCAATATCTACTAATGAGTTAGTTGGGTTTGCAGGCGTTTCTGCAAAAATAACAGATACACGCCCTTTTTGACTGGCTTTCTCTGCTTGTTTTTGAATAAGTGAAAGATTTAATCCGTCAGTAAATGCCGTTGCTTGAATACCAAATTTAGCCAGTGTTTTGGCAATTAATGTCTCAGTTCCGCCATAAAGTGGCTGTGAGTGTAAAATAACATCACCAGGTTGCGTTAATGCCATTAATGTTGTGGTAATTGCAGACATTCCTGATGAAAATAATACACAAGATTGCGTATTTTCATAAACAGCCAATCTGTCTTCAACAATTTCACTATTAGGTTGATTAAAACGAGAATAAACTAAACCTGCTTTTTCACCTTCTGGTAAAGGTTTTCTTCCGCTCACTGTATCAAAGAAAGCTTTGCCTTCTTCTGCACTTTTAAAAATAAAGGTCGATGTTAAAAACACAGGTGGTTTTACTGAACCTTCAGAAAGTAATGGATCATAGCCATAACTCATCATAAGTGTTTCAGGTGATAGTTTATGTTCACCGATATATTGTTTTTTTAGTTGAGAGTCAGCCATTTTTTTATTTCTTCTGTGGAATGGAGGATGAGTTATCATACTGAAAAAAATTCATGTTGTTAGAATGTTTTATAAAGTATAAAAACTAGCAGTTATATAAAAATAGCGAAATTAGGAATAAAAACTTAAAGATAAAAAGAATTCTCTCTATCTTTAAGTTAAGACGTTACCATGCTCTTAGTGCATCACCTTTATACATTTCTTTAAACTTCAACTCGATTTGTCGTGAGTGAAGCACTGAAATCAACTTCTTTATATTTTCATCATCTTTGTTATCTTCACGGGTCACGATAACATTGGCATAAGGTGAGTTTTTATTTTCTAGAATTAATCCATCTCGAGTTGCAATTAACCCAATTTGAGACGAAAAATTATTATTAATAATGGCTATTGTGATTGCTGGATCATTTAGTGCTTCAGTGAGCTGTGGCGTATCAACTTCAATAAACTTAATTTCTTTGGGGTTATAGATAATGTCGTCTACTGTTGGGGTGAAACCTACGCCCTCATTGAGAGTAATAAGATGGTTTTCTGCTAATAATAGAAGTGCTCGGCCTCTCATACTAGCTTCATTTGAGATAGCAACAAGAGATCCTAATTGTAACTCATTTATATCGCTAATTTTTTTAGAGTATGCAGCTAAAGGAAAAATATAGGTTTTACCCGCGATATGAAATTTATAACCATTTTCTTTCATTTGTGTTTGAAGGTAAGGAATGGATTGGAATGCATTCGCATCAACTTCTTTATTATTTAATGCCTTATTAGGAAGTACATAGTCATTAAAAGCGACAACTTCAACGTCTAACCCTTCCGTTAATTTCGCTAAACGAATAACCTCATCCCAAATCACTTGATCAGGCCCTGTATTAATTGCCACTTTTACTTTATGCGTATCTTCTTGTGTACAAGATACAGTAAATAATGATATTGAGGCTAGAAGTAAACCTGTAATAATTTCCTTCATATCTCCCTCTAAAACAAACTTTGATAAAACAGTGCCATAAAAATTATTTTGATTAAGAATCATCCTAACAATAGATTAATAACAAGGAATAAGAAATGATACAAGTCCCAAATGCATATAAAGAAAAGAATATTGCTTATATTTTTACAATACATTGTTTTATAAAATAAAAAAATAACACATCATAATATGATGTGTTTGCAATTTAATTTGTAAATTTATTCATTAATGATTTTGTTTATACAATTATCAGAATATGCATCTTCTACGCTGAGATAGGCTGATTCAGTTACACAATAAGTATTAAATTGCCATTTAAACTGAGTTTCATCACTTTTTTTATTTTCTGAAATAGAATGGCTTGAAAAGCGAACTGGAGTGGGTTTTTGTAGATTGTTTCCTATCTTTTCAGCACTTAACAATATAATGTGTGTTTTTTTCTCAATAAATTTGAAATCAGAGATGGTGATATTTGTACCTTTAATCTTATTGTTAAAAAGACTCAAAGCGTTAGCATAGATAGACGGAACAATATAAACCTTTTGATCACTTCCTTTGATATAAACAGTTGTCATATCAACAGATGTTGAATCATCAAATGATCGTCTAGATTTAACAACAACATCAGGAATACCATCACCATTAAAATCGATAAGATTTACGCCATATTCGAGTTTAATATCTGATGATACTGAAGCAAATGGTAGCGATAAAAAAAGTAATCCTAGCCCAAGTTTTAATATCTTATTCATTATATTCTGTTCTTTTTTGCTTGTTACTTGCGCATCAGACTACTTTGTGATAATGATTAGTCAAGATTTTTTATGTTTCAAAATAATACAGAATTTACATTTTCACCATTTATAAAATATTTTTATGACGATCACTATATTTATTTAACCATTATAAAAAGAAGATATTTTTAATATATATTTTTTTAGGTTTAATGTTTCCAGTTAATATAGAGCAATGTAATTTTTAAGATCACTAATTCTTTCTGTTGTTTTATCTTTTAAACAACTGCTATACACCATTGGTGCTAAACTACCACCTTGATAATAATCAGCTTCATATTGGCAAGAGAGATCTCTAAAATTAATCCAAACCAACTGAGCTTGTTTAAGTTGATCTTTTCGAACACCTTCTAACTTAGCATAATATTGCTGATAAATATGGTTAAGCTCTTCATCTTTCTGCTGAAAATCTTGATATACACATTGGTTAATTTCAGTTTGAGTCGCAGCATTTCGACAATCAAAATTATCTGCTTGTAAATGTATAGACCAAAATAGTATACCGCCAGATATTGTACCGAATAGGATAAGTTTTTTCATCGCACCGTCCATTTTTTGATTAAAAACATAGTTTTAGAAGATAAAAAATAAGTTCTTTATCATTTTAACAAAGTTTTTATATGGCAATTAAGTAAAGACAAGGAAAAATAACTCTATTATTGGATAATAAGTATTAACGCTGAATAACCATGTTAATACTTTTAAATATTTATGTTTTTTAGAAATAAATATCGTTTGCAAAAAAAATTAAGCAAAATGTTTGATTATCATGATTCGTAGTCAGCATTCTGATTTTGAATTGAATACATCAACAATAACACCAATTAGCTTTTCTTCTAAAATAGACACATTATCTGGAACATTGATTTTATCTAATCAGAACTATCAAGGACGAGATAGTTATTCCCTTTATGCTCTATCCCTACTTGATGAATATTTATTTTTTGAGAGCCAAAAGTGAGTGCTTTGCGTACTTCTTTAAACGTAATAACGTTAAAGCCTGCTAATATGCGATGATAAAAATTACAGGTTATCTGAATACCAGCAACAGTTAATACTAAATTGATTGAGATATGTAATTTTTATCAAGCACCCACTTTTTATACATCAATTAAAGTTCACACTTCGTTTTTAAAACAGCCGTTTTTCTATGGTGGTCTAGTGCTAACTCAATTAATTTAGTAATTAATGATTGATAGCCTAAACCTGCACTCTGCCATAATTTAGGATACATGCTGATATTAGTAAAACCAGGCAGCGTGTTTATTTCATTAATCACAACACGATTATCTTGTGTTAAGAACACATCTACACGAGCCATACCTAAGCAATTAAGAACACGGTATGCTTTTAAGGCAACTTGGCGAATATGCAAACTTGTGTTTTCATCCATTACTGCAGGAACAACAACTTTAGCACCATCTTCATCAATATATTTTGTGTTATAAGCATAGAAAGCATCGTTTAATACGATTTCACCACAAGGACTAACTTCTGGATCTTCATTACCCAAAACAGCACACTCTATTTCACGACCTACAATAGCACTTTCAACAATTACTTTAAGATCGTATTCAAAAGCCATTTCTAATGCAGCGTTGAATTCTTCTTCATTATTAACTTTGCTAATTCCTACTGAAGAGCCTAGGTTCGCAGGTTTAATAAATAAAGGAAGTCCTAATTGACGCACCATTTCATTGTAATGAATATCATTAATTTGATGTGCCATAATGGTAATAAATGGTGCAACCGCTAATCCTGCACCATCAAGTAGACGTTTAGTAATATCTTTATCCATACAAGCTGCTGAACTCATGATATTAGGCCCCACATAAGGCATATCAATCATGTGTAATAAGCCTTGGAGTGTCCCATCTTCACCGTATGCACCATGGACAATTGGGAATACCACGTCGATTTGAGGTAATGCCTGACCATCTTCAAGTGAAATAAATTGTTTTTTTACACTACCTGGAATAATAGCAACTGCCCTTAAAGGTTTACTTAATGAAATAGTTTTAGGATTATCGCTATTTAGTAAATAATCAGTTTCTGAATATTCATGCCACTGACCTTGTTCATTAATACCGATTAAGCAAAGGTCGAATTTCGTTCGATCTAATTCATTAATAATATTTTTTGCTGACTGTAATGAAACTTGATGTTCTGTGGATTTACCACCAAAAATAATAGCGACTCTTAATTTACTCATTTTCTAACCTTTTATAGGACAGCTATAGCGAATAGGTAGCAATATATCATGATAAAAACCCCCAATGTAGGTAGATAGTTCTTATCTGAGAAAAATTACGATAAAATGATGAAATTCTATGATTTAGAGTGTTAAAACGTCACTATTTCAAGATATAGTGATGCAATAACAAGATCAATTCTATTGGTGTAAGGTAAACACCATGGCTGATGTAAACCAACCGAAATGAAAATTATTGATTATTCACACTTAAGATAATTTAAGAAGATTTTGCTTAAGCAAAAAGGATCACGATGCGATCCTTTCTTTTTTCTTATTTTATTAGCTGATATTCAATAAGATATAAAGATTGTGTCGTCGGATAAATATCTTTAATAAGCGCTTTCAATACTGGGAGTGTCATGCCTTCCTGTTGCGCGTGATACTCATTGATTTCGTCATAACGTAAAGGTGATACCGTTATGATTTTCAATTTTCCATAATAAGTACGATGTTCATTAGCAAATAATTCAACAATGCTTCCTGGCTTGTAATTACTTTCACTCTCATCTCGGATAGTAATCACTTTTTTTTCTTCAAGAATAGAAGGAATTAAACGCTCGAAAAAAGTAATTTCTGTTGGTATTGCCGACATAATATTGACTCATAAAATTATTGATAATCTGCTGATTATCTTATCATGCAATAATGACTTATTATTCTTTTTTGCCAAAATTAGGGTTATTCAACGCCTCTGTCTGAAGCAACTTAGCTTTGCGCTCAATTCCCCAACGATAACCTGATAATTCACCATTTTGTCGAATAACACGATGACACGGAATAGCAACTGCTAACTTATTAGCCGCACAGGCATTAGCGACAGCACGATATGCCTTAGGCGCCCCAATTTTATCGGCAATTTCCTGGTAAGTCATCGTGCTTCCAAAAGGAATATCTAATAATGCCCGCCAAACTTTCTGTTGAAATACAGTACCTTGGATATCAAGAGGTAAAGATAAGGGTTGTTTGGGTAACTCAATAAAGCCGATAACTTGTGCAATGACTTGCTCAAATTCTTCATTCGCACCAATTAATTCAGCCAGAGGGAATTGTTTTTGTAAATCGTCTAATAGCAACGCCGCATCATCACCTAACATAATGGCACAAATCCCCTTTTCACTTTGCGCCACAAGAATACTTCCTAAAGAACACTGCGCGATAGCAAAAAAGATAGCAATATTCTTGCCCCCTGTACGCCAATTCGTTGGCGTCATACCTAATATTGCTTTTGCATTTTCATAGAAACGACTATTAGCATTGAAGCCAGCTTGATAAATCGCATCTGTAATACTGCCATCTTGAACTAACGCCTTTTTTATTAATTTTTGACGATAAGCATTAGCATAATCTTTTGGAGTGATCCCCATCGTTGATTTAAATAAGCGATGGAAATGATATGGGCTTGCCATCACATGCTCTGCAATACTGCTTAGCGACACGTCACCGTTATTTTTTTCAATAAAACGGCAGGCTTGCTCAATAAGTTGGTTATGTTTATTTTCCATTATGGTAGTCCTTTAAATGCAGAATTATAGCTATTAGTAACAAAATATAATGAATAAAGAACTCCGTTTATTGCTCAATTACTCTGGTTCTTTAGATAGTGCCCATAGATAAAGCGATGCCGTAGAACCATAGGGTGAATAGCGTTTTCGATAACGAGCAAAGCGTATTTTATCTAATGTTTTATGACGATAAAGACGCATAATTCCACGTTGAATAGCTAAATCTCCCCAACTTAAAATATCTGGCCGATTAAGCGAAGAGATTAATAGCATTTCTGCAGTCCAAACCCCAATACCTTTTAATTGAATTAAAGTATCGATAACTTCTTTATCTGTCATATCAGGAATTTTATTTAGATTTAGTTTTTCTGAAATAACTGCGTCCGCAATACCGATAATATAACCGGCTTTGCGCATAGTCATTCCACACTGCTGTATCTCTTGTTCTGATAATTTTGCAATACGTTCTGGTGTGTAAATCCCCTCACATAATTTGAGTAATCGTAAATTAACGGTTTCGGCAGCAGAAACTGAAATTTGTTGTTCAATAATGTTTTTAACTAATGCTGTAAATAAATCAGGAGTAAGAGGCCGTTTAATATCCCCTATTCTTTCAATAAGCGCGGCTAAACGCTTATCACGATTTTTTAAAGTATTTATCTCTTTCTCGCCATATTGAAAATACATAGCTATCTCATATTAAAATATACTAGATGACAGTATAACTTGAGAAATAAGGTATTATGCACTCCATTTCTTGCTTTTTTATTTTCAGTTATTAATGGGTGATTTATTAAAAGAAGGGCCTAAAGATATAAATGAACTTGCAAAAAAACGAATTCAATTCCTTATGTTCTAAATAGAATATTAAGAATGTTAGCATCTGAAAGTATATTTTATGAATCGGAAGCTTCTCGTTATTCTCCTGCTCCAGCAAATAAAGTGATTAAAACAGAAACATACAACTCAATATTAGAAGTTGTATTAAATAATTTATTGAAATGAACATTTATTTTTAGCTAAAAAAAACCACTTTTTAAAGTGGCTTTTTTGTTTAATAAAATTATGCAGTTAATGCCAGTTTTGCACCAAAAAGCAAGAACACAGCACCAATACAACTATTTGATAATGAAGCTAACCGTTTGTTATGTTTTACTTTATTGGTAATTGCAACACCGCCAAAAATAAGGACTGATAAATAAAGCATACTGCATATTTCTAAAATAACACCTAATACAAAGAATGGTATACCTGCATTTTCATACTTAGGATCGATAAACTGAATAAAGAAAGAAACATAAAAAATGATCATTTTTGGGTTAAGCATGCTCAAAAATAACGCCTTAACATAAAGACCATCTTTTGCTTTTACTGTAACTTCAGTAACTTGCTCTGGTGTCTCATTTTTCTTTTGAAACGTTGTATATAACGTTTTTAATCCTAAATAGGTTAAGTAAAGAGCACCTGCATACTTAATAATAATAAAGAAAACGGGTGAAGTCTTGACTAATGAAGCAACCCCCAAAAATGCCAAAAAGATTAATAATGCATCACCCGTAAAAACACCAAGAGCGGCTTTATACCCCCCTTTTACGCCATGCTTCGCACTGGAAGTAAGAACGAAAATCGAGTTTGGACCTGGTACTAAGGTAATAAAAATAACGCCTAAAAGGTATGTCCAAATATTTGAAATACCGATACTTTCTAACATACGACGCCTTTTTCAAAAAAATAACATGCTGAATATGTGAGCCATCATATCCATAATAATATTTTTGTAAAACAATAATCTTCATAATTAATAAAGATAAGTTAATTACTCCACATTTTGATATAAAAAGCAGTTTATACCTCTTTCTTTATTTTATTTTTTAGAGTTAAAAACCAGTTTAAACATGCGTTATAGTATGATACTGAAATTAAATTTTATACAGATTTAATAATCACCTAAAAACTAATACATAGAATTATAATCTGTATTTTTGGTTATCTTTGGATGTAATATTCTATTGTTTGTTTTTTGTTATAGTTTATTATTCTTTTTGTGATCTTGAACCTATTTACTACTTTTAAAACCCAAACAATCTCACCTATTACATTGATAATAGTGATAAACATCACCCTGAACGTATTGTATGCCATGTATAAACGATTTTTTATGATAATTTTATGCAAACAGGTAAACTAACAATAAAACAGTTAGTGAAAGGTCTATGCCTAAAGATCAAATGCTAATAATTATTGGAGAAATATCTCCTTATCTGAGGGGATATATTGTTACTATGCACGCTATCGTGACATTGTCACCTTTATTTTACAAATGCGTTGAACAACACGCATTTACAAAAAGCGGAACCTTTATTAACGCCATATCGCGTATCACGACTCAGCTAGAGAACCATTATGGATGCACAACTGTATAAAGAATTTAAAATAGTAGAAAAAGCTTTTTGGTCAGAAATTTGTGAAAATAATATTCGTATTGGTGATCATACTCATTGCTTTATGACACCTATGGATGCTGCCATTTTTAACTTTATTTATCTACGCCAAGGCGCAACAGAAAGCTCATTTCAGCAAGCCAGCATCCTTTTTACTTCACAGAAAAAAGACCATATTTTGGTATTACCAGAGGCATTATTACCTGAATTTGAAGGAATAATAAAAAATGCAGGTTATACTGGTGATGGTATGACAACAGCAATGTATTTAACATTATCGGAAGCAATATTCCCGTCTTATAGTAATAATCCTTGCGATATTATTTTAACCAATCACAATCTTGAGCAGTGGGCGCGCCCATTAAAAACAGCGTTTCCAGTGGGAGATGATAGTGATGATACGATTGTTAATGAATATATTCGCTATCACCAGAAAGCATTAGATAATGGTGCCACTATTTTCCATTATGCTTTATTAGTTGAAGGTCAACCTGTATCGTCATTAACGCTAACATTACATGATAAATTAGCGCGATTTGACGATATTGGAACCGATATTGCTTATCAAGGCAATGGTTATGCAACTCATTTGATTAAGCATGTGTTAGAGTTTTGTCGTGAGCAAGGTGTAGAACGCTGCTTTTTAGATGCATCAGCAGATGGTTTGGCACTCTATCGTAAATTTGGTTTTAAACCACTCTTTAACTATTTAAGCTTTATTAACAAATAATTTCATAAGAAGGTTCAATCACTCTATTGAGCCTTCTTTTTTAATGCACAAATTTACTTATAAAATACTACACATCTTACTTAACAATATAAAAATTTAACTAATTGATAATTCCATTAATAAACAGTGAACTACCTGCAAAGATCAACATGGCATCCAATAACCATTGAAAAAGTCTTGGTGTTAGTTTTAATACCAGTTTCTTGCCAAGATAATTTCCTACTGTTAAGCCACAACCTACTAATACCCCGCTAATTAAGATAAAGCTATTAACTGCACCAAGTTGGCTAAATGTCAGGGCTTTGGTGAGATAGATAACAAATGAGGCAGCAGCTTCAGTCGCAAGTAATGGTCCTAATGTTAGACCATATGCCGAGAATATAGGGATCGTTAATGGTCCTGTGGAAAACACCACTCCCGTTAAATAGCCGATAACAGCACCAGCCATAATAACTTGGTAGGTTTTCATTTGGATTTGATATTTGCGTAGTAAGTGGAGCACGGGGATCATCAAAATGAAGAACAGCCCCATCCCGATATTGAGCCATTTTTCAGACATAACCCATAATGTATTGGCACCTAAAATAACCGCAGGAATACCAAGTAATAAATAATAAAAAAGTGGCTTAAAACGGATACTATGACGCCATAAGTAAATGCGAGACAAATTTCCCATTACTGAAGCTAATGCCATGATAGGTACGGCTTCCTTGGCACCAAATACATAAGTCAAAGCAGGTATTAATAAAATAGAAGATCCCGTTCCCACAACGCCACTGATTAAGCCAGACAAGATTGCCAATAAAATAACTGCGATAAAACTCATTATCATCCTTAAAGTTCAATAAGTTAAAGACGCTGTATCATACCTATCTTCTTTATTTTTACCTGTGATAAAATGTCACGGTATTGTGAGTTTTAATCAGATAGTCGCTTTATTTATGATAAATAAACCATAATGAGAAATTATGATGAGAAATCTTCCTCCACTGCCTTCATTGCGTGCTTTCTTAGTCGCTTGTCATAGCCAAAGTTATACTGAAGCCGCACAAACATTATGTGTCACTCATGGAGCGATCAGTCGCCATATCCAAGTTATAGAAAAATGGTTTGGTGTCACTTTATTCAATAAACAAGGTTTACGTCGAGTCCCCACTCCTTATGCATTGACACTGGCGCAAGAGTTAAGTGACGTTTTTGATAAATTAAATGATATTGGTTTTCGTTATGGTAATGGTGGAAAAAACGATATTTTAAATATCAGTGTTCCTACAACACTTTGTTTAAAATGGCTTATTCCGCGAATGGAGGATTTTTATCTTCAATACCCTAATGCAAATATCCAAATTGCCTCTGCAAATAGTGAACGATTTCATTTAATTAGTCATGATGATCTGATTATTCGCCCTCAACCTCAGCAACAAGAGTATTCATCTGTTGTTTTTTTAGAGGATAAGCATTGTTTAATTGCTTCTGAAAAACTCTTAAGACGTTACAGTGTCACTAAATTTGAAGATGTTTTTGACTGTCCTGTTATCGATACGCTTACTCGTCCTGGTCATTGGCAGCAATGGTTAATGGCGACCCACCTTAATACACAACGCTCATTCTTACGTCACTATCGCTTTGATCACTTTCATATTTCTCTTCAAGCCATTATTGAAGGATTAGGTCTAGGCATTGGTCCTGTTTCTATTTTATCGAATGAAATAAATAACGGTACTTTAAAAGTATTATTTCCTGATATCCAAATTGCACCAATAAGTTACTACGCTTTAACACCATTAGGAGTACAAAAAAACAAAACACATCTTGATTTTGAACAATGGCTCACCCAACAAAAAAGTTAATCATTATTAATGAAATAATTGATTTTTTTTCATAAAAATGGCGATTTAAATCCTATTAATGACACTTTTTAGAACTATCCACCAGCCAATTTATTAAAAATACCTAATGATAACTTCTTTTTTATGAATATCTGAAAAAGCTAATTGTGCTATTTTTATAATTCATACCCCCTCTCTACCAAATACATTAAAATTGTTTTAATTCAATTAAGTAAATTCAATAAATAAGAAAATTAACCTATATAAATTATTTTAATTTTAAATAATCGGTTATAGACACTTATTGTTTAACTTAAATTAACGTTCTATGCTGATATATAAATATAAGTTTTATTAATTTATTTGCTGACAACGAAGGACGATAAGATGTCTGTAGCTGTGACCAAAAAATCAGTAGAAAAACTAATTAATGGATATGAGCCTGATCCTTTTGCACTTCTTGGTATGCATGAAACATCAGTTGGCTTAGAGGTTCGTGCTTTTTTACCAGATGCAGTTGCAGTTAGTGTTATTGATAGAAAGAATGGACGAAAAGTCGCAACACTAGAGCGTATACACCCCAGTGGTTTTTTTTGTGGCGCGATCCCTCGACGTAAACGTCGTTTTAGTTACTGTTTAGATATAACGTGGGAAAATGCACAAGGTGTTGTTGATGATCCCTATCAATTTGGCATTTTATTGCAAGAAATGGATATTTGGTTTTTAGCTCAAGGCCATCACTCCCGCCCTTATCAATGTTTAGGCGCTCACCCTGCCAAATTGGGTGATATTGATGGTATTACTTTTGCTGTATGGGCACCCAACGCAAAAAGCGTAAGCGTTGTAGGCGATTTTTCATTCTGGGATGAACGACGTTTTCCAATGCGACTACGTCGTGAAAGTGGAATGTGGGAGCTTTTCCTTCCCCAAGCGCATCTTGGGGATTGCTATAAATATTCTATCCTTGATGCGAATGGTGAACGTCGTTTAAAAGCAGATCCTTATGCTTTTGAAACACAAATACGCCCTGAAACTGCCTCAATTATCAATACATTACCCCCCATCAAACCAATGCCATTATCGCGTCAGCAGGCGAATCAACGTAATGCACCTATCTCTATTTATGAAGTTCATCTAGGGTCATGGCGCCGACACACTGACGATCAAAGTTGGTTAAGTTATCGTGAACTAGCCGAACAGTTAATTCCCTACGTTAAAGAAATGGGCTTTACCCATATCGAACTATTGCCCATTAATGAGCACCCCTTCGATGGCTCATGGGGATATCAACCGTTAGGGTTATATTCACCAACTCGTCGCTTTGGTTCACCTATGGATTTTCGTGATTTTATCGAAGCAGCTCATCAGGCTGAAATTAATGTCATTTTAGATTGGGTTCCTGGTCATTTTCCCGAAGATGATTATGGTTTACGTAATTTTGATGGCACATCACTCTATGAATATGCAGATAGACGTGAAGGTTTTCATCCCGATTGGAATACGTTGATTTATAACTATGGACGCAATGAAGTACTGAATTACCTTTCAGGCAATTTATTGTATTGGCATGAACACTTTGCGCTAGATGGCTTTCGTTTCGATGCTGTTGCCTCAATGCTTTATCGTGACTATAGCCGAAAAGAAGGTGAATGGATCCCAAATAAACACGGTGGACGGGAAAACTTAGAAGCCATTGATTTTATTCGTCATACCAACAAGTTATTAGGTGCAACTTGTCCGGGTACGATCACAATTGCAGAAGAATCAACTGATTTCCCAGGTGTTACCTTACCGCCTGATGCTGGTGGCTTAGGTTTTAATTACAAATGGAATATGGGTTGGATGCATGACACGTTAGCTTATATGCAACGTGATCCTATTTATCGTAAATACCACCATAATCAAATGACCTTTGGCATGCTCTATGCCTATAACGAAAACTTTATTTTGCCTCTTTCTCACGACGAATTTGTGTATGGCAAAGGCTCATTGATTGGTCGCATGGTTGGCGATGATTGGCAAAAATTTGCCAATTTACGTGCCTATCTCGGCTTTATGTGGGCTTATCCTGGCAAAAAATTACTCTTTATGGGGTGTGAGTTTGCACAATGGCATGAATGGAACCATGACAGTAGCTTAGATTGGCATCTTCTTGAAGAGCCAAATAGTCCGCATCAAGGTATTCAACATTTTGTGCGAGATTTGAATCTTTCCTACCGAGCTAATGCTCCGCTTTATGAATGTGATTTTGAGCGCGAAGGCTTTGAGTGGCTTACCGTTGATGATCGCGATAACTCTGTTTTTGCTTTTTGTCGTAAAGATACACAAGACAATGAAGTCATTGTCATCAGTAATTTCACGCCTGTTGTGCATCACAATTACGTTGTTGGTGTAAATAAAGCAGGTACATATCGGGAAATTCTCAACAGTGATTCTGAGTTTTATAACGGCAGTAACGTAGGAAACTTAGGTGAAATAGAAACAACCGCAAGTGAATTTAATGGCAAACCTTATTCATTGTCATTGTCGCTGCCTCCGCTTGCGACACTGTATTTAAGATTGAAGGATTAATATGTCTTTAGATTATGGGCGTCCTTTTCCTATGGGGAGTCATTATGATGGCTATGGCGTAAATTTCACACTCTTTAGTGAAAACGCCACTAAAGTCATTCTTTGTCTGTTTGATAAAGCAGGCAAAGAGATCCGCTACCCATTACCGGGTAAAACAGGCGCAATTTGGCATGGATATTTGCCCGGTGCTGGACCTGGGTTACATTATGGTTATCGTGTAGAAGGCGAATGGAACCCTGATCAAGGATTGTTCTATCAACCTCAGCAGCTATTATTAGATCCTTATGCAAAACAAGTGACAGGTATTGTTGACAATACATTACCTTACACCTCTCCTGTTTTTAATGCATTAGAGCATGATGATAGTGCGATTACACCTAAAGCAGTTATTACGGATGATAGCGGTTGCTTTTGCCATTTTTATAAAGAAAAAGGCACTTATCAGCGATTAAATACGCCATGGTCAGAAACTATTATTTACGAAGGACATGTAAAAGGACTGACAAAACTGCATCCTGAAATACCCGAAAATTTACAGGGTACTTATGCAGCATTAGGGCATCCTGCTTTTATTTCACATCTGAAAAAACTAGGTATTACGGCATTAGAATTGCTGCCTATTCAATATCATTTAACAGAGCCACATCTTCATAAAATTGGTTTAAAAAACTATTGGGGCTATAACGTATTAGCGCCTTTCGCTTTATCGACTCAATATTATTCTAATTTAGGTCAGAATATTATTGATGAATTTCGGGAAGCCGTAAGATGCTTACATAAAGCCAATATTGAGGTGATTTTAGATGTGGTATTTAACCATACTGCGGAATTAAGTGATCAATTTGAAGGTTATATTGTTTCGCAACGTGGTATTGATAACCAAAGCTATTATTGGCTAAACGACGAAAACAAAGCTCAAAATTGGACGGGTTGTGGTAATACACTCAATTTAAACCGCCCTGAAACGGTGCAATGGGTGATGGATTGCCTACGCTATTGGGTGACAGAATTTCATATTGATGGTTTTCGTTTTGATTTAGCGACAAGTCTTGGTCGAGTCCCTTATTTTGATACTCAATCACCACTACTAACAGCGATACGGCAAGATCCGCTGTTATCTCGTATTAAACTTATTGCGGAGCCTTGGGATTTAGGCTCTGATGGTTATCAAGTTGGTAATTTTCCTGTTCCATTTACAGAATGGAATGATAGCTATCGCGATGTTATTCGTCGTTTTTGGTTGTGGCGTGACGTCTCTATTGCGACATTTGCAGACAATATTACGGGCTCTGCAAAGTTATACCATAAAAACGGTCGGCCTCCCTATTCTAGTATCAATATGATAACGAGCCATGATGGCTTTACACTGCGAGATTTAGTGAGTTATCAGAATAAACATAACGAGGAGAATGGTGAATCAAACTTAGATGGGCATAACACCAATTATAGTGTGAATTTTGGTGAAGAAGGTTTGATAGTTAACGAAAAAACAAATCAACACAGATTGCTTGCAACAAGGAATATGCTGGCAACTTTACTGTTTTCTAGAGGAACACCTCATTTACTCGCTGGTGATGAAGTGGGTAATACGCAATATGGTAATAACAATGCTTATTGTCAGGATAATAAAGTCAGTTGGATCAAATGGTTTAAACGGCCTTACAACTTAACTGATTACATTCACCATCTCATTAAATTACGTCACCAAATTACACCTTTAAGTTCGCTTAAATGGTGGGAGGAAGATAGCCAAAATATTATTTGGTTAAATCAGAATGCTCAACCTATGAGCCATGAAGATTGGCAACAACTTCCCCCATCACCATTACAACTTCTTTTCGCTGAACAATGGATCTTAATGTTTAACCCATTAAGAAACAGCATAGTTTTTTCTTTACCTGAAGGGTATTGGTCTTGCTTGCTTGATACGACTAGCTGGCCTGATTGTCATCCGGCTCAATTTGAACATTGTGAAGTACAACCTAACAGTATCACTCTTTGGCGAAAGCGTGTTTTTTATACTCAGTCTTCTACTAAAAAATTACCCATTATTTCCTCCCAGATTAAGTGATTTGATTGGAGTGCTATAACTATGATGACTACAGAACAAGGCCAAAAATTAATGTTGGCACAACAACTCCCTAAAGAGGCAATTGCACTCGTTTTAGCGGGAGGTCGTGGTACGCGTTTAAAAGCATTGACTTCAAAACGTGCAAAACCGGCGGTTTTCTTTGGTGGAAAATTTCGAATTATCGATTTTACGTTATCAAATTGTCTTAACTCTGGGATCCGTCGTATTGGTGTAATCACCCAATATCAATCGCACTCGCTGGTTCAACATATTCAGCGTGGTTGGTCATTCTTCAATGAAGATATGAATGAGTTCGTTGATTTATTACCCGCCCAGCAACGCCGTAATACTGAACATTGGTATATGGGTACAGCTGATGCTATCTATCAAAATCTCGATATTCTTCGTAACTACCAAGCAAAATATGTCGTGATTTTAGCTGGCGACCATATTTATAAAATGAACTATGCGCGTTTATTGCTTGATCATGTTGAACACAAATCAAAATTCACTGTAGCTTGTATTCGTGTTCCTAAAAAAAATGCATTCCAATTTGGTATTATGGATATCGATGGAAATCGTAGAGTGCTTAATTTCTTAGAAAAACCATCAAACCCGCCTTGTATTCCGAATGATCCTGAACACTCATTAGCAAGTATGGGCATTTATGTGGTTGATAGAGATTACCTTTTTGATTTATTAGAAGAAGATAGCCGTGATCCAAATTCACACCATGACTTTGGCCAAGATATTATTCCTAAAATCACGAAACGTGGTGATGTTCTTGCGCACCCTTTTGAACTCTCTTGTGTCAACTCAGACCCTTCAGTTCCTCCCTACTGGCGCGATGTAGGAACCATTGAAGCATATTGGTCTGCTAACCTCGATTTAGTTTCTGTAACACCAGAGCTTGATATGTACGCAAAAGATTGGCCAATCCGCACCTTTATAACCTCTTTACCGCCAGCCAAGTTTGTTCAAGATAATCATGATGAACATGGACAAATGATGAACTCGCTGATTGCTGACGGTTGTATTATCAATGGTTCAACGCTCTATTCATCTGTTCTATTTCCATTAGTTCGCGTTGAATCTTTCTGCCACATTGAAGATTCTGTCATTTTACCTGATGTGACAGTGAACCATCATTGCTATTTAAAACGCTGCATTATTGAACGTAGCTGTACAATTCCAGAAGGTACAGTTATTGGGATGAATGCTGAAGAAGATTCTGCACGTTTCCACCGCACTGAAGAAGGTATCGTGCTTGTAACAAGAGAAATGCTGGAGCAATTAGCACGTAAAGAAAAAGAAAATCCAATAGAAAAAAGTGCAGAACAAAAACTTCAAAATGAGGAGGCATTTTCGTGAATGTCCTTCACTGTTGTTCTGAATTATTCCCTCTGCTAAAAACAGGGGGATTAGCCGATGTTATGGGCTCTTTGCCTTTAGCGCAGAAAAGGATCGGTTTAGATGCACGGGTTGTTATTCCAGCATATCCTGCTATCAAAGATAATATTCCCGAACTCAAATTAGTAACTAATATCGATACATTTGCAGGTAATATTTCTCTGCTTTACGGACAATACCGAGGCGTTGATATTTATCTTATTGATGCACCTCATCTTTATCAACGTACAGGTAGTCCTTATCACGATCAACATCAACATGCTTATGATGATAATGTTTTTCGTTTTGCCCTATTAGGTTGGGTTGCCAGTGAACTATCAGCGGGGTTGGATCCTTTATGGCGAGTGGATATTGTTCACGCCCATGATTGGCATGCAGGACTAGCTTGTGCTTATTTAGCGATTAAACATTACTCTGCAAAATCTGTTTTTACTGTTCATAACCTGGCTTATAAAGGTGAGTTTTCACCTTATCATCTGCATCAACTTGAATTACCTAATTACTGTTTTTCAATTAATGGATTGGAATATTACGGACAAATTTCATTCCTAAAAGCAGGCCTCTTTTATGCTAACCATATTACGACTGTCAGCCCAACTTATGCCAAGGAGATAACCACTCACGAATGTGGTTACGGCTTAGAGGGGTTATTGCGTCAACGTGCTTATGAACAGCGATTAAGTGGCATTTTAAATGGTATTGATGAGGAGGTTTGGGATCCCTCAATAGATAGGTTAATTACGCGTCGTTATGATGTTCAAAACCTGAATATGCGTTTAGATAACAAAGCCGTATTACAGAAAAAATGTGGTTTACCTGTCAACAACAATGCCCCTCTTTTTGCGGCTGTAAGTCGCTTAACTTCGCAAAAAGGGCTCGATTTAGTGATTGAAACGCTCCCAGATATCGCTAAACAAGGTGGTCAATTTGTTTTATTAGGTACTGGCGATAGTCATCTTGAAGCAACATTTTTACACGCACAACAACAATATCCGCAAAATGTAGCAGTTCATATTGGCTATGATGAAAGCTTTTCACACCAAATTGTCGCGGGCGCTGATGTAATTATGGTGCCTAGTCGTTTTGAACCTTGTGGGTTAACTCAGTTATATGGCTTGAAATATGGCGCTTTACCTTTAGTGAGACACACCGGTGGATTAGCCGATACGGTTAATGATTGTTCATTAGAAAATTTAGCGCATCACCAAGCTACGGGTTTTGTTTTCTATGATGCGACACCTGATTCTCTACGTCAGGCTATAAATCGTGCCTTTACCTTATGGAGTATGCCAAAGCAGTGGAAACAAACTCAAACTGATGGCATGAATCAAACTATTTTTAGTTGGGAAACCGCTGCGAAAACGTATGCAACACTGTATCAACATTTATAGACATGAAGTCTATTTGAACCAGTGGATCATAAAAGAGATTTATAATGAAAAATTTATGTGAGTTTGATTATCTATCCCCGGATAAAGATATTGAATCATTAAAGCGTTCTATTGTTTACAAACTAATGTTTATCGTTGGTACATCGCCCAAATATGCAACACCAACAGATTGGTTAAATGCAACTTCTTATGCTATCAGAGACCGTTTAGTTGAACGTTGGTTAAAATCGACCAAAGCGGAACTTTCACCGAAAGTAAAACAGGTTTATTACATTTCGATGGAGTTTCTTATGGGGCGCTTTTTAACAAACGCCATGCTCTCTTTAGGTGTTTATCACGAAGTCAAAGAAGCATTAAAAGAATTAGGACTTGATCTTGAAAAGCAAATCGAACTTGAGCCAGATCCAGGTTTAGGAAATGGTGGTTTAGGTCGTTTAGCTGCTTGCTTTCTTGATTCTTGTGCCACACTAGGTTATCCCGTTACAGGTTATGGTATTCGTTATGAATACGGCATGTTCCGCCAGCAAATTAAAGATGGCGAACAACATGAAGTTGCGGATAACTGGCTTGAAAAAGGTAATCCTTGGGAATTCCCTCGTTATGATCTGCAATTTGAAGTCGATTTTGGTGGGCGTTTACAACAAGAAGGTGAGAAAAGTTATTGGGTTGATACCTTCAATGTTATAGCACAACCTTATGATTCTATTGTTCCGGGTTATAACACACAAGCGACAGATACTATTCGTTTGTGGTCAGCCAAATCAAATGTTGCATTTAACTTAGGTAAATTTAATAAAGGTGAATATCTAGAGGCAACCGAAGCAAAAGATCGCTCTGAAAATATCTCTCGTATTCTCTACCCTGATGATTCAACAATGTCAGGTAAAATGTTGCGTTTACAACAAGAATATTTTTTAGTGAGTGCTTCTGTTCAAGATATTTTGCAACGTCATTACCATCTGCATCAACGCTTTGATAATCTAAAAGATTTTATTGCAATTCATCTGAATGATACTCATCCAGTGCTGGCTATTCCTGAGTTAATGCGTCAATTGATGGATAAGCATGAATTTAGCTGGGATGAGGCATGGAAGCAAACTATTCAGATATTTTCATATACCAACCATACATTAATGGGTGAAGCATTAGAGACTTGGCCTGTTGAGATGCTAGGTCGTTCGCTTCCTCGTCATTTACAAATTATTTTCCAAATTAATGATAAATTCTTAAAGCAAGTTAGAGAACAATATCCTAATGATAACGACTTATTACGTCGTGTTTCTATTATTGATGAAGAAAATGGTCGTAATGTCCGTATGGCATGGTTAGCGGTTATTATTAGTCATCAGGTTAATGGGGTTTCTGAACTTCATAGCCAATTAATGGTGCAATCTTTATTTGCTGATTTTGCGACGATCTATCCTAAGAAATTTTGCAATATAACTAATGGGATCACACCACGTCGTTGGTTGGCATTAGCAAACCCTTCTCTCTCTAAAACAATTGATAGCCATATTGGTACAAATTGGCGAACAAATTTAGAGCAATTGGGTGAATTAATGCCATTGATAAAAGATAAAAATTTCTTGCACCAATTAAAAGATTCAAAAAGTATCAATAAACAAAGTTTTGCTCTGCTCATTAAGGATGAGTTAAATATTGATATTAATCCTAATGCACTATTTGATGTGCAAATAAAACGTATTCATGAATATAAGCGTCAACTTCTCAATGTGTTAGGCATTATCACTCGTTATAATCGCATTTTAGAAAATCCAGATAAAAACTGGGTGCCTCGCGTATTTATTTTTGGCGGTAAAGCTGCATCAGCTTATTATAACGCGAAGAAAATTATCAATCTTATCAACGATATTGCAAGCAAGATTAATAATGACGAGCGTATTAAAAACAAACTAAAAGTGATCTTTATTCCTAATTACGGCGTAAGTTTAGCGCAACATATTATCCCAGCGGCAGATTTATCTGAACAAATATCATTAGCAGGAACAGAAGCTTCTGGTACAGGAAATATGAAGCTAGCCCTAAATGGTGCATTAACCATCGGCACACTTGATGGTGCTAATATTGAAATTGGTGAACATATTGGTTTTGATAATATGTTTATCTTTGGCCACAATGCACAAGAAGTGGCAGAGTTAAGACAGCGTTATTCCCCTCGTCGCTATTACGATGAAGATATTGAGTTACATACTGCGCTTAATCAAATAGCTAATGGTTTCTTTAATCCAACTTATCCTGATAAGTACAAATCAATTTTCGATAGCTTAATTGAATTTGGCGATCATTATCAGGTATTAGCCGATTATCGTAGCTATGTTGATACTCAAGATAGTGTTGATCTTCTCTATCAAGATGAAGAGGCTTGGTTGAAAAAATCGGCGTTAACTATCTGTCAGATGGGCTATTTTTCTGCGGATCGTGCGGTAACAGAATATATGCAACGAATTTGGAAAGCTTCTGCGATTACATTGTAAAAACTAAGCTAAATTTCTAAGGGTAGAACAGTAACTGCACTTTATTGCTCGGTTACTATTTTGGAACATTCAAAACACATTTTTATACGGTAAGCGCAACGTCTTACAGTTTCTAAAATAGATTCAAAAAGAGATATTATATCTTCACTTCTTTTTTATTAAGAAAATTTGTTTTATTTATGAAATATTTTATTATTTTTTCTGTCAAAATTTCTTTTAATAAAAAAAGGAGTTTTTATGAAAAGTATTTCAAATATCTTTGCAATTAAAAGACAAAATGCAGAAAATGTTTTTAATAACGATAATTTAAAAGGTTATGTAAAACTTTTAAATAATATTAAAGATATTAAAAACACCCCTTTAATAGACATTCCTAGTGGTTGTAATGGAAAGAAAGTTAGTGTAAATATTACAGAAATTAGTCGCGCCTTACTATCAAAAATACTAAAAACTTATACACCTACAGAAATATCTTCTTACAGAGTTAGTAAAGAAAACAAAGAAAAATCAATAAAACTATTAAATAAAGCTTATGAAAAAATAGATAAAGATATATCAGGCTGGTGGAAAGATGAAAAAAAAATTCTTCCTTCTTCTATAATTAATCGGACTATTGATAATTTATATAAAAGAGATAAAGTTATTATAAACAAAGAGACTAAACAAATTTTATTTTTTTTAATCTCTAAAAAATTTAATCTAAATTTAGATGAGAATGCTGCGCAAAGTACAATGATCCAACATTTACAAGATATCCCTGAAGTCGTAAAAGCAATAGATGAATTGGGGAGCTCTGAGAATTCATATTTAAAATATGAAAATTATTGTTTAATAACTGAATATATTTATAATTTCTTATCAGAAAATAAAGTTGATTTTTCTAAAATAAAAGAAGCAGTTAAAGAAATAGCTGAACGAACATTGGTTACTCCTAAAGATGAATTAACTCAACCTTCTCCTTATTATAAACATACTCTTGCTTTTTTGTGAAAAAACAAACTATTAATCTAATACTAGATATTATGTATAATTGGATGTACGTTTTATCTACTTTAAAAGCACAATGGCCCCACATCTTACACTACAAAATATTGAAACCCTTGCTAGGCAATTATACTTTTGAGATCATTCGTAACAATGTGAACGATATTTTAACCGTGACAGATGAAGAATTAATTTCGGCTATGCAGTTCTATGCCTAGCGAATGAAAATGATTGTAGAGCCAACGGGGTGTTTAAGTTTGGCGGCAGCTCGTCAATTTGGTGATAAATTAAAAGGAAAGAAAATAGGCATTATTATTAGTGGTGGTAATGTCGATATTGCGCAATATGGTCGTTTTTTAGCACAATAAAAAGATATTATTAACAATTAAAAAAAGCAGTATGGATTGTTTTTCATACTGCTTAAAATCATAAATATATTGCCATTCAATTAAGATAACGAAGGTGTTTTTTGCTTAGTCTTTTTTAATTAAGTGAAAAAGTGATCCCCGCGTCTTTACACAATTGCGTTAAATTCTCTTTTAATTTTTGATTTTCTTCAGGCAATAAATCGAGCTGTGGCAAACGCATATGACCGCCATCTAAACCACGCATAGTTAATGCTGATTTAAATATTGCCATATTCGCGCCAGACTTAAGTGCATCACTAAATTTCACACAAAATTGTTGCCAGTGTTTTGATTTTTGATGATCACCTGCAATATAGGCTTTATACATATTCACAAATGGCTCAGGGAATACACATGCACAACCTGAAACCGTACCGTCACAGCCTGCATCTAATAAACCTAAGAATAATTTATCGTAGCCATGAAGGACTGAAAAACCGTCTGCAATCGCAAGATAACTTAATGTTGTATTGTTATCAGCAAAACTGTATTTAATACCAATTACATTTTTACACTGTTGTTGTACTTTTGCCGCTAATTCTGGCTTGATATTATTTGCGGCACATTGTGGAATATTATACAAATAAACAGGAAAATCATCTGGTACGCTATTTGCCACTGTCACAAAATAGTTTTCTAATTCTCTATCTGTCGCACCAAAAAATTGTGGCGTCACCACACCAATACCATCGGCACCAATTTCAACGGCATGTTTCGCTAATTCAATGGTTTCGATTAATGTCATTGCGCCAACATGAATAAAGACCGGTAAACGCTTATTCACTGTTTCAACAACGGTTTTCGCAACATTTTTACGTTCTAATGCAGATAAACGCAACATTTCCCCTGTTGTACCACAAGGATAAAGGCAATCAACGCCTTTGGTGACTAGCATGTCAGTTAATGCAGATAATGCTTTAATATCGACTTGATCATTTGAATCAAACGGAGTAACCATTGCCACTGTAACGCCAAATAATTTTTTCATATTAAGACCTTTATTAAATCAGATTGCTTCAACAATAACTTTAATTGCCAACATGCCAGGATCATCTAAACCAATAGATTTTTCTGGAAACATACGCGCTCGACCTAATAAATTAGGTTTTTGACGAAATTCAGTAAGTGTACTTTCGACGCTTTGTAAGGCCGCTACTTTTAGATCATCGATAGCTAATGGTTTCAGTGCTTCAGATAAATGGTAAAGAATATCGAGTACGGATTTTTGTCCTAATTCCCCTTTTCCTCTCGCCATCATACTTTGATATGCAACGGTTAATAGTGGTGAAATGTCGGAAGACGATATTTCTTTAATTTGGTTTTCTTTGCAGTATTTTGCCATTGCCATAAAAGCGGTTGCTTGCAATGTGCCAAAAGAAGATGCACAAGCTTTTTGTAATGATTTACTGCATTGAAAAAGTGCTTTGCTTAGATCATCAGGCCAATCTTGTGAATCGTCTGCAATTTGTCGCCAGCCTTTTTGCATGGTGATCCCCAAATCTCCATCACCTAGGCGACTATCGGCTTCACACAACATTGGTTGAAATTTTTCGCAAGCGATAGCGATTCGGTTCACCGCTTGTTTGAGCATTTCAAGCGTAATAGTCATCGCTATACCCTCCAAAATGCACAATGAGCTGGTGCATTCATCAAAATTTCTAGCTCATCATCTAATTTGCACAACGTTAAGCTTGCTCCCGTCATTTCCATAGAAGTGGCATAACGGCCAACTAATGGATGCACAATTGTTGCACCCGCTTGATCAATCAGCTGTGCAATTTTGTTGTACAAAATATAAAGTTCTTCTAATGGTGTAGCGCCTAAAGAGTTAACTAATACAGAGACTTTATCACCAGTTTTTAATGATAATTCTGTTTGTAAGCGCTCAAACATCTCTTGTGCAATATCATCTGCACTGCGTAATTTATCACGCCAAATTCCCGGTTCGCCATGAATACCCATACCCATTTCCATTTCATCTTCACCAATTTCAAAAGTAGGATGCCCTACTGCGGGTAAGGTGCAAGATGTCAACGCACAACCAATAGTTCGGGTGTTTTCCATGGCTTTTTGAGCAATACGCGTGACTTCATCAAGTGTTGCCCCTTCTTCAGCTTTGGCGCCCGCCATTTTAAAACCATAAATCATCCCAGCAACACCACGGCGTTTGTGCGCTTCTTCTGGCTTTGCAGAAGCGACATCGTCAGTAGCTAAAACAGTTGTACAACGAATGTCATCTTCAAAATCAACCGTTTCAGTTGCCATATCAAAATTCATAATATCGCCACCATAATTGCCATAAAGTAGCAATACACCTAAGCCACTATTGGCTTCACGAATAGCATCTGCCATTAAATCGGCGGAAGGTGAAGCAAAAACATCTCCCACAGCAGCTGCATCTAATAAGCCTTTACCGACATATCCGGTGAATACTGGCAAATGACCAGAACCTCCGCCTGTTACAATACCCACTTTCGGCTTATCTGTTTTTTTTGAACGAGTAATCAATCTTGGCTGTGGTTGACGATAAATATCACTATGAGCAAGGCATAAACCTGCTAATGTTTCATCGACATAATTTTCTGGTTTATTTAATATTTTCTTCATATGATCACCCGATATTTTTAGTTATCTACTGATTTCTGACATCCTAAATTAATTTTATTTAAGATGAGTTTTCCCTGATACTTAAAAAGTATCTCTCTATAAATAAATGCTTATTATTAAATAGTTAATATTAAATAGGTTATTTATTTAGCTTTAAATGCACCTCTAATTTGCATAATAACAATAAATAAAAACACACTGGCTAATACCATCGAAATAGGTCTATTAACAAAGTTAATTAAGTCACCATCAGCTTTCATTAATGATGAGAGTAAATTTTTTTCTAACATTGGTCCTAAGATCATGCCCAAAATAATAGGTGATATGGGGAATTTACGTTCTTGAAGGAAATAACCGATAACACCCATTACTAACATAACAATAATAGAAGACATCGTATTTGTGATTGCATATGAACCAACGATACTAAATAGAATGATTGCTGGGTAAATAATCGCATTATCAATAGCAACAATCTTCTTCAATAAATTGACAACAATAAAAGCAATCGGCAGTAAAACAATATTAGCAATAAAAAAGATAATAAAAACAGCATACAATTTATCGGGATTAAATAAGAATAGTGTTGGCCCTGGTTGCATATCTTTCATATACAGTACACCGATAATAATTGCAGCCGCAGAATCACCGGGAATACCGAAGACTAGAGATGGGATCCAACTTCCGGCTAAGCTTGCATTATTACTCGCTGAAGCATCAACAATACCTTCCTCAGAGCCATGACCATATTTCTCTGGTTTTTTAGAGAGTTTCTTTGAAACGGCATAAGAGATCCATGCTGCAATATCGGCTCCCGCGCCGGGTAAAGCACCAATTAATGTTCCTATTATTCCGCTACGGAAAATACCGCCCTTACGTTGACGAACAACACTTCCCACACCTTTAAAGATATTGTAAGAGTTATTTTCCACATGCATTTCTGTTAATGTAATTTGTTTTTCTTTCCAACGTTCAACGTAATATTTGATAGCACCAGAAATAGCAAATAACCCTATCATTGCCGGAATAAAGCTGACTCCTTGCATTAAAGAAACTTCACCGAAAGTAAAGCGGGCTTGACCTGTAAACTCATCATAACCAATGGTGGCTAATGCAATACCAAAAAACAGTGCTAATAAGCTTTTTCGAATATGTGAACCTGAAACAATAGTTGCACAACTTAAACCGATTAAAGACAACCACATATATTCGTAAGAGCTAAATTTTAAAGCAAACTCAGCTAAAATGGGTGCTGTTGAGGCTAATATAATCGTGCCAATAACACCACCAATCACAGAGCTTGTTAACGACATACCTAATACACGGTTTGTTTTACCCTCTTTAACTAAGGTATGTGCATCATTGGTATAAGCTGCCGATGCAGGCGTACCCGGAATATTTAATAAGGCTCCTGGAATATCCCCCGCAAATATAGAAGACGCTCCGACAGAAATCATTAAAGCTAATGCAGGAATGGGATCAAGAAAAAAAGTAAATGGCACCATTAATGCGATAGCCATTGTTGATGTTAACCCGGGAATTGCACCAACAAATAAACCAAATAAACAAGCACCAATAACGACAAATATTGTTGTGTAATCAATATAAGCAAGTGCGCTAATTAATATATCCATACTGTTGTTCTCTATTTATGAAAATAGCTGAGGTAGCGGTACTAACAGTACAGCGGTAAATAAGTAATACACTCCTAACACCACACTGGCTGAAATAATAAAACTATATATAGGTTTTGTTGTTGCATATTTCATCATTAGTGGTGCTGTAATAATTAACCCAGTTAAAATAAATCCTAAATAATCAGATGCAAGCACATAAAAAAGAATAATGCCAATAACTAATAACACAAACTTTATTTCATGCCACGTCACTAATGGAATATCACTTTCTTGATTGCGTGAAAATATATCTATTAATGAAAATATAATCATGCCACCGCCAATAATAGAAGGCATAAATGCGGCACCATATTCACTAAAATCACCTAATGAATACGCACTATAAACAATAAGAAATAAACCAAAGCAACAAAATATGAGCGATAGAATATGACGATTTAGCATAGGCATAAAAACGGCTGTTGTTCAGCCGTTTCCTCAGTTATTTCTTTATAATTTCGCCAAACTTTTTATCTTCATTGGCCATAAATTGAGTGGCATCATCGCCATATAGTTCAATAACTTCAAATCCTTGTTTATTTGCAAACTCGGCTAATTCACCAGAGGCATACACTTTTTTCATTGCAGTAGTAAGTTTGTCTTGTACTTCTTTATCTAACCCTTTAGGTGCAACTAACATATTCCATGCTTGTAAATCCCAATTATAAGGTGTGGCTTCTTTAAATAATGGGACATCAGGATAAAAAGCGGATTTCTCATCGGACATAATGGCCATATGTTTTACTAATCCCGCTTTTACCATACTGTCGGCTTCACCTAATGAAGATGTCACTATATCAACACCCCCTGATGCTAATTCTTGTAATGCCGCACTCGCACCTTGAGAAGGAATAAAGCGAATAGCATTATCGGGTAATCCAGCTGCACGCAACATACCAATAGTATTCAAATGCCAGATTGAATTTAAACCACTACCGGAAGCTTTTAATTTACCCGGATTGGCTTTCGCGTAATCAATAATTTCCTGTGCATTTTTAAATGGCGAAGATTTCCCAACTTGTAATCCACCATAAATAACAGCAAGACGCGTAATCGGTGTGTAATCTTGATACGTTAAATTAGTCATCCCTTGATGATGCATCATGGTAATTTCAACCGTTGCAATTCCTAATGTGTAGCCATCAGGTTTTGCATTTTTAATGGCATCATGACCTACAACACCACTGCCACCTGTTTTATTAACCACATTAACAGTGACGCCCAACTCTTCTTGTAGCCCTTTTGCTGCTAAACGTGCAACCGTATCGGTATTACCGCCCGCAGCCCAAGGAACAACAATAGTAATCGGTTTTTCAGGATATTGAGCGAAAGCCGGAAGTGTAAAAATGGAACTGCATAGGGTAAATGCCAGAAGTGTTTTTTTCATTATATGCACCTTTTCTCATTGCAGATTATTTGTGGCCGAATATCTTCAAGCCTTGATTTAAGGCGAGCCTGAACTTGGGAAAGAACCGGCATTGCTGTTACGCCTTTTTGTTCTATAAATGCAGAGAGGAAAGCACTGGCAAATAATACACCCTCATGCATTGTGCCTCCTGCTGCTATCTTTGATGCAAATGCGCCATTAAACGCATCTGTTGCTGCCATCGTATCCACACGTAACGATGGCATAGGTGGAATATGGAATGTGGCTCGACCATCAAAATAAACCACACCAAGCTCATCCATATAAATAATGACTTTCTTGTTTTCATCACCTGAGATAACACCAATAGCCTGTTTAGCGTCATTAATATCATTTATTTCAATATCAGCCCAATGTGATGCTTGATTCGCATTTAAGGTAATAAAATCAAGATGTGAATAAAGTTGTTTTAAGTTTTCGTTATAAGGCGCAACATTCAATATGATGATCTTGTTAACCGACTTAGCAAATAAGGCGGCTTTAATATTGGCATCTATATTAATTTCGCCTTGAAGCAATAACACATCCGCTTCACTTACATAAGGCAATGAAATATCAATCTCTTGATCTGAGAATGTATTATTCGCCCCTAAATAAGTTGCTGTAATATTGTTTTGTGTTTTATCTGCTAAATAGCTAATAGAACTGCCTGTCGGCTCTATTTCTGTTTGAAAAATAGTGAAAGAATCAATGCCGCTTTCTTGTAAATATTTATAAGCATATTTACTAAAATGATCTTCACCGACTTTCGTTATTAAATGGACTTTGGCATCAGAAAAGCTGGCTGCCATCGCCTGATTTGTTCCTTTACCACCAGGGCCTATCGAATTGCTTTTTGAATTAATTAATTCACCGACTTTTGGAAAAGATTCGACATTAGCAATAATATCTACTACAAACGACCCAAGCACACAGACTTTGCCTTCAGGCTTTCTATCTTTTCGTTCTCTTACGATTAATAAATCGTGCAATAAACATGAAATATCAAAACTATCACTAAATTTACTTATTTTTTTAATTTCTTGTTTCCCTAGTATGGCGCCACCATGACAACGTTTGATCAACCCTTCTCCTTCAAGGTATTTCAAATCACTGCGAATAGTTTCCAATGTGACACTGAATTTTTCCGCAAGTTGAGCCACTTTAACTTTCTTTTGTTCCCTGATGATGGTGTAAATTTCCTGTCGCCGTTCTTCTGAAAACATATAAAGTGCCTCCGTATCATTGCTAACGAGAATAAGGAGATCAGGTCTGTGATTCTGCGATGGTATTCAAAACAAAAAACCAAAAACAGAAGCAAAACCAAATCGACGCAATTTAGATCACATTTTTTTAACATAACATCAATTGGTATACGTTAAAAATGAGAGGTGAAACGAGTCGAATAAAGAATAGTGATTAAGAAAAGAGAGGTAAGATCAGCCGTTCAAAGACGGCTGATAAAATAACGACTTATATTATTACAATAAATGATAGTTTTTAAATGTAAGTATCATGTTAAATAGAATTACATTGGTAATTAGTTTAACAGGACATTAAGCAGATAAAAGCCCACTAAGGTCAGTAAAACCACCATTAATGTATTGCGTATTTTAAGCGCTAATCCTACACATAATAAGGTTCCCCAAAGATAAGGATTATCTAAAATACCTTTAAATTCACCTTTTTCTAACAGTACAATGGGTGCACAAATGGCGGTTAATAAACAAGGTGCAGAATAGCCTAATGCTTGCCTGATCACTGACGGCAATTTGACGGGGATCGCCGGTTCAAGAAAGAAATAACGCAACAGGAAAATGACGAGTGCCAAAATTAATAATAACGACCATGTCATTTTTGTTCCCCTCTGACTCTAGCAACACAAACAGCAACAAACATGCCTGTTAACCCACCAATAACGACGCCACCTTCTATATTCAACCAACTGAAAATAATCGAGAGACAAAAAGAGACAATAACACCCACTAATGTACTAAATGTTTTTATTAACGGGATCACAATTGCCAATAACGTGGCAACAATAGAAAAATCAAGATGATAACGCGATAAATCAGCAACTTGGTTTGCCATAATAATGCCAACAATACTGACCGCCACCCATGCTAAATAAAAACATAATCCTGCACCGATCATATAAGCAGGTGTTAGTTTCACTTTAGGTTGTGCTGAAACCGCAAAAAGCTCATCCGTTAATAAGAAACCTATCGTAATACGTTGATACCATTTTAAATGAGCAACATGGGGGCGTAAGGTTAAACCATATAAAAGATGTTGGGCGGTAATAAAAAAGACAGAAACAATAATGGTCAGCATCCCTGCACCAGAAACAACTAACCCTAATGTTACTAATTGCGCCGCACCTGCAAAAATAATGGCAGACATTCCGATACTTTGTGCAAAAGTTAATCCTGCATCAACCGCCATTGAACCTGCGAGTATTCCCCAAGGGATCACCGCAAGGCATAAAGGCAAAACATGCAAAGCGCCTAAACCAAAGGCACGCATGGTTTGCTTATCTTCAGTGTTATTTTTGATTTTTTCCATTTACCTGTCTTCACGTCTAATACATTAATTCTATGGAGAATGATTATCAGTCAGTAAAGATAAATGGGATTGTATAAAATTGCTATTAAAAGCTTTCGTGTGTGTGATGTAAAAAAGTGTGATGTAAATATTCAGCTTACATAAAATTGCTTAACCTTACCCATGTCGTTGGTGTATTTTTGCTGGAACAAAAATTTGATGAACTTCTAAGTTTGTCTGGTTAATTAATCCCATAACCAGTCGGAAACAGTGTGATGCTAATTCAGGATTATTTTGTGCAACAGTATCTATTGGAATTGATAATGAATCATACAAATAGTGATCATCAAAACCCGCTAAATAGACTTCATTTTGCATAATTTTATTTTGACTTAGATAACGCAACACGCCATCCAATAAGCCACAAGCAGACGTAAAAACAAACTTAGGCGCGCGCCCTAAAGAGGCACACAAAGAGCCAAACATTTCATAACCGGAACTTGGGTGGTAATGTCCATGAATGATCCACTCGGATTTTAGATTGATTTGTGCTTGTGAAAGTCCTTGCGTAAAACCTAAAAGGCGATCTTTAGTTGGTGAAAGCGTTGATTGCCCACCTAGGAAAAAAAATTCATCAATACCTTTTGTTGAAGCAATCTCAGCAATAAGTTGTTGTGTCGTAGTTATTGAATCGGTGACAACAAAAGGCAGCGTTGTTCCTTCAAAATAACGGTCAAATAACACAACTGGAATTTGTTGACTCAAACGCTGATACTCAACATCACTTTGTAAACATGAGGCAACAATCAAACCATCGATTTGACGTGATAAGAGATGTTCTATCGCCAGCGTTTCTTGAGCCGCATTTTCATCAGTACAAGAAATAAGTAATTGAATACCCGCTTCTCTACATAATATTTCTAGTTCATACGCCACAGAAGCAAAACCATAGTTAGTAATATCAGGAATAACCAATCCTAATGCATAACTACGATTATCACGTAAAGAGCGAGCATGAATATTAGGCTGATACTGATATTGTTCAGCAATAGCCGTAATACGCGCAATAGTATCATCAGAAACGCGCATTTCTTTACCTCGGCCATTTAATACTAAACTTGCCGTTGTTTTTGAAACGCCTGCTAATTTTGCAATATTGGTGATCGTGATACGTTTTTGTTTTTTCACTATTATTCAACTTAATGTTACATTCGCTGAGCGTAGACTATTTTATCGTTTATATAATTGTATTTAATTAAGTCATGCATTCTTTAATTGCCAAGTTGTGAGGTTTATTGTGTCTTTTCCCAAGAAACAGATTGTCTGCTCTTCTGAAGGGAAAAAACGGCTGCTCATCACACCGGCACCACCATTAAAGAAAATTTCCACACTAGAGTTATCACATAATATTTGAAGATGTTTTATATCACCAGACCAGAAACGTGATTGCCATTCTCCATTTTTAACACTACGACGTTTTAACACGGCTTGGTTATTTTCAATAATTAAAGCAAGAGTATCAGAAAAATGAATAGTCAGAGAGCCGAATAACGCTACTTCAAGTTCAAACAAAAATCCGTTAATGTCTGGTGCATCATCAGCAATACCCTGCCAATATGCTGGATTTTGTCTGAGTTGCTGTAACTCTTTTACAGGTTGTTGATAAAGCTTATTTTCTTTTATATGTAATTCACGAGGGCAAGTCATTTGATGTATCCAACCATTAGCAATGGTTGGTTGATACATCTCTTCACCATCAGGAACTCCCATCCAACCAAATAATAGACGTCTGCCATTCGCTAATGTTGTTTGAGGTGCGTAAAACTCAAAACCTGCATCTAGTTCGATTAGTTCACCATGCTGAAATTGTAATGTTGAATAATCAAAGCTTCCTATTAAATAAGCACTGGGATGCGAATTTAAAAATCGATGTTGCTCTCTTTTTATACCTTGGGGACAAGTTAATAAAATAAAATGTCCATTAAGCTCAAAGAGATCTGGGCATTCCCACATATAACCCGCATCCTTTAAGCCCCCTACATAACTTCCAGCTAACTCACCGACTAATTGCCATTGATATAAATGAGATGCACGATAGAGCAAAACCTTACCCTGTTTATCTAAGTTTTGTGCGCCTAATACCATGTACCAGATATCATTATATTGCCAAACCTTCGGATCACGGACATGACCACTATAGCCATCAGGAAGCCCTAATACAGGCCCTAACTTATCAAAACCTCCCTGCTGATTTTCAACGGCTAAACATTGCCATGCCGTACGAGAGCCATCCTCAAATTTGACATTACCGGTATAACAAAGAGTTAATTGCCCTTGGTGGATCACAGCACTACCGGAATAACAGCCATCTTTGTCATAAATTTCATCAGGCAGTAAAGCAATAGGTTGATGCTGCCAAGTAATCAAATCCTTTGAACGCCAATGACCCCAACATTTATGTTTATGTTCACAAGACAAAGGGTTCCATTGATAAAACAGATGATAATATTCACCATCAAAACAAAACCCATTGGGATCATTTAATAATCCAGTTACTGGCGCTAAATGCCAATGTGGATAATATTTATCTTTTATGGCGTTAGCGCTATTACGCATGACCGATTGTAAAATCGCAGATAACTCTTCGTTTGTGTTCATTTATGCAGACTCCACTTTGTATTTAAGCAAAAGAGAGATAACAAACGCAGTCACAAAGGCAATCACAAGGCCAATAATATAATTCATAATTGAACCAGCTTGCACGATTGCAATACCCGGAATAGCAGTCAATCCTACAGCTGTCATATAAACATGTGAGCCTACAACCCAAGCGCCCCCAGCTGCACCACCAATTAACGCAGCAATAAAAGGTTTTCCATAACGCAAATTAATCCCGAAAATTGCCGCTTCAGTGATACCTAACATCGCGGAAAAACCTGATGGGATTGTGATTGCTTTAATTTTTGCATCTTTAGTTTTAAACCAAACAGCAATACAAGCACCACCTTGAGCAATATTCGCCATTGCCCAAATCGGCAATAAAAAGTTAACGCCAATATTAGGGTTACCTAATAAACCCGCCTCGACAGCATGAAAACTGTGGTGAATACCCGTAATAACAATCACAGAATAAAGGCCACCAAAAATTAGCCCTGCTATCCAACCCGCTTGTGTAATTAAGGTGCTTAATAGTAATGAGATACCATCACCTAAAAGGCGACCAACAGGCCCTATGACTAATAACGCCACAAAGCCCGAAATAATAACAGTTAAAAATGGTGTGATAATTAAATCAAGAGCATTAGGAACAACTTTACGTAATTGTTTTTCCAATACACTCATAAACCAAACGGCAAGTAATACAGGGAAAACAGTACCTTGGTAACCAATCATGGCAACTTCTAACCCAAAGAAATTCATGGTGTTAAAGCCAGCGGCAACACCCCATGCATTAGTTAATGCAGGATGCGTTAAAATACCACCGAGTGTTGCACCAAGATAAGGGTTTCCGCCAAACTCTTTTGCCGCAGTAAAACCAATCAAAATAGGCAAAATAATAAATGCCGCAGAGCTGCACATATCAAGCATGATATAGAGTGCATTATCAGGACTCACCCACTGGTTAGTTTTCATTAACCCAAGTAGCCCCATTAATAAACCTGACGCCACAATGGCAGGAATAATGGGCACAAAGATATTAGAGAGCAGTCTTGCTATTCGTTGAAATGGATTGAGCTTTTTAGCCGCAATATTAGCTGCTTCGGATTTGCTTGATTCACCAATGCCCGCCGCAGCAATAAAGGCAGCATGTACTTTATTGACTAAGCCAGTACCAAAGATAATTTGGATCTGCCCAGCATTACTAAAACACCCTTTCACCCCCTCTAATTTGTTTATTGCTTCTTTATCTGCTTTTGAGTCATCAACAAGAACAAGCCTTAGGCGCGTAGCGCAATGTGCTGCACTTGCGATGTTTTCAGCACCACCTAATAAAGGTACAAGCTGGTGAGCCACTTTTTCAATATTCATCATAGCCTCTGTGATTCTTTTTTATTTATGTAGCGAGTATTTAGTTTAATCAAAAAAAACTAAATCGGTTTAGCTAACAATTAGATTAAATAAAAATCAATTCAAGATAGCAATGAAAACTCAGTTAAAGGGCTTTTAATTGTGATCCAAGTTACAAAAAAGTACATTTATTAATCATATTTTGACTTTTAAAAATAGTTAAAAATAACGTTTAGCTAAACAAATTTTAATTTTTTGTTTAGCTAAACAGGTTAATCGGTTGTTAGATAATTATAGCTTCTAAAAATGACTTTTGAGTATTAGACAAAAATGACTATTGAACTAACAAAATCATATAGATAGAAATGAATAAGCAGTCTTTAAAAATGTTACTGATAACATCAGAACACTTAACCAATCGGTATGTATTTATTTATACAAAGATGTTAATCAAATGATTAAATATAGCTAATACATAAACTTAAGGTAACCTTTAAAAACTGGTAACTCTTGTTATAAATCACTTTTCTTTGATGTAAAGCAACTACAACTTTTAGGAAATACGTAGTATCCACATTAACAGTTGGGTTTTATTACCTACGTTAAAGTGGTTATTTTTTAACAACAATAACAATAATTATTTCTTTATAAGCTTGTTGGCTTCTGTTTCTTCTTAAAATGTGAATAATCAAGTGAGTAATGTATGAAAAACATCAAAGAGATGGCGTTACTTTCCACTCCCTTATCTCGCCGTCGTTTTGTAAAAACAGGTGCAGCGGGTGGTTTAGCAATAACTGCGGGTGGATTATCCCTTCCCTTTCATCAAGCTGTTGCCTCAGAAACACAATCAACAATAAACAGCGAAAAAGTAGTATGGAGTGCCTGTACAGTAAACTGTGGTAGCCGCTGCCCATTACGTATGCATGTGGTTGATGGCGAAATTAAATATGTAGAAACTGACAATACAGGCAATGATGTCTACGAAGAATTACACCAAGTTCGTGCCTGTTTACGTGGCCGCTCAATGCGTCGTCGTGTTTACAATCCTGACCGTTTACGCTACCCAATGAAACGTGTGGGTAAACGTGGCGAAGGTAAATTTGAACGTATTTCATGGGATGAAGCATTTGATACTATTTCAGATACCATGAAACGCTTAATCAAAGATTATGGTAATGAATCTATTTACCTAAACTACGGTACAGGAACTTTAGGTGGCACCATGACAAAATCTTGGCCACCAGGTGCAACGCTAATTGCACGTTTAATGAATTGTTGTGGCGGTTATCTTAATCACTACGGTGATTACAGTACGGCACAAATCGCAGCAGGTTTAAATTATACCTATGGTGGTTGGGCAGATGGTAATAGCCCTTCAGATATTGAAAACACCAAACTTGTCGTGATGTTCGGTAATAATCCAGGTGAAACACGTATGAGTGGTGGTGGTGTTACCTATTACGTTGAACAAGCTCGTGAGAAATCTGATGCACGAATGATTATCATCGATCCGCGTTATACCGATACGGGTGCAGGGCGTGAAGATGAGTGGATCCCTATTCGTCCAGGAACTGATGCCGCATTAGTCAATGCCTTAGCGTATGTCATGATCAAAGAAGACTTAGTTGATAAGCCTTTCCTAGATAAATATTGTGTTGGTTACGATGAAACGACGATGCCGGAAGGTGCGCCAAAAAATGGCCACTATAAAGCCTATATTTTAGGTGATGGCGCAGATGGCCAGCCCAAAACGCCAGAATGGGCAGCGCAAATTACCGGTATTCCTGCTTCACGCATTGTTAAATTAGCCCGTGAAATTGCAACAGCGAAACCTGCTTATATTACACAAGGCTGGGGGCCTCAACGCCGTTCTAACGGTGAACTTGCTTCTCGTGCTATTGCGATGCTCTCTATTTTAACAGGGAATGTGGGCATCAATGGCGGTAACACTGGTGCTCGCGAAGGCTCTTACAGCATTCCTTTTGTTCGTATGCCTACGCTCACTAACCCTGTCACCACCAGCATTTCCATGTTTATGTGGACGGATGCAATCTTACGTGGTCCAGAAATGACAGCAACTCGTGATGGTGTTCGTGGTAAAGACAAACTTGATGTGCCTATTAAAATGGTATGGAACTACGCAGGTAACTGTTTAGTAAACCAACATTCTGAAATCAATCGTACTCACGACATTTTGCAAGACGATAAAAAATGCGAAATGATTGTGGTGATCGATAACCATATGACAGCATCTGCTAAATATGCCGATATTCTACTTCCTGATTGCACTGCATCAGAACAGATGGATTTCTGTATGGATGCATCGGCGGGTAATATGGCGTATGTCATTTTTGCAGATCAAGCTATTAAACCTCGCTTTGAAAGCCGTAATATCTATGAAATGACCAGCGAAATTGCAAAACGCATGGGTGTAGGTGAAAAATTCACTGAAAATCGTACTCAAGAAGAATGGTTACGTCATCTTTACGAACAATCTCGTCAAAACTTACCAGAACTTCCAACTTTTGAAGAATTCCGTACTCAAGGGATCTTCAAAAAACGCGACCCAGAAGGTCACCATGTTGCTTATCGCAAATTCCGTGAAGATCCTGAAAATAACCCATTAACGACACCATCAGGCAAAATTGAGATTTATTCTTCTCAACTTGCTGACATTAAAGCGACATGGGAACTTGCATCTGACGATGTCATTGATCCACTGCCGATTTATTCTGCTGGTTTTGAAAGCTATGGTGATCCGGCAATGGAAAAATATCCATTACAAATGACGGGTTTCCACTATAAATCACGTACTCACTCAACTTATGGCAACGTAGATGTTTTAAAAGCGGCATGTCCACAAGAAATATGGATAAACCCTGTTGATGCATCAAAACGAGGTATTAAACACGGTGATTTAGTGCGTATTTATAACGATCGTGGTGAAGTTAGGATCAACGCAAAAGTGACACCTCGTATTTTACCCGGTGTAGTCGGTTTAAGTGAAGGTGCTTGGTATAACCCAGATAGTAACCGCATTGATCACGCAGGTAGCATTAACGTGTTAACGACACAACGCCCTTCGCCACTAGCCAAGGGTAATCCTTCTCACAGTAATCTTGTTGAAGTCGTCAAGGCGTAAGGAGTCTGGTTATGTCAACGCAATATGGTTTTTACATTGATTCAAGTCGTTGCACCGGCTGCAAAACCTGTGAACTGGCGTGCAAGGATTTTAAAAATTTATCCCCTGAAGTCAATTTCCGCCGTATCTATGAATATGCCGGTGGTGATTGGACAGAGCAAGATGGTGTTTATACACAGAACGTTTTTGCTTATTACTTATCTATTTCATGTAACCATTGTGACGATCCTGCTTGTGCAAAAGTTTGCCCAAGTGGTGCAATGCATAAACGTGAAGATGGTTTTGTTGTCGTTAATGAAGATATTTGTATCGGTTGTCGTTATTGTCACATGGCATGCCCTTATGGCGCACCACAATTTGATGAAGTTAAAGGTCATATGACCAAATGTGACGGTTGCTATGAACGTGTAGCTGAAGGCAAAAAACCGATTTGTGTTGAGTCTTGTCCACTACGCGCATTAGATATGGCACCAATTGAAGAATTACGCGCTAAATACGGTGATTTAGCTGAAATTGCCCCACTTCCTTCAGCAAAATACACCAAGCCAAATATTGTCCTTAAATTAAATGCCAATAGCCGTCCTGTGGGTGATACCACCGGTCATCTGGCAAACCCAGAGGAGGTGTAAGATGGTGGGATTGCATGAATGGCCACTGATGTTCTTTACAGTTATCGGTCAAAGTATTGCTGGCGCTTTTATTATCATGGGATGCGCTATTCTTTCGGGTAAACTCTCCGCAGAAATGAACCGAAAAGTACATTACAGCATGTTTGGACTCTGGGCATTAATGGGAATTGGCTTCCTATTATCTATGATGCATATGGGAACCCCATTACGCGCATTTAACTCATTACTTCGTCTTGGTCACTCATCATTAAGTAATGAAATAGCCAGCGGTTCAATTTTCTTTGCCCTAGGGGGGATTTACTGGTTACTGGCTGTACTTAATAAAATGCCTGCTGCATTAGGCAAATTATGGGTCGCACTGGTTATGGTATTAGCCGCATTATTTATTATCGCGATCTCTCGTGTATACCAAATTGATACCGTGCCAACGTGGTACAACAGCTATACCACATTTAATTTTGTGCTGACAGCCTTTATCAGTGGTCCTATTTTAGCAGCGCTCTTAATGCGCATTGCAGGCTTTAACTTAAACTGCGTTAGTGCATTGCCATTATTAAGTGTTATCGCAATTGTTGTGAGTGCGATTGTGGCAACATCACAAGGCTTTGAATTAGGCGCTATTCAAACCTCTGTGCAAAAAGCAGTAGATTTAGTCCCTAACTATGGTGCGCTAATGGGAATTAAATTAGTGGCTTTAGTCTTAGGCTTAAGTTGCTGGATTGCACCACTTCTGCGTAAAAATAACCCTTCTGTTGCTTTATTAGCATTGGGCTTTATTTTAATGTTTGCCGGTGAGTTTATCGGACGCGGTGTATTCTATGGTTTACATATGACTGTCGGTATGGCGGTGGTTGGTTAATTAAAAACGCTGCCTTTAAACCGCTGTAATAGTTAAAAAGCCCGCACTTTTTATCTGTTATGGCGGTTTTCCTTTTATATTGCGGTATCACTCTTTTTTAATCTTCGTCATTATGTTTAGATAGAAAATCGCATATAGTAAAGACAATAAATCTAAGCGGATTATAAAAATATTATGGAACAACAACTTATTACTGATATTTCTCTCACTGCCCGTATTTTAGGTGCTGCGTTTTATTATACGCCTACTGAGAAAAGTGACATTGTCGAGCTGCTGTCGAGTCAAAAGTGGGTTGAAGAATGGCCATATGGCAATGAGGAAGAGAAGCAGCGCATTGCTAGCCTTCTTTCACAAACCACATTGACAGAAGAAACTTTAGCACAAGCATATCAACGTTTATTTATCGGCCCTTACGCACTACCTGCGCCACCTTGGGGCTCGGTTTACCTTGATCATGAAAATGTATTATTCGGTAACTCAACATTAGATTTACGCGAATGGATGCTAGAGAATGGCATTGATATTGCGTTAACTCAAAATGAGCCGGAAGATCACTTTGGTTTAATGGTGATGATGGTAGCTTGGATTGCAGAAACTCGTCCTGAAAAGCTCAATGAGCTATTAGCCGAACACCTTCTGCCGTGGGCTTATCGTTATTTAGAAAAGTTATCTTTACAAGGGGCATTCCCTTATTACGAAGGTTTAGCCATGTTGGCGACATTAACGCTCAAAAGTTGGCAATCGCAGTTAAATGTGACCCCTGCTGAAAAACAGTTATTTTGTTGATTTACAATAGACCATAAAAATGTGAAGCCCTAAAGACGAAAAAAACTCTCGCTTTTAGGGCTTTGATATATAAATAGTTAACGTTCTTAAGATTGTTTCGACCAAAACTGATAAAGCCTAGGTTGTGTTTCATCTTCGGTTTTTATCTGTGTAAATTGAAGGCCTTCTTGTTGTTCTGGTGCCTTTCTTAATGCTTTAGCAATGCTGGCTGTTGATAGTCCGTAAGGCTCGGCATCCTCATTAGAATAGGCATAAAAAATCTTAGAAATCCCCGCCATGCGCATAGCGGCAAGACACATTGGACAAGGTTGTCCACTGGCATAAACAATACAATCATCTAACTTTGTTCGCCCTAATACTTTACCGGCTTCCCGTAATGCTAATAATTCAGCATGGGCAGTGGGATCATTTGTCGTTACTATTTGATTGACTGCACTTGCAATTACTTGACCATTATTCACAATGACCGCGCCAAATGGCCTTCCCCCCACTTTCACATTATCCATTGCCAGCGATATGGCTTGTTGTATAAATTGATTATCTGACATTATTTTGCCCCCGCTTTTTCAAGTATATTAGCGATGTTTGTATAACCTTTATCTTTAGCTAAGGTTAATGGTGTATGGCCAGAGCCATCGGCGAGGTTAACGTTAGCTCCACCTTCAATAAGTAAAGTCACAATCTCTTCATATTTTTGGCTACCATCACCTAAAATAATAGCTTCGATTAAAGCCGTCCAACCTAAACGATTAATATGATCAACATCCACACCCGCATCAATTAATGTTTTTACCGTTTTTACATGTCCTCGCTCAGAAGCTGGAATTAATGCTGTTCCACCATAACGATTAACACTTTTAAGAGAAGCACCATGTGATAACGTTAATTCTAAGATCTCCTGCAACCCTCTCGCTCCCGAATAAAGATAAGGTGAATCTTGAATAGCATCACGAGCATTAACATCGGCACCTTGTTCAATCAGATATTTTGCAACCTCAATTTGGTTAGCATGTGTGGCAGCCATTAAAGGAGTGCGCAATTTTAGATCTCGTTGTTCTATATTAGCACCTTGTTCTATCTGACGTTTCAATTCAGATAAATTTCCCTCTTGTGCCAATGTAACCAGATATGCTTTATCAGAATTAGCCATCACTTTAACCATAAAGATAGATGAAATTATTAATAGGCTTAAGAAGTATAAAAACCATTTGCTCTTTAAATAGAGAGTATTCATTCAATATCTCCTAGAAAATGCTAATTTTGACTTACTTAATTAGCATACTATTTGAACTCATAATTATATCTAACAAAGCGATGACATTATTTCAACAAATCAATGGGTAATAACTGCCTATCAAGTCATTTTTATACTTTTTTTACACTTCCCCTATCTCTTTTATCAACATCTTTACAGACCTTTAATTACGCTTACTGAATCTAAATAGATGAAGGATAGTTCTAATGTTGATATTTGGTGCTGTGACGTTAGTTGTTTTGCTCACTGCTTATCTTATCTATGTGTTATTTAACGCAGAGGCATTTTAAAAATGGCAACAACAATGTTGATATATCTTGCTGTTTTTCTAATTACATTATTTGTGATAGGAAAAATGCTTGGGCATTATTTAGCTCGCCTTATCGAAGGTGATTTACCTCATTGGATTACTCAAACTGAACATGTTATTTGGCGTTGCTGTGGTTTCAAGCCCGCAGGCAAAGCAATCCAACCGATGAACTGGTATCACTATATGCTCGCCCTACTTATTTTTAATTTAATGGGCGCAATTCTATTATTTGTCACACTGCTTAACCAAGGCTATTTACCTTTAAATCCTCAATTTGCCCCTAATATGAATTGGGATTTAGCGTTCAATACCACAATTAGCTTTGTCACAAATACTAATTGGCAAGCGTATAGCGGTGAAACGGCTGTCAGCTATTTAAGCCAAATGACGGGGCTTGCAGTGCAAAACTTCTTATCTGCAACAACAGGTATAGCTGTCGCTTTTGTTTTAATTAGAGCGCTAACACAGTCATCTTGTACTTCATTAGGCAATGCTTGGGTTGATATTGGACGCATTACATTATATGTCCTACTCCCTTTATCTATTATTTGGTCACTGTTATTTGTCAGCCAAGGTGTGATACAAAACTTTCACCCAGCACTATTAAGTCAAGGCCTTGATGGGCAACAACAATGGTTACCAATGGGGCCTGTTGCGTCTCAAGAAGCAATTAAGTTATTAGGCACAAATGGCGGTGGTTATTTTGCGGCAAACTCTGCACATCCTTATGAAAATCCAACTTCATTAAGTAACTTCTTACAAATACTCGCTATTTTTCTTATTCCTACTGCCTTATGTTTTGCCTTTGGTCGTTTAAGTGGAACACAACGGCAAGGCCATACCTTGCTTTGGGCTATGACGTTAATTTTCATTGTTGCTGTTAGTGTGATCACTTGGGCTGAATGGCAAGGAAATCCAGAATTTATCTTTGCGGGTACAGATAGTTCGTTGAATATGGAAGGTAAAGAAACACGCTTTGGCATTATAGGTAGCGCTATTTTTGTTGCCGTCACAACAGCGGCATCTTGTGGTGCTGTTAATGCGATGCATGACTCACTAACAGCATTAGGTGGCATGGTACCAATGTGGTTAATGCAAACAGGCGAAGTAGTATTTGGCGGTGTAGGATCAGGATTTTACGGCATGATCCTCTATGTGTTATTAGCTGTATTTATCGCTGGATTAATGGTTGGTCGTGCGCCGGAATATCTCGGTAAAAAGATTGGTGTTGCTGAAATGAAATGGGTAGCTGTTGCCATTTTAATTTCTCCAGCCGTTGTTTTATTAGGTACAACTCTCGCTTTATTTACTGATGTTGGTCGTGAAGCCATTTTAAACCCAGGTCCTCATGGCTTTAGCGAAGTGTTATATGCTTTTACTTCTGCTGCGAACAATAACGGTAGTGCTTTTGCAGGGCTCAATGTTAATTCACCTTTTTATAATCTGTTATTAGGTATCGCAATGTTCATTGGTCGCTTTGGTGTCATGTTACCTGTTTTAGCTATCGCAGGTAGTTTAGCCGTGAAAAAGCGTCAGCCAGAAAGCTTGGCCACACTCTCTACCACTTCACCGCTATTTATTTTGTTATTGATCCTCACGGTATTAATGATTGGCGCTTTGACTTTTGTTCCGGCATTAGCCCTTGGCCCTATTGCAGAACACTTACAGCTGTTTTGGGCGAAATAAGGAAACGTATCATGAAAACAACTCAACTATTTGATAAAAAAACCGTGATATCGGCCTTCTTTGATGCGATAAAAAAATGTACACCTCAAGCGCAATGGCGTAACCCGGTGATGTTTATTGTTTATGTTGGTGCGCTTTTAACGACCAGTATTTGGATTGCTTCATTATTAGGTTATTTCCCTGATGATAATCACTTTACTTTACAAGTAATGTTTTGGTTATGGGTAACATTGTTATTTGCCAATTTTGCTGAGTCATTAGCAGAAAGTCGAAGCAAAGCACAAGCTGCTAGCTTACGTGGCGCTAAACGACAATCTAAAGCAGTACGTTTACATCACGCTGACATCAATGCACCGAAAGAAACCGTTGATTCTTTCTCATTACATAAAGGTGATATTGTTTTAGTTAACTCGGGTGAAGTTATTCCTTGTGATGGTGAAGTCATAGAAGGTGGTGCCTCTGTTGATGAAAGTGCGATTACGGGCGAATCAGCACCCGTGATCCGTGAGTCAGGTGGTGATTTTTCTTCTGTGACTGGCGGTACTCGAGTATTGTCCGATTGGCTAATTATTCGCTGTACTGCTGAGGCAGGTAATTCATTTCTCGACCGTATGATTGGAATGGTAGAAGGTGCGAAGCGTAGAAAAACGCCGAATGAAGTTGCTTTAACTATCTTATTAACAGCCCTGACACTTATTTTCTTATTGGCGTGTGTTACTCTTTATCCATTCAGTGTGTTTGCTGTCGAGTTTCAAGGACATGGCGATATTATTTCCGTTGTCACTTTAATCGCTTTATTAGTGTGTCTTATTCCCACTACGATTGGCGGTTTACTTTCATCAATTGGTGTGGCAGGCATGAGCCGAATGCTTGATGCCAATGTGATTGCAACCAGTGGGCGAGCGGTTGAGGCCGCAGGTGATGTTGATGTCTTACTACTTGATAAAACAGGCACAATTACACTGGGTAATCGCCAAGCTTCTCGTTTTATCCCTCTTTCAGGTATTAGTGAAAAACAGCTCGCCGATGCGGCACAGCTAAGCTCACTTGCAGATGAAACGCCTGAAGGCAGAAGCATTGTGATCCTCGCTAAACAGCGTTTTAATTTGCGCGAACGTGATTTAGCGTCAATTGGAGCGTCTTTTATTCCCTTTTCTGCAATGACAAGAATGAGCGGCGTTAATTTAGGAGAACGCTTGATCCGCAAAGGCTCCGTTGATGCTATTCGTCGTCATATTGAAGTCAGTCACGGCCATTTTCCTGATGAAGTCACCGCGATAGTCGAACAAGTCGCCAGAACGGGTGGGACACCGCTGGTGGTAGTTGAAAATCAGAAAATCTTAGGTGTTGTTGAACTTAAAGATATTGTGAAAGGTGGAATTAAAGAGCGCTTTGCTCAACTTCGCCAAATGGGGATAAAAACCGTCATGATCACGGGTGATAATCATCTTACGGCGGCAGCTATCGCAGCAGAGTCTGGTGTAGATGATTTTCTGGCTGAAGCAACACCTGAGGCAAAATTAGCATTAATTCGTCAATATCAATCAGAAGGTCGATTAGTTGCAATGACAGGTGATGGTACTAATGATGCCCCTGCATTAGCACAAGCCGATGTTGCTGTTGCGATGAACTCAGGTACTCAAGCCGCCAAAGAAGCAGGCAATATGGTTGATTTAGACTCTAATCCAACAAAATTAATCGAAGTTGTACATATCGGTAAACAAATGCTAATGACACGAGGCGCTTTAACAACATTTAGTATTTCCAACGATATTGCTAAATACTTCGCTATTATTCCAGCTGCTTTTGCTGTCACCTATCCACAGCTCAACATGCTTAATATCATGAACTTACATTCACCCGCATCTGCAATGCTATCTGCGGTTATTTTTAACGCCTTAATTATTATCTTTTTGATCCCCCTTGCTCTTAAAGGTGTTCATTATCGTCCTGTCTCTGCGCACTCATTATTACGTCGTAACCTCTCTTTATACGGGATCAGTGGATTATTAGTCCCTTTTATTGGCATTAAAATCATCGATATGATCTTAGCGTTCATTGGGTTTTAAGGAGTTCTATATGCATCTATTTCGTTCATCATTAGTGATGTTATTATTACTCACACTAATAACCGGACTCGCTTATCCTTTGTTTGTTACAGGATTAGCCAACCTTATTTTTCCATGGCAAGCGAACGGCTCACTGATTTATCAAGATAATAAACTTATTGGTTCTGAGTTGATTGGGCAACAATTTACGCGGGATGATTATTTTAAAAGTCGCCCATCAATGACGTCCGAAATGCCCTATAACAGCATGGCATCAGGTGCCAGCCAACTAGCAACATCAAATCCATTATTACTTAATGAGATAACTCAACGTATTCAAATATGGAAGAAAGCAACGCATAATCAACATGTTGTTCCTGTTGATTTAGTCACAGCATCAGGAAGTGGACTTGATCCTCATATTTCATTACAAGCAGCTTATTATCAAATTGAAAATATTGCTTATTCTCGCCAACTCACTAAAAATGAAATTAAGCAGTTAATAAAAGACAATACTACATCACCGCTGATGTCATTTATGGGTGACCCTGTTGTGAATGTATTTATGCTAAATCAAGCACTTGATAAATTAAGTGCAGAAAAGCAGCAAAAAGTGAGTACTCAATAAAATGGAACTCGATCAGCAATGGCAACGCCCTTCTCCTGATGATTTACTCGCTTCAACGCGAACAACAACTCGTGGGCGTTTAAAAATATTTTTTGGTGCCTGTGCAGGTGTAGGGAAAACTTACGCCATGTTACAAGAAGCTCAACGCCTCCACCAGCAAGGTATTGATGTCCTTGCTGGTGTTGTTGAAACGCACCAAAGGCAAGAAACGGCTGCATTACTGCACGGATTACCTTTATTGCCACTACAACGTATTCACCATCACGGTAGAAAGCTTGTCGCGTTTGATTTAGATGCCGCATTAGCTAGGCATCCGGCGGTGATCTTAATGGATGAACTGGCATTTAGTAATCCTCATAAATGCCGACATCCTAAGCGCTGGCAAGATGTGGAAGAACTATTGGATGCAGGTATTGATGTCCTTGCCACAATAAATGTACAACACATTGAAAGTCTTAATGATATCGTCGGGAGTATTACAGGAATTCGAGTCCAAGAAACGATCCCTGACTATATTTTCGATAGTGCTGATGAAGTGGTTATGGTGGATTTACCACCTGATGATCTACAACAACGTTTACATGAAGGCAAAGTCTATCTAGCTGGACAAGCAGAACGTGCGATTGAACACTTTTTTCGTAAAGGTAATTTAATCGCACTACGAGAATTAGCCTTACGCCGTATGGCAGATAGAGTTGATACACAAGTTAAAGAGTTTCGAGATAGCCAAGGAACGGCTCCTGTTTGGCACACCACAGATAGTCTGATGGTTTGTCTCGGCGCTCATGGCGGTAACGACAAATTAGTTCGCACGGCAGCGCGTTATGCTGCCGCCTTTGGTTGCCAATGGCATGCTATTTATGTTGAAACGCCTAAGCTTCATCAAATTGGCGAGCATAAACGCCGAGCTATCTTACACTCTCTAAAATTAGCACAACATCTAGGAGCGAGAACGGCGATCCTTTCTGATAACCAAGCTGAAAAGGCCGTGATCCGTTACGCCAGAGAGCATAATCTTGGAAAAGTGGTTATTGGTCAACGCGCTTACCAAAAATGGCAATGGTTAAAACGCTGGATACGGATGCGTTTTGCAGAAAAATTAGCGCGTTATGCACCTGATCTCCATGTTATCAGTGTCGCCCTCAATGATGAGGACATACGTTATAAAACCAAAACAGCACCACTACAAAATGATAAATGGCGACAAGAGATAAAAGGTTATTTTACAGCGATTGGATTATGTTTAGCGATCACCTTATTCTCTCGCACATTTCTATTAGCACTTGATAAAGCCAATTTAGTCACACTCTATTTATTGGGTGTTGTATTAATTGCACTCTTTTTTGGTCGTCGCCCTTCTATTTTTGCGGCATTAATTAATGTTATTAGTTTTGACCTGTTTTTTGTACAGCCTCACTTTTCGCTCGCTGTACTCGATATGCAGTATTTGGTCACTTTTACAGTGATGCTTATTGTCGGATTAGTGGTTGGTAATTTAACTGCGGGTATGCGTTATCAAACCCGCGTCGCCCGTTATCGAGAACAGCGCACTCGCCACTTATTTGAAATGACGAGAGAACTGGGTCGAGCGGTAACGTTACAAGAAATTGTTCGCACTAGTTATCATTTTTTATCAAGTGCCTTTGATGCCAAAGTGTGTTTATTACTGCCCAACAAACAAGGTGAATTAACACCTTTTCATGCACAAGGCATGGGGCTTTTACCTATTGATAATGCCATTGCACGCTGGTGTTGTGATAAAGATCAAATTGCTGGTGCAGGCACAGATACTCTACCAAGTGTGCCTTACCAATTACATCCGATTACCGCCTCTCAACAAGTTTTAGCTATTTTAGCGATTGAACCGAATAATCTTCGTCAACTGCTTATCCCGGAGCAACAGCAGCTATTGCAAACTTTTAATGGTTTAATTGCTAATGCCCTTGAGCGATTACAACAGGCTGAAATTGCAGAACAATCTCGAATTAATATCGAAAGAGAGCAATTAAGAAATGCATTATTAGCCGCACTTTCTCATGATTTAAAAACACCGCTTACTGTGCTTTTTGGTCAATCAGAGATTTTGCTTCTCGATTTAAGTGCTGAAGGTTCATCCCATACAGAGCAAGTTAACCAAATTCGACAGCAGATCCTGACAACCTCACGGTTAGTCAATAATTTACTGGATATGGCACGTATTCAATCCGGTGGCATTCAAGTGAATTTACAATGGAATTCGCTACAAGAAATAACGGGAAGTGCCATTCGTTCTCTCTCTTATTTACTTGATAAACATCCATTACAAATTGATATTTCTGCTGATTTATTGCTTTATTGCGATGGTAATTTAATTGAACGAGTTATCACGAACTTACTTGAAAATGCAGTGAAATATACGACATCAAACACAAAAATCGGAGTAAAAGCCTATATTGATGTCGCTAAAATTCATGTTGAAGTATGGGATGAGGGTCATGGGATCCCAACCGACCAACTACAACTTATTTTTAATAAATTTTCACGTGCAGTAAAAGAATCCGCAATTCCTGGTGTTGGATTAGGTTTAGCCATATGTAGCGCCATTATTCACTTACATGAAGGTGAAATTTGGGCTGAAAACAATAAAAAAGGTGGAGCAAGCTTCCACTTTGTTTTACCTTTAAAATCACTCCCTGATATTGATGAGATTGAAATAAAACAGTGACTCCATATAACATTTTAATTATTGAAGATGAGAAAGAGATTCTACGCTTTGTTCGGCTAGCTTTAGAGAGCGAAGGATTTCGTGTTTATGAAGCCAATGAATGCCAACGAGGATTAATTGAAGCCGCATCAAGAAAACCTGATTTAGTTATTCTTGATCTTGGTTTGCCAGACAAAGATGGTCTCTGTTTTATTCAAGATTTTCGCCAATGGAGTAGTACCCCCATTATCGTACTTTCAGCACGAGATTCAGAGCAAGATAAAGTGAAAGCACTTGATGCAGGAGCGGATGATTATCTGACGAAACCTTTTGGTATTAGTGAACTACTCGCCAGAATCAGAGCATCACTACGCCGTTTTGTTAAACAAGAAACACAAAGTACACAATTTACTTTTGGTGATATTACGATTGATTGGGTTAATCGTATTGTTACTCGTCAAAATGAACCCGTTCATTTAACGCCGACAGAATTTCGTTTACTAAGTGAATTAGTTAATAACAGTGGTAAAGTACTTACTCAACGGCATTTAATGCAACATGTTTGGGGGCCTAATTTCGTTGAACATAGTCACTATTTGCGCATTTATATGGGACATTTACGCCAAAAACTAGAAACCGATCCCGCATGTCCGGTGCATTTAATGACAGAAACGGGGATTGGCTATCGATTTATGCCTTAACTAAACTCAAAATCCCACCACAAGTGACATTTGAGTACACTTATCAACTCTTGCCACTACTCATGGCAGGAGATTCAAAAAAGGTAATTGAATCTCCTGATCATCAAGTAAATGCTAATCTACAATTTCAACGATAGCCGCACCCACCTTGGTATCATCCGAGTTAGTTACATTAACTCTGTAGTAGTAAAATGATCGTTCGGGTGCTTGAACGATAATCGTGTCATTGGGTTCAACCCAATATGTGGTATCGGGATAAAAAACATGTGACGGTGGTGCCCAGTAATTCACAACTTCTAATTTCGTTTCACCATTATTAGTCACAATGACACTTTTAGTAACTGTTGGAATGATAGGCTCAGCATCGTCCCATACTGTAACTGTTTCCAAAGGTTGAATAACATAATTAGTCGACATAACGCACCTCCTTAACTGTTTTTATATAGACTGCTGACATATTGCATCGCAAGTTCATTATTATATATTGCTGAAATCGCTATCCCACACATTTGATGGCCAGATGATTGTATATATCCTGCAACATCAGAGACCACATACATGGAGTTAATTGAAAATGGGCTGACTAAAGTGACTTCTTGTATAGGGTCATCATCAGGATGCTGACCTGCTACCATTGTATTATTAAGATTAGTGGTGAACTCAATTTGTGAAACAAAAGAGTCCGCTCTCACAGACACCTGATTAATGAACTCACCACCCTCAACATTAATACTCATAGTGTTTTGTCCAACATTGAATGAGTCATTGTTATTTGGCGTCATACCCATTTCATATTGTTCATCAGATCCACTACAGGTAAACATTAACCCAGTAGTTCGATGTGACACTGACAGGTCTGTATAAACATCGATAAAATTAATATAGCCATCTGGATAAGATGTTGGCTCCTGATATAAAGATCCCAGGATGTTTGTAGAAGGCATCATTGAGTTATCAGCTACTTCAGCAAATGCCATAGGCACTGAGAAATTTTGCCCGTCTAGGCTTATAAGCTTATAGAAAGATCCAGCTGCCATGACTGGAACGTAGTAATTTTCCAGCGGTGCAGGAGCATTATAGTCTTCATAATCCCCTGACCATAGTTCATTAAATAAAGACACGCTTGTTTCATAATATAACTTAACACTAAAGTAGGTCTGTATGTTGTTAAGATAAGTATTGCCTATTGCCGAATTTATCGGAGATAAATAACTCTTGGAGCTTTGAACATCTTTTTGAAGCAATGACTTTAATTGATTAACTTGATCTTGACTTAACCCTAAATCATTAGAGTATTTAATCCCTTCAAGATATAAGGCAATTTTTAAATTCACAGCGGCGACAAAAAGTGGAGCAAATGCATATTTGAAATTAGTCCCTTCTATTTTGAAGTTTTCTTCAATTCCAATTATATCTACAACCACTGTCATCAGTTCAGGGCCCGCAGTATCATACTGGGCATTAATTAACTGGTCATTGATAAATGATACTTTATCCTGAAGCTCGCTTACTGCAGCCACAAGGCGATTCCAGTCGTCCTCTTGAATATCTTCATTAATAAGGCTTTGCACTTCCTGTTTAATTGTACTCCATATATCTTCCTTATCTGTTGGCCATAAAAGGCCAAAAATGGTGCTTAGTACACCTCCAATCACTGGGATCTGACTGATACCATAATGTATTATCGAACCGATATCAGATAAACCATCATTAAGCTTAAGTGTAGATGACATATTTAGCCTCTTAAATTATAGCAATGATAAAAAAACAGAATGAGTGACTTAATGTGTTTTCTCTCGATTAGTTTCCGCCCTTGCCAGAAACTAATAAATCAAAAACCAATAAGAAAATCTTATCTTTTATAGTGCGGATGTATATGACTTTTCAAAGGGAAATGTAATAAATCTAACGCAAGGCAAGGTTTCGCAATTATTTCCTTATGTTTCAGTGACTTTTCCTAAAAATAGTCTATGCTTTGTTCAGGCAGTCTCTTAGCATATATATCCGACTGTATATCTATTATTTGATAAAACACCATCAGGATTAAAAATAAAATGCGATTTACTTCTACCTATTGTTAAACCAGTATTATTATCTAAAAAACGTTGATGCCCAAATAACAAATTATAATTTATCTCTAATGGGTTTCACATCCATTATATCTATGCCAATTTTTTCTTCCTTATTAAATTTCCTTTCTCTTATTACTTTTTTTAATATTTTCATTATTCTCATAAAATTAGCCTTATTAAAAATAAATTTAACTCAATCAATAAAAATATATAAACCATGTCATTCAAGTAATGGATAAAATCCTTTATTAATTAATTCTAATTAACGCCTTACCTTAAATAGATTATTTACCTTCGTGAATATTATTTATTGAAATATCATCGTTAAGTAAAAAAATACCAACCTTAGATAATTAAATTAATAAAAAACCTATTCCCTTCTCTATTTAATAATAGAAGAAAATAGGTTAATTTATCGATTAATATTTAAATTTATTAGGCCATAGCCGAAATGGTTTTTCTAAAACGTAATAAAGCTAATAAAAAAAACACCGAGCCAATAACAATTAAGATAATGAATTGAGGCCACACAATTGAGAAGTCAGCACCACGATATAAAATAGCCTGAGCTAAGCTAACAAAGTGTGTAGTTGGCATTGTTTGCATAACATCCTGAACAAACTGAGGCATACTTTCCCGCGATGTCATCCCTCCTGATAACATATTTAATGGCAATAATACCATAATCATCAATAATCCAAATTGAGGCATTGATCGAGCCATTGTTCCTAAAAAAATACCTATCGAGGTTGTTGCAAATAAGCTTAAAGCAACACCACACATAAACAGTAGAACAGAGCCTTCAATAGGAACATGAAGTAAAGATTTCACGACTAATACCAGTGACATAGCTGATGCCAATAATACAACCAATCCCATTGACCATATCTTAGAGAGCATTATTTCAAAGGGAGTAACTGGCATAACCAGTAAGTGCTCAATAGTGCCATGCTCTCGTTCTCTTATTAATGCAGCTCCTGTTAATACTATCGATAACATGGTGATATTATTGATAATTGCCATAACAGAACCAAACCAAGATTGTGTCAGATTCGGGTTAAAACTCATCCTAACTTCCAAATCAACTGGCAGTGGATCATTGGTTCTATTTTTCGCTAAAAAGGTTTTTGCTTCCCCCATTACAATGTTTTGAATATAGCTATTACCTAAGAAAGCTTGGCTCATTCTCGTTGCATCAATATTAACTTGTATTTCCGGTTTTCGACCCGCTAAAAGATCACGCTGAAAATTAGGCGGGATATCAAGAGCAAAGGTATAAGTACCTCTATCTAACAAACCATCAATTTGCTCAGGCGTAATATCGGCTGGAGGTAAGAAATAAGGCATATAAAAACTATTTACAATACGTGCGGATAGCTGAGATTTGTCCTGATCAGCAACGGCAATCGGCGCATGATGTAACGAACCGGGTGTAACAGTCGCAGATGAGTAAATTGACACAGTAAAAGCAAATACAATTAATGCCAGCATCGCTTTATCACGAGAGAGACTGCGCAGTTCTTTTACACCTAAATTAAACACATTTTGAATTGTGCGCCACATTTAAGCCTCCTGCTTTTTCAAGAAAAAGATACTCAACCCAATAACAATTGGAATAGTGATAAGCATAGGAATAAAAGACCAAGGTAAATCAAAAAGGTTTAATCCCTTAGAGAATGTCCCTCTTGTGATAGTTAAAAAGTGAGATGTAGGATAAATATGCCCTATCCATTTACCTATACCTTCCAATGATGAAACAGGGTCAATCATTCCTGAAAATTGTGTTGCTGGAATTAAGGTAATAATTGAAGTACCAAAAATAGCGGCAATCTGACTTTTCATAAAGCAAGAAATAAGTAATCCCATTCCTGTAGCAATAGTGATATAGAGTAATGCACCTAAAGAAAGCGTTAACATACTTCCTTTAAAACTCACCCCAAACACAAAGACAGAAAGCGCGCAGAGCATAAAGAAGTTAAACATACCCAATAAGATATAAGGAAATTGCTTGCCTAACAAAAACTCTGCTTTAGTGACAGGTGTAACATAAAGATTGATAATAGAACCAAGCTCTTTTTCACGAACCACGCTCAACGCACTTAACATTGCGGGGATCATCATTAATAAAAGAGGAATAACAGCAGGTACAATTGCAGGTAAACTTTTTACATCAGGATTATAGCGATAGCGGGTTTCTATATTAATGGGTGATAATTTATCAACCACATTAGTTGGTTGGCGCATAGCCATATCAAGCATCCATGTTAAATGCATTGCCTGAATATAACCGCGAACTGTTTCAGCCCGATTAGGCATTGCGCCATCAATCCAAACACCTATTTTTACAGTATGACCTTTGGCAATATCCCGAGCAAAGTTAGGCGGAATTTCAATCGCAACCGTAATATCTCCACTACGGAGTCTCCGTTCAAGTTGGTCATAATCTGTAATTGGTGCTTTTTCAATAAAGTAACGAGAGCCAGAAAGGTTTTGGCTATATGCCTGACTTAACCCTGTTTGATCTCGATCCATAATACCAAAGCGTAAATTTTCAACATCCAAACTAATACCGTAACCCATAATAAACATCAGGATCACCGTACCTAATAGTGCTAAAGTAAGACGCACAGGATCTCGGCGTAACTCCATACCTTCACGAATACTATAACTAAATAGACGTCGTAGGCTAAAGCGCTGTTTTAACGCTTTTTCTGCACTTTCATCACTAGATGCAGGAAGTTGTAGGCTTTTTTCATTAAGTTCAGAAGCTTCTTGTTCACCCGATGCCTTTTTAAGGTAATCAATAAAGACTTCTTCAAGTGTATCAAATTGGCTATTTTTAACTAAATTTGCCGGTGTATCTGTGACTAATACTTTACCAGCATGCATTAGTGACATTCTGTCACAACGTGCCGCTTCATTCATAAAGTGAGTTGAGATAAAAATAGTGACACCGTCACGTCTAGATAGGTCAACCATCAAGTTCCAAAACATATCTCGCGCAATGGGGTCAACCCCTGAAGTCGGTTCATCCAATATCAGCATTTCAGGTTTATGGATAACAGCAACTGCGAGTGACAAACGCTGACGAATACCTAATGGCAACCCATCGGGCATCATTTCTTCAACATCAGTTAAATTAAAACGCTCACTCATTTCCTTAACACGTTGAGGAATTTCTTCTTCTGGAATATGAAAAAGCTTGGCGTGTAATTCAAGATTCTGTCGTACAGTCAATTCACTATAAAGTGAAAATGCTTGAGACATATAGCCAACACGGCGACGAGTTTCAATATCTTTAGGATCAACTTCTTGACCAAATAACCAAGCTCGCCCTTCGCTCGCTTCAAGTAAACCTGTCAGCATTTTCATTGTGGTTGATTTACCACAACCATTCGATCCTAAAAACCCAAAAATTTCTCCTTTAGGGATACGGAAGCTTACGTGGTCTACTGCAACAAATTGCCCAAAACGCATAGTTAAATCTTGCGCTTCAATAGCGATGGTATCATCATCACTTTTATCTCTTGGTGGGATAATCACTTTTTGGTGATCTTTCTTTTTCTCTTCTGGCAATAATTCGATAAAGGCAGCTTCTAGTTCATCAGTATGTGTTTGGGCTTTTAATTCATCAGCATGGCCTGTTGCTAATATTTTTCCTGCATCCATCGCAACCAACCAGTCAAAACGCTCAGCTTCTTCCATATAAGCGGTCGCAACTAACACGCTCATATTTTTTTGACGCTTACGTATACGGTTAATTAATTCCCAAAATTGTGCTCGCGATAATGGGTCAACGCCAGTAGTCGGTTCATCAAGAATAAGTAATTCTGGATCATGAATAAGTGCACAACATAAACCCAATTTTTGTTTCATTCCCCCAGAAAGTTTACCCGCCGGTCTATCACGGAATGGGGCTAAGCCAGTACTTTCAAGTAAATCATTTATGCGTTCTGCCCGCTCTTGTTTTGATTGACCAAATAAACGGCCAAAAAAATCAACATTTTCAAAAACAGAAAGCGTGTGATAAAGGTTTTTACCTAACCCTTGAGGCATATAGGCAATACGAGGACAGACAGCTCTTCGGTGTTCAACATTATTCATATCACCGTTTAACACAATTACTTGCCCAGTTTGGATTTCTCTCGCACCAGAAATAAGCGAGATCAAGCTCGATTTCCCTACGCCATCTGGGCCAATTAACCCAACCATTTTCCCAGCAGGAATAGCCAATGTCACATCATCAAGCGCTTTGGTATCGCCATAATGTTGGGATACATGAGTCAATTCAATGATATGAGAATGACTTTTCGTTCTCATTGTTTGACTCATTGTGGTAATTTCACCTCTAAATCAGTTGGCCAAGATTGGTTGTTATCTAAGCGAATATAAGCACGACCGGGTAAACCTGTTTTTACATATTCAAGGTGTTTTTCAAGTAATTCAGGTGAAATACGCGCTCTTACACGGAACATAAGTTTTAATCGTTCATTATCAGTTTCAACGGTTTTCGGTGTAAATTGAGCGACACTAGCAACGTAGGTTGTTTTTGCAGGAATAACAATATGAGGGGCTGCATCTAAAATAATGTGAACGTCACTTCCTAATGCCGCTTTACCGGCAGCTTCTGTTGGTAAAAAGAAAGTCATATAAACATCACTTAAATCAACCATATTTAATACACGGCCGCCAGCACCTAAAACTTCACCAGGCTCTGCGACACGGTATTGAACTCGACCATTACGCGGTGCTTTTAAAATACTGTCATCCAACTCTGCCAAAATGCGTCTTTCGGTTGCCGTTGCTGCATCTACTTTTGTGTTAGCTTGAATGATCCCCGCTTTAGCCGATTCTATTGCTGCAATAGTGGCGGTTTCTTGAGCTTTAGCTGCTTCAACGGCAGCCCTTGCTCCTTCTGTTCTTGCTATATCATCATCTAATTGTTGAATAGAAATAGCATTAGTTTTTACTAATGCACGAGAACGATTAAGTCTTTTTTGTGCAGCATCAAGCTCAGCAATACGTTGACGAACAACGGCTTGGGCTGCAAGTTGTTCACTTTTACGCTGTGATAATGCAGATTGTGCAGTGACCACACTACTTTTCGCTTGGTTTAATTGGGCTTGAACTTCATGAAGTTGTTCTTTTAGTGTTCGAGTATCCATGTTTGCCAACACGTCCCCCGCTTTAACAAAATCTCCTTCTTGAACTAAAATAGAGTCTATTCTTCCTGGACTTTTCGTTGAAATATCAATTTCTGTTGCTTCTATTCTCCCATTACTTTGAGCAAATCCTGAAGGGAGTGTTGGTGTTTGAGATTTCCACCAAAAAATTCCCGCGGCAACAACCACGACAATAATAATGCTATAAACAAAAAAACGACTCTTGTTTTGATTTTTCATATAAATTATTTAACCTTCCTTTAGTCATAAAAGAACACCAAAAATATGTTTATCCACTGTATGTAAGAAAATAGTTAAATAATGAGACGTATTAATTTTTATTTTATATCTATTTAAAAATAGTTCATTTGTGTTGATAAAGCTAACGAACTCACTATAAAAAAATAAAATATTAAATGCTAACCTTATGAATTATAAATGTTATGTTATTATAATAGAGCTTTAACTCAAATTAATGTAGTACTTTTATCACAGAATCCATTATCCCTTTTTGATTATTCGAGGAAACACACAAATTGTATATAGAAAACCAAATTTAGTTACATTAAAATACAGATGAAACAATAACAAAACGTTATCAAAGATAAATCAATATTAAAGATTACTTAGCTTTTTGATAAACATTTCAATACAAAATAGATTTATTTCCCTATTTAACATTATTAAAAATTTATTTATTGTACAATTGAGTAAATTTTATTTTTTTAAATTTAATCATATAAAATAAAAACAAAAAATAAAAACAACAATATTATTTTGTTTTTTAAAAAAATATTATTAACTACATTTTATATTTATTCCCTTCATTAAACCAAGAAACACAAAAAGAACACAACGTATTGATTATCATTTTAAAATGATAAAAAAGCAGGCTATAACACACGATAAATTAAAAAGAAAATTAAGTGTTCAGACCACTTATGTCTTAAACTTTTTATATAGTGATTATTGCAGTTAGTTATCAAAGTACATAGATGTAATTAATTAGAGTTTAAGATCAAGATCGTAAAATCCATATGATAATACCGCGTTAATTTTAATTAAAAAAGAAGGGTTATATATGAATAATATTAAATATAAACTCGCCACAATGACACTTTGCACCCTATTTACTACCTCTGTTTTTTCAAATAACGCTCCTCCTATTCGCCTTGTCATTCATGGTGGTGCTGGGACAATCACTAAAGACACCATCACGCCAGAACAAGAAAAAGAATATAAAGAAAAACTAACTGAAGCACTAAATGCTGGATATGCTGTTCTAAATAGTGGAGGAACCAGTATAGAAGCGGTTCAAAAATCGATTAATATCATGGAAGATTCACCATTATTTAATGCGGGGAAAGGCGCCGTTTTTACCCATGATGGTCGTAATGAACTTGATGCTTCTATTATGGATGGTAAAACCCGTAAAGCTGGCGCTGTTGCAGGTGTAACTACGGTTAAAAATCCAATTAATGCCGCCATAGCTGTGATGGAAAAAAGCCCACATGTTATGATGGTTTCTACTGGTGCTGATCTTTTTGCTAAAGAACAAGGGCTTACTATTGTTGATCCGTCCTATTTTAGAACTGAACATCGTTGGCTACAGCTTCAAAAAGCAATAGAAAAAGAACAAGTCGTTTTAGACCATGATGGTAAAACGGCTGCTCTTTTTGTTGATCCTATGATGTACGATTATAAATATGGCACCGTTGGTGCAGTTGCTCTTGACCAACATGGCAACTTAGCTGCGGGAACTTCTACGGGAGGAATGACAAACAAGCGTTATGGCCGAGTTGGTGATTCCCCAATTATTGGGGCAGGTAATTATGCTGATAATGAAACTGTTGCTGTATCTGCAACAGGATCTGGTGAAATGTTTATCAGAACATTAACTGCCTTCAATATCGCAGCCCAAGTTAAATATAAAAATTTACCTTTAGAAGAAGCTGCTCAAAATGCACTTGATGAAGTTAAAGCGATCAATGGTAGCGGTGGTGTTATCGTATTAGATAAAACAGGTAACTACACAATGAGTTTTAATTCTGAAGGTATGTATCGTGGCACAATTGGTAATGATGGAAAACCTGTTGTCGCAATTTATAAAGATTAATTTAACTAACCATTGATTATTTCGCACCCATTTTTACTGTTATCTTCATTATTTTTAAGTTGATAAAAGGTGAAAATCTTGGGTGCGAAAACGATCTAAACGCCTTTTATCCCTTCTTATTCCCTATTCTTTTTCTTAACACTATTTACCCTATTTTTTCATTAATCTAATTTGACTGTTATTCGCACTAAAAAAGCTCATACAACAACCTTACTGACGATAAAACAAACAAGATCGTCTCTACTTATTAAAATGATCCTTTGAAAAAGTAGCTTTTTTCTTTTTTGGATCTGTTAGAATATTCATCATGGTTATGTTGATTTTGATTTAATAAGGAAATAGCAGTGGAATTTCACCACGACGATCAGGACTTAACACCTGAAACATCGCTAGTCTTGCCTAAAAAACAAGCATTATTGGATTTGAATGCAACATTCACCTCGCCCGCTCATACTAATCCAGCAATGGCTTATTTAATGAGTTTAGGTTCAAAACGTAGTCGTCAAACAATGGGATCATTTCTCACTATTGTTGCTAAGATGATCGGTTTTTCTTCTCTTAAAAATTGCCAATGGGGAGCTCTTCGTCGCCATCATATTCAAGCTATTATTGATATGTTATCTGATGCCAATAAAGCCCCTGCCACTATCAATACTTATCTTGCAGCATTAAAAGGTGTTGCTTTAGAAGCTTGGGCAATGAAACAAATGGATACTGAAAGTTATCAGCATATCCGCCAAGTTAAATCTGTAAGAGGAAGTCGATTACCTAAAGGCCGAGCACTCACTAGCAATGAAATTCGTGCTTTATTTAGAAGTTGTGAAAAAGACAATTCATCGAAAGGCTTAAGAGATGCCGCAATATTAAGTGTGTTATTAGGTTGTGGATTACGTCGTTCAGAAATAGTGGCACTTAATTACGAGCATATTCAATTTCGCGATCAAGCTTTTCTTGTTAGAGGTAAAGGTAATAAAGAACGAATGTCTTATATGCCTGATGATACTTGGGATCGCCTTCAATTATGGATTAATGAAATAAGAGGCACGCAAGATGGCCCTCTTTTCACTCGCATACGTCGATTCGATGATGTCACTGATGAACGGATCACCGATCAGGCCATTTACTATATTTTGGAAAATCGACAACAAGAAAGTTGTATTGATAAATTTGCTCCTCATGATCTAAGAAGAACATTTGCCTCTGCAATGCTTGATAACGGTGAAGATATTGTCACAGTAAAAGATGCCATGGGACATGCTAGTATTATGACGACTCAACGTTATGATAGGCGTGGAGATGATCGTTTAAGAAAAGCGGCGAGACATTTACGTTTTTAAATTTTATTTCCAAATATCGTATTATCAAAAATAGCTATTTTGATAATACTTCTTAAGAATCCCCAATTATCGGTTTCCGTTCATAATTAGGGATTTTTATTGCTTACTCTTTATCTGAACGGTGGCTCATTAAATGTTCTTAATTTACGAGAGTGTAAATTACTCTCTTCTTGTTTAAGTAATTCAATAGCTTGAATACCAATTTGCAGGTGTTCGGATACAGCCCCTTCATAAAAATGATTAGCCTGACCTGGTAATTTTATTTCACCATGCAATGGTTTATCTGATACACACAATAAAGTGCCATAAGGAACCCGAAAACGATAACCTTGTGCAGCAATTGTGGCACTTTCCATATCAACAGCGACAGCGCGACTTAAGTTAAATCTTCTTGCTGAAACCGAAAAACGTAATTCCCAGTTGCGATCATCCGTTGTAACAACAGTTCCTGTTCTTAATCTTTGTTTTATTTCATGCCCCGGCTTACCACTGATCATTTTCGTCGCATCATAAAGTGCACGTTGTACTTCAGCAATATTAGGGATAGGAATATCAGGAGGTAAAATGTCATCTAAAATATGATCATCGCGTAAATAAGCATGAGCCAAAACATAATCACCAAGTTGTTGGCTTTCACGTAATCCACCACAATGACCAATCATTAACCAAACATGAGGACGTAAAACAGCTAGGTGATCACAAATTGTCTTAGCATTTGAAGGGCCAACACCAATATTAACTAATGTTATTCCGGGACCTTCTTTAGCTATTAAATGATAGGCTGGCATTTGATATTTCTTCCAAGTTAAATCAGATATTAACTTTTCAGGATCAACAGTTTCTGCTGTAATTCGCTGAAACCCAGCACAGGAAAGTGCACAATATGGACTATTTTCATCCGCAACTTGATCGCAAGCCCAACGAACAAATTCATCAACATAACGATTATAATTCGTATATAAAATATAGGGTTGAACGTCTTCAGGTAATGTACCTGTATAATGTTTTAAACGCGCTAATGAGAAATCAGTACGTAACGCATCAAAATGAGAAAGTGGCAACATTTCCCTATCACAAATTAAACCATCAGTAATTTCATCACCGATTTTAGATAAATCAGTTGTTGGAAAATATTTTGCTAAAGAGGCACTCATCTTTCTATCAAAACCAATACCTGTTCCATCGATCACAAAAGGATAAGGAATTTCTTGTTTTGAAGCGGTTACTTCAAAAGTAGCATGATAAGCATCAGCAATAAGTTGAAGTTGTTCTGATAAGTAATTCTCAAATAAGGCAGGATTAGTAATCGTGGTAGAATAATGACCTGATTTTGATAATCGACCATAAGCGCGTGTTTTATCTTCTATTTTAACTTCACCATACCAATGTACAGTTAATTGAGGATAAGCAAATATACCTTCAGCTCTTTGTTTTATATCTGGTAATTTTCCATCTTGGGCATAATCAATAATTGCATTGCGTAAAGCATCAACAGCATTTTGATATTGTTGTTTTAATTGATTAATAATTTTTTGAATTTCTGGATCATGAGGTTGTGACATAAAAGAGCCTCTTGCTTATTATTGGTTTATCTACATGATAGCAAGAAGCTCTGTTTAGCCCAATAGTCAATATTTCAAGATCGCATATTCATATTTGCTTTTATTATCAAGAATAAGTGTTTTATTTTCAAAATCATATTCGAAAATTAATTTTGTATGATCTTCTAACGTACTTTTATCTCCGACTGATAATAACTCTGGAAGACTATCGTCAGATTCAGTAACCTTCGAATATTTATCCAATGAAAAAGGCTTTTCTACAAGCTCCTCACTAACGAGATTGACTAAATTATAGTGTTGTTCATTAACATACGCTAACTCTGTATTTATTAAATTATTTATATTTTCTATATCATTAGTACTTTTATCCTGTAATGATTTTTTATTTTCTATTTCAATTCTTATTTTATTTTTACTATCCTCTTTGATAACATTTATTGTTGTTTTTCCTGAATAAGGAACATTAATTAATCCAGAAAATGGATCTTGCTCTATCAAAAATAATTTAAATTCAAGAAGTCCTTTTTGATATAATAAGGAATAAATTATTTCTTTATCATTCCCATCCAAATTTTTAAATTCATTTTTTAATTTCTCGAATTCTAACTCCTTGAATTTTATCTCATCTAAATCTTGTGGTTTATTTTCTAGGTCAGCAATTGGAATAGTATTAATACTCAAGTTCATCCTTGATAGATCTTTAAATAATTCAAGTTCTATTTTTTCCAACAGATTATTATGTATTGATTTGTCTATTTCTTTTTTTTCATTTTCAATCAGATTTTTTAATTTATATGGAAATAGATCACAATCAAATTTGGATTCTTTATACAATTTATTTTTTAATATATAATCTCTATTGAAATTACTCTCATCCTTGAATCTATCAATATTATCTTTTATTAATCCAATGATAATTTCTTTTTTAATTTTATCATTTTCGTTATCTTTCACATCGATTTTTAAAAATTTATTTATAGCATCAATAAGTAAATCATTAAACCCATTCTTTTTCAATGCTATGATTATGTCCGCGATTAATTTTATCCCTTGAAATCCATCCTCATTAATATTATATGAAAACTCTATTTTTTCATCATTGTGAGTTTCATTCAAAAGAATAGAAAAAGTTACCCTATCCTCTTTTTTTTCAATGAAAAATCTCTCTTTATACAAATCAGATGAAAAATTCATTAATTGACAAAATCCTTTTATTTTATCCAATGCAGTTGTTTCAAGATTAAAAAAAGTATCTTTAATTAATAAAATAACAGTCACTTCTTGTCCAATACCAAACCAGTTTTTTATTTTTTCCCATAACGTTCGTGCCATTAATGGATCATCTGCATTTTTTATCTTCTCTATTCTGCAACGGGGAATTGAGACACCATTGATTTCCATAATTTTTATACCTAAGTCTAAATTTATCAAATTTAAAATATCAAGAAATAAAATTTATGATATAAAAAAAATACCATTTGATTTTAAAAGGTACTTTTTTAATAACGAGAATTTTTCTATGGTAATAAAAAACTTAAAATAATAGGTAATGTAATCGAAGCAAATATCGTTTGAGAAGTAATGATTCCCGCCATAAGTTCAGAATCCCCGCCTAATTGTCTAGTTAGAATATAAGAAGTAGGTGCCGTTGGTATCGAAAAAAATATAACCAAAAGCATCATGACTAATGGAGATAAAGCTAAAAAATAAGCAACGCTATATGCTACTATCGGCACAATAAGCAAACGAGTAACTGTATTTACTCCAATCATTTTACTTTCAGCTTTTAGCGTCGAAAGATGTAATGCAGCACCTATACAAATAAGCCCCAAAGGTAAACTGGTTGCGGCTAATAACTTCAAAAACTGATCGCTACCAAAAGGAAGCCCAACGCCTGACAGATTTATTATGATCCCCATAATACAAGAGATGATTAAAGGGTTTTTTATGATAGGTACTATTAGTTGACGCAATGTCACATTTTGCCCTGCGGTTAAACAAAGTACTGAAGTGACATTTGATAGAGGAACCAGTGTTGCTAATATCAAGGCGGCTATTCCTAATCCTTCAACACCAAATAAATCAGCAACAATAGCTAAACCTAAATAAGTGTTAAATCGAATATTGCCTTGAACGATCGCACCAAAGCGGCCAGCAGACCAGCTTGTTATTTTTTTCAAAATAATACACAAGATAGTGACAATAATGACTACAGAAAAAATAGCCCCAGCAAGATGAGGTAATTGAGGATCAGATAAAGGTGCATTTGCTAAACTATTGATTAATAAGGCAGGAAAAAGTAAAAAATAGTTAAGCTTTTCAGCTCCTACCCAAAATGCTGGTTCAAACGTTTTATTTTTTCTTAAAATTGCACCGAGCCCAATTAACGCAAATAACGGCCATAACGTTAATAACACATTTTGCATAGTCTTTATCCTAGAGATATTGTGATAGTTTACAATATCGCAACATCATGCGGATTGCTATTTTATGTTATTAATATAAAAGCTAATTCAAAAAATGATAACAATAAATTTATATCGCATTTTAAGAATAGCTTTTTTTATTCTTAGTCTATTATAAAAATCATCCTTTTGAGATGATTAAAATAAAAACAACTACTCTAAATCAATACACATGCGGTAACAATGTAAATTTGCTTTCGCTAAATCAGAATAATAATCACGTCCTTCTAATACTTTAAAGCCTTGCTTTAAATAAAATGATACTGCATTAGGGGTTGCATCTAAAAATAACTTGGATTGCCCTCTCTTAATTGCTTCATGTTTCAATTGTTTTAAAATGAGTCCTGCAAATCCCTTTCTCATGTATTCGGGTAATGTGAAAATAGCTTCAGCAAAACCAGTTTTAACATCTAAAAAACCCGAAGCAACAGGAATATTGTATTCTTGATAATCAATCACATAAAATGGATTACCAATAATGGCCTGCCGATATCCTTCAGGCATTTCATCAGGTGTCCAAGCAGCTAAAATCTCAGATGGATAAACATTCTTACAACCAAATCGCAGTGCTTGATTGCGTAAATACCACAATCGTTTAGCTTCTTGTGGTTCAGCGAGTCTAAGTTGAATCATACTCATTTCCATCTTATTCATTCTGTTCAAGAGTCTCAAATTAGTAAATACTGTTTAACCATTTACTTCATTATTATTTTCTTTTGAGTCTTTATTGATGTCAACTTTGTAGGCTGATGGTGCAAGTAAAGCGATCAGCCCTGTTATTAATAAAATAGAAAGTAATACCATTAACATAGATGGTGCATTAAATAATAAATATGGGGTTAATAAAATAGGACTAACTGTTAAAATAAGAGAAATGATAACGGGGTAGCTTATACCTATATCTCTTATTCGTTGAGATAAAATAAGTGTAAATATGTAGACTTGTGTTATTAAAAATATTATTTCTATTAAGCCATATGGTGTAAAAGAGAATAAGTAGTAAAAATCTCTTTCAGTGATTAACTCTACTTTATCAGGATAAAGTGATATATACCATCGATATGCTAAGTTCTCTGCAATAGAAAATAAAATTGTCCACGCAATTTCCAGTCCTAAAAAAGAAAGTCTCCCACGCCTTTGTTGTTTCCATTGATAAGCAAGTTTAGCTTGCATAATAAATCCCTTCATTTTAAATAGTAATTTTATAGTTTTTATCATGATACACTTATGTCATCATCTAATGAAAGCACAAAAATACCTTCAAATTTTGATATTTAATGTGATAATCTTCTCTCAATACTTTCCTTTATTTAACTAAAATATAAAATACATAAGGAGTTACGATGCTATCTATTCAGACAACCCGTTTTGCCCTTCTTCGTTAAAAACAAATTTATTACTTAACAAGAAGGGCTTTAAATATGAATTATAAAAAAGTCGATTTAGAACAATGGAATAGAAAAGAGCATTTCTTACATTATCGACACAACGTGCAGTGTGGCTTTAGCTTAACCACCAAAATAGATATTACTGTCTTAAAAATAGTATTAGATAAAAATAATCTTAAGCTTTATCCGGTAATGATCTATTTGATTGCAAAAACAGTTAATAGCTACCCTGAGTCTAGAATGGCGATCAAGGATAATGAATTAGTTATTTGGGATTATATCAATCCGGCATACACTATTTTTCATCCTAAAACGGAGACTTTCTCTGAGTTATGGAGTGAGTACTTTGAAGATTGGCATTCTTTTTCACAAGGATATAATCAAGATTATCAAAAATATAAAGATAATCTGAGTCTATCCGCAAAAGCTAATTTTCCCGAAAATCATTTCTGCATTTCGATGATCCCATGGGTAAGCTTTGATGGATTTAATTTAAATATAGCTAATGTAAAAGATTATTTTCCTCCTATTTTCACTATGGGAAAATACACCCTTCAAAGTGGCAAGTTTTTATTACCGATATCCATTCAAGTGCACCATGCTACATGTGATGGTTTCCACATAGCTAGAATGATCAACAAACTCCAAGAGTTATGTGATAATTTTTCAGGCTGACGAAAGGAAATTTTCAATAAGTAAAAAGTGTGAATATAGAAAAAGCATCTCAATATTGAACTGCACCCCAAAAGTTGGACACCAACTTTGGGGTGTTTTTCTATGGCTAAATATTCTCTTGATTTTAAACTAAATGTGATTAATTTTTATCTCAAAGGCAATAGTCGTCTATCGACGGCTAAGCATTTTTCTATTAATGATTCTCAGGTTCGTTGCTGGTGCTCCGCTTATCAATTGCATGGTATTGAGGGAATTAAGCCTCGAAAATCCAAAGTAATCTATTCTCTTGAGCTAAAAATGCATATATTGTCTCACATGGCAAAACATTCGCTTTCTGCCAGAGAAACAGCTGCTCTTTTTAATATTCCAGCCTTTACCACTATATTGGAATGGAAAAATATTATGGATATTCATGGTATTAAAGCACTAGTCCCCAAGAAAAAAGGAAGACCTACATTGACTAAAAAGAAAAAAGAATTACCTAAGGATGACAAAGATAAATCGGTTAAAGAACTTTTAAAGGAACTTGAGTATTTGCGTGCTGAGAATGCTTGCTTAAAAAAGTTACAAGAATTGCAGGAAACAAAACGACGGTAAAACAACATGTTGCTGTCGTTAATCAATTAAAAATGATTTATCCGGTTTTGGTTTTATTACGTGCGCTTTCTTTATCAAAAAGTACGTTTTATTATCACCAAAAAAATAGTCATAATTCAAAAGACAAATTATTAAAAGATAAAATAAAGGAGATTTATCATCAACATAAAGGTCGATATGGTTATCGAAGGATCACTGCTGTACTGCGAAATGAAGTTGTTATTAACCATAAAAAAGTACAGCGGTTAATGCAGGTTCAGGGACTAAAATCTATTGTAAGACCTAAAAAATATCGCTCTTATAAAGGCCAATTAGGTCGAATTGCTGATAATCATCTCGAAAGAAATTTTAATGCCAGCAAGCCTAACGAAAAATGGGTTACTGATGTCACCGAATTTAAGGTAAAAGGTGAAAAGCTTTATCTTTCGCCTATTCTTGACTTATTTAATCAAGAAATTGTTTCCTATCAGATAGCTAGACGTCCTCATTACAACATGATTGAGCAGATGCTTACCCAAGCCTTTTCAAAATTGACTCAGAGAGGTGAGCTGATACTGCATTCAGATCAAGGATGGCAATACCAAATGAGCCATTATCAAAATAGCCTTAAGAAACAAGGAATTATTCAAAGTATGTCACGAAAAGGAAATTGTTTAGATAATGCAGTAATCGAGAATTTTTTTGGCATATTAAAAACAGAATGTTTTTATACAAAGCAATTTAGAGATTTGGATGAACTAGAAGAAGAGCTTCATGAATATATCAAGTATTACAATACTGAACGGATCAAGATAAAATTAAAAGGACTGAGCCCAGTTCAATACCGAACTCAGTCTTTACCTAACTAATTTAAACTGTCCAATAAATTGGGGTCAGTTCATATGAGATGCTTTTTACATACAATGCTAGCAATACTAATAACTAATTTTTAATTCTTTGCACTCGTGCGAATCAAGTAATCAAAGGCGCTAAGTGAGGCTTTTGCACCTTCACCTGCAGCAATGATGATTTGCTTATAAGGTACTGTTGTACAGTCACCCGCAGCAAATACACCTTTAATATTGGTTTCACCGCGAGCATCAACAATAATTTCGCCCATCTTATTACGCTCAACGGTACCTTCTAACCACTGTGTATTAGGTAATAAGCCGATTTGCACGAAAATACCGGCTAGCGCAATATCGTGCATAGAATCATTGGTGCGATCTTTATATTTGAGACCGGTTAATTTAGTACCATCGCCATACACTTCTGTAGTTTGGGCATTTAAGATAACCTCTACATTGCTTAAGCTACGCAGTTTTTTCTGTAATACCGCATCGGCTCTCATTTCTGGAGCGAATTCTAATACTGTTACGTGTTCAACCAAGCCAGCTAAGTCAATTGCCGCTTCAACACCTGAGTTACCACCACCAATAACAGCAACTCTTTTACCTTTAAATAGTGGACCATCACAGTGTGGACAATAAGTTACACCGCGAGTACGGTACTCATTTTCACCGGGAACATTCATATTTCTCCAGCGAGCACCTGTGGCAATAATTAAGCTACGGGTTTTTAAAAGCGCACCTGATGCTGTTTCAATTTGGTGTAATTCCCCTTCTGATGCGCCAGGAATTAAACGACTGACTGTTTGGCTATCAATCACATCCACTTGGTAATCATCAATATGGGCTTTTAAAGCACCTGCAAGTTTTGCACCTTCAGTTTTTGGTACTGAGATATAGTTTTCAATATCAACAGTATCAAGAACTTGACCACCAAAACGTTCACCAATAAGGCCAGTATTCAAACCTTTACGAGCTGAATAAACAGCTGCCGACGCACCCGCAGGGCCACTTCCCACAATTAATACATCAAATGCATCTTTTTGGTTTAACAATTCTGCAGTACGTTTTTCTGCATTGCTGTCTACTTTGTTAACGATTTCAGCTAAGGTCATACGACCCTGACCAAACTCGTTGCCATTTAAGAATACAGCAGGAACGCCCATGATATTACGTTCCTGAATTTCATTTTGGAACATGCCTCCGTCAATCGCTGTATGTGTGATCTTCGGATTTAAAATCGCCATTAAGTTTAATGCCTGAACAACATCTGGGCAGTTATGACAAGAGAGCGAATAATAGGTTTCGAAATGAAACTCACCGTCTAACTGACGAATTTGTTCAAGTAATTCTTGCGCTTCTTTTGATGGGTGACCGCCAGTTTGTAGTAATGCTAAAACTAATGAAGTAAATTCATGGCCTAATGGCGAACCAGCAAAGCGAACACCCGTTTCTTTTCCTGGGTTAGTAATAAGAAAAGATGGTTTACGCACATCAGCGTTATTATCTTCACGATAAGTGACTTTATCGGATAATGGTTCGATTTCTTTTAATAGCGCTTGAATATCAGCTGAATGTTTACTGTCGTCTAATGTTGCTACTAACTCAACTGGCTGAGTTAATCGTTCTAAATAAGCTTTCAATTGAGCTTTTAAATTATTATCTAACATTTTTGCACCCTCAATAAAATCGGGTGCCGAAACACCCGATAAATAACTTTTTTAGTGGCTTAATTCTTATTTAGATTTTGCCAACTAAATCCAGTGATGGAGCTAAAGTTGCATCACCTTCTTTCCATTTTGCTGGGCAAACTTCGCCTGGGTGGCTAGCTACATACTGAGCCGCTTTAACTTTACGCAGCAGGTCTGATGCATCACGGCCAATACCTTCAGCAGTAATTTCAATTGCTTGGATAATACCTTGTGGGTCAACAACGAAAGTACCGCGGTCTGCAAGACCTTCGTTCTCACGCATATTTTCAAAGTTACGAGTTAATGCACCAGTTGGATCGCCAATCATGCCATATTTGATTTTACCGATAGTTTCTGAACTGCTGTGCCATGCTTTATGGGTAAAATGTGTATCGGTAGAAACTGAATAAATTTCTACGCCCATTTTTTGGAACTCAGCATAATGATCAGCTAAGTCACCTAATTCGGTTGGGCACACAAAAGTGAAGTCTGCAGGGTAAAAGAAGAAAACGCTCCATTTTCCTTCGACGTCCTTTTCAGTCACTTCTACGAATTGACCGTCTTTAAATGCCATGTTTTTGAATGGTTTGATTGGGGTATTAATTAAAGACATTGTATTTCCTCCTGTTTGGTATGGGAACTAATGTACCTATTCCACTTGAGAATAGCTAATACATTCCTACTATCAGTTCAATAGGTTTTACCTAATGAGTTGAAGAAATTGATAGAGATAGGTTAACTAAATGTAGCTATTAATGCAATTAAACAACCATGCAATATGCCTTACTTACTATCAACTACTCTCTCTATTTAACATCTTTGCCTTAAATGGCGATATGATTATAACATTATGAATTATAAAAATAATAATTCAATCTACCACAGATTAGTTTAATATTATTGTGCTAATTTAGCAGGTTTAAGGATAGTATAAGTACACTCAAATGCTGCCTTTTGAATACGGTAAATATCTTGACTATCTATTGTGGATTGCACAACAGCATCGCCCGATTGAAAACGTTGCAATTCTCCCCAAGGAGCCTTCATTGCAAATGGAGGTGTAGAATCCGGTATAATAAAGTAATTCATTTCGATCCCCTTTGGAGTAAAAGGCCGATAATTACTAGGATAAGACGCTAAATTAATTTCACTTTTCTCTGCGATATTATAACGTTGAGCGAACTTGGTTTTTCTTACCAAGATCTCCTCATTACCTGTTTCTGGACAAATATTTTGTACTACCCAATCTCCTACTTTTGCGGGTTCTGAAATTGTTTCAATCCCTTCACCTTTAATTATAGTTATGATGATCTCACCTTCTTTCGCGGGTCTTGCTAGAACAGGTTTGGTTTAAATTGCCACACCGGTGATCCCTGCTTGCTGAGCTTGCGTAAAGTAAGCTACGCGTTCCTTTTGTGGTAATTGAGAAAGATCATGAGCAAACCCAAATGAAGGAATTAAGGATAAGCCTATTAATAGTGTTTTTATTCTATTTTTCTTATAGGTCTTGTCGATATTTAAATTACTGCTTTGTATATAGAAAGGCATTGAATTGTTTCCTGATAAATATCACCCATAATACGCTAGTTAAACGTCTATAAACGTTAAACTGATTACCGCAGGAAATAAAACAATAGCACGAGAAAAATCAGCTATCTAGCTCCAACAACGATGCAAACTATATAAAAATATAAAGACTTCAATTAACCAACAATACTCAGTATCTTGAAGTCTTTATATAAATCAATCTCTAACTATAAGTATTAAAAATAGAGTTAAAATAGATACTTAAAGCGGACACGAGCCCCATAACGATCTTTATCACTACTATGTACATTAATATCATCTTTGCCATCTATATGTGAATAATAAGCACCTAAATAAGTCTTGAAATTATCCATATCTAAAATATTAGGTAATTCATAAGAAGCAAATACTGTGTTGATATTGTACTTTCCAGGATTAAGTGTTAAATAGGTGTCATTTTGACCACTGCCGTTTCCACTTTTTTGATAGTAAGCTTTAATATCATTATGAGCATAAATATAACCAAGTTGAAATTTGCGCCACAACACATTACTACCAATAGAAAAATCATTTTCATCTTTAGCGTTGAGATAAGCAGCACTTAAATTTGCAACAATACCGTTAATAGGATCATCAGCTAAAGTGTCCCATTTTACAGTTAAGCCATAACCTGTACGTCGTGACTGATCTTGGAATTTTCCATTTTCATCATCATAGCCATAAGCTTTGCTTATCACATTCGCATCTATTGCTCCCGCAATCGTGAAGTTATCTTTTTGCCATGCAACAACAGGCCGCATATAAATAACATTTTTACGATTATCAAGTTTACGCCCATGATACTCACCATCTTTAAAAACAGAAGTTCCATCTTCAACTAAAGCATTTAGCTCAAAATACCAGTCGTTATAGTATGTATTAACCATCATACTACCACCATCACTACTACGACCGCGTCCTTCTTTCATCATATAGATATAGCCAAAGCCATCACCATATAAATCATTTGCTGTATTACCTGAATACTCAACAAATGTATCTTGGTTTAGAGGGAACATGTCATAAGCTTCATAGCGACCAATTTTATATTGCCATTTATCACGTTGCCCAAAGTAGAAAACAGCATCATCGAGATTCATTTTACCTGTCATGTCAGCCATAGGCTGAACCCGGAAACCAGCATAATTACCGTTTTTTAATTCTCGTTCACCATCCACACCAATTAAAATACGCCCATTAAGTGACCATTTTTCATTATCATCAAAATCTTTTTGATTACCGGGCATCATTCTCATCGATGTTAGTTGCCCTTTCTTACTAGCTGCATCAATATTATATTCAACGTCACCATATAATTTGAGATCACCCCAATTTGTATTGGTAGAGAAAAAACCTGTGCCGTCTTTACTTTTCGTACTAGCAAGCTGAGCTGATTGTTTTTGCTGGATTTCATTAAGTTGAGTTTGTGTTATATCTACTTTGGCTTGAGCCTCATCAGATTGCTTTTCTAATAGAGCAACGCGTTGCTCCATGTTGACGTTTGTAACATTATTTGATGCTTTCTTTTCTTGAGATAAGCTGTTGGAATTAATTAATTGCTCAAGGCGAGCCGCTTTTTGTTCTGCTGCTGCGGCTCTAGCTTCAGCGGCGGTTGCTCGTTGTTCAAGTACATTTAACCTTGCTTCAATTGCACTTATATCGGTTTGTGCGTTTGCACATAATGGCGCGGTAAGGATTAAACTTATCACAGCAGATAATGCTTTAACTTTCATTCGAATATTCCTAAGTTAGCAAATGTTGGCTTAACAGGTACGGCAAATGCATAGCAATCAATTTAGTTGTTCGATTGCTCTATCTGATGAGCGTATTGTTATAGTGATTAGATAATATTTTTATAAATATCAATCAGTTATTCGCATCATTATTTATATTCTTAATAATAAATAAACCGATATGTTGATTATCTTCCAACATCATAAGTAAGGCTACGTTTGAGCAAAGGTACTTATTCTCGTTTAAGTACTTACAAACGTTTATTATTTTTATTCGGTATTTAATTTATTATTTCAAACATATCTCTGGTTTTCGTTTTCAAATTTTATAATGGGTTCACTAATCTAAATAAAATAATCGCTAATGTGGAACATTTCCACAATCATTTGTGATTTTTTTGAGGTCAGTACAATAACCAGAGAAAATCAATGTAACCACCCATCAAAAAATGATGTATTACAGGTAAATAGAGATAAGAAATGTTTTATCAGGAATGAGACGTTTTGATATTTAGAATATATTTTATAAGGTGATAAATGGAGAGAAATTGCATAATAGAGGGGAAAGTGACAGAGATTATATCATTGTAACCTCTGTCCATTATTATTATATTCTGCCTGGTTTACGTAATGCTCTACGAAAGTAAGAAACTGGCATTTTCGGGCAAATTTGTTCTTTTACTGCTGGGTTGTTTTCCAAATCTTCTTTATCTATTTCATTATTTCTTCTTGAATTTTGTAACCGAGTATCTGCTTTATTCATCTTCCCTTTCCTCTGAGATCAATGCCTCATTGATAGCTTCAATTTTCTCAACTGCTTCATTAAGAATAGAAGCAATACGTCCAGCTCTTTCCACAGAGAGCTCTTTTAACACTAATTTATGGCGTAAAACTGCTTTTAATTTACCAACAGCAGATTCAATTTCCTCAGAAACACCACCCGCGTTTTGAGACAAATCTCTCGCATAAGCCAGTTTTCTTTGGATATTGGCATCTATATCTTGATGTTCTGCTAAAAATGCAGCACCTTCAGATGTAATGCTGTAGTTTTTACGACCTTTTTCAGCAATCGTAGCAACTAATAAATCTTGCTCTTCAAGTAGTGTTAACGTTGGATAAATCACACCAGGGCTAGGTACATATAATCCTGAAGAAGCCTCATCTATTTCTCTAATAATTTCATAACCATGACTTGGCTTTTTCGAGATCATACTAAGTAGCAGAACGCGTAAATCACCATGATCAAACATACGTTTTAACTGGCGACCTTGCCCTTTCCCCCTACCAGCGCATCCACGGCCACGTTGCTTTCCATGTCCATCAGAACGATGTTCACCATGACAACATTCACCACGACCTTCGTGTCCATGATCATGTCCACCATGACAACACTCACTGCGACCTTCGTGTGCATGACTATACTCACCATGACAACAATGCTCACCATGATTTTCTTGGTGTCGGTTATGTTTACCTTTACCACCGCAACGCCCTTTTCCGTGACCATGACCATATTCACCATTTTCAGCACGTTGTTGATATAGTGAGTTTAATGCTCGAATCATCATAAATATTCCCTCATTGTTTTAGATATATCGAATTTATACCGTGCAATATAATCCGATATATCTAAATGATCAAGTTTTAGATATATCTAAATACGCATTTAAATCGATTATCTTATTAACAATATGATTTATCTATGATTATATTATTCAGGCACGAGCTTAATTATGAATGATTATCATTCTCTAATTTGCTCTTATGTGCTATCGATGAAAATAAAAGAAGATTATTAATAAAGAGGAATAAAAAATAGGCACTTTTAGCTTAAAATCCAAACAGAATAATAAAAGATATTTAGAATACGATAAGTGACAATGTCACCTTTATCTGTTAAAAAGCGAAGATAATGAGTAATAACCCACTACTTCGCTTTTTAACAAAATTTATTTCAATTTGAGAAAATATAACAAAAGCGAAATATTGTTACTTGTCTAATGCGGACAAAACGACTTTCTTAATATATTGATATCCTGCCTCAATTTGTTGTTCATCACAGATTTCAGTATTTTTTATAGTAAGCTGCAGCAAGTTTAAGTGTTTGATAGTTTCCCACTCATTGTTATCAAAACCACACTCAGAACAAAACTGCACGGGCGCATCATCGCTATTGCGAGCACAAAGCGTTAATAAACTTAAATCTTGTTTATGATGGCTTTTTATCACCAAGTTTTCATAGATTGTTTTATTAAGATTATTTTGTGCTTCTAGATCCTTATTTCCTTTCTTTACAATAGCAAAATTTAGTTTATTAAAGTCAGATGCAGATAAAACACGAATATAATAGTGCTCACCTTCTTTTTCGAAAGCAGCTGCTTGATTAAAAAACTGCTCAAGTTTGATGCGTGTTTCCCATTGAATTTGTGCATATCTTCCATATCCAGATGAAGTAAAAGGATAAAGTTGATGCACACTCCACATTGACGCTACCGCTGGTGCGGATTGAATACCATCAATTTCAGGAACATCATCGTCTTGTTCTGGACATAATTTAGGGGGATTGCTTAAAAAACGACTAATACGTGCATCTTTAATACAGACTACACCAGTAGGATATGGTGAAAATCCAGCTTGAAATGGTTCAAAAGAAACTGAATCGGCAAGAGAAAGTTGTGTAATGCTTTCATATATTTCAGGTGTCAACTCGAGTAATGGGGCTTCTTTCTTTAATTTCTTACATAAAGTCTGATAAGGGATAAGATCATAATTATCATCAAGAAATAAGCTTTTCATATAACCAAATTGCGAAGCATCAATATGAATGTAAAATGAATTATTGTATTTTTCCTCGCACTCTTTTCTTAATTCAAAAAGTGGTTTTAACTTATCAACACAGCCATAAGACGGTGCACCTAATATTCCTATAACGCCTAGAATGGGCTCACCTTGTTCAATCAAACGAAAAACAATACTACGTGTTTTTTCAATATCAGTTTTAAATGTTTCATCAATAGGCAATGCGATAAGGTTGTCATACCCTAAACCAAGTATATCCATTGCTTTTTTCCAAAATTCAAAACGGGAAACTGGAACAAGCAATTTTCCTAAATGCATTGTTTTTGTCATGCCCGTTCCTCGGCATGTTAAATGGCTAACATCATCAAAAATCCCACGCTCATTGAGTTGTTCGCTGATTGCTAAAATATCCGTAACAGACATATTGAATAACTCAAAGGCTTTTTTATCTGCAACTAAATCGCGTGATTTTGGGTGACGAGCAATTGCCATAGGTAATGTCTTTAAATTTCTGAGCGCCCATAATATTTCATAGCAAGCAAGAGTGTGGCTTGTTGTGATATGGCCAAATGCTTCTTCTGATGAGAAACCGATTAATCTACAGAGATCATCTGTAATTTTCTTTTCTTGTTCTTTTAATAAGGGGGAGTGGTTATTAAAAACATTATCTGAATTGTATGCTAATGCGGAAAGATAACCGAATTTCGCCAATTGCATCACTTGAGAATGATGATGGGAAAAATAAGGTTCAATATCAGATTGATTATAATTATTTTGCTGCCTTAAAGGCTCTAAAATACTTTCATAAGCATTATCTACTGCTTTTTTTTCAATAGTGTTACTTTTTATTTTAGCGTCTAAACTCTCGCTATTATTTCTTTTCATTTTATTTGCTTTAGGAAAAGAATACTCACTATCCATTAGTATATTTATCATCTCTCGGTAATAACATGTGAGAGTATCAATGGTTCGGGTATGGTATACACGTTCTGTAGCACTCAGACAGGTTTGTTTGTAATTTGCCATCATCGCACCTATATATAAATTTTTATTATCTGTTTTAATGAGAATTGTGTTTATTAATCGTCAATAATTAATCTTTATTCAAATGATATACTACATGATGAGTAAGAATCTTCTTTATTTTATTGATATCAGTTAATATTTTTCTAATTTGATTTAATTAAATGATGTTTTGATGATAAATGATTTAGCTTTATTTGTTAGTTTCTTTAATTTATTATCAATTTTGATTTAAGTTATATTACTATAAATGTGATATTATTTTTGCTAAGGTCGATACTTAAATCTACCTTAATAAGAATTAATGAATATTTCTATCGCTTAACTGCTATTAAAAAGAACAGATATTGAATTACTTATCTAAAATAAGAATTTGTTTATTTAAATGTTATTTATTTTTTCTTCAATATATAAAAAAACACATGAAATATGGACATGTGTTTTTCGGAATATTCGTTTTTTAGAAAGTAAAATAAGTTCTGGCTCTTATATCAAATAAGTTTCAAACACCCTTAATTTTACTCTTTTTCGTTATAAGACAAAGTTTCAAGCATCACTTTACCAATCAAATCACCAGACTCCATTAATTTATGTGCTTTCCCCACTTCTTTTAATGGAAAAATAGCATTAATCATGGGTTTGATTTTTCCTTCAGCTATAAGTGGCCACACTTGCTGTTTTAGTTCTTGAGCTATTTGTGCTTTCTCTTCTATTGAGCGAGATCGCATCGTTGAACCAGTATGAATTAAACGCTTAATCATCATTGGCATCATATTTAAATTTTTAGGCATTCCTTTCATCATACCCACTTGTATAACGCGCCCAAATTTACTGGCAACTTGATAATTCTTTTCTACGTAATCCCCACCAATAATATCAAGAATAACATCAACACCTTTCCCTTCAGTTAAGATAGGAATTTCCTTAGCAAAATCGGCTTGTTTATAATTGATGACATAATCAGCGCCGAGATCACGTGCTACGGCAGTTTTTTCTTCAGAGCCTACCGTTGTATAGACTGTTGCACCTATTGTGTGAGCAAGCATTATAGCCGTTGATCCAATTCCTGACGTTCCACCATGAATCAGAACAGATTCCCCCTGTTTTAGCTTCCCTAACTGAAATAAATTAGCCCAAACAGTAAAAACATTTTCAGGTAATGCAGCGGCTTCAATATCCGTTAAATTCATTGACGGTAATGCAATGTCTTCATGTGCAATACAATATTGAGCGTAACCACCTCCAGCAACTAATGCACAAACTCTATCTCCTAATTGCCATTTAGTGCAACCGTCCCCTAATGCGACAACTTCTCCAGCAACTTCAAGGCCTGGAATAGGTGAAGCATCTGCTGGTGGCGGATAGCTTCCCTGCCTTTGAAAGATATCAGGTCGATTAACACCTGAGGCGGCAACTTTAATTAAAAGATAATGAGGAGGAAGTGTAGGTATTGGTGATCGTTGGGGTTTTAATTTATCTATACCGCCAGGCTCTGTAATGGCAATCTCTAACATATCCGCAGGTAAAACAGTATTCATCATAGGCTCCCATTTTATTTAATCACTCTCGTATTTAATGATAAATAAACAAAATCAACACGCTGTTTCTCATTTTAATCAGGATAGTCGATTATCCAGCAATAAATAATCTAAGTGTATTTGAGAGATTATAACCAACCTTGCTTCTGATGTTGTATGCAAATCGGGCATAATGTTGCGTCAGATTTCCATGATAAGAAAGCTAACCGACATTTTTCACAGTGGGCTTCATAATAGTGATAAAGAATGGGTTCATTATTTTTAGCGACATGTTCTTTAACATGAATAGATTTAGGAAAACAAACCACTTCACAACTCATACAACCAGTGCAACGTTTTTCATCAAGCGTGAATATATTATTTTCAAGTTCAATCGCACCTTCATCACAGACCTTTGCACATGCGGAACAAAGAATACACGTTTCGGTATCTAACTGAATTTGAAACCAACTGTCTTCTGGATAAAGTTGTTTTCTTGCATTTAATCCTGTTCTTACTTGATCTTTATTAAGTGGTTTTTCATCTAGTTTTTGACGAAAAAGCATAAAGCGGCGCCCACTATCAATATCAGTAGGTTCTGTGATAATTAATTGCCAAATAGGCTCTTGTAATGTTTTTAATTGAAGATTTAAGTTGGCTAAAACAGGAAGCCATTTATCCACTAAAGGCTGTGCTATCTTCATTCCTCTAATTTGATATTGGCGGTGCCACACTAACAATTCTTCTGTGCTTGCTAATGGTTCATCATGATTAACAATAAGGTAATTATTTTGATATGTTCTTTCATGAGGCGCGATATTTTCTATCGCATCAACGGGACAAGTAAATAGACAATTGCCACATTGAAAACAGCGTTCATTGTCTATTTTTACATCTAAAAGAGCAAAAGTGATAGCGCCCACAGGACAAACTTTAGAGCAACTATCACATAGGCTTTGTTTGAGGCGTTTTCTCACACATTTATCATTAATAATTGGTTCAGGAGGAAGATCCACCTTAATAAAACGCCTCATACTTCACTACTCCACTACTTTACAATAAAGAATGCAAAACGATTGAGAATTTCTGCAACCAGTATTGTTGCGCTACTTGCTAACACCATACGCAATCCTGAAGTAAATACAGCATTACGATATTTCCATACGCTGTATCCCATCATTAACATACCAAGAATTGACAAAATCCATGCAGATATTCTTAATCCGAATGTTTCATTATACGCAATGATAGGCGTATGAGGGAACGTTATTGCATCATTTGTTGAAATGACTGATGACATCCATTCTAAATAAAAGGGTTGTTCCGCCATACGTAATGTCACTGCAAGAAAAATAACGACTAATGCACTAATGACAATTCTTTTTGCTAGTTCACTATTTATAAAGGCTTTAACGCGAAGTGCAGTAATTAATAGCGCTATAGCCGCCCCTGTTGAAAATAGTGCGCCTATAAACATAAAGTAAGTATTAATGTGCATCCATGTCAGCATCGAAGTATTGTAATACAATGATGCCATACAAATTATGTCGATGATGCCAAGCAAACCAATAACCGCTAATAAAGTTTTGTTCATGTGCCCTTTAATCAAAACCACTAAGGTATAAAGGCATAACGCACCAAGATAAACGGCAGCAAATATGATTTCACGACTCAACCATGATGAAGAAATATGGCGTAATGCATGAAAAGCATTCCATGGATATCCCATATGTAGTGTTGATGCTAATAATCCTAAACATCCTAAAATAGCGGCAGTTAATAACACGGGTCGCATAGCAACCGTAGCTCTTTGATTACCAATCTCTTTTTCTAACCAACAAAAATAAAGAGCTGAAAAAAGTGTTACGCCAACAGAACTCTGGACGAATAAAGTAAAGGTCACTAATGGCCATTCATTCATGCTTGAACTCCTCCCTTTTTCGTCGCACCAGTATGAGGTTTGATAACTAAATTTGGATTTGTCATCGTAAAGTCAGGCAATCCTTGAACTTGGCTTAAATGCCCATATTTCGCTCTTAGATCTTTAATTTTTCCAAACTTAATCGCATTTAGCGGGCATGTATCAACACAAATTGGATTTTTTCCTTCTGATAGTAAATCAATACAAAAATCACATTTTGACATTTGTCCAGTCTCTTCATTCATTTGTGGTGCGCCATAAGGGCATGACCATGCGCAATAGCCACAACCTACACATTTAGAGGTATCAACACGAACAATGCCATCACCTTCACGTTTGTGCATTGCTGTTGTTGGGCAGTTTTTCACACAAACGGGCGATTCGCAGTGGTTACAAGAAATCGTTAATGTATATGCAAACACATTATTAACCAGACCTCCTTGCCCTGTTGGTGTAAAACCGCCTCCTTTTACTTCATAAATACGACGAAAACGGCGACCAACTTCTAAATTATTTTTATCTTTACATGCTACTTGGCAAGCTTTGCAACCAGAACAACGAGAGGAATCAATAAAGAAACCGAGCTGTTCATCACTTACCGGCGCATATTCTTTAAAGTCACTCATGCTTTGGTTACCTCAACTAAAACAGTTAAATGTGAATTACCATGTGCTAATGGTGTCATTCGTGTCGATGTTAAAACGTTAGGGCATCCCCCATGATCAACGCCGTTTTCATCGGGAGCCCACCAAGCACCAGCTTGTAAACCAACAACACCAGGAATAATGCGTTGTGTTACTAATGCAGGGATCTCAGTGATCCCGCGGTCGTTATAAATACGCACCATATCACCATTTTTGATACCTCTATTTTCAGCATCAATTGGATTTATCCACGCCTCTTGACGTTGAGCTTCTTGTAACCAAGGATTAGCATACTGTGTTGAGTTAGCTCGATTTTTTCCTTTCCAAGTCAACATTTGTAATGGATATTTTTCTGTTAACTTATCTTCTGGGCCTTCAATTGCTGGCACATAATGAGACAACGCCGGAATATCCGGATTATTCATGTCATAAAGACGTTTAGAAAAAATCTCAATTTTACCTGAAGGTGTTGGGAATGGATTATTCTCAAAGTCACTGATGTTTTTTTCAAAGGCAACGAAAGGTTTATCTTTAAAAAGATAACGGCGTGTTTTTTGTAACTCGTCAAAATTAGGAAAATCAGGTCTATCATCAAAACGTGTTTTGTTGGTATCAACAAGATGAGCAATCCACTCTTTCTCACTACGGCCTTCAGTGAACGCTTCTTTTACACCCATTTTTTCAGCAACTTCCGTAATCCACTCATAATCAGAACGGCGTTCAAAAGCGGGTTCAATAACTTTTTCAGACAGAAGAAAATAGTTACCCGTCCCCCATGTATTACCAATGTTCCAACGTTCTAGAAAACTGGTTTCAGGTAAAACAAGATCGGCATATTTTGCAGAAGGTGACAAATAGAGATCACTAACAACAATAAATTCTACTTTTGAATCATCTGCTAATAATTTTGCAGCTGCATTCACATCAGGATTTTGGTTAACTAAATAATTACCCGCTAATGAGAAGATCATTTTGATATTGGTATCGAGTTTATCAACACCTAAAAGACCATCTTCAACACGAACTTTACTTGCATCTTCAACAGCCTGCATCCAGTTCATAATAGAGATTTTAGCTTTTACTGGATTTTCGCCAATATTAGGACCACGAATAGATTGACGGTTACCAATACCACCATATCCAGCTGCCCACGCTCCTTTCTTACCAACATTTCCTGTAATGGCGGCGAGTAATGATGAGCCTCTGGCACTACGCTCACCACAAATATGACGTTGAGGCCCCCAACCTTGAATTAAGGCGGCAGGTTTTGTCATGGCATATTCACGTGCAAGTTGGCGAATAGTATTTGCAGGTACTCGAGTAATTTTTTCTGCCCATTCAGGTGTTTTTTCTATTCCGTCTTTTTTACCTGTCAAATAAGCGACCAAAGACTCATTAGCAGGAACACCTTCTGGCATATGCTCTTCATCAAAGCCAATAACATATTTATCAATAAAAGATTTGTCATGAAGATTTTCGGTGACAATGACATACATCATTGCATCCATTAAAGCATTATCGGTTGTTGGTAAAAGCGGTATCCATTGGTCAGCAAGAGATTGGGCGGTATCAGAATAACGAGGATCGACCACAATAAATTTAGTACCATTGTTTTTCATCTTTTGAAAATAATGGTTAGTATGCCCAAAAATGGTTTCATTAGGGTTATGACCCCATAAGATCACTAGTGGTGTGTCTTCAAGGGTGTCTAAAGAGCTACCTGTTTTTGCAATACCATAAGTATAAGGCGTTACTTTTAAGGTGTTACCCAAGCTAACTGAATGGTAATAAGGAAGATAGCCTCCTGTTAAATTAAAGAGTTTCTTCATCATGGTATCACCAGAGAAGATCCCCCCTGTTACTGCTGTGCTCACTGTTAAAAAACGACTTGCAGCACCATGTTTCTCCGTTAAACGTGTCACATTTTCCGCAATAAGCGTTGTTGCCTCATCCCATGAAATACGTTCAAATTTACCTTCACCACGTTTGCCGACCCTTTTCATTGGGTATTTCAATCTATCAGCATGATAAGAAAACTTGCGATAACCTCGTCCACGTACACATGCCCTCATAACAGGCATGGCTTCATCTAATTCATTATCTGGTCTCGTAGTAATACGAGTAACAATACCTTCCTTTATATGTGCACGAATATCACACTTACCACCACAGTCAAAAGTACTGCATGTAGCAACAACAGTAGAAGATTCTCCATTTATTTTTGCAATGGGTAAACTTTCATCTACATTAGCTTGTGCATTTCGTGCGAAAAATGGCACTGTCACTAATGCAGCACTTGATTGAACAAAGTGGCGACGACTTAACGACATCATCCCTTTGTTTTCCTTATTTTTTTCTATTTTTTTCATTAGCTTATCATTCTCACATAACAACTCTCATTAGTAAAAATGATAGGGTATAGTGGTAAACCATCATTGATGCACATCAATACCACTAAAGAGGTAATAGAATGTTTCAATTTTCCGCACTTCTTTGCAGTTTCCCCATCTTTTATAAGGAAAAGCTAACTCAAGGTAGCATTAAGTTGCATCAAAAATACATTAAGTTAGCTTTTCCTAATTTTTTGTTATAAAAATAACGAGTTATACATAAAAAATACAAAGATAAGATAAAGCCGTAAATAAAATGTCAATATAAAGATAGAAAATATTGAAGCACCCCTTCATTTTTGGCTTTTGACACGGATAATTTAGTAATAGCACTATGACTTCGTCAGAAAATCGAATAATATACCAATTGAGTATAGGGTTAGCGCAAATTGTTCTAAATAAACCTTTAAGCAAAACATTGTTTTTATCAAGATACATGTTTTGTTACATTCAGAATTATTTCCACACGTACCGTTATTTCCCTTACTAATTACTTCAATATGTGTTAAAATTGACGCATATCAATATTTTTATTTGTAATGAGCAAGCTTATGATCCCAGAAAAACGCGTCGTTCGCCGAATCCAATCTGGCGGTTGTGCAATCCATTGTCAGGATTGCAGTATTAGCCAGCTCTGCATCCCGTTTACTTTAAACGAGCATGAGCTTGATCAACTCGATAATATTATCGAGCGTAAAAAGCCCATCCAAAAAGGTCAAACCTTGTTTAAAGCAGGTGATGAGCTGAAATCACTTTATGCCATACGTTCCGGTACAATTAAAAGTTATACCATTACGGAAGAAGGCGACGAGCAAATAACAGGATTTCATCTTGCTGGTGATTTGGTTGGTTTTGACGCCATTATTAATACTGAACACCCAAGTTTCGCACAAGCTTTAGAAACCTCTATGGTTTGTGAAATTCCTTTCGAAACGTTGGATGACCTGTCAGGCAAAATGCCTAACTTACGTCAACAAATGATGCGCCTAATGAGTGGTGAAATCAAAGGCGACCAAGAAATGATCTTACTGTTATCGAAAAAGAATGCAGAAGAACGTCTGGCTGCTTTTATTTATAACCTCTCTCGTCGTTTCGCACAGCGTGGTTTTTCGCCTCGTGAATTCCGCTTAACCATGACTCGTGGTGATATCGGTAATTACTTAGGTTTAACCGTAGAAACGATTAGTCGCTTACTTGGTCGCTTCCAGAAAAGTGGCATGTTAAGCGTTAAAGGCAAATACATTACTATTGAAGATAGTACGTTATTAAGTGAACTAGCTGGTAAACTTCCTTCGTCAGCTGAAGTTTAATCTGTTACATTTCACTCGCTAATTTTATAACGGGGCACACAAATTTGTGCCCCGTTTTCTATTTTGTGCTATTGCATTTTATCTTCTTGGGTTATCTTTAAATTGTAGATGGATAAATCCAGCCCTAAAGAGGATATTACAATGGAAAAATATCAAAACCTTCTCGTTGTCATTGATCCTAACCAAGATGACCAACCAGCACTTCGCCGTGCTGTCTATATCGTTCAGCGTAATGGTGGGCGGATAAAAGCTTTTCTACCTGTTTATGATCTCTCTTATGACATGACAACCCTTTTATCTCCCGATGAACGTAATGCAATGCGTAAAGGTGTTATCAGCCAAAAGGCAGCTTGGATCAAACAACAAGCACGCTATTACCTTGAAGCTGGTATAGAGATTGATATAAAAGTCATTTGGCATAATCGCCCTTATGAGGCAATTATTGAAGAAGTCGTTGCACATCAACATGACTTGCTAATTAAAATGGCTCACCAACATGACAAATTAGGCTCGCTTATTTTTACCCCCCTTGACTGGCAACTGCTTAGAAAATGCCCTTGCCCTGTTTGGATGGTCAAAGATAAAGAGTGGCCTGAATATGGCACAATTGTCGTGGCAGCCAATTTATCAAATGAAGAATCGTATCATGATGCACTTAACTTAAAACTGATTGAATTGACAACTGATTTGTCTCATCGCATACAAAAAGATCCTGATGTTCATCTACTCAGCGCTTACCCTGTTGCACCTATCAATATAGCGATTGAGTTACCTGATTTTGATCCTAATCTTTATAACAATGCACTTCGTGGTCAGCATCTTATTGCGATGAAAGAACTTCGTCAGAAATTCGGCATCCCTGAAGAAAAGACACATGTAAAAGAAGGATTACCAGAACAAGTTATTCCTCAAGTTTGTGAAGAGTTAAATGCGGGTATTGTTGTTTTAGGTATTTTAGGAAGAACGGGACTTTCAGCAGCCTTCTTAGGGAATACCGCAGAACAACTAATAGACCATATCAAATGTGATTTATTGGCCATTAAACCTGATGGTTTTACCTGCCCTATTACTGTTGATAGTGATCACGATTAAACTTATTACTCTGTATACTAAAAAAGCCAGTCAAATTTTGACTGGCTTTTTGCTATTCGCTATCTGTATCTATTACAGCTACAGCGCTTTTAAAATTGCATCCACGCTGGCTTTAGCATCGCCAAACAACATTTGTGTATTCTCTTTAAAGAATAGTGGATTTTGAACACCTGCATAACCTGTATTCATTGAGCGTTTAAACACAATAACATTCTGCGCTTTCCACACTTCTAATACTGGCATACCTGCAATTGGGCTATTTGGATCATCTTGTGCTGCTGGGTTTACTGTATCATTAGCGCCAATCACCAAAACCGTATCAGTGTCGGAGAAATCATCATTGATTTCATCCATTTCTAATACAACATCATAAGGCACTTTAGCTTCTGCTAACAACACATTCATATGACCTGGTAAACGCCCTGCTACTGGGTGAATACCAAAACGCACTTTCACACCACGTTGACGTAATTTCTCCGTAATATCATGCACAGGATATTGTGCTTGAGCAACCGCCATTCCATAACCTGGGGTAATAATAACTGAGGTTGAATTTTTCAGCATATCAGCCACTTCTTCAGCGGTTGTTTCGCGATACTCACCCATTTCACCGTCTTCTGTTGAAGCTGAGCCATCAGTACCAAATCCACCTGCTATTACGCTAATAAAAGAACGATTCATCGCCTTACACATAATATAAGAAAGGATAGCACCTGAAGAACCCACTAATGCACCTGTTACAATTAACAAGTCATTGCTCAACATAAAGCCTGCTGCCGCTGCTGCCCATCCTGAATAAGAGTTCAGCATCGAGACAACCACTGGCATATCTGCACCACCAATCGATGCAACTAAATGCCAACCAAAAGCCAAGGCAATCACAGTCATTATGATGATTAAGAAAACTTGTAAGCCAACACTGTCAGTTTTAACAAACCAAATCATCAATAAAAAAGAAACAACCAAAGCTGCAAGGTTTAATTTATGACGATTAGGTAACATCATCGGTTTAGATGACATTTTCCCGCTTAATTTACCATAAGCGACAATTGAACCAGTAAATGTAACCGCACCAATGAAGATCCCTAAAAAAACTTCTGTTAGGTGAATATTCACCATGACAGGATCCATTGCCGTATTGTGGTCAAGATAACTGTTAAAACCCACTAAAACCGCCGCTAAACCTACAAAGCTATGTAAGATTGCGACCAATTCTGGCATTTGAGTCATTTCGACTTTTTTAGCTAAACGAATACCAATAACGGCACCGATTACCATTGCAATAATGATCCAACCCACATTACCAGCATAAGGACCGAAAATGGTTGCGAACAATGCAATTGCCATCCCTGCGATACCAAAATAGTTACCTTGTTTAGAGGTTTCATGTTTTGATAAGCCGGCAAGGCTGAAAATAAATAATATCGCGGCGACAATATATGCCGCTGTAACAACGCCGCTGGACATAATTGTCTCCCTTATCCTTTACGGAACATTTTCAACATACGTTGAGTAACAGTAAATCCACCAAAAATATTAATACTCGCAATCAATATTGCAATAAACGAAAATAGGCTAACCCAGCCACCACTACCAATTTGGAGCAAAGCCCCAACAACGATAATGCCTGAGATTGCGTTTGTCACTGACATTAATGGCGTATGCAATGAATGACTTACATTCCAAACAACGTAATAACCTACAACACAAGAAAGTGCGAATACAGTAAAGTGAGATAAAAACTCTTTCGGTGCAACATTTGCAAGCCATGCAAATAATAAGAAGGCTACCGCTAATAAACTGTATTTTTTCCAAGATGAAACAGGTTTAGCAACGGGTTTCTCTTGTGGTTTTGTAGCAGGAGTGGCTTTAGGTTGTGCAGAAACTTGAATAGGTGGCGCTGGCCATGTTACTTCACCAGCACGAATAACAGTCACACCTCTAATAACAACATCATCAAAGTCAATATTGATATTGCCGTCTTTTTCTTTACACAATAATTTCAATAGGTTAACTAAGTTAGTGCCATAGAGTTGAGATGACTGTGCAGGCAAACGAGCGGCTAAGTCAGTGTAACCAATGATTTTTACGCCGTGTTCTGTCGTAAAGATTTCATTAGGAACGGTATATTCACAGTTACCACCATTTTGAGCCGCAAGGTCGACGACAACACTTCCCGGCTTCATTGAATCAACCATCTCTTTCGTAATTAAACGAGGGGCGGGTTTTCCTGGAATTAATGCGGTTGTAATGATGATATCAACATCTTTTGCTTGTTCTGCAAATAATGCCATTTCAGCATCAATAAATGCTTTTGACATTACTTTAGCATAACCATCACCACTGCCCGCTTCTTCTTTAAAATCAAGTTCAAGGAATTCAGCACCCATACTTTGAACTTGCTCTTTAACTTCAGGGCGAGTATCAAAAGCACGAACAATAGCACCAAGACTACCTGCGGCACCGATAGCAGCAAGACCAGCAACACCCGCACCAATGACCATCACTTTAGCTGGTGGTACTTTACCAGCAGCAGTAATTTGTCCGGTAAAGAATCTTCCGAATTCATGTGCAGCTTCTACAACAGCACGGTAACCTGCAATGTTTGCCATAGAACTTAACGCATCGAGAGATTGTGCACGAGAAATACGTGGCACACTATCCATTGCCATAACGTTAATATTCTTTTTAGCCAACTTTTCAAGCAATGTCGCATTTTGAGCTGGCCAAATAAAGCTCACCAATGTCGCGCCATCTTGTAGTAACTCAATTTCATTATCCAGTGGTGCATTTACCTTTAAAATAATGTCTGATTGCCAAACATTTTGAAGGTCGAGGATCTCAGCGCCAGCTTCCTGATAAGCGTTATTTTCAAAACTTGAAGCAATACCAGCACCATTTTCAATTGCGACTGTAAATCCTAATTTTATGAGTTGAGTTACTGTGGCAGGTGTTGCCGCAACCCTTGTTTCATTAGAAAGTCGCTCTTTGGGTATACCAATTCGCATAATTTTCCCTTCTTATCCATAGAGATCTGTTAAAATTTCTCCATTAACTTCACATTCATGCAAAAAAAATGTTAAAAATAATAATATGCATGCCATTAATCGGAGCTCTAATAACCTACTGAAAATAAAACCAATAATCTATATCTGTGTAAAGCTAAAATTGAACTTAATTGGATCATTTTAGTCGAAAAGGCATATTTATGAATTATTCACTATATTCAGGTAAATATCTGGTAACATATACTGGTCATTTGACTCTTTGGTGATTCACTAAATAAAATAATGCGACAAATGCTATTATTACATGTAATAATTAATCTCTATGTGATAAACCACTACGTTCAGCACATGACCAATATTAATTGCGCAAGGCGGAAGGATTTTGTATGAAGCTGAAAACCTCAGTCATCGCAGCAGCGATGTTGTCTTTAACTAATATCACTGTTGCGCAGGCTGCTCAGGAATTAACACCCGAACAAGCTGCAGAACTAAAACCATTTGAGAGAATTACAGTTATCGGTCGTTTTAACGCTATTTATGAAGCCGCTGACGCGGTCTCTCGTCGTGCGGATAAAGTCGGTGCTGATGGTTTCTATATTCAAGGTCTAGATGATATCAGTGATAGTGGCAACATGAGTGTTACTGCTGATCTATACCATAAAGATGCACCAAAAGCAGAAGAAGAAAGCTATCGTGTTTTTCATGGCGTAACTGAATTACCAAAACCTGAAGCAATTCTGTTACAACCCTTTGATACTGTTTCTATCCGTGGTTATTTCCCAACAACACCTGATATTAACGATGCAATTGCAAAAGCGGCTGCTAAAAAAGGTGCTGCATCATTCTTTATTGTACGTAATGTATCGACAAATGATGGTGGCAACCAAGAAGTTACCGCTTATATCTACAAAAAAGATGCACCTAAACGCGCTATTCAAGCACCAGAAGCGGTTGTTCCCTATGATTCTGATGCTGGTCGCGCTCTTATTGCAGAAGGCGGAGCTGCTGCCAATAAAGTTGAGAAGCCAGGTCTTGCATCAAACACTGATTTTGATAGAAGCGTAGGTACATTTGCTGAGACACAAACTTCGGGTGCAAGTGGTCGTTACACTGTAACATTACCTGATGGCACTGAAATCCAAGAAGTCAATAAAGCTGCCGCTGCGTTAATGGATCCTTTTGATACCATTACCTTTAGCGGATACTTTGTAAACTCACCAGAAATTTCTTATCAGGTTGCTAAACGTGCTGCCGCAAAAGGTGCCAAGTATTACCATATTACAAATGAATGGCAAAGTGATGGTGGTACAGTCACTATTACTGCTGACCTATTTAAGTAATAAAATGCCCTAATTAAAAAAACCTTGCTTATGCAAGGTTTTTTTTACTCAAAATATAATCAAACAAACTACATTTTGTAAAAGTGCATAATTTTTATGATTTAATGCATAGACAACCAAGTTAACTCTCCGTAAAATCTCGCTGTTTTTTAGTGTTTTTATCTTTATTTAAATTTGAGATATTCATATTTATTCTATTTATTGACCGAAAAACAAGAAAATACGCTATTTATTTACAATTTTAATCACGTAGGTAATTATCCTTGAATAAGAAACTTGGCTTAATATCACTCACCGCGTTAGTATTAAGCTCAATGGTTGGTGCAGGTGTATTCAGTTTGCCTCAAAATATGGCTGAAGTTGCTAGCCCTGCTGCATTGATTATTGGCTGGGTAATAACGGGTGTTGGGATCCTCTTTCTTGCCACGTCTTTATTGCTTCTCTCTCGCCTTAGACCCGATCTTGATGGTGGTATTTTCACTTACGCTAAAGAAGGATTTGGTGAGTTTATTGGTTTTTGTTCTGCATGGGGTTATTGGGTCTGTGCAGTTGTCGCTAATGTTTCTTATCTTGTTATTGTCTTTGCTGCCTTTAGTTTTTTTACAGATACACCAGAGAACGTTATTTTTGGTGATGGGAATACATGGCAGGCATTAATTGGAGAATCAATTTTACTTTGGGTTGTCCATTTTCTTGTTTTACGTGGTGTTCAAACTGCAGCCAGCATTAATTTAATGGCGACAATGGCAAAACTCCTTCCTTTAGGATTATTTATTATTGTTGCTCTATTGGCTTTCAATATGGATATATTTACTCTTGATTTTAAAGGTGTAAATATGGGTGTCCCCGTTTGGGACCAAGTCAAAAATACCATGCTGATTACACTGTGGGTATTTATTGGTATTGAAGGTGCAGTCGTAGTCTCCGCAAGAGCCAAAAATCGTCGTGATGTTGGCTTAGCAACAGTACTTGCCGTTGTTATCGCATTAATTATCTATATTCTTGTCACTTTATTATCGCAAGGTTTAGTTAGCCAAGCAGAATTAGCAACGATGAAAAACCCATCAATGGCGCCGTTACTGGTTCAGCTTATTGGTAGCATAGGCGAGATAATTATCGCAGCAGGTCTTATTCTCTCTGTATGTGGTGCTTATTTAAGCTGGACTATCATGGCGGCAGAAGTGCCATATATTGCTGCTTTGCATCACTCATTCCCTAAACAATTAGGAAAACAGAATAAAAATGATGCTCCTTCATCTTCATTATGGTTTACCAATTGTGCTGTCCAATTCTCTTTAGTTTTAATTTGGTTGACAGGAAGTAACTACAATACATTACTGACTATTGCATCAGAGATGATCCTTGTCCCTTACTTTCTTGTCGGTGCATTTTTATTTAAAGTCGCAATCGCACGCAGCAGTCGTGCTTTATTATTAATAGCTATACCTGCAAGTTTATATGGTTTATGGCTACTTTATGCATCAGGTGTTATTAATTTATTGCTCTCTGTCGTTTTGTATGCACCAGGTATTCTGATATTTCTATACACACGAAAACAATATAAAGACAAAAATCCGCTATTATTGAGTGAAAAGATCCTGTTAGCTCTTGTCTTATTTGGCGCAATTCCGGCATTAGGTTACTTAATTATTTACTAAAAACAATCTGAGAGGTACTAGAGAAACAGTACCTCTCCTACTCTTATCATTCTTTACTTCCCAAGATCCCACCTAAATCAAATTTTTTCTGCTAAGCTGTTATTTTTAATACAGTTGGTTAGGTACTTAAAAAGTATGGAATATATAGTATGTTGTAACTAATTAGTAGGTAATTATTAATAAGCTAGATAATAAAAAACCCACAGGAAGTATAAGTTCCCGTGGGCCTAAAAACATCTCACTATTAAATTAGTTAAAACTCATTTGTTCCATTGCCTGCAATATACGTTTATCTGATATTGGATATGGTGTACCTATCTGCTGAGCAAACAGACTTACTCTAAGTTCCTCTATCATCCAACGAATATTTTGCACTTCTTCTTGCTGTTTTTGTTTCTCTGATAACTTACCTAACCACTGTTGCCATTGTTGAATAACATTTTCAACTCGACTCATTTGAGCGCGATCACGGTTAGGATCAATGGCCAATTTTTCCATTCGTTTTTCAATTGCACTCAAATAACGAGGAATATCCGCCAGACGTTTCCATCCATGCGAGGTAACAAAACCAGGAAAAACTAATTGACCAAGTTGAGCTTTAATATCAGATAATGCAAAAGCAACGCTAATATCCACCCGCCCTTTTAAACGTTTATTGATAGCAAACACTTGAGTTAAAATCGCTTCAACTTGTTTTGCTATTTCAACCACCGCATCATTTAATTCAGATCTGACATATTCTTGCAGTTTTTGATATTCACCTTCTTGCCAAATTAAACCACCATAAGACGCCATTAATTTATCAACGCCACAAGCAATACAATCATCAATTAGCTCTAATACTTTGCCATAAGGGTTAAAGTAAAGACCAAGTTTTGCTTTATTCGGTAATTTCTCATGTAGATATTTTATCGGTGATGGAATATTTAATAATAGTAATCGCCTTACCCCTTCCCACATCGAAAATTGTTGTTCAGATTCTGTTTCAAAAAGCTTAATGCTTACACTGTTTTTTTCATCAACCAGTGCAGGATAAGCCTTCACTGAATAACCACCTCGTTTCTGCTCATAACGCTGAGGTAAATCACCAAAACTCCAAATATGTAAATCATGTTGTTCAATACCATCATCAGCTACTGCTGATAATGTTTCTTGCACTTTTTCCTTTAAATTCTCTTTTAATTTATTGAGATCTTTACTTTCTGCCAGCGTTTTATTTTTATCACCAACAACACGGAATGTCATTTTTAAGTGATCAGCAACTTGGTCAAGTTGCCAACTCTCTCTATCAACCGACACTCCCGTCATACGACGTAATTCTTTTTCAAGTCTATCGAGTAAATTACCTTCAACTTGGGGTACTCGTTCTAAAAAAGCAGAAGCATAGTTAGGTGCTGGTACAAAATTACGACGGATAGGTTTTGGTAATGACTTAATCAAGGCCACAATCAATTCATGACGAATACCTGGAATTTGCCAATCAAAGCCTTCGTCTTTTACCTGATTTAAAATAGGTAATGGTATATGAACAGTGACACCATCAGCCGCAGTACCCGGCTCAAATTGATAGGTTAAACGTAATTTTAGATTATCTTGATGCCAATAATTTGGATAATCTAATGCGCTAACACGTTTAGCATCATCTTTAATAAGCATACTTTTTTCAAAGTTAAGCAGATCAGGTGATGCTCTTTGAGCCTCTTTCCACCATTTATCAAAATGTCGAGACGAAACAACATCCTGAGGTATTCGTTGATCGTAAAAAGTAAACATTGTTTCATCATCAACAAGAATATCTCGACGACGAGATTTATGCTCTAACTCTTCAACTTCTGTTCGTAATTTTAAATTGTCACGGAAAAATGCATGACGAGTCTGCCAATCTCCCTCCACTAACGCATGTCGGATAAAGAGCTCACGACATAAGAGCGGATCAATTTGGCTGTAATTGATAAGTCGAGAAGCAACAATTGGTAAACCATACAAGGTCACTTTTTCGTTTGCCATTACAGCGCCTTGCGCTTTTGACCAATGAGGTTCGCTATACTGATGTTTCACCAAATGTTCAGCAATAGGTTCAATCCACTCAGGTTCAATCCGAGCTGCAATTCTCCCCCATAAACGAGATGTTTCAACGAGCTCCGCCACCATTGTCCATTTAGGTGGTTTTTTGAATAGACCTGAGCCTGGATAAATCGAAAAACGCGCATTTCTTGCACCCGTGAACTCTTGTTTATCCGCATCTTTTTGTCCAATATGCGATAATAAACCGCTTAGGAGTGCAACATGAACACTTCTAAAATCAGCTGGCTCACTATTGACAGGAAAACCTAATTCTTTCACAACTTGTCGTAATTGCGTATAAACGTCTTGCCACTCTCGAACACGCATAAAATTTAAAAACTCTTGGCGACACAGTTTTCTAAACTGAGAATGACTCAACTCTTTTTGTTGAATTTTTAAATAATCCCACATGTTTAAAAAAGACAAGAAATCAGAATCTTTATCCTGGAATCGCCGATGTTTCTCATCAGAAGCTTGTTGTTTATCCATCGGTCTTTCACGAGGATCTTGAATTGAAAGTGCGGAAGTAATGACCATCAATTCTTTAACAGCACCATATTTACGCGCTTCAAGTACCATTCTTGCTAAACGAGGATCAATAGGAAGTTGTGCAAGTTGTTTTCCCATAGGGGTTAAACGATAAGCACCTTTATTATCTGTTCCCTCTTGTAATGCACCTAGCTCTTCTAATAAACGAACACCATCTTGAATATTACGTTTATCAGGTGGCTGTACAAATGGAAAAGCACTAATATCTCCTAACCCTATCGACGTCATTTGCAAAATAACAGATGCAAGGTTGGTTCTTAATATTTCAGGATCAGTAAATTCAGAACGAGAAATAAAATCATCTTCTGAATAAAGGCGAATACAAATACCATCAGAAACACGTCCACAACGCCCTTTTCTTTGATTTGCTGACGCTTGTGAAATAGGCTCTATTGGCAGTCGTTGTACTTTAGTACGATAACTATAGCGACTAATACGTGCAAAACCGGTATCAATAACGTATTTAATACCCGGTACAGTTAATGAAGTTTCAGCAACATTAGTTGCTAAAATAATACGCCTACCACTATGAGGATGAAAAATTCGATTTTGTTCACTATTAGATAAACGAGCAAATAAAGGCAATATTTCAGTATGACGAAGTTGTAGTTTATTCAGAGCATCAGCAGTATCGCGAATTTCTCGCTCACCGCTCATAAAAATAAGAATATCACCCGCACTTTCTCTGCTTAATTCATCAATAGCATCAATAATCCCATCTGTCATATCCTTATCGCTATCCAGTTCATCGCCACCAATTGGGCGATATCTCACTTCAACAGGATAAGTTCTACCAGAAACTTCAATAATTGGAGCTTGACTAAAGTGTTTAGAAAAGCGCTCAGGATCAATGGTTGCTGACGTAATAATGACTTTTAAATCAGGACGTTTAGGTAATAGCTGTTTTAAATAGCCAAGAATAAAGTCAATATTTAAACTACGCTCATGGGCTTCATCAATAATGATAGTGTCATATTGTAGTAATAGTTTATCTTGTTGCAATTCAGCTAATAAAATACCATCTGTCATAAGCTTAACGAGGGTATTATCACCGACATGATCACTAAAACGAACCTTATAACCGACAGCTCCTCCTAGCGTGCTTTTTAATTCATGAGCAATACGTTCAGCCACTGAACGTGCAGCTAAACGACGAGGCTGAGTATGTCCAATAAAACCCTTGATCCCTCGTCCTAACTCAAGACAAATTTTAGGGATTTGTGTTGTTTTACCTGAGCCTGTTTCCCCTGCAATAATAACGACTTGGTTATCTCTTATTGCATTATAAATAGCGCCTTTCTTTTGACTAACAGGAAGATTTTCTGGGTAAGTAATTTCAGGACAATTAGCACGACGGTGAATTATCATCTGTTGTGCTGTAGTAATATCGTCTTTAATTGCACTTAATACCGCTTGTTTAGACTCTTCATTATTAATTTTAGCGACGCCACGTAGACGTTTTTTTAATCGTTGCTGATCCCGCAACGAAAGTTGCTCTATTTCTTTGTAGAGCACCGCAGATGATAATGCCACCTTTTGCTATCCTTTTTGAGGTTTATTTAACCAAATAATATTGTAGTTATGATATCACAACAGCCAATTTGCACATAAAGAGTTGATGAATTTTCATATTACATAAATGTATATAATCAATAAACTTGAATAGCATATTTGAACGATTAACCAACCATGGCAGTTTTTATAAAGAACAACCTTCTGATCTGATTGTTCCTTTCCTAACTCTATTTTTATCATTTATTGATATTAATAATGTACAATTTATTTTAATCGAAGGTACTGTTATCGGCGAAAATATACACAACCGTCACATAATTAAGAATAAAGATAAATTCATTTAATAATTAATAAATAAACAATGATAAAATAAGACTATATTTATTAGTATTTTTTAATCGAAGTGCTATTTATTTATAAATATAATTATAAAAAAAACACCTCTACTTTTTTTTTAAAAAAAACTCAACAGATAAATCCTTCACGCCTTACCCATGCTTCGAAATTTAAATCTAATTTACCTATCATAGAAAGTATTCCTTACTAATTATTTAATAAAACAATATAAATTATAATTACATATAACTTGCCAAACTTCACGTAAATAAATATTATTATCTCGCTCTTAATTATGAGCAAACTTGTAACTAATTTTAATATTTAAATGGACTTTAAAATGAAAAAATCATTATTTTCACTGTTAATTCTGTCTACTCTTTCTTTGTCAAATCAAGCTATTGCAGAAGATAGTTATCTTATTCATGCTAATAATGAGATATCTATCCGAGGTAATGTAATTAAAAAGGCTCCAACTTGCACCCTAGATAATATAGAGCCAGTTGTATTAAATAATATTTACGCTGATGAAATTGAGCACTCTGAGGCAAAAGAATTTAAGATAAATTTTTCTAGTTGCGATGTTCCTAATGGATCTAAAGAAATCTCTATTAAACTTCAACGACAAGACGATCCTATATTAAAAAATACCCATCAAGGGGAAGATAAAACCAATGTCTCCATTCAGTTGTTTGATGAAGATAATCGTCAAATTTTATTAAATCAAGACGATAATCTTACTTTAAAAAAGGATATTATTGGTGGTGATGCTGAATTTATATTAAAAGCAAATTATAAGGCACCAGATGACGGGGAAATTAAAGCCGGTTTGTTCACCTCTAGTTTAACTTTTGATGCTTACATCAATGATAATATCGCTGAAGAAATTGAAGAAGTCATAGATAATGGCGACTTGTAATAAGCATTATTTCTCTTTGAACTTTAACTAAATAAAAAGCCGGAATGCCGGCTTTTTATTCTTAGATTAATGTAATTAATTATTTTATCTGAAAGTTGATTAAAACCTTATGCTAAAAAAACATATCATATATATAATATCATTTTTTCTTACATTCTCATCTTATGCTTCTATTCAAATAAGTCAGGATGAATTTTTTTATAAAGAACAAGATAAAGAAATTCTATTTGATATAAAAAACAAAAATGAACAAAATACATATATTGTTCATAGCTGGGTATCACACTATAAAAAAGAAAATAGTGCTGAGACACCATTTATCATCTCCCCTAGTTTAATAAAATTAGCACCAAATGAAAAATTCACATTAAAAATCATAAAAATGGGTGATATAAAAGAAATTAATCAAGAGTCTGTGTATAGAGTAAATATAAAATTAGTTCCAGTTATAGATAATGAAATGATTGATAAAAACATTCTTCTTATCTCTTTAAATTCAATATATAATCTTTTCTACACACCGAAAAATATTATAAATAAAGATAATAACAAAGATATTGAATTTTTTATTAATGATGATGATTCTATTAGAATAAACAACCCTACTCCCTACTTTATTACAATAAAAGAAACAACCATAAACAATATTAATATATTGGATAAAATAATAACCATATCGCCATTTAAATATTATAAAATAAAAAATAAAAATATAACTAAAAATATAAAAGATAAAAAAGTGTATTGGAAAAAAACAAATAAGTATGGCGAGACCATTACTGGTACACCAAAGGAACTTACTTATGAGTAAGATAAACTTTAAACTAAAAACATCTTTACTATTAGTATTAAATGTATACCCTTTTTTTTCTGTTGCTCACAGTAATATTCACCCTTTATACAAAAAAGTGTTATCCAACATTGACAATAAAATCATCGATAGCTTATTAATTAATGAGCATCCTGAGGGCTATTACTCAACGAATTTCTATATCAACAACCAGAAAAAAGAAACTATTCTTTTATATTATGAAAATAAAGATAAAATATTAACACCAAGGATTAATGTTGATAATTTAATTCGTTTGAATATCGAACCATCTTTTTATAAAATTCCTTTAGATTTAAATTCTGATTTCTTATTAAGCGATTATAATATTGATTTTAAATATAACTTTTCAACACAATCATTATATTTAACTATTCCACAAAAAGCATTAGGAAGTAAAAAAAATAGAATATCAGATCAAGTTTTGTGGGATGATGGTGTCCCTGCTTTATTTAGCTCATATTCCTATTTTGGTAAATATAACAACCAAAATAAAACAGATCACAAAATCAATTTTAATTCAGGTGTTAATTTAGGTGCTTGGCGGGTACGCAGTCAAAGTTATTATCATTACACTGATAAACAACAGCAGTTCAAATTATACTCACTATATGCTTATCGCCAATTAAATACGATGTTAGCAACTCTGAATATGGGTGAGTTTCGGCCAACAAGTAGAATGTTATCGACAGATAAATTGATTGGATTCCAACTCATATCAAGTAATTTGCTCTCTGGCAATGACCTTTATATGAACAGCCCTATCATAGAAGAAATAGCAGAATCTCATGCTGAAATTAAAGTGAAACAGCAAGGAAAAACAATTTATGAAACTATTGTTCCTCCAGGTCCTTTTGTTTTAAATGATTTACCTGTTATAGGTAGCAATGAATTAGTATTAGAAATAAAAGAGGCTGATGGGCGTACAAGAAAAAGTACGCATTACTTTACTACAATGCCAAATCAATTAAAAAAAGGTCGTTATCAATATAATTTTATTTCTGGATATTCTTATGATAGATACAATCAGCATAACAATTCAAATGAAAAGCCTATTTTTTTACTGAGTGAATTCTCTTATGGCATTAATCAAAAAATAACAGCTTATGGTGCAATCAGAAAAATGCTTAATCACAATACCTTCTTTTCAGGATTATCATTGGATTTAGGTCCTTGGGGAGGATTAGCGAGCGACATTAGTTATTTTAACTATAATAACCTATTAAAATATCAATTACGCTATCATAAACGCTGGAGCAATACTGGTACTTCTTTAAATATATCCTCTAGCCATTACCAATCAGTAAAAGATGATGATAATAGCAATAAAAAAAGTCAAAAAGATAAAATAAAAAACAGATATTCAATTTCTCTTTTTCAACCCATTAAATATTTTGGTACATTTTCCCTTGGTTACCATCAAAGTTCTTTCACAAAAAGAAAAAATAATTTTATGATAAATACTTCTCTATCATCTTCTATAAAAAAAGTAAATTATAGTATAAAATATCAATATGAAAATAAAGGGCGTTATAATGACAATCATTTTTCTTTAAATTTTAATATCCCATTAATAAGTAAATCTCATTCTTATCATTGGATAAACAATCAATTTAATTATCACTCAAATAATAAAAGTTATGTAAATAGTACAACTATAGGTGGGAGTTTACTAGAACATCATCGTTTAGGATACTCTATTAATTACCAACGGGATTTTAGCAACCCAAATGTTAACCATCATACCTCAGTAAATGCTCAATATAGAGGAAAATACCAATCTTATTCTATTAATACAACTAACTCACCTAATAACACCTTTTTAAGATTAGGAGTTAATGGCGCGATAGTTATACATCAAAGTGGAATAACCTTAGCACCTAATTTAGGCAACACTTTTGCTATTGTAAATACTAATGGCATAGCCGGAATTAAAACTAATAACTCGTCACAAACCACTACTGACAACAATGGTAATTTAATATTATCAAACATCACTCCATATCGTAAAAATATTATTGGATTAAATATACATTCGTTACCCGAGTTTAGTAGTACTAAAACTCAAAGTAAAATTATCGTTCCTACATTAGGTGCAGTATCAAAAGTCAATTTCCCTATAAATATGGGCTATAATGTTTTGTTTACCTCAAATACACCTATTCCGTTTGCTGCAAATGTAATGGTATTTGATAACAATAATAATCTCAGTTCTACTGATTTTGTCTATGATCATAATAGAATTTTCCTCTCGGGAATAAAAGAAACTGGATGGGTACAAGTAAAATGGGGGGATACAGAAGAACAACAATGTATCTTCCGTTATGACATAAAAAATGAAATAAAAAATAACTCAATTATTAAAAAAGAAATTAGCTGTCAATAATTAATAATTTATTCTTACATATTTATTGAAGAGTTTTATATGAAATCAATAAAAATAATGGTTTTAACCCCTCTATTATTACTATACTTCCCTTTTATTGCTTTATCTGAAAATAGAAGAGGAAGTTTACCACCTCCAGTAAGCTGTGATATTTACATACCTTATACTACTGTATTTAGCAATATAACTTCTGATGATTTTACAACACCTCATGCAGGAACATTAGCTAATGAAGACTATAGTGAAGTTATTCTGCTATCATTTGAAAATTGTTCGAAAAATAATACTGAAATAACAGTAAGTATTGATAATAAAAGTATTGACTTTAATAATGGCTACTTTATAAATCACGCAACTGGCCCTACGGCAAGTAACAATATTACATTTCAATTGATTGATGATGAAAATAATCCTATCAATTTAAACCAGAAAAATAAATTCACCAAAACTATTGATGAGCATAATGAAGTACATTTTCATTTTTTATTAAATTATGTCAAGAAAGATGATCTTCCTCCAATGCCAGGAAGTATAACTACTCATATCATGTTTAATATGGAAGCGAACGATCAGATTATTGAATCAGATAAAATAATAGACATAGGTTATCAAGAAGACTAAAAAATATTATACGTATATTAATTATAAGATAATAATTTAGTCTATTTTTTTATTACAGCACTACTTGGGTAGTGGATATTATTTCTTAATCCACTGCCCATTAATTCCTTTTACAAACTCACCTTCATTAGCTCTTGCGACTAATTTTTCACCTGCAAGACGAGCAACAGAATCGGGTGTTATTTGATTGGTTTTGGCAATTTCAGCATATTTTGCTTTTCTAGCTTGATTTATCTCATCAACAAGTTGTTGAGCTTGTTTGTTGTTTGTCTGCACAAGCTCAATATAGCCACTAAAGGTCTCTCCTACTAACCCTTGTGCTCTCGCTTCATCAAGCGTCAATGCTATGGCATTAACACTCGTTAAAGCTATCATTAAACCAAAGCTTAAGAGATATTTTTTATAATTCATCATTTATCCTTTAAAAAATGGCGCTGTTATTTTTTAAGAGATCTTCTACTTGTCTATCTATTTTTACATTAATTTCATGTTCGATTTTTACATTCATATTAATATTTATCGGTTTATCAGGTGTTGCGACTTCTAGTCGAATACATCCGGTTAAAATTGATATTCCCATTGCCATGATCGTGAATAAAAATAGATTTTTTAAGAATAATGGTTTCACTCTGACTCACTCCCTAAATCTGATAAGCTTTTTTCTAACCACTCTTCCAATTGTGAACCAAATCGTAAACTTCGCCATAATTGAAAGACATTTTCTTCATGCCGATAATTGAAATTAACCTGACGACGCTTATCTTCAAGGGGATTTGTTCCTTGAATCTCAGCCTCTAGCACTAACTCACCTAAATTACTTAAATTCACTCGAGTCCAAGAACGACTGATTTCTAGATAACGCAACCATGCCATAGCAACACCAGCTGACATGTTATTATCATCGATTGAATCAACAAAATCTTTATCAAGTCTTAATGTTAAATAAGATGAATTAGCCAGCCAACCATCTTTAATAATCCATTGATTATTGTTAATAAAAAATGGAAATTCACCACTAACTTTACCTGATGCAGCAAACTGAGTCACTTTTAATAAAGTAAACAGATGACTTAATTGAATGTTATCAATAGAAATAATCGCTGCATCATGTTGTGGTATTACTAATTTTGCTAAAGATAGTGTTCCATCCAACATTGCTACATTAACGTTAGATAAGACTAATGGCTTACTTTCAGTTGCTGGATAAAAACCTTGAAGATCGGCTGTAATATCGGTCATTTCAAAAAGATTATTAACATGCTTTATTCGTAACTGAACAGGCTCTTTTACACCAAGTTGCCATTCATCACCGTTTAAACGCCAAGGTAAAATAAATTCTAACCCTTCTAAAACTCCATCTTTAAGCCACATTCCACCTTGTTTAACAACAAGATGTCCACCAGCAACAAGTCCTTGTTCTGGTGCAATAGAAAAATCTGCTTGAGTGTAGAGTTCACCTTCATCAAGAGTAATTCCTAAATCTGTGGGGATAAGTGATTGAAAAACATTAATTGGCTGTAACGGCCAACGCATTTGACCTCTTAATCTTGCACCATCCCAACGTGTATTAATTGCAATTGGTCCTATGTTGGGCTTAGCACTTAGCTCACCTTTTACATTAAAATTAAAAGGTGATTCACCATTAACCGTAGCAATAAAATCTGTCTTATCTAAAAAACCACCAGCAGGAAAATCAATGCGCTGACTCGTTAACTTTAGCTTTCCATTAAATGTCGAGGTTTTATCATCTCTGTTCCAATGAAATGGGCTCAGCAAAGATAATCGTGGTGCCGTCATTACGGTATGTTGATATTTTAAAACATCAAAACCTGTGTTGAGTTTTTCAAAACTCACTAATTTATCAGCCCAATAACCTGTCCCTGCAATATCCCAACGCGCTTTTAATGGTAGTAAATTCCCATCCCCCCAATAGCGCCATTGCCAAGTTCCATTATCAGGTAAAAAGTCACTGGCTTTACCTTGAAAATGAATGCGATAATCCCCCCAAATACTATCTTGGGCAACAACTATCGCATTTAAACGCCCATTAAAACCTTTTGATGAAAGAGTGGTTCCAGCTAAAGGTAAACGAGCATCTGTGACAGTGAGCGTTTCAGTGACGGGTCCTTTAAAACGAAATAAAGAACCAGATTGAAATTCAATAGTAGGATTAGTCAACATACCAGTAACTTTAACTGGCAATTGTGCACTAGCTTGCATTAACTCTTTATTAATAATACCTGTGATTTGAATAGGGATTTTAGCATCTAACCAATTAACAGCCGTTTCAGGGATCGATATCACTAAGTTTCCTTTCCCCGCTTTACCTTCTGTCATCACGTTTAATCGTGCAGTTAATCTTAAATCCGTCAATCCTTTTTGCCATTGAGCAATATTAATATTTACACCGCCTCGCAAAGGTTGGTCTAATCCAAACCATTCCCAACGGCCTTGCTCAATAACAATAGTTTCAGATGTGACTGTCCATGGTAATAAAGCCAATGCGTGACCACCGCCTTGTTCTGCAACGGAAATAGTGCCCGATTGTCCTATCCATTCAAGAATAAAAACTAAAGGATGAGCATATTGAGAAGCTAATAGCGTGGCATTAATGGTTCCTTTTTCAGGTAATGACGCAATATCCAGAGGAAGCGCTATTTCAGCAGCAAGTTCAATATTATTGTCATCAGGTAAATTCACTTTAAGTTGTTTAATATCAAGCCACTTATTATCTCTAATAAAAATAGCAAGTTGAGCATTTTTCCCTTGGTAAGAAATTAAACGCCCATTATTTTGGGTTTTTAGCTGTAACTCACCTTGGTAACGGCTATTTTCTTTTAAAAGCACATTGTCGATATTGACAGATAAATGAGGTATTGAGGTTAGTAGTGAATTTATTTCAAGAGGAATAGTTGCCGTTTCTTCTTGCTTACTTGTAGGGATCATTGAAAAACATTTTTCATCAATGGCAAGTTGCTGGCTATTAAATTGAAGTTTATCAATCTGCTCTTTTTGATAAGAGAACGCGAAGTTATCAATATTAGCTAAAGTGCAGCTTTCTGTCTTTAATGCGATATTGTCAACTGAAACACCCATACGCTGTAACTTGGGCTGTGATAAAGAAAGTGTTACACCTTCAGGTAAGTAATAATCGGCAACAACTGGCAACCAACGAGGAATAGATACCCATAAAGCAGTGCCTATTAGGCCTGTGCCTAGTAGTATCATCCCTGTCCATTTGATTGTTTTTCTTAACAACACATCATATTCCTTTTAAACAAACCTGAATCATCCAATTACCTCGTTAAATTGTTTATAATGATAGTATTAATTTCTTTCATATTGGGGCTGGATAATTCTTGTTTTTCCAGTCTCTGAATAAAAATTTAATCGAGAGTAGAGAAGACTGAATGAAAATCGTTTCCTATAGTACTAAACATTATGATCGTAAGCACATGGAATGGGTCAATCAACATAATGGATATCATTATGATATTGAATATTTCGATTTTAATTTAACAGAACAAACCGCAAAAAATGCCGTTGGCGCTGATGCTGTCTGTATTTTCGTCAATGACGATGCGAATCGTGCGGTTTTACAAGAACTTGCTAGCCTTAATATACGTATCCTCGCATTACGCTGTGCAGGATTCAATAACGTTGACTTAGAAGCTGCCACTGAATTAGGCATAACTGTTGTCCGTGTCCCTGCTTACTCGCCAGAAGCTATTGCAGAACATGCTGTTGGCATGATGCTATCACTTAATCGTCGTATACACAGAGCCTATCAACGTACTCGTGATGCTAACTTCTCATTAGAAGGCTTAACTGGCTTTAATATGCATAATCGCACTGCCGGTATTATTGGTACAGGTAAAATAGGATTAGCGACATTACGCATATTAAAAGGCTTCGGCATGAAATTACTAGCTTATGATCCTTATCCAAATCAAGCAGTACTGGATTTAGGTGCCGAATATGTCGATTTAGCGACAATTTTCAGAAATTCTCATGTCATTTCATTACATTGTCCATTAACCGCAGATAATCATCATCTATTAAATGAAACAGCTTTTGCACAAATGAAAGATGGTGTGATGATTATTAACACTAGTCGTGGTGCATTAATTGACTCTGCAGCTGCAATTAATGCATTGAAACAAGGCAAAATTGGTGCATTGGGAATGGATGTTTATGAAAATGAACGCGATCTTTTCTTTGAAGATAAATCAAATGACGTGATCCAAGATGATATTTTTCGTCGTCTTTCTTCTTGTCATAACGTGTTGTTTACGGGACATCAGGCCTTCTTAACAGAAGAAGCCTTAATTAGTATTAGTGAAACGACACTGCACAACATTAAAGAAGTTGCTTCAGGCAATGAGTGCGTTAATCAGATCAAAGCTTAGTTCTAAGTATTAAGAATAAAAATCATAAAAAGCCCCTTTCGCATTATTTAGCCAAGGGGCTTATTTTATTTATTATCGATACGACACTTATTTTTCTTGAATATCGATAGCTTCTGTTGATTGTATTGAATCAGAACGTGAAAGGACTTTTTTCTCTTCATCTACTTTAAATTGTGAAACCAATTTAGCTAATTGATGAGCTTCATCATCCATATTCGCTGTGATAGCCGCTGATTCTTCAACTAATGCTGCATTTTGCTGAGTAACCGTATCCATTTCACTGACAGCTAACGCAATTTGATTTATGCCCATACTCTGTTCATTAGAAGCAAGAGCAATCTGTTGCATAAAGTCATTCACCTGATTAATTGTTGTAACAATCTCTGACATTGAACGTCCAGCTTGCGCAACTTGCTGCGAACCAACATTCACTTTATTAACAGAGTGAGTAATCAACTCATTGATCTCTTTCGCAGCTTCCGCACTACGACTGGCTAAATTGCGCACTTCAGATGCGACAACGGTAAATCCACGACCTTGCTCACCCGCTCTTGCCGCTTCAACTGCCGCATTCAATGACAAAATATTCGTTTGATTAGCAATGCTGTTAATAATGTCATTGATATCTGCAATTTTCTTCGCACTTTCAGAGATTGAATGCATAGTCTCAACCACACTGTCCATCACATTTTCACCATTTTGAGCAGATGCCGTTGCTGTTAGTGCTAATTTGCTTGCTTCTCGTGAATTATCCGCATTTTTTTCAACAGTTGTTTTAATTTGCTCCATGCTCGCAACCGTTTCTTGTAATGCACTCGCCTGCTCTTCAGTACGGGAAGATAAATCGGTATTTCCTGTCGCGATTTCGCTTGCACTAATACTAATGGTATTAACGGCATTCTTTACGGAAGAAATCATATGGCTTAATGAATTCTTCATCTTATTCATTTCATTGAATAACAGACCAAATTCATTAGTACCGTGATTCTCTACACGCATACTTAAATCGCCTTGGCTCATTTTACTAAAGATATTGATTAACACTCTAATATTGCTAATAAATGTATGGGAAAACCAACGCAATATAAAGATAAATAAGAGAATAACGATAGTACCAGTAGAAATTGACACCATCATCAAGCGTTCTTGAGATGTTTTTGCAATATCGATATAACTATTTTCAATACCATTAGCAACCGCATAATATTTCATAGTAATATCATTTAACTCGTCCATTTTAGCGCTGGCCGAGTGTGTTGTTAGCTCACCTTTACGTAGTCTATCCAATGCACCGGTGAAAATATCAAGCAGTTCATCAAAACGCTTCGTCATATCATCAGCTAATTCTCGCCCCTCTAAAGTGAGTTTTTCCGTATCTGCCCAACGATGGATCTCTTCGCGGGTAATTGCAATATACTCGGCTGTTTGATGAAAATATTTTGCGGATGGTTTTTCATTAACCCTTAATTGCCCATCTAAACCATTAATATTTGCCCTGATCACGGCCATTTGATATCGCGCTTTGCCCATAAGTAACATTTGCTGACTTAGGCTATTTGATGAAACGAAATTATTATAAGATCGAGTGGAAGCATCATAACTAAAATAAATAATGCTCATAATCAACGCAAATAAAATGGCCAGCATGACCTTAACGGTCTTTTCTATACTGATATTTTTAAACATGGTCATATTCCATCAAAATATACAGAATTTTTTATCTGTACATTTGTAAGATATCAGAATGCACTCTTTTTCTCTGACAAAGAGCATATTCCCTAGTGTAAATAAAATAAGGCTAAAATTTATTCATTAGAATATAAAGGCTCGTAGGATCTGCCTTCGTTTATAATGTCGGTAATAATGAGGGAAAACTTTAGAGTACAGTGAAAACCATTTTTCATTTATGAAATAAACAATTACTTTATCCATCCACAGACAAATTACTCACATAATATCCTGCGATGAAGGTGATTTCACTCAGAAAAAGATAATTTATTAATTATTTTTTAGTTTTTATAATTTTATTTGTATATTTTTATCTTAAGCTTTAATAGGTATATCTACTTATTAACATTAATTTATTTAATTCTAATATTAATTTATAGTGAGTTTTAAAATTTTTTATTTCCAATAATAATAAAGCAGTTTCTAAAAACCGCTTTAATTGTTTATTTATTATGAGCCATTTAGTTTTATTAAGAAACTTAAATGATTTTTTTTATTAATAGTTTTTCAGTTAGTTCAATAAGTCTTATCACATTTAATGGCGTTTTTCTTTTTTTAACCTCTTCTAAAGAAAGCCATTGGAAAGATTTATTTGTTAATTGGCTATTTTTTAACGGTTTGCAAAGATAAATCATATCGATGTGATAATGAAACCCTTGTTTTTTATCGTGAATGGGTTCTTTTAAAATGGCGAGAGGTTTTACAAGTTCAATAACATCATCGTTATTTAGGTTAAGGCTAAATTCAGGTTGATAACAAAGACACTCACACAATAAACCTGTTTCTTCTTCTATTTCTCTTAATACTGCATCTTGTGGCTCTTCATTTTCTTCTATATGACCACCAGGTGGTAACCAACAGCCTATTTTAGAATGTAAATGAAGAAGGAATTTGCCCTGCCCATCGAATACAACGCCCGTTGCTGTGAAATGACTCTTAGGTACTTCTATTGTCATAATACTCTGATCCTTTGCTCTATTTATTTTTATCCAATTTACATCGCATCTATCATTATGTTTGTGCTATTGATGGTTTTTCGCATTTATCGAAGATTGTTTTATCCCCATCAAAAAATCAGAAAATATCGTTTTAAAGTCCTTACAAGCATTTTCAGGTAATGTAGCTTCATTCTTTAAATTAATCGTGATATGCGTGATAAATCCATAAATCAAATTCACAACAATATCAGAAGAATAAGTGCAAATTTCTTGTTGTTCATAGAGAACATCTACACATTTTTTAATTCGAGGAATAAGAATTTGTGAATCAATCGCATCCCATTCCTTCCAACCTAGAACCGAAATTATTTCTTGTAAAGGAATAAGCTTATCTTTATGTTGATAAATATGATCAACACAAACACTAAAAATAACTTCTAACTCTTGCCACTGATCATCATAGGTAGGAATTTGAACGAGTTTTTCGACGACTTTATCAACCTGAAAAAGGTAGCACTCTTTTAATAGCGCTTTTTTATTACTAAAGTGGTGATAGAAAGCCCCTTTAGTTACTCTTGCGTGACGTGATATTTCATTAACGGAAACATCACAATAGTTCTGATTTATAAATAGTTCTTGTGCGGCTTCACGTAATGCAGAACGCGTTTGTTCTGAATTCTCTTGTTGCCGTGATTTTATTTCCATGATAAAACCCTAAATACATACCATAAGTATGTAATAATATATGGGTATCAGTTTCGTGTAAACTGAACAAAATATTTTCAGGAAATTATCATGTCATCTCAGTACAATGGGCTTATCCCCTCAAATACCTTATCCTCTTTTAATATAGAAATTATCAAAGAACTTCTTCTCTGGATTGAGGTGAATTTGGAAAAACCATTGCTACTTGATGATGTTGCGATCCGTTCTGGTTATACCAAATGGCACTTACAACGCGTATTTAAGCAAGCAACAGGATTAACACTTGCTTCGTATATTCGAGGAAGACGCTTAACAAAAGCAGCGACAGAATTACGTTTAACCAAATTGCCTATTCTGACTGTAGCATTACGTTATCAGTTTGATTCTCAGCAATCATTTACACGTCGTTTTAAAGCCACATTTGGTGTCACACCCACAGAATACCGTAAACTTGATAATCTTTGTGGCAATAATTTTCAGCCACCAATCAATTTTGATGTTGTTGATTTACCTATTCCTAAAATTATGGAGTTACCTGAAAGTTATGTTTATGGGATGCAATATCAATATTTTTGTTCTATCGAAGATATAGGTAAATTGCACGAAGATATACGTCACCAATTTTGGAATGATTTTTTACTGTATACGGACAAAAATTTTATAGAGAGTACTGTGCTTATCTCATACCAACCAAACACATTACGTAAAAATAAAATCCAGATTGATTATGAAATTGGCTTAAATAGCTTAGATCATTTTACAAAAACCAGCGGTTTTAGAAAAAGAGTGATTGAGGCAGGACGTTATGTCAGATTCCAATTTAAAGGAACACTGGAAGAATATAAACAATTTGTGATGAAAATTTATTTTTATACCCTGCCCGCATTAGGTTTATGTCGTCGCTTAGGCGCTGATATTGAAAGATACGTCAGTATAGAAACTAATATTGATTTAATGGAATTACCCAAAACCTTAGAAATTGATTATTTTGTTCCTATTCATTAATGATCTTTAAATAGCCTGAATTTTCAGGCTATTTTATTAAGAGTAGATTCATTTTATAAAGGCTACTGTGCGATAACTGTTTTATCGCTTTTCTCTGTACAATAAATAATTCACTAAGTCAGCTGTTTACTAATTATTGAAAAATTTCTTATTACATCCCTACAAAAACAAATAAGGTGATCATGCGCACTTCGCTTCTATTTTTACTCTCTGCTTTTTTACTTCCTTCTTTTGCAAGTTATGCAGAAATATCAACACATTTACTCCCACGGAAAGATGGCAGTAAAATTAGCTATTACATGGATAAAAGAGCTGAAAAAAATCAAACTCTATTAGTATTAATGCAAGGCTCTGATTGTAACAGCATTAAAAATAATGTGTTTATCCAAGAAACCTTTGGTCACTGGTTACCAAATAGTGATGTTTTAATGGTGGAAAAATACGGTATTACCGCTCAATTACCTTATTCGCAATATGATGGTGAGCGTATTGATTGCCCTAAAAGCTATCAACGCCATGATAATCCTAAGCAACGAACCGAAGATTATGAGGCAGTGTTAGATAAATTATCTTCACAGTATCCAAATATTATTTTACTTGGTGGAAGTGAAGGCGCGACGATAGTGCATTTGATGGTAACTAAACGCAATGATATTAAAGCCGCTATCGCGCTAAATGGCGGAGGACGTTTTTTTCTTGATGATGTTCTTTATAATATCCGTCATACCACACCCAAAGAGCATGTTGAAGATGCTATAAATGGCTTCCAGCAATTTGCTGACGCAATAAAAAACAATCAAATAGATGATGAACAATTTATAAGCGAGCACAGTAAAATATGGTGGCAACAATTTTTTACTATCGATTTACTTAAAGTCATTAAAAGTAATCAGCACACCCCAGTATTAATTATTCAGACGCTTAATGACACTAATGTAAATGTTAATGCATTTTATCAACTAAGCCGAGATATTAACCAGCCTAATGTGAAGTTTATTAAATATGAGAAATTAGATCATGGGTTTTATAATGAACAAGGTGAGCGTTTAACGAATAAAATAATCAATGATATACAACAATGGTATACGCAATACACGAAATAAATTTATCTTTTATGTTGGCTTACATTCCCATTCTCCTATACTGAAAGAGTAATAGAACTGCTTACTAACTGATTTAAAGCAGGATCTTTATATCGTTAATTCTATATAATGATAATTATTTTCTTTTTTAAGTTTGGGATAAGAATGGAAAGTACGACTTCACTTTTACGTCTTGATAAAGTAAGTTATCGAATTGATAACAAAACTATCCTCGACAATATCAATTTTGAACTTCAACCTTCTGAATTTAAACTTATCACAGGCCCCTCAGGTTGTGGTAAAAGTACCTTACTCAAGATTGTCGCTTCACTACTATCACCCACAAGTGGTTCAATTTTCTTTGAAAATAAAGACTATTTAACGTTGTCCCCCGAAGAATATCGCCAACAGGTTTCTTATTGTACCCAAACCCCCATGTTATTTGGTGAGACTGTTTACGATAACCTTAAATTTCCTTATTTCTTACGAAAACTCCCAGTGGATGATAAGAAATTGGCACATGATTTGGATTATTTTTGTTTACCTGAATCGATTATGAAAAAAGGAATTAATGAACTTTCAGGGGGTGAAAAACAACGTATTTCACTGATAAGAAATCTACAATTTATGCCAAAAATCTTATTACTTGATGAGATCACAAGTGCATTAGATGAAAACAATAAAACAAAAGTGAATAATATTATTCACCACTACGTTAAAGATCAAAATCTCGCCGTGTTATGGGTCACGCACGATCAAAATGAAATAAAACATGCTGATGATGTGATCTCATTATCTTCTCACAATGATGCCTGATTTTTTATTTCTTTATCAGCCACCCTTTTGTTATGAGCGAACATAATATTATGAACGAACATACGATAAGCAATGAATCTCTGATTTTCTCGCTTTTATTAGTTCTCGTGGCTATTTTTATTAGTCGCAAAGAAAAACTAGCTTTAGAAAAAGACATTATTTGGAGTACAGCAAGAGCCATTATTCAACTCTTAATTGTTGGCTATGTCTTGACCTATATTTTCCATGTCGACCATTTTATACTCACCTTCTTAATGGTGTTATTTATCTGCTATAACGCAGCTTATAATGCCAAAAAGCGAAGTAAATACGTTAAAGATATTTTTCTGATCTCTTTTACTGCTATTACAACTGGGGCATTATTAACTTTAGCGATTTTATTACTCACCAGTTCAATTGCTTTTACGCCAATTCAAATTATTCCTATTACAGGGATGATTGCCGGTAATGCCATGATAGCAACAGGGCTCTGTTATAATAATTTGGGTCAACGTTTTCAAAATCAACAACAGCAATTGCAAGAAATGTTAAGCCTTGGTGCTACACCTAAACTAGCCTCAATGAGTATTATTCGAGATAGCATTAAATCTTCATTAATTCCGACCGTTGATGCGGCGAAAACTGTGGGTATTGTAAGTTTACCAGGCATGATGTCAGGACTTATTTTTGCTGGTGTTGATCCATTACAAGCCGTTAAATATCAAATTATGGTGACTTTTATGTTGATGGCAACAGCCAGTATTTCAACCATTATTGCTTGCTATTTAACCTATAAGAAGTTTTTTAATCAGCGCCACCAGCTTATTAACTTTGAGAGCCGCTAACTATAGTTATTAACTATATTGAAAAAGGTCACCCCATTGAGTGACCTTTTTCATAAAAATAAGAAACTAACCACGTCCTTTCGGGCGATTCAGAATATGATTTTCCCAATCTTCGACTTCCGTTTCTGGCACCGCAATATATCTTACTGAAATGTTGTCTTGGTGCATTCTTGCTTTATTACCAGCAATTAAAGGATGCCAACTTTGTAACGCTTTGCCCTCAGCTAACAGACGATACGCACAAGTCATTGGTAACCACTCAAATGTTGGTAAATTATACCGCGTAAGCTTGATACAATCTGGCTCATAACGGAAACGATCTTCGTAATTACTACATTGGCAGGTTTTAATATTTAGCTGATTACAAGCGACATTGGTAAAGTATATCTCGTCAGTATCATCATCCATTAACTTGTGTAAACAGCATTGTCCACACCCGTCACAGAGCGATTCCCACTCATCATCACTCATTTCATCTAATGTTTTAGTCTGCCAAAAAGCCTGTGTCATCTCTACGTTATTACCTTATTGCTTATCTAATACGAATTAAATAACCCGTGTTGTCAGCTGATGTTCATTAACGCTTAATACCAACATATCACCTGATTCAAGAGGACCCACACCTTCTGGTGTCCCCGTTAAAATCACATCACCAGGACGTAAGGTGAAAAAGCGCGACATATAGCTGATAAGGGGTAAAACAGGCGTTAGCATATCACGACTATTACCCTGCTGACGAATCTCGCCATTAACACGTAACATTAAGTCTGCATTTTGCGGATCGCCAAATGAATTGACAGGGATAAAACCAGATAAAGGTGCTGAGCCATCAAACGCTTTACTTTTTTCCCACGGTTGCCCTGCTTTTTTCAATTTACCTTGTAAATCACGTAATGTCAGGTCAAGACCAATACCGAAACCCGCAATTGCACGATCAACTCTATCTTCATTAGCTTGCTTAAGTGGCTGACCAATAAGTACTGCTAATTCAATTTCGTGATGAACCGCTCCCATATCTCTTGGGATAGCAATAGGTTGGCGAATATCACACATAGCTGTTTCTGGTTTGATAAAAATCACAGGCTCTTCTGAACGAACCGAACCCATCTCTTTAATGTGATTTGCATAATTACTGCCAACGCAAATTACTTTATTAACAGGAAAATCAAGTAACGCACCTTCCCAATCACGATGTTGATACATATTGTGTTCCTTTTAGGTAAATTGCTGTGTTTTATTTCACGGCAAAACGCAATTAACTCGCGTGAGGCAATGAATTTATTTTATTAGCAACGCCATCAGCCATTGTGACAATGCTAAGGGCAAAAAAGTAAGAGCTATTCCAATGCATTATCGTACGAAAGTTCTGTGTCACTAAATAGCTTCTATGTAAATCATCATCAGGAATAATTAACCATACAGACATAGCATCGTTTAATTGGCTATTTACAGGTAATTGAACACCCAATGCTTTCCATTGTGCGACCGTTTTTTTCTGTTCAGTCTTAATGCCTTCAAGCTGTTGGTTGAAACCTACCGATAAAGTAACCTGTTCTCCCCAAGGGAGTCCACTTTCCCAACCTTCAGTCGCTAAATAATTAGCAGCCGAAGCAAATGCATCTTCTTGAGTATTCCAAATATCGATTTTTCCATCACCATTGCCATCTGCGGCATAAGTTAGGAAGGATGATGGCATAAACTGAGTTTGTCCCATTGCTCCTGCCCATGAGCCTTTGAGACGTTGTCCTTGAGGGATATGTCCTTCTTCAATAATCTCTAATGCAGCCATCAATTGACGAGTAAACAGCGCTTCTCGACGGCCTTCAAATGCCAGCGTTGCAAGTGCAGAAACAACATCCTCTTTACCTTGCACTTTACCGAAACCACTCTCAAGCCCCCATAACGCAACAATATAGTTAGCAGGCACACCATATTTTTTACTGATTTGCTCTAAGGTATCTTGATGCTCTTGATAAAGCTTAGCCCCTTGGCTTAAACGTCCATTGGTGACAATACGTGGTAAATAAACATCGAGTGTAATTTTCTTTTCCGGTTGATTACGATCTGATTTAATCACTCGTTCAATAAAATGTGCTTCTGAAAAAGCAAAATCTATTGTTTCTGGTTTATATCCCAACTGAGCTGCTTTCAATTTTAACGCGTCAACATAAGCAGGAAATTGTGCAGAAGTACGAGTTTCTTTAGGAAACGCTTGTTCTAACGATGCAACATCCACTTGTTTCCATCGAGGTGTTTTTTGTGCTTCAACTGCCGTTGCCTCTGGTGAGATAATTTGTCTTTCAGCCAACTTTTGTTGGCTATTTGTACACGCAGATAACATTAAACCGGAAACAATCACAGCGATGAATGAATATTTGAACATTTATGCTCCTTTTATCTCGATGATTTATTCAGTTTTTTCTGATTTTTTTAATTCATCTAAATAAGCATTTAACATACTTTCGACAGGTGGTGGAACTTGTAAGTAAAAACCCTGCTCAACTAATGCCTTTTTGACCTTTTCAATGTCAGCATGCGCTAAACGCTGTCTATCCGCGAGATTAAGCAACATTGAAAACTGCGGCTCGCCAAAACTTTGTAATAATTCGCCCGGAATTCGAGAGAAATCATCCTTTTTTTCGATGTATAAATAAGTTTGATCACGTTTGGTACTACGGTAAATTGCACAAATCATTTTCATTAAACTCTAATTATTAAAATAAGCGACTTGCCTGAATATTTTAGTAAATATAACATGCTTATATACTTTCGTAATATCGTCTCTGGTTTTTTGTGCCAGATTATAAAAAATTTACTGAGTCAGATAGATGTCAAACACGCCCATTGAGTTAAAAGGCAGTAATTTTACCCTTTCAGTACTCCATTTAAACGATGGAACACCGAAAGTTATTCGTCAGGCTATTTCAGAAAAAATTGCACAAGCGCCTCAATTTCTGAAAAACGCACCTGTAGTTATCAATGTTTCTGCTTTAGCAGATGAAAATATTGATTTTAAAAAACTGAGGCGAATTGTAGAAGATGCTGGCTTACGAGTCGTGGGAATTAGTGGTAGTTCAGACGCCCAACAGAAAGAAGCGATAATTGCCGCACAGTTACCTATCTTAAATGAAGGTAAAATAGTTAAGCCAAGCACTCAGGCAAATAACGATAAAACGAATGAAGCACCGACAGCTGTTCGTCAAAAAACAAAAATCATCCATACTCCTGTTCGTTCAGGTCAGCGTATTTATGCTCAAAATAGCGATTTAGTCGTTATTAGTAATGTGAGTGCAGGCGCTGAATTAATTGCTGATGGTAATGTTCATGTCTACGGCGTATTGCGTGGACGTGTCCTTGCAGGCGCATCGGGTGATAATGAGAGCCATATTTTTTGTACACATCTGTCTGCTGAACTTGTTTCTATTGCTGGTCAATATTGGCTAAGCGACCAAATTCCTACAGACTTTGTTGGTAAATCAGTACAACTGAGTCTGCAAGAGAATGAATTAACAATCGAGAACTTAATTTAGAGCATCGACAAGGAATCACTCCATGGCACGCATTATTGTTGTTACGTCAGGTAAAGGTGGGGTTGGTAAAACAACTTCCAGCGCGGCCATTTCTACCGGCCTCGCTCAAAAAGGTCATAAGACGGTTGTTATCGACTTTGATATTGGGTTACGTAATTTAGACCTTATCATGGGTTGTGAACGTAGAGTTGTTTATGATTTTGTTAATGTTATTCAGGGTGATGCATCTTTAAATCAAGCTTTGATTAAAGATAAGCGTACAGAAAATCTGTTTATTCTCCCTGCTTCACAAACAAGAGATAAAGACGCTCTCACCCGTGATGGTGTCGAACAAGTATTAGATGAACTCGATGAGATGGGTTTTGATTTTATTATTTGTGATTCTCCTGCGGGCATTGAAAGTGGTGCATTAATGGCCCTTTACTTCGCAGATGAAGCGATTATCACAACAAACCCAGAAGTATCATCTGTACGTGACTCCGACCGTATTTTAGGCATTCTTGCCTCTAAATCACGTCGTGCTGAACGAGGTGAAGATCCAATTAAAGAACATCTGCTATTAACTCGTTATAATCCTGGTCGTGTTAGCCGCGGTGATATGTTAAGTATGGAAGATGTCCTTGAAATTCTATGCATTCCACTATTGGGTGTTATTCCAGAAGATCAATCTGTTTTGCGTTCATCTAACCAAGGTGAACCTGTTATTTTAGATGGCGAATCTGATGCAGGTAAAGCCTATTCAGATACAGTAAATCGTTTGTTAGGGGAAGAACATCCATTCCGTTTTATTGAAGAAGAGAAAAAAGGCTTTCTGAAACGCCTTTTTGGGGGGTAAAAGATGGCTTTACTAGATTTTTTCCTGTCGCGTAAAAAGTCGACAGCTAATATTGCCAAGGAGCGTCTACAAATTATCGTAGCAGAACGTCGCCGTGGTGATAGCGAGCCAGCTTATTTACCTGATATGAAAAGAGATTTATTAGGTGTCATCTGTAAATATGTACAGATAGATCCAGATATGCTTTCAGTTCAATTTGAACAAAAAGGCGATGATATCTCTGTATTAGAGCTCAATGTGACTTTACCTGAGAGTGAAGAACCTACAAAGTAAATCATATTTTACGCTTTATATAAGTCATTATTCACAGAGCCAACCATGAACTATAATTAATTTGATTGGCTCTGTGTTTAATTATATACAATTTGAATTCACCTGAACGCGAAAATAGCGCTATATCTCGCTACTATTTTCATCATTGGTGATAAGTCAAAGGAGGCAAGTTATCTCGCAATAACATCTCTTCTATTTACGCATAATTTATTTAACCTGTTTAGTGCCTTCACTTTTTCTAGGTGTTTTTTCGTGTACAAAAAATAAGAGCCTCAAAAGAGACTCCTATTTATTATTGTTTATTTATTGAACTAGCAACCCTATATTATTTAGGATATTAGGGATTAGAAAATAAACAATGAGTAAGACTATGGATATTGCGCGAGAATTTCTGTCACTTTCTCTTCTAATAAGGCTTTACGCCAGCGTGAGATCAACTCAGGTTGCCCTTCTTTTATTTTCCAGTGAATGCTCAATAATTGGTTAATCTGTCTTCTTGACGCTAACAGCTCAGGGTTGTAACGTTTATCTTCACTAATTTCTTGAATAACTGCTTTAATCGCTTTAAACGCTTTTTTGTAGTTTGGTTGTTCGATTAAATTGCCAATAGGCTCTGGACAATCTTCATCTTTAATTTCTTTAGCTTTAACAACAAAATCTAATAAACGACGACCATGGCAACGGATCTCTTGGCCTGAAAGCGACAATGCATCTAGCTCTGCTAATGATGAAGGAAGATAACGAGCAACAGACCATAAATGCTCTTCTCTTACAACGAAGTTTAATGCCATATCACGAGATTTAGCTTGATTTAAACGCCACTGGGCAAGCATTTGTAAACATGCTAGCTGTTGACCTTTTAATTGCCATGCATTGCTTATATCACGGTAGGCTAGTTCAGGTACTACAGTTTCTTGTCGACGTTCTGCAATCATTTCGCATTCATCTGCAATAGCATCCATATAGCCTGCTTCTTCAGCTTCTTTAATTAATTTTTCAGCTAAAGGTAGCAAATAGAAAACATCACCACTGGCATATTGACACTGTTTTTCAGTTAAAGGGCGCGCTAACCAATCTGTGCGGGATTCACTTTTATCTAGTGCAACACTTTCATATTTCTCAACTAATGTCGCAAAACCACAAGAAATGGGATGACCTAAAAATGCAGCAACCACTTGAGTGTCTATCATCGGTGTTGGAACACAGCCAAACTGGTGAGAAAAGACTTCAAGATCTTCACTTCCAGCATGGAGAAACTTCATAATACCCTGGTTTGTTAATAGCTCAACGAAAGGAGTCCAATCCTTAATTGCTAATGGATCAATAAGAGAGATCTGTTTACCGTCATACATCTGGATCAAACCAAGATGTGGGTAATAGGTACGTATGCGGACAAACTCTGTATCTAAAGCAATTTGTGAAGCCTCTGAAGCGGCTTTACAGGCGGTATCTAGTGCTGTGTCTGTCGTAATCAATTGATAATTCAAAACAGGTTTCTCTTATTTTTATGTCTAATGACTTTTTATTTAATCGCAAAAACGCCGGTATAAACCGGCGAAATTGAAAAAGGTTATTGAGTGTTGTATCAAGATTCAGTTGAGGTTTTCAACTCTTTTTCTTCATTTCTTAACTCTCTGCGTAAAATTTTACCAACATTTGATTTAGGTAATTCATCACGAAACTCAATAATTTTAGGTACTTTGTAACCTGTTAGGTAACGACGACAATGTGTTTTTATCTCATCTTCTGTTAATGATGGATCTTTTTTCACAATGAAAACTTTAACTGTTTCACCCGAGTTTTTACTTGGTACACCAATCGCAGCCGATTCTAAAACCTTAGGATGGGCAGAGACAACCTCTTCCACTTCATTAGGATATACATTAAAACCGGAAACTAAGATCATATCTTTTTTACGATCAATGATGCGGATAAAGCCTTCATCATCCATTGTAGCGATATCACCAGTCGCAACCCACCCATCATGTAAAACTTCATCAGTTGCATCAGGACGGTTCCAATAACCTTTCATGACCTGAGGACCACGAACCCACATTTCACCGCCTACGGTGCGGTCAACTTCGTTACCTTCATCATCAATAAACTTAACGTCTGTTGAAGGTACCGGTAATCCAATGCTACCACTATATTTTTTCAGATTATAAGGGTTACCAGTGACTAACGGAGAGCATTCAGTCAAACCATAACCTTCTAACAAATGTTTACCTGTTAACTCTTCCCACTCTTTGGCAACATTACTTTGTACAGGCATACCACCGCCAACAGAGAGGTTTAGTTTGGAGAAATCAAGCTGACGGAATTCTGGGTTGTGTAACCAAGCATTAAATAAAGTATTTACACCCGTAATTGCCGTGACAGGGTAACGCCCTAGTTCTTTAACAGTACCTTTCACATCACGCGGATTGGTAATAAGTAAATTTTTACCACCAATTTCAATAAAGAGTAGGCAGTTTACGGTTAAAGCAAAAACGTGATACAGCGGTAACGCTGTAACCACCAGCTCTTTTCCTATATTTAGTGCTGGGACATAAGCCGCTTTTGCTTGCTCAAGGTTTGCCAACATATTGCGATGCGTTAACATCGCACCTTTAGCTATTCCCGTTGTTCCACCTGTGTATTGTAAGAAGGCTAAATCTTCTCCTGTAATTTCAGGTTTAATATATTGCATACGATAGCCAAAATGCATTGCTCTACGAAATGAAATGGCATCAGGCAAATTATATTTAGGTACTAATCGTTTGATGTACTTAACAACAAAATCAACGAGTGTTGCTTTCGGGCGAGATAATTGATCACCCATTCGGGTCAAAATAACGTGTTTAATATTGGTATTAAATACGATTTTTTCGAGCGTATGTGCAAAGTTAGAAACGATTACAATAGCACTTGCACCGCTGTCATTTAACTGATGTTCAAGTTCTCTTGGCGTGTAAAGTGGATTTACGTTTACGACAACCATGCCTGCACGAAGAATACCGAAAAGTGCGATAGGATATTGCAATAAATTAGGCATCATTAAGGCAACACGATCACCTTTTTTTAATCCTAAGCCGTTTTGCAGATATGCTGCAAATGCACGGCTACGCTCTTCAAGTTTGCGATAAGTCATGACCTCGCCCATATTGATAAAGGCGGGTTGATCTGCGTAATTTGCGACAGCGTTTTCAAGCATCTCAGCAAGGGATGCAAAACGGTCCGGGTCAATTTCAGCCGGAACATCTGCCGGATAACGTTTAAGCCAGACTTTTTCCAAAGTAGTACTCCTGATTAATCGCACTTCTTGGGTTAATATTATGTTTCTTTTTAACAAAGTATTAACTCATCCTACCAGCACAAACAATTTTCTGTTGTGAAGATGCGAAGTGTGTCACTAAATATTTTATTTTTAGATTAACAAAAAAAGAAGGCGGTCAAAACCGCCCTCTCTTTTATTTTTATTCAACTTTAATAACGCTATTAGATAGTTACCTAATATATTATAGATGTTGATTATACACCGTTTCACGCGAATAGAGATAAAATATTATATCGTCATATAACCTGATACCCTATTTTTATTCTAAAACGGGCACAACCTGACCAGCTCCATATGGATATCCACCATAACCGCCATATCCATTGTGATAACCCCACCAATATGGACCATCTCCATAATATCCCCATGTCATAACAGGTGCTGGCATAATGACTTGCTGTGTCAGTGTCCAACGTTTCATACCCGTCACATCTATACGTAAAAATGGATAAGTGGCCTCACCTACTTTACCTGATTCAACACCTTTGATAGTACCAACAACTGTTACATACTGATTTTTATAATCGGTAGGATCTAAGAAATGCATAACATTAGCATAGAGGCGCCCAATAGAAGGCTGTCGCAATTCGGGGGCAGCATCATATTGAGAAAGAGGCATAACAGCAATCTCTAGCTGTGTTGATGATTGAAGATTTTTAACATCAATCACACGTCCGCCAAAACGCCCTTCTTGACCAATATAAAGCTCAGGTGCAACAAAAACTCTATTTAAATCAGTAACAGGCGTTGCTGATGTACCTTTTATTGATTCAGGTATAGAGACGCATCCCGCCAGAAACAAAGCACCAGATAGAAATAGCGCTTTGCTTACCAAACGGTAGTTTAATTGTCTGTTCATAAACCACCTCATTGCAAGTCAATATTAACGTTACTCTATAATAATATTATAGCTTAGCTTTACTTTTAGGCGTCTAATAGATACTCATAAATTTATTCACGGCCAGGCAGTTTTTTCCACGTCACTTCATTACGTAAATAAACAGGTTCAGCGTCTTCAACTTTCGTTGCTTTACCTTTATGCCAAGCGTTTACAGCAAGGGGTAACATATCTTGTGCAGCAGGAAGCATAATTTCAGTTTCAACAACAGTAAAAGGCAGCGTCTCTTTTAAATCAGGGTAAGCTTGCCAGCCTGTACCTGCCATTGCCCATGTTCCCATCGTTGATTGTAATGTTTCAATAAACTGTTCAGGTTTCATCACCGCTTCAGTGTCTTCTCCCACCCAAACACCTGCATCATTACGCTGATATCGAGCGCAATAAATTTCACCCATACGCGCATCTATTGCTACGAGAACTTGTTTAATACCCGTTGTTCTAAAGACACCTTCAGCCATTGTGGCAAGTGATGAAATGCCAATCATTGGCAATTCAGCACCTAACGCAATACCTTGTGCAACCCCCACCCCAATACGAACGCCAGTAAAACTTCCTGGACCTCGACCAAAAGCAAGTGCATCTAATGATTGTAATGTGATGTTTGCTTCTTCTAAGGCGCTTTTCACCATAGGTAAAATCTTTTGTGTATGTTCACGAGGAGAAATCTCAAAACGTGAAGCAACAACGCCTTCATTCCAAACTGCAACTGAACAAGATTCTGTCGCAGTATCAATTGCTAAAATTCGCAGTGACACGCCATAACTCCGGCAAATTCGATAATTAAAAGAGGAAGAATAATATCATAATAGTGTTCAACAGAATAAACACACATTCTGTGCGATCGCTATTATGAATCCGATATTTCTTGTATTTTATTCTGCTGTGCGCGTTGGCTCAAAAATTTCATTGTTTTTTCGAGTGAGCGTGTGCGTGGTGATGAAGGCAAACTGCTTAAAAAAACCTCGCCATATGCACGAGAAACCAATCTATCATCACATACTATAATTGCGCCATAATCGTGCACATCACGAATTAATCGTCCAACACCTTGTTTTAAACTAATGACTGCATCAGGAATTTGGACATCTCTAAAAGCATCTCCGCCCCGCAACTCACAATCTTCAATTCGAGCCCTTAATAAAGGATCATCAGGTGCAGTAAAGGGTAATTTATCAATAATCACACAAGACAGTGTATCGCCACGTACATCAACACCTTCCCAAAAACTTTGGGTCGCAACTAAAAGCGCATTTCCTGATGAGACAAATTTTTGCAGTAATTGTGTTTTGCTCATCTCACCTTGCATCAATACGGGTAATGGCAAACTGGCTTTAAACTCTTCAGCAAGTCCACGCATCATGACATGCGAAGTACAGAGAAAAAAACAGCGACCTTGGTTTTTTAAAATAACAGGCGTTAGCATAGTCGCTAAACGTTTCGCCGTATACGGTTGATTTAATGGTGGCAAATAACGTGGTACACAGAGTAATGTTTGATGTTGATAATCAAACGGGCTGTTTAAAATTAGTGTTGTCGCATTTTCTAAGCCCAATCTATCTGTGTAATAAGACATTTGCTCATTCACAGAGAGTGTTGCCGAGGTAAATACCCAACTGCTTTTATGTGATTTAATTAATTCACGAAATTTATCAGCGACAGAAAGTGGCGTAATAGCCAGTAAGAAATGGCGACCGTAACTTTCAAACCAGTAGCTATAACCCGGAATTGAGGTATCAATCAGACGTTTTAAGCGATTGCGATAAACGGTGGCGCGTTCAAAAGCACTATCGAGTAATTGGCTTCGCCCTAACGAAAGTTTCATTACGTCATAACTCAGTTCTAAAGCATCATCCAGTAACGTAAGAAAACGTTTTGTTTCACCACCTTGTAGCAGTTCACGTAAATTCCCTCGATAACCTGTTTCACCTAATACTAAACGAAAATCCATTACCATTTGAGTTAATCGATCGGCACTTTTTTGCAACTGAGCTTGATCACGGACTTCTGTACGGTAAGCCACGGTCATATCTCTGGCGAGATCAAGAAGCTGTCTACTGGTAAGCTGTTGTCCAAAATAGTGGCTAGCAATATCTGGAATTTGATGAGCTTCATCAAAAATCATAATTTCAGCTTCCGGAATTAGCTCACCAAAACCGGTATCTTTAACGACCGTATCCGCCATAAATAAATGGTGATTGACGACGACAATATCTGCATCCATTGCTTTTTTACGTGCGCTCAGAACATAGCACTCTTTATAGCGAGGACAATCACTTCCTAAACAGTTATCGTTAGTGCTCGTGACTAAGGGCCAAACTCGGCTATCTTCCGCAACACTATGGCAACGGCTAACATCACCATCTTCGGTCTGTGTTGACCATTGTCGTACATACATGACATCAGACAAAACTTCGGCTTCAAGATCACCACCACTAAGCATTTGCTGATCAAGTCGTTCTAAACAGAGATAGTTAGAGCGCCCTTTTAATAACGCGGTGTTACCATCATAATTAATCGCGTCAATGATTGTGGGTAAATCTCGACTATATAATTGATCTTGTAAGGCTTTAGAACCTGTTGAGATAATGGTTTTTTTACCCGAACGCAACGCAGGCACAAGATAAGCATATGTTTTTCCTGTACCTGTACCCGCTTCAACGATAAGTACACCTTGCTTATCAATAACTTCCGTTATTGATTTCGCCATTTGTCGTTGAGCTTCACGGGGATGAAATCCAGGAATAGTGCGGGTTAAAATCCCGTTTTCTGCAAAATCGTCTGACACAGGCATACTCTTTTTATAAAATAAGACGTAAATTATGCCAGTGGATAGCCTAAAGTACCACCTACGCCGTTAATACAAAGGAGAAATCATAATGACAATTAAGCGTATCGACCCTGAAGATCGCTGGTCCGAAGCGGTAATTCATAACGACACAATTTATTACACTGCAGTGCCAGAAAATTTATCAGACGATATAATTGAACAAACAGCAGACACATTAGCGGCAATTGACGTTTTGTTACAGCGTGTAGGTTCTGATAAAACTAAAATTCTTGATGCGACAATCTTTTTAGCTGATAAAGCCGATTTTGAAGGTATGAATCAAGCATGGGATGCTTGGGTTGCTAAAGGTAGTGCGCCTGTACGTTGTACTGTGCAAGCACAATTAATGCACCCTGAGTATAAAGTCGAAATTAAAATTATTGCAGCACTATAACCACACTATACTTAGCACCCAATTTTATGGGTGCTTATTTTTTTGAATTAAACTTATTGGCTAAATCAAGATAGTAGTCTGATAAATGATCATCACCATACACTTCACCAATATGGCTCGTACCCATAAATGTTAAGAAAAACTCAAAAGGCCCATAAAATTTTTGAGAAGTAACATGGCGCAATATAAAAATAGTCATCTTTCTTAATGCATCAGGCAAATGGATGATCTTTATTTTTTTATTTAATGCTACACCTGCCAGTTCAGCAATTTGATTTAATGATAAAATATCAGGTCCACCGACGGAAATTTCTTTTGTATTATGTCCAATCATTTTAATGATAAATTGTGCTAAATCTTTTCCAGAAATAGGATTAATTTGCTGTTCACCAGAGCCAAATAAATAAACTCGATTTGAAGTCGCCATATGTAAAAAGTCACCCATATCACTAAAATAGCCATTAGGTCGAATAACACAATAAGATAATGTAGATTGTTTTAATTTATCAACAAACCGTTCTTTAGCTTCAAAAATCTTTAACTGCCGATATTTATCACCATCGATCGCTGAAATATAAATAAACTGTTTAACTTGTGATTTTATTGCTTCATCTAACAGATTTACATTGGCTTGATAATCCACATCCATATAGGTTAACCCCTCTTTTTGTCGAGTGATCCCTACTGTTGAAATAACACAATCAATATCTTTTGTACTATTTTTTAATTGTTCAGGCTTTGTTATCTCACCAATAAAAATATCATCAACATCAGTAAACAGCGTTGTTTGAGAGTGATTTCTGACTAGAATACGCACCCAATAACCTTGAGTTTTTAATGCTTGTACAAGAAATCGCCCTAAATAACCCGTTGCACCTGCAACTAATATCCGTTTCATCTCTATTCCTATCTTTTTAATTTTATCAGTAAAAAATAACACCAATAATAAAATAATAGCAATAGAGTTTTTCCATGAAAAATTTTCTGCTCATTTATTATTATTTAAGATAGAAAAACTATTTTATTTTAAAAATTCAATATTTATTATGGCTGAGAAATAACAAATATTTTAACTATCAGTTTTAATTATTTTAAAAAGTGGAACCCAAAAAGCTGAATTCATAAGAACTCAGCTTTTTAATGTCACTTATTTTGCTGTGATAATTAGATTTTTTATTTTATCAATATCTCACTCATTAAGTTAGTTAGATTTAGGCAAATTTAATCATTACCATCCCAACCAGTAATAATATAATTCCACCCCATCCTTTATAATTGAGTCGTTGATTAAATAAAATCCAACCGGCGGCGATAGTTGCAATAATTCCGAATGCCCCCCAAAGTGCATAAGCAACTGAAAGCTCTATCCCTTTAACAGCCATTGCCAGCGCACTAAAGGCACCTAACACACAAACCAGTGATAATATTCCTAATCCCATTCGGCTAAAGCCGTTAGACATTTTTAAGAATATATTCGCAACAATCTCAAGCACTACGGCAAGTATTAGGAATGCACCATGCCACCATTCAAATTGAGCTAACATAATTAAGCCTCCTTGATATTAGCTGGAATTGGCTTATTTGCTCCTTTTACAGCACTGGCAACGTGCTTAGCTTTACCGGCGATACTTTTTACCGAATCAGTTGTTTTCTTAGCAACAGTCGATTTTTTAGTACCTGACTTGATAAGCGTGATCCCTGCAATTAACATCGCTAGACCACCTAATTTTAATGGTGACAGCGATTCACCAAACCACAGAACGCTGAATGTCGTAATAATGACAATTCCAATACCTTCCCATAGTGCATATGCTACACCTAATGCCACTTTCTTAACGGCTATGGCTAAAAAGATATAGGAAGTGGCAATCATTAACCACATCACTATCATACCGGTGTAACCACCGCTTACACTGGCGTACTTCATTGATAAAGTACCGATAACTTCACAAACGATAGCTAATGCTAAAAATATCCAATAAATCATTTTTCATCTCTCATACACATTTGAAATACGCCGAAACGTTTCTTGCGCAGGAAGATAGAGAATATGTAGATAGTCTTTCTGGCGGCAATAAAAGCCGAACGTTAAGGCAACGTCATTTCCTGATTGCGTCAGGAATTAAGATGAGAGATTTCTATAATGCGCCACACCAGTAGTGTTCGCTGGATAAAATAGCAGAAAGGAATAACTTATAGGTAGAACGTTTAACTTTGACGCTTTTGGCGCTAGTCATGATTATTTATTCTTTCATCGCACAGACCATCCGCACGATATACTCCGAACCCTCATATAAGATGGTTAAATGTTACATCATATTTCTATCATGCCGAATTATTTAAAGCAATGCCTTTTCGCAAAATATTTTTGTTAATTGATTGGTTTTATTTAAGTTTTAGTTTCTAGCCAAAATCAGATTGCATAGTTAGTCAACAGTTTTACGCTCCTTCAGTAGTTTTATTCATCTAAATTGCTGGAATTATGCTTAAAGGTGTTTAGCTGATACAAAAACACCCAGCATAACTGGGTGTTTTCTCTTGAGAATGGACAATCAAAACCAATTATTCAATTTCATTCCATGAACGACCATCACGAGTGATCATTGCTACAGATGCAACAGGTCCCCATGTACCCGCTTGGTAAGGCTTAGGTAGCTCATTATCGCATTCCCATGCATTGATAATTGAATCAACCCATTTCCATGCTTCTTCTACTTCATCACGACGCACGAACAACGCTTGAATGCCACGCATGGCTTCTAACAATAAACGCTCGTAAGCATCTGCTAAATGCGTTTGATTGAATGTTTCCGAGAAACTCAAGTCAAGCTTAGTTGTTTGTAAACGGTGTTTATGATCGAGTCCTGGCGCTTTATTTAGCACTTCGATATCGATCCCTTCATCTGGCTGTAAACGTATAGTCAGCTTATTTTGTGGTAACTCTTGATAAGTTTCACTGAAAATATTCAGCGCAGGCTTTTTAAAATAAACCACAACTTCTGAACATTTACTTGGTAGACGCTTACCTGTTCTTAAATAGAACGGAACACCAGCCCAACGCCAATTATCGATATCAGCACGAATTGCCACAAATGTTTCTGTATTGCTGGTTTTATTGGCACCTTCTTCATCAAGATAACCGGGTACTTTTTTACCCTGTACAAAGCCGCCAGTATATTGTCCACGAACCGTTTTTTCGCGAATATTTGTGTTATCAATACGGCGTAATGAACGTAAAACTTTCACTTTTTCTTGACGAATACTGTCAGCAGTTAAATCAGCTGGTGGAGACATCGCAATCATAGTTAGGATTTGTAATAGGTGATTTTGCACCATATCACGCATTTGACCTGCTTGATCAAAATATCCCCAACGCCCTTCAATACCCACTTCTTCTGCAACTGTAATTTGGACATGATCAATCGTTTTATTGTCCCAGTTGTTAACAAAAAGGGAATTGGCAAAACGAAGAGCTAGAAGGTTTAATACCGTTTCTTTACCTAAATAGTGGTCAATACGATAAATTTGGCTCTCTTTAAAGTATTTTGCCACACTATCATTAATAGAAACTGAAGAGGCTAAATCTGTCCCTAATGGTTTTTCCATTACGACGCGGTTTGGCTCTTTATTTAATTTTGCATGACCTAATCCCTGACACATTGCACTAAAGGTACTAGGTGGCATCGCAAAATAGTAGATAGCAGGTAACTTATCTTGTTTTAGGTGTTTTGATAATTCAATAAAATGGTCTGTTTCATTGACATCAAGATTACAAAAATCGAGACGATCACTTAAACGTTGCCAAATTTCAGGATTAATTTCTTCTTTTAAAAAGGTTTTTAACGCTTCATGAGCGACATTTTTATATGCCTCAACATCCCAATCAGCACGGCCGACACCAATAATACGAGAGTCAGGGTGAATATATCCTGCTTTTTCCAATTGATATAATGATGGAATGAGCTTACGGCGTGCTAGATCCCCTTTCGTACCGAAGATAACCAGATCACAAGCCTGAGCAGTCGATATCGCTGCCATAGAACGTCTCCTCATGATGAGATTTTGTAATTTTGTTACAGAATTTTGTATTAATGTACTCTTTTGGATGTATTCAGTAAATACACTTGCACATTTTAGTCTCTAACTTACCACACATATTGTAATGCTTCATTTTATGACCCATGTTTTTATATTTTCTTGTAACTTTACTACAGTTTTGTTTCTTGTTTTCAGTATTGAAAGTTAGACACACGTCATACTTTAACGAAAAAAGCCCTGTTTACCGATGGTTTACACTGCAAGCCTTGTTCTTTGCGTAGTATATTTTCATAAAACCGTTATAGATTTCTCCTTTTATTGAAATTGGCAAAGCCAAGGATCTGTATATTTAATGAATATATTGGAAAGGGTTCAGTCTAATCTGGACATCTTGAGTAAATCAGAAAAAAAAGTCGCCGAGGCTGTTTTAACTGCGCCACAAACAGTTATCCATTCAAGTATTGCCTTAATGGCTAAAACGGCTGATGTCAGTGAACCGACTGTTAATCGATTTTGCCGACGCATGGCAACAAAAGGATTTCCTGATTTCAAATTACAATTAGCACAAAGCATTGCTAACGGCACGCCTTATGTAAATCGTAATATTGATGATTCCGATACGGTCTCTTCTTATACCAATAAAATTTTTGAATCTGCAATGGCGGGACTTGAGGACGTTAAAAATAATATTGATATCGCCGCAATCAATCGTGCAGTTGATATTTTGACGCAAGCTAAGAAAATCTCTTTTTTTGGCTTAGGCGCATCAGCGGCGGTAGCTCACGATGCCATGAATAAGTTTTCTCGTTTTAATATTCCTGTCACTTACTTTGATGACGTTGTTATGCAACGTATGAGTTGCATAAATAGCACTGATGGTGATGTGGTCGTTGTTATTTCCCATACAGGACGCACTAAAAATCTCATTGAAATAGCTAAAATTGCGCGTGAAAACGATGCCGCAGTAATTGCTATTACGACACCTGGCTCACTTTTAGCCTCTGAAGCCACCCTCCCTATTTTACTTGATGTGCCTGAAGATACTGATATCTACATGCCAATGATCTCTCGCCTTGCACAACTCACTATTATTGATGTTCTCGCAACAGGATTTATTTTACGCCGAGGACCAAAATTCAGAGATAACTTGAAGCGCGTCAAAGAAGCTTTACGTGATTCACGGTTTGATAAGTAACCGTTTTTAATTATTCTGTTAGTATTGTCACACTTACGATTGTGCCCCTGACTAGATAACTTTTTGAAAAATGGTAGCATATCTGCGAGCTAACTCTCGCATATACTGAAAACAGTAGTGTATGTTGCAATTAGCTTGAAGCGTTTCACTTAACATATTGGGCAAAACACAGTCTGATTTCTGTTTTATCCAATTGCCAACACCTTTCGTTCAAGGTCAACGGAGTAATACATGTCCAGACGGCTCAGAAGAACAAAAATTGTTACCACCTTAGGCCCAGCAACAGATCGTGATAATAACCTAGAAAAAATTATTATTGCTGGTGCGAATGTTGTTCGATTAAATTTCTCTCATGGTTCTGCGGAAGATCATCTTGCTCGCGCAAATCGTACGCGTGAAATTGCTGCAAGATTAGGTCGCCATGTTGCTATTCTTGGGGATTTACAAGGCCCTAAAATCCGTGTATCTACCTTTAAAGATGGAAAAGTTTTCCTGAATGTCGGTGATAAATTCTTACTTGATGCAGCGCTCGAAAAAGGCGAAGGTAATCAAAATCAAGTGGGTATTGATTATAAAGGCTTACCAGCCGATGTAGTTCCAGGTGATATTTTACTTCTCGATGATGGTCGAGTTCAGTTAAAAGTCCTCAAAGTAGATGGTTTAAAAGTCTTTACTGAAGTGACTGTCGGAGGCCCATTATCTAACAATAAAGGCATTAATAAGCTCGGTGGAGGCCTCTCTGCTGATGCATTAACAGAAAAAGATAAGCAAGATATTATCACCGCTGCAAAAATCGGTGTTGATTACCTTGCTGTTTCATTCCCAAGAACGGGCGAAGATCTTAACCTTGCTCGCCGTTTAGCTCGTGATGCAGGCTGTGAATGCCAAATAGTTTCAAAAGTAGAGCGCGCTGAAGCAGTTGCTAATGATGAAATCATTGATGAAATCATCCTTGCTTCGGATGTAGTTATGGTTGCGCGTGGCGATTTAGGCGTTGAAATAGGTGATCCTGAGTTAGTTGGCGTACAGAAAAAATTAATTCGTCGTGCTCGTCAGCTTAATCGGGTCGTTATCACTGCCACTCAAATGATGGAGTCAATGATAACAAATCCAATGCCAACCCGTGCCGAAGTAATGGATGTTGCTAACGCCGTATTAGATGGTACTGATGCCGTTATGCTTTCGGCAGAAACTGCAGCAGGACAATATCCAGCAGAAACAGTCGCTTCAATGGCACAGGTCTGCTTAGGTGCTGAAAAAATGCCAGCGGCTAATGTTTCTAAGCATCGCTTAGATATGGTGTTTGATACCGTGGAAGAAGCCATTGCGATGTCTACCATGTATGCTGCTAACCATATGAAAGGCGTTAATGCTATTATTGCGATGACAGAATCAGGTCGTACTGCACGCATGATGTCTCGTATCAGTACTGGTTTACCTATTTTCTCAATGTCTCGCCATGAGAAAACATTAAACCAAACGGCACTTTATCGTGGCGTGACCCCTGTTTATTGTAGTACGCATACTGATGGTATTGCTGCGGCTAATGAAGCAATAGGTCGTTTACGTGATAAGGGTTTCTTAGTCTCAGGTGATTTAGTGTTAGTCACTCAAGGTGACCAAATGGGTACAATCGGCAGCACTAATACATGCCGTATTTTGACTGTTGAATAATACCGAGTTGTCAATCTTAATAGCAAAACGGGCACTTAATTAAGTGCCCGTTTTTATATTGACTTATTAGCTGACTAATCCAATATATTTTCACGAGCGTAAGGCTCTATTTCGCCCTCTTTACGTGTCTTCAGTAATTTTAAGATCCACGTATATTGCTCTGGTGTCGGTGTCACGAGTGCTTCTAACTCTTCATTCATTCTGCGTGCAATGTACGTATCATCTTTATCTTCAATATCATCCATTGGTTCACGAATAATAATGTGAAGCTGATGTGTTTTATGACAATACACTGGAAACAACGGTACAATAGCTGCTCGGCATACTTTCATTAACCGCCCAATCGCAGGTAATGTCGCTTTATAGGTGCCGAAAAAATCCACAAATTGACTATGCTCTGCGCCATGATCTTGATCTGGCAAATAATAGCCCCAGTAACCTTGTCGCACAGAAGAAATAAAAGGCTTAATACCTGCTTCGCGAGAATGTAATCGACCGTCAAAATGATGACGGGCTTTATTCCATAAATAATCAGCCACGGGATCTTTTTGGTGGTGAAACATCGCCGCCATTTGCTGGCCTTTAGCGGCTAATAACATGGCAGGAATATCTACTGCCCAGCCATGAGGCACCATAAAAATAACATTACGGCCTTGCTCTTTAAAACGTTCGATGATCTCTAAGCCCTGCCAGCTTGTTCGTTTTAATATGTGCTCAGGCCCTCTTAAACAAAGCTCTGCCAACATCACAAAGGATTGAGGTGCAGTTTCAAACATGCTGTCGAGTACATTTTCACGCTGCGTTTTATTCCATGTTGGAAAACAGTATCTCAAGTTGATATCTGCACGACGTCTTGCGCTTTTCGCTTTACGTCCAACAAAACGACCAATAGCAGCAAGAAATGGATCACGCCACTTTACTGGCATATAAGCTAAAACACTTAATACACCTGCACCTAACCATGTTCCCCAATGACGAGGATGCAAATAAGCACAGTGAAAAGTGGGTACATAACCCGCTTTGCTATCTGTATCTTTTTCTTTATTCATCAGATAACTCTCTGAATTGATACCCTAAATAGGCGTAAAAAACATTAAAACAAAAACGGATGATATCAATCATCCGCTTTTATGTCTTTAAAATCATGTTTATTGTCAATCAGCTAGCACTAATTGAGGTTTAATCTCTTTTACTTTAGCAAGATATTCTTGTTTATCTTTACCCGTTAAACCATCAGCTCGAGGCAACGTTGCCGTTAGTGGATTGACTGCTTGTTGGTTGATCCACAGCTCATAGTGCAAATGAGGCCCAGTAGAACGACCGGTATTCCCTGATAAGGCAATTCTATCGCCACGTTTAACACGTTGCCCAGGTTTTACTAATAATTGACGTAAATGCATATAACGTGTCGTGTATTGGCTGCCATGACGAATAGCGATAAAGTTACCCGCAGCACCACTGTATTTCGCAACAATAACTTCACCATCCCCTGTTGCTAATACGGGGGTTCCTACTGGCATAGCAAAATCGACACCTTTATGAGCAGCTAAACGTCCCGTAACAGGATTAATACGACGAGGATTAAATTGAGAGGAAACTCTAAACTGCTTCACTGTTGGGAAGCGCATAAATCCACGCTCTAATCCACCAGCTTGGCTATCGTAAAAACGACCATCTTCAGCAAGGAATGCATAATAATCTTTACCGGCACTACGTAAACGCACACCAATAAGTTCACTTTGCTCTGTACGACCATCAAGCACTTCACGAGAAAAAAGTGCAGCAAATTGATCGCCACTTTGTAGTTTTTTAAAGTCTACTTGCCATTGCAATGCTTTAGTCACTGCACGAGCTTCTGAATTAGTTAAACCTGCATTTGTTGCGCTAACAGAGAAACTACCACGAATAACACCGCTGGTAACGCTGTTTTTCCATTCCCCTTTTTGGAACTCTTTGGTTTCTTTAAAACCCGTTTCTGTTCGGGTATAAACGCGAGTTTCACGACGAGAAACACCCCAGTTTAATTCTTGAAGCAACCCATTATCATCAAGTTCCCAGCTAATTGATTGTCCAATCTTGAGATTTCTGAGATCTTTATTTTGATTAGAAATAGCTGCGATATCAGAAGAATCAATACCAAACTGAGTCAATATTGAACTTAGTGAATCACCACTAGAGACAATATAAGTATGAGGGACTTGTGCAACTGCAGTGCTTGTATCTGTACCATCTTCCGCACCAACCAACCCTTCATCAGTAAGTTGATCACTACTGTCAGTGATAATGTCATCTGTATTTTCACTTTGTACTGCGGAAGGCATTTGAATACTGACAGGAACTTCTCGGTTTTGCTCATTTTGAAGAACCACTGGTCGCCAAATTGCGACGGCCAGTGTTGCTGCAGTTAATGAACCAAGCATGATTTTATGTGGGAGTGGTAAACTTAAATATACCTGTGCAATGGATTTCTTCTGCTGCACGTTATTAATTCCTTATTGTGTTTCATTCAGGCAGCTCGCATATTGGTTAGCTAGTTGGGTAAGGAATTTTATATAGCTCTCTTGAGTCAGAGCAATCCCACTTCCTAGGGGATCTAATACACCCATTTTAACCCCAGTGCCTTTCGCCACTGTTTCTATTACCGTCGGCCTAAATTGTGGCTCAGCAAAAATGCAGGTTGCTTTTTGCTCAACCAACTGTGTTCGTATTTGATGTAATTTCTGTGCACCCGGCTGTATTTCAGGGTTGATAGTAAAATGACCTAACGGCTTTAAATTATAATGTTTTTCGAAGTAGCCATAAGCATCATGAAAGACAAAATAACCCTTATTTCTCACAGGCGACAGAATATTAACAAGATTCTTATCAGTTTGCTTGAGTTGTTCGCTGAATTTACCTAGGTTTACGTCCAGAAGTTCTTTTTTATCTGGATAGAGTGTAATTAACCTTTCGTGGATCTGTTTTGCAGACGACAACGCAATTTCTGGTGATAACCAGATGTGCATATTATAATCACCGTGAGAATGATGTTCGTGATTTTCCTCATGTTTATGCACATTGTCACCTTCATCTTTCAATAAAAGCGACTTTATTTCTTTAGTTTCCGTTAAAGCCAACTTATGATTGTCAGTAAGCCTATTTAATGGCTTATCTAAAAACACTTCCATATCAGGCCCCACCCATACCATCAGGTCTGCGGAGGTGATTTTTTTCAAATCAGAAGGTTTTAATGCATAATCGTGTGGAGATGCCCCATCTGGCAATAAAACTTCTGTTGGTGTTACCCCATCAGCGATAGCTGCCGCAATAAATCCTAATGGCCTAATGGAAACGACGACATCAGCCTGCACTGAAGCACTGAATGAGCTTATCATCGCTGTCGTTAAAAATGATTTCAATAAAAAACGATGCGCAAATTTGTTGTTTTTATGTAACATAGGAAGAATTCTCGTGAATCATCATTGGGAATGTTATATTATAACGTTTCAATGATTCTGCAAGTGCTAATTTTATGTCTGACTTGATTTGTTTAAAATCGGTTTGTGTTTCTTTTGGTGAAAGAGAAATTTTAAAAGATATCTCTTTTAATCTAAAAGCAGGCCGTATTCTTACTTTACTTGGCCCTAATGGTGCCGGTAAATCTACAGTTATCCGTTTAGTTCTTGGTTTATTAAATCCAACCTCAGGAAAAGTTGAGCGTCAAAACGCGCTACGAGTAGGTTATGTGCCACAAAAACTTTATCTTGAGCCAACCATGCCACTCACCGTTAAACGTTTTATGACACTAAAACCGGGTGTCCATAATAAAGATATTCTCCCCGCTTTAGAACGAGTTAATGCGGCTAAATTAATTGATCAACCTATGCAGAAACTTTCTGGTGGTGAGTCTCAACGTGTATTGTTAGCAAGAGCATTACTTAATCAACCTCAACTTTTAGTTTTAGATGAACCCACCCAAGGTGTTGATGTTAATGGTCAATTAGCACTTTATGATTTAATTAATCAGCTCCGCCATGAATTAGGTTGTGCCATCTTGATGGTTTCTCATGATCTTCATCTTGTGATGGCAAAAACAGACGAAGTGCTCTGTTTAAATGGTCATATTTGCTGTTCGGGCACACCTGACGTTGTTTCTTCACACCCTGAATTTATTGCCATGTTTGGAAGTCGTGGTGCTGAGCAACTTGGTATTTATCGTCATCATCATCAGCATAGTAAGGAGTGTCGTCATGATTGAGTTGCTGTTACCGGGTTGGATTGCCGGTATGCTCTTAGCAATGGCGGCAGGCCCTTTGGGCTCTTTTGTCGTTTGGCGCCGTATGTCTTATTTTGGTGATACACTAGCACACGCCTCACTACTTGGTGTTGCTTTTGGTTTGCTGTTTAATATCGAGCCTTTTTATGCTGTTATTGCCGTCACACTTCTTCTTGCTATTTTATTAGTGTGGTTAGAATTAAAACCTCAACTTTCTGTTGATACTCTTTTAGGGATCATGGCACACAGTGCGCTTTCTTTAGGGCTTGTGGTTGTGAGTTTAATGTCCAATGTGCGCGTTGATTTAATGGCATACCTATTTGGTGATTTGCTCTCAGTTAACTATCAAGATGTCATTAGTATTTTTATTGGCGTTGTAATTGTTTTATGTGTGATTATCCGTTCATGGCGTCCATTGCTTTCCATGACAATTAATCAAGATATGGCATTTGTTGATGGTGTAAATATTCAGCGAGAACGCTTAAAACTAATGATGATCACTGCACTAACCATTGGTTTAGCCATGAAATTTGTTGGAGCATTAATTATCACCTCACTGCTCATTATTCCTGCCGCAACGGCACGTCGTTTTGCGCGCTCACCAGAACAAATGGCTCTGATTGCAATCGCTGTTGGTATGCTGGCAATTACTGGCGGTTTAACCTTCTCTGCTTTCTATGACACTCCAGCAGGCCCTTCTGTGGTTTTAGCGGCGAGTTGTCTATTTATCTTAAGTTTATTTGCACCAACTAAACAGTAATATTTCCAGCCTGTTAGATAAATAAACCCCAACAACGCTATGTTATTGGGGTTTATTTTTATCTTTTTTCATTAATTATCTGAAAACTAATATTTCTATTTTTTACTTAATTCTGTTTCATCTATAGGAGCATAAATTAGCACACTAACATCCGTTAAGGGTTCCATTAAAAGATTGCCTCGAGTCAGTTCTATCATTTAAATCACCTTCAACCTCATACAGATATAAATATTAAGGCTCTTCTACAATACGATTAAAATGGCGATAGGCGTGATTAGTAGCAACTCGGCCTCGTGGTGTGCGCTGAATAAAACCTTGCTGAATTAAATAAGGCTCTAATACGTCTTCTATGGTTTCACGCTCTTCACCAATAGCAGCCGCAAGGTTATCTAATCCTACTGGGCCACCCATAAATTTATCAATAATGGCGAAAAGGAGTTTACGATCTAAATAATCAAAACCTGCCGCATCCACATTCAACATATCAAGCGCTTTAGAAGCAATCTCTTCATCAATAGCACCATTGCCTTTTACTTGGGCAAAGTCTCTCACACGGCGTAACAATCGGTTAGTAATGCGCGGAGTGCCTCGTGAACGCATAGCAATTTGACGAGCCCCCTCATCTGTCATCTCTAGTCCCATAAAACTAGCACTACGAGAAACAATGTGTTGAAGATCGTCAACATGATAAAACTCGAGACGTTGAACAATACCAAAACGGTCACGCAATGGCGATGTTAAAGAGCCCGCTCTTGTAGTTGCGCCTACTAAGGTAAATGGAGGTAAGTCAATTTTAATTGAACGAGCCGCAGGCCCCTCACCAATCATGATATCAAGTTGATAATCTTCCATTGCTGGGTAAAGAATTTCTTCGACAACAGGTGAAAGACGATGAATTTCATCAATAAATAATACGTCGTGAGGCTCAAGGTTAGTTAGCATAGCCGCGAGATCACCCGCTTTTTCAAGTACAGGGCCTGATGTCGTACGTAAATTAACCCCCATTTCATTAGCAATAATATTCGCCAATGTGGTTTTACCTAATCCGGGAGGTCCGAAGATTAGCAAATGATCGAGTGCATCATGACGCAATTTAGCCGCCTGAATAAAAATCTCCATTTGTTCTCGAACTTGCGGTTGCCCAACATATTCGGCAAGAAATTTAGGGCGAATAGCCCTATCAATAATTTCTTCTTCAGGTTGTTGAATTTCTGCTGAAATCAGGCGATCTGCTTCAATCACAATGTGTTACTCCTAAATAGCCGCGCGTAACGCTTCTCTGATAAGCGTCTCACTATCTGTACCCAGTTTTGCCACTTTGCTGATCATTTTTGCAGCTTCTTGTGGTTTATAGCCTAACGCGATTAATGCAGCAGAGGCTTCGGCTTCAATATCAGCCGCTTTTGGTGCTTTAGATGGAGTGCTTTCTGGTAACTCGATATCACTATTTTCGAATAAATCACCATTAAGGCCTTTAAAACGATCTTTCATTTCAACCACTAAACGCTCGGCTGTTTTCTTACCGACACCCGGTAATTTTACTAATGAAGAGATAGATTCATTTTCAATCGCGCTCACAAATTGACGAGCCGACATACCCGATAAAATAGCGAGTGCCAGTTTTGGGCCGACGCCATTGACTTTAATTAATTCACGAAAGAGTGCACGCTCTTGTTTTTGGTTAAAGCCATAAAGTAATTGAGCATCTTCACGTACGATAAATTGCGTATAGATAATGGCTTCTTGGCCAATATCAGGCAGTTCATAAAAACAGGTCATTGGCATATTGATTTCATAACCCACACCATTACCTGCCTCGATTAGCACCACTGGTGGCTGTTTTTCAAGAATAATTCCTCTGATACGACCTATCACCCTAACGCCTCCGCAAAAATAATTACGTCAAGTTTATAACATAAAAAAAGCTGGACGTATATCCAGCTTGTGAAAAACCAAAGACATTTACCAAGATAACAACTTATCTTAACCGACCTCGCGTTAAAACCAGACGCGGATCACCCACACGTAATAAATTTTGGTTAAAGTGACAATGTGTAATTGCAATCGCCAACGCATCGGCAGCATCTGATTGTGGTGCGGCAGATAATTTTAATATTGAACGCACCATATGCTGTACTTGGCTTTTTTCGGCTGCACCCGTACCCACAACGGTCTGTTTGACTTGACGAGCGGCATATTCAAAAACAGGAAGATCGTTATTAACGGCAGCAAGTATTGCTACACCACGCGCTTGCCCAAGTTTAAGTGCAGAATCGGCATTTTTAGCCATAAATACTTGTTCAACCGCAAACACATCTGGCGAAAATTGAGTAATGATTTCGCTGACACCAGCATAAATACGTTTAAGTCGATTAGGAAGGTCGGGAACTTGTGTGCGAATACAACCACTTCCCAAATAGATAAGTTGTCGCCCTTGCTGTCGAATTACGCCATAGCCTGTAACACGTGAACCGGGGTCTATACCTAGAATGATAGCCATATCAATTCCTGTTGCCGATATGGTCGATGGCGAGAGAAAAGAGCAAAAAAGTCTGCTCTGCTCTTCTCTTCGCACTTTTAATAACAGCGTTAAACACCGTTATTTTCGATAATCGTTAGAACGATTACAGGATATCTTCCAGTTGTTTTGCAACTTCATCTGAGATATCACCGTTGTGATACACTTCTTGTACATCATCACTGTCTTCTAACATATCAATAAGACGCATTAATTTTGGTGCAGTTTCAATATCTAATTCTGCTTTAGTCGATGGGATCATTGAAACTTCGGCTGACTCAGCAACAAAACCTGCTGCATCCATCGCATCTTTTACTTCACCAAAAGATTCTGGTGTGGTGTATACATCAATAGCGCCATCATCATAAGTTTCAACGTCATCCGCACCTGCTTCTAACGCCGCTTCCATAACAGCATCTTCATCAACACCCGGTGCGTAAGAAATAACACCTTTTTTGGTGAAAAGATAAGAAACTGAACCATCCGTTCCTAAGTTACCACCTGTTTTGGTAAATGCATGGCGAACATCGGAAACAGTACGGTTACGATTATCACTTAAGCATTCAACCATCACAGCAGTACCCGCAGGGCCATAGCCTTCATAGATGATAGTTTCCATATTATCATTTTCATCATTACCCACACCGCGTGCAATCGCACGGTTTAAGGTGTCACGAGTCATGTTGTTTGATAATGCTTTATCAACTGCCGCACGTAAACGCGGGTTAGTTGCAGGATCACCACCACCTAAACGTGCTGCTGTAACTAATTCACGGATGATTTTAGTGAAAATTTTACCGCGTTTCGCATCTTGCGCTGCTTTACGGTGTTTTGTATTGGCCCATTTACTATGACCTGCCATGAAATATCTCCAAACGTGGTCTAATCATTAAATAACAAATTCTTCAATCGCTTGCTGATTACTGGCGGATTTTGTTAGTTTTGCCGCCAGTGGCGCGTCTAGCCATTGGTATTGAGAATGCTCAGTTAGCACAATATCTCGCTCTGCGGGCAGTGCTAACGTAAACCAATGCTCCTGACAATGAGTAACATCGGGTGCATAACGATGCCGAAAATGTGCAAAAATTTCAAAAATAATTGAGCGATGGCAATCCACCAACTCAAGATTTTCTTTTATGATATCAATTCCAACTTCTTCTTGCACTTCACGCAACGCCGTTTGAAAAGGGGTTTCGCCCTCTTCTAAACTGCCAGTCACAGATTGCCAGAAATCAGGATCATCTCGACGCTTTAGCATAAGCACCCGTTTACTCTCTTTTGCATAAATAACAACTAAAACGGATATCGGGCGCTTATATTTCATCATTTACTCTTTATCTTCGCTAACTTCTTTTTGAGTTACTGCAATCGCTAACTCTTTTAAAGCATCTTCATTAGCAAAGCTTGGTGCATTAGTCATTAAACACGCGGCAGCTGTTGTTTTAGGGAATGCAATAACATCACGAATGTTATCAGTACCCGTTAACAACATCACTAAACGGTCTAAACCAAAGGCTAAACCTGCATGTGGTGGCGTACCAAATTTAAGAGCTTCTAATAAGAAACCAAATTTCTCTTGTTGCTCATTCGGTGCAATACCTAAAATACCAAATACCGCTTGTTGCATTTCATTACGGTGAATACGTACTGAACCGCCACCTACCTCATAACCATTAATAACCATATCATACGCATTTGCCACAGCACCGACTGGGTGTGCAGTCAATTCAGCTGGTGATAAGTCTTTTGGTGAAGTAAATGGATGGTGCATTGCACTTAAACTACCGGTTTCTTCATCTTCTTCAAACATTGGGAAATCGATAACCCATAATGGTTTCCATGCATTTAAGTCAGTCAGTTCAAGATCACGACCCACTTTCAAACGCAGAGCCCCCATTGCATCACTCATAGTGCCTTTACGTCCCGCACCAAAGAAGATTAAATCGCCATCCGTTGCACCCGTTGTTTCTAAAATAGCGTTAACAACATCATTAGTCAGGAATTTGGCAATTGGGCTTTGTACCCCTTCAATGCCTTTAGCACTTTCGTTGACTTTCATCCACGCAAGGCCTTTAGCGCCGTAAATGCTAACAAATTGGGTATATTCATCGATATTTTTACGGGTTAATGATGCACCACCTGGTACACGCAATGCAATAACACGGCATTTTTCATCGTTGGCTGCTTGTGCAAACACACTGAACTCAACATCTTTGACTAAATCAGCAATATCTTTGAGTTCCATTGGGTTACGTAAATCAGGTTTGTCTGAACCATAACGACGCATTGCTTCAGCAAAGGTCATGACAGGGAACGCACCTAAATCGACATTAAGAATATCCAACCATAATGCGTGGATCATACGCTCCATCACTTCGCGCACTTGATCTGCACTCATGAAAGAGGTTTCAACATCGATTTGTGTAAATTCAGGCTGACGGTCGGCACGTAAGTCTTCATCGCGGAAGCATTTTACGATTTGATAGTAACGATCAAAGCCAGACATCATTAACAGCTGTTTAAAAAGCTGTGGTGATTGTGGTAATGCGTAGAATTTACCTTTGTGTACACGACTTGGTACTAAATAGTCACGCGCACCTTCTGGTGTCGCTTTTGTCAGCATAGGGGTTTCAACATCAAGGAAACCTTCACCATCCATAAAACGGCGAACAAAGCTTGTGATTTTAGCTCGGGTTTTTAAGCGATCTGACATTTCTGGGCGACGCAGGTCTAAATAACGATAAGTTAAACGACGCTCTTCAGTATTTGTTTGATTGCTATCTAACGGTAATGGCTCTGAACGGTTAAAAATAGACAGAGATTCTGCCGCTAACTCAATTTCACCTGTTGCCATATTTTTATTAACTTGGCTATCAGGGCGAGCGCGTACTGTTCCTGTGACTTGAATACAAAATTCATTACGCAGTTCTGAAGCCTGAGAAAATGCCTCTTTCTGCTCTGGGTCAAAGAAGACTTGAACAATACCTTCGCGATCTCGCATATCAATAAAGATAAGCCCACCTAAATCACGGCGACGGTTAACCCAACCACAAAGAGTCACTTTTTGGCCCACATGGGCGCTATTCAACTGCCCACAATAATTAGTACGCATACAATATCCTTTTACTCAGCTTGTTGTGCTTTCTGCTGCGGAAATTTTGGCAATAGTCTTTTTCGAGTAGTGTCAAAAAAAAGGCAGACATTATAACGAAAATTCTTTCCGGAGATAAGAGTATAGACCTAGTTTATATGATACATCTTTTCAAGGATTTGCTAATCCCCAAACAATTAATTAATAATAATTATTTATAGCGACAGAAGTCGCTTTGAGGTTTATCATTAATTCGCCGTTTTTTGGCTTTGGCAATGGAGAAAAGATGGTTAGCTCGCTTTATATCATACTGGGCGCACTGTTATTGATTAAATTGTCCCTCAATGTCGTAAAACTCAGAACACAATATCGGGTTGCTTATGGCGATGGTGGCTTTTATGAATTACAAACAGCCATCCGTGTTCACGGCAATGCAGTAGAATATATCCCCATTTCCATGATCTTATTGCTGGTGATGGAAATGAATGGTGCTTTTGTTTGGATGGTACACATCTGTGGCTCAATTTTAATCGTAGGTCGCTTTTTACACTCTTATGGATTAAAACATCGTGAACTTAGCTGGCGTCGTTCAGGAATGGCAGCCACTTACTTATCAATGATATTGATGATCATTGCTAATATTTATTTCCTTCCTTGGATACAAATCTTTTCCTTTTATTACTAAGTCCTCGTGGAAATAACATGATCATCCATGATCAAAACTGACATCCTTGCTGTTGTGTCTAATAACGGCAAGGTATCAAAAAGGTTTATTTATTTTTCCCAATTTCTTTCTAAATAATGCAACTTTGTGAGCACCGTCGCTTCTGGTAGAATGCGTGCTTCTTTTATTCTTTAAACCTATTTCAGTTATGTCGAATTCAAAATCATCACAACAAGACAGCTTATTTGCGACACCTATTGCTAACCTTGGTGACTGGCGCTTTGATGAAAAAGTCGCCGAAGTGTTTCCGGATATGATAAAACGCTCAGTACCCGGTTACTCAAATATCATCTCCATGATTGGTATGCTTGCCGGCCGCTTTGTTACGCCCAATAGTCAAGTCTATGATTTAGGCTGTTCTTTAGGTGCAGCAACCCTTTCTATGCGTCGTAATATTGATGTAACAGGCTGCAAAATTATTGGTGTTGATAATTCACCGGCTATGATAGAACGTTGTCAACGCCATATTGATGCCTATAAAGCAGATACCCCCGTCGATATTATTGAGGGGGATATTCTTGACATTGAGATCAATAATGCTTCAATGGTCGTGCTTAACTTTACCTTACAATTCTTAGCACCAAGTGATCGCCAAATATTATTAAACCGCATTTACCAAGGCCTTAACCCTGGTGGTGTGTTAGTACTTTCTGAAAAATTCAGTTTTGAAGATAAAGAAATTGGTGAATTGTTGTTTAATATGCACCATGATTTCAAACGTGCTAACGGTTACAGCGAATTAGAAATTAGCCAAAAACGTAGCATGTTAGAAAATGTTATGCTGACAGACTCTGTTGAAACCCATAAAACTCGCTTGCATAATGCTGGCTTCCCTCATGCAGAAGTTTGGTTCCAATGTTTTAATTTCGGCTCTCTTTTAGCGATTAAAGGCAATAACTAATGATTAATTTTGGCTCGTTCTATCAACTTATTGCGCAAGATGAGCGCTTATTTCATTGGTTAGATACTTTACCTGCTCAATTATCAGAATGGCGCTCAAATGCGTTACACGGTCACTTTTCTTCATGGGAAAGAATGCTCGATGGTTTGCCCGAAATAACCCCTACAGAACTTGATTTAAAAAATGGAGTGATTGCCAATAAAACACCTTCATTAAGTGCTGGCGAACAACTGGGTTTAAATAATATTCTGAAATCCTTAATGCCATGGCGAAAAGGCCCATTCTCTCTTTATGGGGTCGATATTGATACAGAGTGGCGTTCAGATTGGAAATGGGATCGTGTTTTACCTCACCTTTCTCCTCTTGAAGGCCGTTTAGTATTAGATGTCGGTTGTGGCAGTGGCTATCACATGTGGCGAATGCTAGGTGAAGGTGCTCAGTTTGTTGTGGGAATCGATCCTACTCAACTTTTTTTATGCCAATTTGAAGCCGTCAGAAAATTATTAGGGAATGATCAACGTGCACATTTAATTCCTGTTGGTATTGAACAAATGCCGGAATTAAAAGCCTTTGATACCGTATTTTCAATGGGTGTACTTTATCATCGTCGTTCACCACTTGATCATTTATGGCAATTAAAAAATCAATTAGTTTCGGGCGGTGAGTTAATATTAGAAAGCCTCGTTGTGGATGGTGATGAATTCCAATGCCTGATCCCTGGTGAACGTTATGCGCAAATGCGTAATGTGTATTTTATTCCATCGGCAAAAATGCTAAAAGTTTGGCTAGAGAAATGTGGCTTTAAAGATGTGCGTATTGTCGATGAAAACACAACTTCTCTGGATGAACAACGTAAAACAGATTGGATGGTAACGGATTCATTAGAGGCATTCTTAGATGCTGATGATAAAACAAAAACAGTTGAAGGTTATCCCGCCCCTAAACGTGCGATATTAATTGCCACTAAGCCTTAATTTTTTATTGAGATCTAAAGGGATATCAAGTTATTCAATATCCCTTTCTTTCATAATATTCATCTTGTTTTTTTATTAAAGACACCTTATACGCCCTCTTATTTTGCAGATGAACGATTAAAGAAATCTATGGCAAAGACACCAAAGAGCAAAGTTGCTACTCAAAAAGAAATAACACAAAAAAAACAACACGCTCTTTTACAAAAGAATAAGCGTCAGAAATATAATGATCCTATCTTTTCGTCCTTTGTCGAAACCACATCAGTAAAACGCCTTCCATTAACGCCATTACAACGAGGTGTTCAACTCTTTTTTTCATTATTTGACTATGCCACACAACTTTTATATATCGTGTTTATTATTACCGTTTGGTGGTTTCCTGAACATTTCTCAGTTCAAACAATTTATAATCTAACCGTTCTATTTTTATTTGAGTTTATTCTCGTGCATTCTGGTGTTTTTATGGCTGCATTTGCTCGTACTAAACTTGTTTTTGCTCTTATTCCCTTTTATGGAATATTTGCTCTTATCATAAATAGTATGATTATGGGTGATGAAAACCTGATTATTTGGCTTTATGCTGTAATTGTTGCTAATCGAATTATCAGTGGTTATCAAGTAAAAACTAAAGAAGAAATGGGAAAGAATTTATTCTATTCTGCACTATTAGTTTTAAATTTTATGCTATGCCTTTTTTCTGTCATGATTTTTAAGTTCTTAGTCCCTTATGGTGGGTTAACGCCCCAATATTTAAATGAAATTAACTATCTTTATTTAATTCCACAGCATAGCGATTATTTTAATATTCCACATGTTGGTATGGCTTACGGCACATTATTCTACGGTATTCCTTTAGCTTGCATTACCTATATTAATATGTCATCGATATATAAACGCATAATATTCAGAATAAAAGCTCGTAAAATAAGAGCCACACATAGATAACCTTATTCTGAGCTTGTTGTTCATCTTTATTCATGCTTAAATGCATGCGTAATCTCTTCAATTATTTCTCTTTTTAAGAAGGCACTTCCCTACGATGAACTAAATTCTGCCAGAAAATTTTTCATATACCTTTTTGGGTATTCATTTTCTGTTACTGGCAGACAATAATTTATTTCGTCGCATCTAGAAAAAGATCTCGGCTGTCTGCCACCTATTTCGCTTAGGAGGTATTACTATGACAATAGCCTGTCACTTCTCACAACTTACTATCGAGTTTAATCAAGCACGTCTTTTTCCGCCATTAACTCGCTCATTGGCTTGTCAGCAAAATGCATTAATCGGCCATAACGGTAAAGGGAAATCCATACTACTAAGATTATTAGCACAAAAAATAACGCCTTCAGCAGGGCAAGTTAATTGGAATATGCCTTTTGTTCACGTTGATCAATTAACACGATTACAAGGTAATACACTTGCTCAAGCGTTAGATATTCATGAAATTTATCAAGCATTCCAACGCGTTGATGCAGGCATTGCTACATTAGAAGATATAGAGTTGCTTGATGGCAAATGGCAACTTCCTGTTACGTGGGAGAATTTATTAGATTCAGCACAACTTCCTGTCGCATTAGATACCCCTATTGCGCATTTAAGTGGCGGAGAACAAACACGTTTAGCACTTTGCCGTGTATTTTTACAAACAGAGAGTTTTCTTCTTTTGGATGAGCCAGATAATCACCTTGATTATCAAGGTCAACAATGGCTAGTAAAACAGTTGGCTCAGCACAAAGCTGGCTCTCTTATTGTTAGTCACAATCGAAACTTGCTTTCATATGCTGATACCATTCTTGAATTAAGTGAGAAAGGTTTATTTGAATATGGTGGAAATTATACTTTATATGAGACACAAAAACGTGCAGAAATAGCATCGTTGGAAGCAGCAAGTGATCGACTAAATAGCCAAATTAAAAATGAAAAACGCCAACAACAAGCCACCTTGCAAAAAACAACGCAACGAAAACGACAAGGCGAGTCAATTAGGAAAAGTGGCTCTCAGTGCTTACTTTTATTAGATATGCAAAAAAATCGAGCAGAACAACGCCAATCAGCCGTAGCAAAACGGCATCTGCGTGTAATAGAAGATATGCAATCTAAAAAACAAGGTGTCGATGAAGAAAAAATGCATGTTCATCAGCAGAAAATAGTCTTGAATTATCAAAGCGATGGACATCGCTTAAATATATTTGTGGATAATCTTCAGCTTCCGTATGGTTATCAACACCCTATTTCATTTTCAGCTTATGGAAACGAACATTGGCATATTAAAGGTAAAAATGGATGTGGCAAATCAACGTTATTAAAATGTTTGATCGAGCAGTGCGCACCACTTGCTGGTGAATTTCGTCTCAACAAAGATTTTTGTTATCTTGATCAACATCTTGCTTTACTTGATAAAACATTACCCGTTGCACAAGCACTACACCAATATCAACCCGCTATTTCTATCGAGCAATGGAGAACACGGCTGGGTATGTTAAGGATCAGAGGTGATAAATCATTACTCCCTCTAGAAAAACTAAGTGGTGGCGAACAATTAAAAGCAACATTATTGGCTTTAACACATAGCCCCAAGCCACCTGCAGTATTATTATTTGATGAGCCAGATAATCACCTTGATATCGAATCTAAACAACTATTGGAAAATCTACTCGTTGAATATCAAGGCACATTATTACTGGTTTCCCATGATGAAACCTTTGTTGAACATTGTGGTATAACACATACTTTAGTATTAGATGAAACTGCATAAAAAAACTGCGCAATAAAAGGCGCAGTTTTAAAATCGGCCACTAAAGTTAATTAAAACTAAGAGGCTAATGGCGCATAAATACTCATAATATCTTTCATCGCTTCAACGGTATCTTCATCCACACAATAATGGGTAAACTCATCAACTTCACTGTCTGAGCTCATTGTGACACCGGCTTTACGATAAATCATGGTTGAAGGTGCCACTTTTCCTGCTGAGCTATGTATTTCCTTTAATCCTGTATCTAGGAATTTTTGGATATTGCTAAGCCTTACACCAGCACCCGCCATAATTATAGGGCCTTGTGTTTTTTCATTTAACGTTCGTAATAATGGCAGACCGAGTTCTGCATTCGGTTGCTGTCCTGACGTTAAAATACGAGAAACCCCCAGCTGAGTCAGTTGTTCTAACGCTAATAATGGATTAATACACATATCAAAAGCCCGATGAAAAGTAATGGCCAATGGACCTGCAAGTTCCATTAAAATTTCCATTTTAGGCAAATCAATATGCCCTTCTTCATTTAAAAGACCAACAACTGCCCCTGAAAATCCCATATCACGGATCAGACTAATATCATTTTTCATTGCTGAAAAATCAGCCTGTGTGTAACAAAAATCTCCCCCTCGAGGGCGAATAATAGGATGAACGGGAATACGAACCAGATCTCTGACTTGTCTTAGCATTCCAAAGCTTGGCGTAATACCTCCTTCTGCCGGACTCGTGCACAGCTCTATTCTGTCTGCACCAGCTCGTTCTGCTACCAACGCACATTCAGCGCCAAAACAACAAATCTCCAATGTAGCCATATCATCCCTCTCCATCCTTAATAAAGAAAGTAATCAGAAAATAAATATCATTTCTCAGCGATTACTAACAATAGTTGTCGAATATCGTGATTCATTCAATTCCACTATCAGAATTTTGTGCTGACACAAGCAAACTATTTTCTGAAAGTGTCGTTCAACACTCACTTTCTACGATTTCAAGTAACGAATAAGGATGATACTTCACAGTGACTTTTCCATTAGAAATAGCCACCGTTGGATTAGGTAAACGCTCTTTCTCACCTTTAGGTTCACTGATTTTTAAGCTCACATTCTCCGGTAACATTTGGGGTAAAAAAGACATGACTCTACTTACTAACTCGCTTGGTTCGACGGAGATCACTTGCTCAATATGCTCCCAACCTTGATATTCATATTTTTTATTTGTGGGAAAAGGCAGTTCAACAATTGAAACTGATTGATTTAAAATCGTTAATGGCGTCTCTAATTGAAATAGATATATTGGGCGCCCATTAATCACATTATCAGAAATACACTTTCCACACTGACTTAATCCTATTCGCCACTGCTCTGCCAATGCCAATTCGTGACAACGTAACGACACATGATCAGTGGGATAAATAGCTAAATCCATACCTAAACTATCGGCCAATAGTGTCATATTTTCTTCAAACAAAGAAAGCTCACGAGTTAAATCATTTAATTGAGAAATTGAAGAAAATAACGCCATTTTGAATAACCTTAATGAAAAAACAGAGAAAAAACCTTAAAGATAAGGTCGAGATGGTAGCATGTTCTAGCCGGAATATGTTATAAATTCAAGGTTAATCCTAATTCTTTATAAGAAACCTGTCAGACTCTTGTCGTCAGGTTTTATTTTCTCAATAATTTAAGGTAACCCGGTGAATATTCAGGCTTTTCTTTCAGAAAAAATCAGTGTGGCAATGTGTGCTGCTGGCGCACCCGCTGATAGCGAACCTCTTGTCCGTCAGTCAGCCAAAGTACAATTTGGTGACTATCAGGCAAATGGTGTCATGGGAGCTGCAAAAAAAATGGGGATCCCACCCCGACAACTCGCAGAAAAGATCTTAGAAAAGCTTGATATTACGGATATTGCAGATAAAGTTGAAATCGCAGGCCCGGGTTTTATCAATATCTTTTTATCTCCACAATGGGTTGCAAAGCAAGCTGAAGACGCCTTGGTAGATGAACATCTAAACGTAACCCCCGTTGAACCTCAAACTATTGTTATCGACTATTCATCCCCAAATGTTGCGAAACAGATGCACGTTGGTCACTTACGCTCGACCATTATTGGTGATGCAAGTGCACGTACTTTATCTTTCTTGGGTCATAATGTTGTTCGTGCTAATCACCTTGGTGATTGGGGTACGCAATTTGGTATGTTGATTGCGTATTTAGAGAAAAAGCAGAATGAAAATGCCGCTGATATGGCGTTATCTGATCTCGAAGAGTTCTATCGTGAAGCGAAAAAACACTATGATGAAGATGAAGTATTCGCAGAACGTGCCCGTAATTATGTTGTGAAATTGCAAAGTGGTGATGAATACTGCCGTACAATGTGGCGCAAACTTGTTGATATCACAATGCAACAAAACCAAGCAACTTATCAGCGTCTTAACGTCACGTTAACCGAAGATGACATTATGGGTGAAAGTCTTTATAACCCAATGTTACCTGGTATTGTTGCTGACCTAAAAGCAAAAGGTCTTGCTGTAGAAAGTGAAGGTGCAACGGTTGTTTTCCTTGATGAATATAAAAATAAGGAAGGCGAACCTATGGGTGTTATCGTCCAGAAAAAAGATGGTGGCTATCTATATACAACGACAGATATTGCTTGTGCAAAATACCGTCATGAAACATTACATGCTGATCGCGTACTTTATTACATCGACTCTCGTCAGCACCAGCATTTAATGCAAGCTTGGACGATTGTTCGTAAAGCAGGCTACATTCCTGATTCAATGTCACTTGAACACCATATGTTCGGTATGATGTTAGGTAAAGATGGTCGTCCGTTTAAAACTCGTTCCGGTGGCACTATTCGTTTAACCGACTTACTCGATGAAGCCCAAGAAAGAGCTCGCGCATTAATCGCTGAAAAAAATCCAGATATGGATAAAGACGAATTAAATAACGTTGCTCGTGTTGTGGGTATCGGCGCAGTTAAATATGCGGATTTATCTAAAAATCGTACAACAGATTACATCTTTGATTGGGATCTGATGTTAAGTTTCGAGGGTAACACAGCACCTTATATGCAATATGCTTATACTCGTGTTGCTTCAATTTTCAAACGTGCAGACATTGATGAAAATGCACTAATGCAACCTATCGTACTAACACAATCTCATGAAAGACAGCTTGCATTGCGTTTAGTCCAATTTGATGAGACGATTATGCAAGTTTCTCGTGAAGGAACACCTCACGTTATGTGTGCTTATCTTTACGATTTGGCACAAGCTTTCTCTGGCTTTTATGAAAACTGCCCTATCTTATCAGCTGAAGATGAAAACACTCGCCAAAGCCGTCTAAAACTAGCTCGTTTAACCGCGAAAACCTTAAAACAAGGTTTAGATACTTTAGGTATTGAAACAGTAGATAGAATGTAATCATCACTGTTTTTAATAATAGTGATAAAAAAACCGGTGGTTAATTGAACTGCACCCCAAAAGTTGGACACCAACTTTGGGGTGTTTTTCTATGGCTAAATATTCTCTTGATTTTAAACTAAATGTGATTAATTTTTATCTCAAAGGCAATAGTCGTCTATCGACGGCTAAGCATTTTTCTATTAATGATTCTCAGGTTCGTTGCTGGTGCTCCGCTTATCAATTGCATGGTATTGAGGGAATTAAGCCTCGAAAATCCAAAGTAATCTATTCTCTTGAGCTAAAAATGCATATATTGTCTCACATGGCAAAACATTCGCTTTCTGCCAGAGAAACAGCTGCTCTTTTTAATATTCCAGCCTTTACCACTATATTGGAATGGAAAAATATTATGGATATTCATGGTATTAAAGCACTAGTCCCCAAGAAAAAAGGAAGATCTACATTGACTAAAAAGAAAAAAGAATTACCTAAGGATGACAAAGATAAATCGGTTAAAGAACTTTTAAAGGAACTTGAGTATTTGCGTGCTGAGAATGCTTGCTTAAAAAAGTTACAAGAATTGCAGGAAACAAAACGACGGTAAAACAACGTGTTGCTGTCGTTAATCAATTAAAAATGATTTATCCGGTTTTGGTTTTATTACGTGCGTTTTCTTTATCAAAAAGTACGTTTTATTATCACCAAAAAAATAGTCATAATTCAAAAGACAAATTATTAAAAGATAAAATAAAGGAGATTTATCATCAACATAAAGGTCGATATGGTTATCGAAGGATCACTGCTGTACTGCGAAATGAAGTTGTTATTAACCATAAAAAAGTACAGCGGTTAATGCAGGTTCAGGGACTAAAATCTATTGTAAGACCTAAAAAATATCGCTCTTATAAAGGCCAATTAGGTCGAATTGCTGATAATCATCTCGAAAGAAATTTTAATGCCAGCAAGCCTAACGAAAAATGGGTTACTGATGTCACCGAATTTAAGGTAAAAGGTGAAAAGCTTTATCTTTCGCCTATTCTTGACTTATTTAATCAAGAAATTGTTTCCTATCAGATAGCTAGACGTCCTCATTACAACATGATTGAGCAGATGCTTACCCAAGCCTTTTCAAAATTGACTCAGAGAGGTGAGCTGATACTGCATTCAGATCAAGGATGGCAATACCAAATGAGCCATTATCAAAATAGCCTTAAGAAACAAGGGATTATTCAAAGTATGTCACGAAAAGGAAATTGTTTAGATAATGCAGTAATCGAGAATTTTTTTGGCATATTAAAAACAGAATGTTTTTATACAAAGCAATTTAGAGATTTGGATGAACTAGAAGAAGAGCTTCATGAATATATCAAGTATTACAATACTGAACGGATCAAGATAAAATTAAAAGGACTGAGCCCAGTTCAATACCGAACTCAGTCTTTACCTAACTAATTTAAACTGTCCAATAAATTGGGGTCAGTTCATAATACCATCGGTTTTTTATGCGTTAAATTTTAATTCAAGATAGCTAAAAAATACGTCAAACAATGGCTCAAACAAATTTCCAATACGCCTTAATTATTAATCTTCGTTAGCTGTAATAACATCTTGGCACAATAATCCTGAGATATCTTTACTTTCAATCCAACCATCAACACTATCAATAGGTTTATCGGGACTATATAAGCGCTGGTCAACGTCTTTCGCTGTAAAGCTTACTCTCTCATTCGTTTTATCAAAAACGCCGACACAATTCACTGGCGTCAATCTTGATGTTTTAATTTTTCCGTCAGCAGTACAGCCAGCAAGAAATAATGTAGCTAATGATACAGAAATGATAATTGCTTTTTTCATAGTAGCTCCTTGACTCTCTTATTGTTATTTTTACCAAAATCACTAAGTGATTATTTAGTAGTCTTAAACTAAAAATACCTGATGATTATAACTGTTTTGAGTATAACGAATAAATGGAGAAATATTTGAGTTATTGAGCTATGAATAAGAAATATTGAGAAGGGATAGAAAAGAGAGGGAAAAACAGAAAACAATGGCGGACAAATGAAAGCAGTAATTAGTGTACCATACTGAATTTTCAGTAATCTAATTATCTATTAACAATAGATTTAGCATTAATTTCATTATTCACACGACTTATTGTTTACTGCTTATCCCCAGCAATCGTGTTACCTATTTGAAGCGCAGACAAAATAGATATGATCACTTTCAGTAGTACTGAACGATAACAAGCAAATAACTTTACAGTCACGGTTAATCTACCTGAATAAAGAAATAATAATATGTCTTAAATCAAAAAAATCAAATGTTTTAAAATATACTGCAATATTTTGAAATATTCGTAATATCTCATCATTAAGTAAGAAATATTTAACAGATGTGTCAATTTTTAAACCTACACAGCACAAGAGAGTTTATCTAAAAAAAGATAATTCGTCAAACCGTAAGTACCTAGAATATAGCGTCTATTTTTTTACTTTATGTAGAATATCACGGCTAGTAAACAAATTGTCTAAAGATATTCGATATGATTAATGTTTAGATAAATTTATCAATATTGATTAAAAAACACATTCCAACACCGAAAAACTGTATAAATCATTTAGAAATTGGAAAAAAAATTTAATAAAAAAATAGAGAGAAAAAAGATTTTTGCATTTTCCTTACTTTTTCTTTTTTTAAAGGATGGAGCAAATCTACATAACTAAATGTTAGAAGTGTGATCAATGTGGCATTAAAAATAGTCTAAAAATAGAGAAAGGTTCTAAATAAGGAGAGTTGCATTGTTTGAAAGATTGTTAATTTTGCAACTCCTCGCTTTTATACAAAAGCGAGGGTTCAGTGTTATCAGTTATAACGCACGTAGTGAGAAATGGCGAGGTCTAAATCCTAACGCATATAACGCAACAAAATAGCTTCCTGCTCCGACTACTACAACTAGTAGCAAGCGCAAGATACGCATTAGCATGTTGCCGACATCCCAACTTGGCATGATCCACAACATTCCAACTAATACAGCCGCCATTACGGCAAGCGCGATAATAAGTTTTAATAAGAATACAGGCCAACCAGCTAAAGGCTGATAAATATCTTTTTTACGGATCTGCCAAAACAACATAGAGGCATTAAAACAAGCAGCAATACCGATTGAGAGCGCAAGACCTACATGTTTTAAACTACCAATAAACGCAAGATTCATTAATTGTGTGAGTATCAATGTAGCAATTGCAATTTTTACTGGTGTTTTAATATCCTGACGTGAATAAAAACCTGGCGCTAATATTTTTATGATGATCAGCCCCATTAACCCAACACAGTAAGCAATTAATGCCTGTTGTGTCATTAGTGCATCATGGGCATTAAAATTACCATACTGGAATAAGGACGCAGTTAAAGGCCCAGATAATATCGCTAAACCAATAGTACAAGGCAGTGCTAGTAAGAAACACAGTCTTAATCCCCAATCCATCAATTTTCTATATTCTTCAGTATTACCACTGGCAAAACTTTTAGATAATGAAGGAAGTAAGATTGTACCTAATGCAACACCCAATACCCCTGTCGGTAATTCCATTAAACGGTCTGCATAATACATCCAAGAAACTGATCCAGACACTAAAAAAGAAGCAAAAATAGTATTGATAATTAACGATATTTGGCTAACCGACACCCCCAAAATAGCCGGTCCCATCAGTCTCATTACACGCCAAACACCGCTATTTTTAAATGATACACGCGGTAAAACAAGCATACCGATTTTTTTCAAATGTGGTAATTGATAACCTAGCTGTAATATTCCCCCAGCAACAACCGCCCACGCCAATGCCATAACAGGAGGATTACAATAAGGGGCGACCACTAAAGCGAAAAAGATCATACTGACATTGAGTAGTGTTGGAGCAAAAGCGGGTACTGAAAAACGATTCCAAGTATTTAAAATAGAGCCTGTCAATGAAGCTAATGAAATAAGGAAAATATAAGGAAAGGTGATCCGTAATAAATCTGTCGTTAATTGAAACTTATCGGGTGAACTACTAAAACCTGGTGCTGTAACATAAATCACCCAAGGCGCGGCAATAATACCAATTACGGTAACCACAGCGAGAATAAGTGTCAGCATACCCGAAACATAAGCAATAAAGGTACGCGTTGCTTCCTCGCCTTGCTGACTTTTATATTCTGCCAAGATCGGAACAAATGCTTGAGAAAATGCGCCTTCCGCAAAAATACGACGTAATAAGTTTGGCAGTTTAAACGCAACAAAAAAGGCATCGGTTGCCATACCTGCGCCAAAAATACGCGCAATAATTGCATCACGAATAAATCCTAGCACCCGTGAAAATAAGGTCATAGAACTCACTGCAGCAAGTGATTTAAGTAAATTCATAAAGTCATTCAGGTTTTTGTTAAATAGAATAAAAAGAAAGGGACTATACTCCGTCTCTAACATCGAAAAATCAATCTTCAATTGGCTAAGAATATGCTGATCCAGCCTATCTTGGACTAATCAAAGCGATTAAAAAATAGTTATTTATGGTTTCGTGAGTATTTTTCTCAACATTACTTCCACCATAGCGTGTATCTCACCTTCAATAATCGAGTTTTTATTCGGAAAGTAATGATTAACGTTTAAAATAAGCTCGCGTTGTTAATGCCGTCAGTACGTGATCTCGCCACTCTTGATTAATTTGTAGATAATTTTTGGCGTATCCTTCACGCTCAAAACCATGTTTAGCTAATAGGTTTCCACTGCGTAAATTATGAGGCATATAATTCGCCATAATACGATGCATCCCTTGTTGTCTTTGCATATAGCGAAGTGTTTCCGTTAACGCTTCCGACATATAGCCATGACCTTGCCATTTTTCACCGACTGAATATCCCAAAAAACAGGCATTAAAAGCGCCACGCATAACATTGCTATAATTAGCAACGCCAATAATTTCATCCTCTTTTTGTGTTAATAGCAGAAAATGAAAAGCACTTTCTTGTCGGTGTAATTCATTCATAAATTGTAAACGGTGTTCCCAACCAGAAGGTAAATAATGTGTTTTATCTCTTACGGGTTCCCATGGAATTAAAAAACGACGGTTTAATGTATAATAATTGGCCAATCTTTCAGCATCTCGCTCGTATGCTAAACGAATGACCATTCTTTGTGTTTCAAAACGAATTTTAGGAATTCCGCCACGATAACCAAACATTACAATCTCATTATCCTTTGATATAAATAAGTCTAATTCTGAAGCAACTCTTCTTATTCTGCCACTAACCTTAATAAAAAAATATCATCTTTAATTTACTAGGAATTATGCACATTTAGAGACAGAATAGTCGAAGAAATAAATTATTTCATTCCTCCCTTATTTTATTTAAATTATTTGCTTATTGATGGTGAGTAATGGCGCTGGTAACACAAGCCCGTACTTTGGGTAAATACTTTCTCCTAATTGACAATATGTTAGTTGTCTTAGGTTTTTTCGTCGTTTTTCCACTGATTTCTATTCGTTTCGTCGAACAATTAGGATGGGCTGGTGTTATTGTCGGCTTTGCATTAGGGCTTAGACAATTAGTACAACAAGGCCTCGGCATTTTTGGTGGTGCTATTGCAGACCGTTTTGGTGCAAAACCAATGATAATAACAGGCATGTTATTACGAGCTTTAGGTTTTGCTTTAATGGCAATCGCAGATCAACCTTGGATACTTTGGTTATCTTGCATTTTATCTGCATTAGGTGGAACGTTATTTGATCCGCCTCGGACAGCACTAGTTATCAAATTAACCCGTCCTTATGAGCGCGGTCGTTTTTACTCTTTATTATTGATGCAAGATAGCGCTGGCGCCGTGATTGGTGCACTCATCGGTAGCTGGTTATTACAATATGATTTTCATTTAGTTTGCTGGGTTGGTGCTGGTGTTTTTGTTATCGCAGCCTTATTTAATGCTTGGTTATTACCCGCTTATCGTATATCCACAACCCGAACACCAATTAAAGAAGGGTTAAAACGAGTATTTCTTGATAAGCGTTTTGTCAGTTATGTCTTAACGCTGACAGGCTATTTTGTATTATCTGTTCAAGTCATGTTGATGTTTCCTATCATCGTCAACGATATTGCGGGTACACCAACGGCAGTAAAATGGATGTATGCCATTGAAGCCCTGCTTTCTTTAACATTACTTTATCCGATTGCTCGCTGGAGTGAGAAACGTTTCCGATTAGAACAGCGTTTAATGGCCGGCTTATTTTTAATGAGCATCAGCATGTTCCCTGTTGGTATGATCCATTCATTACAAAGTATTTTCTTGATTATTGGCCTATTTTATCTTGGTACTATTACAGCAGAGCCTGCACGCGAAACATTAAGTGCCTCACTTGCCGATCCTCGAGCTCGTGGTAGTTATATGGGATTTAGCCGGTTAGGCTTAGCGTTTGGTGGTGCAATTGGATATACAGGTGGTGGATGGATGTATGACTTAGGCAATCAATTTGATATGCCTGAATTACCTTGGTTCTTACTAGGAACCGTAGGTTTAATAACACTTTATGCATTACATCGCCAATTTAATCGTAAAAAAATAGAAACAGCCATGCTTACTCCTTAAAGATCGGGTAAACTTTTAGTTATCAATGATCAAGGAGTGTTTATGAAAGCAATTTTTCTAACCGCTATATTCGTATTAACAAGCTTAGTCACAGGGTGTGATCAGCTCAAGCAATTTGATGTGAGTGAAAACCTTATTAATGACTACATCCGTCAAAAAATAAATCTCCAAAAACATATTGGTGAAGATGAAGTTGTATCCGCAGATATTAAATTAAGCAATCTTTCCATTCAAATTGGCCGCACTGAGCCGGGTAAAATTAGTCTTTCCGGTACAACCGACCTGATGATTAATTCATTTTTTGGTAAGACAAGCGCTAAAGTTGAGCTTACGTTATCAGGCCAACCTTCTTATCAAGCTGATAAAGGAGCGATATACATAAAATCAATGGTTATTGATAGCTACAAAGTCTTTCCAGAAAAAATGGATGCCGTGGTTATCGCACTAAAACCTTATTTAGATACCACAATCACGACTTACTTTGATAATCATCCTGTATATGTTCTTAATCCAGAAAAAAACAGTGCTGAAGCTGCCGCATTTAAACTGGCTAAAGGAATTGAAGTTAAACCGGGTAAATTCGTGATCCAACTCTAATCGTTACGCGAGTTGATTAAAAATATTTATCGTCATTAATGAGAAAGGCAAACCTAATGGTTTGCCTTTTTTATGAATAATAAAATACTTTTACAAAGAAATAGTTATATTACTCTACTTCTGGATCTTCTGCCTTATCACTCTCTTCATCATCAGAGAGTTCTTCGCGTAATGCTGATAATGCACCACGTGCAATACCTGCTAGTGTACGATAGAAGCCACTTGTTGCATGAGCTTCAACTTTTCCTAAAAATGTTCCAGCCCAAGGTAGCAAATATTCATCAAATAATTGTATTTGTGCTAATATTTCATCTTCCGCAGAATTATCTTCAAGCCATGAAGCAGCAAGTAATAAAGCACCAAAACTGTCTGTTGCATTATTAGTAATAGGCATCCCTCTTGTGACTAAGAATTGGCGGATATCATCTTCTTTGATTTCTTCATAATCATGGGCGTAAACTGACACAGCTGGCGCTTCACCAGCAAAAAGAGATTGATAATCAGCTTCAACGATAGCCAAATCTTTGACGCTACTTTTTAATGTATTAAATAGCTCATCTTGCTCTAATGGCCATAACTGACTAAGTTTCCCTTCAGCAATCATTTTAATAATTGGTGATAAAATAGGATCTTTGGGATCACGCTGAAATAATGTGCCTAAAAGTCGGCAAACTATTGAAAATTCATTCATTGTATTTTTATCCTAAAAAGTTTCGCGTTATTGTGCTTTTAATGGTAAGAAAATCAACTTTTTTCGTCATATCTCTTTTATTGTCAATATTAAGCTTACTCTCTTTAATCGCTTAAAACAGAAAAAGCGCGCTCTTATTATTAAGTCTTTTACTTAATATAAGAAACGCGCCTAATCCCATGCTACTTATCTTCTAAAGCAGTTTTATAAAAATATTAAAACAACTTTATGACAACAGCATTCTAATACTTTTTAACTGGCTATATCGAGAAAGTTATCTCTTACACCATTTACACGAAACCACCCTGCAATACTGATTCTCTCTTTATAAGTAGGGAGTACTTCATGAGGGAATTGTTCTGAAAGGAAAACGACCAAACGTCCACCTTTAGGAGCGACTGTTGCAAGTTCATTATCTTCCAAATCATAAATAACTAACTCACCTCCATCTTCTTTTTTCCAATCCTCATTAAGATACAATACTGTCGTTAAACGTCGAGTAACATTCTGTTTAAATGCATCCAGATGTTTTTTATAAAAAGCGCCTTTTTCATAGCAAGCAAAATGCGCTTCATATTCAAAAAGTCCAAGAAAAAATTCACGATTCACAGCACGTTGAATAGACTCCATTTGCATTAAATAATGCTGAACGGGTGTTCCCATTTCGGGTTCTAGCCAACGAATTTTATCACTCCGTATCGCTATCTCTGCCTGTCGATTTTCATGACGCCCAATACGAGCTTGTTGTGCCTCGCCATTAAAACAAGTGCGTAATTGTTGAACAGCTTCTGGTGTGAGGAAATTATCCCATACACACCATCCTTTCTCTGCTATTTGCTCAAGAAGTTTTGCTATATTCATTAGGTATATTGCCTGATAAACATGGGAAACTACTTTATATCACCAAGTTAAACAAAATTACAATTTAATAAACTTATCTTTTCGATTACATCAATTAATTAGCGATAAATATCATAAGAATTAAAAATAATAGATTAAACAAAACTTAACACTGCTCATCTTTTTGAAATCCTTATTCACCTAAAAATGATTTTATAAGTTACATTACATTAACTATAAGCAAAACAAATGATTCCATTAGAAATAATAACTAGTTGATATTTTTTCGATTGTCTCTTCATCCCCATTAAAAATATAATTAATATTCCCTTTAACTTGAGTATGCGTAATCGCTTTTTCACTGTTTGGTCGTATAAATATTGTTGGTAATGTTTTCTTTTTGTATGAATATTCACTAATAGACATAATATCTGTAGATTCAATTTGATATTTAACATTAGTAAACTGCTGTTTATATTCAGTATATAAATCATCCAGCTTTGTTTTGATTATATTTAAATCAATTTTTTTATTACTTCTACACTCTTCAATTAGATGATTTATTTCTTTTTTTAAATCATAACGAATTGAGCACCCTTGTTTATTCAACTGATAATTAGATATAAAATAAGGCTTAAATTTTTCATTCATGTTATTTTTTTTCTGAGAAGACAAAGTCTCTTTTCTTTCCTTTAATGAGGCTAAAAAAAGGCGAATATTATATTGTCTATTTTCCTTTGTTATTTGATTCTGAAAATTATCTTCTTTACTTTGAGGTGGGACAGTAATAATATTTTCATCAGTAATAACATTTTCATCAACATTATCTTTTAATTCATTAATCGGATTTTTATCTGATGATAAATTTAAATAGACTTTATTTAATTTATTAATATTATTAGAAAGTTGATATTTTTCTGGATAACTTTCTAATAACTTATTTAACTTTAATACTCTTTTATAAATTCCTTTTATATTTTTATTATCTTTCTCCAGAGTTTCTGCTTCTATTAATTTTTCACTTTTAAAAAGTGTAAAATTCAATAAGCTATTTATTCTTTTTTTCACCATTAATTCGAAATCTTTTACGGATATTAATGGATACCATTGAACAGAATAATCAGAAGTCGTTGTAGAAGGCATAATTCTCAAATCACGATAAAAATCAAAACCAAGCTCGATTAAACTGAGATCAAGCCTTTTTGTTTTTTTTGTGACATCTGTTTCACCAATATCAATTAATTCATTAATATTTAAATTTAGTTTTAATAAATTGAGAATAAAATTTACACCAATAGCATTTCTTGGTATGGTTAATTCCATATCGGGATTAGCAACTACATCAACATCAAAACTCACTTCATTTCTTAGTTCAGTTCCCACAGAAACACTCATATTTTTATCCATTTCAAGGGTAGTATTAGTGATTAATTCATTTTCATTTAAATTAAGCCCTTGATTAATAAAATTTTTGACCTCGCTAATATCAATACTAAATGAGAAATTAGATTTTTTAGCATAAGTGGCATTTAATATAGCGCTTGCCATGACAGGAGTAACAAAACCATAATTTACACTTTTTGTACCCCATCTTTTTTCATATCCACCAATACCCGCGGACAACCCCGTAGATAAAAGTCTCGTCTTATTATTAATAAAAGAAAAAGTGATTTTATTATCTTCACTTTTTGATAATGTGATTGAGTGCGATTTTGCATAAGAAGCTAATATAAAAGCGTTAACTCCTATATTATAGGGTAAACTAAATGCATTAAAACCAAAGAAAGCTAAAAGCTCATTATGGTGTCCGATTGTAATACTTTCTTTATTTTTTAGATCATTAACCAATAAATGAATTACCTCACCTTGTGTTAAACCATTTTTTACACCTTTCACAATACGATTTAACACATCATAGCCTTTCCTTATATTTTCTTTAATACCATATAATGCCATTGGCTTACTTCTATATATAGTGTTCGAAGAATTAATAAGTCGTTTTATATTACAAACGGTTCCTATAAATCCAGGATCAATAGCTTTAGCAATATTTATCAACATTGATCGGTATTTTTTTAATGCATATTGTTCTTTAGCCTTACTAACATTTACTCTAATATTATCAATAAGAGATGATAAAAAAGGGATATTTCGGCTACTAAAATTTCCGATTGTCTGAGTCGAAAATGGTTGTCCTGAATGATAATTTTTATAATTATTTTCACCAACCATTGAGTAAAAAGATAAAGGAGGCTCCTGTTTTAAACGAGTAACCTCATACTGATAATCTTTAATCGCAAAAATATTGAAAGGATCTAGATAATATATTTTTATTTTATTACCTTTATCAACAATAATTTGAATCTGATTTAATATTGGTTTAATAGCTAATATTTTATCAGTTTTCTTCAATGGAAGTTTTATTCTATGCTTTTCAAGTTCAATATTACCATCAGTTTTAGCATAGTCAACTTGATCATATTCTGACTCTAATATTGCAGGTAATCCAGTTGTAAAAAGCTGGTTATCTTTAACTTCAACTGTAATATTTAGACCTTCTCTATTTATTTTTATTATATTATTTTCTTCTAATTCAACAACATTATTAATATTTGATAAATCTTGTTTTTGATTATCATCAACTATATATTCTTCATACTCAACAATAAAGTTACCATCAATATTATTTGATGAAAAATCATTTAAATCATATTCTTTTTCAATTTTATTAAACTTGATTTTATATAACTCATTCTTGTTTTCTTCTATACTATTAGATTTATTTTCACTTCTCTTACTTCCAATTAAAAAACCATTACAATCAACATAAAGTTCTTTAAACTTCATGTTATCACCTTTTTGAGACTCTATATTAAAAACATTATATTTAAATCCTCCATTAAAATGTTTTTGATATATTCCTGTAAATAAATCATATGTTTTTCCTTTAATTAAGATCAAAGAACCATCATCTGCAAGCGTGATCCCCATATTATTAAGTAAAGGTGCATTGGTTGAGCCTAAATATACATAGTTATTAATGTTATTTAAGCTAAATTGTTTTTCTTCTTTTTGCTTATCACACGTTTTAACATAGATACTATCGCTATTCTTTATATCTCTTACCAAGTCTCCTTCTTTACGTCCATGAAAAGTGCCCATAGGTGTTAATTTACTGTCTATCTTTTTTATTCCATTAACCATAATATACCTCATCATTTCGAAATAATGAGGAAATAATCAACAAGATAATTTGCAAAGGATATCTTTTTACAACCAGATTTTTATGACATTATATGGAATTTAAGAAAAGTATTTTTTTTGAAAGCTGACATAAAAAAATAGACAGTAAACTAAATTTTACCGTCTATTATCTAAAATTAAAAATAAATAAAATAGACTTAGTACCCACTCTTCATATCAACCACACCCAAAGGTACATCGCCTTTTTCAATTCGATGAATATTTTCAACAATCGTATCCATTGCAATATTAGGAATGGTAAAAGCAGCAATATGTGGCGTAATAGAAATGCGAGGATGCGTCCAAAATGGATGCATTCCTGCTAAAGGTTCTTGAGAGAAAACATCAAGAGTCGCGTCAGAAATATATCCTTGATCTATCGCTTCGAGTAAATCTTGATCAACTAAATGCGCACCACGGGCAAGATTAATTAAATAAGAAGAAGGCTTGAGTTGTTCAAATAGAGAAAAATTTAAAATACCGTGAGTTTCAGACGTATAAGGTAATAAATTGATCAGTAGATTACACTCTTTGAGGAAATCACTGAGTTGATCTTTACCATAAAAGCTTTCAACATTTTTAATTTGTTTTTCACTGCGACTCCAACAGCGAACTTTAAAACCAAGTTCGGCAAGTTTAGTCGCAACACACCCACCTAAAGCTCCTGCGCCTAAAACGCCGATCACAAAATTATCATAAGAATGCGCAGGAAGCTGTTTCCATAAACGTTGTGATTGTTGGCGTTTATAATCATCCATACGACGAAAATAATACATCACTTTCGCAATCGCATATTCTTGCATTTGAAGCCCCATTCCTGTGTCTTCCAAACGCATAACCGGAACACCTGTAGGTAATGTGCCAGGCTTTTGTTGTTCTTGCTTTAAAATAGCATCAACGCCTGCCCCTAATGCAAAAATACCTTTAAGCTGATTACGACTGGCAAGCATTTCATAAGGAGGAAGCCAAACCATAGCATAATCAGCAGGTTGATTATCACCAGGTTCCCAAATACGTATATTGGCATTTGGCAAACGCGCCTTCATGCCATTGATCCATGTTTCTGCGTCAAAAAAAGGATGATAAAAAATAATATTCATTTTGCCTTCCTCCAGCATTTTTATCATAGGGTGCGAGGGTTACGTTCTGATTTCAAGTCTCTTTGAATAAGTTGTTAATAAAAATGTTGAGAATGTTAACCAGTTAACGAAATTCTCAATTCTTTTTTCAATACGCTAACCTATTGCATGAATTGGTTTACTGCATAATTTGTCTAGCATTTGTGCATATTGTTTTTTATTTGACTGCTTGATACAAAAGTTAAAGGAAAAATGCATTTAGCTGTTGACGCCTATGAACCTTTTCCATATAGTAGCGCCCCGTTGAGAGATGTTAAGTACATATCCAACAACAACACGGTGAGATGTCCGAGAGGCTGAAGGAGCACGCCTGGAAAGTGTGTATACGGCAACGTATCGAGGGTTCGAATCCCTCTCTCACCGCCATATTCTAAAATAGAGCCTAGCTTTTTTAGCTAGGCTCTATTTTTTGGTATTAAAAATATACACTTCTAGTCTCGTTTCTCTTCACTAAGTTATTTATATCCACTATTCTTCATTTTTTGATGGTATTATTGTTAGCATACAACACATTTTTTATTTTATTTTTGCTTAATTATTTTATTTAATAATCTGTTATCACTTAACAATCTCTGATAATTAATTTTAATGAGTTGAAAAAACTTATGTAGTTGTTATTTATATCTATCCTATTTTTATGGCATAAAAAGATTTTATTATCCTATTTATAAACGACATTTATTCTAAAACAAAACACTTTTTATAATTTTAATATAAATTTAAACTTTATTCTCATGCAAGCAACAGAATAAACACAATAAGATACATTACATTATCTATTTAGGTTAACTTATTAGTTTAATTGATTTTATTTCTACTAAGCTTTAAGATATGCATTAATAATTTGATGTATCACATTATTATCAGCGAATAAAAGCGATATTCTCTCTTTTCCTTATCGCCGTTATTCGGCATCTGACTTCTTATTTTGGTTTAATCCTAAATGAAAACTCATAAAGTTAACCGGGTTCGCCCCTTTAGTGCATTTATTGATGCATGTGTAAAAGAGCCTTACTCTTTTGCGCGTTTATTAAAAGATATTATTGCAGGGATCACCGTCGGAATTATCGCGATACCTTTAGCCATGGCACTGGCAATTGGTAGCGGTGTTCCTCCGCAATACGGTCTTTATACCGCAGCTATTGCCGGTATAGTCATTGCTGTTTCTGGTGGCTCTCGCTACAGTGTTTCAGGCCCCACAGCGGCTTTCGTTGTGATACTTTATCCTGTATCTCAGCAATTCGGTTTAAGTGGCTTATTGATTGCCACATTAATGTCTGGCGTTATTTTAGTTGTTATGGGATTAGCCCGCTTTGGTAAACTCATTGAGTATATTCCTGTTTCTGTAACACTTGGATTTACCTCAGGGATTGCAATCACCATTGCGACCATGCAAATAAAAGACTTTTTTGGTCTTGAGATGGCGCATGTACCAGAAACTTATATCGATAAAATTATTGCCTTAGGTTCTGCATTACCAACCATTCACCTTGGTGATACGCTTATCGGCTTAACAACACTGTTTGTTTTAATCTACTGGCCAAAATTAAATTTACGCCTACCAGGGCATTTACCCGCTTTAATCGCGGGTACTGCAGTAATGGGTATTGTGAATATGTTTGGCCATGAAGTTGCAACGATTGGCTCACAGTTTAGTTATCTACTTCCAGATGGATCAACTGGGCAAGGTATTCCACCTATTTTGCCTCAGTTTGTTTTACCTTGGAATTTACCAAGTACTGGAGCATCTCTTGAATTAAATTGGAGCACAGTTTCTGCTTTATTACCCGCAGCTTTTTCAATGGCAATGCTAGGCGCTATCGAATCGTTACTGTGTGCCGTTGTACTTGATGGCATGACAGGCAAAAAACATCACTCTAATGGTGAATTACTAGGACAAGGGGTTGGTAATATTGTCGCACCTTTCTTTGGTGGTATAACAGCAACTGCAGCGATTGCACGTTCAGCTGCTAACGTGCGTGCGGGTGCAACATCACCAGTTTCTGCCATTGTTCACTCATTGTTGGTATTACTAACTTTGCTGGTATTAGCCCCATTTCTTTCATATTTACCTTTAGCCGCAATGTCAGCACTACTGCTAATTGTTGCATGGAATATGAGTGAAGCGCGTAAAGTTATTGATCTTATTCGTCACGCCCCTAAAGATGATATTATTGTCTTAGTGTTATGTTTATCACTCACCGTTCTCTTTGATATGGTCATTGCCATTACTATCGGTATTGTATTAGCTTCACTGTTATTTATGCGTCGTATTGCCAATATGACCAAAATAACTGAATCCCCTTATACTGATGATGATAAGCAGTTATTAGTTGTGCGTGTTAATGGTCCATTATTCTTTGCAGCTGCTGAACGTATTTTTAATGAGTTACGCGAACGCAGTAAAGGTTATAAAACCATTATTATGCAATGGGATGCGGTTCCTGTATTAGATGCAGGGGGCTTACATGCGTTCCAACATTTCGTTACTGATGTAAAACATGATACCCATGTGATTGTGTGTGATATTCCTTTCCAGCCATTAAAAACGTTGGCAAGAGCAAGAGTCACGCCTATTGCAGGAGAACTTAATTTTTATCCTTCATTACAAAAAGCACTGGATGATCTGGAATTAATTCAGTAGTTATTTAGATTTTTAAGATAAAAAATTAACGCCTTTAATCAATATAAAATAAAGATTAAAGGCGTTTTTAATTATGAGTAATTCACTTAATAAGGAATAAATGCTTTGCCAATCCCACTTCCTTGCACACCTTTTTTTAATAAATCTTGATAAAGTGCGTTCATTCCTAACCAGTGATTTTCACACCACTCAGGAGCTAATAAAGTAGGTTTTCTAGCACTAGCGCAAACACGATGATAAATAATTTCAGGAGGAGTATGGCGGATCATCTCACCCGCTGTATAAACATATTGTTCTTGCGTCAATGCATTAATACGCCCTGCTTTCCATGCCTTAGCTATCGTACTGCCTTCAACAATATGCAAAGGGTGCAATTTAAGCCCATCAGTACCCGTTTCAACCACTCGTTCTAATGTCTGCATATTAAGCAGATGATCTTCTCGTGGTAACCCGACAATAAGGTGCGTACACACTTTTAAACCACGCTGGCGAGCTTCACGAGTCGTCGCTTGGTAACATTGAAAATCATGCCCACGATTAATGTACTTCAATGTTTTATCATGAGCTGTTTGTAAACCGAGTTCTAACCACACTTCATAACCTTGATCACGATAACCTTGCAATAAATCTAACACACTAATTGGCACACAATCTGGCCGGGTTCCTACACATAACCCTACCATATCGGCTTGTAATAGCGCGGTTTCATATAAAGTACGTAAGTATTCTACTTCGGCATAAGTGCTGGTATAGGCTTGAAAATAAGCAAGATAACGATGTGCGCGGTTAATATTTTTAGCTTGTAATGCAATTTGTTCTTCAATTGAGTGATATTGTGTTTGCTCATCAGCAAAAGAAGAGACATTACAGAAAGTGCAACCTCCCCGCCCCAATGTACCATCTCGATTAGGACAGTTGAAACCGCCATGAAGGGTGATTTTATGAATTTTTTCGTGATAACGGCGCTGAAGATCAGCGCCGAACATATTAACAACCGTGTGTAGTTGCATAACACATTTTATTTGCTGGTATCTAACTCTGGGAAATTTTTTACCACTTCATCAATCGCTTTAATTTGAGCTAAGAAAGGCTCTAATTTTGCAAGCGGTAATGCTGATGGGCCATCACAAAGCGCATTATCCGGATCTGGATGAGCTTCAAGAAATAGTCCAGCAAGACCAACAGCCATACCTGCACGTGCTAACTCTGCAACTTGTGCACGACGTCCACCCGATGCAGCACCAAATGGGTCACGACATTGTAGTGAATGTGTCACGTCAAAAATAACTGGTGCGCCTTGAGACGCTTGCATCATGACATGAAAACCTAACATATCAACAACTAAGTTATCGTAGCCAAAATTACTGCCGCGATCACACAGAATAACTTGGTCGTTACCGCCTTCTTTAAATTTATCAACGATATTCCCCATTTGCCCAGGGCTGACAAACTGCGGTTTTTTCACGTTGATCACTGCACCTGTTTTTGCCATCGCTTCAACAAGATCAGTTTGACGTGCTAAAAATGCCGGTAATTGGATAACATCCACAACTTCTGATACAGGTTGAGCTTGTGCAGCTTCATGAACGTCAGTAATAATTTTAACGCCAAAAGTTTCTTTTAACTCTTGGAAAATTTTCAGCCCTTCTTCTAAGCCTGGACCACGATAAGAGTGGATAGAAGAACGGTTTGCTTTATCAAAAGAAGCTTTGAATACATAAGGAATATTCAGTTTTTGAGTTACAGTGACGTAATGCTCACAAATACGCATGGCTAAATCGCGCGATTCTAATACATTCATGCCACCAAAAAGCACAAATGGCAGGTTGTTTGCTACCTTGATATCACCAATATTCACCACTTTATGTTGCATATTTATCCCTATACTGTTTGTCATGTACTGTATTAATCAAGTACGTTTCTTAAATTTTTAATGTAGAACAATAGGATTTTGTTCTATCGAATGAATTTGGATTTTGATCATCTCTGAAATAGGATCTTCAGGACATTGCTCAACAAAATAGTTTAAGTCAGAAATCGCCACATGGTTACACTCTAACTGAGCAAAAATAAGTCCGCGATCACGTATCTCGTAAGGATCTTCAGGATCAAACATTAATACCGTTTCACTCGCTTTTAATGCTTGCTCCATATTCTTTTCTTCCATTAAAGAAACTTTTAATGTATCCAAAAGTTTACGAATAATGGAACTGTATTCTGACTCTTCTAAATCTGCCTCTAATAGTACCGAATTATTTCCTACATTCCCTTTTAACCAAACTTCTAGGGTATGTTGTGATAGATATTCGCCATTTATTGGATTTAAAAATAACGGTTGTTCGTTAGGAATATCTATTCTGATAATAAGTTGTGTAGGAAAAATAACAGGCGCTAACGGTAAATTTAACAATTGTGCGATATAAATAAGAATCGAACCCAGAGAAACAGGAGAACCTACATGAGTCGCTAATACTTTATCTAACCATAAAGTATCAGAAAGACAATATTTACCACTTGCACCACTAAAGTGCCACTGCTTATAAAACAGTTTTAGTAATGCTTCTATTTGCTCTTTGATGTTTCCTTGCTTAGGAATTTCAGCTTCTGCTTGTTCAACAAGTTGTGCTAGTTGATAACCAACAGAAGTAGTCGGAAAATCAGGTCGAATAGCCTGAGAGATAAGGATCATGCCCTTAACTAAAGGGGCTTTATTAAATTCGTAATCAGCTATGGTTTCTATCATAATTCCAACGACCTACTGTCACTCGCTCATTACCGCCATAATCACGGAAAGTTTCCACACAGCAGTAACCCTTATCAGTAAAAATTTTGCGAACACCTTCACCTTGCTGCCAACCGTGCTCCAGTAATACCCAGCCTTTATCAGTTAAAAACTGACGGGCGGTTTCAATGATAATCTCGATATCAGCAAAACCGTTATTACCAGCAACTAATGCGGTTAAAGGTTCAAAACGAACATCCCCCTGATGAATATGCTCATCATTTTCATCTATGTAAGGAGGATTACTAATTATCATACCAAATTGATACCCAGAGAGTGAACTAAACCAGCAACTTTCCATAAATTCTGTGTTGTTTAATGCTAAGCGGGTCGCATTCTCTTGCGCTAACGCTACGGCTTCGGCTTGAAAATCCACACCAATAATATGGCAGTCAGGGCGCTCTGATGCCATAGCAAGCGCAATAGCCCCAGTTCCCGTTCCTAAATCAAGAATAGTTATTGGCTCTGTTGGTAGTTTTTCTAACGCTTGTTCAACAAGACATTCAGTATCAGGTCGAGGAATTAATGTTGCAGGTGAGACTTTTAAAGGCAGTGACCAAAATTCTCTTTCACCCACTAGATAAGCGATAGGTTCACCTTTAATGCGTCGAGTAAGTAGTTGCGATAATTGTGTTAATTCGTCTTGTGAAAGCAACGTTTCATTAAAAGCCACTAAGTACGTTCGAGCACGCTGTGTTACGTGCCCAAGTAAAATTTCAGCATCACGTTTAGGGCTGTCACTTTCAATTAATTGCAAGGCTGCTTGACGCAGCCATTGTTCATAATTCATTAATTTAACTCAGAAAGTGCAGAAAGCTGGTCCGCTTGATATTCAGTGACAATAGGCTGAATTAGAGGATCTAATTTCCCTTCCATCACTTCATCTAAACGATAAAATGTGAGGTTGATACGATGATCTGTCACTCGCCCTTGTGGGAAGTTATACGTTCTAATACGATCAGAACGATCACCAGAACCTAATAAGTTACGACGTTCAGACGCTTCGGCTTCTTGACGTTTTTGCATTTCAGCAGCACGAATACGTGCGCCTAATACAGACATCGCTTTGGCTTTGTTTTTGTGCTGTGAACGCTCATCCTGACATTCCACTACAATCCCCGTTGGAATATGCGTAATACGGATAGCAGAGTCGGTGGTATTAACGTGCTGACCACCCGCACCTGACGAACGGAATGTATCAATACGTAAATCGCTTGGACTAATATCAGGTAATTCAGCTTCTGGCACTTCAGCTAATACTGCAACCGTACAAGCCGAGGTATGAATACGACCTTGAGATTCTGTTTCTGGTACACGTTGAACACGGTGACCGCCTGATTCAAATTTCAATACCCCATAAGCGCCATCACCCACTACTTTTGCAATGACTTCTTTATAGCCACCATGCTCACCTTCGTTAGCATTCATGACTTCAATACGCCAGCGACGTGATTCTGCATAGCGGCTATACATACGGAATAAATCACCAGCAAATAATGCAGCTTCATCCCCACCTGTTCCTGCCCGAATTTCAAGGAAACAGTTAAATTCATCATCAGGATCTTTAGGCAATAACAGCACTTGTAATTGTTGCTCTAAATCATCGTTTAGTGCTTGCGCTTCTTTCAGCTCTTCTTGCGCCATCTCTTTCATTTCAGGATCATCAAGCATCATTTCTGCTGCTTCGATGTCGTCTTGCACTTTTCGCCATTGACTAAAACAAGCCGTGACGTCGGTTAATTGAGAGTATTCTTTTGAAAGCGCACGAAAACGCTCCTGAGAGGCAATCACATCGGCTTCTGACAGAAGAGCCTGAATTTCTTCATAACGCTCTTGTAGAGCTTCCAACTTAGCGACAATAGAAGGCTTCATTCGTAGATTAAGATCCTGTTAGACAAAGTTAATTATGGGTAATACCCAAACTTTCGCGTAATAAATTCAGGCGTTCAATATCACCATCACTGGCAGCCTGTTGAAGAGATTTCGTAGGTGTGTGAATTAGACGATTCATCAATTGATGTGAGAGTTGCTGAATAACTTTTTCTGCATCTGCGCCATTTTGTATCAATGTGATGGCTTTTTCTGTCATTTCTGCACGTAGCATTTCAGCACTGTCCCGATATTCTCTAATCGCACCCACAGCACCTTGCGCTCGTAGCCAATCCATAAATTGTCCACTTTCTTGTTGAACAATATGTTCGGCTTGAATAGCAGCCGCTTGGCGTTGTTCGCGGTTATGTTGAATAATCGCTTCTAAATCATCGACACTATAAAGGTAGACATTATTGAGTTTTTCAACATCTTGTTCAATATCTCGCGGAACCGCAATATCCACCAGCAACATAGGTTGATTGCGACGCTTTTTAAGCGCCCTTTCAACCATCCCTTTGCCAATAATAGGCAAAGGACTTGCGGTAGAACTAATAACAATATCAGCTTGCGATAAACATTCATCAATCTCTGATAATGTAATAACATCCGCATCGACTTCATTAGCTAAACGCTGAGCACGCTCTTTAGTTCGGTTAGCAATAATGATTTTTTTAACTTGATGTTCACGAAGATGACGAGCAACTAATTCTATCGTCTCGCCTGCGCCCACTAATAAAATAGTCAAAGAGGATAACGATTCGAAGATTTGACGCGCTAATGTACAAGCAGCAAAAGCAACAGAAACGGCATTAGCACCGATCTGTGTCTCTGTTCTCACTCTTTTCGCAACTGAAAAAGACTTCTGAAACAAACGTTCCAGCTCTGAAGAGAGCGAGTCATAATTTTGGGAATCGGCAAAGGCTTTTTTAACTTGCCCTAAAATTTGAGGTTCACCTAATACGAGAGAATCTAAACCACTTGCCACTCGCATTAAATGGCTGACAGCTTGATTATCTTGATGCCAATAAACACTGTTTTTCAGCTCATTTGGCTCTATTTGGTGATATTGACATAACCAGCGAATAAGCTGTTCATGACTATTTTCTTTGTCTTCCATACTAAGATAAAGCTCAGTACGGTTACAAGTAGACAGCACAACACCACCTCTGACAGCAGGTTGCTGTAAAAGGTTATTTAAGGCATCACCCATGGTATCAGGAGAAAAAGAGACTTTCTCACGTAAAGCAACGGGGGCTGTTTTATGATTAATACCTAATGCTAATAACGTCATATCAACTATATCGAGTTATGAATAAATACCGCCTCGCGACTTGACTTAGTGTAAACCTAAAACAGCGCATTTAGTATGGACTCTTCATTCCCGCCATTCTACTTGATGAACAGATTCAATAAAAGAGCTTACTTGAGTGATAAGAGATTTCTATACACAATTTAACGAAATATCGTTATATCATGAGGTTTATGATACTCTTTTTTTCAACTAATAACGAATTAAAGGAATGTCTCAGCTATGCGTTCACGCTTTTTTTCAACCAAACAACTCCTGCGCCTTATCCCGCTAACGGCGTTGTTGCTGAGTGCCTGTAATCTAAATCAGATAAAGACACAAGGTTCAGCATCTGATAACGATATGCAATGGCAAGCTCGCCAACAAGCATTAAAGAAAATTTCACAATATGAAACTCGAGGCGCTTTTGCTTATATCGAAGATACAAACAAAACCTATGCCCGATTCTATTGGCAAGACAAAGCAGATGAGCGTTATCGTTTATTATTGACGAATCCGCTAGGTACCACTGAGCTTGATTTAAATGTTATGCCAGGTGTCATTGAAGTCACTGACAATAAAGGTAAAAAGTATTATAGCGATAACCCAGCAGAGATGATCTACCAACTTACTGGCATGGTTATTCCACTCAAAAATCTACGTGCTTGGCTTGTTGGTTTACCGGGTGATGCAACTCATTTTGAGTTAGATGCTAATCACTTATTAAAATCTGTCACATTACCAGCACCTGAAGGTGATTGGATCGTGACTTACCAAGCTTATGATTCAAGTACCACCCCCAACCTGCCACAGCGTCTTGAGTTAAAACAAGGCGAACGCATCATCAAATTAAAAATGGATAACTGGGATATACAGCAATGACTCTAAGTTGGCCTTCGCCTGCCAAATTAAATCTTTTTCTCTATATCACAGGGAAACGCTCGGATGGCTATCATAATCTACAAACATTATTCCAATTTTTAGATTATGGTGACACATTAACGATTACTCCTCGTGATGATACTCAGTTAACTATCTTAACGCCGATTGAAGGCGTAGAAGATAAAGATAATTTAATTATTAAAGCAGCTAAATTACTGCGTGATTATTGCCAACAACATCATATTCCTTTGAAGTATCAAGGCGCAGATATTAGTGTTGATAAAAAGCTACCAATGGGTGGTGGCTTAGGCGGAGGCTCTTCTAACGCCGCAACCACATTAATTGCACTTAATTACCACTGGCAAGCGGGTTTAAGTGATGAAACCTTAGCCGAATTAGGGGTAAGTTTAGGGGCTGATGTCCCTGTTTTTGTAAAAGGTCATGCTGCGTTCGCTGAAGGTGTTGGTGAAATTTTGACCCCAGCAGAACCAAAAGAACAATGGTATTTGGTTGCACACCCTGGAATTTCCATTCCAACCCCGACAATCTTCACAGATCCAGAATTAAAACGTAATTCGCCTATTCGCTCTCTTGGCGCATTATTAAAGGCTCCGTTCGAGAATGACTGTGAAATGATCGCAAGAAAACGTTTTCGTGAGGTTGAATATCTGCTTTCGTGGCTGTTAGAATATGCACCGTCACGCTTAACTGGGACAGGTGCCTGTGTGTTCGGTGAGTTCGGATCACAAGTTGCCGCTAGTGAAGTGTTAATTAACGCCCCTGAGTGGGTGCATGGGTTTGTAGCGCAAGGCGTCAACATTTCTCCTCTGCATTTATTCCGCTCAAGGATACCTGTGTTATTGCACCCGTAAGATGATGTTTACAAACCCTATGTTCATAAACACGTTCTTTACAGGTCAACAATATCTCTCTCTGGACGCAAGCCTGAGGTTTTTCTCGTGCCCGATATGAAGCTTTTTGCTGGTAACGCAACCCCGGAACTGGCTCAACGTGTTGCCAACCGACTCTACACTAGCCTAGGAGACGCGGCTGTAGGTCGTTTTAGCGACGGTGAAGTCAGTGTGCAAATCAACGAAAACGTACGTGGTGGTGATGTATTTATCATTCAATCAACCTGTGCACCTACTAATGATAACTTAATGGAATTAGTGGTCATGGTTGACGCATTACGTCGAGCTTCCGCTGGTCGTATCACTGCTGTTATTCCTTACTTTGGTTATGCCCGTCAGGATCGCCGTGTTCGTTCAGCCCGTGTTCCTATTACGGCAAAAGTTGTTGCGGATTTCTTATCTAGTGTAGGCGTAGACCGTGTTTTAACCTGTGACTTACACGCAGAACAAATCCAAGGGTTCTTTGATGTACCGGTTGACAATGTCTTCGGCAGCCCAATTCTTTTAGAAGATATGCTTCAAAAAGATTTGGACAACCCTATTGTTGTTTCTCCAGATATTGGCGGTGTTGTTCGCGCTCGTGCTATCGCTAAACTGCTAAACGACACTGATATGGCTATTATTGATAAACGTCGCCCTCGTGCTAACGTTTCTCAAGTTATGCATATTATTGGTGATGTTGCTAACCGCGACTGTATCCTTGTTGACGATATGATCGACACAGGCGGTACATTGTGTAAAGCAGCTGAAGCGCTGAAAGAACGTGGTGCGAAACGCGTATTTGCTTACGCGACTCACCCAATCTTTTCTGGTAATGCTGTTGAGAACATCAAAAGCTCTGTTATTGATGAAGTGGTTGTCTGCGATACAATTCCGTTATCAGCAGAAATCAAAGCATTAAATAAAGTCCGTTCATTGACTCTTTCTGGTATGCTGGCTGAAGCAATTCGCCGTATTAGCAATGAAGAGTCAATCTCTGCGATGTTTGAACATTAATTTGTTATAACATTCATTGCAATTTGAGATAACTAAAAACCCGCTATAGCGTTTGTTATAGTGGGTTTTTTTGTTGTTTTTTCTAGATTAAAAATTTTAGGCAACAAAAAACCCGTTATTATTAAACGGGTCTATAGATGTGTATTACAACACATAATGACAACTTTCATTCACCTAATATCAGTTTTAGCTTATTTGTTTTTTTATCTGTCCTGATATTTATTTGTGATAACAACATTATGGATAACGGTGATTATCATGGCGACGATAACGTTCATCATGATTACGTAACCACCAATATCTTTCTGCTATTGTTTCTCTACCCCCGATACGGGCACCTGCTAGCCAAACCAGAGCACCAATAAAGATCCCCATTAAAGAGATATCGGCTAAAAATTCAGGCAATCCTAATGGGAAAATATGACTAAGAAGCGTATAACCAAGACTACCGAGCATTACTATCATCCCCGTAGCCATACATAAATTACCAACTGCGAATGCATGTTTATATTTCATGTTGCACCTCCAAGCGCGTCGTCAGACGATTCAACAACAAAATACATCGAATAACCTTTTATTCTTTGTAGTTATTATAGCCATAAATGCTAAGAAGTTATTGTCGAAGGGATCACATCGCTCCGAAATTTATTGATAATTCTTAACAAAAAATGTGTTTTTATCTTTCAAAAGAAGAAAATAGCGCCAAATTTGTCACTTTCGCTTTTTTTGTTAAGTCAAAGAAGTGATATTTCCTCTGACTATCATTTCAAAAAACATTCTATGCAATCTATTTTGTGCTTCTGTGCTTAGACGGGTAAACTATGGGCTTTCTTTTAAGACGATAACAGTGAAAGGCTATTGTGAGTAAAATTAAACTTATCGTCGGGTTAGCAAACCCCGGTGCAGATTATGCCCAGACTCGCCATAATGCGGGAGCTTGGTATGTAGATTTATTGGCTCAACGTCATCAGCAATCTCTAAAAGAAGAGAGCAAATTTTTTGGTTACACCGCACGCATTAATTTAAATGGTAATGATGTTCGTTTATTGGTTCCGACCACTTTTATGAATTTGAGTGGTAAAGCAGTACAAGCAATGGCGAATTTTTATCGTATTGAACTTGATGAAATTTTAGTTGCACATGATGAACTCGATTTACCGCCCGGTGTTGTCAAAATGAAATTAGGTGGTGGTAATGGCGGCCATAACGGATTAAAAGATATTCAAAGTAAGTTTAGCAATAATCCAAATTTCTATCGTTTGCGCATTGGTATTGGTCACCCTGGTGATAAAAATAAAGTTGTTGGCTTTGTATTAGGCAAGCCACCAATGAGTGAACAAAAATTAATTGATGACGCTATCAATGAAGCACTTTCGTGCACAGATATTTTAATGCGTGATGGTTATGAGAAAGCAATAAACCGCTTACATAGCTTTAAAGCATAATCATTGCATTGATAAATTAAGCAATTTCAATATTCAGAGGGTAAAATGCCCTCTTCTTTTGTGCGATTAATTCCTGATGATTTAATCAAACAGGGATTTGCTCTATAATAGCGCCAAATTTTTTTAACAGCACACAACAGGAATACTCCCTTCTGTTGTTTTTATGTGACAAGGTGAACGTTTATGGGATTTAAATGTGGTATCGTCGGTCTGCCTAACGTAGGGAAATCTACACTGTTTAATGCCTTAACTAAGGCAGGTATTGAGGCAGCCAACTTCCCATTCTGTACTATCGAGCCAAACACAGGTGTTGTTCCAATGCCTGATCCTCGCTTAGATAAACTCGCTGAAATTGTTAAGCCACAACGTATTTTACCTACAACAATGGAATTTGTTGATATTGCTGGCTTAGTAAAAGGCGCATCTAAAGGTGAAGGTTTAGGTAACCAATTCCTAACGAACATCCGTGAAACTGAAGCGATTGGTCATGTCGTTCGTTGTTTTGAAAATGACAATATCATTCACGTTGCGGGTAAAGTTGATCCTGCTGAAGATATCGAGACTATCAATACTGAATTAGCGCTTTCTGACTTAGATACCTGTGAACGTGCAATGCACCGTAATCAGAAAAAAGCAAAAGGTGGCGATAAAATTGCTAAAGCAGAAATGGAAGTGTTAGAAAAATGCTTACCGCATTTAGAAAACGCTGGCATGTTACGTGCTTTAGATTTAACGGAAGAAGAAAAAGCAACGATTCGTTATTTAAGCTTCTTAACGTTAAAACCAACAATGTATATTGCAAACGTTAATGAAGATGGTTTTGAAAATAACCCATATCTTGAAACTGTTCGCAAAATCGCAGAAGCAGAAGGCTCTGTGGTTGTTCCTGTTTGTGCCGCTATCGAAGCAGACATAGCTGAGTTAGAAGATGCAGAACGCGAAGAATTTATGCAAGATTTAGGCATTGAAGAGCCTGGTTTAAACCGTGTTATTCGCGCGGGTTACTCATTACTGAACTTACAAACTTACTTCACTGCTGGCGTTAAAGAAGTACGTGCATGGACAATCCCTGTAGGTGCAACAGCGCCACAAGCCGCAGGTAAAATCCACACTGACTTTGAAAAAGGTTTTATCCGTGCTCAAACTATAGCTTATAACGATTTTATCACTTACGGTGGTGAACAAGGCGCAAAAGAAGCTGGTAAAATGCGAGCAGAAGGTAAAGAGTATATCGTTCAAGACGGCGATGTAATGAACTTCTTATTTAATGTGTAAGCCTACACTTAAGTCTCACACTGTTTCAAAAAGTATCACTTAATAATAAAATAGCATAAAATTCATGATATTAACTGGGTTTTATGCTTTTTTATGTCTCATTAAGTTTCATAAAAGCTCGCGATTAAATGAGTTAGGATATCGACCTGATGCTATCGAAGCACAATTAGCCCATATGGACTCAAATAGCGTTAGACGTTCATATAATCATGCAACTTATCTTGAAGAGCGCAAAATCATGATGCATGGGCGTGTTGGCGTTGAAATATAACGATATTTATTATTTTTCAGCAAAACCTACAATTCAACCTACACTTAATTAATCCGTTGATTTATAGGTAGTTATTATTTATCTGATGTTTTTAGCATTATAACGTACAAAATTCATACCCACACCACAAGAACACGCTTATATGAATAAATACGATGTGTTTAACAGCGAAGGAAAATTTGCTGATGGTTCTGATGAAGAAGTGCTAGCTAATAAGCTAGGGCTTTCAAACGTTGATGATATCAATGATGCTGAGCTTGTCCTGTTAGAAAAACTGTATCAAGTCATTTTTGAAGAACAATTTTCCACTGAGCAAATTACCGTATCACTTATTCAGCGTTGGCACCGCCAATGGTTAGGGAATGTTTACGAGTGGGCTGGTCAGTTACGTACGGTGAATATTAGCAAGGGTGGCTTTATGTTTGCCCCTGCGAGTCGAGTTGCAAAGTTACTTGCTCAATTTGAAAAAGAGTTTCTAGCGAAGTACACACCCTGCACCAATATGAGCCGAGAACAAGTCATAGAAGCTATAGCCACAGTGCATGTGGAGTTAATTCTGATACATCCGTTTAGGGAGGGGAATGGGCGTTTATCGCGCTTACTTGCTGATGTGATGGCAGTACAAGCAGGCTACCAGCCGTTAGACTATGAACGTTGGACTCAACACCCCGAGCAGTATATTGCAGCAATCCACGCAGGGTTAAACCTTAACTATGAACCCATGAAATATTGGGTTAACGAAGCCTTGAAAACGAACTAAATCGCGAGTTTCAAGTGCCCAAACTTCTCACGCTTCGCTTTCATCTCTTCTTCAAGACGACGAGACTCCTGCCCTGTTTCAATCGCCGTAGAGGTTGCTACCGAACGAATAAGTTGAGTACGAGTTGGTCTTGTTGCTTGAATTAATTCATTCTTTTTCATGGTAGTCTCACTTCAAACTGAAGATAGTGCATTTTATCAGCTTTGTTTTATATGGCAATATAGATCACTTTTCTAGTTAAAAATTTTACAGCACAATGTCACTTCATTTCCATCTGCTTTGAGCGAACTGAGGAAGTTAGAAGTTACTCTTACATCTTATGTGAGAGCTACGTTAGTTCCAAATCAAAAACCGACATCAAGGAGGTTATATGATTTGGGCAAATGTAACCTTAACGCAGCTCATAAAAAACATCTATATTCAATTAACTAAGCGCACCAAGATAATGCTTTAGTGACAAAATCATCCGAATCATCGCATATGACCACTTCAAAACTTCTATCTTTGGCTTGGTACTTAAACATCTCTATTTCACCGTCAATACTCTTCCTGAGCGAGTTTGATAAACGGGTCATCCCTTGGGGTTTTAACACAAAAGCACTTTTTGAATTAGTTTTTCCCTTGGAGGCCATATTTACTAAAGAAAGATCTCTCATTGCTTCATAAAAACGAGTGGACCTTCGCTCAACATCTAAATAATCTGCAGATATTACTGTCGCAACATCACTCAATCCATTTTTTCTCATCGGAATATATGCGGACAAATCTTGTTTAACTTCTAAATATGGATTGTCTGGAATATAACCTTTATAAATATCCGGAATTTTATCTTTTAACGTTGTTAATAGCCTTTTGGCTGTCAACGGTGAGTATCTAGATTTTCTCTCTTTAGCTTTATATGCAGTTACTACTTGGCCCATTAATTGCTCGGTCAGTAAAATAGCACTATTAGAAAAAGCAATACCTTGATCTCTAATTTTAACTTGGGGAGTATCAATATCACCTGATATCGTGTTACTGCTAACCCTTGAATCATGTGAGCAAGTAACTTACGTCGCATCACATCACGATGCCACTTTTTCCATTCCCCATTTTTTGTTTTTCGCTTTGTCGTATTAAATGGTTGCTCAACCTCATTCACGACAGAAAGCCCATGCCTATTTTTCTTTCCTATTTTTAGATACTCGTCAATGAGTTGATTTATGCTTTCGCGTAGCTCTGTTGTCTCTAATTTCCAATGTTCCAGTATTTCTGATACATAATCGTTGGAATAGAGCTTTTTAACATCAATTCATACAGTGTTTCGGGTTTCTTACGCTTATCAAAATATTCGTCAAATAGGTATAGCGATCTGTACGTTTAAGATAATCCTTTCGTTTACCGGGAAATAAAGCTTTAAGGACACTTTTAGATAAAGCAAATTCTCGGCACTTATGGGTTCCATAGCTATGTTGGATAATTTTAATGATTTTAGCTTGTTCCAAAAACTCTAAACCGCGTTCTAAGCCTAAATCGCGACTTTGCTTAAAAATCATAGGAAATTTCTCTTTTCCCAGTTCAGCGGAAAATGGTACTGAATACGTCCACTCTTTATCTCCTTTAAACCTCGATTTTTTCTTCGTATTTTTGCTAACCGTCGCACTACAGATAATATGCTGTAAGAACAAGCCAATTTCACTGTAATATTGAGGTTTATGACGTTGATCGACGGTATTATCAAAGGGAACGCTCAGAACAATTGCTTTATAGGCTTCTACTGTAGCTTCTGTAACAAGAATGTTATCTTTGGTGATATATGCTGTCATTTCAATTTACCATGTTGTTAATAGTAAATTGAATTACGCAAATACCTTTTTTAGTGGAGTTACCGCTAACCCCATTTTTTAGTAGGTAATTAGAAAAACCAAGAAAGCGTCAAACACCCGTGCCAGCTACTCAAAGCGATCAGTTAAGAGCAACAACTCGCGGTCTAGGCGAAAATAGCAAATCCCAATATCCCCATACTATAGCCATATATAGATAACGTATAGCACAGGAAGAGTGGCAAGGTTTATGGGTGCCGAATGAGGCTGGCTGGGAAAGCCTCGGTGAGGAAAACATTCATCAAACAAGAGGAATTGGTGAGTGGCCTGACTTCCCCAATAAAAGCATGAAACCGTTGGTGCATGGTCTGCAAGAGGATGGAGGGGATTATTTGCGATATTTGATTTATTGGAAAAGCCAAATTTAGCCTCACATTATTCAGAATTGTGCTAACAGGTTAACTGTTAGCACAATTAAATCTGACAATCTGGTTTGAGCGAGAAGCGGACGTTGTTTACTATAGGGGATCTAGCAGCCAATCTTCAATATAATGGAAAGGCACTGGATATCGGTAACAGCGACAGGCTGTCAGTACCAATGGAGCCTTCCCTTCAGTAACGGCTGACAATCTTTTGAACGAATCGGAATTGCCGCACTCTTGAACTATATGCCCTATTGCTAATTTTCCATTCATTGGAAAGTGAGTTGATGCTGAACCATGTATATCTGAGTTCGAGTACATACTTTGTTCGCTGTCTTGATTTGGATACCAGTATTGTAACGTACAATGTTTTAGTTTATCTGCGGCAAATTTTTCTAGTTTTTGGCTTATTGAATCTAATTTATACAGAGAACAAAATACTGCTAGCAACGGGTATAAAATACTGGCTTCCGTAACTTTATTCTTATAACTATTGTCAGCCCTGTCTTTTTTCCTATGTTCAAGCAGATTTTCGTAAGACTCATGCACAACTGGATACATGCCATTACTCTCAAAAGAGAATATGCACCTATTGACCATTTCTGAGAGCCAGCTCCGCACAAATTCGTCGAGTTCTGAATTATTTGAAAGCAGCGTTAGAGCCAAACCAATATCAATGGCTTGCGAATCTTTGTATGGTGACAATAGTATTGGGTTATTAACAACCAACAGGCTAATTGACTTTGTTATTTCTCTAAGGCGCAGACATAATTTTTCTTGTTCTTCACTATCTCCGCGCACTGGTGGATTCTCAACGTAACTATTTGATAGTAAATCTAAAATCCAGTGACCTTTGACTGATAAGCGCCCTAACACATCAAAGAGCCTAATATTTACATCAATAGAACAAGGTGAGTGAACAGCATGCGAAAGCGCATATCTAAATTCAACATACGGAATTAAACATCGATCCACATAACAATCAGTAACTTGTTGGTAAGTATCTAAAATACTATCAAATGATTTTGAGAATTTGTTCCTTCCTGTATAGTGGCCTTTAACTTTATCCCAAGCCAATAGTAATGCTCGCTCAGATGAAAGATAGGCGGCTTCTAAATTTCCACCATCACGGCACCATGAAAATAGAACCCATAAGCAGACGTTTATCCGTGTTATGGACGATGCAACAGAATCAGTATCGGTGGCGTTTGACAGCACCTTATCGATCAATAGAGAAAAGTATTTGCTTGAACTCTCCGGCTCTTCGAGTAAGGCTAAGGATTTTCTTAACAAAGCCTGACTTGAGCTAGGTAGCAACTCTTCTTTCAACAAATATCGTTGAATAAACTCTGATAATTTATCGCCATTCCACTCTTCAAAAGAGATATTGTCTCGTGTATTTCGTTGCTCGTAACCAGATACATCTTGCCTAATTCCTGAATTAACATCTCCACCAAAACATAAGCAAATAACTATTTTCTTATTTCTATGTTCAGATGGTATACGGCTAGGAATAAATGAGTTTTGAATTTCATCTAACGAAGGCATAAGAGCTTGGGCTGTTGCCCCATTCCAAGTCTCACGAGTAAGGTTCCCAGATTTAACTGAGAACAAATAAACTTTTTCTTCCTCACCATTGACTCGCCCTACGGCTGCTATATCAACACCATACTCTTTAACCCCACGCGTCGGTGAGATAAACACATTCAGACCCATACTACTCAACAAGTCTGGCAGTACAGCATCTAATTCTGCTCGTTCTTTTAGTGAAGCCAAATATTGTTTAAGAATTAGCTTCATTTTTCATTCTCCCGTAGCGATACATGCGCAAAACGTAATCTAGCGACTCAGGATCTAAAACGTTCAATCTTGGCATTTCAGTCGAATGGGAAAAAGAGTGCATTTGCGTCTCCTGTCGTACAGGGTCCCCATCTCCTTGATGTATATAATAAATCGAACTGTTGCCGTACAATAATCTCTGCTTCGTCGCAATTATCTGAAGAATAGAAGATTTTGATGCGTTTTCGTGGGCTTCTTGCATACTTTTATCAAAGTCTTTCCAATAGGCTCTTACATTTTCACTGGGAGCCATTAACTCATTCAATTCAGACACTTTCTCAATATCAGCGTGATAGGTCTGAAGTTTTCCAAGCAAGCGCTCACACAGTTGTCCTTGAACATCTTTATCAATGCATGATAGGAAGAATCGTTCAAGCTCTCCCGGGTAACTTAGGAGCAAAGGATCGTACAAAACCTGTTCAAGGTTGTGAAGTGTAGTTGTTGAAGCTGTTTCGCAAATAGACAGTATGAAACTTGCTGCCGCGATAGGTCGTGTAAACAGCCAACCGATCGCCTTGTGGCTAACAAATGCTTGCCACTTATCATCCCCTAGCAATGCCATATCTGCCTTTAGCTCTATGTCCTTACCCGTTACATCATGAAGCAGATCTGAGATCGCATGACAAAGTGATGATTCTCCAGATAAAAACCACTTTGTGGTGATATGATTGCGTAATTCTTGATGCTTATCCAATAGCTCGTTGGAGAAATAGTCTAGTGATGTAAATTCCACACCCACAGCCAAAATCGATTCCAATAATTCGACAGCAAGAGAGCATGAATTACCTTCAACCAACTTGACTAGTAAATGATCAATGTTATCTACGGTACCTGTGTGCTCTGGGGAGATATTGGTTAACTGTTTTACCAGAAGACGCAGAACACTCTCTGGAAGATCGCCACTTTGAAATGCCATAATATTCGATATTGCATAGAGTATCTCAGGAGGAGCTACACCAACAAACGGAATTAGAAGCTCTTCTATTTGCGACCAGTAAGTTGGAAATTTTTCCCCGAAGTGAAGTATTGCCCTCAGTATCGAAGCACGACAATCGCTGTCATCCTCACTCACGGCACTAGCGCTAAGTAGCCCCCAGATGATACTTGCCTGAGTTTCATCGACATTGAGCCTCCCCAAAATAAAATAGGCTTGGTTTCTGACAGTCTGATTACTGTTAGTAATCAGATTTTCTGTCGTTTGGATAGCCTCAACCATACGATTTGAGTCATATGCGAGGATTGAACTGGAAAGAAAAGTGGCATACGAACTAAGCTCACTTTGTTTCAGGATAAATTCAACACTATCTTTGGAACGTTGTGCATCCACATTACAGAAATGCTGAAAGGCCCCATAGATTCCACCACTATCGGCCTGTTGCTTAAGATGAGCCAGACAATGTAGGACATCTTCAACTTTTGAGTTTAGTAAAGGTAGTGTGTTTTCAAAGGAATTCAAAATCCTAAAAAAATCGTTTTTGCAGGAACTTTTATCAACTCCTTTTACTATTTTGACGAAGTCAATCTCCCCTGAGTTGTGCAACTCAGATAGTGCTTCTGTCAAAATGTTCTCTTCAAAACGTCGTTCCTGGGCGTAAAAATCGCTAACTTGAGCAAGCAGACTCTCCGCCGTTTTATTTGCAGCCAGTAAGCAGGTTTTTATTTCTTCTAATGACATTTCCCTGTGCCTCGCTATACCGCCACTCAAGCAGTGAATGTTTTTAATATAAGGAGAGGTAGGGTAAATGGTAATCTCTCCCCATTTTTAAATGGTAATAAGTAGAATCAGTTTATGTGATGTGTATGTTGCATTGGTATAAAGCTATTCTACGCCATATTCGGTTGCTCATGATTATAAAATCATTGCTACTTTGTAGAATATCCCAGCCTCTCGTTTATTGAGCTAGAGATTCTGACTAAGTCAGCCATAGCAAGCTGCTCATTATAACGTTTAATACAAGCATTTTGCTAGGATCTACCCTATAGGATAAAGTTTATTCTGATACCTTGTTGCTTAGCCCATGCTATTACTTAGCCCATGCTATTAGAGTATTACCTACATATTCTGGAATATTGTCATAGCGAATCGATATCCCACTAAATCCTAACGACACAAATAGCGGATAGAGGCAAATCAGCTTTTAGTACTAGGCTTGACGATTAAAGTCATTGATAATATTCAGTAAGCGGACTGAGCGACCATCTGACAGTTGAACATGCCGAAATTTTGTTTCTAAATTAGCCTTACGGCAATTGTTGAATGGTTACAGCCTTGATAGCTGCCATAAACATTATCGATCCCTATTCTGTATTTCCATTACTTAACACATGGTGTAGCTTTCAACGTCCGCTTCTAGCACCAAGCGGCCTGTCAGATTATGTTATACTCTATGCAATAGATTAGTGTTTTATACTGATGTAATTTTACTTTGATAATCTTATAAGTACTATTTTAGCAGACACCTTGTTCTAAATGAGTACACCGCTGAGTGCAAAATAAACAACTTAAAATTAAATCATTATAAATCAAAATGATACACAATAAATTTAGGTTTAATGTGCAATAGCTATTTATATTAAACATCATATCTAAACCCACGAATGATTCGTGGGTTTTTTATCGATATTTCATTTTAATTTAAATCTTATCATTAAAAAATTTCCTTCCGTTAACTAATAATTACAAATAGAAACTACAATACTCACTATTACATTCACGTCTTTTCCTGAACCTATTCGCATACACTTTCGTCACCCAAAGCGAATATTTTAGATATCAAAAGATAATTTATCTTATCTTTCTAGTAACTCACCTATAAAACTATTAATCTAACTCTTTTTAGCTAGCTCTTTCACTTATCATATATTATAACTCTATCTTATTAATAAAATCCCACTGATTAATTTCTTTTAAAAAATAATTAATTATAAAAATTAAGTTATATTTAATTTACACAATCATAACTATCACCTCTTATTTAATTACAATAAAAAACATTTGAAATATTTATGAACAAGGCTAATACTTAATTCATAATCAGTTAATGATTATTGTTTCTTAAATAAAGGAATGACTTTACCATGAATAATAATTTTCAATCTAATGTGCGAGATAATAGTGATATAGAAAATAATAAAAATAATTATTGTCAATGTGGACGAGAAATAATTACAAACTTAAATAATTATATTAATAAACATCCTGAGTGTACTGTTTATCAAAACTCATTAATGAGCAGTTTGATTGCAGGTGTTTATGATAGTGATATCACAATTGCTGAATTATTAAAGCATGGTGATTTTGGTTTAGGCACATTTGAACAACTTGATGGCGAACTCGTTGCATTCGACAATAATGTTTTTCAATTACGCTCTGATGGTAGTGCTCGTGAAGCTTTGCATTCTCAAAAATCTCCTTTTGCTGTAATGACATTTTTTAATTGTGATATTGAACATCACTTTTCTTATGGTGCATCACAAAAAGAGATACACAATATCATTAATCAGTATGTTCCTTCTGACAATCTATTTTGTGCGATCAAAATTGAAGGCGAATTTGAATTAGTCAAAACACGTACCGTCCCCCGTCAAACACCACCCTATCTTCCGATGTTAGAGGCTATCGAAAATCAACCTATTTTTACATTTCACAATGAGACCGGAATTATTGCTGGATTTCGCTCACCACAATTTACTCAAGGAATAAATGTTGCAGGGTTTCATGAACATTATATTAATCAACAACGCCAAGGCGGTGGTCACGTCCTTGATTATTATTTAAAACAAGGTACCTTACAAATCGGTGTTATTTCCCGCCTTACTATTGACTTACCCTGTCATTCAACTTTCCTCCAAGCGAACTTAATGCCAGATAATCTTCACCAGGCAATAGAGCAAGCCGAAAATTAATTTAAAAGCCGCTTCATTTTATTCTCAATCTAATTTTTTATTCACTTGCAAAATTAAAGAAGGCTATATGAATACTCCTCATTGGAAATGTGGTGCAGATTTAGTTGTCAAACAATTAGAACAACATGGCATTAAACAAGTATTTGGTATTCCGGGTGCAAAAATAGATCGTGTATTTGATTCTCTTGTTGATTCAACTATTGAAACAGTGGTGGTCCGTCATGAAGCTAACGCTGCCTTTATGGCAGCCGCAGTTGGACGTTTAACAGGCAAAGCGGGAGTCGCTATCGCAACATCGGGACCTGGATGCTCTAATCTTGCGACAGGCATCGCCACAGCCACATCAGAAGGCGATCCATTAGTTGCATTGGGAGGAGCAGTAAAGTCCTCAGATAGATTAAAACTAGTTCATCAAAGCATGGATACCGTTACCATGTTTAATCCTATCACTAAATTCTGTGCAGAAATTGATTCTTCAAAATCTATTTCTGAAACCATGGCTAATGCCTTTCGCCATGCAGAATCAGGAAGACCAGGTTCGGCTTTTTTAACTTTTCCAATGGATATTTTAAATAATGAAGTTGATAGCCCAATATTAGTACCAAAATCAAAATCTAATATGGGGGGCGCTAATAATGATGCTATCCAAGAAGCCGTTAAATTACTGCTGAATGCTAAAAGCCCCGTTATTTTATTAGGACTACAAGTTAGTTACCCTGAAAATGCATTAGCATTACAATCACTACTCGATATTTGCCCGCTCCCGATTGTAGGCACTTATCAATCAGCAGGTGCGATCGCTCAACGCCATTTTCCTTTGTTTGCTGGCCGTATTGGCTTATTTAATAATCAACCGGGTGATGAGTTATTATCTCATGCCGATTTAGTGATTACTTTGGGTTATAGTCCTATAGAATATGAACCGTCATTATGGAATCACAATAATGCCAATATTATTCATATAGACGAGATCCCTGCTGAAATTGATTTAGCTTACTGTCCTGATTTAGAATTAACAGGTAATATCAAATTAACAATTAATAATTTAACTCAGTATTTTGCTAAACAATCTACATCTCAAATTACACTCTCAAATAATACTCGTCAGATTTTAGAGAAAATTCGTCACCAAAGAGAAATTTTACAACAAAATAGTTATTTTCGACATGGTTCCCCTATTCACCCTTTAACCATCATCCATGAGATGCAAAATATTATTGATAACGATGTAACACTCTGTATTGATATGGGAAGTTTTCATATATGGCTTGCACGTTATCTTTATAGCTTTAGAGCAAGACAAATGTTAATTTCTAATGGACAACAAACTATGGGAGTTGCATTACCTTGGGGAATTGGTGCTTCTTTTGTTCGACCTTCTGATAAAATTATTTCTGTTTCTGGTGATGGTGGCTTTATGCAATCGTCCATGGAATTAGAAACTGCGGTTCGTTTAAATACAAATATCTTGCATATTATCTGGGTAGATAACGCTTATAATATGGTAGAAATGCAAGAGCAAGAAAAATATGGTCGTTATTCTGGCGTAAAATTTGGTGCAATTGATTTTAAACGTTATGCTGAATCCTTCGGAGCTAAAGGATTTTCTGTTGAATGTGCTTCTCAATTACGTACCGTCTTGCATGAAGCAATGACTGTTAATGGCCCTGCTGTTCTTGCTATTCCCGTCGATTACTGTGATAACGCTAAATTAATGGAACATATAAATTATAATTTGATTATTTAGCATGATACAGAACTAATCACAAAGAAGCTACCAAGAAGAATTAAATCAAAACACAAAGCCCACTACAAATGAGCTTTGTGTTTTTTAAACGAAAACGTCTCATATTGGGCTTCCAAGCCATATTCTCAATTTAAAAATATTTTTTATTTAAATCGTGTCCAATATATTGTTATATGTCGATTAAACATTATATCTACTTCTAAGTTTAATAACCGTAATAACTTATCTAACTTTACTTTTTGTGGAGTGCATTATAACTATCTTTAAACATCTCAAAGTCTTTATTAAATAAGTCATAATAATTAGTTTGTTCAATAAGTTTTCTTTTACCTTTGATATAAAGAGAAAACTTACTCCAACTTGCATTCATCCCTATCTCATCAGGAAATAACATATTTACTAGGTCTTCATGGCTAACAACTATCGTTTTATCACCACTTACAATAATATAATTTTTATTTTTCTTATCGCTCCAGTCAACTGTTTTATTATTCCAAAGATTTTCTTCTTTAGCAAAGTCTTTTATTTCTTCTATTTCAAGATAACTATTGTATAAAGACCTTCCTTTTTCCTGAATAGCTAAGTCATCATGATAAACAGTCAATGCCATCAATTTAATAAAACATCCATTTTTTTTCATCATGTATTCTTTGACTTTTTCATTATCAAGCTCACTGATTAGATCTAAATTAAAGGATAAAATACCAGAAGAGAGCTTATCAGAATACATGTTAACCTTCTCTTTTAAATACTTAGTATTTAATAAATTTTCAGCAAAATCTTTAATAACACCATCTTCTAAATAATATTTCTTAGACGTTATATTATCAATTATTGAATCAATAGGAAATGATTCCAACTTCACCTCACCACTATTATTTATTGATTCTATAATCTGTTTTACAAGTTTTATTTTTATTTCTTTGTATTTATCATCTATTGTATTTATTGTGTTTAATTTATTTAATGTATTACCACTTAACTTTCCGTTTAAGAGATAAGCACTTTCAGTTTTATTAAAAGATTTCGTTTTAGAATTAAGTTCGACACCATCGAGATTTTCATTTGTAAAATTAACATTACTTAGATTAGAAGCTAAAAAATCAAATTTAATATCTTTAAACTTTTCATTTTCAAAATCTTTATTTCTATTACTCAATGTGATGTCCTTATTTTTTATTTCACAACTTAGTAAGTTACCTGGGAGAGAAGTATTATTTAAAGATAGATTGTTATGTGTCAAATCAGGCGCAGATAATGCTCTATTAGATAAATATGATTTTAAATTTTGCAATACGTTAATCATGATGCTCCCCTATGTAATTATATCGAAATAGATTAAATAGTTTTAATCTGTTTTATATTCATGTCATAAACACTATAAAAATCATTAATCAAATACGCTATAATAAAAGGAACAACATTAAGATTTAAAAATATTATAAAATCATTGTCGTTTATAGTTACCACACTAACCATCTGCTTATCAACAGAACAGGTAGCAAATCCACTTTGCCAAAATTCCGTACAATACAATAGTAAATATGAAATGTTGGAATGCTACAGCTTTAGTCAGTAATACTGGTAACGATTATAAAGAGTAATACTGCAAAATCGAGTTTAAAGATAAATTAGGTTATATGCCCTTTTCTATCTTATAAACAGAATAAATTGTATTTACTCTTATCTCGCCTAATAATAACAACCTTTAGAATTAGCTAACTTCACTAATGCGGTGTAATTAATCATAAGGTAAATCATCATGTCTCAAACACAGTGTCCCTCTTCTCATGTCCGCTTTATTGCGGTTCGCCTTATTCCAGGTGAAGATGTGATTGTGGCATTACGACAGATAATCGCCGATAATCAACTGCAATCGTCTTACATTGCAGGTTGTGTAGGTAGCCTAACCGATGTTGCATTGCGTTTTGCAGGACGCGAAGAAAATCGCTATCTTACTGGTAAATTCGAAGTTGTCTCACTGATTGGCACATTAGATGCCACCGGCGAGCACCTTCATTTAGCCGTATCAGATGAAAATGGAATTATGTGTGGTGGACATATGATGCCAGGTTGTACAGTGCGCACGACGCTAGAGCTCGTTATTGGTGAGTTAGAGCAAGTGACTTTTAGCCGTCAGCCTTGTGAATACTCTGGTTATGAGGAGTTGGTCATCACACCGCGTTAATCGTCTTTTTTGCAGAGAACCTTATTGACGCAAAATAATAAAACCAATAATAACTATCCTTTGTAAAGGCTTTTTAAACTATGTCTACAACTCCTCAAATTTCGAGCCGCACTCTTGTGCTCATTGTCGTTTCTATTGCAATAAATATGATCGGTGGTCAAATCACCTCAATGGTCAAACTTCCTATCTTTTTAGACTCTATCGGTACACTTATTTGTGCCTTATTAGGTGGCCCATGGGTTGCATTATTTACTGGATTATTAACCAACTTATTATGGGGATTAATTAGTGGTCCAATAGCGGCTGCATTTGCACCCGTTGCCATGATGATAGGATTAAGTGCAGGTTTATTAGCGCGTGCAGGCGGTTTTCGTTCATTAATTCGAGTTATTGGCTCAGACACTATTATTACTTTAGCGTTAATGATCGTTGCCGTTCCAATTCGTACTTATTTATTTGGTGGTGCCACAGGCAGTGGTGCAGATTTCTTTGTCGCTTATTTCCATGCGGTTGGTGAAGGGCTGATTGAATCCGTTGCAATCACTGTATTAGGTGCCAATCTCGCCGATAAAATATTATCAGCGATTATTGCTTGGTTATTAGTACGTCAATTACCTCAAAGAACACAACGTAATTTTCCTGCAATGGCTAAGGTTCGCTAATAATGCATCCCTTTACCTCACTGGCATTATGGCTTTGGCTAAGTGCTAGTGTGCTTTTCTTATCATTAAGCTTACCACTGTTGATTATCAGCAGTGGTACTTTTATTGGCTTATTACTTTGGAAAGCCTCTCGCTGGCGTTGGCGTCTTATTGCATGGCTGATGATCCCCATGGCGATAGGTTTATGGTTAGTTCATAGCGGTTGGCTTGCTTATTGGTTAACAGGTGGCATTTTAGATACCAGTAAACAAACCATGGCAATAACGCTATGGCTAAGATTATTAGCAATAATAAGTGGTGCTCAATTGTGGTTGCAGTACACTACAACTGAACAATTTATTAGAGCCTTATTTGCTAGCCGCCTACCTATAAGCCTTTCCTATTTATTTGCAGGTCCTTTGTTACTTGTAGAACAGCTACGCCAACAATTACACAATATAAGAGAAGCACAATTAGCACGAGGTGTACCTCTTGATGGTTCATTTTGGCAACGCCTAATAACATTACCTGCCATTATCCTACCACTGATTAGTCATGTATTAAGTGATTTGACTATTCGTAGTGCTGCATTAGATATGCGAGGATTTCGTATTATTGCAAAACGTACCACGCTTTCTCCTCCTGTCGATACACCACTACAAGAGATGTTACGCTATTTTATTTTACTGCTTATCTTTGTTGAAGGAGTTATTTGGCTATGGTATTAAATCTTCAGCAATTTAGTTTTACCCCCAAAGGCGACGAAAAACCTATTCTTGGCCCTATTGATCTGCAACTAAAACAAGGGGAATGGCTTGTTGTTTTGGGAGGAAATGGCAGTGGAAAAAGTCTTCTTGCCCAGCTATTAGCAGGTTGGTATCCCGATTTATTAACAGGCTCTGTACAAGGCTTGGGTATTGTACAAAACATTGCTCTAGATAAGGGTCGGTTAGTATCACTCGCCCCAGGAAGACAACTTGTTCAACAATCCCCTCAATTACAACTTTCAGGTTGTGCTTTTACAGTAGAGCAAGAGATTGCTTTTGGCCCTGAAAATTTAGGGCTAAGTGATAATGAAGTTCGATTTCGTGTAAAAGAAGCAATGAAGTTAACACAATGTGACAACCTTCGTTTTCGCCCGCCTTCTACTCTTTCTGGTGGAGAGGCACAGCGTGTTGTGATTGCAAGCGCTCTTGCTATGCACCCCAAATTATTATTACTTGATGAAGCATTTAGTCGTTTAACACCTAATGCAACACAACAATTGCAACAACGCATTAAACAGTATGCACAAGAGCACAAATGTAGTGTGATTATTTTTGAACGTAACTTATTGCCAGCAATAACACTAAGTGAACAATTTTTATTATTAGAAGCCGGAAAAACAAAAGTTGCAGGCGCCTTAGAAGATATTTTTCCTTTTTTATTTACAACAATTAATGCACCTGATGCTTGGCTAGCTTTAAATTGGTTAATTGAAAATCATCATTGGAATAAAAATATTGTAAATAACGATAAAGCTTTACTTAAGGCTTTTAAGGAATTTTATGTTACAGCTTGATAGAGTAACTTATCGTTGGAGTGAAGATGTTCCACCTTGTATTTCTCAATTATCTTTAACGTTAAATCAAGGTGAATGGATAACACTCGTTGGTGATAATGGTGCGGGTAAATCAACCTTATTACGTTTAATTGCAGGATTGTTAACGCCAAATGAAGGTGAAGTAACACTCAACCATCAGTCATTATCTCAAATGAAAGCTGAGCAACGTGCTCAATATATTGGTGTATTATTCCAAGAACCTGAACGACAAATATTTCATAATACAGTAGAAAAAGAAGTCTCTTTTGGCCTAAAGCAACGCAAGTTTTCTAAAGAAGAGATTAAAAAACGTTTAGATGAAACATTGATGCTTTGCGGTTTAAGTGATGTTGCTGATGTTCATCCTTTAGATTTACACGCAGGTCAACGCAGAATGGTTGCTGTCGCTAGTTTGAGTATTTTATCTCCTCAAATATTACTGCTTGATGAACCGACTCGCGATTTCGATGCATATTGGCTAACATGCTTTGAGAACTGGCTTCAGGTACAAAAAACATTAGGCACATCTGTTCTTGCTATAAGCCATGATCTTGATTTTACGGCGCGTCATTTTCAGCGGATTATCCATTTATCTTCAGGAAAACTAATTGCTGATGGCACCCCTGAAAGCGTATTAATGAGTTCAACACTGCAATCCCTTTCAGATATACCTGCACCTACGCTATACTCATTAAGCCAAAAGTTAAAATTACCGATTAAAAATTCTCCCATTGAATGGGCTACAATGCTAGTTGAAATGAATAAAAATCGTCAAATTAACGCATAATACTCTTAAGGTTTATTTATCTATTATTAGTCTTCGTTGTTGTTTATTTTCTTGTTGGAGACAATAAAATGGAACTTATTCACTCTCTATTAAATTCATTGGGTCATTTATCTCCTATTACACTTTTTCTTTCCATTATATTAATCACAGCAGGAAAATCGACTATTGGTATTTCTTCATTCTTGCCTCCTGCATCTTTAATGTTAATCTTTATTTTCAGTGCCTGCTTACCTTTTTATTCACCCGTTTTTCTTTGGTTAGCAACCAGTTGTGGCGCACTTTTAGGCTCAATTATTAGTTATGAATTAGGTCGTTCTATTTATCGATTTCCTCGACTTAAAGCATGGGTTAAGCGTTATCAGGCAAAAATTAATCGTGTTCAGCAACTACTGAAAAATAAAACTCACTACATTTTATTTATTTCTCGATTCCTTGCAGTATTTCGTTATTTAACCCCTTTCAGTGCCGGTTTGCTAAAACTACCTACATACGGTATTTACATTACCAGTGCTATTTCTGCATTAATTTGGTCAGCGATGTTTGTGCTGATTGCGACAGGTGTACTTTCCATTGCGCTATAAGGTCTGTAATTATTACTAAACTTTACTTATTTTCTTAACACTAAAATAGCCTATTTTTCTCCTTTCTTTATCAGATGATTTAACGATTTTCTGATCCGTCTATTTTTTCATTTTATTTTTTATTATCGATTAATAGGCTATTTTTTAGCTAATTTTATCGTTTCGCTAGCAAGTTATTAATATTTTCTTTTGTGTTTTATGATTATCACCATAATTATGATTAAAAATTGCATAATTACTATATTGATCACAAAGTGTTATTTTTTTGTTTCAATTTAATTAACCTACCTCACAATTTCTTAACGTTCCTTATTTCTATAAAAGTTGTCATGTTGTATACAAGTTGGTGTGAAACATTCACCTGCGTTTTTATGTACAGGAACAACATCATGAGAATAAGAAAAACAAAGCTTGCCATCGGTATTGTTGCTGTTATTGCTGTTGTCTCATTAGCAGTAATCGGCAAAAAAGAGAATGCGAATAAACAATTTCTCTCTGTAGCAACCGCTTCAACAGGAGGAACGTATTATCCGATGGGAGTGGGTTTAGCAAACGTATGGAGTACACATCTTAAGGATAGAGGTGTTCAAGTCACAGGACAATCTTCTGCAGGCTCAATAGAAAATATCTATTTAATGCAGAAAAATGAAGCTCAACTTTCAATACTACAAAGCCTTTTAGCCGTAGAAGCTTATGAAGGCGTGCGTAATTTTGAAGGCAAACCAGAAAAAGATCTGCGCTCAATTTCTATGCTATGGCCTAATGTTGAACACTTTGTTTTAATGGATAACAAAGTAAAAACTGGCACGTTAGACGATATTCGCGCGACTAGCTTTTCTGTAGGCCCTCAAGCTAGTGGTACTGAACAATCCACGATTATTATTCTTCAAGGCGTTAATTTAACTAAAAAAGATATTACCCCTGAATATCTGGGATATGGCGATACCGTTTCTGCCATGCGAGATGGTCGCCTTGATGGAGGTGCATTACCTGCTGGAGTGCCCGCTTCTGCGGTAACTGATATGTACGCAAGTGGTGTCAGTGCAAAATTACTCGAAGTCACAGATAAGCAACTTGATGATATCAATCATGTGGCGAATTCATGGTTCCGTTTTGAAATCCCCGCCAATACCTACCCTCGTCAAACTGAAATGGTTAATACGATTGCTCAACCTAATATCTTAATGACCACAACCAGTATTGATGACGAACTGGTTTATGAGTTGACAAAAACCATGTTTGAGAACCTTCCTGAGGTTCACCAAGTTCATAGTGCAGCTAAGTACATCACCACAGAAAATGCATTAAAAGGTGTTTCTGTACCATTACATCTAGGGGCTTACCGCTACTACAAAGAAATCGGGTTAGAGATCCCTGATTACCTTATTCCACCAGAAGCTCAAACGCAGACTAATAATAAATAACAGGAGTGAGTTATGACTAACAATGACCACCTAACTCCGGTAGAGCCACCTGCATTAGATAAAGAAGCAAGCTCCGGCAATCGCCAACTTGCAGGTATTTACCTGAAAATTACCACGACTCTTGCAATATTAATTTCGCTTTACGCTATTTATTCCAACGCATTATCAAATACTCAAGAATTTTACCGTAATACGATTTTTCTTAGCGGTATTTTAATTTTAGGCTTTATTTTGTTTCCATTTTCCAAGCGTTTTTCAACGCCTAAATTTAATGGATGGGATTATCTTTTTATTGCTTTAACATTAATCAGTTATGGCTACTTTTTCTTTAATTACGTTGATCTTCACGTTGTGAGAAAAAGCATTCCAAATACTACCGATTATGTCATGGCTATATTAGGAATTATTGTACTGTTTGAAGCAGCAAGAAGAACTACTGGGTATTTCATTCCAGGACTTGCAACTTTTGCCATTATCTATGCTTTATTTGGTCAGTATTTTATGGGTATTTTCGGTCATGCAGGATTTTCTGTAGAAAGATTGTTATACCGTTTATTTATGACCAGTGAAGGGATTTTTGGTATTACACTTTCAACGGCCTCCACCGCTATTGTGGTCTTTATTCTCTTTGGTTCATTCTTGAGTGTCAGTGGTGCTACTGCTTTATTTAATGATTTAGCATTGGCTATGGCTGGTCGTCGTCGTGGAGGGCCTGCCCAAGTTGCCGTTATTTCATCCGCATTAACCGGTTCATTAAGTGGTAGTGCTGTCGCCAACGTCGCAACAACGGGTACTTTTACCATTCCTTTAATGAAAAACATTGGATTAACGCCTCGTTTTGCCGGTGCCGTAGAAGCGACAGCATCAACAGGCGGTATGATAATGCCACCTATTATGGGGGCTGCTGCATTTATTATGGCGGGATTTTTAGGTATTTCTTATACCACCATTGTTATTGCAGCAATTATTCCAGCCTTGTTGTATTACGCAGCCTTAATTATGGCCATTGATATTGAAGCTAAAAAACAAGGATTAAAAGGTTTAAGTAAAGAGAATATTCCACAAGTTAAAGCCGTATTGAAAGCGCGAGGTTTATTATTACTACCTTTAATTATTGTTATTGGCACCTTATTAGTGGGGAAAACACCTATTTATGCCGGTTTCTTAGGTATTCTAACCATTATTGTTGCAAGTTGGATAACGCCTGATAAATCAGTCCGTATGACATTAACTAAAGTGGCTGACGCCTTAGCTGAAGCAGCTCGTGGTTCTGTTCAAGTGACTGTTGCTTGTGCGGCCATTGGCGTCATTATCTGTGTTGTTACGATGACAGGTATTGGTGCAACACTCGCCTTTAATATTGTTTCAATGACGGATAACACCTTATGGATGATCTTGTTAGTCGTTATGCTGGTGTGTATCGTATTAAGTATGGGCTTGCCTTCAACAGCGTTATATATTGTCGTAGCAGTTACAGTGTCACCTATTTTAATTAAAGCGGGTGTAATGCCTTTAGCGGCTCACTTCTTTGTTTTCTGGTTTGGTGCTTTATCCAATATTACCCCACCAGTAGCATTAGCAAGTTATACCGCAGCGAGTATTGCAAGAGCTGATCCAATGCAAACATCATGGGATGCGGTTCGCTTAGCACTTCCCGGTTTTATTATTCCGTTTATTTTAGTCTATAACCCAGCTTTACTGATGCAAGGTGATAATTTAGGTGTACTTTCCATTGGATTAATGATTATTACTGCATTAGTCGGAATTTATGCACTCAGTATCGCAACAGCAAACTTTTGGATGATTAAAACAACGTGGTTTGAGCGTATTGCATTTGCAGCAGCGGCAATTCTAATGATTAAACCAGGCTTATATACCGACCTTTTAGGTGTCGCCTTGATCCTATTAACCGGTACATTCCATTTATTACGGTCTAAAAAACAGTTAACCAATATGGGGCATGTATCTGGAGAAAACTAGATGATACAAAAGATCTCACGCCAAAAAGCGTCGCATCAAATTCTTGAGCAGATAAAGCAAAATATTAGCAACGGAACTTACCCTATTGGTGAAAAGTTACCTTCTGAAAATGTACTTGCTGACGCCTTTGGCGTCAGTCGAGTCCCTATCAGAGAAGCATTAGGTGTCTTAGAAGCGAGTGGAATTATTACCTCTCGTCAAGGTGGAGGACGACGTGTTATAGACCATTCTATCTTGAGTAAATATGAACCTATTGTAATGGAAATTGCACGTCCTCAAGAGATAGATTCTTTGCTTGAAATGCGTGAGGTCATTGAACATGAAGCGGCAGCTATTGCCGCTTTACGTCGGACACCTGAAGAATTACTTACTATTGAAAACGCGCATCAAGCCTTTATTTTGGCAACTAAGCAAAATAAAAACATTGGTCATGAAGAAGATTATCAATTTCATCGATCTATTATGGTCGCTTCCCATAATCCTTTTTTTGTTCGGATTTTAGATAACATGCATGAGCTTTATCTTGGGGTATTAATGTATTCATTAAGCCAAAATAAAGGTCGAGAAATGGAAACAGAACGTGTTATTGCAGAACATGAAGCAATTGTTGAATCTATACGCCAACAAGATCACGATGAAACAAGCCATAGAATGCGTCTTCATTTAACCAACGTACGTGGCAAATTAAAGCGTTTACAACAAAAAATCAGTTAATTCACTCTTTGTAAAATGGATAATATTATGACTTATGACGTTATTATCATCGGTGCAGGATTAGTCGGATTAGGCGTTGCCAGTGCATTACAAGAAAGCCAACCTGAACTTAAATTACTGGTGATTGATAAAGAATCAGGCCCTGCTGTTCACCAAAGTGGGCATAACAGTAATGTTGTTCATTCAGGTATTTATTACACACCAGGAAGCCTTAAAGCAAGGTTAGCAAAACAAGGCAATATTACGACATATGCGTTTTGCCAACAACATAATCTCTATTATGACCGTTGTGGCAAAGTTATTGTTGCTACCAATGAAGCAGAGTTAAAAGCATTAGAAAATATCTATCAACGTGGTATCGAAAACGGGCTTGAAGTGATCAAAATGACGGAAGCTGAGCTTAAAGTCAGAGAGCCTTATGTCAATGGTATTGCAGCTCTATTAGTTCCGGATGCAGGTATTGTGAATTACCCTGAAATTGCGGCGAAACATGTTGAAATTATTCAATCACGAGGTGGGAAATTTGCGTTTGGACAAGCGGTTACAGCCATTAATGAAAACGATGATACTGTCACCATCACAACATCCAATAATCAATTTACAAGCAAATGGTTGATTAATTGCGCCGGTTTATTTAGCGATCGTATTGCTAAAATGGCCGGCTATGACACAGGTATGAAAATAGTCCCATTCCGTGGTGAATATTTTATGCTTAATACTAATAAAAACTACTTAGTAAACCATCTTATCTATCCCGTTCCTAACCCTGATTTTCCCTTCTTAGGTGTACATTTTACGCGCATGTATAACGGACATCGCGATGTTGGGCCTAATGCAGTATTGGCATTTAAACGTGAAGGCTATAAAAAAAGCGATATTAACTTAAAAGATCTTGCTGAAGTGCTCACTTATAAAGGATTTTGGAAAATTGCTGGAAATTATTTAGGTGAAGGAATGGCGGAGCTTCGCCGCTCATATTCACGAAAACTATTTACGGCAAATGCACAAAAACTCATTCCTGATTTACGTGAAGCAGATATTCATCCTGGTCCTGCGGGAGTTCGAGCTCAAGCATTAACTCGCGAAGGGAAATTAGTAGATGATTTCCATTTTGTGAAAGGTAAACGTTCATTACATGTGTGTAATGCCCCATCACCTGCTGCAACAGCGTCTATTGAGATAGGACGAGAAATAGTAAAAGAGCATTTTTCTTTGTAATTGAAAGACGATACTGCGAGTAAAAATAATAAATAGCACTGAAACTCATCAGTGCTTTTTATATCACTCACAACACTCTTTTAGTGCTTCATTTATTAGCCACTGCTGAAATATTTCCATTGAGGCGGTCATTGGTTTTGACTTTAAATACGTTAACCAATACTTACCCATTTCAACTTCTATTTTAAAGGGCTGTACTAACTGTCCATTCTTAATTTCTCTTGAAAACATTTTTGCTGGAGCTAATGCAACTCCCCCTTCATAAATTGCACTTTCAATCATTAAACGTGAGGAGTCAAAAATAGAACCCGTTATTTTTATCGGTGATATTTCTGCTTTTTCAAACCATTTTAACCACTCATCTTCTCGATATGAGCGATATAAATTTTCATTTATTAAGTCAGTTGGATAATGTAGTCGTTTTGCTGTTGTTGGTGAGCACAAGACCGTTAATGGTGCAGAGAATAAGGCTTTATTATGAGTTAAAGGCCATAACCCTTCACCAAATCGAATAGCAAAATCCAATCCTTCGGTAGCTAAATTAACCACATTATTATTGGTTCTCAAATTTACTTCTATTCTTGGATAGAGTTGCCTGAATTCAGCCAATCTGGGTAATAACCATCCCACAGCGAATGTGCCGACAGCCGCAATGGAAACCACATCTCGATATTCACCACATTCAAATTGTTTAAATACACGCTCAATATCACTAAAAGCTGTTGTTAATACTGAAAATAAGATCTGCGCGTCATCCGTCATTTCTAAGCCTCGAGGTAGTCGCTTAAAAAGAGTAACACCAAGTCGATCTTCTAACATCCTCACTTGTTGGCTAACAGCCCCTTGAGTGACATACAGTTCTAATGCCGCTTTGGTAAAATTAAGATGTCTTGCTGAAGCTTCAAATGCACGTAATGCATTTAGGGGGAGATGAGTTCGCATAGTACGTTTAGCCATTAGATTTTCTATAAGCTAAGGTGATTTATTATCGATTGTCAATAAATCAATTAAATAGGATATTGCACCGTATAAATAAACGGCTCTATATCTACGCAATAACTGTCTATTTATATTGATATTTTCTTCATTAAATTAATATGAGCAACAATAACTATGTTTAAAAAAACATTTCGCCAAACTGCTGCGATCGCAGTTTCATTAATATCTCTATTGGCATCCGCCACTCTATGGGCTAACACCAATAATACAATTGAAGCGCAATTAAGTGAGCTTGAAAAATACAATCAAGGTCGTTTAGGAGTGGCTTTAATCAACACGGAAGATAACTCACAAATAACATACCGTGGTGAAGAACGTTTTGCGATGGCAAGTACAAGTAAAGTTATGGCTGTTGCGGCTGTTTTAAAAGAGAGTGAAAAACAAGCGGGATTATTAGATAAGAACATTGCGATTAAAAAATCTGACTTGGTTGCTTACAGTCCTATTACAGAAAAGCATTTAGTAACAGGAATGTCTTTAGCTCAATTAAGTGCAGCCACCTTGCAATATAGTGATAATACGGCAATGAATAAAATTCTAGATTATTTAGGAGGACCTTCCAGCGTTACTCAATTTGCACGTTCAATTAATGATGTAACTTATCGCCTAGATCGCAAAGAGCCTGAATTAAATACAGCCATTCATGGTGATCCTCGTGATACCACCTCTCCAATTGCGATGGCTAAAAGCCTTCAAGCATTAACATTAGGTGACGCATTAGGTCAATCTCAACGCCAACAACTTGTTACTTGGTTAAAAGGTAATACAACAGGTGATCACAGTATTAAAGCGGGTTTACCAAAACACTGGATTGTTGGCGATAAAACCGGTAGTGGTGATTATGGTACAACTAACGATATTGCCGTTATTTGGCCAGAAAACCATGCACCATTAATTTTAGTCGTTTATTTTACACAACAAGAAAAAGATGCAAAATACCGTAAAGATATTATTGCTAAAGCTACTGAAATTGTCACAAAAGAGTTTGCCAATTCATCTCAATAAAAATAAATTTCTTTATTGATAATCTAAACAAGAAATTAAATATAATAAAGCTATTTATTAGCTCCATTATTAAAGCGGGATTATTTAACTTATAGTTACAAAAAGTAGTTATAAAAAAGCCTCAGTTCAATTTTGAACTAGAGGCTTTCTCTACTCACATATTATGTGATGATTAAAAATCAACTAAATCTAGATGATTAGAAAATTAAAGTGGTAAAGCAAAACTCACTTTTACCGTTTCCATTGGTACTTCTGTTTTTATACTTTGGATGCTTGGAATTTGCGTTAAATAATCGGCATGAAAGCGACGATATGTTGCTAAATCTTTCGTCACTATTCGAATAAGAGCATCGCATTCACCCGCCATTAAATGGCACTCAACCACTTCAGGTAATACTTTGATCGCCTTTACAAATTCTTCAATAGTTTCAGCATCTTGTGCTCTAAACCAAATTCTTGCAAATAAAGATAATCCCGCATCAACCTTACTACCATCTAATACAGCAACATAACGAGTGATCACACCCGATTCTTCAAGTAAACGCACACGACGAAGACAAGGAGAAGGTGAGAGTCCAACCTCTTTTGCTAGCTCAATGTTCTGGATTTTGCCATCACGCTGAAGCACCTGCAAAATATGTTTATCTATTTTATCTAATTTTATTGACATCAAAGATTAACCTTAATTCTATTTGTGGAATTTTATTGCCAATTAATTCTTTTTGTTAGCAACAAAGCAACCCGATTTTTTCGAAAACATCATATAATCTTTCCGCTAAATTTCACAGCAAAAACGATCTTTCTCTTAAACTATCTCTGTCAGGTGAAAAGATGGAATTTAACACTTTATTATTATTTGCACTGACTGTTCTACCGCTGATATGTACACCTGGGCCCGATATTCTTTTTATCTCATCCCAAGGACTATCCGGAGGTATGAAATCAGCATGGATTGCCAACACTGGCGTTATATCAGGCTATTTAACTCATGCATTATTGAGTGCATTAGGGCTTGCCGCCTTAGTATCAGCATCCCCCATTTTATTTCATTTACTTAAATGGGTTGGTGTGTTTTATATCAGTTATCTTGCAGTCAAAATGTTGATATCCGCCTGCAAAAAAGGCCAATTAGCTCTCGATGCCTCAAAAACCTCACACTTATTTCGTAAAGGTTTTTTAACTAGTTTTCTTAATCCTAAAGGGCTATTAGTTTATCTCGCTATTTTACCAAACTTTATTGATCATCATAATGATATAGCAACACAATCATTGCTGTTATCTGGGATATTTATCACGACTTGTTTAATTATTTATGGTCTACTCGGCACCTTTTTTGCTTATATTGGCTTAAAAGGCGGTTTAAGTGAAAAACGTCGTCGCTATAACGATGGTATTGCAGGTGGATTACTCACTTTTGCGGCAATTAATTTGGCTTTAAATTAACCTTAATCCTAAGCACTATTTATTATTCTAGTCAGTATTTGACCACAAGAATGCCTCTATTTAAGTGGTCGAATATCTGACCATAATAATTGGCAATTTGCGGTTAACGGTCTTATTTCACCTTCTCGAATATCAGGTAGCCACCAAGCCCCCTGTCCTTTTGATAAACTTTGGCAAGTCGCGCCTAGTAAAGTCCATTCACCTTGAGTGACATAAATTAACCCCGCATGAGAGCTAGGCAAAATAAGCGGTTGTGTTACTAAAGTCGTCTCTGCTTTCCAGCATGTTCTTCGCACCATAATATTTAGGCACTTTACGCTGCCTTTAATAAGTTCAGATTTAACATAGGTATCACCTGAAAAATTAAAAGACTGATAAGCGTCTGTAACGGAATGACTAAGAAAATCTGGACTAATTAAATTGATACCATTACCTTCTAATAACACTATTTGCCGTTCAATATCAGGAAACTGACCTAATGAGCTATTTTCTTCGATGGAGGTTAAACACGCTCGCCATGAAAAATCATTATTAACTGGCCAGCACACAATTTCTTGCGTTGTGCCTTTTTGATTATTCCATGATATAAACGGTAATTCTTGTTGATCAAAACAACGTAGCTTCATTGTATCCTCCTGCAATATCTGGCTATCAGTCTGATAATGAGGTTAAGGATTAATCATTGGAGATTACCGCCAATAAATCAATAGGTAACTTTTAAAAGTGTGCACTGACGTCAGCTATTTACGTCGTAAGTTCTTGCACCCTGCACCTATTATTTCCATTCCTTTTTCAGTACGACTATTCCATTGAAAAGAAGAATTTAAACGAAATGCATGATCAAATTGGGAGCTAGTGGAAAACATTGAACCAGGCGCAATACTGACACCTCTTTCTAGTGCAAAATGATAGAGTTTATTCGCATCAAATGTTGATTCAAACTCTAACCAAAGAAAATATCCTCCTGATGGAATATTTACTTTTACATCTTCTGGTAAATACGTTTGTATCGCCTGTAACATACGATAACGTCTTTGTTCTAATACTAATCTTAATCGACGAAGATGCGTATCATAACCACCTTGTGACAAATAATCGGCAATAGCTTGTTGTGTTGGCATACTCGCAGATACTGTACTCATCATTTGCAACTGCTGTATTTTTGTTGCGTGTTTTCCAGCGGCAACCCAACCTACACGAAATCCTGGCGCAAGACATTTAGAAAAAGAAGCACAATGTAAAACGCTATTTGTTTTATCAAACCCTTTTACTGGCATAGGTGCTTTCTGGCTGTTATAGAGTTCACCATAAACATCATCTTCGATTAGCGTTATCTGTTTCTTCGCTAATATGCCCACCAGCCTTATTTTATTTTCATCAGGCATTGTTCCACCTAATGGATTTTGACAATGACTCATCAACCAACAAGCTTTAATATCGTATTGCTCAACCACTTTTTCGAGTTCATCTAAACAAATTCCTGTTACTGGATCTGTTCTAATGGCAATCGCTTTTAATCGCAAACGCTCTATTGCTTGTAATGCACCATAAAATGCAGGTGATTCAATCACAACCCAATCACCCGGTTCAGTAACGGCTTGCAAACTAAAACTTAGTGATTCCATTGCGCCGGCAGTAATCACAATTTCATCTGGAGAGACATGAATTCCTTGTAATGCATAACGTTGTGCAATGTTACGGCGTAACTTTTCATTTCCCGGAGGTAGATTGATCACTGAACTTTGCGGCGCTAAATGTCTTGCAGCAGAAGCTAACGCCCTACTTAATTTAGGCTGAATAAATAAACTGGGATCGGGGAAAGCGGAACCAAAAGGAATAATGTCAGGATCTTTACACGCTTGAAGTACATTGAAAATAGAGGTGCTTATTTCAACATTTTCACTCATGTGTAACCCTTTGCTGGCTGTCACTTGACCGAAACGGTTATTACGATGTGCAACGTAATAACCTGATTGTGGTCGCGCTGCTATCCATCCTTGACTTTCTAATAACTGATACGATTGTAAAACCGTCATTAAACTTAAACCAGATTGTTTCACCGTATCCCGTAATGAAGGTAAACGGTCGCCAGATTGCCAGATATTATCTTCAATTTGTTGACGTATTTGCGCTGCAAGCTGTTCATATCGAGTCATATAAAACTGTTTACCTCAAAACTGTTATAGTTATTTTTAAACTTATTGTCACTATTATAGCTTACTGTCATATGGTCTACTAATCCACACGATTTACCTGCGATTTACATTTTTATATCAATAAAACGAGGTTTTTATGCTTGGGTTAAGTGCCTTTGATTTGGCGCGTATCCAGTTTGCGTTCACAGTTTCTTTTCATATTATCTTCCCCGCAATTACTATCGGACTGGCTAGTTTTTTAGCCGTACTGGAAGGTTTATGGTTAAAAACGCGCAATAAGGATTATTTAGCGCTATTTCATTTTTGGTCAAAAATATTCGCTGTTAACTTTGCGATGGGCGTTGTCTCTGGTTTGGTCATGGCCTATCAATTTGGAACCAACTGGAGTTTTTTCTCTGATTTTGCGGGCTCAATTACAGGCCCTCTACTTACTTATGAAGTACTTACCGCTTTCTTCTTAGAAGCAGGTTTCTTAGGCGTGATGCTGTTTGGTTGGAATAAAGTAGGTGAAAAACTTCACTTTTTCGCAACCTGTATGGTGGCATTAGGCACATTAATGTCTACGTTTTGGATCTTGGCTTCAAATAGCTGGATGCAAACACCGCAAGGGTTTGAAATTATAAATAACCAAGTCGTTCCAGTAGATTGGATCGCCGTTATTTTCAATCCATCGTTCCCTTATCGTCTTGCTCATATGGGTGTTGCCGCTTTCCTTGCCTCTGCCTTCTTTATTGCGGCATCTGCCTCATGGCATCTACTCAAAGGCCATAAAACATCAGCCATGAAAAAGATGCTTTCAATGTCTTTATGGATGATTTTAATTTTAGCACCAATTCAAGCACTCATTGGTGATGTTCATGGTTTAAACACCTTACAACATCAGCCTGCTAAAATTGCCGCTATTGAAGGTCATTGGAAGAATGAACCGGGAGAAGCGACACCGTTAATTCTCTTTGGTGTACCTGATATGGATGCCGAAGAAACGAAATATAAAATAGAAATTCCTTATCTTGGTAGCATGATCTTAACTCATAGCTTAGAGAAACAAGTTCCAGCATTAAAAGAGTTTCCTAAAGAAGATCGACCTAACTCACTTATCGTTTTCTGGTCTTTTCGCATTATGGTTGGCCTTGGCATATTAATGATTTTCGTCGGTGTTTGGGGAACTTGGCTGCGATATAAAAAGAAACTTTATGAATCTAAGACCTTCTTACGCTTAACGTTTTTAATGGCGCCTTCGGGACTTATCGCTATTCTTGCTGGTTGGTTTACAACGGAAGTAGGTCGTCAACCTTGGGTTGTTTATGGCATACAGCGAACACGAGATGCTGTATCTGCACATGGTGAAATGCATATGAGTATAAGCCTGCTGATCTTCTTAGTCGTTTATAGCTCTGTATTCGGTGTTGGATATGCCTATATGTTAAAACTGATCCGCAAAGGTACACCGGAGGTTCATCATGGGAATTGATTTACCAGTTATTTGGTTCATCATTATCGTATTTAGTACGCTAATGTATATCGTGATGGATGGTTTCGATCTTGGTATCGGTATGCTTTATCCATTGATTAAAAGTGACCAAGATCGTGACGTAATGATGAATACTGTTGCCCCTGTATGGGATGGTAACGAAACATGGTTAGTTCTAGGAGGAGCTGCATTATTTGGCGCCTTCCCATTAGCTTATGCGGTTATTCTTGATGCTTTGGCAATGCCTTTAACATTAATGCTTGTCGCACTAATTTTCCGTGGTGTTGCCTTTGAATTTCGTTTTAAAGCCGATAATAATCACAAAGGTTTTTGGGATAAATCATTTATCTTTGGCTCTATCTTAGCCACCTTTATGCAAGGTGTTGTCGTTGGTAGCGTTGTTCAAGGTCTACCGGTTGTTAATCGCGCCTTTGCAGGTAGCTATTTTGATTGGCTGTCGCCTTTTGCACTTTTCTGTGGTTTTGGTTTAGTTGTCGCCTACTCCTTATTAGGATGTGGCTGGTTGATTATGAAAACCGAAGATCATTTACAACAAAATCTATATAAGGTTGCTAAACCTCTTGCTCTCATTATGCTTGCCATTATTGTGGTCGTCAGTGTATGGACACCATTAGCGCAACCTGCAATTGCTGAACGTTGGTTCACATTGCCTAACCTTTTCTTCTTTTTACCCGTTCCTCTTTTAGTGTTGTACAGTACTTGGTTAATTTTGCGCTCAGTGAAAAGACAAGGGCATTACCTTCCTTTTTTTGGCGCGCTCGCTTTAATTTTCTTGGGTTTTGCTGGGTTAGGGATAAGCATTTGGCCTAACATTATTCCACCTGCAATTAGTTTTGTAGATGCATCGGCTCCACCAGAAAGCCAAGGATTTATGTTAGTTGGCGCGCTGTTTATCATCCCTATTATTCTCGTTTACACATTCTGGAGTTATTACGTTTTCAGAGGAAAAACAAATTATGAAGAAGGTTATCACTGATCCACAAATACAAAGTAAACCCTCATTATTAAAAAAATGGGGATGGTTAATTACTATTTGGTTTTGTAGTGTTTTAGCCTTATTCACGGTTTCTTCCCTCTTTCGCTTTTTAATGACGTTAGCCGGAATGAAAGTCAAATAAAAGTAAAGTATATACAGCCATATAATTAACACCGAATACGGTAAACTATAAAATAAAATTAAAGAAAGGGCTGAAATTATCTTCGGCCCTTTTATCTTTATTTAAGATAGTGGATTGCTCTTTCATGTCATTAAAACTTAACCTATTCTTATTAAATATCTTTTAATAACTTATTTTATATAAAGTTTTTTGTTATAAAAATAAGGCACAAAAGTAAATATTTTCATTTATCCATAATTAACTAAATTTAAATCAAATTATTTGATAAAATCACTTTAATTACATCATTTTTGATTAATAATAAGAGATAAAATCTTTTTTATGTATTCATTTTCGATAAATAAAAATATAGAAAATCCTGTAAAAACTATCTTTTCTAAAAATAAGCGGGAATGAATGTTGAATTAAGTTTTCAAAGTAATTATGATATCGCCGCCTAGCAGGTTCATATCTGTATTATTCTATAAAGGCACAAAAAATGTGTCATTTAGATATACCTTATGACTAATTCAAAAATTAAATCCACTCCCTATTAAAAAGGGTGGATAATAGATGATCTCTGTTCAAAATACATATTTTGATAATTTAGATTTATCTTAATTGCTAAGAAAGATCACTTACACTAGGCTTACTCATTGTTGCTACTAAATTAAGGATGAAATCATGAATTGGTATTTGGAAGTCATTAAAAATAATTATGCTAACTTTTCAGGACGTGCTCGTAGAAAAGAATATTGGATGTTTACTCTAGTAAATACCATTATTATTACCATCCTATATGCTATTGTGATTTCATCAATAGACATGAATACGGGTGAAATGAGTGGGTTAGGTTCAATTGTTGGTATCATTTTAGGTATTTACTCTTTAGCTATTATCATCCCTAGCCTTGCCGTAACTATTCGTCGTTTCCACGACCAAGATAAATCAGGTTGGATGTTCTTACTTGCATTTATTCCTGCTGTTGGTGGATTAATTGTTTTTGTCTTTATGTGCCTTGAAGGTACTAAAGGTGACAACCGATTCGGCCCAGATCCTAAAGCTTAATCTATTACTAAATTAATATAACAATACAGTGAGTGTGCCTACTAATAAGTTTACTCACTGTATTCATTTATTCTCCTGCCTTTATTACGACCATCTGAAAACATCTTTTCTTTAAAGAAAATAACACCAACTCATCTTATCCCACATTGCGCTTCGTATTTTTATTTACCTTTAACTTCTTTAGCTAATGCCTCAACGTTATCAAATCATACTTATCACATTGATTATTATCTTCTTATTTTTAATTTGAACCTAATCACACTATATAAATAAAAAATACGCATTCCTTTACTAAATCAATATTAATATTGATAATGACTATCATTATTAATTGAAAATGATAATATCTACATCAATAAAAAATTAAATGAGTCAGGTAAAAAAAAGTGAGTAACCCAAAAATATCTCAAGAAAAAAACATTTATAAACCCGCTCCTCCTCGCCTAGTTCAAGTAAAACATATTACTGATGTTACACCAGGAATGCGCTGTATCACCTTTACGAGTGATGATTTAGATACTTACCCAGCAGATACTGCGGGGGCACATTTAAAAATATTCTTACCTTTAGAAGGCCAAGTTAAACCAACAGTACCAGGCTTTTCTGAGAAAGGCCCTACATGGCCTGAAGGCGAACCAAAATCGATTGTACGTACTTACAGTGTTCGTGCTATTCGCCCCGAACAAAAAGAGTTAGATATTGAATTTGCAATACATGACGATGCTGGCCCTGCTATTCATTTTGCACTAAATGCTAAGCAAGGAGACTATATTGGGATCACTAATCCGGGTGGACCTGCTCCTTTATTAGCACCAGCGTCGCATTACTATATGGCAGCTGATCCAAGTTCATTACCTGCTTTAATGGCTTTGATAGAAACCATGCAACCTAATGTTCAAGGGAAAGTCATTATACGAGTAGAGGACGAAGCGCATCGCCAAGAAATTAAACGTCCTAAAGGCTTAGAGATAATCTGGTTAATCGGTTCTGTTGAAGAACAAACTCAAAACTTGATTAATGAATTTACGTCGTGGAAATTACCAACTGAAGATGTGGCATTTTGGATTGCTGGTGAAGACAAAATTATTCGTGCATTAAGACATCATATTCGCCGTGATAACGGTTTCGATCGCAGCTTAATTTATGCTATTCCTTATTGGCGTTTTGGTTATGACGAAGAAGGCTATCACGCTGAACGTCACCATGTTATGGATAACGAAGACGTAAGCTAAGCGATAATTAAAGACTAAGCGTTGGCTGTACGGACTGCATATTAACTTCTTCAGTAATATGCAGTCTTTTTTATTATAAAATATAACTAATGTATATTCTTCTTATCTTGCTGATAATTTCCATCATCATCTATATAGATGACTGTAATAACTTGGTTAGTATTAATTCGTCCTTTATATTCGACTTCCTGTTTTGAGAAAGGCGCTATCATGGTGGGCTCAATTAAAGATTGCTCTATATTCTCTTGTGTATACATTTTTGAAATCGTAAAAAAATATGCTGAAGGATTATTAATCTCTAAATTCTGCTGTTTCTTTATAATTCCAATCTGTTTAAAAATAGTGCTACTGGTTAATTCAAGTTGTTTAGGACGATAGAAAAGCTTGATGCGAGTTTGTAATGCTAATTGTAACGTATTGGCATTTTCGCTGCTGTTAGGTCTAGGTGGAATATCAAGCACATTAAGATAAAAAATAGATTCTCTATCTTGAGGCAATTTATTTTCTAATTGTTGTATTTTTAATTGTGCTCCCCCATTAGCAGAGACTTTCATTATAGGAGGAATTACAATGAAAGGCGCTGTTGTCGTCTCAGGCGTTGATGCAATATCACCATCATCTATCCAAGATTGAACTAATGTTGGCTGTTCACTGCGATTAAAAATTTGCAATGATAGTGTTGATTTGTCCATGGGGAAAATTAAACGTGTACGCTCAAGTACCACACTTGCCTTTGCTATGGATGTTATAAGCGTAAATAATAAAATAAAACTAACATTTATTATTTTTTTCATTAGATACACTCTTTAGTCATAAGACATCACTAATGTCGCAGTGCTTGTTATTTTCCCTTGAGTAACTGAATTAACACTATAAGGATAATAATAAGCCCCCATATTTATCGAAAATGCAGAGGATAAGTTGCCACCTTGATTAACACTGAAAATACTGGTCGCACTGCCTTGAGAATTAATATTGTCAGAAAAAATAACGGGGCTATTGATATTATCACTTTTTACTACACGGAATCCGATCCCCCCCGCACCTTGCGCTGTTGTATTAGTTAATATAGTTTTGTCTGTCGCCAATAAATTTTGGCTCGATAAAAACATCTTAATATTTCTAGACGCTTTTGAACCACTTAAAAAGTCTTGGCACGTAAAATTTAATGTAAAAGGCGTGTATCCTGCTTTATCTACCGTTTTTGCATCTTTTACACTGATTAATGGCAATGAAACAACTAAACCCGCATTAGAAAAATTACAGGTTGTCATGACAGGATTATAAGTAATTAGCATTGGTTGTAAGAAAATATCATTTTGATCAACTGGCCATTGCCACGTTAATAAGAATTGCACAAGTTTAATAACAATATTAAGTAACCACTGAACTAACCCAACACTCGATGCATCTGACGCTAAAATAACAGGATTAACAACCGCTGTATTTCCACTCACCTCTTTATAATTGGTCGAGGGTTTACTACTCAATAACGTAAATTTTAAGGTGAAATTAGTATCTAAATCTGATGCAGGGTGTGTTCCCGCTGAAATATTCGTTACATTATCTTTTTCTAATGCCGTTAATGTAATAGAGACAAACTGCTTCCCACCATTAAAACCAATTGTTCCCGTTCGACCATCATTAAAAGGTGAGGCAATACCCACAGTATTAGGAAATAATACTCCTCTTGCATTACATTTAAAGGTACCCGGAAATGTTGTTCTACTCGTTTTTGTTACAGTTGTTGAAGCTGCATTTAAATCTGCAGATAAATCAAAGTTAATATTGGGTGCCGTAATAGTTTCCTCAGGTTTACAATTAGCAATTGCCTGTTGGCTTATCGCACCTAATAAAATTATAAATATAAAAGCTGGTGATTTCATAGCGCTTTCCTTTATCGACAAATATTACTATTTTTATCCATCGTATTTATTAAATGCTCCACAACACATTCCATCTTTTCAGCTTTATTTAATTTTATAAAGAGTGAAGAAGGTAACTCATCACTTTTTAAATAAAGCACACTTGATTGTCCGACATAACCAATACTCTCTTTTTTACTATTTAAAACTTCCGTACCGAAAGGTAAACTTTCATTATTTTCTAAAGATGCTTTAATAATAAATGTCTTACGTTTATCCGTTGTTAATGTGAGGTAATTAACTGCGCCTAAATACGGAGCTACCTGAGTTGTATTTCCAATAAGCTCGGCATTTGAAGGCATTTCGGTATTTGTCAAAGTATAATTATTTGTACGATAAGGGATACTATTAGGCACTAATACTATTCCTTGATTATTGGTTAATGTGGCTTTATTTCCATTAACCATCATATTATTGGCCATAGGTGCTTCGATAAGAGTATAGGTATTCCCTGTATTACCTGAAAAAACAATATGATTAGGTACGGCAACAACTGTTCCTCGAGCACCTAATCCCCCCTGGCGATAATTATTTGCTTCCGTATAAGATGCAGATAATGTGCTATATGGATGACGATAACTGACATTTGCACCGACTAAATTATTTCCACCCGTTTGATTTGAACCTGTTAAAGTATAATTAACTAGATCATCTTTACCTGCTGTTCCACTCATACTAATTGTAGATTGCTGGTAACGTGAATCAGCCGCATAAATTGAAGTATTAATATTGGCTCTTTTATCAAAAAATGAAATCGGCACACTAATATTAAAATAATAACGAGTCTCGTCTTTATTATCGTAATTTCTTAACTTTGAGACAGAAAGATTATACGCAATATCCTTATAATTATTTGAATAGCCTAACTGATACTCGCGATTACTCTCATCTGTATTCCAATAGTTTCGATGTGTCCCTGAAAGAAAAATAACACCACGTTGTCCACCCAAATATTGATTAAGATTTATAGTAAACGTATTTTTTGCTCTAGAACCTCGTAGTGCATCAAACGTTGATAAATCAAGATCAGATATTGCATTATTATTATTTTGTTGTTGAGCAATATCATTTTGATAATCTTTCCAAGCTTTATAGTTGTCATGGGCATAAATTGAATCTACAAAGCTATAATAATCACGAGTAGAATAACGATAAGCAGCCAATGTTAAATTGGTTAATGTTGCATCCATATATTTACTATAAGCGAGACGAAAGCTTTGTCCGGTTTTTTTACCCGTCTGTAAATCTGCACTTGCATGTGTTATATCTGCTGAAATTGCCCCAAATCTAAAATTCCAGCCACTACCTATCAATGCAGAGTAATAATCTTCACTGGCAATGCCTCCAGCATAAAGTGTAACAAGGTTACTTAAGCCATAATGAAACTCACCTTGTGCAAATTTAGGTCGGTAATCAGTATTATTAATCCGTGATTCCCCCAGTATCACGTTATAGCGATATACACCTTCTTTTAGCATGTCGGGCACGGCTGAAAATGGCACCGTAAATGACTCTCTTCTACCATCAGCTTCTTGAACAACCACTAATAGATCACCACCACCAGCTGTGGGTTGAATATCTCGAAAAGAAAACTCCCCAGGAGGTACATTTTCTTGAAAAACTAAATTTTCATTTTGATAAACACTAACTAATGCGTTTGTTTGTGCAACACCTCGAATAATAGGAGCAAAACCTTGACTTGAGTTAGGTAGCATTCCCATTTCTGTTGCCAACGATGCTCCTCTAAATGCAATGCTGGTAAAAAGTGTTGCTGGTGTATAAAAATCACCAATTGTTAATCCCGAAGTTATCTGACTAAACGCCTTATAAACATAGCGTGTATTGTTTTTCCATTGGCTGTTACCATGAGAATAATAAGAGTAGTTAGATTCATCTCTAAACTGCCACGCACCTAAATTAATACCTGAATGAATATTGGCAAAAAAATTTTCGTTATTGCTTTTACTTCCTTTTTTTTCTTTATAGTTATAGTAATTCAAATTATAAGACAAAATCAGTGCAGAAATACCTTGTTGCCAATAACTCGGATCAACATACCCAACTTCTGATTTTTTCACCGAAATTTGGGGAGCATTAATATCAAGCCTTAATTTATTTATATCTAATACCGATGTCACACCTTTTGCCAATTCATTTGATAATATTGTTTTTTGTTGCACAAGTTTTTGTTTTGCGGATAAAGATAAATTTAAGCCCAGTTTATTTACATCTACTGGCTCAAAACTAACCTCTGCATGTTCACCCGTTACATTTATTTCAAATTGCCCTTTCCATTCTTGATTAACATAAACATCAACAAGTTGTTTTCCTTCAGGGATTTTATCGTCGATATAAAATCGTGAAATATCTCCATTCTTTGAATTCCCAACAAGCAAAGATGTGTCAAATCCCTCTGCGTACAGATTTTGAGTGTAATGTTGTATTCCTAAAAAAATAAGGATTGAGAGATATCTTGGATTATTCACGATGTTATCTCGATTAGAGTTTAATATTTTGTGATTTATAAACACCAAAATCATCAACATAAATAACAACAACGGAATTACTTTTTAATGTATTAATTAATGGCAACTCACGAGAAGATAACGGAGGGATCATTTCAGAATCAACAAGCGTAATACGAGGTGTCTCTTGTGTAGAAATAGATGCTATTGTGAAATGATACTGTGAGTTATTTTTTACTAGAACTTTATTGCCATTTAATTGGTAAGTAATTTTTTCATTAACAGTCTCTGGGTTATCAGTAAGTCCTTTGGGGCGATAAAAAACTTTAATTCTTGTTTTCATTGCTAATTGAAGATAACTCTTTCCTTTTAATGCTTCCACATTTTCTGGAATATCTAATACATTTAAATAATATACTTTTTCAAGATTTTCCGATGGTATCTTATCGGAATTTTTTATTCTTAATGTTTGCCCTTGCATTCCTGCAATTTTTACAATAGGTGGATATAAATAAAAAGGAGAGTTCGCATCTTCAGGCGTTGAGTTTATATCTCCATCATCAATCCAACTTTGTACCAAAGAAGCTAAATTACCATTATTTGTCAATTCGATATTAACACTATCAACACCTTCATAGTAAAGAACGCGGGTACCATTAATAATAATGTTTGCTAATACGGCTGAAGGTAATATCAAGATAATTAAAAGTAATATTAATTTTTTCATTATAAGCACCCAAAAAAGCCAGACCCATTGAGTCTGGCTTTTTATATTATAAATAAGATACTGTATAAATAACGTTAGAGTGTACGGGTCCTGTTTTAGCTGCTGTTGCATTTGTTTTATAGTAACTGGCAATTAAGCGTAGAGTATCTGAATCTGGCGCTGTTTTATCGCCTTTAATACCTGTATCAAAAGTTGCATTTAGAGGTATAGCAACTGTTGGCGCAGCAGGTGTTGATAAACTAAAACCAACATTCTTTGCAACTAATGGATCATTTTCATTCGCAGTATCATTGACTAAATATAATCCACTTGTTGAAATAGTATTTGCAGATGAGAAATGTATCTTTAAATTACTGCCACTTGGTGTAGATGCTGGAGCACAATCAGAGAATGTCAAAGCAAACTCTTTTTGATTTTTGGCAATAACAGTATTTGCTGTTGTTCCTGCATCCGTTACGGTAATAGGATCTAATAGAATAGAAAAGTCCGCACTATTTCCTCCATTAATAGTACAAGTGGTATCACTAATAGCACCAGAGAAAGAAATTATTCCTCCTGCGCTATTTGTTGCAGCAAATGCCGACGACGACAATATAGCCACTGATAATAATGACAGTGGGAGTTTATTTTTAAACATATATAACTCCAGAATAGATAAATATTTAATTAGCAAAAATAAGATTCTATTATTGCCATCATTAACTAAAGGTGTGAAAGGATACCCTAGTCAATTTGATATTAGCCATACTTTAAAAACTCAACAAATAAAATTTTTTATTTTTTAAAAATTGTGATTTAAGTCAAATATAATTAGCAACCACTCTTTACCAACATATAGAACATTAAAATTTAATTTCATTACAAAATTCATAGATAATAAACACAAAAAACAATAAATATAAAAACAATAACAGTTAATTTATTAATAACAAATCTAAAAAAATACTAAAAAACATCATTGGAATTATTTATTTGAATTAATTATTCCTTGATTAATAAAAAAATAGATAAAAATAAAATCTAAAAAATCAATAAAAAAGACCACATATTAATGTGGCCTTTTTCACTCAATATAAAATTCTTCTGTTCTATTTAATTATTATAAGCAGCTAATACATGCTGGCATAATGTAGAACGTACACAATCTTCTTGCATAAATTTAATCACACCTACTCGACTATTAGCCTCAAATCGAATAAGAGCATCCGCTAATCCAGACGATACACCAGAAGGTAAATCACACTGTGTAATATCTCCATTGACCACAACAGTGACATTTTCACCCATTCTAGTTAAGAATAGCTTCATTTGATTAACAGTAACATTCTGTGCTTCATCTAAAATAACAAATGCATTTTCAAAAGTACGGCCTCGCATATAAGCAAAAGGTGCAATTTCAACTTTTCCAATTTCAGGACGTAAACAATATTGTAAGAATGAAGCACCTAAACGTTTCACTAATACGTCGTAGACAGGACGAAAATAGGGTGCAAACTTTTCAGCAATATCACCAGGCAAGAAACCGAGATCTTCATCAGCCTGCAACACAGGTCGAGTAACAATGATACGTTCTATTTCTTTATGAATTAAAGCATCGGCAGCCATTGCAGCACTGAGGAACGTTTTACCACAGCCGGCTTCCCCTGTAGCAAAAATAAGATTCTGATGCTTTATTGCATTCATATATTGGCGTTGCACTTCATTGCGAGGAGATAACACTCGTTCATCACGTTTTTCTCTCGCCATGCCAATAGTATCAATATCCCCAAATCCCGGTAAAACCATAACATTATCTCGGTATGCCCCATTACGTTGTTCTTTACGTGAAGTGCGTTTATTTTCTCGGCGTAAACGTGTTGCTGCTTTTTGTCTACTCATAGTGGTATTTACCCTTGTTAGTCTTCAAAAAGTCATCGACATCTCTGTTTGTATTCCATTCACTTACCGATGAGTCCCCTTCAGACTCTGTCTAGTCGCAGAAAACAAAAAAACCGGTCACAATCCTGAACATTAAACATCAATGAACGGTTGTTGCCGGTTTTCTGTGAGTAACGAGATATTTCCATTGCTTCTGTCATTCATATTCCCCATCATGGAGTTAGAGTGAAAATTAACGAAGCTTTATGACAGTATAATGACAAAAGAAAAATATTTTCAATACTAAGATGATTTATAACGAGATGGACTTAACATAAAAATAACAATAAGTGTTATTTTTGGGGGGAGTAAATGAATTTCTTGCGATTACCTTTTATTTATTGGTTACTACTTAACCTAATTCCATTTATTGGTTTTGAACTTCACTCTGGTTCTCTCAAAATGGGCTTCTTTTTTTACCTCGGTTTACTCACCATTACGACTTCTGGGATCTGGCTTTTTTATTGCCTTTCATTTTTTATTAAACAAAAAACGTCTCCTAATCCCAATCACACACCTCGACAATTAGTCACAAGTGGTCCTTATAAAATAAGTCGCAATCCTATGTATCTCGGCTTTTTAGACATTAGTATTGGGTTGTTTTTTATTTTTGGTAATTGGGGATTTTTGGGTGCAGCAATTGCGTTTTACTTTATTACTGATCGCTATACGATAGTACGTGAAGAGAAAATCTTAAGTGAGTTATTTCCGCAAGCGTGGCAACAATATTGTCGCCACGTTCGTCGTTGGATGTAATACGATTAGGGTTGTTTACAGTTATTAGCTAAACGGTAACCAGCCTTAATTGCTTCACTCTCCGTTTTAAACAAAACCGCATTTTTATCTGACATTGTTTTATAACCGGAGCAATGTGCAAAATGGTAGATCTTGCTATTTATATTACCTTTAATACCTTCAGATTGTGATGCATTTACTTGTTTAGATGTTTCAATTTTAGTGGTCTGCGTACTATTTGTTGCAACTAATCCGATACCACTATTTTTATGCCCTAATTGCCATTTCATTTCACCTGTCACAAAGGGATTGTGATATCCAACAATACGAGCAATACGATTATCACGCTCTTTTTCCCATGCTGTTGGTGGATAAGCTTTATCCCAAGCCATTAATAACTGTTGTTGCTGACGTGACATAGAAAGGTTATAGCGATCATGTAAGTAGAAATAAACCCTTGCTACTTGGCCTTTAACTTCATTACGAGGTTCAAAGGTTCGTGAAGCAAAATCAACGCGACTACGGCATTGACCATAATGGTAAGGCGCTTGTACAGGTAATTGCCCAAAACTAAAATTGCTACGATCACCATTAACTTCACCTATAGATGGCGCCAAATTGTGTAAATCTGCTTCAATTCTGCCAAATATAGGATCGTTTTTCACACAATTAGTTCGGCCTCCATTTTGCCAACATTGACGTTGATGACCAAAAACCCATGCAGGTACAATGTGCTCCCACTCTATACGTTCCGCTCTTGTTTGCTGGGTTCTGACTTTATAGCCACAACTGGCTAAATCAACACGCCCTCCAGATTTACCTACCCATTTCCAATCACAACCACAATAAATAGTACCTTGTGACTTTTGATTTTGATCATAATAAATACGTTCTTTTGCTATCTCTTTCGCTTTTGTAAAATTTTCAGGTGCCTGTGCTTGAATATTTAGCGTAATAAAAAACAAACCCAACACAATCGCGGTATAGTGTAATATTTTTCTCAAAGTGGTATCTGCCTTACTCTTTGTTTTATTAAACCCAATAAGAATTATCTTTAATAACCAACTGATAATCTTATTTTTATTTCGCCTAATCTTACCTTTTTTTTATTTATTTTTGGCAATCTTTCTTGCTATTTTTTATATAAAAAATAAAACAATAAGCGTGAATGGTGATAGAAAAAGCCGTTATTCTCGACATTAACGTAAAGGGGATTTGCTATGGTTTAATCCATCAATGATTTGGAGAAACTTAAAAATGAATGAGAATATGCTGAATTTGATGGATGAATTAGTCGAAATAACAAAAAAGCATGCGAATAACGAAGATGTTAAAGCACATGCCAGTTTAGAATCTGAAAATAAATTACGAATTCAAATTATTATTTCCGATAAAAATGAATTGGATATTACATTAAACTCTCTGCAACACGCAATATAAGTCATTATACACTCGGACGCTTGCGATATAACCATAATCCCGGCAAAGATAGCCCGATAGAAAGCGCACCGACAATAAATGAAGCTTTAAGGAAATTAGTAACTAAAGCTTCAAAAATTTCTGCGCTATAACCAATTTGCGTTAACTTCACCACTGAGATCATCGCTATATATGCATTTATTCCGGGAAACATCGGAATAACAGCAGCAACAGTAAAGACTTTTGGATGTGCAAGCCACCAGCGTGACCACTGAATACCAATGCACCCCACTAAAATAGCAGCACAAAAACTTGCCCATTCAATATTCATACCACTCATTACTAATACAGTACGAGAGCCATGGCCTATTGCTCCTAATAGTGCACAATATTTTAATGCTCTTATAGGCACATTAAATACCATCGCAAAACCCACAGCAGGAATAGCAGCTAAAATCATATCTTCAATCAAGGTAAGGATTATCGTTATTATGCCCAATCTCTTAACCCCCATACTGCCATAGCTAAAATAACCCCTAAACAGGTTGCCAATGTTAACATTGTTGCCATTGCCCAACGCGCTAAGCCAGTATTAACGTGCCCTTTAAACATATCAGCAACAGCATTAATTAAAGGAAATCCGGGAACTAATAATAAGACGCTGGCAGCCATTGAAATAGTCGCCGTAGTTTGAAAATAAGAGAGTTTTAATAATAGACCTGAGACTGAAGTCGCTACAAATGCCGTAATACAGAAATTAATTAATGGATTCATTTGACGATGTGTTAATACTTGGCGGACAAACATACCAAGGCCACCGCCAATAGCAGAAACTAAAAAGCCATCCCAATTTCCACCATTTAGTTTAGAGAAACAACCACATGATAAGGCAATCATAAAAATAATCGCCCAACGTGGATAACGTAATGGTTTTATATGCTCAAATCGTTTTCTTGCTTCATAAATATCTGCTAGGTGATGTTCGACCAAAATAACAATATGCTGAACTTCTGTCACAACATGCATATTAATGCCACGGTCGACTATCTTTCGTGTTGAAGTTTGGCAATGCCCGTTAACAATAGTGGTTAATACAACCGCATTAGCAGAAATTGCACTTTCGACTTGATGTACACCTAAAGCTAAACCTAGACGAGTTGAAAGCTGTTCAACCAACATACTTTCTGCACCATGTTGCAATAGCAACAGCGCAGTTTGAATACATAACTTAGTAATTTCACGCTGTTTATCTTGTGAAATGGCAGTGCACTCCGCCATTATCTCATTATCCATACTATGCCTTAGTTTTAATCAAAACGAGCTATTACGACTATAAACTTTATCGCATAGTCCGCTCCTCGCTCTATCATCTTTCACTACTATTATGAACAAATAAAATATTTTAGGCAGTAAGCAGATCAATTTTATAGATGGATGGTTATAAATATTGACATAAGAAGTACGGTGTAATGATAAAATACCTTCTCTTATTTTTAACTTGCTCAATCAAATAGCTATTACTGGTTTAATAAAAAACACTCATACAAAGTGCTTTATAAACTAACTTAAGCAATTACATTCACAAATCAATCTAAAATTAACCATGCTTGTATGCAAAAATAAAAACCCCTAAATAGGGATTTAGGGGTTGCGTACTAATTTCTAATTTTATAAAAATATTAGCGAACAACTAACACGGATTGTTTAGCATAAGCGACAATACCTGATGCATTCGATCCCAATAGGTGTGTTGAAATACTTGGCCGACGAGAGCCTATTACAATCAAATCAGCATGAATTTTTTCAGCGAGTTCTAAAACCTTATCTCTTGCAGAACCAAATACAGCTGAAAATTCAACTTGTTCATTTGGTAAATCAATACTATTAGCTAATTCCTGCAGTTGTTCTTGTACTCGCTCAAGTGCTTTATTTGCAAAAGAACTGAGCATGTCATAATGGTAACTATAACTAATAGAGAAACGTGAAATATCAGGAATAGCATGGAAAAGATGCAGTTTCGCACCTTCTAATTTGGCAATATAAACAGCATGTTGTAAGGCTTTAGTCGTTAACTCATCTTCTGAAATATCAACAGGTACTAGAATTGTCTTGTACATAGCAACTCCTCATTATCAGATTATTGTCTGTTTATTATTGTAGCGTTAACCCCTCAGCTTGCTTATTTAATCTTCTTCAAGATGCCATTTATGCAATTGTCGATGAATAAAAGGTGTCACTACAAGCCCAATTGATAAAATAAAAACACACTGAAGAAATAAACCATAGATTGCAATAAAAAAGCGTCCTGTTGGGGTTGCAGGTGCTGGCTCTACGGGTTGACCACTTAACATAGAGATTGCATTTAATGAAGATTCCATAAAGGTATGCCCTTCAATTAAATAAAATCCTAATACGCCTGGTAATAATCCTAAAAAAAAGAAAATAGAGCCTATTACATAATAGCGTAAGATGCGTAGAATAAAATGATCGAGCCTTAAAAGTTCTTCGGTAAATTTTTCCATTCTTATCCACTTTCTAGACTGTTTATTCAATAAACTGCTGATGAAATAAATAAGATAAGCTACGCAAAAAAACTAAAAAATATGCTATGAGGGATGCTCATAGCATATTAGTAATATATTAACGAACAACTAAAACTGAAATTTCAGCATAGCGAACAACTCCCGCAGCTGTAGAGCCTAATAAATGAGTGCTAATATTAGGTCTACGTGAGCCAATCACAATTAAGTCTGCTTGAATATCTTTTGCTGTGACTAAAATTTCATCACGAGGCGAGCCAAAAGTAACCGTATAAGCGACCTTTTCAGCAGGCAAATCCACCGAATCTACCAATATTTGCATATCATTTTCTGCTTTTACTGTTGCTTTATCTTTAATTTCTGGATAACCCAATGAATAAGCATTAATGATTGCTGAAGAGATAGGAAGAACATGAATTAAATGTAAGTTAGCTCCTGTTTCTTTTGCTAAATACACAGCATGTCGTACCGCTTTACTGGTTAACTCTTCTTCCACAATATCAATAGGCACTAAAATCGTTTTATACATAATAACTCCTCTCAACTCTCCATTTACCTTAATCCTATCGCAATAACCCAAAGATTACTGTGAGTGAATTAACTAAAAACAACCTAATCTTAATATAAACCTACTTTAATTATTAATATGTTAAGCTAAAAAATAAAAGTGATTATTCAAAATAATTTGCATTATGTTGCTGTGTTAACGTCCATATTTGATTGCGAATATTGCGGATCGAATCAATCAATTCTGATGCAGTTAATCCTATTGGACCAATACCTTTTTTAACTAAGATATCCGCCGACATTCCATGTATCCAAACTGCACTTCTTACCGCATCAGACATTGTCATCCCTTGTGCTAAAAAACTTCCCATTACGCCTGTTAGCACATCACCACTCCCTGCTGTTGATAATCCACTGTTACCTGTTCTATTAATTATTATCTCCCCTGTAGGAGAAGTAATAACTGTATTTTGACCTTTAATAATGGCCCAACAATGATAAGTTTTCGCAATTTCTTTTGCCGCTTCTTCTCTATTATTTTGAATATCATTGAGTGTGCAATTAAGCAAAATAGACGCTTCTTTAGGATGTGGCGTTAAAACACAGTGCTGATTAAGTGAGAGTGCTGATTTAAATTTAGCCATTAACACTAATGCATCCGCATCAAAAACATAAGGTCTATCTTCATTACGCTGTGCTAAAGCTATTGATAAGATCTTTTCAGAATTTGCAGATAATCCCAATCCACAGCCAATCGCCCAAGCAGAAATATCTTGCCGATTTATTAATTCTTGTGCTGTTTTAAGCATAAGTTCTGGTGCACTATCAATAAAAGGGAGAGGAAGTTGTGGCTGAGCAAAACCGAGAAATACTTTTCCACATCCTGCTTTTAATGCACTTTTACCTGCTAACACAATAGCACCGCTCATTCCTTCCGCACTACCTACAATGCCTAATGTGCCAAATGTCCCTTTATGTGTATTTCCTGATTTACGCTGATAAAGTGCGGGATAATGAGTGATCGCCTGTAATAGTTGTTCTTCATTCATATTATTCTCCCTGTTTTTCTGCATTTCTTCTGATTTCTTGCAATGATTGCTTTACCACATTCTGTTTGTATTAACGTTCAAAACATAGCGTTCAAAGTATAGCGTGATTTCAACAAATAAATGGGGCCACTGGCTATTTTATCTCTTTATCATGCTAGTCATTTCAATATGATAAAATGCTTTCATTATCACTATTCATACCTTGCTGAGACTTTGCTATTCTAATGATCTCGCTTGATATGATTTATAAATTGAAAACAAAGGAACGTAAATAATGAACGAGAAGTTTAAAACACAAGCAGATGTGGAAACATTAGCAGAAGAAGTGGCTTGCTTAAAAACACTAGTCACCTATATGTTAAAAGCATTAGGTCAAGCAGATGCTGGGCGTGTTATTTTAAATATTGAACGTGCTATTGCTGAAGTTGATGACGAAAAACAAGCAGAGACTTTCCGTAATACGATTAGCCAAATTAAAACAGCCTATCGTCAATAATATGTTTATTTTCAAATAGAGTACTCGCACATATTTTTATTCCATTTTCTAAACTTTTTGTGCTGCACAAATAAACAAAAGTTGGTTTAAAACTTCCTATATACTCAATCTCGAAATAAACCATTCTTTATTCATTTAGCTACCCCTCTATCCTTGTAGAGGGGATTTTTTCTCTTTTATTCCTTCAATAGCTGATGTTCACTTAACTCTTTTTTATTCTGATTTTTGTATTTAAAGCGCAGATTTTTTATTTTTAACATAAATAAAAAATAGCTGTGTGAGATGTAAATAAAGATAAATCCTAATATTATTATATTTTGAGTTAATTTATTTATTGTAAATAATTAAATTTTATTAAGTAAAAATTGCTAGCTTATTGTCCCTAAACACAATTATAACCAAAATAGCTAAAATCAATAGGATTAAAAATATTAATTATTCATATTTTTACACTTATTCTGATTTATCGTCACTCCTATTTATATGTTACACTCAATGAGTACGTACCAAAAAATAAACATGAGGCTAAAATGAAACCACTTCTCTTATCTCTGCTATTATTGCCCGCAGTTGCTTTTGCTAACCCAACCAAAATGGCTGATGATTACTGCGATACCTTTAAAGATATCTCAATTAAAGCTTATGATACAAAAGAACCAGCAGAGAAAATTGCCAAAGATGCAGTAGCCTCTTTAAATGCAAAGAAATTTGATTTCGCAAAATTAGAAGCAACTGAAGCTCAATTTACTGAAGGCACTATCGAAGTTGTTAACTCTTTACGTGACGCAAAAGCTGAAATTGGCTCTCGAGCAGAATTCCAAGAAGGCCTAACTCAAATTGTTGCCGCTTGTAAAATTCAAATGATCTCTGCATTAGAAGAGCAAAAAAAATAATCTTCTCAATAAAGAATCGGTAGAAATCAATTTAAAGAGTAGAAATTATCCTGCTCTTTTTTATTTCGCCTTCTCCATCACTTATTTTTCTTCCCTTTTATTTTTCCTTTCTCTTTTTTCTCTATAACTAACTTTCCATATTCTAGATAATTCAAGGTATAGCTAGGCGGCAAGTGAATAAGAATAATCATAACACTACAACTTGAAGTATAACGATTATCAATTATGCAGTATCTATCTATCAATATTAAGGTTTATAATACCTCGGTAAATACTTGTTAGTACTGGCCATAAAAAGGAGATATTGTGAGCAACGAACAATCCATCCAGCGTTTAAGAAGACTACGCCAGTCAGAAAACCTGCGCGCTCTCTTTCAAGAAACAGCCTTAACAAAAAATGATCTCGCTTTGCCTATTTTTGTTGAAGAAGGGCTTGATGATTATCAGCCTATTAAAAGTATGCCGGGAGTGGTTCGTATTCCTGAAAAGCGTCTTGCTTATGAAATTGAACGCATTGCCAAAGCTGGCATTAAAACTGTCATGACTTTTGGGGTATCCCATCATCTTGATGAAACTGGGAGTGATGCTTGGAAAAGTGATGGCTTAGTTTCTCGCATGTCTCGTATTTGTAAAGATGCAGTACCAGAAATGATTGTCATGTCTGATACCTGTTTTTGTGAATACACTTCACATGGTCACTGTGGCGTTTTACATGGTGAACATGTTGATAATGATGAAACTATCTATAATTTAGGTCTTCAAGCTGTTGCAGCAGCACAAGCTGGTGCCGATTTTATCGCGCCATCTGCGGCAATGGATGGCCAAGTCGCAGCCATTCGCGCAGCGCTTGATAAAGCAGGATTTAGCGACACAGGCATTGTCTCTTATTCGACCAAATTTGCCTCCGCATTATATGGCCCTTTCCGTGATGCAGCAGGCTCCCGCTTAATAGGTGATCGTAAAACTTACCAAATGAATCCAATGAACCGCCGTGAAGCGATCCGTGAATCATTAATTGATGAGCAAGAAGGCGCTGATATGCTGATGGTAAAACCAGCGGGTGCTTATTTAGATATTATTCGCGATGTGCGTGAACGTACTTTGTTACCTTTAGCCGCTTATCAAATCAGCGGTGAATATGCGCAAATTAAATTTGCGGCATTAGCGGGTGCAATCGATGAAGATCGTGTGGTAATGGAAACTTTAGGTTCAATTAAACGTGCAGGAGCAGATTTAATTCTGTCTTACTTTGCACTTGATTTAGCTGAAAGAAACCTACTGTAATTCGCCAAGTATGACAAACCCTTAGTAAGTTAAATGACTCGCTAAGGGTTTTCCTTTGTAATATCCTCTTTCTTTTGCCTATTGCCTTTATTCTTATCATTTTGATTTTCTTGTCATTATTTAGTTTGATTTTGAAATAAATTACACATAGGGCTATCTTTTCAACATTAATTTTGCTGAGATATCAGCTCATTTTTGGCTATGAGGTTACTATGGATAATTGTATTTTCTGTCAAATCGTTGCTGGAAAGGCACCTTGCCATAAAATTTGGGAAGACGAACACCACCTTGCATTTCTGTCTATATTTCCAAACACCAAAGGCTTTACTGTTGTTATTCCTAAAAAACACTATCCAAGTTACGCTTTTGATCTTAGTGATGAAGCCTTAGCTTTATTAGTGATTGCCACAAAAAAAGTGGCAAAAATCTTAGATAAAACATTCCCTGATGTTTCCCGTACAGGCATGTTTTTTGAAGGATTTGGTGTTGATCATGTTCACAGTAAACTTAGTCCAATGCATGGCACTGGTGATATGACTAAATGGGCACCCATTGAAAATAAGCAGAAGATTTTCTTTGATAAATATCCAGGTTATCTTTCATCTCACGATTTTGAACGAGCGAGTGATGAAGAACTTGCACAATTAGCCGCCTTGATCAGAAAAAATAATCAATAAATACAACAAATAAAATTTAACTTATTTTTTATACCCAAGGCTTTCAAATATAAAAAAACGCTCAGTCTTATATTTTGAACTGAGCGTTTTTGATCAAGATAAATAAATTATTTAGTTGAAAGCTTTGCTTCCATCGATAAATAAGGCTGAACTTTCTGTTCAAGGCGTTCAATTAATGCCGGATCATTAAAGCGATAATTATCAGGTATTCCCAATGCATGGGCTTTTTTATAGCGCATGGTTGCAGGAAAATGTGCAGATAAGCGATTTAAATGTTTAGATTCCATAGTAAGGACTAAATCAGCCCATTTTAGCAATTCGTTATCAACAACACATTGCGCATCTTTGCGCGTACCCGCTGAAAGTGTATTAATCCCTTCTCTATCTGCAAACAATAGTTCAGCAGTCGGGCTTCGCCATTGGTTTTTACTGCAAATAAATAAGATATTCATTATTACTCACTATCAGATAACGCATTTAATCGACGCTGACTACGAGAAATTCTTGGGTATTCAATTCCTAGTTGTGCAGCTCTGGTCATTTTAAGTGATCGAGTATATAAATTAGACCATTTTTTTTCTGGTTTAAACATCACTCGTGAACAACCCATTTCTTGATGTTTATTTTTTCGGTTAACACATTGGCGCCAACCACGATCTCTTTGTGTAGACATAAAAACCTCTCAGATTAAAGGGATAGCAGCCGCAGTAATACGGAGAGGATCTAACAGCGTCTTATTTTAATTGAATTAGGTAAATCTGCAATGATTCATTTTCATTCAATAAATATTGAAATAAGAAAACAAAGAGTATTATAGATTTATTGTTCTAACTGAAAAACTCATTATTTCTTAATCAAAACTGATCTCATTCGCTAATTTAGCAGAAGATTGTGTTCTTAAAAATGCGACTTGAATTACGGCAGGAATTGTTACGCGATAAGCAGCACTACCAATATCAATTGCTGTCCATATTCCTGTAATAGCCCAACCAACAGGCCCCGCTAAGATTGACATTGTTCTCATTAATGTGCCATTCGCAGCAAAACTTAATCCTCTACCAATTAAAGCTTTCATTATTTGGTTTACAATGATCGCCGTTAATTGATACGACTTAAATCCACCAGCTCTAAATATTGCCTGAAAACCAGCTGTTAGTGTTTGTGCTGTTAGGCCAGATGTATTTTTTACACCTAATTCTCCACCTAATTGCTTAATTTGTTCTGGTGTCATCGAGCTAAGTGCATCTGTTACTATTTTCATCAAAAGATTATTTTCAATAATCTCAATAGTAGAGTTTTTATTATAGTTAACTTTTAATTTATTACAGACATCAGTTAATACTTCTCGATATAAAACACCTTTTCCCCCTCTAAACATGGTAGCAAAAGTATTACCGCCAAAACATTGTATTTCAGCAGCGATTTCTTCCCAATATAAACTATGATTAGGATAAAATGCTTTATAATTAGAATTATTTGTTAACTCTTCTGTCCAACGCTTTTCGCCATCTTTATCATGTGTTAATAAATAAACAAGATCATTCAATTCTTCATTTGAACATTCTGAGAGAAAAACCAGATCTTCATCATAACGATATGCCATAAACATCTATCTCCTTTTATTATGTTTTATCAATAAGATTATTTAAATAGATTTTATAGCAAACTAAATAGATTAAATATCTTCTTGTTTTATATACAACACCAAACATGAGATAATAATAATTTAAATATATTTATTTGCGTTTAGGAATTGCATTTCACAACCATAAGGTAAATATTGATTTTTAAGTTAAATAATACAAATAAAAAAAACATAAAATAATTAAGCATCACATGTCTATTTATTATTCAATTTATTAATTTACTTATATAAAAAAGTCATCCTAAATAAAGATGACTTTTACTACAATTATTGGGTTATTATTTATAATTAACTAGTGTCGGCTTATCTAACATAATTTCTGTTTTTGCTGGCTCTGTTTGTGCGATCACTTTACCTTGACGAACGGAATAACGCACTGGTACTTGGCGACGTAAAGCATCAAATCCATTATCAGCGGGTAGAATGATAAAGTTTGCACTATTTCCTACTTCAACACCATAATCTGTTAAAGCGAGTGTTTTTGCACTGTTGTGGCTAATTAACTGTAATCCGTTATCAATTTGACCATAACCCATTAATTGGCAAACATGCAGCCCCATATGTAAAACTTGAAGCATATTTGCTGTACCTAATGGATACCACGGATCAAAAACATCATCATGACCAAAGCAGACGTTAATATTACTTTCTAGCATCTCTTTTACGCGAGTAATACCACGACGTTTTGGATAAGTATCAAAACGCCCCTGCAAGTGAATATTCACTAAAGGATTCGCCACAAAGTTAATACCTGACATTCTTAATAAACGGAATAAGCGCGAAGTATAGGCCCCATTATAAGAGTGCATTGCGGTTGTATGACTTGCAGTAACTCTTGAGCCCATATTTTCTTTATGTGCTAAAGCGGCAACGGTTTCAACGAAGCGAGATTGCTCATCATCAATTTCATCACAATGAACATCAATTAAACGATCATATTTTTGTGCTAATGCGAAGGTTTTATGCAATGATTCAACACCATATTCACGCGTAAATTCAAAGTGTGGAATAGCACCTACAACATCAGCACCTAATTTTAATGCTTCTTCTAATAAAGCTTCACCATTAGGGTAAGACAAAATACCTTCTTGTGGAAAAGCAACGATTTGTAAATCAACCCAAGGTTTAATTTCTTCTTTCACTTCCAGCATTGCTTTTAATGCGGTGAGCGATGCATCCGAAACATCCACATGAGTTCTAACATGTTGAATACCATTAGCAATTTGCCATTGAAGCGTTTGCCATGCACGTTGTTTAACATCATCATGAGTTAACAATGCTTTTCGCTCTGCCCAGCGCTCGATACCTTCAAATAACGTACCTGATTGATTCCAATTCGGTTGCCCTGCAGTTTGTGTAGTATCTAAATGAATATGAGGTTCAACAAAAGGAGCGTGAACTAAACCACCTTGCGCATCTAATGACTCAAGATGAAAATTATTTTCAGGCTGAGGCTCTATCGCTTCAATTTTGTTATTTTTTAGCGTAATGCGCCACAAACCTTCTTTTCCAACTAGACGAGCATGGTTAATTTGTTCGATATTTTTACCCAGCATGATTTATCTCCGCTTGTCGAGCTGTACGACGATTTAATATGGGATTTAACACAGCATAACTTATTGCTCCCCCCAACACGGCATTAACAGGCACAATACCCGGTAACCAGTGCCCTGCGATAATACCAATTGCAACAGCGAGTAATGCAACCCAGTTAACCGATTGCATTGTAGCAACATTAAAGCTGTTATAGCGTGCTTTATTCATCAGATAATCTGCAATAATAACACCTCCTACTGGTGGAATTGCTGCAGATAAAAAGGTAAGCCAACCAACAAAGTTATTATAAAGCCATAATGCACACAGCGTACCAATGATACCGTTTATTACAGAAAGTTTTTTACTTGATAAACCAGTGATATTGGCAAAGCCCAATCCTGATGCATATAACGCATTATCATTGGTTGTCCAGATATTTAAACCTAGCACCACGATAGCCGGCAGCAATAATCCTTGCGCAATCATCACATCAGAAATATCTGCCATTCCCAGTGAAGCGGCGCCTGCTGCGCCAAAGACAAACATCAATGTATTGCCTAAGAAGAAGGCGACAATTGCAACAACCACTGCGACTTTAGGGTTTCGTCCAAAGCGGACAAAATCAGCCGTCAGTGTACCCGCACTAATAAACGATCCGACAACCATCGCCAGCGCTAAATTAAAATCTAATGGCTGAGTAGGTTTAACAGCCATTAACGTAGAAAGCCCGCCCATATCATGTATGGCAAGATAAACAGAGTAACTTCCAAGGATAGCAATAGCGGGAACAGCAATGATAGAGAGAACGGTGAGAGCGGAAATGCCGAAAAATACAGTGATGGTCATTAAAATGCCGGAAACGGCGATGAGGAGATTGATATCAATACCAGTGGCTTTTCCTACTGGGATGGCAAACATTGCCACCCCCACACCGAACCAACCAACTTGAGTACCACCGAGTAAAAATGAGGGAAGCCAAGAACCTTTAATACCGAAAGAGTAACGCGCGAGAAGATGAGTAGTAAGACCTGTTTTTGAACCAATAAAACCAAGAAATGCGGTGTAGATACCAAGAAGAAGATTACCAATTAGAACTGCGAGGAAGAAATCATTAAAGGAAAGACCAGTACCAAGAGCGCCGCCAGTCCACATACTGGCTGAAAAAAACGTTAATCCCAACATCACAAAGGTTAACGCTAATCCACCCTTTCTTGCGGATATGGGCACTGGGCCCTGACTATAATTGTTGTCCTGAGACACTTTAACCCCCTATTAATTTCACCAGGCCAAAAAAATCTGACGAATTCTATCTACATAAAAATATTATGCAAACGTTTTCGTCGTCTGTTTATTATAATTAATGGAATGCTTCACTTATGGAGAGTTGATATTCGTCACAGAAATGGCAGAACAATCGTTGTTTTACTTGAATTTATCTCGTTATTTCGAATACGACTTATCAAGTAATTTTATTTAGGAATATTTATGATAAAGATTAATCACATTCCCTCTCTCGAAAACCTCAAATTACATAAATATTTCTTATTTAAATTGAAAGCAATAAAAAGAAATTATTGATAAACGCACAAAAGAGGAACTTTTATCCCCCTTTTGCATATTGTAAATAACTTGCTTAATTTCGTCTTCTCACCGGAGTATTATCTGCAACATAGTATTTTGCCTGACTTTTAGGTAAAGGTTTAATCCCTCTCACCTTATCAGCTAACTTTTCTGCAATCATAATTGTAGTCGCATTCAAATTCCCAGTGATTATTAGTGGCATGATAGATGCATCAATAACTCTTAAGTTTTCCATGCCGTGTACTCGACCTTCACCATCAACAACAGCCATTTCATCTGTTCCCATTTTACACGTGCCACAAGGATGAAATGCTGTTTCAGCACGTTCTCTAACAAAAGCATCAAGCTCTTCATCACTTTGGATATGTTTGCCTGGACTAATTTCTTCACCACGATAAGCATCTAATGCCGGTTGTGCCATTATTTCTCGCGTGATACGGATAGCTGAACGAAACTCTTCCCAATCTTGTTCTGTGGACATGTAATTAAATAAAATATTGGGATGTTGATGAGGATCTATAGATGCTAATTTTACTCGCCCTCGACTGGGTGAACGCATAGAGCCCACATGCGCTTGGAAACCATGTACTTCTACCGCATTGGTGCCATTATAATTAATGGCAACAGGTAAAAAATGGAATTGAATATTAGGCCAGGCAAACTTTTCGCTAGAGCGAATAAACCCTCCCGCTTCAAATTGATTGCTTGCCCCAATCCCTGTTCCTTGAAATAGCCATTGCGCACCAATCTTAGGCTGGTTATACCATTTTAAAGCAGGATAAAGTGAAACAGGCCTTTTACATTCATACTGCAAATACATTTCTAAGTGATCTTGCAGATTTTCCCCAACTCCAGGTAATACATGTACTGGTTGAATATTAAATTCATTTAGTACTTTTTCAGGCCCAACACCAGAACGTTGCAAAATTTGGGGCGAAGCAATTGCACCAGCGCAAAGCAATACTTCTCGGCGAACTTTTACATGGTGAGGAGTGGTATTTCTCCCTAAAAAATAGCGAACGCCTACGGCTTTTTTGCCTTCAAACTCAATAATATCGGTCGTTGCATGTGTCTCGATCGTTAAGTTTTTGCGTGCTTTCGCTTGATCAAGATAGCCTCTTGCTGTGCTTGCTCGACGGCCTTTAGGTGTGACGGTTCTATCCATCGGGCCAAAACCCTCTTGCTGATAGCCGTTAAGATCAATCGTTCTTGGGTATCCTGCTTGTACACCCGCCTCAATCATTGCTTGAAATAAGATATTATTGCCTTTTTTCGGCGTAGTCACACTTACAGGGCCTTTATCACCATGATAATCATTGGCACCAATATCGCGACTTTCTGCCTTACGAAAATAAGGTAAACAACTTAAGTAATCCCACTCTTCAAGGCCGGGGAGTTTTGCCCAACCATCAAAGTCCATCGCATTACCACGGATATAACACATACCATTAATTAATGATGATCCACCAAGCCCTTTCCCACGACCACATTCCATGCGTCGGTTATTCATATAAGGTTCAGGCTCTGTTTCATAAGCCCAATTATATCGCCTACCTTGTAACGGATAAGCTAATGCCGCTGGCATTTGTGTACGAAAATCGAACCTGTAGTCCGGACCTCCAGCTTCAAGGAGCAGCACAGTAACTTCAGGATCTTCTGTCAAGCGGGTAGCAAGAACGTTACCGGCTGAACCAGCACCGATAATAATGTAGTCATAGACCATTGTTATCTCCTCTGTTTCAGTCATTAAAAAAAGAATGGATTAAAAAACGGATGAAAACTCCCCAAGTTCAACTTGAATAGATTTTATTTGCGTGTAATTTTGTAATGTAACTAGGCCATTTTCGCGCCCCACCCCAGAATGTTTATAGCCACCAACTGGCATTTCTGCTGGAGACTCGCCCCATGTATTAATCCAACAAATTCCAGCTTCCAATTGGTGAATAACACGATGAGCTGTTGTGAAATCTTTAGTGACAAGACCTGCGGCTAAACCATAAACGCTATTATTTGCGCGTGAAATCACTTCATCTTCAGTTTGATAACTCAAAATACTCATCACTGGGCCAAATATTTCGTCTTGCGTAATTTTCATATCATCAGTGCAATCAGTGAAAACCGTCGGTGCAACATAAGCACCTTGCGCAAAATTGCTTTCTAACAAACGGTGACCACCACAAAGTAATCTTGCCCCTTGAGCTTTGCCTAACTCAATATAATTCAAGACTTTTTCAAGATGAGGAAAACTGACCAGTGGACCAAAATTGGTGTCCATCTCAAGAGGAGAGCCGATCCTAATACGTGATACGCGCTCTATAATTTTCGCTTCAAATGCAGCCTTTAATCTTTCGGGAACAAAAACACGAGTGCCATTGGTACACACCTGCCCCGAACTATAAAAATTCGCCATCATCGCAATATCAGCGGCGGTATCTAAATCTGCATCATCAAAAATAATTAAAGGCGATTTTCCACCAAGCTCCATGGTTACTTCTTTTAAACTTGAAGCAGAAGCATTTGCCATTACCTTTTTACCCGTTTCAATTCCACCAGTGAAAGAAACTTTCGCGATATCAGGATGCTGTGTTAACCACTGTCCCACATTAGCTTTTCCTGTAACAACATTAAAAACGCCCTTTGGCAATCCTGCCTCAGTGTATATTTCGGCAAGTTTTAATGCTGTTAATGAAGTCATCTCACTTGGTTTAAAGATCATGGCATTACCTGCGGCAAGTGCAGGTGCAGACTTCCACAACGCTATTTGAATCGGATAATTCCAAGCACCGATACCAGCAACAATTCCCAATGGTTCACGGCGAGTATAAGCAAAAGCCGTTTCTCTTAGTGGAATTTGCTCTCCTTCAAGTGCAGGAATAAGACCTGCGTAATACTCTAAAACATCAGCGCCCGTCACAATATCGACATAACGTGTTTCAGATAGGGGTTTGCCTGTATCTAGGGTTTCTAAATAAGCCAATTCATCATTACGTTCACGTAAAATATCAACAGCCCGTCGTAAAATTCGAGAGCGTTCCATCGCGGTCATTGCACGCCAAATTTTTTGCCCTTGCTTCGCACTCTCGACGGCCCAATTGATATCTTCTTCACTTGCAGATTGTAAATGTGCAATCACTTCGCCATTAGCAGGATTAATCGCATCAAATTGTTCACACTCTGGCTCTGCACAATCGACATATCCACCATGAATATAAAGTTTATGTAACGGTGGGTTTGGCATAGTTTCTCCTTTATTATTAGTTTTTTAAGTCTTTATTTGACTCCGATTTGTAAGTTGCATATCGATATATTCATTAGTAATGGTTTTGGCCTCTTCAAGAGAAAATGGTGCATTACTTAATGCACTTCGTAGCCATAAACCATCTATTAATGCGGCTAAACCTTTCGCAGCCAAACGTGCTTGATCTTTAGTAAGAACACGCCCAAACTCGTAACTTAAATTGGAATAAAGTCTTCTATCATTGACCTTTTGTAGACGATTCAAATTAGGCTGATGCATACTACTCGCCCAAAACGCTAGCCATGTTTTCATGGCAGCTTCACTGGTTTGCGTAGTATCAAAGTTACCTTCAACAATGGCTTGGATACGTCGCTTAGGTGTTGCATCGCTTAACATTCTTAAACGTATCGCCACCGCAAAACCCAATTGATACTGGATATGGCGCATAGCAGCTTCCAACAATCCATTTTTATCACGAAAGTAGTGGCTAATAATGCCGTTAGAAACACCGGCTTTTCGAGCTATCAATGCGATGCTCGCCTCTTGCATTCCAACCTCATTAATAACTGCTAACGTCGCTTGGATTAATTGCTGTTTACGTATCGACTGCATTCCTATCTTCGGCATGTTTTAAAGACCTAAAAAATACATTGAACATAGTCATTAAACGTTTTTTTAATTGAACATTCAATCAATATTAACTATTGTTTATCACAATTAATTTACATTTCTATATGGGAGGATATTGTGAAAATTTGAATCTTTGCAACTAATTCAATTAGTTAACAAAGAATGCAACTTTTGACTTTTAGATAAATAAATTTTTTGGAATTTCTGATGACAACTCTTAACAGCACAAAAAAACCACAGAAAGACAAGCTAAATTCTGTCGTTTTTTTCGCTTCAGCAACGCTGATTTTAGCGTTTTCTTTCTTCACTATTTTGATGACAGAAACAGCAAATACATGGATTGTGGCAACACTGGGATGGGTATCAAAAACCTTTGGTTGGTACTATCTATTGGCAGCCACGTTATACATTGTTTTTGTTATTTTTGTTGCCACATCTCGTTTTGGAAATATCAAATTAGGACCTGAACAATCGAAACCTGAATTTAGTGTTTTAAGTTGGTCTGCGATGTTATTTGCAGCCGGTATTGGGATTGATTTGATGTTTTTCTCTGTAGCAGAGCCGATTACACAATATATGTTACCGCCAACCGGCGAAGGTGAAACAATAGAAGCAGCCCGTCAGTCGATGGTGTGGACTTTATTCCACTATGGCCTGACGGGCTGGTCTATGTATGCACTTATTGGTATCGCACTAGGTTATTTTAGCTATCGTTACAATTTGCCATTAACCATACGCTCTGCACTTTATCCTATCTTTGGAAATCGTATTTATGGCCCAATTGGTCATACAGTTGATATTGCTGCGGTGTTAGGCACCATTTTTGGTATCGCAACAACGTTAGGTATTGGTGTTGTACAACTTAATTATGGCTTAAAAGTTCTTTTTGATTTGCCCCAAGGATTAGGCGTCCAAGGCGGATTAATTCTATTGTCCGTTATTATGGCCGTTATTTCGGCAACATCGGGCGTTAATAAAGGGATCAGGATTTTATCTGAACTGAACGTATTACTCGCATTGGGGCTTATTTTATTTATCTTATTTGCGGGGGATACTGAGTTTTTATTAAATGCACTGGTATTAAATGTCGGTGATTACACTAATCGTTTTTTAAGCATGACATTAAATAGTTTTGCATTTGATAGACCAACAGATTGGATGAATAGCTGGACACTGTTTTTCTGGGCTTGGTGGGTTGCATGGTCACCTTTTGTTGGACTCTTTTTAGCACGTATTTCAAGAGGACGAACAATTCGACAATTCGTCATAGGTACTTTAATTATTCCCTTTGTTTTTACACTGTTATGGTTATCCATTTTTGGTAATAGCGCTTTATATGAAGTGATCCATGGCAATAAAGCACTCGCACAAACCGTATTAGAAGCCCCCGAAAAAGGATTCTATTCTTTATTAGAACTCTATCCCGGTTTTGGTTTAACGGCTTCTGTCGCCACAATTACGGGATTATTATTTTATGTCACTTCTGCCGACTCTGGTTCATTAGTATTAGGCAATTTCACCTCTCAATTAAGCCATGTTAATAACGATGCACCCAATTGGCTTCGCATTTTCTGGTCTATTGCTATTGGTTTATTAACGTTAGGTATGTTAATGGCAGATGGTATTTCTGCCTTACAAAACACGACAATAATAATGGGATTGCCCTTTAGCTTTGTTATTTTCTTTATTATGGCCGGACTTTATAAGTCATTAAAAGTTGAAGATTTCAGACGAGTTAGTTCGCTAAATACCAATGCGCCGGCACCACTTTATGGTAATACGACGATGAATTGGAAACAGCGTTTAGGGCGGGTTATGAATTTCCCAGGAACCACCTATACACAACGCATGTTAGATTTAACCTGTATGCCAGCAATGCAAGATGTGGCTAAAGAACTTTTATTACGTGGAGCGAAAGTTGAATTCAATTATTACCCAATCGAAGATAATGAACGCTTACATCATTTAGAACTTGTGGTCGATCTTGGCCAAGAGCAAAATTTTATTTATCAAATTTGGCCACAGAAATACTCAGTACCTGCATTTACTTATCGTGCTCGTCGAGGTAAATCAGACTATTACCGTTTAGAGACCTATTTATGGGAAGGTACACAAGGTAATGACTTAATGGATTACACCAAAGAGCAAATTATTACAGATATTTTAGACCAATATGAAAAACACCTGAACTTTATTCATCTTAGTCGTGAAGCACCCGGATCGACACTAACTTTTCCTGAATAAAAGCTATAAATAGCCATTAATATCTAAGGGGAATCTGATAAACGATTTCCCTTTTTTATTATATTGATATTGAACCGTGTTAGACAATGTTTTCCAAAGAACCACGCAAGAAAAAAGTGAATATTTAATTATTTTTATTACATAACTATTTACTTTGGTTTTCTTTTTAGTAATCTATGTGAACTAATAAAACATAGAATAATTTACTTGGGAAAACATCACATGAATCGTCGTTCATTCTTAACATCATCCAGCCTAGTGATTGGGGGGCTTTCGTTAAGTTCCTTTGTTAGCTCTGCTTATGCCAATGAACCATTGAAAAATAAATTGGTATTTAATGCAGAAAATCCGTTACTACTCAATTTTAATGAAAATTCACTTGGCATGTCGCAAAAAGCGAAACAGGCTATTATCGATGCTTTACCCAATGCTTTCAGATATCCAGATGATGCACGTAGCGCATTAATTAGCGAATTAGGGAAAGAATTTAAACTTTCAGATAAACATATTACCTTAGGAAATGGCTCATCTGAGACAATTCAAGCAGCCGTACAATTTGTGGCAAACAAAGCACAAAAAGAAGGTAAAGCAGTTCAACTTATTGTTCCTGACCCGACATTTAACTATGCCGAGCTTTATGCTGAACCTTTAGGTGTAAAAATCGTTAAAGTACCCGTTGATAATACTCTAGCTTTCGATTTAACAACCATGCAGAAAAAAGCGCAAGAATTTGACGGTATCAGTATGGTCTATTTATGCAATCCGAATAATCCAACAGCAATGTTAACCCCTAGTGCAGAATTATCGAACTGGGTAAAATCAGCAAAAGAGAATGTCTTTTTTATTATTGATGAAGCTTACGCTGAGTTTGTTTCAACACCTGAATTTATCAGTGCAATTTCGTTAGTTGCTGCAGGATATAAAAATCTGATTGTCGCCCGTACTTTCTCAAAAATTTATGCCTTAGCTGGGTTACGTGTAGGTTATGGCGTTGCTGTCCCAGAAGTAATCTCACAAATTGATTCCTTTGTTTCTATTGATAATACTAATACTGCAGGTGCAGTTGCCGCATTAGCCTCACTAAAAGATAAAGCTTATGTGGAATATAGTCGTAAATCGATTGATGTTTCACGTCAGATAGTCGTTGATGCCTTAAAAGAGCTGAATATTGAATACGCACCTTCTCATGCAAACTTTATATTTCATAAAGTTAAAGGCGATGTAAAAACCTATCAAAATAGAATGAAAGACGCGAATATTATGGTGGGTCGTGAATTTCCACCTGCTTTGGGTTGGAGCCGTTTAACTTTAGGCACACCCGAAGAGATGAGCTATTTCGTCGCAACCTTAAAAGAGTTTCGAACTAAAGGCTGGATTTGATTTTATTTTATTCAAATTCACTCATAATAGTTTATATATAAAGGGAACTAAAACGTTCCCTTTATAATTTAAAGATATTCTAAAGAAAACAAAACTTCGCCATTTGCACTACCACTGACAACAGACGACCCTGTTGATACATATTGCGCATAAAAATCAAGAGCAATATTATTGATTGTTCCTACTGGATAAATAACACTACTTTCACCTGGTAATACCTTATCTTTATTTTTATCTAAAATTGCGATCCCAACATTTTTTGCAGAGTCATTTTCTGACAATTTAAATAGTGTATTATCTTGATTATCAGTATCCCCTTTAAAGGTCACTTTCACTCCCGTCGTAAATACACTACAATCCGTTAAGTTAAGCGTAAACTTTATCGGTTCTGTTGTTTTGTTTTGCTGAAAGTCTTTCGTTCCCCACACACCTAAATCTACGAATTTATTCATTGATTCAGGACTTACTCTACATGTATTTGCAACAATATTTGCTTTTATAACAATATTGGTATTTGCCAATTCAGCTTTTGCGTCTTGAACTAGAAATATTGAACACCCTATCAATAAAAATAGTATCCATAATAAAGAGCGCATTATTTTGTTACTATAAAATAACTCATTCATGATGTGAGCCTATATAAATTTAAGGGAAATCGACTCTTAAGAAACCACTAGATGTCACGGAACCTTCTGCTGGTGTTTTTCCATCAATACTGACAGGATACACATTAATAGTAACATTAGAGTCAGAATTTCCATTTAGTTTAAAAGGAATAAAACTGGATAAATCGTTAGGGGTTAACTCCGTACCGTTAGCGTTCGCAATAATAAATCCAACACTTTTATTATTAGAAACAATTGCATTACCGTATACAGAATCGGCTTGTAAACGCATTGTCAAATCTGCACTGGCCTCTATATTGTCACATTGAATATTTAAATTACGCGAAATTGTATTTACTCCTTCCGCTTTTTTCCCCGCTTCTTTAAAACTTGATGCAGGAATATTATCAAAATCAATATTTAACACTTGACCCGAATTAATCACACAAGATTGTGGTACAGATATCGAAAGATTTAAAAATAACTTAGTGATCACCGCTTGTTTTGTTGCGCAATTTTGTGGTTGGCAGAATCCAAATTCACCGACAAAAATATTATTTACATAAGTACCTGAAATAATCGCTTTATCTATTTTTATTCGTGTCTGATATTTTCGTGTAGAAACAACCCCTTCTTCACCTTCTGTATAAGAACGAGGACCACAAGTAGAACTTAAAGTTGGTACATTATAAGGAACATAAATTGTTCTACAATTATTTGTCATCCTTAAAGCCACAGATATATAGTCATCTATTCTTGAGTATACCCAATCATTATTACTGGTGTTAGCTGTAGGAATATTACCATTAGAATATGTTGCCCAAGTTTGTCCTTGACCGGCATTCCACCTTAATGTTGTTCGATTTGTTAAATTAATATCAGAAGCATCTTTAGTGACCCCTACTTTATTTTCATTCTTTGTTAACTGTCCGCTGAGTGTTGAAATTTCATTAGCATTACAACCACTGATGCAGTTAACAGCAATAGCACTATTTGAAGCAATGGCTATTATCGTAAATAATAATATTCTCATCATAAAAAACCCATTCAGTTGCTATTTATCAGATTGACAAGTAGAAGAGATAAAATAAATCCCTTTTTCTTTAGATGATTTATCGTTAATTTCATAATCAAATGTACATTGTTGGTCTTCCATTCTTCCCCACTTAGCTTTTAATTTCCCTATAGGTGCTAATCCAGAAATAAAGACATTCCCGTTATCACCAACAATACCACTTACAGAACGCGATTCGTCAATAACCATTGCACCAAATGGGATAATCGCACCATTTTTTTTCTTTAAATTTACTATTGCTCGATAACCGATATTGGTTTTAAAATTAGCCTGCACTAATGCTCCTTTAGTAGGAATAACATTCATAATTGCATTTTCTAATTCAATATTTTCACCTAATGAATTTATATCCAAAGAAACACGATTATTCTTATAAATAGATGCATAAGGTAGAACGGCATATCCTTTATTATTAGTTAATATACCATTAGCATTCTCAACTCTAATGTTATTAGCATCATTTGCTTTAATAAGAATATTTGTATCACCTAAAGGCTGGCTTAAAGTAATTCCACCAGAATGTGCAACAACACCACCATTTAAATTATAATTTAATTCATGCCAATCGTTATTATAATTATATCCGCTCCCCAGATTAGCATACTTTCCTTTATAGTTAGCATAAACCATTCCAGAGTAACCACCACCGTTATGAGCATACCCTTGTTGGATATTATAATTTAAATTATTATCCTCAAGTAATGTTCCTGTTAATCCAGCTTGTTGAACCCATACATTGTCATTACTTCTATTCATAGAATAAACGGCATACATACTATTTCGACTAGCGTTTAAATCATTAACTCTATTTTGATTAAAAAGATCATTAATAGGAATAGAAATATTAAATGCAATATTTTTATTATCTCCACTCATACCTGGCGATTTAGATTTAGAAAAATTCAAGCTATAATTAATTTGCTTTATATTTCCATTATAACCAATTTGCCATAATTGTTCTGTTTCTGTTGTTCGCCAATAATTTTGATAAGAACCCAATAAATATAAAGAACTGTTATCCGTCACTTGCTGATTTATATTAACTTGAAAACGTCCTTTTTTAGAATAATTTAAATTATAATAGTTAGATAAACTTTCATTATCCCTTATTATTCCATCAGAAGTGATAATTTCACGTCCTTCCATTTTATTGTAACTCACTTCATTTAACGTATAATATCCTTGAGTCGAATATCGATACCCCATAATTTGAAAGTTTGTCCCTGTGCTATTAATTGACTTCGCATAAAGTAGACGAAATGATTGTCCTTTTTTATGTTCATCATTTGGTAAAATACTATTTGCTTGAATAACATCTGCTGATATCGCACCTAAATTTCCTAAATTTCCACCTAGACCAATAGCATAAGCTTGATAGTTATTCGAAAATTGACTTCCCCCATAGAGGGTTAAGTTATAAGGCAAACCATAAATTAAATTTAATTGCCCAAAATTAGGTTTATCCTGAAAATCAGACCCACTTCTAAATTCCCCTCCAATAAACTCATATTTAAGGCGTCCTTCACGTTGCAAAATAGGAACATTTGAATAAGGCACAACAAATTGAGTAATTTCTCCATTATTCTCTTTAATTACCACATCTAAATTACCACTGCTTGATGTTGCATAAAGATCTTTTATTTCGAATGCACCAGGAGGAACAGAAATTTGGTAGATAACAAAGCCATTTTGTTTAACAGTAACAATCGCATTGCTATTTGCAATCCCTTTAATTGTAGGAGCGAATCCTCTCATACTATCAGGTAGCATATTATCATCAGATTCTAGTTTAGCACCTCTAAAACCAAGGCTATCAAAAATGATACCGCTAGAAAATGAATCACCCACTGTCAGCTCTGCTTTTAATGGAATTATCGGTTTTTGTACATATGTTCTTATATTACGCCATTTATTCTGGTTATTTTCACCACTAGCGTACATCCATGTGCTTTCATTACGTAGTCGCCATGATCCTACATTAATACCAGAGTTTAGATTTAAAAAGTAATTATTATTATTAATATTATCTTTGAAATTTTTACTATTTCTTCCTGTAAAATTATAATTTAACAAAAAGGCATTAATACCATTATCCCATTTTTCTGGAGGAATATAGCCACGAACATTATTTTTAAACATTACTTGTGGAATACTTAAAAATAACTTTTGACTTTCAAAATCAAATCTAATATTTGACTTTTCAATCTCATCTAATATATCAATACACTCTTTACTATTAATCTTTTTACTATCCTCATTTAAACTCACACCTATATTTTTTAATTCTTTATTGTTTAAACAAGGTAGCAACCCTGTTCCATCAGATGATTTATTATTTTCATAAAAGGGAATACTTTTAGTTTCAATATATTCATTATTGACATAAATTTCGACTGAATAGATTCCTTCTGGCTGGCCTTCACCTTTATCAAAGCGTGATAAATCTGCAACTTCACTATCAATGCTCGATATCAAATTAGGATTAAAAAAGCTATCTGCATAACTAATGCTAGAATAAAAAGATCCTAAAACGAAATAGAGATTAAAAATTATAGTCTTAGATTTTAACATAATAAAACCTTATCATTAATTAATCTTGTAGTATTATTTACTAACCTTTTTTATTATTATTGGCGTACTGGCACCATAATCATTAATAGTTTGATAAGATATTTGATTATAGCTAGGATTATTGACTTTTATTTCTATAGATCCTTTAGGCGGCACCATAGTACTATTCAACTTTTCTTCTCCGACTTTTATATTAATTAAGGTTGCATAATATGGTGTTGGATTTTTTATTGTTAAATTTTTCCCTGAAGGTATAAATTCAATACTACTAGGAACATCTTCAGTTCTAAATACCAAGCCTTGTGGCCTAACAAATATTTTTATTCTAGATAACACGGCCAATTGCAATATATTTTTATCTTTAATTTCTTCTCTTTCAATTTCAGGTATTGCTTTCATATTTAGCCAAAATAAACTTTCTCTATCAGTAGGTAAAATTTTTCCTGCATATATAATTCTTAATTTATTTTCACTTTCAGGCTTACTTACAAAAAGAGGTGGAGTCACAATAAATTCATTTGTTTTTTTATCATCGTTATCATCAATCCACGACTGAATTAAAAAACGTAATTTTTTATCTGTATTATTAATAGTAATTGATGTCTGTTTAGCATCCATTGGATATATAATTCGAGTTGCAGCCAATGCTACACCTCCAGCATAAGAGAATGAAGAAAAACAAAAGAGAAAAAATAAAATAATATAGTTTCTATATATTAAATACATATGAGCCTCGAGTAACAGGTTTAATTAGTGATAACTAAAAACAAACCACACAACACTATCGGCCTTACCGCCAATAACCGTTTCTTTTGTTGCTAAATAGCTTGCTTTAAATTCTATTTTTAACTCATTTTCTTTAATAAACTTATATTTATTAATATTATTTGGAATTATCATCTCATCTTCAGAATTAAATAGTGCAACACCAACACCTGAAGCTGAATTTTGTTTTTCTGTAATATTAAATAATCGTTTATCTATACTATTGACATCACCTAAAATATATAAACTGACTTTATCAGCCATATTTTTATTACAATTCATTAATTTAATAAAAAAAGGGAGCTTTATTGAATGACTTCCTACACCATTAAATTGATTACTACTAATAATACCTAAATCAACAATCTGATTTTTACTTTCTGGAGATACTGTACATGCTGGTTCAACAATACCTCCCCTAAAATAAACAATACCATCATCTAAAAATGTTTTATTCCTTTCTATAGAATATGTTGTAAATGAAATAGAAAAAAACAGTGCAATAGAATATATTAAACTATATTTCATATTTGCCTCGATATAAAAGTATGGCCTTTATTATTAGGCCATACTTCTCAATAAACTAATTAGACTTATTCATATTGCATTCTAAAAGTCACATTGGCATCAGCCTGACCCGGTGTTACTGTATCTAATGTTGATTTATAGCGGGCAACAAAATTCAAAGTATTAGCTCCGTCAATTAACTGTTTAGCGGTAGAGAACACAGAACCATCTGGTGATAAAATTTTACCCGTATGGTCTGTAATCTCAATACCAACACCTGTGGCTGCGCCTGCGCCACCAGTTGTAATATTACTGACAGCTAATACTGTTTTGTCATTTGAATCACTAACACCTGAAAATGATGCTGAGGCATTTTTTGCAACTGTAGTATCACACGCTTCTAAATCAATCGAAAAATCAGTGTTTCCAACAGTTTTACCAACACTATCAAATTGGGCTGTTCGATATTGACCAATATTGATAGTTTGATTCATTGACTTTGCACTAACAGCACATGCAGCATTTACTATTTGCCCCGTAAAATTAATTTTACCACCATTAACAATAGTAGCCGCCGAAGCAATACTACTCAGTGATAAAACTGATACAGCTAATACGGTTTTAACTAGCATTTTTCTTTTAAGCATTGACTTTTCCTTTTATATTACAGGTAAATATAAACAACATCTTCACTTCAAAATATACTCAAGGCAATAAAACTCATATTAAAGAGAAATATTAATAATGGATTTCCATATCTAAATATAAAATTAAGATATGGATATTAAAATAAAGTATCAAGTAACAATAACTCAATAGACATGTCGATATTACATAAATAGGATTTAATTTAAATCCTTATTAAAAGTGTAATATTGGTATATCTATATAAATTAAAAAATCAAAAATATATTAAATAACATTTTTAAAAAAAGGAATGTTATTATCAGTATCATATTTTATTTTATACTTTAGTGTAATTACTCTATTTCTTACTCGATCAAAAAAATCACTAATTGAAATATCAAATATATTTAGTATATAACATAATATATCTACAGGTATTTTATTTATACCTCGTTCATAACGAGATATCTGTTGTTGAGAAATATTTAATATTTTTCCTAGTTCAGCCCCCGTCATAAAATTACGTTGTCGTAAGAGAGAGAGTTCATATCCTATCGAATGACAAAATATCTTTCTTTCTGAGATATATTTAAAATTCAATGAGAAATCATTTATTTCCAAAATTATCTTCCCCAAATGTATTTGTATTTAATTTACGATATAAGATTAATAAAATCAAACATTCAAAATTTTCTAACCAATTAAGATGCACATAATAAAACACCAAATAAGTGTAAGTAAATATACTCAATCACCTTATATCAGGAGGTTAATAATTTATTTTATTTATATCATCTTTTTTGTAAGGTGATAAAATCTAAAAAACAATGATTATTTGACAAAATAAAAGATAATATTCTGCATTTATAGGAAAGGTAAACACTTATCATTGTGTGATAAAGGAATAATTTTGGAGGGATTAATATTTAATTAAAAGTAAAAACAAAGACAAAGCTAAAAAACAGTCTTTTTCATCCTTTTGAATTAAGTTAAAGAGATGAAGGCATTAACTAATCTTATTAATTGTAAAATATAACTAATTCCTGCTGAGTTTTGTTGATGAAAATCAAACTTTGTGTTAATTAATATTTCATTACAATAGTGAAAGTATAAGTCTCACTTAAACCACACCTAACTCATTAAAAAATAATATTTTTTTCAATATATTAAGATATCTAAACACAATAGATATGGTTAATATTAAAAATAAGCAACTTAATTGGTTTATAATTAGAATATTAATTATAAAACTAGGCTTCTTAAGCTTTTTGAAAAAATAATGATAAGCACTAAAACAAGGTGTATTAATAAAATATTTTTTGCTTATTAAACAACATAGAATTGACGTTCATATTTTATGATAAAAAAAGTCTGAATAAATTCAGACTTTTTTATCCATTAGTATAATTTTATTAAAAATTAAAGTGGATCGACTTTTAAACAAGAGACGGCATGGCGGAAGCTTCCTTCTAATAAAGGTCGTGTTTTTGCACATTCTTCATCCGCCATAGGACAACGTGTACGGAAAATACAACCTGATGGTGGATTAATCGGAGAAGGCAACTCCCCCTCTAATAAATCAATGTGCTTATTACGCTCTTTATCGGGATCAGGAATAGGTACTGCTGACATCAACGCTTTAGTATAAGGATGTAGTGGGTGATGATAAACTTCATCATAGGTTCCTAATTCTACCGCATGCCCTAAATACATCACCAAAACACGATCTGAAATATGCTTTACCACTGCCAAATCATGCGCAATAAAGATTAAAGATAATCCCATCTCTTTTTGAATATCTTTCAGCAAGTTAACCACTTGAGCCTGAATTGATACATCTAATGCTGAAACGGGTTCATCACAAATCACTAATTTAGGCTCTAGAATTAACGCGCGAGCAATACCGATACGCTGACATTGCCCACCAGAGAATTCATGAGGATAACGGTTGATTAAGTTTGGCAATAATCCGACTCGCATCATCATTGCTTTGACTTTTTCAACAACTTCAGCCTGTTTCATTTTAGGGTGATAAGTTTTTAATGGTTCAGCAATGATATCGCCAATCGTCATTCTTGGATTTAGAGAAGCCAGCGGATCTTGGAATATCATCTGGATATCTTGGCGAATATCGCGCCATTGCTTATTCCCCATTCCCAGTAAATCATTACCTAACCAAGTGACTGTTCCACCAGAGGCTTTGACTAACCCGATAATGGCCCGCGCAAATGTCGATTTACCACAACCAGATTCACCAACAACCCCTAATGTTTCACCTTCATATAAACGCAGCGTGACACCATCAACGGCTTTGAGGCTTTTTTTAGGTTGCCAGAACCACTGTTTATTATCTTGAACATCGAAATAAACTTTTAAGTCATTCACTTCGAGAATAACTTTTCTATCTTGTAACATGGCTTGAGTCATACCAATTCCTCCACCGCTTTAAAACAGGCACGTAATCGCCCTTGTGCAAATTGCTCTAATTGAGGTTCACTCGTTAAGCATTGCTCTGTTGCATACTGGCAACGAGGTTGGAATGGACAGCCTTTTGGTAAACGCAATAAGTTAGGCGGATTACCCGGAATGGTCGCTAGTCGCTCATCTTCACCGTCTAAACGCGGAACGGCTTGTAGCAACCCAATAGAATAAGGGTGTGATGGTTGATAAAAAATATCACGTGCATTTCCATATTCCATCGTGCGCCCTGCATACATTACCAATACTTTATCGCAAATTCCTGCAACAACCCCTAAGTCATGGGTGATCATAATAATTGCGGTGTTTAAATCATTCTTAAGCTCATTTAACAGTGTCATGATTTGTGCTTGAACCGTCACATCAAGCGCTGTTGTCGGCTCATCAGCAATTAATAGTTTAGGCTTACACAGCAATGCCATTGCAATCATGACACGTTGACGCATCCCACCTGAAAATTCATGAGGGTACATACTCATTCGTTTATGCGCTTCAGGCATTTTTACGGCATCTAACATACGCACAGATTCTGCATATGCATCATTTTTACTCATACCTTTATGAAGCATTAAGACTTCAATAAGCTGTGAGCCCACTTTCATATAGGGATTTAATGAGGTCATTGGATCTTGAAATATCATGGATATTTCTTCAGCACGCATTTTATTTAATTCACTTTGGCGAAGATTTAAGATCTCACGACCATTAAAGTTTGCGCTACCCGCTGTGCGACCATTTTTTGCTAATAATCCCATCAATGCGAAAGCTGTTTGCGATTTACCTGAACCCGACTCACCAACAATGCCTAGAGTTTCACCTGCGGCTAATTCAAAATTGAGTTTATTAACTGCGGTGACATCACCATCTGCGGTACCAAAAGTGACACTGAGATCTTTAACGCTTAATAACGACTTATTTGCTGTATTTGTCATTTTGTTCTCCTTAACGATCTTTCGGATCTAATGCGTCACGTAAGCCATCACCGATAAAGTTAAAGCAAAACAGTGTGACAACTAAGAACGAAGCCGGGAAAAGTAACAACCAAGGAGAAACTTCCATTGAGTTTGCACCATCACTTAATAGTGCTCCCCAACTACTTAATGGCTCTTGTGTTCCTAAACCTAAGAAGCTTAAGAAGGATTCAAATAAAATCATGCTAGGCACTAATAAAGAGGCATAAACCACCACCACACCGAGTACGTTAGGTACGATATGTCTTAACACGATATTGCGTGATGACACACCACAAACTAATGCAGCTTCAATAAACTCTTTACGTTTTAGACTTAAGGTTTGTCCTCTTACAATACGCGCCATATCGAGCCAAGATACCATCCCAATCGCAACGAAAATCAGTAGGATATTTTGACCGAAAAATGTCACCAGTAAGATAACAAAGAACATAAATGGGAATGAGTTTAATATTTCCAGTAAACGCATCATAATTGAATCAACACGCCCACCAATATAACCCGCCATTGCGCCATACAGCGTACCAACAATAACAGCAACAAAGGCGGCGGCGATACCGACCATTAATGAGATACGACCACCAATCGCAACCCGTACTAATAAGTCACGACCTGATGAGTCAGTGCCAAAATAGTGAGAAGAGGCAAAGTCAGGTGCCATCGACATCATTTCCCAATCAGTATCGTCATAAACAAAGGGCGATAACATTGGGGCAAAAATAACAAATAATAAAATAAAGAAAAGTAACACAAGACTCGTGATCGCAGCTTTATTGTGCATAAAACGACGACGAGCATCTTGCCATAAACTACGACCTTCAATATCTAGCTGCTCCGAGAAATTCCCCAGAGCTTCGCTGTTTTCCTTCAGTGATAACATAACGTGCTCCAGTGTCTATTAATAACGAATTTTCGGATCAATAACGGCATATAAGATATCGACAATGGCATTAAAGAAGATCGTTAATGCACCTACGATAATGGTTAAGCTTAATACCAATGAATAATCTCGGTTTAAAGCACCATTAACGAATAATTGTCCGATACCCGGCAATCCAAAGATGGTTTCAATAACCATTGAGCCCGTAATAATACCGACAAATGCAGGCCCCATATAAGAGATAACAGGTAGCAACGCGGGTTTTAAAGCATGACGCAGTACAATTCTTTTCATCGGCAAGCCTTTCGCTTTTGCCGTTCTAATAAAGTTTGAGTGTAATACTTCAATCATTGAACTACGGGTAATGCGCGAGATACTAGCAATGTAAGAAAGCGATAGTGCGATCATTGGCAACAACATATATTGCACAGCTCCGCCATTCCAGCCCCCTGCCGGCAACCACCTTAAGGTAATCGCAAAAATAAGCACTAATAGTGGTGCGACAACAAAACTCGGTATTACAACCCCCGTCATGGCAAAAGTCATGACGGTATAATCCCATTTGGTGTTTTGATTCAGTGCGGCTATCACGCCTGCCCCCACACCTAAAATGACAGCAAAAATAAATGCCGACAGCCCTAATTTAGCTGAAACAGGGAATGCTTTACCGACTAAGGTGTTTACACTGTAGTCTTTATATTTAAAAGAAGGCCCTAAATCCCCTTTCGACAATTGAATTAAATAATCGAAGTATTGCTTATAAATGGGATCATTTAAGTGATATTTCGCTTCAATATTTGCCATAACCTCAGGCGGGAGTTTTCTTTCACCCGTAAAAGGACTACCCGGGGCTAAACGCATCATAAAGAACGAAATCGTTATTAGAATAAATAGAGTCGGTATCGCTTCTAAAAAGCGACGAAAAATAAATTTGAGCATTGCCCGTTCCTATAATACAAACCTATTCAGGCGTGACGATAAAAAGACCTCGTCTTAATAAGACAAGGTCTCGCCCGATTATTTAGCAATAATATACAAGTCTTTAGTATGTAAATTATCTAATGGATCTTTACCTGAATAACCACCCACATAAGGTTTAACTAAACGGGTGTTTACATAATAGTAAAGTGGAACAATGGCCGAATCTTTATCTAATACACCTTCAGCTTTTTGATAAATAGCGGCACGTTCATCATCCGATTTCACACGTAACGACTCTTTGAGCAATGCGTCAAATTCTGTGTTTTTATAGTGAACAGTGTTGTTACTGCTGTAAGACAGCATCATGTTCAGGAATGAAGAAGGTTCATTATAATCTGCACACCAACCGGCACGAGCAACATCATAAGTTCCTTGGTGACGAGTATCTAAGAACGTTTTCCACTCTTGGTTTTCAAGAGAAACATCAGCACCTAAGTTTTTCTTCCAAATTGAAGAAGCGGCGATCGCGACTTTTTTATGTAAGTCGGATGTATTGTACAGAAGCTTAAATTTCAGTGGATTTGCTTTGTTATAGCCCGCCTCTTCTAATAATTGGCGTGCTTTTTCATTACGTTGTTCTTGAGTCCAACTCGCAAACCACTCAGGTTTGCTCTCTTTAATTCCATCTGTAAATGGGGGGGTAAAGCCATAAGCTGGGATATCACCTTGGTTTTTCACTTTATAAGTAATGATATCTCTATCCATTGACAGTTTCAGTGCTTCACGAACTCGAGGATCGTTAAACGGAGCCTTCTCATTATTAATTTCATAATAATAAGTACATAAATAGGGGCTTATACGCAATTCATCAGGGATCTCTTTTTTCAATTTTTGGAAAAATTCGATTGGTAAATTGCTATATGTCATGTCGATTTCACCCGCACGATAGCGGTTTACATCAGTGACTTCTGATGAAATAGGTAAGAACGTCACTTGATCAATAACAGTATTTTTGTTATCCCAATAAGTTGGACTACGCTCTAACACAATACGTTCATTGACTGTCCAGTCTTTTAAATTATAAGCGCCGTTACCGACGAAGTTAGCAGGTTGCGTCCATTTCTCACCAAATTTTTCAATCACTTTTTGGTTAACTGGCGACATGGAGGAGTGAGCTAATAATTTTGGTAAATAAGGCACAGCTTCAGATAAAGTGATTTCTAATGTGTTGTTATCTAATGCCTTAACACCTAATTCTGTGGCTTTTTTCTTACCTGCAATAATATCGTCGATATTCACGATATGCGCATATTGCAGATAACTTTCATAAGGAGATGCAGTGTTAGGATCCGCTAAACGTTGCCAGCTATAAACGAAATCTTGCGCTGTAACAGGTTCACCATTCGACCATTTAGCACCTTCACGAATTTTAAATGTCCAAACAGTAAAATCTTTATTTTCCCAACTCGTTGCGGAGCCTGGTAAAATTTCACCATCTGGTCCAACAATAGTAATGCCTTCGAAAAGATCACGCGCTAATGCAGACTCAGGTACACCTTCGATTTTATGAGGATCAAGTGATTGTGGTTCAGAGCCATTATTACGCACCAGCACTTGTTTTTCAGCCAATTTCACCCCGTCAGGAACAACAGCAGCGTTAGCTGTTAGCGCTGACAATCCAAAGATTGCGCTTATTGCAATCGCCAACGCACTCTTTTTAGTTAAATTACTCATCTTATAAAATACTCCCAGTTAGTGAGCTGGTTGTTAGACAACCATTCTGTGATGTTCAGTTGTGTTTTAGAACGGTTTACACAACTTATTGTTTTTACAAAAAATAAATCAATTTTGTTTATTTGCTATCAGTTCTTAATTGCCTGATAGCATTATAATTTTTTTAATGCCGCTATCTTTTTTGTGTAGTTTTTTATTGTTTCACTACTTTTTAAATAACTTTTAATAATTAAATCGCACATAACTATAGAATGTCGATAATTTACCAGTTTTAGTTATCTGCCTTTATAAAATAGCGCTTTAAGTCCGTATAATCAAAGGGGTCTTTACCTGTAAATCCGCCTACTTTTGGACTAACTAATCTAACACTGACACGATAATAAACAGGTACTATCGCCGAGTCCTTGTCTAACAAGGCTTCAGCGCGCTGATAGAGTTGATGTCGAGCCTCTTTATCAACCGCAATTGAAGCATTATTTAATGCGTCATCGTAATCATTATTTTCATAAAAGACTGTATTAAGACTACTTGTGGAAAGAAATGAATTTAAAAACGAGGTTGGTTCATTGTAATCTGCACACCACGTTACTCTCGCAACTTGATAATTTCCTTGATTACGATTTTCTAATGCGGTTTTCCACTCTTGGTTTTGCAACGTCACATTTGCACCAATACTTTTTTTCCACATTGATGCAGCAGCTATGGCCTGCTGTTTATTTTGATCAGACGTATTGTAGAGCAAAGTAAAAGTTAGAGGATTTTGAGCATCAAATCCCGCTTCTTTTAATAATTCACGCGCCCTCTCATTACGTTGCTGTTGTGTCCAATAAGCCCATTTAGGCGCTTTAAAATTACCGTTACCAATAAAAGAGGGAGTAAAAGAATAAGCGGGTATTTGCCCTTGTCCCATTATTTTTTCAGCAATAACTTCTCTATCAAGTGTCAGTTTCACCGCTTCACGAACACGAGGATCATCAAAAGGCGCTTTTTTATTATTTAATTCATAATAGAAAGTACATAAATACGGTGTGACATGTAAATTCTCTGGCTGTTCTTGCCTCATTTTTCTATACAGAACAGGAGGAATAGCGCTATTAGTGATATCTATTTCACCGCTACGATAGCGATTAATATCGCTGGTTTCTGAGCTAATTGGTAAAAATGTAGCTTGCTCAATAATGGTGTTTTTATTATCCCAATAAAGTGGATTACGTTTTAAAGTCACCTTTTCATTCACAACCCAATTTTCAATAACATAAGCACCATTACCGACAAAATTTTCAGGACGAGTCCAATTCACGCCATATTTTTCAACAACCTCTTTTTTAACTGGTTTTAATGGCGTGTGGCTGACCATATCGACTAAATAGGGAATTGGCTTGGTTAAATTAATTTGCAAAGTATGAGAATCTATCGCTTTCACACCTAGTGCTTCAGGCGTTTTTTTTCCACTAAGAATATCTGCAACATTTTCAACATAAGCATATTCAAGATAACTGGCATAAGGTGAACCTGTTTTAGGATCGACCACTCGACGCCAGCTATAAACAAAGTCTTCAGCGGTCACTGGTGTACCATCACTCCACTTTGCATCTTCTCGCAAATAGAATGTCCACACCTTGTTATCATCCGTTTCCCAGCGTTGTGCAACGCCCGGCATACTCTCGCCATTAGGCCCCACATAAGTCAAACCTTCTAATAAATTTAAAATAATATTAGTTTCTGGTGCGCCTTCTACTTTATGCGGGTCAAGAGATGAAACTTCAGTACCGTTATTAATCACAATATTCTGTTGTTTGGACAGAGTAGTGCCTTCAGGAAGAGTAATGGCATGAGAAAAAAAGGAGGTTAATACAAGTGACATAATACTGAGTGGGAACACTGTTTTTAACGTGGCTTTATTTTTCATGGGTACCTCTCCTAATAAACAATAATTTATAGCGGGGTCGCTCAATTAACGATATGTATCGTTGTTAAATTTTGATTATAATATTTGTGGCTCTTAAAGATTTTAAAGATATTTATGAGATAAAAATGATACCAACACTCTTCTTTTTTACACTTATCGTAAATTTTGTCAATTAATGCGGTATTCTTATCACTTAACTTTATTGAGCCCTCTAGAGTTCTATCCTGAGAAAATAAAATATATATATCGAGAGGAACAAAACAACAAATAAACATTAAATTAACATCATGCAAGTTTTATAGATAGAAAACCTACTCAGCTCACAAATTTAATATAATTAGGATGGGTTTTACTTAACTCACAGAACTTTATGATGCTTTATTTGTAAAAAATTTCTCTTTGAAATTAATTTAAAATAACAATAAATTCATCTTTAAACTGAATAACAATTCTAATATAAAAATATTTATAGATTATTAAATATTCACTTTTATTATTTGTTTTTAAAATTTAATCTAAATGTTTAATTTGAATGGAAAGTGATCGTCTAAAGACATATTTCATCACCCTATTCTTGCGGTTAACTATTCTTCTACCATAATTAATTTTGGCTACTTATAACGAAGGGTTATATGTAAGCGTAATTAAAACTTTGCGCATTGGTCACGTTTTGCCTAAGTTAAGTTCACAAAGTAATAAGTAATAAGTTATTGACATAACGACTTTAGCTACACCATTTCAGGGAGCGTCTCATGAAAGCAAAATTATTATCATTACTCGTTGTGGGTGCCCTTTCCGTACCGGCATTTGCAGCAACACCTGCGAATACATTAATTGTGGTACAAGGGCTTGATGATATTGTTAGCCTTGATCCAGCTGAAAGTAATGAACTGTCTAGTATTCAAACTGTGCCTAGTTTATATCAGCGTATTGTTCAACCTAATCGTGATAATCCTGAGATTAATGAGCCAATTTTAGTTGAAAGCTGGCAAGCAAATCCTGAACAAAAATCTATCGTATTCAAAATTAAACCTGATGCAAAATTTGCATCTGGTAACACCGTTCGCCCTGAAGATATTATCTTCTCTTATCAGCGTGCGATCACCATGAATAAATCACCAGCCTTTATTCTAAATGTCTTAGGTTGGAAAACAGAAAACATTACTTCATTATTGAAAAAAGTCAGTGATAATGAATTAGAAGTGCGTTGGACTGCGGATGTCAGCCCTGATGTTGTGCTAAATATCCTCTCAACCCCAATTGCTTCTATCGTTGATGAAAAGCTAGTTTCTGCTCACATTAAAAATAATGACTTTGGGAATAGCTGGCTGAAAATGAACTCAGCCGGAAGTGGCGCATACAAAATGCGTGCTTATCAACCACGTCAAGCCATAGTGTTAGAAGCAAACCCTCTCTCACCAACTGGTGCGCCTAAAATGGCAAATATTATTATTAAAAACGTGCCCGATCCGGCATCACGTCGCTTATTGATTGAAAAAGGTGATGCAGATATTGCACGTGAACTGGGCACTGACCAAACTGCCGCATTAGCAGGCAAAGCAGGGATCAAAATTTTAGATATCCCTTCTGCAGAACAAGTGTATATGGCGTTTAATACTGCCAGTGGAAACCCTGCACTGAGTAACCCTGCATTTTGGGAAGCGTCTCGTTATTTAGTTGACTACAAAGGCATTACTGAAGATCTAATGCGCGGTCAGTATTTTATTCACCAAAGTTTTTTACCCGTAGGTTTACCGGGTGCACTAAAAGATAACCCATTCACTTTTGATCCAAAGAAGGCCAAAGAAATTTTAGCCAAAGCAGGCATTACCAATGCTCGCTTTACATTAGATGTTGAGAACAAAGTACCTTATATTACGGTGGCACAATCCATTCAGGCAAGTTTTGCTCAAGCAGGTGTACAAGTAGATTTATTGCCAGCGGCAGGTAGCCAAGTGTATAGTCGCGTACGCGCTAAACAACACCAAGCCGCGATTCGTTTTTGGATCCCAGACTATTTTGATGCGCATTCAAATGCGAGTGCCTTTGCTTATAACGATGGACAATCCAATACTGTTGCTTGGTTAAATGGTTGGAAAATTCCTGAACTAAGCCAGCAAACATTGGCTGCACTTAATGAAGCAGACAAAACAAAACGTCAATCGCTCTATACTGAAATGCAAAAAGAGTTACAACGTAGTTCACCTTATGTCTTTATCGATCAAGGTAAAAACCAAATCGTCATGCGCGATAATGTTAAAGGTTATGCCCAAGGTCTAAATGCAGATATGGTTTATTATGACAAAGTAACTAAGTAATATTTTCTCCTGAAACCATCCACAGTCATGTTATTGTGGATGGTCTATTTTTTGCCATTTCACTAGGCTATTGCTGTATGAATACTGCTATGACGTTACCTATTCGTCTAAAAAGTCAGTTAATTACTTTTGCTCAAGGAATATTGACATTAGTACTTACACTTTTTGGGCTTCTTGTAATTACTTTCACGCTTTCTGCACTTTCCCCTGTTGATCCTGTTCTGCAAATTGTTGGTGATCATGCAAGCCTCGAAACCTATAACCAAGTCAAACATGAATTAGGGCTGGATTTACCTCTCTATATGCAGTTTTTTCACTATGTGGAAGCACTGCTACAAGGGCATTTAGGTACAGCAACATCAACAGGCCAGCCAGTGCTTGATGATTTGTTAGCAACGTTCCCCGCGACATTAGAATTAGCGACGATTGCATTACTGATTGGTGCCAGTCTCGGTATTTTATTCGGTGTTTTATGTGCGCGATTTGTGGGAACGCCTCTCGATTTTATTTTGCGCATTTTGACGCTATTGGGTAGCTCTGTTCCTATTTTCTGGTTAGGTTTGATTTTGCTATTGATCTTCTATGCCACATTACAATGGACTGCTGGCCCCGGACGATTAGACGATATCTATCAATTTACGATTGAACCCGTAACAGGCTTTGCATTAATCGATACCTTATTAGCGGGTGATAAAGATGCCTTTTTTAACGCGTTATCACACCTTATTTTGCCCGTTTCTCTGTTAGCCTATTTTGCCCTTGCTTCTATTACTCGTTTAACTCGTTCGGCCTGTTTAAACGAAATGAATAAAGAGTATGTCACACTAGCGAGAGCAAAAGGCATTGGTGAGTTACGTATTCTTTTTTATCACGTATTACCCAATATTCGTGGTGTTTTAATGACTATTATCGCCCTATCTTATACCGGTATGTTAGAAGGGGCGGTATTAACAGAAACGGTCTTTTCTTGGCCGGGAATCGGTCGATATCTTACAACCGCACTTTTTGCGGGTGATACCACCGCTATTATGGGTGGTACTTTAATTATCGGTTTATGCTTTGTCTTTATTAATAATATTACCGATATCGTTATTCGTTTGACTGATCCGAGGCTCCGCTAATGTCACCTTCATTTTTAAGAAAAATAGCGCGTTCGCCTTCCGCATTTATCGGTTTATCGTTGCTTATTTTACTGTTAATTATTGCTATTTTTGCACCTTGGTTAGCCCCTTATGATCCCAATTGGCAACATGCAGCCCAACGTTTGTTAGCACCCAATGCTGAACATTGGCTAGGCACAGACAATTATGGACGCGATATTCTTTCTCGCCTTATCTATGGTACTCGCCCAATGCTAGGTTTGGTGGGATTGGTGGCTATTATCACCTTACCATTAGGATTGTTGATCGGGATTTTATCTGGATATTACGGCGGTTGGACTGAACGAATTTTAATGCGCATCACCGATATTGTAATGTCGATGCCTTCTCTTATTCTCGCCTTTGCCTTTGTCGCAATGTTAGGTCCTGGCCTGCTAAATGGTGCATTAGCACTGGCTTTAACTGCATGGCCTGCTTATGCGCGTCAATCTCGCAGTGAAATTCAACATTTGCGTAATAGTGATTATCTTGCTGCAGCCGAAATGATGGGAATTAAAGGTATTCGACTTTTATGGGGACATATTTTACCTCTATGCTTACCGTCAGCCATTGTACGTTTAGCCCTTAATTTGGCGGTGATTATTCTTGCTGCCGCAGGTCTGGGTTTTCTTGGATTAGGTGCTCGCCCTCCTATGGCTGAATGGGGAGCAATGATCGCAGAAGGTATGCCTGTTATTTTTGACCAATGGTGGATAGCTGCTATTCCGGGTACAGCGATTTTAATCAGTAGTCTGGCATTTAATTTATTGGGTGATGGATTACGCGACGTATTGGGAGATACCCATGAATAAAACACCATTAATTGAGGTCAATAACCTCTGTATCGATTTCCCAAAAGCAAGAGTTGTCAATAATGTTTCTTTCTCTTTAGGTCAAGAGCGTTTAGCGGTTGTTGGCGAATCAGGCTCAGGCAAATCAATGACCGCTCGTGCATTAATGGGATTAGTTCGTCAGCCGGGAAAAGTCAGTGCAGATAAACTCAATTTGCAGGGAAATAATTTATTGGATTTCTCATCGCGCCAATGGAATAACATCCGAGGTAATACGATTTCAATGGTATTACAAGATCCTCGTTATGCCTTAAATCCGGTAAAAACCATTTATCAGCAAGTAGAAGAAACCGTCAAACAGCATCAAAAACTTTCTCGCCAAGATAGACGTCAACTTATCATCGATACACTACTGTCTGTTGGTTTACCTGAACAGAATATTTATCGCTATCCCGGTGAATTATCAGGTGGTATGGGGCAACGAGCAATGATAGCTATTGCGCTAATCAACAACCCTACTATTTTAATTGCCGATGAGCCGACATCAGCACTTGATGCTCAGTTGCGTCATCAAATTCTTGAACTGATCACCATGCAATGTGAACAACGCAACATGGGCCTATTGTTAATTAGCCATGATTTGCCTCTTGTTGCCGAATATTGCGAACGTGTAATGGTGATGTACCAAGGCGAACAAGTGGATGAACTCAATGCGAAAGCGCTACCGACAGCTACGCACCCTTATACTCGTACACTTTGGACATGCAGACCTAATGCAAGCACTTATGGCACGCAATTGCCGGTATTAGATAGGACGCTTAATTTCAAGGGGCTACATCATGTTAATTGACATTCATGATTTACATGTTCAATTTGAGCAAGGCAAACAAGCAAAGCACGTTGTAAAAGGGATCAACTTACATGTTCAACAAGGTGAAACTTTTAGCTTAATAGGTCGTTCTGGTTGCGGAAAATCGACTATTTTACGAGTGATTGCCGGATTATTAACTCATTGGCAAGGTAACATGTCACTTTTAGGGCAAACCATTAAACCACAACAACGTTTTCAAGGCGCATTACGTCGTAATATACAAATGGTATTTCAAGATCCCTACGCCTCTTTACACCCTCAACACCGTATTGAGCGTGCGTTTTCCGAGCCTTTAAAAATCCATCAAATTCCTTTCGATAAAGATACGATTAAGCAAGCATTGGCCCAAGTTGGTTTGCCTGCAGATGTGACAAGTCGTTATCCTCATCAACTTTCGGGTGGACAGCGTCAACGCGTCGCCATTGCCAGAGCCCTTTTATTACAACCTCAATTATTGCTTTTAGACGAGCCAACCTCAGCGCTAGATATGTCAGTACAAGCCGAGATCTTAAATCTGCTTAACACCCTGAAAAAAGAGCATAATATGACATATTTATTAGTCAGCCATGATGCTGATGTTATTGCACATATGTCAGATAGAGCCGCATTAATGGAAAATGGTGAACTAACACAACATTATGATCGGGAGGCGTTATCAAAAGGGATACATCGTCTCGATTGAGATAAAAGAGAATAAATAAAAGAAAGGAACCGAGCAGTATTGCATTATTAATACTGCTCTTTTTAATTGTTCTGCGCTGTGTTTAAACTAATAAGCCGGGGAAAATAGAACGCAATCCGGTCACAATAAATTCAATACCTAACGACATTAATAATAAACCCATTATACGAGTAACCACATTAATGCCAGTTTGCCCTAAATATTTTACTAATAGTGTTGCACTGCGAAACAGCAACCAACAGCAAAAGGCAAAAAAGATACTGGTTGCGGCTAGTCCTATAAAATTAGTAAACCCTTCCCAGCGAGAGCTCCACACAATACAGGAACTGATTGCCCCGGGTCCCGCCATTAATGGTAATGCTAAAGGTACAACCGCAACACTATTGCGTACTGCGGATTCGTTTCGTTCTTGGTTGTTTTGTTTATCTTCCCCTAAACGCCCATTAATCATCGTCATGGCAATGGTAACAATCAGTATCCCACCAGCTATACGAAACGAGTCGATAGAAATACCGAAAACATTCAGTATAGAATCACCGATTAACAGAGAAGAGACTAAAATAATTGCAACAGAGCCATTCGCAATTAAGTTTGTTTTGTTGCGCCCTGCATCAGTTTGATAACTCGTCATACTGATAAAGACTGGCAAAATACCAATTGGATTTACAATCGCAAAAAGACCGACAAAAAATTTAATATAACCGGATAAATCCAGTAATGACCCCATGAAAAGCCCCTTATTGGCTAATAAACATGCGAATTATCTATAAAAAGATAGATTAACTCCAAAAAATGCGCGTTACTTTAAATCAATAAACCAGTTAATTCTATTAGTTAACAAGTTTTTACCTAAAATATTCTATTGTAAACTGATTAAAACCTAGTGGTTTAATTTTATATCGAAATCAAGTCTACGACAAAAAAATCGTTGAAGATTTATTACATATAAGAATCATTCTCATAAAAAGCCATGCTGAAAGGTGTCAGCTTGCCAATTTTGTGATATATATCACGTTAATTAATTAGAAAGATGGTAAGCTGTTATCATTCAAAGAAAGAGGGTTACTTCAAAAATATATTTTCCTTGATTATTGTTTTTTTTAAGTTTTTTAAGCAAATTATGCTCTCTAATAATTATTATCGAATTGAGCACATTATCATCTTTCTAAGCTATTCTTATTAATTATGATGAAAACGGCTAATTTGCTTAAAAAATTTAACATTTTATCAGGAGTCTCTTTATGTCTGTAACTAACGTTACTGAACTCAATGATTTGGTTGCTCGTGTAAAAAAAGCCCAACGTGAATTTGCTAATTTCTCTCAAGAACAAGTTGATGCTATTTTCCGTGCTGCTGCATTAGCTGCCGCTGATGCTCGTATTCCTCTTGCAAAATTGGCCGTCAAAGAGTCTGGTATGGGTATCGTTGAAGATAAAGTGATAAAAAACCACTTTGCTTCTGAGTATATCTACAATGCGTATAAAGACGAAAAAACCTGCGGGATTTTATCTGAAGATCTCACTTACGGCACAATAACCATTGCTGAACCTATTGGGATCATCTGTGGTATCGTACCGACCACTAACCCAACTTCTACTGCGATTTTTAAAGCATTAATTAGCTTAAAAACACGTAATGGTATTATTTTCTCTCCACACCCTCGAGCAAAAGAAGCGACAAACCGTGCTGCTGAAATCGTTTTAAATGCAGCTATCGCCGCGGGTGCGCCAAAAGACATTATTGGTTGGATTGATGAACCATCAGTCGCCCTCTCTAACGCATTAATGCACCATGAAGATATCAACCTGATCTTAGCAACAGGTGGTCCAGGCATGGTTAAAGCAGCATATAGTTCAGGTAAACCTGCTATCGGTGTTGGTGCGGGTAATACGCCAGTCGTTATTGATGACTCAGCAGATATTAAACGTGCTGTAGCATCAATCTTAATGTCTAAAACTTTCGATAACGGCGTAATTTGTGCGTCAGAACAATCTGTTATCGTTGTTGATAGCATCTATAAACAAGTTCGTGAGCGTTTCTCAACTCACGGCGGTTATATGCTAACAGGTAAAGAATTAAAAGCGGTTCAAGATATCATCTTAAAAGACGGTAACTTAAACGCAGCTATTGTAGGTCAACCAGCAACAAAAATTGCTGAAATGGCTGGCATTGAAGTACCTGTAAATACCAAAATTTTAATTGGTGAAGTAAAAGAAACTACAGAAGCAGAACCATTTGCTCACGAAAAATTATCTCCACTACTAGCAATGTACCACGCTCAATCGTTTGAAGATGCGGTACATAAAGCAGAAAAATTAGTTGAAATGGGTGGTATCGGTCATACATCTTGCTTATATACAGACCAAGATAATTGTCCTGAACATGTTGCCTATTTCGGCGATAAAATGAAAACATCTCGTATCTTAATCAATACTCCAGCATCTCAAGGTGGTATTGGTGATTTATACAACTTTAAACTTGCTCCTTCTCTAACTTTAGGTTGTGGTTCATGGGGTGGTAACTCCATTTCAGAAAACGTAGGGCCAAAACACCTTATCAACACTAAAACCGTGGCGAAAAGAGCAGAAAATATGTTGTGGCATAAACTCCCTAAATCTATTTACTTCCGCCGTGGTTGTTTACCTATCGCACTGGAAGAGATTGCGACAGATGGTAAAAAACGTGCTTTTATCGTGACCGATGGTTTCTTATTCAACAATGGTTATGTTGATGAAGTAACTCGTGTACTGAAAAAATTTGGTGTTGAAACAGAAGTCTTCTTTGAAGTTGAAGCAGACCCAACATTAAGTGTTGTGCGCAAAGGCGCAGAACAAATGAACAGCTTTAAACCTGACGTGATCATCGCATTAGGTGGTGGTTCCCCGATGGATGCGGCAAAAATCATGTGGGTTATGTATGAGCACCCAGAAACTCACTTCGAAGAATTAGCATTACGTTTTATGGATATCCGTAAACGTATTTATAAGTTCCCGAAAATGGGTGTGAAAGCACAAATGGTTGCTATCACAACAACATCAGGTACAGGCTCTGAAGTAACACCATTTGCAGTTGTAACTGATGATGAAACCGGTCAAAAATACCCATTAGCAGACTATGCATTAACACCAGATATGGCTATTGTTGATGCAAACCTTGTTATGAATATGCCTAAATCATTGTGTGCATTTGGTGGTTTAGACGCAGTAACTCACGCATTAGAAGCTTATGTTTCTGTATTAGCTAACGAATATTCTGACGGACAAGCACTGCAAGCATTGAAGTTACTGAAAGAATATCTGCCAGCAAGTTATCATGAAGGGGCTAAAAACCCAGTTGCTCGTGAACGTGTTCATAATGCGGCAACTATTGCGGGTATTGCTTTTGCTAACGCATTCTTGGGTGTTTGTCACTCAATGGCGCATAAATTAGGCTCTGAGTTCCATATTCCTCATGGTTTAGCTAATGCGTTATTAATTTCAAACGTTATTCGTTATAACGCTAATGACAACCCAACAAAACAAACTGCATTTAGCCAATACGACCGCCCTCAAGCACGCCGTCGCTATGCAGAAATCGCTGACCACTTAGAACTTTCAGCACCGGGTGACCGTACTGCTGCTAAAATTGAGAAGTTATTAGCTTGGTTAGAGGAAATGAAATCTTCATTAGGAATTCCATCTTCTATTCGTGAAGCTGGTGTCCAAGAAAGTGATTTCTTAGCAAGGGTTGATAAATTATCTGAAGATGCGTTTGACGATCAGTGTACTGGTGCTAACCCACGTTACCCACTGATATCTGAACTAAAACAACTGTTATTAGATTCTTACTATGGTCGTGAATTTAATGAACATCCAGTTGTTGAAGTAAAAGAAGAGACAAAACCAGCTAAAAAAAGCAGTAAAAAATAATTGAAATACACTGTACTAGTGTGATCCTCAATATTTCGGTTATTTATTCTTAAATAGAAACCCAGTCCTACCATGGCTGGGTTTTTTTATGGCTTCTCATTTGCTTATCTATAATTTGCGACTGTTTTCTAATATTGAGGAATAAGGCGTGATAGGTCACTATTTAGCCATAAAATATAAGTAGTTATACTTAGTTTGTAAATTTGATTTTTAGTATAAAAATAACGTCTTTCTTTATGCATTCATAATTGGCTCTATAAAAGACGCTGAGCAACTCATCGATCAAGCCATACCAACGTATTACCACATGATAAAAAATGCTTTGTAGGGGATTATAGAGCGCGTCAAACTCTCCCCTCTTTGATTTAGTTAGTTTAATCATCTCACTCTTATCTTATATCCTTCACATAATGACGATAACAAAATGTTATTTGAAATCATCGTGATTACTTTACGCTTTCTTACAATTGAATTCTTATCCGATAAAACAAATAGACTTCATTATTTGGATTATTAATTTGTGTTTAAAATATGGAGATATAAATATTTTATATCTCTAACCGCGTTGGATTTATAAAAAATATAATTTCAATAAAGTATTATCAGAATGAAGCTGATTAACTTATTACCGAAATAATAACGTAATAAAGGTCGCTATTTGTACATTACGCTTAGAAACTTACTCCTTTAGGAGTATGAGAAGAGCCTGTTTATCCGTATTAACAGCTACAAAATGAAGTGTTTTATTTATTCAATGATAACTTAAACAGTCTATAATCAGCATCTATAAAACCTGATATAAACGTTTCATTATACTAACCATAGATAAACGAAATATCTTTTAGTGTTTTCCGCCTATCTTTATTCAACTTTATTAAACTATGAACAATATAAATGAATCAAATGTCCCTCTCTCTTATCATTTGTAAAAAACAATATCGACATCACAAAATAAACACCTTACGTATATTTGATTATGTCTTTTTTGATTAATGATAATGAAATCGATGAAATAAATAAATTTTCCTGTCAAAAAATAACATATCTTCACAAAAGAAAATCAAACTCACCGCATTTTGATATAAAAAAAGCCAACAAATTGGCTAAAAATTAAAAATGTATAAACATTTTTTGGTATTACATAATATAACGCTTTATTTGAATTCTTATTTCATCCCCCTCTTTTACCCTAACAAATTAGTAAAAGAGGGAAATTGAAAAAGTTACTCTTGTTCAATACACCCTTTTAAGGTTGCCTGCGTATAATGCTTACGACAGACTGAAACATATTTTTCATTTCCACCTATTTCAACTTGAGCACCATCACTCAGAACATTTCCTTTATCATCTAGGCGTAGTACTTTATTTGCCTTTCTACCGCAGTAACATACTGTTTTAAGTTCTACAAGCTTATCAGCCCATGCTAATAAATAAGCACTGCCGGTAAATAACTCACCTCTAAAGTCCGTTCTTAATCCATAAGTGAGAACAGGAATATCATAGGTATCCGTTATTTCGCAAAGTTGTTCAACATGCGCCTTACTTAAGAATTGGCATTCATCAATCAATACACAGTGAATAGGTTGTTTGTTATGTTCAGCAACAATAACATCACGAATATTCATATCATCACTAAAGAGTAATGCATCAGCACTTAATCCTATTCTTGAGCTAACCTTTCCCTTTGCAAAGCGTGTATCAATAGCCGCTGTGAAAATCAATGTGCGCATTCCTCGTTCATTATAGTTATAAGAGGATTGCAATAAAGATGTTGATTTTCCAGCATTCATGGCTGAATAATAAAAGTAAAGCTGAGCCATCAGCTCTCTCCTTAAATAGTGTTTATTTTCACGAACGACAGTCTAACATAAACAATCTACAAGTTATCTATAACAAGTATTTATTGCCTTTATTTCTATTCTAGATATACCATCCAAAGATAAAGTTTGTTGTTAATGCTAATTTTGTTTAAAAAATAAATAGCTTTAATAAGTACTTAACATATTAAAACACACCTTGATATACCTTTATTAAAGTATGAAAGTTAGTCCGATTCCATTTTTAGAAAAAAGTCAGTTATTATAAAAAAATGAACAAAGCTTTCTATTCTTTAGCATTAGCGCTATCATCACTTAAAAGATGCATTTCCTTACTAATATTTCCTTTATTGACTAAAGATACCTCAACTTTTATTATTTTTTTCGTTGAGATATTAGTTTAAAAAAAAGAAATTTTACGTAAGGTTTGTATTTAGGTATTGCAGAAATTTAAATAGCAATCTATTATTAGTATTACATCAGCCAACAACATTTATTTGAGACCAGGAAAATGAGCGAATCTTTAAAAATATTAAATAACATCCGTACTCTCCGCGCACAAGCAAGAGAAACTTCTTTAGAAACTTTAGAAGAAATGCTGGAGAAACTCGAAGTTGTCGTTAATGAGCGTCGTGAAGAATTCTCATTAGAAAAAGCAGCTGAAGAAGAACGTGTTCAGAAATTACAAAAATACCGTGAAATGTTAGAAGAAGCCGGTATTGATCCAACAGACTTACTTGAAGCAAGTGCAACTAATAAAACTGGCCGTGCTAAACGTGCAGCTCGCCCAGCTAAATATTCTTACGTTGATGATAATGGTGAAACTAAAACTTGGACAGGCCAAGGTCGTACACCAGCTGTAATCAAACGTGCTATTGATGAAGAAGGCAAATCATTAGAAGATTTCCTGCTGTAATTTACAGTCAATACTCTATTTGAAATACCCTTTTAATTACTTAAAAGGGTATTTTGTTGTTTATCCCATTTAATTAAACAAGCGTTTAATTTTAATATGTGCTGATGTTGTTTGTATTAGATGAGGATAAACAAAATAAAAAATGTAATAACTACGTTATTTATAATGAAAAAGGAGCTTTATCGCTCCCTTTTTTTTGATTTAATGAAACTAATATTATTAATTTTTATAATAACTTAAATACCAATCAACAAACTGTTTTACGCCATATTCTACTTCTGTATTCGGTGAGAAGCCTATTGTTTCAGACAAGTCTTGGCAATCGGCACAAGTAGAAAGAACATCACCATCTTGCATCGGCATTAAATTCAATTTAGCTTTAATATTTAATGATTTTTCTATCGCTTCAATAAATGCCATCAATTTAGTTGGTTGCCCATTACCCACATTATAGATTTTATAAGGGGCAGAACTTGAAGATGTTTCACCTTTCTCTACTGTCCAGTTTTCATCTGCTTCTGGTATAACATTAACCAATCGAACAACGGATCCCACGATATCATCAACATAAGTGAAATCACGCGTCATATTTCCACCGTTATAAACATCAATAGGTTCACCTGCTAACATTGCTTTGGTGAATTTAAATAATGCCATATCAGGACGTCCCCAAGGGCCATATACCGTGAAGAAACGTAATCCCGTTGTTGGTAATTGATATAAATGTGAATAGCTATGAGACATTAATTCATTGGCTTTCTTTGTTGCCGCATATAATGAAACAGGATGATCAACACTATCTTCTGTTGAGAAAGGCTGCTTCTGATTTAAACCATAAACAGAGCTTGATGAGGAGTAGATAAGATGTCCGACTTTATTATGGCGACATCCTTCTAATATATTAATATGACCTACAATATTCGCATCAATATATGCCATTGGGTTTTCAATTGAATAACGAACCCCAGGTTGAGCAGCTAAATGAATAACTCGGTCAAATTGGTGTGATGCAAATAATTGAGCCACTTTTACTGAATCAACAATATCAAGTTTTTCAAAATGGAATTTTTCTAGCTGTTGTAATTTAGCTAATCGAGCTTCTTTTAAGCGTACATCATAATAATCATTCAGGTTATCTATTCCAACAACATGATAACCCATTTCGATTAAACGCTGACTCATATGATAGCCAATAAAACCCGCCGCACCTGTTACCAATATTTTCATATTATCACTCAAATAGCCCAATAATTTATTTTTATGCCAACGCTATCATACTTAATATCACCTCGATTAAACATCATAACGCTTAACATCATCATACATAACAGAAATCAACATGGCTCAATACTATATGCATTGAGCCATACCTTAATCTCCTACAATCACTTTATCTAGCTTTTCCCACAAAATAATCACTTATTATGCATTATACATTGACAGGAATTATACAGTGAAATTAACTATATAAATGATAGTTAATAAGCTTTATTTTATTGTATTTTTAATGATTTTATCCATTGGGCAAAATCTTCGCCAAACTCTTCGTGCTGTATTCCATACTCTACAAAAGCTTTCATATACCCTAGTTTATTACCACAATCGTGGCTTTTCCCTTGTAGGTGATAAGCTTCAACAGCTTCTTTTTCAATCAGCATTGCAATTGCATCAGTTAACTGAATTTCATCTCCAGCACCTGGTGCAGTTTTCGCTAAGAGTGGCCAAATACTTTCAGATAACACATAACGCCCTACGATAGATAAATTCGAAGGTGCTTCTTCTTTTTTAGGTTTTTCAACAACACGAGTAATTGGTTTGCTATCACCTGGGCATAAGCTTTCGCCCATGCAATCAACAATACCATAATTAGAAACTTCATCTTCAGGAACAGGTTCAACAAGGATTTGGCTTGCGCCGGAATGTTCAAAGTGAGAAAGCATCTCTTTTAAGTTAACTTTGGTTAAATCAGCACTGTATCTATCTAAAATGACATCAGGCAGGATAACAGCGAAAGGTTCATCACCAATTAATGGCTTAGCACATAAAATAGCATGGCCTAATCCTTTTGCTATTCCCTGACGAGTTTGCATAATAGTGACATGGCTTGGACAAATGCTTTGTACTTCTTCTAATAACTGGCGTTTAACTCGTTTTTCTAAAATTGCTTCTAATTCAAAACTGGTATCAAAATGGTTTTCAATTGAATTTTTAGATGAATGTGTAACAAGTACAATTTCATTAATACCTGCTGCAATACACTCATTCACTACATATTGAATAAGAGGCTTATCAACCACTGGCAACATCTCTTTTGGAATTGCCTTGGTTGCAGGTAGCATTCTTGTTCCTAATCCAGCAACAGGGATCACCGCTTTTCTAACTTTACGCACTGCTGATGACATTACATTTCTCCTGCAATTCGTACCGTTCTACTTTCAGATTGTGAATGGGTACAATTAAAAATAATCGCCAGAGTATACCAGCTAATATCTAAGGATAAACAGACTCCTACCCGTTAATTGAGATAGTTCTTCATTTATGTTTAATATATGCACGATATTCTATTTTTATTTAATCTAAACTTAACTTTTATAGATAGGAGAAAACATTAATTTAATCTGATTTGTGTTATCCCAAATTTTACATTGCCAAATTGTTCCCTCACATTTTATTTGATTAATATATAAAAGTTGCAAGGTGCCCAAGGGAACACCACTATTTAATTTGAATTTTTTACTTTCTGTTTTTATTTCAGCTTTTAAGCCTGCTGAGGCTAAAAGGATATTTTTTTTCTGAGTATGATAATAACCAATTGTAATAGGAAATTGTCCTTTCACCCCAATTTCATTAATCATTTTATTTAATTTATTCAACATATTATGCATACTTGGCAAAGATCGTACTTTTTCTGATGATTTTAATACATCATTAAAAACAACCCGTAAAAGTAAAGCGACTAAAAGTCCATTTTCATCATCTCTCGATATATCAACACAATAGAAAATAATTTGATCTTCTGATAAAGCTGCAATATCAAATAATAACCCCATCTTAGCTATATCATTTAATTGACGATAATTAACACAATATCCCGCAACAACCTGCTTAACCTGAGGTTGCATCTGTTTTATGAACGACTGAATATAATGAGTATCTTTTTGTAAGCTATTCCAAAGTGGTTTTAAGTGTATGCCTTCTATTAATACTGATTCAAAAAAACCAGGACATAATACTTCAATGACTTTTTGTTTTAATTTATCAAGATGTATTATTGGTTTAAGGAAAATCTCCTGTGCTCCTAAACGCAACATATCATCTATTTCAGCCATATTATCTGTACATGAAATGGCAATAACAGGAATAGCCAATTTAAGTTGTTCAAGATGATACAAAAAAGTGGGCCCATTCATTATCGGCATACGGATATCACATAAAATAAGATCAGGAAGCAATCCCCCTTCTAATAAAGATAATGCTTGGCTACCGTTATCTGTTGTATAGACACATGCTTTTTCATGTGAGAAATATTCCGTCAACATTGTGCGAAAAACGACCTCATCATCAATTATTAAAATTTTTTTACCCACTAAGGCTTTGTTCATTGGTGACTCCGGTAACTATCGTTTCACATGCTGATAAATTAGCGCTACATTATTAGTTTAGTTCAACATTGACGTTAACTATTCCCAATCGTTACTTTTTTCGCGCTATGGGAAATCGTCATACTGATAACGTGAGTTAGGACATTATTTTGTCGAGTTTATGCCCCTGCAATAGCCAATTATTCTACTCTGATTGTTGCGAGCCTTACCATTTAGGTCAAAAAAACGCCCCAACAGCAGAGGCATTGATGCGTTCGCGTTATAGCGCGTTCGTTAAGCATAATGCTGATTACTTAATAAAAACGTGGCACCCCTCTTGTCGTGTTGCATCCTTACATGATGAATTAGTTTCAGGCTTTCCAAATACACAATGGCTTGGACTCAATGTTATTTCATCGCAAGCGAGCACAAATAAAAATGAGGCATATGTTGAATTCTCAGCTTGCTTTATTGAAAGAAATGCCGATGATAAACAGTACTTACATGAACGCTCTCGTTTTCTAAAAATAGATGACTGTTGGTTTTATATTGACGGTGTGAAACCGAAAGTGGGACGAAACGATCCCTGCCCCTGTGGTTCAGGACGTAAATACAAAAAATGTTGTGAAAATAACATCAAATAACTGCAAACACAGAAGTAAAAGAAAGGATTTATCCATACATGCAACACCAAAATATTCAAAAAAAAATACTACGTACTATTTGCCCTGATGCAAAAGGACTTATCGCTAAAATCACCAATATTTGTTATAAACATCAATTAAATATTGTTCAAAATAGTGAGTTTGTTGATCATCGTACAGGTCGTTTTTTTATGCGTACCGAGCTTGAAGGTATCTTTAATGATGAAACCTTTCTTGCCGATTTAGATGATGCCTTACCACAAGGTTCAAAACGTGAATTAAATACCGCAGGCCGTCGTCGCATCGTCATTATGGTGACAAAAGAAGCACACTGCTTGGGTGACTTATTAATGAAAAGTGCATTCGGTGATTTGGATGTTGAAATTGCCGCCGTTATTGGTAATCATGACACGTTAAAACATTTAGTAGAACAGTTTGGTATTCCTTTCCATCTTGTTAGCCATGAAGGCTTAACCCGTGATCAACATGATGAAAAGTTAATTACACAAATTAATCAATACAAACCTGATTATGTTGTACTCGCAAAATATATGCGTGTATTAACACCTGCATTTGTACAAAACTTCCCAAACCAAATTATTAATATTCACCACTCCTTCTTACCTGCCTTTATTGGTGCACGTCCTTACCATCAGGCTTATGAGCGTGGTGTTAAAATCATAGGGGCAACTGCACACTACGTAAATGATAATTTAGATGAAGGTCCAATCATCACTCAAAATGTGATCAACGTTGACCATACGTTTTCTGCTGAAGATATGATGCGAGCGGGTCGAGATGTTGAAAAGAATGTTCTTAGTCACGCATTATATTGGGTACTTTCACAACGTGTATTCGTTTACGGTAACAGAACAATCATTTTATAAGTTTTCTGCCACTAATAACGCGAGCATGACTATCTAAATGTAAACCGCGATATCAAGCATATCGCGGTTTATTTTTATCTCTTATTAATAGAGATGATATTAATTAAAATCAACACGATAGCGCATAAAGCTTGAACGATACGCACATTTTTACAGCAGTCAGACTCTTTTTAGTAAAATAGCGCTTTACAGATCTCAGGTATTTGGTATTATTGCGCCCGCTGTCACGGACAGCAAAACAATTTAATGTTGGTGGGATACCCAAGCGGCCAAAGGGAGCAGACTGTAAATCTGCCGTCACAGACTTCGAAGGTTCGAATCCTTCTCCCACCACCATCTCCTCTTCGTTTTAGTCTAGAAAAATCCTTTTCATTCCATTTTATTAATTAAATCTAAAAATCGATTCAATACACTTGAGTGATACTTAGATTTATAGATGTAACAGTTATATCGTATCTTAGGTTGAATTAATGGTATAAAGCATAAGTCTGCTTCATACTCATCTTTCAATGGGTTTTCATCTGTCAATAAAAGAGAATTATGCGTTTGAATAAAACGTAAACAGCAATTAAGATCATCCATTATTCTGACACACACAGTCTTTCCTCTATCCCCCATTTCACTCTCTAATTTTTTTATCTTAGTTGTTTTGTATAATGCCGGATCACATAACCAAATATTTTCACTTAAAAGTCTATCAAGATTATTATTTACACTATTTACAAGTGTTTTTTGACAACAAATACCTAAGTGTTTATTTTCTATTTTATGAAGAAGGCTAAATTTTTCACTAATAATTTTATCAGAACTTAATATTAATGTATTACCATCATAATCAGGTATTTCTTCAAAGCTTTCTCTTGAGAATCGCATTATATTTATATGGGAATAATTTTTATTTGCTGCTTGATAAAGCTGAGTTAAATATTGACTTTTTCCCCAATCATAATAAACATGAATGCTATTATTTATAATACCCGAGATATGTTTTTTAGTTATCTCTTTTTCCTGTAGATAGAGCGATTTCAAATCATTATAAAGCTCAAGCCCTTCTTGGGTTAAACTCATACCAAACTTCTCTCGTTTAAATAAACGCTTTCCTAATACGGCTTCAAAGTCTTTGATAGATTTAGCGACGGGAGGCGTTGTGCGATTCATCACCCGAGCAGCTTTACTTAATGAGCCATTTTCGACTACGGCCATAAAGGCTTCTAATTTACGAGAAAAAAACATAATTCACCATTCCTTAGCTGTGTAGAATAAAATAATTTCATTAATTCATTTGATGTAAATGAAATAGTGATTAATTAATTTAAAAATTAATTTTATATAAAAGCAGTTTTATATAAATATTCTTTTACCTCCTTTTAATGAATACAATTTATAACTACAATATTATTTTTATTATGTCATCATTCTTCACATATAAAGAATAATAATACTTATATTCTTCTATCAAAGATTAGTTTATGTTTCTAGTTTGTTTAATTAATATTTTTTGTTATGTAATTAATTATTTTTATTAAATTAGCGGACTCTATTTAATAATCGTTATTTTATCTCTCTCTTGATAAGCTGTACCATCATTTCAGTGATTTGCTTACATTCATTTTATGATCCTGTTAGTATAAGACATCCTATTATTCAATATATAAATGGTTACAGTCACATGAAATTTGTCTCTTTCAATATTAATGGTTTACGCGCTCGTCCTCACCAACTTGAAGCTATCATAGAAAAACATCAGCCAGATGTTATTGGACTTCAAGAAACAAAAGTTCATGATGATATGTTTCCATTAGATACAGTGGGTGCCTTGGGTTATCATGTTTTCTATCATGGTCAAAAAGGGCATTATGGAGTTGCCTTACTCACAAAGGAAAAACCCGTCGCAGTACGTAAAGGTTTTCCTAGTGATGACGATGATGCTCAACGCCGCATGATCATGGCTGATATCGAAACACCCGCGGGTTTATTGACAGTGATGAACGGTTATTTCCCTCAAGGTGAAAGCCGTGATCATGAAACTAAATTTCCAGCAAAAGAAAAATTTTATGCTGACCTTCAAAACTACCTAACTGCCAGCTTAAAACCGACCTCTCCAGTACTTATTATGGGTGATTTAAATATTAGCCCAACAGATAAAGATATTGGTATTGGCGAAAATAATATGAAACGCTGGTTAAAAACAGGTAAATGTTCTTTCTTACCAGAAGAGCGGGAATGGCTGGCAACATTGATGGGCTGGGGATTAACAGATACTTTCCGCCAACAACATCCTGAAGCAGATGATAAATTCTCGTGGTTTGATTATCGTTCTAAAGGATTTGATGACAATCGTGGACTACGTATCGATTTACTCTTAGCCAGTCGTTGTTTAGCGGATAATTGTATTTCAACAGGAATTGATTACGATATTCGTGGAATGGAAAAACCATCTGATCATGCCCCTGTATGGGCTGAATTTAAAATCTAATCAAATAAAATTTTAATTCAATAAAAGCACTTCGCTAAATATAGAGAAAGTGCTTTTTATTTGTGCTTAACTCTCAGTCGTTGCGTCTTTACTCTGCGCTTTATTTTTTTTGGCGCTTGCTTTATGACTTCCTTTCGTTGCTGTCTTGCGCTTTTTGTTATGCGCCGGTGCAGGAAGATTTCTAAAAGCTTGAATATTCGGACGACGTTTTGCTTGAGTAATCAACTCTATCAAGGTGTTATTTAATGGCATCATAAAATCTTGATATTTAAATTGCTTTTCACTAATTTGCGTGAGTATCGATTCCCAGTGTGCGGTCATATCCGGTAAGGTTGCCATATCGGGCAATACATGAATTAATGCTCTACCGGCCGGCGTTGAATTAATGGCTCGCCCTTTTTTTTGCAAAAAACCGCGTTTAAATAATAGCTCAATAATCCCCGCCCTTGTCGCTTCAGTACCTAAGCCATCTGTTGCTCTTAGGATTTTCTTAAGTTCTTTATCTTGAACAAAGCGCGCAATTCCGGTCATAGCTGAAAGCAATGTTGCATCAGTAAAAGGCCTTGGGGGCTGCGTTTGCTTTTCAACCATTTCACCCTTTTCACACAGCAACTCATCACCTTTAGCCACTATTGGCAATGCAGAACCATCATTTTCAGCATCTTGCTCTTTCGCACCTAGTAATACTCGCCATCCTGATTGTGCTAAAAAACGTGCTTTAGCAATAAACTTGCCATTCTCAATATCAAGTTCAATAACGCATTTACGATAAACTGCATCAGGCATAAATTGCATTAGATATTGGCGAGCCACGAGATAATAAATATTTTTCTCATTTTCACTTAATGAGATATTACTCGTTTTTGCCGTTGGAATAATCGCATGGTGAGCATCAACTTTTTTATCATCCCAGCAACGATTCTTTTTATCAATATCTAGGGTCGCTTGCGGTAATAGGCTTGGATCATGTGTACTAATCGCATTAATAACAGCATGGCGACCAGCAAAATGTTCATCAGGTAAATAACGACTGTCAGAACGCGGATACGTGATCAGCTTATGTGTTTCATATAGGCGTTGGCATGTATCTAAAACTTGCTGTGCACTTAAACCAAAACGTTTTGCTGCTTCAATTTGTAATGCAGAAAGTGAAAAAGGAAGTGGTGCTATTTCAGATTCTTGCTTATCTTGATAATCCGTTACATACGCAGGTTTGTTTTTAATTCTCTCAACAACATGCTCTGCAAGTTTACGATTTAATAATCGCCCTTCTTCATCTTGCCAAGGTTCACAATGTTCACTTGGCTGCCAAATCGCAGTAAAGCGTTCATCAGCAGGTGTTACAACATGTGCTTTAACTTCAAAGAAATCCTTAGGAACGAAGTTTTCAATTTCTTCATCACGACGAACGACTAAGCCTAATACAGGCGTTTGTACACGCCCTACAGATAATACGCCTTGGTAACCATTGCGCTGGCCTAAGAGTGTATAGGCTCGCGTCATGTTGATACCATAAAGCCAGTCTGCTCTTGCTCGTGCCAAAGCAGATACACATAATGGTACAAATTCATGGTTATACCGTAGCTTATCAATAGCACGTGTCACAGCCGCGGGATTTAAGTCATTAATTAAGCAACGGCGTGCCTGTTTTCTTTGCTCTTCACTGATATTTAAATAGTTAAGCACTTCATCTACTAAAAGCTGACCTTCACGATCGGGGTCTCCCGCGTGGATCACTTCTTGTGCCTGCTTAAGCAGTGTTTTAATGGTTTCCAGCTGTTTCTTAACATCAGCTCGGGGTTTCAGTTGCCATTTTTCAGGAATAATGGGCAAATCATCTAACGACCAGCGGGCGTACCGCGGGTCGTATGCATCCGGCTCAGCTTGTTCAAGTAAGTGACCAACACACCACGTCACATACTGGTTATCACCACAAAGAATAAAGCCATCGCCCCGTTTATGAGGTTTTGGCAATACATCAGCAATAGCTCGAGCAAGGCTGGGTTTTTCTGCAATAAATAATCTCATTACGTTAGTTAATCACTTCAATCAACGCTTTTCCTGCCACTGGCTCAGTTAACTCACCGATAGAGGTTAGTTCAATATCAAAACGAGCCGCGACGTCTTTAACTTGTTCCACAGCTTCAGGTAATACTGCTAATAATAAGCCACCTGATGTTTGTGGATCACAGAGTAATTTGCGTTGCATTTCAGTGATCTCACCAATTAAATGACCATAACTTTCAAAGTTACGACTTGTACCACCCGGAACACAGCCTTGTTCAATATAAGACTCGACTTCTGGCAATCTTGGTACTTGTGAGAAGTGAATAGTCGCTTGTACACCAGAGCCATCACAGATTTCACTTAAGTGCCCTAATAAACCAAACCCTGTAACATCAGTCATTGCAGTGACACCATCAATATCAGAAAAATCAGAACCGGCTTTATTCATACGACACATAATTTCTGTCGCTAAACCTTGGTGTTCTGGTTTTAATAAACCTTTCTTCTCAGCAGTTGTTAATACACCGATACCCAAAGGTTTAGTTAAAAAAAGCTGACATCCTGCTTTAGCTTCACTGTTTTTCTTCACTTTACTCACAGGCACTACACCCGTTACGGCAAGACCAAAAATAGGTTCTGGCGCATCAATTGAGTGACCACCAGCTAATGAAATTCCTGCTTCTTGACAAGCAGCTCGACCACCTTCAATCACTTCACGTGCAATTTCCGGTGCCAGTTTATTAATTGGCCAACCTAAAATAGCAATCGCCATAATAGGTTTTCCACCCATTGCAAAAATATCGCTGATTGCATTTGTTGCAGCGATACGCCCAAAGTCATAAGGGTTATCAACAATTGGCATAAAAAAATCAGTGGTGCTGATAATACCTGTACCATTTCCTAAATCATAAACAGCGGCATCATCTTTAGTTTCATTACCAACAAGTAAATGAGGATCATGAAATTTAGCTTGTTCGCTGTGTAAAATGGTTTCTAAAACTTTTGGCGAGATTTTACAACCACAACCTGCACCATGACTGTATTGTGTTAAACGAATTGCTTCAGACATAACATGCCATCCTTTTTTAAAAATAAGTCACAAAATCAGTTAAGTCAGCAGGAGAAACCGTCATTGGTGCTTTTAAAGCTGGTGTACCTAAATAAAGGAAACCAATAATCTGGTCGTGTTCACCACAGCCAAGCCCTTCTCTTACAACTGCGTCATGAGTCCAAGAGCCTGAGCGCCAAATTCCCCCAAATCCTTGTGCAACAGCGGCCATTTGCATTGCTTGTACGCAACAACCTGCTGCAACAACTTGCTCCCATTCAGGCACTTTAGGATGATCTTTCACTTTCGCAATAACTGTGATGATCAATGGGGCACGAAAAGGTGCATTTTTTGCTTTTTCTTCAACCTCAGGGCCTAAATTACTCACAACCGCGGCTTTATGCAGTAATTGGCTAAAACGCTCAATACCTTCCTTTTGCATTACAACAAAATGCCAAGGCTTAAGTGCACCATGATCAGGCGCGCGCATACCAGCTTGTAAAATAGTATTGAGGGCTTCACTATCAGGGGCTGGTGTAGTCAGGCGGGAAGCTGAACGGCGGTTCAAAAGCAGTGTTAATGCATCCATTTTTATTCTCCTGTCAGCATTTTATTTTAGCAAGATCCCATTCTTATGGGGATGGACAGTTCTTATCAATTCGCAGTATAACAAACTGTTATATTACCACCATCCACAGATTTAGGCGGAAATTTTTCTAAAAGTCAGCGATGTGGTTATTTAATCGTAAATTATTGTTCATAAAATGATTAACATCAGCCTACTCCGTTAATTTAAGTCTATTTTTATCTTTAATTCGACGATTCTCATATTAGTTTGATGCCTTTTTGTGTGAATTTATTTAGCTATTTTTACGTAAAATAACTTTTTACTTAATAACATCTTAAGCAAAGAGTTATCATTCGAGGTTTCCTAAAAATCAATGACAGACATTCAATAAGAGCTATATTAGAATATTCCTTCATTGTTATTGCTATTCTCTCTATTGCTAACAACATTCTTTGTTTTAATAGTATGAGATTATGTGGATGTAACCTGCTTACCAATAATTCTAGCATGACTGTTTAGGATTAAATTTTAGCTTTACATGATGTGGAGATAATATGAATAAAATTATGGAGTTAATCGGCGTAATATTAAAATTCAGTTGGCAAGCCATTAACTTTATCAGGAAATTAATCTTAAACGTTATTTTCTTTTTCCTTCTCTTTATGGTTATTGGTATTTTCTTAATTAGTAAGGAAGCACAAAAACCAATGGATTATGAAGGCGCCCTTCTTGTTGACCTTAAAGGTGTCATTGTTGACCAAACTGCAACCCAAAATCCCTTAGGAGAAGTTGGACGTGAGCTTTTAGGCGTTTCTAGTAGTCAGCTTCAAGAAAATTCATTATTTGAAGTTGTCGACACGTTACGTCGAGCAACTCAAGATCCCAAAATTAAAGGTATGGTGCTTAAACTTGATGAATTTGCAGGCGCAGACCAGCCTTCGCTAAATTATATTGGTAAAGCACTTAATGAATTTAAAAAGACAGGCAAACCGATTTTTGCAGTAAGTGGCTATTACAGTCAACCACAGTATTATCTCGCTTCTTATGCAGATAAGATTTACCTCACTTCTCAAGGTGCCGTAGGCATTTATGGTTTTGGCTTTCAAAACCTCTATTACAAAACACTGTTAGAAAATTTAAAAGTTAGTACTCATATTTTCCGCGTAGGAACGTATAAATCCGCGGTTGAGCCATTAATGCGTAATGACATGTCTGCAGAATCACGGGAAGCTTCATTACGTTTAGTTAATTCACTATGGTCTACTTATTTAACCCAAGTTGCAGAAAACCGTAGCATTACCAAAGAAGATGTTTTCCCTGGTGCAAAAGAGATGATTGCACAGCTACGCAATGCAGATGGCGATAACGCAACTTATGCGCTAAATCGTAAATTAGTGGATTCTGTAAGCTCATACGCTCAATTTGAAGCAGATATGACAGAGACCTTCCAGTGGGATAAAGAAAACCAACAATTTAACAATATCAGCATTTATGATTATGCCGATACATTAACTTCATCATTACCTGCAAATGATGAAGGGAATATTGCCGTCGTCGTTGTTCAAGGAGCCATTATTGATGGTGAAAGTATCCCGGGTTCTGCAGGAGGGACAACTATTGCTAATCAAATTCGCCAAGCACGTTTAGATCCGAATATTAAGGCACTTGTATTACGTGTAAATAGCCCTGGAGGTAGTGTTTCTGCATCAGAGCAAATACGTAGTGAAGTTGCCGCCTTTAAACAACAGAAAAAACATGTGGTTGTTTCAATGGGAGGTTTAGCCGCATCAGGTGGATATTGGATCTCAACCCCTGCAAATAAGATTATTGCTAGCCCATCGACATTAACAGGCTCAATTGGCATCTTTGGCGTTATTAATACCTTTGAAAACAGCTTAGAGTCTATTGGTGTTTATACTGATGGCGTCACAACTTCACCCTTAGCCGGATTATCTGTCACAAATAAACTACCTGAAGAGTTTGCAGAACTTTTACAGTTAAATATCGAAAGTGGTTATAAAACGTTTATTCATTTAGTCGCAGAATCTCGTAAAAAAACGCCAGCTCAAATTGACCGTATTGCTCAAGGTCGAGTGTGGGTAGGAATAGATGCAAAGAATGTGGGTTTAGTTGATGAGTTTGGTGATTTTGATGATGCTATTGATGCTGCGGCTAAAATGGCAAAAATTGACCAGCCTGTTGTTGATTGGATGAAACCTGAATTAAGCCTGTCAGAGCAGATCATAATGAGTTTATCGTCTAATGCAAAAGCGCTCCTTCCTGATCCATTACAAGCGTATATACCTGCACCTGTTTTAAAAGAAGTTAAAACCCAGACAGAGTTTTATCGCAATATGAACGACCCGTTAAATCGCTATGCGTATTGTTTATCTTGTGGGGATATTCAATAATCTTTTCAGTCTCAACACCCACCCTTTCAAGGTGGGTGTTTTCTCTTTTATTTCTGACTTTATTTGGCATAATATGCTGGCGATTATTTTTCACTCATTCTTATCAATGATATTTTTAACGCGATGATTTAAAGCGGATATTCATTAATCTCTATTTTATTTTTTTAGCATCCTTTCCTTTTTTTATTCTGTAAACTCCCTATAATCAGATATTTCTCACAGCTGAATAAGAGTGCTTTGTCTGATGCAAAAAAAATCAATCTACGTTGTTTATACTGGCGGTACTATTGGTATGCAACATTCTGAACATGGCTATATTCCTGTATCAGGGCATTTACAACGCCAATTAGCTAAAATGCCAGAATTCCATCGTGAAGAGATGCCCGATTTTACAATCAAAGAGCACCTTCCTTTAATTGATTCATCAAATATCACCCCAGAAGATTGGCAATCTATCGCTGATGATATAAATGAAAATTATCACAACTATGATGGGTTCGTTATTCTTCATGGTACTGATACCATGGCATTTACCGCATCAGCACTCTCTTTTATGTTTGAGAATCTTAGCAAGCCTATTATCGTTACTGGCTCTCAAATTCCTTTAGAAGCCTTACGGTCTGATGGACAAACAAACCTATTAAATGCACTTTATCTCGCTGCACATCATCCAATTAATGAAGTAGCACTTTTCTTCAATAACACGTTGTATCGAGGAAACCGCACAGTAAAAGCACATGCTGATGGCTTTAATGCCTTTGCGTCACCGAATAGCGCACCATTGTTAGAAGCGGGCATTAATATTAAACAATTTAAAATTAACTCTTTTCCCAAAGGGAAAGGGGAATTTATTGCACATAATATTACGCCCCAGCCTATCGGTGTTGTCACGATTTATCCAGGCCTTTCAGATGTAGTAGTGAAAAATATTCTGATGCAACCGGTGAAAGCCTTAATATTGCGCTCTTATGGTGTCGGTAATGCACCATCACACCCTGCTTTACTTTCTACACTGCGCGAAGCAACAGAGCGTGGCATTGTGGTTATTAATCTTACACAATGTATTTCTGGTCGAGTGAATATGGAAGGTTATGCAACAGGCCAAGCATTAGCGGAAGTCGGTGTTATTAGTGGTTATGATATGACATTTGAGGCGACATTAACTAAACTGCATTATCTCCTTAGCCAACAATATAATTACACTGAAATTTGTCGCTTAATGCAACAAAACCTTCGCGGTGAAATGACATTAAACGATAACGACTAAGCTTAATAAAAGGGCAACTTTAGTGAAAAACTCTGCGCTATTACTGGTTGATATACAAAACGATTTTTGTACAGGGGGAGCTTTAGCTGTTAACGAGAGTGAGAGGGTTATTCAAACAGCCAATCAGCTTATTAATGGTTTCAAGCAAACTAAAAGCCCGATTATTGCAAGTTTAGATTGGCATCCAGCCGATCATCTTAGCTTTGCTGAAAATTCAGGTACTGTTGTGGGAGAAATCGGTACACTTAATGGATTACCACAAGTTTGGTGGCCAGTTCATTGCGTACAACATTCTTATGGTGCTGCATTTCACCCTGAATTAAACCAAGCCTTAATTAATCATATTATTTATAAAGGGCAAAATCCCCTTATTGATAGTTATAGTGCTTTTTTTGATAACGACCATGAATATCAAACCGGCTTACACACACTTTTACAGACGCTCAATATAAAACATCTTTATATTTTAGGAATTGCTACGGATTACTGTGTCAAATTTACAGTGCTAGATGCGCTGTTATTAGGATATCAGGTCTCAGTCATTACAGACGGTTGTCGCGGTGTAAATATTCAAAATGACGATAGCGAAAAAGCACTGGAAGAGATGCGAGTGAAGGGTGCAATATTAATTGATTCAGCTCATTGGCTTAATCGTAATAATCAGTAGTTCAGTAGTTCAGTAGTTTCTTTATTTTTTATCTCATAAAATGAAAAAGGAGATACTATTAACCAACTTGGTTAATAAATATCCCCTTTTTATCTCTGTTCTATTCATTTAACACATTTTTTAGTCATCATCTATTGGCGTTAACGTTGCTAAACGTTCAGATTGAAACTGAGCTTTTAATTCTTGTTTGCTCTTCATGGTAATTTGTCCATTAGTGCCTACTGTCATATGCTCAGGTGTGTGGTTATTTTTCGCCTGCCATAATAAAACAATCTGCATACAATGCTCTTTTTGTTCAGCTGTCAATGCAACGCCATCAGGCCATTTACCTAGTTCAACTGCGGTTGAAATACGCTGATATATTTCGGGTGTTACCATCGAAATAAGTTCATTAACTTCCATTGATTGCTCCATAAGCTAAATAATCACTTGAAATAGCTGAATCGTTTTTTCAGTTGTTGTTATTTTGTTAACTCGCTAAATTAACCAGCTTGTTTTTCGCCTGTTTCACTATTCGTAAATGAAAGAGATGCTGAATTAACACAATAACGCTCCCCTGTTGGGGCAGGACCATCATTAAAAACATGACCTAAATGTGCATCACATTGTTGGCAACGGATCTCCGTTCTTTTCATATTATGAGAAAAATCATCAATATAGCGAATTGCACTATCACTAACAGGTTGATAAAAGCTAGGCCAACCACATCCTGCATCAAATTTGGTATCTGAATAAAACAAGGGAGCAGAACAACATAAACAGTGATAAATTCCTGTTTCGCGATTGTGTAATAATTTACCACTAAATGGGGGCTCTGTACCTTGTTGTTGCGTCACATAACGTTGCATTTCGTTGAGTGTTGATAAATCAAGGTGATTGTTATTACTTGAAATATTCACTTTCTTTTCATTATCTGCCATATAGACCTCTTGCCCAGAAAAATGCTTTTTAAAACAACAGTGAATAATAACAAAGATTTAACAACAAATCTGAAAAATATAGTCTAAAATCACTAAGAGTAATCTTTAGTTTTTGAAATGTGATGAGTTTCACATAACAGAGCAAAGGTAACTTCATTTATCGGCATTGATCCCGATAATACACAGCGTAACATTTGTCTAAAACGACCAATCTTTAAGCGAAAAGTGTTTTTTTAATTGATTTTTTGCAATTATTGACACGATTCCGCTTGACGATTGGCGCGGTTTTGGTAACTTTAGAATCAACTTTTTAATTCACTAAATTAAAGCTGGTGGAATACATATGACTATCAAAGTAGGTATTAATGGTTTTGGTCGTATCGGCCGCATCGTTTTCCGTGCTGCTCAAGAACGTTCAGATATCGAAATCGTAGGTATTAACGATCTGTTAGACGCAGACTACATGGCATACATGCTGAAATACGATTCAACTCATGGCCGTTTCAACGGTACTGTTGAAGTAAAAGATGGCCACCTCGTTGTTAATGGTAAAACCATCCGCGTAACTTCAGAAAAAGATCCAGCAAATCTGAAATGGAACGAAGTCGGTGCTGACGTTGTTGCAGAAGCAACTGGTCTGTTCTTAACTGATGAAACTGCTCGTAAACACATCCAAGCTGGTGCGAAAAAAGTTGTTCTGACTGGTCCATCAAAAGACAGCACTCCAATGTTCGTTATGGGCGTAAACCATAAATCATACGCAGGCCAAGACATCGTTTCTAACGCATCTTGTACTACTAACTGCTTAGCGCCTTTAGCTAAAGTTATCAACGACAACTTCGGTATCGTTGAAGGTCTGATGACTACTGTTCACGCAACAACTGCAACTCAACGTACTGTTGATGGCCCATCTTCAAAAGACTGGCGTGGTGGTCGTGGTGCTTCTCAAAACATCATCCCATCATCAACTGGTGCAGCTAAAGCTGTAGGTAAAGTTATTCCTGAGCTGAACGGCAAATTGACTGGTATGTCTTTCCGTGTTCCTACTCCTAACGTTTCTGTTGTTGACCTGACTGCACGTCTGGAAAAACCAGCAACTTACGCTCAAATCTGTGACGCTATCAAAGCAGCAGCTGAAGGCGAACTAAAAGGCGTTCTGGGTTACACTGAAGATGCAGTTGTTTCAACAGACTTCAATGGTGAAGTTCTGACTTCAGTATTTGATGCTAAAGCAGGTATCGCTCTGAACGATAACTTTGTTAAATTAGTTGCTTGGTACGATAACGAAGTTGGTTATTCAAACAAAGTTCTGGATCTGATTTCTCACATCTCTAAATAATTAGAGTTTAGAAAGTCACGATTTCTTTTAGAGCCACCTTTCGGTGGCTCTTTTATTTTCTAGCCAGTCAGTTTATTGTATTGAAATAGTCAGTGACATAAGGTCATAAGATAATGAATGAGAAAATTTTTTCTTTGCCGATTATTGAACAAATATCACCTTACTTAAGTCGTCGGCAATTAGGCGAGCTTTCTATCCTTGTTATTTCACACCCTAAAGTACGCGCAGCTATCAGTCTTCAAGGCGCGCATTTAATTGCTTGGCAACCCGCACAAGAACATCCTGTGTTTTGGGTAAGCGAAGCTTCTCTCTTCACTCCTGGCGTTGCCATTCGTGGCGGTATTCCTATTTGCTGGCCTTGGTTTGCTTCAGCAGGTACACCAAGTCATGGATTTGCGCGAATTATTCCTTGGGAATTTAGTGCCCATACAGAACAAGATGATGGTGTTCTCATCACTATGACATTAAAAGAGAGCCAGCAGACACAAAAATATTGGCCTCATCCCTTTACTGTTATTGCTCGTTTTAAATTAGGAGCAACCTGTGAGGTTGAATTAGAATCTTATGGTGATTATGAAGCGACAGCTGCCCTTCACTCTTATTTTAATGTGAGTGACATTGATAATGTATCTGTAACCGGCCTAGGAAGCCACTACATTGACACAGTGGCAGATAAAGAGGTTTACACTGATGAAACCTCATTGCGCTTTAATGGGCGCACTGACAGGCTTTATACCGAGCCTGAGGATTTTAACCTTATACATGATGATGGTTGGGATCGCACAATTGAAGTTCATCATTATCATCATAGTGATGTGGTTTGTTGGAACCCCGGCGCAGAGCTTGCAAGTTCAATGAAAGATATGAGTGCAGGTGGCTATCGTAAAATGGCTTGTGTAGAAACTGCTCGTATTCACCAACCATTAAAACCAGATAACGTTCATCCTGGTCGTTTATCTCTAGTAGTTCGTGTTCGTAAAGATATAGCCGAAAAATAAATTATTACTGGTATATTACACAATAAAAAAGCTTCGAGTTTAATCGAAGCTTTTTTATCATTGCAAATCTTACTAAATTTTAGTGAGTTAGAATGTGTAAGTCACACCAGTCCACATAATTGCAGTCACAGATTTATTCACCATAGGACTGTCTTTCACTTCACTTGGTAAATGGTCAATACGTCCCATCGCAAAGAAATTCCATTTTTCTGCAAATTTATAGTTAGCAGAGATTTCAAAATAAGGTCTCCAACTATCATTTGGCGTATATTCTGCTAAACCACTGCGTTGTGATTCTGCGTGGCTAATTCCATAAGCATAACGGTTTTGCTTTTTGTTTTCCCAGACAACACCTGCACCTGGTTGTAAAGACCAGTTACCAAATTTGAAAGGATATAAATAAGCAGCGTCAGCAATAATACCGTTACTTTTACCTAGCATATCACCCGATACAATTGCTCTTAAGCTACCCCATGATTCATGATGTTTATAAGTAAAGCCACCCATCATTGTGTCACGACGACGATTCAATTTTTTCATTTGCTCGTCGTCACTATCGCTTGGTTTATAAGCTTGAGGGTAATAGTGTAAATCAACAGAAAGTTGATCTTTAGGGGTGTTCCACAAGTAATACCCTGCGGCTAATGTCGCAAAATAGAAATTTTCTGATTGGTAGTTAACTTGTGGCACGGGTAATAAATAATCTTTTGATTTAGCCCCTTTATAAGGCGTGACTTGCGCTAAGACCGAGCCACCAATTGACCATTCTCCAGCAAATGCTGCTGGTGCGCTAAGTCCTGCAATAACGGCTAAAGAAATGATAATCTTCTTATTACTCACGATGATTTTCCATATTGTCATTAATAAAGTAGCAACCAAAAACCAATTTCAGTCACAATTAACTAAAACCGATATTATTTTACCTATAATTATTTTAGTTTTGCACTAGATGTGTAGCAATCAGTGCTTGCCCTAATGCAATACCACCGTCTCCAACGGGTAACATCATAGGGGTTAGTACTTTTTTATTGTTTAATTTTTTCTTAAACATATGTTTGAGTAATGTGTTATTTAACACACCACCCGTAAGTACAACAGTATCAATCTGATGTTCATCGGCATATTGCAATGCGATATTGCCTAAACTTTCAGCTAATAAATAATGAAATAGCCATGCCTTTTCACTAACATTAAGCTTTATACTTTCCCATTGCGACCAAAAAACGCCCAAATCAAGCACACTATTTTTTACAGGCATCAAATGCCCATATCGCTCAATTATTTCTGACTGTTTTTCTTTATGACATGCTAATGCAGCAGTTTGTAGATAACAGGCTGCTTCACCTTCCCAGCTTATTTCTTTAGGAGCTAATCCTAATGATGCCGAAACTGCATCAAAAAAACGGCCACAAGAAGAAGCTTTAGGTGAGTTTAAGCCACGTTCTAATGCCTTATTTAATATATGTAAATCATGGTTAGGCATCATTTGGGTGATAACACTACCTTGCCAATTCTTAGAAAAAGTAGCTAAATGTGCGAACCAGTTTCGCCAAGGTTGAATAGAGGCAAGATTACCTCCGGGCATCGCAACAGCAGGAAGTCCACCAATCCGCTCTGATCTTTTATAGTCCACCAGCAGACATTCTCCTCCCCATAACGTACCATCTTGCCCAAAACCTAATCCATCAAGAGCAATACCAATGACCGCACCTTGTCGCTGGGTATGACCATGTTCAGCAAGGCAAGAAACAATATGTGCATGATGATGAGAGACTTCAATAACAGGAATATTTTGCTCTTGAGCAAACTGCTTACCCAACTGATGGCTGATGTAGTTAGGATGTGCATCTATTGCAATAGCTTTAGGTGTAAACCGATAAATCTGTTGGAAAAGAGTCAACGATTTTACCAACTGTTGTCTCACGCTTAAATCATCAAGATCTCCTAAATGAGGCCCCATAATCGCTTGATGTTGGCGTAATAAACAAAATACATTTTTGAGATCGCCCCCCATGGCAAGCACTGAGGGTTGTGGTTCAAAATCGTCAGGTAATGAAATAGCATCAGGAACATAACCACGAGAGCGTCTGATCATAACGCTCTGTTTACCCTCAATGCGAACTAATGAATCATCAGCCCTTTGTATGATTTCTCTGTTATGCATTAAGAATAAGTCTGCAATGTCTTTCAATTGCGTTAAGGCCTCTTCGTTACTTAATGCCGGTGTATGACCAGAAGCATTTCCTGATGTCATAACAAGAGGAATATTCGTACCACGCGCTAATAAATGTTGTAAAGGATTGGCTGGCAACATTACCCCTATTTCAGTTAATCCTGGCGCAATAAGATCTGCAAGTTTAGGGGTAACAGTTTTAGGAACTAATACAATTGGGGCAGCAGTGCTTTGTAATGTTTGAATAGCTGTTGGAAGAAAATCTGGATCTTGCTTATTTGCTTTGATTTGATCAATACCTGTGATCATCACAGCTAATGGCTTCGCAGGTCGGTATTTGCGTTCACGCAATAATGCAACACTCTCATTATTACGTGCATCACACACTAAATGAAAACCACCAATACCTTTAACTGCAATAATCTTTCCAGCAAGTAACGCTTCACAGGCTTGAGTTAATGCATGCTCTTTTGTCGCTAATTCTTTACCCTGATTATCTGCAAGCCAGATATGGGGGCCGCATACAGGACATGCATTAGGCTGAGCATGAAACCGTCTATCGGCAGGATCTTCATATTCGCGTTTACATTCAGGACAGAATGGAAATTCAGCCATTGAAGTAAAAGGCCTGTCATAAGGCATTTTTTTTATGATAGTAAAACGAGGACCGCAATGTGTGCAGTTAATAAATGGATAATGATAACGACGATTTTGTGGATCAAACAATTCATCAATACAAGCTTGGCAAGTCGTTGCATCTGGAACAACTTGTGTATCCATTTCGCCACCACCGCTTTTTACAATAATAAACTCAGTAGGTAGCTGCTCCCATTGATAGGGTGATTCTTCTATACGTTCAATGTGTGCTAATGGTGGGCACTCTGCTTTTAATGCTTCTATAAAGAGTGAATTTTTAGGGGAAAGCGTTAAATGTACTAATACACCCAAACTATCATTGCTTACTTGCCCTAATAAACCAAAACGATGGGCTAATTGCCAAACAAATGGGCGGAACCCAACGCCTTGAACCTTTCCTTTCACACGCAATGTAATGCCGTTACTCATAGGATCACCAAATCAAAATAAATTTAAGCTTATTCTAGTTTAGTGATTATCAACAACTTTCATTTAGATCAGAAAAAGTGGAATTAGGTAAATTTATCATCACTTCGACAGTTACTCTTGGTGCTATTGCACACAGTAATTCATAACCAATAGTGCCACATGCTGTTGCAACATCATCAACAGGAAGTTCTTCCCCCCATAATTCAACAGGGCTACCGCAATTGACATCAGGAAAATCCGTAACATCAATGGTTAGCATATCCATAGAAATACGCCCTACCAATTGTGTTTTATGTCCATTAACAATAACTGGTGTGCCATCTGGTGCATGTCTTGGATAACCATCAGCATAACCACAGGCAACAACACCAATCCGCATATCACGCTCAGCGGTATATCGGCTACCATAACCTATCTGCTCACCTTTTTTGACTTGTTGAATAGCTAATATTTCACTGTTAAATGTCATTACGGGTTGTAAATCGAAATCAGCAATATCTTGCCAAACACCGGAAGGCGAAACACCATATAAAATAATGCCCGGGCGCACCCAATCTTGATAAGTTTCAGGATCAAATAACGTTGCAGCTGAATTTGCCAAACATCGAGGTAATTCATTTACCATTGCCTGATTAATGGTGGTCTTTTGTGCATCCATGTTCAAGCCAGTATCTGCATTAGCAAAATGCGACATTTGGATGATAGAGCCAATATTTTTAATACTTTTTGCACGATCAATTGCTTGTTTATAGGTGTCTGGTCGGTAACCCAACCGATTCATTCCACTATTTAGTTTAAGATAGATGTTAATCGGTTTTTCTAATTGTGCATTTTCTATAGCATCAAATTGCCAATCAGAATGTACTGTTGTTGTCAGAGAATAACGTTCTAATAAATAAACATCTTCTGGCCTAAAAAAACCTTCCAGCAAAAGGATAGGTCCTACCCATCCTTGCTCTCTTAACATGACAGCTTTGTCTAACTCAATTAATGCAAAACCATCAGTATGACTTAATGCAGGCCAAACATAGGATAAGCCATGCCCATAAGCATCTGCTTTCACAACAGACCACACTTTGCTGCCTTTAGTTCTCTCTTTAATAACAGACAGATTATGGCTTAATGCATCGAGGTTAATGGTTACTTTTGTGGGTCTGGACATGGTTTTTCCTCAATTAATAAGCCGCATCAAGTTTTTGCCCTGGTAAGAGCAATTTAGTATTAAAGCCATCGATATACCGAAACACAGATAAATCATCAGCAGCAATAGCAGGTTTATTCCCTGAAATTAAATCAGCCAATAATTGCCCGGAGCCACATGCCATTGTCCAACCTAATGTGCCATGCCCTGTATTTAATGATAAATTGCGATAAGCCGTAGGTCCTACAATAGGTGTACCATCAGGTGTCATAGGCCTTAAACCTGTCCAAAATGTAGCTTTCTCAATATCACCACCACCTTGATAAAGATCTTGTACAACCATTTTTAATGTTTCACAGCGTGATTTTAAAATATTCAGATTAAAACCAACGACCTCGGCCATTCCGCCGACACGAATTCGCTCATCAAAACGTGTTACCGCAATTTTGTAAGTTTCATCTAAAATAGTGGATGTTGGCGCTCGTGAAGCATCAATAATCGGCATCGTAAGCGAATAACCTTTAAGGGGATAAACTGGAATGGCGACTTTGTTTTTCAAAAACTCTGTTGAATAAGAGCCCATAGCCACAACATAATGATCAGCAGTTAATAATCCATCATGACATTGAACGCCCGCTACTTTATCACCATCAAATAACAAATGTTTGATTTCTTTGTTAAACAAGAATGTAACACCAGCATTTTCTGCCATTTTAGCGAGTTTTTTCGTAAAAATTTGGCAATCACCCGTTTCATCATTGGGTAAACGTAAACCACCTGTCAATTTGTGACTAACATGCTCGAGTGCGGGTTCTGCTAATTTTAGTTGATCGGCTGTTAACAATTCATAAGCAACGCCCTCTTGCTTTAATACAGCAATATCATTTGCTGCATTATCAAATTGCTTTTGATCACGGAACAGTTGCAGAGTACCACCTTGACGACCTTCGTATTCAATGCCTGTATCTTGGCGTAATTGACGAATGCAATCACGACTATATTCGGCAATACGCACCATACGACTTTTATTCATGGTGTAATGTGACGCATCACAATTACGTAACATTTGCCACATCCAACGCAATTGGAAAAGTGAGCCATCAGGTTTAATCGCTAATGGTGCGTGTTTTTGGAACATCCATTTTACTGCTTTTAATGGGATACCTGGTGCTCCCCAAGGCGTTGCATATCCTGGGGATATTTGACCTGCATTACCAGCACTAGTCTCTTCTGCTGCACTATTTTGTCTATCAACAACAATGACTTCATGGCCTTGTTGCACAAGATACCACGCACTTGTTACACCAATAACGCCGCCACCTAAGATGATCACTTTCATGGCAAGACTCCAATAATTTACATTGATATAACATAAGAATAATATTCCATACACAAAAAGCCAATATAGAATAATCATCTAGACCAATAAAAAGACAGATTTTAGAGTTAAGTCACACTTGATTGTTATTCGATAAGTAATTTTCAAAAAAAAATATTGAATTAACACGTAAAATCAACAAGATATAATTTTTACTATAACTTATAAAAATATTGCTTAATAAATTATTTTGAATTGAAGAAAGTTTTATGTGTAGGGAAAGGAAATAAGGGTTTTATTAAAATCTAAGATTGAACAATATTTTAGATTTTAATTCTTAAATTGGCTCGATTTGGTTATTCTTTTTACTAAAAATAACCTATTTAAAGCATTGCCTAAAAAAATGACCTGTTGGACTTTTTTAAATGCATAAAAAAACCAGTATCTCAAATTATGTAAATACTGGTTTTTTATTGTGATAACACAACAAACTTAATTAGCGTTTTACTTCTTCTAGGTCACTCGGTAATGGTGACTGTAAACTTTGCCAGATAATACCACTGTCTTTACCATATTGGCGGACACATTCCATGACATGCTCGACATCTTTTTGCTCACATAATACAGCCAGTTTTTTATAAAATGCTAACGCGAGTTCTTTGGCTTGAATATTTGAGAAATAATAACGGCCTACACGTGTATAAAGCCCTTTTAAGCCGTTTAAGATAAGACCATAAATTGGGTTACCTGATGCAAACGCCAATCCACGAAAAATGTTGTAATCCAGTTCACTAAACTCATCAGCACTATTTTCAGTAGTAAGTTCATGATTTAAAACTTCAATACATTTTTCAGGGCTATTTCTAAATGCTGTACGTATAAAAATAGCAGAGATATTGGTTCTGACAGCCAATAAGTTATCTATTAATTGTGGTACTCGATCATGATCAAGGCGAGCGACTGTTTCAAGGATATTAAGGCCTGATGTTTCCCAGAAATTGTTTACCTTCGTTGGCTTTCCGTGCTGAATAGTTAACCAACCATCACGAGCAAGGCGTTGTAACACTTCTCTTAATGTAGTTCTTGTAACGCCAATTAATTCAGACAGCTCACGTTCCGCTGGAAGAATAGATCCAGGAGGAAAACGATTATTCCAAATGCTTTCAACAATATACTCTTCCGCAAAACCTGCGGGGCTTTGAGCCTTAATAACCATATTTTTATTTCTTCCGAAGCGACTTTTCTGCTAATAATGGAAAATATAATATCAGAATGCGTAATTTTGATATAGCTCAACCATCATTAAATAGTGAATGGCATCATAAAACTTGATGTCGTTTTACTAATTAATTATGACTAATGAGCTTAATTTCACAGCGATTAGCGCGTACTATGGTTAGATTGCATAATATTGCGCTAAAAATCTCTTTTTGGAGGATGAGAAACCTAATGGATATGAGTATAAGACAAGCACTACTAAAGAACTTTATGGGGAACTCCCCAGATTGGTATAAGCTTGCTATTCTTACTTTTTTAATTATCAACCCACTGATTTTTTTCTTTGTTGACCCTTTTGTTGCCGGCTGGCTATTAGTTGTAGAATTTATTTTTACACTGTCTATGGCACTAAAGTGTTATCCATTACAACCCGGAGGATTACTTGCTATTGAGGCCGTCATCATTGGTATGACTAGCCCAAAACAGATTGGTCATGAAATTGCCAACAACCTTGAAGTGATTTTGCTTCTTGTTTTTATGGTTGCTGGTATCTATTTTATGAAGCAATTATTACTGTTTGCTTTTACTAAACTACTGTTATCTATTCGTTCTAAACGACTGTTATCTATTGCTTTTTGTTTTGCAAGTGCATTTTTATCTGCCTTTTTAGATGCTTTAACCGTTATCGCGGTTGTCATCAGTGTCTCTCTCGGTTTCTACTCTATTTATCATAATTTTGCGTCTAATCAATCAGGTACAGAATTAAGTAATGATGGGTTTATTGATACCGCAGAAAAAAAACAAACTTTAGAACAATTCCGTGCCTTTTTACGCAGCTTAATGATGCATGCCGGTGTCGGTACTGCGTTAGGTGGCGTAATGACCATGGTGGGTGAACCACAAAACCTGATTATTGCAAAACATTTAGAATGGGATTTCGTGACCTTCTTTATCAGAATGTCACCTGTAACTATTCCAGTCTTCTTTGCTGGTCTTGCGGTGTGCTACTTTGTAGAACGCTTTAAGCTCTTTGGTTATGGCGCTGAATTACCTGATTTGGTTCGTAAAGTTCTAACTGAATACGACAAGAAAAACAGTGAAAAACGCACTTCTCAAGAAAAAGCACAACTAATAATCCAAGCATTAATTGGTATTTGGTTGGTTGTTGCTTTAGCGCTCCATTTAGCAGAAGTCGGTATTATCGGTTTATCTGTTATTATTCTCACCACTGCATTTTGTGGGATCACAGAAGAACATGCGCTTGGTAAAGCATTTGAAGAGGCCTTGCCTTTCACTGCATTATTAACCGTTTTTTTCTCTATTGTTGCTGTTATTATTGATCAACAATTATTTGGCCCTATTATTCAGTTTGTTCTTCAAGCTTCAGAATCCTCACAACTGTCTCTTTTTTACCTCTTCAATGGCCTATTATCTGCTATTTCAGATAACGTGTTTGTGGGTACTGTTTATATCAGTGAAGCTTTAACAGCATTGCAAGATGGGTTAATTAGCCAATCACAATATGAGCATATTGGTGTTGCTATTAATACAGGTACAAACTTACCTTCTGTTGCGACTCCAAATGGTCAAGCCGCATTCCTGTTCTTATTAACATCAGCACTATCACCACTCATCCGCTTATCATATGGCCGTATGGTGATAATGGCACTGCCATATACTATTGTGATGACATTATTTGGTTTACTGGCGGTTGAATTCTGGCTTGTTCCTGCAACACATTGGTTCTATGACATTGGTTTAGTTGCTATTCCATAACAATTGCTCCACAGTTACACCACATAAATAGGACTTTTATTCGATAAAAGTCCTATTTTCTTCATAAAAACAAGCTTCAATGTAAATATTTGTGAAATAACGGATTTTAACTTTTTTTGCGCTTGATTTTTGGGCAAAATAGACACTTATTTTATTTAATATTTAAATGGATATTATTATGCTGACATCTCTTCGTCACTGGTCCCAAAGCCGTTTTTCATGGCTGTTGCTTGCATTAACTGCAATAGGTCTTGAAGGTGCTGCATTGTATTTTCAGTACGGAATGGAATTAATGCCTTGTGTAATGTGCGTCTATCAACGCATCGCGGTATTAGGGATCTTAGTTGCGGCATTGATTGGGGCATCCGCACCTAAAATGACACTTATGCGTATGGCCGGTAGTTTTTTATGGATTTATTCCGCATACCGAGGAATTGAACTCTCTTGGGAGCATACACAACTTATTCTGAATCCCTCACCTTTTGCAACCTGTGACTTTTTTGTCACATTACCTTCTTGGTTTGCCTTGCAAGATTGGTTCCCTGCTGTATTCCAAGCAACCGGTGATTGTTCTGTCAGCCAATGGCAATTCTTAACTTTAGAAATGCCACAATGGATGCTTATTATTTTCTCTGCTTATTTTGTTGTAGGTTTATTAGTATTAGTGAGCCAAATAACAAGTTCTTTTAAAACAAAAGAATAAAAAAGAAAATAGCCTTTAGCGATAAACTAAGGGCTATTTTTATAATAGAAAAATAGCGATTAAATATTCAACCAAAGACAAACTTTAACCTGGAATACAAGCCCCTTCTATTAAAGCTTGTTCACTACAACGCTTACCATTAGCGAACTGACACACGGGTGTCTGACCGCCATGCAATTCATAGTTTAAAGACGGCACACCACCTGAAAAGACACAGGTAGCCTTGGCTGATTCTTCTAAGGGAATATCAGGACTAGTTATCAGTATTGTCCGACTCTTACTCACTATTTGTGTAGATGGGTGTTGTGTCTGCTCTGAATTACTGCATCCTGCAATAAAAGCAAAGCTAGTTAGCATAGATAGATAACAAGCTATTTTAAATTTCTTTTGCATTAAAGAGACCCTAATTTCTTCCAGTTATTCCTATTAATGTGAAGCACTTTTTGAAAGTAGATTTATAACTAAAACACCAGCAATAATTAAAGTCATACCAACAATGGCAGGTAAATCGAGCTTTTGTTGATAGAGAAACACCGCTGCAACAGAAACTAAAACTATTCCTAATCCACTCCATATTGCATAAGCAATGCCTAATGGCATAACTTTTACCACTTGAGAAAGTGCCCAAAAAGAAAAACAGTAACCAATGACGACTACAATAGACGGATATAATCGGCTAAAACCATCAGAAGCTTTCAGCATTGTTGTCGCAATGACTTCAGATATAATTGCCAACATTAGGTAAGTTAATCCATTCATTTTTTCGTCTTAATCCTATACAAAGTCAATTTTGTGAATTCTATCACAAGCAAGATTAAGGATATTCATCTACAACAAATAAAAAAGGCACTCTTTCTATTGAATAAGTGCCTTTATATTATGGAAGTTTGGGAGTACTTATTTAGTGTTGATGGAGTTGATTTTTTTGACGGGGTTCCCCGCCCATAGAAACACGATAGCGATTAAAGATAAAACCACACCAAACCACTGCAATAATACTTAATATTGTTCCTGCATAACCAATATTTGTCATACCGGCATGTAAAATAACCTGATTACCAATCAATGCCCCAGCACCAATACCAATATTAAAAATACCAGAATAGATAGACATAGCGATATCAGTTGCATCAGGGGCTAAATCAATCACTTTAACTTGCATTCCTAGCCCAATACACATAAATCCAATCCCCCAAAATATAATCAGTACAATAAATGCTGTTAGATTCTGGCTACTGATCATTAATAAGCCTAAACAAAAAGTAAGCAATATTAAGGCTGAAAATAAGAATGATGTTGGCATTTTGGCACTATAACGACTAAATAACACGCTACCAATGATACCGGCTCCACCAAAAATCAATAAAACTAACGTAGCAAAATTCTGATCCAGACCCGCAATATCAACGACAAAAGGCTCGATATAACTATACGCTGTAAAATGCGCTGTTACGGCAATAACCGTTAATAGAAAGATCCCCATAAGCGGGCCACGCTTTAATAACATTGGCACACTTTTTAGTGACCCTGAATGCTCACTTGGTAATAAAGGTAAATAGCGCATTAATGCAAACAGGGTAATTAAGGCTAATATCCCAATACCCATAAATGTTGCACGCCATCCTAACCACTGCCCAACAACACGACCAATAGGTAAACCTAATACTGTTGCAAGTGCTGTTCCTGTTGCTAATAAGCCTAATGCCTGGGCGCGTTTACCAGCAGGCGCCACTCTAATGGCCAGTGACGCGGTAATAGACCAAAATACAGCATGAGAAAAAGCGACACCAATACGCCCTACTATCAGTGATTTAAAATCCCACGCGACGCTAGATAAAATATGACTTAAAATAAAAAGTATAAATAAAATAATAAGTAACTTACGTCGCTCAACTTTACTTGTCATTATCATTAAAGGCAGAGACATTAAAGCAACAACCCAAGCATATATCGTGATCATTAAACCTGTTTGAGCAGGGAGCATACCGAAGCTTTCAGAAATATCACTTAACAGAGCAACAGGAACAAATTCTGTTGTATTAAAAACGAAAGCCGCGAATGATAATATTATTACTCTGATCCATGCTGTTTGACGACTAACTTCATTTACGTTTGATGTTGCGATATTCATAGTTAATAGATACTTTCTTAAATTATATTGATATATATACCATATTTTTTTGTAGAAGTTTTGTCTGATTTTCTTTTCTTACTTGAGATAAAATGGATTAATTACATTGAAAATAAAAAAAAGCATAAAGATAAAAATGCATTTTATTAGAAACAAAAAATAAACCAAATTATCACTAAACTTCATTGCTAAAGCGAATCAGCTATTAATTTTAGCATATTCACATCGCAACTTTAAATCCCTTTAGCAACTTCTTTTTAACGTTAACATAATCTACTAATAGTAAAACTGTAGATATAAATGACCGGTTATTACTTTATATTGGAAAGTAGAAATTTACTCTTTTTAAGAAAAATATATCGTGTATTCATTGAATTAAGTTAAGATATATTAATTTAATAACCGAAAATAATCTTATTTTTGGATAAAAGATAAATAAAAATAGAAAGGATATTGAGATTACTGACTTAATTCATTAATAACTTGAAGTGCTTGTTCGCAAGCAATGTTTTTCGTAGGTGATGTTGAACCATTAAAAGCATTTTTGATAGTCGAAATTTGTTCTTTTGCTGGTCGTGGTAGCACTAAATTTCCATTAGAAAGCGCTTTTTCAACATCGTTTAGTTTTTCAGCTAACTGCTGGCAACTTCCATTATTATCTTTAGATTGATAAAGAGCCATCAGCGTATCGTGTTTTGCTTCTACGGTAGAAAAAGTTTCACGTAATGTTGATGACGAATTCTCAATCACTTCGTGGCTTTCACTCCAAAACTCATCTGTATTTTCTTTAATCACAGACTCTATTAAAATAGCAACAAGAATAGCTAGCATAATAGTCAGCGATAACACTCCTCCTGTAATAATAAGTATCTGTTTCATATAAAACTCCACATATAAACCATATTTTTTTAATATTTCTTTTTAAGATATATAGTTTAAATAAACCAGGTTCAATCTGAATTACGATTCTTTTTATTTTTTACATTTTATTACGGAGATATACAGTTCTATTTATTTTCACTTCTGAGAAATCAACAAATAATAAATCGATAAGACTGTGATTTATTAAATACTACCTATCATATTTTTCATTTTTACTTTCTAAAATTCTTATTAAAAAATTAATTATCAAAAATTTATTTCATACATTATGATATTTTAACTACTACAATATTAATTAATTTATACCGTATGGAGCCTATCTGAAGAGATTAAAAAAATAATATTATTAACTCAAAACCAGTAATTCGATTTTTGTTACTACAATCGACAACTATTTATTTTGGAAAGAATTCTCTTGCTAAATTAAATGATGAATTACCGCATTATGGCGAAACAGTTATGTTGAAGTATAGCCGTATCATATCATTAGAAACCTTAGGAGCAACAAGAGAGATGCTACCAAGTATTGCTCAATCCACAACAATTATTGATAAAGGCTATAGGAAATTAACAACAAAAAATGTCCTGAATATTTTAGACGCTTGTTTTTAACGATGATTTTAAAAAATTACTATTGTGTAAGTTGTTAAAAACAAGTTACATATCAAAATGTATCATAAGTAAGGTGATTATTTATAGATAATCACCTTACTTTCTACAAGTCAGCATAATGATTACTCATTTCCAATCCAAAAAAGTAATTAATTTTTTGATAGTAATGCCTAAACATATCGAATAGCTTATAATCATAAACATACATTATGATTAACGCTTAAGTTATTACTTACAGTGTTATTTTTTCATTCGAGTATGAATAAATCTAATTATGACCAAAATATTAATAATACAAAGAGATAACATTGGTGATTTAATACTTACAACACCATTAATTGATGCTCTTGCCCACGAATACAATACAAAAATTGATCTTCTCGTAAATTCTTACAATCAAGCAATCTTAGAAGGTAACCCTTCTGTCGGAAATGTACATATTTACAGTAAGTTACATCATAAAAAATCAGGACAATCGTCCTTAAAGCTCATTCTAAGTCGCTTAAAAATTATTTTTGATATGCGTCGTCAGCATTATGATATTGCAATTGTTGCTCGCGATCATTGGGCCAAAAGAGCATTACAATGGGCAAAATTATCTGGTGCTAAACGGATTATCGCTATTGGCGATGACGCGCCATCAGCAGTGACAGATCCCATTCCAACACCGTCTAACAAAGGTCATATCGCTGAGTTATTCTGTCAACTAGCTCGTCCTCTTGGAATAGAGAAAAAAGCCGGCCCTTTGAAGTTGTATGTTAAAGACGAAGAGATCTCTACAATTCGGCAACGCATTAAAATAACTGAAAATGTTCCTGTTTACGGCTTACAAATCAGCTCACGTAAACCACAACAACGTTGGCAAGCAGAAAAATTTATCGCGTTAGCACACCAATTAACGCAACGCGAAAAATGCCATGTTCTTCTCTTTTGGTCGCCAGGAAGCAATGATAATAAGCAGCATCCTGGTGATGATGAAAAAGCACAATTTATACTCGAACAATGTAAAGATATCCCTATTACGCCAGTGCCTACGCAAAATCTTCGAGAATTAATGGCAGGTATGTCTTTATGTGATCAGATGCTAACCAGCGATGGTGGTGCATTACATATTTCAGTCGGTGTTGGTGTGCCAACAGTAGCAATGTTTGGTAATAGTGATGCTGATTTTTGGGGACCATGGCATATTACCAGTGAAGTACTGAAAGCACCTGAAGATACTGTAGGGCTTCTTACGGTAGACGATGTATTGACTCGTTTTATTGCACTAAGAAATCGAGTTACTATTTTAGATACAAATAACTAATCGACTATTACTAAAAAAACAATAATTAACTGAAAATCACCTTATTACTACAACTGATAAGGTGATTTTTATTTTTTATGATCGAAAAAAAGGACCTCAATGAGGTCCGTTTTTTTATATGGTGCCCAGGGCGGGACTTGAACCCGCACAGCCTTACAGCCGAGGGATTTTAAATCCCTTGTGTCTACCGATTTCACCACCTGGGCTAAATTGTATTTACTTGTTACGCATAATACTTACTTATCATACAATTTAAATAACAAATAAATTTAAAACGTTATGTCTAAAACAACTAACTTCAGTTTTTTGATTTTTCTCTCTAACTTATCGCTAGAGGAAGAAAAAACGGACCTAAGTTAAGGTCCGCTATTTATATGGTGCCCAGGGCGGGACTTGAACCCGCACAGCCTTACAGCCGAGGGATTTTAAATCCCTTGTGTCTACCGATTTCACCACCTGGGCTAAATTCTGTGGTGCGCCCGTAAATTCTTATTACTAAGAAAGATACTGGTATGGACGACTTATTTATTCTTCACTGCCATTTATAATGGACTTTCTTTTTGCACCAAACTCTTTATCTAAAGAGATGGTGCCCAGGGCGGGACTTGAACCCGCACAGCCTTACAGCCGAGGGATTTTAAATCCCTTGTGTCTACCGATTTCACCACCTGGGCATTAATGGAGGCGCGTCCCGGAATCGAACCGAGGTACACGGATTTGCAATCCGCTGCATGACCACTCTGCCAACGCGCCTCAACTACTCAATCTCATAAGAGATTGGAGCGGGAAACGAGACTCGAACTCGCGACCCCAACCTTGGCAAGGTTGTGCTCTACCAACTGAGCTATTCCCGCTTTACCGAACTTGCTGATTTACTTATTTATTTCCGTAAACCGTTGTGCCTTTCGATGCGTTGCATTCTACTGATTTCCTGAATCTAGTCAACACTATATTTGCATCTTTTTGACTGTTCGGTGAATTTTCAGTCATTTCGATCAACCTTCACGCAAATCTGACCACGCAGCGCTCAAATATTGAAACATTGACCAGAAAGTCAACACTGTTGCGATATATAATAAAGCGAATCCAAACCACTCTGCTTCAATAGTAGGACGCCATAATAACACAACCAACGATCCCATTTGTGCGGTCGTCTTCACTTTTCCTATCCAAGAAACAGCAACACTGTTACGTTTTCCTAATTCAGCCATCCATTCCCTTAATGAAGAGATAATAATTTCACGAGCAATCATTGTTGCTGCTGGTAAAGTTATCCACCACTCATGATAGTATTCAGTAATTAAAACAAGTGCTGTTGCAACCATTACTTTATCCGCTACTGGATCGAGAAAAGCGCCAAAGCGGGTAGTTTGTTTCCATCTACGTGCTAAAAAGCCATCAAACCAGTCTGTTGCAGCTGCTACCATAAAAATAATAGCGCAGACTAATGGAGCATCTTTGAATGGTAAATAAAACACCAAAACAAAGAATGGAATTAGAGCGACACGAAATAGAGTTAGCCAAGTTGGGATATTTAGTTGCATAGCGTTCTACACGACCTAGAAAAGTGAGAGTTATTAATATGGTGCATCAATACACTTAGTGTTTCAACGCATTAAAAATTTTTTCTGCTAATGCAGTCGAAATTGTCGGAACTTTCGCAATTTCTTCAACACTTGCATCTCGTAAAGCTTGTAGCCCCCCCATATATTTCAACAACATTTGACGACGCTTAGGTCCGACACCTTCAATAGACTCCAATGAACTGGTATTTTTTACTTTGGCTCTACGTTGACGATGTCCAGTTATCGCATGACGATGCGATTCATCACGAATATGTTGAATCAAATGTAACGCAGGTGAATCGGAAGGCAACGCCATTCCTTCCCCCTCCGGCACAAAAAACAAGGTTTCAAGCCCTGCCTTACGGTCACTCCCTTTTGCAACACCAATTAATTTCGGGTGTGATTTGTCCCAATCAACATTAAGAGAATCAAATACCTCTATTGCTTGTGCTAATTGCCCTTTACCACCATCAATAAAGATAATATCTGGAACCTTACTGTCTTCTAATGGTTTACCATAACGTCGAGTGAGTACTTGATTCATTGCCGCATAATCATCACCAGGAGTAATACCACTGATATTATAGCGCCTATATTCCGATTTTAATGGGCCATTCATGTCAAATACTACACATGAAGCCACAGTTTGCTCTCCCATAGTGTGACTAATATCAAAACATTCCATTCGTTTTATCTCTTTCATATCAAGAAGAGACATCAAAGAGGTATAACGTTGTGAAATTGTTGATTGCTCGACTTGTTTTGAAGCCAATGCCGTAGCTGCATTTGTTCTAGCTAATTTCAAATAGCGTGCCCTATCACCACGCGGTTTGGTTTGAATTTGAATCTTTCGCCCTGCAATTGAAGATATAGATTCAGAAAGAATAACTTTATCTTCTAAATTAAAATCAAGCAAAATTTCAGTGGGTAAAGTACGAATTGCACTGCCTTGTAAATAAAATTGACCAATAAAAGTCTGAACAACCTCATCAATTGAGGTATTCGCAGGAACTTTAGGAAAATAACTCCGACTTCCTAACACTTTACCTTGACGGAAAAAGAGAACATAAACACAAGCAATCGCACCATTAAAAGCAACACTTATCACATCAAGATCATCACCAATATTGGCAACAAATTGTTTTTCAGTCACTTGCCTTACTGCTTGGATTTGATCTCGGATGCGAGCAGCCTCTTCAAAACGTAATTCTTGGCTTGCTTCTTCCATACGTTTAACCAATCCGTCAATAACTTGCGTATCATCACCTGAAAGGAAAAGTCGCACATAATTAACTTGTTGGGCATATTCTTCATCAGAAACATAGCCTTTTACACAAGGAGCAAGACAACGACCAATTTGATATTGCAAACAAGGTCTTGAACGATTGCGATAAACACTATCTTCGCATTGACGAATAGGAAACAATTTTTGCATTAATGCCAGTGTTTCTCTTACTGCAAAAGAGTTAGGGAAAGGTCCAAAATATTCCCCTTTGGCATGTTTGGCTCCTCGATAACTAGCAATTCTGGGATGTTTATCACCACTTAAATAGATATAAGGATAAGATTTATCATCTCGTAGCAACACATTATAGCGAGGTTGATAACGTTGGATGTAGCTGTGCTCAAGCAATAAAGCTTCCGTTTCTGTATGGGTGATCGTGACATCAATATTTGCGATACACTTCACTAAAGCTTCGGTCTTACGGCTATTTACCTGTGTGCGAAAATAGCTAGAAAGCCTTTTTTTCAGATCCTTAGCTTTACCTACATAGATTACTGTGTCTGTCGCATCATACATCCGATACACACCCGGTTTATCTGTGATTCGGCTTAAGAATGCTTTGGCGTCAAATTTGTCTTCCACTTTGTAAATGACTCTCTATCTCAATTAACCCATAACGTATTGCTATATGTGTTAATTCTACATCACCTGAGATTTTAAGTTTACTAAACATTCGGTAACGATAGCTATTTACTGTTTTTGTATTAATATTCAACTCACTTGCGATTTGTGTGATTTTTTTCCCTCTGATGATCATCGACATAATCTGCAATTCTCTTTCAGACAAATGATGTAAAGGATTTAATTCTTGCTGTAATTTTGTTAGCGCGATTTCCATTGCTAACTCTTGGCTTATATACCGCTGACCGATACAAACCTGTCGAATAGCTTGCAGAATATTTTCACAAGAAGTATCAACAATAATAAAGCCTTCAATACCCAATTGAAGAAGTGTTATTGATAATATAGAGTCTGTTTTTGGTGAAATAACAATTATTTTAATTGATAAAGATGAACGCTTTATTCTTTTTATAGAATCAATTAATGAAAGTGAAGGTGCTGAGTAAAAAATAATAAGATTAACCGAAAATTGTCGGCAATAGCGGAATGCATCACTTTCATCATTCATTACCTTTCGAACATTAATTTTTTTAATCTGACTAAGAAGTGTTTTTATTCCCAAGCTAAATATTTCAACTCGACTTATTATCAATGTATTTATCAATAACTCTTTCCTTTTAAATTAAAATATAACAAAGAATGTTAAATCAACTTTCCATAAATTTTAACATGATTATTATACTATAATAAAAAAGGCTCATATAGAAAAGAGCCTTTAAAAAATATAAAAAAATCAATAAATAAAATATTATTAATTGAACATATTCATAATATCTTGTTCTGTTAGCATTGGTGTTTTTTCTACAAAATTATAATAGTGGGGTTTGCTATCTATATAAATTTGCATTGTCAGTTTGCTTTCTTTCGCATCAGGAAATAATCCTGCTGACACATAGTAAGTATGAGTTTCTTTTAGAAGGTAAAAAAGATGAGAGCCACAATGCTTACAAAATGCTCGCTCACCCCATGAAGATGAATCATAGCGTGTTATATATTCTTCACCTTCAATCTTCAAATCTGATTTGCAATCAATTGAAAAACCAGGCCCCCCATTCCAACGTAAACACATACTGCAATGACAAACGCTGAGCGCAGAGATATCTTGTGTTGTTGATAATTTAACTTTACCGCATAAACATTGACCTTGATGCATTATAGTTCTCCTTTCCATTAAATCATGCATTAATCATTTAAGATTATATGCATGATTTAATTTATAAAATAAACACAATGCAAGCATAAATATTGCTTACACGCCTGTATTGTTACTTTGCCTTTTCGGTGGTAACGGTGAAAAATACCCGATTAATAAAATCAGTATTGCAACACCAATAAAGGCCAATGCTCTGAGTAATCCACTACTTAATGATGTGTCAATTAGGAAAAGTTTAGCGATAACCACCGCCAACAGTACACCACCAATAAACCATTGTGAACGTGACTTCTTACGTGTCGCCATCACCATAGTTACTAATGCAGTAATTGCCCAAATAATTGCTAATACTGTTTGGATCACTTTGGAATTAATTATTGCATAACTCGACCAATCAACATCTGTTGCAAAGACTAATCCTCTTAATAGAACACCATTTGCCCACCAGAAAATCATAGCCGGAATAATGTAATTAAATATAGGTAAGCTATTTTTCAATAATGCTTGATATTTAGGTGATTGTTTTATTACTGAAATAAATTGATAACCAATCCATATTCCAATAATACCCATTAGATCCATCAAATTAAATAATGGAATAAATTTAATTCCACTTTCAGTGCCATCATTAAAGTTTGCAAAGATTAAAGAGAGTGCTAGTAAACCTAAAATAGGTAAAGTGACTATCCAATAAGCATCTTGGTACTCTTTTGTCCAATTCACTTTCATTGCGAATATATAGCTTATTGCAATAAATAAACTGATAACAAAAATTACACTTGCAAAATGTAAGCTCACATAAAGATACGTAACATCCATTAACCAAATAATTTCAGTAAATAAGAATAGGCCAATAAAGATAAGATGCATACTGTGGATCAATGCTTTATTTATCCTTTGTTTCGGCAATAATGTATTTACTTTAAGTAAATAGAAACCACTAGCAAAAATTGCGAACCAGATAATCGCACTTAACCAATTATCAATTAACGAACCTGCAAGATAGATATATACCAACATAATAAGTGCTGACATCGGCCATAATAAAATAGAGCAACTTGCCAACTCAAAAAATTGGGATTTCTTCCCAGCAAAGAACATGCCCCAACAGCTGATAAGAATAAAAGCAAAAGTAATGGATTTTACTTCTGGAGAGAACCAATGTTCACCATATTCTTGTAAAAGTAAAACACTATATCCCCAGCTTACAGCAGAAATAAACAGTGTGACATATCCAATAGCTCGATTATCAATATTAGTAAATTGCGCTCGATACCACAGTACTGCGACAGCAAATACAACGATTACTTGTGTTACCAGCATTAGCCAATCACCCAACGAGATAACGGGCATGTTAAATAATAAAACAAAAGAAACTGCAACTAAAATAGTCCCTGCAATAGCGGGTTTCTTTTGCTGCTGTAAAACAGAAAAAGCAAGGATCATCATCCCTTCAATTGCCCATACAATCGATGTCCATTCAGCAGAGAATGCAAATGGTACGGCTAAAGTGGCAAAGGTGGCAAAGAGCATAAAGAAGGCAATTGCCAGCAATTTACCCTCTTTACGATAACGCTTAAGTGCAAACCAACTTAGTATAAAATAAGCTAATCCATAAAGAGATGAAGCAATAGCAACTCCATATGGCCATTCTGAGGCTAATCGATATTGGAAAATAAAACCAATTAATGGTGTGCCAAACAGTAATGTGGCATCAAAAGGAATATTAAGTTTCAGTTTATTTTTTAGTGTTGAAAGTTCCGTTGCAACACCAAAAATCAACCAATTCGCAATTAGAAATAACTGACAAGGTAAATAATCGGCATGAGTATAATTTGGTATCGCCCATATAAAACCAATACCAAAAGTAAAAGCAAAACCAATAAGATTTAATAAACGCCAAACTTGCCAATGGCTGATAATAAGAATGCCAATTGAAAGAATAAGATAATAACTAAACAAAGCAATATAATTGCCACTTCCTGTGGACAATAATACAGGCGCTAAATATCCTCCTAATGAAGCTAATACAGCTAAACTAATTGCTCGATGAAGAACTGCTAAAATAACACTGACAATACAAATAAAGACCATAATGGCTAAAGCAATGCCAATAGGAACAAAATCATAAATTTTAGTCGCAGCAAAAATAGTGATGTAGACCCCACCAATGCCGCCACCTTGTAAAATTAATGCATATATCAGGTTTTTCTTTCTAAGCCACCAGCCAATACCTAATAAGGCCAAACATCCTGTTCCCGCCATCATTAAACGTGTTGATGCTGAGACAAGTTCATTCTCAATACTGTATTTAAGTAAATAAGACAGACCAAAGAAGAGCAATAGCATCCCTATTTTAGCCAGCGGATTTCCTGTTACTACCCAATTCCAAATAAGTCCCAAAATCGATTTCTGTTGACGTTTTGGGTGAGGATTTAAATTAGGTCTATATTGCGATGCTGGTCGATTTACTTGAGGTGTAACATTTCCTAAATGACCCGTTTCAGATACCGCAAGACTTGTACTTGTTACACCAGCACTATTCTCCACAAGCAGATCTGCTGCTGATCCAACATAGGTTTGTTTTACCTCTTTTTGGTAATGATGAGCAAAACGGCTTGTTGCTACCTTCGGCCGATATGGTTCAGGCTCTTTAGGTATAGGGGCCGTTGATATTTCTGGCTTATTAGGTTGTTTGTTTTCAAGGTTAATATCATTAACCATAGAAGCTTGGACTGATGGATTTTCTTCATTAGGAAAAGCTTTATTAAATACCTTTTCTTGTGATGCTTGTGCATGTTGATATACAGGCGTACTTTTATTCTCCGCCTTATTTTGCACCTGTTCTATTGTGTCAGTAGATTCAACTGTTTTAGGTTGATAAGTTGAACCCGTTGGTTGAGGCTCTTTTTTTATATCGCGAGATAAATCCTTAACTTCACTTTTCTGAGTATCAAGCTCTGTGCGAATATCCACAGCGTTATCTTTATTTAATAACTTAAATAATTTCTCTTGTTGCTCAGTAAACTTTTCTTCAAGCTGTTTAATTCGATGTAACAATGAGTTGCTATTTATATAAGCGTGATATTGCCAATACAAAGATACCACGACAAATATTGTAACAATGAGCGTCAAAAAGTCGTCCATAAACCTAATCCTTTTGCGTTAAGCATCACATAGTTTTAATCTCTTCCCCTTAGTTATACTTTAATTTTCACAGATTTATCTTAGTTTATTCCTAAATAATCTATTTCGAGAACTCTTGATTTAAACCTAGCACACAATTTCGAAAAAAAGGTATGATCGGCAACCTAACTTAATCTTCCATTTATATCGCAAAACACACTCATAATATGAAATTAAATGACGAATTAACTAATGCTATCGCTTCTGTAACAGAAGCCGCAGCTATTGCAGCAATGCCTTGGATTGGAAAACAAAATAAAAATGCAGCAGATGATGCTGCTGTCAGTGCCATGCGTGAACGTTTAAATAATCTAAATATCAATGGTGAAATTGTCATTGGTGAAGGTGAAATAGATGAAGCGCCTATGCTCTATATTGGCGAAAAAGTAGGAAATGGGAAAGGCGATAAAATAGAAATTGCAGTTGACCCCATTGACGGTACACGCATGGTCGCTATGGGTGAAAATAATTCCCTAGCTATTTTAGCCGCTGGCTTTGAAGGCAGTTTTTTACAAGCTCCTGACATGTATATGGAGAAATTAATTGTTGGTAAACAAGCTGCTGGTGTGATTGATCTTAACCATTGCCTTGAATATAACCTTGATGCTATTGCACAAACATTAAATAAACCTATTGAACAGCTAACGCTTGCTATTTTAGATAAACCACGTCACCACGATATTATTAAAGATCTGCGCGCGAAAGGTATTAATATTATTACACTACCTGATGGTGATGTTTTAGCTTCTTTATATGCCACAATGCCTAATAACAGTATTGATGTTATGTATGGTATTGGCGGAGCACCTGAGGGCGTAATTAGTGCGGCTATCGCTAAGGCATTAGGCGGTGATATGCAAGCACGTTTGATTACTCGAGATATTGCAAAAGGAAATAGTGCGGAAAATAGAGAATATGCCGTTTCTGAAATTGCTCGTTGCCACAAAATGGGTACCGATGTAAATATTAAATTGTCATTAGACACATTAGTACGTAACCAAGATGTTATGTTTGCAGCAACAGCAATTACCAAAGGTGATTTTTTATCTGGTGTTAATCAACAAGCTCAATACTTACAAACACACTCTTTAGTCATTAATGGTTCAACGCATTCATTGCGTTATATTGAAAATTTCCATTTACGTTAATGCTTCATTTTGTCTTCTTTTCCTTGAAACATAAAAAAGCGGCACTTTATTAAGATGCCGCTAAATTTACTTCAAGGGGTATATTTATTGTTATTTACTCACTTCAGATTTAAGCCAATAAATTAGCTGGATTATCTACACATAATTTTTTAATAATAGATTTATCAATGCCACGTTGAGCCAATAATGAAAGGAATACATTAGGAACAAATCCCCAACCATTTCCTCCATTTTTCGCCCACATCTGTTTTAAGAACACATCATGGCTTAATACAATTTGGCTACCATAACCTCTTTCAATTAAGGTTGCGACGGCTTCTACGGTATCCATAACACTTGGTGCTGCCCCTTCTTTAGGGAAAGAGATATCCAGACCAATCATATCAAACTCAAGCCAAACACCGCGATCTAACATTTTGCATTGATAATCAATATCTTTACCTGATGGGTCCGAATGTGCCAATGAAATCTTAGCGGGGTTACATCCCATTTCTGTTAATAGAATATCTAAAACTTCATCGCCACGACGTTGCCAACCCGGCATATGAATATTCATTGAAACATGAGGATTACCATTTTGCGCAATGGCAGCAGCACGTAAGCTATTTTTTTCACCATCAGTAAAGAATGGAGAAACGCCAATTTCGCCAATCATGCCAGCACAAATATCAGTACCATCAATACCTACATTCAATTCATCATCAATGATTTTTGCCATTGCATCAATATCATCAGCCAAACGCTTCCCTTCAAACTTTTCAATATAAAGTCCTGAAGAAGCAACAACGTTAATACCAGTGATTTCTGCAACTTGTCTTAATTTTCTAATATCACGTCCAATTGATGAAGATCCTGTTGCATCAACAATTGTTCTGCCTCCTAACTCTTTGAAGTTATTTAATTCAAAAATAACATCTTCGATAGGCTTTTTATCCATATTATCGCAACAGCAATATGGATCGTATTTAAGTCCCCACTGAATATCTGCACTCACCTTCTTATCAACTAACACATGCGAGAATTCATAAAAAGGTTCATCAACAACACCTGAGAGATCATTAAAAAGGTGTTCATGAGGCAATGTTAGCCCCATATCTTCTTTTTTCACGGGGCCAGTTACGGTTTGAATATAACCTTTCATTACGATACTCCTACGCTTTTGCTGACTTAGTCGCTCTGAATTCAGGAATTGTAGTTACAATCGCACCCACTAACGCAAATAATGTTCCAATGATTGTCACTAAATAAACGGTATTGCCTAATGACGGTAATAATAAGTCAATTAATACAGAACCTAACAACTGACCCGCTGTTGAGGCAACGCCTAACATCAGTAAGCCTAAACCACGTACTAAAATAGCCATTAATGCGATAGACATAAGTCCTAAAGGACCACCTAAATACATCCACCAAGTACCTGGTAATTCAAGAGTGATATGACCTAATGCCATGCGAACAATGAGAGCAATCGTTAAAACAGTGAAGCCAACTATAAAGTTCCAAGTGATAGACACCATCATAGAACCTGTTGCTTCAGCAACTTTAGCGTTACCTGCTGGTTGCCAACCAGCTAATAAACCAGCCAGAAAAGGTAAGATTGCTAAATAAATAAATGAGGTTGAGTGCCATTGTGGAGAAACTACAAATAAAGTTGCAACAACAGCTAATATTGCACCTAATACACGATATGGTGTGAAATATTTTTTCTCATCAACACCTACACCAAAGCGGTCACATAGTAAACCTGATAATAAGAGTGCTGAAATTAATGCTGTTTGGAATGTTGCAATTCCTAACGCGCTCGCAGAAGCTCCTTCAGAGAAAACAACCATTGCACCACAAAGGCCCGCAAACCAGTTCCATAATGGGATTTTACGCGTTTTAATTAAACTTGGAATTGAAGCAAATTGTTGGCGATACTGTTTTTTCGACATAATGATAAAAAACATCACCACTAAACCACTGGCAAAAGAGATAACTGCACTGGCGTTACCATCTTTTAAAACATGCCCTAACTGCCCATTCACCGCAGACTGCATTGGTGATAGCATACCTGCTAACACAGTTGCTAACATCAGCAATGGTGTTGATAAATTTTTTGTACTCATAAGATGTTCCTTTTGGATTATTGGCTATGAGTGATTTCTTTTTTTATTTTTCAAGTAATCGGTTTTATTAGCGCAGAGCGGCAACTCTGCGCTTTTTTACTTTTTATTACAGTTATTCTTAATTCAAATTAACGGGCAATTTGTTTAAGAATGTTAACCCACATATCTGCATAATGAGGCCATGCTAAAAACTCTTTGCTACCCCAATGAGGAGAACAATCACTCATAAAGCAGCCTGTTTTTCCTTTTTCGAACTGACCAAATACCAGCAATGGATCTTCGCCAATATTTAAAACGGTTTCTGTATTCTCTTTAGCTGAAACTTTGTTATAGCCAAGGAACATAGGCCATTCACCAAAGCCTTTTACTGATGCATGCTCAGCGTTTACAGCACTTGCAAATACACCTTCAGGCGCTTCTACACGATCGTCGCCATCCAGCATTTCAACAGGCAGAACTTCTGCAAGTAATGTATTTTTGTAGTTTGCTTTAGCCTCAATACCCATAAATGACAGGTAACCACCAATCATTAATAAGCCACCGCCATTAACTACAAACTCTTTAATTAACCCTAATGCGTTAGGAATGACTTTCATGTTATAGAACGTATCGTTTTGCAGAAGGAACGTATTTGCACCAATATCACTAATAACAATGACATCGTATTTAGCCAATGCTTCAGCCGTTTGTGGAAATGCAACCTGAACGGTATGGGCAGGCATATAATCAACTTCAACACCTTTTTCTCTTAAGCAACTTAATAAGAACGTAGAACCTTCTTCATATTTGCTGGAAGTGAAACTGTCGTAGCCTTTAGAGTGGATCATATGAATGTGCCATGACTCACCAATAAATAAGATTTTCATTTTTATTCCTCTTTCAAAAAAGATTATTTATTCAGGGGATTGGGTGACAATCTGTGAATATGTTGTTTGATTGATGCGATGCATGACATTAATATCTTCAGGCATTTCTGAAGCATTACTCGTCTCAACAGCTAATGATGAAAAAGCTGATGCATAGCGTAACGCATAAGAAAACTGCTTTCCTTTTGCCAACGAGGCAGCGAGCGCTCCATTAAAAGCATCACCTGCCCCTGCTGTATTTTTTACAACTGCCAGATATGCCGGCGAATAAATATACTTATATCCGTCATAAGCTAACGAACCTTTACTACCCAGCGTAATAACCACTTTATTTACGCCTTGTTGATAAATAGAAACTGCAGCATTTTTTGCGGATTCTAAATCGAGTACTTCTATTCCAGATAATAAACTGGCTTCCGTTTCATTAGGTGTTAATACATCTATCATTGGAAGTAATTCATTAACTATTTTATTATAAGGTGCTGGATTAAGAATAATAGGTATATTATTTTCGTTTCCAATAGCAATAATTTCTTTTAATGCCTCAATATTTGTTTCTAATTGAAGTAAAATTATATCCGCATCAATAATTTTATCTTTTTGTATTTTTACTTCATCAGCAGTAATATCCATATTAGAGCCAGAATAAATAGAGATAATATTTTCCCCACTCTCTTCAGAAACAAAAATAGATGCAGTTCCTGTTTGATAATTTTCAGTTTGATATATCGTTGATGTTTTTATTCTTGATGATGATATAAAATTAACTGCATAATCACTAAATTGATCAGTACCTATCTTCGTTATAAAATGCACCTGTGCATCAGCATAACTCGCCGCCAATGCTTGATTACAACCTTTACCTCCTGGTGAGAAGATAAACTTATTCGATAATAAGGATTCCCCGGCTTCTGGCAATCTAGGAAGATAACTAATCATATCAACATTAAATGAACCTAGTACGCACACCTTATTTATTGCTGTTTTGTTTGCTAAATCGTTTTTATCAATTTGATCATTACATTCTAGAAATTGTATAATTTCTTTTTTTGCAACTTTATCTAAAGTTTCAAATTCTATAAAAGCACCACCATGGCACCTTTTTATAATTCCTTTTTCTGCGAGTGTATTTAAATCTGATCGTATTGTTTCTTTGGTAACATCAAGTTCTTTAGCCAAAACAGAAACTTTTACTGCACCATTACCTTTAATCAGATTAATTATTTTTTTATGACGTTCTGCTTTCATTTAATGTTACCTCTATGGCAACAACTTTAGTTTATTAGTTGTTATGGGATTGTGATTACAATCATATGTTATTTATTAAAAGCAAAAAAAAGCAGAAATACAAAAATAAAAAACAAAAAGAAACAGAAATAAACAATGACAATAGTAAGATAATTTAATAAATGAATTTTTAACTTATACTTTTTTTAGAAAAAAATGAGTAAATTTACAATGTCGTCTTACCTTATTAATATAAATAAATTTAATATTGCTTTTTTATTTTTATACGGAAAATAATATTATTGATTTACATATAAAAATAAAATTTATTTTTATATGTAAGATCTTACAAAAGAAATCATTTTATATCACTATAAACTACCCGTAATAATGCTTAAATAAAATACAATCTAATTGAATCGTGCAATGCATTAATTATTTTTATCATCTCTGATTTTTAAAACACATTTACCATAAAGATATTTTAATCATTAAATACCAAAGAAAATGTTATCTTTTCACCAGAGAACGTAAATTACTTAAGTAATGCAAAAGCAATGCTTAAAACACACTCAGTTTTCATCTTTCATTTTTGTGACCTAAGTAACATTTAGTTAGATAAAAACGTCATCATCTTTGTCTATTTAATTCACCAATGAGTCAATCTTTGAATTCATATTGTAAATCAAGAAAGATTTTTATCTATTTTTTGTGCTATCTATGAATATGATTTGTTTTTTTTAATTACGCCACCTATAGCAATTAAATCTATAATAAGAATAAATGGAGATAATAATGCTAATAAATATAGTGCATTGAATATTTCTAACCAGTAAGATTTGTCAAAAATTCTTTTTTTAGAAACATTTAGACATAATTATTTCCTCGCACTTCACTCATTTTATACTAAAATTTATCCATACCGTCAGACATAACATAAATTACTGACAAAAAGCACAACGTAAAATAAGGATATATCAATGAAAATAAAATCACTTATCGCAATCTCATTATTAAGCGCTAGTTTTTCTCTTTTTGCTGCAGAAAGTTCATCAACTGCTACTAACATTCAAACTCAAGATGTTATTCAGGCTCAAAAAGAACTTAACGATTATGAGAAAATCATGATAGAAAAAGTTTGGATAACAACTGACGCTATCGATGAAAAAGGAAATAAAACAACTCCAGATAATGCTCAAGTTAGCAACTATTTTGGGCTTGCAGAATACTACCCTAATGGCACATTTATTATGTTTACGCCAGAAGGTAAACAAAAAATGCAAGGTGACTGGTCAATGTCAGACGATGGCAAAATACGCACCTTAGTTGCCAAAGATACTGAAGGTAAAACACTATTCACCCGTGATGTAGAAAATATCACAGTTAAAGATGATGAGTACACCTATCGTATTTATCCAAATGCTGATGATCGTAATGTCTATTTCGATATTATCCATCACGTTAAAAAGTAAATTGAGTACGTTGTTTTACTTGTGAATTAATCCTACTCAATAAGTAAAAAAGGGTTACTTATTTTTATAAGTAACCCTCATTTATTTTATAACCGACTTAACATTTCACCGAGATTAATCAATTAATTAAAATATGGTCTGAGATTGACCTTCAATCCAATAAATCACTTTGTGTGCCTCTTCTGGTGTTGGTACTTCCAATTTATTCAACATACGTTCCATTACTTTAGCTGGCACAGCTTCGTTCCTTGCATTATTTTGCCTCTGCCATTGCGCATAAGGGACTTCAATATATACCAACGTAATTTTTGCATTGTAACGATAAAACAAAGAGATAAGTTGATCTCGCATTTTTCTTGTAATATTGGTGGCATTCCAAACAAAAGGTTTATGCTCTCGTAAATATATACGAGCTTGTTCTTTTGCTTGCTGTGCTATCCAACCATTAGCATCTCTGTTATCAGGTTTAATATTATGTTGGCGACGGAGATCATCTAAACTCACTATCGGAAGATCTGCACAATGTTGGCGAATAAAGGTATCTTTTCCCATACCAGGTAATCCACATAACATTGTCACTTCACTTCCTTTTTCAGGATAAGGCTCGTAATTACAATCCATACTACTGTCTGTATAAAAATAGTGAAAACGAGCATCATTTGAAGGAAATGGAGCAGCTCTACGCCAACAATTTAACTCTTCACAATAAAGTGTAAATAACGCAATTTTATCAAAAAGAGCTGGTTTATCTTCACAGTCTCGCCCTAAAACATCAGCTTTAGCTAATAATGCTAATAAATAGCAATCTACTCTCTGTGATGCAGCAAGCAGGGCTTTTTTAGGATCAGGTTTATCCATCACCCACAACGGTAAACCGTGAAAGCGAACTAAAGCAGCGATCTGCTCTCTATCAGCAAAGCTTAAAGGTACTTTTTTATATAGAAAAAGACGTGTTGTTAGCTCACCTTTACGTGCATGACCCGGTGAAACAATACGTCCCTCTTCTTCCCGGGTTGTAGAGCGTTTTTCTACATCATGAAATAGTGCTGAGATCCATAAAATTTGCTGTTCTCTTTCAGTTAGCCTCGTATATTCTGGCAATGATTTCACTGAATTGATTACTCTTTGTGTATGTATCGCCACATCGCCTTCTGCATGATGAATAGGATCTTGTATAACACCAGCCATATCATTTATTTCATCATACAGTTCACAAAGGTGTTCCCATGACATTTCAGTGTGTAGTTTTTTATGAAGCATCATTGAGACTCCTGTGTTTTTTCCCAGATTAAAGGGGCTCGCCGCCAATTTTTTTTCCAATGAACATCTGTTTTAACATGGTCTTTTCTAACATATTTAAAAACACGATGAGAAAAATCATTTAAAGAAAATGACTGTGCATCTCGTGTAACAATACCTTCCATTGGACTTGGTTTTTGAGTTAAAACATCTTGAGATTGAAAAAAACTTGCCTGTTTGGCTTGTGAAACAATCATATTTTCAAACTCTGTTTTATCCTGACATTCAGGCAATTTAATTTCTGGCACAGTAGGAAGATCAAACAAAGAAGCATAAAACTGCACTTCTTCCCAACCTAGCCATTTATCTTTATAACGAACCGCAAACACATAAAAATATTCTTCTAAGTGTGCATATTCAATAGAATGAATGGCATATAAATTTTCACCGAAAATATCTAATTCACCTAAATCATTTTTCATCATTTGCCAACGTTGACACAATTGAGATGTCCACGCTGATTGCGTTGGAGTTGCATGCGAACGCGCAAAAACCCCCATTTTATTTAGGCAATTATTTTCTCCATCTAGTTTTTCTGTATGGATAAGTTGTTTTATTTGACAAATATCCTGCCACCATTGCGCATTTATACGATCGTCGTTTGTTGTGCCTGGTGAAAAAGGATAGTGATAGGTTCTATCATATTTTTGTGATTGATTATTCATTATTTAATACTCATTAAGTAACAGAAGCTCTACCAAATTTTTAAAATAAATTTGGTAAGTTAATTTTTCTGTATTTGCACGATTCTTTCAGTGCCTTAATGCGTATTACATAATAACAACCTACAATAAAGAGAAGTGAAAAATAAATAAGTGGCTATATTAACCATAAGCTTAGTAGAGTGCTAGATAAATAATCTTATTTATCTCTTATATTACTTTTTGCTTAATTTTCAAATCGAATATCGGAGGAAGTATGTACAACGATCTTAAAGGAAAAGTCGCTGTCGTTACGGGGTCATCAAGAGGAATTGGTGCTGCTATTGTGTCACGATTAGTCGCTGAAGGAATGAATGTCGTGATTAACTATCATTCTGACGAAAAAGAGGCTCAATGCCTTGCCGATGATTTAAATAAATTAAATTTAGGTAAAGCCATTATTTTTGGGGGTGATATTAGCAACGAAGATGTTGCCCATAATTTTATTTATTGTGCCATCAATCATTTTGGCAAGCTTGATCTTCTTATTAATAATGCTGGTATTGAAACACAAACACCTTCCCATGCTGTTGATTTAGCTGATTGGCGTAAAATTATAGATGTGAATTTAACGAGTTACTTTCTTACCGCCCGCTCTGCGCTAAGATATTTTGTAGAAAATAAAATTCAAGGCAATATCATTAATATATCTTCAGTTCATGAAATTATCCCTTGGCCCACTTTTGCAAGTTATGCAGCAAGTAAAGGTGGGGTAAGAATGCTAACTCAATCTCTCGCTCTTGAATATGCAAGTCAGGGTATTAAAATTAATTCAATTGGCCCTGGAGCAATAAATACCCCCATCAACCAAGAAAAAATGCAAGATGATACGCTTCGTGAAGAATTAGAAGAGATGATCCCCATGAGATATGCTGCTGAGCCAGAAGTCGTTGCTAATGTAGCCGCTTGGTTAGCATCTGAACAATCAACCTATATCACAGGACAGACTATTTTTATTGACGGAGGGATGACACTTTATTCCTCTTTTCAATCTGGTAAAGGTTAATCGACAATAAAGTTCCCACTTTCTATATTACTAGAAAGTGGGATGTATTATTAATTACTCTCGTTCTAAATAAAGCACAATATTTTCAGAGTTAATCAAGTTATTTGAAAATAATAAGCTCTCTATCTGAAACAAATGGTATATCTAATTTTCGAGTTCTCTTGGAATAGGCCCCTTCTCTGTTAGCCATGCCATAACGGCGTGTTCTGTCCAATAAACACTTAGTCTTGAGTAAATACTAGATATCTGTTTTTTAACTGAATTTATATAATTAATAAACATTATTTAAATTAGTATTTTATGGGGGATATTAATTTAGATAATGCAAATAACAATATTACAACAAGTAAGTAGACTGAAAAACAATTCTATTTGTTTTCACAATATATCAATAGCGTATTATTCTCTGATGATTAGGTTATTCGCCTATAATACATTACAAAAAAATACAAACAAACACTAGAAAAATTGTGATCAAATACACTTTTTTGCATCATTAATGCTATTTAAGACAAATAGAAACTGCTTTTTTATCAACAAATAGGTAATCTAGCGGTCTGATTTTGATGACCAAACATGAATAGTTAAAAGGATATTTTATGTTTACTTCACAGCTCATGCTGGTCGGTTATGTATTGTTGGTAAGTCCTTGTGGAAATGATTCTTGTGATGCTGTTCCTGTTACAGAAACAATTTATACTAAAGATGAATGCACAACGCGACTTAACTACTTAAAACAAAAAAGACCTGACCTTATTATTTTCTGTGGAGAAGTCTTGAGAGATCCTGAAGTCACTGATGAAAATCCTTATCTCACCCCACCAGATAGTGCAGATGACGTTTTCAAAATTAAGTAATTAATCTATTCTTAATTTTATTCTTAAGGTAAAATACAATTTAATTTGTTTTCTTTTTACGATATACTCTTTGTACTTGAATATGTAAGGACACGTATTAGGAGTCACTAATGTCTATTGCGAAACGTACCAAAGATAAACGCATTGCGTTAGGTTTAACACAATCAGAACTTGCCACTTTAGCAAGTACGACACAGCAATCCATAGAACAACTAGAAAGCGGTAAAACTAAACGTCCCCGTTTTTTACCTGAATTAGCAAAAGCGTTAAATTGTGATTTGGCTTGGCTACTTGGAGGTGAAGAACAAACCAATGCAACTTCTGAAATTCCACCAGAGAATGAATGGCAACCTGTAAGTGAATGGGACAGTAATACTCCTTTAGGTGATGATGAAGTAGAAATACCCTATTTTAAAAGTATCGAGCTCGCAGCAGGTGACGGTTGTTGTACTAACGAAGATCATAATGGATATAAATTGAGATTTTCAAAAAGCACATTACGCCGTTATGGCGCATCATCTCAGAACGTGATCTGCTTTTCTGTTTATGGCGACAGTATGTCACCCGTTATTCCAAATGGCTCAACAGTTACTGTCGATACAGGCAATACTCGTATTGTTGATGGTGGTATTTATGCTATCGAACAAGATGCTTTGTTTAGAATAAAACTACTCTATCGTCAACCTGGCGGTAAATTAATTATACGTAGTTATAATAAAGACGAATTTCCTGATGAATCAGCGGAAACAAGTTCTGTAAAAATTATGGGGCGTATTATCCATTGGTCAGTAATGGCTTGGTGATCAATAAGCAATCAATAACTTCATAGTATAGAATTTTCAGTAACAACTTGTCCTTTAGACAATAAAACCGTTTTATCTGCTAGCGCTTTTATTTCACGAGGCTCATGAGTAACCATGATCATCGTTATCTCCTTAGATTTTAAGGAACTCATTAAATCCCAAAGTTGATAACGTGTTTCCCAATCCAAACTCGAAAAAGGTTCATCCAGTAGTAAAAGTTTGGGTTGGCTAATAAGAGCTCTTGCCAATGCAACACGTTGTTGCTCACCTCCTGATATTTGATAAGGATAACGTTCAGCAAGATGTGCAATTCCCATTTGCTCTAATATCGCCTTTTCTCTCACCTTACTTCTTTTCTGTTTTGCAACATATTGTGCTAGCCATAAATTTTGTGTCACCGTCATAAACGGAAATAAATAAAGCCGTTGATTTAAATATCGGCAAGAACGCAACCACACTGGCTGTTCATTTATATTTTTATTTGCAAGATAGATATCTCCAGAGTACGAAGTATATCCAGCAATCGCATTTAAAAGTGTAGTTTTACCGCTTCCTGATGTACCACTTATTCCTAAGCAAGTTCCTTTCTCTACCTTTAACGAGACATCTTTTAATATGCCCGATGTTAATGAACGAATTTCTAACATGATGCCTTCCTTTCTCGCTGTAAACGATGCAACGCAAATAATAAAGTAATCGCGATAGCGATAAGAACGAGCGCACAACCTATTGCCAAGGTGAAATCTCCACTGGCGATATTTAGATAAATTGCCATAGGCAACGTTTCGGTTTTTAACCTTGTTGCACCAGCTAACATTAACGTAGCGCCAAATTCACCTAAGGCTCTAGAAAATGCGATAATACTTCCACTCATTAGAGCTGACCAGCAAAGTGGTATTTCAATTAAGAAAAATGTTTTTGTTGGTGTTAATCCTAAATTTTGTGCTGTTTGAATATAAGCAGGATCAACCGACTTAAAAGCAGAAAGGCTGTTTCTCATAATAATCGCGCTAGCAACATAAGTTTGAGCAATAATAATACCCAATGGTGAAAAAAGAGAGCGAGATAACTCAGGGAAAATACCTGTTAAAGGCCCCTGATTTCCTAATAACAATAATAATCCGATACCGATAACTAATGGAGGAGTCACCAAAGGTAAATCTAATAACGCATCAATGAAACGATGCCCTTTAAAAGGAATTCTTGCCATTGCCCATGCGGCGGGTACACCTAAGATAATTGCTAAACATAAAGAAGTTAGCGCTGTACTGAGTGACATACCAATAGCAAAATGAAATTCAGGATCAATAATAACTTGCCTCAATTCAACATAAGAAAGTTGACATATCAGCGCAATTAGCGATCCTAAGATCAGAAATAACAATAAAAAGAGTGGAATTAATGCCCATCGAAACACGTTATTTCCTTTTTTAAGATAAATATTTATTTTATTGTGATAATGAAAAAAGCCACCAGTGAGTTGGTGGCAAAAAAACACAATTTATGTGAGAAAAAATTTATGGTTTCGAAATTACAGGAAGAAAACCATAATCAGTAAAAGCCTTGATCCCTTCAGAGCGAGTAAAATAATCAGCAAGTAATTGTGCTTCTTCTGGATTTGCTGATGTTTTTAAAACAGCAAGTGTTGCCACTTCTTCTGGACTACCTTCAGGAACTGGAAGTAAAACAAGTTTATCTTGATTTTTCATTGCATCTGCATATCCAATAATGGCAGCATCCACTTCCCCATTTAATAAATACATAAGCAATTGTTTAATTGTTGCAGTGCGAACCACAACTTTATCGCGTAATTTATCGCCTTGTCCTGATGCATCAATAAGTTGTTCGCCACTTTTTCCTAATGCGATAGCTTTAGCATCACCCATACCTAGTTTTAATGAACTATTCGCAAGATCTTCTAGGGTTTTAATATCCCCCACTTTATCTTTACGCACAGCAATAACTGGAATATGGCGAATAATAGAATACTGATTAACCACTTGCCCTTCTTTATCTAACTTTTCAACATAGTCTTGTGACCCAGGAAAGAATAAATCTCCCTGCTTAGTTAGATTAAAGCGTGTTAATATTTGGCCTGAACCACCATATTCAATAGTGACTTTATTTCCTGTCTCTTTTTCAAACACACTCACAACCTGCTCTACGGGTTGTTTTAATCCAGCCCCTGCATAAAGATGAAGCTCAGCTGCAAATGTATTATGACAAATTAATCCTAATGCTAATCCTAAACTAGCAAGCAATTGGCGTTTCATAAATATGGTAATCCCAATCATCGTTATATAATTTTTTATATAATGAATGATATAAGCATTTAAGGCAAGAGACTCATATTAAAAAAAGATAAAAATGTTAACAACTTATCATTTTTATCTTTTTCTTTATGTATAAGATTTACAGAAAAGGCCTTTCAAAATAAATGCTTATTATCAGAGATAAGTAGATCTTAAATAGTCATTTGCCAAAAAATCCTCGCTTTCACGAGGATTTTATTACTAATTATCTAACTCTAATAATGCCAACGCTGTGACTTCATCAATCACAATATCAGTGGCATAACCTCCTTTTATCGCCCCTATTGTTGCTTGAATATTTTCCACACCACCAGCAATAAAAAGTCGTTGTGTTATTTGTCTTAACTGAGCAAGACTTATTCCCATTATCCTAAGGTCAATATCAGAAACTAAAGGATTACCTTGCGCATCATAAAAACGTCCACAAATTACACCGACAGCGCCTAAATCACGATATTGAGCCATCTCACTACTCGTTAAAACCCCCGTTGTTACCAAAGGATTGTCATCAAATGTATTACCCACAACAAAAAGGGCTTTATTACACTGATTTAGCGCCGAAAAACTGCGCCTAATAATAGGCTCAGCTTGAAGTTCCATTGCTAGGCGCGCACTAGAAACTACCGCAGGTACATGCAAATTAATACTGCACCCTGACAACTTGTTTGCAATTAACGCGGCTGCTTCTGTTGTTTTAAAATCAGGCTGTGGCGCTACGGCGCCTATCATTTGTAGTACTGTGATATTTTTTAATGACTTGGGTGAAAGATAATTACCCAATTTATAAATTGTTCGTCCCCAAGCAACACCTAAAATATCATCGTCATTAATTATCTGAGAAAGATACATTGCTCCTGCTTTCGCTAACCTTTCTCTGTTCATATTTAAAGTATGTTGTGATTTATTCTTTTCTTCATCAGGTAAAATAAGCACATTATTAAGATCGAATTTTGCTTTTATTCTGAGGGCATAATCAATCGTAGAAAATACTGATGAATCCAAGTTAATATTTACGAATCCTTTTTCTCTAGCTAAATGCAAATATTTCACGACAGTAACACGAGAAACACCCATAATATTTGCAACTTCACTTTGGCTGAGTCCGTCCTGATAGTAAAGCCACGCTGCATAGAGAACGGGATCATTATCAAATAAACTCGCGTTTTTTAGCGAATTATTATCCATTTTAAACCCCACAAATTTTTATAAATCTTATGACTAATTAGTTTATTTTATATTAGAGATATTATTGAAAATAAAATGCCTTTAGCCAAATTAAGCCTATAACACAAATAGATACATTTCATTAATCTACCAATAATATCGGCACTCTTATATTTTTCTTTACTACAAGAACCTTATAATACGTAAAATGCCCTTAATAATGCCGTAAACAGCTCATATCGAGAAAGTTTTTTTTGAAAATACTGTTTTATTTCGCTAAAAATAAAAATATTAGATTTAAGTTTTAAAAAGTTTTATTTTGATAAAATTAAAATCATCAAGCCTGATTACTGCTATGAAAAATCAAATTAATTTTAAAAGGACAAACAATGATAATTGCATACTCTACAGCACCAAATGAAAAAATCGCTAATGAAATTGCGCATTACCTCATCAATACAAAACTTGCTGCTTGTGTAAACTTAATACCTCAAGTTAAATCTATTTATCATTGGGATAATAAAATTATTGAAGATAATGAAATACTTATGATGATAAAATCTGAAAAAAGTAAACAGCAAAACTTAATTGATGCTCTTGTCGAAATACATCCCTATGATACTCCCGAAGTGATTATAATACCGATTGAAAATGGTTTTAAAGGTTATCTTAATTGGATCCATACTTCCTTGGGCTAAAATAACGTTAAATTTTTATTGAGATCTCTTTTCTAATATCTTTTTTCAAAAAGATGATAATTATTTGTAATTTAAAACATCTTATATCATTATCATCTAAATTATAAGACAAGTAACCAATTGTTAATATTAAACTAAATTTATTGTTTTTTAATAATAACAGTATTTAAATACTCTTTATAAGAATAAATATTCTAATTTAAAGTAACGACAATCTAGTTAGTTAATTAAATTTCGATTAGAAAAACATTTTTTATTAACCTAAATATGTTTTAAAAATTATAGAAAAATAGCCTTTAATGCTAAATTAATAAGGTTATCAACACCTTATTCTTTTTATTTTCTGTTATAATAAAAGGGCTTTCTCTAAATTACATGTAAAAAGGAGTGAGTTGTGAAAACAAACAGAGTCGCAAGACGAATTTTAGGTTTACCTTATAATTTAAGTCGGTCTAAAAAGAAAGTGCGTTTTTCCATTATTGCCTCTACAAACGCTGAAAATGTACCTGCTGAGTTAAAAAATGCAGCTAAAATCTGTTTAAAACAGGATTTCAGAAAGAAAGCAACGCACAAGCGTATCTATATGAAGTTAACAGATGCTTATCCTGAGTATCTTGCAACTAATTAATATTTTCATACGCAAACGCTATTTAATAAATATTTTCGTATTTAGTTTGTATACTTAAAATATTAAAAATAGCATATCCCTTACATTATGTAAGGGATATTAGTTTTCTAGGCTAGTTCATTTTTCTACTATTTATAGAGCGCTTTTCTTATATTTATAAGAGCAACTTCTGCAATTGAAGGCTCAATTTCATCAGGCAATAGACTTAGTTGAAATGCATTATTAATGGTCTTAATAAGAATTTCACTACGCTCTAATAATTCATCATAACTAAATTGTCCTGCTTTAATTGCTAATAATTCATCTCTATTATCACACCAAACCTTCACTTTCCCTTCTTGTGCTATCCCTAGTGCGATATAAAGTAATCTAAAAGTATGCATCATATTCTTACTATCGTAATTTCTTCCATGATCGATGTTTTGTTGGTAACGAACATCATTACGTTGCTCAACCCATTGCCAATATTCATGATATTGCTTGCGATATGCACTATAACCTTCTTTATTAAAGCTAAGATAACCTTCTGGTTTTGCTGTTTTAGAAATACTACTTAGCAATACATCATTAGCATTTTCTTTTTTTATTATTCCTTGATAAGACACTTTATCATCATAATAAATTGCATAAATATCTTGTGTGTGGGTAAGTTTTGTTAACCCAATATGTTCTTGTTTCCAATGCCGATTTTTTAGCCACGTATTGATTAATATTGTTTTTCCATCTTCAATGACATAACAAAAATCGAGAATGGTTTTTAATTTTTTTTCAACTGGATTTACTATTTTTTTGTTTAGCCCTTGAGCCTTCTTAACCTGCCTTTGTGCATAATGTACAAATGTTTGAACACAAGTTTTAGACAAAAACCATTCTGGCTTTATTAATGACATTAAAGGGTGTCGATAAATAACCATATGTTCAGGTGAATTAAGTAGCTCTAAAATATTAGGATTAGATGCACATAATAGTTCTATAAATCTCCCAAGCTCATAATAGACTATATCATTGCTTTCATTACTTACTTGTGGTGTGTATTCCAACCCATAAAAAAGATCTTTAGGGAGGTAAAAGACTCCTTTAATATCTGTATCTGATTTTTCTGTCGCAAGATTATGTGAACGACTTCCAGCGATACTTTCAAATAAAAGGTAAGGTTTTATATCTTCAATAGTCAGTTTCATCTAATTTTTTCCTAAACCAATTATTTAAAATATCATTATCAGGTACTATTCTTTTGGTTAATTGGACATTTGTCTCTTTCCATAAAAAAGTCACTAGATATTGCATCGTATGTGTTGGAACCCAAGTAAAATATTCATTTTTATCTGATTTAAATTCTACTAATTCTTTGATGATTTTTTGTTCTTCAACAGTTAAAATTTTTATCAGTTTATCCAATTCCATAGGTGGAATTTCACCCGTTTTCACCGTCCAATAGGCAGATAAAAGAGAACGTAACATATAGAACCATTTTTTTAATTTTATTGGCTCTGCACTAATCTCATTTTTAGAGTTATTTTCAGGAGAATATCTACTCACAACTTTAGCAATTCCTCTGTAATGATGAACAATTACTTTTGGTTGATAATAGAGTTTTGCCAGTTCAAATAACTCTTTTTGAACATTAGAATATTGTTGATAAATTATTGGCGATTGGAGCCATTCTAATAATATGCAATTCGATTTACGTAATAAGTGCAGCGCTTTTGTAATATCCCAAGCACCAACATCAAACCAACTATTTTCTATCCACTCGAAGGTTTCTTTAGGTTTATCAATAGAAAGATAAGCATTGCGTGGACGTATAAAAATACCTCTCACATCATAATCACTATCTGTTGAAGCAAACCCCCAAGCTCGGCTACCACTTTCTGCAACATAAAGTAATTTAACTTGATACTCTTGCTCTATTTGCGGCAACTTTTTTAATATCTCATTATGCATGATTTCCTTATCTCCTATTTTCTTAATTTGCAAGATCTCTTGGCACGAATAATAAAGGCGCTATTAATTACGATAGAAAAACTTATTCTAAATTACCGTTAAGTGAGTAAATATCAATCCAAAACTTTATTGAGTTTATTATTTATAAAAATAAGCCTATCACTAATAAATAGAAACATACAAAAAAGCCACCAGTAACTTACTGATGGCTCTTAGTTTTTTAACCTTTATCAACTATTGCTGATAAACGGTATTTTATTCCCACTCAATTATATTCTAGTAACTTAACTTACTGATAAATATAAATTATAGTTAAATTAGATATCACTAACACCGTCACCGATACCGTCATTATGAAATCTGTCTACTTTTTCATCGGTAAGAATTGAGGAGTTTTTCCTTTGCTTCCAGCTCTGAAATACAGAGGTTGAGTGTTCTTGTATTTTCATCTGCGCGCTGAGCTTCACGCCCATATCGTTCAAGTGTTTCTCGTAGTTGTCGAGAAAGTTCACTGGCTTTGGCTTTCTCAACTCGGCAGGTATTGGCGTTATCGGTACTTGCAACTTCTGTTTGCGTGGTACCGTTTGAGAACTGCACCCTGTCAAAGTGATTAAGAACACGATCAAGCATAGCATCTGTGCGTATCGTATCATGCTGTTGTGCGTCATGGTATATCTCCAGCCTATTCTGCTGTTCATTGTCTGCTTGTTTACGCAGTTCAATATTTGTGGCCACATCCTTTTCATCTAATTGATTACCTGCAATCTGTTTATTCATTGCTCGGTTATCAAAATAAATACCGCCAGCAACAAAGCCAGCGGTAAAGGAAACAGCCAAAGCAATTAACGCTATGACGGTTTTATTCATTAACGAACCCCATTGTGCTCTAATGAAAAATGATTGCCATCAGGACGAGTTTTAAAACGCCCGCCCCAACTTCCACCTAATGATTCCCAATACTCACCCAGTTCTTTATAGTCGCTGGTGGCTGTAAGGTATTTTCCATTAGTATCGAATAGGTTGAAATCGACTGCTAAACGTTGAGTATGTAGACTGTTGCTAATACCCGATCCTTTCTTTGCATTTAATTTAGCTTGTTCTTCGGTACGATAAGCCTCACCAAACGTCAGCTTATATCCCTTCTGCTGAGCAAAGGTGATCAGCTTTGCAACCATCCCTGTAAACGTATTTTGTTTATCGACTAATGACATATTCACCCCTTTATAAACTTGATGACATTGCCCTTACTGATCAGCAACGTTGTGCAGATCAGGATATTGGCAAAGATGTTGTAGATATCAGCGTGATAATTAGGATCGAAGTAAGCGCGAATAGGTACGCTTGAAGAGTAAGCAAGAATGAGGAAAGCTAACCATCCACCTTTTTTACAGTGTTGTCTGCCGTCACGTTTAAAATAGAACACACGTAGAAATATGACAGTACAGATGATGGCATTAACAATAGTGAGCAATGTTTCGCATTTCATTGTTGCCCTCCTTGTTTCGGTATATCAGCCCTTCCGTATGCTTTTACGCTTAACTTAACCACAAGCAAAGCGGAAACAAAAGCACCTACGGCATCGATATGTTCGATTTCGTATTGCTCCGGTTTCACACCGAAAAGGCCAGTAACAGAAATAAATATAGTTGCTGCGGGGCTAAAGAATATAAGACCACAAATGAAACTCAGAAAAGCCAATAGTGATCTACGTTTAAAGCTATATTCAGTAGCAGCAGTAGTAAAGAAGATGGCCCCCAACAGTGAACCCATAACAACTTCTGCTGGAAGCCCTGCGAAGTAACCAAGAAAAGCAGTAGTGCCGATCCCAGCTTTTGTGTAGACATCTTCTTGCATGAGTGTAGTACCAGTGATTAATGAATAATCATGATACTACACAATAGACAAGATAACCAAAAAACCACAAAGAATTATATTGATGCAATTATTATACAATAAAATTTCATTTCTCATGTAATTAATGAATATGTCTCATCTTGCTGATAAAATTACATAAAATTATATTAATTTAAGGTAGGAATGAATGAATTCTTATAATAGGATAATTTGGTTAGACTTTGTGAGGTTCTTTGCTTGCATATCTGTAATTGTATTACATATATCCGGCTCATATGTTGTCAATACATACAATAGCAATTATCATAACTGGATGTTTGGTAATATTTTAGATTCATTTTCAAGAGCATGCGTTCCATTATTTTTTATGATTTCTGGTTTCCTATTCCTATCAGATAGAGAACCAAAAAATAAACATTTAATAAAAGTAATTTTATCTCTATTTTTTTATAGTGTAATTGGATTTATTGCTAATTATATATATTATTTAATTAATATGAGAGATTCATTTCCATCATTTAATCTTTTAGAAAAACCGATATTTTTTCATTTATGGTTTTTCTATATGCTAATACCAATATATCTATTCATGATGATAATAAAAGTAAGACAAGAAAACGCAAAAAAAATACTCTTTATAATTCCAATATTGTTTATTTTTTTTAACATTAAATCTAATAATTTGACCACATTATTTGGAATAAATGTGAAAAATAACTTCATGTTCGTAGATATGTTTTCTGGGTGTTTTATGTATGCAATTTTAGGAGGGGCATTTAATTTTATTGTAATAAAAAAAGAAAAATTAATTAATTCATTATCTTTATTATTTTTTATTTTATCATCATCATTAATTGCATTTTTGACAAATATTATAAGTGATAATGAAGGAAAAACAAATGTTATATTTTATGGATATACAACCCCGTTAGTGTTTTTATCATCAATATCTATCTTTTTATTCTTCTTTACATTATCAAAAAATACAAAGGAAATAAAAATAGTAAGTCATATATCTAACTATTCATTAGGTATTTATGGATTTCATGCAGTAATATTGTCTTTTATAATTGATATAACAAAATATTATAACTATAACCCATTATGGTTTTTTTGTGTGTTCTTTACAACATTATTAGTTAGTATTATCCTTACAAAAACAGTAAGATTTTTTGATAAGAAAAATATATTATCTTGATTTGCAATCAAATAAAGCAACATGTATAAATAATGTTGCTTTATTTTTTTAATCTAAATAAATCCAGAGCACTCAATTCTTTTTTGTTTTTCGTTATATACCCAAGGGTCTCCTGTATATCCATTTATTAATTTGATACTATTTCTTGAAAAACTAACACATGAGGGTATAGATGATCCCTGTATGAATGAATATAAAACTCCAGACCAATTAATATTTATTGGAGATAATGTTACCTCACCAGACCCACTGATATCTAATATTCCACTTAATTTAACATTAAATCTATCTCCCATATATTTATAATAAACATCAAGGGTCTTCCCAGAATTTACACCATTTATTAATACATCAACTTTTTTATTAAAAGTTTTATCGATATAAATATTTCCTGAAAGTATATCACCTATTTTTTTAAATTTATTTAAAAAATTATCTGAATTATTTATTGTTAGTGATGAGCCTAATTGCACCCAAGCCACACCAACCTCATCACCAATTAATAAGCTTTTTGATACAATAGAACCGATTACAACATTGCTATTATCAATGCAATATATTAATGAATCAGATAATATTGAATTTTTATAAGCGAAATCAATCAGATCAACTATTGAGTTAGACTCCCTAAATCTAAACATTCCGCCATTTTCATTATTTACATTTTCAACACCAAAAGAACGAATATTTATATTGCATCTATTAAAGTCAATGCAAATTTTTGTTGATCCTTCTGAATAACAAGATATTAGATTACTATAATTCATTCCTGTTATCTTAAAACCAGTATAACACCTAGCAGATCCGCAGTTAATCCAAGTATTTGTTGTTCCACCTCCAAATCCAACCTCAGGCTCCATGCAATAAACGCCGCAACTTCCTATATCCCACCTTGTTTCATAATGCCCATAATAATATACATTAGTAAATTTATTTATATACATGTTATTTGAAAAATGTATTATCTTGCCATCGCTAAATTTGCAGTTATTTAATTCACTCCCTGTAAGATATTTAGAATATAAACAATAATCACCGTAGTTATCGTTAGTATGAATATTGTCCGTATACCTAGTGCTTATATTTAGTAAATTAACACCACGACAATACTCACCTTCATTTTTATTTATAAAAAACAATTGAGCATTAATCTTGGTATAATCAAATATTTCATTTTTATAAGCTGTTATTGATTTTGTAAAAATATCTTCTTTTGGAAGTCTACCTTCAGTATCAAACCATAATGTAGATCTTGCTTGTCCTCCATCAAATGACATGTAATCACATAATATAATTGGTTTTGAAAAGAAGTAATCCCCATTAAAATTTATTTTTAATGGATGTTCTATTTTAAGATTGTATTTATAGATATTGTAATAAATAGACCAATTATCAAAAAAGTTATCAGCTTTACCACCAAGCTGCTCTAAATATACAGAATTGTCCTTTATTATTGGTTTTGCATATAAATCATCATATAAATGTATTGATATTTCATTTTTATTTAAAAAACCAACAACTTCATATCTACACGCCCCGTTATCAAATAAATTATAATATCCAAGCGTTTCAAATATATCTCCGACTTGATGTTTTTCAGTTTTAACTAACAAAAATGTATTAAACCGCTTTATTATTATACCCAAATCATTTCTTATACTGCTATCACCAATACTTACCCATTTACCTAATCCAATCCCACCTGAATCTTCAGGGTTTGAGTTTGATGGAACATATTTAGGTAAATCACCATCCCAACGATAATATTCTCCATTACTTTCCCAATGTAACGCCTGATACCGTGTGGTTATCTCCGCGCCTTTCTCAAAAGAATCAACAAGTACATAACCAAGCGAACCAGTTTCAGCAGGATCAAGTAATTGAGGATAGCCTTCATTATCAAATCCAAGTTGCTTATTTCTGCGTTGCTCAGCTGATGGTAATGCTGGTATATCCTTATCATTCACCCTTAATGTCTTACTATCAATATACTTAATACTGTTATCAACATAGTCTTTATTAGCTGCATCAGTACCTACTTTAGGCGATGCTAAATTAGCAATACGATTTCCTTTAGCATCATAGTAGTTCGATAAATAGGTGGGTTTGCGTAGGCTTAAAGAGAAAGTGCCTAATGCTTTTTGAATTAACATCGTTAAATAATCAAAGGCATCTTCATGTACTTCAGCAAAAAATTTCCCCTGATTGCGTAAGTCAGTTTCTTGTACAACAGGTAAATCGCGTTCTAATAATATCTTCCAGCCTTGAGCTAAAGGTTTATTTAAAACCACCTTACCGCCATGATAAGAACCAGCACCAACAATAGTGTAATCAGTGCCATTCTTTAATGTTGTTTCATTGCCGTCACTGTCAGCAACCACCACGATCAAATGCTTACTTTCAAAGATACGGAAGCGGAAATCAAAATCCGTTGTTACGCCATTACCTACATACTCTTCATGGCTTAGCTCAGTAGATACCGTCATTGCTCATCTCCTCTGGTGTTAATGAGGATATGATACTTTTAACTACAAAATATATCCATATTTGCAATAATGGTTATCAAATAAAAAATTAAATTAACCATTTAGATGAATATTTTAATGCATTTACATTATTATAGTTTACGTAATTATTTTCATTAGTGAGGACTTTAGCCATGGAAAAGAAGTATAAATACCCTGCACCAGCTAACTATCCAGATGTAGTGAATACCGATGAAGGGATTGAAAAGTTAATTACAAAATCAAACCTTGAAGCACTTTTAACAAAGATGGAAAGCGATGGTCATGATGTATCAGCTCCGCTTGTAGAACTGATAGCAATGAGAAACTTTATAGTTCAAAAGATGAGAGGCAATAAAAATATAATACCGTTGGTGGAATGTATTTTAGCTGAATTAAAGAAATGAGAACAATGCACCGCTTAAGCGGTGCTATTTATATATTTCGTTAATAAAATCACTTTTTGATTCTTTATATTTCTTACCAAAAAGACTTTTACAAGCATCATCCATTACCAACTCTGCTTTTTTGAGCTTGTCTTTACAGTGAAAAAAGTACAAACATAAGCCTATTGTCACAAAAACAAATAATATAGTTCCGCCACGTGGAAAGATAAAGCTCATAAATACACCAAAAATACAGGCAATAAGAATATATTTTGCTGTATTATAACTAAGCATTGCATCATCATAATCTTTCTGTATTTTTAATAACTTATCTTTATTCCACATGGCGTTTACTCTATTTCATCTGCTCCTCAACCTGATTCAATAATGGTGACAAATAAAACAAGTTTTGGAAAGGTAATAGTTTGCGTACAGATCGCACTTCTCTATCATCAAACTCACCATTTAATACACCTGATGTAATGTTTTTAATATCACCACCGAGGTCAAATGTAGGCCCTAATAATGCACCAATTCCATTACGGCTTTGATAACGTGATGCTGGTGGCCCACCAAACATAGCACTCATACCATAAGTACCACCGCTAAGGTTTTCCAATACGTTGTTAGGCTCACCTAGCCATCCCATCATTCCTGACCAGTCTAAACCCTCTTTTACTAAGTTAGCTGGTTCGGTATTAATATCTCGTCCTGCCATTTTGGCTTTGAGAACATAGACTAGGGATCCAAGTGCAACCTGAAGCAATGCACCATAGTAAAATGATGCATCACCCGATTGTATGCCTGAGACCAACGCTCTATTGTGAGTAGCAAAGAAAAAGGTTTTAAACTGCATAACTATCTTACCTAATTCACTACTCATCATTAATGGTGTATCACCAATGCCCGGTGTGATCACAGTAGTTCTTACATCTTTTAATACTGCTGCCTGAAATGTTTCACGCACAACACGATCATCCCATAAGTGGCTATGCCCTGTTAACATGCCGTCTAAGTCTTCACCGTGTCGCTTAAACTGATCTGCTATACGCTTTAGCATTGATTCATCAATACCAATATGAGCCAGTTTCTTTATTTCTCGTTTACTTAACGAACCACCAGCATCTAAAGTGTTTGCTGCTCTCAGCACCTTAGATTGAGTAATAACACCAGACCACATTTTCATCGTGTCAGTGTATTGGTTCATCAACGTAAGATTGCCAAATTTCTGTGATGACCATTGTAAACCACGTTCTAAATAGCTACGTCTGCTATAGGGATCATTAAGGTCAGCAATCACCTTAGAACGACTGGATAATACATATTCAAGACCAATACCCATTTCACGCAAATCAGCTTTAGCAATACGCATAGCGCCGATATCAGTTAGCATCTTACCCAATGGTTTTAACGCACTACGTAAACCGTGTTGCATAATCGGACGAGCCATATCAGGCAACGATGATATTGTCATGCCACCTAATAAACGTAAGAAGTTAACGTGACGAGCCACACGACCAGCACGAACAAAGAAAGTAGAGGGATCTTTAGGTGCTCCGTAGGTTCCTAGTAGACGGTCACGCATCGCGCGAATATCACGTAGATCCGCCTCTCTTCGTGCTTCTAATCGACTGCGTTCTTTAGGTGTGGTTGCATCAGCAATAAGTTGGTTATATTCCTCTGTAATCGCTTTGATTTGATTATCCATATCAACACGGCCAAATTTAGCCGTGAGTTCAATTTCAGGCGCAACTTGGCGAATATAGTTTTCCATCACATAGTTAACATCTGATTCGAGATAGTCTTTAATGCGTTCATCAGGAATGTTTAGCGTTCTATCTTTTGTAAAACCAGCACGCTTAACTAATCCATCAGGGATCAGTTCACTGGGTACAATGCCAGACGGGGCACCGATAATTTTATTAACGATATCATCTGCTGCCGCATCTAACTCTTCACGCTCTAAAGGTGTCATGCGATTTAATGCTGATTGTCTAATTCTGTCATGGCGAGTTAATGAATTCGCTGTTCGTGTTAAACGACGATGTTCATTCCTAAACTTGCGAGGATTATCAAGAATATCAACACTACGTTGTAACGCAGGTAATTTATTCTCAGCATCATTAATACGTTGTAACTTTCTTTGTAATGTTGCCTGTCTTCTTGTTTGTGTTTTATTTAGCTTAGTAAGGTTAGAAAGTGAATTTAGCTCAACTTCTACCGCGTTCTTTTCATTAATGATTTTTTGATATTTATTAATATCATCCATCAACAAAGATTTTTTACCTGACCAACTCTCAGCCTCTTTAATCTCAAGCCCTAAACGTTCAGCTTGTGGTGAAGCGTTACGTGCTTTATCAATACCGATTTCAGCACGATCAAGGCTACCTTTGGCTTTATTTATCGAGGTTTGATTAATCTCTTCTAACCAGTCAGCAATGATTTTCTTAAATTCAGTACGATCATTTAAAATTTTGTCGAATTTATAAATACGAGGGAAATAGCTTTGTGCCGTTGTCACCTTTACACCTTCACGCAAGATCCCTAATTCAACCATTCTATCTTTGGTTGCTTCGACAATAGGTCTAATAGAACGTGCCGCCTCAGCAATTTGTGGTATCGCATGAGTATCACCGTTACGCATAGCATCACCAACAGCTTCACTAAATTGGTAATAGCTCATATCACGGCCACCAGATTGACGATACTGTTTAAAGTGGTCTTTCGTCGATTCTACTTGCTTATAAACAAGTGTTTCATAACCTCTCACTTTTGTTTCAACAGCGGTAAATGTCGCAATACCTTCTTCATTTTTAGCAAAGGTAAAGTTGTTTTCTGTGAGTTGTTGGTTAATTTGGCGCGCTGTTTTAGATGGTGATTGAGCAACACGGCCAACAGGGCTAACCATCATTGTTCTATTAACAAAAGAGGGGCCTTTTAGTGTCTCTTGTTCAAGTGTGGTATTAGCAACTTCCGCAGCACCAATGCTTCGATCACCAGATTGATTGGCTGGTGGATTATTACTTGGTTGAGGTTCAATAATGTCATTTCTAACTTTATTAATTAACTCACCTCGATTTCTAACTAATTGCGCAGCTGAACCTAAGGTTCCGCCTATCATGGCATCCAGCGTAACGTTAATCGCACTCTCAGTTAATGTTCGTGTTTCTTGGGTACTATGTAATGCCATTTCAGAAGCTACGCCACCAGCAGTATTTGCCAATGCAAACTTACCTGCTGTTGCACCAACACTACCGCCTTTTACTATTGCACCACCTGGTATCATCATTGCAGCGACATTAATTGGATCAATAACCCCCATAGCTATGCTACTCACAATACCGGCACCACCTGAATCCATTAATTGCTGTCTATCATTCTTCTCACGATCAATGCGTTGTTTTATTACAGCGGTTTCTTGAGGAGAGTTTGAATGAATAAAGGCATCGGCATAGTCTTCATAGCCTGAAAGCGTTAATTCATCTTCAAATGGGTTATAGCCTTCTACATCTTCAAATTGATTAAAAGGTGCAGTAGCAATCAAGCTACCCACTGAGTTATCGATACGAAACGCCGCATCACGTAATTCTTTAGTTTGCCTTCTATCATCAAGCGGATTAATAGGGTCATACCAAGACGGTGAAACATTATCACCGTAAGTAGGTTCAGTTTGCTGAACAGCATTAATATCCGCAGATAAAATATCATCAGGTTGTTGTTCGTAAATAGGCATCAGTTTTTATCCCAAGAAAAATAATTATTGAATTTATTTACTCGCTCATTGTGAGCTTCTTTATATTGCTCACGGATACTTTGACGACGTTCATCAAATTCTGAGCGCGATTTATCCAATGCTTCTTCTCGTTCCCTTTTATCCTGAGCTTCCTTAACGCTTTGCTGGCGTTTTTCCATTACCTCTTTATACATTGGTGATGATGACTGTTCTGGTTTAAAGCGAATAGGTAAACCGTTATCTCCCGTGTATGGGCGATAAATAGGGATATCATCACTACCGGTTTGTTTTATCATTATGCCGTAGCTGTAATCTCTGGGAGTCACTGCATCAGAGACAATAACGATTTCAGTGCCAGAAGAAGCGCCACCAAATGACTTAGACATTAATTGCTTTTTCTCTTCTTCCCATTGTCCAGCGATCCAGTTGCCAGCACCTGATTCATTAATACCGTATACGGCTTCGGGTGCATAACGCATAACCTCTTCACTGCCATTGATATTAGATACCGCCCACGTTCTTTTAATTTGAGCGTTGGTCATTTTCTTGGCTAGTTCTGCGTCACCGCCTGTTTCAGCAAAGTTAGCGTCATACAGTGTTTGATAGTCACGTAAGTAAGCGCCATTTTGAGTACCAGGCTTACTAACGCTTGGTGAAGAAAATGGTTTATACCAAGGGTAAAAATCATTGATATTAGATTGCGCTGCTTTATCTCTATCCTTGATATATCCTTTATCCCTGATTTGAGAAGCGATCATTTGCTTAGTGCGTTCATCTTGTTCAAATGTCGTCTTAAATGCAGTTTCTACCGCTTTCTCATCAGGCATACCAGCTCGACTTAAACTATATACTTTTGAGTAATACGCCATTGTGCTTGATGGAATATCAGTCGCTGATGCCGGATTGTTATCAAATATCTGCCCATACATTTTCGCGATAGGAAGAACAACTTCAGGATCTTTAGACGTTGCCCCCATATTCAATACAGACTTAACTTGTGATGGGATAATCCCTGTTCTTGCTGTAAGTTCAGCAACGGCATTTAAGCTATTATCATCACGTAAATTAAAGCTCTGCTGAATATGTTGTTCAAAGTAATCATCTGCTGCCTGCTGATTATTCTTATTATTAGGATCAAGCGGAAAGTTATTTTGTATTGAAAGTTGTAATCGGTTAGCAGCAAACTGCTTATCTTGTTCCTTGATATTACCTTCAACGAACTTACCAAATTTCTCCCAACGTTGAATTTTGCTTTCGTAGTTTGCTTCGCCCGTTTGTGGTCTGATTTGAGATAACAAAGCCTGCTGTGCTTGTGGAGACATCTCTTTAGCTGCTGACATAAAACCAGCATAACGCTTAGCTTCTTGCATATCAGCAGACATAGCTGAACCTTTGTCATAACCAAACGCAGAGATTAATTCATCATGAGTAGGCGCATTAGGTGCTTCAAGTCCTCTTTCCCATGCTGCGTAAGAGTCAGCGACACGAGTACCAAATTGTTGCTGTAACTCACCTTGCTTTTGCTTACGTAGCTGTTCTGCTTGTCGTAAATATTTTGCTTGGTCAGCTTCATCTAAGGCATCGAAAGCGGCAGATCCAGTTAATAGTTTTGGTGCTTCTGATGTCGCTTGTAATTCAACAAAACCAAGTGCTGACTGTATGCCTGTTGCTATCTGCTCATCAGTGTAATTAACACGGTTACGCCCATTCTCTTTATACATTATCGCTGTCGATAAATGCGTTAAGGTATCTAAATTCGTTAAGTCTAATGGCTGATTAGGTGCAACACCGAGGTAATCAGATACATACTCAATGTATGCCTGAGTATCATTATTATCTTCTGGTGGCGCCCAACGATTAATGATCTGCTCTGGTGTAACAAAACCCTGTCGAGCATAAGAAAGTAGATTTTTACCTAATGCTCTAATTCCGTGCTCAGGTGTGGCAAACTTAGCAAATGCACCATCATCACCGGTTTGCCCTACCCATTTATTGCTAGATATACGAATATTACCAGGGTTGTTGTTTCTAACACCTCTTGTATCACCGTTACTAGGTGTATACATATTCTCTTGCTGTTTATGCAGATTATCAGCGTAAGCAGTTGCATCTTCTGGGTTATCAAAAATTCCTAAGTGCTTACCTGTTTGCTCGTATAACGCAATGGCTTCATCATCAGATAACAGCTTGCCATCGTCACTTACGGTAGGTATTAGCACTTCACCATCATCAGTACCAATAGAAATCGTTCTTACTGTACTAATTGAGCCGTCTTCGTTTTTAACTGTTGGTCTATTGAGTAAGTTAATATTGCCCTGCTGGGTCATTCCTTTAACTTTACTAACAGTACCACCATAGAACGCATTATTTCTGGTAGCACCACCAAGGCTTGAAGGTTCTCCATTTCGTTCTAAGAACCCCATATAATCAGCACCGAGTTGATTTTCAATCGCTTTACGAGCAGTTGCCACTTTGAATTCTTGTTTCTTGGCGAGGATCTGCTCTTCACCCCAACCGTGTGATAATCCAAACTCTTCTATTTGCTGAAACACTTGTTTATGTGCAGAGATATAAACCTGATTATCTCCGTACATTGATGCGGCAGACTCTGCATTTAATGTTAGCGTTGATTGAAACTGATCTTGTTCATAAGCTTTGATTTGCCCCATCTCATGACGATTCGCTTGTGATGCAAACTGAACACCCATTTCTTGCGCTTGTTGCATAAAGCTTTGTCGAACAATATCGTCAGGTAATGTTGATGATATTTCACCAGCATAATCACGAAATGACTGCTCATACTCAGACGCTTTACCAATCGCATTTTTACCTTGTTGAGAAAGTAATCCATTTTGTGGATCGGTCATCAGTTCGTTGGCTTTCTGTCGTAGCTGTAATGCGGCATCTTGCGCCAGTGCAACATTGGCTCTTTGTTTTGCTTCTGCAAATAAACCAACATATTGCTCACCAACACGACCAAAGCCCGCGCCAAAAGCATCTGGTGATGATTGAACAGAAAACCCATTATTTGGTAACTGCTCAGGCATAACCGTTCTATTATCGTATGTAGGAACCTTTGGCATAATTAAAATCCTTTTGGTGCTTTAGCAAATGTCTTACCCGCTTTCGCAGCACCTGAGCCACCACCACCGAATGGACTCCATGTACCACCAGCCAGCTGATACGCACCATAAGCTTGAATAGGTGCTGTTAATAACGTTGTCATTGCCCCCATATTGCCTGAGCGTCTTGCCATTTTTGCATTAAGGCGATCATTCTCAGCTTGCATACGATAGCCATACGCTTCACGAGAAGCGTTATTAACCATAGTTAACGCATCAAGCTCGCCCATAGCTGCTGTATCACCCAAAATATCTAAAGCACCTGCAGTACTTAAATCAATGCCACTGGCTGACATTGTTGCCGCCTGTGTGCCGGCTAATTGGCGAGTACGTCTACGCTGTTCTTGTGCCTGAGCGTTGCCTTTATTAATTGCATCAAGCGCAGCATCTTCATTAATTTTGGCGTTTTGATTAGCCACTGATGCTTGAAATTTACCATCGGTATATTGTCCGTATGCTTGCAATGCAGAAGTACCAATTACTGCTGCCGCTAATGTTGTTGGTTCACACATTATTTAGCCCTCAATGTAAAACGATGAAAAGGTAACTGAAGTAAACCTGCTGGCTTTGCTTCTTCAATCTGAAACCCCAACCAATGGAGCCAAGCCTTAGCAATATGATTACGTTCATCGACATAATTCATCAGTGTTGTGTATTGCCCTAACATCTGTTTTAAGATGGGTTTACAGCGCCGTAGAAAGGTTTTCTGGTGTTGCTCTAATAAATCAGTTCCCACCAACCAAGGAACACCTAAACCAGTAAGTAATGAGCCAGAAGCAACACCAAAAATAGTCACCACCTCATCATTAATAATGCCGGAATAGGCTTTAGTAGAAACAGATAAGCCATGCCGTAATACCTGTTCAGGTGTTTGCATCGACATAGCGTAGAACTCATCAACATCAGCTTGTCTTACATGTGGCAATAAACGAACAATATGTTCATGAGTAGCAGGAATAATTTGTACATGATGTTTTTTCATATTAGAAACCACCAGCATCAATACGCGGAATAACAGAGAGCACCGCTAATGGTAACGGGTCAACCTGTCTAATAAAGACACGTCCGTTTTTGCTCCAATCTGCATCTAAATTAATTTCAACAATACCTGTGGCATCATCAACAGGATTGTCGTAAAACTCGAATTGACGTTGAGGATACTCATATAACCGTTCTTTTTCAGTACCAGCCCAAATACCCCGACTACTATTTACAATTAATCTGGCAACCTTAATAAGCTTCTTCTTATCAAGTAATGTTTCTTGCCCATTGATATGGATATCAAGCGTTTCTAATTCACTGGTAATAGGTAGTCCGATATGTACTACGGCTGATGGTGTATCAATTTCCACTGCACCATTGGTGACAATAGCCTGTGGTGAAACGTTAGCGTCAGAAAGAATATTAACCGTCTTACCTTCAAGATGATTTAAGCCAGAAAAGCGATAGCGGGCAATGCTCCATTCAGTAGTGGGCGTATTTTGTAATGCTGGTGGAATGTTGCGATTAGCAGAAATAACCACTTGATTTGCAGATACATATTGAACAATCTTACAGCGAAGCTCTTTGTGCTCATTATCTTCAAAATAAGGAATATTGACGGCACTACCGATATCAGAAGCGCTAAAGACTGGATCGCCTGAAATCACTAATGGATAGTTTTCTTGATAGTTCCACTCACCCGATCCACCCGTCAGGGTTGCTGTTTTTACATCATCTGTGTTTCTACCGTCATAACTTAAGCCAGAATCCACAAAGAAAGCATCTTCTGTACGAGTAAATAAACGGCTAGCCAATCGTTCTATATACCGAACCTGTTTACCGTTTACTGTACGCTGAACAATAAAATAGGCTGAATCTTCATTGCCTTCACTGATCGAGCACGTGGACTCAAATTTCCCTTCTGTCGATTGTGGCGCCCATGCAAAAACTTGCTGTTCTCTTAAATAGGTTAAAGCCAGCATTAACCCATCGTCACGTATGCACCATGCAATAGAATATGGAACCGTAGTAAATGACCAATCAACAATACGGTGGCGTTGAAATAGGTGATTTGCCAACATAGTTAAGTCAGTGCCTTGATACCCATCCACATCAAAGGAATACGATAAATCACGCACGGCACTACCTTTCTCTTGTATATAAAGCGCAATGTTCGCAACAGAGATTGGCGGTAAATCACTTGAACCGTTAGCACCTTGTGATGACATTGAAAAACTGGAAGGTGTAAGTACTTTGTTCTGATCACCCGTGATTTGATATTCACCGCCAGAGGTCAATGCCACCAGCGAACCGACATCAATCAAATGGCGAATTTCATTAACTTGACGACCTGCATACGTGTAGATAATGCGATCATCATCCTGAATAGGATTATTGCGCCCAAAGTCTTTATAGTCACCGCTACGACTGGCCCATATCGTTTGTGGATAGGCACGAGAGCCAGCAAAGAATAAACGTTGTTGATAATAAACAACGGTGCTTGGATAACCATCAACATCATTCCACACTGCACGCGCCCATTTATGGCTGGCGTTATCTTCACCAACGGCATTGGATGGAATATAAGAGATCACCTTTCCTGTGGCTGTTTTGCCATCTTCACTTACAGTTTCAATTTTTACGATACCAAAACCACTATGAAGATATTCCCACTGAATACCAGTATCACCACCCCAACCATCCCAACTTATTCCTTCCGTGTGAGACGGCCTTAGTGTTCCTGTTTTACCGCCACTGTTGGCACGATAGTAGTTACTGTCAGCACGGCGTTGATCATTGAGATTTGTTGTTTTATCTGTTTCCCATACAGGAACCGCATCAATATCACGTTGCTCTAAATAGAACTGCTTACCTATTTGCTCGGTACCAAAAATATCATGCGTAGACGTTAACGTAATTTTCCCCGTGCTTGCACTGGCATAAACTTTCATTGCCTTATCGGTATTGATATCTTCAAAGGGGCCATTCTTTGTTTCAACGGAGACTAACTTCCAATCATCATGATCGTAACGCTGTAACTCCATTGGTGGATAATCAGTATGAACAATCGTCATAACATCGGCTGATTGCGTATACTTCAAATCAAACAAATCAGCTTCTTTATAAGGTGTCGCTAATTCAAACACTTCGCCTTTATGTTCACCATCAGCATAGAGAACCTGCCCACCATCTTTAAACACACGAATATAACGATCACCAAACTCTAACGCATAGGTTTGTACTGTACTGAATTGGAAAGGAATAAGGCGAGACTTCTTATTTTGATACTTTGTTTCAGCAATAAATCGTGTGCCTGGTCTATTTTCAACGCCACCATATTGACGAACAATAAAGTTATGGCACTTGCGCAGTGCGGTTGAATACTTCGCAAGATCAACACGACCATATAGGCTTGGTGCAATTTCACCGCCTGAAAAACTAGGTTGAATAAGACTAAATGGCATTATGACAACCTCGCTTGTGTGAATTCATCCATATAATCAGTTGGCTCTGCTGACTCACTTAATGAATGTGCGGCCGCGCTTTTAATAACACCTTGATAAATTTGTAATGCCTCACCACCAATACCCGCATTTGATGCCAATGGACGAGCCAATTCAGCCGCTAAACGCCATGCAAGGGCATCTTTAAATAACGCATCAAACATATTGACGTCAGTAATACGCGCAACATACTCAAGCCATGCACTAGGATGATCAGTAAAAATTAATCGACCAGTGCCGTTTTCATCTGAACCAACATGAAAATGGATTGCTGTATCTGGTCTACGGTACTTTTGATGAGGTTCGACAATGCCAATGGCTTTTAGACAATCATTAGGATAGCGATAGGCATACGCCCAATTAGGTGGGGGATTATTTGTATTGGCTAATGCCACCTTTTTAGTCGCAAAGTTCCAAGGAAAATCGGCCAGCACACTATCACGGCATTGCGCATAATGAAGATTGCATTGAACAGCTTCTTTGCTGGCTTCAGTCATACTATTAATTGAACGACTATTACCAATGCGACTTAATGCAATATTGCAGATTTCAATTTCTGAGGCCATTACTCACCCCCATCAAAAAGAACATCTGCCGTTGATTTAGTGTCGCCGGCACCTAGAGCCAGATCGGTTATTTGTAACTCTACATATACTGACTTCTTCCCTTCGCGTTCATTAATGGATTTAGACAGTATTTTGGCAACAGCAGACAACTCAATACTTTCACCAACATCAGGAATAGAAACACCTAATTTTTCTATTGTGTCGTTTTCAAGTGAAATACGTAGCCCGTATGGATATTCTTCACGGGTTTCTTTTTCACCTTTGGCATTTTCATAAGTTTCTGTGCTGGTTTTTAGATTGATTAGTTTCATTGGATATCTCTCGGCTCAAGTAGAAAATAAAAAAGGGGCTCTCGCCCCCCTTTATCATCGGGGGTTAAACCCCAAGTTCTTTCCGCTTTTCATCTATTGCGGTGCGCATTTTATCTGCGCCCATATTGTGATGAGGTGCTTTACCAAATAGCTGGGTATATTGCTCACGAAGCGCATCAAGGCTTGAGTCAATCGCCACACCTGAACCGCTAACAGCAATATTACTTATACCTTCACCAGTATTATCACTAGCCCCATCAGACACACTATGAGTATTAAGTCGAGCATCAGCGCCACCAATTAACGCTAAGTTATCGCCAGCTATACCGTCGTACTCAACCTCTTCACCGATTTCAAGTAGACGCCCAGCGATAAATGATTTTTTTAAAACCTTATATCGTGACATGTCACACCTTATTGAGTTACAGCATCGTAAATAGGATGAGCATCAACAGTTAGGTTAATGCCCGCGGTGAACTTACCCGCCGTTAATGGCCCTTCTGCAACAACATATTGCAGGCGCAGGTACTTCAGAACGCCTTGAGGTACTTTCGCCACAATACGTTTACCTGCATTCAAATCGGCAATTGGTATAGCAACAGATTCAAAGATAGATTTAGCATCAGAGAATTTATCATCTGTCGCGGTTTCTAACTTAATTTGAACAGTCGCTTCACCTGCTGCTTTAGCCTGTTCAGTCACCTGTGCAAACAGCTCTAATGGCTCACCAATACCGATATCACGAAATGCACCATTCACTGGCGTTAAGTCGATAATTTGCTTACTTACAGCAGATGCAGTAACAGCCTGATCCAGTGAAAAAAGCGTTTCTTTATCTAAAATCATTTTGACTATCTCCAAATAAATGAAAGTTAGCGGAGCCGTTAAACGACACCGCAATAACTTATTTCACCTGATCTTCTGTCGTTAGAATGGTGTCAACTCGGCGAACAGGGATCTCATCGAATGTGACGACTTTCTTACCTGCCACTTCTGCCATAGAAATATTGACGTTTTTACTGTTTTTAATTTGGCGACGCATCCAGCTACGGATTTGGTGATTACAATAAATAGCTGGACGGCCTAATGATAAATTAGGAATTTTTTCAATTGCTTGAATCAATAAGTCAGGAAGGTCAAGAGCATCTTCCTTTTCTGGATCTTTACCAATTTTAGATAAATCAATATTGGCGATACGGACGACATAACGCCAGTCACGCACCGTTAGTCCATTTTCCCATTTAAAATGGGTGCGATACCCCTGATATTTACCACCATTATCATCTTGTAACGTCACTTCACCTAAATGGTTTTGTTCTAAACCTGCTTTAGAACCTTTAGGGAAAATGCCATGAACCGTATTTTCACCCCATACCACTAACCAAATAGAAGTTAAGTTACTACCAGTACCACCAGCATCAATAATGTTGACGGCATTCTTCGCTTTCATATCGTTAAAGCGTGCGGCTAAACCCGTAAAGCGCTGAGGATGTACAGATGTATCACCATAAATTAAAGTTTCTGCCATTTCCTGATTCATTGACTCAATAAATGCAAGAGATTCTGACAGTAAAAACTCATTTTTCTGACCATTTAGATCAGCCAGTTTTTTATCAACTTCAGAGTAAGTTTCCAGCATACCCGTTGTATCGGTTACTTGTGCTGTGGTTGATTTACTAGGCGGAACACCATAGTTAAGCAAGCGCCATGTTGCAGATGGTAAACCAGTACGAACGGTTGTACGGTGGCCTGTTGGCAAGTTGCCTTCAACAAAAACCATGTCATCTAATATTTCATTAGTTTGACTTAACAGCTCAACAATCTTCGCTTGCTTGCTGTCAGGGCCTTGTCGTTTAGCCCAATCAACGAGAGTTAAAGCAGGCATGTTATTTCCTCTTTGTTATCCAAATAAAACATCAGCAGCACTTTTACTGCCGTTACTGTTGCCAGTGACAAGACCGTCCTCTGACATTGCTTTGCCAACACCGGCAAAGATACGAATAAGCTCAGGATGGTTACCTAGTCCTGACTCTTCTAAATACTGTTTCAGTTCAGGTGAACCGAACTTATCCATTGCTTTTTGTGCCGCACCGATAGATTCAGCGGAACCAAGCTCTTTATCTGCTTTAACAGTTTCAGCCCATTGCTCTGTCTGTTTTTGCCAACCTTCAGCAAGTTGCTTATTAATCGCTGGCATGATTTTAGAGCCATAAACATCAACCAATTTTTGCGCTTGTTCGTTGTTTAAATTCAGCTCACGAGCAATCGGCTCAAAGACTTCCAATGCACCTTTATCAAGCTCTTGCCCTTCTTCTGGTGCTTTAAATTCATACTTTTCAGGCGCACCTACATCTGATTTATTGGCATCATTTTTCTTATCAGCTGGCTTGCCTTGCTCTCCACCATTCTCTTTTTCAGTGCTTTTAGTAGGATCAGCACTGTTTGCTGGTGGCTCATTTTTATCTGTTGCTGATGTTTCCTGAGTAGGTTCCGTTGCTGCACCGCCACCGCCTTCACCTCCCTCGCTGTGTTGCTCGTTATACAAGCGACGCATGATTAATTTATGCCATAAGTTCATGACTGCTTCTCCCATTCTTTAAATCTTGGTTAAACGCTTGGTGTAACTGCTTCATTTGCCATTTGCGCATAAAGCTCAGGGCAAACTTGGTGTAATTGATTGAAAACTTTTAACCCATAATTACGCTCGCCCTCTCTAAATGCCATTGCATATGGATCATTAGAAAAAGAGCTACGAAATACGCCAGAGTCAGAAATCAAACGCCAAATAACAGCACGCCCAACTTCTGTGGACATAACCTCTTTTAGCTGTTGTTCTTCTTTCTCTTGCCTATTTATTTGTTGAATATCGTATTCAGCACGAGCATTTCTCTCGTCTTCATACGCATCAAATGGATGTGTCATTGAGCACCTCCACCAGCCATAGCGGACAAGGCACTATCATTATCAAGATTGGTATCACTGAGCGTTTTAGCACCATCAATAGCGGACTGCGCCATTTGCATCTGAGCCATTTGTTGTTGCTGTGCTTGTCGTTGTTGACGTATGGCTTGTACTTGCTCATTGGTTGCAACGATTGTTGGAGAGACACCAATAGCAGACGCATAGTTATCAATAGCATCATCAGCGTTTAACTTATCAAGGGCTTCTGGTTTAACTCTTGCCAGATTGCCAACAAAGCCCGCAAAGCGTTCGATACTACCAACGCCAATCGCTTTCTGTGCCTGAGCCATTACAGAAATATACTCAACCTTTAGATCCATTCCCTGCATTTCATCAGGTGCAACGGGAAGTAAGTTTTTGTTTACCAAGATTGAGAAAGTGCGATTAATCAGCTTGTCGAGTAACTCAGAATCAAGACGTTGCAGAACAGGCCCTAATTGCAATAGTTTCTCTTCTCGCATCTCAACAACGGCTTCAATCGGCATAGAGCGCGTATTCACCATTTGCATCATACGGAATAAATCGACAAAGTAAGCGGTATCAATTAGTTGACGGGTATCTTGAACATCTTCAAGTAGTGCTTTCAATGCTACGGGTTGAACATCAAAAATCGTTTGAATTTTATTAGTAGGATTTGCCTCATCAAGATAGTTAATGCCTCCGGGTATGGTATTTACCCGTTGGTTTTTTAATGATGCAGGTACTTGTAAAGGTGGATTAGTCAGCTTATCAATCATCTGCGCTTTACGTTTCTGCATTAATTGAAGCGCTTTAGTACCACCTAACGCCAACATACCGGGGCAAGATGAACCGTAAACATCTTCACCATTCACTTCCCAACGTGGCGCCATAATAGGAAATTCATCATAGCCAGATTCACGTAACACTTTCTCGCTATCGCCAGCCACTTCAAGATAAACGGATTTAAAAGGCTTATGCTTTGCCTCTAACTTTCCTGTTTGTCGTTCAAGGTTTGGATATACGGCATGAACCACTTCAACCCATTGGCTGTACTGGCTTGAATTCCACATTGATTTAACAGTATCGCTGACACTATCAGTCCCGAACTCCATCACCAACTGGCGAACGGTCATCGTAAATTTTCGATAGCAAACATCAACACTCAGGCTTGGGCTATTCGCAATGTAATAACTGCCAAGGGGGAAATGAACGGTACGGATAATACGCTGGCTATCTTCAACAACGGCCATTGCAGCAGTGCCAAAGGTACCTAAATCGCCATACATCAACGGTAATGACTGATAGAGGTTAGAACGATTGAACACTTCGTTCATGCGTTGTTCGGTGGTTTCTAGCCAAAGTTTTACAGGGCCATAATCCATTAAATCAGGATCAGGTGTCGCTAAACGAAACCAAGGACGAGCAGGACTTGTAATACCTGACATCATGCCACTGGAAAGCACCGATGAAGCTAAAGATGCCGTAGGGTCAATGATCTTACTATTACGGCGATCACCTCGATTAACCTCAGATGCAGTAAAGCGCGTACTACGAGGACGAGTGAAATCTGACAATTCACGCCAATGCGGTTCAAATGAGCTACGCTCTGTTTCCAACTGATTAAGTTGTTGCAGTAGCTGTTGTTTTAATGGCGTTGACATAGTCACCCCTTATTGACCAAGTAAGGTTTTACCGCTGGTGGATGCTGAACTTGTCGCACCCTGCGCACCTGTTAGTAACGTAGACTTACGACCTGCGGCTGCACGGCGACGACGCATTTCATCATCACGACTACCCGTTACTGCCGCATCTTGTTCTTGAGGTGCTGCCTGAACTGGTGGAGGAGTAGTAATTTTTGGAGTTGAGCCTAATCCGCACATAATTCACCCATAGATTAAATTAACCAGTATTGCATATTAAATTAATAATACATGTTATTTGACAATATTGAAAATTATAACTACCATTTTGGTCATGCAATGCCACTGCATTTTTCTCGGTATTGTTACCACGACAGCGTGCTTTACCTTAGGACTGTTTGCCCTCTACTCCAGAGGGCTTTTTTTATGCGAATGGATCGTAATCTGAATTGCTGACATTAACGCCAGAATGAAGTGAAGAGTAATTTCTATCTATTTTGGTGACTGGATAGGCAAACGTCAGTGCGAGCGCATCACCTTTACCCGGTGAACGACCAAGACGCTTTTTAATTTCTGTTTTATCTTCTAGTACAATCTTGCTATCGATAACACGAACCTTGTATTCACCACATGACAAATCATCTGCGGTTTCCTGATCATCAATAGCCCCACCAATTTTTAGCCATGTCTTAACGCTGTTATACATTTCACCACGTTTGTTTAGCATCTGTGGATCTGTTGATGCACCACCAAACTTAACTAAACGCCACACGCGTCCCCAACTTGTTCCAATAGAGTGAATACCGGTACCGTAACCAAAATCGATATGCACAGCGTCAGCCTTGTATTGATCTTCAAAGTCAGCAATGCGCTTTGCCATAACAACATCATCAGTTGTTTTAAAGCCCGTCCACAAACATTTACTAAATAAACCTTGGCGCAGATAAATCACCGCATCATCAATACCAGAATAGGCGGGGTCAACACCAATAATTACAGGCGCGTGCGCAACTTCTGCCTGTGTGACAATGCGCTTCATGGCTTCATCAGTTAAACCTGTTGGAATAAATTGCAACTCTGATGCTGACGGGAACACACCACGAACACGGACTTTAAAGAAGTCGCTATCTTCGCCGTAGTCCTCTTCCCAGTTTTTAATCTGCTCTTTGTTGCTCCCTTCGACGGTACGACTATCAATCTGCTTAGTGTTCCAACGATGTTTAAACTTACGAAAGCACTCACGAAAGCGCCCTGTGTTACGGGTTGGGTTACCAAATGCAATCCAAATGATTTCAGTACCTTCATCCGTTAACGCCCCTTCTGCCACTTCCCATACCAGATCGGCAATATTAGACGCTTCATCAAACACGAGGATAATACGCTTGCCTTTGTTGTGAAGCCCTGCGAATGCCTCCGTGTTGTTCTCTGACCACGGCACCGCATCAGCACGCCAAGCATTAGCATGATTAGGATCGTTTGAATAGATAGCTGTCTTAGTGCAAGTAAACCAATTATTGGTAAGTGATAGACGTTGCCACTTCGCTATTTCTGGCCACGTTTTAGTGCGTAGCTGATTTTCAGTGTTAGCAGTAACGACTACCTTACAATCTTCGCAGGTATCCATACCCCACTTGATGATCATTGAAATAAATGCCGATTTACCGATACCGTGACCAGAAGCACGAGCAAGTAACAATGGCTGGTGGCGTGTCTTTGGATTGCGTAGATGTTCACCGATTTCATTTAATGCTTCGGCTTGCCACTGACGAGGACCATTGTATTCTTCAAGCTCTCCACCAGCTTCACCCCACGGAAATGCGTAATACGCATAACCTAATGGATCATGCGTAAATGATGCGATATCTTCAATGAGTTGTTCTTCTTGTGACTTCTGCAAAGCTTCTGACATTACTCAACACTCCCTTGCTGAGCATGAGCACGTTTACGAGCAGATGCCAACTTATCAGCCAATGATACGTTTACATCGACCTGTACTCTGTCTCTAAAGGCATTGATATCAACGTGCTTACCAATCAGTTCAAGCACCTTAATTTTATCCAGTAACTTCACTTTTTTAATGCGTGTATCACCGTCAATATCAATGATATCGAATGCAGCAACACTTTTTCGCCAAATAGGAGACCATTCTGATATTGGTTTAATATCGCCTTTCTTATTGAGAATATCGGCAATATCTGCATCAAGCATATCTACCAAGCGTTTGAGTACATTGTCAGCACTCATCTTGGTACGCTTATTGCGCTGTTGCATAAGTTGTGCGATACGCTCTTGAATACGGGGATCAGCCATTAGCTGTGATGCGCGCTTGCAAGCACTGCCAGAAGCATATCCAGCAGAGATTGCAGCATCAGTTTGATTATCGGGGGATTTGATATATTCCTGACAGAAACGTTCCATCTTGTCGTTGATAGGCGTTGGCTGTCGTGCAGGTTTCTTTCTTGGTCTTTTGATAGTCATAATCATCACCTCTTTGGTTATTATGACCATCAAAAGAAAATCATTCAATCATATTGGGTTTATTGATTAAGTCTTAATAACATGTTTTTTATAACCAACAATTCATTTGCTTTAATAATAAAACCTAAATTCATCATTAATCTTGTTGATATCATATGTCTATAATCCGTAGGTACTTGTACAGATATTATTTCACCTTCAGCATTAATTACAGGACCTGCATATAAAATACCAAGTAATACTAGCCTTTCACCTAATACGGCGTTATCTCCATCCATAAATACACCATCATCATAGATATAAACTGGAGAACCACTAGAACCAGGAAAACATGCGATATCAGCAATGAATCTTTTTTTACCTTGCCAATCTTGTTTAACATTTGAAGCTGTAAGTCCTTTTCTAGTTATTGGTTTGTTATTAACATCATCCCACAGACCACTAGGATATCCTGTCATATATATTTCTTGGATTGATGAAATATTTCCTAACTCTTGAGATTCATTAGTAAAAATAATGTCTTCATGAAATGGAAAAATTTCCGCTATAAAGCCTTTTTCTTCTAAGTCATTCAATATCATTGCTATTGGACAAACACATAAATCAACATCATCATCTGGGTAAAATACAAACAACTGGCTAACATTATTAATTTCAATACCATATTTATTTATAACAGAATTATCCTCTTTATTTTTTACTGAAATAAAAAAACTAATTTTATTTGCATTTTCTATTACATGTTTATTTGTAACTAAGACAGGAATAACCTGATTCTCTTCGTTACCTTTAAAAAAAACAAAAAAACCAGTACCTACACTATCATTGTCAGCAGTTATTCTTGTCGTTGAGTACTCTATTTTGTCACCAAATTTGGGGTTCATATTTATTTATCCTTCAGACTAAAAAACATTTTCTATTAAATAATGATTTGGGTATTTAAATCCATCCATCATTATATTTTATAATAGTAATAATCTATGGTATTTTTATATATTAACCTCAATAAACATTTAATAATGCCACACTATTCACAAATTAATTCCTGTTACATATAAAATACTATGTTCTAATTTCACATTTACTTATTTGAATCACAACGCCATCTTCCTTATGTCTGATTTATTCATCTAAAAATCCTCTTGCGTGACATGTCACAGTTATTTGAGTTATTGAATAAGACTAATAACATCAATTTATTGGCTCATAATTTCTTCCCAAACTCATTCAACAATTAATTAACTGAGTCACTAACTTAACGAATGGTAATAAGTTCATGATTTTCTGTATTTTCAGGTAACGTTACCCCTATCTTTCCCTGCTCACCCCAAAGCTTTGACGCGCTGATATTCCACACCCTGCAATCTTCATCAAATATGGCGTCCATAACGGCTTTAATCAGATTATCGACATCAGGACGTTGCTGGTGGGGTTTGCCATTCATCTCAATACGTTTCTTCTTGCTCCATGATTTAGGCATAGGGATAACAAACGTTAGGTGAGCACCGCTTTCCGGTAACGTAAAACGGTTAGCTCTCATCTCGTCACAAAAAGCGTGGTACTTAACGACAACGGGTCTTTTCTTCCATGCGTCACGTTGTGTCATACGTGGCTTCGGTACAGGATTGATATAATAAATTTGCTGTTTCATGCGCGTACCGCCACCAGCATTGCGTTCATACGGTTATGAATATCAGCAATCTTTCCATGCTGTAACGGTGGTAAGCTCTTTCTGACGTAGGTTAGTGAGCCTTTCTGACAGATAACATGCTTATCCGTAGGTTTTGCTGGCTTCTTGGTCATTAGAGAGGCTTCTTTTTTGATATCTAATTCACGTAGGCGCTCCATGTAATCAGGCGTTAGCGTGTATACATAACCAATGCCGACTACCGCTTTGCGTTCTACAACGGCGCTTTCAATCAATTTAATCAGCGCATAATTGGTTGTTGAACGGTTCTTCTTTCCCTTGAGATCAGAAGCAATTGCCGTTATCTCGTTAACTGACAATGATTTTTTATTGTCACGTAAAATATCAACAACAAAATCCTGCATAAATTTCATGTACGATAACCCTTAAGAGATTAATCATTATGGTTAATACATCCAATTTGGTTATGTTTTCAAGTGTAAAAAAACAGAGTTTTTAATTAAACTCATACCTACTTAAAACGCTCTCAAATCGTCTATACGCTGTTTTCACTACTCAGACACTCAATCGCATACCTACAACAAATAAAACTCACCAGTGTTTATTACGCTAAGGATTTTGATATCCAATAAACCTTATGCCGATTTATGTTTACGTTTATCAACATTTTCTAATAAATCCATCCATGCAGGTCTCGGTCTGGTTTTATCTTCAAGTCTTAACGTAGGCTTAGGTATGACCTCACCTCGTTGCACTCGCTCAGACCACATACGGATCATTTTATTTAAACGCTTCTCAACCTCCGCTTCTGTCAGCCTAAGGTCATATACCTTTTGCCTAAGGTCAGTGAAGATCCAATACTGCACCGGATGCCTAAAGGGGTACATCTCAGCACTATGGTAATTACATCGTCTGGCTAGGTATTTATTGAAATCTCTCAGCATTTCATCAAATGGAATTCCAAAAGTATTAGCGTCTACCAACTTGTCAGAAAGCATTGAAATAACATCAGATAACTCTGGTGGCCACGGATTACCATTGCTACAACGCTCAATGCAGAATTTAAATATCAAATCGAATTGATCGCTATTCAATCCGCTGAGTGCTCGTTTCCACATCAATGAGGGTTCCGTCCCGTTCTTGTTTGTCCATTTCTCCCCATAGAACTCCGTCATTTGTAGCCAAAGAGTCGAGATACTCTTGCCCATGTTTTTCTCTGATCTTATGTTCCACGAGTTGTACGGCTCTTGATTTGCCACTGTTTGGATCGAATTTAAATTCTGATTTGCCATTATTATTTACTCCAGTATTGCTATTATTCGCTTTAGCACGTTGGAATTTAATACTTTTTGCCAATGCCATTTCCCATTGTTCGTGATGTTTAGCTTTCCCCTCGGCTTTCCAGTACGTAATAAATTCGGCAAGTTCAGTTGGTTTAACTGGCTCTGTTAGTGCATGTCCCCAAAAAGCAGATTTACGTAAAAAATCGCTATCAGGTTCCCATTCATCAAACATCACAAATTTACCGTCAACGCTAAAACCACCAGCAGGAACTCTGTCATTTAAAATAGCATTATCCACATCAGGCAAATTTCCTTCGCGCGTGTTACAGAGAGTTGTTTTAATACTTCCTTTCCCTTCCTTTCCTAAAGGTAGTCCTACCGTATCGCTACCGTAGTCATACGGTAGTAGGTTCATCTCTTTGATTTTACTTGGCGTTTTCTTGTTTACGACTTGATGTTTTGTGAAATTATTTATTAATCCAAAGTGCTTCCCATTTTGGGTAGAAAATAAGCTGATATAGCCACAGTTGGAAAGCTCATGTAGTAGTACCGGAATACTACGGGAGGTTTCACGTATTGGAAAAACAGCCGCTTTTATTAGCTTTGGATTAGCATTGAAATAGCCTTCATCATCAGCGTAATTTAATAGCCCTATCGCCAATAAACACGCTGACTCAGATATTTCAGCCATATCCTCATCAGTCCAAAATGTTGGCTTAATAGTCCTGATACGGGCCATATCACCCCCTGATATTGTCTTCATAAGCAATATTTCTATTACGAGTACGAGCCATCTTTAATAACCTGCTGACTTCTTTTCTGTAGTTGGATGAATTAATTGCGGAACATTCAACACAAACACCATTACTGGTAAAACGCTCAGAATCATGACCATGTCTACATAATTTTCCCGTATAGAAACGACTTAGACCATTTTCAATGGCTTGCTTTCTAGTCACAATTTTCATCATCACCTCTTTTTCTATGATTAGTTAGCAATAAGATTATCCATTATTTTAAAATAGATCAACCCAAAAAGACTTATTGGTTATCAATAAAAAATTAAGGACCACCGAAGTGATCCTTATCAATAAACAGCCTTTGAATTATTATCGAATAAAGAAATTGATTAATTGCTCTCTGGTTGCATCTGCACCGAACTCAATACAGACATCATATAACTTATTGAGTTTACTTAGTGATGGTTTGCGTTTTGCATAGCGTAGCTGATGTGATAGATACAGTTGGCTATACCCCGTTCTTTGAGAGAATGCTTCTCTTTGCTTAATCGTTAAGCCATTCCAAAATTTTTTAAAGTCGAAAACTTCCATAATTTCACCAATTTGATTAACCAATAAATAATAGTAACCGTTTAGGTACTTTACCAAAAGGGTTATTTGTTTGTTTAATACACCATAACTTAATCAAATTTGTATAAAGAATAGACACCAAAGGACTTGGAGAAATGAAAAGCATTGCTGAAATTAGAAAAGATAACCTGATTTATATTATTGAACGCTACTACAACGGCAAACAAAAACTATTGGCTGATGCGTTAGGCGTAGCACCAAGTATGATCTCTCGTTACCTATCACCAAAAGATTTAAAAAGTCATCGTGAACTCACCGACCCAATGTCACGCAAAATTGAATATGTGACTAGAATTAGCAAATATTGGATGGATGTAGACCACTTAAAAGAAGGTCATGCGGAGTCAGAAAAAGAGGAATATATTCCGACTGAAATTGGCAAGATACTCTCAGATAACATCACAACATTTATGTTAAACGATGGAATAAAATCAAGAGTTAAGCTTTCTGTCGATTCAGGGCTTGCACAATCAACAGTTAACCGCATTATTAATTGTGAAGCCAGTGCCACCGCTGAAAGCATTGATGCCATTGCAAAAGCAATGGGTCGCCAAGCCTATGAATTACTGATCCCTAAAAATGATAAAGGCACTATTAACTATGATAGAAGAGCCTATTCAAAACTTCCCACCAGCGAACAAGCTGCTATTGAAAACTTCATTGAATTTATCATTAATAAAAACCAGCCTATCTCCCACGACTAACCCTCTCCATTAAAAAGAAGTCATATACTGGCTTCTTTTTACTCTTAATAAATCATTAAATTTCATAGTGATAAAAACAAACATAACCACATTGGTGATTTATTTGTTTTTCATGGTTGACAATGGTTAATTTATGGTTATGATTAAAAACATAAGTTAACCAATACGGTTAATTTGCTCTTTAACAATATGGATAAAAGAGACTGATTTTTTAATGCGCTCAGACATAACCAATTTGGTGATTAGTCATGATCTTTTATATCAAAGACGGTAAGCATGTATTTACCTTATCTGGCTTAAATGAGTCACAGTCATTTGACAATTTTAAAGCCGGTATTGAGTGGGCTTATGTAAGAAAGCTCGCATTACAAACAGAACAATTAGTAGGTAAACAAAATGTCAGACACTAAGCACTTAAATGTGTTGATTGCAAAAGCTCTTTTACTTAACCAAGATATTACTGATAGCGAACAAGTAGATGCGCTAACAGCTCATATCAATGGTGATATTGAAAAAGAAGAGTTTAAGCAATATGACCACTTTATTAATATCACGCTACTTGCACTTTCATTGGTTCCTAATATCAGTAGTGAACTCAGTGAAGAGCAAATCGTTAACGCTATTATGTCATTTATTGATAACCCTGATATGCGTAGCGTTCGCCATAGAGTTAATCACTTTAACTCATTAATAAACCCAAAAACCACCTCAGTTGAGGTAGAAAAAAAGGAAGTACCTCAGGAAGAGGTGATTTTTAACGCCACTAAAGATAACCAAAATGGTCAACACAAGGAGGTGGAAGATATTCCAAAGGAAGAAAATGACCAACCTGCTTATTTTGAACCTGGTCGTTATCCCGATATTCCTAACGAGGTGTATCACAGTTCAAACGGTATCAGCAGTTCGATGCTAAAAGATGCTCGTATTAGTTTGATGTATTACGAGTTACGCCATGTAACAAAAGTTATTGAGCGTGAAAATAAGCGTTGTTTCGACTTAGGTAGCGCATTCCACACGTTAACAATGGAACCTGAAAAGTTTGATGCTGAATTCAGTGTTAAGCCAATTATTCCAGAAGGTGCCTTTACAACAACGGAAACAATGAAGTCATGGATTGACGAATACAACAATAAGTTGCCTAAGAAGCTCTCACAAGATGAGTTAAAAGCAATTATTGAAGAACATAATGCCACTCTGACACCGCAACTTTCCACCAGCGGAAAAGCCGAAGAGCTAGGTCAGATATACATGCAGTTGCCCGATGAATTTAAAACCATCCCTGAAGATGGGAAATTTACTGGTGCAGCAATGAAAGCCTGTATCAAAGCCTATAACGATACTTTGCCAACACCATTGAAAACCTCAGGTAATACAGATGCATTACTTGAGCAGATATACCACCACATCAATCCTGAATTATATTTAGCAGAAGTAAGTAAGCCTGAGCCACTTAGAAAACCCGTCAAGAAAGATGATCTCATGCAGGTCATTAAAGAAGTAAAACCTGATGCTGTATTTGAAGATGAAATCATTAGCCAGTGGCTTAGTGACGATTCAAAAATTCATGTTCAAACCATTGACTATGAAATGGCAAATAACATGCGTAACGCTGTTATGAACCACAAAGAAGCATCCAGTTTATTAAATCACCCTAACCGTGTATCAGAAGTGAGTTACTACGGCATTGATGAAGATACCGGCCTTGAAATTCGTGTTCGTCCTGATATCGAGATTCAAACAGAAAATAACCGATTAGGTTTTGACCTCAAATCAGTAGCACTGGGTCGATTTAAACAAGATGCCATTGAAGCCATGATCCGCAGAGAAATCATTAATCGCGATTATCACATCAGTGCAGCTATGTATTGTGATGTGGCAATGCTGGATCAGTTCTTCTGGATATTCGTTAACAAAGACGAACATTACCACTGGGTCGCTATCGTTGAAGCCTCTCCTGAATTACTTGAACTGGGTCGCGCTGAGTACAAAAAGACACTGCGTGATATCCGTGAAGCTATGGATACAGGATATTGGCCAGCGCCTATCACCACTACTCTCACTATCGGTATCACTGACTTTGAGCAGAGAAAGTTAGAAGAACTGCAAAACGAAGTCGCTTAATAAAACTGCGCTTGATTAATCAGGCGCACGCTTGGAGTAAATATTATGTCAGAAGTAGCCACTATTGATCAGAGTAACAACTTAGCAGTATTCAACCCAGATAAGTTAAGTAGCCTAATTGAGTTTTCAAAAATAATGGCTAAAGGGAAAATTACGGTACCCGAACATTTGCGCGATAACGATTCTGATTGCTTAGCAATTACCATGCAAGCAATGCAATGGGATATGAACCCGTTTGTTGTAGCTCAAAAAACCTATACCGTTAATGGTGTTCTTGGGTATGAAGCGCAATTAGTAAACGCCTTAGTATCAAGCTCAACAGCTATTCAAGGGCGCTTCCATTATGAATATAGCGAAACTGGTTGGGAGAAACTAACCAAAAGCAAAGAAATCACAAAACAACGAAACGGTAAAGAGTATTCATTTCGTGTTCGTGATTGGACTGATGCAGATGAGCATGGTTTATGGATACGTGTAGGAGCAATTCTTCGCGGTGAAAATGAAATTACGTGGGGAGAGAAAATTTACCTATCTAGTGTCGTTACTCGCAATTCCCCTCTCTGGTCAACAAACCCAAAACAGCAGTTAGCTTATCTTGCTGTAAAATATTGGGCCCGTCTTTATTGTCCGGAAGTTATTTTGGGTGTGTATACGCCAGAAGAACTTGAAGATCGTCCGATTAAAGATATCACCCCACCGAAAGAACGTGTAAGCATTAATGAAATTACCAACCAGCAACAGCCAATCAATGCTGAATCGGTAAAAGAGACTCAAGGCGAGTTTATACCTAAGTTCGATGCTGAAACCTTTAGATTAGCTATTGATGATGTTCAGACTGTCGAAGAAGCTAAAAATATTCGTGCAGAAATTGAGAACTTAAAAAATGAAATGGGGATCAACCTGTTTACTGAATTAAAAAATAAAGCAGTACAGGCATACCACCGTATTGATGCACGTAATGCCCTAGAAGCTTCTATTAACTCACTTCCTGAATCTGGCTCACCTGAAGCTACCGAAGCATTTGAAAAAGTAGACAAGCTACTTAAATCAAGCAAAAGAAAACTTGGTGATGAGTTATACGAATCTTTCTCTATCACACTTAATGATATGCGCCCTGAATACCAGTGATCCTATTTAAAGCGGAGCGATACAGCTCCGCAAGGAGTTTAAATATGAATATTAAATTACCTACCAACCCTATCCGTATGCCTGCTGTTTTAAAGCTAACAGGACTTTCTCGCTCAACTATTCGCACCTTAGAGAAGAAAGGTGATTTTCCAAAGCGTATGTACTTATCTGTGCGCTGTGTTGCTTGGGAAGCTGAAGAAGTTGATGAGTGGTTGAAAAAACGTTCTCAATCAAGAGAGACACCTAAGTGTTACACGGAACGTAAGCGCAATGAAGCCGGGCAGTTTGTTAGAACGTAGCAATCATGAATATGTGTAAAAAATTTAAATCTTATAATGAATTTTACGAGTATCCTGATAGTAAATGTAAACTCGAATGAAAATCATATTTGAGTTATTACATATAATATTTTTTCAGATATATCTCATTATGAGAGATCGATGAAACAAAAATATATTAATTATGCTAATATGTTTCCATATTTAATATATGGGCTAATGGTTAATGCTGTATCACATCAGTCTCAACTATTACCCATGTTATAGGTAAGCATGTAAAGGTAGAAGTATTACCAAACAAGCAGAAAATTATGCAACTTCCGCAAAAGCTTACTAAATAATAATTGAAAAACGATCCGATAAGGGGCGTTTTACTGGATTTTCTAGCCGATATTTAATCATTAATTAATAGCTAGAAAAAGGTGCTGGTAGCCTATAAAAAGTGGAGATATATGTATTAGAATATATGGTTTATATTTTATGGCTATTATTAAAAATAACTAACAAACTTATGACTATAGTAAATATCATGAATAAAAAATTAATAATGAAGAAAAATAAAGTAAAGCGTAAGAATATGGCTAAAGTTCAAAATAGAAAACGGACCCCCCCAATGTTTATAAAAAAATTAATAAAACACAAAGATGAACTCTGTAACTATAAATATAGTGTAGAGCATGCTCTTAATATGTATGCTAATAGTTTTATTACTTTACCAGCTGATATTCTCTATGAAAAAGAAAAAATTTCAGAATACAAAAATACTACTGATAATTGCCATATTTATATAATTGGTTATTTACCAATAATCCATTTGGAAAATGCTACTAAAATTGGTAATGATTTAAAGCTATCTTTTTCAGTTTGTAATAAAAAAGAAGAAATTTACTTAAGTTCAATTCCTTCTAATCTTAGTTTTATTTGTGAAAATGACAATTATTATCTAGAAGATCTAGATAAAAACAGATTCTGGTGGAATGATATTGAATTGACTAGACTGCTCCATCAGGAGTTAGGATGTGTTCAGTTTAATGTTAAATATGTAGGCCAAGCATATGGACGAAATGGCTCACGAAGTGCTTTAGATCGTTTAATAAAACACGAAACTCTTCAAAAAATAGCTATTAAAGGAGTGCCAGAGGGATATAAACTATCTTTGTTACTATTAGAAGTTAAGCCTAATACAAGTATAATTACAGCTTTCACACCAAATGCTCAAGTAAAAGATACAGAGAGCGTCAGAATAAAAGCTGGATTAGATAAATTATTTAACACATCAGAGGCTGAAAGAATATCTTTATATGAAGCGGCATTAATTCGATATTTCTCACCAGAATATAATAAAGAATTTAAAGATAGCTTTCCATCCACAAACCTTAAAATATTACAAGATTGTTATAATAAGGATATTTCAGCAGTAATTGCTGAGATTAATATCGATGAATTACCTTTTATGTTATTTTCAGATTCAGTCGAACCTAAACGGTACCATATATCAACACATCATTTACATAAAGATAACGATAGGAAAGTATTTTTTGGTATTTAATGTCACCAATAAAAACATACTTATTTAATTTATAGTTTACTGGGTACTTGTTTTCAGAGTCTAAGTACGAAAGCGACAATATAAAAGATATTATGGCCAGACTGTTTTACTCCACAATCTGGCCTGTTGTCGGTGTGCTTTACCTATCGTCACTACTTGCTTATAAAACACTTGGCGAAGAATGACCGAGCGTTAATCTTTCTCTTTTATCCATTCATCCACCATATCAGCCCACTCTTGTAACATCTTCCTGCGCTGTTCAGCATATTCAGCCTTGTTGTAAACGGCTCTAACGCCATTTTGAACGTGTGCTAAACACTTCTCTATCCAATCTGAGTTATAACCTGCTTCGTGCAATAGCGTACTGGCTGTGCGTCGTAAATCGTGAACAGTAACCGGTTCGAACTCAATACCTTTTTCATTGATACGTTTTACGGTGCCATCAATCACGTTATTCAATGCAGCATTAGAAAGTGGCTTTTTAATATCATATCGACCAGGCATTAAGTAATTGCTTCCCATAGCACAAACTTTCATACCGGTTAGGATATCCATTGCTTGGTCAGAGAGATAAATAACATGCTCTTTTCTCCCCTTCATTCGCCCTTTAGGGATCACCCATTGCCTATTTTTAAAATCTATTTCATCCCATGTAGCATGAATAAACTCAGACTTTCTGACTAATGTCAGCAAGACAAACTTAACGGCCAATTTTAAGGTTGGATAACAACTATAGTTTTCTAATTCACGAAATAAGATACCGATTTCTTTCGGTGACATTGCCCTTTCTCGTGCCTGAAAAGTCCCTATGGAAGATGCTTTTATTGCATCTGCTGGGTTACTAATTTCATAACCTCTATCTATGGCATAAGTAAAAACAGAGCCAACAATCTCACGCACTTGTAATGCGGTCGCTTTTGCTCCCCTATCTTTTATCTTTTCACACAAAGCTCTAAGCCGTGGTGTGGTGATCTCTTCTAGTTGAAGTTTACCGAATACAGGATAGATTTCTTTTTCAATAATTGCTTCTTTCATGGCCCTTGTAGAGTCGGCATATTGAGCATCACGAAGGAAATTGACGGTATAGTCTTTGAATACCGTCCCTATTTTTTTACTTTCAATACCGTCACGTTTCTTTGAAGCTGGCGATATACCTGCGTTTAGTAGCCTTTTTGCTTCAATTAATTCGGCTCTTGCTTCTGCAAGCGTGATACCGTCAGCACTGTATCGACCAAAAGTAACCGTTTCTCTCCTTCCATTAAAACGATAATCATATCTAAATGAAATAACACCACTTTTTGTCACTGCAACGTATAAACCATCTCGGTCAGACACTTTATAAAGCTTGTCTTGTGGCTTTAAACTTCTTAGTTTTGTATCGGTCAGCATGCTATAACCTCAATGCTAATACCGTCAAATGACAGCAAATTTATGACGGTATCAGTGTCTTAATTTTATAATTTATATTTTGATACCGTCACATATACCGTCATTTTTTTCGGTTCTTGTCAACCATTGCCAACCATAGAAAACAAAAAAGCCACCAGTAACATACTGATGGCTCTTGATTTTCTAACCTTTATCAACTATTGCTGATAAACAGTATTTTATTCCCACTCAATGGTTGCTGGTGGCTTACCGCTAATATCATAAACAACACGGGAAATTCCACTTACTTCATTGATAATGCGGTTAGAAACACGACCTAAGAAGTCATACGGCAAATGTGCCCAATGCGCAGTCATAAAGTCCACGGTTTCAACTGCGCGTAATGAAACAACCCAGTCATATTTACGGCCGTCGCCCATAACACCCACTGAACGTACAGGTAAGAACACAGTAAATGCTTGGCTTACTTTGTTATATAAGTCAGCTTTATGTAGTTCTTCAATAAAGATAGCATCAGCACGGCGTAATAAATCACAGTACTCTTTCTTGATCTCACCTAATACACGAACCCCTAAACCAGGTCCTGGGAATGGGTGACGATAAAGCATATCGTAAGGTAAACCTAACTCTAGGCCAATTTTACGCACTTCATCTTTAAACAGTTCTTTTAATGGCTCAACTAAGCCCAGCTTCATATCTTCTGGTAAACCACCCACATTGTGGTGTGATTTAATCACATGAGCTTTACCAGTTGCTGATGCTGCTGATTCAATCACATCAGGATAGATAGTACCTTGTGCTAACCATTTAACTTGTGGCTGTTTAACGGCCTCTTCATCAAAGATTTCAATGAATGTATGACCAATGATTTTGCGTTTTTTCTCAGGATCGTTTTCGCCTTTCAGTGCAGTCAAGAAGCGATCTTCGGCTTCAACATGGATAATATTAAGGTCAAATTTACCTTTAAACATTTCCATCACTTGTTCTGCTTCATTCAGACGTAATAAACCATTATCAACAAATACACAGGTTAAACGTTTACCAATTGCACGGTTTAATAGTAATGCGGTAACAGAGGAATCAACACCACCTGATAATGCTAAAATAACGTGATCATCACCAATTTGCTCCTTTAAACGCGCAACTGTGTCTTCAATAATTGCAGCCGATGTCCACAAAGCATCACAACCACAAATATCTAAAACAAAACGTTTTAAAATCGCTAAACCTTGGTGAGTATGTGTCACTTCTGGGTGGAATTGAACGCCATAGAAGCGTTTTTCTTCATTGGCCATAATAGCAAATGGGCAAGTTTCAGTGCTTGCTACTGTCACGAAGTCTGATGGAATAGCAGTAACTTTGTCACCGTGGCTCATCCACACATCTAATAATGGTTTACCATCTTCACTAACTGAATCTTGAATATCATTGAACAGTGCACAAGTTTCACGAATTTCAACTTGTGAATAACCAAATTCACGCTCACCAGAAACTTCGACGTCGCCACCTAATTGCATCGACATCGTTTGCATACCATAACAAATTCCTAATACAGGAACACCTGCATTAAATACATATTCTGGCGCACGAGGACTATTGTCTTCTGTAGTGCTTTCAGGGCCACCAGACAGAATAATACCATTAGGATTAAATTCACGAATTTGTTCTTCTGTAACATCCCATGCCCAGAGTTCACAATAAACGCCGATTTCACGAATACGACGAGCAATAAGCTGCGTATACTGTGAACCGAAATCAAGGATAAGAATGCGATGATTATGGATATTTGCTGTCATTTGTGGTGAATTCCAAAACAGATAAAGTCATAAAGTTGAAAGGCTTGCGCTGTATTATTACCACAAGCCTTTCTCGGAATAAATTACATACCTAAGCGATAATTAGGTGATTCTTTTGTGATAGTAACATCATGAACATGGCTTTCCTGAATACCCGCACCACTGATGCGAACGAATTCAGCTTTAGTATTTAATTCTTTAATGGTTGCGCAGCCTGTTAAGCCCATGCATGAACGTAAACCACCCATTTGTTGATGAACGATGGTTTTCAATAATCCTTTATAAGCAACACGACCTTCAATGCCTTCTGGTACTAATTTGTCTGCGGCATTATCAGTTTGGAAGTAACGGTCTGATGAACCTTTAGACATTGCACCTAATGAACCCATACCACGGTATGATTTATAAGAGCGACCTTGGAACAGTTCAATTTCACCTGGAGATTCTTCAGTACCTGCAAACATTGAACCAACCATAACGCAAGCTGCGCCCGCTGCTAATGCTTTCGCGATATCACCAGAGAAACGAATCCCACCATCGGCAATAACAGGAATGTTGCGATCTTTTAGTGCTTCTACCGCATCTGCAATAGCGGTAATTTGCGGTACACCAACGCCTGTTACGATACGTGTCGTACAGATTGATCCTGGGCCAATACCTACTTTAACCGCGCTTACACCAGCATCAGCTAATGCTAAAGCTCCTTCTGCGGTTGCAACATTACCACCAATAATAGGTAAGTTAGGATATAAAGCACGAGTATCACGAATACGTTGCAGTACACCTTCAGAATGACCGTGAGAAGAGTCAATAAGCAAAATATCAACGCCAGCAGCAACTAATGCAGCCACGCGCTCTTCATTACCTGCCCCCGCACCAACAGCGGCACCAACACGTAAACGACCATGTTCGTCTTTACAAGCATTAGGTTTACGTTCTGCTTTTTTGAAATCTTTTACAGTGATCATACCTTTCAGGTGGAAGTGGTTATCAACCACTAACGCTTTTTCTACACGTTTTTCATGCATTTTTTGCATAACGATATCGCGTGCTTCACCTTCTTGTACTGTCACTAAGCGTTCTTTAGGTGTCATTACCGCAGTAACAGGTTGGTCTAAATCAGTTACAAAACGAACATCACGACCAGTAATAATACCCACTAATTCGTTATCATTCGTCACAACAGGATAACCGGCAAAGCCATTGCGTTCAGTCATTGCTTGAACTTCACGTAAAGAAGTTTCTGGTGTTACGGTGATAGGATCAGTGACAACACCACTTTCATGTTTTTTCACACGACGAACTTCTTCTGCTTGGCGTTCGATAGACATGTTTTTGTGGATAAAACCAATTCCACCTTCTTGAGCTAATGCGATAGCTAAAGGCGCTTCAGTCACAGTATCCATTGCAGCAGAAAGCATAGGAACATTTAGGCGGATTGTTTCAGTCAGTTGAGTAGATAAGTCGGCAGTATTAGGAAGAACAGTGGAGTGTGCAGGAACTAACAAAACATCATCAAATGTAAGTGCTTCTTTTTTAATTCGTAACATAGCAATATCTCACCAAGGCGGCTTTTAAGAAATAGAAAATATTGCCGCGGCATTATACACACCGAAATCGATTGCTTCTAGCTTTTTTTCAAAATTTTTATTGACCCTACCACTAACTTAGGTAGTATCAATCAATTAAGTCTTTGTTTTAAAATTTGATCTGGCTCACATGACACTACCAATAAACAATAATATTTTTACTGTTAGCCGTCTAAATAAGACCGTTCGTCAGTTATTAGAAATGGAAATGGGTCGCATTTGGATCAGCGCTGAAATTTCCAATTTTACTCAGCCTTCTTCTGGTCACTGGTATTTTACGTTAAAGGATACTCATGCCCAAATTAGAGCTGCGATGTTTCGTGGGCAAAATGCTAAAGTGACTTTTCGCCCTCAGCATGGTCAGCAAGTCTTAGTTCGCGCAACAATTACATTGTATGAACCACGAGGTGATTACCAATTGATTGTTGAAAGTATGCAACCTGCTGGTGACGGGCTTTTACAACAACAATTTGAACTATTAAAACAAAAACTCAGTGCAGAAGGATTATTTGATGCCATTTACAAAAAACCTCTGCCATCACCAGCAAAACAAATCGGGGTCATCACTTCTTCAACGGGTGCCGCATTACACGATATTTTAAATATTCTTCGTCGTCGTGATCCTTCATTACCTGTGCTTATCTACCCAACCGCAGTTCAAGGTGCTGAGGCGCCTATGCAAATTGTTCATGCCATCGAACTTGCTAACCGCCGTAAAGAGTGTGATGTCTTAATCGTTGGCCGTGGCGGTGGTTCATTAGAAGATCTCTGGGCATTTAATGATGAACGCGTTGCCCGTGCTATTTTTGCCAGTGAAATTCCCATTGTAAGTGCTGTTGGTCATGAAACTGATGTAACCATAGCTGATTTTATTGCTGACCTTAGGGCGCCAACACCTTCTGCAGCAGCAGAACTAATCAGCCGAAACAAGCTTGAGCTATTGCGCCAATTGCAATCACAACAACAACGCCTTGAAATGGCAATGGATTACTACTTAGCGAAAAAATTACGCGCAATAACACAGCTTTATCACCGTTTACAGCAACAGCATCCTCATTTACGTCTTGCTCGTCAGCAAAATGTATTAGCTTCCACACAACAGCGTTTAGTTTCTAGTTTTCAGCGACTATTGCAAGCCAAACAACATCAACAAACACAACTACAAAAACGCCTTAATTACCAAGAGCCTAGTTCTCAAATTCAAACATTACTTCGCCAACAACAGCTGTTGATTTACCGTATGCGAGAAAGTATTGCACAACAGCTATCTCGTCAACGTGAACAGTTCGCTATTAGCTGTTCTCGTTTAGAAAGTGTGAGTCCTCTCGCAACACTTTCTCGCGGTTACAGTATTAGTGAAACTATGTCTGGAGAGGTGCTGAAAAATACTAAACAAGTAAAAGTGGGTGATCCTCTAAAAACCCGAGTTGAAGATGGTTGGATCACTAGTGAAGTGGTGAAAACACAAAAGATAAGAGCAAAACGCAAAACAACTGCTAAAAATAACGATTAAGTCAAATCAAGTGATTTAAGCTTTATATAAATATAAAAGAAAGACGGCCTCAAAATCATATTTGGTGCCGTTTTTTATTATTTACTCAGATGACATCTTCAGATAATTATTATTAAATACTAAAAACGCACCTCTCCTGCAAACAAGTAACTTCTACCGCGAGCCGTCTGAGTGTTAGCACCCGGATCTTGCATAATTGGCGCTGAATTACTTCTATCAAGTGCATTAGAATAATTTTTATTCATTAAATTATGCACAGCAAATTTCAATGAGACATTTTTATTAATTTGATAATTACTGTAAACGTCAATTATCGTTGGGATTTTTTCTTGTTCAACCATAGGTACTATACCTAAATCGTAGTCTACCCCTTCCGGTGCTGATTTACGCGATTTACCTGTTATTTGGATCACCGTACCTAATTCTAATGACTGGTCATCAAAGAAGCGAACACCAGTATCAATAGTGGCATAATATTTAGGAAGTTCTGAAGCAGGAGTTTGTCCAAAATCTAAACTCGCAATTGATGTGGGTTGTGAAGTGCGTTGATCACTATAGGAAAGGTTAGCGTAAAATATCCCTGCATCATAATTAGCTTGTAGCTCATAACCACGCAAAGTCACAGGATCGATACTGTTAGTATGAAGATGAATGTTACCGTCATTTTCCATATTGGCGTAGTCATCCAATGTTAATGAATCATCAGCTCTACAACGGATCCCTCCTTTACACACTATAAAAGATTCACTAGAAATATAATTTTTGATCTTGGTGTGATACCACAATCCTTTAAATCGTAAGCTATCCCCTTCAACAATTAAATCAGGACGATAACTATTAAATCCAAGTTGGAATGTATCAGCCTTTTCACTCTTTAAATATGGGTTCATTGAAGCACCGCCTTCATTGGCAAAGAAGATCTCTTGTGAAGTTGGCGCTCTCATAGTGTGAGCATAACTTGCAAAGGGCTGAAATTCAGGAATAATTTCAGCTGCAATTAGCATTCCCGGCTCCCAATTTCTATCATGGCGATTAAGATCCATTGCACCTTCAGGGAAACATGCATCACGGCTAGCACACGCTGGTTTATGCCCTTTTATATTGTAATCCACATAATTTAAATTGAAATTTAGCGTATAAATATCATATTCAAATTTCATTTGTGAAAAGAAGCTGGTTAAATTATTTTTCCCTTGAGGTGCAAATACGTTATTTTCAACCATATTGTTTGCTTGCCAAGCATCTGTTGATGGTGCAATAACGCTACGTTTATATTCTGTAAACATTAACTTTGAGCCTAATGTAAATGCCATATCCAATTCGCCGTAATTAAAGCGACTGGTATTTTTAGCCACTAATGAATCAGAGATATTTTCTGCATTTGCATTACGCAAGCTCATTAAAGAATCACCTTCAAATTTTTGAGAGGCTTGGCTGTGACTTAAACGAATTTCACTATCAAAAAGGTCATTTAATGGCGTATAGCGATATTTTGCATAATAATCTTTAGCATCAATTTTACGTCGATTAAAGTTATTATTATAAAACCGACCACTTAATTCTAATTCATGAGAATCATTAGGTTTAATATTAATTTTCGCCAATTCTGAGTGTGGTTTTTGATTAAAGTGTTTATTAATGGCAAACTCTTCACTATTAAATCCTGCACCATTCTTATAAGACGATTCTATTTTATGCCCACTTAAAGCAAGCATTGCGCCAACTGAACCATCATCATTAAATAGAGAACGTTGCCCTGCAAAAGCAATCATACCGTTATACCCAAGACCATTCGTGCCACCAGCAGCTTTACTTCTTACTCCCCATGAATTCCCTTTAAATAAAACATCTTCGACACCAATGGTTTTAAAGTTAGCGCTACCCGCCAACGCATTAATGCTATTTTCACCATCTTGTTGACCGCGCGAAATATCCACTTGAATAATAAAGTTTGGGTCAAGCATGCTATTAAATTGGTTATATGGTTGACCGCCATGACTAATTTGACTAGGGGATGTGCTATATGTCGTTTGTGTGACACCATCCACCATCATATTCACGCGCCCAAAACCACTAAGCCCGCGAATATTGACACTAACGCCCGGTTGACTTACATCCATTTGAGTATACGTTCCTGGCGTTGAACGTAATGCTTGTTCTACAGATTCAAGATTATTAATTTCACCAATAGCGCTATAAGCCCCTGGTTTTCCCAATGCTTTTTGTTCTGGCGTTTCTTTTTGTGCTGATGAAACTTTTAAACTACTAAATTGAACTGCTTTATCTGTTTCAGATGCGATGACAAAATGATTAACACTCGAAAATAAAATAAGAGTGCTAAGAATTTTCCTTGTAAATTTCATAATAAACCTATTCTTTATTTTTCTTTAAATAGGCTCACGTTGCTTTATATAAAGTTATTAAACTAGAAAATATTATTATTGTTATATTCGTTTTAAATAATAGCACTGTCTCTCTTAAAGAGAGACAGGCTAAATTATTAAACTGATTTATTATACCGATTATTCTATTTTATATTTTGAGTTTTAAAATAGACTTCAGGCTGTTCTAACATCAGAATAAAGGCATATTCTTTTGCGGTATCACGTAAGCGATTAAAACGTCCTGATTTGCCACCATGCCCTGCACTCATATTAGTATCAAGTAATAGTAGGTTATTATCTGTTTTTAATTCACGTAATTTAGCAACCCACTTCGCAGGCTCCCAATATTGTACTTGTGAATCATGTAATCCTGTTGTGACTAATAAATGAGGATAAGCCTTAGCAACGACATTATCGTATGGGCTATATGATTTTAAGCGGAAATAAACGTCTTTATCGGCAGGGTTTCCCCACTCTTCATATTCTCCTGTTGTTAAAGGAATTGAAGCATCGAGCATGGTTGTCACAACATCAACAAATGGAACTTGGGATACCACACCACGGTATAATTCTGGTGCCATATTCACAACAGCGCCCATTAATAAACCACCCGCACTGCCACCCATAGCGTAAACGTGTTTAGGTGCTCCGTAACCTTCTGCAATTAGGTATTTAGTGGCATCAATAAAGTCAGTAAACGTATTAACTTTATGTTCCATTTTACCTTGGTTGTACCAACGCTTACCTAATTCACCACCACCACGGACATGAACAATCGCATAGACAAAACCTCTATCTAACAAACTTAAGCGAGGAGAACTAAATGATGGATCAATGCTACTCCCGTAAGAGCCATAACCATAAATTAAGATAGGATTTTCACCTTTCTTAAATAAGTCTTTGCGATAAACCAATGATACGGGAACTTCAACACCATCTTGTGCTTTTACCCAAATGCGCTCACTTTCATACAAATCACGTTCAAAACCTTTCACTTCTTGCTGTTTAAGCAGTTTCTTTTGATGTGTTTGCATATTCCATTGATAAGTTGAAGATGGTGTTGTCATGGATGTATAACCAAAACGAAGCTCTTCACTATCTGCTTGAGGGTTAAATCCTAACCATGCCATATAAACAGGATCGTCAAACGTGACATTAGTTGATTGACCTGTTTTCCAATCAATCTGACGCAATGAGACTAGACCTTGTTTTCTTTCTTCCACAACCAACCAGCGATTAAACAGATCAAAACCTTCTAAATCGACATCTTTTTGTGGTGCAATGACGGTTTTCCAAGGTTTATCGATTGATGCCGTTTTATAAAGACCAAACAACTCACTCTCATGATTCGAACGAATATAGAATTCACCATTAAAATGGTCGATATCATATTCGCGCCCTTCTTGACGTGCAGAGAAGATAACCATTGGTTTTTCTGGTGCATTCGCATCAATTAAACGAGACTCTGAGGTTGTTGAGCTTTCAATAGAGACCAGAATGTAATCTTCAGATTTGCTTTTACCCATCCATGTATAAAAGCGATCGTCGTTTTCTTCGAAGATTTTGACGTCTTGTTTGCGATCAGTGCCATATTGATGGCGATAGATTTGATAAGGCAGTAGCGTTTGCGGATCTTTATCAACATAAAATAGTGTTTTGCTATCATTTGCCCACACTAAGTTTGCTGAGATATTGGTTAACACATTCTCTTTCCATGTGCTATCTGACAAATCTTTATAGGCAACATTATAGTTTCTGCGCCCTTCTTTATCTTCAGCAATCGCTATACGTTTGTTATCTGGACTGATAGTCAAATCACCTAATTGATAGAACTCATGCCCTTTAGCACGTTCGTTTCCATCAACGAGAACTTCCCATTCACTCTCGCTATTAACTGGTTTACGCTGATAAATAGGAAAATCTTTACCTTCTTGGTAAATAGTACGATAAGTATAACCATTATAAATGTAAGGCACAGACTCATCATTTTGAGCCATGCGGCTCACCATTTCATTAAAGAGTGTTTCTTCTAAGGCCTTACCTTCTTTCATTACGGATTCGGTATAGGCGTTTTCAGCATTAAGATAATCAAGCACTTTAGGATCTTTACGTGAATCATCTCTTAGCCAATAATAATTGTCAGTACGCGTATCTCCATGTTCTGTCATCACATGAGGTACTTTATTTGCTTTTGGTGGCGTCACTAGGGAGTCCTTTTGATTTTGAGCCAATGCAGGTGTTGTTGAAATTAACAATGCTATGATCGCACTCGTTAATTGCAACGTCATCCGTTTTTTGGTTGCGACTAGCATAACGTTTATTTCCTTTTTAACCTGTCGTTAGAATGTTAGTGTAGAAAACTCAATTGGCATTTCAACCATTATTTTACCTTTCGACAATAACTCAAGAGGCGGTACCGGTAAGGGTTCAGCACGTTTGAGTACTCTTTGCGCTTCTCTATCTAAAGAACGCACACCACTACTGAGAATTAGTTCACTCGATATGACATAACCTTGTTCATCAACAATAAAGCGCACTTTAGAAATCCCCGTTCTCCCTTTGCTTTTTGCTTCTTCAGGATAGGCTTTATAGCGATTAAGATGTCCTTTTGTTTTAGCTTGCCATAATGCTAATGCGCTTTCTGAACTATCCGAATCACTGTCATAATTTGCACTAACATCACTAGATTGCTGTCTTGCCGCAGAGCGGCTACTTGAAGGTGCTGATTGGCTAGACACATTTTCACTAATGGTAGGTGCTGGCTTTACAGGAGAAGTAACAGGGGCTACTTTAGCAGTTTGCTCTACATTGACCCTTTTTTTAGGTTTTTCGATCAAAATATCAGCATTTTCATTCACAATCAGATCATGCTGCTTTTCAGCAATATCTTGCTCTACCTTTTTTTGGCTTGCCACCGCCAGTTGTTGATCGGCGCCTACAATCTGTTTTTCATCGCTGATTGCTTGTACGTTTTCACTTAAGCTCATCATTACAGCTACTTCAGGCTCTTGTATAAATACCGTATTCTCTTTATTGAAATAAAAATAAGCCATGACAAAAACAGCATGTATACCGATAGCCAAAATAAATGCTTTAGAACTATAAAGCTGAAATTTCGGCATTTGATCCATAAAAGAGGAAATAAGCATATTCGTGTTATCAATAAATTAAGGTAATGCGACAGGTGTTATCCAAAGATAATCGGCATGAGCTGAAGTGATATCACTTCCCTCTTCCATCATTATCACGACTGTCACATTTTCATTCGGTGCTAAATCAGCAACGTGCAAAGGTACACCCATTACTTTTGTGGCATGAAAAGAGCCAGCAATTAAAAGTGCGGGTGTCGGCGCATCTAATAAACTTTTCGCCATTGCACGATCACGCAATTGCTGAATAACTGTCATTTTTTCTGCTTGTGTTTTATCAAGCTCACCACCATGAGAAAGCTTGATTGTTTTTTGAATAAGTTGACGAACAGCTGTATCAGTTGAATGTACACCATCAATAATAGGTGGATTTTTATACGCACTAGATATTTCACTGCGATCAATATTTGCCGCTAATAAAGGATAATCAGCGCTTAGCCCTGCTTTAACAATATTGCCATACCATTTCCAAGGCCAACCTGAATTCCATTTTAATGCCGCCATTAATCGCTCATCCCGTAGGTATTCTGAGCCTGAATAACGTTTTTTTGTGTTATCAACTAATGATTGCTGACTTGGTGTTAGCATCTCAAGTAAAACCGCGCCTTGAGGGCGTTTTTTAGGCAGTTCTGTCATTAACCAATATTCAATGTCATGATGATAAGCATTGTCATGTTTTTCACCAATAATCACACGTGCTTGACTTGCTAATCGTGTTAACAATGTATCTGCCGTGATGGATTGCCCTGTCTGAGTATCAATGATGTTTGCCGACTGAATAATTTCTAAATCTAGGGTTGATACCGGTTGTTTTTCTATCGAATGACATGCTGAAAGGCTTATTAATGAGACTAGTAGTAAGATCCTTTTTAATATTGAGAAAAACATAATCATCCTATTAGTTATATATACCTACTTTGGTTAGACGAACAGGTTAATATTATTGCTAATAATTATCAATATCATTCTTATATTAATTTGCATTTGATATTTTATATCTATTCCAAGAGTATAAAAAAAGCGCCTAATAAAAGGCGCTTTATGGATGAAATTATTTAATTAGTTACAATTAATTTTGAGATTGAGCCTGAGCTTCAACAACAGCTAATGCCACCATATTTACGATACGACGTACTGACGCAATTGGCGTTAAAATATGAGCTGGTTTAGCAACACCCATTAATACTGGACCTACGGTCACACCATCAGAACTCGTTACACGTAGTAAATTATAGCTAATACGTGCCGCTTCCATTGTTGGCATAACTAACAAGTTTGCAGAGCCTTTTAATGGGCTGTCTGGCATCACATCACGGCGAATAGACTCTACTAATGCCGCATCGGCATGCATTTCACCATCAATTTCTAATTCAGGTGCACGTTGTTTGATTATCTCTAATGCTTTTCTAAGTTTAATTGATGATGGGCTATCAAAAGAGCCAAAACTTGAGCGAGAAACTAGCGCTGCTTTTGGTTCAATACCAAAGCGGCGAATGGTGTCCGCTGCCATCAGAGTAATATCGGCGAGTTGTTCGGCTGTTGGATCTTCATTAACATAAGTATCTGTAATGAAAGTATTACCACTTGGCAATAACAGGGCATTCATTGCTCCTGCCGTTTCCATACCTTCACGTAAACCAAACACATTTTTGTAGATTTCGAAGTGTTCTGCATAGCTCCCTACTGTACCGCAAATCAAACCATCTGCTTCACCTCTGCGAACCATAATGGCGCCAATAAGTGTTGGATTGCCAATCATTGCACGGCGAGCTTGCTCTTGTGATACACCGCGACGTTTCATAATTTGATGATATTCTTGCCAATATTCTTTGAAACGTGGGTCATTTTCATTATTCACCACTTCAAAGTCTTTACCCGCTTTAATATGTAAACCCAATTTCTGAATACGCATTTCAATCACACTAGGGCGACCAATTAAGATTGGTGAGGCTAATCCTAATGTGACTAATTCTTGAGTTGCATGCAGTACGCGGTTTTCTTCCCCTTCTGCTAACACAATACGTTTTTTCTCTTTTTTCGCTTGAGAGAAAATAGGTTTCATAAATAAGTTCGTTTTATAAACAAACTCATTAAGGTGTTCGATATAAGCAGAGAAATCCTCAATTGGGCGTGTTGCAACACCAGAATCCATTGCTGCTTTTGCAACGGCTGGCGCAATTTTCACAATCAAGCGTGGATCAAATGGTTTTGGAATAATGTATTCTGGGCCAAAAGAAAGCTCTTGATCACCATACGCTGAAGCGACTTCTTCGTTTTGTTCAGCTAACGCTAATTCGGCTATCGCATGAACACAAGCAAGTTTCATCTCTTCATTAATTGTCGTCGCACCAACGTCTAATGCACCACGGAAGATGAAGGGGAAACACAATACGTTATTAACCTGATTTGGATAGTCAGAACGACCAGTACAGATAATTGCATCAGAACGTACCGCTTTTGCTAGTGGTGGTAAAATTTCAGGCTCTGGATTTGCAAGCGCGAGAATAAGTGGATCGCGAGCCATTTTCTTGACCATTTCTTGCGTTAATACGCCAGGCCCTGAACAACCTAAGAAAATATCAGCATCATTAATAACATCATCTAATGTACGAGTGCCGTTATCTTCAATCGCATAAGCAGCTTTGGTTTCTGCCATATTAGCTTCACGGCCACGATAGATAACCCCTTTAGAATCACATACTGTGATGTTTTCGCGTGCTAACCCTAAAGCAACTAATAAATTCATACACGCAATTGACGCGGCACCCGCTCCTGATACCACTAATTTTACTTTGCTAATCTCTTTTTTAATAATGCGCAAGCCATTGAGAATAGCGGCTGTAGAAATAATCGCTGTACCATGCTGATCATCATGGAATACAGGAATATTCATTCTCTCACGCAGTTTTTTCTCAATATAGAAACACTCTGGTGCTTTAATATCTTCGAGGTTAATACCACCAAATGTTGGCTCTAATGACGCAATAATATCAACAAGTTTATCAGGATCTGTTTCATTAACTTCAATGTCAAAAACATCAACGCCAGAAAACTTCTTAAACAAAACGCCTTTACCTTCCATTACAGGCTTACCTGCTAAAGCGCCGATATTTCCAAGTCCGAGTACCGCAGTACCATTTGAAATCACCGCGACAAGGTTACCTTTTGCCGTATAGCGATAAGCAGCAAGAGGATTTGCTGCAATTTCTAAACAAGGAACAGCGACGCCTGGTGAATAAGCTAATGCTAAATCACGTTGGGTTATGAGTGGTTTTGTTGGTGTTACTGTGATTTTGCCAGGTACGGGAAATTCATGAAAATCTAGAGCGCTTTGTTTTAATTTGTCTTCCATCTTCATATCCTTTGTATCAATAGGGTAAGGGCTTCGTTAGTATAATGGTAATGGAGCGTTAAATCATGACGGCTACGACACTTTTTTCAAATTAGTAAACTTGATTTATTAGAAACAATTAATACCTAGTTATAGGTATACTATTAACACTATTTAATTTCATCGCTGTAATAAACTCGAACAGAAAAAAGACAATATTTGTTTATTATTTACCAGGTATTAAATTAACATTTAAAATAATTAAATTTTTTATATAGTTTAAAAAAACAATAACTGTTTTCACTTGTTGATTATTTTTAATATAGGCTCTCTTCTTTACAACTCATTGTAACTATAAAGATTTTATAGAGTTAGATTTTTTGTTAGTCTTTTCGGTTATTTTCTTTTTTACCCGTAACAATAATTGGTGTAATATTGCCAACCGTCAATTTTATTTTCTTATTGTTTTAATAAGATGTCTGATTCTAATTTTTATTCCTCATTTGGAATTTACTTTTTTATTTTCTGCGCTTGGAAAGATTACGCACATTATTATTTTTTTTAGGGAGAGGGGTTATGCCTAGCTACTCAATTATGATAGTGGATGATCACCCTATCATGAGATATGGATTACGGCTATTGCTAGAAAAAGACAAAGATTTTGTCGTAGTAAGCGAAAGTGGCAATGCTCAAGAGGCGGTAACCGCTGCAAAACAGTTAAATCCAGATTTAATTATGATGGATTTAAATCTACAAGGGCGTTCAGGTATTGATATTATTCGAACACTTCGTCGCTCTGGTTTAACATCTTATGTTCTTGTTTTATCCGTTTCTGATTCACGTAATGATGTTTACGCTGCGTTGGATGCAGGCGCAAACGGTTATCTCTTAAAAGAGTGTGAGTTAGATATGCTATTACTTAGCCTACGCAAAGCGGCTGTTGGGCATCCGGTTTATAGTGAGCGAGTGTGGCAATATATTCAGCTTAGACAAAACTATTCTGATCCACTTTCAGCATTGACTAAAAGAGAGTTGGATGTACTTCATGAAGTGTCTGCTGGAATGAAAAATAAGCAAATTGCTGAAAATTTATTTATTTCAGAAGAAACAGTGAAAGTTCACATTCGTAATATTTTAAAGAAATTGCAAGTCACGTCTCGTTTAGCTGCCAGTCTTATTCTTATTAAGCATCAGTACTAAACGTATTACCCCGACACTGGGTCGGGGTAATAAGATATATCGCTTTAACATTCCATTTAAATTTATGTTAAATCATGTATTACTCAATCGGTACTGGATAACTCAATACTTTAAAATGGTTATCAGGTAATTTTTCGATATTAAGCTGATACAGCTCTCGATTTATTCCATTAATCACAATATCAAGTTCGCTAAAGGCGGATTGTATTTCCTCATTGGTTGCCCATGAAGGGATACCTCTTACACCATAATAGAAATAAATTTTACTTTTACCTGAGTCTATTGGCTGAATTTCTTTTATCTGACTAATAAAAAGGTGACCATAGCAGAAGTCTTGATAAGGTTGCCAAGCTTTACGTCCTTTATCACTAAGATTAAACACCCATTCTTCTCCATTTTCGGTTTGTTCAATCAATCCTGCTTCAACTAATGCATGCATTCTTTCTAAAACCCATGGTGCATCATCTTCATTGCTGTAGACAGGCCATTTCCCTTCGCCCAAACACAATAAATAATCACTGTTAAAAAAGGCCTCTAAGGCTATTTTATACTCATCAACTTTTGGGTCATCTTGTTCTTCATCAGCCCAACTAAAAGAAGAGAGTAAAAGCAATATAAGACTCAGTGAAATACTTTTCATATTTTCTTTTACCAACGGAAATCTTTATTCGTATTTATATTACCCTACGCTACACAATTCGTTACACTAACGTGACAGTTTAATATCCGATATATTTTATAATGTAAATAGGATTTTTCACTACACCAAAAGCTGTTATTTTGGAATTGTATAACACTCATTCTCATCAATACTAATATTACGTATTGTCATATAAGGAAAATATCATGTCCACGACAAACCTGACATATACCATGTACGGCATAAAAAATTGCGATACCATCAAAAAAGCGCGTAAATGGTTAGATGATAATCATATTCCTTACGCGTTTCATGATTACCGCAAAGAGGGTTTGACGGAAGCATTATTACGCACCTTTACAGAAAATTTAGATTGGCAGACACTTGTGAATAAAAGAGGAACAACTTGGCGCCAATTATCCGATGAAGAAAAAAACGCAATCACTGATGTTACCTCTGCAATCTCGTTGATGTTAGATAAACCCGCCATCATTAAGCGCCCTATTCTTGTCTCATCAGATAACCGTTTTATTGTCGGTTTTAATACCAATGACTATTTGACCTTTACAGGAGCCTAATATTTATGTCCTGTCCTGTTATTGAACTTGCACAACAATTAATTTCACGCCCTTCGATAAGCCCTGACGATCAAGGTTGCCAACAATTGATTATCGATAGGCTAACTCCTCTTGGTTTTACGATTGAAAGAATGCCTTTCGGTGAGACTGAAAACTTCTGGGCTTGTCGTGGTGGTGAAGGTGAAACACTGGCTTTTGCTGGTCATACTGATGTTGTACCAACAGGTGATCCTAATTTGTGGGATAACCCGCCTTTTGAACCATCTATTCGTGATGGAATGTTATATGGGCGCGGAGCAGCAGATATGAAAGGCTCGCTTGCTGCCATGATTGTCGCGGCTGAACGTTTTGTTCACTCTTATCCGGATCACCGTGGACGGCTTGCTTTTTTAATTACTTCAGATGAAGAAGCTAAAGCCACAGATGGTACGGTGAAAGTCGTACAATCTTTAATGTCACGTGGCGAACGCCTCGATTATTGCCTTGTGGGTGAGCCTTCGAGCCAACATCATTTAGGTGATATGGTAAAAAATGGTCGTCGAGGCTCAATAACAGCAAATTTAATTATTCAAGGTGTACAAGGTCATGTCGCTTACCCTCACCTTGCAGAGAATCCTATCCATCTTGCCTCTCCTTTTATCCAAGAACTCATTAATACGGTTTGGGATGAAGGTAACGAATTTTTCCCGGCGACCACAATGCAAATTGCCAATATCCATGCCGGTACAGGCAGTAATAATGTGATCCCTGGTGAGCTATTTATTCAATTTAATTTCCGTTTTAGTACGGCTATTACAGATGAAGAAATTCGCCAACGTACAGAGGCGTTATTACAAAAACACCAACTTCGCTATCAGCTGGAATGGTCTTTATCTGGTCAGCCTTTTATTACTGGGCAAGGAAAATTACTTGAAGCTGTATGTTACTCCGTTAAACATTACACCAATTTAGAACCAGAACTCTCCACCAGTGGAGGGACTTCTGATGGTCGATTTATTGCCCAAATGGGAGCGCAAGTTGTCGAGTTAGGCCCAGTTAACGCAACAATTCATAAAGTTAATGAATGCGTTAATGCAGCCGATTTACAACAACTTAGTCGAATTTATCAGCGGGTTATGGAGCAACTTATTTTATGATAACGCCTTTAATGCTAACAGGCCGTTCTACTGACCATTTAGTCACTTTATCCGGTCAGCATCGCTTACAATTTAATGCCACTAAGGCTTTTTTAGCATTACAACAACAAGCCACGAAAGCTGGCTTTAAATTAATGCCAGCCAGCTCTTTCCGTGATTTTAATCGCCAATTAGCAATATGGAATGGCAAATTTGAAGGCACTCGCCCTGTTTTAGATGCACAAAGTCAACCAATAGATATTCATGCATTATCAGAAGGTGAACGCTGTATCGCGATTTTAAAGTGGTCAGCATTACCTGGTGCAAGTCGTCATCATTGGGGTACTGAGATTGATATTTATGATCCTTTTCGTTTACCTGAAGGCCAGTCATTACAATTAGAACCTTGGGAATACGAGGATGGTGGCTATTTTGCAGAACTTAATGAATGGTTAACAGAAAATATGTCAGCGTATGATTTTTATCGCCCTTTTACTCATAAAGAGAGCGATATTGCTTACGAACCTTGGCATATCAGTTATTGGCCTCTATCTCATGAAGCGTCTCTTGCTTATACACCTGATATTCTAAAATCTGTGTTAGAAGAAGAGAATATTGATGGTAAACAGTGGCTATTAGCTAATCTTGACGAGATATTTGCTCGTTACATTATTTTGCCTGAATAATGTTATTTTTCATATGGAGCTTCTTGTTGATCATTAACAGGAAGTCTCCACATAAAGATCAATAAACAACCTAAGATTATCAGTAATAAGATCCTGACCCAAAGCATAGACACAAACCATAGTGAAATTGCAAAGGTAATTAAGATCACTAAAATAGCTTTAGGTTTTGCCCCTTTAGGCATAGCGCGATAAGTTTGCCAATATCGTAAATAAGGACCGAACCAAGAGCGATAAAGTAACCAATAATGGAAACGCTTTGACGAACGAGAAAAACACCATGCCGCAAGTAATAAGAAAGGTGTAGTAGGTAACACAGGCAAAATAACACCTAATGTGGCTAATCCAACACATAACCAACCTGCTATAATTAGTAATACCCGTTTCATGCTGTGTTTTTCCAACCTATGCTTTATTGATTGCGTTATTTTATAGACCAAATAAAAAAGATCCTCATTCTCAACAACAATTTTAAAATATAAGGCTTATTTATGCACTGGTTTGCTGACTATTGGTGGGTAATTTTAATTCTTTTAGTAGGAATTATTATTAATGCTATTAAAGATATGAACAAAATCGATCCCAAGCAATTTCTTAAAAATAAGCGGAAGTTGCCTCCACATCGTGATTTTAATGATAAATGGGATGATGAAGATGATTGGCCTAAACAAAATCAAAACAAGAAGGATGAGAATAAGTAGATAACCATTGTTGATAACGCGATGTTAATTGAGCATCTTTTTCAGCCATTAATTGCGCACATTGCTCTCTTAATTGCTTGGTTAAGACCTTTTTTCCTGATAAAGAAAACTCAGCCACACACTGTTCAACTGATTTATTGTCTACAAAAAAAGCGACTAATAACGGATAGTGTTGCTCATAACCGACCAGAAAGTTAGCAACACTCTCATAAACAGTAAGAACTGAACGATGAGCAAAGGCAAAACCCGCCATCATTAACCAATTGTCTTGTGCTGTCGCACTATGACTTGGTATTGACTTATCTGCTAAGCAGAGCTTTGTTTGCCGTTCTATCTGCTGATATTGCAAAGCAAAGGCACTTAAAGACGAGCACAATAATTGTTCGCCTTTTTCAGTTAGTGGATAAATCGCCATTGCGGTATAACATCCGCTACTTGCCTCTTTATGTACCCCCAGTCGTACTATTTGAAAACCACATTGCATCCAAAACTGCACTAATGTCTCAGTGTAACCAAAGCTCACTGAAAGATAATCAACAGCCTGTTTTTGACTCTCTTTTACAATATTAGCAATCAAAGTCGCAGCAATTTTTTGGCGCCGATATTGAGGTAAAACAGCGATACGACTGATACGCAATGAGTTTAAACACATCGCATCCGGCGTTAAACCATAGGTGACTAATGATTGAGCAACCAGATTACCTCTAGGCCGACGAATACCTAACCAAACATCGTGAGCAAGTTTGAAAGGTAATCCCCCTTCTTCGATACACCACACAGCACCTACGATCTTTTTATTGATTGATGCTGACCAATAACGCTGTTTTCGACCATCAAGTAAACGTCGTAGATCAAGTGGTGTTGTTCGATAATGCGCACTAGTAAGAAGTTGATAAAAACCATGTAATTGTGGAATATTATTATGCCAATTTCCTTGAAGCTGTTGGATATCGACATCACCTTGTTGCTGACAATCAAAATTGTATTCTGGCTCATCAAGCAGTAACAACTGATTAAGCCAATTTTCTAATGGGCAATCTTTAGCCCAACGAATAGGTATTTGTAATTGATAGGTACGCAAATTAGGAATGTTGTCTCCTAATTTAAGCATAAAACCGCGGCCAGTTCCTTCATAACCTTGTACTGTGGTTGTCATTAATACATTAGGAAAGTAACCACACAACGCTTCTAATTGTGCAATGGGCACAGAAGCCGCCTCATCAATAATCAGCCAATCACTTTGAATTTCGTTATTTATACACTGCGCTAATAAATTATCAGGGGAATAAAATGAAATAGCTTTGTTGGTGTGTGAAGATAAAACATCTGTACTATTTTTAGCTGGCGCACATACCAATACATTTCCTTGATATTGCTCGATAAACATACCAGCAAGCGCTGATTTTCCTCGACCTCTTGGTGCAATAACACTCCAAACACCCGATGTCGATAGGAGCAATTTATCTAAAATAACTTGCTGTTCTGTGGTCGGTTTACCCTGTGGAAGCGCCCAAGGTTTAGCTTTTTCAATCAATGTGGGTAATTTAAATGGCGTTGATTGTTGCCATACAATCACTTGACTATCACCTAACGTGATATCTTTTAGCCATTCCATAAAATTTGGTGTTGAAAGTACACCTTGAGCATCATTCCAGCGCTGACTATCGTTATCTATGTAGCTATCCCAATTCTCAATATCGGGTAAGCACAAGATCAATAAACTACCGGCTTTTAATGTGCCCGTTAACATCGCTAAAGCATCGGTATTAAATCCCTCATTAGCATCAAAAACAGCATGTAAGAACTCACGCCCTAATAGGCGAATAGCATGATCAGGTAAAATTGCATTAGGCTTACTGGAGGAAATCGTTATCCAATCACCTTGGCATAATTGGATAATTTGCTGGATTTGTTCTGTTTGCCATGCAGGTTTACCCGCTAATAACAGTAATTGGCGTTGCCCTAATTGAGCTAATTTTTGCTGATATTGATGTAAATGGGAAAATGACACAGCTAGGATTTACCGATTAACAATGAAAGAATACCAGCTGCAATTAATGGCCCAACAGGTACACCCCGAAAAAGCGCTACTCCAATAACCGTTCCTACTAATAAGCCGGCAACCGTTGAAGGTTGGTTATTCATTAAAGAAACACCTCTAGCGCCCAACCAAGAAACAGCAATACCAATAGCAATCGCTAATAGTGATTTCCAATTTAAGAATGAGTTAAGCACTTCTTGTCCTGAAATACGCCCCGTTGCAATAGGTGTCATTACCCCAATCGTCAGAATTAAGATCCCGATGGTCATGCCATATTTTTCAACAACAGGAAAATATTGGTTTAATGGTGTGATTTTAATGACTAGCAAAGCCAGCATAGCTAACGTTACAGTCATATTATGACTAATAATGCCAAGTCCTGCGAGAACCAGCAAAATTAATAGTGAGGGATCAACGTTACTCATGTTTGTTCCTAAGCCTTTCGCTTTATAGCGTTAATTATCTTATAGTTACCGACGAATGGTATTAGTTCAAAGACGAAGAAGCAAATGTATCGCAAGATTTGATGCTACCACTGTTATAGCCTCTCATAAACCAAGTCTTGCGCTGTTCTGCCGTGCCGTGTGTAAAACTATCCGGTACAACATAACCTTGCTGTTGTTTCTGTAACTTGTCATCACCGATCGCTTGCGCCGTTTTGATCGCAGTTAATAAATCGCTTTCATCAATACGACCTTCACCCGCAATAAAACGTCCCCACATTCCAGCAAAACAGTCTGCTTGCAACTCTAATTTTACGGATAAACGATTTACCTCTGCTTTCGAACGCGCCATTTGTTGTTGTTCACGCATTTGATTAGTGATACCCAATAAATGCTGAACATGATGCCCAACTTCATGAGAAATCACATAACCTTGGGCAAATTCTCCACCACCACCTAAGCTATTTTTCATTTCATTATAAAAGGAAAGATCAAGATAGATTTTTCGATCAGCGGGACAATAAAATGGCCCCATTATTTTTGTGCCAGTTCCACATTGTGTTGTCGTGCTATTGGTATATAGCACGAGTTTAGGATCACTATATTGTTTTCCTGCTTGTGCGAAAATTGTTCGCCAAAAATCTTCAGTACTGGCTAAAATAACACTACTAAAATCGGCAGCTTCATTATAAAGTGCGGTTTGTTGCTCATTACGTTGTGAGGCTTGATTGTTGCTCCCCGTTAATGTGTTAAAATCAAATCCCATAAAGCTGGCGATAACTAAAACAATAATTATTACAAAACCATATTTAGTACGCAGTAAAAGTGCAATTAATCCTAATGGGAGATTACCACCGCCAGATGCGGAGGAAGATTGCCCTCTTCTATCTTCAACATTGTCACTTCTTCGGCGATCATTCCAACGCATAACTTATCCCCACAGTTTAAATAGATGATTTTAGCTTTATAATGAATAAATTTATCACTTGATTTGAGATAATAACAAAAAATTACAAACACTATTCTCTATTTTTTAAGAGCAAGATAATAGAGACTATCAGAGTAAAATAGCACTCGTTAGCACCACGAACAAATGAGCATCATAAGGAATTAAAACGGCTTTCTTAATGATTTCATAATAGAATTCTTATATCTTGCTTCTGTTTTTCTTCACTAATAAATAGATACCTTAAATGACCCGAACTCAACGTTTACTCACTTTATTGCAGATTTTAAAAGAGAATCACTATCCGATAACGGCAGAAGTGTTAGCAAATAAATTACAAATTAGTGTCAGATCTATTTATCGAGATATTGAATCTTTACGTGATCAAGGTGCTGAAATCACGGGTGAAGCAGGTATAGGTTATCAGCTAAAATCCGGTTTACTCCTACCACCACTAGCCTTTGATATTAATGAACTTGAAGCACTTATTCTGGGATTACGCTGGGTAGAAAGTAATACAGATAAAGAATTAAGTCACTCTGCATTACGGGCAATTAATAAAATCAATGCGGTGGTAACAACACAACATCAAACATTGCTTGAACAAAATACCTTGTTTGTTCCCACACACCAAATTATTGAAGTTGATCATGCCATTGCTAAAGATATGCGTTTTAGTTTACGCGAAGAAAAGAAAGCCCAAATAAATTATAAAGATGCCCAAAAACAATTAAGCACTCGAATTATTTGGCCTATTGCTGTGGGCTACTTTCAAGATTCTCAAGTTATTGCTGCATGGTGTGAATTACGCCAAAGCTATCGCCATTTTAGGCTTGATAGAATTATCTCTTATGAAGTATTAAGTGATAATTTGCCTTACCCTAAAAGTTATTTATTCTCACGCTGGAAAAAAGAGATCTTAAAAGAGGCTCCTGACAAAAATTGACACAATGTTTGCGTAATATCTTCCTTGCTGTTCTTCATTTAGCTATTTCAGTTTAAATAACATCATATTAATCAACACAGTAAGGAAATATTATGAATGAACTTATCCTTTATACTAATACAATGTCTCGCGGTAACACTGTTGAACTTTTCTTAAAAATGTTAGATGTGCCTTATCAGCGTGTCGAATTAGAATATGGCGAACCAATGCGTACCCCTGAATATCTTGCTATTAATCCTATGGCAAAAGTTCCTGCATTAGTTGATGGCGAAATCGTGGTTACAGAGACAGCGGCAATTTGTGCTTATTTAGCAGATAAGTTTATTGAAAAAGGATTTGCGCCTGCCATTAATTCACCTGAGCGTGCAGTTTATTATCGTTGGTTCTTTTTTACTGCTGGTCCTATTGAATCCGCATTTACAGTGAAAGAGGTTGGTATTGAACTTAATGAAGAACAGCAAAAATCATCTGGGTTTGGTTCTTTTGAACGAGCCTTTCATTGTTTAGAAACAGGGATAGCTAGTGCCAATCCTTATATTTGTGGCAAAAATCTGACTGCTGTCGATGTGTATGTGGGCTATTTCCTTATATTTTTATGCAAGTATGCGCTTATCCAGCCTACGCCACTGATTAATCAATACCTTGATAGCCTTGCGCTTAATAATGAGATTAAACAATTATTAGAAAGCTTAGGATTACGATAAATTTTTTATTATTAAACGTTATTTATCAAGCTATCTACATAGCTACTGAGTTATGTTCGTTTAATACACTCCATTTTAAACGCACTACTTAAGACAAAAGGCCAGCTTTAAGCTGACCTTTTCTATTTACATCTTGTTTAACTTGACGTAATCGTTTGCGTATTTAGTCTAAAGAAACACCGATTCGACGTGCAACTTCTTCGTATGCTTCAATCAATCCGCCTAAACTTTGACGGAAGCGGTCTTTATCCATTTTATCTAAGGTATTTTTATCCCATAAACGGCTTCCATCAGGAGAAAATTCATCACCTAATACAACTTTGCCATGAAATAAACCAAACTCAAGTTTAAAATCGACTAAAATAAGTCCAGCTTTATCAAAGAGTTTGCTAAGGACATCGTTTGCTTTATAGCTCAAACGTTTCATTTCTGCGAGGTTTTCTTTAGATACCCAATCAAAGGTTTCACAGTAAGATTCATTGACCATAGGATCATGGCGGGCATCATCTTTTAAGAATAAATCAAAGATTGGTGGATTTAAAAGTGTACCTTCTTCGATACCTAAACGTTTAACTAATGATCCCGCTGCACGATTACGGATAACGCATTCAACAGGTACCATATCGAGTTTTTTGACTAGCACTTCATTATCAGAAAGCAAACGTTCCATCTGCGTTGGGATACCCGCTTCTTCCAGTTTATTCATAATGAAATAGTTAAATTTATTATTTACCATCCCCTTACGATCAAACTGTTCAATACGTTGGCCATCTAACGCTGATGTATCATTTCTAAATTCAAGGATAAGAAAATCAGAAGATTCAGTGGCATAGACTGTTTTTGCTTTTCCACGATACAACTCAGCTTTTTTCTGCATCTGACACACTCCAAAGATGTGATAGGTTTAACAAGAAATTTGCTTCCCATACTCTACTCTAGATTAGATAAAAAAGCTTTTAAAACGTGAGTACTATCACTAAAAAAAATCTCATCGATAATCCACTATCCACAACGTTTTTTTATTAAAAACTACACCATCATTAGAAATCATATTTCAATTAATTCCATTAAATAATGGCACTAATAAAAAGTAGTTTGATAAAGCCAGAAAATATAAAAAGTCAGAATAAGAATAATTATAGATTATATCACCATATTATTTCTATTTTTTAGATTATATTATTAGTAAACACTAGGTCTATTTGAGGTTACACTTATTTAGCGTAATCAATAATAAAAAACCAGATTAATTTCTTTTTATGGAGAATTAATCTGGTTACCAATATTAGTATCAACACGTTTTGATGATTTATCTCTTATCTATTTTTATATTTAAATACACATATTATCTCTTAATAATGTAATGCTTGAATTAAATAATAAAACAGTAGATCTCATAAGCAAACCAACCTAATAAAGCACCGGCAGGTAAATCAATTAAGTAATGTTGTTTCGTAAACATGCAAGATAATGCAATAAACAATGGGAATAAGAAAACCCATGGTCCTAAGCTTGCATAAGCAAGACATGCAGTGAGTGTTGCTACAGAAACATGCATACTTGGAAAACAGTTTGATGAGTCATCAAAATACTGAACGAACTTAAGAAATTTCTCTGATGCAGTTTTACCCGGATTTAAGGTACGCCAATGTGCTGGGGTTGCAACAGGGAATACAATAAAGAAAAACATTTGCATGACTAACAAAACAATATAACTAAAAACAATCATAATAAATTGTCTTGAGTCTTGAATGATCCAATTAAGATATAAAATTGCAGGATAATATAAAAAGCTATAGATCCATGACCACCATGGCCAAAAAGGAATTTTTTCATCAATCGGTGAATTAATAATTTTCACTTCTCTCAATGTATATCGTTGAGTAAAAAAATAAAATTGATAAACACCTACAATAAGTATCCCACTTAATATCAAGTGAATAATCATATCACCAGCGCTCATAAATGCTCCTTCATATAGTCAGAGAGTGCTTTGTTATTTTTATTTAAAAATAAGAATTGAGGCAATATTGCATAAATTTAAACGTATTGCATTAAGATTAATATTATTAATAACTTTAAATTAAATCCTATCATTAAAAGAGTATTCAATTAATGATGTTTAATCTGATAGTTCCAATTGTCTTGTTGTAAACACATTTCAATTTAGATTAATACCATTAAATTAAGATAATAAAAAAAGCCGCACAACCTTTATTGTGCGGCTTCTCATATTTTTCAAAAATAATACTTATTTAACAGGCTTACTGAAAGCGGCTTTCAGTGCAGCAACCATTTGATCATTTTGTGATTGTGTTAATGGTTTACCTTTATCACTGATAAATTGTAAACTACTACGGTTATTTAAATCACCGACTTGTAATTTATAATCCGCCTCATCAACAGTTGGTCTATCAACACCTAATGCACTCCAGTTTGCACTGCTCATTCCTTTATAGGTTACTTCTATTGAACCTTTAGAACGTGTGCGATCGCCCATCTTCATGCCAATACTTTCTAATGCGATTGGTAATCTATCCCAAACCACATCGAATGGAGCACGAACGATAATGACTGGAAGGCCAGCATTATCACTACCACTTTGAACATCAATAATACCTTGTAAGCTACTACTTGCCGTATTTTCGCTTAAATTACGCATACGGTTTAAGCCATCAACCAATTCGTTAAGCATTAAAGTATTGTAACGCTTCACTTCATCCGGATCTGTCATTTCCGTTTCGCCTTGGCGTAAACCTTCGTTAGTCACTGTTAACGAAATAACATTACCTGACTGAGCAATCACTAAACGCTGACGTGTTTGGAAAGGTACGTTTTCATCAGCACGTAACCATGTGATCCAATCTGTATGGATCTCTTTTTGCTCTGCATCACTTTTAACAATCGCAACACCTTTCTCTGTTAAGATAGAGCTAACTTGCTCGTATAGTGTTGTATTTTCTGGTGAATTTGGTAATAACAAACGGCTGTTATCTGCATTGTTTTCACTGCGTGAACCACTTAACAGATTCAGTGCTTGAGTTGGTGGACGAATATCAAGCGCTAAACCAACAGGTTCAGTTTTTTTAGGGGTTGGAATGTCATATTCCCCATTTTGCAAAGGCAACACCATACCCGCCGGAATCGCTAAATTCTTTAGCCCTGCCGTCTCTAAATAAGACTCATCACCACTGACCTGACGTTTATAGCGCTGATCACTTGAACAGGCTGCCAGTAAAACCACCAGCGACAGACCCGCGACTTTCATAATCTTTGATTTATGCAATAGTGTTGCCATTAAAATTCCCTAAGTTTTACAGTATTCCCGCTGTTAACAGCGCTTTCTCAACAATTTGCTGACCTGATGATGTCAACGGAGTCATAGGTAAGCGCAATGTGGCGTCTTCAATCAACCCAATACGTTGACACGCCCATTTAGCTGGGATTGGATTAGGTTCAACAAATAACTGATGATGTAAGTCCATCAGACGTCGATTAAGTTCACGTGCTTTCGCAAACTCACCCGCATTTGCTAATCGACATAATTCTACCATCTCTGACGCAGCAACGTTAGCAGTAACCGAAATAACACCGTGACCGCCAAGTTGCATAAAGTCTAATGATGATGCGTCATCGCCACTTAATAAGATAAAACTATCATCATTAACCAACTCTTGGATTTGACTAACCCTACTTAAGTTCCCTGTCGCCTCTTTAATTGCCACAATATTATCCAACTTGGCTAAACGTGCAACTGTTACTGGCAATAAATCACATCCAGTACGACCCGGCACATTATACAGGATTTGTGGTAATGCAGTGCTTTCAGAAATCGCTTTAAAGTGCTGATACAAGCCTTCTTGTGACGGTTTATTATAATATGGCGTTACACTTAAACAACCTGCGATACCTTTATTTTCAAACTGTTGCGTAAACCAAACAGCTTCAGATGTTGCATTAGCTCCCGTACCAGCAATTACAGGAATACGTCCATCAGCCATATCTAATGTCATTAAAACGACATCAACATGCTCGTCATGACTTAATGTTGCAGATTCGCCTGTTGTACCGACAGAAACAATGGCAGCACTGCCTGCATTAACATGATAGTCAACTAATTTACGTAAACTAACCCGGTCAACATTGCCTTTTGCGTCCATTGGTGTAACCAATGCCACCATACTGCCTGTAAAATTAAATTCGTTATTCACCATAATCATTGCTCCGAGATAGACGTATACTCAATGGTACTCATTCATTGCTCTATTGAAAACTACTTAACTCTAGGTTTCTAATGAAATTTGCTAATATTCTTTGATATGAATTAAAGAGATATAATAATTGAAGATAGTGAGCAAGGGATCTTGGCAGAAATCAAAATTTGTGTTTACCTGTTAAGAATAAACTGAAAGTCAAAAGGAACCTCATTTTGCCCATACCTGATAAACATTTTCTCGTCATTACTGCATTAGGTGCTGATCGCCCTGGTATTGTTGATACCATTACACAATTAGTCAGCCAATGCGGATGTAATATCGAGGACAGCCGACTTGCGATGTTTGGTCAAGAGTTTACGTTTATCATGCTACTCTCAGGTGGCTGGAACGCTATCGCACAGTTAGAAGCGTTGTTGCCGATTAAAAGTGCGGAACTTGATTTATTGACCGTCATGAAAAGAACCAAAAATGGGGCTCCCATTACCTATCCTTCTACCATTGCAGCGAAGGTTGATATTGAAGATGCGCCCGGTATTGTAGAACGCTTTACTAATTTATTTAGCCAGCATAATTTTAATCTCGCTGAATTAATATCTAAAACACATCCTTCAGAAGATGGCTCACCTGCCCGTTTAGAAATACAAATTACGGCGCATAATCCATTAGATGATCATGGTATTGTTATTAATGAGAAATTTAATCAATTATGTACAGAGCTAAATGCTCAAGGCACAATAAGTATCGTAAATAGTCTGATGATGAAACAGTAAAAAATGGAGAATGACCAAATGAACCCATTAAAAGCCGGTGAAAAGGCGCCTCAATTCAGTCTGCCCGACCAAGATGGAGAAATAATTAATTTATCTGATTTCGCTGGTCAACGCGTGCTCGTTTATTTTTACCCTAAAGCAATGACACCAGGCTGTACGACACAAGCTTGTGGCTTACGTGATGAAATGGATACATTAAAAAAGGCCAAAGTTGAAGTATTAGGTATCAGCACAGATAAATCAGAAAAACTATCCCGTTTCGCTGAAAAAGAGATGTTAAATTTTACATTACTTTCAGATGAAGATCATAAAGTTGCAGAAGAATTTGGTATCTGGGGAGAAAAGCAATTTATGGGGAAAACTTACGATGGTATTCATCGTACAACATTCTTAATTGATAAAAATGGTGTTATCGAACATGTGTTTGATAACTTTAAAACCAGTAATCACCATCAAATCGTTCTCGAATATCTCGCTCAACATCCATAATTAAAACTTCGAATAGATAAAAAAACAGACAGTTTACGCTGTCTGTTTTTTTATCTATGCATTCAATACGGTACTTAGCTTTTCTTTATATGTTGTTCATTCGCAATTTCATCAGGTAGTGCATGCAATACAGCTTTTATCAGCGTTGCTAATGGAATAGCAAAGAAAACACCCCAAAATCCCCACATGCCACCAAATATAATCACGGATAAGATAATAACTAAAGGATGCATATTTACAGCTTCAGAATACAGAATTGGCACTAATAAATTGCTATCTAATCCTTGAACAACAAGATAGGCGATAAATAACGCCCAAAAATCAGAGCCTAATCCCCACTGAGATAATGCAATCACAATAACTGGGATCGTCGCTAAAACAGCACCAACATAAGGAACTAAAACAGAAACACCGACGATAACAGCAAGTAATACAGAGTAACGTAAGTCAAAGAATGCAAATACAAAATAAGTGAAAACACCTACAATTATCATTTCAGTGACTTTACCGCGAATATAATTGGTAATTTGCTGGTTAACTTCAATCCAAACTTGCGCTGCCAATATTCTGTTTTTGGGTAAAACACGGCGAACTGCATTAAGCATCTGTTGCTTATCTTTAAGTAAGAAAAACGTCATTAAAGGAACAAGAATAAGATAAATCGACAGTGTAATAATTCCGATTAATGAAGCTAAAGACACTTTTAATACAGATTCAGCCACTGTTGAGAACTTACTACGTAAGTTTTCTGCCATCATATCAACAATACCCGCATCCATTAATGCTGGGAAACGATCGGGTAATTCATGTGCAAATGCATTGAACTTATTGATCATATTTGGGATATCTGAAATCAGTGTCATCCCCTGCTGCCACACGGTTGGCGCTAAAATTAAAATAACAATGGCACTAATACCGATAAAGAGTGTCAGAATTATCGATACTGCCCATATACGGGCACATCCTAATTTTTCGAGTAAATGCGTTGGCCACTCTAAAAGATAAGCAAGCACAATTGCCACTAATAAAGGAGCAAGTATGCCACTGAAAAAATACAGAATTGAAAAGCCAGCAATCAAGATGACCACAAGGGCGATAACTTGTGGATCAGCAAATCGACGTTTGTACCATTGAACAAGCAAGTCCAGCATGAAAATAAAGATCCTTTATAATAATCAGAACAATAGAGCTATATGTATTCATTTACATAAGCAATAATCTTTTGACAGATTTTACGTTAGGTTTTGCTATCATACATCATTAATTATTAATTATTCGTTAAGATAGCCATCAGGATACAGTTGTATGAAACTCAGACTTAAAACCCCTTTAGTCGCGCTTCTTGTTTCTGCGTTGCTATCAACATCAGTAGTGCCAGCGCATGCTGCGATTGATATTGAAGATTCTTTACCTGATATGGGAACTACCGCAGGTTCAACATTAAGCATCAATCAAGAAATCGCTATGGGTGATTACTATACTCGCCAACTGCGAAATAGTGCACCATTAGTTTTTGATCCATTACTTTCTAACTATATTAATAATTTAGGACAAAAGCTCGTTTCTAACGCCAGCTCGGTCAAAACGCCTTTTCACTTCTATTTAGTTAACAACCCAAATATTAATGCCTTTGCTTATTTTGGGGGAAACATTGTTTTGCATTCCGCGCTCTTTCGATATAGCCAAACTGAAAGTGAATTAGCCTCTGTTATGGCTCACGAAATCACGCATGTTACTCAGCGTCATTTAGCACGAATGCTGGAAGATCAGGCTAAAACAACACCTCTTGCTGTTGCCGGCGTATTAGGTTCTATTCTGATATTTATGGCAAACCCAAATGCAGGCCTTGCAACATTTACAGGAAGTATGGCGGGTATGCAGCAAAATATGATCACCTTCACCCAAATGAACGAGCAGGAAGCAGACCGTATCGGAATACAGACGCTCTATCGTGCGGGATTTGATCCCAAAGGGATGCCTGATTTTATGCAAATTCTTGCTGATCAGGTACGATATAGCTCTAAACCACCGGAAATGTTATTAACGCACCCCTTGCCCGATAGTCGCTTATCCGATGCAAGAAGCCGAGCAAGCCAATATCCTGCTCGACAGGTTCCACAGTCAGCTGACTTTCTATTTGCTAAAATGCGTGTATTAACCATGCTGACGAAAAATCCAACATCAGAGAATGCATTACAAACGGTACTTGATCAGTTTAAGCAAGGTACTGCTCTTGAAAAATCAGCTGCAAATTATGCGCTTATACTGATCTATTCTCGTGATCGCAAATTTGATGATGCAAGAAAACTGCTCACTCCTATGTTAGAAAAAGAGCCTAACAATATTTGGCTTATTGATGCCATGACAGATATCGATTTAGAACAAAATCGCGCAGGCGATGCGGTAGCAAGATTACAACTGGCATTGAAACAAAGGCCCAATAACAATGTCCTTATTGCCAACTTAGCTAACTCATACATGCATAATAAGCAATATAACGAAGCTAGCCGCCTACTTTATCGTTATACCTTTGATAACCCAAACGATCCTATTGGTTGGCAATTAATGGCAGAAAATTCAGCCAAACAAGGTGATAGAGCGCATGAATTAGCGGCTTATGCAGAAGATTTGGCCCTAAGAGGTGACTTTGAAACGGCGATCCGTTATTTAGGTGATGCAAGCCGACAAGTCAAATTAGGCAGTAATGATCAAGCTCGCTTTGATGCTCGTATAGACCAATTAAGAAAAATTCAGCAAAGAGACAGTCAATTTAAATAAGGGACAAAATGACCAAGAAAGTGACGATTTATCATAATCCACGCTGTTCAAAAAGCCGTGAAACCTTACATTTACTAGAAGAAATGCAAGTAACCCCTGAGATTAATCTCTACTTAGACACTGCGCCTTCAGTAACAGAAATTAAAACTCTTCTTAAAGCACTAGGGTTTGATGATGCAAGAAAATTAATGCGTACAAAAGAAGAGATCTATAAAACACTCAAACTTGCTGACGAAACGTCACAAGATGCATTAATTCAAGCAATGCATAAAAATCCTAAGCTTATTGAGCGCCCTATTGTCGTTGTCGATAATAAAGCTCGTTTAGGTAGACCACCAGAACAAGTGAAAGAACTGTTTAATTAACAAGATTTAAAGCCCATATTTATATTCTTACCTATATGGGCTTCTGTCTATTTACTTCATTATTAATCCCGCAACCGTTTACTCTCTTTTCTCAATTAAGAAATAAATCATCGAATGTTATTAAATTGTAAGTATTACAATTAGCAAAGAGTTTCTTATTTCCATAATAGAAAAAAATCAATCGTTTTATGCTTTCAAAAATTTTCATCTCAAATTCATATTTTTTATGAGTAAGAAATTGCTATTTTTAAAAACTTTTATCAAGATCACACCATACCTTACGAAGTCACGGTTATAAGAAAAAAATAATCATGTGTTTCATTTATATTGTGACTCAAGTCTCTTTACACAAATACATTCCTACATATCATGGGCATCAGAAAATATGATAGCAGAATTGATAAATAATAAATTCTCGTCGAAATATTTTTTCATTATTATCCAAGAAAGAAACTAACAAGAAGTACACATTTAAAACAATACTGCAACACGGCAATAAACTTTCAATTTGTTATTTAGTCTATCTCTTCTTTAGTTGTTAATTTTTAATTTGATGACAATTAATCGGTGTGAAATGAAGTTATAGATGTATATGAAATAAACAACGTTATAGCCAACATTATGGGCAATTAAAACTAACCAATCATCATTATGATGTCGGGTGATTGCTAGGCTAATAGGAAAACAGATGAATATCGTACTTAGATTAAAACTTGTCTCATTCCTCCAGTTCTTTATATGGGGGTCTTGGCTGGTAACATTCGCCTCGTACCTCTTTGGAGAACTGCATTTTAAAGGTAGTGATGTTGGGCTTATTTTTAGTGCTCTTGGGCTTGCCTCACTTATCGCACCTGTCATCATGGGATTTATTGCAGACAAAATAAATAACCGCAAATTAGTATTTATTACCCTGCATATTTTTTCCGCATTAGCATTAGTGTTAATGTCGCAAATGACAACAGTAACCACCCTATTCTTTGCGACTTTGTTGCACTTGTTGTTCTTTATGCCTAGTATCTCAATGGCAAACAGCATCATTTTCGAACTGTTAGAGCAAAAACATTTAGAACCTAACAACTACTTTCCAAAGATCCGTGTTTACGGCACAGTCGGTTTTATCGCGGCCATGTGGGTTATTAGCTTCTTAGGTTTAGGTAATAGCTACCACCAGCTCTTTGTGGCTGCAATTGCTTCTATTATTCTCGCTATTTTTGCCATGTTCTTACCTGCAACAAAAGCTATTGACAAAAATGAAGCTAAAGCAGAAGAAGCAGCATTTAGTCTTTCTAATATTTTGCACGTATTTAAAAAGAAAAATGTCGTTGTTTTCTTATTCTTCGCAACATTGTTAGGATCTGTACTGCAAATTACGAATACTTTTGGTGTACCATTCCTGCAAGATATTGCACAATCTCCAAATGCAGATGATTCATTCTTTGCACGTTACCCTTCCGTATTCTTATCTATTTCACAAATTTCAGAAGTCGTCTTTATTTTATTCCTACCTCTGCTACTAAAACGTGTAAGAATCGAAACTATTGTTTTATTTAGTATGATTGCTTGGATTTTACGTTTCGGTTTCTTTGCTTACGGCGACTACACATCATTAGGACAAATCGTCTTATTATTATCAATGATTGTGTATGGCTGTGCATTCGACTTCTTTAATATCTCTGGTTCACTGTTCTTAGAAAAAGAGATCCCATTGCAATATCGTTCAACAGCACAAGGTATGTTTATGACCTTAGTGAACGGTTTTGGTACTTATTTAGGTGCGATGTTAAGTGGTTGGGTCATTGATTTATATACTACCAATGGTGCAGTTGACTGGAAATCATTCTGGCTAATCTTCACTGGTTACACCGTTGCAATTACTGCACTTTATCTGATTTTCTTACTGGTACCACAGAAGAAAACTAAAGTAGTAGAAGCACACTAATTATTTAACCCTCCTCCTTTATTGTTTGTCTTTCTCACCGCTTGCCTTTTATAAAGACAAGCGGTTTTTTATCTCGTATTTTTATCGGGAAAGATAAAAAGAAATGTTCACCATTAATAAGCAACAAAAAATTGTTATCTTCAAAGGGTATTTAATTTCGAAAAGAGGGGTTAGATTTAGATTATTCGCCTCACCTAATAAGATGAGTGAGGCCATTTAAAGTTTGAGTATATCTTTCACAAATGGGATGGTCAGTTTACGCTGAGCAACAATAGAAGCATGATCAAGTTCATCGAGCATTTCAAATAAGGTACGCATTTTTCTATCTAAACGTTTTAATACAAAACGTCCAACATCTTCAGGTAGTTCAAACCCACGAAGTTTTGCTCTTAATTGCAACGCTTGAATTTTTTCTTCGTCACTTAAAGGCTGCAAACGGTAGATTTGTCCCCAATCAAGGCGAGATGCTAAATCAGGAAGTTGTAGTTCTATTTGGCGAGGCGGTCTATCCCCTGTAATTAATAAACAGGTTCGCCCATGCTCTAACACTCGGTTATAAAGATTAAATAAGGCGAGTTCCCACTCTTCATCACCCGCAATACATTGAACATTATCGATACAAACTAAGGATAAATGTTCCATACCTTCAAGAACATCGGGAACAAAATAGGCGCGTTTATCAAGAGGAACATACCCCACTGCATCACCTTTTAAGGAGAGCTCTGCACAAGCGGCATGTAATAGATGACTCTTTCCACCTCCGTCACGAGACCAGAAATAGATATAACTGCCATGAGATTGATGAATGGCGGTTCGAATTGCCGCGACTAACGACGCGTTTTCCCCTGCATAAAAGCTATCGAATGTCTCATCATCGGGCAGAGATAGTGGTAATGATAGCTGTGACGGCGTATTCAGAAGCACCTCACCTGAATAGTGTAATAAACATGGTGATTCTAACACAAATTCTCACAAGGTCAGAATCAATATTAAAAAAGCACATGATACTGGTTAAGATAACAGCAAGATCACCATAATAAGTCTATTTTATATACTCCAAGCCCCTTATTGAATTGTTACTTAGCGACCCCTTAAATTATTTAGAGCAAAATCAATAAATATTCCATGTTAATAAGTTTCACTTGGTTATCTGAAGTTTAATTTCGCAACATCATTACCGGAAGGTTGCTGATAAATGTCGAGTTTAAAATATTTGGCTGATGCGTTTATATACTCAAAAATTTCAGATTGAGTTTCTTCATATTCAACCCAAGTGGTTGCACGAGTAAAGCAATATAACTCTACTGGTAATCCCATTGGGGTCGGTGGCATTGTTCTGATCACCAAATACATATCAGGTCGAACATCGCCACGCATTTTTATCCAATTTAGCATGTACTTGCGAAATAATTGTAAGTTAGTCACGCCTTTTGTTTCTAACCACTCATTAATATCACCAATCTCTTCTTCTTTTCCTTCAAGCATTGTTTCTATGCTATTACGAAGCGGAGCGGTATTTTTTAATTCTAATACTAATTCTTGCGTTGCAAATGAAATCGAAGATTGGTCAATATAAAAACTACGTTTAATCCGACGCCCTCCTGATGAAAACATCGGTTGCCAATTAGTATATTTTTCAGTCAAAAAGTCTTTGGTTGGAATACGGGAAATTGTATTATCCCAATTGCGTACAGTAATCGTATGCAATGCAATATCAATAACCTCACCGCTGATATTACTACTCGGCAATTCAATCCAATCATAAAGCTTTAATACTTTTCCATTAGAAATAAGAATATTGGCAACAAAAGAGATAAGTGTATGCTGAAAAACAAACATTAACACCGCAGCAATAGCACCAAAGCTTGAGATAATAATAAGTGGTGACTGTTCAGTAAATAACGCAATGATCAAGATAAAAGAGATAATCCAGACCACAATTTTGGCAATCTCAATATAGCCTTTGATGGAATTATTCCGATGCCACGCTTTTTTAGCATGCCTAATATTGAAGATATCAAGGGCGTTATTAAGTAATGAGGCGATATTGATGATAATAAAGGCACGAGCAACCGTCTCAAAGATAATATTCATTTCCGTTGAAAAAGACGGTAGTAGCTGATTAATATAGAGAACGAGTGTAACAGCAACAATAGATGCACTCTTTTTAGCGATATCTTCTATGGTTTCTTCATCTGAAAGCTCAGTAAATAAAAAAAGTAAACGCTTTGCGATTCGGCGGAAAATCATTTTGGCGAGAAACCATACCACTAACAACACAATAACTAAAAATATTGTGGTAAAAATCTGCTTTGATGTAATGAAATCATAAATTTCAATCAGGTTTTTCATAAATTACGTTATACCTTTATTGAGATACCTCAACCTTAAAACGAATATCACTTAAATCGCAGATAAGATGCCTATTTCGCATAAGAACAGACTACCATTGTCTCATTTATTTTATTTAAATAAACATCATGAGTGAATTATTCATGCTTTTCTAAGTCTTAAACGCTTAAAATATCAAAAATCTTAGTTTTTAATATGACACAAGAATAAAACACAATAAAAAAAGGCGGAGATCATCCACCTTTTTATTAATTTCAGTATATTGCTTTAGATTTTCTTAATCGATTACTTTTTATTTGCTGTACCACTAACCGACTCAATGGTGTTATCCGCTAATTCTGTTTCGGGACGAATAATGCTGACGAGTTTAAAAATCAAACTTAAAACAATACCCACGATGGTTGCTAATGCCATGCCTTTTAATTCAGCCGCACCAATTTGAATGGAAGCACCACTCACACCGACAATCAGAATAATAGCCGTTAATATCAAGTTTTGCGGTTTATTATAATCCACTTTTGAATCTAATAAGACACGAATACCTGATGCACCAATGACACCGTAAAGCAGTAATGAAACTCCGCCCATAACTGGAACAGGCACAGCAGCTATAGCCGCAGCCAGTTTACCAACACAAGATAATAAGATAGCGAGAATTGCTGCACCACCAATAACCCATGAACTGTAAACCTTAGTGATAGCCATAACACCAATATTTTCACCATAAGTCGTATTTGGTGTTGAACCAAAGAAACCCGAAATAATGGTAGAGAAACCGTTTGCGAACATAGAACGATGTAAGCCCGGATTTTTCATTAAATCGCGTTGCACAATATTTGCGGTAACAACAAGGTGTCCAACGTGCTCAGCAATAACAACTAACGCGGCGGGTAGAATAATAAAGATAGCACTCCATTCAAAACGTGGTGAATAGAATGTTGGTAGTGCAAACCAGTTAGCTTCTTTAATTGGCGTAATATCAACAACGCCCAAGAAGAAAGAAAGAGCATAACCTGCTAATACCCCAATAAGAATAGGAATAATAGCAAGAAATCCTCTAAACATCACTGAACCTAAAATAGTCACACCTAAAGTGACCATAGAGATAAGCAATGTTTGACTATCAACTGGTGCATCCGCACTGGGTAATAATCCTGCCATTCCTGCTGCGGTTCCTGCTAATTCAAGCCCGATGACGGCAACGATTGCGCCCATTGCTGCAGGCGGGAACATCACATTAATCCAACCTCGCCCTGCTATTTTTACAATACCTGCCACAAGACAAAATAACACGCCACAGACGATAAATCCTCCAAGTGCTAATTCATACCCTAATGGTAATAGCAAAAGCACCGGTGAGATAAATGCAAAGCTTGAACCTAAATAAGCAGGAATGCGTCCTTTACAAATAAAGAGATAAAGCAGGGTTCCGATCCCGTTAAATAATAAGATTGTTGCCGGATTAACTTTAAATAAAATTGGCACAAGTACGGTGGCGCCAAACATTGCAAACAGATGTTGAAGGCTCAACGGGATTGTTTGTAATAATGGTGGGCGCTCTTCTACCCCGATTGCACGACGAGTCATGCTTACGACCTCTCTTTAATATGAATGTGAAATTGGTTTGTATTTTTAACTTCATACTCGTCTTATTTTAAGTCGCCAAGTTGCTGACTAAGCCCTCTCACACTAGTCATCTAACAACACCTTAAAATATTTAGAGTTTAATAATAAATAAGTGATCCAAAAAAAAGCCGACTATCAAAGTCGGCTTAATTATTATTTTGTACCAAATATCTTATCACCAGCATCGCCAAGACCTGGAACGATGTACCCGTGCTCATTAAGATGGCTATCAATAGATGCAGTATATAATTCCACATCTGGATGAGCTTCTTCTAATGCCTTAATACCTTCTGGAGCAGCAACTAGTACTAATACTTTAATTGAAGTACAGCCCGCATTTTTTAATAAATCAATTGTGGCAATCATAGAGCCGCCTGTTGCTAACATAGGATCAACAACAAGAGCCATACGTTCTTCAATATTGGATGCTAATTTCTGGAAGTAAGGGACAGGTTTTAATGTTTCTTCATCGCGGTAAACGCCAACTACACTGATTCGGGCACTAGGAATATTTTCTAATACTCCATCCATCATCCCGATACCTGCACGGAGGATAGGAACTACTGTGATTTTTTTTCCTTTAATCTGTTCTATCTCTACCGGACCACACCAACCTTCTATTGTTACCGTCTCTGTTTCTAAATCGGCGGTAGCTTCATACGTCAGTAGACTGGAAACTTCTGAAGCCAGTTCACGAAAGCGTTTAGTGCTTATATCATGATCTCGCATCAGCCCCAATTTATGTTGAATGAGTGGGTGTTTTACCTCAACGATCTTCATAATTTCTCCTAATGTACGACGCAGCCTGACAAAAAAATCGCGAGATTATACCGCTTTTTTGCCAACATTCCATCGTTTTTCTATTGATATTGATCAAGCGCACAGCTTTTAACCACACCAACATGAATAATTGTGACCTATAAAGAAGATCCTCGCAAACGTTTGCTTTGCCTGTTAGAATAGCGTCCGCACACATTTTTTCTTAACAGCAACTTGCCGTGAGGGCTCTACGTGACTAACAAATCCTCTCTCAGCTATAAAGATGCCGGTGTCGATATTGATGCAGGTAATGCTTTAGTCGATCGTATCAAAGGTGTAGTAAAAGAAACCCGCCGTCCTGAAGTTATGGGGGGTTTAGGTGGTTTTGGCGCACTTTGTGCAATTCCTTCTAAATACCGCGAACCTATTTTAGTTTCAGGCACAGATGGCGTAGGAACTAAACTTCGCCTTGCGATGGATTTAAATCGCCATGATGACATCGGGATTGATTTAGTCGCAATGTGTGTCAACGATTTAATTGTTCAAGGTGCAGAACCCCTTTTCTTCCTTGACTACTATGCCACAGGAAAATTGGATGTCGATACCGCAGCTCGTGTCGTAACAGGTATTGCAGAAGGTTGTAAGCAATCTGGTTGTGCATTAGTAGGTGGCGAAACAGCAGAAATGCCCGGTATGTATCATGGCAATGATTATGATATCGCAGGCTTTTGTGTTGGCGTGGTTGAAAAATCAGAAATTATTGATGGCAGTAAAGTTAAAGCTGGTGATGCACTCATTGCTTTAGCATCCAGTGGTCCTCATTCTAATGGTTATTCATTAGTCAGAAAAATTCTTGAAGTCAGCAATACGCAAGCAGATAGCACATCACTAGGTGACAAATCATTGGCTGACCATTTGCTAGCTCCTACTCGTATCTATGTAAAATCCTTACTGTCGCTCATTAAAAATGTTGATATTCACGCGGTAGCGCATATCACTGGCGGTGGATTCTGGGAAAATATTCCTCGTGTATTACCTGAAAACACACAAGCGCGTATTGACAGTAAAAGCTGGGAATGGCCGTTGGTTTTCAAATGGTTACAAGATGCTGGACAAGTCAGCACACATGAAATGTATCGCACCTTTAACTGTGGTGTTGGATTGTTAATTGCCGTTAACCCAAATGATGTTGAAAAAACATTAGCCCATCTTGCTGAGTGTGGTGAAAACGCATGGTTAATTGGCAAAATCGCGCCACAAGCTGCGGGTGAAGCACAAGTTATTATTAACTAATGAAAACATGTGAATGAAAAATATTGTCGTCCTTATCTCTGGAAACGGCAGCAACCTACAGGCGATTATTGACGCCTGTAGGGCAAATAAAATCACAGGTAATGTGGTTGCTGTCTTAAGTAATAAAGCTGATGCATATGGTCTTGAACGGGCAAAACTTGCTGATATTCCAGCTTATTTTGTTGATCCAACTCTATATAATGACAGAGCTGATTACGATAAAGCATTAATTGAAAAAATCGATGCTTACCAACCCGACATTGTGGTTTTAGCCGGTTTTATGCGCATTTTATCGCCTGATTTTGTGACTCATTATCAGCATAAATTATTAAATATTCATCCTTCTTTGCTTCCTAAATACCCCGGATTACATACCCATCGCCAAGTTTTAGCGAATAAAGACTCTTTTCATGGCGTTACCGTCCATTTTGTTACAGAAGAACTTGATGGTGGTCCTATGATTATTCAAGCGCGCATTCCTGTTTTAGCTGACGATACTGAACAATCCTTACAAACAAGAATACAAGCAGAAGAGTACCGTATCTATCCATTGGCGATCGGATGGTTAGCTGATGAGCGATTAAAAATGCAGAATAATCAAGCTTTTCTCGATGACATTGCGCTTTTCGACAACCTTGGGTAACTATTTCATTTAAGATAAAAAGTCACATTGTGCTACACTGTAGCCCGCGTGACTTTTTTTGTGTCATCCTTTTCTCTTTTTATTCAATGCATTCACCGAGGTGCTTATGTCCGGTGGTAAGAAAGTTCCACCTATAAAATTACGTCCTCTCGAACGAGAAGATCTCTCTTTTGTTCACCAACTTGATAATAACGCTAGCGTTATGCGCTATTGGTTTGAAGAGCCTTATGAGGCTTTTATCGAGTTAAGCGACCTTTATGAAAAACATATTCACGACCAAAGTGAACGCCGTTTTATTGCCGAAAATGACGGCACTAAAATTGGACTTGTCGAGCTGGTTGAAATTGATTATGTTCACCGTCGTGCTGAGTTTCAAATTATCATCGCCCCTGCGCATCAAGGCCATGGATATGCTGCACGAGCAGCGAAGCTGGCAATGGATTATGCTTTTTCTGTACTTAATTTATACAAGCTCTATTTAATCGTCGATAAAGAGAATGCTAAAGCGATTCATATTTATGAAAAGCTTGGCTTTAAAAAGGAAGGTGATTTAATAGATGAGTTTTTTGTTAACGGTGCCTACCGTTCTGCGATTAGAATGTGTACTTTCCAAGCACCTTATTTTGAAAAAAAAGCCAAAGAGGCAAAACCCGAAAATTTTGTTAAACCGGGTGCGACTATAAAGCAACATGTCTGATTTATTCAGATATTAAGATTTAACTTTAACCCTAGTTGGAGTTCAGATGTCCCAGGAACGACTCTATATTGATAAAGAGATCAGTTGGCTTGCGTTTAACGAACGTGTATTACAAGAGGCGGCTGATAAACGAAACCCGTTAATTGAAAGAGTCAGGTTTCTGGGGATCTATTCAAATAATCTTGATGAGTTCTATAAAGTCCGTTTTGCTGATGTTAAACGCCGTATTTTAATTAATGAAGAGCGTGGCTCACGCTCTGCATCAAGCCATGCTCGCCATCTTATCAAAAAAATTCAGTCAAAAGTGGCTAAAGCTGACCAAGAGTTTGATGCTTTATACAATGATTTGTTACTTGAAATGGCGCGAAATCAAATCTTTTTAATTAATGAACGCCAAATCTCACCTAATCAACAAATTTGGTTACGCCAATATTTCCGTCAAAATTTAAGAAAACACATCACCCCTATTTTAATTAATCCTGAAACCAATTTGGTTGAATTTCTTAAAGATGACTATACCTATTTAGCAGTTGAAATTGTGCAAGGGCAAACTATTCATTATGCTCTGCTAGAAATTCCATCAGATAAAGTCCCTCGTTTTGTTATTCTGCCAACAGACCAAGGGCGTAGTAAGAAAAAGTCCATGATTTTATTGGATAATATTTTACGCTACTGTCTTGATGAAGTGTTTAAAGGCTTTTTTGATTATGAGTCATTAAGTGCTTATTCCATGAAAATGACACGAGATGCAGAGTACGATCTTGCGACAGAAATGGAATCAAGCTTACTTGAAATGATGTCATCGACATTAAAGCAACGCCTTACAGCAGAGCCTGTCCGTTTTGTTTATCAGCGTGATATGCCTGATGAAATGGTGGCATTGCTGCGCAGTAAGTTAGGTTTATCGAATAATGACTCCGTCATTGCTGGTGGTCGTTATCATAATTTTAAAGATTTTATTAACTTCCCAAATGAAGGAAGTAAATTTCTATTAAATAAGCCGATCCCTCGCTTACGCCATATTTGGTTTGATAACTTCCGTAATGGTTTTGATGCCATACGTGAACGCGATGTCTTGCTCTATTATCCTTATCATACTTTTGAACATGTGCTGGAATTGTTGCGCCAAGCTTCTTTTGACCCAAGTGTTATCTCAATAAAAATCAATATTTACCGTGTTGCTAAAGATTCTCGGATCATTGATTCGATGATCCACGCTGCGCATAACGGCAAACGTGTCACGGTCGTTGTTGAGTTACAAGCACGTTTTGATGAAGCAGCGAATATCCACTGGGCAAAACGCCTAACAGAAGCAGGTGTACATGTTATTTTCTCTGCTCCGGGTTTAAAAATTCATGCGAAATTATTTATTATTTCTCGCTTAGAAGATGGTGAAATCATTCGCTATGCCCATATTGGTACGGGGAACTTTAACGAAAAAACAGCCCGTCTTTATACTGACTATTCACTATTAACCGCTAACACTGAAATTACCAATGAAGTCCGCCGCGTCTTTAACTTTATTGAAAACCCTTATCGCCCTGTGACTTTTGAACATTTGATGGTTTCACCACAAAATTCACGTATTCTTTTAAATCAATTAATCACAAATGAAATTCACAGTGCTCAAGCCGGACATCCTGCAGGGATCACATTAAAAGTGAATAATTTAGTTGACGAAGAGTTAGTTAATCGCCTTTATGACGCATCAGAAGCCGGCGTAAAAATACGATTATTAGTCCGTGGAATGTGTTCTTTAGTCCCTAATCAACCAGGATTTAGTGAAAATATTCAGGTCACCAGTATTGTTGACCGCTTTTTAGAACACGACCGTGTTTATGTGTTCACTAATAAAGGCGATGAAAAGATCTTTCTCTCTTCTGCAGATTGGATGACAAGAAACCTTGACTACCGTATTGAAGTTGCAGTGGCTTTGCTTGATCCTCAACTCAAACAGCGCGTTCTAGATATACTGGATATTCAATTTAATGACACAGTAAAAGCACGTTATATCGATAAAGATTTAACAAATAGCTATGTTCCTCGTGGAAATAAACGTAAAATCCGTTCCCAGCTTGCTGTCTATGAGTACATTAAATTGTTAGAACAACCAGATTCACGAGCGTAATTTTATGCCTTTATCACAAGATGACACTTCACCACGTCCTTTAGAAATTGCGGCTATTGACCTCGGTTCTAATAGTTTTCATATGATAATTGCACGTGTTGTTAATGGTGCATTGCAAGTATTAAGTCGTTTAAAGCAGCGAGTTTATCTTGCTGATGGGCTTGATGATAATAACGAATTAAGCGAAGAAGCTATGTTACGTGGGCTTTCTGCTCTTTCTCTTTTCGCTGAAAGGTTACAGGGCTTCCCCGCAGAAAATGTCACCGTCGTAGGAACACATACTTTGCGTGTCGCCACTAATGTTAAAGTCTTTCTTCAACGAGCCAAAGACGTTATTCCTTATCCTATTGAAATTATTTCAGGCCATGAAGAAGCACGACTTATTTTTATGGGTGTTGAACACACTCAATCAGAAAAAGGTCGGAAACTCGTTATCGATATCGGTGGTGGTTCAACAGAACTCGTTATTGGTGAAAATTTTGAGCCCATTTTAATCGAAAGCCAACGCATGGGTTGCGTCAGTTTTAGCCGTCAATTTTTCCCTGAGCAGAAAATTAGCGAATCCGCTTTTCGTAAAGCGCGAGAAAAAGCAGCGCGTAAAATGGAAAAAATTGCATGGCAATATAAAATGACTGGCTGGGATGTGGCTTTAGGGGCATCAGGAACAATTAAAGCAGCCCATGAGATCTTAGTTGAGTTTGGTGAAAAAGACGGTGTTATCACACCTGAACGCCTACTTATGCTCACTAAACAAGTTTTACGATTTAAGAAATTTAAAGATATTGCCCTGCCGGGTTTATCTGATGAACGTAAACGTGTTTTTGTACCAGGTTTGGCTATTTTATGCGGCATTTTTGATTCTTTAGGATTAAAAGCCTTACACCTATCTGATGGTGCATTACGTGAAGGTGTGCTTTACGAAATGGAAGGCCGATTTCGCCATCAAGATATTCGTCAGCGCACAGCTAAAAGCCTTGCAGAGCACTATAATATCGATAGAGAACAAGCAAAACGTGTTCTTGACACAATGCAATCGCTTTACGCTCAGTGGGCACAACAAAATCCTAAACTGGTTCGCCCTGATTTAGAAGCTATTTTAGTTTGGGCTGTCATGTTACATGAAGTAGGATTAAGCATTAATTTAAGTGGATTACATCGCCATTCTGCCTATATTCTTTCAAATACTGATTTACCCGGTTTTAATCAAGAGCAACAGCTGTTATTAACAACCCTCGTTCGCTATCACCGAAAAGGGATCAAGTTAGATGAGTTGCCTAAATTTAATCTTTATAAAAAGAAACAGTATTTTCCACTCGTACAAATACTAAGGCTGGCGACTTTACTGAATAATCAACGACAATCAACAACAAAACCTGCCTCTTTGCGTTTAGTTACAGATGAAAATCATTGGACACTTTATTTTCCTAAAAAATATCTTTCCGATAACACATTGATGGAATTGGATTTAGAAAAAGAACAAGAACATTGGCAGTCAGTTCCCGGTTGGAAACTGGATATAAAAGAGGAATCTGCTTAACAATATGATATTATACAGAAAAAGACGCTAGTCAATGCGTCTTTTGTTGCATCTATCATACAACGACTATCACATAACAACATAGGTTTGATTTGTGACCATAATATGAACATCACCAACGCAATATTGTTCAAGATTCATATATTTTATACGGAGAAGACCGATAATCATCCTAAAATGGAATAATTAGTATCAGTGGTTATCTCCCTCGTAAGAATTAAAAAGGAATAACATGTCTCAAACAGCTATCAACAATGATACTGCGGCTGCCATCAATCCGTATTCACAAAAAGTGGCACACCTGCGTCAGCAAATTTTGAGCATCTTTCTCGAAGATGAGCCTTTTGTTGAAACCGTTTTAGGTGAAGCGAGTGAAAATGATAGGCTGAGCCACCATGAACTTCATGAAAAAATCACCACTGTTAGAGAATTACTACAAGATCTACACGCGGCAGATATTGCAGATATTCTTGAAGCCCTTCCCTATGACGAACGTCTAGCTTTGTGGCATTTGGTTGATAATAATGAACGTGGTGCTGTTTTAGTCGAAGCTTCTGTCGCCGTTTGGGACAGCTTAATTAAAGATATGACTGACCGTGAATTATTACGATCGGTCGCCACATTACATGTGGATGAGCAAGCGTACATCGCAGAACACTTACCTCGCGATACAATGCGTCGCCTTCTTACCTATTTAGAACCAAGCCTGCGTAATAGAATAAGAGAAGTTCTGCAATATCCCAAAGACAGTGTCGGCCAGATGATGGATTTTGAGTTCGTCACTGTGCGAGGGAATGTCACGTTAAAAACGGTACAGCGCTATCTACGCCAACGAGGTTCTATTCCTGAAGCAACGGATAAAATTTTCGTTATTGATAATAAAAACCATCTGTTAGGTGAACTTCCATTAACGACTGTTTTGACGCAATCTCCTGATAAGCTTGTCTCTGATGTAATGAAAACAGACACCGTTAGCTTTATGCCTGAAGAAAAAGGTGAAGATGCAGCGGGTGCGTTCGAACGTTATGACTTAATTTCAGCGGCTGTTGTTGATAGTAATGGCCTTCTAATGGGTCGATTAACGGTTGAAGATATCGTTGATAACATGCACGAAGAGAGCGATACCAATATTCGTCGTATGGGTGGTTTGAGTCCAGAAGAAGATGTCTTTGCACCAGTCGGGCAAGCGGTTAAAACACGTTGGACATGGCTTGCTATTAACTTATGTACCGCCTTTGTGGCTTCTCGTGTGATTGGTGTGTTTGAACATACGATTTCCCAATTAGTCGCTCTCGCTACATTAATGCCGATTGTTGCGGGTATTGGGGGAAATACAGGTAATCAGACTATTACAATGATTGTACGTGCTTTAGCACTACATCAAATACAAACGGGTAGTTTCTCTTTCTTAATTTTAAGAGAATTAGGTGTCGCCCTTATTAATGGTATTGTGTGGGGAGGCATAATGGGAATTGTCACCTTCCTACTCTATGGCGATATGGCTATGGGTGCAGTAATGACAATGGCGATGGTATTAAACCTCTTAATGGCTGCCATGATGGGGGTATTGATCCCAATGACAATGATTAAATTAGGTAAAGATCCCGCCATTGGCTCAAGCGTTATGATAACCGCGATTACCGATACAGGTGGTTTCTTTATCTTCTTAGGTTTAGCAACCATCTTCTTAGTCTAAATAAAACAAGCCTTATAACGCTAACGCCACTGATAATAAAATACAGTGGCGTTTTTTATGTCAATCAAATAGATATTAGACCGTTGTTGAGAGGTAATAATAGATAAGCAACAAAGCGATAACCAATGAAGTAACAAAAGTCTTTTTAACAGAAGTACTTAATAAATAACTGTCATTTGGGTCGGTGTCATTAAGCATAATTTTTAATGCTAAACCACCACCTAATGCGACGATAGAGAGTGATACGAACAGAACAATTGCGGCTAAGAGAACAGCACTCATTGAGATAGAGACCATAAATCCTCCGATATATCAATTGACGTCCTGATGTAATTATAACCAAAAATAGTTTTTTTGATGCCTCTTTTTGTTTTTATTTTCAATTTAGAGAAGAAATTCATGAAAACCACATTATGCATAAAAAAACAAAAATAAAATCACCATCATAATCTTTGTTGAATTTAAATTTTAATAAAAACAAATATAGTAAAATTAAATTTCAATAAATCAAAATTTAACATACAGCAGAATATTCTAATAATTCATTTTCTATCAGATCATATCTTTCATTATTGATACTGTTAGCTTTCTTAATTATCTAATAATAACTTTATTTATGGAAAATAATAAATTAACTTATTCCCTAATTTATTATTCTTATATATAACTAGGGTTGAATAAATATATTCAACATTAAACTTTTTTATTTAAAAATACTGAGTTCTTACTTATTTTTAATCAATATAATAAATTTATTATCTATTGATAAATTTTAATTTAATGATATTTAACTTCAGTAAAATGCAAAATCACAAGTAAATAAAACCACAAGAAATTAAAATGATAGTCAATAATGTTGTTTTAATTTCATCTATTTACATTATAAAGAGCTTCCTGTTATAACTTAAACCATCATCACAATATTATTCTTTCTCGCATAAGTAGCCTTTAAATAACTTTTTTGTTATTTATTTTCACTCTAATTTATTCGCTTATTTAAAAAGAATCTCATTGTGATCTTATTACTTATTATTCTTATCACGATAATTATTATAGGTTGTTATTATGACATCACAATCACACTCCACTCAGCCGTTGAGTCAACCTACGGCAAGACCATTGAACCGCAACGACTATAAAACGTTGGGTTTATCCTCACTAGGAGGAACGTTGGAGTTCTATGATTTCGTGATCTTCGTGTTCTTTACGAAAACATTGAGCCACTTGTTCTTTCCTGGTGATAACGCCTTTATCGCACAAATGCAGACTTTAGGTATTTTTGCAGCTGGCTATCTTGCTCGGCCTTTGGGTGGCATTATTATGGCACACTACGGCGATATTATTGGCCGTAAACGCATGTTTACCTTAAGTATCTTCTTAATGGCGGTACCAACATTAGTTATTGGTTTATTACCCACTTATGCCAGCATTGGTGTTGCAGCGCCATTATTGTTGTTATTAATGCGCATTATGCAAGGTGCTGCTATTGGTGGTGAAATGCCTGGTGCTTGGGTGTTTATCGCAGAGCATACGCCAAAACAACGTTATGGCTTAGGTGTAGGCACATTAACCTCAGGCATTACAGGCGGTATTTTATTAGGTTCAATCGTGGCGATTATCGTTCAGCGTAGCTATAGTGCTCAAGAAGTGAATGATTTTGCATGGCGAATTCCCTTTATCTTAGGGGGGATTTTTGGCTTAATCTCTGTTTACTTACGTCGCTTTTTACAAGAAACGCCTATCTTTAAAGAGATGGCAGAGAAAAAAGCGTTAGCACAAGAAATGCCCGTGGTTTCAGTTATTAAAAATCATAAACAGGCGTGCTTAATTACTGCTGCATTAACATGGTCTTTATCAACAGCCATTGTTGTCACCATATTGATGACACCTAGTGTTATTGTTGAAGGGATTTACAAAATTGATAGAACCACCTCATTGGAAGCGAACTGTGTTGCAACATTAACCTTAACTTTAGGTTGTATCTTCTGGGGCTGGATTGGCGACAAATTGGGAACACGAGTTTCAATGACATTATCATGGGGTGGTTTGATTGTTACAGCATTCCATTTCTATGGCAGTTTAGATGCAACAATGTCTGGTTTTCAGTTAGCATTGAATTATGGATTAATGGGCTTTTTTGTTGGTGCGATTGCAACAACACCAATTGTTAGTACAAGAGCATTTCCACCATCAATTCGTTTTTCAGGCTTGTCTTTTGCTTACAATATGGCTTATGCCGTGTTTGGTGGATTAACCCCAATGTTAACTGGTGCATGGTTAGAAAAGACAGCAATGGCAGGTGCCTATTATGTCGCTGGAGTCTCATTCTTAGCAATTGCTGTCGCATTTTTACCTTTAGCCTATAGAGGTTGGACTGCGGTAAAGCCAACTACCCGTGAAAAAGACGTTGCATTACAAATTGATAAAGTTGTTAGTTAAAACGACTTATTATCAACGTTCTCTGCTCAATACAGCTCCTTGATAGGGGCTGTATTTTTCTATATACAACAAAAAAGGACGCCTTATGGCATCCTTTATTTTTCTTAAATTTTTTGTCTTTTTAATGGCACAACTTATTGTGTCATTTTACTTAGCATAGGTGCCGTGATCAGCATTAGAATTGCGATAACACCTGTTACAATACCGATTTGTAAGAATACACTGCTGTAAATTTCTAATGAAGCGTGAGCACTTTGTACATCTTCTGGTACTGCCATTAAACTCGCAACTTTACCTGCAATAATTGCAGCAGCGGCAGAAGTTAAGAACCAAGCCCCCATAATAAAGCCCATTAAACGCTGTGGTACAAGTTGTGCAACCATGGCAAGTCCAAGCCCTGAAATCATTAACTCGCCAATACTTTGGAAACCATAGCTTGCTACTAACCACCATGAAGACACAATCCCTGCTTCATTTGCCATGCTTGCACCCAGTGGTAGCACTAAGAATGCGGTCGCACTTAAGAACATTCCAACAGTGAACTTATAAGGCATAGGTAATTTATCGCCCATAAAGTTATACACTGCGGCTAGTAATGGACTCGCTAACATGATCCAGAATGGATTAAGTGATTGGAATTGTTCTGGTTGAACACTGAAACCTAACAGAGAATGTTCTACGTTATGAATTGCGAAGAAGTTTAAAGATGTTGGCATTTGATCGTAAAGAACAAAGAATACCACAGCCTCAACCATCAGTAAGAATGCAACAATCATCTTGCGACGCGCCACACCTTTCATCATGAAGGTTTCACGCGCAAAAATGAGGATGATACCTAATGAGATCACAGCTAAAGACCAACTTGCCACTTCATTATTATGTAACAACCAAGTCGATACTGCCGTTAAAGCAACGATACCCACCAGCGTTAATAACAATTTTGAATAATTAAGCGGTTCAAAATCAGGTCTAGAGCCTTTATCTTTGATCCATCCCCGACAAACCATAAAGTTTGCTAAAGTGATCAGCATACCTACAACACTTAATGCAAATGCTACATCCCAACCATAATTAGCTGCTAACCATGGTGTTGCTAACATAGATAAGAACGAACCTACGTTGATAGACATATAGTACATCGTAAATGCACCGTCTAATTGCGGATCGTTTTTCTCATAACAGGTCGCGAGTAATGAAGATGGATTTGCTTTAAATAAACCATTACCTACAGCAATGGTTGCAAGTCCCCAATAAATCACATCTTTATTGTGATCTGAGAAGGCCACCATCGCATAACCAATTGCCAGAACGATAGCACCGAGGATTATAACCCTTTTTGTACCAAGGATTTTATCACCCAGCCATCCACCGATAGCAACAAAACCATAAACTAATGCGGTAAATGCAGCAAAAACAGTGATGGCTTCTGCCTCACCCATGCCCAGCATTTTAACCAGATAAACGGCCATGATCCCTTGCAGACCGTAATAGCCGAAACGTTCCCATAATTCGATTGAGAAGATGAGATAAAACGCACGAGGCTGTTTAAATGCATTCAGGCTCGGTTTTTGTCCATCGTCAGGTGTGTTTGCAGTTGACACTAAAAACCTCTAATTATTCTATACGCCTTTATAGTTAGGCTGATTTTTACAAAATTTTCGTTATTCAAGACAGAGTTAAAGCTCGGTGAATTTCATACTGGATTGTTATTCTTTGAAAAGAGTTCAACGCAGAGAAAAACAAGGTTGGCATTCTATCACTGGAAAGAATAATTATCTAAGAATTATAACTAACTATTGCGTTTTATCATAGTTACAGGCATTTGTACAAAATAGTTATGCGATTAAAAAACCACCAATCAAAATAACGTACTGATTATTAATAAATTATATTCCACTTAATTATCCCTATATAAAGAATTAAGCTACGCTAGTGATTATCGCTAATTTGCTAAATTATCTCTTATTGAATAACAACGATAAAATAATGCCAGTAGCAATTTGTTTTAATTGATTAAAATAACGCCAATAAAACACATTCCTTGACTTAATTTCCATATTTCCTCCATTTTTAACTGTGTAGAAACAGGTAGAATGTCACTATTCCAAAATTTTATTTCAGTATTTCTGATTAGCTAGTTGCCAGTGGGATCACAAAAGTAATGAATAAAAACAAAAATGCTAAAAAAAGAGTTTCTCTCATTATCGCTTTAATCGTCGTAATCGCAGGGGGTTACGCCTATTGGCAATTTAATGCAGCAAAAACAGCGTCACCTGAAAATAAAGTGGCTCAAGCAACTAACTCACAAAGTCGAAGTACATCTGGATCTCGACGCCCTCCTTTACCGCCTGTTCAAGTTGCAACATCAACACAAGAGGATGTACCTCAATTTTTATCGGCCTTAGGTACAGTGAAAGCAACCAATAGCGTCACAGTGACAAGTCGAGTTGAAGGTCAATTAATGGCTTTACATTTCACGGAAGGGCAACACGTTCAACAAGGTGATTTATTAGCAGAAATTGACTCCCGTCCATTTGAAGTACAATTAGCCCAAGCCAAAGGACAACTTGCAAAAGATCAAGCCACATTAGCTAACGCACGTCTTGATTTAGCGCGTTATCAGAAGTTGGCAAAAACTAATTTAGTCTCACAACAAGAGCTAGATAATCAGCAAGCTTTAGTGAAGCAGTCAGAAGCAAGTATCCGTATTGATGAGGCTACGATCAGTAATGCGCAACTGCAATTAACTTACAGTAAAATTACAGCACCTATTTCAGGCCAAGTGGGATTAAAACAAGTTGATGTGGGTAACTATATTTCAGGTGGTTCATCAACACCGATTGTAGTTATTAATCAAATGGATCCTGTTGATGTGCTTTTTACATTGCCAGAACAAGATTTAGCTAAAGTCATTCAAGCACGTAAAAACAGTGCTGATTTGCCTGTCACCGCATTAGACAGAAATAACCAATTTGAATTAGCTCAAGGTAAATTATTTAGCGTTGATAACCAAATTGATGCTACAACTGGCACCATTAAGTTAAAAGCACGTTTTCCACAACAAGAGACAACATTATTTCCTAACCAGTTTGTAAACGTGCGTCTTTATGTCGCTACATTAGAAAAAGCGGTTGTTATTCCGAATGCTGCACTACAAATGGGTAATGAAGGTCACTTTGTTTGGGTTGTAGATAGTGAAAATAAAGTGAGTAAATTACGCGTAGAGATCGCCTTACAAAATGCGGAAAAAGTCGTAATAGCATCTGGTCTATCAGCAGATCAGCGCGTTGTAACCGATGGAGTGGATAGATTAACACAAGGTGCAAAAGTCGAAATCGTGACGCCTACAGCACCAAAGACTAAAGAAAATAACCGTGTTGTTGCGGAGAAAGCATAATGACCGAAAAAACACACGGTACAGGTGGCGGCCCCTCTCGCTTATTTATTCTGCGCCCTGTTGCAACAACCCTTTTTATGGTCGCTATACTCTTAGCTGGAATTGTCGGCTATCGAATGCTACCCGTCTCTGCGTTACCTGAAGTTGATTATCCAACTATTCAGGTCGTTACACTCTATCCTGGAGCAAGCCCTGATGTCATGACATCAGCTGTCACTGCGCCACTTGAGCGCCAATTTGGGCAGATGTCTGGGTTAAAGCAAATGTCATCTCAAAGCTCTGGTGGTGCATCGGTGATCACACTGATGTTCCAATTAACATTACCATTAGATGTTGCAGAGCAAGAAGTACAAGCAGCGATTAATGCAGCCACTAATCTGCTACCATCCGATTTACCTTACCCACCAATTTACAGCAAAGTTAATCCAGCTGATCCGCCTATTTTAACCTTAGCGGTGACTAGCTCGACATTACCGATGACACAATTGCAAGATATGGTTGAAACCCGTATTTCGCAAAAGATTTCACAAGTTAATGGCGTAGGCTTAGTGGCTTTAGCGGGTGGTCAGCGTCCTGCTGTTAGGGTCAAACTCAATGCACAAGCCGCAGCATCTTACGGTTTAGATAGTGAAAAAATTCGTGTGGCAATCAATAATGCGAACGTTAACTCAGCGAAAGGAAGCCTTGATGGCCCTACTCGCTCTGTAACGTTATCGGCTAATGACCAAATGAAATCATTAGAAGATTATCGCCAACTCATCGTTGCCTATAAAAATGATGCGCCTATTCGTTTATCTGATATCGCAACTATCGAACAAGCGCCTGAAAACAACCAATTAGGTGCATGGGCAAATAATGAACAGGCGATTATTATAAATGTGCAACGTCAACCCGGCGTTAACGTTATTGATACCACTGATAATATTCGTAATTTATTACCCGATTTAGTCTCTAATTTACCAAAATCCGTGAATGTTGAGATCTTAACCGATAGAACCACAACGATCCGCGCGTCAGTTAAAGATGTACAGTTTGAGCTTGGTTTAGCTATCGCCCTTGTGGTGATGGTGATTTATCTCTTTTTACGTAATGGTGTCGCAACCTTAATTCCAAGCATTGCTGTACCACTTTCATTAGTCGGTACATTCGCAGTGATGTATTTCTGCGGCTTTTCTGTCAATAATCTCACCTTAATGGCATTAACGATTGCGACAGGCTTTGTTGTCGATGACGCCATTGTTGTGATTGAAAATATCTCTCGCTACCTTGAGCGTGGTGATAAACCATTAACTGCAGCGCTAAAAGGGGCTGGTGAAATTGGTTTTACCATTATTTCGCTTACCTTCTCTCTTATTGCTGTCCTGATCCCTCTGTTATTTATGGGGGATATTGTCGGTCGCTTATTTAGAGAGTTTGCCATCACCCTTGCTGTCGCGATCCTAATCTCTGCGGTGGTTTCGCTCACATTAACGCCAATGATGTGTGCTCGGTTGCTAAAACCTGAAAATGAAATCAAACACAATCGTTTTGAAATAGCGTGCGAGCGTTTCTTTGAAAAAATGATTGCCGTGTATGCAGTTTGGCTCAAACGTGTTTTAAACCATCAATGGATAACGCTTGGCGTAGCACTTAGCACATTGGTATTAACTGTTTTGCTGTATATGTTTATTCCTAAAGGTTTTTTCCCATTACAAGATAACGGGCTATTGCAAGGAACCATTGAAACCTCACAATCCATTTCTTATCAAGCAATGGTAGAAAAACAACAACAAGTGGTTGATAAACTCATTGATGATCCCGCTGTTGATAATATTGCCAGTTTTGTCGGCATTGATGGCAGTAACGCAACACTCAATACGGGGCGATTGCAGATCACGCTAAAACCCCTTGATCAGCGTGACGATAGGATAGATGTGATTATTCCTCGTTTACAAGCGCGTATTGCGTCTATTGCAGGAATGACTCTTTATCTGCAACCGACTCAAGATTTAACCATTGATACGCAAGTTTCTCGTACTCAGTATCAATTTACGTTACAAGCAACATCATTAGAGGAGTTGGCTTATTGGGTGCCTAAGCTCTCTCAGGCACTAAAAGAGAGTCCTGAATTAACGGATATCAGCAGTGATTGGCAAGACAACGGCATGATGGCATATATCAAAGTAGATAGAGACTCAGCAAGCCGTTTAGGTATTTCGATGAGTGAAATAGATAACGCACTTTATAATGCTTTTGGTCAGCGTTTAATTTCAACTATCTACACTCAAGCCAATCAGTACCGCGTTGTATTGGAACAAGATATTCGCAATGATGACGGTTTACAGGCGCTCTCAGCCGTACATTTAACTGGCAAAGATGGTGCTATGGTGCCTTTGTTATCTATTGCATCTGTTGAACAACGTCTAGCACCTCTTTCGATTAATCATCAAGAGCAATTTCCTTCAGCAACATTCTCATTTAATGTCGCAGAACAATCCTCTCTTGAAGACGCAGTGAAAGCAGTAAAATTGGCTGAAGAGCAGATTTCTATGCCAAAAGATATCACCACCCAATTCCAAGGTGCGACGTTGGCATTTGAAAGTGCGCTTTCTAGCACTTTATGGCTGATTATCGCGGCTATTGTGGCAATGTATATTGTACTCGGTGTGTTATATGAGAGCTTCATTCACCCTATTACTATTTTATCTACGCTACCTACCGCAGGTGTCGGTGCGTTACTTGCATTAATGGCCGCCGGTAATGAGCTTGATATTATTGCGATTATTGGGATCATCTTACTTATCGGGATCGTAAAGAAAAACGCGATCATGATGATAGACTTTGCCCTTGCCGCCGAACGAGAGCAAGGTTTAACCCCTTACGAGGCTATTTATCAAGCGTGTTTATTACGTTTTCGTCCAATATTAATGACCACAATGGCGGCTCTTTTAGGTGCTTTGCCTTTAATGTTAAGTACCGGTGTGGGTGCAGAATTACGCCAACCATTAGGGGTTTGTATGGTCGGTGGCTTAATTATGAGCCAAATATTAACTCTGTTTACTACGCCTGTAATTTATCTGCTGTTTGATAAATTATCACTCTATGTAAACCGCAATAAACACGTTGAGAATAATAACGGGGCTGTATCATGAAGTTTTTCGCCCTCTTTATTCAACGACCTGTAGCAACTACGTTGCTTAGCTTGGCGATTTCGCTATGTGGTGCATTAGGTTTTATGTTGCTCCCTGTCGCCCCATTACCCCAAGTTGACTATCCGGTTATTAATATTTACGCCTCCTTACCAGGGGCTTCACCTGAAACCATGGCATCTTCAGTGGCAACACCGCTTGAGCGCTCTTTAGGGCGAATTGCGGGTATTGATGAAATGACATCAAGCAGTTCACTTGGAAGTACCAGTATTACGTTGGTGTTCGATTTAAATAAAGATATCAATACAGCAGCTCGTGATGTACAAGCGGCATTAAATGCTTCACAAAGCTTATTACCTTCAGGAATGCCAAGCCGCCCGCGTTATTATAAATCGAATCCTTCTGATGCACCGATTATGATCTTAACGCTCACCTCTGACACACAAAATACCGGGGAGCTTTACGATCTCGCTTCAACACGGCTAGCACAGAAAATCTCACAGATTGAAGGTGTGAGTGAAGTTTCGGTTGGTGGCGGCTCATTGCCTGCAATACGTGTTGCTCTCAATCCTGATGCGCTATTTAACCAAAATGTCAGCCTTGATGATGTTAGAAAAGCAATTAACCAAGCGAATGTGCGACGACCTCAAGGCTTTATCAATAATGATGAAAATCGTTGGCAAATTCAAACCAATGACGAGCTAAGCAAAGCGGCTGAATATCGCCCAATCATCGTGCATTACAATCAAGAGGCTGTTGTGCGTTTAGGCGACGTTGCGCAAGTCACTGATTCGGTACAAAACTCACGCGCAGCAGGGATGAGTGGCGGTGAACCGGCTATTTTACTGGTTATTCGCCGTGAAGCGGGTGCCAATATTATTGAAACGGTTAACCGTATTCGTGATGAACTTCCTGAATTACGTGAACTTATTCCTGCCAGTGTTGATTTAAAAGTTGCCCAAGATAGAACGCCCACTATCCGCGCATCCTTAGCAGAAGTTGAACGTGCTTTAGCTATTGCTGTGGCGCTAGTGATCTTAGTCGTATTTTTATTTTTACGTTCAGGTCGTGCCACACTGATCCCTGCGGTTGCGGTACCCGTTTCATTAATTGGTACTTTTTCAGCCATGTATCTTTGTGGCTTTAGTTTAAATAACCTTTCATTAATGGCATTAACCGTAGCCACCGGCTTTGTGGTTGATGATGCCATTGTGGTGCTTGAAAATATCTCTCGTCATATTGAGAATGGTTTAAAACCTAAAGATGCCGCCTTGAAAGGGGTCGGTGAAGTTGGTTTTACAGTTCTTTCGATGAGTATTTCTCTTGTTGCCGTTTTTATTCCATTACTGTTGATGGATGGCCTTGTTGGACGATTATTTAAAGAATTTGCTATAACCTTAACAACCGCTATTGCGATTTCGCTGTTTGTTTCTCTAACGCTCACCCCCATGATGTGCGCGCATTTACTCAAAGGGATGAAACCTAAAGCACAATCGCATTTACGGGGTTTTGGTAAGTTACTTTTCCGTCTCCAACAAGGTTACAGTGTCACATTACAAGTAGCGTTACGCCATCGGCGCTGGGTTATGGCTATTTTTCTCGCCACATTGGGCTTAAATGCTTATTTATACATCAGCGCACCTAAGACGTTTTTCCCTGATCAAGATACAGGTCGTTTAATGGGGTTTGTCCGTGCTGACCAAAGCATTTCATTCCAATCAATGAAAGAAAAAATGACCCGTTTTATGCAAGAAATTAATGCAGATAAAGACGTTGATAGCGTAACGGGTTTTACTGGAGGGGGGCGTATTAACAGTGGATTTATGTTTATTTCCCTCAATCCCCTGTCAGAACGCACTGATAGTGCCAACCAAGTGATCAATCGTTTACGTGCCAAACTTGCTGATGAACCTGGCGCTAACCTCTTTTTAATGCCTGTGCAAGATGTTAGAGCGGGTGGACGTCAAGCGAATGCCAGTTATCAATTCACATTATTAGCTGATGATTTAAGCGAGTTGCGTAAATGGGAGCCCATTGTTCGTAAAGCGTTAGGCGAACTGCCTCAGCTGGTGGACGTTAACTCAGATAAAGAAGATAAAGGCGCCGAAATGGCACTGACGTACGATCGTGATACTATGTCGCAATTAGGTATTAATGTTAGTGATGCCAATAATCTACTGAACAATGCTTTTGGTCAGCGTCAAATCTCCACCATTTATGCGCCATTAAATCAGTATAAAGTGGTTATGGAAGTCTCTGAACAGTATACACAGGATGTTTCTGCGTTAGATAAAATGTATGTGGTCAATAATCAAGGTGAACGTATTCCATTATCGGCATTTGCAAGTTGGTATCCTGCTAATGCACCGTTAAGTGTAAATCACCAAGGGCTATCTGCGGCCTCAACTATTGCTTTTAATATTCCTGAAGGCTATACATTAGCCGATGCCATTAATTCTATTGAACGCACAATGACCGAGTTGGGCGTACCCAATACCGTAAGGGGCACCTTTGCAGGTACTGCACAGATTTTTCAAGAAACCATCAAATCACAGCTTATTCTTATCTTAGCGGCGATTGTAACGGTCTATTTAGTATTAGGTGTGTTATATGAAAGTTATATTCATCCGCTGACCATTTTATCTACTCTTCCTTCTGCGGGTGTTGGTGCGTTATTAGCGTTGCAACTTTTTGATACACCTTTTAGCTTAATTGCGCTTATTGGCATTATGTTGCTGATTGGTATTGTGAAGAAAAACGCCATTATTATGGTGGATTTTGCGATTACAGCACAGCGTGAAGGCAAGTTGTCAGCTAAAGAGGCGATTATTCAAGCCAGCCTATTACGTTTTCGCCCTATTCTTATGACAACACTCGCCGCATTATTTGGTGCATTACCACTAATGTTAGGTAGTGGAGATGGCGCAGAGTTAAGACAACCTTTAGGGATAACAATTGTCGGCGGTTTATTAATGAGCCAGCTACTGACCCTCTATACAACTCCGGTTATTTATCTATTTTTTGATGGATTGCGTGCACGTTGGCAACAACAGCGTTTCAGCAAGAAAGAGGCTAAAGCATGAAACTGAGAAGCAAGCTGTTCTTGGTCATTTTTGCGACCTGTATGGTTGTGGTTCTTGCCATGCATATTGGTATTCGAGGTAGCTTTCAACAAGGATTTATTGGCTATATCAAGAAAAACAGTGAACAGCGTGCAACTCTTTTAGCTGAAGCCTTAACAGATCAATATGCTTTAACCGGCGACTGGCGTTTTCTTAATAGAGATGATCGTTCTCTTTATCAAATATTACGCAGTATCGACCAAATAAGCCAAAGCAGTGAAGGCCCTCCACCCAAAGGCTGGCGCACACAGTTTTGGATCGTTGATAAAAATATGAAGCGCTTATTTGGTCATGACAATCAGTTTCCTGAAGAAACGTTCAAAAAACCAATTACGGCTCATGATGAAATTGTGGGTTGGGTGATTGTCAGTGCCGCTGATAAGATCAGTAGTGAAGCGGATATCAGTTTTGATAAACAACAACTGCGTACCAGTTGGATCATTGCCGGTTTAGCGGTTCTTTTAGCTTTACTTATTACACTGATCCTTTCTCGCAATATGATACGCCCCGTTAAACGACTGGTCGAAGCAACACATAAATTAGCAGCAGGTGACTTCTCTGTTCGAGTAACGCCCACAAGTAAAGATGAAATCAGCCAACTCGCCACAGACTTTAACCAACTCGCCAGCACACTAGAAAAAAATGAGCAAATTCGTCGCGATTATATGGCAGATATCTCACATGAATTGCGAACCCCTCTTGCCATATTAAAAGGTGAACTCGAAGCGTTACAAGATGGCGTAAGAAAGCCCACGGCAGAGACATTAAACTCACTTTTATTCGAAGTAACAAACCTGACAAAACTGGTGAATGATCTCCACCAACTCTCATTATCAGATAGAGGCTCTTTAACTTATCGTAAAGATTTTATTGATATTAATGAGGTGATTTTGTTGGCTGTGGCTTCTTATCGTCACACCTATCAAACTAAAGATATTGCTTTATACACTGAATTAGATGATGTCTCTCCATTAATTGTACAAGCCGATCCTGACCGACTTATTCAGCTTTTTCATAATCTATTAGAAAATAGTGTGCGCTATACCTATGCTGGTGGGCAATTACATATCAAGACAAGAAAAGAGAACAACTGCGTATTGATAACTTTGGAAGATAGCGCACCTGGATTAGATAGATCACAGTATCAAGCCGTTTTCCAACGCTTTTATCGAGCAGAAAGCTCACGAAATCGTGCCAGTGGAGGCTCCGGATTAGGTCTTGCGATTTGCGAAAATATCGTTGAAGCTCATAATGGTAAAATAAGTGCTATGCCTTCATCTTTAGGTGGCATGAAAATTCTTATAGAATTACCCGCATATTCTGATGATCTTTAAGCCTAATAACCATTGAGCCAATAAATGACCCTATCTGAATCCCCCTATTCAATCCTGATTGTTGAAGATGAGCCTAAACTTGCCCAATTGCTTATTGATTATCTTCAATCATCAGGTTATCAAACTTATTGGTTAGCAGATGGTGCTGAAGTTTGCCATTGTGTAAAACAGCAACATTACGATTTAATACTATTAGATCTGATGTTGCCCGTTAAAGATGGCATCACTGTCTGTAAAGAGTTACGTCAGTTTTCCGATATTCCCATCATTATGGTCACAGCGAAAACAGAGGAAGTAGATAGATTACTCGGGCTTGAGATTGGTGCTGATGACTATATTTGCAAACCCTATAGCCCAAGAGAAGTGGTCGCCAGAGTCAAAACTTTATTACGCCGTTTTTATCGACCACAAGATATTGTTCAAAACGATAAATTAGTTGTCATTGATGAGCAGGCTTATCAAATCCAATACAACAATAAAATTCTTGATTTAACGACTGCTGAATTTCGTTTACTTAAAGCGTTAGCCACTCAACCCGGAAAAATATTGACGCGTGACCAACTTATGGATCACCTTTATGATGACTACCGTATTGTGACGGACAGAACCATTGATAGTCACATTAAAAACTTACGACGTAAACTAGAGCAACTTAACGATCAAATTGAATTTATTCGTTCAATTTATGGTCAAGGCTATCGTTGGGAAACCCAAGCTTACCGTTTTCGATGATATTTTTTCAGGAATACATTGAACCTCGCTACACTTAAGCGCTAGAATCCCCTCCTTTATGATATACCCCTACCCAATGTGTGGGGGACTGACTTGAAATCAGAACCAGGAAATTAACCATGTTTACACCCGAATTGCTCTCTCCTGCTGGCTCATTAAAAAATATGCGCTATGCCTTTGCTTATGGCGCAGACGCCGTTTATGCAGGTCAGCCACGTTATAGCTTACGTGTGCGTAATAATGAGTTTAACCACGAAAACCTAGCCAAAGGTATTCAAGAAGCCCATGAATTAGGTAAACGCTTCTATGTTGTGGTTAATATCGCACCTCATAATGCTAAATTAAAAACCTTTATCCGTGACTTAAAACCTGTCATTGATATGGGCCCTGATGCGCTGATTATGTCTGATCCGGGTTTGATCATGATGGTACGTGAGGCCTTCCCTGAAATGGATATCCACCTTTCAGTACAAGCCAATGCCGTAAACTGGGCAACCGTAAAATTCTGGCGCCAAATGGGATTAACTCGCGTGATCCTTTCACGTGAACTTTCTATTGATGAAATTGCTGAAATTCGTAAGCAAGTTCCTGATATGGAATTAGAAGTTTTTGTTCACGGTGCATTATGTATGGCTTACTCAGGCCGTTGCCTGCTATCTGGTTATATCAATAAGCGTGACCCAAACCAAGGTACATGTACTAACGCTTGCCGTTGGGAATATAAAGTCGAAGAAGGCAAAGAAGACGATGTGGGCAATATCGTTGAAAAATACACGCCAATCCCAGTTAAAAACATTGAGCCTACTTTAGGCGTTGGCGCGCCAACAGATAAAGTCTACTTAATTGAAGAAGCAAAACGCCCTGGTGAATATATGACTGCGTTCGAAGATGAACACGGTACTTATATCATGAACTCTAAAGACTTACGTGCGATTGAACACGTTGAGCAATTAACACAAATGGGTGTGCACTCTCTGAAAATTGAAGGTCGTACTAAATCCTTCTATTACTGTGCCCGTACAGCGCAAATGTATCGTCGTGCAATTGATGATGCTGTTGCAGGCAAACCCTTTGATCCAACGTTGCTAACGACATTAGAAGGCTTAGCACACCGCGGTTATACCGAAGGTTTCTTACGTCGTCATACCCATGATGCGTACCAAACTTATGAATATGGTTACTCTGTCTCTGACACCCAACAATTTGTCGGTGAATTCACTGGTAAACGCGTAAACGGTTTAGCGGAAGTTGATGTTAAAAATAAATTTGTTTTAGGTGATAGCCTAGAATTAATGACACCAACTGGAAATATTCAGTTCACGTTAGAATCACTGTTTAACAAAAAACAGCAACCAACTGATGTTGCTCCGGGTAATGGTCACATGGTTTATTTGTCTGTTCCTGAAGATGTTGATTTAGATTTCGCACTGCTGATCCGCAATCTACAAGGTACAACAACACGTCAACCGCATAAAATTGATGCGGTAGAAGTGAAGTAAAGCGTCATAATCTGATTTAAAGTGGTCAATTTCAAATACAGATCACATCAATAATGATTTGTTTGCCGTATCATCAGTTCCGAAAAATAAAGAACTAGAATGAATACAGTAAGACTAGGAACCACCTCCTTGGCAAATCCAATCTCCCTTGGATTTGCCTTTTCTTTTTTCACTTCCCGTTATCAATTATCTTTTCGTAAAACACATTCCTTTTTCGTTATCCTTTGTAAAAAAAATAGTAATTTTCTCGATATCCATTACCTTTAAAAGAGTGATTCAATTAAAGGAACTCATCAATGAGTAAAATTAGTTTACTAATCATTAATGGAAAAAGCGCGAACAACGGTGCATTGAGAAAAGCAGTCTACCAATTACGTAACGAAGGTTTTAACCTCCAAGTAAGAGTAACTTGGGAATCCAGTGATATACGTCGTTTTGTACAAGAAGCGATAGATATACAGGCAGAAACGGTGATTGCAGCAGGAGGCGATGGAACAATTAATAGCGTTGTATCTGAACTAATTCATCTCTCCCCCTCATCGTTACCAACACTTGGCATTATTCCATTAGGTACAGCAAATGATTTTGCCACCAGCGCACAAATCCCTCGTGATATGGAGAATGCCCTTAACTTAGCCGTTAAAGGACGAGCAGTGCCCATTGATGTTATCAATGTAAATAAGACCCATTATTTTATTAATATGGCTTCTGGTGGTTTTGGTACCAAAATTACCACTGAAACGCCAGAAGCCTTAAAATCGGCATTAGGAGGGGCAGCTTATTTTATTAATGGTCTTTTAAGTATTGATTCTTTGAAAGCAGATTACTGTACTATTGAAGCAGAAAACTTTCACTGGAAAGGTGAATCCCTCATTCTCGGTATTGGTAATGGTCGCCAAGCCGGTGGCGGGCAACAACTCTGCCCTGATGCATTAATTAATGACAATAAGCTTAATATCACTATTGTTGAAGCGCACGAATTACTCCCTTCTCTTTTCAATAGCCTGTTTGATCGGAAAAAAAATGACAAGATAATCGAACGTGAAAGTCGCTGGGTAAACATTAGTGCTTCTCATGAAATGATATTTAATTTAGATGGAGAACCCCTTTTAGGAAATAAATTTGAATTTATTGTGTTACCTGAAGCGATCCACTGCCGGTTACCGCCTCAATGTGACTTGTTATCTTAATGTAGATAAATGACAATCACTCTCATCTCATCATGAACTGGAGTATGTAATGACTGATATAGTAAGTTTGTTAGGTGCTGATGCGAAATCATTATTGGAACATCGTTGCCAAACCATCCCGAGCGAAAATCTCTACCTGCCAGGTTCTGACTTTGTTGATCGCGTTATGATTGATAACAATCGCCCTAATAGCGTGTTACGTTCAATGCAAACCCTGTTTAATCACGGGCGTTTAGCGGGAACGGGTTATCTGTCCATTCTACCTGTTGACCAAGGGGTTGAACATTCTGCTGCAGCCTCTTTTGCCGCAAACCCACTCTATTTTGATCCGAAAAATATTGTTGAGTTAGCTATTGAAGCGGGTTGTAACTGTGTTGCCTCTACTTATGGTGTTCTTGCTTCTGTTTCTCGTCGCTATGCACACAAAATCCCTTTTCTTGTGAAATTAAACCACAATGAAACCCTAAGCTACCCAGCGCAATATGACCAAACACTGTACGCCAGTGTAGAACAAGCCTTTGAAATGGGTGCTGTTGCAGTGGGTGCAACCATCTACTTTGGTTCACAAGAAAGCCGTCGCCAAATAGAAGAAATTTCAATGGCCTTTGAGCGTGCACATGAATTGGGGATGGTCACTGTATTATGGGCTTATTTACGCAACCCAGCCTTTAAAAAAGATGGCGTAGATTACCATGCAAGTGCAGATTTAACCGGTCAAGCAAACCATTTAGCCGCAACAATTGGTGCTGATATTGTTAAACAAAAAATGGCTGAAAATAACGGTGGCTTTAAAGCAATTGGTTTTGGTCATACTGATGAGCGTGTTTACACCAAACTCACTACTGAAAACCCAATTGATTTAGTTCGTTACCAATTAGCAAACTGCTATATGGGACGTGCGGGATTAATTAACTCTGGTGGTGCTTCAGGTAATAATGATCTTGAAGATGCTGTTCGTACCGCCGTTATTAATAAACGAGCGGGTGGTATGGGCTTGATCTTAGGGCGTAAAGCGTTCAAAAAATCAATGAAAGATGGCGTGGCTCTAATTAATGCCGTACAAGATGTTTATCTAAATAAATCTGTCACTATTGCTTAATTATCTGATTTTACGATCAGTTAAAGCCCCTTTTATAGGGGCTTTTTAGTATTACCACCAGCGATGAAAATGGTGTACAGGACCGAAACCTTGTCCAACCTCTAAACTATCTGCATGTTCTAACGCTTGTTGTAGATAGGCTTTTGCTTGCTCAACACAAATCTGCCAATTAACAACTTGGGGACGAATAGCGGCTAAAGCGGCTGAAAGTGTGCATCCTGTACCATGAGTATTTTTCGTATTCACACGTTTTGAGGTAAATCGCCACTCGCCATCTTGAGTAAATAACCAATCGGGACTTTCATCTTCAGTTAAATGTCCTCCTTTCATTAACACGGCTTTGCATCCTTGCTTTAGTAATGCATAACCTTGTTGCTTCATTGTTATTTCATCTTGAGCAACTTCACAACCTAGCAAGGCAGCTGCTTCAGGTAAATTAGGTGTGATCAAATCAACCAACGGTAAAAGCTGACTGACCATTTTATTAACCGCATCAGGCTGTAATAGAGGATCACCACTTTTTGCAATCATAACCGTGTCAAGAACAACAAAAGGAATAGCATATTGCTGAATTTTGTCGCAAACCACATCAATAATTGAAGCATTAGAGAGCATACCTATTTTGGCGCTATCAATTCGAACATCAGACAAGACAGCATCTAATTGAGCTGCAACAAAATCAGGGGATAAATCATAGACACTACGGACACCACAGGTATTTTGAGCAACAAGTGCTGTCATTACTGTTGTACCATAAACACCCAGTGCGGAAAATGTTTTCAGATCAGCCTGAATACCTGCACCACCACTAGGATCGGTGCCTGCGATAGACAATGCATTGAATCTCACTGATTAACTCCTCCTTTCACCAGTTACAGAAAAGTCGGGCTCTGTTAATCAGCAGAGTTACCTTGACTTCCCTACGCTGGCATTATCCAGATCAGGTTATACGGGTTCATCTCAGCCATAAGGCGCCCCGAGCCAAAGCCTGTAAATTCAGGCGATAAGAAGTATCGCATGCTCAAGATAAAGATGCTAGCTTGATAACAGACCTCTATTGACTAACTTTCTATTTTTGAGATTTGTTATTCAGTAAGATAAATCAGTGAAGGTTGTATATAATAAATACTAAGCCGATGGCTTATATTGCGCGAAACATCAATTTAAGGAATATATTTTAGCTATCTTTAAATAAGAAGAATAAAATAAATTATTTTGCTCGTTTTAACGACAATAGATATATTATCTGCTAAATGAGGTATTTATAATGCATTTCTGGACAATCACACAATGCGGAGGGGCTAAATGAAAAATGAACCATCGCAACAGAATAATGGACAATCAATGCCTTATCTTATTCCTGATGCAGACTTTAATGTAAAATTGAAAATTCACTCTAGAAATATTGATCATACAAAAGAATTCCTTGAAAAAGGTGTTGAAGACTTTGTATTACCAGAATATAGCATCCCCAATGGGTATCGTTTTGTTAAGTCTTTAAAACGAAATCAATATCGTTTAATTTCAACTACCAATGCACCTGAAACAGTTTATCTTGTAGAGCTTATTTTTCGCAAAGATATTATATTTAGCAAAACAACATGTACTCAAGTTAAAGTGTGGCGAACTGTTTCTGAAGAACATGATATTGCGACAAGATATCTCCCTAGATACTTCTTCAGCTATTTACTTAAAACATACAGTATTGTTGTTTCTGATGAAGAACAAACAGGTGCAGGTAAGCGTTTTTGGGAAACAATGATTGATTGGGCTTTTACTGTTCACCTTAATGTTTATATTTCAGATGGAACAGAAGAAAACCGCCCTCTAACCGTTGTGAAAGATACGGATGATCTTTATGAAAACTGGGATGCTTTCTGCTGGGGGAAAGATCGAGATACTCATACTCATCGGCTCCTTGTAATTAGCAAAGAAAAATTATCTCAATAATAAGTAATCTATTTCCTGAAAACGTGTGAATAAACATTATTCACACGTTTTTAATTTAGGATAATCTGCACAAAAAACCGACACTTCACTAAATAAAACCCACGTAACTTAAACAATTTATAAACCAACACAGAACTTTTCTTTTTTTTATTTAACTCTTCTTATTTGTTACTTTATTATTCAGCTGGAAATTAATCTCTTTTTCTAAGCTAATGTTGTTAATATTAATTTTATTTCAATATGTTAATTGAGTCATAAGAATAAATATTTAGTGTTTTTTTCTGTTGAAAGTAACCAAACCTAAATTAAATCTTACAAGGCTTATTTATCAGCTATTTATTTAAAATCTAATAAAATTTAATTTTCATTAGAAACAATATTTTATCATAAAAAAATAACATTATTTAATATCAGACAAAATTACGTTCATAAGTACAATAAGCCTATTGTTTTATTCTTAACCGATTCTACCCCCTTAAGATTTTATTTAAGAAGTAAAGTTTCAGATACCTCTTATCTTAAATACTTGTCGATTAAATAACACTATTAGTAATGTTTATTTGTCATCACCAGAATCACTGTTTATGCCGTACTCGGAGTTATATTATGTCATCGTCCTATTTTCACCCTAGCGTATTAGCTACAACGCTGTTTTCACTTGCGTTAACAACTTCCGCTTTCGCTTCTGAAAATAATACAGATACCAATCAGACTATTATGACAGAAAACCAACAAGTCACCAGCAACCCTCCTCAATCTAATAATGAAGAGAACTACTGGGAAAAATTCAAACGTAATGTTAATCAAACTTGGGATAATGACCAATATAATTACTATTTACCTGTATGGACTTGGCATAACCGATTTACTTACGATAAAGAAAAAACTGATCGCTATAACGAAACACCTTGGGGCTTTGGCATGGGTAAATATCGTTATGACAATGATGGTGATTGGCACTCCCTTTATGCGATGGCATTTATGGACTCAAATAACCGCGTACAACCTATTATAGGCTATGGTTTTGAGAAAATGTGGTATCCCGGTGATAAAGACGGTTTCCGTATGGGCGCAGGATTTACACTGAGTATTACAGCACGCCATGAATATAACTATATTCCTATGCCACTTCCTTTGCCGTTAGTGTCTGTCGGTTATGGGCACCTTTCACTACAAGCGACCTATGTACCTGGTACTTATAACAATGGTAACGTGTTATTTGCTTGGTTACGTTGGCAGTGATCTATAAAAATACCAAAAGATATACTTAATAATATTTTGATAATATCCTGAGTATATCTTTATGTTAATACTGGTAGTTATAGCGCCATGCGTGAGTCAACGCGGTACTAAATTCTAATTGACTCACTCTTTCTAATGCTGTTGTGAGTAGTTCTTCCCACTCACTCTCAGAAAACTCATCAAATAAGCTATACATCATATCTATTTCATTTTGTTCACTTTCAATACTTCTTCTACGACTATTAAACAAAACCGAGTCATCATTTAAATTAAAGACGCGAATAGATTCTTCTGCTTTAACTAAATCTTTATCTTTTAGGTTATCTTTAGGTCGAACTTTGCCTGTTGTTAAAAATAGAAAAAAATCATTTGGATTATCTTCATCTGGCTTGATTAAGCTTTCAACATCATAGCTGCCAGCGCCATTATCTTTATATATTCCACACCTATTCCAACCACCTTTTTGGCTTGAGTCACCGCAAGAACCGAAAAGATTACTCCATACAAAAGTAAGATTTGTATGCAAGTCACGTGTTCTAAAATGTTCAATATGCTTTCGCTTTAAAGAACATTCACAATAAGCACAAAAGCCTTTTTGCATTACATCAAGTGATGCCCAGATGGTCTCTTTATTCACTTCATTCCAATTATCTCGGCCTCCAACAAAGTTTTCAAGACATTCAAGTGTCGTTTCATTCCGTCGTAAAAACTTCATCCTTAATTCCCCTTGCCAAGGTTTTTATTTAATACTCTTTGTTTCATTTTTCTAATACGAATTAAACTATCGCATTTTTTTAATTCAACACTATTTTCACCAAAATGATCCTTGATTTTCTCATATAAATCTTTGGCAAATTTATTATCCTCAAAACCATTTTTCTCAATTAACTCATCAAATTCACTGACCCAATGAGATTGGGGTATTTGAGGTGGCGTAGCAAATACGCCCATAATTTGTTCAAGAATATCGGAATTAATAACACCTTGAGTTTGAAACCCAGGCTTAATTAACGTTTTATTTCCCGAAAACATTCGAATACATCGTTTATCAACAGTAGAGAGAACGACTGGGCTATGAGTCGTAATAATAAATTGTATGTTAGGAAATGTGCTTCTTAGATTTTGTATAACACTTTGCTGCCATTTAGGATGTAAATGCAGTTCGATTTCATCGATAAGAATAATGCCTTGACCCTCTAGCGGATTTGCTAGCAAAGGATTTAGCATTACCATTCGTCTTGCGATATCAGCAACCAATACAAGAAAAATACGTTGTCCATCAGAAAGTTGTTCGATGGTAACATCTTCATTATCATTGGTAATCTTTATTAAATCACTCCCAGAAAGAGTTTCAACCCAGAGATTACTGATACTAGGTACGGTATTGCAAATGGCTTTCACCACCATTTCTTTTTGCGTAATATTTAACTTTTTGATTTCATCCCGTGATTGTAATAATAGGTATTGAAGCTGCTCTTCTGCTTTTTCTAAAAGAGGTCGAAGTGAACTAAGCCCACTTTCAATTGAAAGGCGTAAATCCGTAACATGTTGGGTCAGCTCATCAATCGATGACGCTGAATGGTCAGCTGTCTTTTTATGTAATGTAATAAACCATTCTATAAAATGATCAATACGCCCACCACCCGCTAAAGCATGATTATAAGCATCAAATCGCGCTTCTCTTTGTCCTGAACTATCCTTTGGTAATCGACCTAGCGGCTGAGAGCGTTCAACGGAGAAAAATTGAAAGTTAGGCAAATTTACTGTTTTTTTATCATTAATTACACGCCAAATATCAGCAACTGCTTTTATCGCTTTGACTTCTCCCTCACGTCTTTCTGCCTTCCCCAAAGCTGAGCGAGAAAGTCGTGCAGAAATATTTTTCAAGCCCTGACCAAAATAGAATTGAGTAATAACATCAGTATATTTCTTATTCGAATCATTCTTAATATCTGTTATTTCACTAAAACGCTGACCAGGACTATCCTCTTTTAAAATATTTGCACTAAACCAACTTAATGTTTTAGCGATGGCTAGTAATATACTACTTTTACCTTGGCCATTATTACCAATAATCACTGTTAAATCCGATTCAAATTGAATATCTAAATATGAAAAACAGCGAAAATCATCAAGTGTTATAGATCGAAGATAAAATTTATTTTTAGGTGTAAATCCTACTGATTTATTTTCATTACTGTCCTGTAAGTAATGCCAACAATCATTAAACCATCGTTCTGCTTGTTCTCTTTTTTCATCAGAAGGACTTTGAACACATTCTAAATAAAGGGCAAAAGATGCAAGCAAATTTCCGCTTTTTGCATTTCTCTTTCTATCTCTCATCTTAAAGTGTTTTCCCTGTTAGTTTCTTAATCAACTCTGATGTATATTTTTTTTCTAATCTAACAATAAATTCAGGCTCAATATGCAATGAAAAAGCCAATAATCCACACAAATAGTTTTTATCTTCATCATCAAGTACATTATATTTGTATTGATTAATCATATGCTTTATAAATCTTTTCTTTTCTCTACCTAATGAAAGTTGTCCTTCATTATTAAGCGTGATACCCGTTACATGTCGATTATGAGCTTTCGATGAATACACGGTTTTAGCATGGTTAATTTTTAGTATACCATTGAATAACTCTTGAAGTAGGGAATGAATAATTGAAGGAAATTTGGGCAATAAATTTTTAATATTTGTTGAAAATGTCAGATCATCTGCATACCGAGTATATATTACACCATATTCTTCACATATTTGGCTCAACCTTCTATCAAATTCATATAAACAAAAATTTGAAATAACAGGTGATGAAGGTGCTCCAACACTGAGCATTAATGTATTTTTACTACGTTTAATAGGTTGCCAGAACAATATTTTTTCAACATAACTTTTCTCTACATCAGTAAACTGGGGGATAGATGAAGTACAAGAAGTTAAGCTGTGCCAGAAAAATGCGGGAGTGATTGAATTAAAGAAATTCTCAAAATCCATTTTTAATAAATATGATTGATTCACATGAGCAAGCGCATTGTCACGGATACTTTTTCCTTTTCTATAAGCAAGAGCGGCCTTATGAGTGGGTAAAGGATAAAATTCTATAAAATAACGCTGATATTCTTTAAGTTTTTTTGATGGTTGAGCGATAATTCTAAATCCCGTAGTACGCTTGGGAATGCGATAAACCTTATATTTACGGGGTCCATTTTGCAAAAATTTTTTTATATCTGACTCATCTTGTTGTAACGAATCAGCTAATTGTTTAATCATCTGCATAATTTCACCTGTAAGAAAACGGGAGTACGGATGTACTCCCGAATTTTACTCTTTACTAGAAGAAGCGAAAGTATCGCAACCTGAAGGAGCTCGCGAGATCAGGTTGCGATACTTTCGCAACCCTAAATGTGAGCAATAAATTAGTGTCTGGCTAATCACCCGACAAGACATAATATGTCCTACGCTAAAGAGTTTATTAAGCTTATCGCACTATATAAATTTCCACAACACACCAACTTACCATCAACTCAGTTTTTAAATATCTTGACTGGCTTGAGCATTATCCGGTGTTTTCTTCATACGGGAAATCTTAAAACCAACCCATAAGAATGCGATCCAGAATGGCATTAAAATTACCGAAATATTCACTTGTGGCATAAATAAGATAATCACTAAAATCATGCATAAGAAAGCAAGACAAATGTAGTTACCATAAGGATACCAAAGTGCTTTAAAGAAAGGCTCTATACCCTCTTTCGTTTTTGCTGCTCTAAATTTTAAATTCGCTAAACAGATCATAATCCAATTAAGTACTAATGTGGTTACAACCAATGCCATTAATAATTCTAACGCTTGATCAGGTAATAAGTAATTAACTAAAATACCTAATGAGGTCGCAATAGCTGACAATAGTAACGACACTACTGGTACACCACGTTTATTAATGCGAGAAAGTGCATGTGGGGCATTTCCTTGTTTTGCCAAGCCATAAAGCATACGACTATTAGAGTAAACACCACTGTTATAAACTGACAGTGCAGCCGTTAATACCACAGCATTTAAAATATTTGCGATTAAGAAATTATCCAAGTTATGGAAAATCAGGACGAATGGGCTTTCACCTTTCACAACTTGCGTCCAAGGATAGAGTGAAAGTAACACTAACAACGAACCGATATAGAAAATTAAAATACGATAAACAACTTGGTTAGTTGCTTTTGGGATGCTGACTTTTGGATTTTCAGCTTCAGCCGCAGTGATCCCCACCAGCTCAAGTCCCCCAAAAGAGAACATCACAATGGCTAATGCAGACATAAAGCCCGTAAAACCATGAGGGAAAAAACCTAGCTCCCATAAATTGCTAACTGAAGCTTGGGGACCACCATTACCACTTACCAGTAAATAGCTCCCAAATAAAATCATACCAACGATCGCCAACACTTTAATAATGGCAAACCAGAATTCTGTTTCACCATACATTTTAACGTTAATCAAATTGATTAAGTTAATTGCCACGAAGAAGATAGCAACGGAAACCCAAACAGGGATATCTGGTAACCAGTAGTTAATATATTTACCTGCAGCGGTTAATTCTGCCATACCGACAAGAATAAACATCACCCAATAGTTCCAGCCAGATAAAAAGCCAGCAAATGGGCTCCAATATTTATTAGCAAAGTGACTAAACGAGCCCGCAACTGGCTCTTCGGCAACCATTTCGCCTAATTGGCGCATGATCATAAACGCAATAAAACCACCAATAGCATATCCTAATATTACTGATGGGCCTGTCATATTAATAGTTTGCGCTATACCAAGAAACAGACCAGCGCCGACAGCACCACCCAGCGCAATTAGCTGGATATGTCGATTTTTCAGACCGCGCTTAAGTTCTGTCTGTTGCGACTCTCTCGCCATACATCCTCTTCTCTTTATTATTTTATCAACTTAACATGTAAACTAATATTTACGATTTTATTCATTTCGAGCCACCATTAAAACACTATTCTGACTTGAATAACAAATACATTTTATGCTAGGCGAAAAATAATAAGAAAAGCTATCTTTTAGTTAGTGATGTTTTGAGGGAAATAATGAGGTAAAGCGACAAAGGCCTTGTTGGAAATCCTCTCCTCGATCGCAAAAATTATCTAAAGCCACCAGATAGAGGCCAAAGGTAATGACCAATGCAATAATTAAGCTAATAATTATTTTCTTTGCGTTCAATTTAAAATCCTTTAAATACATTTTGTTAGTATGACTTATCACATTATAAGTATTCGCTTAAATACGATAACAAGAAAAGGAGTTGTTGTTATAAAATTCGCAATCAATTATCTCTATAAGTAAATTTAGCATAACTTTCATTATGAAAGGTAAATGCTTCCTCGACAGACTTCAGATAATGTGCATTATTTCGCTCTAAACTGTATGTAAAATGACCTTATATTATTAAGTACACATTTTGCCAACGATTAGAGATAGCTATCCATTAATATGGATTTCTCTGTCTGCCATTTTTTGTATAAGATTAGGGAGTTAATTTTGATTTTTACCTTAACTTCATTGATAGAATGGAACTGTAATGCCACAAGATAATCATCTCGCATTAGTGTGCGCGCTAAGTAAATGGATTGAGGAGCATTTAGGCCGTGTTATCCATCTTGAAGAGTTGGCGGCTTATTCTGGATATTCTCTTTGGCACATGCAGAAAATCTTTAAAGAAGTCACAGGCACCTCTTTAGGAAAATATATCCGTCAGCGTAGATTAGCTGGTGCTATTCATTTATTACGTACCAGTGAACGTTCTATCTTCGATATCGCTCTTGATTTCGGCTTTGGTTCGCAATCTCACTTTACTTATATGTTCCGTAAAGAGTATGGCATCACGCCTTTCGACTTTCGGCAGAATCAAGAGATCGTTTTAGAAACCAAACAGCCATTACATTTACAATCACCTTGTTGTGATTAACCCTTCTATTTATGTGACATTATACAGATAGCCTTTAATGTCACATAAATAATACTCAAGCTATGTGATGATAGACCGCTTCGTCCTTCCTTTATCATGATTGCTTTTATTTAACATGGGGATGCTAATGAGTATTAAGCTTATCGCTATTGATTTAGATGGAACCTTGCTTAACAAACAACACGAAATTACGCCAGAAGTAAAACAAGCCGTTCAGAGAGCAAAAGAAGCGGGAGTTAAGATTGTATTGGCTTCAGGGCGTGCCTTTAATGGCATCTATCCCTATTTAAAAACACTCGGTCTTGATACATCTAACTGTTACTGTATCAGCAATAATGGTAGCCAAATCCATCAAGCAGATAATGGTGAAGTTATTATTCAAGATCTGCTCAATTTTGAAGATTACCTCTATTTTGAAAACCTCGCTCGCGAGATTGGTGTCCATTTTCACGTTATCAGCGATAATAAGATTTATACCACTAATCGTCATATTAGCCATTTCACCTGCCAAGAAGCCTTTCTATCTTGGACTCCACTTTATTATCGTCCACTGAATGAAATGCAAACTGATATGTATTTTAGTAAGTTTATGATTGTTGATGCACCAGCCGTTTTGGATAATGCGATTCAATATCTTCCTGCTAATATTTATGAACAATACAGCATATTACGCAGTGCACCTTATTTTATTGAAGTGCTGAATACCCATGTCAATAAAGGAAGTGCTGTTCAAAAAGTCGCTGAACATTTAAAGATTACACCAGAAAAAATCATGTGTATTGGTGATCAAGGTAATGATTTGGCAATGCTAAAATATGCAGGCTTAGGTGTTGCAATGGGAAATGCCCCCGAAGAAGTGAAAAAAGTCGCCAAATTCGTCACACTTTCTAATGAAGAGCACGGTGTTGCAGTCGCTATCAATAAATTTATTTAAACACGATTTTTTTTGTGTTTTATCGCGAATGTCTACAAAATTATATAGCTATTGTGATCCTTAGCAGAGGATCACACTGCTTTTCGACCAAAAACATAGCCTTTTATTATTCTATAATTGCTGTTAAATGAGCGTTAAATCTGCCTTTCTTCTTACATATCCTTCAGAATTTGTTACTATCAATTCACTTTTCGTTATTCAAATTGCATTTTCACAACATATTAAGCTGTTAATTAGGCTAGATGTAGAATAACAAATATAAATCATTTATATATTTTCTTCACAGACAGGTAGTTTAAGTTATGCTTTCTACAAAAGATATGCTCGTTCTTGGAATGATGGTTTTTGCACTCTTTCTTGGTGCTGGCAATATTATTTTCCCCCCTATGGCGGGTTTTCAATCGGGAAACCTCTGGTTTAGTACATCTTTAGGTTTCCTAGTTACTGGTGTCTTACTCCCATTTCTAACCTTAGTTATCGTTGCAATTCGTGGACGTGGTGAGCGCCTTTCTATTGATTTACCTTCATGGGTTGCCGTCATTTTCTGGGTAGCACTGTATCTTATCGTAGGTTCTACTTTTGCGATGCCTCGTGTTACTAATACAGCTTATGAAATGGGTTTCTTACCTTTAGGGCTCGTTGAAAAAAATACGGCAACACACCTCACTTTCGCTCTTGTGTTTAACATCACCAGTATGTTCTTCATGTTAAAACAAGGCACGATGATAAGCGCCATTGGTAAATTTATGACACCCGCGCTTTTAATTCTACTTGTTGTTGTTGGTATTGCTGTTGTGGCTAAACCGATTTCCCCAATTGGTGAACCGACAGGTCTTTATGCGGTAAATGGCTTCTTCTCTGGCTTTATTGATGGCTACCAAACCATGGATGTCCTTTCAGCCATGGCATTTGGCGGTATCGTGGCTCGTGCTTTATATACCAAAGGCATTACTGAACCACGCCAGATCGGTTTTATTACCGTAAAAGCGGGTATGATTTCAGTCTTACTGTTAGCCGCACTTTATCTGTGCCTTTTCTACTTAGGTGCAACAAGCTACTCTGTGTCTGTTTTTGCTGATCCTGCACTCAATGCGACTAACGGTGGTCAAATTTTCTCACGATATGTCGATGCGCTATTTGGTTCTGTCGGTACTTGGTTAATGGGCGGGATTGTTTTATTAGCGAGTATGACAACACTTGTTGGTGTAACAAGTGCTGCTGCTGACTACTTTGCGACATTCCATCACCGTTTAGGCTATCGCTTTTGGGTTGTGGTATTTACATTAATGACCACAATCGTATCAACGTTTGGCCTTGATACATTATTAAGAGTAACTATTCCTGCATTATTAATGATTTATCCAACTGCAGTTACATTAGTATTACTGCAATTTATTCGTAATAAATTAAAAGCGCCTCGCTTCACCTATCGCTTTACAATTGCCATCATTGTTTTAATGAGTCTTTTCGATACATTGAAGCAACTGAAATGGTTGAATGCTGATTTGCTGCAATTATTTAGTTATATCCCGCTGTCTGATTATGGCTTAGGTTGGGTATTACCCGGTATTATTGCATTCGTTATTTCATTAATCATCAGTCTCAACTTTAAAGAAACTGAACCTGAAATTACCACTCCTAACACCATAAAATAAATAACTTGCCCCAAGGCGGATATCCACTTTGGGGCAAATTATTAAATAATTGAATGTTCTGTGACCTAAATAACTGGCTGTATCCATTTCGTACGATATTTATCAATTAATGCCATTAAAATAGCTTCTGATTGTGCATCCGGAATACCTTTAATATCACTTGCTCTAAAATGCATCTGAAATGCGCTTACCACTTTCTGTGTCTCGGGATCTAATACTCCACTCGTAGGAGTTTGATAGCCATATTTCGCCAAAAGTGTTTGGAAGTTAGCAATATCAACAGGCTCAGAGATTTCTCTTCCTGCTAAATAAAAAGCAACTGTTTCTTCATCAGGCCAAGCTCCTATTCCCTGTTTTGCTAACTCAGCCCATGGAAAAAGAGGTCCGGGATCGACCTTTCTTTGAGGAGCTATATCACTATGCCCTAAAACATTTTGAGGCTCAATGCTATAGCGTTGAATAATATCTTTCATCATTAATGTGATCGTCAAAACTTGCTCAGGAGTATAAGAAAACCAATACCTTAATATTCCCTCATCTTTATAACCCAAATTTGTAATTTCAATACCAATAGAGCCGTCGTTAAGACCTGCACTATTTCCCCATTGGCTTAGTCCCGCATGCCATGCTCTTTTATTTTCATTGACCAAAGATAAAACAATAGGTTTATTATTGATAAATTTAGGCTTTGTTGGTATTAGGTAATGACTACTTACTGTTCCGCCTGTAAGGGTTTTTAATGAAACAGCATCATTTGCTGCCGTATAATGCATAATTAAATATTTGACACGATTATCTTGTCCTGGATTATTAGCAATAATCTCAGCAACATAATTTCCTCGATCGATTAATTTGGGCTGTGTTGAACAACCTAAAAGTAAAAATACACCCAATAATAAACTTATATTGTATCGGCTAAAAATCATTATTCATCCTGAATTAAGTTGATATCATTAGCTAAATAGTAATCAAAAAACCCATATTAGAAAATATGGGTCTTGAGTTTTGTTCTTTTTTTATTATTGCTAGCTTTAATTATTACTCACTTTTTCACATCGAATTAAAGGTTCATCTGAAACAATATTCTTATCCCAAATTCCTTCTTCAATATCATCTTGTAACTCTGGATATTGTCGAATATCAAACGTAGGCAATAAACCTGCTTGTCGTTGCTGGTTATAATCTTTAACTAATTTTAAGGCGACACCAGAAAGTAAAATGATTGCGATTAAATTAGTCATTGCCATTAATCCCATTGAGAGATCGGCCATTTTCCAAACAAGAGGCATATCCGCTAAAGCGCCAAACATCACCATGGCTAACGCTGCTGAACGTAACAGAAATAGCCCTGTTGTGTGATTACGTCCAAGGAAAATCATATTACTCTCAGCATAAGCATAATTAGCAATAATGGAGGTAAAAGCGAAGAAGAAAATTGCAATCGCGATAAAGGTACTCCCCCAACCCCCTACACTAGATGACAAAGCCAATTGCGTTAATTGAATACCGTTAATACCTTCTGGATAACTATCTAATACCCCCGATGATAAAATGATCACCGCAGTGGCACTACAAATAACCAAGGTATCCATAAAAACACCTAACATTTGAATATAACCTTGGGATGCAGGATGTGGTGGATAAGGTGTTGCTGAAGCCGCAGCATTAGGTGCTGATCCCATACCTGCTTCATTAGAAAAGAGGCCACGCTGAATACCTTGTGTCATCGCTTGACTAATACCATAAGCAATTGCACCTGCAGCCGCTTCTTGTAATCCAAACGCACTTTTAAAAATTAAAATAAAAACTTCGGGTAAGCGCTCAATATGATCTGCAACAACCCAAAATGCTAATAATAAATAAGCTGTTGCCATAATAGGAACAACTAACTCAGCAACACGAGCAACCCAACGCAGGCCACCAAAAATAATAAATCCGCTCGTTAATACTAAAAAGAGCCCCACATAAAATGGATCAAAATTAAAAGCAGAAGCTGTAGCTTGAGCAATCGAATTCGCTTGGACAGCATTAAAAACCAAGCCAAAAGCGATAATCAAGAAAATGGCGAAAAGAACCCCCATCCAGCGCATTTTCAGTCCTTTCGTCATATAATAAGCAGGACCACCTCGGTAATTACCATCATCATCTTTGGTTTTATAAAGTTGTGCTAATGTACTTTCTATTAATGATGTTGCCATACCAATTAAAGCAACTACCCACATCCAAAAAATAGCGCCAGGCCCCCCCGCTGTTAAAGCAATCGCAACTCCTGTCAAGTTACCAGTACCTACACGCGCAGCTAAACTGGTGCATAATGCCTGGAAGGAAGAGATCCCTGATTTATCTGACTTATGGCTATTTTTCAAAATAGAGAACATATGACTAAAATGTCGGATTTGTATAAATCCGGTACGGATAGTAAAGTAAATACCTACTCCGAGAAGTAAGTAGATAAGAACATATCCCCATAAAATGTTATTCGCAAAGTTTATTAGCCCTGTCAAATTAATCCCCTTATATAATAACGTATATAACCTATCCTTACATCGCTATTGAAATAAAAAAGTAAGCAGATACCGTGTAATTGAGTCAATTACTGATCCGAATCTGTCTTAAAGTAATATCAAAAATTACTGTGTTAAAAGCGAACTAAATGTAACACAATATTGTGTCATATGTATATTTTTTGTTTATTTTTTTACATGTCATTATTTTAATTTAATTATCTCATTAACGAAAACAAACAATATTGAAAAATAAAAAAACAATATATATCATTAAGATAAACAATCATTTCTTTATTTTATTAACTCAAAAAGTAAATTGGGCACATTAGTCATCAAGTTAATCAGTCATTTTAGAAAAAGAATAAATAGATTAAAAAAACATCAGTTAATAATCTTTTCTATTTATATAAAGTAAGATTTAAATGAACTATTAAAGTCATTAGTTAATGATGTTTTTTAATATTCGATTTAACATTTAAGAATTAAAGATTTTCATAACTATTAACAATAAATATTTTATATTGCCATATCAATAAAACACTTTAATATTAATAAGATATTAAGGTAAGATAAAAAATGAACTTTACATTCTTATTTTATCATACTTCTCTAATGTATTAATTCTAAAATGGTTTGTTATCTTTCATTTTTAAGAATACTGCTGATTTGTTTCTCTTCCCTTTTTTATTCACTTACTATTCATTATATAGCTCTATTTTTTGAAAATTAATTAAAGATTTAATAATACTTTATTTCATATTAATAAAAAAATGTAGAATCACGTAAATTTACCTATTAACCATTTAGTTAATTTTATTTATACTATGTTTTTCCCTGGTGTTGTATTAATTTTAGCCCTGTTTCCCCAACAGGGCATTTTTTTATCTCAATATTTCAGTGTATTATCATAACTCATTGTCAAATAATACAAAATTAAAACATATGAAATATCTAATTGATAAATTAACATTATTTAATTTATTTATTTTCAATGCAAAATTCCCATCCATTTTCATTGATCTAAATCAAATTAAATATTCATATTATTTACTCTTTTCATAGATAAACTGCTTTTTCTCTATTTAAAAATCCATTTGATCAGGGGTGAACGTGCGTATTTTATCATTAGCCTTATTTGAATTACTATAAAGTGGTATAACAATTAATGAGGAATAAAATTTTGTTGTTATATTTAATTGTCTTGATTAAAAATCACCCCAAATAAAACACGTCATTTTTACTACACATTAATGACTAATATCTTTATTTACTTGCATTAATAAGCACGCTATTTTACCTTACTTATATTGTTATAGAGGGAAAGATAATGAGTTATAACCTTTCAGAATTAACACAAGAAGAAAAAGATAAGCTAAATGTAAGCTTAGCCGCTTCAGGCGTCGCTTTTAAAGAACGCTATAACATGCCCGTTGTAGCAGATGCCGTTTTAAGAGAACAACCTCAAGCTTTTCAAGCCTTCTTTCAAGAGAGGCTGGTATTTTATCGTGCAAGAAGCCAACACTATTCTCGTTTACCTTATGAACCATCGGTAAAAAAATAGTCAAATACTTCTCGTTATTTTGATAATGGTAAAAAAAGAGATAAACCAAGGTTTATCTCTTTTTTCAATAGATTAATAACAACTCACTATCACCTATTCATTATTTAGGGGAAACATAAGTAATAGTATTATCATCACAATTGACTTGAACATTGTAACGAAGATCTGTTCTCGCCCCTCTTACATTCAATACCATCTGATAGTTATTATTCATCTTGATAATTTCATTAGCATTAATACTTGCAACGGGTTTTGGCCCTAATGCCTTTTTATCATCTTGCCAACGAGGTAAGCGATTTTGTAAATAATCATTTTTTACTCTTGTAACAAGTTGATTATTATCTAAATTAACGCAACTCGAAAAAGGAGCAGAACGTACAATATCTTTATTAACATTTTCGATACTTTCTGCAGATGCTCCAAAAGAAATAGCAAGCAAAAAACCTGCTCCAAGTATCCCTGTTTGACCAATAAACTTGCTTAATTTCATATAACCCCCCGAAAATATCCCTTAAAACAGGATGTGTATTCATTAAGCATAGCACATGGTTAATCACACAATTGTGACATTTGTTAAAAAATTGTTTTATTCATTCTCTTCATCAAATACGATAGAAACTGATTCACGGGTTGTATGCTTCTCTCTTAATTCTTGAGCAACCAACTGAATTGCTTCTCCGCTACTCATACCCTCAGCCATTAGAGATTGAATTTTTTCCACTGCTTTTTGCTGCTCTTCATGTGTTAATGTAGGCATTCCTAGAAACATAATGTTACTCTTATCTTTATTAACGTCATTAACGTCTATTTTGTATTTACATGAATGTAATCTTTTTGATTACAATTTATTGTACGAATGATACAACATACTTTGTTTACATGGTCATAAGATGGATATGCAATTACAACAACGCGAATTAACTTATACCCCTGATCTGGCACTGCGGGTATTTTCTCCTATTGCGTCATTGCCTTGGTCTAGTTTACTTCATTCTGGTTTTGCCGAACATCCTCATAATCGTTTTGATATTGTTGTCTCCGATCCTGCTGTGACTTTAGAAACTCGCAAACAAACGACAACGATTAAAGAAAAAAACGGCACGGTAAAACGTTCTAAAAAAGATCCCTTCACTCTCATTCAATCTGCGTTAGAACAATTCGATTTTCACCCAGAACATAATGAGTCATTGCCTTTTTTGGGAGGTGCTTTAGGTATCTGGAGTTATGATTTAGGTCGTCATCTTGAGAACTTACCTGAAATCGCGAAAAATGAACTTAATTTTGCAGATATGGCAATTGGTATTTATGATTGGGCTCTTATTGTCGATCACCACTTAAAAAAAGCCACTTTAATTAGTTATCACAATATTGATGAGCGCTTACAGTGGTTAGAAAGCCAAACTTCCACATCTTTTGATTCGCAATTCACCTTAACAACAGATTGGCAATCAAACATCAGTAATGATGAATATAACGAAAAAATTGCTAAAATTCATCAATACTTACTTTCGGGTGACTGCTATCAAGTTAATTTAGCTCAACGTTTTTGTGCAAACTATACTGGTAGTGAATGGAATGCATTCTTAACATTAAATCGAGCTAATAAAGCACCATTCTCTTCTTTTATGTGCTTACCCAACAATTTTGTAATTAGTGTTTCACCTGAGCGTTTTATTCATTTAGTTGATAATAAAATAGAAACTCGCCCAATAAAGGGAACTCTACCTCGTAAGGCATTACCAGAAGAAGATAATGAACAAGCACAATTATTAGCAAACTCGCGAAAAGATCGCGCAGAAAACTTAATGATTGTAGACTTAATGCGTAATGATATTGGCAAAGTTGCAGTAACAGGTTCAGTAAAAGTACCAGAGTTATTTGTTGTTGAGCGTTTCCCAGCAGTACATCATTTAGTCAGTACAATTACAGCACAACTACCTTCTCATTTAACAGCAACTGATTTATTAAGAGCAGCTTTTCCTGGTGGTTCTATCACTGGAGCCCCAAAAATCAGAGCAATGGAGATCATTGAAGAACTTGAACCTCATCGTCGCCATGGATACTGTGGTGCAATTGGCTATATCAGTTTTTGTGGCACAATGGACACCAATATCAGCATTCGGACTTTATTAACTGAAAAAAATAAAATTTACTGCTGGGCTGGTGGTGGTATTGTTGCTGATAGCGTTGCTGAAAAAGAGTACCAAGAAACATTCGATAAACTTGGGCAAATATTAACGGTTTTAAGAGAGTCTGCTATTGATGACACCCATTGATACTTTTATCAATCGTTTTCAACTTACATTACCTGATGATAAGGTAAATCAGTCTCTTCATACCCAAAAATCGGCAGCCGTTTTGCTGCCGATTATCAATAAACCTAATCCAACATTATTATTAACAGAGCGTGCATCAACATTACGCTCTCATGCAGGACAAGTTGCCTTACCTGGCGGTAAACGCGATCCTGAAGATAGCAACCTTATTGCAACTGCACTAAGAGAAGCGCATGAAGAAGTGGCTATTCCACCCAATGCCGTATCCGTTATTGGTCAATTAGCCCCTTTGCAAAGTTCTAGCGGATATTTAGTCACTCCTATTGTGGGTGTTATTCCTGCAGGTTTACCTTTACGTAATAATCCAGCTGAAGTCGCCTCTATCTTTGAAATGCCACTAAGCCATGTACTTAATGCTCAACATTATCAACAATTAAATTTCCATCGTGCTGGTGAAAATCATCGCATCTACTTTTATCCCTATAATGGACATCTTGTTTGGGGATTAACCGCCGCTATTTTACATAGACTCGCTCTACATATCACTTAACTCGCTATTTTATATTCAGCTTGTGCTTTTTATCAACGCCTTCACAACTCTACTTAGCTATTTTAAAAAAATGTTGTAAACTACATCATTAACGGGACGATATAACTGTAAAAACGATCCCTTTACTATAAATAACTATATTTTATTCTTTTTAACCCTCTCTCTTATTATTAAGGAGTCTGACGTGATTAGCGTTTTCGACATGTTTAAAGTGGGCATCGGACCATCTAGCTCTCACACCGTAGGGCCAATGAAAGCGGGTAAAGAATTTGTCGATGATTTAGTCAGCCAGGAATTGATTGCGTCTGTCACTCGCGTAGCTGTTGATGTTTACGGCTCCTTGTCTTTGACAGGCAAAGGTCACCATACTGATATCGCAATTATTATGGGGTTAGCAGGTAATTCACCCGCTACTGTCGATATTGACAGCATTCCCGGTTTTATTCGTGAAGTTGAAGAAACAGGCAAGCTATCATTAGCAAATGGCTTAAAAGTAGTTGATTTTCCAGCAGAAAGTATGCATTTCAGCAATGACAATCTGTCATTACATGAAAATGGTATGACAATCCATGCTTTTGTTGACGACAAAGAAGTCTATAGAAAAACGTACTACTCTATTGGTGGTGGTTTTATCGTTGATGAAGAAAACTTTGGTAAATCAACATTAAATAGCAAGCCAGTCTCATATCCTTATGCTAGCGCAGAAGAGTTATTAAGGCACTGTAAAGAAACGGGTTTATCCATTTCCAGCTTAATGATGAAAAATGAGCTGGATCTACATACTCAAGCAGAAATTAATGCTTATTTCGCTGATGTTTATAAAACCATGCAAGAATGTATTGAGCACGGTTTAAATACAGAAGGCGTATTACCGGGGCCATTACGTGTACCTCGTCGTGCAGCTGCATTAAATCGCTTATTAACATCGAGCAACAGCCTGTCAAACGATCCAATGAAAGTGGTTGATCTGATTAATATGTTTGCACTGGCAGTTAATGAAGAAAACGCAGCAGGTGGACGCGTTGTAACAGCACCAACAAATGGCGCATGTGGCATCGTTCCTGCTGTATTAGCTTACTACGATCGTTGCATCGAACCTGTTACACAAGAAACCTACCTACGTTATTTCTTGGCATCAGGCGCAATTGGTATTCTTTACAAAATGAATGCTTCAATTTCAGGCGCTGAAGTCGGTTGCCAAGGCGAAGTTGGTGTAGCTTGTTCAATGGCGGCTGCGGGTCTTGCTGAATTATTAGGTGGAAGCCCTGAGCAAGTCTGTATTGCTGCTGAAATCGGTATGGAACATAACCTTGGTTTAACTTGTGACCCAGTTGCAGGCCAAGTTCAAGTTCCTTGTATTGAACGTAATGCTATTGCTTCAGTTAAAGCCGTTAATGCCGCACGTATGGCAATTCGTCGTACCAGTGAACCTCGTGTTTCTCTCGATAAAGTCATTGAAACCATGTATGAAACAGGTAAAGACATGAATGCTAAATACCGCGAAACATCTCGCGGTGGTCTTGCAATCAAAGTGCAGTGTGACTAATAACACTATTTACACGAAAAACCATTCATTTTGAATGGTTTTTTTATTTTAGTGACTTTATTTTTAATCATCGTCTCCCCCTTAAATAACTAAAAATAATAATCATAAAGTACACATTTAAAATTAAGTAATATATCTTTTTATAATTTAAATATTTCTTATTTTTCCATATTAAATGTAAGTATTAAATATACACATTAAATATAGGCTCATTTAATATTCATTTAATTTTGTAGAAAATAAAGCGCATAATTTTCAGGTGTATTCATTTCTATAAAAAATTAATTTCTTATTATAAAAATAATTAAAACCCATTGTTTATTATATGGTTAATCATTCATCATATTGAAATTTATCATTTTTTTAACATTAAATGATTATTTATAATATATTTAAAGTCGCCACACTTAATAATGATAATTATTATCAATATCATTTTTAAAATATAATAAATAATTTGTTGCCTTTCGAAAATAATATGTTATCTTCTGCACCAAGTCATTGGGGAGTAGCCTGTCTTAAAATAAAAAACATTATTTTAAGAAGTCTGTATCAACATACTCGCTTATTTTTATTTAGCGTGGTACAGATGCCGTAATACGGTTGGCAAGACCATAGACACATGATTGTACTTCTTTGGTTGGGGGTCAATTGTGTGTATATGGAAATACCCCAACCGAGGCTTTATTATGAGTTTCTACGCTACTATCATTCTCGCCCTAGCCCTTTCTATGGACGCATTTGCTGTCGCTGTCTGTAAAGGTGCCACATTACACAAACCCCGTTTTCGCGAAGCGCTCCGCACTGGATTTATATTTGGTATTATTGAAGCCAGCACACCCGTTATTGGTTGGGCATTAGGTTTATATACTAGCCAATATATTATTCAATGGGATCACTGGGTTGCCTTTGGATTACTGTTTGTTCTAGGCAGCCGGATGATTTACCAGAGCTTAAAACGTGGTGATGACTGTCCTTGTGAAGAAGATGCTCCACAACGTCACGGCTCACTATCTTTAATCGCAACAGGTATTGCAACAAGTCTTGATGCAATGGCAATTGGCGTCGGTTTAGCGTTCCTTCAAGTCAATATTGTTCATACCGCAATGACAATTGGTATGATGACCATGATCATGGCAACTCTGGGTATGTTAATTGGCCGTTATATTGGGCCAGTACTTGGAAAAAAAGCAGAAATTATTGGCGGGATTGTATTAATTGCTATCGGCTTTAATATTGTATTTGAACACTTAGAATTATTTATGTACGCTAAATAATCGCTAATAAATCATATTAAAAAGCTTAGGTTTGAAATATCACGACCTAAGCTTTTTTATTAACTTAACAAAATACTTTTATTTCACGTTATTAAGCATGACGTTGATAGACACGAATTAAAAAGTCTGTTTCACATTCAAAGTCTTTACTTTCCGCTAATGCCTGTTTTACTTCTTCACTTGCACGCCATGCAAACGGTGTCATTTGTAATAAATCAAAAGCCTGCTTACCGTTTAAATTCATCATATAAGCAACTTGATGTTCAGACACTTTATTAAATCCATCGAATTGTTCTTCTTTTAATGGATGAAGATGTACTTCTGAATAAATCAGTGATTTTAACTGATAGAGATGACGCGGCGCTGGCGTAACAGTAATAATATAACCATTGTGCACAATAACTCTTGCTAATTCATCACTATTACAAGGGGCGTAAATACGCACAACCGCATTTAAAGAAGCATCACAAAAAGGTAAACGTTGACTTGAGGCTACACAAAAATGAATTGATGAATAACGTTTAGCTGCATATTTAATCGCAACCTTTGAAACATCTAAGCCATACACTTGTGGGTTATGTAATTTTAAGTTTTGATAAAACTGATGAGTATAATAACCTTCACCACACCCAATATCCAATATAACACTGTTATCTTCAGGCAATAATCTTTGTATTAATTCAGCCACTTTATCTCGCATTGGCTGGTAAAAACCTGCATCTAAAAACGTACGGCGTGCGTTTATCATTTCAGCACTATCACCGGGCTCTTTTGAGCGTTTAAATTGCACTGGCAATAAATTGACATACCCTTCTTTAGCACAATCAAATTGATGATTATTTTCACAGATCCAACTGTGGGCTTGAAGAGAGAGAGCCTGATAACATAATGGACATTGATAAGACATAGTAATATTTTTGTATAACTCAGAGTAGAATAGGGAGAGATAATAACATACCTCTCCTAATCTTGCGGAAAACCTGACTATTTATTTTTAATTTTAAGTCATGCTTTTTATACTAAGTAGCTTAATAATTACAACTTATAGACGGTTCAAGTACGTTTTAGTTTTTCAGTATTCGCGATAAATAACGCAATAACTAACAACAATATTGCACCTGATTGTATTAGCGTATCAACCGAATTTTTATGCTCTACAATAATTAAACGCACTATTGCCGTTATTCCAATATAAATAAAATATCTAAGGGGGAAATGGCCGCCAGATAAAAAATACTTAACAATAAGCGCAATAAACTCAAAATAAAGAAAGTAGATCAAAATACCTTCTAATAATTGATAAGACGACTCTTCTGCGCCTAAATTAAATAATAATGAAGCAATTACATACGTTTCTTTGATAAGAAAACTGACTAATACAATCGCTAAAATAAGTAATCCAATATTAAGCACCCACTGTAATATAGTGGCAATGCATTTCAGTAATTCTTCGCTTGATTTTTTCATATAAACTATAACCTAGTGGGATCATTCCGTGATATGTAAAAATAATAAAAGGTCAATTAGACAATTTTAATGGATTTACACATTCATCACACCATTTTTTTATCTTTTAGAGCCAAAAAACCAAGAATAATGATGCGGTAATCGCAATATTTACTTTAAAATTTCAACTTGTAAGCTGATTTACCTATACTTAACTTCAGGGCTAATATATTAAAAAGGCACACTATGGCTAACAAATACCTCGTTGCAATTGATTTATTAGAAGATAGCAGAATTCAGCGCATGATCGAAGATATTCACTTCCTAGCTAGAAAACCAGAAAATTATTTCCATTTCATTACAGTGATGCCCAACTTGCGCTCTTTAGAAACTTATGGGCTTAATTGTGATAGCCCGTCTGTTATTGAAAAAAAGCAACAAGCTTTAGTTTTATTAACAGAAAAATTAGAACAATGTGTGACACAGCAATTTAACTTACCCAAAGAACAATACCAATGCCATGCCGTTATTGGTACACCTAATTATAATATTCTAGAATTAGCAGAAAAAATTGATGCGGATACCATTATTATAGGTTCAAGCTCACGTAACCAACGCAATATATTACTGGGTTCGACAGCGGATTATATTGTAAACAACACGTCACGTTCAGTAATGGTTATTCGTAAGTAAAATAACTAATAGACTTTCCTTTTGGCAATAAAATTAGGTTATTTATTGCCAATAAATATTCTGCTATTCTTTTCGTTATAAATAGCACTAAATGCACCTTAATTTTTTCGTTTTAAATAGTTAACTTGCTAGAATACAGATCAAAAAACAAAAAATTCATCTCTTTTTTATCGCAATTTCTGCTTTTACCCTAAATTTAATTTCAATAAATTTTTTCATTCTCTATCTTCTAATATCTTAAATGAGATACTTATGAATCAAGATCTAAAACAGAAAATCTGTACATTTGAAGAAGGCTCTCCTGATGAAAATCCATGGGTAAATGGAAAGCCAACACCTTGTGTAATAAAGATTGAGCCATATAATAAATTATGGGTAATATTATATAATCAACAAAAAGAAAACATTATCCAAAAATTAAAAGGTAAATGTTTAGCTATTGAGCATATTGGGTCAACAGCAGTACCTGAATTAAGTGCAAAACCGATCATTGATATTGACTTAATTGTTGCTGATCCTGCCGATGAACCAAGCTATATTCCTGAGTTAAATCAGTTAGGCTATAAACTTACAGTAAGAGAGCCTTCGTGGTATCAACATCGTATGCTAAAACTAGAAACACCTAATGTGAATCTACATGTCTTTGCACCTAATTGCCCAGAACACCTTAGACATATTTTATTTAGAGATTGGTTAATTAACCATAAAGAAGATAGAGAATTATATATAGATGCAAAACTCAGCGCCAAAGAAGATGTTGAAAATGTACATCAATATAATCAGAAAAAAGATCACATTGTAAAAGCCATTTATCAGCGAATTTTTAATTCACTTTGAGTAACTTATCCTCCTTTTTATTTCGTATCCTCATACTATTTCTAAAATGAGGATAAAAATTTTACTATTAATTTTTATTCAAAAGATAACGATTGTCCTGTATTGAAATCTTTAGCGTTAAGATATTTTCGCCCTAATACCCCCGTACAATGACATCCATACACATCAATATTTTTATCTATAGCTTTTTTAGCACGTTGTAATGCTGATGGTGTTGCACAACGCAAATGTAGGCCCCCCACAATTGCTTGAATTTGATGATTTCCTGTTATTTTTTTCGCATGTTCAACTATAGATTCAATACCCGAATGGCTACAACCAGTAATAATTACTAGACCTTTTTTTCCTTGCCAAACAAGAAAACTATCATCAAGAACGAAATCATCTTCTTCTCCTGATCCATGAATAATAACACCATAGCGTTTATTCACCTGACGTTGCGTCACTTGTCCCGAATAGATAAAATTTTCCTCAATAGCTAAGGGTGCTTGTGTTAATTCAAAAGAAAACTGTGCTTCGAGTTTTGCACGATCAAATAAAGGCGCTAACCGTTTAAATTTAATATTTTTATTACCTAGAAAAAAGGCTGAATAGCGAACAGAAAATAAATGAGGATGAGCGATAATACGCGGTTTATGAGTAAAAAAATTTGCTTGCAAGTGTGTAAGCCCACCAAAATGATCATAATGTCCATGGGACACAACAATCGTTTTCAATGTGGTTAAATCAATACCCATTTTTTTTGCATTTGAAATAAAGGTAAGGTCTTTTCCAGTATCAAAGAGAATTTTCGCTTGGCACTCATCATCTTCTAACAATAATGATAAGCCAGAATAGTGATTAAGCGCTGGATTGACTGATTTATTTTCTAGTAATGCAGTGATGGTTAACATGAGTTTTGATGAGTATCGTTATTAGAAGATGGCTTATAGTAATTAAAAAAAGGAAGTGTTCCAAATATAAAAACCATTAATTTGTGTGACCCTCACTATTTCGTTACACAACCGCTGTTATATTAAAATCAAATATAACAGCGGTATAGTTATAAATTGCAGTGAATCTTATGCAACTATACAGTCAGCTAAGTCTTATCTCACCACCATAACAGAGCGTTTAGCGTAGCGTGTAATATCAGCAGCGGTTGAACCGATATGATAAGAATCATCTTCTGGATTATGGGAGCCAATTACGATTAAATCTGCGTTTACTTCATCTGCAACCTGCAATATGGCATCACGTGGTGTTCCTATGCAAATATGTGTTTGCATTCTATCGTCCGGCAAATCAAAACGCTCAATTATTTTTGTAAGCTCTTTTTCTGCTGACGCTTTTAAGCATCCTTGATCTAATTGATCACCATTCATAACAAGTCGATAATAAGAAGATTGTGGAAGTTTTGGGAGTACATACAAAAAATGAACATAAGGATCTTCATTTTTTGCAATATCTTCCACTAACGGAATTGCTTTGTTCATCAGGTTATCTTCATCAATATCAATGGGAACCAAAATATTCTTATACATACCGCCTCCTTTTATTTTAATTGTAGGATAGTGTATTTTTAAAAAATTACCGGATGTAGTTAACATATTTTAAAAATATTTTATTGCAAAAAAATAATATCTAATTTTCATTCAAAACAATAGCAAAAACAAAATCAATAAAAAATGAAAATAAATATAAAATTTATTTTTAATAATTTTTTATTTTAATAAACTATTAATTATTTTGTTAGCAATAGCATTTTATTTTTGATAAAAAAGCCTTATTAAATAAGGCTTTTTACTTTTACTCTATTGCTATAATATTACTTTTGAGTGAGATTTTTCTGTTTGTTCTTTTTAACATATTGATATCCTATTGCTAGTGCAATAAACCACAATGGTGTCACACTTAACGCTTGGCGAGTATCATGTTCGAAAGCTAATAACACTGTCATAAAAGCAAAGAAAGCAAGGCATAGCCATGACATCAGAATACCTAATGGCATTTTATAAATAGATTTTTCATGTAACTGTGGCCGTTTTTTACGATACGCTAAATAAGAGCATAAAATCATACTCCAAATAAACATAAATAATAACGCCGACACTGTTGTTACCAAGGTAAATACATGCATAACATCGGGAATAAAGTAGATTAATATAATTCCACATGACAGACATAAACTAGTAAATAACAGCCCATTGGCAGGTACAGCCCGTTTAGATAATTGGCTAAACTGCTTTGGTGCTTCGCCCTCTTTTGATAAACCGAATAACATACGACTTGTGGAAAATATTCCACTATTAGCAGAAGAGGCTGCAGCCGTTAATACGACAAAGTTTACTAAACTTGCCGCTGCGGGTATCCCTATCATGACAAATAGCTCAACAAATGGGCTTTTATCAGCCAAAATTGAGCGCCATGGTGTCACCGACATAATAATTGCTAAGGCCAATACGTAAAAAGTAATAATACGAATAGGAATAGCATTAATCGCTTTCGGCAATGATTTTTCTGGATTACGTGTTTCAGCCGCAGCGGTTCCTACTAATTCTATTCCGACAAAAGCAAAAATAGCGATTTGGAAGCCCGCAAAAAAACCACTTAGCCCTTTAGGAAACATTCCCCCATCATTCCAAATATTCTCTAATGCCGCGGTATGTCCCGCGGGAGATTCAAATCCAATACTGATAAGAACAATCCCTACAATGATCAAAGAAACAATCGCTGTTATTTTTATCATGGAGAACCAAAATTCCATTTCACCAAACAGTTTTACTGTCGCTAAGTTCAAAATAAGCAGTGTCAGCACACAAATAAAGGATGTTCCCCATTCAGGAAAATTAGGCGCCCAATAACTAATATAAGACGTTATGGCAACAATATCGGCAATACCTGTAATAACCCAACAAAACCAATAAGTCCAACCGACAAAAAAACCAGCCCACGGTCCTAATAAATCACCAGCAAAATCACTAAATGACTTATATTCTAAATTTGATAATAACAGCTCTCCCATAGCTCTCATCACAAAGAACAAGACAAAGCCAATTATCATATACACAAAAATAATTGATGGCCCAGCTAACGAAATGGTTTTCCCTGATCCCATAAATAGACCAGTACCGATAGCTCCACCAATAGCAATTAATTGAATATGACGATTTGTTAATCCGCGCTGTAGAGTGGCATTTTTCACTCTAACAGGAGGAGAAATTTCTGTTTGATCTTCCATACAATACCTGAAGTGTTTTCATATTTTTGATGTTGTTTTCACCGCTATTTTATTTTTTGACGCGGTAATATGTTTGCGAAATTATTGTGACACAAATCTCAGTATAAGTAATGAAAAGATCACTTTTAGTAAAATGAATGATGCTTTGATAACCAGATAAGATCCTTTCTTTAATTTAATCGGCGATATTTTATCCATTTGAAAAAAAATCGAAATAAGCACTTGACCATCACATTTTAGAGGAGAATAATCAGCGCATCGGGTTGTTAGCTCAGTCGGTAGAGCAGTTGACTCTTAATCAATTGGTCGGGAGTTCGAGCCTCCCACAACCCACCAATTTTAAGCTGATAAATCAGACAGTTACGCCACTTAGAAATAAGTGGCTTTTTTGTATCTGGAAGAAAGTGGCGACAAAATGGCGCATTTATCTTAAGCCGAAAACTTAAAATAATACGCCAATTAATAAAAACAGCATCTACTTATATTTCATCCCATTCTTATAATTAATGGAATTAATTAAAATAGAGAATTACTCTAACTTAATCAAACAATTTAATACAAACCACTAGAAAGTCTATTTTATCTCTTTTTTATCTTCAAATTCCCCACCAGAATCATCAATTAAAACATAGTTAATGGTATTTATTTTACTATCCTCTAGATTGATTTTCTGTTTGGAAAATGGCGCTATCATAGGAATAAGAATATTAGGATTATTTTCGCCAAATGCGGATTTAATGGTGACATAAAAAGGTGTCGGATTTTCAATTGTTAACTGTTTATCTGATTTTGTAAAAATAAGAGCTCGACTAACATCAGAAATCACCATTATTAAATCATCAGGGCGATAGAATACTTTTACTTGTAATCTGACGACAACATTAATTAAACCTTCATCATATTTTTTGTTCGCTGGCTTAGGCATGATTTCATATAAATTAAGCCAGTAAAGTGTCTCTTTCGCTTTATCTGTATTAGTAAATTTATTAATCACTCGTACCCGTTGTGATTCACTCGGTTTTAATTGTAATACTGGTGGTAATGATAAAGCGGAAACATCAGTTATGGTTTCTGGGGTATTTTCTGGGTTACCATCATCTACCCATGTTTGAACCACCACAGGAAGTTCACCATCATTTTTTATATTTAAGGATGCTTCTCTATCTGAGTGATAAAGGATCACTCTAGAACCCTCTAAGGCTAAATTCGCTTTGGCGATAAACGAAAAACACAGTAACAAAATAAAAATACCGCTCTTTTTCATATTTATTGCACCTGTATAATCACTTGTAATGTCGCATTAAATTTACCAGCAGTTATTTTCTCTCTCGGTAACGCTTCTAATGAGGCATATAATGTTTTAGTTAAATCGGTAATACCATTATTAAATGAGACTGAACTAGCATCATCATAAATAGGATACCAACCATAACTATCACCTTGCCCTTCATTCGCTAATGTTGATAATAAGTTTAATGGCACACCTGATGGACGATATATTCTTACACCAACCCCTTTTGCCATACTTGAGTCAGTACCATAACCATCTGTCACTAAATGAGTAATTGCGGCACCATTAGGTACTGTTAATCCTAATTCAATTGCTTTGTTAACATTTGCAGGTCTAGGTAAAAATCCCATTGCGGTTTGTCCCGCTCCAGTCCCACTGGAAATATTACTCAAACCATCGCTAGCGGGCGGTGCTGATTGACAATAAAAATCAATCGTAATAGGTAAAGTGACTTTTTTGCCACTTGCTAACTCATTAATAGTAACCAATGGAAATAAAACATAAGGCGTAACGTTTCGCACAAAACAAGTAGACGCATTACGTATATAAATTCGGCGAGACATATTTACAGCAGCAGGCCAATAAGCATAAAAACCATGATAATTTGTAGCGTGATCTGCACCATCTTTTAATAAATAAGAGAAATTAGAGCTTTGAAAAGCGATATAACCTGCCGGTTGATTAATAAAAGTAATTAACCCACTACTTGATTGTGCTGGTGGCATATCACTTGTTCTTTCATAGTTAATCTTAAATAACTCCACTTCCATATTAGAGAAATTTTTTGCTTTTACTAAGATCCATCCTTGGCTATCTCTTTCTAAATTATCTAAAGCACGAGATTTCCAATAGCGACTATAATATTCGCCTGTAATGGTATTTTTAATGCGAATACCCAATCCTCTTGCCAGACTAATATAGGTATCATTTAAACCTAATGTTGGATTAACTAGATTTCTACCACCATAATTATAGTCACCATTAGTTGAGTAAAACTCTCTTAATTTACCCTCTTCATCGGCTGTGCAACGAAATAATATCTGTTCTGGATCATAAACCTCATAACCCGCCTCAAAAAAAGAGACAAAACCACTCGCCACTAATGTACCCGGAATTTGAAACTGATCATTATTAACATTAATAACTTTAGGGGTACTTCCCATTGATCCCGAATCATCTCTCGCACCTTGCCAACTTTTCGCTGAACCTTTGCCCGGCTCGGTATAATACACACTATTAGGATTAGTCGTCGTAGTTGTTATTTTATAACATGTTGCCAAGGCTAAAGAAGGGAATAGCATCAAGGCTAAAGAAGGGAATAGCATCAAGGCTAAAGAAGGGAATAGCATCAAGGCTAATAAAATAGAGGAGTAATGAGAAAATAAACAGTGATTTAATTTCATAAGCATTGACCTGATAATAAAATGAGTTTATCTGCTTCTTTTTCTTCTGGTATTGAGTAATCAATTTGGCAACTATCTTCATCTTTACCGACAGTCAGTGTCCCTTTCCTATTTTCAACCCTGACATAAATCTGGTTACTTTGCCCTACCATACCAACAATGTGCTTATCTTTATCGAAAACATTTTCGCCTAATGTCAATTCACTTTCTGGCTTAATCGAAATCAATACAGGATATCCGACTTGGGTTTTAAAAACGATTTTGGTGCTTGAACCTGAATACGGTGCTATTTGCTTCGTACTTTCCAATAGCTCAATATTATTATTTCTAATATTTTTCCCATCCAAGCTAACATTGTTATATTGATAAGGGACAAGAGAAGGCACAATAGCATAACCAAAAGGATCAATGCGGGCGCCCATACCATTACTCACACTCGCACCACTTGCACCTTTTGCTTCTACTAAAGCAAAAGAATCACTAATACGAGGACCTAATGTTATCCCTCCACTGTGTGCAACTAACGCACCTTGAATACCTACGCTACCTTGCGTGTAATGTTTACCATTAGAGATACTGCCTGATAGCGTGGTAAAAGGAAGCTGTTTAATTAAATGTAAACCACTGCCTATCGCTCTATTTTGTGTGTCATAATCCGCATTTACACTATAAGAAAGCGTTTTATCTTCACCTAAAAGTCCTGATAAATTCGTTTGATAACTCGAATCATCGCTAGAATGACTAGAAGATAGTGATAGCATGGGTGAATAATCAGAGCGTCCTAATGGCATAGAAACAGATAACATAACCATATCCTCAGATATCGGATCGGTTGTTATTGGTGTAAAAGTATTATTTGCCGTCATTTGTCCCGTTTTTTGGCGACTATAAGCAAGGCTATAAGCAATATCTTTATAGGTATTTGAATAACCGATTTGATACTGGGCATCATGTCCTTTATTACCATAATAGTTACTGATAGAGCCCGAAATATAAAGCTGCCCCCACTTATCAAGAGACTGATTAACACTAAGTGTAAACTGGCTTTCTTGGTTATAGCTGCTGGAATTCCATTCCATGTCATTACTTGCACTTTTTCTCAACCCCAATACATCATTATATTCGCGAAAATTCTCTGTTGAATATTTATAACCTGCGAGTGTAATAACAGTATTTGTTGGGCTAAAAGTACGGCTATAACTAATGCCTAATCGTCCACCTTGATAATTTTTACCGTCCACTTCAGCGTTTGAAAATGCTGAATTAAAACCGATTGCACCTAATTTTGTAGCAATAACAGAGCCGACAAATATGGCTTGATATTGGTGTCCTACACGTACCCCCGTATTTAGCGTTACCATATTGTTCACACCATATTGCAAAGCAATATCTGAAAAATAGCTATTTTCTGCAGCAAAGTTATTCACTTCACCCGCAGTAAAGTTATATTTAAGGCGCCCAGCTCTTACAGATTCAGGTAATGCGGTAAATGGCACTGTAAAAGAAGAAATTTTGCCATTACTTTCGTAAATTTCGACAAACAAATCTCCTTCATAACTAGTTGGATAAAGATCATTTATTTCAAATTGCCCAGGTGACACAGTCGTTTGATAAATTTCAGTACCATTTTGTTTTATCACTATACGGGCGGTTGTCGTCGCAATACCACGAATAACAGGTGCATAACCTTTTTGAGAATCTGGCAACATTCTTTCATCAGACATTAATTGAATACCTTTAAATGCCAGACTTGAAAATTGTGCGCCTGTTGTATAAATATCACCGACAACTAACATCGACTTTAATGTCAGTAACGGTTTTTGTAGATAAGTTCTAATCCAATTAAATTCACTATTACTTCCCGACTTTGATGAATTATAAGAGTAAGACGCTTGTTGACGAAATTGCCAGGTTCCTAAATTTATGCCCATGTTGACACTACCAAAACCATAGTCTGAGCTTTGTCCGTTCGATTTATTCTTATAGTAATTACCAGAATAATTAGAGAACAACATGGTATTGCCCGCATCTAAATCATCTTCATTGACATAACCTTGTGGCCTTCGTTTTAATAAGATTTGAGGCACTGCAATCATGATTCTAAAATTAGAAGCATCAAATGAATCTATAATATTTTTATTAATTTGGTTTAATACTAAACATTGATTATTATCTTGACTAAGTTCATCATCCAGCAAGATCCCCATATCATCAATCTGTTGTTGATTAAAACAAGGCGTCACTTTACCGTTATCATTTAATTGAAAATACACTATTTTTCTTTCAAAAAAGCGATTATTAATGTAGATATCAACATCATAATTGCCAGGCTCCACATAATTACTATCATGAAGCTGATTAATGTTGATATTACTTTTGCTACCTAGTAATAAAGAAGGATCAAATTCATAATCATCGGCCAATGCAGAAGGCATTGATTGAATAAATAGAGAAAATGAGCCGATTAAGAATACGACTTTTATTCTCTTATTTAATTGTGCTGTGTTTTTTTCTATAGATTTCATTTCAATTCCATTTTTTTAATGAATTAAATCTGTCGCACTATTTTGCCCACCTAGATCATTAATGTATTTATAGGTCATTTTATCGGGTGAAAATGAAATCGTTCTGCCATTTTTAGCGACTAATACTTCCGTTGATAACGGAGAAACCATAGTTGGTTTAAATATAAATTTTTGACCCGAAGTATTCGTGGCCTCAAGTTGCGAAAATGACACAAAAAAAGGTGAATCGTTTTTAACTTTTATAGTTCCATTATTCTCTTTTGAGAATGATATTTGTTTCTCGATATTATTTAGCTGTGAGACAATCTCAGTTGGACGATAAAATATTTTTAATCGATGATGCACAATAACCGTAAAGCTATTTCCTTCTTTTATATCTTTATTCAAATCTTTAGGTGGAATTTGTGCCACATTTAAAAAGAAAATAGATTCTTTATCTTGTGGTAGACCTTCGCCAGTATAAATTAATCGCGCGTCTCTCCCTGTTTTAGGATCGATACGAAAAACGGGGGGTTGAATAACAAAAGGGGCATCTGCATTATCTGGGGTTGAATTAGGATTATTTTTATCTACCCAGATTTGCATAATGTAAGGAATTTCATCGTTATTCATAAACTTTAAAACTTCAAAACGTGAATCCGATGAATAAACAATACGTGTTTTTAGCATGGTGACACTAGAATACGACGCAGTGCTATAACTTAAGAAAAATACGATAATTAGCATTATTATTTTTTTCATTACTTATCTCCCTCTTATATAAATAAAAAATGCCTCCTTTATATAAAGGAGACATATAAACATTATTGATAAGAGATAGAGTACTGCACACTACCCTCTACTTTACCTGCTGTTGCAACATCATCTGCATAATAACGTACAGCATAATCATAAGATGCTGATTTTTCGTTTGCTTTTAACACTAAGCCTTCGTTACCTACACCAGTTAAATCAATTTTTGTACCGGTTTTCGCAGGGTCAATAATTTCTAAACTAACATTGTTATTTGCTGCTGTGTTACCAATACGACCTTCTGTTGTCAGATTATTAGCAATAAATATAGTTTTAATATTTGTATCTGTTGGTTTAGAACCAGTACAACCACTCACTGCAATAGTAAATGGTGTCTGACCTGCTGTTTTACCCGCAGTATCTAATGCGGTTACGGGCACGGTTGGTAATAAAACAACAGGAAGTGCTGAATTACCATTAACCGTTACAGTACAAGTTTCATCAGAAACTTCGCCTTGAAAACGGATAGTGTTATCAGAAGCCGCATAAACTGTAGATGAAAAAATACCTGCGATCATCGCAGTAAGAAGCATTTTATTCATAATAAAGCTCTCTCTTGTTATATATTTAAATAAGTTGTTTTTGGGGTTAAATAAACGAAAAGGCTCACACGAAATAAAATGTTATCAATAACATTATTTCATGTTTATTACGTAATAATATTTAAGTATTTGCAATTATCATCTCATTTACTCGTAAAACGCAACTACATTTAACACGTATAAAGCGTAATATTTATATATTTTTCGATTTTAAGCATATTCTTATAGTCTAAATATGACTATTTCGCATTTTTAACAAAAAAAACATCTATTTATTAGGATTAATATTAAAAAAAATATTAACTTACTTAAAATTGATATTTATCATTTTTAATAAAAAAAGTTCAATAAATTCATTATTTTTTAAAATTTAAAATAAAATCATCCGTATTATTTTAGCATTATCTATATCACCTGTTTCTTTCAGTAATATTTAAATTAGATTAATAAATTAACATTTATTTAATTGATAAAGTTTATTTACAACAAATGCATTCGCTATATTATAATTAATATAACCACAGATTGTTTAACTTATATTTATTAACCTATTAATGAAAAACAAGGGAAGCATTTTAAATAATAGTATCTTTCACTTAATTATTATATTTTTATATAACTATATATATTTATTTAATCTAAACGTAAAACATTCTCAAACTTATTCAGGTTCTCTTTACTAAAAATAATAGAAATAAAAAGTATGTTGCTTACTTTTTTTAATGATATTTCATAATCTCCTACTGGGAGAAAAATAATTTCTCCTGCGCGATATTTTGGATCATCTGGCTCTAAATCACCGCCAGTTGTATCCTCTCCAGCACCAATAAAAACTTTACCTGATGGACAGTTTATATTTATTCTTACATCTGGATCTTCAATTTTATCGCATAGATTAATAGTGTAAAAACCATCATTACCTAAACCAATAAATGCAATATTGCCTTTATTCATCTCATCTAACTCATCATCAGGTATGCTCCACCAATCTGCTGTATCTGATTTTCTATGTTGGATCGCTTGTAAATCAAAAATAGCCAGAGTTGCCGTATCAGTCATAAAAGAAAATGCGTTTGACATATTAATGCTCCAAAAAACAGTTTTGATCGTACCAAAATATTTCCCTTCCCTTATATATTGGATAATTATATAGGATTTTATCTATACTATTTGGCAAACCAATTACTTATACTAGACTTATATTTTATGCACTACTTATACTCTAAATAATTTGCAACAACTTGAAGATATGCAAACAAATACTCTAAATAATCCAAGTTATAGCTAGGCGACAATGCTGTGGCTTGAAATATGACGAATATATACATGGACGATCTTATGAAATTACAACGACTCCTTATCCCTCTTTCCCTTTATGCGATTTCCTCATCGCCAGCAATCGCTGCTTCTGCTCAATGTACAAATACTGAAAAGCAAACCAATATTGCCAATAGTGACATTATATTGCTCAGCTCTTATAACGGCCCAGTTAAATCCGTCACGATGACCAGCACGATACCCCATGACGGACGTTTTAAAGCACTAAAAGGTGAAATCCACTTTGATGAATGTGGAAAGTTATTGAAAAATAGCACATCAATGCAAGAGTACTTTGAAGGCAATGTAGAAACTAATTTAATAAGAACATTGCCTAATAACCCTTCTGTTATCCGATATCAATTTCAGATAAAGAATGCCTATGGCTCACACTCTATCTACATGCAAGAAACCTATCATCAAGATAAACAGAACCGGTTTAACAAAAGAGTAATCCAATATTACGGAAATGATGGCACTTTATTAGATACAGTCACTAGCCAATTCGACTATAAAGATGGACGCATTATTAAAGAAACAAGCGAATCGTCTGATCCTACAACTAAGCCTATCACAACAGAGTACATCTATAGCCCTCAAGGAAAACTACAATCTGTAATAGAGGACGGCAAAATAAATGTAGAATACCAGTATGATCTCGACGGAAAAGTTGTTACTCAATCAAACTATATCAAAGGCATTAATGGAGAGGATAAAGCCTTTATCACCACCTGCCTTGAATGGGACAAATTTGCTAACTGTTCAAAAGAGGAACTTGAAAGTACGATTACATTTAATGATAAAGTCATTAATTTCAGTAAAGCCATGCTTCATAACGAGTTTATTTATTACGAATAATGTTTACATTATATCTTTTGTATCTAATTTAAATAAACAATAAAGGCCACCTCATTAAATAAGGTAGCCTTTGATTTATCTAATTTTATTATGTATTACGATATTGAGTCTCAGCTTCTTCAAAGCGTTGTTGATTCTCTTTGCTTGGTGCTTTCCCCATTAAACTAATGACAACGATAGCAATAGAAGCAAAGATAAAGCCGGGAATAATTTCATATAACCCAAACCATTTATATTGCATCCACACTAACACAGTTAAAGCCCCTATCAACATTCCGGCAAATGCACCATTACGAGTCATACGTTTCCACATTACAGAAATGAGGATCACAGGACCAAAAGCAGCACCAAAACCTGCCCACGCATTACTCACTAAATCAAGCACCTTATTGTTTGGGTCACGCGCTAAGAAAATTGCGATGATCGCAACTAATAACACCATGCCACGCCCTACCCAAACTAGCTCTTTTTGGCTCGCTCTTTTACGAATAAATGGTTTGTATAAATCTTCAGTTAATGCACTTGCGCAGACTAATAATTGACAGCTTAATGTACTCATGACCGCTGCTAGAATTGCAGACAAAAGAATACCAGCAATCCATGGATTAAAGAGCAGCGAAGCCAGCTCCATAAAAATACGTTCATTTTTAGCTGTTACAGCACCCGCTTGTGCTGGATTCATTTCAAAGTAAGCAATACCAAAGAATCCAACCGCAACCGTGCCGCCCAAACAGAGGATCATCCACGTCATACCGATACGACGTGCTTTACGAATTGTTTGATTTGAATCTGCTGCCATAAAACGCGCTAAGATATGAGGTTGCCCAAAGTAACCTAATCCCCACGCCAATAAAGAGATAATGGCAATAAAATCAAGACCTTTGAACATATCAAGATAAGACGGATCTTTTGCTTTAATAATGGCAATAGAAGTATCAATGCCGCCGACTGAGAAAATTACAATAATAGGTGTCAGGATCAGAGCAAAAATCATTAACGTTGCTTGGACTGTATCTGTCCAACTTACTGCAAGAAAGCCACCTAAAAAGGTATATGCGATAGTTGCAATCGCACCATAAATCATAGCTTCGTGGTAAGGGATATGGAACGTAGATTCAAACAGCATTCCACCAGCAACCACGCCTGAAGCACAATAGATAGTAAAGAAGGTAAGAATAACTAACGCTGAAATAATACGTAGCATTTTACTTTTATCATCAAAACGTGATGTCAAATAATCGGGTAACGTCAATGCATTATTGTTTTTTTCAGTTTGCAAACGCAAACGCCCCGCAACTAAACGCCAGTTTAGCCATGCTCCTAAACAGAGGCCAATAGCTATCCAACTTTCTGAAATACCAGCGAAAAATACTACGCCAGGTAATCCCATTAATAACCAACCACTCATATCTGAAGCACCCGCTGACAGCGCAGTGACTACACTGCCCAATCGCCGACCGCCAAGAATATAATCATCAAAGTTTTTTGTTGAACGATAAGCAAGGTAGCCAATAAAAAGCATACCCAAGATATAGATCGTAAATGTAATTAGCATTGGCGAAGTTAGAGCCATAATTGCAGTTCTCCATAAATCTGTTTCCGATCATCGGTATGCTTTTGACTTGTACAGGAACGTTGCACTTCGTTGCGCATTAATGATCTTTTCAGTTTTTAATTAAAATAATTTCTTACAGCAACAGATAAAGCATTCACATCAATCCTAGAATAGGTTAACTGCATTTAACAAGAAATTAACGTTTAAATGTTTAAATTTTGTTTATGACCTCACACTATTTGTCTTAATTCGAGGGTTCATTATAAATACAAACATCAATAAAATAAATATAATTTATTGATTTATATGCAAATATATAGAAATGGACAAATTAAACTATTTTTAATTATGTACAAAACCTGACTACTTTCACATTATTTATAAATAAATTGTTAACAATGTTGCACAAAGTTGCAACATGAATGATATTAATAAAAATAACGGGTAACTGTACTTGTGAATTAGAAATAGAATATGAGGAGCACTGCATGAGTAGCACAACAATGGGTGTTAGACTTGACGAAGAAACCCGCAATAGATTAAAAAAAGCTGCGCAGAAATTAGATAGAACATCACATTGGTTAATTAAACAGGCTATTTTCAATTATCTAGAACAAGTTGAAAATGATCAGATTAATATTGGTCACTCCGTATTTGCAGAGCAAGATCTTGATGAAAGCACTGAAATACCAACCGCTCATTATCAGCCCTTTTTAGAGTTTGCTGAACATATTCACCCGCAGTCTGTTTTACGCTCAGCAATTACTTCTGCATATCGCACACCTGAAACACAAGCTGTACCTATGCTATTGCAGCAAGCGACATTACCTGAAAATGAGGCTCAAGCAACACACAAATTAGCCTATTCCATTGCCGAAAAACTACGTAACCAGAAAAATGGTGTTGGACGCTCCGGGTTGGTTCAAGGTCTATTACAGGAATTTTCACTTTCTTCACAAGAAGGTGTTGCCCTAATGTGTTTAGCTGAAGCTTTATTACGTATTCCAGATAAAGCCACGCGTGATGCCCTTATTCGTGACAAAATTAGTCATGGTAATTGGCGCTCACACTTAGGACAAAGTCAATCGATGTTTGTGAATGCAGCGACATGGGGCTTATTATTCACGGGTAAATTAGTTTCTACTCATAATGAAGAAAAACTCTCTAACTCTTTAAATCGCATCTTGACCAAAAGTGGTGAGCCATTAGTGCGCAAAGGCGTTGATATGGCCATGCGTTTAATGGGTGAGCAATTTGTGACAGGTGAAACTATTTCTCAAGCACTTGCAAATGCACGCAAACTTGAAGAAAAAGGCTTTAGCTACTCTTATGACATGTTAGGAGAAGCAGCATTAACAGAAAAAGACGCGCAAGATTATTTAGTTTCTTATCAGCAAGCCATCCACGCAATTGGTAAAGCATCTAATGGCAGAGGTATTTATGAAGGCCCTGGAATATCTATCAAGCTTTCAGCATTACATCCTCGTTATAGCCGTGCTCAATATGAGCGAGTGATGTCAGAGCTTTACCCTCGCCTACTCTCATTAACATTACAAGCAAAGCAATACGATATCGGGATTAATATTGATGCAGAAGAAGCGGATAGACTAGAAATTTCACTCGACTTACTTGAAAAACTCTGCTTTGAACCTGAATTAGCTGGCTGGAATGGAATTGGTTTTGTTATTCAAGCTTACCAAAAACGTTGTCCATTAGTTATTGATTATGTCATTGATTTGGCACGCCGTAGTCGTCGTCGCTTAATGATCCGTTTAGTGAAAGGCGCCTATTGGGATAGCGAGGTCAAACGCGCTCAAATTGATGGTCTTGAAGACTATCCTGTCTATACTCGCAAAGTGTATACCGATGTCTCTTATCTTGCTTGTGCAAAAAAACTACTCGCATCACCTAATTTTATTTACCCACAATTCGCCACGCATAATGCGCACACACTATCAGCAATTTATCATTTAGCGGGTCAAAACTATTACCCCGGACAATATGAATTCCAGTGTTTACACGGTATGGGAGAGCCACTTTATGCACAAGTTGTAGGAAAAATAGCAGACGATAAATTAGGTCGTCCTTGTCGTATTTATGCACCTGTAGGAACACATGAAACATTACTTGCCTATTTAGTCCGTCGCCTACTTGAAAATGGTGCCAATACCTCCTTTGTAAACCGAATTGCAGATACCACAATTTCTCTTGATGAATTAGTGGCTGATCCAGTTAAAGAAGTGAATAGAATGGCTCAAGTCGAAGGCCAAGTTGGACTTTCACATCCTAAAATTCCGCTTCCTAATCAACTGTATGGTGATGAGCGTAAAAACTCACCCGGTATTGATATGTCAAACGAACATCGCTTGGCATCGCTTTCTAGTGCTTTATTAACATCAGCAACTGAAAATATACATTGCGAACCTTTATTAGGTGATACGTTTAACTCTTCAGAAAAAACACCAGAACCTCAATCTGTATTAAACCCAGCCAATCATACGGATATTGTAGGTACAGTAAGAGAAGCGACCGAAGCAGAGGCAGATTTTGCTTTAACCATTGCTCAAGAAAAAGGCGAGATCTGGTTTGCAACACCCCCAGCAGAAAGAGCCTCGTTCTTGATCCGTACAGCGGAATTAATGGAACAGCAAATGGGGCCACTTATGGGAATATTAGTGCGTGAAGCGGGTAAAACTTACAGCAATGCCATTGCGGAAGTTCGTGAAGCCATTGATTTTCTTTATTACTATGCAGCACAAGTGACTCAGGATTTTGATAACAATACACATCGACCTTTAGGGCCTGTGGTTTGTATCAGCCCGTGGAATTTCCCATTAGCCATATTCAGTGGACAAATTGCCGCAGCTTTAGCCGCTGGTAATACGGTTCTTGCAAAACCCGCAGAGCAGACACCTTTAATTGCATCAAAAGCCGTTGAGCTTTTCCATCAAGCAGGAGTTCCTTCTTTTGCTCTACAACTGCTACCAGGGCAAGGTGAAACCATTGGTGCTCGTTTAGTGGCTAATGAGCGTGTTCGTGGCGTGATGTTTACAGGCTCGACAGATGTTGCACATATTTTACAAAAAACCTTAGCGGGTCGATTAGATAGCGAAGGTCACCCGGTGCCTTTAATTGCAGAAACGGGTGGCTTAAATGCCATGATTGTGGATTCATCTGCATTAACAGAACAAGTGGTGACTGATGTTATGGCATCTGCTTACGATAGCGCGGGGCAACGTTGCTCAGCTTTACGTCTGTTATGTATTCAAGAAGAAGTGGCCGATCATACTATCGAGATGCTTAAAGGTGCGATGGCGCAAGCTACAATTGGTGATCCAAGTTTGCTATCCACCGATATTGGTCCTGTTATCGATAAAGAAGCAAAATCAGCCATAGAGAAACATATTCAATCTATGCGCACAACAGGCTACGATATTTATCAAGCTTCACACAATAACCTGCCAAAACACATTGAAAATAACAGTACCTTTGTTCAACCGACTTTAATTGAGTTAGATAAAGTCAGTTCATTGAAGAAAGAAATCTTTGGCCCTGTATTACATGTTGTGCGTTATGCAAGTCAAGATTTACCTGCTTTGCTAGAAGAGATTAATGCGACAGGCTATGGCTTAACAATGGGCGTTCATACGCGTATTGATGAAACAATTGCTTATGTTGCCTCACATGCCAAAGTGGGGAATTTATACGTAAACCGTAATATGGTCGGTGCGGTTGTCGGTGTTCAACCCTTTGGTGGTGAAGGATTATCCGGTACAGGCCCGAAAGCTGGTGGCCCTGTTTATCTGTACCGCTTATTATCCAAACGCCCTGAAAATGCAGCAACGCAAACACTAGCGCGTCAAGATGAAACATTCCCGCTTGATACTTCTATGCGTAATTTACAAACTTACCATAAGTATGTGGAATGGTTATCAAACAAAACAGATAAATCACACTATGAAGCCTTAGAAAAATATGCCCTTGCATCCCAAGCAGGCACATTACGTGTATTACCGGGTCCTACTGGTGAGCGTAACACCTATCAATTAGTTCCTTGCGGTCATGTGTTGTGTATTTCCGATAATGAGCAAGATGTATTCACTCAAATTGCAGCTGTTCTTGCTTCTGGTTGTCATGCCGTTGTCGTTAATAGCCTATTCTCACAAAAAACATATCGTGAATTGCCTGATATTGTCAGAAAAGCCATTACATTGACGGAAAACTGGCATGATGAGTCACTGAAAATAAATGCTGTGATTTACCATGGTGATGGCGATCAATTACGTGAAACTTGCCAGAAAATTGCTCAACGTAAAGGGGCAATAATTTCTGTTCAAGGGTTTTCTCGTGGTGAGACGGGTCTCTTGTTAGAACGTTTATTACATGAAAGAGCCTTAAGTATTAATACAGCAGCAGCAGGAGGCAATGCAAGCTTAATGACGATTAGTTAATTCCCCCTTCTCTTTCTCTCCTTGTCTTTGAGACCACCTTTAAAGTTTGTTTTCTTAGAGGTGGTTTTTTCTTTTGTTACTCTATTATTTCTAAAGAGATAGTCAAAAGTGTTATTTTTTTGGAAGAACAACAGAAAGGTAAATAAAGTATGATTAGATTATAAACAACAAAGAAAGGAGTAGGCTAGGCTACTCCTTTTAAGGTCTCTCTTGAGCGCAATTAGTGACTGCTATTCATCGATGGTGGTTCTTGACACCAATCGAGATATTGCTCGTACTTACGTAGCGCAATATTGTAGTTACTAAATGCAGAGGGAGTGAGCTTTTTACTCAGGTCTGACTGAATTTTCTCTGTCGTAAATTCTTGACGAGGAAAATTAGTTGAAGTCAGTAATTCATCGAGCCGACGTAAACGAACCACATACTCACGAACAGTACTGTGGCTCATCTCCGTTTGTTCAAACAAATACTGCTTAAAAGACATAATGTCAAAGTAGTCAGTTTCACTATTACAGTAAATCTCACTACAAAAACGGCATAGCGCAGAGAATTTCTCTTGTAACGTTTCCCACGTTTCATCATCAATTAAATCCGTCATTTCAGAAATGGCTTCTTTATTGATAACTTGGCGATTGAATACGAGAGAGATCCGATCCAACGCCTTGTGGCAATGTAGACAATGAGTCTGGCTGTGTTTATAGTCTTTAATGTAACGGCTTAGCGGCCGTTTCTTTTGTGTTGAAACAGACATAAGAGATAAAGCCCTGTGTTGTAGTCTTAATAAACAAAAACAAAAATAAGCAAAACTTCTATTTCTCTGGGTTTAAGCGTGCTCGCAACCTTTTTATGGCTTGGCTGTGTAGCTGGCTCACGCGGGATTCCCCGACATTAAGCACTGCGCCTATTTCTTTCAAATTAAGTTCTTCCTGATAATACAGAGTAAGAACCATTTTTTCCCTTTCGGGAAGCAATTCTATCGCGTCTATGACTCTTTGGCGAATATCACTTTCTAACAACATCTGTAATGGATTGTCATCATGATCTTCGTCTTGAGACGGTTCACAGCTTTCACCGTAAATTTCATGCCATTCGTCATAAGAGAACAATTGGCTGTTATTCGTATCCAATAGGATCTGCCGGTATTCTGCTAACTCAATCTGCAAATGATCAGCAACTTCCTGTTCTAATGGTGGTCGTCCTAGATCCTGCTCTAATTGATGAATAGAATGAGTAACTTCTCTTGCATTACGACGCACACTGCGTGGCGCCCAATCTCGACTACGTAGCTCATCTAACATTGAGCCACGGATACGTTGAACAGCATAAGTGGTAAAGGCAGCACCTTGCATTGAGTCATAACGCTCAACGGCGTTTAATAACCCAATCCCACCCGCTTGCAAAAGATCATCCAATTCAACACTCGCAGGTAACTTGACCTGTAATCGTAATGCTTCATGGCGAACCAACGGGACATATCGCTCCCAGAGGCTATTTTTGTCCATCACGCCTTCGGCGGTATACAAATCACTCACAACAAAAGACACCTTTGGATAAAAGACCGGAAACCATTATCTGGCGAAATAAATTTAGCAATCGGCTGAACAGTGAAGCAAAAGCGCCTCTTTTTCACCTATGCCAAATTTTCAGCAAAAATCGGGTTTTCATTGATAATTAATTTGTCATTGCATTACGAGAACTACTTTACCTTACAAGAGGAGCGACTAATCCTTAGAAAAACCGTTAATTAAATTGATAATTTAGCTCATTAAAAGAAATCGATGCATTGAATCTGCATTCTGTTCATAAAAAAATAACATATAAATCATAGTATTTTATTTTGTGAGATTTTAGCTTCTAATTAGCAAGTTGAAATACTCATAAATGATTAATTAAAAAAACGATTGTTTTGATGATAAAACACCCACTACAAAATAATGTAATGGGTGTCATTTGAGGGTTATTTAAGATTGAAATTAACGAAGCAGTGATAATACGTTTTGAGGCATTTGGTTTGCTTGCGCAAGCACAGAGGTGCCTGCTTGTTGCAGGATTTGACCTTTACTCATATTAGAAACTTCTGTCGCATAATCGGCATCTTCTATACGGCTACGTGATGCGGTCAGATTATTAACCGTGTTGCCTAAGTTAGCAATGGTAGAATCTAATCGGTTTTGCACGGCACCCATGGCACTGCGTAGGCTATCAACTTGAGATAATGCTTTATCTAGTGTTGATAATGGTTGTTCATTAACGATATCTAAACCTGCTACCGCTGTTGTAGTAACATTCACTGTTGCTTTAGCACCTGCAGCACCAGGAGTTACAGTTGCATCAAAGTAACCTTCAACACCTTTTGCATCAACAGTTTGTACGATAAGTTTTGATTTATCGTCTTTACCATCGGCACCTTTTGCATAATAGATATTATAGCTTTTAATTGTGCCTTTTGTAACTTTGTCATCTAGCGCTTGAGTATCTAACTGTTGTATTTCTTGTTTAGAACTAACAGTCACTTCTGCTTCTATTGCTTTAGAACCGAGTTTGCTTTTTGCTGATAAATCCAATTTATCAATACCCAATGTAGTCGCATCCATTTTTTTCAGATCAACACTGATTTGTTCTTTATCATGCGCCCCCACTTGTAAATTTAATGTGCTATCTTCACTTAACACTTTTACGCCATTAAATTGAGTCTGCGCTGAAATACGGTTAATTTCCGCAGTACGTTGATTCACTTCTTCCTGAATAGATTTAATATCAGAATCTGAATTAGAACCATTTTTTGCTTGGACGGTTAATTCACGAATACGTTGCAGGTTATTATTAATCTCATTCAAGGCCCCTTCTGTAGTTTGCGCAATCGAAATACCATCGTTCGCATTACGTGCAGCTTGAGTTAAACCTTTAACATTAGAAGTAAAGCGGTTTGCAATCGCTTGACCCGCTGCGTCATCCTTGGCGCTATTAATGCGTAAACCAGAAGATAAACGTTGAATGGCATTACCTAATGCACTTTGTGAACGATTTAAATTATTTTGAGTGACCAATGATAAGTAATTGGTATTAATAACTTGTGCCATAATATTTTCCTGTTTGCTCATTTCAGCAAAATTAATTAATTGAATATATTTCTTTTTATTTCTTTTTAATTAAATTCCTAAATACCAAGTCACCCAATAAATATTGACTTTACATTTAAAAATAAATTAATCCGAAATATAAAAGCGAATAACGCCGTTATTATCTTAAAAGTGATAATACGTTTTGAGGCATTTGGTTTGCTTGCGCAAGCACAGAAGTGCCTGCTTGTTGCAGTATTTGACCTTTACTCATATTTGACACTTCTGTTGCATAATCAGCGTCTTCTATACGGCTACGTGATGCGGTCAGATTATTAACCGTGTTGCCTAAGTTAGCAATGGTAGAATCCAAACGGTTTTGCACAGCACCCATGGCACTGCGTAAGCTATCGACCTGAGCAAGTGCATCATCTAGTCCTTTTAATGGTGCATTGTTAATTGTTGCTGTAGTTGTAGTGGTAGGTGTAATTTCTGCACCTTTCTTTAAATCCACTTTACCACCAGGAAGAAAGACTTTTTTTGCGGGATCAACAGCTTTTGATATATCTAAAGTTGCTTTAAACGTTTTGATTTTACCTGAAGCATCTTTCACTTCTAGTGCCAGTTTAGTTTTATCTTCTTTACCATTTGCATCTAGTGCATAATAGACGCCTTCTAAAGACTCACCTGTAGCTAAACTTTTTTTTAACGACGCAGTATCGATATCAATATCTTTAAGTTTAGGAGGAGTATCTCCATTAGATACCGTAACTACACTCGTTGAGCTACCATGTAATTGTTCCGGCTTTGCAGAAAGATCCAATTTATCAATACCCAATGTAGTGGCATCCATTTTTTTCAGATCAACACTGATTTGTTCTTTATCATGCGCACCCACTTGTAAATTTAATGTACTGTCTTCACTTAACACTTTTACGCCATTAAATTGAGTCTGTTCTGAAATACGGTTAATTTCCGCAGTACGTTGATTCACTTCTTCCTGAATAGATTTAATATCAGAATCTGAATTAGAACCATTTTTTGCTTGGACGGTTAATTCACGAATACGTTGCAGGTTATTATTAATCTCATTCAAGGCCCCTTCTGTGGTTTGCGCAATCGAAATACCATCATTCGCATTACGTGCAGCTTGAGTTAAGCCTTTAACATTAGAAGTAAAACGGTTTGCAATCGCTTGACCCGCTGCGTCATCCTTGGCGCTATTAATGCGTAAACCAGAAGATAAACGTTGAATGGCATTACCTAATGCACTTTGTGAACGATTTAAATTATTTTGAGTGACCAGTGACAAGTAATTGGTATTAATAACTTGTGCCATAATATTTTCCTGTTTGCTCATTTCAGCAACATTAATTAATTGAATATTTTCCTTTTTATTTCTTTTTAATTAAATTCCTAAATACCAAGTCACCCAATAAATATTGACTTTACATTTAAAAATAAATTAATCCGAAATATAAAAGCGAATAACGCCGTTATTATCTTAAAAGTGATAATACGTTTTGAGGCATTTGGTTTGCTTGCGCTAATACAGAAGTACCCGCTTGTTGCAGTATTTGACCTTTACTCATATTAGACACTTCTGTTGCATAATCAGCGTCTTCTATACGGCTACGTGATGCGGTCAGATTATTAACCGTGTTGCCTAAGTTAGCAATGGTAGAATCTAAACGGTTTTGCACAGCACCCATGGCACTGCGTAGGCTATCAACTTGAGATAATGCTTTATCTAGTGTTGATAATGGATTTTCCACAGCCGGATCGAGGGTCATCGCCGTACCTGTTGCGGCCACTTTGACTGCTGCACCAGCTGTAGCATTGGTGATTGGATCGAGACTAAAATAGTCATCCTTACCATTTTTATCCACAGAGTGAACAACCAGCGTAGATTTATCCTCTTTACCATTAGCATCTAGACCATAAGAAATATCGTAACTTTTCCAATCATTACTGGTAATTTTTGCATCCAAATCCGTTGTATCGAGTTTTTGCATCTCTTTTGTTGGAGAAGTACCAGTTAAAGTGACTTCAACTTCAGTCGCTTTAGAACCGAGCTTGCTTTTTGCTGATAAATCCAATTTATCAACACCCAATGTAGTCGCATCGGTTTTTTTCAGATCAACACTGATTTGTTCTTTATCATGCGCACCCACTTGTAAATTTAATGTACTGTCTTCACTTAACACTTTTACGCCATTAAATTGAGTCTGCGCTGAAATACGGTTAATTTCTGCGGTACGTTGATTCACTTCTTCCTGAATAGATTTAATATCGGAATCTGAATTAGAACCATTTTTTGCTTGGACGGTTAATTCACGAATACGTTGCAGGTTATTATTAATCTCATTCAAGGCCCCTTCTGTAGTTTGCGCAATCGAAATACCATCATTCGCATTACGTGCAGCTTGAGTTAAACCTTTTACATTAGCCGTAAAGCGGTTTGCAATCGCTTGACCCGCTGCGTCATCCTTGGCGCTATTAATGCGTAAGCCAGAAGATAAACGTTGAATTGCATTACCTAATGCACTTTGTGAACGATTCAAATTATTTTGAGTGACCAGTGACAGATAATTGGTATTAATGACTTGTGCCATACAATATTCCTTCGACTTGATTTTAAAATACTTTTAAATGAATAGGGTTGTTATTACGTCGCTGTAATAACGTTGCCTAAACACTATCGTCATCAAATTTACGGGATTTACGATTTTTGGCGTCGTAAAAATAGCAAAAAAAGCCAGTCAGTTAATTTATAAGAAGTAATTAATTGCAGAAAAAAGTAAAAGAAATTGAGAGAAAAAATAAAACTAAAAAAGAGTAGGGTTAAATATAAAATAAAACGACAAAAAAAAGGCCCTCTTACGAGGACCTTTTGAATATAGAAAGGTATCTTTTGTGTCAGTGTACGAATTAACGTAACAGAGACAGAACAGTTTGTGGTACTTGGTTTGCTTGAGCAAGTACAGAAGTACCCGCTTGTTGCAGAATTTGACCACGGCTCATGTTAGACACTTCTGTTGCATAGTCAGCATCTAAGATACGGCTACGTGAAGCAGATAAGTTGTTAACAGTGTTGTTCAGGTTGTTGATAGTAGATTCGAAACGGTTTTGAATCGCACCTAATTTAGAACGGCTTTCATCAATTGTGTTGATAGCTTTGTCTAAAGTTGCTAAAGCGTCATCTTTAACGTCTAAAGTTTTAATTTCTTTAGCATCAGCTTCAACAAATGCTGTTTTCGAAGCACCAGCTTTCAGTGCTAATTTGCCAGCACCATCTTTTTCTAAATCAGCTTTGTTAACAACAAATTTCTCGTCAGCGTCGTTAGTAATGATAACTTTATCTGCATCTGCAGTACCATCTACATTATATGCAAGAGCAGATTTAACAGTGTTACCAGTACCATCGCCAAAAGCAGAGCCAGTAGCTAAAGTATCGGCTGTAACAGCACCACCAGCTTTAATTTCACCTTTTGTAACTTTAGTTTCAGTAAACAGTTTGTCACTTGAAACACCTAACGTATCGTTATCAACTTTATCTAAGTTAAATTTGATAGTTTCGTTATCGTTAGTACCAACCTGAATAGTCATTTCAGCTTTTTCGCCGCTCAGTACTTTAACGCCGTTAAACTGAGTTTGTTCAGAAATACGGTTGATTTCACCAAGACGCTCTTTAACTTCTTCCTGGATTGAAGTGATGTCTGAGTTAGAGTTAGTACCATTTTTAGCTTGAACGGTTAACTCACGGATACGTTGTAAGTTGTTGTTAATTTCGTTCAGTGCACCTTCAGTAGTTTGAGCGATAGAGATACCATCGTTCGCATTACGTGAAGCTTGAGTTAAACCATTTACGTTTGAAGTGAAACGGTTAGCAATCGCTTGACCTGCTGCATCGTCTTTAGCGCTGTTGATACGCAGACCAGAAGACAGACGCTCGATTGCACTTCCTAAAGCTCCCTGAGATTTGTTCAGGTTGTTTTGAGTTACCAGAGATAGATAGTTGGTATTAATGACTTGTGCCATAGCTAGATTCCTTTAAAATCAAGTCGATAAAATAAAAGTTTGCCTATTCATTTTCGGTGTTAATCACCGGCAACAAGTTTATCGGCACCCCACATACAACCTTTAACTTTTCCTACAAATATTTCTGTGTTTTTTTATAGAATCAACATCAAGTCAATGATAAACAAAGAAATTAATTTATTATTTTTTTATTTATTTTTTATCAATTTTTGTCTCAATCCTTTTTCTACCCTTCTAAATTCGACTTTGGTCACCAATGGCAATAAATGGCTTCTATATGGCAGCCTGTTTACGTCATCAAAAATACCAAATAGACGTAAACTTTTCGCCGATTCTACCGATAACGCTTTTTGAGGATTATTTTACGAACACAGAAAGGAGACCGGTATGGCTGGTATTGCTTCACTAGGCGTGGGCTCAGGGATGCCTCTTAGCCAAACATTGGCACAATTAGAGGCGTCGGAAAATAAACGCCTTGAACCCCTAGATAAACAGATGAAAAGCTACGAGGCGAAAATTACCGCTTACGGTAAAATACGCGGACAGCTTGATAAATTACAAAAAGCGTCTGAAGATTTAAAAAAATTCGATAAAATTGTTGCTACAAAAGTCGATGATGAGTTTGATGCTTTTAAAGTCACTACCGATGGTAAAGCCAGCGTGGGTAACTACACTGTTTCTGTTACCCAGTTAGCACAAGCTCAAACATTACAATCAACTAAAGTCTCTGATGTGAAAGAAACTTTAGGTGAAACCTTGGGTGAAGGTAATAAACGCACCTTAGTGATTACCCAAAAAGGTGAAAAAGAGCCATTACGTATTGAATTAGAAGATAAACAAACATCTATTCTCGAACTGCGTGATGCAATCAATAAAAAAGAAGGTAACGTCTCCGCCACGATTGTTAAGGCTAAAGATGGTGAAAACTATTTAGTCCTAACTTCTCGTAAAGAAGGCACAGACTCTAAAATGGAAATCACTGTTGAAGGTGATAATAAACTTAATGAGTTTTTAACAACTTCTTCTGCAAAAGGAATGAAAGAAATCGTTGAAGCAAAAAATGCAGATTTAACGATTAACGGAATTAAAATTGAACGCCAAACCAATGAGATAAAAGATGCCCCTGAAGGGATTGTTTTAAATTTAAAGAAAACGACTGACAGTAATAAAGATAATATTGATAAGCCTGAAATTATTAATGTTGCTCGTGATATTGAGCCGATGAAAAAAGCCATTAAGGCTTGGACAGACGCTTATAACGAGTTAAACAGCACCTACAAATCACTCACTAAATATACGCAAGTAGAAAAAGGTGAAGCGGCATCTAAAGATAATGGTGTATTACTCGGTGATAGCACCAGCCGTATGATTATGTCGGAGCTAAAAAGCTTTGTTACAAGCTCGCAAAGCACTTCAGAGTTAGATACCCTGAATAAAATGGGTATTAAATTTAAGGTTGATGGTTCTTTAGATATTGATAGCAAAAAACTCGATGAAGCGTTAAAAGAGAAACCTGCCAACGTGAAAGAGTTTTTTATGGGTGACGGTAAAGAAACAGGCTTTGGTACTCAAACCTATAATTACCTAAAGAAAACCCTGCAATCTAATGATGGTACTTTAGACATTGCCACTGATGGCGTGAAAAAACGCAAAAAAACATTAGATAGCCAAATTAAAAACACCGAACGTAATATTGCGGCGACGATGGAACGTTATAAAAACCAGTTCCAACAGTTAGATAAAATGGTCAACTCCATGACTAACTCCAGTGCCTCAATCGGCCGTCTATTAATGTAATTTTTAAAAGTAGGATAATATGTATCAACAATCAGCCAGTAAAATGTATGCTCAAATCGACGTTGAAAGCGAGATTTTAAATGCCACGCCTTACCAGCTGATCCAGATCCTATTTAATGGGGCGCTAAGCGCCCTTCGCCGTGCATTAATATTAATGGAACAAGGAAATATCGCCGGTAAAGGCGAAAATATCTCTAAAGCCATTAATATTATTGGTAACGGATTAAAACAAGGTCTGGATAAAGAAAAAGGTGGTGAGCTTGCAGAAAATCTGGAGCTCCTTTATGACTATATGGTTAATCAGCTACTCGATGCTAACTTAAAAAATAACCCAGAAAAAATTCATGAAGTCATCAAGCTCTTAACTGAAATTTCTGATGCTTGGCAACAAATTGGCACACAGATTAATTCTTATTAAATTAGAGTGGACAACAATATGGATATTATGGCGGCTTACGAGCATGTTTTAAAATCAAGTGAGCAAATGTTAACGCTTGCCAAAGATCAGCAATGGGACAAGCTGATAGAAATGGAAATGGATTATTTAAAAAGCGTAGAAAAAATCACTAAGATGGTAAAACCTGCTGACGGTGAGCTGAGACTACAACAACGACTCACGGATATGCTAAAGAAAATCTTAGAGAACGAAAACGAGACGCGAAATTTATTACGGGCTCGTCTAGATGAGCTTGGCATATTAATAAGACAGACTGAACAAGAGCAGAGGGTACAGAATAGCTATGGTCAGTTTACAGAACATAGTTATTATCCTGATCTCAATCTTAAATAACTCTCCTCTGCGCCAAAAGCGGTTTTATTAGCTAATGGCGTCTTTACTTAGAAAAACTATCGCTTGTTATTCAGCTTAACTTGTTATCGGTAACGTTCTTTTTTTTCATTTATCAACTTACCCCCTTTCCTTTTTTTATGTTTTATTAGAGTAAAAATCGCCCACTAAACAGTGAGCGATACATTAATACATTATTGTGTGATCAATAAAATCTTATTTAATCACATCATAAAGTTGCAGATTAGATAAATAATCTGCAGTTAAACCTGCTGATGGATTATATTGTACGCCAAAGATCTCAGAGAATGCTTTACCCTCTTTACCTAGTGAAACCTTACGTTCATCTTTACCTGTGCTTTCATGGATAGAATAGGTTTTACGGCGCATGGCTATATATTTATCTGCATCATTAGCAATATCGGTGTGATAATCCGTAATTTGTGTATCCGTTAAGGCCAATTTATTAGCTAAATCACAACCCCAGCGGGTTAAACAGACTTCGGCAAAATGGCGAACCACTATACCCGGTGCATATAATGCATTTTCACCTTCACTACCATCAATAGACGCATTGCCCACTAATGTGGCATGGCGCCCTGAAATAGGGAAAATATGCATTTTAGTATCAGCAACAACAGTTGGGATCACGCAAGTAAATCCTTTAGAGCGCTCATCTCTTGCATAAAATCCGACATATTCTTTGACGTTTTTACCCAGTGACACTTTTTCAGGTTGAAAATTCAGTGGACCTGGAACGGGATCAATAGCAAAAATATTCACGGGGATATCTTTTAATTGAGGATCTGCCAACATCGTATTTGCTAGCATATGGCAAGTAATTCCTCCACGACTCCACCCCACTAAGTTAACTTGCGTTGGAATAATGCCATCTTTACGGAAGATACGAATAATTTGCTGTTGGAGTTGCTGTTGAGTGACATGGCGATCGCCATAGTCATATTTACGCCATAAAAAAGAGCCTGTGACTTTGACATCTTCAATAGGTATGCCCGCTTTTTTCAGTTGGTTATACTGCTGTTCTGTTAATTTTTCACGTTGCCAATCAAAGTGACCTTTCATTAAACAAAGTGCGTGATTAACATTTTCTTCCCAACCACTGCCAAATAACGAGCCTTTAATATCAGAGTAATTAGGGCTTTCAACCCATAAATCATCTTCTTGCAGATTACCACTACCTGGACCATCAACAATAAACCACTGTGCAAATTCTCGTCCTTGGTTGTTTTGCGCTAAAGTGGAGACTAATTCACCTTGCCAGAAGGTCGGATTATTATTATCAAATGAGTTTGAGCCAGTGCCACATAAATAAACGGTTAATACTGTCATAATTAAATTTCCTTTTATTAATAACTAAAAATCAAAATAATGATTTTTATTTCCTTGTATTGAGCTATTCCTTAGCCCACCAGCACATTAACCATAAGCATTTTTTTATTCAATGAGTAAAAATAAATTAGTAAAGCTGAGATCACATAATGGAACTTTATTTAGGTAAAAGAAATGAAAAAACTCTATCAGATCAATGTAATTAAATTTTATAAGTGGATACCTTACTTTTTTATTAATTCTATTAGTTAATCAGTTCATAAAAAAGTGCATTAAATAACCAAGTTTTAAATTTAAAATAAAAAAATCCCACATTAAATGAATGTAGGATTTCTATTAGGTTGATAGAATTTTTATAAACGATTAAAAGCCACAACTCTCACCGCAGGAATATCAGCTTGTGCTCCTTCAGCAACTTCCTGACATGCTTTATCTAACGCAATATGGGGTGTGATCCCACTTTCTGTTTCTACAATTTTATGTCCGGCGTAGGTATCACCATTTCTGGAACGCACTTTATACGCAATAAACCAATATTCCATATCATCACCGTTTACGTTATTAATCATGTAATTACCATAGCCGTTTATGACCCGCTTTAATGTGATAATAATCAATAATTTTTAGTTTAATAAAATCGTTTTATAAAAAGATGAACTTCATCGTAAGAAATTTAAGCGTACTCTTTCATTTCTGATTGCACTCATTTTTTATTTTTACTGTTTTTTCAAAGTGATCTAATTTATTCAGAATAATTATCAAGGTTTACCATAGAGTAATAAATTAAGTAACTTATTTAACCATTTGATTTTGATCTTTTTTGAAATATAAGAAGGGATAAAATAGCGAGTTGCTTTGATATAGATGTGAAAAAGCACACATCAATAAAATGATGTGTCTATTTTCTCTGTACAAATCGGGGCGCTCATCATCATAAATAGCAAACAATAGTATAAATATTCGAACGTTTAATCACATTCAAAAGCTTATATCATCTATTTAATGATATTGAACCATATGCCCCATTCTGTTTTGATTAGGTACGTCTTTATTGCTATACAAAAGAAAAGCAATCATTAACAAATGATGAGGCACTACACCTGCATGCTCATGATTTCTTGATAAGCAGCGACAAGCTTATTACGCACTTGTATGCCCATTTGTAATGAGATACTGGATTTTTGCATATCTACCATCACATCGTTTAACTCGACTCCAGGTGTACCTAAGGTAAACGCTTGCACTTTGTTAGTTGCATTCACTCGGGTTTCATTAATTTTACCCACAGCTTGAACAAGCTGAGTAGCAAACCCTGCTTGTACTGGCTGGGGTTTTGCAATATTGGATGCTTGCAAAGTCTGGATTTGCATTTTATCCAGAACACTTTCAATAGCTGGAATTGACATATAAACCTCTGCGTTAATCATCTAATTCAATTACTGAATCAATGTCATAGTAAGGAAGTGAACCAACACGCTTACCGAGTTATACCCTAACACAGGGGCTTCATTCCAAAGCGAGTAATTAACGCAAAAGTTAAGGGCTAATTACGCCATTAAATGAAACGCAAAAGGCCAATAATGAGACACCTGAGAGTAGGTTTATTTATTTGCGTAAGGGGAGTCTGTTTTGTTACGCCACGCTTTTAGTATTCATCCCGAACTACAAGGCAAGGATTGTCTATGAATGCCGAAAAAACCGACGTTGTGAACCAGAAAAAGGGTTTTAACGCCATTATTAACCGGATAAAAGCCGATCCGAAAATTCCGCTCATTATTGCGGGCTCGGCGGCGATTGCCATTTTTGTTGCTGCATTTTTATGGTTACAAAGCCCTGATTATAAAGTGCTTTATAGTAATCTTAGCGATAAAGACGGTGGCGAAATTGTCACACAGTTAACACAAATGAACGTACCTTATCGCTTGTCACAAAATGGCTCAGCGATCATGGTGCCTGACAATCAGGTTCATGAATTACGCCTGAAACTCGCGCAAGCGGGACTTCCTAAAGGCGGTGCTGCCGGTTTTGAACTGTTAGATAAAGAAAAGTTCGGGATCAGCCAATTTAGTGAACAGATTAACTATCAACGTGCACTTGAAGGTGAGCTTGCTCGCACTATCGAGACATTAGGTCCTGTACAAAATGCTCGTGTTCATTTAGCACTGCCAAAACCATCTCTTTTTGTTCGTGAACAGAAATCCCCTTCTGCATCCGTTACGGTGGGTCTTTTACAGGGTAGAGCGCTGGATGAAGGTCAAATTAATGCCATCGTGCATATCGTTGCGAGCAGTGTTGCAGGTATGCCTGACAGCAGTGTGACTATCGTTGACCAAAGTGGCAAATTATTGACACAACCAGATGCATTAGGTCGTGATCTTAACTCTATCCAACTGAAATATGTTCAAGAGCTAGAAAGCCGTTATCAGCAACGTATTGAAACGTTATTAGGTCCAATTGTGGGTCGTGGAAACGTTCATGCACAGGTGACAGCTCAAGTTGACTTCTCTCATACAGAAGAAACAGCGGAAGAGTACAAACCAAATCAGCCACCAAATCAAGCCGCCGTGCGTTCAAAACAATTGAGCCAAAGTGAGCAAAATGGTGGCATGTTAGCGGGCGGTGTCCCCGGTGCATTATCTAATCAACCTGTTGCTCCACCACAAGCGCCGATTGAAACGCCAAAGGTACAAGAAGGTGAAAAAACAGAGGGTACCAATGCAACGGGTACTAATCGCTCATTAACGCGCAATCCAAACAGCAATAGCCGTTTAGATGAAACAACCAACTATGAAGTTGATCGCCGAATTCGCCATATCAAACGCCCTGTCGGTAATGTCGAACGTCTTTCTGTTGCTGTTATTGTGAACTACAAAACAGTTGAAAATAAGAAAGAAGCTGCTGAAGGCGAAGAGCCTGTTGTTGAAACTAAACTTGTTCCGCTAACTGATGAGCAAATCCAGCAAATTGAAGGACTTGTTCGTGAAGCGATGGGCTATTCCCAAGAACGTGGTGACTCTTTAAGTGTCGTAAACTCACAGTTCAACGATATTGAAGAGAAAGTGATCACGGTTCCTGTATGGGAAAATCCTGAAATTCTTGCGAAAGCATTAGATTTAGGTCGCTGGTTATTACTTATCATCATCGCATGGATCTTATGGCGCAAACTGGTGAAACCACAGATTGAAAAACGCCGTGAAGCTGAAGCTGCTGCACAGAAAGCCGTGCTGAAAACCAAGCTACAAGTTAAAGATGATGTAGATGAAGCAGAATTAGATGACGAAGCAAGACGTAAACAAGCACGTAAACGTGTCAGTGCCGAATTGCAAAGCCAACGTATCCGTGAAATGGCAGAGAAAGATCCTCGTGTCGTTGCAATGGTAATTCGTGAATGGATGAGTAAAGAGCAATGAGTAATAACTTAACTGGAACCGAAAAAAGCGCCGTTATGTTACTAACACTCGGTGAAGACCGGGCGGCGGAAGTATTTAAACATCTAAGTACACGTGAAGTTCAACAGCTGAGTATTGCAATGTCATCAATGCGCCATATCTCAAATCAGCAATTGATTGATGTTATGGCAAGCTTTGAAGAAGACGCTGTTCAATATGCAGCGTTGAATGTGAATGCGAACGATTATTTACGCTCAGTTCTTGTTAAAGCCTTGGGTGAAGAACGTGCAAATAATCTATTAGATGAGATCTCAGAAACTCGCGAAACAACAACGGGTATCGAGACACTTAACTTTATGGAGCCACAAATGGCTGCCGATATTATCCGCGACGAACATCCGCAGATTATCGCAACCATCTTGGTTCACCTCAAACGGGGCCAAGCAGCAGATATTCTTGCCCTGTTTGATGAGAAATTACGTAATGACGTGATGTTACGTATCGCAACATTTGGTGGTGTTCAACCGTCAGCATTAGCAGAGTTAACTGAAGTACTGAATAACCTGCTTGATGGTCAAAACCTCAAACGCAGTAAAATGGGTGGTGTTCGTACTGCTGCTGAAATCATCAACTTGATGAAGAGTCAGCAAGAAGAGAATGTCATTACTGCGGTTCGCGATTACGACGGCGAATTGGCACAAAAAATTATCGACGAAATGTTCCTGTTCGAAAACCTTATCGATATCGACAACCGTTCTATCCAGCGCATTCTGCAGGAAGTGGAATCCGACTCCTTGGTTGTGGCATTGAAAGGATGCGATCAAGAGCTGCGCGATCACTTCCTCAACAATATGTCGCAACGTGCTGCTGAAATCATGCGTGATGATTTGAATTCTCGCGGCCCTGTTCGTATGTCTCAAGTGGAAGCAGAGCAGAAAGCAATTCTGCTTGTGGTACGCAAATTAGCAGAGACTGGAGAGGTTGTTCTTCATGGAGGAGACGATACCTATGTCTGATAAACATACTGATACTAACTGGAAGCCTTGGGTTCCCAAAGAACTCACTGATTGGGCATTAACTGTCGAGGAAACGGCAGAAGACGAAAAGGAAGTCGAAAAACAGGAAAAAGAAGTCGTTCAGCAACAGAAAGTTCTTGAGCAAATTAATATGCTTGATGACATGAAAGAAAAGGCTCAGAAATTGGGCCACGCTGAAGGCTTTGAGGCAGGGAAAAACCAGGGTTATCAGGAAGGCTATCAGGCTGGATTACAATCAGGTATTGAAGAAGGTATTCGCCAAGGCATTGCTCAACAATCACCATTAATTAATGAGTGGCAAGGGTTGTTAGCTGAATTTAGGCACTCTTTAAATGGGTTAGACAGTGTTATTGCTTCGCGTTTAATGCAAATCGCCCTCACTGCGGCAAAAGAAGTTCTCGGTCAGCCTGCGGTTTGTGATGGTTCTGCATTGCTTGCACAAATAACCTTAATGTTGCAACAAGAACAAATGTTCTCAAGCAATCCACAGTTACGAGTGAATCCAAAACATATTCCACAAATTGAAAAAGAACTGGGTGATTCCCTTTCTGCTCATGGTTGGAAAGTGGTTGCCGATAACAGTATTCATGTGGGTGGATGCCGTGTTGTAACAAATGATGGCGATCTTGATGCCACGATTGCAACTCGTTGGCATGAGCTTTGCCGTCTTGCTGCACCGGAGGCGTTGTAATGACAGCAAGATTGGGGCGTTGGTTAGAAAAACTCAGTGAAGCAGAAGCGCGTTTAAATAAAATTCCGCGTGTACGTCAATATGGTCGTTTAACCAGAGCTACAGGTTTAGTCATGGAAGCTAAGGGGCTTGTTATGCCTCTTGGCTCTACATGTTTAATAGAACGTACTATCGGTAAAACGGTTGAAGAAGTCGAAAGCGAAGTGGTTGGGTTTAATGGTAGCCAGATGTTGTTAATGCCTTTACAAGAAGTGGAGGGATTAACACCAGGTGCTCGTGTTTATGCACAAGCCACACCCGGTGGTGAAAATGAAGGTCGCCAATTACCACTAGGTGATGCGTTATTAGGACGTGTTTTAGATGGTTCTGGTTACCCTTTAGATGGTTTACCACCACCGGATACAGGTTATCGTGCCCCACTCATTACGCCACCGATCAACCCACTACAACGTACCCCTATTACTGATGTACTGGATGTGGGCGTGCGTGCAATCAATTCACTGTTGACCGTAGGTCGTGGTCAGCGTATGGGGCTGTTCGCTGGCTCTGGTGTAGGTAAAAGTGTGCTATTAGGCATGATGGCACGTTTTACTCAAGCGGATGTCATTGTTGTTGGCTTAATCGGTGAACGTGGTCGTGAAGTTAAAGACTTTATCGAGAATATCCTTGGTACTGAAGGCTTAGCTCGTTCTGTTGTTGTTGCCGCCCCCGCAGACGTATCACCACTGCTTCGTATGCAAGGGGCTTCTTATGCCACACGTATTGCTGAAGATTTTCGCGATAGAGGTAAACATGTCCTGTTAATTATGGACTCACTCACCCGTTACAGTATGGCACAACGTGAAATTGCTCTTGCTGTTGGTGAGCCACCTGCAACCAAAGGTTATCCACCTTCTGTCTTTGCTAAATTGCCCGCACTGGTCGAACGTGCAGGAAATGGCGTTGATGGTGGCGGTTCTATCACGGCTTTCTATACTGTTTTAACAGAAGGTGATGACCAGCAAGATCCTATTGCAGATTCTGCACGTGCGATTTTAGATGGCCACATTGTGCTTTCGCGTTCTCTTGCAGAATCCGGGCACTACCCTGCTATCGATATCGAAGCTTCTATTAGCCGTGCAATGACGTCACTGATTGATAAAACACATTATCGTCGCGTACAAATGTTTAAACAGCTTTTATCTAATTATCAACGTAACCGCGATTTAATTAACGTAGGTGCTTATGCGGCGGGTAGTGATCCTATGCTTGATAAAGCCATTGCTCTTTATCCATCTCTCGCGAAGTTCTTACAACAAGATATCCAAGAGCAATGCAGTTATCAAAGTGCATGTGAGCAACTTAATCAACTGATCACAATAAACTAATTCTGAACATAATCAGAGAAAGTAAAGAGGGTTCCAATGCGGGAGCAGTCACCTTTAGTGACACTGAGAGAACTGGCACAGACAGCGGCTGAACAAGCCGCTATTCAACTGGCTCAGGTCCGGCAGAGTCATCAACAAATGGAACAACAACTCAATATGTTGATTGGGTATCAGGATGAATACCGTGTACGTCTAAATGAAACGTTAAATTTAGGGGGGATGTCGTCAGCATCGTGGCAAAACTACCAACAATTTCTCAAAACGCTCGAATTGACTATCGAACAACATAAACAGCAACTTCAACATTGGCAGGCGCAACTCGATCTTGCAACTGAACAATGGAGAGAAAAACAGCAACGACTCAATGCATTTGAGACTTTGGAGCAACGCGCTGAAGATAGCCGTAAGCGACATCTTGATCGTATTGAACAGAAACAAATGGATGAGTACGCACAGCGTAGTACTTTACGGAGAACAACTTGATGGAGATAACGCTTCTGACCATGGATGTCGCTGCAGCCTCTCCGGGAACGACATCTGCTTCAAATAGTCAACCCGGTGATAATGCCCCGACATTTGCTCAGCTTTTGGGCTCTCAACCTCAAAATGCGCAGAGTGATAAAAAAACAGCCAATATCACAAATCATTCAACAAAAGAAAATAAGGCGCATTCACACTCTGATGAAGACAAAACAAAAGAAGACGGTAGTCATCTTGCGTCTGCCACTACAGAACCTAGTGTGATAGAAGATTCATCTCTTGAGAAATCTCAATTGGCTCTTACTTTGCCAGATAATGAACAATTTGCGGCTATTGTTGAAAATAAAAATCCTTCTTTATTAATGTCAGCAGAAGAGCTTGCTGCCGAACTGCCGGTTCAATTAGCAGGATTACCGGGATTAAAACGCCTAACCCTTCCTTCAGAACAACTGACTCAAGCATTACAACAGCATCAATCAGTTAAAGGTGATGAAGGCTTAGCCTCGTTAGCGCGTACTCTTTCAAAAGATAGCGATATGTCGGAATTCAACCTTGCCGACAAGCTCAATCTATCAAAATCAGATGAAAAGTCCTTGTTAACCCAGCTACGACCAGAAGCAACAGCATTAGCAACAGAAAGTACACTTGTCGGTGCTAATCAGACAGAAAAACCTTCTGCGAAAAAAGGAGATAGCGTCGCAACACTTTTAACGCCAACAGCCGAAAAAGTGAATGCATTGCTAAACAGCGACAAGCAAGTTACAAATGCAAAATTAGCGGATAATGTTGCTCAGCAAATAGTAACAAGTAATCGCGTTGTAGAAAGCGATCTTCACAGTACACTTTCTACCTCTTCTTCTTTGGCTTCACAAGGCATTACGGGCCATGCTCACTCATCAACACAACCACAAATGCAATTTTCACCGATGGCAACACAGGTACTCAATGCACAAGTGGGAACACAAGAGTGGCAACAGCAACTCAATCAACAAATTGTGATGTTTAGCCGTAATGGCTTACAAAAGGCAGAGCTACGCTTACACCCTGAAGAGCTAGGTTCATTACATATCCGCATGAAAATAGAAGATGGGCAAGCACAGCTACACCTAGCTTCACAAAACGGCCAAGTTCGTTCTGTATTAGAAAATGCCATGCATCAATTGCGTCAAGCGCTCTCTGAAAATGGGATCCAGCTCACGCAGAGTCAGGTGTCTAGCGACACTAATGACAGTTGGCAACAACAAAATATGTCAGATTCCTCTCAATTTAGTGGAGATGGTGCCGATAATCATCAAGGAAGCGAGGGTAATTCACTGCAATTAGCCTCTGAAACGGCACTACAAAAGATAACGCTTACGCCTCAAGAATTAGCATCTGCTCGTGGTGGTGTTGATATTTTCGCCTAATACAAATGTATTGGGAGGACACACTATGTCAATAAACGTAAGAGTTAATGGTTTTTTCCCTATCTGTTTCTGCAATTAAAAAACAGAAATAGCGGGATAATTAAGGTTGATTTAGATGGATATGGAAGTCCACAACAGTGAACACGTATCCACTACAAAACAGGAATTTAACTGTCCATGTCTAATTACAGCAATGAACGTAAAAGCTATAGCTTAATTCTGATCATCGTACTATTGGTGATCGCCATTATTGCAGCGGCATTCGGTGGATATAGTTGGTGGGCATTGAAGCATGCTAAATCAGGTTCAGCGGGCACAAGTCAGCAAAAAGTTATACCAGCACCCGTTTTTATGTCATTAGAACCCTTTACGGTAAATCTAATTGATGACGAAGAACACTTAGACAGAGTGCTCTACATAGGGATCACATTAAGATTACATAATGAAGACACTCGTAAGCGTCTACATGATTATTTACCTGAAGTTCGTAGCCGCTTGTTATTACTGCTTTCTCGTCAACAGGCTAATAAGCTCGCGACAGACAATGGAAAACTCCAGCTAATGACGGATGTAAAAGAAACGCTGAGACCGACTCTCGTACCGGGAGAATCAGAACAGATCCTCTCCGATGTACTGTTTACCACGTTTATTCTGCGATAATCATTATGAGCGATAATATCCTTTCACAGGCAGAGATTGATGCTCTGCTGAATGATGACACATCAGGTGACGACGCCAAAAAAAGCGCGAACAGGGAACCTGCGATAGCGAAGGATCCGAATGAACCGGATATTCAGCCTTATGACCCCAACACGCAACGTCGTGTGGTTCGAGAACGTTTACAGTCGTTAGAGATTATTAACGAACGCTTTGCGCGTCAATTTCGTATGGGGCTGTTTAACATGCTTCGTCGGAGTCCTGACATTACTGTTGGTGGCATTAAAATTCACCCATATCACGACTTTGCTCGTAATTTACCTGTGCCAACGAACCTTAACTTGGTGCATTTAAAGCCTTTACGAGGAACAGCATTATTTACTTTTGAACCCAATCTGGTTTATATCGCGGTAGATAACCTGTTTGGTGGTGATGGCCGTTTTCCAATCCCTGTGGAAGGGCGTGAATTTACCAACACAGAGCAACGGATCATCAACAAAATGTTGAAATTGGCACTTGATGCCTACCGTGATGCTTGGGATTCCATATTTAAAATTCAGGTGGAATATGTTCGTTCTGAAATGCAGGTGAAATTTACCAATATCACCTCATCACCGAATGATATTGTTGTTACGACACCTTTTCAGGTAGAAATTGGTTCCATGGTTGGGGAATTTAGTATTTGTATTCCATTTGCCATGATTGAGCCATTACGTGAACGACTGATCAATCCACCAATTGAAAATGTTCGTCAAGAAGATGGGGTTTGGTTAGATAGTTTAGTCAACCAAGTTCAGCATTCAGAGCTTGAACTGGTCGCAAACTTTACTGACATCCCACTGCGCTTATCAAAAGTGTTAACACTTAAAGAAGGGGATGTTATCCCGATTGATAAACCAGAAAGATTGATTGCACATGTTGATGGTGTGCCCGTATTAACAAGCCAATACGGTACAGTAAATGGGCAATATGCCCTTCGGGTTGAACACCTAATTAACCCTGTTTTAAACGCTCTGGATGAGGAACAAACCAATGAGTGATGCAAATCGCCCAACTGATAATTCACAATCGGCTGAGGATATGTGGGCTGATGCAATGGAACAGCAAACTGGTAAAAGCCAGGATAATAGTTCCGATCTATTTGAACATCTTTTACCTGAAGACGACACACTGAACCATCTATCTGACATTAATTTGATTATGGATATTCCTGTCAAATTAACAGTAGAGTTAGGTCGCACCAAAATGACCATTAAAAAATTACTTAGCCTGTCACAAGGTTCTGTCGTTTCACTGGATGGTTTAGCTGGTGAGCCTCTTGATATTCTTATCAATGGCTATTTAATCGCTCAAGGTGAAGTTGTGGTTGTTTCTGATAAATATGGTATTCGCATTACCGATATCATTACACCATCAGAACGTATGCGTCGCCTGAGCCGTTAATCTATGGAACAGCTTCCTTCCTTTTCCAGCCAAGGTGCGGTAAATACTACCGCACCCGCTACAACACAAACAGTTCAAACACCTACACAACCGTTGCCTGTAGGTCAAAGCCTTGCTCAAGTTAGCACGGCACTTGCAGGCATCATCGTTCTTATTATTGTTGCTATGTGGTTATTTCGCCGTTTTGGCTTTAGCCGAGGTTCATTTAAAGGAACAACAGCACAACTTAGCGTCAAAGCAAGTTGTTCATTAGGTGCGAAAGAACGTGTGGTGGTGGTTGAAATAGAACAGGAATGGCTCGTATTAGGGGTAACTGCATCGCAGGTAAATCTGCTGCATAAATTACCCGTTCCTGATAAAGCCTCGCAGGAAGCGACCTCATCACCAACATCACCCTTGTTTACTCAAATATTACAAAAAACGCTAAAGCGAGATAAAGGCAACTCATAATGCATCAGTGTGTCACTTTTTTTAACGCATTAAAGCGTTGGCGTCTCTTCGCTAGTGTGCTGGTTTTACTCTTGTTACCTACCAGTGCGTTTGCCCAATTTCCGGGTATTATTACACAGCCTTTACCGGGTGGAGGTCAAAGTTGGTCACTGCCAGTACAAACCTTAATCTTCATTACAGCATTAGGCTTTATTCCTGCTGTTTTGCTGATGATGACAAGTTTTACCCGTATTATTATTGTCCTTGGATTATTACGTAATGCTTTAGGTACACCTTCTGCCCCGCCAAACCAAGTAGTTCTTGGTTTAGCATTATTTATGACATTTTTCATTATGGCACCCGTTTTTGATAAAATTTATCAAGATGCCTATATGCCATTTACTGAAGATCAAATTACCTTTGAGCAAGCCTTAGAAAATGGTTCAAAACCTCTACGTCAGTTTATGATGCAACAAACTCGTGAAACTGACTTGGCTCTGTTTGCTCGTCTTGCCGATGCACCTGCATTTGAAACTCGCGAAAGTGTACCTATGCGTATTTTGGTACCTGCATATATTACCAGTGAACTAAAAACCGCTTTTCAAATCGGTTTTATGATTTTTATTCCTTTTCTTATTATCGACTTAGTTGTCGCCAGTGTGTTGATGGCGCTAGGTATGATGATGGTGCCACCAGCCACAGTTTCATTGCCATTTAAACTGATGCTTTTTGTTTTAGTCGATGGCTGGCAATTAATACTAGGCTCGCTTGCACAAAGCTTTTTTAATTAGCGCAGAGGTAACCCCATGACACCAGAATCCGTCTTAGCACTAGGTACTGAAGCGATGAAAATCGCTTTATCACTAGCAGGCCCTCTTTTATTGTCCGCTCTGGTAACGGGTCTTGTGATCAGTATGCTTCAAGCTGCAACACAAATAAACGAAATGACATTATCGTTTATTCCAAAAATTCTTGCTGTATTAGTCGCTATTTTAGTTGCGGGTCCTTGGATGTTAAGTTTACTTGTCGATTATATGCATAACCTATTTACAGGCATTCCAGGGATGATTGGTTAATAGCAATGATAACCCTGACCAGTGAAATGCTTAGCGGCTACATTAGTGATTTTTTCTGGCCATTTGTGCGAATACTCGCCCTTTTTAGCACCGCACCGCTATTTAGTGAAAAACAAACACCTAAAAAATTTCGTATTGCACTCGCTTTTTTAATTACTGCATTAGTCGCACCAGGCTTACCGCAAAGTCATGTGCCTTTATTCTCGCTTATTGCCTTTTGGGTACTGTTACAACAAATTTTGATTGGCACCATTCTCGGGTTATCAATGCAGTTGGCGTTCGCTTCTGTTCGTCATGCTGGTGAAGTGATTGGTTTACAGATGGGGCTTTCATTCGCTACCTTTGTCGATCCATCAGGTGGCCCTAACATGCCTATTCTGGCACGTATTTTTAATATGCTAACAATGCTATTATTTATGGTCTTCGACGGTCATTTATGGCTATTATCTATATTAGTTGATACATTCTATGTTGTTCCTATTGGAAATCAGACCTTTAACTCATTAGGCATATTAACTTTAGTTCAAAGTGGTGGGACTATATTTATCAACGGTATGATGTTAGCCATGCCATTAATCACTCTACTTTTAGTGCTCAACCTTTCATTAGGTATTTTAAACCGTATGACACCACAGCTTTCTGTTTTTGTGGTCGGTTTCCCACTAACATTAACCATTGGTATGCTAGCGCTATCAATGATCATGCCCGCTCTTCCTGTCTTTACTGAGCGTGTCTTTAGCGATACATTTAATCGCATCACCTTAATACTACAGCAGCTGGTTTCTTGACATAAGACTGATTAAAAATACATACGATGGGCCTTTTCAATAATAAAATTGACAAAAGGCACTTTTATTAAACATTAACATTATTATTGACAACACATTCATACTTGAATTAATGAGAATATTTATTTCATATAAAGCCATATATTAAATTTTCATAGACAATAATAATTCGCTATAAAATAATTTATTTATTAGTTATTTAATTAAAAAGAATAAAAATAAAAGCCATACCTATTTCTACATTTTTTTATTTTCATACTCTCGTATAACATGACAATAAAAATCCTCCCAGTTTTTATCTAGCGTTTGTAATATGAAATATAATGTTTCAATATTAACACTCGTCTCTGCATTTTCATATCTTGATATTTGTTGCTGACTGACATTCAATAGTAGCCCTAATTGCTCACCTGACAATGATTTATTTATACGCGCTTTTTTTATATACTTCCCGATTATTTTACGTAATGGTTCGTTACAATGCTTTCTCATATTAATAACCTATTCTTTTATATATCATTGAATAAAATTTATAGAAAATAAAAATATAATCATTCTAATTTAGAAAACCTAACATTTCTAAATTTTCACTTAAAATACAATTTTATATATTTATAATTATTTATTATTAGAAAAATAAATTTTTTACAATATAAATTTATAAATATTCACTGTAAATACGCTATTATCAATCAATAACTCAACGCTTGATAGGATACATCTATTAATCTATCAAAATAGATCGTTATACACTATTAAAAATAGTTAAAAAAACTTATTTATCAAATAGATAATTAAATACAGAAGAGAAAATTATCCTTTTTTCATAAATATTAGCTTTACTTAATCTTTAATGACTTATTTTTAAACAAAACTTAAAGAATAATAACTAATTTTATATCGAATTAATGAATAAAATATATATCAAGAATAAAATAAAAATAATATCCATTGACTTATCCGAATGAATTATAATTGATCATCCTTAAAAGAACGTCTTTATTAGATATTCTTTTTCCTTTTTAAATCAATAATGTAAATTAAAAAAAGAAAATCATATTATGACGAGTGATAAATTAACTTATATAGTTTATACACACAACGACTCCTGTTAGGATTTATCTCAATTGAAGTTTAATAACGATATTACTTTCAAAGTTGGAATGTTAAAACAAAAAAACAAATAACATACGTAAAATAAGATGATAAGAAATCGAGTTTATTCTGCAAGGAATATCCACACAAAAAGGCAGGATATAAAATTAGATGTGGTAAAATCACATTAGATAACTGGATAAAGCAAAGGAATTTAAAAAACAATGACGAGGTACATCTCATATTTTGTCGTTTATAAATAAAATAATTACTATTTTATCTAGACTTACTGTTAATATCATTTCAATGGGAAAGGCCTTGATGCTAATTTATTATGAAAAGTAGTTTCACAATATTTCATATTGCCAAAAATATTGGCGTCAAGCTAATTATGATTGATACCTTTATAAAAAATATAAAACGGCTTTATCATGGTTTTGAAGTTTCATCAGCAAAACACTTTATTTCTAATATTAAAAAAATGAACTTATCAATTGTATTCAATAAACAATAAAAAAAACTCCCCTGATAAATCAATATCAGGGGAGATATCAAAATGTCGCGAAAAAGTACGATAAAAATTAGCGATACATCTTGAACATCGACATCTCTTTCATGTCGTTAAAAACTTTATAAGAAGCCTGTAAGACAGACTCTTCTTGATAATAATCAGAAATTGCTTGTGTCCAATCTAAGTCACGCAACTCGCTTAAACGTTTTGCATTTCTTAAAGAGGTATCTGCCCCCAAATCATCTAAATTATCAAGCTCTTGAAGTTGTAAACCTAATTTGGCTTCTACACTAGAAATGTTATTTAAAGTTGCACGGTTAACACGGTTTGCAGCATCAATTTTATCTAATGCTGCATCACGATCTGCTTGTGGTTTACCTGTTAAAGGTTCACGTAACGCTGTAATAGCATTATCAAGTGCATTAAAAATATCAGGCTCTGTCCCTTTACCACCTGAAGATTGTAATGTTTCAATTCCAGTGAAGTTGGTCGTCATTTCAATATTGCTATCTACTTTTTGGGTAATTTGCTTGTCGCCACCTTGATAGGTGATTTTACCCGTTGCATCAGCAACAAAAGGCGGTTTATCTGATTGGAAACCGGCAAAAATATAACGCCCCACACCATCTTTTGTATTACCAATACCCACTAATTGATCTTTTAAACCTTGTAATTGATCAGCAAGAGATGAACGGTCTTCATCACTAAGCGTGGCGTCATTACCCGCAGCAACCAGTGTTTCTTGAATTTTGGTGGTGATATTCACCATTTGACTCGCTAAACTCATTTGCAATGACATGCTGTTTTTTGCAAATCCGCGCGCTGTTGCATACTGTTGGTTACGTGATTCAGATTGTTTCACCATTACCGCTTGAGAAGCCGCCATGGGATCATCTGAAGGCTTTTCAACGCGACGACCACTTGAAATTTTATTTCCTTCAGTCATCCATTTGCTTTGCGAGCCAGTGATATTATCCACACGCTGACTAAAAATTTGATTTGAACTTAAACGCACCGTGTTATTCCTTATTCTGATGAAGGGTTACTTAGAAAACTTGCATAATCGCATCAAACATACTGTTTGCAGTTTGAATAACTTTCGCATTTGCCATGTAGTATTCTTGAATGCGATACATCTCACCGTACTCTTCATCCAAGTTCACACCAGAAACAGACTGCTGTTGTTCGACAATACTTTTAGTGATAGAAACCTGAGCATCAAAATCAACTTGCGCGGTATTCACTTTATTACCCACCATACTGATCAGTGAGCCATAACCACCTGCAATCGTTGTTTTACCATCAATCACTTTTTGGTCTGGTAAATCAAACAATTTTTTCATGTTTTCGTTATCACTTGGTGCCGTTGTTCCATCCGCGTTTAGCGAGCCAGCTGCCGCTATCTTGCTTGGATCAGTCACTGCAACTTCCATACCGGCAATGACATTACCGACAGATTGAACAATAATAGAATCTTCTTTTTGTGCTGTACCATTGATTTTGATACTCATGCCTTCGAATTCTAATTCGCCCGTTGCGCTTACTTTTGCATTAACTTTACGACCGCCCGGCTCTACCGTAACATCCCACTTACTACCATCATATTTAACAGTATAATCAGCCGCTTTCACTGCTTTGGTATCGGTATATTTGACATCAAAGGTAGCGTCACCTTTATTCTTACCGTTAGGCATAACATGAGCGCCACCAAGTTCGAAGAACTTCTCACCGTTTTTACCATCTAAATCAAAACCTTGCTCATGCTGCTTATTAAATTGATCACCTAATACTAACGCTAATTGATTTAATTGGTTACGGCTTGGATCTAACACTTCTTCACGGCTACGATACGCGCCGCCAAGTTCGCCACCTTTAATGCGTTTTGCATCCACTTCGCGAACTTCATCAATGCCATTACTATAACCAAGAACAAGACGTTCACTATTTTTATTAGATGGAATAGCAGAAACTTCATAAGAGCGAGTACCAGATACTAATGGCAGACCATTAGCAAACGTGACGTTAACAAAACCACCATCTTGTTGAGTCACTTGAACATCAACCAGTGTGTTTAACTCTTGAATTAAACGATCACGTTGGTCTAATAAGTCGTTAGGATCAGCGCCATTGAAGCCTTTAGAACGACTAATTTCGTTATTTAGTTTTGCGATCTGTTTTGTATATTCATTGATATTTTTAGAGGTATTTGTCACCTGACTATTAATATCTTTTTCTAAATCACGCAATGATTGGTCTGCTTTAGCAAACATATTCACCATGGCTTCCGCTTTACCAATTACCGTTGTACGCGCAGGGTTGTCTTCGGCATTATTGGTTACGTTTGGTAAGCTAGTAAAAAATTCGTCAATCGCACTGGAAACGTCATTTCCTTTATCTGCTAACAAATCATTGATTTGTGAGATATTTTTGGTATAGCTATTAAGTGCGCTTTGTTTTGACATTGCACGGTTCATTTGACCGGCAAGAAATTCGTTATACTCACGATGAATACGGCTAACATTAACACCATTACCGATATAACCATTACCGGTCATTGTGCCGCTGTTTTCATTAAAAACAGTCATTTGACGGTTGTACCATTTTACATTTTGGTTAGCGATGTTATTACTCACAGTGCTCATCGCAGCTTGTGCCGCATTAAGTCCGCTCATCGCTGTATTAATTAAACTGTTGGACATTTGTCTATCCTTTTACGTTTAGTCATCACCCGTATGCACGGAGCATAGCTGGCAAGTTGGAATGAATGCTCTGGTCTTTATTATCGGTACTTCCCCTCTAAACTTGAGGGGAAAGCATTAAAATAGATCGCTTAAATCGTGAGTATAAGTTTTAGCAACTTGCTCACCGCTTCCTTTTAATTGACCAATGATTGAAACCAGTTTTTTCGCATAACCTGGATCGGTGGCATAACCCGCTTCTTGGATGCGATAAGCAGCTTGTTCTGGGGTTTGAGCTTGAGGTACTTTTGCGTAACGAGGACTTTCAGTAATCAATCGGAGATAATCTTGAATGGCTTCAACATAAGAGCCATAAACGCGGAAATTATCCCGCATTTTAATTGACTTACCGTCAATTACTTCAGTTGTCATGATATTTGTGACAGGCCCTTTCCAGCGACTTCCTGCTTTAATACCAAACAGGTTATAACTTGGTTTACCATCACCCGTTAGGATCTCACGTTTTCCCCAGCCTGATTCAAGCGCGGCTTGAGCAACAACTAAAAGATGGTGTACACCCGTGCCTTCTGTCGCTTGTTTAGCAGGCCCTAACAATTTTGATGCAAAAGAAGCACTGCTTTCAGATAACCCTTTAAGCTTACCAATCGTACTTTCAATTGCATTTTGATAAGGCTGCATTGCACGATAAATTTGCCCCAAAGCTTGTGTTGGCATGGATTGAAAAATATCACTGCCATCTAATGGCATTGGTGTTTTACCCGCCATTTCACTTGGATCCATCGTGACTTTGGCAGAAAGTTGTTTTTCTATCATGTCAGCAAAGCCCAAGCCTTTTTGTGATAGGTCTTGAGCGATTTGTTGATCATAAAGTGAGGTGTACATCTTGGTACTTTCTGAATTAAACATGCTTTCTTGAGGTATTGCATCGCGCATGCTCTTTAACATCATTTGAACAAAAACACCTTCAAGTTGTTGCGCCACTTGGCGCAACCCTTGCTGATCAGCATTTTGTCCAACCTGATATTTAAGTTTATTCAATGCATTGCTGTCATATGCCGGAGTAGAAACGTTCGGCATTGAAGAAAGCAGAGATAAATCTTTCATCAGATAATCTCCAATCTCGCACGTAAGCAACCCGCGCTTTCCATTGCCTGCAATATCGACATTAAATCAGTTGGTGTTGCACCTAATGCATTTAATGTACGAACCACTTCGTTTAGGCTTGCGCTTGCATTCACTTGCTGTAATGAGCCACCTTGTTCACTCATATTCACGCTAGTATTCCGTGTTACAACAGTGCTACCACCCGCAAATGGAGTATTAGGTTGGCTTACATTGACTTGGCTATTAACCGTAACGGAAAGGTTGCCTTGTGCAATCGCACAACTTCCTAATGTCACATCACGATTCATCACAACTGAACCCGTTCTGGCATTAATGATCACTTTCGCATCAGCAACAACACGTTTAATTTCAAGGTTCTGAACTTCAGCCAAGAAACGGACTTGTTCGCTTTTACCAATAGGAACACGTAATTGAACGGTACGAGCATCTAAAGGAATAGCCGTTCCCACACCACGTAATTTATTAACGGTATCAGAGATATGTTGTGCCAATGTGAAGTTTTCTTCATTTAGTTGTAGATTTAGCAGACCTGTTTGGCCAAATTGCGAAGGCAACTCACGTTCAATGATAGCGCCACTACTAATGCGCCCACCCGCTAGCTGGTTAACTTTAACACTATTACCCCCCGCAGATGCGCCTGCTCCTCCGACAACAATATTGCCTTGTGCTAAAGCATAAATCTGATTATCAACACCTTTTAATGGTGTCATCAGCAACGTACCACCACGTAAGCTTTTGGCATTACCTAAGGATGAAACAACGACGTCGATTGATTGCCCTGTACGACCAAAAGGCGGTAATTTTGCTGTTACCATCACCGCAGCAACGTTTTTCAATTGCATATTGGTGCCGGGTGGTACTGTGATCCCCAATTGTGAGAGCATGTTATTCAGACTTTGTGTGGTAAACGGGGTTTGCATTGTTTGGTCACCCGTTCCATCTAATCCCACGACCAAACCATAACCAATCAGCGCATTTTCTCTTACCCCTTCAACAGAGGTGAGATCTCTGATCCGTTCGGCATGAGCGGAAAAACCGACACATGTCATCACGATAAAGAAAAGGCTCATCGCTATTTTTTTCATCTGGATCCTACTCATTAAAAAGGTGATACATTTAAGAAGAAGCGTTGTAGCCATCCCATAGATTGAGCTTCATTGATATAACCGTCTCCGATATATTCAATACGAGCATCAGCAACTTGGGTTGAATTTACGGTATTGGAACCACTAATTGTTCTTGGATTCACCACACCTGAAAAACGGATAAATTCAGTACCTTGATTGATAGCAATTTGCTTTTCACCAATAACGTGCAGGTTACCATTGGCAAGAAGCTGATCGACGGTAACAGTAATGGTGCCTTTAAAGGTATTGTTCGCATTTGCGCCACCTTTACCGCCAAAGTCACTGTTTCCTTCCATTCCCATATCAGCGCGATTATTACCAAACAACCCTTCTAAGAATCTTGGGGTGATCGAAGCAAGGAACCCAGCTTTACCATTACGGCTTGCATTAGCAGATGAGTTTTTGCTTGCACTGACATTTTCTTGCAACGTGATCGTCAGCGTGTCACCTATATTTCGAGGGCGTCTATCTTCAAATAAAGGTTGATAGCCAAAATAAACAGGCTGAGTTGCCTGAAAAATAGAGCCATTTGGTGCAGGTGCTGTTGGTGCCGTTGGAACCGCCGTTGTGTTACCTTCTACCAACGGTTTTTTCGGTATATGTGCGCATCCCGCCAGTGTCAGTACCAACAGGGCGGTACCTAAACGTTGATGACGACGCCATCTGACACTAAGCTTTCTTGCCCCAGAATTGTCAGTAATGACCTTTGTATCCATCTTCGATACTCTTTTAGTAATATGCCTGACAGGAAACCCTGTCAGGCTAATGAACAAACGAAATTAGAGTTGCGTTAGTTTCTGTAACATCTGATCAGATGTTGAAATTGCTTTACTGTTAATTTCATAAGCACGTTGAGTCTGGATCATATTGACCAACTCTTCAGCTACATTAACGTTAGAGGTTTCAACATATCCCTGATACAACAAGCCTGCGCCGTTGATACCTGGAGCATTTTCAGTCGGTGCGCCAGAACTTGCGGTTTCTAAGTACAAGTTTTCACCGACACTTTCTAATCCGCTGTCATTAATAAAGGTTGTTAGCGTCAATTGCCCCACTTGTTGTGGTGCTGGTGAACCTTCAATTTCAACACTAACAGTACCATCACGACCAATCATGACCTTTTTCGCCGTTTCAGGCAGAATAATTGCTGGAACGACTTGGAAACCACTGGTTGTCACTAATTGCCCATTTTGATCCATTTGAAAAGAACCATCACGGGTATAAGCGTCTGTGCCATCAGGTAACTGAACATGGAAGAAACCCTGTCCTTTAATCGCCACATCACGAGTACCATTAGTTTGAGCCAAGTTACCTTGACTATGTAAACGCTCAGTAGCAACAGGACGAACCCCCGTACCAATTTGTAAACCTGACGGTGCATTCGTCTGTTCAGAAGTCATCGCCCCCGGTTGACGGATTGTTTGATACAGTAAATCTTCGAAAACCGCACGTTGACGTTTAAAGCCATTGGTGCTGACGTTCGCGAGGTTGTTGGAAATCACATCCATGTTTGTCTGTTGTGCATCCAACCCAGTTTTAGCAATCCATAAAGAACGGATCATGGTTTTCCCCTTACACTATTTAACTCAGTGATAGCAATTGGTTAGCTCGTTGCGCATTATCGTCAGCGCTATGAATAACCTTCATTTGCATTTCAAAACGTCTTGCGTTTGCTATCATATCGACCATGGCTTCTGCTGGATTAACATTACTGCCTTCTAACACACCAGCTAACACCTTCACGCTATCATCCGCAGGTAATTCCGCACCTGCACGTGCAACGCCGTTCGGTGATAAATGGAATAAACCATCATCGCCACGAACTAAATCGTTTTGCTCTGGTTTTACCATTTTCAAACGACCAATCTGACCCAACATTTTTGGCGGATCAGTCGGCACATGCGCAGTCACAATACCGTTATTGGCAATACTGACATCTGCTTGAGGAGGTACTTCAATCGCACCGTTATCCCCCATTAACAAACGCCCTTGTACCATCAACATGCCGTCAGCGTTACGTTGGATATTCCCGTTTCGGGTATAGGCTTCAGTACCATCTTCAAGTTGAACCGCTAAATAGCCGTTATCACTTAACGCAACGTCCATTGATCTGCCGGTATAGTTCATCGTTCCTTGACTCTGATCGCTACCAGGCGTTGAGGCTACCGTTAATGTACGAGTTGGTAAGGTATCGCCATTGACAGGTACGGCTCGCATTGCACTAAGCTGCGCTTTGAATCCCGGCGTTGATGCGTTTGCTAAGTTGTTCGCCACGACAGCTTGATTTTCCATCGAGTGTCTGGCGCCGCCCATCGCGGTATAAATCACATGATCCATAACAGATTATTTCCGGCGTTATTAGCGCAAGCTAACCAGAGTCTGCAGGATCTGATCCTGAGTCTTAATGGTTTGTGCGTTTGATTGATAGTTACGTTGAGCAACGATCATATTGACTAACTCTTGGCTCATATCCACGTTAGACGCTTCTAATGCGTTATTGGTTAATTTGCCGAATACACCAGAGCCAGCAACACCGACGATTGGCGAACCTGAACCGTTAGTTTCAGACCACATGTTGTCGCCTTGTGAGCTTAAGCCGCCAGCGTTTGCAAAGTTAGCTAATGCGATTTGGCCAACAACTTGGCTTTGTTGGTTTGAGTAGGTCGCCATAATGGAGCCGTCTTGCTCAATACGGAAGTTGGTGAATTCACCCGCTTGGTAACCGTTTTGTGCCAGTTTAGAAACACTTGATTCGGCTACTTTTTGTTGAGTACTGCCTGTAAAGTTCATCGCCATATCCATGGTTTCTGAACCTTTATAAGACACAGTAGTGAAATTTTTAATGCTAGTTGCCGTTTCGTCTAGTACACCATTATTTTTATAAACTAACTTGCCTAGATTTTGAGCTGGCTCACCTGTTGTAGAGTCTTGAGCATGAACTTCCCATTCATTATCTTTTGTTTTCACAAAGAATAAGTTCAAGTTATGTTCATTACCTAAGCTATCATAAGTTGTTACGTTAGTACTGAAGTTATAAGAGTCATTATCTTTAGGATTAAACGCATGAGTCGTTTGGTCAATTGGCTCTTCAGCTGAGTTCAAGTTAACCGTCATATCCACTTTATCGGTTGCACTTGCATTCATCATATCCGTAGGAATAACGATAGGTGTTGGCGTTGCCCCTTTTTGAACCACGTTTTTACCATCAACGCTTTGTACTGGATAACCTGTTACACGCATACCTTGCATGTTAGTCAGAAAACCATTTTTATCTTTACCAAATTCACCATTACGTGAATAGAAAACGCCGCCGTTTTGATCTTCAATACGGAAAAAACCACCACCAGAAATCGCCACGTCTGTTGGACGGTTAGTGGTTGTGATACTACCGTCTTTAAAGTTTTGGCTAATACCCGCCACTTTAACCCCCAGACCTGCACCTGAACCAGCGAATACGTCTGCAAAAGAAACGCTTGCGCCTTTAAAACCGTAGGTTGCGGAGTTAGAAATATTATTACCGATAGTATCTAAGTTAGCGGCTGCTGCGTTTAAACCACTTACTGCTTGTGAAAAGGACATGCGCCCTCCAAGTTGAATATGTGTTAGTTAAAGAACCTGACGAATTTCATCCAATGAAACGGTATTACCTAAGCCAACATCAAGGCGGGCACCACCATCCACCATGGACACACTATTCACCAGCGCATAATTCAGTGTCTTAACAGGGACCTGAGCATCATTAAGCGTGGCGTTAACGGTAAATTTATAACTGCCTGTTGGAACAGGATTGTCATCTTCATCAGTACAATCCCAAGAGAAGTTATAAACATCCGGTAGCATCTTTTTGTCCATTTGGATTGTACGAACGGTAACACCACTCGCATTGGTGATGTTTATCGTAAGAGAATCGGTTGGACTGAGTAATTCAAAACCAAAAGGTGTTGAAAAAAGGTGTTCATCGCTAGGCGTAGTTGGGTCAGTACCTTCTGATTTATACGTTCCCATTTGCTGGCGCGTTTTTTCATTTTGAGTATCAGGTGTTGGAATTGTGTCATCCCCGTTACCAGGTTTTTCAGTCTCACCTTTACCGTCAGTTGGCTGAAAGACAACAATTTTATTCCCAGAGACCATGACACCATGGCCAACTAAGGAAGATGCTCGCAATGCCTGACTTTGATCAATCTGACCAACAATGTTGTTCACTGTTTTATTCAGTGTTTCGATACCTTCAACGGTCGAAATTTGAGCTAACTGGGAGGTTAACTCATTATTTTGCATTGGATTTGTTGGGTCTTGGTTTTTCATCTGAGTGATGAGTAGTGTTAGGAAATTCCCTTTGATATCCTCACTACCACTTTTTTTCGTATGGTACGAAGAAGGTGCATCCCCGATAATGGTATTATCATAAGGTTCATTCATTGAGGCGGAAATACCCACAATTTATTCTCCCTATTGGCCTATCATCAGTGTTTTTTGCATCAGTGATTTGGCTGTGTTCATCACTTCGACGTTAGCTTGGTAGCTTCTTGATGCAGAAATGGTGTTAATCATTTCACCCACAACATCAACATTCGGCATACGGACATACCCTTTTTCATCGGCAAAAGGGTGTCCCGGCTGATATTCCATACGAAATGGAGCAGGATCATCCACCACTTCAGTGACACGAACACCACCAACTTCTTGGCCAGCAGGTGCGTTGACCTGAAAAACAACCTGTTTGGCACGATAAGGTTCACCATCTGGGCCCGCAACACTGTCGGCATTTGCCATATTGCTAGCGCTTACGTTTAAACGTTGAGATTGCGCTGAAAGTGCTGAACCTGAAATATCAAAAATACTAAATAAAGACATGCTCTTTACCCTACTGTTGCAATACAGCCATCATGCTTTTGACTTGCGAGTTAATAAATGTCACATCAGCCTGATACTTAAGGCTATTGTCAGCAAAATTACTACGTTCCATATCCATATCCACGGTATTACCATCCATCGCCGTTTGATGAGGTACGCGATAGAGTAAGTCTGCTTCTAAGCGATAACCGGGTTTGATCGGGATATGGCGCTCTGATGTCATCGCCAATTGCATGCCATGACTACCAGTACGTCCGTTTTCAATGGTTTTCTTCAATTCGGAAGCAAAATCAATATCACGAGCCTGAAAGCCTGGGGTGTCTGCGTTAGCGATATTCGCAGCGAGAATTTCTTGGCGTTTATTGCGTATTGAGAGCGCTTCTTGTTGAAAATGAAACGTATTTTCTAATTTATCGAGCATCTTCTATCCTTGGTGGCTAAGCCACTTACCTCAGCTGATAAAACAATTTCAGTTGACAGAATAAACGCTCAAAAAAAAGATGATTGGAGGAATAGGCGTAAATTGGATTGCTATTTATGCGTTTAAGGCATGCAAAGTCGCTGTACACTGTTGTTGCTAAATAATGACAAACGCACAATTAGCATCAACTCTGTAAGGTGATACAAACTATGTTAGTTAAAACTCTTATCGGTCTGTTTTCTTTTTTCTTTATGGTGAATGTGAGTATTGCGAAATCACTTCCTGAAGAACTACAAGATTTCTTTGTCGCGCTTCATCAACAAGGCGATAAAGTGACAGTCACAGTTTTAACACCGGAAGAGAAATGGCCAGTGTGTCAAACACAAGCGATCCAACGCCATGCAGGCTCTCGTAATTGGGGGCGGCTTTCGATTCCCATTCAATGTGATAAACAACGTCGTTTTATTCAAGTTGATGTGAGTGTAACGGGTAAATATTTAGTCGCCAAAAAAGACATCAATCGTGATGATGCGATTGAAACGGCATCAGTCAGCATGATAACAGGTGAATTAGAAAAGCAACCTTATGACGTATTACGTGATCCTACGTTAATTAAAAATGCCATTGCTATGCGCCAAATTTCTGCCGGAAAACCTATCACATCGACCATGATCCGTCGCCCTTGGGCTATTTTGGCAGGTCAAACCGTTACTGTTTTTGCACAAGGCGATCATTTTCAAATTCGCTATGAAGGCAAGGCAATCAACAATGCTGTTGCCAATGAAACGATTCGAGTTAGAGTGAAATCAGGCCAAATCGTCATTGGAGAAGCTCTTGAAAATGGCTCTGTTCGCATCCCTCTTTAATAAATAAAAAAGCTGATAAGCAGAATAAGCCCCTATTGAATTGCTTGTTAGCCGTTTCAGTTATGACAAGCCAATGTAAACTCTTTTGCGCTACATTTTTTACTCTAAATAATTTAAAGCATCTAATATAGATACTCTAAATAATTCAAGTTGTAGCTAGGCGACAAATGAACGAATCGCTAGGAGCATACATAAGTATGTGACTAGTGTGAGTGAATGCGGTCAACAACGCTACGGCTTGAAGTATGACGAGTATGATGAATATGACGACTAAGATTAAAGTTTTTGATTCAATAGCCGATATAAAGAACCAAGATGATAGGCGAAAACACATAGGTTGTTTTACAATGGCTTCATCTGACTATTAATTGATGCCTAACAAAGGATTTTCCTATGAGTATTGAACGCGCAAATCCACTGCTTCCGATTAACGCAATTGCACAACGTAACCCAAGTGAAATCACTCAGGGCTCACGTAAGTCGGGAACAACTGAACAAAAAGCTACAACAGGTGACACGTCTGTAAAACTAAGTGAAGCGCAGAAAAAACTTGTTCAACCTGGCAATAAAGACATTAACGTTGAGAAAGTTGCTCGCTTAAAAGAAGCAATTGCCAACGGAACATTAACCATGGACAGCGGTAAAATTGCGGATGCTCTTTTCCGTGAAGCTGCTGAAAGCATAACTCAATAATATTTTAATGATTATGATGGAAGAACTCCGCCAGACTTTAGATCTTCAATTATCACAGCTTAATACCATTGCGAGTATTTTACGTGCTGAACAACAGTTATTATGCGCTGGTAATATTGATATCAATGCCCTACACGAAGTAACTGAACAGAAGAATTTTGTCTTGTCGGCTTTAGGTCATACAGACCAACAGCGTCATACGCTAAGCCTACAAGCCGGTGTAGAAAAACCTTATGCAGGGTTGCCATTCTTATCTGATTTATGGACACAGATAATAGACATCACGGCGGAGTTAAGACATCTGAATCAACATAACGGATTACTACTTGATCAACACATCTCTCGTAATAGTGATGCTATCCGTTTTTTGCAGAAGAACCACAGCCCAACCCTTTATGGTTCTGATGGGCAAGCACAACGTTCAATATTAGCTGGGCGAAAAATCCAAGTATAAAATTTAAAGAAAATAACAGTCCTTGCATTATATCAACATAATACAAGGACTATTTTATGCAGCCTATTATTTTTACTTATATAGTAACTATAAAATAAGTATTAAATTAATGTTACACGTTAAATCGATAGTAATAATAAACATGATATTTTTATCATTACTTTTTAATTAAAGTTTATTAAAGATTTTTATGGTTGATATTTTTTATCTATAATAGTTGATGTACCTAATTGAAATTTCGGTTGTCCCTTTAATCCTGCTAGATCTTTTCCTGTTAACGCTATTTTATCTTTTTTATCAAAACTCCCGTACATCCCTTCTAACACAACACTACCTTCCCCATGGATTTTACCATCAATATTTATACGATGCAGAGAGGTAACATCAAGATAGCTTTTATTCAACGTAATGTTATTCATATCTATATAATTAACACGTGATATTAAATAGCTATTGTCGATAATATAATCGTTAAGTAACACCATATCTCCCGCATTAATAAATAAAGCACTATCTTTAACATAAAAAGATGATTTATCAGCACTAAAATAATACGTTGAAATATTTAACTTTGATTTTTTTACATCATCATAAGCTGTTTTATATAAATTTATATCTCTATTTAAATCTATAATTGAACCATTATGGTTACACCACGATCTGACATTTGCATTTAAAGATAAAGTATCAATATGACCATAATTATCAACCGTAGCACTATTCCCTTTTATCATCAAATACCGACTATTTAACGTTGCCTCGGGTTCTATTATCAACCTCCCTTTACTATTATAATTATTTAAATAGTTAAGATTAAATTTATCTAAACCGATATCAAAACGGATATATTCAGCATTAAAATCACCTTTATCCAGTGTTATATCATTAGATATGATATTTATATATTTAGGTGAAACGTCTTTATCATGACGATTGATATGCGTAAGCTTATTTCTAGGTAATTTATTGACAAAAGCAAAATCAACAGGATTATCTGTTATAGTAAATTCCTTAGAAAATTTCCCTACACTGCTACCAGAAATTAACTTAATATCATCAATTCCTGAGAAAGAGCAATCATAACAAGAAATTCCATTAGGGTTAGCTATAATTACTGTCGCCTTTTTTCCTTGTAACTCAAGATCACCATGCAACTCTGAACTTTCGTGAGAAACAACCTCATTAATAATTAATTCTGCTTTATCATTATCTAATGATAAACCATCATTATTAATATTAAAACGGTCGTAATAGATATGTGCTACATTATCTTGATTAGTGTTTATGATTTTAACTTGTGTTTTACCTATATCATCATTCATTGATACTTGTGCATCAGATAATGAATTAGCATTTAAAACAACATCTTGAGTAGCATAACAAGATACTGAAACAAATACAGATAATAATGAAAGAGTAAATAAAGGGATTTTTTTCATAGCCATTTCCTTTGGTTTTAAAGTAATTATTATAATTAATATATAATCCGATTAATTTTAAAAACCATCCACATAAAAACATTCACATAAAATATTTTATAAAAAAACATATATAAATAATTAATATTTAATAAGGATATTATCGCTATTTTTCGGATTAAATTTAATATTCGTACTATTTTGAATAAAAATTTTATCAAGGGGATCAATAAAGAAAATTTCCCCATTGAGTGTTACTCTTTTTTTAGCATCAATAACCATTAAAGAGTTAATATTAAATGATTTACTTTCGAAAGAATGAATGTAATTACGTACATTAGCAGAAATTTTACTCTTCTCTAAACGTAGAGCTCCCTTATTAAAAAAGTTACCTTTAGATAAATTAAAATAAATATTAGTTTTATAAATAGTTAATCTAGAATTTTTTTCATTACTGTATGCCTTAGCATTAAATATGGTATTTTTTTCTGAAAAATCAGTGTTATTATATTTCTTATAGAGATTTTTCAAAATAGAATCAATACGCCAATTTAATATATTTATTTCCCCTAAGTTGATTATTTTCCCCTTTGTATCTATAACTATCTCTCCCACATTAAAAATGCCATTATTTATAAGAACATTATTTCCAGCAGAATAAATAAATTTCTTTGAATTAATAATCGAGCCAAAATCTAATAACAACTTTCCTTTATGATACTTTGAGGGGAATTTATTATACATATGGTAAATCTGTTTACCATTAATAATATTTAGCTCATTAGAAAACAACGTTAAATTTTCATTAAATTTAACGTACTTAGAAATAATATTTATTTTATCAAAAATAAATTTATTCTTCTCAGCTTCCTCACCTGCACTAAACTCAATGCTTCCTTTATTAGAAACTAGATACTTACCTACCTTTAAGTTATCACTTCTGCCATTGATTAAAGTGACTGTTTCAATACCATTAAATGAACATCCTTGACAATGTATTCCATTAGGATTTGCAATAACGATACTTGCAGGGTTGCCATTAATAGATAGGTCACCTTTAAGCATTGTTTTATTTTTAGATGTCACTTCATTTATAATGGTTATTACATCTTTCTCTTTAGCGTTATTAAACACTACACCTTTTTCATCAACATTAAAGTCACTATAATAATTATGTGAAACCCCTTGAATATCATTTGTCTCAATATTAATTACAGCTTTTCCACTTTCATAATTAATAGAAAGTTTTTTTGCTTTATCATCATCTTTAACGATTAACATATCCGAAGAAGCTTGAGAGGAAAAAAATAGTGATATTATAAATAAACCATGATAACAAAAATAAAGTGTTTTTTTTGCTTTCATTACTAAACCTAATTATATTATTCATTAGCAGGGATAATAAGAAGCATTTTATATAATACTTCTTATTAAATTTATTATTTCTAGAAAACAAATATCAGCACATTAACGAAATATATAACTCACCTAAATTAACACCTATATATTTTATATTTAAAATAAAAACGTTATTTTTATATATTAATTATCTAGATATATAAAGAGCACTATCCCCAGACAAACCATCAATATTTAGTTTACTTTTTGTTATATTATAAGAACCTTTATCAAAATAAACCTCACCATAACCATGCTTAATATTAATTTCATTTAAATTAGATTTAAACCCTTCAAAAAAAGAAATTTGTCCATTGTGATTAAATTCATTTTTTGAAAAAAGATGATATGTTTTCAACCCACTAAGTATATTTAATGTATCAATAGATTTATTTAATGTTCCTTCCATAAAAATTTTATTAGAAATAAGATTAATTTTTTGACTAGCGATCCGTTTTAGACCATGAATAGAGACATAATTTTTATCTGATAAAATGAAATCTCTGACACTGTCATTAGTTTTTCCACTAATTAGTGTAAAATCAGTAACTCTGGAGGCAGAACACTGGTTGCATTCAATACCATTAGGATTAGCAATAATTACATGAGCCTTTAGTCCTTCGACTCTAACATTACCATTAATTAAACTCATTTCATTTCCAGTGGCTTCATTAATAATAATATTTGCTTTGGCTTTTCTATTATTAAGAATGATCCCCTCTTTAGGAACATTAAATTTATGGTAAAAATTAAGTGAAATACCATCTTCAAGGTTTGTATCTATATTAATGACATCTTTATTTTTTTCATTATCAAAAGTGAGCGTTGTCTTAGGCGATAAATTATCATTTACAATAATATTCTCACCTGCCAAAACCATTTGTGAATTGAATAAAATAAATAATGGGAAAAGTAATTTTTTATTTTTCATTAATAAATCTCCTATAAAAAAAATTATATTAATGAAATTAATTTTCTTAGATATTATAAATAAAACATCATCTGTAAGGATTAAAACAAGATAGAGATAAAAAAACACGCAACTAATCAAATTAGTCGCGTGTAATAACATGTTCAAAATAAAGATTATTGGTCTATATGACGTCTAATTATTAGTTTAGTGTGGCTGTCCACCAATCATCGACGTCATACGAATACGACGACCTTCACTGATTTCCATATTTGATAATACGGCTAATTGTGGCAGGCTACGACGTAAAAAACGTGACAATAATGAACGTAGCGAATGATTCACTAATAATACTGGCGCACCGCCGGACATCTCTTGATGGCGTACAGCATCTGCCGCTTGTTGTTCAATATTTTCAGCAAGCCCTGGTTCTAATCCACCGCCACTTTGCATCGCTTGAACCAGAATACGCTCTAAGCTTGCATCTAAACCAATCACCTGGATTTCATCTTGATCACCAAACCAATGTTGTGTAATCGCTCGACGAAGTGCAACACGAACCACGGCGGTTAATTCAGCTGGATCTTTTTGTTCTGGTGCATGCTCCGCTAAGGCTTCTAATATAGTTCTCATATCACGAATAGGCACCTGCTCAGACAGTAGGTTTTGCAATACTTTGTGCAATACCGTCAGTGAAAGCATATCTGGGATCATATTTTCTGTCATTTTAGGGAGCTCTTTACTGACCCTATCAAATAACATTTGTGCTTCTTGACGACCAAATAATTCTGATGCGTATTTCGTTAATGCATGATTAAAGTGCGTTGCAATAACAGTACTTGCAGCAACAACGGTATAGCCCTGCACCTGTGCTTGCTCTCTTAAACTGTCATCGATCCAAACTGCCGGTAAACCAAATGCAGGTTCTTGAGTAATATCACCTTCTAAAGAGCCAACAGCATTACCCGGATTGATTGCTAACCAACGCCCCGGATGCGCTTCTCCATGACCAATTTCAACCCCTTTCATTAGAATGCGATAAAAAGAAGGTTTTAATTCCATATTGTCTCGAATATGAACAACGGGAGGGAGATATCCTGTCTCTTGAGCAAACTTTTTACGAATCCCACTAATTCGACCTAACAACTCGCCATTTTGGCGGCTATCTACCATTGGAATTAACCGATACCCCACTTCCATCGCTAATGGATCTTCAAGTTGCACATCTTCCCATGATGCTTCAACAACACGATTTTGTTTTTCAACTTCTTCCATCTCTTTTTGTTGTTGTACTTCAGGGTTAGCATTACGACGTAAGATATACCAACCTAATCCACCTAATGCTGCGGTGAAGAATAGGAAAACAAAGTTAGGCATTCCCGGTACTAAACCTAACAAGCCTAATACCCCAGCTGTTAACATCAGTACACGAGGATTATCAAATAGTTGGGTCACCATTTGTTGCCCAACATCTTCATCTGTTGCAACACGCGTAACGATAACACCTGCTGCTGTTGAGATAATCAATGCTGGGATCTGAGCAACCAGACCATCACCAATGGTTAAAAGGGTATAAGTCGTTGCAGCATCGTTTAATGCCATTCCATGTTGAGCGACACCGACGATAAGACCGCCTACCACGTTAATCACTAGGATCATTAAGCCTGCGATAGCATCACCACGAACAAACTTACTCGCACCATCCATTGAGCCGTAAAAGTCAGATTCTAATGAAACTTCTTTACGACGTTTTTTAGCTTCATCTTCGTTGATAATGCCCGCATTCAGGTCAGCATCGATTGCCATCTGTTTACCCGGCATTCCATCTAACACAAAACGTGCACCCACTTCAGCAATACGTCCTGCACCCTTGGTAATAACCATAAAGTTAATCAAAATAAGGATGATAAAGACCACAATACCGATAGCAAAGTTACCGCCAACAAGGAAATGGCCAAAGGCCTCAACAACGCGCCCTGCGGCTTCTGGCCCTGTATGCCCTTCCATTAAGATGATACGCGTTGAAGCCACGTTTAATGATAAACGTAACAACGTGGTAAACAGCAAAATAGTCGGGAAAGCAGCAAAATCTAAAGTACGCTTTGTAAACATTGCTACTAACAGCACCATAATGGAGAGTGCGATATTAAAGGTAAATAATAAATCCAATAGAAAAGGTGGCAATGGCAATACCATCATTGACAGTATCAACAAGATAAGCACTGGCCCTGCCAGTATCTGCCACTGAGAACTTTTCCAATTTCCCGGCAAGCGGAGTAATGAGGCCAAATTAGCCATGACGATTATCTTCTCCAGCAAAGTCCAGTGCGGGAGGCACTGGCAAGTTCATAGGTTGTTTAGGTTTTAAACCACCTTCGGTTTTCCATCGTTTCAGTTGATAAACCCATGCAAGTACTTCTGCAACCGCAGCATAAAGGGTTGAAGGTATTGCATGGCCTATTTCACTGTGACGATATAACGCCCTAGCAAGCGGCGGCGCTTCTAGAAGCGGAATTCGATTTTCTGCACCAATTTCTTTAATTTTTAACGCAATAGCCCCAGCCCCTTTTGCTAACACTTTAGGGGCTGTCATTTTGTCGTTATATTGCAGTGCGACAGCATAGTGGGTTGGGTTTGTCACAATTACATCTGCATTAGGCACATCTGCCATCATTCGACGACGCGACATCGCATGTTGCTGCTGGCGGATACGCGCTTTAAGTTGCGGATCACCCTCTTGCTGTTTAAATTCGTCTTTAATTTCTTGGCGTGTCATACGTAGTTTTTTCAGATGACTACGGATTTGGAAAATAATGTCGAATGCCACCATCGGGATCAGCATAAAAACCGTAATGTAGACAGCAAAAATTAGCAGTTGCATCGCATTGGCTAGCGCACTAAGCGGTGGAAGCGTGATCAGATGGAGAATATCGTTCCAGTTGTGCCATAAAAACACTGTTGCAGCGATCCCCACAAAGGTTGATTTCAGTATCGCTTTAAACAACTCTGCTAACGCATTCATAGAAAAAATACGTTTTAACCCAGAAATAGGATTCCATTTTTTGGGATCAAACTTAATGGATTTACTACTAAAGTTAATCCCACCTAATAAGGCAGAGCCACCAATTGCTACAAATACTAACCCCAAAAACACGGGTGATAGCGCAAAAACAGCTTGTTTAATCAAGCTACCAAATCGAGGGATCAATAAATTCTCATTACCGATAAGGTGATGATTAAACGTAAACCCTTCTGTTAACATGGCATATAACTCACGAGTGATAAATCCACCACTCATCCACAGCAAACTCACGCCACCCAAGATCATTAAAACGGATGAAAGCTCTTTAGAACGGACAATTTGCCCATCCTTTTTAGCTTTTTCCCGTTTATGGGGTGTGGGTTCCTCTGTTTTTTCGAGATCGCTATCTTCAGCCACAGTCTGTCCGATTTAGGTAATGAGATTAAAAGCATGAATGAAATGACTCTAAGCATGACAAATTCAGAGGAAATTGATGGGTTGAACAATCGCAAATTTACGGGGCTTTTTGGGCTATGACGGCATGCACTGAAAAAAACAACCTAATGATAAAAATGGAGATATGACCAATATTGACGCTGATTATAAGGAAATTAGCAAAATTCACAGTAAAATTGAGTTATTTTACTTTTGATGTTTATTTCAACAACTTCAAAAGCCGCTTAAACAAAGCGGCTTACAGTTTCTTCAATAGCGTGAGCTATTAAAGCATTATTACGTGATTTTTTATCCATAAAATACACCATCCTAAAAGAGCAGAGCATAGAGCGAATGCGTCCTGCATATCTCAACGTCCTTATCGCCCTACAACTCATCACAGGTTAAAAACCTAGACTTTCTAGCAAATCATCAACTTGATCTTGATTTTTGATCACACCAGCGTTGTTTTTATTAACCTGAGGACCATTTAATAAAGAGTCAGTCTCTTTCTTCACATTAGACTTTTCAAGTTGCTCTGGTGGCAGGTTTTCCATTAATACCATCACGAGTTGTTTTTCAATTTCTTGAACGACACTCATCATGCGTTTAATCACCTGACCGGTCAGATCTTGGAAATCCTGTGCCATCATGATTTCCAATAACTGACTGTTAGTAAAAGCCGTACTCTCAGGGATATCCCGCAAATAATTGCGGGTATCGGTTACAAGAGAGCGTACATCTTTCAGCTCTTCTGGCTGTTCGAACCATTGGTCCCAACGTTCAGTAAGCTTAGTCGCATCGGCACTTAACGCATCCTGTTTAGGCTGCGCAGCTTCGACACAATTCAATGTACGCTCAGCTGCCTGAGCGGTCATTTGAGCAACATAGTCCAGTCGTTCCCTAGCGTCAGGGATGGCTTCTGCTGCTTCGGCTATTGCTTTATCCAATCCTAATTCTCGCAAACTGTCGCGTAACATCCGCGTCAATTGTCCGATCCGGCTGATAATATCAGATGTCATTTCAATATTATCTTTCGGCATAATTGGATTCCCACTCATTGCGACTCCTTAGATGCCCAGTTTTTCAAAAATTTTATTTAGTTTTTCTTCAAGAATTGCTGCCGTAAAAGGTTTAACAACATATCCACTTGCACCAGCTTGCGCTGCTGCAATGATATTTTCTTTTTTAGCTTCAGCGGTTACCATCAGTACTGGTGTTGCTGCAAGTCCCGCGTCACTACGAATATTTTTAAGAAGCTCTAGACCATCCATGTTTGGCATGTTCCAGTCTGTAATCACAAAATCAACTGCCGAATTGCGTAATTTAGTTAACGCGTCAGCACCATCTTCTGCTTCTTCTACATTCGTAAATCCTAATTCCTTTAGCAAATTACGAACTATGCGGCGCATTGTTGAAAAATCATCAACCACTAAAAATTTCAGATCCTTACTTGCCATTGAAAACTCCTTCAAAATATATCGGCAAATTACTGTGTTGCTTTTTAAACTGAACTTAATCAGATACGCAATGATTGCGTGCTACTGATTTTCATCAGCACCGCTTTACTCATTGCGCTTATGCTTTTCACTTCGTCTACTGCGCCTATTTCAACCGCAGCACGAGGCATACCAAAGACGACACAACTCGCTTCATCTTGTGCAAAGGTATAACTTCCTGCTTGACGCATTTCTAATAACCCAACTGCACCATCACTTCCCATCCCAGTTAAAATAACGCCAATAGCATTACGCCCCGCATATTTTGCAACTGAACGAAATAGCACATCAACTGAAGGACGATGACGGTTTACTGCAGGTTCTTTATTAATGTGGATCTGGTAGTTAGCACCATTACGACGAAGCTCCATGTGATAATCACCTGGTGCAATATAAGCATGCCCAGGTAATACACGTTCGCCGTCTTCTGCTTCTTTTACACTAATTTGACATAATCGATTTAATCGTTCTGCAAATGAGTGTGTAAACCCTGCCGGCATATGTTGCGTAATTAATATCGCAGGGCTGGTAATCGGTAATGGTTCTAGAAAATTACGAATAGCCTCTGTGCCACCAGTTGATGCGCCGACAGCGATCAACTTTTCACTCGAAATCATCGGTGTAAATGACAATGATTTAGAAGGCTGTGCTTGTACTTCTCGGCGATTAATTCGTGCCAGTGCTGCCGCTCGAATTTTCTCGGCAATCAGTTCGCTATAAGCCATCATACCTTCACGCAAACCAAGCTGTGGTTTAGTCACAAAATCAACCGCACCCAACTCTAACGCTTTTAACGTTACTTCGGAGCCTTTAGCTGTTAATGATGAAACCATAACGACAGGCATTGGTCTTAATCGCATCAATTTTTCCAAGAAATCAATACCATCCATACGTGGCATTTCAACGTCTAACGTTAATACCTGTGGGTTGTACTTTTTTATTAAGTCACGAGCCACTATAGGATCTGGTGCACAATCAACAACTTCCATATCGCTATGACTGTTGATGATTTCTCGCATGATTTGACGCATTAACGCCGAATCATCGACACAGAGTACCGTTATTTTATTCATAACCTCTCCTTGCTGGTGTCAGCCCGTAAACGGTATGCCCATGCAAGTAGAAATTCTTGCTAAGCTGGCTTACATTCTCTGAATGTCCAACAAACAGCATTCCGTCTGGCTTAAGTAATGAGGTAAAGCGATTAAGTAAGGTTTGTTGTGTTTCTTTGTCGAAATAAATCATGACATTACGACAAAAAATCGCATCAAAACTACCTTCTAAATCCCATTGCTTGTCGAGTAAATTCAAATACTGAAAAGAGACCATCTCGCTAATTTGATGTCTAATTTTCACGTATCCTTCAAACTCGCCGACACCTTTGAGAAAATATTTTTTCAAATATTCATCATTTAATGTTTTAAGCTCTTCCTGTCGGTAAACACCTTTTCGTGCTTTATCCAACACATTAGTATCGATATCGCTGGCAATAATTTTGGTTTTATACGGGTTATTTCCAAAAACATCGCGTAAAGTCATCGCTATTGAATAAGGTTCTTCTCCAGTAGATGCTGCTGCACACCATACTCGGTAGACGCCTCCTGCTTTTTTTCTGGCATGTTTTGCCAAAATAGGAAAATGATGCGCTTCCCTGAAAAATGCAGTGAGATTGGTTGTTAATGCATTGACAAACTCTTGCCATTCAGGGTTGCGTACATCACTTTTAAGAAACGCAAGATAGTCACCAAAGTTATTCATCCGTAATTCACGTAACCTCCTAGTGAGACGGTTATAAACCATCTCCCTTTTGTTGTTAGTCAGCACAATACCAGCCTTTTGATAAATCAATTGGCATATAGATTGGAACTGATCATCGGACAACATGAACCGTTGGGTAAAAATATCCAACGGTTGAGCAGCGATATCTGATAAGACTTCAGTAACATTACGTTTCATTGTTTTTTAATGGGTCTTTTTAAAAAATGATTTTTTATCTGCTTTTTTCAACCCATTACCTTCTAAGGATGAAGAATTATTACTCTCATCCGTGTCAGGCAACTCGAATGCCGATACAGCATCAACAAGGTTATTAGCCTGATCTTCTAATGCTGCGGCAGCAGATGCTGATTGCTCCACCAAAGCAGCGTTTTGCTGTGTCACCTGATCCATCTGACTGACTGCATCAGCGACTTGGTGAATACCTCGGCTTTGTTCATCAGAAGCTGAGGCGATTTCTGCCATTAATTCAGTGACTTTATTTACTGAGGTGACGAGTTCCTCCATTGTCTGTCCTGCATTATTAACGAGTTGAGAACCTTGAGAGACACGTAAAACGGACTCATCAATCAACAACTTAATTTCTTTTGCAGCATCAGCACTACGTTGAGCAAGGTTACGAACTTCTCCTGCAACGACAGAGAATCCACGCCCTTGTTCACCCGCGCGAGCAGCTTCAACCGCCGCGTTAAGTGCTAATATATTGGTTTGGAACGCAATACCATCAATCACACTGATAATAGCCCCTATCTTTTGAGAACTTTGTGTAATCGCATCCATGGTTTCAACAACACTATGCGTGATTTGCCCACCACGTATAGCTGTTTCAGAAGCAGATTCTGCGAGCTTGCTCGCTTGCAGAGCGTTATCAGCATTTTGTTTTACCGTTGCTGTTAACTCTTCCATGCTTGCCGCAGTTTCTTCTAACGAAGCAGCTTGTTGTTCAGTTCTTGAGGATAAATCCGTATTTCCTTTGGAAATTTCTTGAATACCCGAATACATAGCATGGCTATTATCACGAACGAGACGAATAGAACGTGCAAGCTCACCACGCATCTCTCGTAGTTTTTTAAACACATTTCCTATTTCATCATCGGTGAAGACAAGAATTTCACGATTTAATTTACCCGTGGCAACATCATTAAAATAACGGCTTAAACTTGCGAAAGGTTTAATGATATTAAAACTTAGCCAGCGATGAGCGGCGATTGATACAACAATAACCATCGCTATTGCACCGATAAACATCAAGATAGCAATAGTATAAGAACGATGTCCTTGCTCGATAGATTCAGTAATTTCATCCTGAACATAATTCATATAGGTATTAAATGAATTTTCCATCGCTGTTTGATAACGTTCTGTTGGTTGATCTAAAAAACCTTGGAAGTTATCGTTTTTTAACATGCTATGTAATTCGGTTAATGCACCATACAAAACGTGGTAATCATTTTTCACTGCATCAACAATTTCTTTTTCTTCTGTTGGGATTGCCTCTTTATTTATTTCAGCAAGGAAATTTTGAAAATGAGTATTCGCCGTTTCCAAACGTGAAAGTGCAATTGATTCAATAGATTGAATATAATCCGTTGACTGTTCAGTTTTCACTGCGATAGCTACACGATTAATCGCATTACGTGTTTGTATTAAAGATGCCCAACTTAATCCTAATTCATCTCACTTAGATGTATCTATATCTACTTTAGTGATCTGTTCGTTATTCAAATGAACAATTCCTAGCGAAATACCACTAGAAATCAATTGCATAACGCAAAACATCATCAGTAATAAATAGAGACTGGTGGATATCTTTAATTTGCGAAACCTAAACATGCCTTCACCTCGTTTAAAGCGGTGGTTCAAAGCCACCGCTTGTCAGCCACTTGTTGTTGTTAGAAAGTTTCCCAATTAGCTGGATCTTCAACACTGCTGCTCTTTTTCTTTTCTGAGGTTCCTGGTTTTATAAGTGGAGCAGCGGCTTTAACTACAGGGGTTGCATCCAATTCCTTTTTTTCTAGCATTTTTTCTTCCTGACCCGGTAATTTGAAGATTGAAACTAAGCGGGTTAATGCAACTGCTTGATCTTCAAGACCAGCAGCAGCTGCTGCAGATTGTTCTACTAAAGAGGCGTTTTGCTGAGTAACACGATCCATTTCAGAAACCGCAAGGCCAACTTGTGAAATACCTCGGCTTTGCTCATCTGATGCTGAAGCAATTTCGCCCATGATATCAGTAACGCGCGTTACTGAATCCACGATACGCGTCATCGTTTCACCCGCACTTTCAACAAGCACAGAGCCAGTTTCAGTACGACTTACAGAATCTTCAATCAGTGTTTTTATTTCTTTAGCAGCTTCTGCACTTCTCTGTGCAAGGTTACGAACTTCTCCGGCAACCACCGCAAATCCGCGACCATGCTCACCGGCTCTTGCTGCTTCAACAGCTGCATTCAGTGCCAAAATATTGGTCTGGAATGCAATGCCATCGATAACAGCTGTGATATCGGTGATTTTCTGAGAACTTCCGGCTATGTCGTGCATTGTTTGCACCACATTAGCAACAACTTTTCCACCTTGGCGGGCAATATCTGAGGCGTCATTAGCAAGGTTACTTGCTTGGCGAGCGTTATCTGCGTTCTGTTTTACAGTTGCAGTTAATTGTTCCATACTTGCAGCAGTTTCTTCTAACGAAGCGACTTGCTCTTCTGTACGAGCAGATAAGTCATTATTCCCCGCAGCAATTTCACTTGTACTGTTATAAATATTTTCTGTACTTTGATAGACACCACGAACAGTTTGAATTAGCTCTTGTTGCATATGTTTTAAACCACTCGCTAACAAGCTCATTTCATTGCGGCCATTCACCTCGATATTTGGACGTAAATCACCTTCAGAGAAAGTTTTAATACTTAATAGAAGTGAGTTTAACGGTCTAATTAAGGCATTACGTAATGCAAACCAACAGAGAATTAATGCCGCAATAACGATAATGGCTAACACTGCTATAGTAATGGTAGTACGTTGGTGAGAGGCTTCTAATGCCATATTTAACTCTTCGTTAAATTTCTCATTACGCATAACATATGAAAGATATTCTTTATATAAAGCGTCTTGATAACCCGTAGTTGGTTGCTCAAAAAAATCTTTTAAGTTCTTATCTTGAAGTAAAATTTCTAATTGGTTTAATGCAGAGAAATATTCGATAAAGCGCCCTTTTAGACTACGAATATCATCTTCTGAGTGAATTTGATAAGCAGTAATATTCTTTTCAAATTCTTTAAATTTCTCGTCTGCACGCGACATATTTTTGCGAGCAAGTCCCGCCAAATAATCAACAGACAGAGAATTATCTACATTAAGATTTTTATCTTGTAATAAAAAACTAATCGCAGCGCGGTTAATATTATTACGAGCTTGAAGTAAGTTAGCCCAGCTTTCATCTAGGCGTTCACGTTGCTTTTGTATTGTCAGTGTTTTATTAAGGTCGTTTCTTGTCTCAACGATATTTGAGTAAAAAACGCCCCCTGAGACAAATTGCAAAACACCAAACAACAGAAGAATGGATAATAATCCAGTCACTATTTTCATTCGGCTAAACATAGTTTCCCTTTTTATAATAAACGGTAATGAGCAAGTTATCGGCAGACTTAAGAGAAACTTTATAGGATTCATTTCGTCTTAGTCACATTTTGCTCCATTAGAAAGCGGTGGTAATACCATTTTTAATTAAAATTATAAGTATAAAAAACTTTAAAGTTATTTCCGTCAGTAGAAAAATATTACAGCTAAGTGATAGCTACTTATTAAGTTAATAAGTAATAAAATAGAACTTAACTAAAATTATTAGTTCTTTTTTATCTTTTAATTTCACTTAAGGTTAATTTAATGTGTTAACGCTCACTAATAAAATAAAAAAGATAAAAATAACTATTCCGGCAAAATTACCGGAACAGTATTTAGATTATTTTTTAAAAAATAAAAACTTATTTAGCTTGAATTGCAGCACTATCGACTAATTCCATTTCTTCACTATTGAGTAATTTTTCAATATCAACAAGAATAAGCATTCTTTCATCTAAAGTACCTAAACCTGTTAAATACTCAGTAGACATGGTGACTGCAAACTCTGGCGCAGGGCAGATTTGTTCTGGCTTTAGCGTAAGAACATCAGAAACGCCATCAACCACAATTCCTACAATTCGATTTAATAAGTTAACCACGATAACAACAGTATTGTCATTATAAGTTACACTTTCTTGTGAAAATTTAATACGCAGATCAACTATCGGAACAATAACGCCCCGTAAATTAGTTACACCTTTAATAAAGCTAGGTGAATTAGCAATACGTGTAACTTGATCATATCCACGAATTTCTTGAACCTTTAAAATATCAATTCCATATTCTTCATCACCCAGCGTAAAAATTAGAAATCCTTGTCCAACAGTTTCACCGGATAATTTCTCGAAATGTTCCGAAGCCATAATCTTATTTTATCCTCACTATTAAATGACTGCACTTGCAGTTGTATTCTTTTTCTTATTCGTCATTTGTGTATGACTTAAACGTTGCAATTCTGGTACATCAAGAATTAAAGCTACACTACCGTCACCCATAATTGTTGCTGCAGATATCCCCGGAACTTTTCGGTAATTACTCTCTATATTTTTAACAACAACTTGATGCTGACCAACTAATTGATCTACTAATAAAGCATAACGACGTCCGGCACTTTGAACAATAACCGCAATTGCTTGGGTAATATCCGTTTGAGCGCCTTCAATATTAAAAGTACGATGCAATTCAATCAGTGGTAAATATTCCCCTCTAACCTGCAATAATTTCTCATCGCCAGCCAATGGATAAATATCATCTTCTTCCGGTTGTAAAGAACTGACTACCGTTCCTAATGGTAAAATAAAGACTTCGTCATGAACTTTAACAGACATACCATCTAAAATTGCTAATGTTAGTGGAAGTAAAATACGAATACGCGTTCCTTTACCAACCTCAAAACTGATCTGAATTTGCCCCCCCATCTCTTGGATATTTCGTTTCACAACATCCATACCCACACCACGGCCGGAAACATCTGTTACGACTTCGGCGGTAGAGAAACCCGGTGCAAAAATCAGCATAGCAACTTCTTCGTTGCTCATATTTTCAGAAACTGCAAGCCCAGAGGAAATCGCTTTTTTCAAAATACGTTCGCGGTTTAATCCTGCGCCATCATCAGTCACTTCAATGCAAATATTACCACCTTGATGTTCCGCAGACAGCGTTAACTGCCCTGCTTCCGGTTTACCCAGTGCAATCCGCTCCGCTGGCATTTCAATACCGTGATCAAGGCTGTTACGAACTAAGTGAGTTAAAGGATCGATAATTTTTTCAATTAAGCTTTTATCAAGTTCTGTTGAGCTACCAATCATGTTTAACTCAACTTTCTTATTCATTTTACCTGCAACATCACGAACAACTCGAGGGAAGCGACTGAAAACATATTCCATCGGCATCATACGTATTGACATAACAGATTCTTGTAAATCACGAGAATTACGCTGCAACTGAGCAATACAACTTAATAAATCACTATATATTGCAGGCTCAAGACTACCGCTGTGCTGCGCCAACATTGACTGTGTAATAACCAGCTCACCAACTAAGTTGATTAATTGGTCAACTTTTTCAACTGCAACACGAATGCTGCTTGATTCTGTTTTTGGTGTTGCCGCTGCAGTTGGCCTTTTCGTTGGTGCTGCTACAGGTGCTTTAGTTGGTTCTGCCGATGGCATCACCTTTTCAACCACTGTTTTTTGTACAGGTGCAGGTTGCTCAGCTTGGCTTTCAACATGAGCATCATCAACAGATGTTGTACTTTCTTCTGTAACTGCATTTTTTTCTGGTGTTTTTTCTGCAACAACCACTTTTTTAAACGAGATTTGTTCAGGTTCAATCACAAAACAAAGTACAGCGCTGATATCTTCTTCTGTTGCAGTAGTTTTTAATATTGCTTCAAGGCCATGATGCTGTTTTTCAACTTGGCTAACTTCACCAAGATGCTTTAATTCATCGAGCATTAAATCAATATCTGTCTCTTTCAGATCAGACAAAATGATATGATGGTAATAATGTCCATCAGCTGCCATTGTCGATGCGACTTCAACTCTGTTTTCTACGGCTTCACTTTGCACATTTTCAGCGTCAGATGACAAAACAGGAGTTTCAATCATTGTGGCCTGTGAGTCCGAAGCTTCAGATCCAGCAACAGCCTCAACTTGAGGAGCGGATTGTTCTTCTTTTACATCGAGAGCCAGCTGACGCAACTTCTCACAAATATAGTTAAATGTTTCCTCATCAGGTTCTTGTGAGTTTTTATGTGCATCCAATTGCTGTTGCATAATATCTTTCGCTTCCAGAAACAGGTTAATAATGTCGTCGGTGAGCGCCATCTCATGACGCCTTGCACTATCGAGCAAGTTTTCAAGCACATGAGTGGTCTGTTGAAGTTTAACGAAGCCAAATGTTGCAGCTCCTCCTTTTATGGAGTGTGCACTACGGAAAATTGCATTCAACTGTTCTTGATCTGGATTTGCCGGATCAAGTAACAGCAAATGCTGTTCCATATCAGCTAACAACTCATCTGCTTCATCAAAAAATGTTTGATAAAACTCAGTAATATCCATCGTTACTCATTCACCTTTACGCGATTACTAACAAATTAGGGGGCTGTTCCCTGCTTTGTAGTAATATTTGTCGATTGTGATGGCAAACTTTCCCCAGAAACTCCTGTTTCAACATTTTCCTTTTTTGATTCGGGAAGCTCAGATGCAGAAGACACAGACGAACCCGTCTGTGTGTTTTCTGCTTTTTCTTGTGGGGTTTCTTGCCCTGAAAGTAGAGGTTTAATTTCTGAAGCCTCTGTTACTGTCGGTGCAACCCGCTCATTTTCTTGTACAATTTTTTGTTCTGCTTGCTTCGTTAAGACCAAAATACTGATCCGTCGGTTAGCAGCTGCAAAACCATCCTCTTTAACTAAATGAACTGTTGATGCCATACCCACAACACGCAATACTTTCCATTCATTTAAGCCTGCACCAATTAATTCTCGACGAGAAGCATTTGCACGATCCGTTGATAATTCCCAGTTACTATATTTAAAAGCACCACTTGCATAAGGGATATCATCGGTATGACCCGATAAACTGATTTTGTATGGCGTATCATTTAAAATAGGTGCGATTGCCGTCAAAATATCTTTCATATAAGGTTCAACGGTGGCACTACCGACTCTAAACATCGGTCGATTTGCTTTATCAATAATTTGAATGCGCAAACCTTCATCCATCATGTCGATCAGTAAATGAGGCTTCAGATCTTTTAACCGAGGATCATTTAAAATGACTTGTTCTAAATTCTCTTTTAATCGGCGGAATTGTTGCTTTTCATTGAGCTGTTTATCTTCTTGGCCTTTTGGCAAAATATCGCCTTCGTTATAGACAGGATCACGCCCTCCTCCAGGAATAGGATTGGTTGCATCCCCACTAAATCGCCCTTTTTCAATAGCGACTTTTAATGGCGTACGAAAATATTCGGCTACACGAGTTAATTCTTGTGGACTAGAGATTGAAAGTAACCACATCACCAGAAAGAAAGCCATCATTGCGGTCATAAAGTCAGCATAAGCTATCTTCCATGCACCACCGTGAGCGTTATGTTGCTTTCTCCCTCGCTTTTTAACTCGGATGATTTGTGAATTACTCTTCATAATTACTCTTCTTTCATTGCATCAGGATTTGCCTGCATTGGTGTCCGTACCTGACGTACATGTTCTTCCAATTCAATAAAAGAAGGTCTGTCTGCCAGAAAGAGGGTTTTACGTCCAAATTCAACAGCTATCTGTGGTGCATATCCATTCATGCTAGATAACAATGTTGTTTTGATGCACTCCATCATTTTCATTTGCTGACTAGAGCGCTGTCTGAGCCTAGAAGCTAATGGTGAAATAAAGCCATAAGCTAATAAAATACCTAAGAAAGTACCAACCATTGCATGACCAATGAGAACGCCCATTTCACCAGCAGGTCTATCGGCTGCACCTAACGCATTAACGACCCCCATCACCGCAGCAACAATACCAAATGCGGGCAGTGAATCACCCATGGCAGATAATCCCGTTGCAGGAACTTCGCTCTCTTCCTCAAAAGTTGCAATCTCTTCATCCATCAGAGATTCAATTTCATAAGGGTTCATATTCCCTGTCACCATCAGACGCATATAGTCAGTAATAAAACTGAGCATATAAACATCTTTCATAATGCGAGGATATTGGGAAAAAATGTCACTTTGTTGTGGATTTTCGATATCTCTCTCTAATGCCAACATCCCGTTTTGACGAGCTTTTGACAATAAACGAAACATGAGTGCCATTAAATCCATGTACATCGCTTTATTATAATTTGTACTACGAAGTAATTTCGGTAGGATCTTCATTGTCGATACAATTGCTCTACCATTATTACCTACAATAAAAGCACCGATACCGGCACCAAAGATGATTATAAATTCGGCTGGCTGGTATAAGGCACCTAAACTACCACCGACGAGAAGATATCCCCCGATGACGGCGCTCATAACCACGATATATCCTAAGAGTACTAACACGCGATATCCCTTTAGCTAATTTCGTTATTGAGAGAATGGCGAACATAGCAGCAAGAGATAGGAGGGGGAGAGGAAACGGTACAGGTTATAGATAACTAAGCTCTATAACCTGATATTTAACTTTCAATCTCGAATCACATTGCAAACTGTTCAAGACCATCCAACAGTTGTAAGTTAATATCGGCAGGATTGGCGGAAAGTTTACGTTTTTTTATTGCGCGAGAAGGTGGCTGGCAAAGACTACAAACATAATTACTAGCTGGCTGGTGTGCGTGTGTAATAAATGAACCATTACATTTGGTACAAACAGAAAGTTGCAACATACCACTTTCAACAAAACGTACTAATGTCCATGCTCTTGTTAGTGCTAAAATAGGTTCTTGATCTTTAACAGGAGGACATTGCTCTAAGTATAAACGATAAGCCTTAACAACAGCCTCAACGCCAACACAACCGCCATTTTTTAATAAAAAGCGATAAGCATTATAAAACATTGAGGAATGGATATTTTGTTCCCATGTCATAAACCAATCCGTTGAAAATGGCAGCATTCCTTTTGGAGGGGGGCTCCCTCTTAATTCTTTGTATAATTTAATTAAACGCCCCCGACTTAATTGAGTTTCACTTTCAAGCATTTGTAAGCGGGCACCCAAGGTGATTAATTCCATTGCTAAGCGAATATCTTTCGCTTCTCGGACGATACTTTTCTCACTCATTGTTATGCCCGTTTCTTTGTTGCAGTAGTGTCTTGTTCCGATAACTGACGAAACAAGTTAGAAGAAAGAAGAATGCCAGTATGAATTTGTTGTAAATCATCCACTCTAGATTCTTTAGTGAGTTGTTCTATTGTTTCGCTGTCTTCAAAGCGGAAATTACAGATTAGTTGGTTTGTTTCAGCCAACTTAACCAATTGTGGCAATGTAAGCTCTGCCAGTGCATCCGCCATTGCATCACTAATCCCAAGCCGAAACATTGCGGAAGCCTTTTCTTGGTTAATTAACCTTTGCGCCAAAAGCAAATACGATAAATTTATGTCATAAATATGCTTAAGCAATTCAACCGTACTCATCTCTTTACATCCCGTCCGATTATATTGAACAAAGAGGATCTTTCTAATGAAAGATCCCGAGGAAATTAATATAAATGTAATATTAAATTCCAGGCCCCATTTTATGAACATGACACGTAGTAACACTACCTTGTATTACTTAGTTACGGTCATTTTCAAAAGTAGCGAAAAAATCATTTAAATTAAAAGTAAACTTTAAATGCTCGCCAATATAGCTCGTTAAGAATAATCCTAACGCAACAACTTTACTCCTTAACGATTAAGTTATTCAACGGATAAAGTAGTCTAATTTAAATACTATGTGAGTCACATCACAAAAAGATAATCATTATTATGGAATTAGTTCATTAACTATTCAAGTGATAAAAGTAATAAAACTTGGTGTAAATTAATAAGCTAATCTACCCAAATTAAAATATTAATGATAATTTTTTATTTTATACGATCTATTAAACTTATAAACCTAAAAATACAGCATAAAAATTTGACAAATCTACAATTAGAGATTTTTTTGATCACAGTAACATATATTGATATATCTCCCCCTCATCTTTATCTAAACAAGCTTCTTAAATTTAATAAATATTTCTATAGATATTATTTTTTTCACCATTTACGCAAACCTTCATAAATGATCACTTTTTGTTTACAATTTGTTTGAAAAATAACCCATTCTAATTATTTATAGTTATCCTAAATTTTTTTATTATTTCAAACCAAATATTATACTTTAAAATCAATATGATAAGTTAATGCATTTATTAGACAGGACGATAAGTCATATAAAATTAAATTCTTAGTTATGCATCTTCACCCTTAAATCATTGAATATTTATTTCTACATCATTAAAGTTTCAACTGTAATAATTTAATTTAGCTAATACTTACCAAGTACTATTTAACACTTAAATTACAGAACCCTTAATAAGAGTTTTATTGCCTTTAAATTAATCACAGAGAAATAATATCCACATATAAATAAGTTTTTTTTATGAGTCATAGTATAATTTATGAACAATATAAATTTAAAATTACTACTAGATTAATATAAAAACAAAATAATCTTTTTTATTTAATTAAATAAAACCTTTTACCAATTTAATTATTAATTCAGAATTGAATATGAAAATAATACAGTATTTAACTTAAGTTGAATCAAAAAAAACACGCATTTTTTTATAAAATAAAGTCAAAGATTATTAATATAAGAAATTTAAAATTTCTTATTTTTCACTGTATAGTTATATTCCACCAATAATTTACAACTAATAAAAAACACAAAAGACAGTAAAAAAATAAAGAAAAAAAGCAGATTTATAAAATCATGTCTTATATAACCACATCTCTTTTTTTATAAAAAAAAGACATTTCTTGAAATATAAATTTCAATTTCATAAAAAAAGATCCCAAGATCTCCAAGATAAAGTAATTAATTCATAAAATAATAAGGTAAAATATAAATTCTGTTTTTCCTGTTAACCGTATTGCCTCTACACAATAAATGGCTGTAATGGCAAATATGATAACCCGAAGTTAACACCTGTATAGATGCACTTTCTCAATGTAAAGCCAGAAAAACAAATATGATTAAAATAACACCTTATTGATTACTCCATTAGCATTGGTACGAATAAAAAAATATCAAATGTTAACTTTTAGCCCCAAATAGTTTCTAACAACAATTTGTTTTACTCTTACAAATGATGAGTATTGTTTCACCTTCTCTCTTATCATGTAGTTAGCCTCTTTTTTTCAACCTAGCTATCACAAGTCTCAAGGCATTACGGAACTAAAAATGCTGACTTCGTAACAACACTATTACTTAACAAAAGTTGGTGTTGACGAACCTAGGAGAGTATAAAGATTTAAATATCGGTACATCTTTACTTAAAGCGCCAAAATATATCTCTAAATGTTCCTCTATTCTAACTACTAATTTGACTCATTTTATTACCCTTTTTATGAGTAATTTCAACATTAAAAAGACTTTTTCTCTCGCTCAAAACCTAATAAAAATATTGATATATCTAAATAATCAAGGCTTATATCTCATTTATTAGATTAGTCTTAAAAACCAATAACAGTACTTAGTATTCTATAACCCCAAAGTGTTCTAATTTTTTGGAAAAAGAAGGTATTGAAAAATATTGTAACCGTATTTTGTTATAGTAATAATCGAGATCATTCATGAGGTGAATGTAAATAGTTTGTGTATTGCTTCCAGTTCTATTGAAACGAGTTACATTGTTTTTTAGTAAGCGAACATGAAATTTTTGTTCACACTTTTATACCAGCAATGTTTTAAATTAGTGTTCCTCTTATACTTGGTTTTATCTTTTTTGGTGAATCAAAAAAGGTCAGTACCACAATTATCCTTTATATATATTTTCAAGAAAAATACTAACGACACATCTATTTCATACTAAGATAATTCTCTTTCTGTAATAAGTAAGATTTACATCCTTGACAAAGTTATAAACAATATAATTTTGAAATGATTATTTTACTGAACAGAAAGAGTGGTGTAATTTTTCTACTCTTATTATAAGATTACTTATTGGTATCAATTTTTCCACATGGTTTTTACAAAAAAAACCACAATTCTTCAAAAGATTTTCATTCACCAATGATTAGTGATTACAGACAACATACCATAGCAATTCATCAGCTTTACTGTAGCAGTATAAACCCACCGTTTTCCTAAATTTTTCTTCATATTTTGAGAGTCTAATTAAATTAAATTAAAAACATTACTCAAAAAAATCACGCTTAAATTAAATATGGCAGTAAATGTTGATAAATTTTTAGCCAAATACATTGAAATAATTTGAGAGTATAATTTAGGTATTAAAAAAATCTAATATAATCAATGGAAAACATCAATTTTTATCCCAAATGAAATACTGCTCTAAGCCCCTTAATAACGACTTTTTGTCCCATAATACTCCTAAGTGCCTCATTTAATAAGTAAACCATGGGTAGCAATCTCTTACTTGATTTTAGTTTTTTCTATTTATTAAAAACAAAATAAACAGAGATAAATCAAATCAGACCAAAAGAAACGATTAATAAAAATGAGAAATGATACCAAACACCCCACAAAGGTAGTTCAATATTTTTCATTCATAACTCATTATATACGGGTTAACCACAATACAAATAATTGTACATTAATCAATTTAGACAAAAATGTTTGTTTTTATTAAAACGAAAATGAACGTATCCTCTCTATCACGTATTTTAATTAGCTTTTTTGATAATATTTTTCTATTTTTTATTCCATAAAGTAATAGTTACGCAAATAATAATTACACAATTAAAATACTTTATTTCTATATGTTAGTAATAATACGTAATGTATAACTAACGCCTTATTCTTCTCATTAGAGAAATTAGTTTTAGAATTAAATATTATGTAAATACACTAAGTGATTTGGATTTAGGTAGGAAAAAGTGAATAGTTTACTATGAACATACAAAAGAATATGTCTGTACGAATAAACATAATCGACTATACAACAACTTGAAATATGACAGTTCTATTACTTACAAATTACAAAATTATATTCTTTATAACTTTTATTAATATTCATATTCCTTTTTGAAATAACTTTGTAAGTTGATCTCTAACTAGTATCTATATGACAAAAAAGCGCCCTATACTGAATATAGAGAGCCTTGATTAGAATAATCTTGTCTTAAAAAAGATCCGTTAAATAGGATGCTCTGCTGCTATCTTCCAATTAATTGCACTGACACTCTTTTCTAAACTTACTCTGCAAACAATCGCTTCTATCTCTTTTTGCTCGACGGGGGTTGCAAGTAATTCGGCACAAACTTCCAATTGACTAGGCATCAATGTATCAGCACTACTTAAAGACTGTAATCGAACATGTAATCCATTTATTGCCTGTAAAATCAGAGTTCTAACTAAAACTTCATCTTCTTCATGACAAATAATTCGTATTGAGTAGCGTTGCTCAATATCTATTGCTTGATGTTGTGGTTGAGCGTTTATCCGCTGAGCAGCTTCTCGCAATAAAATATTCGCACAAAGAATAAGAAGTGCTGCTATGGTCGCCAATTGATATAAACCTAATCCACTCAACACACCAATTCCCGCAGAACACCAAAGTGTTGCTGCTGTATTAAGCCCACGTATATTCATTCCTTCGCGCATGATCACACCAGCACCAAGAAATCCAATACCTGAAACAACTTGAGCTGCAATCCGACCAGGGCTATCTGACGAAGTTTCTATTGAGCTTAAAATAAAAACAGCAGCACCCGTTGCCACTAAAGCATTTGTTCTTAAACCTGCCATTCTTTGTCGCCATTGACGTTCAGCACCAATCAAAGCACCAAGGCACATTGCAATCACGAGATTTAAAATATAAGGCGTCATCGTCATGTTTATTTCCTCTACATGATGATTAAAATCGATATGAAAATTTTGCTCTGACAATTCAGAGTGTTGAAATCAATTCATCGCCTTAGGAGGAGGAAATAAAGAGAAAAAAATATAGCACATGAAATTACCCTTCTTGTTTTAGCTGCATAAGGGAAATTATTTGGGTAAGTGCATAATTGAAATATAAGAAAGGAATATTACAACGCACTGCCCACCAAAATGGTAAGCAGTTTTAGTGAAGAAAACAGCTTACCTATTATTTTGAATAAAATTATTCTCGATTAATGGGTTTGTCATTAACCTACAACTTTGTGTATCCAAGGTGTTTTCTCCTAACTATAATTTAGCAAAAGTATAAGTAGCTGATTTGAAAATGTAAATGAACCAAACCTAAACGTCAGTCACTTTTGCTGTATTGGTCTCACAAATATTCCTTCACCGCCCTCTTTTTCATTAAAAAACCAAATTCCTTTTGGATATTCAGGGAGTGATACCAAATACATTATACCTTCATTAAATTCTTCGATAAGTAGGATAGTTCCTTCACGATCGTCAATACCATCTGTTTTTACAACAACATTATCATTAACCTGCATTTTCTCTCCTGATAAATATTATCATTCTCTTTTTTTATTTTACCCATAAAGAAAAAGCCTGCCACCATAAGGTGACAGGCTTGAAGAAAATTTTTAAAAGGCTTTAATTACAGAGCAGTTACGTTAGCAGCTGCTGGACCTTTTGCACCGTTTTCAATTGTGAATTCTACGTTCTGACCTTCAGCCAGAGTTTTGAAACCGTTACCTTGAATGGCAGAAAAGTGAACGAATACGTCTTTGCTTCCGTCTGCTGGAGTAATAAAACCAAAGCCTTTAGACTCGTTGAACCACTTAACTTGACCTTTCATTTTGTCAGACATGTGACTTTCCTATATATCAATAAAACGTTGCCTTCTCGGCATCTACTGGCCTGAACTACCTATAACTTATGGGCACACATGAAGAAAACGGTCAAAAAGCGATGCTGTTTAAAACTCATTAACTTAGAATGTCAATCATAAATCAGGTCTGTATTGAGGCCTTACTCATTAACGCATGAGACAAGTTTAATAGCAATAGTTTTATGCACCTAAAGATTAAAAAAATGCAAATTGCACATTAAAAATACAATTCTTCCTCGATTTTTATCACTGTGTATAAAATTTATTTGATATTTTATCTCTATTATTAACAACGAATAAGAATATTCTTAATAATCTAACAATAACAGTTAATGCCAGAATTTAAAAAAACTGTTCTACCCGCTTATCTTGCCCACGTGATAATCTAGTAACAAGAAACAAGTTTGCAACATTCATCTCTTAAGGTGTTTACAATGAATGTATTAAAAGAAATCTTAGAGCGTGATTTAGACCGGATCAATAAAGCAGAAAAAAGAGACGGGAAACCACATTTTAATAGTCAATTTTTAAAAAACCATATCTGGCTATGTATCAGCATGGTTCTCTCTTATGTATTACTCGCGGCGTTATTAATTTATTCACCTTACTTTGGTGTTATCTCGCTGGTTCTCTTTACTATGATGTTCTTAGCGATGGCTGGTATCTTATTATTTGATATAAAACCTATCTATAAATTTGAAGACATTGGCGTTCTCGATTTGAGAGTCTGCTATAACGGTGAATGGTATACCTTTGAAAAACTCTCTGATGAAGCCATAAATGAGATCCACCAGCACCCTGCGATATCTCAACAAATAAAAGAAGACATTCGTGAGATTATTAGTAAAAAACAAGAAATTCATTTTTACGATGTGTACTTGATGGCATTTGATCCCGTTCAACAATCAATTTCAGCATCACAATTATCTCATCAAGCCTAATTGATTCTCCGTGTTACAGATAAAAACACGGAGAATAACTTCTATTATTTAGTCACTTTGTCGATAAACCCACCAAACAGATATTTAATCCACTTTTAACGTTGACACTCTGATATATCATCGTTATTATGCGGCTCGTTCTCACGAGAACTCGCTTCCTCCATAGTTCAGTCGGTAGAACGGCGGACTGTTAATCCGTATGTCACTGGTTCGAGTCCAGTTGGAGGAGCCAAATTTAGAAAAGCCCGCGCTATTGCAGTGCGGGCTTTTTACTTTCTACATTCTTATCATCTAAATCAGCTACCTAAATCCAATCAGTATCGTTATCTTGCTTAATTAATAAATAGCTAATTTATATCTAGTACGATAAAGACCTAACCTGCTATTCCAACAATTTCGTGTTTTAGGTGTTTTTTATACGCTTCAACATCTTGCTCAATTTGCGGTTGTTTCACCACATCAAACATTCCGAAGGTTTTTAATCCTTCCATACCTAAAAATTGATTCGCTTTATGGAATGGAAAATAGACAGCATCAATCCCTTTTCCTTCAAAGAACTGTTCTTGTTCTTCAAAAGATTCAAAAGGCGCATTCCAAGTTACAGAAAGAAGATACTTTTTGCCTTGTAATAATCCACCCGAACCATATTTTTTCGAAGGATCTTTTCGTGTACGACCATCATCAATATACATTTTGCCGTACCCAGCACTAAATACATCATCAATATATTTTTTTAAGATCCAAGGACCTTCCATCCACCATGCTGGCATTTGATAAATAATGACATCGGCCCATAAGTATTTATCAACTTCTTCGTTATTATCATAACCATCATCAATGCGTGTTGATTGCACATTTATCTGATGCGAAGACAACAAATCTGTGGCGACTTGCGTTAAATGATCGTTGAGTTTCCCTTCAGAACCATCAAACTCTTTTGCAGCATTAATAATAAAAACGTTAGTCACTTCTAAACTCCTTGTATACACATATTTAATAAGCAAACTATAACGCAATTACTCATCACTGCTTTAACTCATTTCTCCATTATTCTTGCCTAATAATCCAAAGATACCGTTTCAGTTTCTGATTCTTTTAATCGTTGAATATCTTTTAAGGGCGATAAACCAAATAATCGATGATATTCACGACTAAATTGTGATGGGCTTTCATAACCGACGATAAATGCTGCTTTAGAAACATCACTCATTTCAATCAGCATGATCCTTCTTGCTTCATTCAGCCGTAACCACTTTTGATATTGCAACGGCGTCATGCCAGTTCGTTTTTTAAAGTGAAAATGAAATGATGAGGTGCTCATACCCACTAACGTTGTAAGATCTTCAATCCGGATTGTTTCGTGATAATGTTGTTTAATCCAATCAAGCGCATCACTAATTTGCCGACACTGAGGATGTTGTGATGCTAATAGTTGCTGACGCGCACCATCATTCGATCTTAATAAGTAATAAAGGATCTCTTTTTGGATCAAAGGAGCAATAAAAAGTGCATCTTCTGGTGTATCTATTAGTTTTATAAGTCTTGTTACTGCTTGTAAAATTGGCGCGGTTGCTTGAACAATTTGTTGAGCGCTGATCTCGTTATTTTCTTGTAGTAATTCAAACTTATTTTCGGCTAGCAGTTCAGGTAATAGAGCGAGGTCTAGTTTTAGCAACATTGCTAAAAAAGGCGTTTCTTTTGACGCTTCACAGACTTTAGCAAAAGTAGGTATATCTGATGATGTTAAAAGCATATTCATAGGACGATAACAGTTTGTCTCTAGCCCTATCGTTATTTGCTTTGCACCTTGTGCAGCAATAGCCAAACTGGGTTCATACATCCAGCCTTCAGACTCTGTAATAGAAGTATACCGACATAACGCTAAACCAGAAACAGAGGTATCCCATCCTCCTTCTTTATCTTTTGTATATAGAAGAAGTGTTTTTTTAAATTGCTCAAACTCTAATACCATCGGTACTGATAAATTCGTAGTATCCATCGTCTCGGGATCTTCAATTAGTCTTTTAATTCGTCAGATTGTATAACTAAACAGTATGAAAAACTTTCTTTTAAAAAAACGCTTTATCTTTTCTTTCCAATGTAAGACACATTTCAGCGACTAGAAATGAAATTTCGAATATTATTTCTATTGATAACCATCTATTTTTTATACATTTTTATCAAAAAAGAAACAACTTGATGCAGTCTTGAGCAAACGGTATTTTTTTTCATTTTTTTACTTTACAAGGTGATAAAGGATAGCTATTATTCGCCTCGTTCTCACGAGAACTCGCTTCCTCCATAGTTCAGTCGGTAGAACGGCGGACTGTTAATCCGTATGTCACTGGTTCAAGTCCAGTTGGAGGAGCCAAATTTAGAAAAGCCCGCGCTATCACAGTGCGGGCTTTTTGCTTTCTACTCATTGACTATTTTTATTCCTCTATTTTCTTATTTATTTCTTTTGTATTTTTATATGTCCATCTTCAATTTCGTGTTAACTCAAAATCATTAATAAAAGAATGCCTTTTTATAAGGTCATTTCAATCAACACTCTTCCACCGACTATTTTTTAAACTCAAAACCTCCTTATTTGATTTAAAAACCATAAATTAGTTATTTTTTAACCACTTAAACTGTTATTTCACTTTTTTTACTTTACAATGTTCATCTCCCTCGCTATTATCCATCTCGTTCTTACGAGAACTCGCTTCCTCCATAGTTCAGTCGGTAGAACGGCGGACTGTTAATCCGTATGTCACTGGTTCAAGTCCAGTTGGAGGAGCCAAATTTAGAAAAGCCCGCACTATCTCAGTGCGGGCTTTTTGCTTTTCATCTTTTCTATTATCATTACCTTTCTTCTTTTTCTATCTCATTTATTTTTTAGATTTCCGCGTTGACTTAAATACGTTATTTCTTTATTTTCAGTATTCGGCGTGGAAAAAACATCCAATTAAAAAATGTTTATTATCTCATAATTAGATTATCTGTTTTAGAAACGAACAATATGTCGTTTATCTATGCACTTAAACAAATATCGTCGATTGTCCTTTGACATATCAAACCACCCACTATATGATACACGCCACTTAATGATGTTCCTCCATAGTTCAGTCGGTAGAACGGCGGACTGTTAATCCGTATGTCACTGGTTCGAGTCCAGTTGGAGGAGCCATTTCTCTTTGTGTCACCCTCGTAACATTTTGATTTTATTCTCTGTTTTACCTTACACACTTCCCAAAAATATAATAAAAAAATGCGATTAAATGGTAGCTATTTAATCGTTTTCGTATTAGCATTCATTTCCGGCTTGACTACCTAGTCCAATCCAATCCTTGATCTTTCGATTTTCCTAAGACACACGGAGCCGGTATATGACCACTGCACAACCTATCACCCTCACTATTCACCGTCCAGATGATTGGCATGTTCACTTTCGTGATGATGACATGCTAAAAACTGTTGTTCCTTATACCAGTCGCTATTTTGGCAGAGCTATAGTCATGCCAAACCTTGTTCCACCAGTTACAACGATTGAAGCTGCTCGCACTTACCGTGATCGCATCAAAGCGGCTATTCCTGCCGGAGATAACTTCGAACCGTTAATGACTTGCTATTTAACAGATAGCACACTACCTTCAGAAGTCGAACAAGGTTTCTTACAAGGTGTTTTTACTGCTTGTAAACTTTATCCTGCAAATGCAACAACTAACTCAAGTCATGGTGTATCTGATATCACAAAGATTTATCCTATCTTAAGTGTGATGGAAAAAATCGGCATGCCATTGCTGATCCACGGCGAAGTAACCGCTTCAAGCATTGACATTTTTGATAGAGAAGCACGTTTCATTGATAGCGTTATGTCTCCTGTACGCAAGCAATTTCCTGAGCTAAAAATTGTTTTTGAACACATTACAACTAAAGAAGCAGCTCAGTATGTCTTAGAAGGAAATGAGTTTCTTGGTGCCACTATTACCCCGCAACACTTGATGTTTAACCGCAATCATATGTTGGTAGGTGGTGTTAAACCTCACTTATATTGCTTACCTATTCTTAAACGCAACGTTCACCAAGAAGCACTAAGAGAAGCTGTTGCGTCAGGAAATTCTCGCTTCTTCTTAGGTACAGATTCTGCACCTCACTTACAACATCGCAAAGAATCATCTTGTGGTTGTGCTGGGGTATTTAATGCGCCAACCGCGCTGGCAGCTTACGCAACCGTATTTAAAGAACTCAATGCATTACAACATTTTGAAGCTTTCTGTTCTCTAAATGGCCCTCGTTTCTATGGTTTACCGGTTAATGAAGGAACCATCACATTAACTGAAAAAACTGTTGAGGCTCCAGCACAAATCCTTTGTGGTGATGAAGCACTTATCCCATTCTTAGCGAATGAAAATATTCACTGGGATATTACTGTCGATTAATCTCACCCCCTTGATATTTTTCTAAAATGCACCATATAACATTTGTTAGACTGTTAATGGTGCATTGCTCTTTTATCAGAGCCAGCACACATTTTTTTGTTACAACAAAAATTTATCTTTTTAATCATGATAAATCTCGTATACTGAAAAGTAACCACATTGCGTGGGAGCTTCTCTCTTAGTCAAAACCGGTTGTATGATTAGGAGGTATTATGAGTAGAAAAAATGAAGTTATTCAGACACACCCTGTTGTAGGCTGGGACATCAGTACCGTTGACATCTACGATGCCATGATGTTGCGTTTGCATTATCTTCCTGAAAACGAACATCATCCAGAAAATGCAGTTGTAGATAAGACACTTTGGCTCACAACAGACATAGCTAAGCAGTTGATTCATATTCTTCAAGCAGGTATTGATAAAATTGAATCATCTGAAGATTCTGTTTCAGTCAACACCAAGCATTAATAAAAAAATCTAGAAAAGATAGCGAACGCAAAGCAGGAGTACTTGGTACTCCTGTTCTCATTTTATCTCTCACCAATCCACTACCACATATTGTTTATATCTATATAAGCCAGCTCTTACAGTATAAAAATAATTAGTTATATTAATAAATCGACTCCCATTTAATGGAAAAATAATCATAACCTTTTTATTCGATATATCTTCAAGAAAAGAACACATAAGCCGAATTGACATAAAATAAGGTTATCTTTATTTTAATAAATTAAAACAACGACAAACAAGGAAGTTATTTGTGAAAGTATTAATTATTGACGAATGTTTTTTTACTCGTAATGGTATAAAACACTATTTTGAGAAGAGAAATGTAAGACATGAAATAATTGATATGCCATCTATACAGGAAGCCAATAATTATATTAATCACTCAATGCCAGATATCATATTTATTGATCTCACAAGATATTGCCGGGAAATAGCATATTGCCCTCATTTGCAGCTTTTTTTTCTTTCAACAAAGAACTGTCGGCTTTATCTTTATCTAGATGCAAACTATCCAGATAAAGAAAGACCTATCTCATTGACAAACAACTGTTTTATCCTTCCAAAAAAGATACTTCCTTGGGTGCTTGAAAAGGCATCGATGTTCACTTCTCGGTGCCAAGTTTTCTTTCCAACTTATAAACATTCATTATGTTCTATTTTTAGTTTACAAGAACAAAAAATAATTAATTATTGGATGAGTGAAATACCTAATCATCAAATCGCTAAAAAACTATCCATTAGTAGTAGCACAGTATATTCACACAAAAGACATATTACAGAAAAAATTAATGTAAAAAATCGAATTGAGTTATTTTTTATATATAACATTTTAAAATATATATATGAGAAATAACCCTATTAAATTTCGATCAAAAAAATAAACAAAAGAAAGAAAAAAGGAGTCCATTTCCTATTATTACTCACTGTAATGAGGTGGCTAATATGCGTGGTGGTCACCTTAAAATTATTATACTATTATGTATTTAGGATATATATGATATTAAAACAATAAAACTAATATAGTTATATCTTATAAAAAATAAAGTAAAACTGATTTGTTTTGCAATCACTTCACTCTGCTTCTAATAAAGAGTGAAGTGATTATTCACAATACCAGATTGAGAATTAAGCTATACGCTCAATCTTAGCGGGTAAACCTTGGCGAACAGATGCACCAGATACCCAATCTAACCATGTATTAGTGATTTGACGAGTTGGATCAGCAAAACCTAAATCATTAAGGTTAATACCGCTACCAATACCTTTATCCATTGGTAATGGTTGTTCATCTAAGTAATGCTGACGAGAACCTAACTCTTGATGCCCATATCCATGTTCAATAGCTAAAACCCCCGGCATTACACCATCGAGCAAGCTAATCTCAGCTTCAACTTGCCCACCAGGTGTTACAATACGAACCTTATCACCATGGTTAACCCCCCATTTTTTACCATCTTGAGGATTAATTGCGACCAAGTTACTCGGTTTCACCATTCGTAAACGTTGTATCATACCCGTTGAACTACTCACCACATGAGATTTAAAGGACATTAATTTCAATGGCCACTGCTCTTCAGGATAATGCTGATGAATATCGCTACCATCCGATAAACGTGGCGGATAATAAGTCGGGCAACCACTATAACGTTCACCTGTTATTGCATGATGGTTTTTCGCCACTTCTTCATTCCAAATCTGCAATGGTTGTTTCCACTGCGGCCCTGTTTCATCACCATTCCATGCTTTTTCATAAGGTGCAAAACGGCCACCTCGCGTATAGATATACGCAACTTGAAGAACTTCTTCATTTTTTAACGTTGAAGTTATCGCAGGTAAAATGCGATCTACACCACTTAATAAAATATCTTCATTGGTTGCTGGTACAACAGGTTTCTCACCCATAAATGCCATATTAGCCGCAACACGTAAATAGTAATCTTCTGCACTGTTGATTGGATAGAAATTTCCATCCATATCTTCAATAGCTTTATCACCAAAGCCGGGTAAGTCTAAGGCTTTTGCAACGGCAATACAGAATGTTTCCATTGAAATTGGTTGGCCTTCCGCTGTTTTAGCAACACGAGGTTCAATAATCGGCCAACGTGCAGTACTTGCTTTAGTTTGAACACCAGACCAAGGCGCACTAAACCCCCAACTTTCAAAGTTGTGTGTATCAGGCACGATATAATCTGCCAGCGCAGTTGTTTCATTCATAAAAGCATCAATACCGATAATTAAAGGCAGATGCTTCGGATCTTTAAGACGCTCTTCCATTACTTGACGAATACCAGCAATCCCATAAACAGGGTTGGTCATATTCGTGATCCATGCTTTTAATGAATAAGGATAACCCGCTAACGCAGAACCCAATTGTTCAGTTAATTGCCCAGCAGCAAACGGATACCAAGGTGCTTTTGCTGGATATGGAGATTCCCCTTTTTCTACTCGCTCACGGTACTCATCAGATTTCTCATAAGCTACTTTACTGCGTGATAACACCATGCCTTTTGGCTTCACTTTACCCTTAAAGCTATCCATTTTGTAACAAGGGCCGTCTGTTGCGCCATTAAATTTACCGCCACCAACAGATACTCCACCTTTAAGGTTTAAGTTACCTATTAGTGCATTGAGCATAATCACACTCCAAGCAGTATAAAAACCATTTCCTCCCATCATACCGCCATGAGAGATAACTGCGGCTTTTCGTCCATAAGCAGTAAATTCGCGACCTAATGCAACAATGGTCGTTTCTGGTACTTTACAGCGCTCGCTATATTCAGCCAGAGTCATACGTTTAGCTGCTTCATCAAGTAATTGAAAACTTGATTTTACAGTCACTTCTGCGCCTGTTTTTAAAATGACTTTATACGTAGCAAATAATTGTGCTTTATCGACTTGTGTTGCGGGAACTAATTCACCATCTAGCGATAACACTAAGTTTTGCTCTTCCCCTTCTGCAACATCATTTAAATGTGCCGTAGTGAGCATTTGTCCTGAAAGTGGATGTTTTTCATCACTGACCACAAGGTGAGTCGCATTTGTCCAGCTCTTCTCACCCACATTTTTCATTGAAACTTCACTTGGTACTGACAGATATTCTGCATTGTAGCGCTTGTTTTCAATGATCCAGCGGATCATTCCCATCACTAAAGCCGCATCCGTTCCCGGTTGAACAGGAACCCAATGACCATGATCGTTCGCTAATGTCGTTGTTAGAGGTAAAGCTGGTGCAACAACCACATAATTAAACGAATCACGAATTCGAGCGTTAGCTAACTGACGGCCTTGACGTTTAAATGGATTACCTGATTGTGCCGGTGATGTTCCTAAAAACAGAGCAAATTCAACGTAATCCCAATCAGGCTTAACGTGAGCGTTTTTATTTAAATCGTTCATTAACGCACCAGAGCCGGCACGGTACGCTAATCCACAATAAGAGCCGTGAGCACCAAAGTTTTTACTACCAAATGAGTTTTGAGCAAAACGACGAATAAACGAATCACGTCCATCATCACCCGCATTTGTCATCAATAATTGGTTCGCTTTAGGGCCTAAAGCCGGTTGTTTTGGATCGATTAAAGTATCTAAATCACGAATAGCACGTAAACCATCAACATGCCCCTCACCAAAGAGATCGCCACCTTCGACAACTTCCTGGATCAACTGCTCAAAACTGATACGTTTCCATTTACCTTCACCACGTTTACCCACGCGTTTCATTGGTTCAAGAATACGTGTTGGGCTATCAAGGCTTTCCATCATGGTTGCACCACGAGCACAAGCCGTCGAGCGGTTTTCTAACCCACTTTCCCCCCCCATTTTTTCCAATGCTTCTTTAATTGGCATGTTATAGCCAAAATGATGATCATGAGAAAGTGGGTGATAAGGATTACCAGCAATACGCAAAATTTTATTATTTGCTCTATCAACACGGGCACGCACACCGCATTGTGTCCAGCACCCAAAACATTGGGTCATACAAACAGATTGCTCTGTATTTGCTTGCCATTTCGCGTCTTTTACAATTTTACCTTCAGGTAATAAAGAGTTCCCGTTGATCCTATCAAGTGTTACTTTGCCTGATGTGCCATCAACTAAACCATCTACGGCACGTTTAGCAACATCACGGTAACTGGCAGCAAATGCGGCAATACCACCGATAACTAACCCACCTTTAAGCCATTGACGTCTTGTAAACTTAGCCATGCTGCACTCTCCTGACAACCCAACGAATACTTTCTCTAAATAAAATGGTTAACGCTATCCACAATCCAAATGTACCGACAATTGACATCAGTCCATCATTACCTAGCGTAAACTCATAAGGGTTTGTAATGATGTTATATTTGGGAATGTATTGAGCCCCCATCAACATCAACCAGCGTAATACCCACGCAAGTCCCATTGATACAAATGCCATGATGGTAATAAACACAGCCGAACGTGCTTGTTTTGCCATCAAAAGTCCCATCACGACAGAGATCCCCCATAGTGCGATAACACCTATGGCACTCCACCAGCCAAGACTTCCCATCGCTAATTGTTCTCTAATTGCTAGGCCTGAAATTGTATCGCCAGCAACCCAAAAAGCCGTACATACTGCTAATAACATCAGAGAACTCACAAACCACATCGCTAATTCACGCTGGTATACAGGTTCACGGCGTGTTCCTAATGCTAGTAGTGTTGGTAGTACTTGCATTGCACTAAAGAACAGTAGGATCGGTAACCAATAGGTATACAACACAGGTCTTGCTTTTAAGATAGATGCTTCACGACCTGTATATAACAACAAACCAATCGCAGTTAATGAGCAAGCTAATGCCACCCAACGAGTTAATTTATATTCACGTTTCCATACTAAGCGAACGATCATTGCCGCAAAATAAAGTATGCTAAATGCTGAAAATAATGGTAGTAACAGTGAGCCCCATGCCATCCACGACCATGGTGTTGGATAAGCATAGAAATGCCACACACGTGCTGTTTGGTGTAAATCTGCTGTTAAAGCCAGAGGTGCTGTAATACCCGCGGTTACTGCAATAAATACCGCAACAGCTTCTAAACGTTGATTACCTGCACTGCCTTTCCAACACTGCCAACAGGCGTAAAGTGTTGCACAGCAAGCAATACCAATAAAAAAGAAATACTGCACAGCCCAAGGCAACCAAAAATATTCTTGCGGGATCGCAATGACTTCTTGAATTTGAGAGACTTGCGGGATCATGAGTGAACCTCCTGCTGCCATAATGCGGGTTGTCCTTGACCTTCTAACGGTTGTACAAATGCATCATCGAGGCCGAGATAGAAAACTTGTGGCAATGTGCCACTTTCTGGTTTTAATACTTTCAGCTCTTTTTCATGTGTACGCAGCATTTTGCTGATAGTGCTATTAGGATCTTTCATATCGCCGATAATACGAGCACCACCGACACAAGATTCAACGCACGCAGGTAGCAATCCAACTTCGAGGCGATGCGCACAGAACGTGCATTTATCTGCTGTTTGTGTTGAGTGATTAATAAAGCGTGCGTCATAAGGACATGCTTGAACACAATAAGCACAACCAACACAACGTTCATTATCAACGACGACAATGCCGTCTTTACGTTGGAAAGTGGCTTGAACAGGGCAAACTGGTACACAAGGCGGTTCATCACAATGGTTACACAATCTAGGCAGTAAGACATTCGTGATCCCTTCTTGCCCCTTGATAGCAACCTGATATTGGTTTACTGTCGTCCTAAATTGTCCTTGAGGAGTCTGATTTTCAATATTACAGCTTACTGTACAGGACTGGCATCCTACACAACGGCGTAAATCAATCAGCATTCCGTAACGTTTATCTTCTGAGCCTTCACGACGCTCAGGCGATAATTTAATGCCGGCTTCAGCTAAAGGAACTATTGAAGCACCCGCAGTAAGGACCCCTAATTGTTGTAAAAATTTTCGTTTTCCAAGATCCATATTTGTCTCCAGTATCACTCAATAACACAAGCTCACAATGAGTGAAGGAAATAGAAAGTAAAAAGTATGTGTTTTGTTATAAGAGCATTGTAAAAATTACTGAAGACGGCACCTATTGTGGTTTACCACATACCCTGTGCGAACTTGATCCAAAACAATATTTAACATTAGATATTTATGACGATAAAACAGACAATTGGGAAAAAACATGCAGTTACCATCGGGTTATTACTGCTCTTTTTTATCCTTCCTTTACAAGCCGCAGCAAAAGAGTGGACGATCGGCGTTTTAGCACTACGAGGAGATGCATCAACTCAAAGGCATTGGCACCCACTTGTTGATACATTGAATAAACATCTCCCAACAGAAAACTTTGTATTAGTTCCTTTAAATCTTGAAGAAATGAAATTAGCGGTAGCGAAAAAAAACGTTGATTTCTTACTAACAAATCCAGCGCAATTTATTCAATTAGATAATGCATTTCCGTTACGTTGGTTGCTCTCATTACACTCCGGCTATGAGCCTGATAACACAACAAGAAATGTCATTGGTAGCCTAATTTTAGTCCGTAACGATAGTCCAATTACTTCTGTTAACGAGCTAATAGGAAAACGTGTCGGAGCCATTGCACCCGATGCGTTTGGTGGATACCTTTTAGGTTATAAAGCGCTACAAGAGCAAGGGATTGATCCTGATAAAGATTTCACATTACGTTTCACCGGTTTTCCTGCTGATGCTTTGCTTTACCTTTTACGAGATGAAGATATTAATGCTGCAATTATCCCCGTCTGTTTGTTGGAAAATATGGATAGTGAGGGATTAATAAAAAAAAGTGATTATCGGCCAGTGATCACCTACCAAACCAACACACCTTGTTTAACTAGTACACCGCTCTACCCTAATTGGTCATTTGCTGCACTAGATACCGTTCCTGATGAGTTAGTTGATAAAGTCACACGAATTTTACTCACGGAGGATAGTAAGCCGATGAAATGGGGGGCTCCAGCATCACATACCCAAGTTGAGACACTATTAAGAGAAGTAAATCAGCACCCTCGACAAAGACAACTCTGGCAAGATGCACAAAGTTGGGCGATTCAACACCAATTTATTATTGGTCTTTCATTAGCCGCTATCCTTTTTCTCATACTAAATCAAGTCTGGGTCAGTTATTTAGTGAGACGTCGTAGTCGCCAATTGGAACATGCACACAATCGATTAAGACAGCAAAAAGAAGAGTTAGAACACGCTCAACGCTTAAACATATTGGGAGAAATGGCTTCAGGGTTTGCTCATGAGCTTAATCAGCCACTTTCTGCGATAAAAAGCTATGCACAAGGAAGCGTTATTCGCCTTAAAAAAGAGAATGAATCGCACCCATTGCTACCTGCATTGCAACAAATAGATAAACAAGCACAACGCGGTGCTGATATCATTAGAAATCTACGTTTATGGGTTGGAAAACAAACACCTAATACCGATACAATTTCGCTTTCTCATCAAAATATTGCGGAATGTATCCAACATATCTGGAAGCTTTTACGCGTAGAAGGGAAATACCCACAGGTTTCACTGGTCACCCATATTGATAAACATGATACCTTGTATTTACCTGAAACATTATTAGAGCAAATTTTATCGAATTTAATCACTAATAGTCTCCAAGCTGGCACTAAAGTACTAAAAATTAGCACCCATAAGGCGCCTGATCGGCTGCTTATCGTTATTGAAGATGATGCAGGTGGAATGACCGACAGCCAACTTGAACAGCCCTTTGCCCCATTCCAAACAACAAAAATGGAAGGTCTTGGACTAGGTTTAGTCATTTGTCAACGTTTATTACTTTCTCAAGGCGCTGATATTCATATTGAAAATCAAAATAATGAGCAAAATAAAATTGGATTAAAAATCACCCTTATTTTCCCTAACAAAAATAAATAATGGAGAAAAAATGCCAACTATTCATCTTGTTGATGATGATCTTGCTGTCACTGATGCGTGTCAGTTTTTATTAGAAAGTTTAGGTTACTCTGCCCATGTCTGGAATGATAGCGAGTTTTTTATTAACAACGTCAATCTTTATCAACAAGGCGTTGTATTATTAGATATGAGGATGCCAAAACCTGACGGTAGACAAGTCCACCAGCATTTAATTGATAAACACAGTACACTTTCTGTCATTTTTTTAACCGGACATGGTGATATTCCTATGGCCGTTGAGGAGATCAAAAAAGGCGCTATTGATTTTTTACAAAAACCCGTTGATAGCCATGCACTGTTATCTGCCTTAGATGCCGCATTTATTGAAACTAATACCCGTTTTACCGCACATGATATTCGTCGCCGTTATGCTTCATTAACGCCAAGAGAAAAAGACATTGCCTATTATGTCATTCAAGGATTAATGAATCGTGAAATTGCGGAAGTGGCTTGTGTTTCCATCAGAACAGTCGAAGTACATCGTGCAAAAGTGATGGATAAAATGGCAGCTAAAAATATTGCTGAGCTAGTTACAGCGCTACAAGGTATCAAAATAGTTTCACCTAATTTATGACAAAATTTCTTATCTGCACTAAAAAATGTCACAATATAAAATATTCATTGGAAAAAGAGTAAATAGATAGGCTTATGATAAAGTCACCTCCATTTAAAAAATCATTTTTGCAGCCTAAATATTGGCTGACTTGGTTTGGGATCGGATTACTTTATATTCTGGTTCTGCTCCCTTATCCTGTTATTTATTGGTTAGGCACGCGTTTAGGACGTCTTTCAAAGGTTTTTTTAAAAAAACGAGTCCAAATAGCAGAACGTAATCTCGAACTCTGTTTTCCACAAATGCCTAAGAGTGAACGCGAAGCCTTAGTGAATAAAAACTTCGAATCTGTGGGTATGGGATTATTTGAAACAGGTATGGCTTGGTTTTGGCCTGATTGGCGTGTAAAACGCTGGGTTAAAGTCAGTGGCAGAGAGAATATTCAAAAAGTACAAGAAACAGGTCAAGGCATTATTGTTGTTGGGATCCACTTTCTAACTTTAGAATTAGGCGCTCGTATTTTTGGTATGTTAAATCCCGGTATTGGTGTTTATCGTCCAAATGACAATCCAGTTATGGATTGGCTACAAACTTGGGGTCGATTACGCTCCAATAAATTTATGCTTGATAGAAAAGATCTAAAAGGAATGATCCGCAACCTTAAAGCAGGTGAGATCCTTTGGTATGCCCCAGATCATGACTATGGCCCACGTAAAAGTGTTTTTGTTCCATTATTTGCTGTTGATAAAGCAGCGACAACAACAGGCACCTATATTCTAGCAAAAACGGGAAACCCGGCTTTAATTCCATTTACTCCTAAGCGATTACCCGAAGCCAAAGGATATGAGTTGATTATTTCACCGGCAGTAGCAAACTTCCCACTTGATAGCGAAGAAAATGCCGCGAATGCTATGAATAAAGTAATAGAGCAAGAAATCTTACGCGCTCCTGACCAATATATGTGGTTGCATCGTCGCTTTAAAACTCGCCCAGAAGGTGACGCTTCTTTATATAACGAAATAAAGAAAGTACACTAATCACAACGTGGCTGTTTTATTCTAAAGCAGCCACTTTTTAATATGACAACACGCTGAAGCAACAATAATAAAATCAGCAACAGCACAAGCTGTAAACTCCTGCAAAAACACATTATAAGAGCAAGACCTATCGCACTTATTCTGTATCATGGCTATATTCTTATTCACTATAAATAAGAAGACCGATGCGTTGTCACAATATTCAACGTCACCACGGTTATGTTCAGCCTATTTTCTTGGTTTACTCTCTCGTTCTCGGCTAAAGGAGTAACATGGATCTCAAGCCCCGAAATAATTCTTGGAAACGTAATCTTTATATTGTCTGGTTTGGTTGTTTTTTAACTGGCGCAGGTTTTAGTTTAATTATGCCTTTTCTTCCTTTATATGTTGAAGAATTAGGTATAACCGATCATGAAGAGCTTAATCTTTGGACGGGTGTTGCATTTAGTATTACCTTCCTTTTTTCTGCCATTGCAGCGCCTTTTTGGGGGAAATTATCGGATAGAAAAGGTCGAAAATTAATGCTGTTACGTTCTGCCCTTGGTATGGCGATTGTAATGGTATTAATCGGATTTGCTCAAAATATATGGCAATTATTAGTACTGCGAGCCTTGCTTGGTATATTAGGTGGCTTTGTTCCAAATGCAAATGCGTTAATTGCAACCCAAGTTCCGGTTAAAAAAAGCGGCTGGGCATTAGGTACACTTTCAACAGGCGCAGTGAGTGGCGCATTAATAGGCCCTTTAATTGGTGGTATGCTTGCCGATCTCTACGGTTTACGACCTGTCTTCTTTATTACTTCAGCGGTTTTATTTATTTGCTTTTTAGTCACCCTCTTTTTCGTGAGTGAAAACTTCACGCCTGTTTCTAAAAAAGACGCACTAACCACAAAACAGGTCTTTTCATCACTTAAAAATAAAAGGCTCGTTGTATGCCTGTTTTTCACCACAATGATTATTCAAATAGCAACAGGCTCTGTTACACCTATTTTGACACTTTATATTCGTGAATTAACAGGTTCAGTCAGCAATCTTGCCTTTATCAGTGGTGTTGTCGCCTCCGTACCGGGTATTGCGGCTCTGATCAGCGCACCTCGTTTTGGTAAGCTAGGTGACCGAATTGGCCCTGATAAAGTCCTTATTTTTACCCTCGGGCTCTCTATTTTTATGCTGATTCCAATGGCATTGGTCAGTAATTATTGGGAACTTGGTGCATTACGATTTTTACTTGGTGCGGTCAATGCAGCTATGTTACCTGCCGTACAAACGCTTATTCTCTATAATATTACCCCAGCTATTGCGGGTCGCATTTTTAGTTATAACCAAGCACTAAGAGATGTTGGAAATGTTACAGGTCCGTTAATGGGTGCTTTTGTTGCTGCAAGCTATGGATTTAGAGCTGTTTTTTATTTCACCGCAGCCGTTGTCTTTTTTAATCTCATTTATTCTTGGTTAAGCTTTAGAACGCCACAAAAAAAGTAGTCAAAAAATCTACAAATCAGATCAGTTAATAGTTTTTTTTCTTCAAAAAATTATACTTTTACATTTAAAGGCCTAATTGTTACTTTTTTTATTCTGTTTTTTGTAATTTGTTGTTTATTAAGAATATTCTCAATACCTATTTGTTAAGACCTCTAAAATCTTCTTGTCCTCTTTTTTCAAAAAATTGCAAGGTTAACTATTGCAAAATGAGATTTTTATCGACTTTTGCACCAAAAAATGGTTTATAAAGTATTAAATATACTTTTAGTCACTAAATTACGACAAAAGTATGTTAAAAATATATTAATTAAATGCAGTGGATATTGATAACAGAATGAAATAATTTTGTTCAACCACTAGCTAATATTTTGTTCTTTTTACTTGCAAACGACCTGTAGAGGTTTTTTTTGGGAATTTAAGATGCAATCTACTCACTCAAAATCTAGCCGAACTTTCTTTGGCCACCCATATCCATTAAGCTCTCTTTTCTTCACCGAAATGTGGGAACGCTTTTCTTTCTATGGTATTCGCCCATTATTAATTCTATTTATGGCGGCAACCGTTTATGAGGGTGGCATGGAAATCCCCAGAGAGCAGGCATCTGCTATTGTGGGTATTTTCGCAGGCGGTGTTTATTTAACCTCGTTACCTGGAGGTTGGCTAGCTGATAACTGGTTAGGTCAACGCCTAGCTGTATGGTATGGCTCTATCTTTATCGCGTTAGGGCACTTATCCATCGCACTTTCAGCGTTTTGGTCACAAAATCTGTTCTTTATCGGTTTATTACTGATTGTATTGGGTACAGGACTATTTAAAACCTGCGTAACTGTGATGGTAGGAACCTTATATAAAAAGGATGATACTCGCCGTGATGGTGGATTCTCCTTATTTTATATGGGTATCAATATGGGTTCATTTATTGCACCACTCATCACCGGTTTCTTAGTGCGTGATTATGGCTGGCATTGGGGCTTTGGTATCGGTGGGATTGGTATGCTTGTTGCGTTACTGATTTTCCGCTTTTACGCAGTACCGACCATGCGTCGCTTTGATAGCGAAGTGGGTTTAGATTCAAGTTGGGATCGCCCAACGGTTGTTCGTCGTAATGTCGGTCAATGGATTTTAGCGTTATCTGTCGTTCTTATGGCAATTGTTGGTCTTATCATTTCTGGTGTTATTCCTTTTAACCCAGTTGTTGTGGCTAACTTTATGGTTTATGTGATTTCCGGTAGTGTTATCGCCTATTTTATCTATTTATTCCTATTTGCTGGATTAAGCAGTAGTGACCGTTCTCGCTTATTTGTTTGTTTCCTATTACTGGTTTCAGCAGCCCTTTTCTGGTCTGCATTCGAACAAAAACCGACATCATTTAATTTATTTGCCAACGACTATACTGACTTAAACTTTATGGGTTTTGAGATCCCAGCAGTTTGGTTCCAATCTGTTAATGCCCTGTTTATTATTATTCTTGCGCCTGTATTTAGCTGGTTATGGCCAATGATGGCACGTAATAATATGAATTTAAGCAGTATGACTAAATTTGTGATTGGTATTTTATTTGCAGCGGGTGGCTTTACCGTCATGATGTTTGCATCTGAAAGTGTTATTGCAACAGGACAAGGCGTTTCACCACTTTGGTTAATTGGCAGTATCTTATTACTAACATTGGGTGAATTGTGCTTAAGTCCTATTGGTCTTGCTACAATGACTATTTTAGCTCCAGCTAAAATGCGTGGTCAGGTCATGGGATTATGGTTCTGTGCAAGCGCATTAGGTAATTTAGCTGCTGGTTTAATGGGGGGAAATATTCGTCCAGACAAATTGGATGTGATGCCTGATTTCTTCTCTCATGTTTCTATCGCTCTGGTTATTTGTGCCGTTGTTCTTGCTGCACTGATTATTCCAGTTCGTAAGATTTTACAAAGCGCAGATAGCAAAGAGAAAGCACAAGCTTAATTTCACTTGCTCGTTATTGAAGCCATGTCTAATTAGTTAGGCATGGCTTTTTACTGTTATATCCTACAATTTAAACACTGTTTTTAAGTATTGCACCTAATATTTAAAACACTTAATCTCATTACTTTCTATTTGTTGATAGTTTATCACTAAGGTAATGCGATGACTGTTCTTCCTATTTATTATGTTAATGCTTTTTCCTCTCTACCTTTTTCAGGAAATCCTGCGGCTGTCGTTTTATTAGAAGAATGGTTGCCTGATAACACCTTAATTACTCTTGCTAGTGAGATTAATTTACCTGAAACCGCTTTTTTAGTTGGCGACCATATTCGTTGGTTTACACCTAAAATTGAAGTTCCCCTTTGTGGACACGCAACATTGGCCACTGCTTTTGTACTAAAAACGATAAAACAGTCCCCTGATGATCTCTTTAAATTCCAATCTCTTTCGGGTGAACTCACTGTTTCTTGTCAAAGCACTCTCTTTACACTTAATTTCCCAGCCATACCCGCGACGTTGAATAACGGTATAAAATCAGCGATTGAAGAAAAATTAGCATTACAAATAGATGAAGTTTGGCAAGCGCGTGATCGTTATGTTTGCTTTTTATCTGATCCTGAAACAGTGATTAGTTATCAACCTGATTTCTCTCAAATCGCACAGTTAGATTTACCCGGCGTGATTATCACAGCTAAAGGCCACTCTCCTTTTGATTTTATTTCTCGTTTCTTTGCCCCCGTAAAAGGGGTAAATGAAGATCCCGTTACTGGTACGTCTCACTGTGTATTAGCGCCAATTTGGAGTAATAAACTCAATAAAAAACAATTAAAAGCAAGGCAAGTTTCAAAACGAGGTGGAAATATCGACTGTGCGCTAAAAGATAATCGTGTTTTACTGACAGGAGAGGCTGTACTCTTTTTAACTGGTGAAATAACCTTTTAATTATGAGCGATATAATCAGCCCTTCATCTACTTTGCTTTCAATTTACTCTATTTTATACTGTGGGCAATTTCTCCCTACAGTATAAAAAGAAGGCTTTATTGTTATGTCCATCTCTGACTTATCTCTTGAACTACAAGATAAAATTAAAAATTCAATCACCCGTGTATCTAAAGTCATATTCCCTACTACGACTAATCACCACTCAACACTCTTTGGTGGCACAGCATTAGCTTGGATGGATGAAGTTTCATTTATTACCGCCACTCGTTTTAGCCGTAAACGCCTAGTGACAGTTTCAACTGAAAAAATAAATTTTAATCACCCTATTCCATCCGGGACGATTATTGAATTAGTAGGTGAAGTTATTCGTGTTGGTCGTACAAGTTTGACGGTAAATGTTTCTATTTTTCTTGAAGATATGTACGCAGAAGGTCGTGAAGAAGTGATCCACGGTCAGTTTAATTTTGTTGCGGTTGATCATGACGGAAAACCAACTCCATTATTCGATAAATAATATCTTATAGAGAGATTTGTCATACTTTTTATCTTTCTTAATTAAAAACTACACTATTTTATTAAGTTTTTTATTATTTTTAATAATAACAAAGTATTAATAACATTAATTTAGATGGATATTTTTCAATCAAAACAAAATAACCAATAAAATCAATAAATAATAAGATTACTAACATGTAAGACAAGAGTTATCCACAATTAATGTGGATAACTGAATAAATCTAAAAAATCACAGAACACAGATTTTTGTTACCACAAATTCAATCTGACACAAAGTCAGTTTCCGTCCCACTATTGCACTTTCAGCAATAACAATATCCGTTGATTGTGAATACAATCGCCCCACTTCCAGCGCGAATTCAATAGTGGGTTCAATCAGTAATATCACCCCGACATCTTCAATATCAACAGGAAAATCTGCAAAAGTGCTAAGTTGTGCCACTTGTTTTATCTTATTTTTAGCAATTTCTTGCGCTTTTTCCGTTGCTATTTTATTAACTCTTACTTGTTTTTCAAAAACACCACCACCAGAATGAAGATAGATCATAATTTACTCATTATAGAAAACAAAGGCTGTTATCTTTATTATTCAAATCGAAGGTATAAAAGCCAGTAGATAAATAAAAAAGAAACAGCCTTATCCCTAATTTTCATTCTATCGAATACAATACAAAAGTGCTTTACCAGCCATAAGAAACACCGCCGCCGACAACACCGCGATCTTCTGTGTTCCATGAAGCAGAAACGCGAATAATGGCACTTTCTGTTATTTGATACTGGGCACCGGTTGCCAATGCATTCGCATCACGATAATTACCCACTCCCACACCTAAACTAAATGTGTGATTAGTCACGTAAGGAATATTAGCCATCGCTGCGACAGAAGCAATGCCCGCACTTGCCCTTTTGTCTGCCTTATCAATTTTATTATCCATATTCTTAAGTGCAATATCATTATCAAGAAAGATATTTTTAAATTTATTATTGGTGTATTCATTTGCGATAGAGATAGAATCATTTTTTGATTTTTCGATATATTCCTTCAGCGATTCATCTCTTTCATTAATTATCGTGTTAGTCACATAAATATACTCATTTCCTTTTTGGGTAACATAATTTTGATGTTCTTTGGTTAATTTCGCATTATTTTTTCCAATCAGCCTTTCCACACCTGATGCTATTTTACTGATCTCAATATCTGTATAACTGTTAGCATTTTTTTCTGATGCATTAACCTTTCGAGTTGTTAAAAAAGTCATTTCATCTTTAATATTATCAACATGTTTAACTATTTTTTTATCATGCTCATTCACTTTAAAATCAGTGTATTCTTTACTCTTATTTTCAGATTCAGCAACTCTAGTATTTATGTTTTTTTCGATTCCTTCTTTCATATTATTAACTTTATTATTAGTATAATTTTCAGCATCTACCCTAACATCAGATAACCTGTCTTCATTATAAAGATAAATTTCATTTTTAACTTCATTGATATAACTAACTGTATTATCTTGGTGTTCTTTGATTTTATTATCAGTATATTGATTTGATTTTTTTTCTGCACTTTCAGCAAATGCTTTTGCCTTTAATTCACTTTCTTTTAAGACTGTTTCATTTGCTTTTATAATATTTTCTGTTATTACTTTATTATTTTCATTAATACGCTCATCTGTCTCAATAAGAATATTATTTTTTTCTTTCCTTAATTGAGAAATATTAACCGCATCGGTATCTTCAGTTCCTGCGGCAACATTAATAATTTGTCTCTGATTTTTATCACTGCCGATTGATAATGTATTATTACGATTATTACTACTGTTATCGCCTAATATAATCGCATTACTTGCTGATCCGGAAGATTTGCTACCAATAATAACTGAATTATCTGCATTATCAGAAAGGTGGCTACCACTACCTAAAATAACACCATTTTCAGCGTTATTTATTGCCCCTCTCCCTATACTAATTGAATCTTTATTTTCACTATAAGCTTGTGTTCCAATAGAAAGAGAACCTTCTCCAATAGCCATAGCACCACTTCCCAATGACATCGCATTATCACCAATAGCTGTACTTTTATGACCTATTGCAGTTGCATTTTCGCCTTCGGCTCCTGCATTAGCACCAATTGCCGTTGATTGATCAGAATGTGCCCACGTATTGTATCCAACTGCCGTAGATTCATTACCATCGGCTCTACTATTTACACCTAATAAGGTCGTATTATTTGCATAAGATAAAGGTGATGATAATAATGAAATAACTAATAGTTTCACCTTAAAATATTTATTTTTAATCATATCCACATCACTCCATAATTAATTAACTCATATATAGAGTAATATGTATTTTATTTTTTACACATTATATATATTATAAAATAAACTAATAATAAATTGAAACTCTATTAATTAAAGATAATAACATCACAATACAATTAACTTTATTATAAATAAAAAGTCTCTACTTGATTCATATTTAAATAATAATCAATAACTAAAGAATATTGATGAAAAAAGGAAATAAAATTCAAATAAATTTATTCGCTATTTACAAAGAATAAAAATTTTTTACTTTTGAGATAATGATCAAATAAAGGGTATCTCTAATCTAGAAATAATAATGCCATTTATTAAACGAAACACTAAGTAAATCCCCTAAACTTATTTCTGTTTAGGGGGTTAGCATTATTCAATAAATTGTGCTTCTGCGATTAATAATTTATCAATTGATGATTGGCATAAAAGAGGTCTAAGTGTTTCAAATTTCTTTTCCGACCATTGGTAAATCTTTAAAGATAAAAGTTGCTCAATAACCTTTGGCTCAAAACGATATTTAAGGTGTCGAGCGGGTATCCCTCCCACAATGCTATAAGGCTCAACATTTTTGGAAACAACACTATTAGCCGCAACAATAGCACCTTCTCCAATCGTCACACCGGGCATTATCATTGCACGCATTCCTATCCATACACCATCATGAATATGAGTATCACCTTTACCAATATAGGCTTCCTCAAGCTTATCCATAAAAGGATAGAGTGAAAACCAATCCATACGGTGAGTATGATTTCCACCCATTAATATAACCGCCTGTGCGCCAATACAGACATAATCACCAACATATAATTTATCAATTTCCCACAATGGCTCCCATTGCAGGCTAACTTCATCACCATAAAGATAACGAACAACAGAAGTTTCAAAACCATCATCCCAACAATCACTGTAATAACTGTGTTGCCCTTTAATGATAATATTTTGATTTTTAACTGTTTCGTGCAGATATTCTACACGTGACCAATGTTTATTTTTCATAATATGACTCGTAATAAATTAATGAGCCATCAAAGAATGCTTAATTCTCTGATGATGTGTTCGCATTCAAAACACATCGTCTTAGGCAATCCTTGGTTGAAGCAATAAAGGATTCTTTTTCATCTTGTTTACGACCTATTTTTACAACACAATACGATTATGCTTGCAGTTTATCCGCACCATCATAAAGGTTATTAAAGAAAAAGCCACGGATACCCTTAATAACCCTCTGTTATTTCCCGTGGCTTAATATCACTATTTAAAAAAGTCTTTGCTACCATGAGGCGCACAACGTAAGTATTGAGGCGCTACTTTGATGGTTTGTTTGAGTTTTTCTGCCGCATGCCAAGGCCAGCGAGGATCATAAAGAATACCTCGACCCAAAGCGATAAAGTCAGCTTGCTCTGTAAGCAAAATGGCTTCGGCCTGTTCTGGCTCGGTAATTAAACCAACAGTAATAACAGGTAGTTGCGTTTCATTATAAATTGCTTGGGCAAATGGTACTTGGTAATTAGGACCCAGTTTAATTTCTTGTTTTTCTGATAATCCACCAGAAGAAACATGAATATAATGACAACCTAATTCTTCAAGATGTTGTGTTAACGCAATCGTACTTTCTAAGTCCCAACCACCTTCCACCCAATCAGTCGCAGAAATTCTGATACCGACACAGACATTATCAGAAACTGCATTTTTCACAGCCACAAAGATATCCACCAATAACCGACTACGATTATTGAAATCGCCACCGTATTGATCCGTTCTGTGATTTGATAATGGAGATAAGAATTCATGCAATAAATACCCATGAGCACCGTGGATCTCAATAACATCAAATCCTGCTGACTCAGCTCTTCTCGCAGCATCAACAAAAGCTTGTTTTATTTCTTCAATTTCATCAATAGCCAGAGCATGAGGCTGATGATTTTTTCCAAAAGGAATTTCTGAAGGTGCAACTTTTTGCCATCCATTAGGAGTTCCTGGCGCTAATGATGCTCCGCCATTCCAAGGTAAATCGGTCGATGCTTTACGTCCTGCATGTGCAATCTGTATACCCATTTTTGCAGGTGAATATTGCTTAATATTATCAACAAGTTTTTTTAATTCATTGCCATGTTGATCAGACCAAATGCCTAAATCTTTATAACTAATACGACCTCTTGGCTCAACCGCAGTTGCTTCAACAATCACTAGCGACGCACCAGATAGTGCTAGTTGCCCATAATGAATAGTGTGCCATGCTGTCGGGTAACCTTCTTGTGCTGAATATTGGCACATAGGTGCAACGATAATACGGTTATCTAACTGATGGGGGCCTAGTTTTTTAGGGGAGAACAACAAACTCATTTAAAGCCTCCTGCTACCAATAAGAATTTATGCAAAGAAAAATATCTTCACACTTGTATATACTATTTAAATATACAAGTTTAAGGCTATCGGATCTTATGCATTTAGGCGATGGTTTACTTCACATTGTGAAAAACAAAAAGATCAGTATCAATTACTGATCATTTTGCTAATTAATCATTAAATTTGGCAGGTTTCACCAATAAGTAAAAATGGAAAAATACAAATTTCTGTTCGTTATCAGTAAGATAAAACAACAATTATTGACGACACAAAATATACATTAATGCCAAAAAGTTATTGGCTATTTCAACATTGGGCTAATGATATGTTATTGGTGGTACCATTAAATTTGCCATTTAACTTAATATTGTGGGATAACTCACTTTATAAGTAATAACATCATGTGAAATGCTCCCAGAGGGTTGGGAGCATTTCTGACACAGAATGATTTAATTTATACTAAATAACACCATCTAATTTCATATAAATTCCTTTTATTAAAAATTAAATTCCTTTTCAAGTAGTTAATATTTATTGCAAGAGTATAGATGAATCAAGTAAATAATTTAAATCTAATAAAATGTTGTACAACAGGGATATATTAAAACAACTATTTATTTTTAATAAAAGAATAAGACATCAATTTGATAGCTATATTAACCAATGAAATCAATGTTTTATATTTATATTATTTTAAAAATGAAACCTTATTTATTGAATATCATTTTATAATAGACTTCACTTTTAAATCTAAAGTAGTTTAAATAAAGTATTTAAGTTACTTTAGCATAATAAGACGAGATATTTATTATTCACATTAGTGTTTATTACACGGATTCTATCTAAATACATCTTTAATATTAAATGCCTTAATGCGATAAACATGAAATAAGTGGCATACTTACCTCAATTTATTTCTAAAAATTCCAGTCATTTATTTTTAGTAATACATATTAAATAAAAATTTATCTTACATTAAGAGTTCATTAATCAAACCTTGCTTTGCATTTTATTATATTGCTCAATTTTTATTTGGCTCTTATACTTTCTTAAGACAATTTTAGATAGGTATTATCATGAATATTTTATTGGTTGAAGACGATTTACAACTCGGTAAAGCACTTTGTCGCGGGCTTGAAATTGCTGGTTTTCAGCCATGTTGGGTCAGATTGCTTGCAGATGCTCGTGTTCAATTAAGTCAGCGTCCTTTTGATTTAATGCTATTAGATTTAGGCCTACCTGATGGTGAGGGGCAGGATGAACTGATTGCACTTAGAAAAAATGGCGAGAAAATCCCGATTATCAATTTAACTGCCCGCACTCAAATTGATAATTTAGTACAAACATTAGATTCAGGTGCAGATGATTTCTTACCAAAGCCTTTTGCTATGCCAGAACTGATTTCTCGCGTAAAAGCGGTTAGTCGTAGAATGGCCGGTTTTTCTTCACAAATATGGTCTATTGGCGATTTACAACTTAATCCAGCAAACCATCAAGTCACTTTAAATGACGAATTGCTTTTATTATCAGGTAAAGAATATCAACTATTATATGAATTAATGCGTAATACTGACAATGTGGTGCGTAAATCAGAGTTGGAACAACGTTTATTTGGTTTAGACGATAAAATTGAAAGTAATTCCCTTGAAGTGCATATGCATAATTTACGGAGAAAAATAGGTAAAGAACGTATTATCACGGTTCGTGGCGTAGGTTATTTATTAAAAAAAGAAACTAATTAAATGAAAATCCGCTCCTTCTTTATTTACACCATTGTCCTTCAGATTATCTCCATAATTATGCTTTGGGGCGTTTGGTTAGCTTGGATACAATTTGATTATCTTGCTGAGTTCGAAAAAGTTTACAACAAACAGCAAGAAATTATTGCTGAGGGTTTTGCTAATACCTTAGAGATTGTGGCTGACCAACCTGAAGTTATCAAAGAAGTCGCTCATAATTTACAAGGTATGTATATCGATGCCATGCTTAATGGTGAAGATGATGAACTACAATATCTACCATGGTTTATTGCCTTAGATGAAAATAATACGTTAATTTATACTAACCGCCCTGAGTTGCCTATCCCTACAAGAGTACTTTCATTAGCATCAGAAAAAGTGTCTGTCGCTGGTGAAAAATGGATACTTTCTTTTAGTTGGGGAGAAAAACATAAAATAAAAGTCTTTATTGGTGAATCAGTTGAAGACAGAGGCCATGTTATTGGTAACCCCGTTGAAGGCACCTTTATTCCTTTCTTATTTATTCTCGCAACTGTTATTTTTGCAATCTTAATTACCGCATATTTTAGTTTACGGCCTTTAAGACAAGCAGCTGAACTTATCTCCAATCGCAAACCGCGTAACTTAACACCAATTAATGTAAGCCAACAATTTAAAGAAATTCGCCCTATCTTTAAAGAACTAAACCAATTAATGGCCAGAATTGACGAGGCCAATATTCGTGAAAAACAATTTATGGCAGATGCAGCTCATGAATTAAGAACACCAATAGCTGCAGTTATTGCTCAATTACACTTACTCTCTTTAGTCGATGATCAGCAAGAGCGAGAAGAAATTATTGATGATATGAAACAATCTCTTGATAGAGCAGCTGCTCTTTCTCATCAATTAATTGATTTAGCGCGACTAGAATGTGACAACTTCCCATTAAAAATAGAATCTCTTGATATCTATAACGTCATTGGAAATGCAATAGCACAACACGTTCCTTATGCGATTACTAAAAATATTGAGTTATCACTTAATGAAGGCCACGCTTTGACGATTAAAACCGATAAACAGGCTTTACTTTCTATATTTAATAATCTGCTTGATAATGCCATAAAATATTGCCCTAAAGGTAGTCAAGTTGAGGTAACTATTGAGAATCGATACGTGGAAGGGATCCATGTTATTGTGCGTGATAATGGCCCTGGTGTCGCAAAAGAACATATCAATGCTCTATTTTCACGTTTTTATCGCGTTCCTGGCTCTAACGCAACAGGCAGCGGATTAGGTCTATCTATTGCACAAAATCTCGCTAAAAAAATTCAAGCATCGCTAATTATTACTGAAGGATTAAATAATAAAGGGATTGGTTTTATTATTGTTTTACCTTTAGAAGTGAAATTATCAGATAATGATTAACAGAATAAATGATAAATTTACCGCACTGCTATATAACAATAAAAATCTGAAAGCAGTGCGATAAATTTGATAAAGAATATCTGTCTAGTCAATTATTTTTTAAGTGTTTTATCAAGGTAAATCTCTCGTAACCGTTGGGATAAATGCCCAACTGCACCCTGATTAATATCTTGATTATCGATTGAAATAACTGGCCAAATTAATGTAGTCGCTGAGCTAATAAAAGCTTCTTTGGCTTTTTTCGCCTCATCAAGTGTAAATCGGCGTTCTATTATTTTAAGCCCTTCTTCTTTCGCTAATTGAATAATCGCTTGGCGTGTAATACCTGGTAAAATATCCTGACTCAGTGGCCGTGTAATAATTTCATTATCATGATTAACAATAAAGAAATTACTTGAACTACCTTCTGTTATATAGCCTTCTTTAATTAAAATGGCATCATCAGCACCTTGTTGATGTGCTTGATGTTTGGCTAAACAAGCAGCTAATAGGGCAACGGTTTTTATATCACAACGTTGCCAACGAATATCTTCAACACTGATCACTGAAATCCCTTCTTTTGCATTAGGGTGATTAACCACTGTTGAATGTTGAACAAAAGCCACTATTGTGGAAGAGACGGATGAAGGTGGAAAATCAAAAAAACGAGAGGAATCTGTACCTCGAGTTATTTGCAAATAAATAAGCCCTTCATGAAGATTATTTTTTTCGATAAGCTGATGATGAATATTAATTAATTGATCTTTAGTAATGGGAATCGATAAACCCAATTCTTTACATGATCGTTGTAATCGTTGGAAATGCCCGCTAAAGTCGATTAGTTGACTATCGATAACCGCAGTAACTTCATAAACTGCATCTGCAAATAAAAAACCACGGTCAAAAACAGATACTTTAGCCTGCTCTCTAGGTACAAAGTGACCGTCTAAATACACTATATCAGACATTTTACCTCCGCTATAAATTTGATTTATTTTTTGATTTAACCTACCACTCTACTCTTTCAATTTTATATTTCAAAAATGATTTATCTACCTTCATACCTCTTTTTAATTATATTTTTTTTTAAAGAAATCATGCTATATAAGCAAAAATTGCTATAATTTAGCTTATGTACCAAACATAAGGAAAAAGGGGTTGCTATGTTAGATATTAATAAAAATAATTTATCTCAACTAACAGAAAAACTAGTTAAAAAACAATGCACTTTAATGAACGTTATTGCTGTATTAGGTTTAATTGCGGGTATTATCTGTATTATTAATCCGCTCTCTTCTGGTATCGTTATCAGCGTATTGTTAGGTATTATATTTATAGTCTGTGGTATCTCGACCATTTTTGGTGGCTTTAATACCCAAGTGTTTTCAGGTTGGTCAATACTGATTACATTATTAGCGGGTTTTATTTATCTTCTGCTCGGCTATATTTTTATTTCTGATCCATTGCAAGGAATGCTAAGTCTTGCTTTCTTTATTAGTTTTTTATTTATTTTTGCAGGAATATTTCGTTTAGTTATCGGTTTCAAACAAATTAAAGATAATTATTATGGCTGGTTTAATATTCTAGCGGGTATTTTAGATTTAGTTATCGCTTATTTCTTATTCGCATTTAATCTTGAAACGTCTATCGCTTTAGTTATGGCGCTAATTGGTATACAGCTTATTTTAAGCTCAATCACTATTTTATCCATTACTGGTGCTATAAAACGAATGACGCACTAATCATCTTTTCAGCTAACAGTAGCTTTAAACGTAAAGAGCCACATCATGTGGCTCTTTAGTAGAAAAAATCTTCTTATGTTAAGCACAAGGTAAACGCAGAGATACCGTATACATATTTTCTCCACAAAGATAACAGTTTCCTGTTCTTTCAAATACCATCACCTGAATACCGAGATGCCCGACTTCAATATTAGGCAATGCATCTGCCAAAATACTCTCTAATGCAGGCTCAACAATTTCAACGATATTAATAGGGTCGTTATTAAGTGTTGCATCGTGTAAGAAATCATCTAAACGAGGATCATCGGCGTAGATTTCAAGTGTAGAACGATACACTAGAGTTCTATCACTGCTATTTGCCCGAGAATAACCATTAAAGATGATGACTATTTTTTGGATATTCATTTTTGCTACGCGGTTTTTAATTTGCAAACATAAAGAAGGAACAAGCCTAATATTTACAGAGTTAAAATAGCGGTCACAAATTTGTGGAATAATGACACTAATACTAGGTTTAGGTGCAATATTTCTAATTTGTTTACTGCACTCCCCCGTTAAAGAGTTATCAACAATAATACGTTCACGTCGAGAAAAACAGACATTATCGAATATATCAACAGTAAAGAAAGAAATATAATGAATACCATTTGTTAATGACTGATTTTCTAATTTCACAGAAACGGCTGATTTGTCAGTACATGGCAACATCTTAAGTTGGTCATTAAAATAAAACCCAACTTGTGTGCTTTCACTAATATCGCGACCTAAAATAAGATTCGCGTTAACGCAATAATTTTCGCTATGATAGCTGAGAATACCATTTAATGTTGCAGGCACTCTAGGAGAAGGCAATTTCTCCGTTGTCATTTCAACATAGTAATCTCTGGATTTAATTGGCTTCGTTGGATCTTCGCTATTTTCAGTTTCGGCATGGAATATAGCGATTTGTTTAGGTTCACTCTTTTTAAATTTCACTTTAAAATTTGCAATACCGTATTTGTTCGTTTTGCTAATATTACTTTGCTCGCCATCGGAATTATAAATTTCTGGCTCAACAGCTAATGTGCTATTCTCCACATCGTAAATTAATTTGACCTCTTTATTTTGACTATCCTCACCTTCTTCATCTTGAAGATGTACCACAAAACTTTTAGAAACACTTTCCCACTTACTTGGCCATTGCATAGATTCTGAACGTATTGTTAACAAGTCATCAAACTTCTCACAATTAGTCGCTATACAATCATTATTAGGATTAGGCTTTGGAGGCGTAACTCGAATTTGAATCGGTGTTGCATAATGAACAATGTTTTCATCATCTTCATCTTTTAAGATTAATTGTAATGATGCTACCCCACTTCGATTACCCATTAAAGAAATTTCTGTTTTGTTGTCATCCACTATCGTGATGTAGACATCTTTATTATTAGGTAGAATTAAAATCCCTTTCGGACTCGTACGCCATTCTGCCAAACGTAGATTAATCCCCGTGACAACCACCTCATACTTGATAACTCGGTTCATTTTAACTTCGTTATCAGTCTCATCTGGTAATGATTTGACTTGATTGAACTCAATCTTCACATCATCATCATCAGTAACAACTTGAGACTGCATATTATGAACGGGAGGCTGAAGAGCTAACTTGTCCTTCTCACCTTGTATGATTTTTTGCAAACGTTCTTCTTTTGTTTCGATATTCATTGAGTGATTTCCTTTCTTTTTCCGATTCCATTTTTAGCTTAAAGCAAAAAATTTGAGCGAAAATCACAATAGAAAAAAGTCAACTAAGCATTGTTGTTAGACGAAACAAAAAAATGTTTAATAAACAACAAGATAAAAAGCATTCCAATATGAACCCATTTATGGAAACAATAAAAACACCTTTAATATAAAAAATAATTTAAAATTTAAAATATTTTTGTATAAAGCTATTGACTGTTATGGAAATGTGATTAAAATCAATCTTAGAAAATATTTGTGATATGAGTCACATTTTATTAATAGGATACTTAATATGAAATCAATGACTTCTTTTATTACTCATCTGCACCAAGTTGTTGTAAAATTATCATCAACTCGCTTACTGTAATTATTTGATTTAAAATAAAATATAGTATAAAGCCAGAAATAGCACCCTCATCGTACAAAAGACTATTTCTGGCTTTTATTCACTCTACTACGCTTATTCACCCTTTCGTTTACCCTCGCATTTTTCGTAACAAAAAATTCACCTTATTGAACTAAGCTCTCTTTTCTATAATCTTAATATACAACCCGCATTAACTATGAGGATATTTTATGCAGCAGCAACTGCTTACATGGATACGTCAATTTAATGAAGAGTACGCCCAAGTTGCTTCTCTCCTACTCGTTTTAGCCATTATTTTTCTTGTCGCAATCATTCTTCATTTTATTTTGCACAGGTTAGTTTTACCTAAAATTTCCAAAGCGATAAGTCAGTACGATCAGAAATGGCAACTTTCTCTAGAAATAAATAAGTTATTTAGTCGGTTTGCTTTTTTAATCCAAGGTATTGTTGTTAATATCCAAGCGTTGGTGTGGATGGGATCGGGTAAAACCCAAGAAATTCTCACCACCAGTGCTCAAGCATGGTGCTTAATTTTTGGCTTGTTGATGCTTTTCTCTATTATGGATCTCTGTATGCAGATCATGAGAAATTCATCCTCATTTGGCCGATTACCATTAAAAGGTATTTTTCAAAGCTTAAAACTCGCCGCCTCAGTGCTGATTGGGATAATGATTATTTCCCTACTTATTGGCAAATCACCCCTTATTTTACTCAGTGGTTTAGGCGCCATGACGGCGGTATTAATGTTGGTGTTTAAAGATCCAATTATGGGATTAGTCGCCGGTATTCAATTATCTGCAAACAACATGATAAGTCTTGGTGACTGGCTAGAAATGCCTAAATATGGAGCTGATGGCGCTGTCATTGATATTAGTTTAACAACTGTCAAAGTGCGTAATTGGGATAATACGGTTACGACTATTCCAACTTATTCTCTGATTTCAGATTCTTTTAAAAACTGGCAAGCAATGACAAAATCAGGAGGACGTCGTATTAAAAGAAGTCTTGCTCTTGATATTAACAGCATCCATTTTTTAGATAAAAAACAAATTGATAATCTGGAAAAGGCCCACTTGTTAGCGCCTTATATAAAAAATAAGGAAAGTGAAATTAATCAATTCAATGCAACCTTGGGCAATGAATGTCAAACACCATTAAACCAACGAGGCATGACCAATATTGGAACCTTCCGTGCGTATGTTGAAGCTTATTTAAAAAACCATCCTAATGTTCATAAGCAAATGACGATTATGGTAAGACAATTAGCACCAACTTCGGATGGGCTACCCATTGAAATTTACGCCTTTACGAACACCACTGTTTGGGTTCAATACGAGGCAATTCAATCAGATATATTTGATCATATCTTTGCTATTTTGCCTCAATTCGGCTTAAGGGTTCACCAATCTCCAACCGGAAATGATGTAAGAGCACTCAGATTTCCTGTCGAAAATAATCCTCAATAAATCATTTTCGTATTAAGTAAAAAAGAAGAGTTATTCTTCTTTTTTACTTTTCTAATTAACAAATATTTTTAATCTCTTATTTTGTTATTATGTTAACAATCTTGTTTTTCTAGATATTTATGAAAATCGATATGTTATTTTTTACATATCGATTGATTGTTAAATCCTATTTAATTTATATTTCGTTTACCACTAAAGTGGTATTTATCAAAAAATGTAACCATTTGTTTAATAATTATTTTTTTAGATAACGTTATTAACATTTTTTATATTGATATAAATCATTATAGGTAGAAGGGTTATAACTTAACATATATATACAACTTTACTTGTTGTGAAAAATGTTAGGGTAATGTCAATGTCAAAAATTAAAAATAATACTTCTATTACTGAAATGAGTCGGCGTGGATTCATTCAGTCTGCAGCAGTTATTTCTGGTGCTGCCGCTGTTGCAGGAACGGTTTCATTACCATTCGCTGCTAATGCTCAAATCCCCCAGGGTATTCGTCCTGATGAGACTTCAGAAACTATCAAATACAGTGCATGCTTAGTGAACTGTGGTAGCCGTTGTCCATTAAAAGTGCATGTGAAAGATGGCGTTATTCGTCGTATTTCTAATGAAACTATGTATGACGATTCAACATTCGGTCTTCACCAAATTCGCCCGTGTCTGCGTGGTCGTTCTGTACGCTGGAAAACGTATAACCCAGATCGTTTAAAATACCCAATGAAGCGAGTTGGTAAACGTGGTGAAGGTAAATTTGAACGCATTTCTTGGGATGAAGCCACTTCAATCATCGCGGAAAAATTAAAATATACCATCGAAAAATACGGTAATGAGTCCATTTATTACCAATATGGTACAGGCTCTACTGGCGCAAACTTACACGGTAGAACCGCATGTAAACGTTTATTAAGCACTGTTGGCGGCTTTTTAAGTGACTATGGTACTTATTCATACTCTCAATTAACCGGTATTGTGCCTTATGTTTATGGGGACATGTTAGAATCACTGTTAACAGAAATTGAGAATTCAGACTTAGTCGTGATGTTTGGTCATAACCTTGCTGAAACTCGTATGTCTGGTGGTGGTCAGTTCTATGAAACATTAAATGCGTTAGATAAGAGCAAAAGTAAAGTTATCATCATTGACCCTCGTCGTACCGATAGTGTGACAACATTAGGTGCCGAATGGATCCCTATTTATCCAGGTACCGATGCTGCATTAGTCGCTGCATTAGGTTATGTAATGATCCAAGAAGGCATCACCGATGAAGATTTCTTACGTGAATATTGTGTCGGTTGGGATAAACAAACATTACCAGCATCAGCGCCTGAAAATGGCTCTTATAAAGATTATATTTTAGGTAATGGCCCAGATGGCATTGCCAAAACACCTGAATGGGCGAGTAAATTAACCGGTATTTCTGTTTCTCGTATTATCCAATTAGCGCGTGAAATTGGTGGTGCAAGAGCTGCGTGGATCTCTCAAGGTTGGGGTATCCAGCGTACTTCAAATGGTGAGCAGGCATGTCGCGCGATTATGATGCTGCCATTAATGTCAGGTCATATTGGTCGTCCAGGTACAAATACCGGTTGTTGGGGCGGTAACGTTGCTTATCCAGTTGCCAGTTTTGCTCTGCCTAACCCAGTTAAAACCTTGATCCCAACATTTATGTGGTCTGAAGCAATTGCTCGCGGTGATCAACTGACCAGCAAAAATGCAGGTGTTAGAAATAAAGATAAACTCGACACAGGTATTAAATTTATGTGGTGTTATTCCAGTAACGTGATTGGTAACCAACACGCTGACTTGAATAAAACACATGATTTACTGCAAGATGAATCAAAATGTGAGTTTATTTTAGTGTGGGATAACCACATGACACCATCTGCAAAATACGCTGATATTTTATTGCCAGATGTGACAACTGTTGAGACTAACGATCTTATCAATAACTCTTATGCAAGTGGTGCTTACCACTATGTCGTCCGTTTACAAAATGCAATTAAACCACTTTGGGAAAACCGCCCTTGCTATGATGTCTTAACTGACATAGCAGAAAAGATGGGCACCAAAGAGCAATTTACTGAAGGACGTACTTACGAAGAGTGGATTGAATATTGCTATAACCAAATGCGTGAGAAAAATCCAGCGCTACCTACATTTGCAGAAACTAACGATGTAGGAATTATCGATCGTAAATTACCTAATCGTAATCAATACGTTGCACTTGAAGCATTCCGTCAAGATCCTATCGCTAACCCATTAAAAACAGCGTCAGGTAAGATTGAAATTTATTCTGAAAAACTAATGCAAGATACCGATGGCTGGGTTTTACCTGAAGGCGACCGTATCCCTGCAATTCCAGAATATTGTAAAAATGAAGAAGGTGTTGAAAACGTTAAGCTTAAAGAGAAATTCCCTCTACAAATGACCGGTTTCCACGACAAAGGCCACGTTCACTCTAGTTACTATAACGTTGCTATGTTACGTGAAGCTATTCCGCATCAATTCTGGTTAAACCCAATTGATGCGCAAGAACGCGGATTAAAATCTGGCGATATTGCTGAGATTTATAATGATCGTGGTCGTTTAAATATTCGCGTTAAAGTGACAGATCGTGTATTACCTGGTGTGATTGCAGTACCGCAAGGTGCGTGGCGTTCACTTGATACAACAGGTGTAGATACAGGTGGATGTATTAATACATTAACAAGCTGGCACCCATCGCCGTTTGCTAAAGGAAATCCACAACATACAAACCTTGTTGAAGTGAAACGTGCATAAGGAGTTAACTCATGAAGCAATATGGTTTTTATTTTGACTCCACTAAATGCACTGGCTGTAAAACCTGTCAAGTCAGTTGCAAGGATGAAAAAGATTTAGATTTAGGGCCTAAATTCCGTCGTGTTTATGAATACGGTGGTGGTAGCTGGGCAAAACAAGACGGGATCTGGACACAAAATATCTACAGTTATTATTTATCCATTTCTTGTAACCATTGTTCAAATCCTACTTGTGTAGCAGGTTGCCCAACTGGCGCTATGCATAAACGTGAAGAAGATGGTTTAGTGGTTGTTAACCAAGATATTTGTGTTGGTTGTCGTTATTGTGAGTTACGTTGCCCTTATGGTGCACCACAATTCGATGAGAAGAAAAAACTCATGTCTAAGTGTGATGGTTGCTACGAACGTGTAGCACAAGGCATGAAACCGGTTTGTGTTGAGTCTTGTCCTCAACGTGCACTTGATTTTGATGATATTGAAGTGATCAGAGCAAAACACGGTACTGAGTGTGGTATCGCACCAATGCCTGATCCTAGTTTGACCAATCCAAATATCGTGATCAAAGCACACAAAGAAGCTAAACCTTCTGGTGATAAAACCGGTTCAGTTCAAAATGCGGCGGAGGTATAAACCATGCATGAACTTCCTCTAGTCTTTTTTACTGTTTTAGGTTCATCAGCAGCAGGCCTATTTCTTATTGCTTATATCAGTAAAAAATTAGGTCAAATTGATGAAAACCAACTACGTAATGCGAATATTTTAGCGTTGGTTTTAACATTAGTTGGTTTAGGTATTGGTGGATTACACGTTGGTCAGCCACTGCGTTTTTTCAATATGCTTTTAGGCGTTGGTCGTTCTCCAATGAGTAACGAAGCGTTTTTAAGTGGTGTGTTTACAGGTTTTGCTTTCGCAACTGTTGCTCTCACTATAATGAAAAAATGGAAGGGATTACGTGAAATTTGTAACCTATTTACCGTTGTTTTTGGTTTAGCATTTGTTTGGTCAATTCCGCAAGTTTATCATATTCCTACAATTGCTAACTGGAATACAGACTACACTACATTGCAATTCTGGATGACACTGTTAGTTGGCGGTGGTGTATTAGCAATGGCAATAGGTGCAAGACGTTTAGCCGCATTATCCTTTATTATCGGTGCCATTATTACTTTTGCTACTCGCTCTGGTTATGTTAGCTTCCTTGGCTTTACTGGCCCAGAACTCAGCGCTGATCAATCTCTATTTTGGGGATTCCAATTAGCGGTATTAGCATTGGGTATTGTTATCGTTGGGTTTACAGCCCTAAAAGCACAGGCATCAAAAATGACGCTAGTAACTTGTGCTACTGCGGTCATTATTGCCGAGTTATCAGGCCGTATCGCTTTCTATAACTTATGGCATATTACAATGTAATCTAAAGTTATAGCTGATTAATCAGTTATAAAAAAGAAACAAAAATGCATACCTTTTTAGGTATGCATTTTTTTTAGAATGAAGAACCAGGTTGTTGTAAAAAATCTAATTCTTCTGGTGTAGATGTTCGTCCTAAAATTTCATTACGATGAGGATAGCGACCATATTTATCAATAATTTCTTTGTGTCTTAGTTCATATTGATAAGTATTTTCATCATTAAGCTGAGAAAAAAAGATAACCGCATCTTGATGAATTTTAGCTGACTCTGAATGCATAAATGGCATTATCATAAATTTACGTTTAACGGGGGTTAATGTCAGATATTCAGGTAACCGAATAGCTTCTTGCGCTAAGATTAATGCCATATTATCTTGGGCAAAGGCTTTTGGTGTATCGCGCCAAATATTACGCGAGAACTGATCAAGAATAATAATCTCAGCTAAGCGTCCTTCTATCGTTTCTCTCCATGATGCCAACTCACCACGACTCGCGCTTAACCATAATTCACCAAATCTGCGGCTAATTTCTTTATCAAACTGAAGATCTTTTTTAAACCATTGCTCTGGTGTGCATTCTTCAAACCAAAACGTCAAAGTTGATTGATAAGGGATCATAAAAACTACCACGCTAGTTGTTTATTAATCAAAACAGCGTTTATTTTCATCAAAATAAACGTCATTGGCGGTTTACTACTGTAGTAAGTTACCATTTTAATATAGTGACAGCTATTAACCCCAATCCGAAAAGGGCATAAAAATAAATCCCCTTTTCAATCTTAAAAGGGGATTTTAAATGCTTCCTAGCTAACGCTTAAATCCATTAAGTCGCGCCATCCATAAGCCAATTTATCTACAAGTATGTATAAAATGGCATTCATCCCATTTGTTACATTCTGTCGATATCATGATGTAATATAATTAACCTGCGCATTTACAAACATCAAATTTATCTCTTCATCACTATCCTGCCTTAAAAATCAGCATTTAAAAATTTTAATTTTTATAGTGAAACTACTAAAAAAAATCTATATCGTTTTGTTCTATTGTTTATAGAATATCATTTTAAAACAATAAAGATTGTTATAAATAACAAATAAAATCAATGCGATATATTTCATTCTTTTGATTCCTCAGCTTTAATCTTGTTATTATCTTGTGTGATTACTCCCAAAAGAGATCGAAGATCAAAAATGAGATGAATGTTTAAAATTTGCACATTAGTAATGACATTTATTGAAAAGTTTGCCCTATTCCTCTGTTTCTTTAACAATTTTAGAGTACAATTGTTGCAGTCTATTTACTGAATGATCTGTTATGTCTGCTATCTCTATTATTGGAATAAGCTACCTTATTGGAGCTGTAATATCGTTTATTATTACTTTCTTTTTAACCAAAGATCCGAGTCTAGCTATGCGCCTTTTAAGTGCATTACTAATCGCCTTAACTTGGCCGCTTAGTTTTCCTATGGCACTTATCTTTTCTATTTTTAGTTAGTTTTTTATTTAATTTAAATTTAATAACAGTAGTTATATTCTATTAATTTAGAATAATAGCTATTTACGTTTTATTCTTATATAAATACATTAATTTTTTTGTATAAATAACACTTTTAGCTTAGATTTTATCTAAAAAAGAATATCTAATTGCTCGTTATTTTATTCAAGTAATTATAGTCCTATCAGGTAATATCAGAATGTTATATTAATACTCAGTTTATCGAGATAGAGCATCATTTTAAAATCTAATGTTAGAGTAAATATTTTTATAAATTTACAATCAAATTTAATTTCATTACAGTATCTTATGTAAATTGGTTAGATACGCGTATTGTTTACTATTACCAATAATAATTTTTTAATTAGAGCTAGAATATGTTTAGTGAAAATGTCATTACAGATATTATCTATTGGATTGAAGAAAATTTAGAGAAAGATCTAAAACTTGAGAATGTTTCACAAAAATCAGGATATTCCAAATGGCATCTTCAACGCATGTTTAAAGAGCAAACAGGATTGACATTAGCCTCTTATATTCGAGCAAGACGACTTTCTTGTGCTGCTGTTGAATTACGCTTACAAAAAACACCACTGCTGGATATTGCATTAAAATATCGTTTTGATTCTCAGCAGACATTCTCAAGAGCGTTTAAAAAGCTATTTGATATGACGCCCTATAATTATCGTAGAAAAGAGAATTGGCAAGCTTATGGCTTTACATTACCGTTAAGAAAATTTAGTGGTTTTAATTTAGATATCGAAATCGTCACAATAGACTCTCTTCCATTAATCGGTATAGAGCATACCTATAAAGCTAATATGATTGGTTGGAATTTTAATACAGAAAAAGCGCGAGAAGATTACTGGAAAGTATTCTTTCAACATACGCACTCCAAGCATGAGCGGGTATATGCTTTACATAATATTTTATCTAATAAAAATAATGAATTGACAATAAAATATGCAACTATGATGGAAAATAAACCTGACGTTTATCATCCTCAATTTAAAAATCATGCACATATAAAAAATACAAAGTATTTAAAATTCAGTATTCCAGAAGCATTATTAAAATTAGATTATAAAGATATTATCTATAACACCTATGGTATTTTACTTAGAAAACTTAATATCCCAAGAAAGAATGGTGCTCCCGATATTGAAGAGTATATATTTAAAGATGATTATCCAGCTTCAATTCTCGCTACTAATCCTGCATCGTTATTAAAAGATGTTAATTATTATATTCCGATTGAAGTGGATAATAATGAAAAAGGTAAGATAAAAGAATAATTTTATCTTACAAAATGAAGCAACGAGATACTGGGAAATAATACAAATTAGTAAATGATTTAACATTATTTAACGTAACTAATAAAGAAAAAACCCGCTATCTCTTACGAGATAACGGGTTCTTATATGGTGCCGGCTACCGGAGTCGAACTGGTGACCTACTGATTACAAGTCAGTTGCTCTACCAACTGAGCTAAGCCGGCTAATTCTGGCGGAAGGATAGAGATTCGAACTCTAGGATGGTTTCCCATCGGCGGTTTTCAAGACCGCTGCCTTCAGCCACTCGGCCATCCTTCCATAGCGCGAAATTATGCCTATCTCTGACCCCGCTGTCTAGTCCTGATTGTAAAAAAAATGACTTTTTTATCTGTTTGCTCAATCTTCAAACGTTTTATGCTTAAAAAATGCTAACTCTCTAATATATTGGTTAATTTTTGATAACTAGAGATCAAAAATTATAGTGATATCGAGAGATAAATAGAGTAACCCAAAAGAAATAAAATAAGAGGGAATAGAAAAAAGAGAATTATGGATAAGAAAAACCCGCTATCTCTTGAGAGATAACGGGTCTTATATGGTGCCGGCTACCGGAGTCGAACTGGTGACCTACTGATTACAAGTCAGTTGCTCTACCAACTGAGCTAAGCCGGCTAATTCTGGCGGAAGGATAGAGATTCGAACTCTAGGATGGTTTCCCATCGGCGGTTTTCAAGACCGCTGCCTTCAGCCACTCGGCCATCCTTCCATAGCGCGAAATTATGCCTATCTCTGACCCCGCTGTCTAGCTCCGATTGTAAAAAAATTGAATTTTTTAGTTTGTTTGCTCAAAGTTCATCCGAATATCCCTTTTAAAGTGATAACCTGTTAATATAATGGCCGAATAATGATGACTGTTTATTCTATTTTTAAATTACATTGTCTCTTAAGGGCTCGCAAACTGAATGCGTACATTGAACCAACTCAAGCCAAATACACTAACTCGTCTATATGCCCTGTTTCTTCTTTTTATGGTCATATCGCTTTTTTTATACGCTTACAGCTATTTCAACACTTGGCTAGATAGCAAAAAAAACGCGATAAACAATACGACTCAAAAATTCGCGCGGCAGGTTGAAGATTATCGCTATCACTCTAATCAGCTTTTCCAGTTATCAAATAAAATAGCTGATACCTCAATATTCCCTATATTGCGACTTAATCCAATAAAATTACGTTCTGATGTATTTTGGCTTGAAGGTCGAGACCAAACCGTAGATTCTATTATATTTGGTAAACCCAATGAGCAAACCTTTCAGTTGGCACAACGATTCGCAAATTCACTCGAAATTCTTTGGGGTGTACGTAATGATTACAGTTCACTTTATTATTTAAATGGTAAAGGAAATGATCTTATCTTAATTACGACCCATTCTGTGCTTAAGCCAGAGATCCGTTACAAAGAAAGCTATTTAACATTAACGGCTGAAAATAAACGGTCTGAGTTATTGATGCAATCAACAGCATTAGATGAAAAAGAGAGTCTTTCACCTATTAGGAAAATGTCTACAGAAAACATTTATTACTATACTTATCGTATTATGTTTAATGTGCCGGGTCAGTTAACCAGCGTAGTAGCGTTTGATTTGCCTATCAATAATTTCTTACCTTCAGAGTTATCTCCACACTACTTAAGATTACTGCCAACAGGTCAGCAATCTGTCTATGACAAAAATGACATTGAAATATCAACCGACGGCTCATCACTGATTTTTTCTCAACCAATTATTGGGATCCCCTATTCACTCTCTTATGAATACCCAATGAAGTCGATGATCAAAGAAATTGTCTACAAAAATATTTGGTTATTAATCAGCTTAATGGTATTTGTTTCTATTTCCGTTTTTGGCCATATCTATATCCGTAATAAGTACGTTTACCCTTATATCTCTATGACACGTAATCTACGGATCAAAGAAGAGATGACTCACGACATCATTTCAAATCTCCCGATAGGATTATTAGTCTATAATTTTTCCTCTAATCATAAGATTATTAGTAACAGTCATGCAGAAAAACTATTACCTCATATCGATTTATCTAAGATCCGCCAAATGGCAGTTGAGCACAATGGTTTAATCCAAACCGCTATCAACAACGAAATTTATGAAATAAGAACAAGTAATAATAACAATATTGACAATACATCATTATTCATATTTCTGAATAAAGATAACGAAGCTCTGATCAATAAAAAATTACAACTTGCACAGCAAGAATATGAGAAAAATACCATCGCTCGACGCAAGATTTTATCTAATATGTCATTAGAATTAATGCGCCCCATCAAAGATATAAATGAGATGGTTTATCAATTCAAAGATTTATTACCCGAAGATACTCATCAACAATTGCTTAGTTTATTATTAGAGAAAACAAATTACATTTCTGAATGGATAGAAAACATTACATTAATTAATAAGTTAGAAAATCAAGAATGGAAAATACATAAGGATGAATTTGAACTATCAACATTAGTTGAATCTATTCTGACAACAGCATCACCTTTTATGATAAGAAAAGGCTTAACACTTTATTTCCACAATAATATAAAGCCTGGGTTACTTTTAATTAACGATGGTCCCGCATTAAGTAAGATTATTTTATCATTGATTAATTATGCCATTAGTACGACTAATTATGGAAAGATAACCGTTAATCTAAATTTAGTTAAAGATGAAGATGAAGAAAAGATAGTGATTGATATTATTGACAGTGGAAGTGGGCTTACACCTCAAGACATTGCTAATATAAAATACCCATTCTTAGGCCAAGCAATGGGAGACAAATATTATTCTAATTCAGGCATCATTTTTTATTTATGCCATTTACTGTGTAATAAGATACAGGGAGAATTAACTATTAAGAGCCAAGAAAGTATTGGTTCTCATTTCCGAATTGCACTCCCATACCAGCATATAGATACAGAAGAACGGACTTTTAACGTATTATTAGAAGGAATAAACGCAAAACTCGCCATAAAAAACCCTGAAATAGAAAAAATCATTCGCCAACAGCTTGATAAATATGGTGCTACATACTTTGATAAAAATAGAGAGAATCTTTATCCTGAATACGATATCATACTTAGGGATACACCGAATGATAATCCTGAATCTCCAACAATATTATTAATAAGCTCTGTTGTTGGTTTCGAAAAAATATCAAAAGATTTAATAAAGTGTAACTATAACTTCGGTGACCCTTTAATTGAGGCTATTACTTATTTAATTGAAGAAAATGAGTCAATTTCCCTAGATACAACTAAAGAGAGTATTTGGGATGAAAATAATAACCTTGATAAATACGAAGTAATTCTTAATAATTACAGGAAGAAGTTGAATGGTAGTGATTATAAGGAACTATTTATCAGTACTGTTCCTATTGATGTTGAAAAACTACACTTAGAAGCAACAAATAAAGACTTTCATTCTCTAGCCCAGACAACTCATCGTCTAAAAGGTGTTTTTGCCATGTTAGATTTAGAATATCTCAGAGAAAGCTGTGAATATTTAGAGCATGACATAAAAAATCATAATGAATTAGAGATCAAAGAACGTATCACTCAACTGGATAAATGGATTCAACAGTTGCTGCAGCAAGGTAACAATTAAACATGAATAACCTTAATATTATTATTGCCGATGATCACCCAATCGTTTTATTCGGTATTCGTAAATCTTTAGAACAAATTGAATGGGTCAATGTTGTAGGTGAGTTTGAAGATTCAACTTCACTTATCAATAACTTACCTAAGTTAAATGTGGATGCTTTAATTACTGACTTATCTATGCCTGGCGATAAGTATGGTGATGGTATTACACTCATTAAGTACATTAAAAGACATTATCCCAATTTGTCGATTATTGTACTAACAATGAATAACAACCCTGCTATTTTGAGCGCAGTCCTTGATCTTGAAATTGAAGGTATTGTGCTTAAGCAAGGAGCGCCAACTGACCTGCCAAAAGCATTGGCTGCACTACAAAAAGGCAAGAAATTTATGCCTGAAAGCGTTGCAAAGCTACTTGAAAAAGTAAATGCTAATGGTTATGGCGATAAACGTTTATCACCCAAAGAAAGTGAAGTACTAAGATTATTTGCTGAAGGCTTCCTTGTGACCGAAATCGCCAAAAAACTCAATCGCAGTATTAAAACGATTAGTAGTCAGAAAAAATCAGCTATGATGAAATTAGGTGTCGATAACGATATCGCATTGCTTAATTACTTGTCATCAGTGACTATTGATAAGGAAATTAACGGCCCAGATTAATTTCACCGTAATTGCCTTAACCGAGTCGATAAAATCAGGAAGCTCAACCCTTTGCGGGAGCTTCTCTGTTTTTTTGTTTTTTTACTCTTTATCACTCATTCTCTTTGCACTTATTTCTCTTTCCTTGCAAATACTTTCCGTTGAAGCACCTTATAAGCTGCATAGCATAACTTATATTTTTCATACCGTTACTAGGTTTAAGCTTATAGACTGTTGCAGAAACGCTCTCACTCTCCTTTTAATCAACTAGTATTATTTCTGCTCTTTGTTTCATTTTATCTATCAAAATGCTTTGTGATTACGTTATTTTTACCTTATGAGGTTTAAAAACAGACAAAGACTAATAAATTAGTCTTTGTCTGTTTACTTATTTTATCATTCTCTATTTAGAATTATTCTTTAGAAATATATTTCACCAATACTTCTCTTAAAATAGAGAGCGAAACAGGTTTAGATACACAATCATTCATTCCTGCATCAATACAGCGTTGCTTTTCTTCTGCTATTGCATTCGCCGTCACCCCTATCACAGGCATATTACTACCCATTTCTCTTATATGTGTTGCCAACTGATAACCATTCATATTTGGCATATTGACATCCGTCAGAACGATATCAACATGATTTTTAGCTAAATATGTTAATGCATCACAGCCATCTTCTGCCGTTGCTGTATTAAAGCCAATTTTTTTCAATTGATCGGTCAACAATAAACGGTTTATTGGATGATCGTCGACAATAAGGATAGTTAAGGTTTGTAAGCGACAATCCGTATCTTGCTTCACGATCTCCACACAATTTGCTTCAACTTTACTTTGTGGCAATTGCAGTATTATTTTTGTTAAATCGTTTAGCTTATAAGTACTGCATACCCATACGTTTTCAGCTATTTTTTTCAATGGTTCAAAGTAATGCTCATTGATCCTAATCAACTGGCAGTTATCTTTTCTTGGTGCATCGTAATCTGTAATAATAAAATCGGTTGAAGATATCACCTCTTCTTCGGTAAACAATTCACAACTCAAACCAAAGTAACGAAGGTATCTACCAATAAATCCTTCTAAATAAAGATTTTTAATATCAATAAAGCAACGAACATGACTTTCTTTATAAATATTCTGTTTAGAATTAGGATCTATGCCATCTAAGGCACCATAAAGAGGTATACGGATCGTAAAGCGACTACCAATATTTTCTTGAGAAACAACGCTAATATCGCCATCCATCAAGTTGATCAACTTTTCACAAATGGCTAAACCTAACCCTGTTCCCTCTGATGCGCTTTCTGTATTCTGGGACACTTGGAAGAATGGTTCAAAAAGCTCATGCAATGCTTTGTCACTGATCCCTCGTCCTGTATCATGAATATCAAAATAGAGATAATAATCATCTTTATAAAGATGTAAGGTAATACACCCGGTCGTAGTAAATTTAATACTGTTATTCAACAGATTAGAGATAACTTGTTGTACACGCACAGGATCACTATTTACAATTTTAGGTACATCAGGTTCGATAAAACAGTAAATAGCCAAGCCTTTTTTCGCAATCAAAGGTAAATAGTTTGAGATAACAAAAGATAACACTTGGCGACAATTAAATGGCTTAATATCAATTTTTAACTGTTTAGATTCAATTTTCGAAAAATCGAGGATATCACTAATAATTTTTAGTAATAATGATGAGGAGTTATCCATCGTTTTTAGCAATCGAGCGGTATCATCGCTTTGTGTATGAGATTGCAATAGCTCTAAATTACCAATAATGCCATAAAGTGGCGTTCGTAATTCATGGCTAACTGTTGCCAAGAACATCGATTTAGCTTGGTTAGCTTGCTCCGCTGCTGTTGCCATATTTTGTAGTGAACGCTCCATTTTAACCCGTGAGCTGATATCCACTAAAACACAAATAGCCACATCTTCATTTTGATAACGTGAGTTAACAAAGCTTATTTGCAGATGATTACGATTGTTGGTAACGACATCAACCATGTTGCTACTTTTCTCGGCAATAATAGAGAGAATATTTTGTTTATCACTATGGCTAAGTAAACGGAAATAGTTATGTGCTAGCTCGTTACTTAAAATAATCATGCCATCACGTATTCTGAGAATACTGATCCCAACTGGTGCTGATGCCACAATCTTATGGTTAAATTGCTCGTGCTCTTCTAGGCGAGAAGCATTATTTTCTGCTGGGGAGAATATTTTTCTCTCAAAGATCCATACAAAGATAAAAATCATAATGGCTGAAATAATATTTAAGATCAGCGCATTGAAAATCGTGAATTTAAATTCATTTAAAATTTGCTTGAGTGGTAATGAATACACCACACTAAAAGACGAGGGCAATAATTTACGCTTAGCAACCAAATCGCTAAAGTCTTCATCAAAGCCAAAATAAGGTGCGCTGACATCAGGAACTTGTTTAACTAAATGATAAGTATTTTCTGCAGGATAGCTTAAAACTGTAGTATTTCTGTTATTAAGAAGATGAATTGAAATCACTCTATCTTTGGTAGGTGAGAAATATTCAAGACGAATAGCTCTTTCAATACCAATCAGACCAATAAATTTACCTGAAGCATAAACTGGAGACATAACATATAAAATGCCACTATCCCCTTTTGCATCTGGCACAATCCAATATTGGTTAACTTCTTTACCTTGTGCACGTTGATTAATGTAGTTACGTGTATTTTCGTAAACCAATTTTTTCAACATTTCAGTATCGACAGGGGATGCGCGCAAAGGAAAGTTAATCATACACATGCTATGGGAACCAACCATAAAGACTTGGTTTATCCCTTGTAAGGCTGGAGTATTATCTTTCCAATAATATAAGATACTATTAAATGAGCGGAAATAGTTATTTGTTTGCCCTTTAAATAATTCACAATCTGCGGTTTCATTAAGCTTATGAAGTGAAAATGGCCCTTCATAAAATAATGAATTTTTCATATTCGGGTTTAAGTTAATTTGTTCTTGGTGGCGTTCAGCAAGGTATTGTAAATCACGGATAGTGCTGGAGGTTTGCCTAAAGAAACTAAGAAGATTAGTGTAGTTATTACTATACTCTTGCCGAATATCAGATTTAGTATCATTGAAAATATTGATAAGGTAAAACATCGTTAGCAATGCACCCATTGCCCACAACATGATACCTAATATGCGAAAAAGGTAGCGGGAAATTTTTAACGATGTTTTAAAGGACGAGAGATATCTCAAACAACCACCCTAATCAATATTCCTACCGCTCAAGAAACTTATTCTATTCTAGCAGAAGTTACTGTATGTCTGAATGATATGATCTTTATCATCAGGATAATTTTTTCTGATGATAAACTGATCCTACCACATAAAAAAAGCAGGCAATTATGCCTGCTTTCTTTGATTTATACATCACAATAATGATAAATATTATTCTTCGTTCGCATCATCAGCTAAATCTGAATCAGGTGCTTCTGATAACTCTTCGTCAATAACTTCATTAACTTCATCGTCATCTAATGCATCATCTTCATCTTCGACACGTTGCAAACCAACAACTAATTCACCTTCTGTTGTACGAATTAAGGTAACACCTTGTGTATTACGTCCAACAATGCTGACTTCAGAAACACGTGTACGAACTAATGTACCCGCATTGGTGATCATCATGATTTGGTCAGTTTCTTCAACTTGAATCGCACCAACAACTTTACCGTTACGCTCACTCACTTTAATAGAGATAACGCCTTGTGTAGCACGATTCTTCGTTGGGTACTCGCTTTGTGCTGTTCGTTTACCATAACCATTTTCAGTGACAGTTAAAATATCACCGTCACCACGAGGAATGATTAGAGAAACTACTTTGTCGTCATCACTCAGTTTCATACCACGAACACCTGTCGCAGTACGACCCATTGGGCGAACACAATCTTCTGCAAAGCGAACCACTTTACCATCAGCAGAGAACAGCATAACTTCATTAGTGCTATCGGTTAAATCAACACCGATTAACTCATCACCTTCATTTAAATTAACAGCAATGATACCGGCACTACGAGGACGGCTGAAATCTTGCAAAGGTGTTTTCTTCACGGTTCCGCTTGCCGTCGCCATAAAGACAAACTTGCCTTCTTCATACTCTCTTACAGGCAAAATAGCAGTAATACGTTCATTTTGCTCAAGAGGTAACAAATTAATAATTGGGCGACCACGAGCACCGCGACTTGCTTCTGGTAACTGGTAAACTTTCATCCAGTAGAGACGACCGCGGCTTGAGAAACATAAAATCGTATCATGGGTGTTAGCCACTAATAGACGATCGATAAAGTCTTCTTCTTTAATTCTTGCTGCTGATTTACCCTTACCGCCACGACGCTGTGCTTCATAATCAGTAAGCGGTTGATATTTAACGTAACCTTGATGAGAAAGTGTTACAACAACATTTTCTTCATTGATCAAGTCTTCAATATTAATATCAGCCGTATTTTCAGTGATCTCAGTACGACGTGGATCATTATATTGATCTTTAATCGCATTTAGCTCTTCTCGAATGACTTCCATCAAACGCTCAGGGCTTCTTAAGATATGCAGTAATTCAGCAATTTGAAGCAATAAGTCACGATATTCATCTAACAGTTTTTCATGTTCAAGGCCGGTTAGTTTCTGCAAACGCAGATCCAAAATAGCTTGAGCTTGTTGCTCTGTTAGATAGTACTTACCGTCATGCACACCATATTGTGGTTCTAACCATTCAGGACGAGCAACGTTGCTGTCACCAGCACGCTCTAACATAGTAGAAACACTACCTAAATCCCAAGGCTGTGCAATTAATGCCGCTTTTGCTTCTGCTGGATTTGGTGCTTGACGGATCATTTCAATAACAGGATCAATGTTCGCCAAGGCAACGGCCAGTGCTTCTAAGATATGAGCACGATCACGCGCTTTACGTAATTCATAAATAGTACGACGAGTAACAACTTCACGACGGTGACGAATAAAGGCAGAGATAATTTCTTTTAAATTTAATAATTTAGGTTGACCTTGGTGAAGCGCAACCATATTAATACCAAAAGAAACCTGCATTTGTGTTTGTGAGAATAAGTGATTTAATACCACTTCACCCACAGCATCACGTTTGATTTCAACGACAATACGCATACCATCTTTATCAGACTCGTCACGTAATCCGCTAATACCTTCAATACGTTTATCTTTAACAAGCTCTGCAATTTTTTCAATTAAGCGAGCTTTATTCACCTGATAAGGAATTTCTGTCACGATAATAGTTTCGCGACCTGTTTTCTCATCAGTTTCGATATCAGCCTGAGCGCGGATATAAATTTTTCCGCGACCAGTACGGTATGCATCTAAAATTCCTCTGCGACCATTAATAATAGCGGCAGTCGGGAAATCAGGCCCCGTAATATGTTCCATCAACTCTTCAATCGTGATGTCTTCGTTATCAACGTAAGCAAGGCAACCATCGATAACTTCGCCTAGGTTATGTGGAGGAATGTTTGTTGCCATCCCTACCGCAATCCCTGAAGAACCATTGACTAACAAGTTTGGAATACGGGTTGGCATTACTGCCGGAATATGTTCTGTTCCATCATAGTTAGGAACAAAATCAACCGTTTCTTTTTCCAAATCCGCCAGCAGTTCATGGGCGATTTTCGCCATACGAACTTCGGTATAACGCATTGCAGCCGCCGAGTCACCATCAACTGACCCGAAGTTACCCTGCCCGTCAACCAACATGTAACGCATAGAAAAAGGCTGTGCTAAACGAACAATCGTTTCATAAACAGCAATGTCACCGTGCGGGTGATATTTACCGATAACATCCCCAACAACACGGGCTGATTTTTTATAAGGTTTATTCCAATCGTTTCCTAGTACATTCATCGCGAAAAGAACTCGGCGGTGTACTGGCTTCAGTCCGTCTCGAACATCGGGTAATGCGCGTCCTACAATAACAGACATCGCATAATCCAAATATGAGCTTTTCAGCTCTTCTTCGATATTAACTGGTGTGATTTCTCTGGCAATGTCGCTCATGGAGCCACTGTCCCTCATACTACGGATTCAAAGGTTTAGAACTATACCACAAATCGCCAATTTTTGGAAAAAGGAAACAACTAAATTAATGATCCTTTCGCTATTCTCTTCGATTTCACCGTCTAACGTTGGTAGAATCATGACAATATGAAAATAGGAGTAATACTTTCTGATGAATGATAAAACAACCTCTTTACATGCTAACGTGGATCAGCATGAAATCGACAAGTTTGAAAGCGTTGCATCACGCTGGTGGGATCTTGAAGGTGAATTTAAGCCATTACACCGCATCAACCCACTAAGACTTAACTATATCCAAGAACGCGCTGACGGCTTATTTGGAAAAAAAGTCCTCGATGTTGGCTGTGGTGGCGGTATCTTATCTGAAAGTATGGCGTGTGTCGGTGCCGAAGTGACTGGCCTTGATATGGGCACAGAGCCATTACAAGTTGCACGCTTGCACTCACTAGAGTCAGGTATTCCTGTGACTTATATTCAAGATACCGTTGAAAACCATGCAAATGAAAACCCACAAACTTACGATGTTGTCACCTGTATGGAGATGTTAGAGCACGTTCCAGACCCATCTTCTGTTGTTAGAGCCTGTGCAAAACTGGTAAAACCTGGCGGGCATGTTTTCTTTTCAACCATCAATCGTAATAAGAAAGCGTGGCTAATGCTGGTGGTAGGTGCAGAGTATATTCTGAATATGGTACCTAAGGGCACACATGATGCTAATAAGTTTATTCGCCCGTCAGAATTACTTAGTTGGGTCGATGAAACCGATTTACGTTGCAAAAATATGATTGGTTTACATTATAACCCGATCACTGACAAATTCAGATTAGCGCCAAATGTCGATGTGAATTATATGGTGCACACACAATCGACACATAACTCGAATTCATGAAACCGAAAGTTTGATTTGGTCTAATAAAACATCAAACGATCACATTTTTTAAAATTGACTTTACATCGTTGCCACTTGAATTTGTGTTTCTTACTGCCTGTATTTATGCAGTGTACGGGCAGTTGTTAAAAAATTTATCCCCTATTTATCCACAGAAACAATCCGATTTGTACACTTGATCAATCTCTCAATTACCTTTATCTTGTTATCACCATTTGAACCAACCCCTATATATTGTGTTTCCTTAAATTTCACACCACAAGACTCCTTGACATAGTTTGTCATCGGGAGCGTTTTTTTGCGGTATAAAATTTCAGGTAACACTCATGCAAGATAAGGTGCATCGCTCATGAATCATAGCCTGCTTGTCACAAAACGTGATGGTCATAAAGAACGCATTGACTTAGACAAAATTCACCGTGTTATCGCCTGGGCCGCTGAAGGTCTAGAAAATGTCTCAGTATCTCAAGTTGAATTACGTTCTCAGATTCAGTTTTATGATGGTATCAAAACTGCTGATATCCATGAAACGCTGGTAAAAGCTGCTGCAGACTTAATCTCTGGTGATACACCTGATTATCAGTATCTCGCTGCCCGTCTTGCCGTATTTAATTTACGTAAAAAAGCGTATGGCCAATTTGAGCCACCTAAACTGTATGATCACGTTAAAAAATTAGTCGATTTAGGCAAATACGATCGTCATCTTCTTGAAGATTACACACAAGAAGAGTTCGAACAGATGGATAACTTTATTGTTCATCAACGTGATATGAATTTCTCCTACGCGGCGGTTAAACAGTTAGAAGGCAAATACTTCGTTCAAAACCGTATTACAGGTGAAATTTACGAAAGTGCACAGTTCTTATATGTTTTAGTCGCGGCTTGCTTGTTCTCTCGTTATCCACAAGCAACACGTATGGACTATATCGAACGTTTCTATAATGCGATTTCAACCTTTAAAATCTCATTGCCAACACCAATCATGGCTGGAGTAAGAACTCCAACTCGTCAATTTAGCTCTTGTGTTTTAATTGAGTGCGACGATAGCCTTGATTCTATCAATGCGACATCAAGTGCCATTGTAAAATATGTTTCTCAACGTGCGGGTATTGGTATTAATGCAGGTCGTATTCGTGCATTAGGTAGTGCTATTCGTAATGGTGAAGCATTCCACACTGGTTGTATTCCGTTTTATAAACACTTCCAGACCGCGGTAAAATCTTGCTCACAAGGTGGTGTTCGTGGTGGTGCAGCAACCTTATTCTATCCATTATGGCATTTAGAAGTTGAAAGTCTGCTGGTACTGAAAAATAATCGTGGTGTTGAAGATAACCGTGTTCGTCATTTAGATTACGGCGTTCAGTTAAATAAATTAATGTATGAACGTTTAATCAAAGGTCAGGATATTACTTTATTCAGCCCTTCTGATGTTCCAGGTTTATATGATGCATTCTTTGCTGATCAAGATGAATTTGAACGTCTATATGTGCAATATGAGAAAGATAAGAGCATCCGCCAAAAACAAGTTAAAGCGGTTGAGTTATTCTCATTAATGATGCAAGAACGTGCCTCAACTGGCCGTATTTACATTCAGAATGTTGACCACTGTAATACACATAGCCCATTTGATCCGGCTGTTGCACCAATTCGCCAATCAAACTTATGCTTAGAAATTGCACTACCCACTAAGCCATTAAATGATATTAAAGATCCTAATGGTGAAATTGCACTGTGTACATTATCTGCATTTAACTTAGGCGCAATTGAAAATCTTGATGATTTAGAAGAACTGGCTCGTTTAGCCGTTCGTTCACTGGATGCACTATTAGACTACCAAGATTATCCAATCTTAGCGGCAAAACAAGGTGCAATGGGTCGTCGTACCTTAGGTATTGGTGTTATTAACTTTGCTTATTATTTAGCAAAACACGGTGTTCGCTACTCTGATGGTAGTGCAAATAACTTAACCCATCGTGCATTTGAAGCAATTCAATACTATTTATTAAAAGCATCTAATGAATTAGCGAAAGAACAAGGCGCATGCCCATGGTTTAATGAAACCACTTACGCTGAAGGTATTTTACCTATTGATACCTATAAAAAATCATTAGATGTTCTGACAAAAGAACCTCTGCATTACGACTGGGAAGGCTTACGCAAAGACATTAAAGAGCACGGTTTACGTAACTCAACTCTGTCTGCACTGATGCCATCAGAAACCTCTTCACAGATTTCGAATGCGACCAATGGTATCGAGCCACCTCGTGGTTATATCAGTATTAAAGCCTCTAAAGACGGTATTTTACGTCAAGTGGTTCCTGAGTATGAGCGTTTGAAAGGCGCTTATGAATTACTGTGGCAAATGCCAAGTATTGAAGGTTATTTGCAGTTAGTGGGTATTATGCAAAAATTCGTTGACCAAGCGATTTCAGCGAACACTAACTACGATCCTACTCGTTTCCCTAGCGGTAAAGTTCCAATGAACCAACTGCTGAAAGATTTGCTGCTCGCTTACAAATATGGTGTAAAAACACTTTATTATCACAATACCCGTGACGGTGCAGACGATGTACAGGGTGATCTGGAAGAAGTCGTTGAGACAGAAGATTCAGATTGTGAAGGCGGCGCGTGTAAAATTTAATTGAGGAAGCTATGTCTTATACTACTTTTTCACAAGTTAAAAATGATCAACTTCAGGAGCCCATGTTTTTTGGGCAACCTGTTAACGTAGCGCGTTATGATCAGCAAAAATACCCTATTTTTGAAAAGCTAATTGAAAAACAGCTCTCTTTCTTCTGGCGTCCAGAAGAAGTGGACGTTTCTCGTGATCGTATTGACTACAATGCGTTACCTGATCATGAAAAACATATTTTTATTAGTAATTTAAAATATCAAACTCTGTTGGATTCCATTCAAGGAAGAAGCCCTAACGTGGCATTCTTACCTTTAATCTCAATCCCTGAGTTAGAGACATGGGTTGAAACATGGTCATTTTCTGAAACCATTCACTCACGCTCTTATACTCATATTATTCGTAATATTGTTAACGATCCGTCAGTTGTGTTTGATGATATCGTTGAAAATGAAGAAATTTTAAAACGCGCGCGTGATATTTCTTCTTATTATGATGAGTTAATCAATCTGACAAACCTTTATCACATGTATGGTGAAGGCGAACATCAGGTTAAAGGCAAAACGGTTCATGTCACGTTACGCAAATTAAAGAAACAGCTTTATTTGTGCTTAATGAGCGTTAACGCACTCGAAGCAATTCGTTTCTACGTTAGCTTTGCCTGTTCATTTGCCTTTGCTGAGCGTGAACTGATGGAAGGTAACGCGAAAATCATTAGACTCATTGCTCGTGACGAAGCGCTACACTTAACAGGTACACAGCACATGCTGAATTTACTGCGTTCGGGTCAAGATGATCCTGAAATGGCAGAGATTGCAGAGGAATGTGAGCAAGAGTGTTATGACCTGTTCGTTGAAGCAGCTGAGCAAGAAAAAGAGTGGGCTGAATACCTATTCTCTGAAGGCTCAATGATTGGTTTAAATAAAGATATCCTTTGTCAATATGTTGAATATATTACTAATATTCGCATGCAAGCAGTGGGTCTTAAATTACCATTTAAAGCACGCTCTAACCCTATTCCATGGATCAATGCATGGTTAGTGTCTGACAACGTTCAAGTTGCGCCTCAAGAAGTTGAAGTCAGTTCTTACCTTGTGGGTCAAATTGATTCACAAGTTGATACTGATGACTTAAGTAACTTTGAACTGTAATACTGAGAAATAACACCGATACGTTATGGCATCTCATAAAGTGACCCTGCATCAGCAGGGTCTTTCAAAACCTTTAGAATTTCATACTGACACCCATCCTTCTTTGCTTGATGCATTAGAACATGGGAAAGTTGAAGTCGAATATCAATGTCGTGAAGGCTATTGTGGCTCTTGTCGTCTACGTTTAGTGAAAGGCAAAGTCTGTTATAGCAACGAGCCTTTAGCATTTATCCAGCCTGATGAAATCTTACCTTGTAGCTGCCATCCCATCAGTGATATTGAAATAGAAATTTACTCTGAATAATTTGAATTATCTTAATTTAAGCTTTTTTCTAACATTCTTGTTCAACTTTGACTAAGGTTAAGTTAACACAGTAAAAAAAGGAAAAGCATTATGAAATTAAAGTCTATTTTCTCAGTCATGGCTATTTCTACATCAATTTTGCTCGTTGCTGGCTGTTCCAGTCCACAAAAAATTGAAACCGTAAATGGGGAAACAATTTTAACGACAGATAAACCCCAAGAAGATGAAGCAACGGGATTAATTACCTACAAAGATGCAGAAACTGGGCAGCTCAAACAAATTAATCGAGATCAAATAAGACGAATGGTAGAACTTGACGATTAATGCGCTTATAAACTTTTCTCTTAAAGCGCCAATTCATTTTTATGATTGGCGTTTTTTTATTCACAACATCTTTTTTGTAAATAAATCATTACACTAAACGTAATTAAAATTTGACAGGAATTTACCATTCTTATACTCTGCATTTTTAAGTAAATAAATAGTCTAGTGAATAGAGGATCTTGTGAAGAATCGCACTATAGGCAGTGTTTTTATTGTTGCAGGAACAACAATTGGGGCAGGTATGCTGGCAATGCCACTGGCTGCTGTGGGTATTGGCTTTAGCACGATGATGCTATTGCTTATTGGTTTATGGTTATTGATGAGTTATACCGCATTACTTCTGGTGGAAGTTTATCAATACAACGACCCTCATACTGGCCTTGGTTCTATCGCAAAACGCTATCTCGGTATAGGTGGTCAAGTCATCACTGGGCTTGCACTATTGTTATTAATGTATGCGTTAACCACTGCTTATATTAGTGGTGCGGGTGAATTGCTTTCATCTACCCTATCCTCTTGGATTGGTCATAAACTCTCTGTCACTCAAGGTATTATAATCTTTACAGTGATTGGCGGAGCTGTAGTCGGAATTGGTACAACATCGGTTGATATAATTAACCGTCTATTGTTTACCGCAAAAGTTTTCTTCCTCATATTTATGCTAATTGTGATGTTACCTCACGTTGAGTCAGTAAACTTAACCTCAATGCCTGTGGCGTATGGGCTTGTTCTTTCTGCTATTCCTGTTATTTTTACCTCATTTGGTTTTCACGGCAGTGTGCCAAGTATCGTCAGCTACATGAATGGCGATATTAAAAAGCTACGTATTATCTTTATTACTGGTAGTGCTATTCCACTTATTGCTTATATTTTATGGCAAATGGCCACATTAGGCGCCATCCCAACAAATACTTTTATGGGGATCATGGCGCAACAATCTGGATTAAATGGTTTACTGACAGCAATTCGTGATGTTGTTGCTACTCCTCGCGTAAATATTGCTGTTAACCTATTTGCTGCATTAGCTTTGGCTACCTCATTCCTTGGTGTTGCATTAGGTCTATTTGATTATCTTGCGGATTTATTTAAACGCAGTAATCGTGCAACTGGACGTATGCAATCCAGCTTATTAACCTTTGTTCCACCTTTAGTCTGTGCACTCTATTTCCCTAACTTTGTTCAAGCATTAGCCTATGCCGCTATTGCACTGTCGATCTTAGCGTTACTTCTACCGGCTTTATTAGTATGGAAAGTTAGACAAGAACAAAATAGTGTAGATAAATACAAAGTTAAAGGTGGAAACGGTGCACTAGGTATTGTATTTATTTGTGGACTGGTAGTTATTGGTATTCAAGTTGCTATCACTTTTGATGTATTACCTCAAGTTGGCTAACATCCTTTCTGATATAACTGTCTTATAGACAATAAAAAGCAGGTGTTAATTTAGACACCTGCTTTTTTTGATTCAGATCTAGCGTCTGGATTAGAAACTTAAGCCTGCACCCACATAGAAACCATCAGCTAATTTATTATTGCTTCTATTATGTGAGTTTTCGATTTCAATCACACGATAACCAGCATTAACATGCAGTGGTTTAAATACCGTTAATTGTGCACCCACATCAGCTTCATAATAAGATTTGCTACCGGAGGTTAATCCTTCAGGAGATGCATAAGCTTCGCCATATAAGCTTAAAGAAGGTAGAACATTCCAGTTAAGTCCAACGCCGCCCGCTAAAGCAGCACCATCATCACCATTTTTGGGTGATAAATAGAGCGCTTTACCACCAACACTTGCTGAAAATGGCCCTAAAGGCAAAGCAAACTTCGCACCTAAGCTACCTAATTGACCATCATGATCACTACGCGCCCAGTTTCCATTAAAAGAAAGGCCCGCATTAGGATCACCTAAACCAGCGCGAACATCAGTATAATGTTTCCCTGCTTGAATATTCATTGATACTGCATTGGCATTTCCAGCCACAAACAACGCACTTATCGCACCGACCAATAAATATTTTTTCATTGTTATTACTCCAGCAAATAATTGTCCCAATATATAATTATACAATAAATTTATTAAACAACTTGAGTCAAAATTGAAAGATAATCTGTAGAATTATCAATCTATGTAAATAAGTTATGTCTATCAATATTATTGGTCTAATTGGTTTTATTAATGAGTTCAATATTGCTAAAGTGGAAATACAGTCAATATTAACCATAATAAGTATAAGGCTGATCGCTTCGTTTTATTCACACGTGCTGTTTTTTTAGAACGTTTACTATTTCATAAACTGGAGATATGTGATGGAAAAGAAAAAGCTAACAACGGCGTCAGGCGCACCTGTCGTAGACAATAATAACTCGATGACAGCAGGCCCTCGTGGTCCGATGTTACTTCAAGATGTCTGGTTTTTAGAAAAACTAGCTCACTTTGATCGTGAAGTTATCCCAGAAAGACGTATGCACGCAAAAGGCTCTGGTGCTTTTGGTACATTTAAAGTCACTCACGATATTACAAAATATACTCGTGCTAAAATTTTCTCTAAAGTGGGTAAAAAAACAGAAATGTTTGCCCGCTTCTCAACAGTGGCTGGTGAAAGAGGTGCCGCAGACGCTGAACGTGATATTCGTGGTTTTGCGTTAAAATTTTATACTGAAGAAGGTAACTGGGATATGGTGGGTAACAACACCCCTGTTTTCTACCTTCGTGATGCGCTGAAATTTCCAGACTTAAACCACATTGTAAAACGTGATCCTAAAACTAACCTACGCAATATGGCATACAAATGGGATTTCTTTTCTCATTTACCAGAATCATTACACCAATTAACCATTGATATGAGTGACCGTGGTTTACCACAAAGCTATCGTTTTATTCACGGTTTTGGTAGCCATACTTATAGCTTTATTAATAAAGATAATGAGCGTTTCTGGGTTAAATTTCACTTCCGTTGCCAGCAAGGCATTAAAAATCTGATGGATGATGAAGCTGAAGCACTGGTAGGTAAAGATAGAGAAAGCTCACAACGTGATTTATTTGATGCGATTGAACGTGGTGATTTCCCTCGCTGGAATTTACAAATCCAAGTAATGCCAGAAAAAGAAGCGTCAAAAGTCCCTTATAATCCTTTTGATTTAACTAAAGTTTGGCCTCATGCTGACTACCCATTAATCGATGTAGGCTATTTCGAGTTAAATCGTAACCCTGAAAACTATTTCTCTGATGTAGAGCAAGCGGCATTTAGCCCCGCTAACATTGTTCCGGGTATTGGTTTCTCCCCAGATAAGATGCTACAAGGTCGTCTATTCTCTTACGGTGACGCACATCGTTATCGTTTAGGTGTTAACCATCATCAGATCCCAGTTAATGCACCAAAATGTCCGTTCCATAATTACCATCGTGATGGTGCAATGCGTGTTGATGGTAATAGTGGTAGCGGTATTACTTACGAGCCAAATAGCGGCGGTATGTTCCAAGAACAGCCTAACTTTAAAGAGCCACCATTATCAATTGAAGGTGCGGCAGATCACTGGAACCATCGCGAAGATGAAGACTACTTCAGTCAACCTCGTGCGCTGTATGAATTACTGAGTGATGAAGAGCATCAACGCATGTTTGCTCGTATTGCAGGCGAATTAGTGCAGGCAAGTAAAGATACACAAAAACGTCAAATTGCCCTATTTAAGAAAGTCCATCCTGAATATGGCGCAGGCGTTGAAAAAGCAATAAAAGCGTTAGCAAAAAAAGACGCTAAATAACGGTATAATAAAAAGCCTTGTGAGCAACTCGGCACTCATGCCCCTAGTTAAAAGCTAGGGGCATATTTTTATATTAAAGAAATAGTCAATTATATGAATTAAAGACTTTTACTTTAGTATTGATTCGCTTAAAAATATTTTTTCCTTCTACGGATTTATTCTTATCTATCTGAAAAACCCCTAGAAACCGATATAATACTCGGTTAAGTTCATCTCGAGAATGAGCCATAACAATACGATAATCCCAATCCTCGATATAATTGTTATCAACTTCGAGACTCTCCTCCGTGATCCACTCACCATCAGGAGAAAGCTCATTATTCCAAACACCCGCATTATAAAGGCGAGGAAACCACACCATTATACGACCAGATAAACCAATCTCTCTTACAATATTTTCAGGTAATTTCCAACTACCAGACTGATGATGTCCTTTATTAATATAACCAAAGCATTCTAAAGCATCACGATGGTAGCGAAAAATAGCATGTGGCCCTACTTCAATAAAGCCTGCATCTATATGGCGTTTGGCTGTATATTGTGCGCTATAATCCCAAGGTATAAACTTCTTTTGTGCCTTTTGCTTTTCTTTAGTGTCTATAAGTAACTTAACAAATTCATCTATACTGGTATTTAACTGCTCTATAGTAACATTGCTAGCAGGGATCCGTTTTTCGATAAAACCAGTAGCTTCAATAATATCAAGTCGCCTCTTTGCATCCTTTTTTTTAGCCTCATCGCTATCGTGATGCTCTTCATCTATTTCCAAATACAGAGCAAGTTGCGGAAAAAATAAATCAGCAAGATATATTTTATCTGGAGAATTTGCTTTTCGAATGCACTGCTGACAAACAAATTCAATTTCGGGGTCGTCTAATTTATGAAAGATACGATTGATAACATAATGTTCCCATCGTTTTTTAGTTATCTTTGAAAGGGAACGTAAAATATAATCTGTTTTACTCATAAGAACATCACATCAATTATCATAATAAAGTGAAATAAGCGTTCAATATTTAATAATAACAATTATATATCCTTAATAAGCATTTGCCCTTTCACCCATTCTTGCACTTGTTTACGGGAAATTTTAATTCCACCATTTTTAAGGTTTTCAGGGAGTTGTAAACAAGCAACGGGTCGTTGAAATCCAGCTAAACGCGAATGATACCACTGCGGTAACTGATTGATTATTTCAATATCACTATCGACAACTGCGACTGGACGTTGCCCAAATTCTGCATCATCAATAGGAACAACAAAAGATTGGCTTACACTAGGGTGTGTATTAAGGATTTTTTCAATATCTTCTGGCTGAATACCCTCACCCGCACTAAAAAACAGATTATCTAATCGCCCTAAAACACACCATTCACCGGCGATAAAACCACCTTTATCTCGTGTTGAATACCATCCATCAGCTGTAAGTGATAACGGTTTTAATTTACCATCAAACCAATAACCTAAAGCAACGCTATCAGACATTATCTGGAGTTCATCATCCACTAACCTAACTTCTTTGCCTTGTAGTGGAAGTCCTACTCCTGCTTTACCATCTGCACGTTTCGCACAAACCGTTGATGCCATTTCTGTCATGCCATAACCACACCAGCATTGAATTCCCCAATGTTCTGCTGCTTGCGTTAGCTCAATAGGGATCATGGCTCCCCCTAATAAAACAGATTTTAAAGTAATAGGTTGTTGATTATCTTGCTGCACTCTATTTTGTAAGAAACGCCATAGTTGTGTGGGCACTAAAGAGGCATGAGTACACCCCTGCAACGCATCCACAAATGGGTGCATTTCACGTACCACCAGCGTTGCTCCACGTAATAACCAGCGCCAAAGTATACCTTGCCCTGAAACATGAAATAGAGGCAAAGAAAGTAACCAGCTATCACCTTTTTCCAAAGGCATTAATGACAAAACACCCATTGCACTGCGAAGATGAGCATCAAAGGTATGTACCGCAGCTTTGGGTAAACCTGATGAGCCTGATGTCAAAATAAGTGTTGCCATACGAGATGGCTCCCATAGAACATCATTTACGGTTTGAGTTTTATATTGACGTGACCTGTTACTTAGCTCAATACCACTAAAATCAAGCAATGTTGCCTTCAAATCTAGCGGTGAATCACTCAAATCAGCATAAAAATCAATACATAAGTGAGGCAATAATTCATCAAGTAAAGATTTTGGAAGCTGTGGATTTAAAGGTAAAACCTTAGCACCACATTGAAAAACAGCCAGTAAGGCAAAAATAAGATTGAGGTGATTTTTTCCACGCAACAGCACAGTGCTTTGTGTATTAACACCTTGTTCCATAAAATGGCTAGCTAACTGATTAATATGACAGCTTAATTGTTGCCATGTAATAGGCGAATTGCCTGAAATAATGGCCGTTTCATTTGGGCTAAATTGTGCCCAGTGATGCCACGGCCATTGTTTAAATTGAACTACTGTTGCCATACAGTCTCTAGCTGTTCAAGAGAAATAAGCGGAATATCCACATCTGGCCAAGGACGAATAAGCTGTTGCTTAATTAGATCAACGGTATCCAGTCCTGGAATGCTATTAGGCGTTAACCATTGTGCAATTCTTGCTAATTGAGTCAGCCCGAAGCTACTCTCAATGCTTGAACTAATAATAGCATCAAGCCCTAAAGCATGTGCTTGCTCAACTAAAGAGCGACAACGTTCAAGGCTTCCCACCAGTGTGGGTTTTATCACAATAGTAGTGACACCGGGTTGTGGTTTTACTTCAAACCCGTCATCTCGTACTGTTTCATCCCAAGCAATATTAATTCCTGTTGCTTGAGAAAAAACCAGTGACTCTTCTGGTGTTTTGCATGGCTCTTCTAAGAATGCGATGCGATCACGCCATTGCGGATTAACATACTTCGCAAAGCCTTCTGCTTTTGCAGGTGTCCAGCTTCGATTGGCATCGAGTCTGAGTTTTAAGTCAGGAATAGCTTCTAATAACAGATTAACGACGATCCCATCACGCACAGCTTCATATAAGCCCACTTTGATTTTAGCGACTTTTTCACCTTCCATATCATTAAGGCTTAAAATCAAATCATCAGGATCGCCATTACATAAAGGTGCAGCACGATAATTTGCGTCTTGTGGCAACGTATCATTAAGCTCTGCTAATGCACAGCTAATACCAAAAGCCACGCTTGGCAGTTCACTGTGCTCTGGGTTTTCACCCGCACACCAAGCTGTTAACCAAGATTGTGCAGCTTCTTGTGCTTGTTCTAAAGTTTCACGGCTAAACTCAGGAAGAGGTGAAATTTCACCCCATCCTTGTTTACCATTTTGCTCTAAACAGACAAGAAAACCATCACGCGTTTTTAGCCTTTGATAGCGCAGAACAACGCCTGCATCTACAGGTAGGCTGAATGAATAGAGTTTGGCGTTTCTCATTATGGGTTACGTTTAAATCGAGTGAAATCAGGTTGACGTTTTTCATTAAAGGCGTTGCGGCCTTCTTGACCTTCATCAGTCATATAGAACAGCATGGTTGCATTACCCGCTAATTCTTGCAGACCTGCTTGACCATCACAATCCGCATTTAATGCTGCTTTCAAGCAACGTAATGCCATTGGGCTGTTTTCCAGCATTTCACGACACCAACGAACGGTTTCTTTTTCAAGATCTGCATAAGGAACAACGGTATTAACCAAGCCCATCTCTAATGCTTCTTTCGCATCATATTGACGACATAAGAACCAGATTTCACGTGCTTTCTTTTGGCCAACAATACGCGCCATATAAGATGCCCCCCAACCACCATCGAAAGAACCCACTTTAGGACCAGTTTGACCAAAAATAGCGTTTTCAGCAGCGATAGTTAAGTCACACATCATATGAAGCACATGACCACCACCGATAGAATAACCGGCGACCATGGCCACAACAGGCTTCGGACAAGTACGGATTTGGCGTTGGAAATCCAACACGTTTAGATGATGTGTACCGCTCTCATCACGATATCCGCCGTAGTCTCCACGAATTTTTTGGTCACCACCAGCGCAGAATGCTTTTTCACCTGCCCCCGTTAGAATGATAGTACCAATGGTGTCATCGTAACGTGCATCAGCTAATGCTTGGATCATCTCTTTCACTGTCAAAGGACGGAAAGCATTACGCACTTGCGGGCGGTTAATCGTAATTTTTGCAATGCCATCGACTGATTTATGATAGAGGATATCTTCAAAACCTTCAGAGCAATCCTGCCATTCAATCGGTGCATATAATTTTTCTTCGCTCGGGTAAAGCATAATTAGGTTCCTTTAACCAAAGAGGGATAAAACATGATTTATCACCGCAGCATAAGCCGCTGGCTGTGCCTGATGTGCATTATGGCCAGCATGCGGGATAGTCGTTAATGGCAGCGAATACTGCTGCGCAATAGATTGAAATTTATTATCTTTTTCACCACAAAGCCAAATAAACGGCAATGTGAGTTGCTGTAATTTAGTCACCAACCACGGTTGATAGCCCAAAGAAAGTGTCTCAAGGCTTTCAGCAATGCACGTCCCGCTATTATGGCGACGCTTCTCAATCAGTAATTGACGTTTTTCATCACTTAAATCAGCAAATACGGGTTGTTGATACCATTGTGTTAATACATCACTAATAGGTTCATTACGAAAACACTCAGCCCAACGTTTATCATGTGCAATGCGACTTTGTCTTTCTATTGCATCATTTAAACCTGGGTTGCCACCTTCTACAATCAATCCCATTAATCCTGTAGTATCACCAAAACATGCATGATACATCGAGATCCGGCCACCTAACGAGTAACCAATTAACCAATAGTGATCAATACCTTGCTCTTTTAGAGTGTCTGTTAGCAATGTACTCACTTCAACAAAATCTTTCGCGCTGATAGATGCAGAACCTCCATGACGAGGCAAATCAATCACAAGTGATGGATATTCATGGCAAGCCTGAATGACAGGCTCCCATTCACAACCTTCACCTAATAGCCCATGCAACCAAACTAACCAAGGCCCTTCATTATGGGTATTATATCGCTGACATGCTAAAGTCATGAGATGTTACCTGTTTTACCAACTGATTTAATGTTTTTGCGCCATCAGTATCATCAACAATTAATTCAATTAATGTCGTTATTGGCGCCCCTGTCCAGCATTCCTGAACAGTCGTTAACAGTGCATCCCAACTTGTTGGTGATACATAATGCAAACCAAACATTGCGGCCGCGTGTTTGAAATTTAGTGAATGAGGCATACAGTAAAAGCGTTCTCGCTCTGTCTCTGGCGTGGGTAACATAGAAAATATTTGCCCACCGTTATTATTCACTACGATAATAACATTAGGTGCATAAACTTGTTGATGTAACGCTAAACTATTTAGGTCATACAGTGCCGATAAATCACCCAAAATTGTTAATGTTGGCTTTTCTGTCGCACGGTGAACACCTGCAGATGTTGAAATTAAGCCATCAATACCACTTGCTCCTCGATTGCTCATCACAGGATACCCTTGTGGTAACTGAGCAAATGCATCGATTAATCGTACTATCAGACTATTGCCAACAAATAATTGCCCATCATTAGGAAGTAATTTATCTAATTGGTGAGCAACCAGTGCTTCACCAAAATAATCGGTTATTTCACTGACTTTTTGATAGGTTTGTTTGGCTATATGAGCTAATGCATCAGTCCACGGTGAATTATCAACCGCAGGATGTGCCATTAACCACTGCATAGGTGATAATGTAAATTTCTCACCTCGATGATGACCGGGATCTAAGCGTCCCGGAATAGGGTCAACAATCCAATAAGCGTTAGGAGAACATCCCACTTGCCATTGCAATAAACGTTTACCTGTTAAGCTTGAACCAAATTGAATAACGATTTCAGCTTGATTTAATTCTGATGTTATTTGAGGGTTATTCAACCATAAATCGGCACAAGGTAGTGGTTGCCCTGTTTGGGATAATACATCACCTAATAAAGGCCAACCTAATTGTGATGCCCATTTTGCGACTGCAACACCTTCTTCTGGGCTAATACGCCCTGCGATCACAACACCTTTTTTCTGGCGTAACTCATTCCATTGCGGATGTGTTGAAACTGCGTTAAAACGAGTTTCTTGTAGCCACGGTTTATCACTTTGCCACCAATCTCCTAAAACATCAGTCCATGGTGTCGATGTTTCAACATCATCACCATATAAAGGTTCTGCAAAAGGACAATTAACGTGTAATGCACCATGTACCAACGTATTCATGGCATTATCAAGGGTAGAAACTAACCAACTCGCGGAAATATCTGCTGTTGGTCTTGGTAAAGAGAGGGTTTGTGAAGGATGCGTTGCAAAAATACCTTGCTGTCGAATCGCTTGGTTTGCACCACAATCAATTAATTCAGGCGGCCTATCTGCGGTTAAAAAGATAACACGTTCACCCGTTAATCCCGCTTCAATCAAGGCTGGGTATAAATTCGCAACGGCTGTCCCCGAAGTTACAATCACCGCAACGGGTTCTTTGGTTGCTTTTGCCAACCCCAAGGCTAAATGACCAAGCCCACGTTCATCAAAATGTGTATGGCAAACTAATTTTTGATTGGCAGCCGCCGCTAGTGTTAAAGGGGTCGAACGAGATCCGGGGGCAATACAGATATGGCGCAAGCCATGACGAGTCAAAGTTTCGAGTATAACTTTAGCCCATTGGCGATTAAACGAACTATTAGACATTGATCATCCCAACAACGAAAACCTGCAATTGCTATTATAATATCTGTTACTAAATACTTTTCCTTAGCCTAGTTCAATGAACAGAAGTTTTCGTTAAATAAATCGTTAAAAAAACACTCAAAAAGTGCATTATTTAGGCTAATTATCCACTCTATTTTCAATGAGCTCTTTTTTATCGTTAAGAATAGGAATAAATAGCGTTAGTGTTCTAAAGGATAGCATCAATTAATTAACAATTAGCACTGGTTATTTAAAGAGTAGTACTAAATAACTGACATAAAAAACTACTCATCAAATTTTGATGATTACACTAATATTATTTAAACTGAGATTATCTGTAAGAATTAACTCTCTTTTTCCAACAATGTTCGTAGACCTGCTGCTTTATTTTCTATTTCAGTCCACTCTTGCTGAGGATCAGATCCTGCAACAACACCTGCACCAGCGTATAAAGTTAAAGCATCATCATGCAATTCACCACAACGTAAACTTACTGCAAATTCGGCATGAGGAAGCGATAAATACCCCGCAGAACCTGCATACCAACGACGCTCAAAAGGTTCATGTTGACGAATAAAAGCACGTGCGACACTTCTTGGTAATCCACATACAGCAGCCGTTGGCTGCAATCGTTTTAAGCAATCGATATCATCAGAGTGAATTAACTTACCATGTATATAGCGACGAAGATGCTGCACTTTACGCAATCGGATAACATCTGCGGGTGAAACATCGATACCTTCTACACCGCCTTGTAATCGCTGACAAATATCATCGACCACAACGAGATTTTCATGCTGATTCTTTTTATCATTCATCAGCCAATCTGCAAATTGAGTGGCTTGCTGTTCGTTGTCAGAACTCGCCACAGTCCCCGCCAACGCCTCAGTGTAAAGCATCAACTCATCACGTTTATATAATCTTTCTGGTGTTGACCCCATAAATGCATCTGAAGATGAAAATGCCAGCATATAGTGATAACAATGATGATTAACATCACGACTGGCTTTCATAAACTGGATCGCTTTAAGCGGGTTATCCAATGTTAAACAAGTTGCTCTAGCAGGGACAACTTTTTCAAATAAACCTTGGTTAATCTCATCTAAGGCAATATTGAGATAGTGAGTCCACTGCTCTTGCGTTAAAGAGTGATTAACATGAGTGACAGAAACAGAAAGCGGTTCAATCTCTTCGGCTTGGTTTAATGTTTGCAGAAAATCTAATGTATTTTGCTTATCATCTTCATCCAACATATTTAGATGAACAGAAAGTTGTTGCTGGTGGCGTCTGATCTCAATGCGAGGTAAAAAAAGGTAAGCATCATCGCCTTTTATTTTGTCAATGCGACCAGGAATAATGGTATCCCACGCATTTAAGCCCCAAATACGCACATCATCAATATTTATATCAGACTGATGAGTTGCTAAAAATTGGCGAGCATCTTCAATATGATTGAAGCAACATAATTGCCCACATGCTGCCACTTCTTCACTCTCATCGCGGTGCTGCCAGTAAAATTGTGGATAATATACCTGAGCAGCAAGCCATGAGAGCAATGAAAATGAGACCTCTGATGGCAAGGTGACTTTCAAATGTAAAAGATTACCTTGTGCTGTCAGATTTATATTTTTCACTTTTTCGTACAGTGTCGAAAACACAGGATTAATCTTTTCCACTACCAATACCCACAACAAAATTAAAAAGGTGATTATACGTCTCTATACAAATTATCAAAGGGCTGATTAATTATAACCTTTGTCATTTATCAAAGTTTTGTATTTTTTATGTTACAAAGTAGAAGCATTAACTCGCACTTCTGAAATAACCAACAAATCGTCATTAGATAAAGTGGTAAAGATAAAAATTTTTATACATAAGTGAGGTTATATGGATACAACCGCCTTTGAACACATCGATAAGATCATTGAGACGTCCGATATTCCTAAGGTTGCTTTGGGGTTAATATTAGGTGTAGATATTGAAGATGGACGACTACCTGGTATTGTTACTTCTCATGATTTAATAAAAATAAAGTCTTATATTAATAAAGCACTTTCGCTTCCTTACAAAATAGATGATGTCATCAAATTCATTCATTATAGTGAAATAGATGAATCACAACTCTCACCTGATAATATTCTCTCTCTTTTTATCAAAATACGAGAACACGCTTTTGATTGGAATAAAATAGAATATAGTATTAAGCAACAAGCAATTGATTTAGAAATAATGGGTAGAGAAATCACTTCTACAGGTGAAAATATCATTGCATTTATCAATCAAATGCCTTTATTAACAAAAATATCCTCTGTTATAGAAGATCTTTCTGAACAAGAGTTAAAAAGTATCCAATATAAATCTCAAGATAAAGAAGTCGCAACACAACTTATTCATATTTTAGAAAGTATGAAAGAAGATATTGAGAATGAACGAAATAAAACCATTAAAATAAAAGATAGCTTATCGACATTTAGAAGTAAAATAATAGGTGGAAAAGACAGTCAAAATGTCGCTCACCCTTCTATCTATCATGAAATTCTGAATAAAAAACGATTTATTAATGAGTTTTATACTGAGAATAACAATTCTCTTATAGAAGAACGAGATTTATTGATTGAGGAAATTTCACAATTAAAAGATGAATATAAACACTATGTTGGCCTTGCTTTTACGGGACTCGCCGTAGGTATTATTGGTGTCATTATTACAGGAGGAATATTTGGTGCAAAAGCCGAAGTCATTCGTAAAAAGAAAAATGAGCTCATTGAAAAAGTAAAAACAATCAATATAAAGATCGATGTCTACGCTGGTTTGTCTTTGCATTTAAATACACTTTATATTGAATTATCAGAAATCGAACAATTTATTGAAGATACAAATATGGCTTTAGAGCATATTGAGTATGTATGGCAGGCGATATTAACAGAGATAGAAGCTTCAATAACTAACTTTAATAAAATTAACAATGCGTTAGAGTTGATAAAATTTAGTATTTATCTTGAGAAAATCATCACACCTTGGTACATGGTTATTGGTTACTCAAAGGAGATCTTGCTCTCTTTTGATAATGCGCTTTCTACGTTTTATTCATCAAATAGCTAACAAAAGGATATTGTTATGAACAATCATGAAAATCCCATTAAATTAAATCACCTCTTTGAACATAGTAAATTATTTCATGCATACAGAAATATTTTTTATTTAAGTAGTAGTAAAGGCTATATGGATAGTACACTAGAAGAAGAAACAACACAGCTTTTAGAAAGAAACAATAAGAGCATTGAAAATATTATTTACTTTTCTCTCAATATAAAAAATAGACTAAGACAAATTTTATTTAATGATATCTTAGAAACGGTTAACGAAATTGATAGAGAAATACAGGCCGGAAAAATTAACAATGAATTAAAGAATAAATTAAAAGAAGAAAAAAATGAAATATTAAAAATATTTTTTGATGAAATAGATGAAACAATAAATTCTATTAATCAACACAACCAGTATCTTTTATTTGAAATTAATGAATTAAAAAACAAATTTATCACAACTAAAATAACCCCTTTCATTCATGACAAAGAAAATAATATAAAAAAACTTACAAGTGAAATTATCAATTTAGAACATCAATCAGAGGAAACTAAAAAAGAACTTGATATTATACGTGATAGCGAAGATATTTTACATAAAAAAAATTTTTTCGACCTTTTTAAAAATTCGATACCTCAACTATCAGAAATTAATAATCTCAATATTGAAAAGCAAGAAAAAAATATTTTATCTTCCCTAGTAAAAATATTAAACAATTTGTTTTCTACATTAGATTATGGCTTTTCTTATACCAAAATAGTCGAAACTCGACATCAGCTTACTACACTTTATTTGGCACAAATAAAAAAAATTCATCAGTTAAAAAAAGAACAGCAAAATACACTTTTAAATTTAAAACATCATTACAAACTCGTTGATATTGATTATTTTCTTCATATCTTGATTAAACAGTTAGAGTTTTTATCTGAATATTGGAAAGAAATTATTTTGCAAATACACACACTAAAAAATAATAATTTATTAAATAAAGATATTATTATTCCTATATTTTCATTCTTAGATAGTTTTTCTTTATATTATGAAGAGGTTGAAAAATAAAAAACATTAATAATAACGAAAAAAAACGGCTCTATAAAAGAGCCGCTCTTAGTTTGAATATCTAACTATTACGATTAATTTGCTACTGGTGCAATAATCGCGAAATTCGTTAGTTCAATTAATGGTTGTGGCCATACACCTAAAGCAATCACAACAATAACGCAGATTAATGCAACAAATGTCGCCATATTTTGTGATGTGGTTGCAACCGCCGGTGTATTGTCATTGTCTGGTTTACGTAAGAAAACAATCGCGGCTGCACGTAGGTAGTAGAATAAACCTATCGCACTACCTAACACGACCATACCCGTTAACCACCATAAGCTTGAGTTAATACCTGCAATAATGACATAAAGTTTACCAATAAAACCTAATGTAATTGGTACACCTGCCAGCGATAACATCATGAGTGACATCACCACAGCAACGACAGGACGGCGCCAGAATAATCCGCGGTAATCTTCTAGTGAATCCATTTCGCTTTCACGATAAGGACTTGAAGCTACTGCAATAGCACCAAATGCCCCTAAGCTTGCAAACAAGTAACCAGCTAAATAAATTTCAGCCGTTTCTTGCGCCAGCACAGGACTGTATTGCAATACAATTAATGCCACTAGCAGATAACCAAGGTGCGATACTGAGGAATAACCCAGTAAGCGCTTCACGCTCTTTTGCGTTAACGCCATAATGTTACCAAACAAGATAGAGGCAATTGCCATGAAACCTAAGATCATTCGTAAGGTTTCACTATCCGCAGCGGGTGCTTCAAGGAATAAACGCATCACAACTGCAAAAATACCAATCTTACTTGCAGTGGCTAAGAATGCCCCCGTTGGTGCTGGCGCACCTTGGTAAACATCAGGTGTCCACAGTTGGAATGGGAATAAAGATAATTTAAATCCAATTCCCACCAACATCATCCCTAAACCTGCAAGTACTAATGGTTTATGGATATTGCTATCACTTAAACTTTGTCCCATCGCAGTAAAGGAGAGATCCCCTGCTTCTGCATAGAGCAGTGCCATACCAAACAGTAAGAAAGAAGATGCTGCTGCCGAAAGCAGCATATATTTAATACCCGCTTCCAGTGATGGACGTTGTTGGAATGCATAACCGATAAGACCAAACAGCGGTAATGTCAGTAATTCAATACCAATAAACATCGATGCGAAGTGGTGGGCTGAAGAGAGTAAAATCCCTCCAATCACCGCAATCGCAATCAGCATGTAAAACTCTTCTTTGTTATCTTGATAGCCTTCTAACCAAGGATAAGCAAAAGCGATAGTACCAATACCCGAAAGAATAACTAGTGCAGTAAAGAAACTAGAGTATCCATCAACATGGTAAAGCGTGGTAACGTCCACTACACCTAATGCATTAACGTAATAGAGTGATCCCAGCGCAATGATGAAACCTGTTGCTGTCAAAGTGGCAATAGTGAAATGATCGCGTCGCCACGCAATGGACAGCATCACAACCACCACCGTCAATCCGACGATTAATAGCGGTAGCATTGCGATCAATTGTTCAGGAGTTATTGTCATGGCGAATTACGGCCTTACTGTTGAAATAGAAGCGGAATACCAAGTCTGGAGATTTTCCATCGCTGATGCCGAGGTGTCTAATACAGGTTGTGGGAAGAAGCCCAGAATAACCAGTAAAACGACCAAGGTGATCAGGATAAAGAATTCTCTCAGATCCAACCCTTTATAGGTTCTTTCAGCTGTTTTCGGTGAACCGTAGTAAGCCTGTTGCATCATCCATAGTGCATAAACAGATGCAAAGACTAAACCAAAGACCGAAATAATCGTGATCAGCTTAAAGTTGCCATAAGTACCAAATAGGATCATAAACTCACCGACGAAGTTACCTGTTCCTGGCATACCTAAAGAGGCAACCGCAAAGAACAGTGAAAACGCAGGTAAGAAACGGATGCTTTTCCACAATCCGCCCATTTGATTCATATCACGCGTACCTAAACGCTCATACAGCATGCCACACATGATAAACAGACCTGCTGCTGACAAACCATTGGTGATCATTTGAATAATCGCACCTTGATAAGCCAATACAGAGCCAGCATAAATCGCAATTACGATAAAGCCCATGTGAGAAATACTACTGTAAGCCGCAAGACGTTTGATATCTGTCTGACGAAATGCCAGTAATGCTGCATAAAATACGGTAATTAAACCTAACCACATCGCCACAGGTGCCAATAACGCTGACGCTTCTGGGAACAGTGGTAAGTTAAAACGCAATAAACCGTAAGCTGCTGTTTTTAACAAAATACCGGATAAGTCAACAGAACCCGCGGTTGGTGCTTCTGCATGCGCATCGGCTAACCAGCCATGAACAGGAACGATTGGCATTTTCACCGCAAATGCAGCGAAGAAACCTAGCATCAGGATAAATTGTAGCTCAGTACCTAATACGGTGTGTGCTTGTAATAAGGTGTCATAGCTAAACGTCCAAATACCTGTTTCACGGTAGAAAGCAACCGCTAAACCGATAATGGCCAGCAACATTAACAGGCCACTTGCCTGTGTATAGATAAAGAATTTCGTTGCTGCACTGACGTGTGCTTTATCACTACTTCCTTTGTGTCCCCATAAAGAAATCAGGAAATACATTGGGATCAACATCATTTCCCAAAAGAAGAAGAATAAGAACAAGTCCGTTGCTAAAAATACCCCCATTACACCTGCTAAGATCCACAGCAGGTTAAAATGGAAAGCACCTTGTGATGGTTGGTTTTCACTCCACGAAGAGAGCACCGCTAAAATACCTAAAACTGCGGTCAAAACAGCCATCAGCAATGACATACCATCAAGTGCAAACTGGATATTGATCCCTAACGAAGGGATCCACGGCACAAAGAAATACTCTGTCCAGCGTGGCGCTCCATCAGCACTGAGTAGTTGATAATCGCCTTGCAACCAAAGTTGCACAGAAATAACGAGTGTTAATCCCATCGTCAGCAACGCAACCCAGCGAGGAACTTGCGAGCCGATTCGTTCAGCCTGCCAACTTAGCAGGCCACCGATGAAGGGAATAAGTATTAGCCAGGGTAATAACATGGCGCAATGTGTCCCTTAATTAAACCAGAAGCAGCAGAGCGATAACCAGCACTGCACCTAAACCGAGAGAAGCCGCATACCAACGAGTTAATCCATTCTCACTGAAACTTAATCCTTTATTGGTACCTTTAAGCAGGCAACCGAATAAATTAAAGAATTGGTTAACAGGATCATTTTGGATAAGCCACGCCGCCCCTTTATAAGGTTTGACAAACAGCACTTCATACAGAGCATCGAATCCCCAAGCATGAAACCACCATGTTGAGAAGAAACGACCGGTACGAGTATTGGCAACCTTAGCAACACATTGACGCTGTTTCAGGTATAACCATGCTGCAATGGCAACGCCTACAATCGCTACCACACCAGAAAGAATTTCTAATACATACTTACCATCGTGCGATGCGTTTCCTTCAGGGAAAACAGCACCTAACGGTTGAGTGATTAACGCACCGATAAATGTTGATAACAGTGCTAATACCGCTAATGGGAAAGTATGAGTAAACCCTTTAACTTGGTGTGCTTCGGTTTTGGTTTCACCATGGAATACGATGAAAATCAAACGGAAGGTATAAAGAGACGTAAATAACGCACCAATTAACCCTGCTAGCATTAAGTTAAAATGCCCGTTTGAGTACGCACCCCATAAGATTTCATCTTTACTGAAGAACCCTGCTGTTAACAGTGGTAATGCCGCTAATGCGCCACCACCAATCAGGAAACAAGCATAAACAAATGGGATCTTCTTACGTAACCCGCCCATCTTAAAGATATTTTGTTCGTGGTGGCAGGCAATAATCACAGAGCCTGCGGATAAGAACAGTAACGCTTTAAAGAAAGCGTGGGTCATTAAGTGGAAAATTGCCGCATCCCATGCTTGAGCGCCTAAAGCCAAGAACATATAACCAATTTGGCTCATGGTTGAATAAGCAAGAATACGTTTAATATCTGTTTGTACTAAGGCAGCAAAACCCGCTAGCACTAATGTCACCGCACCGATAATACCGACTAATTCCAGTACTTCTGGTGCCATTAAGAATAGCGCGTTGCTACGTGCCACTAAGTACACACCCGCTGTAACCATAGTTGCTGCGTGAATTAATGCAGATACAGGTGTTGGGCCTGCCATTGCATCGGCTAACCAAGTTTGTAATGGAAGCTGTGCTGATTTACCTACCGCACCACCTAATACCATTAACATTGCCCAGTTAATAACACTTGAACCTACTGCTAATTGCTCAGGCGCAAGTACCGCCATTTCACGGAAGCTCAATGTACCTAATTGGTCAAACAGGATAAACATACCGATAGCTAAAAACACATCACCGATACGCGTTACGATAAACGCTTTCATCGCCGCTGCGCCATTAGCAGGATTGCTATAATAGAAACCAATTAACAGGTAGCTACATAGACCAACCCCTTCCCAACCCATATACATCAGCATCATGTTATCAGCCAGTACTAAGACAACCATACTGGCGATAAATAAGTTGGTATAAGCGAAGAAGCGAGAATACCCTTCTTCTCCACGCATATACCACGATGCATACATATGAATCAGGAAGCCAACACCGGTAATCACACCCAGCATGGTTAATGAAAGACCATCAAGAACCAGTGTGAATGGAATATTAAAATTCCCTGCTGACATCCAGTTCCATAAAGTCAGAACTTGAGTTTCTTGCCCATTGGCAAAGAAATCCATACCAACCCAAAGTGCAACTAAAGCCGATAAACCAACCGAACCTGTACCAATCCATGCTGATACGTTTTCAGACCAACGACCACGTGAGAAAGCGAGCAGTAAAAATCCCAGCAGTGGTAGCAGAATGGTTAAATAGAGTATATTCATCCGCGCATCTCACTGACTGTATCAATATTGATGTTTTGGCGATGTCTATGAAGCTGTAACAACAATGCCAGACCAATACTTGCCTCTGCCGCCGCCAAGCTGATTGCCAGAATATACATTATCTGACCATCTGTTTGACCCCAAAAGCTACCACCGACAACAAAGGCCAGTGCAGCCGCATTAATCATAATTTCTAGTCCGATCAACATAAACAACAGGTTGCGGCGAAGTACTAAGCAGGTAAAACCTAACACAAACAGTACCGCCGCCAAGATCAAACCATGTTGAAGAGGTATCATTTTTGCTCCCCTGCGTTTTCGTTTTCGACGAGATCGTCATGGCTCTGATCACGACCAATGTGATAAGCAACTATTAACCCCGACAATAAGAGAACAGATGCTAACTCAACAGCCAGAATATAAGGCCCAAATAAGCTAATACCGACCTCTTTCGCACCAATTATTTCTCCAGTAATTTCACCGTGAGTAACACTACTAATTGCATAAATAAGCACGACTAATAGCATTAGAGATAACAGTGCAGGCCCAATCCAAAACTTCGGTTGTAGCCACTTTCTCTCTTGGTCAACGACGGATTTACCTAAATTAAGCATCATCACCACGAAAACGAACAACACCATAATGGCGCCAGCGTAAACGATGATTTCTAATGCACCTGCGAAATAGGCGCCCAGCGAGAAGAAAACCACAGAGAGGGCAATCAATGAAATCACTAAGTACAACAATGCGTGTACTGGATTGGTATGAGTGATCACTCTCAATGTTGCAAGGATGGCAATCAGCCCCGCGATGTAAAATGCAAATTCCATGAATATCGCTCCTTACGGTAACAGGCTTTTGACATCGATAGGTTTAGCTTCATCATCTGCATCACCTTTGTCTTTGCCGTTAATCGCCATACCTGTTTTACGGTAAAAGTTATATTCAGGATATTTGCCGGGTCCAGAAATCAACAGATCGTCTTTTTCATAAACCAGATCCTGACGCTTAAACTCACCCATTTCAAAGTCAGGCGTCAATTGCAACGCCGTTGTTGGGCAAGCTTCTTCACATAAACCGCAGAAAATACAGCGAGAAAAGTTGATACGGAAAAATTCCGGATACCAACGACCATCTTCATGTTCTGCTTTCTGTAATGAAATACAGCCAACTGGACAAACTGCCGCACACAAGTTACAAGCAACACAGCGTTCTTCACCATCGGGATCACGCGTCAATACAATACGTCCACGGTAGCGTGGTGCAACGTTGACAGGTTCTTCCGGGTACATCTGTGTTTCACGTTTGGCGAAGGCGTGTAAGCCAATCATCCAAATGCTTCGTACCTGGGTGCCGAAACCAGTCAATAACTCTTTTAAAGTCATGGTTCAATCACCCCTTATTGAGCGTTGTAAAGTATCACTGCAGCAGTTACCAGCAGATTGATAAGAGTTAACGGTAAGCAAATTTTCCAACCAAAAGACATCACTTGGTCGTAACGCGGACGCGGTAACGAAGCACGAATAAGGATGAACATCATCATGAAGAATCCTGTTTTCAGTGCAAACCAAATGAATGACGGTAAGAAAGGACCTTGCCAACCACCAAAGAATAACGTCACGATAAGACCTGATACTGCAACGATCCCGATATATTCACCGACAAAGAACAAACCGAATTTCATACCGGAATATTCAATGTGATAACCATCAGCAAGCTCTTGTTCTGCTTCTGGTTGGTCAAATGGATGACGGTGACAAACAGCAACGCCAGCAATCGCAAACGTAATAAAGCCGAAGAATTGTGGAATGACATTCCACATATTCGCTTGTGAATTCACAATATCTGTCAAGTTAAAAGAGCCTGCTTGAGCAACAACCCCTAAGATTGAAAGTCCTAAGAACACCTCATAACTTACGGTTTGTGCTGATGCACGCATTGCACCTAACAATGAGTATTTATTGTTACTTGACCAACCCGCAAATAACACGGCATACACCGCGATACCCGCAACCATCAAGAAGAATAAAATACCGATATTTAAGTCAGCAACAACCCATGTTGAGCTAACAGGTACAATGGCAAATGACAGCAATAAAGATGAAAACGCAATTACTGGTGCTATGGTGAAGATAAAGCGGTCAGCAAATTTTGGGATCCAGTCCTCTTTAAAGAACATTTTGATCATATCCGCAATTAGCTGTGCTGAACCTGCATAACCTACACGATTAGGCCCATAACGGTTTTGAAATAACCCCAGTAAACGGCGTTCCCCCATACTCATAAAAGCACCACAGGTGACCACGACAAGCAAGATCACCACGGCTTTTAGAACAGTGAGTAAAATCTCTGTAACTTCAGGAGATAACCAGCTCATTATGCAATACCCCGCAGTTGACGAACCGATACACCCACCAGCGATGGAGAAATACCTGCCATACCTAACGGCAAGCCGATTTGACCTTGAGTTAGGTGAGCACTGATTTTCACAGGTAAGGTGAATTCACGACCTTCGTAAGTAAACATGGCTTGCTGCCCCTGAGTTAACGCTAATGCTTGTGCATCAGATTCGCTCAATGTTAAATAAGCCGTTTCCATACGAGATTGGATAACTTCTGCACGTTGTGATAATTCTTCACTACCAAATAAACGGTAGCAAGGTGCAACAGTCCATTGATTTTTCTGTGCATTAAATGGCGCAGGAATATCAGTAAAGTAGCCAAGTGTATTATCACCACATTCGATTAAGCGCACACCCGGATCGCCAAAGCGTAAGCTGCCACCCACTTCGGCTTGGAATTTATTCCATGCTTGAGGTGAGTTCCAACCCGGTGCCCATGCAAATGGAATTTGCTGACGAGGTGCGGTTGGGCTGTTATTACCTTCCATTGAGAACGCAAATGGTGTGTCGATATCTTTTGGTTGGCGCTGTTCATGAACAGACACATTCGCCAACATGGAAGTACGACCACTGTAACGATGGGGTTCACGCGCCAATTTTTGACCGCGAATGCGGAATGATGCATTCGGAGCCGCATCAACAATGCCAGCAAACTGAGGAAGACTGGTTGCACAATGCTCAATCACATTGTCTAACTGTGTCCAATCCAGCGTTCTTTCATGCCATTGTGAATCAACTGCACTTAACCAACGCCAGCTTTCATGCATTACCACTTCTTTGTTATAGAAAGAAGGTTCGAAAACTTGGAAATAACGCTGTGCTCTGCCCTCTTGGCTCACCATTGTCCCATCGCTTTCAGCGAATGAAGACGCGGGGAGAACTAGATGTGCTTTTGCCATGATATCTGTTTGCTGATGGTCGATAACAATAACGTTATCGACTTTAGCAATCGCATCATCAATAACATCGGCATCGTAATGGCGATATAAATCGTTTTCCATAACAACAACGGTGTCGGCTTGACCACTGCGCATGATTTTTAAAGCATCATCAAGTGGCTGAGCGTTGATCATGGCTAGCCCCATGCTGTTTGCATCATCAGCAACGAAAGAAAGTCCCACTTCATTGCCTTTTGCTTTTAATGCAAACGCAATGTTGGCAGCAGCTTTAATAACGTCTTCACTACCTGCATGACTACCACTGATAATTAATGGTTTCTTCGCTTGAGAAAGTGCTTGAACAACCATCTCGATATGCTTATTCAGCGCGTCATCAATACCATCAACCGCAGGTGCTTCACCGTTAATGTTATTGGCAATTGCAAATCCTAAGCGTGCTTGATCAACAACTGGGGCGCGATAACTCCATGCAGCAACATCATCAAGACGGGTTTCATCAACATGAGTCACAAACAGCGGATATTTCGCACGTTGTCCGATATTCATAATCGCAGCAATTTGCCAGTCAGCGACTTTTTGAGCCGCAGCCATTTCACGCGCTTTACCTTTCACCGCTTGACGTACAGACAATGCCATACGAGCACCAGTTTGCGTTAAATCTTCACCTAACACTAAAACCGCATCGTAATCTTCAATTTCACGTAGAGATGGAGTATGAACGCCACCTTTTTGTAAAATCTCTAGCATTAATGTCAAACGTTTCTGCTCTGATGCAGAGATACCACTATAGAAGTTTTCAGCACCGACAACTTCACGTAATGCAAAGTTACTTTCAATGCTTGCACGAGGCGAACCAATACCCACGATACGCTGACTTTTCTTCAGCATATCCGCAGCGGCTTGAGTCGCTTGAACTGCACTAATTTCTAACCAGTTACTACCTAAACGTTTTTTAGGCTGACGAGGTCTGCTTGCTAAGTTCACATAGCCATAGCCAAAACGACCACGGTCACAGAGGAAATAGCGGTTTACAGTCCCGTTATAACGGTTTTCAATACGACGTAATTCACCATAGCGTTCACCCGGGCTTGTGTTACAGCCCATGCTACAACCTTGGCAAATACTTGGTGCAAACTGCATATCCCACTTACGGTTATAACGTGATGAGTGAGTTTTATCAGTAAATACACCCGTCGGACAAATTTCGACTAAGTTACCCGAGAATTCGCTCTCTAATGTGCCATCTTCAACACGTCCAAAGAAAACGTTGTTATGCGCACCAAAGACACCAAGATCAGTACCATCGGCATAGTCTTTGTAGTAACGAACACAGCGGTAACAAGCAATACAACGGTTCATTTCATGAGAAATAAACGGTCCCAGATCTTGATTTCTATGTGTACGCTTGGTAAAGCGATAGCGACGCATAGTGTGACCTGTCATTACCGTCATATCTTGAAGGTGGCAGTTACCCCCTTCTTCACAAACTGGACAGTCATGAGGATGGTTTGTCATATACCATTCAACAACGCTTTCGCGGAATTTCTTCGCTTCTTCGTCATCAATAGAAATAAACGTGCCATCAGTCGCTGGTGTCATACAAGACATCACTAAACGACCGCGGGTATCCTCAGCATTTTGATACTGCTTAACCGCACACTGGCGGCAAGCGCCAACGCTTCCCAGCGCTGGGTGCCAGCAAAAATAAGGAATATCTAAGCCTAAATTAAGACAGGCTTCTAACAGGTTATCAGCCCCGTTAACTTCATATTCTTTGCCGTCTACATGAATCGTAGCCATAGTCAGCATGCTTCCCAAAGGCCTGCACAGCAGGCGTTAAACCTAGAATGTGTCGTGAAAAATTACCAGCGGCTTTTCAGCAAGTTAGGCTGAATACCTCTGATTAAGTTGGCATTTGTATAATCTTCTTGAATAATGCCCGCTTCAAATTCTTCACGGAAATATTTAATGGCGCTTTGTAAAGGTTCTACTGCACCCGGTGCGTGAGCACAGAATGTGTGTCCTGGACTTAAAGAACGACATAAATGCTCAAGGGTCTCAATATCACCAGGGCGACCTTTACCGTTTTCTATCGCACGTAAGATTTCGACACTCCATGGCAAGCCATCACGGCAAGGTGTACACCAGCCACAAGATTCACGCGCAAAGAACTCTTCTAAGTTGCGAGTTAATGAAACCATATTAATTTCATTATCTACTGCCATCGCAAGCGCTGTGCCTAAACGGCTACCTGCTTTTGCAATCGTGCCAAAATCCATTGGGAGATCGAGGTGATCTTCTGTTAAGAAATCAGTACCTGCACCACCCGGTTGCCATGCTTTCAGCTTAAGACCATCACGCATACCGCCTGCGTAATCTTCAAGGATCTCACGCGCGGTTGTACCAAATGGTAATTCCCATAAGCCCGGAAATTTCACACGACCAGAGAATCCCATTAATTTAGTACCCGCGTCTGGGCTTTTGCCTTCACTTAAGCCGATATACCAATCTTTGCCATGTTCAATAATCGCGGGCACGTTACACAGTGTTTCAACGTTATTGACACAGGTTGGTTTACCCCATGCACCTGATGTTGCAGGAAATGGTGGTTTAGAGCGCGGGTTAGCACGACGACCTTCTAAGGAGTTGATTAATGCTGTCTCTTCACCACAGATGTAACGACCAGCACCTGTATGAACAAACAGTTCAAAGTCAATTCCTGAACCGAAGATATTTTTACCAAGAAAACCCGCTGCTTTTGCTTCCTCAATGGCATGGCGTAAATGCTTAGCCGCTTCAATATATTCGCCACGAAGGAAAATATAACCACGGTAAGCTTTTAGTGCGTGAGCGCCGATAATCATCCCTTCAATTAATAGATGTGGAAGTTCTTCCATTAAGAGACGGTCTTTATATGTTCCCGGCTCCATTTCATCTGCATTACAAAGGATGTAACGGATATTCATGCTTTCATCTTTTGGCATCAGGCTCCATTTCAAGCCTGTTGAGAATCCAGCACCACCACGACCTTTTAGGCCAGCATCTTTAACTTCAGTAGTCACCTCAGTCGGAGACATACCTTTTAATGCTTTTTCTGCCGCTTTATAACCGTTTTTAGCACGGTATTCATCCAGCCATACAGGCTGACGATCATCGCGTAAGCGCCACGTTAGCGGATGCGTTTCTGCGCTACGAATAATCGGTTTTGCTCCTGAAATTGCTGTCATGGATACTGCTCCAGTAACGTTTCAATCTCTTCAGGTTTAACAAAGCTGTGAGTATCGTCATCTACCATCATGGTAGGACCTTTATCACAATTACCTAAACAGCAGGTTGGCAGTAACGTAAAGCGACCATCTGGTGTTGTTTGACCAGGGATAATATTAAGATGCTTTTCAATTGCTGCTTGAATGCCTTGATAACCTGTAATATGACAAACCACGCTGTCACAAAAACGAATAATGTGACGACCAACGGGTTGACGGAAAATTTGGCTATAGAACGTAGCAACGCCTTCAACATCGCTTGCAGGGATCCCAAGAACATCCGCAATCGCATAAATCGCGCCGTCTTCCACCCAACCGCGGTTCTTTTGCACAATTTTCAGTGCTTCAATAGAGGCTGCTCGCGGATCTTCGTAGTGATGTTTTTCTTGTTCAATTTCAGCACGTTCTTCTTCAGTTAAAACAAACGTTGCTTTCTTTGAATGTGTTACATCAACGATTTCGATCTGCACTGCATCATCTTTTTGGTTTAATTCATTTTGCATGATTAACGATCCACATCCGACATTACAAAATCAATACTTCCCAGATACACAATCAAGTCAGAAACCAAGCTACCGCGGATAACCGCTGGGATTTGTTGTAAATGAGCAAAACTAGGCGTACGAATACGTGTACGGTAGCTCATTGTGCTGCCATCACTGGTTAAGTAATAACTGTTGATCCCTTTAGTGGCTTCAACCATCTGGAATGATTCATTAGCAGGCATAACCGGCCCCCATGAAACCTGTAAGAAGTGGTTAATCATGGTTTCGATATGCTGTAATGTGCGCTCTTTTGGTGGAGGCGTTGTCAGTGGATGATCTGCTTTAAATGGCCCTTCTGGCATATTTTTATAGCACTGTTCCAAAATGCGTAAGCTCTGGCGTAGCTCTTCTACTTTCAGCATTACACGATCGTAACAGTCACCATTGCTTGCGACAGGGATTTCAAATTCAAAGTTTTCATAACCTGAATATGGACGCCATTTACGCACGTCAAATTCAACACCTGTTGCACGAAGACCCGCACCTGTGACTCCCCACTCTAACGCTTCTTTTGCGTTATATGAGGCAACACCAATAGTACGACCTTTCAAAATACTGTTTTGCAACGCTGCTTTTACGTAAGAATCTAAACGTTTTGGCATCCAATCTAAAAATTCACGTAATAAGCGTTCCCAACCGCGAGGTAAATCATGAGCAACACCACCGATACGGAACCATGCAGGATGCATACGGAATCCGGTAATCGCTTCAACAATGTTGTAAACTTTTTGACGGTCAGTAAAGGCGAAGAACACCGGTGTCATTGCACCAACGTCTTGGATAAAGGTACTGATATACAGTAAGTGGCTATTAATACGAAATAGCTCAGACAGCATGACACGAATGACTTTAACGCGTTCAGGCACTTCGATACCGGCAAGTTTTTCCACTGCAAGTACATAAGGCATTTCGTTAACGCATCCGCCAAGGTATTCGATTCGATCTGTATATGGGATATAGCTGTGCCAAGATTGGCGCTCACCCATTTTTTCAGCACCACGGTGGTGATAACCCACATCAGGTACACAGTCGACGATTTCCTCGCCATCAAGCTGAAGAATAATACGGAATGCACCGTGAGAGGATGGATGGTTAGGGCCGAGGTTTAAGAACATAAAGTCCTCATTCTCCGTACCGCGTTTCATCCCCCACTCTTCAGGTTTAAATGTCAGCGATTCCATTTCCAGATCCTGCTTCTGCTTTGTCAGCACATAAGGATCGAACTCTGTCGCACGAGCAGGATAATCTTTACGCAGTGGATGACCTTCCCAATCAGGAAGCATCATAATACGGCGTAAATTTGGGTGCCCATTAAAGACAATCCCAAACATATCCCAGACTTCACGCTCATACCAATTCGAGTTAGGAAAGAGAGATGTGATTGTCGGAACATTAAGATCATTTTCACTTAATGCGACTTTCAACATAATATCTTTATTACGATCGATTGATATCAGATGATAGAAAACGGAAAAGTCTGCTGCTGGTAAGCCTTGGCGGTGCGTACGAAGACGCTCATCAAAGCCATGCATATCAAACAGCATGACATAAGGTTTTGGTAAAGATTTGAGGTATTGCATTACCTCAATGAGTTGTTCCCGCTTAACCCAAACAACTGGCATGCCAGTACGAGTAGGCTGGAACGTAAACGCATCTGGCCCAAATTTCTGACGCAGTTCATTAACTACCTGATCATCAATATGATCGGTCGTTTCCCACGCTGGCCGAGCGCCTTTTTGCGCTATCTGATCGGTCATTTCTATTCACCACAACTTTGATCAGGGTTACTATGATCGCAACACATTGCTCTGGTTACGTCTTAGGCGAAAGCCTTTAAATTTCGTCAGGAGTACGCAGATTTTTGACTGCGATACGCTCACCGTGTTTTCTTTCTCGTTCTGATTGCATATTGGCACGGTAAACGCCTTGGTCGCCGACAACCCATGATAATGGGCGACGTTCTTTACCAATGGACTCTTGTAATAACATCAGTGCTTGCATATAAGCTTCAGGGCGTGGCGGACATCCAGGAATATACACATCAACTGGAATGAACTTATCCACACCTTGCACTACTGAGTAGATGTCATACATACCACCAGAGTTAGCACATGCACCCATAGAGATAACCCATTTAGGCTCTAACATCTGATCGTATAAACGCTGAATAACGGGTGCCATTTTCGTAAAGCAAGTACCCGCAACCACCATAAAGTCAGCTTGACGAGGGGATGCACGTAATACTTCTGAACCAAAACGAGCCACGTCATGTACAGCTGTAAATGACGTCACCATTTCAACGTAACAACAAGAAAGACCAAAGTTATATGGCCATAAAGAGTTTTTCCGTCCCCAGTTCACAACGTCATGCAACGCATGTTCCAGTTTTCCCATATACACACTGCGATGAACGTGAGCATCTAATGGGTCACTGACAATTTCCTGTGATTGCAGGGGATAACGGTCATTCTCACCGTTCGGATCTATGCGGGTGAGCGTATAATCCATTTCTAATGCCTCGCTTATTACTGCTGCGGATGTTTGCCGCTGGTTAATCGAACATGGCTTTTACTCGCAGTTTCACGGCGAGAGCGAATAGGCGTCCAATTTAATGCACCTATGCGAACCAAATAGAATAATCCAGCTAATAAAATAGCGATGAAGACTGATGCTTCAATAAAGCCTAACCAGCCAACTTCACGAACGGAAACAGCCCAGGCATAAAGAAACAGTGCTTCAACATCGAAAATAACGAAAAACATGGCAACTAAATAGAATTTAGCTGACATGCGCAGACGAGCGCTGCCAACAGAATCAAGACCAGATTCATAAGGAACATGCTTTGCCCTTGCCTGTGCGCGTCCACCTAAATAGCGGGCACCCAACAACATGAGCGAACATAACCCCAATGCGCCTATGAGGAAGACAGCAAATGCCCAATGATGGGCGATAACTTCGGTGGTTGTAGACATACTCATTGCTTACTCATCAAAGGTGGTGTCAATTAACCAACTCTTATCCGGCGGTTTACACCACATTTCTAATTACGAAAAAAAGGCGAATTAAACAGACTTGCTAATTAAAGAAATAATAACAGTCTATTTATACCTTTTTTCTTTTTTAGAAAACTTTGCGACAAATCACTCAGTTTTCTATCGCGATTTAACAAATTAAACACTCATTTTTAACACTAAATTACTGGCTAATGCTAAAACGTGTCAGTCAACCGACAAACTTTATGCTAACACGCTTAGTCTAACCGATAATTCGATTTTACTACACCAGTATCTCAGGAAAAACCTTATTCAACACAGGCAAATGTGCCTTATTTTTTTGATCAAACTCACAAAATAGTCGAAAAAACGCCTAATCAGTTTAAAATTTATCCAAATTTTAACAAATTAACTTTCTAATATTGTGGAGAAGGTCAAATATCCGCTTAGATTTACTTTTTTATTCTCTTAAAACCTAGACAAACTTTTTATTTGTTAACAAATCCTACAAGTGATTAACTAAGAGGGAAGGTAAACATTTTTTTAACAAATAGTTTAGGTAGTAATGGAATGAAATGTCACAAAGATAAATACATAAAACAACATAATTATTAACATAATGTTACTACTTCAAAAGAAAGCAATAAAAAAACGGAAATAAATGCACTTCATTGCATCTATTCCCGTTTATTATTCATCACTATCCAGTTTTATTTGACTCTATTTTAATCTTTAATTTTTGTGTTTTAACGCTAAAAAATTCACACAATTATTAATGTGATTATTCAAGTTCAGTAGAGCTAATATCTTCAGATGCAGTGACAGTATAAGGTGTTTTCTTGTTTTCAATCGCATTGAATACTGTTAACACCGCTTCATTTTGTTCATCAGAGTTACGATATAACCAATATTGTGTTTCAGGTAAACGCGGTAAACCTTCGCTTTCACCTAAAATACGCAAATCAGCATTTTGCATTTCAAGTGGACGAGCAGTAATACCCACTTCTGCATTAACTGCCGCACGAACAGCAGATAAAGAAGCGGCTTCATAAGCAACACGCCATTGAATTCCAGCGTCATCTAACGTGTTTATCGCTAATTGACGGAATGGATTTGTTTCATCCATAACAACTAAAGGAATAGGTTCATTCATTTGTAATTGGAAATCTGGCGCACAATGCCATAACACTGGTGCAGTACGTAGCGCTGTACGTGGGTGATGACCAATACGTGCTGTTGTTAATGCTAAATCAATTTCATGATTATCTAGCATTGTCTCAATATATTGAGAACGCTTAATACGTACATCAACAGCTAAACGAGGATACACTGACGCGATACGATTTAATAAAAACGGTAATAAAGTATCAACAGAGTCATCAGAAGCACCAATACGTAACTCCCCTTCTGCATCGCTATACGTTAATGATGCCGTTGCATCATCATTTGCACGCAAAATTTGACGCGCATAACCTAACAGTTGTAGACCATGCTCGGTTAAAAGTTTATTACGACCATGACGGGCGAAAAGCTCTCTACCCACCAATTGCTCTAAACGTTGCATCTGCTGACTCACAGCAGATTGGGTTCGACATACAGCAGCCGCGGCGGCTGCAAAAGTGTTCAAATCTGCTACAGCTACAAACGTTCTAAGCAGATCGAGGTCGAGATTCATTATCGGACGATTTGCATTAATCATTGTTTATTCTTCACTTATTTTTGATTTTTAAATTACATATACCTGGTGTTTTATATCAAAAGTCTAAAAAGACTTCCGATTCAGACTGTACTTTACTCTGAAAAGGAGAGCAAAGACATACTGAATACTTTACATTTGTTTCTTATCGTTTACACCTCCTAGATAGAAAGGAATTGCATCTTTTTGTAACAAATTAAATTTTATTATCATTTCATATATTCACAAGAAAGAACTCTATACCGTCATCACAAGTTAGACTTAGATCATGCTATATTGTTTTCTCATTCATAAATTTTAACATTTTGAAAATAATTTAGATTATCTTAACTATACATTCAAGTTTAAGTATTTTCCCCTATAAACTAAATTTAAGATTTAAATTTAATTTATACTTAAACTAATTGATTGCTATAAAATAAAGTAGATTTAACCATATTATTTGAAAATTTAATATATTAAGTCAGATAATACAAATCCGATAAAATTATTCAATAATTGATTATGCAACATTTCACTTACTAACCTATCACATCAACTTATTTCTAATTGACACACTAAAAAGGCCCTTTTCATCAGAATAACAATCTAGATTATTTATCAAGTCTGAAACATAATCTCGCAGTAGGTAATATATTCAGTCATCAAAATAACATTCCAAGAATAAACTGACCTTTTACACCAAAAATTACCTAGCATCTTCAAAAGTTTGTAACGTGAGAGTAGAGTGATAGAACAGTTATTTGCTGGGATAACCTTTTCATTTGTATCTTTCTATATGAATAGCAACCGGCGATAAATGTCGCTAAGTCGCCATAATCACAATAAAGATACGAGTCAGACCCTATTAGGTAAACGCGCTATGAATCAGATTAAAAAATCAAACAAACTCGAACATGTCTGTTACGACATTAGAGGTCCGGTTTTGCAAGAGGCAAAACGTCTGGAAGAAGAAGGTAACAAAGTTTTAAAACTCAATATTGGTAACCCAGCACCTTTCGGCTTTGAAGCACCTGATGAAATTTTAGTAGATGTGATCCGCAATCTACCAAGCTCTCAGGGTTATAGTGACTCTAAAGGTCTGTTTTCTGCGCGTAAAGCTATCATGCAGCATTATCAAGCTCGTGATATGCGAGATATCACTGTTGAAGACATCTATATTGGTAATGGTGTTTCTGAGTTAATCGTACAAGCGATGCAAGCGTTATTGAATAATGGCGATGAAATGCTAGTACCAGCGCCTGATTACCCATTATGGACAGCCGCTGTTTCCCTTTCTGGGGGAAATGCCGTTCATTATATGTGTGACGAGCAACAAGGTTGGTTCCCTGATCTCGATGATATTCGTAGTAAAATTACAAAAAATACCCGTGGTATTGTTATTATCAACCCAAATAACCCAACAGGTGCGGTGTATAGCAAAGATATTCTGATGGAAATCGTTGAAATAGCACGTCAACACAACCTGATTATCTTCGCTGACGAGATCTACGATAAAATTCTGTATGACGATGCACAACATCATTCTATCGCTGCCATGGCACCCGATTTATTAACCGTAACATTTAATGGTTTATCAAAAACTTACCGTGTTGCAGGTTTCCGTCAAGGTTGGATGGTATTAAACGGCCCTAAAAAACAGGCTAAAAGCTATATTGAAGGCTTAGATATGCTGGCATCGATGCGTTTATGTGCCAACGTACCAATGCAACATGCTATTCAAACGGCATTAGGAGGCTATCAAAGTATTAGTGAATTTATCCTGCCGGGTGGTCGTTTATACGAACAACGCAATCGAGCTTGGGAACTCATTAATCAAATCCCGGGGGTTTCTTGTGTTAAACCTATGGGGGCGTTGTATATGTTCCCTAAAATAGATCTTAACCGCTACAGTATTAAAAACGATCAGAAAATGATCCTTGATTTATTACTGCAAGAAAAAGTCTTATTAGTGCAAGGTACTGCCTTTAATTGGCCATACCCTGACCATTTCCGTATCGTTACTCTTCCGCGTGAAGATGATTTAGATATGGCAATCCAAAAATTTGGTCGTTTTATTGTGGGTTATCATCAATAAAATTGTCTACACCTAAAATAAAACGCAATATTACAATACGTTATATTGCGTTTTATTTATTTTCTTTTTTATTAATGTTTACATCTATCTATTATCCACTCACAATAATGTCTTCAATCACGCAATTGGGAGATATTATGAGTTACTTTTTTGCCCACCTTTCTCGCTTAAAACTCATTACTCGTTGGCCTTTAATGCGTAATATTCGCCAAGAAAATGTGTCTGAGCACAGTTTACAAGTCGCTTTTGTCGCCCATGCCTTAGCAGTGATAAAAAATCGTAAATTTGATGGTAATGTCAACGCAGAGCGAATTGCATTACAAGCGATGTATCATGATGCCAGCGAAGTGATCACTGGCGATATGCCCACGCCTATTAAATATCACAATCCTCAAATTGCTCATGAATATAAAAAAATAGAAAAATATGCACAGCAAAAATTAATTGAAATGTTACCCGAAGAATTACAAGACGATTTTCGCCCTCTTATTGATGAGCAATTACATAATGAAGAAGAAACGTTTATTGTTAAGCAAGCAGATAGTCTGTGCGCTTATTTAAAATGCCTTGAAGAGTTAGCGGCCGGTAATAGCGAATTTAATTTAGCGAAAAATCGCTTAGAGAAAACACTTGCTGAAAGGCATAGTCCTGAGATGGACTATTTTATGAAGGTATTTGTACCGGGATTTAGTTTATCGCTGGATGAAATTAGTGAATAAAAAAACGAAATGAGCACAATTAAACGTGCTCATTTCTCTAAAAACAATATTATCTTTTATCTTGTAAGACGTTTATATCTGTTTTAATTGTTTCCCTATAAATCGTTAAAGCATGCGTTTTTTGTTCTTTCTGTAAAGTTTTTATTTTTTCTGATTTACCAAATAAATTTTTAGTCTTTTCCCAAAAAGAAATATTTTTCATTAAATTATCATGAGCTGCCAAGTATTTCTTTATATCCTTAATTTTATCTTCTTTAGACACATTTCTATCTTTAATTTTATTCTCTATAAGAGAATAATCGCTATTTTTTAAATTATATCTTTCTTTTATATCATTATATTCTTTATCTACTGCATTCTCAGATTTTTTTTCATTAATAAATTCCTTTCTATATGCAGAGAGTCTATCTTCTACTTTATCACTATTAACCATTGATTGTTCGTTCTCTTTTTTCTTTCTAACTCTAGAATCCTTGTGGTATTCTCTAATTATTACATTACTCTCAGTAGATTGATTATCTTGATATTTAATAGATTCTTTTAACTGAGTTTTACTTTCTGAATTATTATCATTTTTTTCATAGGAAAAAGTTGATAATTTAACGACTTGAATTTTTTCCGATAAATGAGGATATATTGGATTCGAATTATTATTGATGTCAGGTAATATAAAATTATTTTCCGTTGAACTAACGTTATTATTTTCACCATACATATTTGCTGTATAATAAGTATTATTAGAACTATTATCTGATACTATATCTTTAATTTTATTTAAACCTAGAAAATTTCTAAATGTATTACCAATAAAGGATACAGCTTTTGATAAACTTCCATACTGTTTAGATTCATTTTTTATTTGACCAAGAAATACCACACCCATATTTGTAGGTTGCACACCATTTGTTCCGCTCATTTAAACTCTCCAACTGTACTATTAATACTCCAAATAGTATTCCCTCTTCTTGGTAAGATATGTCAAAAAACACACACTCATAGATATAACGCATACATCAAATAAAAAACCACCGCCTAATAAATAAAAAACGCTGTTTATTAATTAACAAACAGCGTTTCAGCAAAACAAAAGTATTGATATTTAGAATGGGAATAATAACGGGATCAAGAAGGCACTAATCAACATCACAATAACCGTAAATGGCACTCCAATCTTAATAAAGTCGGCAAACTTATATCCCCCCGGCTCAAGAATAAGCGTATTAACAGGTGATGAAACCGGTGTCATAAAGGCTGCGGATGCAGCAACACCAATCACCATTGCAAATGGTAATGGAGAAACATTCATTTGATTCGCAGCAGCGATAGCTATTGGTGCCATTAATACCGCGGTTGCCGTATTGGAAATAAACAACCCAATGGATGCACAAAGTATAAATAAACACACCAACATCACTTGAGGGCCAGCACTACCTGCCACATCCATTAAGCCATTAACAATAAGCTCTATGCCGCCTGTTTTTTGTAGTGCTGCAGCAAAAGGCATCATACCAACAATTAAAATAATGCTTGGCCAATGAATAGAACGATAAGCACTTTCCATATCAATACAACGGAATTTACCCATTAATAAACAAGCAATAAGTGCTGCAATAAAGTTAGGGACTTCATTCGTTACCATCAATGCCACCATTAACGCTAACGAAAATAGTGCATGAGGAGCTTGAGATGAAGCAGGCGCCACAGTTTCAATTTCTGCCGCTAAATTTAACACGATAAAATTACGTGGTTTGGTTGATAAAATCCGAATAAGTTTCCAATCACCAATCACTAATAACACATCACCAAGGCGTAATGGCTCATCGACAATTTTACCCGGTAAGGCACTTCCTTCACGGCGAATAGCAACCACGTTTAATCCGTAGCGAGTACGGAATTTAATCTCTCTTAATGATTTGCCTAATAACTCTGAATCTGGATTCATGGATACTTCAGCAAGCCCTACATCACGAGATTGTTCAGAAAAATATTCGCCTCGCAAGACCATTGGCTCTAACATTTGTTCACGGCAAAACTCACGTAAATCGACATCACTAGCGGACATATCAACTAATAGAACATCTCGCTCTCTTAATTCAGTGCCTCCCGTTGCACTGACCATCACACGCCGAAAACGCCTCCAGCGTTCAATACCGACAACGTTTGCACCATAACGTGAACGTAAGTGTAATTCATCAAGTGAATGACCTATCAGTGGAGAGCCTTTACGAATAGCTAAACGGCGAGCACGCCCCGCTAACTGATAATCACGAATAAGATCACGGAAAGTACGGCGATAAGCTTCTTTTTGCTTACCATTATCGTTATTTCCTAGCCAGCGACGTACTACCAACATATAAAGAATGCCTGCGAATAATACCGCTATACCAATAGGCGTAATAGAGAAAAACTGAAAACTCGGTAACCCCTCTCTAACTAATTCACTGTTAACAACCATATTAGGTGGCGTTGCCACTAAGGTCATTAATCCACTAATCAATCCAGCAAAACCTAACGGCATCATTAAACGACCGGGTGATGTTTTCATTCGAGCTGCAACACTCAAGACAACAGGAATAAATATTGCGACAACGCCAGTTGAACTCATGAAAGCACCTAGACTTGCTACGCATATCATTAATAGCACAAGCATTTTAACTTCACTATTACCCGCGACACGTACCAGCCAGTCCCCCATTTGATAAGCCACGCCCGTTCTCACTAACCCTTCGCCAATAACAAAAAGGGCAGCAATAAGCAATACGTTTGGATCGCTAAATCCTACCGTGGCTTCATTTAATGAGAGAGTTCCACTAAGAACGAATGCGATAATGACAAGTAAAGCGACCACATCCATGCGGATTTTGTTGGTCGTAAAAAGGACAATAGCTATCAATAGCAGGCTTAAAACCCATAATAATTCGCTATTCAAAATGGCCTCGATCAGCAATAAGTGAAAACAAGTTAAGACATCAATTCACTACATTGATAAGTAGACCATTTTTACAACAATAAATCTTCTAATATGATCAAAGAAAAGACTATCTTTTGTGCGTTATTATCACTTTTTCAGCTTGCTTCTCGATTTGAATATTGTTTAAAGAATCAATGATTAAATGAATCTCATTGCGGCGAGGGAGAGAAAGAGGTGCATGAACAGCAACGACTTGACATCCTGCATCTAAACCAGAGTAAATACCCGCTGCAGCATCTTCAAAAACCACACAATCCTGTGGCAATAAACCCAATTTTTTGGCACCTAAAAGATAAGGCTCAGGATTAGGTTTACCTTTACTAATACATTCCGCGGTAACCCAATGCTTAGGTTCAGGGATACCCGTGACAGATTGGCGCGTTGAGGCGATAGGAACAGTACCAGATGTGACAATCGCCCATGGAATATTTAAGTCATTAAGGCGATTAATTAACTCAATAGACCCCGGAAGTGGTGCTAAACCTTCTGTTTGTGTTGATTCTAATTTTTCTAACCAACGAAAAGTTTCTGTTATCTCTTGTTCGGTAGCATTAGGCATAAAATGGCGAATCGACTCAATAGCAGGCTTTCCATGGATGTAGTCATTAATCTCTTGTGTTGATACGCCAACGCGTTCACCAAATAACGCCCAGCAATGTTCAACAACAGGTAATGAATCGACTAATGTTCCATCTAAATCAAATAGAAAACCTTTACATGTGATCGCCATAATTTATGCCTACCTTAGAATGATGCGTTACTTATTACGCATTAAGAATTTGTTGGATTTCAACGACGCTAAGGTGATATTGACGAGGGCACGCTAACCAAACAGCCAGCATTCTCTGGTATTTTTCCCACATTGGTGTTTGTGAGTTAAAACCATGACTGCCACTATCAAAATGTGTATAACGCCCTTCTGTATTCACCATAAAACGCACATAACTAAGATAGCGAGATTCTGTCGCCGCATCAAAGCCAATAAATGCAACACGACGAGCATCAGGCATTTCTTGATCTTTTAAGTTATCGCGAGAAACTTGCAGTGCATGGTACATTTCCATGACGTTAATAATGGTACGGCAAGTCTCCTCAGACATTTCATCAAAATCACGGTCTAGTTCACGTAATTGTAATCCGTAACCGCGTTCAATGATTGTCTGATAGCGACGATAACGTTCAGCGTTATCAGGATCCATCATAGTCATCATTTTGTATTGATTAGAGAGGATCAAGCGTTGTGCGTGTGTCATTTCCATCATTAATTCTCCAAAGAAATCATTGAGGAGAGAATGACATTAATCAAAAGTATTGAGTAGTGTTAACTACGCGTTTTTTGATCTCAACGGGGTAATTCTGATGACAATCATGACAAACGAAGAAGGTAGAACAAATGTTCTACACATCATCAAGAAAAGAACGATCAAGTTGCTTAAAAGCGCGTTTTAATAAATGGGCTAAAGAAAGGTAAGTCGGCGTTTGTTCGACTGGAGCTAAAGCAATGCCTGCCTCTTCAAATTTCTCTCGAATTTCATAAAACCAGCGTAATAACGTAGCTGGAAGTGGCGTTGCTGCACGCTTACCTAACCACCATAACCCTTGCATTGGCAGACTACAGGCAAATAACGCCGTTGTAATTGCAGGCCCTAAATTACCGCCTAATGCGATTTGCCATGTCATTGTAAAAATAGCAATAGGTGGCATATAACGAATACCAAAACGTGTGGCTTTGACAATACGATTCTCAGGAAAAACAGGCGCTAATTGCTTTTCAACCGGCCAGGTTTTTAAATACTCGTTACCCAATCGAAGCTTCTTAAAAAAGCCTGGGGGAGTCACTGTCGGTTCGCTCATAATGACCTCAATCAATTTCTTCTGTAACTTTTAAAAAATATCTATAAAGAATAAAAATCTTTTAGTAGAATTAAGTATATTTTGTCTTTGTTGCCTTTACTCTGTATCCTGTGCCCATTCTAAAGGTTTGTGGCAATAAAGCGCTATATTTTGTTTGCCGGCGTGATTTTCAACCCTTTTCGCCGATTTTAACGCGAAAAGTTAATGGGTGAATAAAAATCGTCCAATTAATGATTGGCAACTATAATTAGCATCAAGTTTTTTACTTTAAGCATGATGCGCGTCATTAATGTCATCATAGTAATGCGATAGGCTTTTATGATTGACGTTTTATTAACCACCGTCTTTATAATATAAAAGACACTACGACAACAAGATAAATAGGTAATTCCATGTCAAGTAAGCTGGTGCTGGTACTGAACTGCGGTAGTTCTTCTCTTAAATTTGCAATTATCAACCCAGAAAATGGTGAAGAATTCCTGTCAGGTTTGGCTGAATGCTTCAACCTTCCTGAAGCCCGCCTGAAGTGGAAAATGGATGGCCAAAAACATGAAGCTGCGTTAGGCGCAGGTGCTGCTCATAGCGAAGCATTAAACTTTATCGTAAATACTATTCTGGCTGAAAAACCAGAACTGTCTGCACAAATCGCTTCAATTGGTCACCGTATTGTTCACGGTGGTGAGAAATTCACTAAATCTGTCGTGATCACTGACGAAGTTATCAAAGGTATTGAAGCTGCTATCCCATTTGCTCCATTACATAACCCAGCTCACCTTATTGGTATTGAAGAAGCGCGTAAAGCATTCCCTCATTTAATTGAGAAAATGGTTGCAGTATTTGACACTGCATTCCACCAAACAATGCCAGAAGAAGCTTATCTGTATGCACTGCCATACAGCTTATATAAAGATCACAGCATCCGTCGTTACGGTGCTCACGGAACTAGCCATTTCTATGTTTCTCGTGAAGCCGCTAAAATGTTAAACAAACCTGTTGACGAACTGAACGTAATCACTTGCCACTTAGGTAATGGTGGTTCGGTTTCTGCTGTTGTTAACGGTAAATGTGTTGATACCTCTATGGGTCTGACTCCATTAGAAGGTTTAGTAATGGGTACTCGTAGTGGTGATATCGATCCTGCTATCGTGTTCCATTTACACGATACTTTAGGTATGAGTGTTGAAGACATCAATAAACTGCTGACTAAAGAATCTGGTCTGTTAGGTTTAACAGAAGTCACTAGTGACTGTCGTTATGTTGAAGATAACTACGACACTAAAGCAGATGCTAAACGTGCAATGGACGTTTACTGCCATCGTTTAGCGAAATACATCGGTTCTTACTGTGCACTGATGGAAGGTCGTTTAGATGCAATTATCTTTACTGGTGGTATCGGTGAAAACGCAGCAATGGTTCGTGAATTATCTCTGAAAAAACTGGCTCTATTAGGTTTTGAAGTTGATCATCAACGTAACTTAGATGCACGTTTCGGCAAATCAGGCACTATCACTACCGATAACAGCCGTCTTGCTGTTGTTATCCCAACTAACGAAGAGTTAGTTATCGCTCAGGACGCAAGTCGCCTGACCGCTTAAGTTCTTTGATGTGCTGCCAGTGTCATGCTGGCAGTACTGTTTTACATAACGAGCAACCGATATTTAAAGAGGTTTCCGTGTCCCGTACAATTATGTTAGTCCCAACTGATACACGCGTAGGTTTAACCAGCGTCAGCTTGGGTGTTATCCGTTCTATGGAACAAAAAGGCGTTCGCCTTAGCGTGTTCAAACCAATTGCACAACCTCGTGTAAAAGGCGCTTTAGATCAGACAACTGCGATTATCCGCTCTCACTCCACTATTCAATCATCAGAACCTTTAAACATGGATTATGTTGAGTCTCTGCTCAGCTCAAACCAAAAAGATGTTTTGATGGAAGAAATTGTTGCTAGATACCATGAAAATACCACTGATGCAGAAGTTGTTCTCATCGAAGGTCTGGTACCTATGCGTAAGCACCCTTTTGCACAATCATTAAACTATGAAATTGCAAAAACATTAGGTGCTGAAATTGTTTTTGTTACTGCGCTAGGTAACAACACGGTTGAACAGCTAAAAGAGCGTATCGAATTTGCGCGTGCTGAATTCGGCGGTGTAAAAAACCAAAATATCACTGGTGTTATTGTTAACAAACTAAATGCACCTGTTGATGATCAAGGCCGTACTCGCCCTGACTTATCTGAAATCTTTGATGATTCAAGTAAAGCGATTATCTCTAATGTCGATTTAAAAACCATCGAAAAAAACAGCCCACTGCCTTTACTGGGTTGCATTCCATGGAACTTCGATTTAATCGCTACTCGTGCAACAGATATGGCAAAACACTTAAATGCGACTATCGTCAATAAAGGCGATATTGAAACTCGTCGTATTAAGTCTGTCACTTTCTGTGCCCGCAGTATTCCACACATGTTAGAGCACTTCCGTCCAGGTTCACTTTTAGTGACTTCAGCGGATCGCCCAGATGTATTAGTTTCAGCGTGCCTTGCTGCAATGAATGGCGTTGAAATTGGTGCAATCCTACTAACTGGTGGTTACCAAATCGATGCGCCTATCAAACAACTTTGTGAACGTGCATTCGAAACTGGTTTACCAATCTTTATGGTTAATGCGAACACTTGGCAGACCTCTTTAAATCTGCAAAGCTTTAGCTTAGAAGTGCCTGCTGATGACCATGAACGTATTGAAAAAATTCAGAACTACGTTGCTCAACATATCAATACACAATGGATTGATTCACTGACTGCTAACTCTGAACGCCCTAACCGTTTATCACCACCAGCATTCCGTTATCAATTAACAGAATTAGCACGTAAAGCGAAAAAACGTATCGTTTTACCAGAAGGTGATGAGCCACGTACTGTTAAAGCCGCAGCAATTTGTGCTGATCGTGGTATCGCGACTTGCGTACTGTTAGGTGATCCTGAAGAAATTCGTCGCGTAGCAACTGCACAAGGTGTTGAATTAGGCACAGGTATTGAGTTAGTCAATCCTAAAGAAGTACGTGAAATCTATGTACCTCGCTTAGTTGAACTACGCAAAAATAAAGGTATGACAGAAGTTGTTGCTCGTGAACAGTTAGAAGATAACGTTGTTCTAGGCACATTAATGCTAGAAAAAGGCGAAGTAGACGGCCTAGTTTCTGGTGCTGTTCATACAACTGCTAACACTATTCGCCCACCATTACAGTTAATCAAAACTGCACCAGGTAGCTCATTAGTGTCTTCTGTGTTCTTTATGCTGTTACCTGAACAAGTTTATGTTTATGGTGACTGTGCAATTAACCCAGATCCAACAGCAGAACAACTGGCTGAAATCGCCATTCAATCTGCGGACTCTGCAATTGCATTCGGTATCGACCCACGCGTTGCGATGATCTCTTATTCTACTGGTAACTCTGGTGCAGGTAGCGATGTAGAGAAAGTTCGTGAAGCGACACGTTTAGCACAAGAAAAACGCCCTGATCTGATGATTGATGGTCCTTTACAATACGACGCAGCTGTTATGGCTGATGTTGCTAAATCTAAAGCACCAAACTCACCAGTTGCAGGTAAAGCAACTGTGTTTATCTTCCCTGATCTGAACACCGGTAACACCACTTATAAAGCGGTACAACGTTCAGCTGACTTGGTTTCAATCGGACCAATGTTACAAGGTATGCGTAAACCAGTGAATGACCTTTCTCGTGGTGCATTAGTAGACGATATCGTCTACACCGTTGCGTTAACAGCTATTCAAGCAAGCCAACAAGAAAACGCATAATTATTGAGGTTCGCTTCAAATAGAAAAACGCCAGATGATGGATTTCATCTGGCGTTTTTTATTCTACAGATTTTTTATTCAACGAAAATCCGAGACAGTCTCAAAACAGACAACTTGATTCTGTCTCCTTTATAAAGGAGTGTCAAATAAAACCACACATATAAACACTCGATATAAAAACAATTAACACATTGATTTTAATTGTTTATTTATGTCTTTGTTATTCAAAAAAAGATAGGAATGAGATGAATTTCTGTTAGTATGCAGGCGGGTGCTTGGATCATTTTGGTTCAAGCATTTGCAGGAGCCAAAAAGACGAAAGCCCCGAATTTTAATTTACTAAAATCCGAGGCAGTCTCAAAACCACACAACTTGATTCTGTCTCCTTTATAAAGGAGTGTCAAGAGAAATGACTAAGCTTGCCCTATTAGGGCTGATTACTGTATGTATTACAGTTTTGTGTTTTGCTTTACTGAAACATGAAAGATTATGTTCTTTTAATATCAGTAGTGGCGACACCGTAGTTCAAGCTATTTTATCTTGCGATAAATAGTTTTGTGGGGGAATTTCCCCCACAATTTCTCTCAAAAGTTGTTACTATTGGTGATCACAAGCACCCTACTTTAATCCACCAATACACGCTGATTTGTCGCTCCCCACAAAATCGACATCTCTGTAAACAGCGCACCACTAATATCTTCAATCTCTTCAGCCGTGATCTCTGCATTACCTTGCTTACCAAAGAACACGACTTCATCCCCTGATTTGATATTTTTAAGATCGGTAATATCAACAATCACCGTATTCATTGACGTTTTACCTAAAACAGGCACACGTTGGCCACCAATTAAAGCATGTCCCGCATTACTAAAAACTCGACGATAACCATCTGCATAACCGACAGGAATATTAGCTAATACTGAATCACGTTTTAGTGTGTAAGTGCGATCATAACCAACAGTATTGCCTTTAGGATAATAATTGATTGAAGCAATGCTGGATTTAAACGTCATTACGCGTTTGTAATCTGTACTTGCAATGGTATCGCCATAGAAAATTCCGCCTACACGTACCATATCTAACCAGGATTCAGGTACGGTAATTGTGGCAAAAGTATTTGCCATATGCAGAGTAACCTCTTTAGGATTTAGCCCTGTAACATCCAATACCTTTTGTGATTGCAGTTTAAAGCGAGCGAGATCTTCTCTTACTTTATCAGCATCTTCTTCAGGATAATGAGACATAATGCCAACCACTTTAAGGTTAGCTAATTGAGCAATTTGCTTCGCCTCTTCAAGCCCTGCTTTGTTATTGACCTCTAAGCCATTACGAGACATTCCACCTGAATTTAAGGCAAGATGAATAGGGATCACTTTATTTTGCTGTTTAGCAATGGCATCTAATTTCTTAGCCATATCTAAGTTACCAATTAATTCTTCTACGTTATAGCTTGTCGCCTGAGCCATTTCCTGCTCTGTAGCATTACGTACTCGCATTAAACGACCATGAAATCCTAGATCACGAACTTCTTTTAGCTCTTGGTTATTCGTTACACCAATACATTGCACATTGTTTTCAATCATAACCGGTGCAACTAATGATAAATCATGACCATATGCATCGCCTTTTAAAATGGCACAAAGTGAGGATTTATCACCTAAAAGTGATTGAACTTTTTTCACATTAAAATCGAGCGCACTACGTGAGATTTCAATCCATGAGTTATTCACGATTGCAGGCTGAACTTGAGCAGTTTGAGCCACTGGTGGATTGTGATTAACGGGTTGTTGACAAGCAGTGATAACAAAAAGTGGTAACAACGCAAGATATCGAATACCGAAAGACATCTTCTTTTTCCTTAGTGATTGTGATGTTAAACCTATTTTTATAATTAGGTACGAAAATATACACAATGTGAATATTCACTCAGGATAATAGCATTGTTATTCATAAAATAAACATATAAATTCATATAAAAAACGCCCCAATGAATTAATCTCAATGAGGCGTTGATGTATCTTAATTCTTAAAACAATCAGCGAACAATAATACCTAACAGAATACCGATAACACCAAAGTCTGCATCACTAAATGTGGTGTTAGCAATACCGATATCTCCAAGTACAGGTAATAGGAATACAGGTAAGAATGTAATCAATAAACCTTGAACAAAAGCACCTAAAATTGCACCGCGACGTCCACCGGTTGCATTACCAAATACCCCTGCGGTGGCGCCCACAAAGAAATGAGGAACAACCCCCGGAATGATCACTGTCCAATCTAAGGCATACAGAATAAACATGCCAATAACACCCGCCGCAAAGCTACTTAAAAAACCGACTAATACGGCATTGGGTGCATAAGGGAATACGACTGGGCAATCTAACGCTGGTTTTGCATTAGGGACTAATTTATCTGAAATACCTTTAAATGCAGGAACAATTTCAGCAATAACCATACGTACACCTTGCAGAATAATATAAACCCCTGCTGCAAAGGTTATCGATTGCATCAATGAGAACATAAACCAGTTTTTACCACCACTGACTTCACGAACAAAAGTATCGCCCGCAAATAAACAGGTAATGATAAAAATAATTCCCATAGTGAAAGCAATGGCAACGGGTGTATCACGTAAAAATAGTAGGCTTTTAGGGACATTCATCTCTTCAGTTGAATGCTCTTTATTACCAAATTTACTGCCGATAAAGCCGGCAACGACATAAGAAATAGTGGAAAAGTGTCCTAATGCAACATCATCAGAGCCAGTAATTTTTTTCATATAAGGATGTGCAATGGCTGGGAAAAATACCATTGAAATCCCAACAACTAATGAACCTACCGCAACTAACACTGTGCCTTCTAAGCCCGCAGTTGCCAAAATAACCGCCACCATCATCGACATAAATAATGTATGGTGACCTGTTAAGAAAATAAATTTCCACGGTGTTAAACGTGCAATTAAGATATTAATCAACATGGCAAAAAACATGATTAATGCCATCTCTTTACCAAAGCTTTTTTGTGCAATAGAGACAATTGCCTCATTATTAGGCACAACGCCTTGAATACCGAATGCATGTTGGAAAATCGTTGAGAAATCACCCAGTGAGTTAATGACAAGACCTGCGCCAGCACCTAAAATCACAAACCCCATAATGGTTTTTACGGTACCTTTAATACATTCTGTAACTGGTTTTTTTTGGGCAATTAAACCAATTAATGCGATCAAACCAACTAAAATAGCAGGCTCTGAAAGCACATCACTCATTAGAAAGCGGAAAAAGTCCATGATAGGCTCCTTATAACGCGCCTAATTCACGTAACGCGACTGAAAGCTTCTCTTTCATCGCTACTTTATCAATCATGTTATCCAGTGAAACAACTTTCCCATTTACTGCTTGTGAATTAAGTTGTTCTGCAATATCACGCGTACCTACATAGATATCACTTGGTGTACCTTTTGCTGACCCCAGATCAACGTGATCAACTTCAGCATTTACAGAAAGATCTTTTAAAATGCTTTTGATGCTCATTTCCATCATTAAGCTACTACCTAAACCATTTCCACACACAACAGTAATTTTCATGATATTCCCCTTGGTAATTTAAATTGTTATTAATAGTTGTTGATAACAGATAAGACATCCACTTTGCTTTTCGCATTAAATAACTTTTGAATATCTGTATCGTTATCAAAAAGTTCGGCTAATTTCATAATGGCATTAATATGGCTGTCGTTATCTGTTGCAGCCAAAACAATCAGTAATTTCACCGGATCGTTTTCGTCTGCACCAAACTCAACCCCTTGCTCAACAATAGTTAAAGCAAGCGAAAGTTGATTAACACCATCTTCGGGGCGCGCATGAGGCATCGCAATCCCAGGACCTAATACATAATATGGCCCTATTTTCTCGTGTGATTTGTAAATTGCATCGATATAACGAGGTTCAATATAGCCTTTATCAATTAATGGCTGACACGCCACTTTTACAGCCTCTCGCCAATCACTAACGTTTGGCACCACTTGCACCATATCCGGTGTTAATAACGTTTTAAGCATATTTATAACCTCGATCAGACTCTCTTTGAGCTTCGTTATTAAGGATAGTAATCATTAATGGTAGCGCTATCTAGATAGATCATTCGTAATTGTGATAGCGCTATCATTTTAATGAAATGTTAATTGCAGAAAATGCCAACTATTGACACTGTATTGTTTCAGCATAATAGGAAGATTTCAGGTAGGATCTGCCGTTAATCAAATAAGTTAAGCAAGCATAATTACACATGATCAAAACACGTAAGCGCCGAAATACAGGCCGCGTCACATTACAAGATGTCGCTAAACACGCTGGAGTCGGTTCAATGACCGTTTCGCGTGCATTACGAACCCCTGAACTCGTTTCTGATAAGTTAAGAGAAAAAGTTAATCTAGCCGTAGAAGAACTTGGTTATATTCCTAATGCCTCGGCCGGTGCTTTAGCTTCAGCACAAAGTCATATTATTGCTGTCCTATTGCCCTCTTTTACAGATAGAGCAAGTGCAGATTTTATGCAGTCTTTACAACAAATACTCAATCGCCATCAGTATCAAATTTTAGTTGGTTGCTATGAGCATCAACCTCATAAAGCCAATGATGTGATTAACATGCTATTGCAAAGTAATCCTGCTGCATTAGTTGCTTTTGGTTCACAGCTTAGCCCAACTCATTTTTTACATATCAGTAATGCCAATGTGCCCGTTGTCAGTGTTGCCAGTCAATCAGACGAACAAGCGGCTATTAGTATTGATTGTTCTTATGAGCAAGCCGCATATGATTTAACAAACCATTTAGTCTCCCAAGGAAAGCGTTGTATTGGCTATATTGGTGCGTTACAAGGCCAGCGCCTGCATCATCAGCAAATAACAGGTTGGTCACGCGCATTACTCAAAAATTATTTAAATGCTGAGCAAAGTGTCACTACGCCTGATCCCGCGTCTATGGCATACGGTCGGCAAGCGTTAACAGAAATTTTATTGCGCCAACCTGAACTAGATGCGGTTATTTGTAGTCATGAGAGTATTGCACTAGGTATGATTTTTGAGTGTCAACGTCGATTAATTAAGATCCCACAAGATCTGGCTATCGCGTGTTTAGAAGGCTCAGAAAATAGCGATCAGATCTCCCCTTCTCTCACAACAATTCGTTTTGATTATCACAAAATGGGAAAAGAGGCAGGAAAACATCTGATAGCACTTTTACAACGTTTAAGAGACGAAGATGATAACGCTATATTTGAAGATACCGTTATCAACTATGCATATCGATTTGAGCTAGGACAAAGCACCCCTTAGTCTACGGTTTCTCTACTTTCTAGGCGTGTACTGTTATTACGTGTTAACCAAAGAGAAAGGGCTTTTAATGAATCAGGCGTGAATTCATCACAGCGCTCAGTAATTTCAGAGGGAGTTAACCAACACACTTCCTCTATTTCTTCTGCTTGTAGTGCGAAAGGTCCATGAGAAACACAACTAAACAAGCTTCCCCAGACACGACAACTTTCATCATCATAATAAAATTGACCATGCTCAGCAAAAGGGACTCCAGCAATACCTAGCTCTTCTTCTGCTTCACGACGTGCACTTTCAAGTAAATTCTCACCTTGTTGAACCACACCACCCGCAGTCGCATCTAACCAACCAGGGTAAAAATCTTTTGTTTCAGTTCGACGCTGCGCCAAGATTTTCCCCATTCCATCATGAACAACGATATAAGTTGCTCTATGTCTTAGGTTTTCAGCTCGCATTTGTTGACGTGTTGCTTGTGCAACGACTTCATTTTTATCATCAACAATATCAACCCATTCAACCAATGCCGTCTTTTCTTGTTCCATCCTCAACAAACCTTTTTTAACCGATACTAAACGATCGTAATTTTTATCCTGAATATACCAAAATCACTATTTTTCACCACTACAATAATCATACGTGACTTATTTTATCCATCTTGCACTTTTTTGCTTTTTATGATGTTAAAAGGCAGACTGTGATTATGTTGTGTATTTAGTGCCTACTTTATTTTGGAGCTTTTATGATTGATTTATATTATGCAGATACCCCAAATGGCCAAAAAATAACGCTTTTTCTTGAAGAAACAGGCATACCTTATCAGTTACATCGCATCGATATTAGTAAAGGCGATCAATTTAAACCTGAATTTTTAGCCATTTCACCCAATAATAAAATTCCCGCAATTATAGATAACTCACCTATTGATGGAGGTGAACCTATCTCTATTTTTGAATCAGGTGCTATTCTTATCTATCTAGCTGAAAAAAGTGGCAAACTACTCAGTCAACATTTACGAGAAAAAACAACGCAACTACAATGGTTGTTTTGGCAAGTAGGTGGATTTGGTCCGATGTTGGGACAAAATCACCACTTCACCCGTTATGCCACAGAAAAAGTCCCTTATGCCATTAAGCGTTATACTGAAGAAACACAGCGTCTATATAGCGTATTAGAGAAACGATTAGCACAGTCACCTTATCTTGGTGGAGAAGAGTACAGCATTGCGGATATCGCTACATATACATGGGCTCGTTTGCACGATCACCACAATATCGATTTAACAAATTATCCAGTAATTGCTAAATGGCTAAACAACATTAATCAGCGTCCAGCAACGAAAAAAATCTTTAGTTAATACAAGCAATTCATATATCAGGATGATATTTATTCTTTATCAAGCAAGCAGATCAGGAGGATTGTGATGAAAATACTTATCACTGGTGGTACAGGATTAATAGGCAAAGCATTAGTTTGTGAGCTAGCACTCGCCAAGAATGATATTACGGTGCTTTCTCGTTCGCCTCAAAAAGTTTATTCGCATTTTTGTAATGAAATCACCTGCTGGACTCAACTCAACGATAAACAGGATCTTAATGAGTTTGATGCCGTCATTAATCTTGCTGGAGAGCCTATTGCTGATAAACGTTGGACACCCTCTCAAAAACAGAAACTGATTAATAGTCGTTGTCATTTAACCCAGAAATTGGTTGATTTGATTAATGCTAGCGACTCCCCACCCGCTGTTTTTATTTCTGGCTCCGCCGTAGGTTTTTATGGTGATCAAGGTGATACTAGAGTCACAGAAGAGACGCCTGCAAATCCTGAATTTACACATGAGCTTTGTGCTAAATGGGAACGCATTGCACTTGAAGCTCAAACACCATTAACTCGAGTTTGCTTGTTGCGTACAGGGATTGTACTTTCAACTCTCGGTGGCGCACTACCTAAAATGAGTAAACCCTTTAAATTAGGATTAGGTGGCAAATTGGGAAGTGGAAAACAATATATGCCGTGGATCCATATTGATGATATGGTCAGTGCAATTATTTTCTTGCTTAATACTCAAGATGCTAAAGGCGCTTTTAACTTAACAGCACCTAACCCAGTACAAAATAAAGAATTTACTCGTCTATTAGGAAAAGTTTTTAATCGCCCAGCCTTAATGACAGTTCCTGAAAGTGTATTACGTCTAGTGATGGGAGAAAGCGCTACATTGGTGTTAGGCGGGCAACAAGCTATACCTGAAAAATTACTCAGTGCTGGCTTTGAATTTCGTTACCCACACTTAGAAGAGGCATTAAAAGATATTATTACCACAGAAAAATAATCTCTTTTTCTATTCTCAATCAGTTGGAATAAATACTCTAAATAATTCAAGATGCAACGTTGTTGACTACGTTGCATCTTGAAGTATGACGAATATCTTTAGCGAGCAGGTTTATCCCCTTCCCACCGTTGAAATAAATCATCAGGTAAATCAATCTCAAATTGATCAAGCACACGATTAACTGTTTGATTAACAATATCATCAATAGTTTTAGGCTGAAAATAGAAAGCTGGAACTGGTGGCATAATCACTGCACCTAGTTCAGATGCTTGTGTCATCAATCGTAAATGCCCTAAATGAAGCGGTGTTTCACGCACACATAAGACTAGTTTACGCCCTTCTTTAAGTACGACATCAGCTGCACGAGTGACTAAGGTATCTGTATAACTATGAACAATACTTGACAAACTTTTGATAGAACAAGGTAATATGACCATTCCATTGACACGAAATGAGCCAGAAGAGATAGATGCACCAATATCACGATCGTCATAAATCACATCCGCTAAAGCATGAATATCTTTTAGCGAATAATCGGTTTCTAATGAAATAGTACGGCGTGCAGCTTGGCTAATCACTAGATGGGTTTCAACTGACGGCACAGATTTTAGTATCTCTAATAAACGTATACCGTAAATTGCACCACTGGCGCCGGTTAGCCCAACTATCAGCTTTTTCATTATAATCCTCAGAATATATATCTTTGTTAATCATTATGATGATTAACCCTCAAAAAACAAGCGTCGATGCAGAACACACTGACATCGACGCTTTATAAGGGAGATATCTTACCGAAAAATTAGCCTTCGTTATAGATTTCCAAATTTTCTATTTCATTCTGATCACGAATTTTATGTTCATCATCACGACGTAGATTTTCTAAATAATCCAAGTAATCTTGGTCGATATCTTTCGTAACATAAACACCATCAAATACAGAGCATTCAAACTGAGTGATATCAGGATTCTCTTCTTGTACCGCAGCGATTAAATCAGTGAGATCTTGGAAAATAAGTCCATCAGCACCAATTAATTTACGAATTTCATCCACTTCACGTCCATGGGCAATAAGCTCATTGGCATTTGGCATATCAATACCATACACATTCGGGAAGCGAACTTCTGGCGCTGCTGAGGCAAAATAGACTTTCTTCGCACCCGCTTCTCTTGCGAGTTCGACGATTTGCTCTGATGTGGTGCCACGTACAATGGAATCATCAATCAACAGAACATTTTTATCACGAAACTCTGCACGATTTGCATTCAGTTTACGTCTCACTGACTTACGACGCTCTTGCTGACCTGGCATAATAAAAGTACGACCAACATAGCGATTCTTGACAAAACCTTGGCGATAAGGTTTGTTGAGAATATGCGCAATTTCTAAGGCTATATCGCAAGATGTTTCAGGAATGGGGATCACAACATCAATGTGTAAATCATCCCACTCTTTGGCAATTTTAGCGCCTAATTTCTGCCCCATACGTAAACGTGCATTATAAACTGAAATTTTATCGATAAACGAATCAGGACGAGCAAAATAAACATACTCAAATAAACAAGGAATTAATTGCGGATTTTCGGCACATTGGCGAGTAAAGAGTTGCCCTTGCTCTGTGATATAAATCGCCTCACCCGGTGCAACATCACGCAAGAATTCAAAACCTAAAGTATCAAGCGCAACACTTTCAGATGCGACCATATATTCATGGCGACCATCTTCTAAGGTGCGTTTACCCAATACTAAAGGACGGATACCAAAGGGATCACGAAAAGCCAGTAAACCATGGCCGATAATCAAAGCAACACAAGCATAAGCACCGCGGAGTTTTTTATGCATTGCCGCAACGGCTGCAAAAATATTATCAGGCTCAAGCGGGAAATGGTCAAAACGGTCTAATTCATATGCCAATACATTGAGCAGGATTTCAGAATCAGAGGTGGTATTGATATGGCGACGCGCTGTTTCAAATAATTGGCGACGTAATAAATGCGCATTGGTTAAATTACCATTATGCGCCAACGTAATACCAAAAGGGGAATTCACATAAAAAGGCTGCGCTTCTGATGCACTAGAACTACCCGCTGTTGGGTAACGGACATGCCCTATCCCGATAGTACCTTTTAAACGCAACATATGACGGGTTTCGAACACATCTTTAACCAGTCCGTTTGCTTTGCGAAGACGGAAACCATTGTTACCGTCTATCGTTGCAATGCCTGCTGCATCTTGACCTCGGTGTTGTAACACCGTTAACGCATCATAAATTGATTGGTTTACTGGATTAGCTCCAGCGATACCGACAATACCGCACATGAATAGATCCTCATCAGCCAGACGGAGAGGTTATATTCTCTCCGACACGAAACTTGACGCATTTTGTAGGTAGTCAAAGAACCACCTAATAATATGGTTGAATTGAGGAATAAGCTCAGAACGTTGCCAATCAGCGCTATCTGCCATAGGCGTAAACGCGCCTAAAACAAAAAGTAATGCTGAAACTATCAGCACGCCTCTTAAAGCCCCGAAACAGACCCCCAATACACGATCTGTACCTGATAACCCTGTGCGTTGAACAAGAGAGCTAATCACATAATTCACAACAGCACCGACAATCAGTGTCGCAATAAATAACGTGACTATTGCAATCCCGTTACGAACCAGCTCATCTTCAAACCGGGTAAAATAGACGGCAAGATAAGGATAAAACTGACTAGCAACAAAGAAACCACAACCCCAGGTGATGAGTGACAATGCTTCACGAACAAAGCCACGGATCAGGCTGACTAATGCGGAAAAACCAATAATGGCAATGATGGCGTAATCTATCCAGACCATAAATTCTTTATCCAATAATGATGCTCCGCATTAATACGGAAGCATTCTAACAGAAAACGAAAACGTTTGCGTAATGCTAATTTTCGCTAATTTCAAAATAATTTACGGCGATATGAAAAATCATAATCGCCGCAATAAGTTAACGCTTTGTTACATTACTCATCTGATGACTCGTTTAGAAAAAATTAAGGCTTATATGCCCTTACCTCACCTTGTAAACCCGTAAGCTCTTTTAAATGAGGCAAAATAGCCTGTAATTCTGACTTAGATGCACTAGGGCCAATGTAAATTCGAGTCACTTGTCCTGCAACTGGGCGGGCGGGTATGGTATATACTGGATAACCTGAGAAATGCATTTTCGCAATAATTTCTTCTACCTTCGCCGCATTTTTCAACGCACCTAATTGAACAACCCAAGCTTCGCCTTTCGGTGGCTTAGTTTCTTGCACTGGCGGTGTTGGTGGTTGTACTGGTGGAGTCACCACAGTTGGAGGCTCTGGTGTAGGCGTTGGTTGTTGTGGTGGTTCTACTGGTGTAACAGGTACAACAGCGGGTGATTCAGGTGTTGTAACGGTAGGTTGCTCAACGCCAGTCACTGCTTCAGAAAGCATACCTTCAGATGCACCTTCTGATGGAGTAGAAGGCACAGAGGTTTGCTCTATCGGGGCGATAGATTCTATTTCTTGCTCATCGCCTGGTTTAGGTACTAAAGGAATAGAGGCGAACTGGTCTTCGTTATATTTCTTATCGCCGTCGAGTAGAGCAGGTAAAAAAATAACTCCCACTGCCACCAATACAACGGCACCGACTAAGCGATTTTGAAATTTACTTGCCACCCACACTCTCCTTTTCCAAAAGTTCCATTATATGTGCGACTGTATGAAATGAGCCACAAACCACAACAATATCATTAGGAGCAGCATCAGAGATTGCTTGTTGCCATGCATTTTCAACACTATCGAATACCATTGGCTTATCAAGATGCTGAGCTAACACCTCAGCAGAAGCACCACGAAACTCATTAAGTGGAGCGACATACCAATGATCAGCTAATGGTGTTAAGCACGCTAATGTTCCTGCAATATCTTTATCACCCAGCATACCAACAACAATACGCACCTGAGTATCAGATTTTTGTGGTAATTGTGATAATTTTTCCGCTAAATATCCTGCAGCATGAGGATTATGAGCCACATCAAAGATAACCAGAGGATGTTGCGAAATTACCTGAAAACGCCCCGGTAATTGTGCACGGGACATGCCTTCGACAATACTTTGTTCTGTTATTGCTTGGCTGACTTTGTCATCAGATCTGAGCAAGCAACGAATAACTCCCATCGCTGTCGCCGCATTGGCTAGCGGAATATTAGGGATTGGTAACGCATCAAATTCACAGTCAACACAACGCCAATGCCAGTGCTCACCTTCAATAGCAAAAGACCAATCCGTTCCTCGACGGAAAAGCTTAGCGTGTTTTTCATTGGCAACTTGGGCTATGGAATGAGGCATATCCGGTTCACCCACAACAGCGTAGTGATTAGCACGGAAAATACCGGCTTTCTCGTGACCAATATGTTCTCTATCTGCACCTAACCAATCCGTATGATCGAGTGCAATACTAGTGATAGCCGCAATATCTGCATCAACGATATTCGTTGCATCTAATCGGCCACCTAATCCTACCTCAAGAATAACCACATCAAGTTGCGCTTGTTGAAATAGCTTCAGCGCAGCCAGAGTGCCATATTCAAAAAAAGTCAGCGAAATATCGCCTCTAGCTTGTTCAATTTCTGCAAAAACTTCGCAAAAAGCACCTTCGGAAAGTTCTTTGCCTTGAATACGAACGCGTTCTGTATAACGCACAAGATGAGGGGAACTATAAACGCCGACTTTCAATCCTGATGCCATCAAGATTGATTCGAGCATATGACAGGTTGTGCCTTTTCCATTTGTACCTGAGACAGTGATTACCTTAGGTGCAGGACGTAACACATTTAATATTTTTCCTACCTTGCCTACTCGTTCTAACCCCATATCAATAGCGCTGGAGTGTAAATGTTCAAGATAAGAAAGCCACACCGACAAAGGCGATGTGGCTTTAGGAGCAGTTATGATATTAGACATCTTCTTTTTTATTCGTTTCGATGTTAATTTCTGGCTCGTTATCTGTAGATTCAATTTCATCAGCAATCATTTCTTCACTAATGATTTCATCTTCATCTTCGACTAAATCATACTGAGTCAGCTTAGCCAGTAATTCAGCTAGTTCATCACGCATTTCAGGGCGGCGAATAATCATATCAATCGCCCCTTTTTCTAGTAGGAACTCACTACGTTGGAAACCAGCAGGTAGCTTTTCACGTACTGTTTGCTCAATAACTCGAGGACCTGCAAAACCAATCAGTGCTTTAGGTTCAGCAACATTGATATCACCTAACATCGCTAGACTTGCAGAAACGCCCCCCATTGTAGGGTCAGTCATGACAGAAATATAAGGTAAGCCACGTTCCTGCATTTTTGCTAATGCTGCACTGGTTTTTGCCATTTGCATTAATGACATCAGCGCTTCTTGCATACGAGCGCCACCACTTGCAGAGAAGCAAACTAATGGGCAGTTATCTTCTAGTGCTTGTTCAACAGCACGAACAAAACGCGCCCCTACAACAGAAGCCATTGAACCACCCATAAACGCAAACTCAAAGGATGCAGCAACAACTGGCATCTTTTTTAGCGTTCCTTTCATAACAACTAATGCATCTTTTTCTTGCGTTTGTTTTTGAGCAGCGCTAATTCTGTCTTTATATTTTTTAGAGTCGCGGAATTTCAGAATATCTTTAGGTTCTAATTCGCTACCTAATTCTGTTGTGCTTCCTGTATCAAGGAAAGTCTCAAGGCGACGGCGCGCTGAAATGCGCATATGGTGATCACATTTAGGACAAACCTCTAAATTACGCTCTAATTCTGCGCGATAGAGTACCTGTCCACAGCTATCACATTTAGTCCAAACCCCTTCCGGGATATTGGCTTTACGTGAACTTGTGATAGTGCTTTTATTTAGAATTTTTTCAATCCAGCTCATTAACGGACCTTTTCGTCTGAATCTGACCTTCGCCAGTAAAATTATTGTGAGCGTATCAACCACAATGCACTGGCTGTGTGGTTAGCAAAGTTTATGATGATACCGCTTACTGAATTTCAGCGCATCTCTTTATTATGGCTATTCTACGGCAAAAACTAATGATAACTGCTCAAACCTCTTTGCTATCACTTTCTTTCTTCGCTTTTGCGCTCGCTCTGCGATGGCGTATGATCTCAATGACGCCCGGTAAAATAGAAATAACAATAATGGCAACAATTAGCAATTTTAAGTTCTTTTGAACTATATCTAAGTCACCAAAAAAGTATCCCGCATAAGTAAATAGCAGTACCCATGCAATTGCCCCAGTAACATTATAAAAGGCAAAATGACGATATGACATTTTTCCCATTCCTGCAACGAATGGCGCAAAAGTTCGGATAATCGGCACGAATCTTGCCAAAATAATCGCCTTACCACCATGTTTTTCATAAAAAGCATGGGTCTTATCCAGATATTCACGACGGAAAATACGTGAATTAGGCTTACTAAATAGCTTTTCGCCAAAAAGTCGCCCTATAGAATAGTTTACTGCATCACCTAAAATGGCAGCACAAAGTAGCAGTAAAACCATAATATGGACATTCACATCATTGGTTTCTAATGAAGCTAAAGCGCCAGCAACGAATAATAAGGAGTCTCCAGGTAAGAAAGGTGTTACCACAAGCCCTGTTTCACAAAAAACAATTAGAAACAAAATGGCATAGACCCATGTACCATATTGCGCGACAAGCTCTGCTAAATGCGCATCAATATGTAAAATAAAATCAATTAGAAATTTTATCAGATCAACAAATTGCGTTAATATATCCATAAATCCTCAGAAAACTGGGTGTCTTTATGATTGAGATATCTCAATAGGGTTATCCGCTAAAAATAGTGGGCCCATTGCAGGTTTTGGTAATTCAAAATGATCAGGATAATCCACAGAAACTAAATACAATCCATTCGCTTTAGCTGTTGCAGCGGCTTTAGTTCTGTCTTTTAAGGCTAATAATTCAGCCATCCAAGTAATATCCTGATTGCCACACCCTATTTCTAAAAGGCTGCCAACAATATTTCTCACCATATGATGAACAAACGCATTCGCTTTAATGTCCACAACAACATAGTCACCATATCGAGAAACATTGATATGCATAACGTTACGCCATGGCGTTCGCGATTGACATTGAACGGCTCTAAAAGAGGTAAAATCGTTTTCACCCAGTAAACATTGCGCAGCTTGGTGCATACGCTCAGCATCTAAAGGGTAATGAAAATGCGTCACTCCAGATGATAATATAGCGGGACGATAGCGATGATTAAAAATAACATAGCGATAACGTCTTGCCGTTGCACTAAAGCGAGCATGAAAATCATCAGCAACTGTTTTTACCCAACGTACAGCGATATCCGCAGGTAAATGAGTGTTAACTCCCATTGTCCATGCGGGATCTTTGCGGTGCGCAGTTGTTTCAAAATGGACAACTTGTCCCGTTGCATGTACGCCAGCATCAGTTCTTCCCGCACAAAACACAGATATAGGCTCATTAGCCACTTGTGAAAGTGCTTTTTCTAGCCGTTCTTGTACACTGCGCACTTCATTTTGGCGTTGCCAGCCATAATAGCAACTACCATCATATTCAACGCCTAAAGCAATTTTGATTGTTGTGCTTTCAGAAGTAACCGCTGACTCAGTCAAAGGCTGTTCTGCCACTTCAGCACTCACTTGCGCATTCATTAGTAAAACTGCTCCTGCATTAATTGCTCTGCTACTTCAACAGCCATTAATGCCCCGCCAAAGCGCACGTTATCTGCTACTGACCAAAATTGCAAAGCTTCTTGCATACCATAATCATTACGGAAACAGCCTAAATTCAAACTCACATTACCAGATGCATCAGTGACTTGTGTTGGAAAATCATTTTCATCACTGATATTAAGATCTTCACTTTCTTGTAATGTTTCACGTGCTTCATCACTTCCCATTGGGCGTGAGGTTTCTAATTGTACTGACTGTGCATTACCATAGAAAACAGGCGCTTGCAGTGTAGTCACAGAAATTGGCAAGCCTTCATCTTGTAAAATTTTACGAATTTGATCAACCATACGACGCTCTTCTTGTATAGAACCTTCGTCATCAACCATTAAAGGTAAAATATTAAATGCCAATTGCTTATTAAAACGGCCTAATTCAGGAGGAATACCGTTAAGTAAACGAGCACTTTGCCCTGCGAGTTCATCTACGGCTTGTTTCCCAAAACGAGAAACAGACATTAAGTTAGTCACACTAAGGCGCGTTAAACCCGCAGACTCTGTTAGTGGATTAATGGCACGTAATAATTGGCTCACCATGCTATCAGCAATAGAAACAATATTACGCGTACGATATTCCGCTAGCATTGCACTGTTCACACCAGGAACAACCAATGGCACATCCCAATCCATTGCAAAGATGCCACTACAATCAATAACAATACAGCCAGCATCAGCGGCTTGTTGTGCGTATTGCGCACTGATTTCTGTTGGCGCCGCAAAAAAAGCTAATTGAATATCTGCCCATTCGATATTGTAAATACCTTGAACAGCAACACTTTTACTGTTTACACGCACTGATTTTCCAATACTGTCTTCACTTGCGATTGCCGTCAGTTCACCAATGGGAAATTCACGCTCTTGTAGCAGTTCTAAAATCGCTTCACCAACAGCGCCTGTTGCACCAACAACTGCGATATTCCAACCTTCTCCCATAAGATATCCTCCAATACCATAAATTTTAAAAATAATGTTGTGCTTTATTTGCGTGTCGCACTTTTGTATGTAGCACTAAAACCAATCGCACTTAATGTATTGGCCGTGGTTTGGTTATCACAAATTACATGTAGTGAAGACCATTCACGACGTACAGGATAAAGTTTGCGTAATTTATCAAACTCCCCTTTTATACCTGCTACCTTTCGTAATGGCGCATCATCACGACGCACATCATAAACAAGGTGGATCAGTTGTTTTAAAAGTGTTTGTGTTAACTCACCTTGTATTGAAATTATTGAAATAGTCGGTGCTGGCAACAAGGTTGATAATTCAACTTGTTGAGGCTGTCCAATAAAATCACAGTAAGCCTCAAATACTTGTGTTGTACCGCGTGCTTTGCCTTCTAAGGTATAACCCGCAATATGTGGGGTACCTATATCGACTTTATTTAATAATTCAATAGAAAGATCAGGCTCTGGCTCCCAAACATCTAATACCACACGTAAAGATTTACCTTTCTCGAGTACAGACAATAATGCTTGATTATCAACAACCTCGCCACGACTCGCATTAATTAAAATACGTCCTTCAGGTAATTTTTCGAGGTTGCTCTCATTAATTAAATGATAACTTTTGTATGGACCTGATTTATTGAGAGGTGTATGGAAAGTCAGAATGTCCGCTTTTTCTAATAGCGTTTCCAATGAATGAAATTCTTCATTATCACCATTATCTGCTCTAGGTGGATCGCAAAGTAATACATTGACACCCAATGCACGTAAACGTGTAGCTAACCGTCCACCTACATTTCCCACCCCCACAATACCGACGACTTTATCGGTTAATTGGAAGCCATCTTGCTCTGCTAGCATCATCAGTGCCGAAAACACATATTCAACGACCGCAATAGCATTACAGCCTGGGGCTGATGAAAAACCAATTTGTTGCTGTTCTAACCATGAAATATCGACATGATCGAAACCCGCAGTCGCCGTTCCAACAAATTTCACTGGCTTGCCTGATAATAAGGATTCATTGACTTTAGTAATTGATCTCACCATTAAGGCATCAGAATCATTAAGCTCATCAGTAGGTAATGGGCGCCCAGAAACAGCTTTTACCTCACCTAATTGGCGGAAAAGTTGTTCCGCATAAGGCATATTTTCATCAACCAGAATTTTCACGGTGTTATCTCACTGATTTGGTATTTATGTGTGTAAACAATCAATCGAAAAATAAAATTAAGCGGTCTATTTTGCCACTTATTCACCGCAAAGCCTATTATTGACAGTAAAATCCACCTAGATTTTAAGTAAATAAATGAAAAGAAAGCTTAACAATTAGGTAATCGACGAAAACGTTCGGGTGTTGTACCAGCAAATTGTTGAAACATCGCAATAAAAGAAGATGAAGAGCTATATCCAACATCAAATGCAATTTCATTCACACTTTTCCCTTGCTCTAGTAAAGAAATTGCATGTAAAAAGCGTAGACGTTTACGCCATTCACTAAATGACATACCTAATTCTTGTTGGCAACGGCGAGAGAGTGTTCTTTCTGAGGTATAACGTTTTTTAGCCCATTCTTCTAATGAGGTATTATCCGCTGGATCCTGCTCTAATACAGAAAGTATGGGAGCAAGTAATTTATCTTTAGAAGAGGGTAAGTAAGTATGATGTATTGGCGAAACTTTAAGTTGATCAATCAATACTTGGGCTAAGCGAAAATCTTCTTCTGTTTGTGGTTTACACACACCACGATGAAAGAAGTCGGAAAATATGGTTGAAAAAATAGCACTTAATTGGATCAAACAAGGTTTATCTAATAATCCATCACACCAGCTTGGCGCGATATCTAGCACTTTAAAAGAGAGTGTTTTTTTATTGTAACTAGCGTGCCCTATATTTTTTGGGATCCATACACTAAATTCTGGTGGTGCTAAAAACCGCTGTCCTCCGGCTTCTAAATCCATGACACCAGAGATCACATAAAGTAACTGACCAAAGTCATGCTGATGATAAACAAACTCAGTTTCAGCTAATAGTTGCTCATCACGAAATCGGACTGTATCTGGATCAGACAATAACCATTGCATTTTTTGTTGTTCAATTGTCATCGTTATGTTGTTCTCTTGTCATGTTGTCTTTATTGGCCTATCTGTTGTCTGGTTTTCATTATATATATCTAATCAGACAAGCTTACAATAGCAACCTGGTTTAAAAATAGATGTGAGAACAATGAAAAACGCAATATTTCCGCTTTTAGCGGTACTGATCTGGTCCATTAATGCCGTCGTAAATAAAGCAGCTGCGTCTGTTATCGATCCTGCGGCTATCTCTTTTTATCGTTGGTTTCTCGCCTTTTTAATTATGACACCTTTTTTGATTATGCCAGTTTGGCATCATCGTAAAACCGTCAAACAATATTGGTGGAAATTATTTATTCTTGGTGCATTAGGAATGGTGATGTACCAGAGTTTGGCTTATTATGCTGCACATTATGTTAGCGCAACATTTATGGGGATACTAAATTCTCTTATCCCATTATTAACCGTCATTATTAGTATTTTTGTTTTACGTGTTGTACCTACGGTAGGTATTGTTTTAGGCACTGTGCTTTCAATTAGTGGCTTAGTTTGGCTAATTAGCCGTGGCGAACCCTCTCAGTTACTTTCCCAAGGCTTGGGTTATGGTGAATTGATGATGTTTATAGCTTCGGCGTCATACGCTCTTTATGGTGTATTAACAAAACGATGGTCAATCACACTACCTAACTGGCAATCACTTTATGTGCAAATTGGATTTGGTGTTCTGTTATTATTGCCAAACTTCTTTCTTGCCGAAAGTGTTGCATTAACAAAAGATAATATTGGATTGGTTATCTTTGCAGGTATCGGAGCTTCTATTCTTGCACCTTATCTGTGGATTTTAGGTGTGATGAAATTAGGTGCAAACACAACCTCTATTTTTATGAACCTAATGCCATTATTTACTGCAATGATTGCTATCGCACTTCTTGGTGAAGAAATGCATAGTTATCACTTAATGGGTGGGGGGATTGTGTTACTAGGTGTGCTCTTAGTGCAACAACTTAGAACACCACTAAATTTCCGACGTCAGTCTGCTCAAAAAAAAGCAGATTGTCATCAGGAGATGTGAGTCAATGTCAAAAAGACAACAATAAAAAATGCCGGCTAAATTCTTAGCCGGTCACATTCATAATGTTCGGTTTAATAAATAAAACTGACACAAGAAATCAAAGTATAAAATATAAAGTAATACAAGTATCCGTAGCAAACATTACCAACTTTTATATTAAATAGCTTCTACTTATTCATAATAAAATAATCCAGATCAATTTTTTACAGCTCTTTTTGTCCTATTAGCCCTTTCTATTAACCTAACTTCATATAAAACAAAACATTTAGTGATTTTAGTTACAATAAAATCAAACGATTGAAATAAAACACAATTGACTTTATTTAATCATTTAAAACAATTAGTTATAAAAAACCATCTATTTTTTAGAATAATAAAAATAAGTAACTATTAGAAAGGCTTTTTAAAGATTATTTATATAATCTTTTTTAAATATTTTTTTATGCGAAAAGTATCTTTATTAGAATAATAATTTATTTTAACTTGTGATTTTAAAATAAAAAGGCAGACTCCATTAAAATGAAGCCTGCTTTTTTAATAAGAAAGTATAAGTATAACCAACTAATTTTTATATTTACTCATGACTAATGAAGCATTAGTACCACCAAAACCAAAGCTATTTGACATTACAGTCTCCAACTTCTGTTCTGTTGGCTGAGTAATGATATTCATACCTTGTGCTTTATCGTCTAATTCTTCAATATTAATGCTTGGTGCAATAAAACCGTGCTCTAACATCAATAAGCTATAAATTGCTTCATGTACACCAGCCGCACCTAATGAGTGGCCAGTCATCGCTTTAGTGGCTGAAATAGCTGGTGTATGTGTACCAAATACTTCAGTGATAGCTTCCAACTCTTTTAAATCACCCACTGGCGTTGAAGTACCATGGGTATTGATGTAATCAACTTTCTCAACATCTTGCATTGCCATTTGCATACAACGCACAGCACCTTCACCTGAAGGAGCAACCATATCTGCACCATCGGAAGTTGCACCATAACCCACAACTTCAGCATAAATATGTGCGCCACGCGCTAATGCGTGCTCTAACTCTTCAACAACCACAATACCGCCACCACCAGCGATAACAAAACCATCACGGTTTTTATCGTAAGTACGGGAAGCTTTACTTGGTGTGTCGTTATATTTGGTTGAAAGTGCGCCCATTGCGTCAAATTCGCAGGTCATTTCCCAACTTAACTCTTCGCCACCACCTGCAAACACAACGTCTTGTTTGCCTAATTGGATAAGCTCAACGGCATGACCAATACAGTGTGCTGATGTTGAACATGCAGAACTGATTGAATAGTTAACACCTTTAATTTTAAAAGGTGTTGCTAAACACGCTGAAACACCCGATGCCATTGCACGAGTCACCATATAAGGACCTACGCCACGTAGACCTTTTGCTCTCATGCCATCAGAACCTTGAACCTGATTACGTGGAGAACCACCACCAGACCCTACGACTAAACCTGAACGAATATTAGAAACTTGGTCTTCACTCAGACCTGAATCTGCTATCGCTTCTTGCATAGATAAATAGGCATAAACCGATGCGTCGCTCATAAAACGGCGGATTTTACGGTCAATAAGACCTTCAGTATCAAGCTTAACGTTGCCCCAAATGTGGCTACGAAGCCCCATCTCTTTAAATTCTTCTGAGAAAGTTATCCCGGAACGACCTTCTTTTAAAGAATCCAGCACTTCTTTCTGGTTATTACCAATGCTCGAAACAATACCCAGACCCGTGATCACTGCGCGCTTCATTCATACCTCTTTACAATAATAGTTGTAGCTGCGGGATTTCTGAGTAGCACTTTAGCGTACAGTTGTACGCCGAACAAGTCCGATCAGGATCTTTTTTACAAAAATAGAGATAGGCTGATAAAACACTTTTCCCTTTAAGGCTGGTACAGACTACCTAACGGCGCTAAGATATCTGTTAATTTTTTCGAGAAATACAGGCAGTTCCGTGAATAATAGCCCGATAAATACCGCGTCTTTAAGTTGGAATGAACTTGGTACACCTATCTCTGAGCAATTTGGCGATATTTACTTTTCAAACCAAGACGGTCTAGAAGAAACTCGACATGTGTTCTTACATGGAAATCATTTTCCATCACGTTTCGGTACACATGTACGCTCTGAATGTATTATCGCAGAAACAGGTTTTGGTACTGGGCTTAATTTTTTAACACTATGGCAAGCTTTCGAGCAATTTAGACAAGCATCGCCTGACTCTTGTTTAAAACGTCTTCATTATGTAAGTTTTGAGAAATTTCCTCTTACAAAAAGTGACTTACAATCTGCGCATGGTCATTGGCCTGAACTCGAAAAATATTCACAAGCGCTTTGTTCTCAATGGCCATTAGCTATTGCGGGTTGCCACCGCATTATCCTTGCTGATGGGACAATTACACTGGATTTATGGTTTGGTGATATCAACATCTTGTTACCGCAAACTCGCCAAGCATTACATAACAAAGTGGATGCATGGTTCTTAGATGGTTTTGCTCCTTCGAAAAACCCACAGATGTGGAGTGAAACGCTCTTCCAATCAATGGCTGACTCAATGAGAGAAAACGGCACATTTGCAACATTTACCGCTGCCGGGATTGTCAAACGAGGTTTACAACGTGTTGGTTTTGAGATAACTAAAATCAAAGGATTTGGGCAAAAAAGAGAGATGCTGACAGGTGTATTCCCTCATTCTCCCACCCCTGAATATCTACCTTATTATGCACGGCCTCATGCAACACAAGCACAAGATATCGCTATTATAGGCGGGGGTATTGCTAGCACCTTTATCGCACTTTCTTGCTTAAGAAGAGGCGCCAATGTCACCTTATATTGTGAAGATAAACAACCTGCAACTAATGCCTCAGGCAATCGACAAGGCGTGTTATATCCATTACTCAATGGCAAATCCGATGAACTAGAGCAATTTTTTACAACCGCATTTCTATTCGCTCATCGCACTTATGACAATCTGAGTAAAGCAGGCATTCCTTTTTCACATCAATGGTCTGGTGTTGCTCAGGTTATTTATAACGAGAAAGTTCGTAAAAAAGCACAGAGAATTATGGATAATTCCATACCTTTTGCTCAAATAGCGTGTTACCTCAATGAAGATGAAGTTAATAAAATCAGCGGAATAGATATTAATTGTGATGCATTGTTTTATCCACAAGCCGGCTGGCTTTCCCCGACTGAGCTCACAATCAATACATTAAAATATGCTGAAAAATTAGGCTTAACGTTGCGCTTTAATCATCAAGTCACTCAAATAAGTGCACAGGATACATCTTGGTGCTTAGATGTTGTTCATCATGATGGAGAGAGTACGATACATCTTCAATCACAACATGATTGCGTTATTTTGGCAAATGGCCATAGAATTATAGACTTTACTCAAAGTGCCAAATTACCCATTAGCGCAGTCAGAGGCCAAGTTAGTCATATTCCAACAACAAAAACATTATCAAAGCTAAAAACCGTTCTTTGTTATGATGGCTATTTTACACCGGTTGATAACCAAGATAATTTGCATTGTGTAGGGGCAAGCTTTCGTCGCGATCGCTTAGATTTAGCTATCTCAACTCAAGAGCAAGAAAACAACCAAGCTCATCTTATACAGTGTTTAGCCAAAGCACCTTGGGTTAAAGAAGTTGATTTTAGCCAAAATAAAGCGCGAATAGGTATTCGTTGTACTATTCGCGATCACCTACCGTTATTAGGTGAAGTGCCTGATTTTGAAAAATTGCGAGTAGCATACACGCATTTAGATAGATTTAAGCGTAGAAGACAAACTCCCGCTTTAGCGCCTGCTTATCATCAACTTTATATTATCAGTGCATTAGGCTCTCGTGGATTATGTTCAGCACCTTTATCCGCCGAAATTCTTGCAAGCCAAATTTTTGATGAACCTTTTCCAGTTGAAGATAATGTGTTGAATGCCTTACACCCTAATCGTTTTTGGGTAAGAGCATTACTGCGAGGAAAATCAATTGAAGTGAAATAAAGGTATAAGCAGCCGACCTTGGTTGCTTAGCTCGCATATTTTTACTTTTTACTCCACTCATTGTGAGATCCGACATCATCGCATCAAAAGAGAAACTAAACCTCAAACTTCATTGCACAGCGCATTTCTTTTACAAAACCCCCACTTTCAACTTCATCATCTAAGATTTCTTGCAAAGAATGAGGAATTTCGTTTTCAGGTAAAATAGAAAAACCTAAACGTTGATAATACGGTGCATTCCAAGGAACATGGCGAAATGTTGTCAACGTAACAGCATCAAACTTATGTAGTTTGGCTTCATCTTTTACTTTTTGAATAAGTAATTTACCAATTCCTCTATTTTGCCAGTCGTGACTCACTGAGAGTTCATGAATAAATAAACTTTCTGGTAATGGCTTCGTCATAATAAAACCGACGGGATCATTCTCACTATTAACAGCTACCCAATGCCCTTTATGGTTAATAAAGAGTAAATGTTTTTCAACGCTTTGTACGCCACTTTCGCTTATCCAACTTAAATCTTCTAAGGTGCTAAATAATTGCCCTGCTGATTGCTCGATAATAGGTAATTTAATTGCATCATCAATTTGTGTGGGGCGAAGAGTAATATCGTTATTTTTTATTTTGGTTTGTGTTGTTGTCATAGAGATTTCCAGTGATGTTCTTATTCTTTAGTGAATTAAATACGTTAAAAAAGCCACCCGATTGGATGGCTTATAATTGCATTGGATAGCTTTTTACTCTTTGAATACCTTACTTTTTAGGTAATATACCGTAAGATTGAAATTTACCACTCTCTTCCATAAAATGGTTGTAATACTTGTTGTCTTCTACCGAGTCTTTCACCACTCTATTAGCATACGTGCTAGAGACAGCAAGTGTCGCCTTATAAAGTTTATCTTTTAATGCGTTATGGATCTTTGGATCATCACTTTCTTGAATTTGATTTAATAATGACACTAGCTCTTCTGCATCGGCTTGAATATCAGGATCAGTAAATTCTGCTGTCGGTAACATATAGTCTAAATCAAGGTTAACAGAATCGTTATACTCATCTTCTTGAGTAAACGGAGCTAAATCTTTACTGTATTCCGCTGAAATATATTTAACAAATTCAGGTTTATCAAAGCATTTATTTTTTATACTACCGTCATTATTTTTATTACGAGTACGGATCTCATTAGGAAATGGCTCACCTAAAGCATAAGTACACTGAAAAACATTACCGTCAATTAATGTGGCATTAGTGCTACGCACTGGAAGTTCAAATTCATAGCCATTAATAATAACGGGGTAATCAACAGGTTTAAATTGGTTTGTTTTTCCCTTTACGGCATAAACTTCAGAAAGGGTGTAATACATGAAATTATCAGGATTTAATATGCCACCGTTATTATGATCATAAACCATAAATCGAGCATTATTACCGGCGCTATCTGTTAAATTATGTTCACCTGGAGACAGCGTTATGTAACCATTTTTACCCGGCTCAACCTGATATTCTTTACCATCAACGTTAAAACTAATGACTTTCTCGCTTGGATTACTGTAATAAAACTTATTCTTTTTATTATCTAAATCAAATTGATCACAAGCAGATAAAAATAAAACAGCACTAGTCAGTAGGCCTATTTTAAAGAAATTTTTCATCGTATCGTTATCCTTATCATAAATATTCTATGCAAATCATTTGCATCCCGAGAAACATTCCTAAAAAACATTTAAAAGTAATTTTACAGAAATGGCAAGGAGTTACAAAAGATAGCACTATTATGCTTAATCAATGAGAGATACATCGACTTTGAAAAATCAAATAAAAACAATTGATAAATAGTGAGGATCAATTTTTGTATAAAAACCAGTCTAATTCAACAGCAAATATCCTAAATATAACTTAAGTGTCATTATTTTAATGAGATTTTAAGAAAGAAAAAACAACCGATTTATGCCGGTTGTTCTCTTAATCGACATGCCAAATTAATTAATTGAGTTAACTAAATCATGCCATGTAGATAAAACTAACGCTTGATCTGGAGGTGAAAGTTCACCTGCTTTTATCGCCTTTTGAATGCTCTCTTCTACACGCGCTCTTAACGCTTCTAACTGTGTGTTATTTTCTTGCTCTAGTTCAGCAATAGCTAGTGTAATATGACCTTGTAAATACCCACCTGCAAATAACTCATCGTCAGTGGCATGTTCAACACGGCTATCAATTTTATCTAATAAGTACGCTTCATACTCAGAAAGCATTATTTATCCTCAATATATAATGTTGCTATCTTTTATATTTACCTTGTATTAGCAAAGCATAAATACGTGTGTTCCAGCAACCTTACTACTTCAGACTCCACCCTATTGGGTAAAACCTTCACAGTGGATAGGCGATAGTTATTCTCGCAATCCTTAATTAACTAAAGGATTTTCCTGATAAGGAAACATCTCTTCCGTTAGCTCTGGGGTATTGTAAAACAAATGTAACGCATTAATAAATAGCTGTGCACGAGGTGGTGTGTTTTTGTCTCGTAAATAAGCGAGAACTTGTTCTCTCACTTTATTTCTAAATTCATAACGATCAGGTTCAAAGTTACCTTCTAAATTGTCACAACTAACATTAAAAGGATAACCAGCAGCTTGGCAGAATAACCAATCTAATGCTTGAGGTTTGATTTCTACAACTTCGAACTGTCTTTGAGTAGTTTCATCTCGTCCATCTGGGGAATACCAGTAACCATAATCAACTTGTTGCCGACGAGCCTCTCCGGCGATACACCAATGCGATATTTCATGTAATGCGCTGGCATAAAAACCATGAGCAAAAATAATTTGATGATAAGGTGTCTCTTCATTTGCTGGCAAATAAATTGGCTCATCATCCCCTTTAACTAAACGGGTTTGGAAACTTTCGCTAAAACATTGATTAAAGATATCAATTAACTGTTGATAATGATGTGCTGACATTTAAAAACCATTTATTCCTAATTAAAAAGTGCAGAGAACCAAAGTGCAATAGTATCACCATGATTGTCATTAATGAGTTTGATGCTCATCAAAAAGGAGATAATGACCAACATAGGTCTTATTAATTTTTGCCCTTTTGTTAAGACTAAACCTGCACCTAAGCGAGCACCAATAAACTGCCCACAAAGCATAACTAAACCAATAGTCCAAATAACCTGCCCACCAATAATAAAAAACAGTAAAGAGCCAAAATTAGAGGTGAAATTGAGTAATTTAGCATGAGCTGTTGCTTTTGAAAGATTATATCCAAGTAACATGACATAACCTAAAGCGAAAAAAGAACCTGTACCCGGCCCAAAAATACCATCATAAAAACCGACACCGCCGCCTAATATTGCACCAAAAGTATAATAGCCAATACGTTGTTTACTGTCTTGAGCACCGATTGATGGAGTAAGAAGAAAATAGAAACCGATAGCGATGGTAAGAATAGGAAGTGCTTGTTTAAGAATTTCTGGATTAATAAACTGTACCAACATGGCACCAGAAACAGCACCAATAAACGTCATTAAAATGGCAAATCGCTGCGCTCTTAAATCAATCACTTTTCGACGTATAAAGTAGAGCGTAGCCGAAAATGAACCACCTACTGATTGCAGTTTATTTGTTGCAAGAGCCTGAACAGGCGAGATCCCAGCGGATAACAAAGCTGGAATAGTGATTAATCCACCACCACCAGCAATTGAATCAATAAAACCTGCGATTAAAGCCACCAAAAAGAGAAGAAGGTAGATGCCATCTGAAAAGAGCCAATCCATTTATCTATCCGAATTATTAGGAATGAATGAAGGACGTGTTGCTGTGTTTATCTCATTTATTTAAAAAAGCCACAACAACACGATCTGAGCATAATAAAATTAGGCGCTCACACCTTTAAAGCTAACATCAAACTTACAACAGTTTGTCGACTTCGTTATTGACTTAGAATGATTACCATTGCATTAGCGGAGGTACAACGTCACCACATTGCCCACGTTGGCGCAATGCATGATCGAGTAAGACAATTGCCATCATTGCTTCTGCAATAGGGATAGCGCGTATTCCCACACAAGGATCGTGACGACCTTTGGTTATCATATCAACTTCTTCACCATCACGATTAATCGTTTTACCTGCAATAGTAATACTAGACGTTGGTTTTAAAGCAATATGAGCGACAATTGGCTGACCACTGCTAATTCCACCTAAAATGCCACCTGCATGATTACTGGTAAAACCATTCTTAGTGAGTTCATCTCTATTTTCAGTGCCTTTTAATGTTACAACACCGAAACCATCACCAATTTCAATTCCTTTAACAGCATTGATACTCATTAATGCGTGCGCTAAATCTGCATCTAGTCTGTCAAAAACAGGTTCACCCAATCCTACTGGCACCCCTTCTGCCACCACAGTCACTTTTGCACCAATCGAGTTGCCCTCTTTTTTCAATGCGCGCATATATTCATCTAGCGCATCTAAACGCGAAGGATCAGGACAGAAAAATGGATTACTTTCGACAATAGACCAATCAACAAGCTCACACGTAATTGGCCCTAATTGAGATAGGTAACCTCGAACTTCGATACCCAATTTCTCTTTTAGATATTTTTTTGCAATTGCGCCAGCGGCAACACGCATTGCTGTCTCACGAGCAGAAGAGCGTCCACCACCACGATAATCACGTAAACCATATTTTTGTTCGTAGGTATAATCAGCATGACCAGGGCGAAAAACATCTTTGATTTCACTGTAATCTTGAGAACGTTGATCCGTGTTTTCAATCAGTAAACCAATGCTTGTTCCTGTTGTAACACCATTGAATACACCTGATAAAATACGAACTTGATCAGGTTCACGGCGTTGCGTGGTATAACGTGATGTTCCGGGTCTACGTCTATCTAAATCAACTTGTAAGTCGGCTTCAGTTAAAGGTAATCCAGGAGGTACACCATCAACAATGCAACCTAATGCAATACCATGAGACTCACCAAAAGTTGTGACTCTGAATAATTGTCCGATACTGTTTCCTGCCATCCCTTTATTCCTATCTTTTACTGTGTGATGTTATCAATATGTTATTTTCAATAAATAACAATCTACCGTCTCATTACTGTTACATCAACGTTTATCAATAGAAAAACATGCTGAATATTCGACGAGCTGTTCACGAGTCAGCATAAAGACACCGATTCCACCATTTTCAAACTCAAGCCATGTAAATGGAACCTCGGGGAATTGCTCTATAAGGTGAACCATACTATTACCCACTTCACACACTAAAATACCTTTTTCACTCAGATATTCAGGGGCTTTTAGTAAAATTTGTCTTGTAATGTCTAGGCCATCAATACCCGAAGCTAATGCTAATTCAGGTTCAACTTGGTATTCATCAGGTAAATCACCCATATCTTCGATATCAACATACGGAGGATTTGTCACAATAATATCGTAAGGCGTTGGGACAAGAGCGTTAAATAAATCTGATTGCATTGGATAAACACGATGCACTAACCCGTGGTTTTCGATATTAAATTCAGCTACTTCCAGTGCATCTCCAGAAATATCAACTGCATCGACTTCCGCCTCTTCAAACTCATGAGCACAAGCAATCGCAATACAGCCACTACCCGTGCATAAGTCGAGAATACGTGTTGGCTCTTGCTGAATTAAACCATCAAAATGGTTATTGATTAGTTCACCAATAGGAGAGCGAGGGATAAGAACACGTTCATCAACATAAAATTCGTGACCACAGAACCAAGCGCTATGAGTTAAATAAGGAACAGGGATCTTTTGCTCAATTCGGCTTTCAATAAGTGTAATGATTTCCATTTTTTCAGAAGTTGTTAATTTAGTCGATAACAGCACATCTGGAATATCTAAAGGAAGTGCAATAGTTGGCAATACAAGCTGCAATGCTTCATCCCATGCGTTATCTGTGCCATGACCATAATAAATGTCAGATGAATTAAACTGACTCATAGCCCAACGTAGCATATCTAGGATCGTGCTTAAATCAGCAACTGCTTCCTCTTTTAGTGTTATATCCAAAATGGTTGTCCTCTGAAGAAATAGAAAGTCTGTAGTTTGCCATGAAGATAATGATAAATCAGCGCTAAGAAATAAAAAAAGGAAACATTACTAAATAATTCTCTCATCCCCCAATACTACAAAAGGACATCTAAATAAAGTCATATAAACTAAATTAAAACAACTAAACGAAATTAAAAATTAACAAACTATAAAAACAAAGAATATTTGTTTAATTTTTTGACTTTAGCTAGAAATAATGAAAAAAGGGATCATACTTAAAATTATAAATTAATTATTGAGCAGAAAATAAATTACATCAAAAAATATTCATTCTCTACTTGTTATTTTCTTGATTAGGTTGCTCTCTCAATAATCTTTCTTTGATTTTTAGGAGATAAGAATGAGTAATAAAAAATTAACCCAGTCTGAAGTTAATGATGCACATAAACTCCAAACTCGTTCTCTAACAACCCCCACAGACCTAACCCCTAAAGCAACAAAAGAGGTCGGTGCTGCAATGAATGCAATTTTAGCTGATGTTTTTGCATTGTATTTAAAAACAAAAAATTTCCACTGGCACGTAAGTGGCCCTCATTTCCGTGATTACCACCTAATGTTAGATGAGCAAGGTGACCAATTATTTGCAATGACTGATCCTATTGCAGAGCGTGTCCGTAAAATTGGTGGTATGACATTGCGTTCTATTAGTCAGATTTCAAAAATGCAACGTATTAAAGATAATAATGCAGAATTTGTCGAACCTTTAGATATGCTTGCTGAATTATGCCAAGATAACCAATTACTTGCAGCCGAATTAAGAAATGCGCATGTGGTGTGTGATGAAAATAATGATATATCTACTGCAAGTTTAATTGAAAATTGGATTGATGAAACTGAACGTCGTACATGGTTTTTATTTGAAGCCTGCCGACGTGCTGAAACCTCAGGCCATTAATTCATCTATTTGCTAGCTATGTGACTATTTCGGCAGGGTAAATTCCCTGCTTTTTTTATGTTAAATTTATAACCTATACTTTTTTATCTCTGACACTATTTCATGTACTATTGCCTTATAAAAACAGTAACACTATGAAGAATCGTAAAAAATGAATAAAAAATTTTCATTACCACCTTCTGAAATTGAGTTATTTCAGGAGATGATAAAAGGCACTAAGAAATTACCTCAAGATAAAATACTTCATTCACCAAAACGTAAGAAAGTGACACACTACACTGTTGAACGTCTTCAACAAGAACAAGTTGATGCCTCTTATTATTTTTCAGATGAATTTCAACCTAACTTAGCAACAGAAGGCCCAATGCGCTATTTAAGAGAAGGCGCTAATGCTTATGAATTAAAAAAACTACGTCGTGGCGATTATACACCTGAATTTTTTCTAGATTTACATGGATTAACACAGCTAATTGCAAAACAAGAGATTGGCGCATTGATTGCGGCATGTAGACGAGAACATGTTTATTGTGCCTGTATTATGCATGGGCATGGCAAACATATTTTAAAACAGCAAACACCACTTTGGTTAGCGCAACACCCTGATGTTATTGCTTTTCATCAAGCACCAAAAGAATGGGGAGGCGATGCTGCATTATTAGTTTTAGTAGAAAACGACGATCTTGCTCGCCGCTAAACCAAAACTCTATTGCATTAACCCTTAAATCACCTATCGGGTGAAATAAGGTGTTAATTACTTACTCAGCTAATTCATTTAAATTTTATTTCAATGTCGAAGGTGATACTTGCCATAACAACGCCCCTGTACCTTTTGATAAATCAAAATCAACACAAGCAATAGTTGATGTTGAAAACATAGGAGCACATACCGCCGGACAAAGTTCAGCAACAACATAGCCAACCAAAGGTAAGTGAGAAATAACAAGAATATTTTTATATCCTGTATCCCCCAAGGCACGTAAGTAATGTGCAATATGTGAAGGATTTCCTCCGGGGATAAGTCCATCATCAGTTTCTATTTTACTAGGTAGTGCTAAATCGACTTTTACTGCTTCCAATGTCTGTTGAGCACGTAAATAAGGGCTGACTAAAACATAATCGATAGTATGTCCCTGCTTTGTCATCCATTCAGCCATTTTTATTGATTCATTTTTTCCACGATCAGTCAGTGGTCTTAGTGCATCGCTGGCAGCATCAATGGCTGCTTCTCCGTGGCGCATAATAAAAATTTGCATAATAAATTATTAAACCTATTTTATTTTTGTAATTACTGGTATTTACACTTTTAAGATACTTAATTTAAATCAATTTAAATCAATATATCCCCATCTAAAATCTTCAATACCCTAATTGCAATAGCATTATTGATCTTTTTAAGATCATACTGTTGGTTTGCAAATTGACATCATTTTTAGAATCTTATTTTAAAAAGCTTCGTTTTTAAATTTATGTTCGAATAATCATTTTGCCATATCTGGCTATCATTGACACTTTCGACCTCTTTTTCCATTAAAAATTCATCAATTATTAATCTGACGCAAAAACCACAAGAAAAAAGGCGCCTAAGCGCCTCAATCAAAACAAATGTCACAAAAGGAAAAAGCAATGGTAAGCAATGATATTAATCGTAAAAACGTTCATTTCGTTTAGCCATTTCAACTAAACGTTCACAAGGGCGAAATTTTTCTCCATATTTATCGGCAAGTTGATTAAGCTTTTCTGCCACCTTTGTTGTTCCCATACTGTCCATATAACGGAATGGGCCACCAAAAAAAGGAGGGAAACCGATACCAAACACAGCCCCTATATCACCATCTCGTGGTTGCTTTATAATATTTTCATCTAAACAACGAACTGCTTCATTTAACATTAATAATAAACAACGTTCTGTAATTTCAGAGAAAGAGTGTTGTTTTTTAGGCTTAATTTGTAATAGTCGATATATCGTTGGATCAGGCTGTTTTTTGTTTTTACCTAATGAGAAAGGTAATGCATGTTTTGCATAAAGATAAAAACCTCGTCCATTTTTACGGCCTTTTCTATCATCAGCAATAATGGCATCCACAGCAGGAGGAGAAGCAAATCTTTCACCAAATGCATTTACTAATATCGGCGTTATTTTTGTACCGATATCAATACCTACTTCATCTAATAACTGAATAGGCCCTACAGGGAAACCAAACTGAACAAGTGCTTTATCAATATTTTCAATAGGTTCTCCTTGTACTAAGCATGTCAATGCTTCACTAATATAAGGAGCCAGAATACGGTTAACATAGAATCCAGGTTTATCACCAACAACTATTGCAACTTTACCCTGTTTTTTAGCAAAAGCGACTGTTGTAGCAATGGTTTTTTCATCCGTACTTTCATGTGGAATAACTTCAACCAAAGGCATTTTTTCCACTGGACTGAAATAGTGAAGTCCGATCACTTTTTCTGGGTATTTTGCTGTTTCAGCAATTTTATGAATAGGAAGCGAAGAGGTATTTGAAGCAAAAATAATTTTACCTTTACCTACTTCTTCAATATCTGCAACCATCTTTTGTTTTAAAGCCAAATCTTCAAAAACCGCTTCAACAACAATGTTTGATTGATGAAAACCACTGTAATCTAAAGAGCCAGAGAGCAGCCCCATTTGGCGCTGACGTTCGCGTGCAGATAATCTTTTTTTACTCACTTTAGCTGAAAGCGCTTTCCAACTATAATTGAGTGCCTGAGCAATTCCCTTATCGCTGATATCTTTAATTCTTGCTGGTAAATTACCTTTTGTCGCTGTAACAAAGGCAATCCCTCCCCCCATTAATCCACCACCTAAAATACCGATATGGTGTAAATTATCTGGCTTTTCAGATGATCCTGTTTCATTTTTAAGTGCCGTAGAAGCAAAAAAGAGATGCCTTAATGCAGATGAAACTGGAGTCATAGCGAGTTCACCAAACGCATTAGCCTCTTCTTTAAACCCTGTTTGTATATCCTTTTCAAGACCTCGTTCTATAACATGAAGAATACGCTCAGCTGCTGGGTAGTGGCCTTTTGTCTTTGCTAATGTGCGTTTTTTAGCTTGCCCAAACAGTATATTTCTCCCTAAAGTTGTGTTTGCCCAGAAACGATCCATCATCGAATGCTTTCTCTGCTCTTTTTTACCCGATAAAATCCATTTAGCAGCAACTTCTAATAAAATATCTTGTGAAACAACATCATTTACAAGGCCTAATTTTAAGGCTCTTTTCGCATTAACTTGTCTACCCGTTAATATCATATCTAACGCGGATGTCACACCAATAAGACGGGGTAAACGTTGAGTTCCGCCAGAACCCGGCAGTAATCCAAGTTGCACTTCAGGAAGCCCTAAACGCGTTTTGTTATTATCAGAACAAATTCGCCCATGACAAGATAAGGCCAATTCAAGCCCTCCACCAAGACATGCGCCATTGATAGCGGCCACAACAGGTAATGGATAATTTTCGAGTTGGGTAAAAAGGTCTTGCCCTGCTTTTGCGAGTGCACTCGCCTCTTCTTTAGTTTGACAACCCGCAATCATGGAGATATCCGCACCTGCAATAAAATTATCTGCCTTACCTGATGTGATAATTAATCCTTTTACACCAGAATGTTGTTGCGCTTGTTTCAAAACATCTTGGAACTGCTGTACAAATTCTGCTTTTAGTGTATTTACTTTTTCACCAACAACATCAATGGTGATAACACCTACTTTGTCATTACGAACTGAGAATTGAAAAACAGATGATTTTTCTAGTGTTGTTTGTTGTTCCATTATTCCACCTCCAAAATCATCGCTGCACCCAATCCACCCGCTGCGCAAGCAGTGGTCAACCCAAACCCTCCACCTCGTCGTTTAAGCTCATGGAGTGTCTGTGTGACCATTCTTGCACCAGTTGCAGCAAATGGATGTCCATAAGCAATAGAACCACCTAGCACATTAAACTTATCCATATCCACTTCTCCAATCGCCTTGGATAATCCTAGTTGCTCTTTAGCAAACCGTTCACTACCAAACAGTGTCAAATTACTGAGTGTTTGTGCAGCAAAAGCTTCATGCATATCAATTAACGTTAAATCACTTAATGCAAGACCTGCGCGAGAAAGTGCCAGTGGTGTGGCATATGATGGCCCCAATAGCATATCTTTCCAGACATCTGTCGCTGTAAAAGCATAACTGCGCAAATAACCTAAAGGTTGATAGCCAAGACTTTTAGCAACAGATTCTTTCATCATTAATACAGCGGCTGCACCATCGGTTAATGGCGTACTGTTTGCGGCAGTGACACTACCATGGCGGCGATCAAAAGCAGGTTTTAACTTGGCGTAAGAATCAAGAACGGAATTTTTACGAATATTGTTATCTTGATGGAAACCTTCTTTGTAAGGCGGGAAAAAAGCGGTCATCACCTCATTATCTAGTTTTCCCATTTCCCATGCTTTAGTTGCTAATTGATGAGAACGATGCGCTAATTCATCTTGAGCAACTCTGGAAATATGATAAGTCTTTGCCATTTGTTCTGCCGTATCTCCCATACGTAATCCAGTTGAGTATTCAGCAACGGCTGGTGCTACAGGAAGGAGATCACGAAATCGTAATTGGCTTAAATAACTTAATCGTTGACCTAATGATTTGGCTTTATTAAGGCTTAATAAAACATCAGCAAGTTTTTTACTCACACCAATAGGCAACACTGAAGACGAATCTGCACCACCAGCAATACCAACAGATACGTGCCCAGCCATCATACTTTCAGCAATATTAGCTATTGCCTGAAAGCTTGTTGCACATGCTCTTGTTACACTATAAGCATCCGTTTTTACACTTAATCCTGCGCCAAGCACAATTTCTCTGGCAATATTCGGTGCTTCAGGCATTTGAACCACTTGTCCAAAAACAAGTTGATCAATAATTTCAGGAGGAATTTCATTGCGAGTTACTAATTCTTGAACCACTGAACGCCCTAATTCAACCGCAGGTATTCCTCGATACGCAGTCGCTTGTTTAGCAAAAGGTAAGCGTAGCCCGCTGACAATAGCGATGCGATCTTTCATAGCACTGTTCGTTGATGACTTCATAACGGCTCCTGACAAAATGATTTCCTAGCACCAAAGAGGTCTGACCTGATAATAGTGTTAACAAAAAATTCACTTTTCAGAAACGTTATTTTACAAGAAGTGGGAGTTAGCGCTCAATATTTCGATGAAATGTCTGAAACTTAACAATAATGATAGAAAAAGATAATAACGTGATGAAGGGATATAAAAAAGGCTGTTGAATTTCAACAGCCTTAAATCTATTTATTTCAGTGGATTAGCGTAATCCCAACTGAAAGATTAAGTTTTCTGCTTCACAAGAGAATGTAAAATCAGCGGTAAGTTGGACACCACCATCAACATCAGCAAATTGTTGATTGATTTTGCAAGGCTCTGAAGCGATAGATTGTGCTTTTGCACTGAGTTGATCTAACATTGCTTGCGCTTGTACTTTATCAGCGAAGACATGCTGATATGACGCTGTGCAATTCTTATTGTCAATAATAGTACCCACATCTACACAACAGCAAGCAGCGGTTTCTTCTGCACTACAACGATTAATTGCGTCTGCCATTTTAGTCTCCCAACGAAAGAAATGTTAATTATCTATCATAATCGTAAAAAAATAAAATAAACTGCTTTAGCTCAAATTTTATTACAATTTTACAAAAATAATTGATTATTCTGTTTGTTTAACAATCAAAAACATCTTTATTGGAATAACTTGTGAAAAATATGTTAACCAAATCCCAATTATTGAATCTAATTGGCAATATTTGTAAAACATACTTGCAACATTTACGGTAATCAACTTTATACTTAATCAACTGGTCTGATTTGTCATAACGACAACCGCACCTAAAATCCAGCGCTTCTAATCAGAAGTTACTAACTTAAAAAAATTATGAGGGTTTAGGTCATGAACCGTAAAAACCTGTTTACTCGCACAGCACTAGCTGCCTTGGTAGGTGTTATCTCCTCTCAAGCAGGCGCTGCCGGTTTTCAGTTAAATGAATATTCTACTTCAGCACTAGGGCGTGCATTTTCAGGAGAAGGCGTTATCGCCGATGACGCAAGCGTAGGTAGCCGTAACCCAGCTGCACTTACCATGTTCGATCGCCCTGAATTCTCTGTTGGTGCTATCCATATTAACCCAAGTGTTGATATTAAAGGTAATTCACCTCTTACAGGCGCTAGCACTAACGCTGGCGATATCGCACCAAGCGCATTAGTCCCTAATATCCACTTTGTAGCACCAATTAATGATAAATGGGCGATTGGTGCATCAGGCACAACAAACTTTGGTTTAGCCACTGATTTTAAAAAGGATTATACTGCTGGCCTTATTGGTGGTAAAACCGATTTAAAAACCATGAACTTAAACTTAAGTGCAGGTTATCGAGTAAATAACCAATTTAGTGTCGGTTTAGGCTTAAATGCCCTTTATGCTGATGCTGAAATCACGCGTCATGCTGGTGAATTACCAGGAATGATTGGTCTTCCAGTATCACCTTCAGCACGCGTAGCCCAACTTAAAGGTGATGCATGGGGCTTTGGCTGGAATGCTGGCTTACTGTATGAGTTTGATGAAGACAATCGTGTAAGTTTTACTTATCGCTCTAAAGTAAAAGTGAAATTTAAAGACGGTGAGTTCCAAAGTGATTTAAAAACAATCCCTCTTCCTGGCGGTAATTCTATTATTGGAACAGAAGGTGGAACCATTAAAGGCAAACTTGATCTTAACTTGCCTGAAATTTGGGAATTTGCTGCTTATCATCGTGTAGCACCAAAATGGGCTGTTCATTATAATTTTGCTTACACAAGCTGGAGTGAATTTAAAGAATTGAGAGCCACACGTAAGAGTGATGGTCAACAACTCTTCAAGAAAGAAGAAGGCTTCCGAGATGCATGGCGAGTGGCTTTAGGAACAACCTATTATCACGATGATAACTGGACATTCCGTACTGGTATCGCTTTCGATGATAGTCCAGTTCCAGCGGATAAACGCTCTATTTCCATTCCTGATCAAGATCGTTTCTGGTTAAGTGCAGGGGCAACTTATGCATTTAACAAAGATATGTCTGTTGATGTGGGCTTAGCGTATATGCACGGTAAAAAAGTCACAATCAAAGAGAAATTATCTGAAGAATTACCATTACCTGCTTACGAATTTGAATCATCAGGTAAAGCATGGTTATACGGTATGAACTTTAACTACCGTTTCTAACTGTTACGCTATATCGCTTTTATATAAAAAATGGTCTTTTTTAAGACCATTTTTTATTTATTCACCAAGCTAAAAAGATAATTCACTAATCAATGGAATCTAAATCATCTTCAATGGCTTTCGCATTAGGGTTTTCCTTTACTGTACCCGCTTGGAAGTCATTACTTTGGAAATAGGCTTCACGCATCATTAAATAAGGATCAGATGAGTTTTGTAAAATAGCATCAGAGTCGAGCAATTGCGCTCGTGTTTCAATGCCTTCTAATGCCCACTTACCCGCTGACATCCAAAACGTTAAATAGCTCAACATAGGGTAGGTTAAATCAGCCCAATCACCACCCTCTTCACGGACAGTAAAGCTACCATAGCCTGGTACAACAACATAAGGGCCATAATCCATACCATAATGACCTAACGTACTACCAAATCGCATTGGTACTTCCTTTTCCATCGTTTCTTTGGACATACCAGCAACATCAATTAAACCACCCATACCAAAGACGGTGTTGATCCAAAATCGACCAAAATGTTTTGCACCCTTTTCAAAATCACCACGTAATATGCTGTTCACCATACTTGCAGGCTCTTCTAAATTACCTAAAAAGTTAGATAAGCCATTTCTTGCTGGTGGTGGCACATAATCACGCCAAACAACGGCAACTGGACGTAAAATATAGGGATCTAATACATAGTAGTTAAAATCAAACATCTGGCGGTTAAACCCTTCTAATGGGTCAGAACGCCCCTCCCCATTATTAGAGGTGCTTGCACATCCTGAAAGTAAGGCAACTGAAAGAGCAACACCGCACAGGCGATACTTCATAATGTTCTCCGCTAATTATCTTATGATGAGCAACATCATAATTCGCATATTCATAAATTCTAGACATAATACTGTCAATGCATAATAAGTGGTACTTTTATTAGGTTTTGATCTTATAAGATTATTCGGTTTTTGTGATTATCTTATCGAGCTAATTTAAAATATTAACCCTATATTATGGACAAATATAAAAATATTCGATGTTATGTAATTATATTCTACTTTCAATACATCAATATCTGCTAATGATTTTAACCATTGTCGCTACTTCGGTGTATTAGCAGGAAAATCTATAATAATGGTATTTCCAGCGTTAAGAAGAACTGCAATATGTTCACTTAATACACTCTTCACTAAATCACTTTTTCCAATATAGTCAACCACTGTCTTTATTTGATTTAGGTAAAACCACGAGAGCCATTCATCTTTATTGATTAATACCACCCTGAGTGATTTTAAACTTGATCAAAATTTTCAGGAGGGATAAAGATATCAATTGGTCTAACATTACACATCATCAACAGAAAATAAGTAATAAATAAAAACTTTAAATATCAAATGTTATTAATTAACTTTATATTCATATAAAAACCTGTATTTATTATCGATTATTGAACAAGTGAGTGAAATAATGACGATAATAGATAGCGTGAACTGATAAAAACAGCTCTAGGAAGAATGTCTAGATTTATAGCATGGGTAATAGATGGCGTTCCCTACAGGGATCGAACCTGTAACTAGCCCTTAGGAGGGGCTTGTTATATCCATTTAACTAAGGGAACGTACGTAGAAAAATCAAATGTAACTTATGGACGGCCTACATTTTACCTCCCTCGCTCTCTATTAATCAAGTTTTAACGCACTGATATTGGAAGGAATTTTTTTGTTTCTTTTTTGAACAATGCAATTTAACTTAAAAACCACCTAATATATATAAGAATCAATGATTATATTTTTGCTTATATATGTCTATACTCTTTCAATTGTTTTAAAAATAATTTAGGTGAATACCCCATCTCTTTATTAAACATCGCACTAAAGGCGCTAGGATTTTCATAACCCAGCTCTAAAGCAACTTTAGTAACCGAATCACCTTTTTTTAAAGCAGTCAACGCATACATTAAACACGCTTTTTGACGCCAATCTCGAAAAGAAAGACCGGTTTCTTTATGAAAAAAACGGGTAAAAGTACGTGGGCTTTTATTTAATTTTTCAGCCCACATTTCTGGTCTAGTGCGAATATTGGGTTGTGACATAAATTCAGTACACAATTCATCTAATAAAGCATGTTGTGGTAATGGCGTAAAATAAGGTAACGGTTTTGCCTGAGCTAATTCATGACAAAGCAAAGTTAATAATGCACTATCTCGTCCACCTAAATCATAAAGTAAAGGAAGCTCATTAGCTGAAAGTAATAGCTGATGAAGCAGAGGTGAAACTTGTAAAACTTCACAATATTCTGAGTGACGAGGAATTTTATTAGGCTCAATATAGAGACTATAAGTGCTACTCCCCAACATTAGCACTTGATGTACTTTTTCTGCTGGGATCCACACGCCACTGTAAGGTAATACAATCCATTGACCATCTTCTGTTTTAACTTTCATTACCCCATTAGGGGCATATAAAAATTGTGCTCGTCGATGATAATGGGATTCAAGAAATGTGTCATAAGGATAATCAGAGCCTAATGCTAAAATATCGCGAGGAAGATTATCCACACAATTGATATCGAGATTACGCATAATCTTTAAATTGTCCTAAATTCGTATAAAGTTGTCATTATCACGTGGGTAAGACATCACTTTATTCTATATCGTTAATCTCCTGACTCAACAGGAGATTTGAAATGACACTTTGGCTGATTTCTTTTGGTCTAATTTCAGGCATTACAACATGGTTATTTGGCTTTGGTGGCGGCTTTGTCACTGTTCCCTTACTCTATACACTTATTCTGACACTCTGGGGAATAGACAGTTTACCTGCTGAGCATGCTATGCAAATCGCCGTTGCTACTTCTGCATTAATTATGTTGTTTTCTGCAACAGTCACAACCATTAAGCACCATAAAGCAAAAAGGCTTGATTGGAATATCATGTCCATACTGTTTATTGGTATCGCTTTTGGTGGGATCTTAGGTGCTCTTCTCGCCTTAACGGTTGAAGGTACGTGGATCAAATGGATCTTTATTGGTTATCTTTTTATCACTATTTTAGACTGCTACTTTCGCCCCGGTTTTATGGCTCCTACTCACAATGCAAAAAAAGTGACCAAAGCAAAAGAAAGTATTAATGGTACCGTAATTGGTATTATTGCTGCTTTTCTAGGAGTTGGTGGAAGCGTGATGACAGTACCTTTATTGCGCCGTAGAGGAACACCAATGGCACAATCAGCAGCAATGGCAAATGTATTAACCTTACCTTTAGCACTCACAGCAACATTCACTTACGTTGCCCTTTCTTTTACGTCACCTTTAAATGGTGAATCTGGTTTCATTGGTTATATTTGGCTAAAAGCTGCACTTATTCTGATTTGTAGCACTTGGGTTGGTTTGAAGATCTCTGAACGTTTTTTATCTCATATTCCCGACAAATGGCATGCAAGAATTTATCCTCTATTACTGAGTCTTGTTTTAATTGTCATGCTGTTTTAAATCCTTTCTTCTATATAAAAGTTCCAAAGGCAACAAACAACGAAAAAACAATAATGACTACATATAAAATGGTGGCTTTGAATGTTCAAAAAAGTCACCATGTCTTTAACATTTCACTCCATCTTTTTCCTACACGTCTCCATTTAGCATTAATGTTATTAAGACACTTAAAACAAAATATATCTCTTTTTGACAATCACGACACAGTTCCATAACGATTAATATCATTAATTAATATTTAAACATAATGAATAATAATTTATAAATTGTCTCGTGCTTAATATCAGCCTGATCACATTTAACCGAGCATTTTTTCGTACCATGCATCACTGATTTATTTTTCTATTTTATTTATATCTATTATCAAAATAATAAGTTAGCTATTTTTCATAAGAGGATAATTTATGAAAAAACTAAATTTAAATAGTATCAAAAGTATTATTTATCGTTATTTTTAAATAACAAGTTAATTACAATATAACCAACACTCGATATATAATAAATTATATATCGATAGGTTTTTTTGTCAAATCTTAATTATTATTAATAATATATTTAAAATACACTTTAACAAAATAGATTAATACCATAAGTTAGTGAATTTAAAAGAACAATATATAACTATCATATCTATAAAAAACCTCTATTCCTTCTCCGAAACTTTATTATAGCATTTAATAGAAGAAAATAATTATCATTTAATTTTGTCTATTTTAGTTAATTTATTTAGTGATATTTATTAACTTATTATTCTCTATTATTTATTATTTACAACTAAGTCATCACTTATGGATTAATAAAATGGAGACACCTTCAAATATTTATTTAACCGTCCGTATATAATATTTAGCTATAAGAAGAAACTGGAGGTTATATGAGTATTAGTCGTCGTTCTTTCATTAAGGGGATGGGAATAGGATGTGTGGGTTGTACCGTAAGTAGTTTACCACCAGGTGCACTTGCATTTAATCCTGTAGATTCTCTTAAGGGTCAGTCAAAATTAACACCTAGCCTGTGTGAAATGTGTTCTTATCGTTGTCCAATAGAAGCTCAGGTTGTTAACAACAAGACTGTTTTTATCCAAGGAAATAGAAATGCTGAACACCAAAGTAGCCGAGTTTGTGCAAGAGGTGGCAGTGGTGTTAGCCTAGTTAATGACCCAAACCGTATTGTCAAACCTATGAAACGCAAAGGTCCAAGAGGCGCGGGTGAATGGGAAGTGATAAGTTGGGAACAAGCTTATAGCGAAATCGCCGAAAAAATGAATGCCATAAAGCAAAACTATGGCGCAGAAAGCATCTCTTTCTCCTCAAAATCCGGATCGCTCTCATCTCATCTTTTCCATTTAGCGGCTGCATTTGGCTCCCCCAATACGTTTACACACGCATCAACATGCCCTGCAGGTAAAGCCATTGCAGCATCTGTTATGATGGGTGGCGATCTTAAAATGGATCTCGCAAATTCAAAATATATTATCTCTTTTGGTCATAACCTTTATGAAGGTATTGAAGTTGCAGAAACTCATGAGTTAATGACAGCACAAGAACGTGGTGCGAAATTAGTCAGCTTTGATCCTCGTTTATCTGTTGTTTCAAGTAAAGCTGATGAGTGGTACGCGATCCGCCCAGGCGGGGATTTACCTGTTCTAATGGCAATGTGTCATATATTAATTAAAGAAGATCTCTACGATAAAGATTTCATTGAGAAATTTACGGTAGGTTTCCCACAATTAAAAGAAGTTCTACAAGATACAACCCCTGAATGGGCTCAATCTCATTCTGATGTTCCAGCTAACGATATTGTTCGCATTGCTCGTGAGATTGCATCCCAAGCACCTCATGCACTGATTATGCCTGGTCACCGCGCAACCTTTAATAAAGAAGAAATTAATATGCGCAGAATGATCTTCACCTTCAATGCATTGCTCGGTAACTTTGAACGTGAAGGTGGCATGTATCAGAAAAAAGCAGCATCAAAATACAATAAACTCGCGGGTATTAATGTTGCGCCTGAACTCGCTAAACCAAGCGTTAAGGGAATGCCAGAAATTACAGCAAAACGTATTGATGCTACTGCACCTCAATTTAAATATATCAATAAAGGTGGTGGTATCGTTCAATCTATTATTGATTCAACATTAAACGGTGTGCCATATCAAACCAGAGCATGGATTATGTCTCGCCATAACCCATTCCAAACAGTAAGTTGTCGCCCTGAGCTAGAAAAAACCGCACAGAAATTAGACTTAATTGTTAGCTGTGATGTTTATTTAAGCGAAAGTGCCGCTTATGCCGATTATCTATTACCTGAAACAACTTATTTAGAACGTGATGAAGAGATTTCTGATGTTTCAGGTTTAAATCCAGCTTATGCATTACGCCAGCAAGTTGTCGAGCCAATTGGTGATACAAAACCAAGCTGGTTAATTTGGATGGAATTAGGGAAAAAACTGGGATTAGCTCAATATTTCCCATGGGAAAATATGGGTGTTCGTCAGCTATATCAAGTCAATGGTGATGAAGCACTGTATAAGGAAATCCATAAAAAAGGCTACTTGTCCTATGGTATCCCATTACTTTTACGTGAGCCTTCTTATGTAAAAGCCTTTGTTGAGCAATATCCTGATGCTATCAAGCATGTTGATGGCAATAATATGATGGAAAAATCACTGTCATTTAAATCACCGAGTGGCTTAATTGAAATCTACTCTGAGGAACTAGAAAGCCGTTTAGAAAACTACGGTATTCCACGCTTCCACAACTTCCCATTAAAAGAAAAAGACGAGCTTTATTTTATTCAAGGCAAAGTCGCCGTTCACACTAATGGTGCAACACAATATGTACCATTATTAGCTGAATTAATGTGGAAAAACCCTGTTTGGCTTCACCCTGAAACAGCTAAAAATCATGGTATTAAACATGGTGATGAAATCATTCTAGAAAACAGTATCGGTAAAGAAAAAGCACATGCTCTGATTACTGAAGGCATTCGCCCTGACACCGTATTTGTTTATATGGGATCAGGTGCAAAAGCAGGCGCGAAAACAGCTGCGACAACGACAGGCGTTCACTGTGGCAATTTATTACATCATGAGATTAGCCCTGTATCAGGTACTGATGTGCATACATCAGGTGTCAAAATTAGTCGGGCTTAAGGAAAAAAATAACGATGAACAATAATGATAAACAATTTGTCATGTTACATGATGAGAAACGTTGTATTGGCTGCCAAGCTTGTACTGTTGCGTGTAAAGTCATCAATGACATTCCAGAAGGATTTAGCCGACTTCAAGTCCAAATACAGGGTCCTCATAACGATGAAGCAGGTCATCCACATTACCAATTTTTCCGTGTTTCTTGCCAACACTGTGAAGATGCGCCTTGTGTTTCTGTTTGCCCTACTGGTGCCTCTTTTATTGATGAAAATGGTATCGTTCAGGTGAAAAAAGAGCTGTGTATTGGCTGTGATTACTGTGTTGGTGCTTGTCCTTACCATGTTCGTTATATCAACCCAGTGACACATATCGCAGACAAATGTAACTTCTGTTCTGATACTCGATTAGCTGAGGGAGAATTACCCGCATGCGTATCAGTATGCCCAACAGATGCACTTGCTTTTGGTCGCATTGACTCACCTGAAATTCAGGCTTGGATCAAACAAAAATCCGTTTATCAATACCAATTAGATAATGTCGGAAAACCGAGTTTATTCCGTCGTAAAGAAATCCATCAGGGAGATAAAGCATGACTAGTATCTGGGGAGCAGAACTCCATTATACGCCAGATTATTGGCCTGTATGGTTAATCGCAGCTGGTTTATTAATCGTTGCTATGATAGCAGTATTAGTTATTCATGGTTTACTACGCTATGCCCTTGCACCAAAACACGCTGGTCATTATGAAGAAGAACGTGTTTATTTATACTCCAAAGCAATTCGTTTTTGGCACTGGGGTAATGCTTTACTATTTATCCTATTGCTATTAAGTGGCTTTTTAGGGCATTTCTCTATCGGCAATGTTACATCAATGGTACTGTTACATAAGATCTGTGGTTTTGTTCTTATCGCGTTCTGGATTGGTTTTATTTTTATCAATCTAACAACTAATAACGGTGTACATTACAAAGTAAAATTTAGCGGATTAATTGGTCGTTGTATCAAACAAGCTCGCTTTTATCTTTACGGTATAATGAAAGGCGAACCACATCCTTTCGCTGCAACTGAAACCAACAAGTTTAACCCACTTCAACAACTCGCTTACTTAGGTGTGATGTTTGGTTTAGTGCCACTGTTACTTGTTACTGGATTATTATGTTTATATCCAGAAGTACTTGGCTATGGCTATTGGATGTTAAAAGCACACTTAGTTTTAGGTATTGTGGCATTAATGTTTATTTGTGCACACTTCTATTTATGTACACTGGGTGATACTTTTACTCAAACATTCCGTAGCATGATCGATGGTCATCATCGCCATCAGAAACATGAAGATCATGGATCCATAGCAGAAAAAACAGAACATTAATTTCTCAATATTTCTTCTGTTACATTTCATTTCCTAAAATGCCCGTTTAAACGGGCATTTTTTGATCTTAATTCAGAATTTCATAACCTTTTTTGTAACAAGGAAGCAATCTAATGCACAATGACAACGCTAAAAAATATGCCTAAATGACAATCTATTACTGCGATACATAAAGACCGAATTTATACAAATCGTAAAGGCTTGTGTTAGTAGTGTTGTCAAACTGCAGAGAGATCTTACTATTTTTATGATTAATAAATGTTTTATACCCAGAACAAGCAAAGCATATTAATCTCTCTAAATAATCCTAACAGGTCTTTTAATATCTACTCAACCGACCAGCAACTAAATCATATTCTTAAACTGCTCAAAGACTTATTGTTACTACCTTTTCATCTCGATCAAAAGGCAACAATAATCTATCCTGATATGATATTAACTATCATTATCAAAAACAGTCATTTAATGATAATACTTAACTTTTGATCTGATAACCTATTTTCACCAATACGTATATTTTGCATTTATCATATTAAATGGATTTTTTAATTTATTGATGTGAAAAACATAAATTATACGTTTAATAGCTTCAAAAATGTTACCAGGAGGTAAAATTGTGGTAGGTAATATAAGAGGTAATTTTATGAGTAGCTTATTCTAAACAAGCATCAATTAGCTATTTTTTCTCATACTAATAAATATGATAATATATTTCTCTAAGCATGAAGATTTTAGTTCATTTACAATAAAATTATTCTTCTTTTTGTAAAAATTAAAAATATTTATCTCTATAAACATAAAATGCCCTAATAAGGGCATTTATTTCATATAGCGACTTCATTTCATCCGCTAAGATAATTCTTATTATTAACTAACTAAAGAGAAACATTTGTATATAAGAATTATCTTACTCAATTTAGCTATTCAAAAATGAGTTATTTTCTAATTTAAAAATATTATTAGAAAATAGAAAGAGCCTTGCTATCGAAATGAGCTGGAATATGTTGTTCATTTAGCTCAGTTTCTTGAGCCATTCCGCCAGTTACTTCTTCAAAGAAGCTACCAATATTAACACCTAGTACTTCAAGTACTTTAACTAAGCAATCAATATCAATACGGTTTACACCACGCTCATAACGAAATAACTGTTGTTCACTAATATCAATTTCTTTTGCTAACTGAAATACAGTATAACCTTGAGATTTTCTTAATGACTTAATTTTTTGTCCAACAGCATAAGCGACTGGATACTTGCTACTCATAATATTGTTCTCGCTTTTCACTTTGATTGATATCTAATTTATAATGGCGTATTCCTGCGCAATAATATATAAAAAGATATATTATTGATGACACCTTTTTGTTTTAATAAAATATTATTTTTAGTAGATAAGAAATATTACAATTCAAAACATGACTTATCATATGTAAATAATATACTACGCATTTAAACACTTTCAACCAGTCAAAAAAAGATAGTGCAGGTGCAATGATTTACTCATACTAGTAAACAATACTTAGGATAATGGTATATTTCCTTTATTTTCATATAGTTGAAATATTTTACTTATAAAATCACGTTTTTTTTTCCTTAAATTTTACTCATTAATTAGAATTATTATCTATAATTATATTAATTTAAAGTATGATTATTGGTATTGTGTAAAAATAAATCAAGTTATGTCAGACTAATTTATTTAAAATAATAAATTAACCTCATAAAGGTAACGATTTTTTTATTTTTATTAACTAGCTTAATTAAAATCAATGAAATCTGATGAGTTTATAAAAAAGTCTATATTATATTTTAATATCATAATGTTACGAGATTTACACTAAAATATAGATATAAATCACATTTTAAACATTTGTTAATTAATTTATATAAGCATAAACACTTACTCTTTCAGCTAAATATATTTCATACTCCTCAATTCTTTATTACACTAGAATAAATAAAGAATAGACCTAATTACTCATTTTTTTGAATTTTTATTAATAAATAACTTATTTTAAGTTTCAATTAGATTGAAAATCTTCTTTATAAAATAGAGAAAAAACGAATATTAATATATTGTTTATCAGTAAGTTATTCAAAGAGCATACTTATTATCATAAAAAGTGGTCTTGTTATGACGACACAATATTATTCTTTCTTTTTCACTCAAATACGCACATTTAGTACATTGCAAAAATAGAGTAATCGATAGACATTAAGTTAAATTCACAAAAGAATAAACTGTTAAATATCAACTTTAGCATGATCTAATTTTGTTAATAAAAATAAAAATCAATTATTTTATATCCTAAGTAATCACACTTACACTGTATAAGAGTTATCCATAGGATAAAATAAACATTAATATTTTTATATAATTTATATTCCTGCTAGATGCACAAATTTCTCCATTTTTCATAAAAAATGAAATTAACCACTCTAGGACAAATCAATTACTGATAAAATAAGTGATTTTTGCTTTATATCATTTATGATCCAGTGCATTATTATGCAAACATTGATAAACATCAAATTTTAAATCCAATCTATTTTAAATTAAACGTTAAGTAAATTCACTCATTTTGTCGTATCTTTAGAAAAGAAGATAAACTATAAAACCCAATTTTTATCTTTTAATCTTCTGAACTTTTCCTTAAAAAGGGAGTACCAAATATTTTTCAATAGTGACTTAAAATGTTTTAACTTGCTCATTTTATGAGAGATATTGCTCATAAAAAATGCTCAAATAATTTATAACAGTGTATTTAAGGTTGTTTAATTTTATGAATAAACTAGGAAAACCTATATTTATGCTCAGGAGGAGTAGATACTTCCTTTTTGATTAGAGTAATTTTTTATATTTTCAGAACAAAACTTGTTCTCTGTTCAAAAATAAATACATATCTTCTATTAAGTTAGGCCCCTGCTCTAAAATGATTAACTTAACAATAAAAGAACGACTTATTTTTAAGCACTTCAATTTAAATGATAAAACATGGCTGGATGTAAAAAAGTGTAATAAAGAATCCGACTTATGCCCCCTTTTCACAGAAAGCGCAATGCAATAATAAGTTAAAAAAATCTTAGAAACGCATTGCCCAAAGGCACAAGAGCTGTAGCTAATTATTGCTTTGATATAACGAAATGAGCTCAATACAAGGAACTAGGAAAGCATACACGTGTAAGGATACACAGTTATAAATAAGACGATGAGCAAAGTCATGAACAGCAGACACAGAGACAACAATTAATGTCCAAAAAATATGACTAGATTTCATCACACAGCTATCAAAAACTAAATGACTCTTATTGATTATTTTATAAAAATGCGAGGAAAATAAATAAGAAAGTATAACGAAGAAATAAAGAAGTGGTGGGCGGTATTGGGCTCGAACCAACGACCTCCTCCTTGTAAGGGAGATGCTCTACCAACTGAGCTAACCGCCCGCTGAACTATTAAATGGTGGGTCGTGGGCGATTCGAACGCCCGACCAATTGATTAAAAGTCAACTGCTCTACCGACTGAGCTAACGACCCATTTAATAATTTTTGCGTAAATCTGTAAGTAGCTTTGTGAATGGTGGGTCGTGGGCGATTCGAACGCCCGACCAATTGATTAAAAGTCAACTGCTCTACCGACTGAGCTAACGACCCGTCACAATGTTCACTACTTTATGTTGTATTCTTAGGAATGGTGGGTCGTGGGCGATTCGAACGCCCGACCAATTGATTAAAAGTCAACTGCTCTACCGACTGAGCTAACGACCCATACCTAATTATGTGATATTGCGCGAAATAACCGAATGAAGTGGTGGGCGGTATTGGGCTCGAACCAACGACCTCCTCCTTGTAAGGGAGATGCTCTACCAACTGAGCTAACCGCCCACTTCATGATGACTAAATTCTCACTACCACGCTTTAATGTAATTGGTGGGCGGTATTGGGCTCGAACCAACGACCTCCTCCTTGTAAGGGAGATGCTCTACCAACTGAGCTAACCGCCCAATCACACTAAATCATACAACTTATCACAACGAAAATAATGGTGGGCGGTATTGGGCTCGAACCAACGACCTCCTCCTTGTAAGGGAGATGCTCTACCAACTGAGCTAACCGCCCGTCGTGATGGGGTGCATTATAGGGATACTGCGCTATGAGTCAACGATTTTTATCAGTTTTTTATTGTGAAAATGATCGTTCGTTTTATTTTTAGTCAAGATGCTTTTTTTAGCATCATAAGTGATACAGCAATTAACCAAAATAATCCTACGGGTACTCTTCGTCAAACAAAAAATCATCAATTTGAAAATTTTATCTCTGTTAAAGGCTTAATGCCATTGAGGAATTAACATCCAGTGATAAAATGAGGTAACCATTTCGTTTTTTTGATAATCACGATTACTTATCTATATAAGTAAGACGTACAAAGGCAATCCCAATGAGTAAAATAAAAACCCGTTTTGCACCAAGTCCTACTGGCTATCTACATGTTGGTGGTGCGCGTACCGCACTTTATTCCTGGTTATATAGCCGTCACAATAAGGGCGAATTTGTACTGCGTATAGAAGATACCGACTTAGAACGTTCTACTCAGCCAGCCATCGATGCAATCATGGACGGTATGAATTGGTTAAATCTGAATTGGGATGAAGGTCCTTATTATCAGACTAAACGCTTCGATCGCTATAACCAAGTGATTGATCAAATGTTATCTGCGGGTACTGCATACCGTTGCTATTGCTCTAAAGAGCGTTTAGAACAGCTACGCGAAGATCAAATGGCCAAAGGTGAAAAACCGCGTTACGATGGTTGTTGCCGTGGTGGTAACCATAATCACAGCGCTGATGAGCCTCATGTTGTGCGTTTCTTAAATCCTCAAGAAGGTTCTGTTATTTTTGATGACAAAATTCGTGGCCCAATTGAATTTAGTAACCAAGAGCTTGACGATCTAATTATTCGTCGTACTGATGGATCCCCAACTTATAACTTCTGTGTTGTTATTGATGACTGGGATATGGAAATCACTCACGTTATTCGTGGTGAAGATCATATCAACAACACACCTCGCCAAATCAATATTCTCAAAGCATTAGGTGCGCCTGTACCAGAATATGCTCACGTATCAATGATTTTAGGTGATGATGGTAAAAAATTATCTAAACGTTATAACGCTGTCAGCGTAATGCAATATCGTGATGAGGGCTATTTACCAGAAGCACTATTAAACTACTTAGTACGTTTAGGTTGGTCTCATGGTGACCAAGAGATCTTTACTATTGATGAAATGATTGAACACTTCACTTTAGAAGCTATCAGTAAATCAGCCAGTGCATTTAATACTGATAAACTACTTTGGTTAAACCATCACTACATCAATACACTGCCAGCTGAGAAAGTCGCTGTTCATTTAGATTGGCATATCAAACAACAAAATATTGATACCAGTAATGGCCCATCATTAGTTGAACTGATCAAATTATTAGGCGAACGCTGTAAAACATTAAAAGAGATGGCTGAAAGTTGCCATTACTTCTATGTTGATTTCGAGAACTTTGAAGAAACAGCTGCGAAAAAACATTTACGCCCAGTTGCTCGTCAACCATTAGAAGTTGTTCGCGATAAATTATCAGCAATTACGGAGTGGACAGCTGAAAATATTCACCAAGCTATTCAAGATACCGCTGATGAATTGGAAATCGGTATGGGTAAAGTGGGTATGCCATTACGTGTTGCTGTAACGGGTGCAGGCCAATCTCCAGGCTTAGATGTTACTGTTCATGCTATTGGTAAAACACGGAGTATTGCACGTATTAATAAAGCATTAGACTTTATTACTGAAAGAGAAAACCAAGCTTAATTTACTCGTTAATCTTGCTTATCAAGAAAGATACATTCCTAAAATAGGGAATGTATCTTTTTTTTGTACTCTTTTTCAGCAATCAATAAATAATGTGAGATTAACTGATTGACAGTATTGTGCTTGTTGCCTATTATCAAGCCCGTTCCAGTATGTTGGGGCTATAGCTCAGTTGGGAGAGCGCTTGCATGGCATGCAAGAGGTCAGCGGTTCGATCCCGCTTAGCTCCACCAATATACTTCTAGAACAATCCAATATGTGGGGTTATAGCTCAGTTGGGAGAGCGCTTGCATGGCATGCAAGAGGTCAACGGTTCGATCCCGTTTAGCTCCACCAGAATTTTAAGATCCTGAAGAGAAATCTTCGGGATTTTTTGTTTTCTACTCTCCCTTTATTTATTTCTACTGTGCAGTGTAACCGCCATCAATGGCATAAAACGCTCCTGTTGAGAAACTGCTCTCATCTGAAAGTAAAAAAGCAACCGTTTTAGCGACTTCATCTCTAGTTGCCATTCTTTTCATTGGGTGTGTATTTGCCATCCATTCACGAACTTCGTTGGGCAGCATTTGCATTCTTGGCGTATCAACATACCCAGGCCCAATAGCATTGATCCTTATTCCTTTATCTGCAAACTCAAGCGCAGCTGAACGTGTGATCCCTAATACGGCGTGTTTAGCTGCTGTATATGCTGAAATACCCGCAATTCCCACGATGCCATTAGATGAAGAAAGATTCACAATACTCCCTCCCCCACTTTTTAATATTGCGGGTATACCATATTTCAAGCCATAAAATACGCCATTGATATCTGTATCAATTACTGCTTTCCAATCTTCAATCTCATAATCCACAATAGACGTATTATGAGGCCCCGTGATCCCTGCATTATTAACCAAGCCATGTAATGCTCCAGCTTGAGACATAACAGCCTCAATCATTTTTTCGACTTGAGAAGATGAGGTCATATCAGCCTGTAAAGCAATCACTTTCTCGCCTGTTATATCAATAGAACGTGCTGTTTTTATTACTTGATCTAAATGCCTACCTGTAATGAAAACCGTCGCACCACGTTGAAATAGTAACTGTGCAATACCTTCACCTACACCAGTACTTGCACCAGTGACTAAAATCACTCTACCTTTAAAATAATCCATCATTTCAACTTTACCTCTTATCAATAACATCAGTTTCTATCAAGCAACCATAAAATAATTAACCAAAGTTAACTATATACCATAATATTTGATTAACTTTAGTTAATCAATATAAAGTTTGTTCAAAATGAATGACCTGATAATATTAACTTTAGTTAACATAATTCATGAGATGGCGTATTTATGGAAAAATGTGAATTAGAAAATGCATTGTCATTATTACAATGTACATTAGTCGCGCAGCGAACTCGTTATACCCCAGAGCAAGTCACGTGGGGTCAATATGATATTTTGGAATTATTACGCTTACGAGGTGACTTAACCCCTTCTCAATTGAGTGATTCTTTGGCTATTTCAAGACAAAATTTGTCGAAATTTATGCGAGGATTAAAATCATTAGGATTTATTGCACAAAAACGTTCTGAAAAAGATAAGCGTGAATTTATTACCCATTTAACTGATGAAGGTCACGCTTTTTTAGCAAGAGCAGCATTAGGTCGAAAACAAAATGCTGAAAAAATAAGTGAATGTTTAACGCTCGGAGAACAAACATTATTTATTGAATTAAGTCAGAAAATTATTAATGCATTAACACCTGAAAAATCCGGTATAGATAATAATTAACATCATCGCTTTAAGGGCTTTAATAGTCCTTCTAAGCCTTCAATTTTAATTGCAAGGGTCATCTCCATGAGTTGCCCTAGTTTTCCTTCAGGGAACTGTCCTTTCTTAGCAAACCATAATAAATACTCTTCAGGTAAATCAACTAACATTCGCCCTTTGTACTTACCAAATGGCATTTGTGTGTTTGCTATATCAATAAGATGCTGTTTCTCTAACATGTTCTCTACCACATTGCCCTTGAAGAAATAGTTCCGATTATAGGGTAATTTAAAGATAAAAAAAGCAGTACCCAAAGGTACTGCTTGATTTTCTGTTACTTGATTAACAAGTGATGCAATTTACATTGTTATTTTATTCACATGCTACCTATCTATTTTATCTTCCAAGATTAAACAAACAGACCTGCGATAGCTGCGGATAAGAAGCTTACTAATGTAGAACCAAACAGTAATTTCAAACCGAAACGAGAAACAACGTTTCCTTGTACTTCGTTTAAACCTTTAATCGCACCTGCCACAATCCCGATTGAAGAGAAGTTAGCAAATGAAACTAAGAATACAGACAAGATACCAACAGAACGCGGTGAAATTTCAGCAGCAATATCTTGTAAGCTACCCATTGCAACGAATTCGTTAGACACTAGTTTAGTTGCCATAACACTACCAACACGTAATGCATCTTGCTCTGGAACACCAATAACCCATGCTAATGGATAAAAAACGTAACCTAAGCAATCTTGGAAGCTAATACCAAAAATCATGCTGAAAATTGCATTCACTGCAGCAATTAAGGCAATAAACCCAATCAGCATTGCAGCTACGATTAACGCAACTTTGAAACCAGCTAGAATGTATTCACCTAACATTTCAAAGAAGCTTTGACCTTCATGAAGATTACCCATTTGAATATCTTCTTCATTCTCAACAGAATATGGGTTAATCACCGAAAGGACGATAAAGGTACTGAACATATTCAGTACTAGAGCAGCAACAACGTATTTTGGATCTAACATTGTCATGTATGCTCCAACAATTGACATTGATACTGTCGACATTGCTGTTGCAGCCATAGTGTACATACGACGCTGAGACATTTTGCCTAAAACATCTTTATAAGCAATAAAGTTCTCTGATTGACCAAGAACTAATGAGCTCACTGCGTTGAATGATTCCAGTTTCCCCATACCATTCACTTTAGAAAGCACTGTACCGATAATACGGATCACGAAAGGTAATACTTTGATATGCTGAAGAATACCAATTAATGCAGAAATAAAGATAATTGGACATAAAACATTCAGGAAGAAGAATGCTAAACCACCTTTCATCATGCCACCGAATACGAACTCAGTACCTTGTGCGGCATAACCTAATAAGTGATCAAATAATCCAGCGAATCCACGAACAAAGCCCTCGCCAACATCAGAGTTGAGGAAAAACCATGCTAATGCGATTTCAATAACTAATAACTGCACGATATAACGCAGACGGATCCCTTTGCGATTGTTACTCGCAATGAATGCTAATGCGCCAATAACGGCGAGTGCTAAAACGAAGTGAATGATAGAAGACATGCATGCTCCAAAAATAAAAATAAATCTTGTAGAGCATTTTATGTAACGCGTAACATTACGATGTGATTTTTGTCACAATACTATGAAACCATATACACACTATTTATTAAATAAGATAGGTTGATCACATTTTCAAAGTTACTTAAGGAACATTAAATGTACATTTAGCTTAAGTAAAAAATGCTACTAGGAAGGTTTTCCAGTAGCATTTATTAAATAGTAGAATGATTATTTCGATTGATCAAGTAATCGTATCATTTCATCTTCATCGATAACAGTTATCCCTAATTCATTAGCTTTCACTAACTTAGAGCCAGCCGCTTCACCCGCAATCACCATGTCAGTTTTTTTAGAAACACTTCCACTCACTTTTGCACCTAATGCAACTAATCTGTCTTTTGCTTCATCACGGGTTAACTGTGAAAGTGATCCAGTTAACACGACAGTTTTACCTGCAAAAGGATTTTCACCCACTTCATGAGTCACAATAATAGGTGCTTGCCATGTAATACCAGCATCATTGATCAATTGATCAATAACCGTTCTATTGTGTTCTTCTTGGAAGAAATTAACGACATGTTTAGCCACGATATCGCCTACATCAGGGACTAATTTTAGCGCTTCAACATCCGCATTTCGTAATGCTTCAAGCGTAGAAAAATGGGCGGTTAATCCACTTGCCGTTGCTTCACCGACTTCTCTAATTCCGAGAGCATAAATAAAACGCGCAAATGTCGTTGATTTAGCCTTGTCTAAAGCAGTGATCAATTTTTTTGCTGATTTTTCACCCATTCGCTCTAAACCAGATAGGATTTTTTCATCTAAACGAAAAAGATCTGCTGGCGTTTTGACATACTCTTTTTCAACCAGTTGGTCGATAATTTTATCGCCCATACCATCGACATCCATCGCACGACGAGAAACAAAATGCTTAAGTGCTTCTTTACGTTGTGCACCACAAATTAATCCTCCTGTACAACGCGCTACCGCTTCGCCTTCAATACGCTCTATATCAGATTGGCAAATTGGGCATTGCGTTGGAAAAATAATCTCTTGTGCATCAGCTGGACGTTTCTCTTCGATCACACTAACAACCTGAGGAATAACATCACCTGCTCGACGAATAACCACCGTATCGCCAATGCGTATCCCTAAGCGTTCAATTTCATCAGCATTGTGTAATGTAGCATTACTCACAACAACACCAGCAACTTGTACCGGCTCTAAACGAGCAACAGGGGTAATTGCTCCAGTACGTCCAACTTGAAATTCGACATCTTTGATAATCGTCATTTGCTCTTGAGCTTGAAATTTATAAGCAATAGCCCAACGTGGTGCTCTTGAGACAAAACCCAGCTCTTCTTGCAGAGCAATATCATCCACCTTAATAACGACACCATCGATATCAAAGCCTAAGTTAGGGCGAATTTCTTCTACATGGTGGTAAAAATCAAGTACTGCTTTGCTACCTGTGCAAAGTTTAACAGCATCACTAACGGGCAATCCCCATTTTTTAAACTGTTGTAGGCGCTTATAGTGGCTTGTTGGTAATTCTCCACCTTCGAGTACCCCGACCCCATAACAGAAAAAGGTTAATGGACGTTTTGCTGTGATACGGGGATCAAGCTGTCTTAATGAGCCGGCTGCAGCATTACGAGGGTTAGCAAAAACTTTTCCACCTGTGCGACGAGCTTCCTCATTTAAATATTCAAACCCTTTTTCATTCATAAAGACTTCGCCACGGATCTCAATACGAGTAGGAATATTTTCACCATATAAACGCAGTGGAATGGCTTTGATCGTTCTTACATTCTCAGTGATATTTTCCCCTGTTGTACCATCACCACGCGTTGCAGCTTGTACTAATACTCCATTTTCATAAAGTAAACTGACAGCCAATCCATCTAATTTTAATTCACAGCAGAAAGTAATCTCTTCACTATTCTTTAAACGATCACGTAAACGCTTATCAAACGCCAGATAGCTTGTTTCATCAAAAGCATTATCTAAGGAGAGCATCGGAATTTCATGTCTCACTTGCTCAAATGCAGTTAGAGGTAAGGCACCAACTCGCTGTGTAGGCGAATCAGAGGTAATTAATTCGGGATATTCAGCTTCTAATGCTTTTAGCTCATTCATTAAGCGATCGTATTCAGCATCAGGTATTTCAGGTGCGTCCATGACATGATAGAGATATTCATGGTGACGTAGAGTAACGCGAAGTTTATCAATTTTTTGTTGAGTGTTTTTATTCATGATTATCACCAAAGAAGAAAAACCCCCGCAAGCGGGGGTATTTTTACAGATATATACTCTAAATAATTCGAGGTGCAGCTAGGCGACAAGTAAACGAATCGCTAGGAGCATTCATCAGTATGTGACTAGTGCGAATGAACGTAGTCAACAACGCTGCAACTTGAAGTATGACGAGTATAAAGCTATTGATTTAGATCCAACGTCCTGCGAATTCTAGATTTATAAAGCTCGATTTTTTGTGGCGTTAAGAGTTTGCGTTCATCATCCAGCACAACACCACCTACATCAGATGCTATACGTTGAGCCGTAAGTAACATCAATTTAAAGTTTTGGTTAGCATCACCATAAGATGGCACCATCATAAACATTGATACACCTGGTGTCGTCAATTCCGCCATTGTATCAATATTAAATGTTCCCGGTTTCACCATATTCGCTAAACTAAACAATACAGGCCCATCAGCTGTTGGATTAAGATGACGATGGAAAATATTCATTTCACCAAACTGGAATCCAGCTTGAATGATACTTTGCATTAACGCTTCACCATCCAGCATTTGACCATGATGTGCACTTACGTTTAGAACAATAACCAGCTCTTTCTCTGCTTCTGACGCTTGTGAAGCCGATTCTGCCATTGACTCTTCAGCAGGAACATGATGCGAAACCTCAGTTTCAACAGGAGTCACATGAGCCGCTGTCTCTGAAATTGAAGGCTCAAAATTTGCAGATGGGCTTTCTGTATTAACGTGTGATTTTATTTCACTCGCAACATTAACCGCAGGAGCTGGTTTTGGCTCATCTCTAACAATAGGTGCTGGCTCTTTTTCAATCACATCAAAAACACCAAGGCTGGGCTCTTGCTGTAATGAAGTATCGTGAGAGTTCCCTTTTGTTTGGGTTTCAGACATTAATGGATCACTATCTACCACTGAAATTTCAGGTTCATGTAGAGGCGCCGATTTTATCGGTGGCTCACTCTCCCGCTTTTCAGTAGAGGATAAAGTTGATGTCTGATGACTAGCCTCAGCATATTGTGGTTCGTCATCGTTCTCATCTGACTGATAATTCTGTTTCTGACGTTTTACTGGGCGATTACGGAAAAGCTTAGAACGCTCTTTTCGACCAATCCATAAGCCGTGTAATAACAAAGCTATGATTAAAATCGCACCAACAACGATTAATATCAGACGCAAATTTTGCTGCATCATTTCTATCTCTGTTGTCTTGAGGTTTAATAGCCACGTTGGCAAATATTACTTTTTACTAAGAGTATTTGCCAATGCTCATAAGTGCAAGCCAATACTTAATTTTCTTGTCACAAAGATACACACATCAATCTCTTATGCACATTTTTTAGACAATTCATGACTAGTAAGGCTGATTATCTCCCTATATGATACTAGCTTGCCCTCATTGGAGAGAATAGGAAGTATGACAAATTTGACAGAAACGAATAAAAATTTAAATGGATTTCATTATTTTGCTCTTGGTTGGCGTTTAATTACACGCAAAGGGCTAAAACGTTTTGTTATCTTACCATTACTAGCCAATATTATTATTCTCGGAAGCGCCTTTTGGTGGTTATATGGTCAAATTGGTGGCATGGTCAATTGGATGATGGAAAAAGTGCCTGATTGGTTACAGTGGTTGAGTTATTTAATCTGGCCATTATCCGTTATTTTTATCTTATTAGTGTTCACTTATTTCTTTAGTACCTTAGCCAATATTATCGCTTCTCCGTTTAATGGATTATTGGCTGAGAAATTAGAAGGCCAAATAACTGGCATTGCACCACCAGATACGGGTATTGCGGGTATATTGAAAGATGTTCCACGTATTTTAAAACGTGAGCTAATTAAAATAGCTTATTATTTACCACGCGCTATTGTCTTGTTATTGCTCTATTTTATTCCTGCTATCGGACAAACCGTTGCCCCTATTTTATGGTTTGCTTTTGGTGCTTGGATGATGGCAATTCAATATAATGACTTCCCATTTGATAACCATAAAATTTCATTTTCAGCGATGAAATCCTCACTCAAACAGGACAAATGGAATAACCTTCAATTTGGTATGGTTATTAATATTTTTACCATGATCCCTATTCTAAATTTAGTCATCATGCCCGTCGCAATTTGTGGAGCAACGGCAATGTGGTGCGATCGTTATCGTAAACAGCATGTGCAAGATGGGCAGTGGTAAGCCTAACTAATTTAGCAACATCTCGATAAATACAAAAAACCCCGTTTTATTTAATTGTAAGCGGGGTTTTATTTTAAACTTTTTTCAATAGCGTGGTTGGGCTTATTTTGTTATTAGCCAGACTACTCAATTAATGAACGAATATAATCTTTGGTTTCTTCTCTATCCATCGGCTCACGCTCATTAATTCCCATTTCAAAGATATTTAATGCACCATCTAGTTTTTCAATAATCTCTTCATCATCTCGAATGCAGAGAATATAAGCATTTTCAAACGGTGTGAGATCAACCAATCGTAACCCTTTTTCTGTCAAAAAGTAGTTAATATATTCCAAATAAGGTAGTTCATAAGGCAACATATAAGGATCAATACTCACCTCATCCCAATCAATATTTTCAACTTGAGATAAAATCAGTGCGCCAGGTGATTCAGACAAAGAAATCTGTTCTAACGATTTCAAGTCAGGAATATCACCAAAATATTCTGTCCATTCCACATAATCCATTAATCCTTGAGCAGAGAGCGATTCGTATAGCCAATTAAGTACATCTTCTTGAGCATCGGACTCGGGTAAATTTTCACGCAAAGCTTGCGCATCTAATTCTGGTACAGCGAGTTCAAGTGCGTTAATCAACTCTTCAATGGTTTCCATTATGACCCCTGTATTTGCAAGAAATGTAGTTAAAAATAGATTATCAGCCATCAATATACTGCACATCTCTTGATTTATTAATTTGTGAATTGTCTCACTGACTCTTGATTAGAATCTTTTGGAATAAAAAGATAAAAAAGTTATAAGTATATTCATAAAGCTTATTTCCATCTTTAGCTTGATGGCGTATGGTAATTTCATCTGACCTTATAAAAAATCATGTACCGAGGATAAAAATGAGCAAGATTTTCGAAGACAACTCGCAAACTATTGGGCACACTCCTTTAATTCGCTTAAAGCATTTCGGAAATGGTAACATTCTGGCTAAAGTGGAATCTCGTAACCCAAGCTTCAGTGTAAAATGCCGTATCGGTGCCAACATGATTTGGGATGCAGAGAAGAAAGGTATTCTTAAAGAGGGTGTTGAGCTTGTAGAACCTACTAGTGGTAATACTGGGATTGCTTTGGCTTATGTTGCAGCAGCTCGTGGCTACAAATTAACACTGACAATGCCTGATACCATGAGTGTAGAGCGCCGTAAATTACTCAAAGCATTAGGGGCTAATTTAGTGCTGACTGAAGGCGCAAAAGGCATGAAAGGGGCTATCGATAAAGCCAATGAAATTCGTGATAGCGATCCTGGCCGTTACCTTTTACTACAACAATTTAGTAATCCAGCTAACCCTGAAATTCATGAAAAAACCACAGGCCCTGAAATCTGGAATGACACTGATGGTGAAGTAGCTGCTGTTATTGCTGGCGTCGGCACTGGCGGTACTATTACAGGTATTGGTCGCTATTTGAAAAAGACACAAGGTAAAGCAGTAACAATGGTTGCGGTTGAACCAGCAGACTCCCCTGTTATAACTCAAGCTCTAGCTGGTGAAGAAATTAAACCAGGCCCTCATAAAATCCAAGGCATCGGAGCAGGTTTTATTCCTGAAAACCTAGATTTATCGTTACTGGATCGCGTTATTCAAATCACTAACGAAGAAGCCTTTGATACTGCTCGTGAACTTATGACGAAAGAAGGTATTCTCGCAGGTATTTCTTCAGGTGCAGCTATTGCGGCAGCCGTAAAACTTGCAAAAGAGCCCGAATTTGCAAACAAAGAAATTGTGGTTATCTTGCCTTCTTCAGGTGAGCGTTATTTAAGTACACCACTTTTTGCTGATATTTCTGACAGCTAAATCGCATCACTCAATTGTAAAATATTTATTAAAAAAGCACCTCAATGGTGCTTTTTTTGTGGTAGAGATCAAAGTTTGTCATCCAGACAGGTGATTTATTTCTTCGAGTTTAGTATTTAATCAATTAATTATTTCGAAGGTCGAAATTAATCAGAAAATAACCGAGATAACAAAACGAACTCTTTTATCTTTCTGAACACTATTTTTATCAGATGACGCTTTACGACTTAATATTATCTGATATTGCTACGCAAAGCAGGACAAATTCATCTACACTTACTAAGTCCTGACTTAATGTGAACAATTGAGTTATAAAAGGAAAATATCCTATGTACCAGCAAGAAGTTACTATTACAGCACCAAACGGCTTACATACTCGTCCTGCGGCACAATTTGTAAAAGAAGCCAAAACATTCTCTTCAGATATCACGCTTATCTCTAGCGGCAAATCTGCCAGCGCGAAGAGCCTTTTCAAATTACAAACGTTAGGCTTAACTCAAGGTACTGTTGTGACTATCTCTGCAGAAGGCGAAGATGAAAAACAAGCCGTTGAAGCATTGGTAAAATTAATGGCGGAATTAGAATAATTCGCGATTAATTATTAACACAGTATTTATTCCCCTGAAACTATTCAGGGGAGTTAATTTCAATGATGATTTTAAAACAACAGTATTTTGCAATCCTATTCTTTTAAGATTATCACCAGCAAGTCGTAGGATAAATTATGATTTCAGGAATTTTAGCATCACCCGGTATCGCATTTGGTCAGACCCTTCTCCTCAAAGAAGAACCTATCATTATTAGCCAACGTAAGATCCAAAGTGATGAAATTGAGGATCAAATCGAACGCTTTAAAGACGGCCGTAATAAATCTGCACAACAACTAGAAATTATTAAAGAACGTGCTGAAAAAAACCTTGGTGCGGATAAAGCCGAAATCTTTGAAGGTCATATCATGTTGCTAGAAGATGAAGAATTAGAACAAGAAATTGTTGCTCTCATCAAAAGTGACAAAAAAACCGCTGAAGCTGCTGTTCAATCAGTTATTGAAGATCAAGCAACTGCATTAGAAGCGTTAGATGACGAATATCTAAAAGAGCGTGCGGCTGACGTCCGTGATATTGGTAAACGCTTGATGCGCAATATTTTAGAAATGCCAATTATCGATCTAAGTGCTATTTCAGAAAAAGTTATTTTAGTTGCAACAGACCTTACCCCATCTGAAACTGCTCAATTAAGCTTAGACAACGTATTAGGTTTTATCACTGATTTAGGCGGTAGAACATCTCACACCTCTATTATGGCTCGTTCATTAGAAATTCCAGCTATCGTGGGAACATCTAATGCGACACAAACCATTAAAAAAGACGATTATCTTGTTCTTGATGCGATTAATAACAAAATCATTATTAATCCATCAGATGAGGAACTCGAAACATTAAAAGCAATCAAAGACGAGTACCTGCACGAAAAAGAAGAATTGGCAAAACTTAAAGACCTACCTGCTATTACACTTGATGGGCATCAAGTCGAAGTTTGCGCTAATATTGGTACAGTTCGAGATGTTGCGGGTGCTGAACGTAACGGTGCTGAAGGTGTTGGTCTGTATCGTACTGAATTCTTATTTATGGATAGAGACTCTTTACCAACAGAAGAGGAACAATTCCAAGCCTATAAAGCAGTAGCCGAAGCAGTGGGAAGTCCTGCGGTCATTATTCGTACTATGGATATTGGTGGTGATAAAGACTTACCTTACATGAACCTACCAAAAGAAGAGAACCCATTCTTAGGCTGGCGTGCAATTCGTATTTGTCTTGACCGTAAAGAGATCCTTCATCCACAATTACGTGCTATCTTAAGAGCATCTGCTTTTGGTAAACTACGCATTATGTTTCCAATGATTATCTCTGTTGAAGAGATCCGTGCATTGAAAGCAGAACTTGAAATACTAAAAAGCCAGCTTCGTGAAGAAAAGAAAGCTTTTGATGAATCTATTGAAGTCGGTGTGATGGTAGAAACCCCTGCCGCAGCAGTGATGGCTCGTCATATGGCAAAAGAAGTTGACTTTTTTAGTATTGGGACTAACGATCTAACACAATATACTCTGGCTGTAGACCGTGGAAATGAGCTGATATCTCATCTATATAATCCAATGTCACCTGCAGTACTCAACCTGATAAAACAGGTAATTGATGCATCACATGCTGAAGGTAAATGGACTGGAATGTGTGGTGAACTTGCTGGAGATGAACGAGCAACATTGCTCCTTCTCGGCATGGGATTAGATGAGTTTAGTATGAGTGCTATTTCAATTCCTCGCATCAAAAAAGTGATTCGTAACGCGAATTACGATGATGCAAAAGCACTAGCAGAGCAAGCACTTGCTCAGCCAACTGCTAAAGAATTGATGGACTTAGTAGAAACTTTTACTAAAGAAAAGACACTGTGCTAATCGCATTAGCCAGAGCCCGGTCCCAACTACAATAATTAGGAGAAGATTCATGGGTCTGTTTGATAAATTAAAATCACTGGTTTCAGAGGAAAAGAAAGGCAGTGGCACGATTGATATTGTCGCACCACTTTCAGGTGAAATCGTCAATATCGAAGAAGTTCCTGATGTTGTTTTCGCTGAAAAAATCGTAGGTGACGGTATTGCTATCAAACCTGCTGGTAATAAAATTGTTGCGCCAGTCGATGGTACTATCGGTAAAATTTTCGAGACTAACCATGCTTTCTCTATTGAGTCTGACAACGGTATCGAGTTATTTGTCCACTTCGGTATCGACACTGTTGAACTGAAAGGTGAAGGGTTTAAACGTATCGCTGAAGAAGGTCAGCAAGTAAAAGTCGGTGATACTATTTTAGAATTTGACTTAGCTGTATTAGAAGAAAAAGCAAAATCAGTTTTAACACCCGTTGTTATCTCTAATATGGATGAAATTCAAGGTTTAACCAAAATGACAGGCCCAGTTACTGTTGGTGAAACCGTTATTATTCAGATTAAAAAATAATCTTCTGTAATGTTCTCTATTTAAACCGCCACCCATATGTGGCGGTTTTTTTATATTCAAAACCCCAAGACCAAAGACCCAAAATACTCTAAATAATTCAAGATGTAGCTAGGCGACAAGTAAATAAGTCGCTAGGAACATACACAAGTATGTGCCTAGTGCGAATGAACGCAGTCAACAACGCTACACCTTAAAGTATGACGAGTAACGCTGCAGTTTGAATTATGACGAGTAAACACCCGTCGACAAATAACGATCCCCTCTATCACAAACAATCGCCACAATCACTGCCCCTGGATTTTCTTTTGCAACGCGCAGAGCGCCAGCAACAGCCCCTCCAGAACTTACGCCACAGAAGATACCCTCTTGACTTGCTAAAAGGCGCATTGTTGATTCAGCTTCGGTTTGAGACATATCAATCACACTATCCACCAGCTCTTTTTTAAAAATTCCCGGCAAATAAGCAGGTGACCAGCGACGAATACCTGGAATTTGGCTTTTTTCTTCTGGCTGAAGTCCAATGATTTGTACTTGGTCAGATTGTGTTTTTAAATAACTACCTACACCTGTAATGGTGCCTGTTGTGCCCATACTTGACACAAAATGTGTAATACGGCCTTGCGTCTGTTGCCAAATTTCGGGGCCTGTTGACAAAAAATGGGCTCTTGGGTTATCTGGATTATTAAATTGATCTAATACCTTTCCTTCGCCCTGCTGTTCCATTTGTTGTGCAAGATCTCGTGCACCTTCCATACCGACTTCACGACTCACTAAAATCAATTCTGCGCCATAAGCTTGCATAGAAGCTTGACGCTCTTTACTCATATTCTCAGGCATTAACAATTTTAAGCGGTAACCTTTTACCGCCGCAATCATCGCCAAGGCAATACCCGTATTACCACTAGTTGCTTCAATCAGCGTATCACCCGGTTTTATTTCACCGCGTAATTCCGCTTGTTCAATCATCGATAATGCAGCTCTGTCTTTAACTGAACCTGCAGGATTATTGCCTTCAAGTTTAACCCAGATTTCAGCGTCTACCTCTTGCGTAAGTCGTTGTAGTTTTACTAATGGTGTATTACCAATAAATTGTTCTAACCCTGCCACAATAAGTCCCTGCTCATTTATTTGTCTGTATTAATGAAGAAATCACATTTAACTTATTAACGCAATAATATTAATGCAATTCGATAAGTCTCTTTGCTTTTATAGAAACCAAAACACCCATGCCAGAAATAAGCATGGGTAAAAAAGAGTGAAATTAGCGATAGATTAATAATGAAATTAGGCAGTATAAGCTAACGATACCGTTTTTAAGGGTGTATCGCCCGAATATAAACGGGCTTGAGCACCGCCCATATAATAGGTGTTTCCTTTTGTTGGCGTTAAAGACATCTCATTCCATACTGCCGTAATTGGCGTTTTACTCCATCCTATGGGCTGTAAAATCAATTGCCAATAATGTCCTTTAGGTGAAACCTCAATAACTTTAACCGGTAATCGACAAACACTATTTTCATGTGTACTTAATGCTATTTCCCAAGGGCGTAAAAACACATCGACTGAACCTTGATAAAGCGGTGTCACCGATAATGGCAAGTGATATCCCCCAATCTGTAATTGAGCGCCATTAATTTCACCTTGTAGATGATTCACATCACCTAGAAATTCTAAAACAAAGCGGCTTTGTGGTGATTGCCATACTTCTTGTGGTGTCCCTACTTGCTCTATTTTACCATTCCCCATAATCACAATGCGATCAGCGACTTCCATCGCTTCCTGTTGATCATGAGTCACAAAGACACTGGTAAATTTAAGCTCTTCATGCAATTCACGTAGCCAACGGCGTAATTCTGTTCTTACTTTGGCATCTAAAGCACCAAAAGGCTCATCTAATAATAAAATTTGAGGCTCTACAGCCAAAGCCCTAGCTAAAGCCACCCGCTGTTTTTGCCCACCCGATAATTGTGCTGGATAACGTTGCGCTAAATGAGGCAATTGGATCATCTCTAACAACTGCTGCACTTTTTTATGAATAGCTTCTTTGTTCGGGCGCTCTCGTCGAGGTAATACTGTTAAACCAAAAGCAATATTCTCAAATACGGTCATATGGCGAAACAGCGCATAGTGCTGAAAAACAAAGCCAACTTTACGATCTCTCGCATGCAATTGGCTAACATCCTGCCCTTCAAAACAGATTTTCCCTTGGGTTTGATGTTCTAATCCCGCAATAATACGTAAAAGCGTTGTTTTTCCTGATCCTGAAGGCCCTAACAGTGCCACCATTTCACCTGAAGCGACATCAAGGGTGACATCATGCAACACTTCAGTGCGATCAAAATATTTTGTGACACTATTAATTTCAATACTCATATTTTGCCTCTACTTTGTGTCAATAATGATGTCATTGCTGACGGGCTAAATGCCATTGCAAAGCACTTTTAAACATTAAGGTAAAAATTGCCATCATCGCGAGTAATGCAGCTGCAGTAAATGCACCAACAGTATTGTAATCTTGATGCAGCAATTCAACTTGTAACGGCAATGAATAGGTTTCACCACGAATAGCACCAGATACCACCGAAACAGCGCCGAACTCACCAATGGCTCTGGCATTGGTTAAAACCACACCATATAACAATGCCCAGCGAATATTTGGTAATGTCACACGCCAAAACATTTTCCATCCACTCGCCCCTAATAACACCGCGGCTTCATCTTCTTGGCTACCTTGACTCATCATCACCGGCACCAGTTCTCTAACAACAAAAGGACAAGTGACAAATACGGTGACTAAAACCATTCCCGGCCATGAGAACATAAGCTGAATATCAAACTGAGATAACCATTGACCAGCCCAGCCATTACTGCCGTAAAAAAGTAAGTAAAGCAGTCCAGCGACAACAGGCGATACCGCAAAAGGGATATCAATGAGTGTCATTAATAGTTGTCGCCCCGGAAAACGAAAGCGAGTAACCAGCCATGCCATACTGACACCAAACAACATATTGACAGGCACCGTGATTAACGCGATTAATACCGTTAACCAGACAGCATGTAACATATCGCTGTCTAATAAGTTTTCAGTAAATATTTCAACACCTTTTGAAAACGCAGTCATAAAGATCCACGCAATCGGCACAACTAAAAATAAAATGGATAACACAACGCCTGTAAGAATTAATCCCCACTTTACCCAATCTATTTGGCGACGATAGATAGAGCGTTGTTGCATAATATCTGACATCAATGCCCCCTCAACCGTTGACCAAATCGGCTTTGTAATCCATTAATTGAAAACAGTAAGACTAAAGAAACAAGTAAAATCACGGAAGCCACAGCACTTGCCGCAGGATAATCAAATTCTTGCAATCGAATAAAAATCATCAAAGAAACGACTTCTGTTTGCCATGCAATATTGCCAGCAATAAAAATCACAGCGCCAAACTCACCTAAACTGCGCGTAAACGAGAGCGCAGTTCCCGCTATTAGCGCCGGCGATAACTCCGGTAATACAACCTTACGAAAAGTTTGCCAACGACTCGCCCCGAGTGTTTCAGCCGCTTCTTCATACTCAGGGCCTAACTCTTCAAGCACTGGCTGAACTGTTCTTACAACAAAAGGTAAACTGGTAAAAGCCATAGCAACGGCGATGCCAATCCATGTATTAATGACTTTGATATCAAATTTATCCAATACAAAACCGTACCAGCCTTGTGTTGAAAAAAGAGTTGCAAGCGTCAAGCCAGCAACAGCCGTAGGTAAAGCGAAAGGTAAATCCATTAAACCGTCAAGTAGTCGTCTACCCGGAAAACGGTAACGAGTAATGATCCATGCAAGCAACATACCGAAAATAGCATTAAAAATACTGGCAACCGCAGCCGCTAATAGTGTGACTTTATACGCAGCCACAATTTGAGGATGTGTTATCACCGCCCAATATTGGGACCAACTCATATCAGAAAGTTGCACAACCAGCGCACTCATTGGTAATAGTAAGATCAAGCAGGTATAAAATAGTGTTCCGCCTAAGCTTAATCCAAATCCCGGTAATACCCGCTTACTGGTTGTGGTAAACATTATTGACGTCCTTGCACTAATAACTTGTCAAGCATGCCATCAGTTGTGAAATGCGTTTTCATCACGTTATTCCAATCACCAAATATCTCTTCAACGGTAAATAAAGATGTTGTTGGAAACTGTGCTGCTTTTTGAGCCATGACTGCTTTATCATTTACGCGATAGTTAAATTGCGTGATGATCTCTTGTGCTCTAGGGCTGTATAAATAATTGAGGTAAGTTTTTGCCAATGTTTCTGTGTTATTACGTTGCACATTTTTATCAATCCAAGCGACTGGAAACTCAGCTAGAATATCTACAGGTGGCACAATAACTTGATATTCATCTTCACCATATTGCTGGCGAATATTATTAACTTCGGATTCAAAACTGATCAGCACATCCCCAAGCCCACGTTCAATAAAAGAGGTTGTAGCACCACGACCTCCCGTATCAAACACTTCAACATTTTTAAGGAACTTTTTCATTGCTTCTTGGGTTTTTGCATCATTACCATAAGCTTTTTCAAAAGCGCCCCAAGCAGCTAAATAGGTATAACGCCCATTACCTGATGTTTTGGGATTAGGGAAAACCACTTTGACATCTTCGCGGGTTAAATCCTCCCATGTTGTAATATTTTTAGGATTACCTTTGCGAACTAAATACGCCATAGTGGAATAATAAGGTGAGCTATTGTTAGGCAAACGTTGTTGCCAATCCGCAGGAATAAGCTTGCCTTTATCATGCAGAATTTGCACATCTGTAACTTGGTTATAGGTCACTACATCCGCAGGTAGCCCTTGCAATATCGCAAGTGCTTGCTTAGAAGAACCCGCATGAGATTGTTTGATAGTCACTTTGTCATCAGGATGCTGTGCATCCCACTGCGTTTTAAAATCACTATTTAGCTGTGTGAATAACTCTCGCGCAATGTCATAAGAGCTATTAAGTAATTGAGCGGCTCCTGCATAACTACTAACAACCAAAGACAATACTGCGGTTGCTTGTAATGCAAAAGTTTTGATTGTATTTTTCTTCATCAAAAGTACCCATCATTGTAAGTTTTATTCTAATGGTTACTTTATCGGCTTTATTTATAACAGTGTAGTTAGCTTTTGTTATTTGATATAACTGAAAGCTATTAAAAATGAATAAAACTCAGGCTAATTTATTAAATTTGTATCAATTACTATTAATGTGAAAAAAATTCAGACAAAAATGCCCGCTTTAAAGCAGGCATTTCATTAATAAAACGTATTTAACACTAGATAATAATTAAAGTGCTTTTAATACTTCATAAGAAGGTGCGAAGTAATAACTCCCTGTTACCGGTTTACTCATACGTAATAGGTCGTCATGTTTACCATCTAATTCACCAAACATGCTCAATAATTGCTGCTCAATGTTATATAAACGACCACAGTAAGCTAAGAAATATAAACCATGTTTGCCGCTTGCAGTGCCGTAAGGTAGGCTGTGACGTAAAATCGCTAACTCTTCACCATTTTCTTCAATCACAACACGAGAAACGTGAGATGTCACATTACGTTCTGATTCATCAAGTTCAACACTGTCTTTTTTAGTACGACCGATCATTTTCTCTTGATCTGATTCACTAAAACGAGCCCATTTTTTTAGGTTATGCTCATAACGTTGAACTAAAACATAACTACCACCCGCATCAACACCATCATTAATTAGCGCAACACCATAACGCTCATCATCTTGTGGATTTTCTGTACCATCAATAAAACCACTTAAATCGCGCTCTTCTATCCAACGGAAACCATGAATTTCTTCTTCAACTTTGATTGCATCACCAAAAGCAGTAATTGCAGCTTGAGCGAGTGAGAAATTCACATCATGGCGCATAGATTGAATGTGAATAAGGAGATCACGTTGTGTCGCTGGTGCTAAACCTTTACCTAATGGGCGAAAAGGTTTTAGCTCAGGAGCACTGTTTTCATCTGATAATTTTTTCCAAAGATCAGAGCCAAATGCAACAACTGCGCCTAATGACGCATCAGGAAATTGCTTTTGTAAATCAGATAATGATTGCATGAATTTCTGACACCCTTCACGCAGAGCATCTAATTCACCCACGACCATTGCTTCAATAAAAAGACCAAATTTACTATGTGAGACTAAAATGCCACTTTGTGCATGGGACATATTGCTTTCCTAATCAATAATCAAGACACCCAAAATGATGTTGATTATATCGAATATTTTTTTCTGAATATTTGCCTTTTAACAAATATCAGACAGTCTAGTTATAAACTATTCCTTGTTTTATAAGGAATAGCGTTAAAGCGATTTATTAAGCCAAATAATTTGCGTTAATGTCCAGTTTGATAAAACTTCATCAGGTGGCATTAATCCGTCGGGGCCATCCCATTGGCCACTAAAGACATAACTTACCGATTTAGCTTCTGCAGATTGGCACAAAATGGTTCTCTGCTTTTCATCTTTAGGACCTTTGCTACACGCACCAAATGCTTTCTTATAAATATCTTTAAATGGTGTACCTATCGTTGTGCCCCAATCTGTCATTGCCTTATCATCAAAGACTTCTATTTTCTCAACGGTACTTTTTTCTTTGCCATAGAAAGCCACTTGAACTTTATTATCTTTTAATGCTTGAACGACAACAATAATATCACTACCTTGCATCTCCATACCTTCACGGTAATTGAAGCTACCACCTAACTCATTTTTTATTTCACTTTCTGTTATTTTTGTTGATTGGGTGATATTTCCTAACCCATTAGCAGAAACGGTTAACGTATCATTTGAAAACCAATTCATCGGATTTAGTGCAGAAAAAGACATTCCTCCCATGGATGAACAGCCACTTAATAGCAAAACACTCGTGCTTAAACACAAGGGTAACCAAAACTTAGGCATCATTTATTTCTCCGTTAAACTTTTTCATCACACATTAAAATAGATATTGAGGGTATCAAGCACACCTTATCTTACTCTTTGTATTGCCTCAAACATCAGGCTAAAACAGTTACAATAAGTCAGCATAACAAAATATATACTGATTTGATCTTAGATAACCACATGAAAAGAAAGCCTAGTTACGACCATCAACATAACATTTTGTTCCACAGAAAAGGCAATATCAGATTTTACGTATAAAATAAGAAGTATAAACGTAAGAATAGAAACAAAGAAAAAGAGATAAGTATAAAGGGAAGAGAAACAACCCCTAAAGATATCAGGGGTTTAAACACAATTAAAGATCGAAATCCTGATCAACAATTAATCGCTTAGTATAAGTTGTGCTTTCTTGATTTTGATCTTCATACAATAACTTCTCAAACATACAAATTGTTGCATCATTTTCTTCTGGTACAACTAATGTAATTTGTGGGCATCCTTTCGCAATCAGTTTTTTCTCTAATCGGGAGATCAATGCATTCGCAATGCCTCTTCCTCGAAAGTCAGGATGAACAGCTAAATAGTATAAAGAGCCACGATGACCATCGTAGCCTCCCATCACAGTGCCTACAAGCTCACCTGACACTTCTGCTATCAAAAATAAATCGGGTGAGTGGTTTAACTTTCTTTCAATATCAATTTCAGGATCGTTATCGGGCGATATCAAATCGCAACGCTCCCAAAGTGTAATAATTGCCTCAAAATCATCTTGGCGAAATACACGTATTTCCATGGCTTTGCCCATTATTAGTCATATAAATCTGAATTTATTATCGCTTGTTTAGTTTATGAATCAACTTGAAAATGAGAACATAGACAATATGAAGTTCTATTTTTAATAAATATGATAAAAACTGTAGGTTATTATGAGTTTACCTGATATTCATCGCGTTAAAGAATTTTTCTTATCACTACAAGATACAATTTGTCACTCTCTTGAAAATATAGACCAAAAAGGCACTTTTCAGCAAGATACTTGGGAAAGAAAAGAAGGTGGTGGTGGTCGTACTCGCGTTTTAACTAATGGCGCTCTTTTTGAACAAGCTGGCGTCAATTTTTCACATGTTTATGGCGACACTTTACCGAAATCAGCCACTGCACATCGCCCCGAATTAGCAGGGCGTCGCTTCCAAGCAATGGGAGTTTCATTAGTTATTCACCCTATTAATCCTTATATTCCGACTTCTCATGCTAATGTGCGTTTTTTTATTGCTGAAAAAGAAGGTGAAGATCCAGTGTGGTGGTTTGGTGGTGGCTTTGACTTAACACCTTATTATGGATTTGAAGAAGATGTTATTCATTGGCATAAAGTTGCTAAATCTGTTTGTACACCTTTTAGTGAAGATTATTACCCTCGTTATAAAAAATGGTGTGATGACTACTTTTATATTAAACACCGCAATGAACCTCGTGGTGTGGGTGGCCTTTTCTTTGATGATTTAAATACCCCAGATTTTGACCACTGTTTCGAGTTTGTCCAACACGTTGGACTTGGTTATCTTGATGCCTATTTACCTATTGTTGAAAAGCGCAAATCAATGCATTGGGGAGAGCGAGAACGCCAGTTCCAACTCTATCGCCGTGGTCGCTATGTTGAATTCAATTTAGTGTGGGATAGAGGGACATTATTTGGCTTACAAAGTGGTGGAAGAACTGAATCAATTTTAATGTCTATGCCACCTTTAGTCCGTTTTGAATATGATTACTCCCCTGAACCCAATACCCCTGAAGCAAAGTTATACAGCGATTTTTTGATCCAAAAAGAGTGGGTGTAAAAAACTTAATTTATTGATGATAAAGCCACATTAAAAATGTGGCTTTACTAAAGTAGAACTAGAAGTTTAATGACAAATATTGTCTAAAATCAATTAAATAAAAAAGCCAGTAACCCTGTGACTTTATTTTTATTTTCCCAACCTTCTCCTTTCATACAGGTATTAAAATAATCCCTACGCTGCCATTCATTCACATCTGAAGGAAAAGATGTTCCTGCCCTTGAGTTTGAAATATCTTTGCCATTTATTTTCATTGGAGCAAAAGAAGGCTGACTTGAAGCTACATATCTCGCGGGATATAGCGCATTGGCTTCTTGCATACACATGTTTTTAGCGATATCTAAAGGAGATGGTATGGTGGTATTTGCTTCCCATTTTTCAGGTGTTGCACAAGCGGAAAGCATAAAAACTGATGTGATAATAATCTTTTTTTTCAACGTAATAGCTCTTTAAGACGAATAAGTATCAATTGCATTTTAGCCGTTTTTTTAAAGAAATAATTAATTTTTTATGAAATATAAAAAGCGACTAACAACAGTAACATCCAAATAACTCATTGAATTATAGATATAAAAAAGCCACATAAAATGTGGCTTTTCACTTAAATAATAAAATTTCTTATTTAGATTTCTTTAAGTGCGACATTAAACGTTTACGTTTACGCATTTGAGAAACGGTTAATTTATTTTTCTTATCCGCATAAGGGTTTTCACCCTCTTTAAATTGAATACGGATTGGCGTACCCATCACTTGCAAAGTACGACGGAAATAGTTCATCAAATAGCGCTTATAGCTATCTGGTAAATCAGTTACCTGATTACCATGGATAACCACAACAGGTGGATTATAACCACCGGCGTGTGCATATTTCATTTTTACACGGCGTCCACGAACAATCGGTGGCTGGTGATCATCTTCTGCCATCTTCATGATACGAGTGAGCATAGAAGTCCCTACACGACGGGTTGCACAGACATAAGCTTCTTGAATTGATTCAAAAAGATTACCCACGCCACTTCCATGTAATGCAGAAATAAAGTGAACACGTGCAAAATCAACAAAGCCTAGTTTAAGATCAAGCATTGCTTTTACTTGTTCGCGATCGTCTTGTGTCATGCCATCCCATTTATTGACAGCAATGACTAATGAACGACCTGCATTCAGGATATAACCTAATAATGAAAGATCCTGATCTGAAATACCTTCACGGGCATCGATTACCAGCAATGCAACGTTAGCGTCTTCAATGGCTTGTAATGTTTTGATAACAGAGAATTTTTCAACTGTTTCTTTTACTTTACCGCGTTTACGAACACCCGCAGTATCGATAATGATATAATCTTTATCATCACGTTCCATAGGAATGTAGATACTGTCGCGGGTTGTACCCGGCATATCGTAAACAACCACACGATCTTCACCAAGCATACGGTTTGTCAGTGTTGATTTACCAACGTTAGGACGACCAACAATCGCTAATTTTACTGGTAATGTAGAAGGATCGAAGTCATCTTCTTCCTCTTCTAATGCTTGCGCTTCTTGTTCTGCTTCTAATGCAGCCCAATAAGCCGCATTTTCTTCTTCTTCAGTCAGCTCGACTTCTTCTTCCACTACTTTACCCGTAATTGGTAATAACGCTTGTTCAATCAATTGAGCAACACCACGGCCATGGGATGCCGCGATTGGGAAGATTTCACCTAATCCTAAAGAGTAAAAATCGGCTAATGCAGTATCAATATCGATACCGTCAGTTTTATTCGCAACTAAATACGTTTTTTTCTCGACACCACGAAGGTGTTTTGCAATACCTTGGTCTGCTGGCATCAAACCCGCACGAGCATCAACTAAAAACAGTACGATATCGGCTTCTTGAATAGCCTGTAGCGATTGTGATGCCATATGAGTTTCAACACCCTCTTCAGCACCATCAATACCACCGGTATCAATAATAATAAATTCTTCGCCTTCTAACTCTGCTCGACCATATTTACGGTCACGGGTGAGGCCAGGAAAATCAGCAACTAATGCGTCTCTTGTGCGTGTTAGTCGATTAAATAACGTGGATTTACCCACGTTAGGGCGCCCTACTAAGGCAATAACGGGTATCATTTTTTGATGCCTCATAAAAATACAATCACAAACCTGATTGTATTTTACATGTAATTACTAAAAAGACGAAACGGCTCCTTTAAAGGAGCCGTAAAATAAATAGATTTGTCAGCAATTAATTACCGACTATAAAGATAAAGCTTACCGTCACGAGCTTGGATCATCAGTTTATCTTGTACCGCTTGAGGGCGGCTTAATAAGCCTGAGCTATTCACTTGGTTTTGTGCAATAAATTTACCTGTGTTGGTATCAATCCAATGGAGATAACCTTCTGCATCACCAACAACTAAATAGCCATCAAAAATAGCCGGAGCAGTTAAATTACGATGCAATAAATCTTCTTGTGTCCATAATGTCACACCATCAGATTTACGCACAGATAAAACTCTATCATTTTGGTCAACTAGGTAAAGATTATCACCCAACAACACCATATCATTGACTGAGCCTAGCTCGCGTTTCCAAAGGATTTGTCCAGAACGCATATCAAGGCTAACTAAATTACCGTTATACGCCATTGCATAAACTGTATTTTCATCAATAATCGGTGTGATATCCACATCATTTAATCGGCTAATTTCAGTAGAGCCTTTAATTTGTGAAATATTTTGTTGCCAAATCAATTGTCCTTGAGAAAGGACAACCGCACTGACGCGACCATTATCCGCACCAATAATCGCTGCGCCATAAGCGACAGCAGGTGCAGACTCGCCACGAAGAGATAATGAAGGAGTGTCTAAGTTAATAGTCCAAGCAATCTCACCACTTAATAAGTCAAGTCCTTGCAACATGCCATTACTGGTATGAATAAGTACTAGACCATCACTAACAACAGGTTTTGAAATGGCTTCACCAGCAACGTCTGTTTCCCAATCAATGGAGCCATCCTCTGTGTTCAGTGCATATACTTTCGCTTTTTCCGTTCCCACAAAAACGCGAGTGCCTGAAACTGTTAATCCACCAGAAAGTAATGCAGACTCATTGGATGAAAGAAAACCTGTTTTAATAGAGAGATCTTGCGACCAAAGCTCTTTACCTGTTTCTACATCTAATGCTTTAACTAAACCATGGCGATCAGCGACATAAATAACTGCGCTATCCCATGTTGGTGACAAATGAGAATAGTATTTACCAATACCATTTCCAACTGATTTGTCCCAAACAGCTTTAGGTGTAAATTGGCTTTGCACCTCAGGCAATGGAGACATTGTCACATTGTCCTGTTCACTAGAACACCCTGCCAACAAAGCAGATGCTAGTAGACCAACCAGGAGAGTTTTACGCAGTTGCATGTCTGAAGATCCCTTTAATTGGATAAATTATTGAGTTTAAGTTCAACCAGTGAGCGAATAGCACCCGCGTTTTCATCAGTTAACGCGCTACGATAAGCGGCTGCTGCACCTGCATTATCGCCTTTCTTCGCTAAGACATCACCACGGATATAATTTTTCATTCCATTCCATGCTTTGCCCTTCACTTGCTCTAAAGAAACTAAAGCAGCATCTGTTTTATCTAATGCTAATTGTACGCGAGCTAAACGAAGATTAAGCATATCTGCAAATGCGTCATTTTTTACTTTTGCCACCGCATTAGTTAGATGACGTTCACCACTGACTAAATCATTAGCATCGATAGCAATTTGAGCTAATTCTAATGAAGCTAAAGCGCCATAAATATCATTGGTTTCAGTAACAAATTTTTCAGCTAATGCAATATTTTCAGGCGTAGGCTTAGCAAGTGCCTCACTGATTGTTGCAAAAGCACCTGCACTTTCTTGCAGTCGATTTGTTTGGTGTGATTGCCAATATTTCCAGCCAAATACACCACCAAAACCAATAACAGCGGCTAAAACGATAGTTAAACCGTAGTTTTTAAAGAACTGTTTAATTGCATCAACTTGTTCGTTTTCGGTGCTATAAACTTCCACAAGTCTCTCCTTAACCTAATAACAGAGTCAATTGCTGAGCGAGGTCATTGCGAGCAACGATTGTTTGTTCCCCTGAACGCAAATCTTTCACTGCAACAGTGCCGGCATTAATTTCATCTTCGCCTAAAATAAGCGCAATTTTAGCGCCTTGTTTATCAGCACGTCCTAACTGCTTTTTAAAGTTGCCATTACCATGATTCGTCATTAAACGTAATGTTGGTAATTGATCACGAATTTCTTCAGCCAGCATTAATGCTGCACTTTGGCTCTTTTCACCAAATGAAGCGAGATAAACATCAGCGACATTAGTATCTGCAACAAATTCAGGATTAACCGCTTGAACTAATAAGATCATGCGCTCCATCCCCATAGCAAAACCAACTGCCGGTGTCGGATGTCCACCAAGTTGTTTCACAAGGCCATCATAACGGCCACCGGCACACACTGTTCCTTGTGAACCTAATGCACTAGTTACCCACTCAAAGACAGTACGGTTATAATAGTCTAACCCACGGACTAAACGCTGATTAACACGGTATGTAATACCGACAGCGTCCAATAAGGCACAAAGACCATCAAAATGCGCTCTTGATTCGTCATCAAGATAATCGAAAAGTTCAGGCGCATCATTCAATAAAGTCTGAATTTCTGGATTTTTTGAGTCTAAAACACGTAATGGGTTAGAATACATACGACGTTTGCAGTCTTCATCTAACTTATCGACATGTTGTTCTAAGAAAGCGACTAACGCTTCACGATATTTAGCACGCGCTTCTAGTGAACCAATAGAATTAAGTTCTAATGTTACATGTTCTGCAATACCTAACGCTTTCCACCAACGCGCAGTCAGCATAATTAATTCTGCATCAATATCAGGGCCTTGTAGGCCAAAGACCTCTGCACCTAACTGATGGAATTGACGATAACGACCTTTTTGAGGGCGCTCATAACGAAACATTGGCCCTAAATACCATAAACGCTGTTCTTGATTATAAAGCAAACCATGCTCGATACCTGCACGAACACAACCTGCTGTATTTTCTGGGCGTAATGTCAGACTTTGGGCATCTTCACCACGATCGGTAAAAGTATACATTTCTTTTTCAACAACATCGGTCACTTCACCAATTGCTCGCTGAAATAGAGGGGTATGCTCTACGATAGGTGTTCTGATTTCACTAAAGCCGTAACCTGCTAAAATTTGTTTTAGCGTATTTTCAATTTTCTGCCATACACGAGTGTCAGCAGGTAGATAGTCGTTCATACCACGAATGGCTTGGATTTTTTGGGCCACTTTTCTTCTCTAATAGTTATTAATTGATTGTTAGGCTGATTATAGAAGCGAAATCAATCAGTATTCAACGTGAAATCAATAGTAAAACTGGCTCATTGATTAATGAGCCAGTTTTTTGAGTATTATTTGTCCAATTGATTTATGTTTATACGCATATTGTCATCAAGCATTGATGCTTTAGCACGAATTTTGGCTTCTAATAGATCAATCATATTAACGTTATCAAGACGCTCTTTTTGTCTCACACCATCTTCATAAAAACCGCTGCGTGTTTTTGCGCCAGTTACACCTAATGTTGAAACTTCAGCTTCGCCAGGGCCATTAACAACACAACCAATAATAGAGACATCCATAGGTGTGATGATATCTTCCAAACGTTGCTCTAATTCGTTGACGGTTCCAATAACATCAAATTCTTGACGGGAACACGTTGGGCAAGCAATAAAGTTAATTCCGCGAGAGCGAATACGTAATGATTTTAAGATATCAAAACCAACTTTAACTTCTTCAACCGGATCGGCCGCCAATGAGATCCTTAATGTATCACCGATACCTTCTGATAATAAGATCCCAAGGCCAATCGCAGATTTAACTGATCCGGCTCTTGCCCCTCCCGCTTCGGTGATCCCAAGATGCAGGGGTTGATCTATTTTTTTCGCTAATAAACGGTAAGAATCAACAGCGAGGAAAACATCAGAAGCTTTTACACTAATTTTAAATTGTTCAAAATTAAGTCTTTCAAGAATATCAACATGGCGCATTGCTGATTCAACTAACGCTTCAGGTGTTGGTTCTCCATATTTCTCTTGAATATCTTTTTCAAGTGAACCACCGTTTACTCCAATACGAATCGGAATATTGTTATGACGAGCACAGTCAACAACTTGGCGAATACGCTCTTCACTACCAATATTACCTGGATTGATACGCAAACAATCAACACCATATTCAGCAACTTTTAATGCGATACGATAATCAAAATGGATATCAGCCACTAAAGGCACATTAACTTGCTGCTTAATTAATTTGAATGCTTCTGCAGCATCCATTGTAGGTACAGAAACGCGAACAATATCCACCCCTACACGCTCCAGAGATTTTATCTGGCGAACAGTCGCTTCTACGTCTGTCGTTCGTGTATTCGTCATCGACTGTACTGCGATAGGAGCACCATCGCCAATAGGTACATTACCCACATAAATTCGTGTCGATTTACGACGAATGATAGGTGATTCTTTATGCATTGATTAATTCTCCCATGCTTCCATGCTTGCTCAAATATGTAGTCAGATTAAGCACTCGGTACTGTTATTTTTGCTATTTTTCCAGTAAAACGGCTTAAATCAACAGATTCACCATTAAACTGTATGCGAGTAACAGAAGGTGCGCCTATTTTTAGTTTATAAGGTTGCTCACCATCAAATTCCAAACGATCACCCGCTTTCTTAATACCATTAAATAAGACTTTATTTTGAGCATTACGAACTTCTAACCAACATTCACCATCAAACATAAGAACCAATTGGTTCGCAATCGCAGGGGCTTCCGAAGAGGTAGATTCTTGTTCTGAATCTGCCCGAGAAGTTGTTGATGTTGTTAAAGGTGATACGGGTAATGGAACCGTTCTCACTTCTGTTGGTGCTGGTGATGTAGTTTCAGTCGTTGGTGATGTTGTAGCGACATTATTCGCTTGATTATCAACTAATGACGAAGCAGGTACTTGTAAATTATCACCTTCAGATGTTGACGTATTATCTGAGGTTACTAAAGAAGAATCTATCGGGTTGGTGTTTTCTTGTGCGCTACTTTGCCCTATGTCTTGAGATGCCATAGAGACTAATTCTTGTTGATCAGCCTGATGACCTTGCCACCACCAAATCCCTACGAGAGCAACCATAATAATCAAAATCACCCATGTGATTTTCATTAGCCAACCTTCACGTTTTTTATGACGTTTTCCTAATGAATAATTTTGTGTGGTTGTCATTCTAATTTGTTTAACTGGAGCTTGTTGGTCGATAAAACCAAGGATTTCTTTTTCAGGAACGCCAACTAACTTAGCGTAAGAACGCATGTATCCGCGTAAAAATGTTGGTGCAATGTCAGAAGAAACAGAATCTGTTTCAATGTCGCGCACTGTTGATAACTTCAAACAAAGTCGATCAGCAACAGTTTGTTGTGTTAGCCCCACTTTTTCTCGTGCCTGGCGTAAAAGTTGACCTGCTGTTAATTTCACTTCTTCGGTTTTGTTTTCAGTATTCATTAGCAATCTAGGCACTGTGGCTATTGGATGTTTAACATTGATGAACTCGCAAAAGCACCAAGTACCTTAACGTCTCACCGCGAATTTATTGATATTTTATGATCACTTTGCTGACAAACCAAATAATCTGGCGGTATATCTTCAATTGACACACTATTATTGTTTAATAGTTTTTGTTCACAAAGGAAATTACCATAAAGCCTTAATACATTAACATTTACTGGCTTCGACTTCATCGCTAATTTGTAATAATCTAACGCTTGAATAGAATTTCCCAATAACTGAGATGTTAATGCCATTCCTAAATTAGCATCAGGGTGATTTGGTATCACCGATAACACTTTTTGGAAATGATATTGTGCTATTTGATATTGTTTTTCAGCTAAATATGCATCACCTAATTGTAAACGTGTAGACACTGCAACACGTTGTTGATTGGCTGATGATTGGCAACCTAATGTCAATAACATCACGCCAATAGTTATAACTACTGATGATATCCTTATCATCGCTTTATTCCTCAAATATATTCATCCATGTTCTCTCTACATTGTAATTGTGTAATACACTTCACAAAGAAAGAGATTCCTAACCGTATCAGACTGCTTTTACTGAAATTAGTTCACCTTGTTGGCGTTTTTTCAGTGTACGTTTTGTACGGTCAATAACATCGCCGGCTAATTGTCCACAAGCCGCATCAATATCATCACCTCGCGTTTTACGTACAATCGTCGTAAAACCATATTCCATTAATACTTTAGAAAAACGGTCAATTCGACTATTGGAACTACGTCCATATGGTGCACCTGGGAACGGGTTCCATGGAATTAAGTTAATTTTACATGGTGTATCTTTTAAGCATTCTGCTAATTGGTGAGCTTGTTCTGTGCTGTCATTGATATGATCAAGCATAACGTACTCAACAGTCACACGCCCTTGGTTCGCATTTGATTTGGCGATATAACGGCGAACACCTTCAAGAAACATTGCAATATTATATTTCTTATTAATTGGAACAATTTCATCACGAATATCATCAGTTGGCGCATGTAATGAAATAGCTAAAGCCACATCAACCGCATCTGCTAATTTATCTAATGCAGGAACAACACCTGATGTAGAGACAGTAACGCGACGTTTTGATAAACCAAAACCAAAATCATCCATCATAATTTCAAGTGCTGGAATAACATTATTTAAATTCAGCAACGGCTCGCCCATTCCCATCATAACAACGTTAGTAATGGGACGACGGCCTGTCTCTTTTAATGAGCCAATAATTTTAGCGGCACGCCAAACTTGTCCAATAATTTCCGATACTTTCAAGTTACGGTTAAAACCTTGCTGTGCAGTTGAACAGAATTTACACTCTAAAGCACAACCAACTTGTGAAGAAACACATAATGTTGCGCGATCATCTTCTGGGATATACACAGTTTCTACTTGTTGATCGCCAACTTTAATTGCCCATTTAATCGTGCCATCTGTTGAACGTTGTTCTTCAGAAACTTCAGGTGCTTTAATTTCAGCAATTTCTTTTAATTTATTGCGTAACACCTTATTGATATCTGTCATTTGATCAAAATCGTCATAACAGTAGTGGTACATCCACTTCATAATTTGGTCAGCACGGAAAGGTTTTTCGCCCATAGAGACAAAAAGCTCACGCATCTGTTTACGATTTAAATCTAACAGATTAATTTTAGTTTTTTGATTCACAGTATTTTCTTTAGAAACAGCGACAGAAGCGCTTGGCGCTGGAGTGGTAGATTGGGTCATGACATTGCCTCGTTGTTACACTATGCGGCCTGCATTAGCATTGATGCTAACGGGATACTTATATAATTTGTATATTTAAACAATAATAAAAAACGCCCCGTTAATTATCAAACAGGGCGTCGCATTGTACTGTTTTTCGCGTAGAGATGCTAATAAATTAGCGCGCGCAAACTTCGTTTTCAGTGAAGAAGTATGCGATTTCACGAGCAGCAGAAGCTTCTGAATCTGAACCATGTACCGCATTTTCAGTAAAGCTATCAGCGTAGTCAGCACGTAATGTACCCGCTAATGCGTTGTCTGGATTAGTTGCCCCCATCAAATCACGATGACGCTGAATCACATTTTCACCTTCTAACACTTGAACCATAATTGGGCCAGAAGTCATAAATTCAACTAAACCATCAAAGAAAGGACGGCCTTTGTGTTCTTCATAAAAGCCTTCAGCTTGTTCACGCGTTAAATGCAACATTTTAGCACCAATGATGCTAAAACCTGCACTTTCAAAACGGTTATAAATTGCACCGATAACATTTTTTTTCACTGCGTTTGGTTTGATAATAGAAAATGTGCGCTGAATAGCCATGTCTTACCTCTAAATTATTTTATTAATGATAACTTTTTTTATCTCTTTTATCGCAGATCATGGAAAAACGAATCAAAAACCGCATTCCCTGCAAAAAATAGTGCTCGATTATAGGAGGATAAAAATGAATTGCACAGATTGAACACCCTTTTTTTTAAAAAACTGTGGCAAAAAAGTTATGAATTATCGATCTAATCACATTTTTGACGCTTTCCATGTTCAAACTTAAAAATAACAATAAAAAAGAACCGAAATGACACACGATAAATAGCCTCTTTGTCTTTATTAAAACTTATTTTAGTGAAAAATCACTCAGTTCTCGTTTATCTCATCGTTTTAGTTTAACGAAATATAAAATTAACCATATCTGTTTGACCACTTAAATCAAGCACCGATAATTGGTATTTACCTCGTTTCTCTAGTAAATAAGAGAACGTTTCCCCATTTTCAGTCTTCCCTATTTGTTCACCATTTAAAAACCACCATTGCATACCACTTCCACCTTGCGTAGAAACGGTTATTTCAAGATTAGTTTCACCGGGCAATGGTCTTAGCAAATCACCCGCACGAATACCCGAAATAAACAAGGGAATAATGTCCTCTTTGATTGGTGGACAAGTTTCAGAAATCGGTGGTAGGCGTTTTGCTCTACGCTCTTTTTCAGGTAACCATGCTTCTAATGCTATCGGCCATAAAGCAATATCTTTTAGCTCTGCATTAGGGCAATTAGGCCCTGTGCGTTTGCCTTTATCATCTAACCAAATTTTTTCGTTGATCCCCAAAATGCCTTCTTGGCTATCATTTAATAAAGTTGGCGGAATAGTGTTATCTAAGATCCAGCTTCGACGACTGACTCTACAATTGCTATCTTCTTTTGGTAATGCCTTACCTGTTGGCCAACAGATTGTTGCCGCAGTTACACTATTAGGACGTAAATCTGTTGGTGGTCTTTGTTTATTTTGATAGAAATAACCTGTTAATAAGTTATTGACCTGATTCATAATAGGAACAGCTGTCGCAAAGCCAAATTGCCCAGCAACCGGTGTTCCATCAGGCCTGCCCACCCAAACGCCAATGGTATAGCGTGCATTTACACCTATAGACCACGCATCCCGATAACCATAACTTGTCCCTGTTTTCCAAGCCAAAGGAACAACAGGTGAAATTGCGCTATCTGGACGAGGTCTGGCTTCTCCGGCTAATATTCGCCTAATAATCCATGCTGATCCTTGTGACATCAACACCCGGTTTTCTATTATTTGTTCCGGTTTAAAACGTAACGGTGCTGTTTTTCCTTGCCTTGCCAACGCACTAAAGGCAGAAACAAGCTCATCCATTCGTGTCGCAGTTCCTCCTAAGATCAGCGCTAAATTAGGCTCTGAACCATAAGGAAAGCGCATTTCAATATGGTTATGACGCAATTTTGCTGCAAATTTCTTGGCACCATACACTTCGATAAGTTGCACCGCAGGCAAATTTAAAGAGCGACTTAGTGCTTCACTGGCACTGACCGCCCCATTAAAACCAGAGTCAAAATTACCAGGACGATAATTATCAAATCGACGAGGAACATCTTGTAAGAGTGATTCTGCATGAATAAGCCCTTCATCTAATGCTAGCGCATAAATAAATGGCTTTAATGTTGAACCTGGTGAGCGCCATGCACTAATCATATCGACATGACCAAAGCGCGAATTGTCATTAAAATCGGCAGAACCGACATACCCTTTCACACTCATATCCGTATGATCAACAACCAATATGGCTAAGGATGTTTTATCTGCTAATTGATACTTCCATTGATTCGCAATCTCTTCAAGTTGCCGTTGAATATTAATATCAATCGTTGTTGTAATAACAGGCTCTCGCTTTTCGTTATACATACGACGAGCCAGCAAGGGCGCTAATTGTGGTGTTTGTCTTGGTGCTAATAAAACCTGCTCTTCTTTGATTTCATTAACTTTTTCTTGTGACCATATCTGATATTCTGCCAGCCTATCTAATACTTTATCTCTAGCTGCTTGAGCACGTTCAGGGTATCTATCTGGTCGTAAACGGCTTGGCGCTTGTGGTAATACCGCCATCAATGTCGCCTCTCCTGCGGATAAATCAGCAGGTGATTTGCCTAAATAAGCCCAACTCGCTGCACCTATACCTTCTAATGTACCGCCAAAGGGTGCTCTATTGAGGTAAATCTCCAAAATTTCATCTTTTGAGTAATACCACTCTAATTGCAAGGTACGCCAAAGTTGTTTGATTTTTCCCCCTAAAGTACGGGAGTGAGGATCAATAAGGCGAGCCACTTGCATTGATAATGTGCTTCCGCCCGACACTATTCTTCCGGAACTTAGATCTTGCCATGCCGCTCGTAATATCGACATTGGATTAACACCAGGATGTTGATAAAACCAGCGATCTTCATAAGTAATTAAAGCTTCTAAATATTCAGGAGAGACATCAGCGAGTTTGACATGATAACGCCATACCCCCTCTTTATCGGCAAAGCGCCAAAGAGGTGTACCATCTTGCGCTGTAACGATAGTTGCAATTTGGGGTTCGGGATCAGGGAGAGGCCAAATTTTATCTGCGATCCAGACTAAAATCGACGTTGCTAGCAAAAAAATAATGATAACAGCAATAAGCCGTTTATATCCTAGTTTCATTCAATCACTCAAAGGAAAAAGCCCTTTCCGAAGAAAGGGCTACAAGATTTAAGGAACAACGTCAATCTTGGTTTCTGTTGATCCTATTGCACGCCAATAAGGCACATACATAGATTCAACTTGTGGTGGTGGTACTTGATAGCTACCCGGTGTTACTGCTCTTGCTAAATAGAGCAATGTTGTCGGACGATATTTATCAACAGAGATAGCGGCAACAAAGCGATCATCACGATATTCGAGATGTTTGATATTTGCTTGTCCCATATCGTCGATAAATTCCTGCAAGTCTGCAGCACTATCACTTAAGCTTGCACTACTTGATGCTAAGTTTTGGTTTTCGATTTCAAGACCAGCAGGTAATAAATCAACAACTAACGCATCAGGTACGTCTCTATCAGCAGAAACTTCCAGTTTAACCACCAGCATTTCACCACTTTGTAAGCGATTAGGATGAACGCGGTTTCCTTTTAAATCATAATAACTACGATGAACATTTAATACATTACTATAAGGAGCAGGCGCAACTTTCGGGTAGCCCACGATATTCATACGAGAATAAATAGTGGCTCCACCACGATTGTTTAGCTCTAAACCCTCTTGTAATTGCGTTGATGTTAATGTCTCATTAACTGCGCGATCGCTACTGATTGCAGGGACTTGACGATTAACAGCAACTTCCCAAGGCTGTTCTGCCATATTAATGAAGAAACGGCCGGCAAGGTATAACGAGTTGCTTTCTTGGGTTGAGAACCATTCACGACTGGTTAAATTATCAGATAGTGCCATCACACTTGCATCACGAGACTGTGTTTCAAGGTTATTTTCACTTAACAATGCAATAATTAATGCTTGGTCACGAATAGTGCTACCGTAGTCGCCTAATCCATAATTATATTTACGCGTTGTTGTCACACCTTCAGCAATTAAACTTTCAGCGCGGTTGCTATCACCCATCAGTTTTAGTGCGATGCCTAACTGAACTAAGGCTAAGCCATTTCCAGCTTGGTTACGCTCAAGATAAAGACGACGTAATTCACCTAAAGGTGCTTTTTGCTGATTCGCTAATACTAACGCAGCATAAGCCCTAGCTGAGAAACGTGCTGCATCTTGATTAACCGCATATTCATAATTAACTAAGTTTTTATCTTGTAAATAACGTAATAAGCGATCATTCGCACGTTTTAATGAATCAGCAGGAACTGAATAACCTTGTTGTGACGCACGGAATAAGAAATCAGTCGCATAAGCGGTTAACCAATATTCTTCACGTCCCCCCTGATCCCATAAAGAGAATCCGCCTTCTGATTTTTGCATCGTCAGCAGATGCGCAATACCTTTATCAATAGCTGCTTTTCTATCAGCGTCAGTTTGCGTTTTAATTCCCAACTGTTTCAACTCTTTTTCTGTTGAATACAGTGAAGGATAAAGCCCACTAACTGTTTGTTCTAAGCAACCATAAGGATAAGCAAATAGTTCTCTAACATAACGCGCCACTTGTAACGGAGGACGGCTTGTCAGTAATAGTTCGCCTTCAAGCGTTGAGTTATTAAAGCGACTTAAACTTTCTGATGGTAAGCGCCAAGTGTCACCATCTTGCAATGTACTTGCATAATGGATCGTTTCTGCTGGGAATGCAGGGCGAACACCAATATTCCATGTATTGTGATAAGGCTTAATCTCTTCACCCGGTACTTTAATACCATAAATAGACAATGAGAATTCACCTTGACCAAAGCCATGTTTCGCTTTTACTGGGATTTGAATTTGAGTACGTTCACCTTTCGTTAGCGAGACGGTTTTACTTTCAGCACCACCTAATCCGACCAAACCTGAGGCGGTATAATTTAAGGTAATAGATTGCGCATCATCTGTTAGATTGGTTAAATCTAACGATAAAAGAGCATTATCACCACCCGCCATAAAGCGAGGTAATGAAAGCTGAGTGACTAAAGGTGCAGCAATAACAACTTTACCCTCTTGGCTACCAAATTTATCCGCAGTCCAAGCTTGCGCCATTAAACGAACTTCACCATTAAACTCAGGAATAGGTAAAGAAACTTCACCTTCACCTTGCGCATTTAATTTTACAGGAGCTGATTGTTGCGCAATGATTTGCACATCCGTTAATGGTTTTTTACCACCACGAGATAATGCAGTAGCTTCACCACCATCCCCACCAAAACGCAAGTTAGCTAAACGCCCTTGCCCTTCAATTAATTGCCCGTAAACATCATATTGGTCGATGCTGTAACGTTTACGACCAAAGAAAGCATCGTAAGGATCAGGGGTTTTATACTCGGTGATATTCAATACACCAGTATCAACAGCAGAAACCAATACATTAATATTTTCAGGTAATGGTTGACCTGCAACTGGATTCGCTTTTATGCGGATTTTTAAATCTTGGTTAGGACGAATTTTTTCAGGTGCATCAAGTGAAATATCAATACGACGGTTTTTATCCTGTAATGGTAAATGTAAAATACCCACAGCACGTTTTACTGTCGCTTGTTTTGAAGTATCTCCCGGTCTTACAACAACAGAAGTCAGATAGAGATCGTGTCTTGCCCACTCTTTATTAATAGGCACTTCAACATCAAGCCCTTTTTCAGGTACATCAATTTCCTGCCACCATAAAGGTCCATTACTTGATTCCAGTAATACATAACCTTTACCTGGGTGAGGAGCAACAATGTTTAACTTAACTTTTTCACCCGGTAAATAACCATCTTTATCCAGTTTCAATTTAACTTGGTCTGGCCTTACCGCACCTGTTCCCCCCGTGTTGTCCATCCAAGAATACCCAGCCCAGAAACGTAAGCTACTGACTAATTCTGTTTTGGGATCGACAACCTCAATACGATAAGAACCCCACTCAACGGGGAATGCCACTTTTGCAGTGCCATCTTTAGCAATCTTGATTGTCTGCTCATCCATTTGTAGATCTTTTTCGTTATAGCCAGATTCCCAGCCATTCGAACTAGACCAACGCCAGTAATAATCATGACGTTCATAGATAAACTTCACTTTAAGATCATTAGCGGGTAGTTTCTTACCATCTTGATCTGTATAGACAATCTCAAATTCAGCCATTGAGTTTTCATCAACGCTATAACCTGATTTATATTTGTCTGTACGGTAATCGTAAACTTCTTTTTTAGGGAATACAGGACGAATGCCAGCAAGGTGAGTTGCAGGCCAAACCGCTTGTTGATAACGACGCGTAACAGGTCGTCCACCCGCTTCAAGTAAGCTTGCTTGTAAAATAATATTGATAGGTGATTTCAGTTCAGCATAGCGATCACTATCAACACTTAATTCACCTTGTCCGTCAGAGTCTAAATTAAGTTCAAACTCATCCAGTAAACGGCTGAAGTTTTCATCTTTTACCGCACCAAATTCATAGCCTGGTAATTTACTGACAGCTTCACGTGAAGCTTTTAAGAAAACTTGTCCTTGTAAACGATTATCAGCAGCTGGTGCGCCATAAAGATAACGCCCTTTAATGTCAAAATAAGCGTCATTACCGCTTAATATAATTCCTTTCTTACCAGTGATTTCTAATGCCATACGTTCTGGCATAAAATCTTCAACCTGAAACTCATAGAAACGAGGAGTACCATCACCTACATCAAAACGTAGGGTACGTGTACCCGTATTTTCATCCTCAGGAATAACCAATTTTAATTGGTAAAGTCCATTTTCAGGTTGCCATACAAAACTACGTGACACTTGCCCGTCAGTTTTAAGCAGATCGACTTTAACAGGTTGCTCTTTAATAGGATTACCATCACCGTCACGTAGCAAGGCATTAACGATTAATGTTTCACCAGGACGATAGAGATCGCGAGGACCGAAAGCAAAAAATTGTTTGCTATAACCTTGAGGGCCACCGATATCAAACTCAGAAAGATCAAGCGCAGGTTTACGCAAATCAATCATACTAGTTTGACCATCACGAATAGCCATTAATAAACGCGCTTTATCACTTTTCTCAAGTGTGGCATGTCCTTGGCTATCTGTTTGCGCTTTAGAAATCAACCCACCTTTTTCATCTAACAGACGAATTTCTACTTTATCTAATGCAGAACCATTTTTAAGTGATTGGGTGAAAACATCTAGCGAATCAAGGTAACTGTGCATCGACAATCCGATATCACTAAAAGTGAATACCGTAGCCGGCACCGTATAAGAGTATTTACCGGCTTGTTGCATTACAGCAATATAGGCACCTTCTTTTTTCAGGGCATCTATTGATTTTAACGGTAATAATACGTTTTCACGGGTATTTTTTTCTGTGTTTAACTCAAAACGACCGGTATAAACCAGATCAGCTTGAGATAAAAATTCATCTGATTCCCAATAGTTAATATTAGAACGGTTTTCCCATTGCGTTAAGAATTGCGCTAATTGATCATCTTTAACACGGAAAAAATTTACATCAACTTGACCCACATTTAACGCAATAATCGGTAAACCTTCAGCAGCTTCAAGTGGCAGTAACGATCCCTTACTGGTGAAACCAACTGATGGAAAAATTTCTTCTGTTGTTAATTTCTGACTAAAAGGTGTCGTTAATGTACGTTCATTAATACCTTTTATTTTTTCATCAATTGTTAAATTTAATTCTGTTGATGGTGGTAAATGGCGAAAACGCAGTTCCATTAAGTTATCAGATAACTCCCACGCACCTTCTAATTTCCCTTTTTTGGTATCAACAAGATGAATAACATCATCAAACTTTTGGTCAGGATCAAGCGGTACAGAGAAGGTCACAACCATTGTGCTCGCACCATCACGCTGTAATTCTGATGCATCTAATACAGTGACTTCTTTTCCAGCAAAGCGCATTGCTAACTCATCACGAACTTCTTTGCTTTTTAATGCAGTTTCGTTATTTGTTTTTGTTGTAACTGCCGATTTTTCACTGATTTGAGTTTCTGTCTTTGGTGTGTTCTGAGCAGCATCTTTTTGCTCAGTCAATTGTGTATTTTGTGTTTTATCAGCAGATGATGTGTTTTCATCTGCTTGATCATCACAGCCAGTAAGCGCCAATGCTGATGCCAATACAACAGCAAGAGAGCTCCAACGATAGCCTCTCTTTTCTGTATATTGTCTAAATTGGTTTTGGTTCATATCCATTTCCTTTAATTCAACCCCTGAATAATGCGATGTTTTCTGCAGACTGAGATAATATATGTATTTCTTCATTCTAATAAGGTAAAAAAATAACTCGATAAGCTATTTTTTACCGTGTAAAACGAAATAAATGACAATACAAAATCGCTTTATTTTTACTTTAAAAACAAAGCCTATATAAAACAAAGCGTTATATGAAAATATAAACAATTTACTAATTTAATCATTTTTCTATTATAAGATAAAAAAAAGCGATATCTGATGAGATATCGCCTAAATTTAGCGGGCCGATTTAACTATCCAGATTAACTATCGGGATCCCTTTTCTTAAAAATCCGCCAAGCTTGCGTTGATAAAAAGGTGATACATGGTGGATCATAAAATGACTTACACCTTTTTCATCTTTATTCACAAAACAAAAATCTAAGGATTGCCCTTCTTCTAAATATTCAAAAACCGATTCAGCCGCTTGTGGGAGTATCTGCGCAATCTCATCTTCTTCGCCAGTTATCTCTAAACCAATAAGATAAAATTCCTCTTCATTATCTTGCTCCTGAGCATTAACAATAAAGGCACGGCGGATTGGTTTATGTTCACCAAAAAACTCGCTAAGTGCAGTTGTTAATTTTTCAGGTTGTGATTCTAGAACACTTAATTTCAAAGAAGAACCTTCAACAGAAACAATTTCTTGTGTCTCAAATTGTTCAGATACACCCATTACAAACTCCAAATCGAATAACGTTTATTTATTTTGCTTTTGCTAATAACAGATTCGCGATAGAACGCACACCGTAACCCGTAGCACCTGCCGCCCATTGTTCTACAGAAGATTTTCTGTACGTTGCTGAACAATCGATATGTACCCAACCTTTTTTGTAGTCAGTAACAAAGTGCGATAAGAATGCAGCCGCAGTACTTGCACCCGCAGTATGAGAAGGTGCTGCGATATTGTTTAAATCAGCGAAACTAGAAGGTAATTGACTACGATGAAAATCCGCTAATGGTAAACGCCAGAACAATTCATTTTCTTGCTCAGCGCTAGCCAGTAGCTCTGCAGCTAATTTGTCATCAAAGCTCAATACAGAGTGGTAATCATTACCTACTGCAACTTTAGCGGCACCGGTTAATGTTGCGGCGTCGATAATCAGCTCAGGTGCAATATTGCTGGCATCAATTAAACCATCTGCTAGCACTAAACGACCTTCCGCATCTGTATTCATGATTTCGACTGATTTACCATTACGGTAACGAATGATATCACCCAGCTTAAAGGCATTACCGCTGACCATATTATCTGCGATACACAGCAGTAATTTCACACGTTTATTTAAACCACGAGTAATAGCCAATGCTAAAGCACCCGCTAACGTTGCTGCACCACCCATGTCTGCTTTCATTGAATTCATAGATGATGAAGGTTTGATGCTATAACCGCCTGAATCGAAGGTGATACCTTTACCTACTAGACATGCAAATACAGGGGCATTGCTATCTTGAGTCGGATTAAAATCTAATGCTAAATAGACAGGATCACGGGAAGAACCGCGACCTACAGTATAAATTCCGGCATAGTTTTGATCGCGCAGATCGGCGCCTTTAGTGATCTTATAGCTGATATCTTCTTTACCAAGACCACAGAAAAGATCAACAGTGCGCTGTGCCAGTTGCTCTGGGCCTAATTCTTCAGCCGGTGTATTAATTGTGTCTCTAACCCAATCAACGATACGAATACGTGATTCTAATTCGTGTTTATCCGCTTCGCTTAATTGTGGCCATTCGATAGAACGAGCGCCTTTAGGTGCTCTAAAGCCTAACCAAAAAGCCCAGCTACGCTCTATATCCCAACCTTCACCAACAAGAGCAACATTACGAATACCTTGGCTATCAACTTTACGTCCACCACGCTGAATAGCGCCTAAACGGTTTTCTTCCGTTAAGTGGATTGTCATGCCTGTTTCGCTAGTGCTAATTAGTGCTTTATCACCCCAACATGCTGCTGCAGGTTCATTAGACAGCATGATAGGCATAATTTGTTTATTCATTTATTATCTCACTTATTATTACTGGTGACAGTTAACCTATTCAGACTACCAGATATTTACCGTTTAGCGTGATCAATTTACTGCAAAAACCCAGAGGTCACCATTATCATCTAGGGATCTTCCGTATTTACATGATATTCCTCAAAGAAGATCGCACAATAAAATCTCCAGACTTCCCTATTTATGGTTATTTTTAACACACTGATAAAGTAAAATATGAAAGGTCATAATGCAAAAAGACCGGCAATAAGCCAGTCTTTTAAATTTATGAGGTTATCAATTATTCAAATTCATCAAGCCAAACAAGTAAAATAGCCTCAAGAATTTTTTCATTTGATTTCTGCGGATCATCATCAAAATCTTCTAAATCACAAATCCACTGATGCATATCAGTAAAGCGTACCGTTTTAGGGTCAGTGTCTGGGTAAAGATCAAATAATGCTTCCCCTATTTCACGTGTATCACTCCATTTCATACTTGGCTCCTGAAATTAGTGCTCTCTTGCATGGTTAATCGAATATTTAGGGATTTCAACGACTAAATCTTCGTCAGTCACTTTAGCTTGGCAACTTAAGCGACTTTCAGGCTCTAAACCCCATGCTTTATCTAACATGTCGTCTTCAAGCTCAGAGCTCTCTTCTAGTGAATCAAAACCTTCACGCACTACACAGTGACAAGTTGTACATGCACAAGACATTTCACAAGCATGTTCAATCTCAATACCGTTGCGCAATGCAACATCTAGAATAGACTCACCTTCTGTTGCGTCAACAACAGCACCTTCAGGGCACAGTGTGCTATGGGGTAAAAATACAATTTTAGGCATAGTTATATCTCATCCACAGAATGACCTGCCAACGCTTGACGAATAGATGAATCCATTCGACGCGCTGCAAAATCCTGAGTTTGCTTATCCAGTAGTTTAATCGCGTTTTCAATGGCAACAGGATCTGTTCCTTCAACGCTCTCTATTAAGGTATCTACAACTTTGTCGATAGCGCTTTTCTCATCTTCATTTAGCAGATGAGCATCTTCTTCTAATGCCGCAGTTAAACTTTCTAACACGCGTGCTGCTTCGACTTTTTGCTCGGCTAGGCGACGAGCTTGTAAATCTTCTTGGGCATTTTCCATCGAAGATTGGATCATCTTAGCGATTTCAGTATCACTAAGACCATAAGAGGGTTTGACTTGTACTGAGGCTTCAACGCCCGTTGATTTTTCCATTGCACTGACACTAAGTAAACCATCAGCATCAACTTGGAATGTCACACGAATATGAGCACCACCTGCAGCCATCGGCGGAATACCACGTAATGTAAAACGCGCAAGAGAACGACAATCGCTCACCAATTCACGCTCACCTTGAACAACATGAACACTCATTGCCGTTTGACCATCTTTGAATGTCGTAAATTCTTGCGCTCTGGCAACTGGGATCGTGGTATTGCGAGGGATCACTTTTTCAACTAGTCCGCCCATCGTTTCAAGGCCAAGAGAAAGTGGAATAACATCTAGCAATAGCATTTCGCTATCTGGTTTATTACCCACCAAAATATCAGCTTGGATTGAAGCACCTATGGCAACCACTTTATCTGGATCAATAGAGGTTAAAGGCTCACGTTTAAAATAATCACCAACCATTTGACGAACTAATGGCACACGTGTTGAACCGCCAACCATAACCACTTCTAGAACTTCATCTATTTCAACATCCGCGTCTTTTAATGCGCGGCGAACAGATAATAATGTACGCTTTACTAATGATTGAATTAATGATTCAAACTCAGTGCGAGTAATTTCGCCTTTCCAACCATTAATACTGATATCAGCAACATCATTTTCACTTAATGCAATTTTAGTTTCTGATGCTACATCCAGCAGTTGGCGTTGTAATATCGCATCTTTTTGATAGCCAAAACCTGCGCGTTCTCTTATCCAGTCGGCCAGCATCATATCAAAATCATCACCGCCTAATGCAGTATCACCGCCAGTTGCTAAGACTTCAAAAACACCCTTGGTTAAACGTAAAACAGAAATATCAAAAGTACCACCGCCTAAGTCATAAACAACAATAGTGCCTTCTTTTCCTGAATCTAAACCATATGCAATAGCAGCTGCTGTTGGTTCGTTTAATAAACGTAAAACATGCAAACCAGCACGGCGAGCCGCTTCTTTTGTACCTTGGCGTTGAGCATCATCAAAATAAGCGGGAACGGTAACAACAACACCATCAAGTTCACCACCTAATGATTGCGTTGCACGTTCTGCTAATGTTTTTAAGATGTCAGAAGAGACTTGAATAGGATCGACAATACCCGCCGCTGTTTTAATTAACGGTAAACCGTTGTCATTTTCATGGAAATGATAAGGAAGATTTGGATAACGGCTTATCACATCACTTAGTGAGCGACCCACCATTCTTTTAATTGAGCTTATCGTGTTAGCAGGATCTTTTTCTGCTTCTTTTTTAGCATTCCAACCAACGTTGATATTATCAACTTGATACTGCACGACAGATGGCAATAAATAGCGACCTTCGCTGTCAGAAAGCGCTTCGGCTTGCCCACTACGTACAGTGGCAACTAATGAGTGTGTCGTACCTAAATCAATACCCGCTGCAAGTCGGCGCTGGTGCGGTGCAGGTGTTTGACCTGGTTCACTAATTTGTAATAATGACATAACTGTTTCCCTTAAAAACCATCAAACAAGCGTTCTTCAAGTTGTTCTACTTGCTCTTTTAATTTTGCAAGAAAACGCAATTTTCTCACATTATCTGCAGCAATATCCCAAGTTTGGTTATCTAGCGTTTTGACCATTTCATCATGGCGTATTGCGTACATTTTTTCTAAACGCGCAGAAAAATCGGCTAACAAACTTTCCGCTTCAGCACTGTGTTCGATGTTATCCAACTCTTCACGTAATGTGAGTTGCTCTATTAAAAAAGCAGTATCGTGCATCGTTTGTTGCTCATTAGCAATATCGATACCGTTTAATGAGAGTATGTATTCAGCTCTTGAGAGTGGATTTTTTAAGGTCTGATAAGCCTGATTGATGGTTGAAGCAAGCGAGATTGCCTGAGCCTGTTCTTTATCAGATTTACCAGCAAAGCGATCTGGGTGATACTGACGTTGCATATCTTGATAACGTGTAGCAAGTTGCTGTTTATCAATATCAAAACGATTAGGCATGCCTAATAGTGTGAAATAGTCCATACATCTACTCTTGGATTAATTAACGTTAATACCGTGTTTTAACACAAATTACACGGTGAAGCTTTCACCACAACCACACTCATTAGATACATTGGGGTTGTTAAATTTAAAGCCTTCATTTAATCCTTCTTTGACGAAATCAAGCTCTGTTCCATCTAAATAGACCATGCTTTTACCATCAACGATAACTTTCACACCTTTGTCTTCAAAAACAGTATCTTCGTCATTGATGACATCAGCAAATTCAAGAACATAAGCCATTCCAGAGCAACCGGATGTTCTTACGCCTAAACGTAAACCTTCACCTTTTCCACGATTAGATAGAAAAGAGCGAACACGATTAGCGGCGGATTCTGTAAGGGAAATTGACATGGCACACCTCACTCATAAAGAACGAAAGCGGATACTGAAAAAAAGTTTCAGCATCCGCCAATATTTTATTTTTTTATTATAAAAGACAATTATTTGCCTTGGCGTTTGCTTTTATAGTCTGCAATCGCTGCTTTTATTGCATCTTCTGCAAGAATTGAACAGTGAATTTTCACTGGTGGTAATTCTAATTCTTCTGCAATTGCTGTGTTCTTAATAGATTCGGCTTCATCTAATGTTTTGCCTTTCATCCATTCTGTAACCAGTGAACTTGATGCAATCGCTGAACCACAACCATAAGTTTTAAAACGCGCATCTTCAATTACGCCATTATCATCAACTTTGATTTGCAGTTTCATAACGTCACCACAAGCAGGTGCGCCAACCATACCACTTCCTACAGTAGGGTCATTATTATCAAATGATCCCACATTACGAGGGTTTTCATAATGATCAATTACTTTTTCGCTATAAGCCATGATTTAACTCCTGAAAACGTCTGATTAATGGTGAGACCATTCGATACTGTTGATATCAACACCTTGTTTATGCATATCCCAAAGTGGAGAAAGATCACGTAAGCGACCAATTGCACTGTGGATTTGTTCAATTGCATAATCTATTTCTTCTTCTGTTGTGAAACGACCCAGAGAGAAGCGAATAGAACTGTGTGCAAGTTCATCAGTTAAACCTAAAGCACGCAGTACGTAAGAAGGTTCTAAACTTGCTGAAGTACAGGCAGAGCCTGAAGATACAGCAAGATCTTTCAGTGCCATCATTAATGATTCGCCTTCAACATAGTTGAAACTTACATTAAGAATGTTTGGCGCAGTATGTTCTAAAGAACCGTTGATATAAACTTCTTCGATATCTTTAATGCCATTCCATAAACGTAAACGTAATTCGTTTAAGCGTTTAGTTTCATCAGCCATTTCTTCTTTCAAAATACGGTAAGCTTCGCCCATACCTACAATTTGGTGAACGGCTAATGTACCTGAACGCATACCGCGCTCATGACCACCACCATGCATTTGTGCTTCTAAACGAATGCGTGGCTTACGACGAACATAAAGTGCACCGATACCCATAGGGCCGTATACTTTATGCGCAGAAAGAGAAAGTAAATCAACTTTTAACTTAGAGAGATCAATAGGTAACTTACCAACGCTTTGTGTCGCGTCTACATGGTAAATAATCCCTTTGCTACGGCATAATTCACCGATAGCAGCAATATCTTGAACGACACCAATTTCGTTATTTACATGCATGATAGAAACTAAAATAGTGTCTTCACGCATCGCTTCTTCAAGCTCTTTCAGGTCAATCAGACCATCACTTTTTGGTGCTAAATAAGTAACTTCAAAACCTTCACGCTCAAGTTGACGACAAGTGTCTAAAATGGCTTTATGTTCGGTTTTCGAAGTGATGATGTGCTTACCTTTTTTCTGGTAAAAGTTAGCAACACCTTTTAGTGCGAGATTATCAGCTTCCGTTGCACCTGACGTGAACACAATTTCACGAGGATCTGCACCGATTAAATCAGCAATCTGATTGCGTGCAATATCGATAGCTTCTTCTGCTTGCCAACCAAAACGGTGTGAACGAGAGGCTGGGTTACCAAAAATGCCATCAATAGTCAGACATTGCATCATTTTTTCAGCAACTCGTGGATCAACAGGAGTGGTTGCTGAATAATCTAGATAAATGGGTAATTTCATTGCTCACTAACTCCAAAGACGACGGATCTTCTTTAATAATTTTGTTTTTGCCTACCTAGAGATCGCCGTTAAACTCGCATATTAACAATGGTTTCTTGTAAACGACCATTTATAGCATGGCGTTTTTCATTGTCTTGGCGATCGGCGACATCCATAACCTCTTCGTTATTTACTAACTCTTCAAGGCTGATACTGCTTAGGAAACTGGTTATACGATCACTTAAATCACGCCACAAAGTATGAGTCAGGCAACGATCACCACCTTGACAACCTTCTTTATTACCCTGACAACGAGTAGCATCGACAGATTCATCAACCGCAGAAATAACTTGAGCAACAAAAATTTGCCCTGCATCACGGCCTAATAAATAGCCGCCACCAGGACCACGAACACTTGCAACTAATTCATTTTTGCGCAAACGTGAGAAAAGCTGCTCAAGATAAGAAAGGGAAATCCCTTGGCGCTCTGAAATATCAGCGAGGGGGACAGGACCTTGCTGTGAATGCAATGCAACATCAAGCATTGCAGTAACTGCGTAACGCCCTTTTGATGTCAGTCTCATAACAAATACTCCGTGGTGAACAATAATCAAATTGTGTCATTCCTGAGTAATTTAGTCAACTATTTATCCGAGTGTTTTAGTCAAGTATTATACTTGGTCAAAAGTTGACTTAAGTTAATCAACTTAGCCCTCTATTTCTTAGCCCATTTCTCAACTGACGTTAGAATACCACGCAAGATGTGAAGTTCTTGTGTTTCTGGGCGCGCACGCGTAAATAGACGGCGTAAACGGCTCATCACTTGTCCCGGATGTTTAGGACGAATAAAGCCAGATTCATTAAGCACCTGTTCTAAATGAACATAAAAACGTTCTATATCATCTGCGGGTGGATAATCAATCTCTGATGGGCTATTTTCCTCTTGTTTTTCTTCTTGGGCAAGTGCTGCCATACGAATTTCATAACTAACAAGCTGGACAGCCATTGCTAAATTTAAAGAACCATATTCTGGATTAGTCGGAACATACAAATGAAAATCACATTTTTGTAATTCTTCATTGGTTAAACCTGTACGTTCACGACCAAAAATAATAGCAACAGGCTTATGTTTCGCTTCCATAACACAGCGCTCACCGCATTCACGAGGTGCAAGCATTGGCCAAGAAAGTGTACGGCTACGAGCACTTGTTCCTATAACTAACCCACAGCCTTCAATCGCTTCATCGATACTATTAACAATATGTGCATTGCCAATAACATCACTTGCGCCTGCTGATAAGGCAATAGAATGTGAATCCGGTTTTTCTTTTGGATTAACAAAATAAAGATTGGTTAATCCCATGGTTTTCATAGCTCGAGCAGTAGAGCCCATATTGCCTGTATGAGAAGTTTCTACAAGGATGATGCGAATATTTTCTAACATTGATTTCTTGTTAATTGCTTTGTGATCCATCTATTTTATCACAATTGTAGCCAGAAACACGAATGTCTGTTATACTTTGGCACGTTTTTTATCCCCGTTCTTTAACATCTTGTGGAAGATAACCATGCATCCGATGCTGAATATTGCCATACGTGCCGCACGTAAGGCTGGTAATTTAATCGCCAAAAATTACGAAAATCCTGAATCTGTAGAAGCTAACCAGAAAGGTACTAATGATTTTGTCACTAATGTTGACCGTGACGCAGAACAAGCAATCATTGAAATTATCCGTAAATCTTATCCAAAACACACCATTATTACGGAAGAAAGTGGCGAGTTACTCGGTGAAGATCACGACATACAATGGGTTATTGATCCACTTGATGGCACCACTAACTTCATTAAACGTTTTCCACACTTTTCTGTTTCTATTGCTGTACGCATTAAAGGCCGTACTGAAGTTGCGGTTGTTTACGATCCTATGCGTAACGAATTATTCTCAGCCGTTCGTGGTCAAGGCGCACAATTAAATGGTTATCGTCTACGCGGCTCTAATGCTCGCGATTTAGACGGTGCAGTTCTTGCGACTGGTTTCCCATTCAAAAGTAAACAACATTCAGCCGCTTACATAAACATGTTAGGCAAATTATTTGTGCCTTGTGCTGATTTCCGTCGCACAGGTTCAGCAGCATTAGATTTAGCTTATGTTGCCGCTGGTCGTGTTGATGGTTTCTTTGAGATTGGCTTAAAACCTTGGGATTTCTTAGGTGGTGAATTAATCGCTCGTGAAGCAGGTGCTATCGTTTCTGACTTTACAGGTAACCATGGCTACTTACAAACAGGTAATATTGTTGCCGGTAACCCTCGTGTTGTCAGAGCATTATTAGCTGAAATTCGTAGCGAATTAACAGATGCATTAAAACGTTAATTTCGTTGATACGAATAAAATATAAAAGAAAAAGATCTGCAATATCAAAGGATATTGCAGATCTTAATTTTATAAAATAAAGGAATTAGGTATTTTGAGGCTGTACTTTAGGTCTGATAAACATGGCAGGGATCGTTAATGCAGCCATTAACCAGAAGATCAACGATTCTTGGTTAGGCAGTTTTTCATACAACCAACCAGATACAATAGTCATAATCGCAATACTCCCTCCCATCGCTAACGCTGAATACACCGCTTGCAGACGAATAATTTCGTGCTCTTGACGAGCACTAATAAAGCGCATAGCAGCTAAATGACACACTGTAAACGTACCACTGTGTAAGACTTGAACGACAATAAGCGCGGGTAATGCAGTAAAACTTCCCATTAATCCCCAACGTAAAAGCCCAGCAAAAGCAGAAAGTAAGAGTAGATTTCTTGCGCTCCAACGACGGAATAAACGATGGCTCAGCATAAAAACAATGACTTCTGAAACCACACCTAATGACCAAAGATAACCAATTGTTGCGGTGTCATAACCTGCTTTTTCCCAATAAAGTGCACTAAAACCATAATAAGCTGCGTGTGCACCTTGCAGTAAAGAGACGCATAGCAGAAAACGCCAAACTGGCCCATCTGAAATAAGTTTTATAAAGGAGACGTTATTGTGTTCTGCTTTTTTCACTTTACCCTGTGGCATAACTTTAGGACGAAGCATAGATGTCAGGAATAGAGCAAAAGTACTGGCAATCAACCCATAAAGAATAATGGGATGCCCAAAAACATCAATTAAAACACCTAGCAGTGATGAGCTAATAATAAAAGCGATTGAGCCCCAAACGCGGATTTTTCCATAGTCTAAAGGAAACTGTTTTTGCCATGTTCCTGCTAGAGAATCGCCTAAAGGCACCATAGGTGAAAAGAAAACGTTAAATCCTGTCATCACAAAGAATAACCATGCCCAATGGCTACCCATCATAAATGCAACAGTAAAAAGTAATGAGAGAAAAGCAAATAATCTTAATGCAGTGATAAGTTTTGACGGATCTTTTACCGCAGGTGTTAAAATTAGACTACCAACAAAACGTGCGGTTAAACCTACACCTAATAACAGACCTATCATTGCAGGATCAACACCTTCTCCTTTTAGCCATATGGACCAAAAAGGTAAAAAGATGCCGTATGAGAAGAAATAAGTGAAATAATCTAAGGCAAGCCACAATGTTGATGGAATAACCATCCAATCCCCCATTTTTAAGATGCAAAAAACCCGCCAAGAACAAGTTCTCGAAGCGGGCTTGTACAACGGGTTTATTATATCGTTACAAACTTATGCGTAAACTGGAAATTTAGCGCAGATATCCAAGACTTTTTGTTTCACTTTCTCAATGTTCGCTTCATCATTGATATTATCAAGGACATCACACATCCAACCGGCTAATTCACGAGCTTCCGCTTCTTTAAAACCACGACGTGTAATTGCTGGAGAACCGATACGAATACCAGAAGTTACAAATGGGCTACGTGGATCATTTGGTACACTGTTTTTGTTAACAGTGATATTTGCACGACCCAGTGCAGCATCTGCATCTTTACCTGTAATGTCTTTATCAACTAAGTCTAATAAAAACAGGTGGTTTTCAGTTCCGCCAGACACTACTTTATAACCGCGATCTAAGAAAACGTCTACCATTGCTTTCGCGTTTTTGGCAACTTGTTGCTGATAAACCTTAAATTCTGGCTCCATAGCTTCTTTTAATGCAACCGCTTTACCTGCAATAACATGCATTAAAGGACCACCTTGAGAACCAGGGAATACAGCAGAATTCAGTTTTTTATAAAACTCTTCATCGCCACCTTTAGCAAGGATAAGACCACCACGTGGGCCTGCTAATGTTTTATGCGTTGTTGTTGTAACAACATGTGCATGAGGAACTGGGTTAGGATAAACACCCGCAGCAATCATACCCGCAACGTGCGCCATATCAACAAACAGGTAGGCACCAATGCTATCTGCGATTTCACGCATTTTTGCCCAATCAACCAAACCAGAATAGGCAGAGAAGCCACCAATAATCATTTTTGGTTGATGTTTTTTAGCTTGAATAGCGATATCTTCGTAATCAATTTTTCCCGATTCATCAATACCATAAGGTACGATATTATATAGTTTACCAGAGAAGTTAACTGGTGAACCATGAGTTAAGTGACCGCCTTGCGCTAAGTTCATACCTAAAACAGTATCACCTGGTTTTAATAATGCCATATAAACAGCGGCATTTGCTTGAGAGCCTGAGTGAGGCTGTACGTTAGCGTAATCTGCACCAAATAATGCTTTTGCACGATCGATAGCCAGTAGCTCTACAACATCCACATACTCACAACCACCGTAGTAACGTTTACCCGGATAGCCTTCAGCATATTTATTTGTCAGCTGAGATCCCTGCGCCTGCATAACACGAGGGCTGGTATAGTTTTCAGAAGCAATTAGTTCGATGTGCTCTTCTTGACGAGTCACTTCACCTTCCATTGCATTCCATAATTCTGGATCGTAATCAGCAATATTCATTTCACGTTTTAACATTCACATCTCCTGACTCAGCTAACTTCACTAAAGACAAACTCCCATACGGGAGAAAGAATGACATACAGTGTAAACTCTTTTTCTTCATTGAGATAGCCCCTAATGAAAAAATACGCAATCGTTTGCCATCCAACTAAAACAGCACATTATTACTTTTTAACAACCTCATTTTATCCTGTGCTTATTCCTCTTTTTGAGGCACATCTCGCCTTATTTTGCAAACACCCCGCATCATTCTCTAAGAATTGAGATTTTTTGTTAAAAAATAAAAACAGAGATTTACAAAATAATCAAAAAGAGATAAGTTGCATATAAAATACAATTTATAAATATTCACAATAAACTGAAAAATTTTCAGGAGCAATTATGTTAGATGCACAAACTATCGCGTCAATTAAATCAACAATTCCTCTCATTGCTAAAACAGGCCCAGCATTAACCGCCCATTTTTATGATCGAATGTTTTCTCGTCATCCAGAGTTAAAAGATATTTTCACCATGAGTCATCAGAACAGTGGCGCACAACGTGAAGCCTTATTTAATGCGATATGCGCTTATGCAACGAACATTGAAAACTTAACTACCATTTTGCCTGCCGTTGAAAAAATTGCACAAAAACACGCTAGTTTAAACATTCTTCCTGAACACTATCCCATCGTCGGTGAAAATTTATTAGCAACCATTGATGAGATGTTTAGTCCCGGACAAGAAGTGCTAGATGCTTGGGGAGCGGCTTATCAAGTATTGGCAGATGTCTTTATCAAACGCGAAGAGCAAATTTATCAACAAAAAGAACAAACAAATGGAGGTTGGAGAGGATTACGAAACTTTAAAGTTAAACATAAAGTAAAACAAAGTGATGTCATTACCAGCTTTGAATTAGCTCCTGAAGACGGCCTTGATATTACACCTTATCAAGCTGGACAATATTTAAGTCTTTATATCCGTGATGAACGCCTTGAGAACCAAGAAATACGTCAATATTCATTAACTCAATCTTCAAATAATAAAACATACCGCATCGCAGTCAAACGCGAAGAGAAAGGTATTTTATCGAATTTTCTTCATGACCATATTCAAGAAGGGGATATTTTACAAGTCGCCGCACCAGGGGGCGATTTCTATTTAGATGTGTCACCAACAACGCCAGTAACCTTAATTTCAGCAGGTGTGGGTTTAACACCAATGCTGTCTATGTTACACACACTTTCAACTCATCAAGCAAATATTAATTGGTTACATGCGGCTGAACACGGCGGTGTTCATGCTTTTAAAGATGAAGTTAATCAAGTCGGCAATCAGCTTTCACACTATCAACAAGCAATATGGTATCGCACGCCACGTGCTGAAGACGTGCAAAATAAAGATTATCAATTCAAAGGATTAATGATATTAAAACAAGTTGAAGATTGGTTAGCTATTCCTGATATGCAATTCTATTTTTGTGGTCCATTACCTTTTATGCAATCTGTTGCTAAGCAGCTTATTGAACTGGGTATTAATAGCGAAAAACTTCATTATGAATGTTTTGGTCCGCATGCCGTTATTACGCAAGATTTGCAGTAAAAACACCTTCATTAACATTCAATTTTAAATTAAATAAAAAAGCGCTGTAGCATTATATTATCAGCGCTTTTTTAGGTTATTTCACTACCTTTTTATGATCGATATTTATTTTCAATCGCTGCGGGAATTACATGCTCTTTAGCAGAAAAACCGTACCAAATAACACTAATTAAACAGAGTGTATAACCAAATAACTCACTTCCCTCTTCCACCATATTTTTAACGGCACGGTTGTAATCTTCACCTAATAATTTATGCCAAAGTATTCCCATGCCAAATAAACGAGAAAACAATAAAATACATAACAGGCCAGCAACTAACATTCCATGGCTTGGATGAGTAATAAAATGAAATAAGCCTTTTAATGTTTTCTTGCCTTCTCTAATTGCAATGGCAATAGAAACAAATGCTACCGTTAGAGCAAACCAAACCCAAGATCCGTGTGCAATCTGATCAAATACACCATCTAATTCACGAATTAAAATACACAAGAAAAACCCCATAATAAGCGTGAATGCTCCCCGTTGTTCACTTTTTTGGCACACTTTAACAAAAAAGAATAAGCAAATAATAGCAACGATAATTTCTTGGGCTAATTCAGTTACCGACGTTTCAGAAATACCATTATCAAAAACCAAAATATCAAGAAAAATAAATCCCGTAGTGATAGCGATTAATACTGCTGCACATAAAAATAAAGCGAGACGCTTTAATAAATAATTAAACACTATTTTGCCCATACCTTAATAATTTTTAATATTGATGATAATAACTTTACTTAAAAGTTATTGAATAACATTTTGTGCCTTAAAATTCACAAAAAATAGTAAAATAAATTGTTCTATATCATCAATAGACTTGTATAAGATATAAATAGCATTATAGGCAAAACATTAAAAAATTAATTATGTACAAGAAAAAGAAAAAGCCCGATATCTTGATTAAAAATATCGGACTTAAATAAAAATGAATAATAAATTATTTGGCTTAAGTTAATTAATTAAATAGCCTCTTCGTCTTGCTCGCCAGTACGAATACGAATAACACGATTCACATCAAAAACAAAAATCTTACCGTCACCAATTTTACCTGTTTGTGCTGTTGTCATAATTGTATCTACACAGGTTTCAACAATTTCATCAGAGACAACAATTTCAATCTTTACTTTAGGTAAAAAATCGACCATGTATTCGGCACCGCGGTAAAGCTCTGTATGCCCTTTTTGGCGACCAAAGCCTTTTACTTCTGTTACGGTCATTCCCGTGATACCCACTTCACCCAGTGCTTCTCTTACATCATCTAATTTAAACGGCTTAATTATCGCTTCAATTTTTTTCATCGTATTATCCTGCTATTACCAGTTGTGGCGACCAAAACCGCTTGTAATTGGGTATCTGCGATCTTTACCAAAATTACGACTTGTAATACGTGGCCCGACAGGGGCTTGACGTCGCTTATATTCATTAATATCGACTAATTTTATCACTTTACGGACGGTTGCTTCATCAAATCCTGCTGCAACTAAGTCAGATACAGATTTATCTTGCTCAACATAGCCTTCAAGAATAGCATCCAGAATGTCATAAGGAGGTAAATTATCTTGGTCTGTTTGTCCTGGTGCAAGTTCTGCTGATGGTGGTCTATCAATAACACGCTGAGGAATAGCGGGTGAAAGTGTGTTTCGATATTTAGAAAGCTCAAAAACTAACGTTTTAGGGACATCTTTTAGTACATCAAAACCCCCCGCCATATCACCATACAATGTAGAATATCCCACTGCTGATTCACTTTTATTGCTTGTAGTTAACACTAAACGACGGCGTTTATTCGACATTGCCATCAAAATAACAGCACGACAACGTGCTTGTAGATTTTCTTCTGTGGTATCTGCGGCAGTATCTTTAAACATAGGAGCAAGCTGAGCCATAAAAGCATCAAACATCGGTTCAATAGAAACAGTATCAAACTCAACACCTAATAAATCTGCTTGTTCTTTCGCGTCATGAATACTCATTTCTGAAGTATAACGGAATGGCATCATAACGGCCTGAACACTCTCTTTGCCTAAGGCATCAGCTGCGATAGCAACCGTTAATCCAGAGTCAATACCACCAGATAAGCCTAGAATTGCCCCTTTAAAGCCGTTTTTAATTACATAATCACGCGTTGCAAGTACTAACGCTTGATAAACTTGTGCTAAAGGTGAAAGTTCCGGAGCAGGATCTACCATCGGAATAATATTCAACTCGTCGAATTCAACGATAGTGGTTTGTTCATCAAATGCAGCTAAACGATGGGTAATAGCACCGCGCTCATCAAATACTTTTGAACAACCATCAAATACCAACTCATCTTGACCACCAATTTGGTTAAGATAAATCACGGGAAGGTGTGTTCTTTGGCAATGTTCTTTGATTAGCTGTGTACGTACATGAGGTTTTTCACGGTTATAAGGTGATGCATTAATAGATAAAACAAGATCAGCGCCCGCTTGTTTTAATGCATCAATAGGTTCATTGATCCAAATATCCTCACATATTAATAAACCTAAGTGGTAACCCTTAAATGGTACCACACAGCGCTCATTTCCTTGTTGGAAATAACGCTTCTCATCAAACACACCATAATTAGGTAATTGTTGTTTGAAATAACGCGCTTGCAATTCACCTTTATAAAAAAATGAAAGTGCGTTGTAAATTTTGCCGTTTTGCCACCAAGGATGTCCAACCACAATCGCTGTTTTTTTACTTGCTTGTTCTAAACGCGTAAGTTGTGTTTCACAACGCTGTTGGAAATCAGGACGAAATAGCAGATCTTCAGGAGAGTAACCACATAAAGCCAACTCAGAGAACATGACCAAATCAGCCTCTTCTTGTGCTTTAATGGTAGATAACATGCGTTCGCAGTTACCTTCAATATCGCCAACAACCCAATTAAGTTGAGCCATGGCGAGTTTTAGTTTACGACTCATAAAAATTAGTCTCTCCGCTATCTTCCGCATAAAAGGAAAATTAGTTTAAAAATATATTCGTTATCTGAAAAGGTTATTCCTTAAAATCATTCGCATCTAGCTCATGACGAGATAACAATTTATAAAACTCTGTTCGATTGCGTCCAGCCATACGCGCGGCTTGAGTCACATTGCCTTTTGTCATTTGCAAAAGTTTTCTCAAATAGGTCATTTCAAAATGTCCTCTAGCTTCTGCAAATGTCGGCAGTGCCGTATTTTCACCTTGTAATGCCTGTGTGACAAGCGCTTCACTAATCACAGGTGCTGTTGTTAACGCAACACATTGCTCAATAACGTTAACCAATTGACGCACATTACCCGGCCAACTTGCTGTCATTAAGCATTTCATCGCATCGGTTGAAAAACTTCGAACAAAAGGCTTATGGCGTTTAGCCGATTCACGTAGTAGATGATTTGCAAGAACGGGAATATCTTCGGCTCTCTCACTTAATGTCGGTATACGTAAGTTAACCACATTTAAACGATAGAATAGATCTTCACGAAATTCATTACGTTCCATCGCTTTAGGTAAATCACGATGCGTTGCAGAAAGAATACGTACATCAATATCAATATCGCGATTACTGCCTAATGGACGAACTTTTCGCTCTTGTAAAACACGTAATAACTTAACTTGCAATGCCATTGGCATATCGCCAATTTCATCTAAAAATAATGTGCCGCCTTCAGCTGCCTGAAATAGACCTTCACGACTACTCACTGCTCCTGTAAAAGCGCCTTTCGCATGGCCAAATAATTCAGACTCTAGAAGTTGCTCAGGTAAGGCGCCACAGTTAATGGCAATAAAAGGTTTTTTCGCTCTAGGACTGGCACGATGAATAGCTTGAGCAAGCACTTCTTTACCTGTGCCACTTTGACCGTTAATAAGTACACTGACATCAGATTGTGCAACTAACTTTGCTTGCTCTAATAAACGTAGCATTTGCGGGCTACGTGTCACGATATCTTTTGACCACTCTTCATCTGAAACAATAGTCACAAGCTCAAGTGCTTCATCAATCGCTTTATAAAGTGCATCTCTATCAACGGGTTTAGTTAAAAAACTAAATACACCTTGCTGCGTTGCAGCCACTGCATCAGGAATAGAGCCATGGGCGGTAAGAATGATAACAGGCATACCTGGTTGCTGGCGTTGTATTTCAGCAAACAGCGCCATACCATCCATTTCATCCATTCGGAGATCACTAATAACAAGATCTATTTTTTCTTTTAAGAGAAGTTTTAGTGCTTCTTGTCCACTTTCAGCGGTGAAGATATGAAAACCTTCACTTGTTAATCGCATGCCAAGTAACTTTAATAACCCAGGATCGTCATCGACAAGTAAAAGATTTGCTGATTTATGGCCAGCCATGCACATTCTCCTTATTTAGAACCTGCTTCAGTCGGTTTTGAGCTTTGCGTGTCAGTATCAGTTTTGACTGGTTCTGATCTTACCGCCTCAGATTTCGTTGATTCGGCTTTCGTAGACTCTGGTTTTGAAGGCTCTGGTTTAACCGCTGTGGCAGAAGGTTGTTTTTCCTCACCCTTTGGCTTATCTGTTATCGATTGTGTCGAAACCGGTTTTTCAGTCGTTTTTTCAACAACAGTTTTTTCAGTGGTAGTTTTCTCTGCATTCACTTTTTCTGTTTCCGCAGATGTTGCAGTTGCGCTCTCAGCTAAATCTTCATTTTGCGATAACGAATCAACAGAACCACTCTGTTTTCTATTCGATAACTGTCGTTCAATTTGGGTAAGGCTCTCAAGCTTTTTCAGCGTGACACTCAGTTCATGTTGTAACGCATTATTCTCTTTTCTTAGCGCATCAATTCTATTATCTGTATCTGTAGTTAAACGACGATAGCGATTCTTTTCTTCAGCTAAAGAGAGAATGAGTGTTTGGTTCTCAATCCATATCGATAATAGAACCCGCATAGAACTCGGAAATTGTAATTTATAGCTTTCTAATAACACTAATTGTGTTCGACGTTCGGCAATCGTCATTCCAGCACGTTCTAATAGAATACTTTTATAAAATGCATCATCCCAACCAGTGATGATAACATTGCTTGCTTGGCGTTGTGCTTCAGTCGTCATTATGCGGTTTGTACATTCAATAACACGTAACCAATAAAGTGCGTTATTAATGCCTTCATCATAAAATGAGCTTAAGGTTTTACATTCAGCCCAACGATAATCAATCGTTTTTTGTTTAACAACGGGAATTTCTTGCTCAGGCTCTAGTGTATTAGTGAGCGACTTTGGTGTACACCCTGAAAGAACCAGTGGAAGCATAATAAACAAGAAACATTGCTTCCAATTTAATGCGATTTTTCTAGTTGATGCAGGGGCCATAAATAACCATTCAATACCAAGCATCTTCTTATTTATTTTTTTATATTCATGATGAGGAGATGCTTGTTTTTGTGACCTGATTTGCATTATTTAATCTCAGAAAGTAGCGGTAATTCAATACGAAAACAGACATCAGCATAGTCAGAAGGAACAACACTTAATTCACCTTCCATTCTTTTGATACAGTCATGAGCAATACTCAAACCTAAACCACTTCCTTTGACAGCCCCTTTACGTAGCAAAGAACCTTGGAAAAAGGGTTCAAAAATCATTTTTTGTTCAGATTCAGGGATCGGTGTTCCTTTATTGGCTATATCAATAACTATTTTCTGTTCAACTTGATAACTAGAGATCCAGATATTACCTGATTCGGCACCATAGTGCACCGCATTCGAATAGAGATTGTCGATAACTCGTGATAATAATGTCGCTTCTGCTCGACATTTTGTCAGATTAAGTGAAATTATCGTTTTAATCTCTTTTGCTCTGGCAGGTAAGCTGTGTGCTAATACCACATCATTCACTAAATGAGTTAAATCGACCTCTTCAATTTGCTGAGGAACCTCAGAAAGTTTACGATTATAATCAAGTAGTTGTTCAATTAATAACTGTAACTGTTTACTACTATTATCAAGAATAGAAACCACTTCTTTTTGATCGAGCGTTAAAGGACCCGCAACTTCATCGGCTAATAATTCAGTACCTTCCCGCATACTAGCAAGTGGCGTTTTTAACTCATGAGAAATATGACGTAAAAACTCATGACGTTGTGATTCAAGCCATGCTAATCGTTCACTTAACCAAATAATGCGTTGAGCTAACGATCGCAGTTCTCGCGGTCCTTGAAAAGAATCCAAATTGTTACTAAGCGTTCGACCTTCACCTAATCGGTTGATCATCTTTTCAATCCCTTTAACAGGACCAATAATCATTCGAGTAAATAGCGCGATGAGGATCAAGCTGAAAACAAAAACGATAAGGCTTTGCCAACCGAAATAGCGTCCTTTCTCAGCAATTGCCATTTGAAGTTGTTCACCGCGACTAAAAATAATCTCTTTGGTTAAGACAACAATACGATTATTGGCATAAGAGAACTGCTCAAGAGCTTGTTGCATCTCTTTCGTAGGCTCACTGCTTTCACACTGAATAGACTTTAGCTTTTCAAGTGAAGAATTAAGCACGTCGGCTTCTTTAGATGAAGAAAGTGGAATTATGGTTTGCTGTAATGTTGAGAAAAGTTTGGTGTATTGCTGATAGCGTTGTTGGTACATATCATCATCAGTCTTATCACGTAAAACACAATAACGACGATAGTTTCCTTCCATCTCAATAGCTAAATTTCGCATAACTTCACTGCGTTCAGTATCGGCCAATGCATTTTTATTAGTAATTGCTGCTTGATTACTTAATTGATCGAGACTTTGATAAGCTTGATAAGCAAGGACAAGTAAAGGTAATAGCACCATCCAAAATGCCATTATCACGAGCTGTCTTAAAGAACGAGGAAAAATACGCCACTTTTTCAATGAAATCATCTCAACACCTATTAGAGTAATGCGATGCTACATGACTTGATAACAAGAAAAAAGTCCGACATTAGGAAAATCAGGCAAGAGAACAAACACAATAGAGGAAATGCGACAGGCTCTAGAAGTGGGAGAGCGGAATATCTTATTGAGATATTCCGCTCGTCAATATTTCATCTCTTTTTTCTCTAAAAGAGAATGAAGGTGGTGCCTCACTCCACGTGTCGCCCTGTGTTTGATAAGGTCCGAAGACGAGTATCATGATGTTGGACGGTAGGCACCTTACTCTGGCGTCATTCCTGGCTTATGTGGTATGTTCCCACCCATTATTGTGGACCGACATAAAAAGTTGAATGAGCAACTGATTTATATAATGCACAAGGCGTGCCAACCTTCAAAGTAATTGTTTAATATATTGAAAAATAACAAAAAATAAAAACAACCCTCTGATATTTTATGTATAACTCTTTTTTATCTAGTTATAAAACAACCAAGCTGTCTCCATATCCAGACAGAGTTACCCTAAATTTTATAATTACTTATATTTCAATAATATATATGTCGCCAAAAGGAGACACATAAAATAGTGAATGTCGTCGTTTTTACACAACAATAAATAATTCTTTTATTATCAATGAAATAAAGCCTCTAACAATGTAGAGGCTTTATTTGTTTATCACTAAGACAAGATGACTTTTGATTAATCAAATTGCTTTCTTGCATTACGGAATAATCGCATCCAAGGGCTGTCTTCGCCCCAGTTATCTGGATGCCAAGAATTACTAATTGTTCTAAACACGCGTTCTGGGTGAGGCATCATAATGGTTGAACGACCATCTTTTGTCGTAACAGCAGTGATCCCTTTAACTGAGCCATTAGGGTTTAATGGATATTGTTCTGTTGGATTACCATAGTGATCGACAAAACGTAATCCCACTAAATTTTGAGCTTCTAGTTGTGCTAATTGCTCTGCATCACGGAATTCAGCAAAACCTTCACCATGAGAAACTGCGATAGGCATTTGCGAACCCACCATACCTTGCAGTAATAACGATGGACTTTCTGTCACTTTCACTAAACTAAAACGTGCTTCAAAACGCTCAGAACGATTGCGCACAAAACGAGGCCACAAATCTGCACCCGGAATAAGTTCTGATAATGTTGACATCATCTGGCAACCATTACAGACCCCAAGGGATAAGGTATCTTGGCGTTCAAAGAATTGAGCAAATTCATCACGTAAGCGAGAGTTAAATAAAATAGACTTCGCCCAACCTTCACCCGCGCCTAATACGTCACCGTAAGAGAATCCACCACACGCCACCAGCACATCAAAATCACTAAGTGAACGTCGTGAGGAGTGTAAGTCACTCATATGAACATCAATAGCATCAAAACCCGCTCTGTCAAAAGCAGCCGCCATTTCAACATGAGAGTTGACGCCTTGCTCCCTTAATACCGCAATACGAGGACGGCTTCCTGTTGCAATATAAGGTGCAGCAATATCTTCATTTGGATCAAAGGTTAAATTCACATTTAACCCCGGATCGTTGAGATCTTGTTTTGCTTGATGCTCTTCATCTGCACACTCAGGGTTATCGCGTAAACGTTGCATTTGCCATGTTGTTTCTGCCCACCAAAGACGCAAGGTACTGCGTTTTTCATTATAAACTTCAGTTTCACGGCTTTGGATAATAATGGCGTCATTTTCTGTTGCTTGACCTAAATAGTGTAAACAATCCGATAAGCCATATTCAGCAAATAATGCTTCAACAGCCTCTTGATGTTCAGCACTAATTTGGATCACGCCACCAAGCTCTTCATTAAAGAGTCCAGCTAAAATATCTTCATCATACGCACTGATATCAACATGTAAGCCACAATGGCCTGTGAATGCCATTTCTGCAAGAGTGACAAATAATCCACCATCAGAACGATCGTGATAGGCCAACAATTTGCGCTCATTAACCAATTGTTGCATTACATTAAAGAACTGTTTTAACTGCTCAACATTACGAAGATCTGCCGCTTTTTGGCCGAGTTGACGATAAACTTGTGCTAGTGCCGTCGCACCTAATGCGTTATGCCCATTTCCCAAATCAATTAGATATAGGCGATTTCCTGCTTGTGTTGATAATTCAGGTGTCACTGTTTTACGCACATCTTCAACACGAGAAAATGCCGTGATAACTAAAGATAATGGAGAAGTAACCTCTTTGGTTTTCCCATCTTTATCTTGCCAACGCGTCTTCATTGACATTGAATCTTTGCCCACAGGAATAGTAATGCCTAACTCTGGACATAACTCTCCACCAATGGCTTTCACTGCATCATATAAACCCGCATCTTCACCAGGATGGCCTGCTGCCGACATCCAGTTAGCCGAAAGTTTAATACGATTAAGCGCTTCCACATCACAACCCGCCATATTTGTTAACGCTTCGCCGACAGCCATACGTGCAGATGCAGCAAAATCTAATAGTGCGATTGGCGCGCGTTCACCGATCGACATTGCTTCACCATAATAGCTATCTAATGTTGCTGTGGTAACAGCACAGTTAGCAACAGGAATTTGCCAAGGACCAACCATTTGATCTCGCGCAACCATACCCGTTACTGAACGGTCACCAATGGTAATTAAGAAGGTTTTTTCAGCAACAGCAGGTAAATGAAGAACACGATATATGGCATCTTTTAAATCAATATCTTTACGATCTAGATACACACCTTCTGTTTTTTGTGATTTCACATCACGTAACATTTTAGGTGCTTTACCTAATAATATGTCCAATGGCATATCAATAGGTTTATTATCAAAGTGTGTATCGTTTAATACTAATTCACGCTCTTGCGTAGCTTCACCAATTACAGCATAAGGTGCTCTCTCACGTTGGCATAACGCATCAAAAAGAGGCATTTTTTCAGGTGATACCGCCAATACATAACGCTCTTGAGATTCATTACACCAGATCTCAAGTGGGCTCATACCCGGTTCATCATTAAGAACATCGCGTAATTCAAAACGACCACCACGACCCCCATCATTGACTAATTCAGGCATTGCATTCGAAAGGCCACCAGCACCAACGTCATGAATAAATAAGATTGGGTTATCGTCACCTAATTGCCAACAACGGTCGATAACTTCTTGACAACGACGTTCCATTTCTGGGTTATCACGTTGAACAGAAGCAAAATCTAAGTCCGCATCAGATTGGCCTGATGTCATAGAAGAAGCTGCACCACCACCAAGGCCAATGTTCATAGATGGTCCACCAAGTACAATCAACTTAGCACCAACAGTAATTTCACCTTTTTGTACGTGATCTTCACGAATATTACCAATTCCCCCTGCTAACATGATTGGTTTATGGTAACCGCGAATTTCAACGCCATTGTGACTATTAACTTGTTCTTCATAAGTTCTGAAATAGCCTAGTAATGCCGGACGACCAAACTCATTATTAAATGCTGCACCACCTAATGGGCCTTCGGTCATAATATCTAATGCATTAACAATTCGCTCTGGTTTGCCAAAATCTTCTTCCCAAGGCTGTTCAAATCCAGGAATACGTAAATTAGAAACCGAAAATCCAACTAGACCCGCTTTAGGTTTTGCACCACGCCCCGTTGCACCTTCATCTCGAATTTCACCACCAGAACCTGTTGCAGCCCCTGGCCAAGGTGAAATCGCCGTTGGGTGGTTATGTGTTTCCACTTTCATCAAGATATGTACGGGTTCTTGATGATAATGGTAATGCCCTTTCTCAGCATCAGGATAAAAACGCCCTGCCACAGAGCCTTCCATTACAGCAGCATTATCCTTATAAGCAGACATGACATAATCAGGCGTTTGCTCAAACGTATTTTTAATCATTTTAAATAATGATTTATCTTGAGCTTTACCATCAATTATCCAATCTGCATTAAATATTTTGTGGCGACAATGTTCAGAGTTGGCTTGTGCAAACATATAAAGCTCAACATCAGTTGGATTACGTTGTAAGCGGTTAAATGCATCGACTAGGTAATCAACTTCATCATCTGCCAGCGCTAATCCCATTTCGATATTCGCTTTTACCAGTGCATCCTTGCCTCTTGCAAGAACATCAATCGTTTTTAGTGGTGCTGGCGTTTGCTCGGCAAAAAGTGCATTTACATCTTGATAATTTAAGAAAATGGTTTCCATCATTCGATCATGAATAAAACCATAAAGTTGTTGCCACTGAGTGTCTGTCATCGTACCGCATTCAATAAAGTAAGCGATACCACGTTCAATTCGGACAACCTTGGCTAAACCACAATTATGTGCAATATCTGTCGCTTTAGAAGACCAAGGTGAAATTGTTCCTGGGCGAGGCGTAACAACTCGCATTTCCCCAACAGGCTCATGTTCTGTTAATGAAGGCCCATAATGCAGTAGTTGACGTAATTTAATTTGGTCATCTTCAGATAACTGCCCTTCCACTTTCGCGAAATGGACAAATTCCGCGTATATACTTTGTACAGGAAGAGCATTTTCCTGACATAGAGTGAGTAATTTATTAATACGAAACGCGGATAAAGCGGGGGAGCCACGCAGGATTTCCATAGTATTGAGTTCTCTCTTTTAGCAGCTAGCCTGATCAATCATTCAGGGGAAACTCGCCTAGTATAATAGAATAACCGTCCAGACGAAACCGTTTGCGTGAACAAAATAACGGCATTTAACTTAGAGTGTTTTAATGATTAATTGGTGTAATCAAGTTGCGTCTTGCCAATATGTTAAGCAAAATGCTCGATTACTGGAAATTTATCCATGTTAAAATGACGATTTTACACACAACAATAAACAACGTTAACGAGAACCAACCTATTGAATAATATAAGGATAAACTATTTCGTTATCGTTATCATAGCGCTCTTTTCAGCGGCCATTATCGCATTGAATATTACATGGCCAGATAGGCAAAAAGCGCAGATAAATAAGATTTTATCTCGTGGTGAGTTAAGAATTAGTACGATACCTTCACCATTGATAACGATGAACGATAAAAAGGACCCCGTAGGTTTCGATTATGAATTAGTTAAACGCTTTGCAGACTACTTAGGCGTGAAACTTGTCGTTAATATGCGGACAAATATCAACCAAATGTTTGATGATCTGGAGAATAATAAAGCTGATTTTATCGCCGCCGGATTACTTTATAATCAAGAGAGATTAGATAAGACACGCAGTGGCCCTGCTTACTTTTCAGTTTCTCAACAGCTCATTTACCGTAAAGGGACATTAAGGCCACGTAGCTTTGATACGTTAGATGGGCGCCTTGTTGTCACGGCTGGCTCTGCTCATGCAAGTTTATTGCGAACATTAAAAGAGACGCAATATCCCGAGCTTGAATGGGAAGAATCAGATAATCAGACGACCTCACAACTGCTAGAAGCATTATCTGAAGGCAAAATAACCTATGTGTTAGCAGACTCAATCAGTGTTGCAGTACAACAACGCATTCATCCAAATGTTGCCGTAGGGTTTGAAGTCACGGAAAGCCGACCATTAACATGGTATTTGCCGGATAGTGAAGATAACAGCTTATATGCGGCGATGCTTGATTACTTTAATCAATTATCTCAAGAAGATGTATTAGCAAGACTTGAAGAAAAGTATTTTGGCCATGTGGGTTCGTTTGATTACTTCGATACTATCTCTTTTATTACGGCGATAGATTCTGTTTTACCAAACTATCAGCCCCTTTTTGAAAAATATGCAGATACTTTCGATTGGCGGTTATTGGCAGCTATGGCATGGCAAGAATCACATTGGGACCCTCATGCTACATCACCAACTGGAGTGAGAGGATTAATGATGTTAACTCGTCCCACGGCATCAAGTATGGGCGTTACTGATAGGCTTGATCCTGAAGAGAGTGTTCGAGGTGGAGCGCAATATCTTAAGCATCTCCTTTCGCGTTTACCAGATTCTATCCCTGAAGATGAAAGAATTTGGTTTGCATTAGCAGCATATAATATAGGATTTGGCCATATGCTTGATGCCAGAAGACTTACTGAGCAACAAAATGCCGATCCTGACAGTTGGCTAGATGTAAAATCAAGATTACCTCTACTTAGCCAAAAGAAATATTATGAAAATCTCCCTTATGGCTATGCCAGAGGGCATGAGGCTTATCGCTATGTTGAAAACATTCGACGATATCAACTCAGCCTTGTTGGTTACCTTCAAGCCAAAGAGAGCAAAAATAAAATATTATCTAAAGATCAAGAGGATGATGAAGAACAAGGAAGCTCACCGTTGACTCAAGATATGGCTTATCAATAATTTTTTGTACTTAAAAACAACCAATTAAACAGCATAGCCTCTTTTATAGAGGCTTATTTATTTCATTTCTCTATTGAAAAATCTTTCCTGTCATAAAGTAATCCCTAAATTAATATTTTCTTAATACTAAGAATTGTTACATTTTTTCAAGTTTTTTTTCCAAAAAATAGGGAAAACTCATGTGTTAAAAAATGTAACACTCATTAGTAAAAACACTCAGCCAATGAGTAAATTGTATTTAAAATAACCTAACTAGTCATTTTAAGAGTATCAGAATAGGTAAAATATAAGAAAAAATTAACTTAAATACGTAGGAATTATCTCATTAGTTATTATTCATTTTATGATTATTGTTTTGTTAAAAACTTTTTTTTCGTCAAAAATTAACTCAACCACTTCTTTATTAACATCTAACTTATTGAATTATATATATTATGATAATCTATAATTGTTTTTATTAATTTTCTTAACCTAATGTTAAGAACCTTACCTTTTGTAAAGTTAAAATAATGTTAATTATATTGTCTATTAAATTTATCTGCCTGATAAACTTTTTAACCCATAAAGAGAGTAATAAAAATAATAAACCTATACAAAACTCTATTAATATGGAATAGGCGAGATTAAATATGAAAATTGAGGAAATCAACAAAACGTTATATCAAACAGAGCACCTTTATTGATATCATATAAACCAGTCATTATTCGAAACAACTCGAAATATAATGCAAATCAATTTTTATATTCCGACATTAATATTATTTTCTACAAGTAATAATACGCACGATCTTCAAGGGATTATTTATAATGAAACTGAGTAAAATTGCTTTAGCTGCTGCTTTAGTATTTGGTATTAATTCTGTTGCAACTGCTGAAACTCCTGCACCAAAAATTGGCGCAACTAAAGGCGAAATTCAATTAAAAGGTGAAATTGTTAATTCAGCTTGTGGATTAGCCGCTTCTTCAAGCCCTGTTATTGTTGACTTCAGTGAAATCCCAACTTCTGCATTAGCAAATATGCAGAAAGCAGGTAACGTTAAAAAAGATATCGAATTACAAGACTGTGATACTACCGTAGCAAAAACAGCTACTGTTAGCTATACACCAAGCGTTGTTAATGCAACAAATAAAGACTTAGCTTCTTTCGTATCTGGCTCAGCTTCTGGCGCAGGTATCGGTTTAATGGATGCTGGCAGCAAATCAGTAAAATGGAACACAGCAACAACACCTGTACAATTAGTTAATGGCGTTTCTAAAATCCCATTCGTTGCTTACGTTCAAGCTGAATCAGCTGACGCTACTGTAACTCCTGGTGAATTCCAAGCCGTTATCAACTTCCAAGTTGATTATCAGTAATCGTTTTATTTATTTTAATTAATTAAATAATAAATTACTGCATTAACGCAGGGGATTTCCTCTGCGTTAAATTTGATAAAACACTTCAATTTAATAAGAATAAAATAAAAATTAATTAAATAAATATTCATTATTTAATTGGTTTTTATTTTATTAATAATTAGGCGTTTATTCATGTTAATTTCTTTTTTTCACAGCACAATATGGAAAAACATTTGTGCCATTTTGCTATTGTGCTTAACGTTTGTCGCTAAAGCCGAGCAAGATGATTCTGTGGAATTTAACATTCATATGCTAGATGCCGAAGACAGAGATAATGTCGATTTATCTCGTTTTGCAACCTCTAATTACATCATTCCGGGTATCTACTACTTAGATATCCGTATAAACGGCCGTGATTTCCCTCGCCAAAACATTAATTATGTTGAAGTGAAACCCAATTACTCCATCGCTTGTATTGACCCTACTCTTCTAAAAAAATTAACAGTTAACGAAGAAAATCAAAAATTTATCGAAGAAATCTCACCAGATTGTTTCGATATTAGTCAATTACCGGGTATCTCTATCAAAAATGATGGTGGTGTTCTCGATATTGTTATACCTCGCTCACTAATGAAGTATGAAGATACGGATTGGACGCCACCTGAATTGTGGGATCCGGGTGTATCTGGGCTATTAGTTGACTATACCTTAACAGGGACATCGACACGTCCTAATAAAGGTAATAATAACAATTCATTGACAGGATATGGGCAAGCAGGGATTAACCTTGGTGAATGGCGATTACGTGCTGAATATCAAGGAAATTATTCATCTGAATACTCATCAAACAATAGTTTTGATTGGAATCAGATTTACGCATATAAACCATTACCTAACCAAGCAGCAAAATTAACGCTTGGTGAAACTTATTTAAACTCCCAAGTTTTTGATAGTTTTCGTTTTACAGGCGCCAATATACAAAGTGATGAAAGAATGTTGCCCCCGTCTTTGCAAGGTTATGCACCTGAAATTCATGGTATCGCAAACACTAATGCTAAAGTAACGGTAACGCAAAATGGTCGCTTAATTTATGAAACCACCGTACCTGCGGGCCCTTTTGCTATTAAACATTTACAAGATACGGTACAAGGTCAATTAAATGTCAGAGTTGAAGAGCAAAACGGTAAAGTAAACGAATTCCAAGTACAAACAGCCAATCTACCTTATATGACTCGCCCAGGTTCAGTGCGCTATAACACATCAATCGGTCAGTCATCACTCAACAACCATAAAATGCAGGGGCCTGTTTTTTATCAAGGCGATTTTTCATGGGGTATGAACAACACATGGTCACTGTATGGCGGAGTTTTGTTAACAGTTAAAGATTACAATGCGTGGTCATTAGGCTTAGGTCACGATATGGGACGTTTAGGTACCCTTTCAGGTGATATTACTCAATCTTATAGCAAAACCTATGATAATGAGAATATCAACGGGATGTCATTCAAACTGAACTACGCTAAAACATTCGATGAGTACCATAGTACGATTACTTTTGCTGGTTACCGTTTTTCAGAGAAAACATTCCGCTCTTTCTCTCAATATATAGATGAGCGTTATAACAATATTAATAACAATGGTTATGAAAAAGAGATGTATACCATTACAGGTAACAAAACTTTTTGGGCTGATGATATTGAAAAATCGACAACACTTTATCTATCTTATCGACACCAAAACTATTGGGATAAAAATACACAAGAACAATATGGTGTTACGGTAAGTCGCAATTTTTCTATTATGGGTATAGAACAAATTAATACTAACTTATCAGCATTCCGTACTCAGCATAAAGGAAATACTGATGACAGTATTTCTTTCAATATTTCAGTTCCATTAGGAAGTAGCAAAAGCCTTGGTTATAGCTTGCAAGACAGTAACGGAAAGGTGAACCAAATGGCCTCTTATTCTGATAATAGCAATTATAATAATCTATGGCGTATCCGAGCTGGTTTAAGCTCAGATAATAAAGCGAATACTGATGGTTATTATCAATACCGCTCGCAATATGCAGAAATTAATGCCAATGCAAGCTATCAACAAGATAACTATGTTGCTGTAGGTGCAACAGTAAAAGGCGGATTTACAGCTACTCGTCAAGGTGCTGCATTACATAGTAGCAGCATGACATCGAGTACAGCTCGAATGATGGTTGATACAGATGGCGTTGCAGGTGTGCCATTTAATAATCAAAGCACAACAACCAACCTATTTGGTATTGGAGTATTAACTGACTTAACCAGTTATAACAATGTTGATGCTCGTATTGATGTTGATAAAATGGATTCAGATATTGAAACACATAAAGCCATTACTTCTGCAACGTTAACTGAAGGTGCGATTGGCTACTATAAATTTCCTGTTCGACAAGGTGAACGCCTAATGGCTATCTTACGAACTGTCGATCAAGCATACCCACCATTTGGTGCCGAAATTACCAATAAAAACGGTGAAAATATGGGAATGGTAATGGAAGATGGTTTAGTTTATATCGCTGGTGTTAACCTTAATGAATCATTAAACGTGATTTGGGGTGGTAAAACCCAGTGTACGATTACAATTCCAGCCGTAATTAACGATCCACTAAAACGTGAATCATTATTATGTCAGGGATTTTAATGAACAAAATGAATTACTAGAGATAATTGTATGAACTCATTCAACACACTCAAAACGCTTTTTTGTGGCTCATTAATTGCACTCAGCATAGTGGGTACGACTCAAGCGGGCGTGTCATTAGATAGAACTCGCGTTGTGCTTATGGGCAACGAAAACTCAGCAAGCGTAAACTTAAAAAATACTAGCCCTGATATTCCTTTTTTAGCGCAATCATGGGTTGAAAATGAACACGGACAAAAAATCGCATCTCCTTTAGTGGCGTTACCGCCCTTACAGCGTCTTGATGGTGACCAAAAAGGTGTTGTCAGAATTACCAAAACAGCAGAAATTGGGCTTTTGCCACAAGATAGAGAATCATTGTTTTATTTAAATGTTCGTGAAATTCCTCCGGCACCAAAACAAGCGAATGTGTTGCAAATGGCAATGCAGTCTCGCATTAAATTATTCTACCGCCCAACTGCTATTATTCCTGAAAAACCGGGCATGATTTGGCAAGACCAATTAGTATTTAAAAAACAAGGTAATCAATTTATTGCCGAAAACCCAACACCTTACTACATCACAATTATTGGGCTTTCTAATAAATTGAATGGTGAAGATAGCGATAAGTTAACCACTTTTCCTGGTTTAATGGTTGCGCCTAAATCATCACTGGAAATTCCAGTTAAAACGAGTAACGTCAATCAATTTTACATGATGTATGTAAATGATTACGGTGGGCATCCAGAATTAAAATTTGTTTGCCAACAAAATAGCTGTAAAGCAGCACCGAAAGACCAACAACCAAAATATTAATTAACTTGACGCCGGTAGGAATAAAATGCAATTAAATAAAAAAAACATTCATTCCAAATCAGTAATGCTATTTTTTACCGGCATTTTCTCATTAATGCCAATTTCAGCTATGGCTTATCTACAAGGGGAGGTAACAACCAATGGCGGACCTAATATTTTTTATGCTGCATTAGATAACACAACGTTCCCTAATAATCGAGCAGGTGAAACAACGACGGTTAGATTTTCCTTGCCAGATCGCTATGATGGTACGGTACATTGCCCTAGCACAAATATTGATAAAAGAGCATTAACTTACTTTAAAGCAACAACCGACTTAATTCCTGTTGGTGGCAATTTTTATCAATTAAATGAATACGTAGATGTTCGTATTAAATTTGAAATTTGGGGTCCAGATCCTCTCCCTACAGTCCCTTTTGAAAATAAAGAAAACAAAAGAAATAATCTGCAAGGTTGTACAAGACCTAATTCTCCCAAACCTCATATCGCATCAGGTAGCAGTGGAGAACTTACTTTCCGTTTAAGAAAACCGATTATTAACGGAGTAAGCTTAAATGGTCAATCTCTTGCACAAATGTATGCCATGGTAAGCTACAGAAACAAGCCGACAGAATATGGTAACGAACCTATATCTAAACTGATTATTACATCAGGGATCATCACAACTGAAGATAAATGTATCTTTAATAACGGTTCCCCAATTACCTTTGATTTTGGCAATGTTGGTAATACTTCTGACTATTTGAATGGCCAAAACTACAAGATCACACGCAATATTCCAATAAAATGTGAAGGTGGTAGTTTTACTAATCCTAACAGTCGAATTATGTTTAAAATTCAAACAGGAAGCTCAGGTATCGCTAGTTTTAATCCTAATTATCTTGGTACCACAGGACCTGTAGATAGGACAAATTTGGGGATTGTTTTAAGAGACAAATCAGGAGCGATTGTGCCACCTAATCAATATTTTTCTGTCGGGAAGCTGAATAATTTTAAAGGTAATTGGGAAGTTACTGCGGCTCCCATTGCAAAAACAGGTAGCAAAATTACAGAAGGCGAGTTTTCAGCACATGCCACATTAGTTGCGGAGTTTATGTAATGGGAACTCCAATAATAAAATCTGCTATTTCTCTTTTATTATTACTATCACCTTCTGCCTTTGCTGCTACAGAGCTGATTGGCGGTGATATGGAATTTAAAGGCGTTGTGGTTGCACATGGTTGTACCATAGTTGCTGGTGATGAAAATAAAGTAATCGATTTTAAGCAGATATCCGCCAAAGATCTCTATACCTTTCAAAAAAGTGAACCCGTTGCTTTTAGTATTAGTTTAGAAAATTGCAGCCAAGACATTTATAAAAGTGTCACAATTACACTTGATGGGAAAGAGCATCCGACTATGTCGAATCATCTTGCTGTTGTTGGTACAGGATCTGAAGATCCTAAAAGTATTGGAATTGTATTTACTGATATGCAACGCAATATAATTCAATTAAAAAAACCGAGCTCAACTCAACTTCTTAATAATAAACGTATTCAGTTTAATTTTATGACATATGTTGAAGCATCACCCTCTGCGCTGAAAAATCAAACATTGTTAACAGGCCCTTTCCAAGCACAAGCAACCTATACCCTTAATTATCAGTAAACAGATATCTATTCTTTTGTTGCTTGCTCTGTATTTGCTAAAACAGGACTATTATTTTGCTTTTTAAGTTGTTTCTTTTCAGCCCTTCTCATCTTAAAAAATTGGCTTAAAAGCTGTGAACACTCTTCACCTAATACACCTGAAGTTATCTCAACTTTATGATTCATGCCGGGATGCTGTAAGATATCAATAAATGAGCCCGCTGCACCTGTTTTTAAATCTGAGGCGCCATAAACCACGCGTTTTACACGGCTATGTACAATCGCGCCAGCACACATCACACAAGGTTCGAGAGTAATATAGAGAGTAGCATCGAGGAGACGATAATTTTGCAAATGCTTCCCACCTTTGCGTAATGCCATAATCTCTGCATGTGCTGTAGGATCGTTATCGATAATTGAATGATTCCACCCTTTAGCAATGATTTTATTATCAACGACTAATACCGCACCCACCGGAATTTCGCCTATCTCTTGTGCTTTGTGCGCTTGCTCAATCGCTTTATGCATCCAATAAATATCATCTTTAACTTTATTCACAAGGATATCTCTTCATTATCATATAGCGGGATATTGTACCCTGTTTTCTATTGATAACTAAAGAGATTGTCTTGAATTGTTTATGACAAATATCGTGAAGATTAACTTTTAGTTTCTTCTTCACATAATCTGATAGGTCATTTGAATGATGTTACTTTAGGAAATGCCCTAGAAATGGTAATCTTATCTTCCTTTGCTTATCTCTCACTAAGCAAGAAAATTTAGGCGATATCCCTATTTGAATGATAAAGCACTACTTTATTGGATATAGCAACACAAAACTGATAGATGGTAACATATAAGTGCAAGATATAAGTTACTGAAATTTAATAATTTATATATTAAGTGACTGATATGGCTTTACTAATTACAAAGAAATGCATCAACTGTGATATGTGTGAACCAGAGTGCCCAAATGATGCTATTTCAATGGGGGATGATATTTATGAAATTAATCCTGATCTTTGCACTGAATGTGTAGGACATTACGATAAACCAACTTGCCAATCGGTTTGTCCGATTACCAATACGATCATCACTGATCCTACTCATATTGAATCTCAAGATGAATTATGGGAAAAATTTGTGTTGATCCACCACGCAGATAAGATCTAAATCTTAATCGATGATTTTGTGGGTGATAAATCTAAGAGAGCTATTTTTCTAAAATAACTGTCGCACAAGCATAACGCTGTTCATCAGCAAGTGTTACGTGAACAGAGTTTATCCCCGCTTTCTCTGCCATCTCTTTTGCAACTGCTAAAAAATGCAATGTGGGTTTACCTAACTCATCATTACGCACTTCAAAATGATTAAAAGCCAATCCTAAACGGATACCTGTTCCTAATGCTTTTGCCGCGGCCTCTTTTACTGCAAACCGCTTAGCTAAAAAGCGAATTGGCTGTTTATGGGTTTGATAGATTTCCCATTCCGTTTCAGTAAGGATGCGACGAGCAAGGCGTTCACCAGAACGCCCTATAATATCTTCAATGCGTGATATCTCGACGATATCCATACCTAAGCCAACAATAGCCATTAACGACGCGCTTCTCGCATTAAGCGTTTCATTTCTTCAACCGCTGGTGCTAATCCACTAAATACGGCTCTACCAATAATTGCATGGCCAATATTCAGTTCATAAAGTTCAGGTAATGCAGCAATACGTTGTACATTGTGGTAATGCAAGCCATGTCCTGCATTCACTTTTAAGCCTTTAGATGCGGCATAAGTCACTGCATCACGTATACGCATAAACTCTTTTTCTTGAGCCATTTCATCTTCAGCGTCAGCATAAGCACCAGTGTGGATCTCAATAAAAGGCGCGCCAACACGGTCGGCTGCATTAATTTGTTCATGGTCAGGATCAATAAACAGAGAAACTTTGATACCTGCTAAAGATAAGCGTTTAATGGCATCAGCAACTTTTGCTTCATTGCCAACAACATCTAAACCACCTTCTGTTGTCACTTCTTGGCGTTTTTCAGGTACTAAACAGCAAAAATCGGGCTGAGTTTGACAAGCTATCTCGATCATCTCTTCAGTGACTGCCATTTCCAGATTTAATCTTGTCTGCACTGTTTGGCTTATCAGCATTAAATCGCGATCAGTGATATGACGTCTATCTTCACGTAAATGAATAGTAATACCATCAGCACCAGCTTGTTCTGCAATAAAAGCCGCTTGAACAGGATCGGGATACGTTGTGCCTCGGGCATTACGAAGGGTGGCGATATGGTCAATATTAACACCAAGTAGAATATCAGACATGCTCTTCTCCTGAAAAATAACGTTGCATTACCTTAGTTTACACATTCCATTGAGAAGAAAAAGACAATATTACTATTCTGCCTTCAATGCTTTTTCCTTTGGGGATTTTTTAATGGCAAATTGTCTAAAAAGTTCTCTACTTTTTAATGGTTTTCCGCCTAAGTAAGGCTTCAATGCCATTCGAGTAAACCTTTTTGCCGCTTTTAATGTTTCAACAGTAGGAAATTCTCGACTAGCTAAGGATTTTAATTCAAATCCAGTAAAACTATTATGATCAACCACCAAACTCGCAATAAAACCTTTTTCTTCCCGATAACGATAGGTCATTGAATCGGAAACAGGCTCTCCACTTCCGGCACAATGCAGAAAATCTAAGCCATAGCCAAGCTGTGTTAATAACGCAAGTTCAAAGCGTCTTAGTGCGGCTTCGGGTGTGGTTTCGCTAGCAGCAAGAATTTGCAAGCAGGAGAGGTATTCAAAAAAAAGTACACTGTAAGACGTACCATTTTCTAAAACCCGAGACAATAACTCATTAAGATACAAGCCACTGTATAGTACAGAGCCTGTCAGTGGTAATGCTAAAGAGATAGGTTCAGCATCACGAAGTGTTTTTATTTCTCCTCGCCCACTCCAACGAATGAGCAGAGGAGTAAAAGGTTGTAGCGCCCCTTTTAAGGGTGAACGACGGCCTCGCGCACCTTTTGACAAGATGCGTACTCGCCCTTCATTTTCAGTGAAAAAATCGAGTAATAAACTTGTTTCACTGTAAGGTCGAGCATGGATAACGAATGCACGTTGCCAGCCATCCACTTTAGTTACCTACTTTAAATCGTCCACATAGCCGAGACTACGTAAAGCACGCTCATCATCAGCCCAGCCAGCTTTGACTTTCACCCAAAGTTCTAAGTGAACTTTGTTTTCAAATAAGTCTTCCATATCCATACGGGCTTCAGTGCCAATTTTCTTGATTTTCGCACCTTTATTACCAATAACCATTTTCTTCTGGCCTTCACGCTCAACCAGAATTAATCCGTGGATATCATAACCACCACGCTCATTGGTAACAAATTGCTCAATTTCAACAGTGACCGAATAAGGTAATTCTTCACCCAAAAAGCGCATCAATTTCTCACGAATAATTTCTGAAGCCATAAAGCGCTGAGAGCGATCAGTAATATAATCTTCTGGGAAATGATGCGTAGCTTCTGGTAAACAATTACGCACGATTTTGGCTATCGTATCGACATTCATGTCTTTTTCAGCACTGATTGGTACGACATCAAGAAAATCCATTTGTTGGCTTAAAAAACCAATGTGTGGAAGTAACTTGGTTTTATCAATCACGTTATCCACTTTATTAATTGCTAATAAAACAGGGCAACGTAATGATTTTAATTTGTTCAATACCATTTCGTCGTCAGGCGTCCAGTTGGTGCCCTCAACAACGAAAATAACTAATTCAACATCACCAATCGAGCTGCTTGCTGCGCGGTTCATTAGTCTGTTGATGGCTCGCTTTTCTTCAATATGCAAACCTGGTGTATCCACATAAATTGCTTGGTAAGCACCATCTGTATCAATACCCATAATACGATGGCGCGTAGTTTGCGGTTTACGTGATGTAATAGAAACTTTCTGCCCCAGTAATTGGTTCAGTAGTGTTGATTTTCCCACATTTGGGCGACCGACTATCGCAATAAATCCGCAATAGGTTTGTTCTTCGCTCATTCAAGCTCCAGTTGTATTAATGCCTGTTCAGCAGCGGCCTGTTCAGCTTTACGACGACTCGTACCCATCCCTTTGACAGGTTGTTCGATACCGCTTATCTGACAATGGATCGTAAACTCTTGATCATGGGCTTCACCACGAACCTGTACCACATTATAAGAAGGTAATGGTAAGTGACGGCCTTGCAGATATTCTTGCAAACGAGTTTTAGGATCTTTTTGCTTATCGCCTGGACTGATTTCAGCCAAACGATTTTCATACCAGTTTAAAATGATTTTTTCGATATTTTGAATATCACTATCAAGGAAAATTGCACCAATTAAAGCTTCCACCGTATCCGCTAAAATTGATTCACGACGAAAACCGCCGCTTTTTAATTCCCCAGGGCCTAAACGTAGACATTCGCCCAGTTCAAATTCACGCGCTAATTCAGCGAGCGTGTTTCCACGAACAAGCGTTGCTCTCATTCGACTCATATCCCCTTCATCAACACGAGGGAATCGATGATAGAGTGCGTTAGCAATCACATAGCTTAGAATTGAATCACCTAAAAATTCTAAACGTTCATTATGTTTACTGCTGGCACTACGATGCGTTAAAGCCTGTAGTAATAATTCATTTTGCGTAAAAGTATAGCCCAGTTTTTTTTGTAACTGGTTTACTAATAAAGTATTCATGTGCGATCAATTTCCATAACTTAATTTGAAGCACACGCAACAAATCTGTTTAAGACAACGAGATATTACCGGGTTGGATAACAGAACTGTTGCGTTTGCACTGGCTCCTGTGAATAACAGGAGCCAATCATATTAAAGAAGTGGCATATTCTACACTGAGATAGAAAGGAATGCTGTAGCTATTTTGTCAATAGTTACTTAATGCCACCGATACGACTGAGACGAACACCAGTTGGCCATTCATTCTCTACTTTTTCGAAGCTCATCCAGATTGTTGTTGCTTTACCGACTAAGTTTTTCTCTGGAACAAAGCCCCAGAAGCGACTATCTGAACTACCGTCTCGATTATCCCCCATCATGAAGTAATGACCTTCAGGAACAATCCACGTACCGACTGGTAATCCTGGTTGGATAAACTCGGGCATTGTCATATCACCCGGTATTGTCATAATACGGTGAGAGACTTTATCAATAGTTTCTACCCTTTCCTCTTCACGTAATTGAGTTGCTGTTGAAATAGGCTCCTCAATTGGAATGGATTTCATACCATTAATACGCTGGCCACCTGGTACATTTTGTAATAATAGCGTCCATTCACTTGGGTACGCAGTACCATAAGTTACTGATATTTCGTCATTACAAATGGCTTTATCACAATTTGGATAGATATGAAGTTTTTTCGACATCATATCATAAACAATTTTATCACCTGGCAATCCTATAACACGTTTAATAAAGTCAGTAGAAGGATCACGAGGATACTTAAATACTGCGATATCACCTCGTTTTGGCTTCCCTGTATTAATTAATGTGGTTTGCGTAATTGGATCTTTTAATCCATAAGCAAACTTTTCAACCAAGATAAAATCGCCAACTAACAAGGTTGGCATCATGGAGCGAGAAGGTATTTGAAACGGCTCATACACAAATGAACGCAGAACCAAAACAATAATCAAAACTGGGAATAAGGAGCCTAATGTCTCTGCCCAGCTTGGTTTATTAATTGATTTTGCTAACTCTTGCTGATCCTCGGACCCTTGCGTCATCTCTTGAAGACGCTTTAGTTTTGCTTTTCGGGCTGGCTTGAGCTTAAAGCGCTCAATTCCCCAAAAAACGCCTGTTATTAGCGTTGCCAGCGTTAGGATCAAGGCAAACGTGTTAGCCATGTTTTCTCCTTAAATTATTTATCTTTACCAACATGAAGAATGGCTAAAAACGCTTCTTGTGGTAGCTCTACGTTACCAATCTGCTTCATACGTTTTTTACCATCTTTCTGTTTCTGTAACAGTTTCTTCTTACGGCTAACGTCACCACCATAACATTTGGCTAATACGTTTTTACGTAACTGTTTAACAGTTGAACGAGCAATAATATGGTTGCCAATTGCCGCTTGGATGGCGATATCAAACTGTTGGCGTGGAATAAATTCTTTCATCTTTTCCACCAGCTCACGCCCACGATAAGGTGCATTATCGTTATGTGTAATCAATGCCAAAGCATCAACGCGATCACCATTAATCAAGACATCTACACGTACCATGTTAGAGCCTTGGAAACGAATAAAGTTATAGTCTAAAGAAGCATAACCGCGTGATGTTGATTTTAAGCGGTCAAAGAAATCTAATACCACTTCAGCCATCGGAATTTCATAAGTCAATGAAACCTGATTACCATGATAGACCATATTGGTTTGAACACCGCGTTTTTCGATACATAAAGTAATTACATTACCTAAGTATTCTTGCGGTAATAACATATGACATTCAGCAATAGGTTCTCTGATTTCTTCAATATTATTTAGTGGAGGCAATTTAGATGGGCTATCCACTGATATAATATCGCCGTTAGTCATTTCAACTTCATAAACTACGGTTGGGGCCGTTGTAATCAGATCAAGGTCATATTCACGTTCTAAACGTTCTTGAATAATCTCCATATGAAGGAGACCCAAGAAACCACAACGGAAACCGAAACCTAACGCGGATGAGCTTTCTGGCTCATAAAATAATGACGCATCGTTTAAGCTTAATTTACCTAATGCATCGCGGAATGATTCATAGTCATCAGAGCTAATTGGGAATAACCCCGCATAAACCTGTGGCTTAACTTTCTTAAAACCTGGTAAGGGTTTATCTGCTGGTTTTTGTGCCGCAGTTAAGGTATCCCCAACCGGCGCACCTAAAATATCTTTAATACCGCAAACAACCCAGCCGACTTCACCACAATTTAATGATGTAGTGTCGATTTGTTTTGGCGTAAAAATACCAATACGGTCAATGTTATAAACCTGTCCCGTACTCATTACCTTAATTTTATCGCCCTTGCTGACTTTACCGTTTTTAACGCGGATCAGTGAAACAACCCCAAGGTAGTTATCAAACCAAGAGTCAATAATCAGTGCTTGCAATGGAGCTTCAGGATCACCCTCAGGTGCGGGAATTTCTTTCACAAGGCGTTCGATAACTTCTTTAACACCTATACCTGTTTTTGCGGAACAACGCACCGCATCTGTAGCATCAATCCCCACAATATCTTCAATTTCTTCAGCAACACGCTCAGGCTCTGCTGCTGGTAAATCTATTTTATTTAAAACTGGAACGACGGTAAGATCCATATCCATCGCGGTATAACAGTTTGCTAATGTTTGCGCTTCAACCCCTTGTCCTGCATCAACGACCAATAAGGCGCCTTCACACGCAGCAAGTGAACGAGATACTTCATAAGAGAAGTCAACGTGTCCTGGGGTATCGATAAAGTTAAGCTGATAAACTTCACCGTCATCAGCGGTGTAATTCAAGGTTACGCTTTGCGCTTTGATTGTAATACCACGTTCACGCTCAAGATCCATAGAATCAAGAACCTGCGCAGCCATTTCACGATCTGATAAGCCACCACAAATTTGAATAATTCGATCTGATAACGTCGATTTACCGTGGTCAATATGTGCGATAATGGAAAAGTTACGTATGTTTTTCATTCTGAAATTATTTTTCTCTATTGCTTTGCTCTATAAATCTGGCTTTGGAGTCATTCATGGACACAAAGCGAAAACTCTATATTGCAGGAGTTATTATTGATGACGCATTCTACACACTAGAGACATTATACTCAAAGAAACGTTCATCAAACACAAACATTTATGCTAAGACTTGCATTTATTTGTAATTTTTTGCGGGTAATTTCCAGATATAGAAACGCGTTAATTTAAGATAGATATTATTACAAAAGCAACATGGCAAAAATAATGGGGCAAATGCCCCATCTGTTTAATCAACCCATTATTTTTGAAATTGAACGCTAAGTTCATTCGGTGGAAGCCCTATTTGCAATACAATAGGTTCAAAACCTTCATCTTTACTCCACCAGGTCGCCACTTTTTTAGCAAATAAGAAACCAAGGACACCGCCCATAAGTCCACTGCAAAAAATAGCAAATTCACTGGAAAACCAAAGACCCGCAATGCCTGCAACAATAAATAAGCCAATAAGTGGCGTTAAATACACTAGCATTGCGGAAAGAAGTAGATTATTTTCAGGAATACCCACTTCCACTTTTTGCCCTTCGACTAAAGGTTGTGCGACGGGGAGTTCGAGTTGATGAACTGTCTCAGGCCCTATTTTATTTAATAAATAAGAGCCACATGCAGCCCGAGCTTGGCAACTACCACAGCCAGAAGACGATCCATAGCGTAATAACGCTCTTCCTTCATGCCAATGTATAACTGTTGCCCACTCTTTAACCATAACTTATACCTTTTACTTTTTCGTAAATACAACACTGTTGACTATCTTCTGTGCCGTAGAAAATGGTAATTGACCAATAAAGGTAATTTCATTGCCTTCTTTGTCATAGGTATAAATTGTATTACGACCATACCTCAACATTTTATCGCGTTCGGGCGAATTAACCTGTTGACCACTTTTATTAACATAAATGGAGAAGTCAAATAAACCGTCGCTAAATAAAATAGACTGACTAAACTCGGTTTCAGAAATCTGATGGTGACTACGTTTTACCTCTTTAAAACCCTCAGGCAATTGACTAACCGACCAGTTATAAACCAGAGGTTTAGCTTTTGGTACAAGTAATAAAGGTGGCATATTGACGGTACGTAACGAATTAAGTTCAGTTTCGACTTCACTCCCTTCATTAACTGTGATTACTCGAAATTGTTCAATGATGTCATTATTTTTATCTAATAAATCGACTCTTAACGGCAGATATCTCTCTTCATCAATAAACAAGACATAATCATAACGGTCATTATTTTTCGATAGTACTCGAACAACTCGGCTTGGAATATCACCAATATGCGTTCTACCTGCATCAATAAAATTATAATAATCTGATAATTCATTGAAATCTTGGTAAATGATAGAAGGGATATAATCAACGATATGATCATTTCTTAAGCTAAAAGCATCTAAGCCTGGTTCAAAGTAACTGATTTCATCACCACGTTGAACTATTTCACGGCGAGTACTATCCATTTGCATTAGTTGTGCAAGGGGTTTGCCATCAATAAGAGTATGACGATAGCGAATAGGAACAATACCTTGAGAATTGATATTGATAAAAGATAATTCATAGGTAGAAGTTTGACTTGTATGACCCATCTTTTGCAACAAAGCCTTGACACTACCTATTTGCGGTTGTGCCAAGGCTTGTATCGGCATTGACAGGCTGCCCACCAATAATAAGGTGGATAACCATGATTTTTTCATTACGACAGTTTCATTCCCACACGTTATTTATACATTCACATCTATTATTACTGTGTTACTACAGATTGAGTTTCACCTTGAGCACTAACTGGTGCTTCATTTTGTGGTGCATTATAGATACGACGATCTAACTCATACTGTTGCAACATTAATCCAAGGCGTTGATTACGCTCTTGTAAACGTGTTTGTTGGTCTTTACCTAAAGTATCGTTTTGAAGATTTAGGCTTACTGGTGAACCCGCCCCCATAATAGGTTGAGTATTAAATACTGGCGTATCTACTTGGAAATCTTCAGAACCACTTTTTCCATTATATTGCTGAACACCAACAATAACAGCTAATGAAACACAAGCCGCAACACCGATTTGAGTTAACTGACTTGCCCAAGGACGTAACGTTTGTAAGAAAGAGTGCTGACGCCATTGTGATGGCGCAGGTTGCTGCTCTTGTTGTTGTTCAGGACTTATGCGAACAGGTTCATTCTCTAAAGCGAGCGCAACGCGACTTGCGATATCAAAGTGGACTACTTCACCTACATCACCACGCATTGTGTCACGAATTAAATGGTAGCGTTGCCATGTCTCCTTCATGGAGTCATCACGAGCAATTGCACCCATTAATTCTTTATCAAGAACTTCGCCATCCATAAATGCAGAAAGTTTTTCTTTTTGCATGTAAAAGTACCCTTCAGTCAATGATGGTTCACCCACAATTAAAACTCTTGTATTAATGGTTGAACCTTATTATCAATAGCTTCTCGCGCCCTAAAAATACGTGAACGAACTGTTCCGACAGGGCAATCCATAATGACTGCTATCTCTTCATAGCTTAGTCCGTCAAGTTCCCGAAGTGTAATAGCAACCCTTAAATCTTCAGGTAATGACTCTATGGTGTGAAAAACCACTCTCCGTAACTCTTCAGACAACATTAAATTCTCAGGGTTCGAAATTTCTTTTAGTGCGTTTGGTGATTCGAAATTTTCCACATCACTTGCATCTAAATCATTCGAAGGCGGACGTCGCCCCTGTGCAACCAAATAATTTTTTGCTGTATTCACTGCAATACGATAAAGCCATGTATAAAAAGCACTATCTCCACGGAAAGAACCGATGGCTCGATAAGCTTTAATAAAGGCTTCTTGCGAAACATCTGGCACATCACCCTGTGGTACATAACGGGAAATCAGGCTTGCTACCTTGTGTTGATAGCGGATAACCAGCAAATTAAACGCTTTCTGGTCACCATTTTGTACCTTTTCAACCAACATTTGGTCCGTTAACTGCTCGCTCATTAGAGATGGACTCTCCCGAAGTCAAGCTTCGCACTATTTTTAAATGACTCCGTCATATTTACTCTCGTTATTCCTTCTCGTTTTTATGAGCTACAAGACTTAGAGCGAAAAAATAGTATGAAGTTCAATTCAATCATTATTTTAAGAGATGAATCACAAAAAAAATATCATGGTGATCACCAACCAAAATGCAATTTGCCAATAAAAAAACGATAACACAATGATATTATTTAAATATATACAATTACTTACAACAATATATATTATCCTAAATAATATATTATTAAATATAGATTTAATAATATAAATAAAAGTCAGTCACCCAAGATTGGAACTTATCGGTATAGTGCCCGTCATTATGACGAATAATAAGTTCATCTATACTGCATTCAACACAGCCTTGGTTTTGTCTTTGAAATGCTAACAAAATTCGATGATAAGGTTTATCTGCGCTGTCTTTAATATTAACGCGTTTTACAACATTCCACTCTTTTTTTTCTGCAATTTCAATAAATTGCTCGCCAATAGAATAAGGCAATACAACACAGAATAAACCATCTTCGGTGATAAGTAATTGCGCACTATCCAATAATCCCTCATGCGTTAAGGTTTTGGTATAACGCGCTTGCTCACGAACATCATTACGACAAGCAATTGCTGGCTCAAAATAAGGAGGATTACTAACAATCAGATCATACTTATTTTGTGCTTGCTCTGCATAATGATGAATATCACTATGATAGATATGAATAAGTGAATGCCATTGTGACTCTTGGGCATTTTCCGTAGCTTGTAATGCCGCCTTTTCATCAAGTTCAATGCCATCAATACACTCAACTTTATTCGCTCGTTGAGCTAGCATTAATGCAATTAAGCCACTCCCAGTACCAATATCAAGTGCTCTTTTTATATTATTAATAGGCGCCCAAGCCCCTAATAAAACACCATCTGTACCCACTTTCATTTCACACTTATCATGAGCAACAAAAAATTGTTTAAATGTAAAACCACCTTTGCGTAATCCCGCTTTTTTCACTTTCTTTTGATTCATCTATAAACTCTATTGATTCGCCTTACTATCTCTTTTTATTACTTATCATTCATGTCATTGAAAAAGAGATATATGGTATGATAACGCTTCTGCAACCCCTATCTTAACATTAAACTATTTGTATACGATGCACGCTTATTTAGATTAAGCCTAAAAACAACGAATACCTTCGTCTATCGGTAATATATAATGTGATAGCGGTAAATCCTCTGGCTTTTAGCGGGGGATAATGTCAAAATCCGCGCCCTAAACAGAGGTATACAATGACAGCCACGACATTTTCCAGTCTTGAACTTGATGAAAGTTTATTGACCGCATTAGAAGAAAAAGGATATCAACGTCCTACTGCAATTCAAGCAGATGCTATTCCAGCAGCAATGGATGGACGTGATATTTTAGGCTCTGCGCCAACAGGCACAGGGAAAACTGCGGCATTTTTACTTCCGGCAATTCAACACTTGCTTGATTATCCACGTAAAAAATCAGGCCCGCCGCGTATTCTTATCCTAACGCCAACACGCGAACTTGCTATGCAAGTTGCCGAGCAGGCAAAAGAATTATGTGTGCACACACATTTAGATATCGCCACAATCACCGGCGGTGTTGCTTATATGAATCACGCTGAGGTTTTTAGCGAGAACCAAGATATCGTTGTTGCAACTACAGGTCGTTTATTACAGTACATCAAAGAAGAAAACTTTGACTGCCGTGCGGTAGAAATGCTGATTTTAGATGAAGCAGACCGCATGTTAGATATGGGTTTTGCTAATGATATCGAAACTATTGCAGGCGAAACTCGCTGGCGCAAACAGACATTACTGTTCTCAGCAACACTAGAAGGTAATGCGGTTATTGATTTTGCACAGCGTATCCTCAACGAGCCGGTTGAACTAAATGCCGATCCATCTCGCCGCGAACGTAAAAAAATTCAGCAGTTCTATTATCATGCTGATAATCTTGAACACAAAACCGCATTACTTGCTGCATTACTGAAGCAAAACGATGTTAAAAAATCGATTGTCTTTGTTCGTAAAAGAGAGCGAGTAAGAGAGCTTGTCACTGCATTAGAAAAACAAGGTATTAAATGTAGCTACCTTGAAGGTGAAATGGCGCAAACACAGCGTAACGATGCGATCAAACGTTTAGAATCAGGCAAAATGAATGTGCTTGTTGCCACAGACGTTGCTTCTCGTGGCCTTGATCTAGATGACATCACACACGTTTTCAACTTTGACTTACCTCGTACTGCCGATGTTTACTTGCATCGTATTGGTCGTACAGGACGTGCGGGTCGTAAAGGTATCGCAATTTCATTAGTTGAAGCTCACGATCACCCATTATTAGGTAAAATTGGCCGTTATGTTCAAGAACCCATTAAATATCGTGTTATTGCTGAACTACGTCCAGAAACCAAAGCACCAAGCCTGAAAGCAACATTCAAACCTTCTAAAAAAGTGCTTGCTAAACGCAAAGCGAAAAAAGAAGAAGAGAAAAAAGCAGTTAAAGAAAAAGTGCGGACTCGCGATCGTAAAAATATTGGTAAACGTCGCAAAGCAGTTGCTAAGCATACAGAAAAAAACGTTGCTCCTACTGCACCAGCAAAAGAAACGAATACTGATAACGAATAATCTGTATTCTTTATGATGTTATAAAAAACCGTAGCTATATAATAGTTACGGTTTTTTGTTATTTTATCTTTCTTCTTATTTTATATAAAAAAAGCCCGATATTTTCATATCGAGCTTATTATTAACTTATTACTTTAGTGAAAATTACAGGCTTTCTGTGAAAGTACGAGTAATAACATCACGTTGTTGTTCTGGGGTCAGTGAGTTAAAACGCACTGCATAACCAGAAACACGAATAGTTAATTGCGGATATTTCTCAGGATTGTTAACAGCATCTTCCAGTGTTTCGCGGCTTAATACGTTAACGTTAAGGTGTTGACCACCTTCTACACGAACAACCGGTTTAGATTCTACAGGTACTTCACGGTATTCGATATTGCCTAACTCTTTACGGTTAATCACTTGGCCTTCTTCAAAGCCTTTTTTAGCACAGATGCAACGAGCTTCGCCGTTTTCATCATCTAACAACCAGAAAGAGTGTAATAAATCGTCGTTATCAGCTTTAGTAATTTGGATACCAGTAATCATTTCGACCTCCAATTTGGGCGCAAAATCAAATTCTAATCTCATATCAGAACTTGGGTATTTGGTCTAACCAATGTTTCTGTCTACTTATATACCAGTATAAATGGTGCCATTCTTTGATAAATATCAATAAAATTCATAAGCACTTTACCTACCAAGGCGCAAAGTGTTGTTTTAAATCAATTATTATTAAAAGCTAACTTGCAATTTTTTTTGTAAATTTTCAAAGAAAAGTTGAGGAATCAATTAATTTTTTATTTTTAGTCCGTAATATTTTCATTCCCCTGATGAAATCGGTAAGCTTAGACACGATAAGATATCAACAAGGATTTTAGGTTATGACTGCACCATTAACTTGGCATGATGTGATAGGCGCTGAAAAAGAAAAGCCTTACTTTCATCAAATTATGTCTCAAGTCGCACAACAAAGAGCCGCAGGTAAAATTATTTATCCTCCTCAAGAAGATATTTTTAATGCTTTTCGTTTTACGCCTTTTGATAATGTAAATGTCGTTATTTTAGGACAAGATCCTTATCACGGCCCCAATCAAGCTCATGGGCTCTCTTTCTCAGTACGACCAGGCGTACCAGCCCCTCCTTCATTAGTCAATATGTATAAAGAGCTTGAAAAAGAATACCCTGATTTTAAACGCCCTAACCATGGCTATTTAGAAAGTTGGGCAAAACAAGGCGTTTTATTGCTTAATACCGTATTGACCGTAGAGAAAGGCCAAGCACATTCTCACGCTAATTATGGTTGGGAAATATTTACAGATGCTGTTATTGAGCAGATTAATCAACGTAGAGAAGGTGTTATTTTCCTACTTTGGGGCGCACATGCTCAGAAAAAAGGCCGTTTTATTGATACAAATAAACACGTTATTTTAAAAGCACCTCATCCATCACCACTTTCTGCTCATAGAGGCTTTTTAGGCTGTGGTCATTTTAAACAGGCTAATGATATTTTACAGCAACAAGGCCGAACACCAATCAATTGGCATCTTGATCCTATTGAATAAAATCACTCTATAAAATATAAAACCGCACAATAACAAGAATATTAAATAATCTTCGTGTTGTGCGGTTTACTTTATCTACATGTAATAGCACATGTGATAACTAATGTTTTATTGATATTATTTAGAAACGATAACCATCGCTGGGCGCAATAAACGACCGTTTAAGGTATATCCTTTTTGCATAACATCGACAACATGATTAGATTCATGCTCAGGGCTATCGATTAAAGTCATCGCTTGGTGAACTTCTGGGTTAAATGCCACATTTTTTTCTTCAACCACTTCAATGCCAAATTTACGAACGGCATCTAAGAATGACTTCAGTGTTAACTCTAACCCTTCAATCATTGGCTTTAATGATTCATTTTCATGATCAGCCGCAGATAACGCACGCTCTAAATTATCAAGTACCGGCAATAACTCATTAGAAAATTTTTCAAGTGCAAATTTATGTGCTTTCTCAATATCCTGTTGAGTACGGCGACGCACATTTTCAACTTCTGCTAAAGCACGAGCCATGGCTTCACGCTCTGTTTTTTGAGATTGCTCTAGTTGTTTTTCAAGAGAATCAATACGCGCTAATGCTTCCACTAACTCCGCTTGAGCATTAAAGTCCGCTTGTGCTTCTTCAGTTGTTACTTGCTCTTGAGACTCATCCATTACAGATCCCATTCCTTCTTTTTCTTTTGAGACTTGCTCTTCATGTACATTTTGTTCTTTACTACTCATGAACATCTCCGCGTAGTTTTAGTATTCATCTTCATATTTAGTTTATTATGGGGATCAATAAACGGGTTTCAAGGAATTGGCGCAAAACGAGGGTAAAAAAATGCCAGATAATACCGTAACGGAAGAAAAACACTTTAAATGTATTGGCATTGTTGGTCATCCACGCCACCCCGAAGCAATTTCAACTCATGAAATGCTCTATCATTGGCTATTGGCTCAAGGCTATGACGTTATTATTGATACACAAGTTGCTCAAGAACTAAAGCTAGAAAATGCACAAACAGGTGATCTAACTCAAGTTGGTAAAGCAGCCGATCTGGTCATTGTTGTTGGTGGCGATGGCAATATGCTTGGGGCTGCACGTGTTTTATCTCGTTATAACATCAAAGTGATTGGTGTTAACCGGGGTAATTTAGGCTTTCTTACTGACCTTGATCCTGATAATGCCTTACAGCAATTAACCAATGTATTGGCTGGGCACTATCGTGAAGAAAAGCGTTTTTTACTTGAAGCACGCGTCTATGCAGAAGGTCAAAGAAATCGCATTGGTACAGCAATCAATGAAGTCGTGCTTCATCCTGGTAAAGTGGCTCATATGATTGAGTTTGAGGTTTATATTGATGATCGTTTTGCTTTCTCTCAACGTTCTGATGGCTTGATTATTGCAACACCAACAGGATCAACAGCCTATTCACTTTCTGCGGGGGGGCCTATTTTAACTCCAAATCTTGATGCTATTGCACTTGTCCCTATGTTTCCACATACCTTATCAGCACGGCCTTTGGTTATCAGCAGTGATAGCCAAATTCGCTTAAAATTCTCACAAACAAATATCGATTATGAAGTCAGTTGTGATAGCCAATTAGTGTTACCAATTAAAGAGGGTGATGAAGTTATTATTAAAAGAAGCCGTCAAAAGCTCAACTTAGTTCATCCGACTGATTATAATTATTTTAATACACTCAGCTCAAAATTGGGTTGGTCAAAAAAAATGTTCTAATTTTTGTGCCTCACTACTTTACTGTATAAAAAACCAGTTTATACTGTATGTAATTACAGATATGTTTTTATACACAGGAGAGGCACTATGCTGACTCAATTAACCATTAGTCATTTTGCCATAGTCCGTGAACTTGAAATCGATTTTTCAGGTGGCATGACCACCATTACAGGCGAAACTGGCGCAGGTAAGTCTATTGCAATTGATGCTCTAGGTTTATGCTTAGGTAACCGTGGTGATGCTAATATGGTGCGCCCAGGTGCAACTAGAGCCGATTTATGTGCACGATTCTCACTCTCTGATACGCCATCAGCACAACATTGGCTTGAAGAACATCATCTTGATAATCATAACGAATGTCTATTAAGAAGGACTATCTCTGCTGATGGGCGTTCTCGTGGTTTTATCAACGGTACTTCCGTACCTCTTTCACAATTAAGAGAGCTTGGTTCCTTACTTATCCAAATTCATGGGCAACATGCTCACCAGCAACTTCTAGAGCCTCGTTATCAAAAACAACTACTAGATATCTATGCCCATGAACCTACTTTATTAAAAAACATGAAGTCGGCTTATCAAACATGGCATCAAAGTTGCCAAAATTTAGCCGCATTTCAACAACTCTCTTTAGAACGAGAAGCAAGGCAGCAACTGGTTGATTACCACTTAAAAGAACTCAATGAATTTCAGCCAGTACAAGGCGAATACCCTGAATTAGATCAAGAATATAAACGTCTTTCTAACTGCGGTCAGTTTTTAACGCTAAGTCAAAATAGTTTGCAAATTTTAAGCGACAACGAAGAGCAAAATATTTTAAGTATGCTCAACGTGGCTAAACATGAAATTACTGAACTAACCTCTATGGAAGGTCAATTCAATTCATTATTAGAGATGCTAGAAGAGGCTACCATTCAGATTAGTGAAGTGAGTGATGAACTTCGTCATTATAGCGATCGCTTAGAGATGGATCCTAATCGCTTATTTGAAGTCGAAAAACGTATGTCTAAGTACATTAGTTTGTCACGCAAACATCGCGTTGCACCTGAAGAACTTTATGATCTTCATCAGCAATTAATTGAAGAAAAAAATGCCTTACTTCGTCAAAATGACGACTGTGATGCCTTAATAGAACAAGTCAAAGCTGACCATTTAATTGCATTAGATGTCGCCAAAAAACTGCATCAAGTTCGCCAACAATATGCAAATGAGTTAAGTCAACTTATTACTAATAGTATGCATCAGTTATCAATGCCACATGGTTATTTTACTGTTGATACCTATTTTGATGACAGTTCACTGCAAATTGATGGTGCCACAAAAGTTGAATTTAATGTCACCACCAATCCAGGACAACCTCATCAAGCGCTTTCTAAAGTGGCTTCTGGTGGTGAGTTATCTCGCATTGCGCTCGCAATCCAAGTGATCACAGCAAAAAAAATGGATACACCAGCACTTATTTTTGATGAAGTCGATGTGGGTATCAGTGGTCCAACAGCAGCGATTGTGGGCAAATTGCTCCGTGAATTAGGTGAGTCAACTCAAGTGATGTGTGTCACTCACTTACCTCAAGTTGCAGGTTGTGGTCATCAACACTATTTCGTTAATAAAGAAACCAATGGTGAAGAGACAGAAACCACAATGAAACTATTATCGAAAAAAGAACGATTACAAGAGCTTGCCCGTTTATTAGCAGGAAGTGAAGTCACCAAAAATACCTTAGCAAATGCGAAAGATTTGTTGGCTGCATAACGATTAACAAACTTTTATTGATATTTAAGGTCATAGGCAGAGCGTGAAAGGTTTTCAATTGCTGCGTTGTCGATTATCATCGTCACTATGACCCTAAAAGGAATGTAATAACCATGCGTTTTAAACTGTTAAAAGTTGCCGCCTTATCTTTAGTCGTAATGACTTCTGGTTGCTCTATGTTCGAGAGACTGGTTTATCACCCAGATATCAATCAGGGAAATTATTTAACACCAGCCGAAGTCGCAAAAGTTCAGCAAGGAATGACACAGCAGCAAGTTCAATTTGCCCTTGGTACGCCAATGCTTAAAGATCCTTTCGGAAGCCAGACTTGGTATTATGTTTTCCGTGAAGAACCTGGTCATCAGAAAGTACGTCAAGAGACGCTCACCCTGACTTTTGATAGCAATGGCATACTGACTAAGATTGATAAGCAAGGCAATATGCCTAACTTCGCAGCACCTGAAACAAAATCGTAATACGATTACTGTGCTAAGAAGGCTTAGTTTTGTATAAGATTGGCAAAAACGAATTGCACCCCATACGTTAAATTTGACGTTGGGGTGTGTTTTTATAAAGAGGAATTGCTTTATAACAGTGTTGTCTTTTTATTGTATCTGACTGTAACCAAATGGCCTATCAACGTAGTATGTGACGCCCCTTTTATTATTGGGCAAACATAATATTAGTCCGCTTTTTGTCGTGCTTTTTCAGCACGCTTACGGCGCATTTCTTTAGGATCAGCAATTAAAGGTCGATAAATTTCAACTCTATCACCGTCTCGCACATTATCGCTTAACTTTGCTGGTCGACTATAAATACCCACTTTATTCTTAGTTAAATCAATATCATTACAAATCGTTAAGATATTTGAAGCAATAATAGCTTGTTCAACAGTATCCCCTAATGTTAGTTCAACAGGGATAAGGTACTGTTTGTCGGGCAACGCATAGGTTACTTCTACCCATATTTTAGTCACGATAAATCTCTTTCGCTCGGTGAGTAAATGCTTGAACCATATTGTTCGTTAAATCCTTAAAAATACGCCCAAAAGCCAACTCAATTAATTTATTAGTGAACTCAAAGTCTAGCTGAAATTCTATCTTACACGCATTATCATCAAGTGCGGTAAACACCCATCCCCCAGTCAATTTACGAAAGGGGCCATCAACAAGACGCATATCAACACGTTCATTAGTCTTTAAAAAGTTATGGGTAGTAAATGTTTTACTAATTCCCGCTTTTGAAACATTTATTGATGCAATCATTTCTTCTGGTGTGCTTTTGATCAGTTTACTTCCAACGCATCCTGGTAGAAAATCAGGATAAGTAAGAACATCATTAACCAGTTTAAACATTTGCTCTGTACTAAAAGGGACGAGAGCAGATCGACTAATCTGAGGCATAGTTATTCCTGTACGACAACACTGTGTGGATCATATCATTGAACAGTGACTAATTAAAAATCTAATGGAATATAGCTTAAGTTTTATGCAATTGAAAAGAAAACAGTCAGTTAAATGATTTCTTTCTATTGCTCATACAGTATAATGTGGAAATTATGACAAAGAAAAAATCACACAAACCTGGTTCTGCGACCATTGCGTTAAACAAACGCGCTCGCCATGAATATTTCATTGAAGATGAGATAGAAGCGGGCTTGGCTCTCCAAGGTTGGGAAGTTAAATCACTGCGTGCAGGAAAAGCCAACATCAGTGATAGCTACGTTGTCATGCGTGACGGTGAAGCTTATCTTTTTGGTGCAACCATTACACCTTTAAATGTTGCATCAACTCATGTGGTTTGTGATCCGACACGTACCCGTAAATTATTATTAAAACAGCGTGAACTTGATAACCTTTATGGTCAAATTAACCGTGATGGTTACACCGTTGTTGCTCTCTCCCTTTATTGGAAAAACGCTTGGTGCAAAATCAAAATTGGCGTTGCAAAGGGTAAGAAAGATCACGATAAACGTGAAACGATTAAAGATCGTGAATGGAAATTAGACAAAGCACGTATTATGAAAAATGCTAACCGCTAAATTGCGTTAAGTACTAGCTATTACAAGTATTTTTCTGATATACTCGCTTTTAACAACTTGGGGCTGATTCTGGATTCGACGGGATTTGCGAAACCCAAGGTGCATGCCGAGGGGCGGTTGGCCTCGTAAAAAGCCGCAAAAAATAGTCGCAAACGACGAAAACAAACTAGCACTAGCAGCTTAATAACCTGCTCAGAGCCCTCTCTCCCTAGCTTCCGCTCTTAAGACGGGGATCAAGAGAGGTCAAACCCAAAAGAGATCGCGTGGATGCCTAGCTTGGGGTTGAAGCGTTAAATTTAATCAAGCTAGCTTATTCATGGCGTGTCTGTCCGCAGTGGGTAAGTGAAATCAAAGACTAGACTAAGCATGTAGTGCCGCGGATGTAGAAATTTCGGACGCGGGTTCAACTCCCGCCAGCTCCACCACTATCTAACGACCTGATTCTTAACAAGTTTCAGGTCGTTTTTCTTTCTATTATGTCGAAATTGTGCCGCAGGAATGTACCGCATGACGACATTAAAACTCCCCCACTACCTTTACCTACGTGCTAATATACAATGATATGGAAACATGTAAGCAAGCTCAAAGCCAGCTGACCGTTGCAGGTACGAAAGGAATGTCCATAAAATCCACCTGTAGAGAAACACCTATGTACTACCCTTCAGGGCCTTATCTCAGCGGTGTTCTTGCTGGTGGAAAAGGCACCCAAGCAGGTAAAACCCCACCTTATTCAGAACTTCACGTATTTGAAGATGATGAATATGAAACTTGTGTAGGTGCTATAAAAGAAATGGCTAAGAATATGGAAAATGAACCCGCAATGCATGCCGTGTTTTTCTGCGTACCAATACAAAAGAAAGTGTGATTAATTCCCAATTAAAACAGCAAGTCCAAAACATAATGGGCTTGCTATTAGATTCGGACAATATGGGTTTTATACAAATCACAACATAATTACAATTCAAACCTAAGCATAACTAACATTTGTATTATTTATCAAAGAATGATACGTAAAATTGCCATGCAAGCTGAGCAGCCAAAACAGGGGGAACTGCATTCCCTACTTGAGTAAACTGCCTTGAATGTGTTCCGAGAAACTCATAATCATCAGGAAAAGTCTGTAATCTTGCAGATTCCCTAACAGATAGCGTTCTAGGAATCATTGGATGCAAATGTGAACGTCCCCCTCCTGATGCCCCTCCAGCAATAACTGTTTTAGATGGAAGAAGTGGATCAAGTCGATCAACCCTACCCAATTTATCTCTTCCACCTAATGGCAATTTTACATATCGAACAATAGATGAAACTTGATGCTTCCTCGTCACATGGTTAGGCAATAGATTCATATTTCCCTTTAATGCCACACCACAGGGCACCAACTGTTCAGATGGTTCAGGTTCAATAAAAGACTTATTGAGCCGATTACCAACAAGAAACATTCTATTTCGATTTTGGGGTACTAAGTAATTGGCAGCATTTAATATTAATGGCTTTTCTACTGTGTAACCATTTTCAGTTAATAATTCAATTGCCTTATTTAATTGAACTCCGTTATCAACATCTATTAAGCCAACAACATTCTCTACAAGAAAAGCCGCTGGTCGAAACTTTAGAATTAACCTTATGTAATCAAAAAGTAAATTCCCGTTTTTTTCATGAGAAAAACCAACTCTTTTAAAATTCACATCATTTTTACTAAATCGTTGATTCGCTGCAATAGAAAAAGGCTGACATGGTGGTCCTCCAATAAAAACCCCGGGGTAATCAATAGATACCCCTCGTTGCTCTAAAGTCAAACATATATTTTCAAAATTGGAAACGTCCCCATTATCTAATGGGGGACCTATGACTGTCCACTGAGGTCTGTTATATCTTAATGTGCTGCAAAAAATAGGATTAACTTCAACTAAAGCGTCATGAGAGAATCCAGCGGATTCAAACCCTAAATCTAACCCCCCCGCACCAGAAAAAAAACTTACAACCGGAACTTTATGGTTTTTTTTTCTTAAATCATTTAATGTCACATACTTAGCATTTGATAGTTTCTCATTCCCACTTATCTCAATATTACTTTCATAACGTAGGTCATCGTAAGTCCAACCGTGTTGGCATAGTATTTCATCAAGCTTAACACCCGCTTGCTCTGCTTCCCTTAATATGGAATTTTGCTCTAAAGTTTGTTTAAGTGGATTTTTCATACAGTATATTGAGAATTACCTTACTTTAAGTTATGCGTTACTCTGTGGAAGTATACAGTGCTTTAGCTTGTTCATAAACAGCAAAGGCCTCTTCTTTAGAAGAAAAATCCGATTTATTATTTACTTTTAAATAGTTACGATAGAATTGATGTACCGCCTTATGACATGAGGGGCATAGACCAATGATATCTTCCAATAAAGTAAAGTTACCTTGCACTCGTATTGAAGAAGATAATGGCAATTTGTGATGGATTTCGATTAAATTAACTACCCAAGGATACTGAGTTCGCATAGTTTTATGGCACATATCACATTTGGAAGGTTCTTTTGATGCATTCAAATAATGTTGACGTAGCTTACTATTTCTCTCCAATCGTATATGGTTGCTCATCCTCCTTTGACCTTCTTCATACGCAACTACATGGTCATTATCTATATGGTCAATAACATCAATCTCAGATTCTCTTAGGGTTAATAGCTCAAGGTAATCACTTGAAAAATCTGATTTATCTTTCTTCTTCCCTAAAGCAATTATTGCTAAATCAGCGTTATTAGGTATATTCGTGCAAACTATTTCAGGTTTCAATGTTAAATATAGCTTCTCTATTTCATCTAGTTTATACAATACATCAATATATAAATGATTTTTATTCCAAAATAGAAAACTAATTTGACTCATAACTTTCAGCATTTCATTAACTTGCCTGCGTTCATCGCCTTTAGCAATATGACTTGTAGCCCTTATTTTTGAGTAAAAAATAAAATCTTCAAGACCAGTAACATTATTTCCTACTAAAAAAGTGAATACATCATCGACAGTAATCCCCTTTTCAATGAAAGGCACTGTCAAAAGTAGCTTAATTATCGCCAGCATAGGATATGTAGGCGTAGCAGAACTATCATACTGATCAAACACTGGTGATGGATAGTAAAAACGCCGGGCTAGCGTAAGGAAATACAAGTCTGAATCACTAGCCATTTCTCCAAAGGATAAAGATTTTGCAATATCAGTACAATGAAATACTCCATCAACTCTTGATGCAATTAAACCTAATTTAACTACTCGAGCGTAATTACGCCATACTTTATAAGTACTGGGAGAAAATGGTAACTCTGTGGCATTTTGTAGAGGAATCCTTAAAATATCAATAGATGTTTTTGTATCTTTACACCCATTCATTTCAACAAAAACCGAAGCTATTTTTCTAATATTTTCAATTGTAAAATATTCAAGCCTACCTTGATCCCAACGCCACTTATTCATTATATTATCTCCTTTTGTCACATAACTGGATCCTATTGCCAAAATTCAATATAGCAAGAAGAAGATTAAATATTTACCCATCTAGCTAAAAAAGCAGCCATAAATTGATGGATCGGGAGTTGAATTCAAAGAGATAATATATTGATATTGTGATAATAAACCGACTGTGCCACACTATTGTGCCATTAACCTCATCGACATAGATAGAAGAATCAAACAGTTATATTGGGGAGGAGCTTCAAGCCAGCTCCACCAAATTTGGTGGGTCAGTGATAGGACAACGGTTTCAAAAACAAGTAGTTAGCGAAATTGGCAAGACTACACACTGACAATAAAAAGACTTTAAAGTGCACACCAAATGCACGTGCGTTTTAAAGTTTAGAAAAGCTCACTTCGGTGGGCTTTTTTAGTTTCAATGACCAAGCAAATACTTTTATCCTCTTCAACTTTTATAGCATATTCATCAATAAATTATTGCTAAACCCTAGCCGCATACATATAAGTTTTACAATTTTTTATTAAGAATGAGAATACAAAAACGAGTGAATTTCTGGAATAAAATTAGTTACTTACTCTTTTACATAAAAGCTATTTAATAACAATGTAATGAGTCTCTGAAATCTATTATTACAAGGTCATTTTTAGTAAAAACTATCATATTTAATTAGCTCTATTAATCCTATATATGACTAGTTTAAAATAATACAAAATACCTATTCTAAAGAGTTTAAGAGGATCATAATGAAAATACTCTTAATTGAAGATCACGAAAAAACGGCCAATTGGGTTAAAAAAGGGCTAGAAGAAGCTGGATATACTATTGATATTACGAATGATGGTCGTGATGGCCTCTATTTAGCATTAGAAAATGATTACAAATTGATTATTCTTGATATCATGCTTCCCGGAATGAACGGTTGGAATATTTTAAAAATATTACGCACATCAAAGTCAGTCCCTGTGATTTGTTTAACAGCAAGAGATGCTATAGATGACCGAGTTAAAGGATTAGAATTAGGTGCAAACGATTATTTAGTAAAACCTTTCTCATTTTCAGAATTATTGGCAAGGGTCAAAAATCAATTAAGAGTTCAACAAAATATTTCAACAATTATTGAAATTGCTGACTTAAAAATCAATTTATCTCGTCATGAAGTGGAGCGTAATAATATACAGATCCCAATGACTCGCCAAGAATATTCTTTATTACTTTTTTTTGCTTTACATATTAATGAAATATTACCTAGGACATTAATTGCAAGCGAGATTTGGGGAATTAACTTTGATAGTGATACTAATATTGTAGATGTTGCTATCCGTCGTTTACGAAAAAAAATTGATGATGGATTTGAAATCAAATTAATCGAAACGGTTAGAGGAATGGGATATAGGCTAAATGGAGTCAATAATGAAAACAAAATCACTGAGATTTAAAATTATCTCTTTATTTATCATATTGATGATTGCAAATGCAGGTTTTATGTCTTTAACGCTTTATCAATCGCTTAAAAATGAATTAATATCTCGTGATAATACCTTACTTGTAAATCGTGCAGACCAATTAGTAAAGTTAATTAATAGTGGAATTGATATCAAAACATTACCTATCTATTTTCAACGTATGATGGATATGCAACAAGATATTATTTATATTACGGATGCTAATAATAAAATTTTAGTTGATACTAATTCAGATATTTTATTTACAGATCATCTAAAAACCACTGATACAAAGAATATAGATTTAAACATGATTACCTCCTGGGAAACAGAATCAGGAGTTCCTGTTTCGGCTATTAACTTTACAATAGAATCACCAATAGGCGTGTTAAATGTTGTGATCGCCAAAGCATCCTTTGTGCGCATCAGTATGCTAAGCGAATATTTAAGTAAAATATTAATTATCTCATTGGCTTCTATTTTATTTATGGGAATATTAAGTTTTTGGTTAATTAAACATGGATTGAGAGATATCCGTTTTCTTAGCCAAATTACGGCTAAAACAGATATACATACTCTTAGTCAAACCATAAATATCTCACAACTTCCCAATGAACTGAAAAGTTTAGGTGACTCATTAAATATAATGAGAAAAAGGTTAAAAAATGATTTTATAAAGTTAACTCAATTAGCAGATGACTTGGCTCATGAACTCAGAACCCCCATTAACGCTATAAAACTTCAAAATGAAATTATGTTACAACGTTCTCGTAGCGTAGAAGAATATGAATCAATTATTATTAGTAATATTGAAGAATTGGATAAACTTGCAAAAATAATTGAAAATGTTTTATTTATCGCTCGTGCTGAAAATAAAAATATCATTTTAAATAGAGAAAGCTTGAATTTATCGGATCTAATTGATGAAATTTATAACCTATTTTCCTTTTATGCAGAAGAAAAACAGATTACCTTATTAAAAGAGCCTACAACATTAACAGTTAGTGCAGATCACTTACTTTTTACTCGCATATTAATGAACCTCATATCAAATGCAATTAAATATTCTCCTGCTAATACACAAGTCGTTACTCAATGTAAAAAAGAAAAAAATCAGTTACTGATTTGTATCAGTAATATTGGTGATGAATTGAATCAACATGAACAAATATTTACTCGTTTTTGGCGTGGTGATAATGCAAGAACAACAGAGGGAAGTGGCTTAGGTTTATCAATTGTACAAGCGATTATGACATTACATGAGGGTAAAGTCAGTTACGAGCGTATTGGAAAACATAATGTATTTATTTTAGCCTTTCCATGCTAATTACGCGATATGACAAAATTGTCATCTTTTTGTCAGCTTTTTTATAAAACATATCTGCATAATTAACTTATCAATCAAATATCTTCTTAATTATGTAGAGGTAACATCATGAAAAAAAACAGGAAAAATAATCTATCAGAAATTACACCTGAATCTGTTTTTATGATGAAACGACGTAATTTACTAAAATTATTAGGCATCGGCGCTACTGGAATAGCGGTTTCATCCACTGTAAAAGCCGATTTATTTTCATGGTTTACTGAAGATAACAAACCAACGACACCAAAATCATCCCGTAAAGAATTACAATTTATTCAACCTGAAGAATATCAATCTTCATTACAATTAACTCATGAAGATAAGGTAATCGGATATAACAATTTCTATGAATTTGGCCTTAATAAATCCGATCCTGCTAAGTATGCACACACAATGAAAACAGAAGAATGGACATTAACTATTGATGGTGAAGTTAATCGCCCACTTACTTTAAACTTAGACGATATTAATCATAAATTTCAATTAGAAGAACGCATCTATCGTATGCGTTGTGTTGAAGCATGGTCGATGGTCATTCCTTGGGTCGGTTTTCCATTAGCGAGCTTACTTTCTTTGGTTGAACCCAATAGTCGTGCAAAATATGTTGCCTTTGAAACGCGTTATGCACCACTGGAGATGCGCGGACAAGATAGTCGCTTCATTGGCGGCGGTTTGCAATACCCGTATGTCGAGGGATTAAGACTCGATGAAGCAATGAATCCACTCACATTATTGGCGACAGGAGTATATGGAAAATCCTTGCCAAACCAAAATGGCGCACCTATTCGCCTTGTTGTTCCGTGGAAATATGGATTTAAGGGGATCAAATCCATTGTCAAAATTCGCTTAACTGAGTCAATCCCACCAACAACGTGGAATCTTTCGGCACCACATGAATATGGTTTTTATGCAAATGTTAATCCAGATGTTAGCCATCCTCGTTGGTCACAAGCAACAGAACGCTTTATAGGCACAGGTGGATTAGGTCAAGTTACAAGACAACCAACACTATTGTTCAATGGCTATGGCGACCAAGTCGCGCATTTATATAAAGATTTAGATTTACGGAGAAATTTCTAATGAAACCAGTATATGGAATAGAAGTTAAATTATTAAAAACCATATTCCATCTTATTGGTTTATTGGCTTTCACTTGGCTTATTTATACAATTTATACGCAAAATTTCAGCGCAGATCCTTCAAAAGATATTCAGCATTTTACTGGAATTACAACGTTACGTTTATTAATTATATTAGCTCTGATCCCTATGGCTGCTTTTTGCTTAAAATTAAACACATTATTTCAAGTAAGAAAACTATTAGGGTTATGGTGTTTTTTTTGGGCTAATTTACATTTAGCAAGTTATCTGCTACTTGAAATAGGTTGGGAAAATATTACTTTCTTTTTTAGCGAAGTTTTTTCCCGTACTTATCTTATTATAGGCGCTTTATGTTGGATAATTTTATTATTGATGGCTATAAGTTCATTTGATTGGTTAAAAAATAAATTTAATCAAGAATGGAAAAGAATACATAGTCTATTTTATCCACTCTTATTATTAGTCTGTATTCATTATTTTTTATCATTAAAATCGCCAACACCAGAGCCTATTATTTATCTAATTATTATTGGATTAACTTACCTTTTTCGCTTTTGGCAACAGAAAAAAAACAAATCAACTAATATATAAAATAATTTACCCACCAATTTAATTCTAATATTATATAAATGAGCTTATTAAAGCCTCATTTAAGAGGCTTTAATAAATTGTAATAAACTATTTACATTATAGTAAGCCGTTGTGTCAAATACAGTTTAAAAATCAATATGATATAGCCATTCACAGCCATTCCGTATTGCTTGATTACCTTCTTTTCGTGCTGAATAAGTCATAAATATCCCTGCACCATATTTTTTATCCGCATTATCATAAGATAAGGAAGAAACCCATTTAACAGGTTGTATAGAAAGTAATAATCTTCGAGCCTATCATTGTTGCTTTTCCTCCCACTCTCACTCGACTAATTGTATTTTCTGTTGAATCAATAATAACGTGAATAAGAGAAGAACATTGCATTGCACGCCCCTGCTCTAATAGAAAATGCGTTTTATGAGGGAAAACATGCTTAACAAGATAGCAGCCTAAAGCGCCACTAGAACTCCCTGTAGCAGATTCTTCATTGATGCCATATAAAGGTGCAAAGTTACGGCAATGAGCTGTAATTTCTTTATCTTGGCTAAGCTCAAAAACATGAAAGCCAATAGTATTAAATTCACGACTTAAGTCTGCAATCGCATCAAAATTCGGTTTTAGCGTATCTAATTGCCCAAATTGTACGGGGATCAAAATATCAGATAATCCTGTTGAAAATATCTCAATAGGTAAGCCTGTTTCTGAAATAACTTCGCAATTTACTCCCAATGCAGCAGCCACTGCATCGATCTTTGGAGCTTGTCGTGAAACAGGCAGTGTTTGCTCCATAACAACATTTTCAGTATCAATTGCTACGCTTAAAATACCTGCCTTCGTTTTTTGTGTGTAATGGCCAGAAGCCAATAAATTGAGTGAAGATAAAGTGAAAAATACCGCTAATGTAGCATGACCACAAAAATCGACTTCTCCTTCAGGAGTGAAAAAATTAACTTCAAAATCAGTCTCATCACCTCGATAGACAAAAGCTGTTTCAGAAAAGCCGACTTCTTTAGCGATAGCTATTTTCTGTTCATCACTTAATTGAGGGGGATTTAGTACTACGCCAGCAGGATTCCCCCCTGTATTATTCCGAGTAAATGAGTTTACAAGGTATACTTTGATCTCGTGCTCTACTGAGCGTATAGCTTCATTCTGCATATATTTTCCGTATTACTTCAAATCGCATTAAGCTTGTGTGTAAAAAAATAGAATTGTCTAGATCTATCTTGTATTACTCCACTTTAAATATATTTTTTTAAGTAGTAGATAAAATTCTCACTAATTAGGACAAACTTCTGACACGCTATCTAAGCCTTGCTGTCTTTGTTCAAATGTGACACTTTTATTATCACCTTCTCGGATAATTTTTAAGATATAAATACTATCAAAATCATTACTTTTCCATTTAGGGATTAATTTAGGATCGCCCCCCACTCGCTTCATAATATCTCGTGCCACTTTAACTAAATTGTCATGCTCCCATGCAATAAAAATAACTGCATTTTCATATTTCTTACTTAACAGGGCTTCACGCAATTCTTTTACTTCTTTAGCATGAAATTGAAGATGAATAGGCAACGAGGTTTTAATAGCAATAGGAGAAATTGTTTGGAGTGAACGCAATGAATTGCCTAATTTACTCTGTTTAGGTGCAGCGGCAAATAATGCATCAGGTTTGCCAAATTGATTTATAAGTACATCAGGTAGGGCTAATGCTCTATTTAATCCCTTACAGGTCAATTGCCCACTATCATTATCAGGTTTTTCACCATGCCTTATAAAGACAAGTGTTTGATCGGAGTACGCCATATGACTAAATCCTAAAATAAATATGCTCAAAAATATAAATACACTGCGCATACAGCGTTGCCTTTAAGTCAATTAAGTATAAGAAATATAGAAAATTAAAACATACCTAATATTAACCATAAACTCACCTATTTGATGCCATTAAGTCTATCATAGACCAAAGTATTTTAGCGGTGAGCGAGTCTTAGATAACGTACATTTAGCCACTCTTATAATTTATTGACCTTTATTCTATCTTCTAAACACCCCAAAATTAATTAACAAATATTAAAATCGAACAAACAATTGTTAACGAAAAATAAAGAATATCTTTAATTTTTTATTACTTTACGTCCAAGTTTATAAAATTGGATTAAACTTAAATACTCAGAACTCTTAGATAAAAAAGAGAGGAAATCTCTTTTTTAAAATAAAAACAATGTGTTAAAAATCAATGCAAGCCTTTTTATCTCCCTTTACTTAGTTTAATGACTAAAGTTCTGCCACTACTTACCGATACTGTTTGTTCTTAAATAAGTTACCAATACTTATTAATTTTTATTTATCCAGGGTTAAGCATGTTCTTTAAAAACTTTAAAATTCGTACAAAGTTAACCATCGCATTTACAACTTTTGTGATGTTAATTATGTTGGGTTCTAGTTTCGCATTAATGGGTTTAAATAGTGCGAATCAAGATATTCATGATGTCGTTGATGATATCTATCCAACCACGGTCAAAGCCAATTTACTGATTAATAATTTCAATGAGTTTATTATATTTCAGCAACTCACTATGCTTGATGAGCAAGAAAGTTTAGCAACTGAACAAGAGAGCAAAAAAGCAGAGATCACCGCTAAAGTTGCGCAATTGCTGAAAGAGTTAGATGAAACTACACACGATGCTGAGTCAAAAAAAATCTTAGCAGAAGTTTATGACATTCGTCAGCAATATATAACCTCTCAAAACTTTGTAATAAAGGCATTTAATGAAAATAACAGACACGCCGCAGTCAATGAACTGATCACAAAAACCTCCGCTATCCAATTAAAATATCGCGATAAAATATTAGAGTTTATCGAATTACAAAATCAAAAAATGGAGGAGGCAGGTGACGCTGTTGAACGTAATTTTATTGAGAAAAGAACATTTTTAATATTATTAACTCTTGTCAGTATTATTGTGGGCAGTATTTTAGGATGGTTTATAACTAAAGGCATTACTCTCCCATTAGAGAAGGCAATAAACTTTGCAAAAGCCATTGCAAATGGTGATTTAACACAAGAAGTGAGTACTGATTATCATGATGAAGTAGGGATATTATTACGGGCCCTCGCTGAAATGAAAAAGCGCCTATTAGAGGTTGTGCAAAATGTACAAAATGGCGCTGAAAATATTTCATCGGCAGCAGAGCAAATTACTGCTGGTAGCCAAAATTTAGCAGCAAGAACAGAAGAACAAGCAACCTCAGTAGAAGAAACGGCAAGCTCAATGGAGCAAATGACGTCAACCGTTAAAAACACAACGGATCATACTCATAATGCAATTAATGTTGCTGAAAAAACTGAAGTCGCCGTACATCACAATGGCAAAATGATGCTTCAGCTAACTGAAAAAATGAGAGCAATTAATAGCTCATCATCTCAAATGACAGATATTATTAACTTAATTGATGCCATTGCATTCCAAACTAATATTCTTGCACTAAATGCTGCTGTTGAAGCCGCCAGAGCAGGTGAACATGGTAAAGGTTTTGCAGTTGTTGCTGGTGAAGTCAGACTACTGGCACAAAAAAGTGCAGATTCCGCTAATAATATACGCACTCTTATCGATAACTCATCAACTCAAACACAGGAAGGGATGGAATTAGTTGAGCAAGCAGGCTCTCAAATCAAAAAAATGATCACCGATGTTGAAGAGATCAGCGCATTATTACGAGAAATTGGGCAAGCAAGTAATGAGCAAAGCGCTGGTATATCACAAATAAACAATGCTATAAGTCAGCTTGATTCGACAACTCAACAGAATGCAGGATTAGTTGAAGAATCTGTCGCAGCCGCAAATTCTCTTAACGACCAAGCCTTAAATCTAACCAAACTCGTTAATTACTTTCAGATTAAGTGCATCTAATTCGTTATTGTATTAGATAGTGTTGTTCAAGGTCACTCAGTGGAAACTGTCGTGACCTTGAAATCATATTTAGATGAAAGAATAACCTTTTATATCAACCAAAAACGTGAGTTAAATGTGCTTTATATTCAGCAATATCATTATCAATTTTTGGCTCTTTAATAACGTCATTGACCATAAAAGTTGGTAATTGAGATAATCCTAAAAATTGTTGTGATTTGTGAAAAGCAAAATAAACACCATCAACACCTCTGCCATCAAAAAAATTGCCAAATTCATTAAAGGCTTCAACGGGAGCATTCCATGTTACGGAGAGCATATATTTTTTACCTTGTAATAGTCCCCCTGTACCGTATTGCTTTTTAGGATCACGACGAGTACGTCCATCATTCTCATATAACTTGCCATGACCAAATGTATACACATCATCCATATATTTTTTTACTTTCCATGGCATCATCATCCACCAGCCAGGCATTTGATAAATAATGGTGTCTGCCCATAGAAATTTTTCTATTTCATCATCAATATCATAGCCTTCTTCTATTTGAGTCTCTTTAACACCATGACCTAATGTGACTAAATGTTCAGTAGCAACATCATGCAATGTGCGGTTTAATTGACCAGCAGAATGACCAAATTTTTGGCCACCATTAATCAGTAAAATATTCATGCTAACTCCTAAATTTTTTCTTGCGATGTGTCTAATGGAGTTAATTTAACAGGAAATAAATAAGTTCGCACACGACAATAAAATTACAAAACAAACAAAAAGCAGAATTATAATCTTTATTTTGACTAAAAAAATCAGTTTTAAAAACAAAAAACCAGAAACAATCACTTTTACGATTACGTATATTAATAATAGCGATTATTGCTTTTTAGGTAAAAGTCTATTGTTTCTTAGGCTATTTTTTTAATGACTGGCTGTTATAACATTAATAGGAGTACCTTCTAGCCAGATAGGATTGTATTACTATCACATTGAGATAAATTGTAAGAAATAAAGCACATCAATGTGCTAAAAGTTACAGCTTTAATGTATCTGATAGATATTGAGTTAAACTATCAATAAAAACGCGAATGCGCTGGCTCACCACTCGATCACTATAATAAACAGCATGAAAAGGTAATGGCATAGATTGTATTTTATCGCTAAATAGTTCAACTAGTTTGCCTTCTTGAATATCTTTATTCACCACAAAATCAGATAAACAAGCTATTCCTTCACCACTCATACATAGTTGCCTTAATATTTCGCCATTGTTTGCAGATATCCCTTCCGTTACCGTAATGAATACATTTTTTTCGATTTCTAAAGGCCATGTATTTAATGAAACAGGCTCAGTAAATGTTAAACAAGTATGTTCGCTCAACATTTGCGCTGTTGTCGGAAATCCTTTTCGCTCAATATATTTTGGCGAAGCAATAATTTTGCGATGGCTATTAAATAAAGGACGAGCACGTAAACTTGAATCGGTTAAATGACCAACTCGTATAGCCACATCCACTTTACGTTCAATTAAATTAACAAAGGTTTCAGAAGAGACTAATGACAAAATAATATCAGGATATTGTTGGCGAAAAACAGAAATAAAAGGGATCAAAAGATGCAATACCACAGGTGTAGCAGCGTCAATACGCAATAAGCCTTTAGGGGAACGTTGTGTACCATGTAACTCATTTTCAGCGGCTTGCATTTCTTGCAATATCACTTTCATTCGCTGAAAATAAAGTTCACCTTCTGAAGTAAGAGCTATTTGGCGGGTTGTTCTATTCAGTAAATTAACACCTAATTTATCTTCTAATTTTTTTACAGTACGACTTACCGCTGAATTAGCGAGATTCAATTTATCTGCAGCTTTTGTAAAACTTTTATGTTCAACGACTTCAACAAATACTCTCGCTTCTTCTGATGTTGCTTTCATATCATAAACCTCGGTAGCATTAAGTAACGCACTGAAATTTAAGAATACGAGTATCTTTTCATTATTGCAATTAAGTTAATAATAGAGAGATATAGTGAGTTACTAGTCATAATCTACTATAAGTAATGTATATATCAAAAAAATAAGCAGGTAATCCTTAATGAGATACCTGCTTAACTCACTGTGGAAAAAATAACATTAAGCCAATTTCTCAATAAATTTAATCTCTAGTGAATCAGTTTTATCTTTTAAATTTTCGATAAATGTTTTCATATGTGCCGTTTCATTATGTTTATCAATGGCACTTTGGTTCTCCCATATTTCAAAGAAAATAAAAGTTCTTGGTTGAGTGGTATCCTTATGAAGTTCATACTGGATACAACCTTCGTCTTGATGACTTGGCTTTATCATCGCCAGACAAGCAGACAAAATATCGCTCTCATAATTTTCTTTTGCCACAATAGTGGCTATTAATCTGATATTGTTCATATAAAATCCTATCGCTCGGCTATGAGATTGTTAAGTACATTGATTAATAAACTCAAATTACTCTAACACAATTCTTATCTCATTCTTCATTCCAATTATTTCCATTTAAGCAAAAGTATTTTCCATTTAAGCAACTGGATCTACCTCAAAGAAATGGTGATTAATCCTTGTCTCTAAGTAAAACTTCTCAATCAAAGTAGTGAACAAATAATCCCTACTTTGTCACGAGTGTCATTACAATAGCTTTTATAATGGCATTCGATTTATACATTAACACGCATTTATCCCAATGAAAAAAAGCAACCTAGCTCACACTTTTGTTCTTTTTTTTATGTGTAACAACATCGCCAATGAAATGTAAACAAATTTACCAATATCAGACAAACTGTTTGTATTTGCAAAATTATTTCAACGGTAATGGATAGCGTCAAATGTTAAATCCTAAAACATCGCTAACATAATCGCTGATTTCTGTTATCAAAACAGGGCTATTTAATGATGAAAATAATCTTTTCACTATTAATACTTCCATAATAATCTCAACGTAATATCACTTATTGTAAGTGAAGCTTATCGCGCTAAAAAATATCCTCCCCCCTCCCTCACACTAAAGAAAACATTTCGCGAGAGATTATTACGTAGTTAAAACAAAAATAATTATCTGCAAACTTATTTTTCAATCATTTTTTCACTTTCAATATTTGTGTGACAATTTTCTAGGTAAAATGAATATCTCATCTAAAAATGAGACTATTACATCAAAATTATTTCATATCTTATCTTTGCTCTATAACAGTTAACTTAAACACTTCAAATAATGTATAGAAAAACCATTAAATAAATATTTTTCTCTTATTACATAGAATTTATTTTATGCTTTTTCAGTCATAAAAAATAAGAAAAATAAATTTTTTACTTTTACCAATACGATCAAGATCACTTTAATCATATCTTTAACTGAAAATAATTAGGAAGAACCATTCTCATTTTATATTTATTTTACTCTTCAACCCTCCATTATCCTTATGATTTGTATTACAATTAAACCTAACATTAAAACCAGTGGTTGTGCGCGTTAAGAGACAAAAAGAAGTCAATCACTGATGATGAAATCATATTAACATCGACTTAAACAGTTAATATAAAAATATTATTTTTGTATAATTAACATTGTTAAATTTAAAAAAAAGAAAAAACAAACCATAATAAATTATATTCTTACAATAAAACAAAAATTTCTATAATTAGAATAAAAAAACATCGTGATTTATAAATAAAAAACAACAAAAAAAACAAACAAGAAATAAAAACAATGTAAAGAAAATAATTAATATAAAAAAACAAAATAAAAACAAAAAAAAAAAAAACAACAAACCAAAAACAAAATAAATACAACAATAAAAGCAACCATTGAAAAATAAAATTAAAGATAATTTAAATAATAAAAAAATAAAAACTTATAATAATAAAAAATTAAAATATATAACATTAAAGCTATTTGTTAATAAAATAGCCCCTTCAAACAATACATTAATTTAATTTATGATTAATTAAAGAATAGATAATCATTTCTATCCTAAAAAATGGCATTTTAGACTTAAATTCATCTTTTTATTACATAGCTAAAACCATCAATATCGTTCTTTTTTTCATCAAAAACCAATTTGATAACAACATTAGCAATCCAATTACATTGATGAACATCAAAAAACACGACAATTAACAAGCAAATAATGAGAAAAAAGGAATTTTTTTATATTTGTCACACAATTGATTTTATTCTATTACATCTCAATAAATATTCCCTACAATAGCCAACCAATCTAGCCTAACAATTTCATGAGTGATAATGTTTTTCATTGTTTAGGTTGGTAACTATCTTTTTTTATTTATGATTTATCGTTTCAGCAAAGTAGAGCATTAATAAAACCTAGTACCCTACACAATTATATGATGACCAATTTATAGGTTTGCCAACGCAGTTATAAACGATAAAAATTGCAAACTTAAGGATAAAAATAATCATGTCCAACTATCTATCATTCTTATTAGGTATTGTGCCTTTAGCGGTTTTGATTTTTATGATCTTAAAAATGAAATCAGCCGTTCACCATGCCGTGCTTGTGTCTTTAGTGATAACGGTTGCGCTGGCCATTTTCCATTGGAACAACACCATTCAATTTGCTTCAGTCTCGGTCCTTTATGGTGCAGTTAAAGGATTGTGGCCAATCATCATCGTCATTCTTGCCGCTATTTATAGTTATAACTTAATGTTAAAGACAGGTGGCATGGATGTACTGAAAGATGTACTCGCGGGTATAAGTGATGATAAGCGCGTGCAAGTTCTGCTTATCTCATGGTGTTTTGGTGGCTTCCTTGAAGCAGTTGCGGGTTATGGTACTGCGGTTGCCATTCCTATCGGCATTTTAATCGCACTTGGATTTGATCCTTTTAAAGCAGCTGTTGCCTCTTTAGTTGCCAATACGGTTCCTACTGCTTTTGGTGCAGTCGGCATTCCTGTTTCAATTTTGGCACAAAACACTGGGCTTGATGTATTAGTGCTAAGTAAAACGATTATCATTCAGTTGGGATTATTTAATATCGTCTTGCCTTTTGTCATCGTTGCCATTGCTGGTGGTGGAATTAAAGCAATTAAAGGTGTCGGATTTATTACTTTAATGTGTGGTATCAGTACACTGATCCCTCAATATATCGTTGCTGCTAATTTAGGTGCTGAATTACCGGCGTTTGCTGGTAGCTTAGTCAGCTTAATTGTGGTTATTTTCCTTGCTAAACGCATGAAAAACAGTGGTGATAAACAACAAAATATCAAAAAGCACACGGGCAAAGAGTTGTTAGTAGCAAGTTCTATTTACTTGTTTACCTTTATTTTTATTTTAGCGTGCTCACCTTTATTCCCTACACTTCAAAGCATGGCGGGTTCAATATCCACAAAGATCCCATTTGTATTAAGTGAGACACAAACGGAATATCAAACCATTGCTTGGTTAAGTACACCAGGTGTATTAATTATTCTCGCCAGCTTTGTAGGCGGCGCCATTCAAGGTGCAAGCGTTTCAACACTTATCTCTGTTCTGGTTAAAACGACGATCCAACTGAAAAACTCTATTATTGCCATCACAGCAATTGTAGCGATGGCAACTGTCATGGATTTCAGTGGCATGATTGGCAGTATCGCCGAAACCTTAGTTGATTTCACAGGTGCAGGATTTATCTTTATTGCGCCAGTAATCGGTGCGTTGGGAACCTTCGTAACCGGTAGTGACACCAACTCTAACGTACTGTTTGGTAAGTTACAAACCAGTGCGGCCGCTAAACTCAATATCGATCCATTTATTCTGGCTGCTGCAAATACCTCTGGTGCTACGGGCGGTAAAATGATTTCACCACAAAGTATCGCCATTGCTGTTTCAGCGACCAAAATGGATGGTCAAAGCAGTGCCATCATGCGTGAAACCTTAAAATACTGTATCGCCTATATCATTATTCTCGGGGCGAAGATCGGTATTATTTATCATCTAATGAACTAATTAATAAGGAGAAGGGAGTGTGTTCATTCCCACTCTTCTCCTCTTATAACAAATCAATAAAAGAATTTTATCTTTAGTAAAAATGACAACATCTGAGCGATGTTTTGGAGTTCGATTAATGAAAGTTAATTTTTATGCGACCTGTCTTGGTGATGTGCTGAAAGCAGATTCAGCTCGAGACACCGTCCTGTTACTTGAAAAATTAGGCTGCGAAGTCTTGTTTCAAGAACGCCAAGGTTGCTGTGGTCAGCCAGCGCTTAATAGCGGTTATGTAAATAACGCAAAACCAGCCATGAAATCGTTAATTGAAACATTGGAAGTGAACGACTATCCCATTATTTCACCCGCAGGCTCCTGTACTTATGCCATTAAAGGCTATCCAACTTACCTTGCTGATGAACCTCAATGGGCATTACGGGCACAAGGTGTTGCCGATCGCCTGATTGATTTAACCAGCTTTATTGTTAACAAACTTGGTGTTGTTGATGTTGGCGCTCGCCTTCCTGGTAAAGCGGTTTATCACCCATCTTGCAGTTTAACCAGAAAATTAGGTGTCGTAAGTGAGCCTTTAACATTATTAAAACATGTTGAAGGTCTTGAAATGTTGCCATTTGCAAACTCAGAAACCTGCTGTGGCTTTGGGGGGACATTCTCCGTGAAGATGTCTGAAATTTCAGGCGAGATGGTGACCGAAAAAGTAAAACATATCATGGATGTGAGCCCTGATTATGTCATTGGTGCCGATACAAGTTGCTTAATCAACATTCAAGGTCGCTTAAGTCGTGAAAAGCGTCCTGTAAAAGTGTTGCATATTGCACAAGTTTTAATGAGCCAATAAGGGAGCTTGCTTATGTCTATCAAAACCAGTGATATAGATTTCAGACCTCGTCTAGAACATGAAATGAAAGACACAATCATGCGTAATGCGGTTGTTATGGCGCAAGAACGTATTGGGGCTAACCGTCAAATCATGGTCAAAGAGCTGGGAGATTGGGAAGAGTGGCGTGATCGCGCTGAACAAATCCGTAACCATGTTCTTGAAAACTTAGATGCTTATCTCTATCAATTATCTGAAAAAGTAACAGAAAACGGAGGTCATGTTTATTTTGCTAAAACAGCAGAAGATGCCTCTCGTTACATTTGTGACGTTGCCAAAAAGAAAAACGCGAAGAAGATCGTAAAATCTAAATCAATGGTCACCGAAGAAATTGGGATGAATAAGGCCTTACAGAATGAAGGCATTGAGATCATCGAAACTGACCTTGGTGAATATATTCTTCAATTAGATAACGATCCACCGTCTCATATCGTGGTTCCTGCGATCCACAAAGATCGTTATCAAATTCGCAAAGTCTTAAATGAAAAACTCAATTATGAAGGCAGTGAAACGCCTGAAGATATGACGCTTTTCATTAGACAACGTATAAGACAAGATTTCCTTTCTGCAGATATTGGCGTTACTGGTTGTAACTTTGCAGTAGCTGAAACAGGCACCGTCTGTTTAGTCACTAACGAAGGTAATGCCAGAATGACCACCACATTACCTAAAACCCATATTGCAGTCATGGGCATGGAACGTGTGGCACCGACATTTGAAGAAGTTGATCCATTAATTACAATGTTATGCCGTAGCGCGGTTGGTTCTCGTTTAACCAGTTATAACACTTGGGTAACTGGCCCACGTGAAGCTGGCAATGTTGATGGTCCTGAAGAATTCCATTTAGTGATTGTCGACAATGGCCGTTCTGAAATTTTAGGCTCACAATTTAAAGATATTTTACGCTGTATCCGTTGTGGTGCTTGTCTTAATACATGCCCTGCTTATCGTAATATTGGTGGACATGCTTATGGTTCAATTTATCCAGGTCCAATTGGTGCGGTCATTTCACCACTGCTAGGGGGCTATAAAGATTTCCATGATCTCCCTTACGCTTGTTCATTATGTAATGCATGTAATGTGGTTTGCCCAGTCAAAATTCCTTTAGCACAACTCATTTTAAAACATCGCCGAGTGATGGCAGAAACAGGTCTTACACCCAAAGCTGAACGTCGAGTCACCGGTATGTTTAACTACCTCAATTCACACCCTGCTCTTTGGAAAGTGGGTATGAATGTTGGTGCGAAAATGGCGGGATTAATGATCAAAAATGGTTCTACACCAATCAAAATCAGTGTTCTTAACGATTGGATGGAATCGCGCGATCTCCCTGAACCGGATGGTTATAGCTTCCGTAGTTGGTTTAAACGCCATAAAGCAGAAGGAAAAAAATAACATGTTAAACGAACAAAACCGTAATGAATTTCTGCAAACTATTGCTGAAAAATTAGGGCGTCCTATCGCTCATAAACCACAGCCACAACCTACACCGGTAAATAATTTAGCAAAAACACGGTTAACTAATTTAACTCAAGATGAATTGTGCAAAGAATTTACCGATTTTGCACAAACTCAAATGGTGAAATGTGTTGTTAGTAAACCAGAAGAGCTTATCAATAGCTTAATTGATCTCTGTGAAAGTTATGATTGTAAAGGCTCAGTGGTAATAAGTGGTGATGATCGCCTAGATGCACTAGGTGTGACAAAAGCGATTAGTGAAAAATACGAAACCTATATTTGGAACCCAGAACTTGGTCATGAAAATATTATTCATGCTGAACGCTCTCAAATTGGAATTGTCTTTGCTGAAGCGGGCCTAACTGAATCAGGAGGGATTGTCTTATTTTCTTCACCAGAAAAAGGACGTGCCGTTAGCTTACTACCTGAAACATCAATTGTTATTCTACGTAAAAGTGATATTTTGCCTCGTGTGGCTCAAATTGCTGAGCGTTTACATAAGATGGCTCAAGAAGGTGTAAGAATGCCGTCTTGTATCAATTTAATTGGTGGTGCAAGTTCTACTGCTGATATTGAGTTGATTAAAGTGTGGGGGGTTCATGGCCCTGTTCATGCGGCTTATTTAATTATTGAAGATTGCTAATTCAAGATAAAATAACGTTAAAACGATAACAAAATAACTAACAGTCTGAGTCAATCATCGACTCCTAAATCAAACCCAAAAGATAAGTTAATGGCTTTTGGGTTTTCTCTATTGTTTACCAATTAATTATTTAATAAAACTTTTGCTCTCCATTGATTCAATTTTATTTCACATGCGAGTAAAACATCTCCTGCCCCCGTTCCCCCCATTAGTAACGCAGATTGTCGTTGGCATTCAGCGCTTCTAAATTGAATAAAATGCTGTTGAGAACTGGCTAATGCATCAATGGCACTTTTCGCTGCAATAGAATCAGTATCTTCAAGATCACTCTTACTTTTGTCATAAATGACATTCATTTGCTGTTCTGCCAGTTTTAACTCATCCAATAAACAAGCTTGCACTGCTGTTCTTGGCTCGTTTGCAGTCACTTCATAACATTTTGCTAAAGGATCGTATTTGTTTTGTGCCAAAGAAAAAAAACTAACTGTCAGTAAGCTACAGAAGATCATAAATAAACTTATCTTCACACGAACTCCTTATAGATATTTATAATAAAATTTATGCTCAACATAATGTATAAAATAGCCAATATTACATCTATTAGTGTGAACAGTATCATTTTAATGATATATCGCATATTACTTGATAACTTTAAATTTCAATCAAGTAATTATAAAAAAACATTATTAATGCCTTTTAAATTTAAACCTGTTTTTTTTCTTAGTATAGCAATAGAAAATCCACTTTTTTTGCAGTAATCTCATACCATTCTTATTGGCAATTTTTAACTAAAAACGACCAGTGGTATCACCAATATGCTCTACAAATTCACTCCCATTATTCTTCTCATCATTTCCAACGTTTTTATGACATTTGCTTGGTATGGACACCTAAAATATGGCAATAAACCCCTTATTGTTGTCATTATTTTAAGCTGGTTGATTGCCTTTGTTGAATACTGTTTTGCTGTACCCGCAAATCGCATTGGTCATAATTATTACAGTGCGGCAGAATTAAAAACCATACAAGAAGTGATCACATTAACTATTTTCGCTATTTTTTCTGTCACTTATTTAGGAGAAAATTTTACATTAAATCACTTTATTGGTTTTCTTTTAATTGGTGCAGGTGCTTTATTTATCTTTAAAGGTCCTTTTTAGAAAAACCAATTAATAGATATTGTTAGCTCATCTTTTCAGCATATTATCTACGCTTATTTATTATCGCCTTATCAAAACTGATAAGGCTTTTTTATTCAAAACTTAACTTTTTGATTACTTTTAATACTATTTATAGTGTGGTTTTTACGGAGGGTTAAATAACACCATCACTTACCATTAAGTTATATAGTCTATTTAGATAATTTTTCCAAAATAATAGTCTGTTTTTTAATAAATACGCTCTACATATAGAAATATTTCTCTTGAAAAATATTTTTCATTCAGCGCATAATGATTGCTCTAAGAGAAGCATCGTTTCTCTGTCTTTTTTGCTTCTCTTAAACTACCGCACACTTAGAACGTGCGTTTTGTCACTTTAACGTCAGATAAAATGGTATCTGGTATGAGCAAACATTCTAACGATTTTATTTATATGCAGGATAACCCCTGTATGCATTGTGGTGCTTGTTGCGCCTATTTTAGAGTTTCGTTCTATTGGGCTGAAATGGTAAGTGGTGGAGGCGTGGTTCCTGATGAACTAACAGAGCCATTAACGCCTTTTCTCTCTTGCATGAAAGGAACAAATTCTAAAAAACCACGCTGTGACAAACTGATTGGTGAGGTGGGAGAGTGTGTAAGCTGCTCTATCTACGAGCAACGCCCTTCTCCTTGCCGTGAGTTCCAACAATCTTGGGTAAATGGCATCCATAATGAAGCTTGCGATCGTGCGAGAGCGGCTTATGGTTTACCGCCATTAACTCACATCACATTACCTCACAGCGCGTAAGACATCAGAGGGGTTAATCCCCTCCTGATCATTTAATACTACCCAATATGCATTTTTTATAAAAAACAAAATAATAGAACAAAAAAGCATTATTAAATAACACGTTAGTTTGACTTTATTTTTAAATAACCTAGTATATAAGAGAATTAATTAATAACTCTTATTTAGTGAGGTTTTTTATTTAAAAGAAGCAACAAACTTGGGGGGCATTATGATCAGTAGCTCTTTTTTTATCCTTTTCCTTTCTTTTATCTGTTCTACTGCTGTCGTTAGTATGTTACTCGGTGGCTTAGAGGAATAATTATGAATATTTCTGATGAAAATATTCTTTCCCAGAAATAATGCCCATACTTTACATAAAATCAGTATGGGCATTATTTTTTAAATTTTATATTTTTTACTGTTGTTATTTTTATTCTATTTTTTATAAAAAACTAAACATCTCAATTTTTCCTCACTTACCTATTTAGTAAGTAAAATGCCCGGTTATTTTCCATGAAAATAAGACATCCTCAGCAACTTGCCCAAATCCAATATTATGCATAACGAGATAGCGTTGGTTATCCCAACTTTTTTTATTTACTACAATGCCAATATGAGGCCGTCCATTATCTAAACGCCAGCTCACAATATCGCCTGGAACATAATCTTCTGCATTTTTTGTAATCGGCTTTACTTTTCCTTTTCGTGTAAAAAAGACTTCTAAATTGGGAACTCTACGGTGATCAATGTTCGTATCAGGCTTATTCAATCCCCACATTCTTTTACTTGGGTAAGCAGAAAAATGTGCTTTAATGTCTTCATGCAGTAATTTTTGTAGATCGATATCAATTCCACGATAACTACGAATAATAACGTCGCTACAAACTCCCTTATAAGCAGGAACATCACCATTTGGGTAATCTATTTTGCGATAATCTGAGTCATAAATTACGGCTCTTGGTAAATCAGTGGCATATTCCACCAGCTTTTTATTTTGCTCTGCCGTTATTGCTTTGGCACTTGAAAAAGGAATAATCAATAAAAGCAAAAAGCTGAGTACCGTTATTCTCATTATATAATCTCCATGAAAAGTTAAATCCATTATCTTTAAAGAAGGGAGTGGATGATCTGTTTATACTGATAAAACACAGTATAAAAATATAAGTGGAATCTTAATTAATTTTTAAATATAACATAAAAAACCGAGCGACTTTTTACAGTTAGCTCGGCTGATAATAAAATAAAAGAGAAAGAGATCTAATTAAGAGAAATTGTTAGTTCAACACAATATGGCTTTTGCGTCGTAAACTGGCAAAAAGCATATAAATCGCCGTCACTAATAACACCACAAAGAAGAAGTTCATAATGCCATTATTGGCAGCTTGAGCCATAAACATTCCTGCGCCTAAAGGCCCAATGGCAGAACCAATGCTATAACTTAATAACATTACTTGTGTGATTGCGACAATATAACTTGCATTAACATGATCACACGCCAATGTAATAGCGATAGGATAAAGTGCAAAAGAAGACATTCCCAATAACGCTAGTGCAATAATAAGCACCATATAATCGCTAGAAAGATAAGTCAGTCCCATGGCAAAAACGCCCACTAAACACATCATCGCTAATAACAGTGTCTTACTTATCATCACAGACAATTTGCTAATAATAGGCTGAACCACCATTCCTCCTAAAATAATTGCTGCCATCAACACACCTATTTGGTCTGTTGTAAATTGCCCTTGATTTAAAGCCAATGGCATCATGCCATAAATACTGCCCATCACCACACCAGAGACCATACAGCCCACTAAAGCCGCTTTATTTAATCGGCTCATCTGCTTGAGTGACAAACTTTTATGATCATGTCCTTGTGGTTGCCCTTGTTTAAAAAGCAGAGGCGGTAATACGGCGATTAATAACAAAACTAATATCGCCATAAACGGGATAGCGCCTTGCGTACCAATTGCGCCAATTGCCAATTGTCCTAATGTTGTGCCACCATAAAGCGAGGTCATATAAAAACCTAAGCGTTTAGCTCGCTCTTTAGGATTATCGCCAATTAATAGCCATGACTCGACAACAACAAATATCCCTGCGACCGCCATACCACCAATAAAACGGAAAATTATCCATGCTGATAAATAAGGCATGAAAGGCAACACACCGACAGTCACTGCCAGTAATAATAAAAATACAACGAAAGAAAGACGATGCCCTATTCTTGCAATAATAGGTTCTATCATGACTGAACCTATTAATAATCCGATAAAATAAATACTTGCTAACCAACTGGCATAGAGTGTATCCATTCCAAAACTGCTCATAGACAGCGGAATTAAACTCATTAAATAGCCTGACGCGATAGCAAATACCGTTAACCCAGCTACAGGTACTAATGTACTGTCGCCTTTGCGTACCAAAGTAGTGTGCTGTTTCACTACCCTCGTCTCCACAATCAAAACGGTTGATGATGCGCTGTTTTCTCGATGCCAGATAGAGGCGGTTCTTTTATCTAGGAAAGATAAAAGAAACAAAGGTGAAAACAGTGGATGGCGTCCCTAAATTTAGGAGACGCGAATATAACGCTTAAACTGCCATAAATAAAATTATAAAATCTAATGCCAACAAACAATTTTATTTATATCACTCACAATTATCGTCTTTTCCTACAAAAAATAAATAGCTTGATTAAAATATTTATTTTAATAAAAAGATAAACCTTTTTTATTAAAATCATTACGGATAAATACGTATTCAGTAAAATAAGAAATACTTATAGCTATCCTATTATCGCCCTATAGGATAGCTAAAAATAAAGAGATACTTTTGTTTATTCTGCACTTTTTTCTAAAGCAATATTTATGGCATCAGGGATTGAACCACCATGGCCTTTACCTTCAAATAGATAAAATTTACACTGTTTTCCTTCATCCAATAAATATTGGCATAACTGGCGTTGCGTTAACCAACTACTACGTTCTTGATAATTCTTTTGTTGTTCTTCACTTAATTTACTTAAATCTGGTTTTTCTTCTTTTTCACCTAGCGTTATTGTAATAGAAATATCATCAGGAATAGCTTGCCATTGCTCTTTTTTTACCCACTCACCGTTTCCCCACCATAAAGAAGGGCTTGCTGCTATATAACGTTGAAACGTTTCTGGATGATTAAATAAAACATATAGCGTAAATACACCGCCAAAAGAGTGACCAAAAAGAGATTGCTGGGTAACTGAAATATTCTCTTTCGCGAGTTGTTCAAACGCATAAGGCCTGACTTGCATTAGGATAAAATGATAAAAACTCTCTGCATTTCCGCCTTGATTAAATGCCTCTCCTTTTACACTCGGCGTATAGTCATGCGTTCTCTCTGTAATAAAATAAGCTTTATCACCCACATACCCCACACTAATAATTGCAGGTAGCGGTTTATTTTTCTGCTTTATAGCTTCGTTTATCATCAATGGAAACTGCGCATTTCCATCAACACTATAAATTAGCGCTGCCTTAGTGGTATTTTTAGGAATAGCAAGAAAGAGACGATATTGTTTTCCTTCATATGCCACTTCTTTTTGTGTGATTTGATAATAAGATTGTGCTTGTTCTTCAATTTTAGGCACTTCTTGGTTAGGTCTAGCTTGAGCAACCGCAGATAACATAATCATTCCACATAACATTAGTATTCGCATAAATCAGATACTCTGTCAGTAATATAAAAAGGTGAACAGTTAAACTGAAAATAATAGAAAGTGATAAAAAATAAACCCCATATAAAATACGGGGTTTATTTCAATTTAGGCTCAATTAGAAACTATATTTAATGTTCGCCCAATAACGACGTCCTTCATCAACTACCCAGTTACCGCCTTTATCATTTACAGCAGGCCCTGTTTCATCTGTAATATTTAATACTGCGAAGTTAAACATGGTATTTTTATTAAAGTTGTAAGTCATCCCTAAATCAAAGGTTGTGTACCCACTACGATAACGTGCACCTGAATGGCTATTTCGTTGTGCTGCCCAAATTTGTTTGCCCGTATAAGCGGTATTGGCATAAAAACTAGTCGCTTCATCAAACTGCCAATCCACGCGCGCGTTGGCACTGTGTTTAGGCGTCATATCTAGTGGATATCCTTTTAATGACTCACCAGAAGCTAGCTTTTCGTCATCACTTTTACGTTCTGAATCAATATAGGTGTAGTTCGCATTAATATGCCAGCTTTCAGCAATAGGGAAACCAATCGCGGTTTCAATTCCTTTAATATTCGCCTTTCCTACATTGTCATACTGATATAAATCTAATCCAGTGATTGGATCTTTCTCAGCAGTTTTGTAATTCGTTAACTTATCTTTAAAATCCGTATTAAAGAAAGTCACACTTGCAGTAACACCATCGCCGTTATCATAACCAATACCAATTTCTTGACTAACTGAAGTTTCAGGTTTTAAATCACGATTACCATACATAATTGCATGGCCTTTATCGGTTGAGGTGCCATATTCTGGGCTGATTTCACGCAGGCTTGGCGCTTTAAAGGCTTTCGCTACACCACCTTTTAAAGTCAATTCATCTGTTAAATGATAAACGGCATAGGCTCTTGGGTTCCAGTGATTACCGTAATACTCGTGATCATCAAGACGCACACCTCCCGTCAATGCTAAATCATCCGTAACGCTATATTCATCTTCAATAAATAACGCTTTTTGATCAGCCGTAATGGTCGATTGTTTTATATCTTTGCCACCAAGAGATGATTCATCTTTTAAACGTGAATATTGATATTGACCACCAAAGGTCATCACATTTGAAGGTAAAAACGCGGTAAATTTTGCATCAAAAACGGTATTAGTGATCTCAGGGCGACGAGCTTCGTAATATTTATAGCTATTTCCCGTCGCCTTATCAACGGCTTCGGTTTTTTGAATACGTTTAGTTTGTTCTTGATAAACACTTAATTCAGAGTGAAGAATATCAAACTGATTTTTATAAGTTAATGCCCAATGGTTACGATCATTATTGGTTTCTAACATCTTGTTTTTATCAAGACGCCCACCACGATTGGTAAATTCACTCATGGATTTACCTGGTGTCGTTGTGCGTTGTAACGTATTACGACCTGCTTCTAATAAAATGGTTTGATTATCAGTCGGTGTGAATGCCAATTTTGCCGTAATATTTTTATTGTCATTACGACCTTGCCCATAAGTGATTTTATCTTCTGCACGTAAGTAGCTACTGCCATAAAGCTGTAGGCCTAATTTATCTTCAATTAAAGGCCCCGAAAGATAAAAATCACCATTAATAGAATCACCTGCATCACGGTTATGTTGCAATGTACCGCCAAGTGCAACAGAGCCATGCCACTCTTTTGTTACTGGTTTAGTGATGATATTGATAACACCACCCATTGCATCTGAACCATACAGAGATGACATGGGTCCACGAATCACTTCTATTCGTTCAATCGCATCTGCGGGTGGAATAAAGCCACCTTCATAACCACCACTCCCATTTGGGCGCGACTCGCGGCTATTTTGACGGCGACCATCAACAAGAATAAGTGTGTATTCACCCGGCAAACCACGCATCGTGATTTCTTGTTTGTTGGCATTACCGTTAATGCTAACACCTTCAACACCTTTTACGGCATCGGCTAAATCATGAACCGGTTTTTTTGCGAGTTGTTCTTTGCTAATCACGGTGATACTTGCTGGTGCATCTGTAATTTGTTGAGCAAACCCTGATGCTGATACAACAAGTTTCTCTTCTTTATTTTCTTGTGCATACAGCGGGTAAGAGGCAGATAAAATACAGGCTGTTAAAACACCCATTTTAAAGTTCATAGTGGTTCCCTGAATTGATAACAGTTATAGTAATGAGAATGATTAATATTAACTTAATCAAATATTCATGAGAATGATTTTCTTTTCATATTTGGTGTTTTTTTTTAATCTGTATCAAAGTAAATCAGCACCATTTTCGCTAGACCTCTTTGTAAACAATTCAAACATAAAAAAAGCAGAAGGTATTAACCCTCTGCTTTCTTCTTTTGTAGGATATTTATAGATTTAACGGATCAACAAATCATCACACTGTTATTACCAGAACACAGCATAAAGCACACATAATATGACCATGATGGCATAGGAAGCGATGTTAAATCCGCTTTGTGTTTTAAAGGTTTTATCTGTTAATGTAATCGCCCCTACGCTGTCATCTGTTTTCGTTGAGGTTAAGCTCACTAAACCAATCACGACGGTTGTAAACATAAAGGTGTACATCATTTGATCAAGGAATGGCATACCTAAAGGCATTAATTTTAGGAATAGAGCAAACGGTATAGATAAGACCACACCAATAATCGCACCTTTTGCGTTTGTTTTTTTCCAGAATAAGCCTAATAGGAATACAGCTAAAATACCTGGACTTACTAAGCCAGTATATTCTTGAATATATTGGAATGCCTGATCGATACCACCCAATAATGGTGCGATAAAACAAGCAATAATCAGAGCAATAACCGCACTGATACGCCCCACATTCACTAAACGCGTTTCAGAAGCTTTAGGCCCGACATATTCTTTATAAATATCCATCGTGAAGATAGTCGCGATAGAGTTAAGCATAGAGGCCAAAGATGAAACTATTGCAGCAGCAAGTGCAGCAAAAACAACACCTTTTGCACCTACTGGTAAGAACTGAGTTAACCAAGGATAGGCTTTATCTGCTTGTGACAACGTTGGAATATGCGCTTGTGCCATTGTCCCTAAGCCCGCCATTAATTCAGGGTTAGTTGTAATAACAAATGCAGCAATTCCCGGAACAACCACAAGAACAGGAACAATTAATTTTAAGAATGCAGCAAACACGAGTCCTTTTTGTGCTTCATTGATAGATTTAGCAGCTAAGGCACGCTGAATAATATATTGATTAAAGCCCCAATAATAAAGGTTAGCAACCCATAAACCACCAATTAGCACAGCGATACCCGGTAAGTTCATAAACTGCGGGTTATCTTTTTCTAAGATCATTTTAAAGTGATCTGGCGCGGCTTGTGTCATTTTGCTTAAGCCTTCCATGATCCCGCCATCACCACCGATATAGCTGACCGCTAATACCGAGGTAAATAAACCACCAAGGATAAGGAAGAACACTTGTACTACGTCTGTCCATGCAACAGCAGAAAGTCCACCATAAAGTGAATAGATAACCGCAAATAATGCTAAACCAATAATGGCATACATCATTGGTACACCTAAGATGGTTTCTAATGCCAATGAACCTAAATAAAGTACCGATGTTAAGTTAACAAAGATAAACAATGCCAACCAGAACACGGCAAGAATGGTTTTTAAGTTACGGCTTTTAAAGCGATTCTCGACAAATTCTGGAATGGTATAAATACCTTTTTCGATAAAGACAGGTAAAAAGTATTTAGCAACAATAATTAATGTCAGCGCTGCCATCCATTCATAAGAGGCGATAGCAAGACCAATGGAGAAACCAGAACCTGACATACCAATAAATTGTTCTGCTGAAATATTCGCGGCAATAAGCGAAGAACCAATTGCCCACCAAGGAAGGGTTTTACCTGCTAAGAAATAATCCTTTGTTCCTTTTTTCTCACCATCCTTTGAACGAGAAACCCACAATCCTAGACTAATAATGATGACGACATAGAGGGCAAAAATTGCATAGTCTATTGTGCTTAATCCAACACCTTCTGTATGCATAATATTTTCCTTTCAGACCCATAGAGAGAGTAGATTTTCAATGTAAACGTTTTCACAATCTTTTTCCGTTACTCCGTTCACAAATTTATCGCTTATGTTACGTAAATGGATCACAAAATAAGAAAACAAACGATTACCATGGCGAACAAAGCAGAATTTAAGCTTAAAATACAATGATAGCTTTATTTAATAAATTTCAGACTCTCAAATAATCGTTGAAAAAGGCCTTAAAATGATAACGATTACACAGGTTAATTAAGTTTGACCTCTTAATGTGAAAACCATTAAGAGGATAGACTAGATTAAAAAGTAAATAAGGTTATTTAGAGAGGTGACTAAGATTAAAAACAGAATTACGTTGAACTAATGTGGGTGAAAAAATACGTTGTTTTTGTTCGAGGATTTCACCTTTAGAAAGCCTGATAGCAAGTGTTGCGGCTTGCTCTGCCATCATTTGTACAGGATAACGCACCGTGGTTAAACGAGGGTGAATATAGCGTGCAATTAAGACATCATCAAAGCCAATAACTGAGATTTTTTCAGGTACAGGGATTTCATTTTCATCAAGAACAGATAAAGCCCCAGCGGCCATAAAATCGTTGTAAGTCACTACTGCTGTAAAATCAATTGATTTTGTTAGCAAATGCATCATGGCTTTTTCTCCCCCTTCACCTTCCGGCTCGCCATACTCAATATAGCTTTCAGGCAATGAGATATTATTAGCTTCTAATGCAGCTTTATAACCAGCAAGGCGCTGAGTTGTATCTTCAATATGATGAGTAGATGAAATATACGCGATTTTAGTATGACCTTGACGAATAAGATGCTCGGTTGCCATCCATGCCCCTTTATAATTATCTAAAGCGACACAACGTTCGGCAATTTCAGGAATAAAACGGTTAATCAATACCATGCTTTTAACTTCATGCGCATAAGCCAGTAACTCTTCATCAGAGAGGGCTTTTGAATGAATAACAAGGCCATCGCAGCGGCTATTAATCAATAACTCAATAGCTTGTCGCTCATCTTGAGCATCATGATAACCATTACAGACTAAGATGTGTTTCCCTGATTGTCTTGCAACGTTATCAACCGCTTTAACGAGTGTACCAAAAAAGGGATCAGAAACGTCATGCACTAAAACCCCCAAAGTTTGCGTACTTTGACTAACCAACGCCCTTGCTGCCGCATTAGGTCGATAGCCCAGTTTTTGCATCGCTGCATTAACAGTTTCGATAGATGTTTGACTTGCTTTCGGCGAGTTATTGATGACTCTAGATACCGTCGCGACAGAAACACCCGCTTCTTTCGCTACATCTTTGATAGTCGCCATATCCACTCCTTATGGATCACCTTTATTCATGGTTAAGAAATAACGAGCCGTTAATCTACAAACAAAGAAAAAAGAGAATAATAGAATTTAAGTGGCTTGATTATCAGCGAAGAAGTGAAATTTAAAAAGTAAAAAGATCAAATAAATAGTGAAAAGGAAAGCGTTTACACTTTCCTTTTGTTATTACGAGTAAAACTTATAGATTGTTTGGCTATTCCATGCTGTATTGGCAGGTAAAACACCTTGGTTTTCATGCCATTCAGGATGATTAGGGCCATCTGGAAAATATTGTGTTTCTAATGCCAATCCTGAGTAATTACCGTAATGGCGACTCTTTCCTCTTGTTCCTGCCAGAAAGTTACCTGTATAGAATTGGACAGAAGGCATGGTTGTAAAAACATCCATTTTAAGTTCGCCTTCAGGGGCAATAACGGTCGCAACGGGCTTTTTATCCTCAATCGCTTTTTTATCTAAAATAAATGCATGATCGTAACCATTTGCGGCTTTTTGACATTCATCTGCCATAAAATCAAGGCCAACACGTTTTAATTTACAAAAATCAAACCCAGTTCCAGCTACGCTTGCAAACTCACCCGTAGGAATATTGCCTTTACCATTTTTTAAATAATGAGTCGCACAAATTTTTAAATCATGCTCAAGCGCGGTGCGCTCAGTGTGTTCGCCCGCAAGGTTGAAATATGCATGATTAGTTAAACTTAATGGCGTAGTTTTATCACTCATCGCCTGATAATCAATACATACTTCATTATTATCTGTCAGTGTATAGGTCACACTTACTTTTACCGTACCGGGAAAACCTTGGTCACCATCACTAGAAATCAGCGAAAAAGTGACAGATTGCGAAGATTGCGCCGTGATCCCCCAGCGAAGATGGCTAAAGTTTTGCTTACCGCCATGTAAGGTATTTTTACCCTCATTAGCACTAATTTTATATTCTTGCCCCTCTAATACAAACTTAGCCCCTGCAATACGATTAGCAAAACGCCCAACCGTTGCGCCAAAATACGCGGTTTGTTGTTTATGGGCATTCATATCCGCAGAGCCTAATAACACATCCCGACGATATCCATTAACCGGTACAATACAGGTTAACCAAGTTGCTCCAATATCCATTAAAGAGATAGACATACCAAAACGATTTTTAAGCACGACCACTTGTGCAGGTTTTCCATCTGATGCAGGTTGTGCTGTCATTTGTTCAGGTTCAAGAAAGCGAAGCTCATTAGTCGCCATTATTTTGCCTCCGAATAGCCCGCTCCTTGGCTTGCAGAGCAGACATAGATAGTTTCTTTTAATCCCGTTTTAGCTTCGTATTGCGCCTTAACAGAGTCAACGACTTTATCAACTAAATCTGGTGTCACTAATGCTACGACACAACCACCAAATCCACCACCCGTCATTCTTACGCCACCACAATCACCAATCACCGATTTCACGATTTCAACCAATGAATCAACCTCTTTAACTGTGATTTCAAAATCATCGCGCATTGAGAGATGTGATTGCATCATTAACTTACTCAATGTACTTAAATCACCATGGCGTAAGGCTTCTGCAGCATCTAATGTACGATCATTTTCAGTGATAACATGACGTGCCCGACGATAAACCACTTCGCTCATTAATGATTTTTTTGCAACTAAATCATCTAATGTGGCATCTCTTAATGCAGCCACATTTAGAATACGAGCAGCTTCTTCACACTGTTGACGACGGGTATTGTACTCACTATCCACTAAACCACGCTTTTTATTGGTATTGATAATCATCACAACCATATTTTCGGGCATTGTTACCGCTGACGTTTCTAATGAGCGACAATCGATTAATAGTGCATGATTTTCTTCACCACAAGCCGAAATAAGCTGATCCATAATGCCACAATTACAACCAACAAATTGGTTTTCTGCTTTTTGGCCATTTAATGCAATCTCTTTTTGGCTAATAGGTAATTGATAAAGTGTTTTAAGCGTTTGGCCAATGGCAACTTCTAATGCAGCAGAAGAACTTAACCCAGCACCTTGAGGGACATTTCCGGATATCGCAATATCCATACCATGAAAAGAGTAGTTATCTTTTTGTAGAAAATGAATAACACCACGAACGTAATTAGCCCACATTTTATTAGGTAAAAACTCAATGGTATTATCGAGGCTAAATTCATCAACATCATTTTGGTAATCAACCGCAATGACACGGATAGTATTATCTTCTCGTCTTGCCGCTGCAACGACCATTTGATAATTAATTGCACAAGGTAAAACAAAACCATCATTATAATCAGTATGTTCGCCAATAAGATTTACCCTACCTGGCGCTTGAATAAAATGTGTAGGCGCGTAACCAAAAATAGTTGAAAATGAACGAGTCACATTATTAATAAGTGCCTGCATAATAAATCCTTAGCTTAAAATTAATTAATAGAAACCCCATCACATCATTATGTAAATAATGAGATGTTTGATTTAATTTATTTCGTGCTCAATAAAAAGCAGATTAATTAAAATACCTTGCTATATCGCAGATCATTAATGTTGCTCTTTATAATGAATATCACTTACTTGACGTAAATTATTCGCGGCTTGTTCTGGCGTTAGATCTCTTTGTGATTCTGCCAGCATTTCATATCCCACCATAAATTTACGTACAGTGGCTGAACGTAATAGTGGCGGATAGTAAAGCGCATGTAATTGCCAGTGATCGATATTTCTCTCATCTTTAAAAGAAGGCGCAAAATGCCATCCCATTGAATAAGGGAAAGAACAATGGAATAAATTATCATAACGGCTGGTTAATTTTTTCATTGCAATAGCAAGATCATCTCGTTGAGCACTATTTAATTCACTCATTCTTCGAATATGCACTTTAGGTAACAACATCGTTTCATAAGGCCAAGAAGCCCAATAAGGCACTACTGCCAGCCAATGTTCTGTTTCAACTACGGTACGACTTGCATCTTTACATTCAGCATCAACATAATCGATTAATAGATTGCGTCCATATTTTTCAAAATAAGATTTTAATTGCGTATCTTTTCGCGCTAATTCATTAGGCAAGAAATCACTCGCCCAAATCTGTCCATGAGGATGAGGTTGAGAGCATCCCATCGTTTCGCCTTTATTCTCGAAGACTTGAACCCAAAGGTATTCTTTACTGAGCTCTTTTATTTGGTTATCCCAAGTATCAACAATTTTACGTAAGCTACTGACGGGCAATTCAGGGATCGTTTTTCCATGATCAGGCGAGAAACAGACAACTCGACTAATACCTCTTACTGTTTGAGTTTGAAATAAAGGGTTTGATGAAGGCTTAGCATCATATTCATCTTGCAACAACGCAGAATGGTCATTATTAAAGACATACGTTCCTGTGTAATCGGGATTCTTATCACCGGAAACACGGATGTTATTTGGACACAAATAACAATGCGGATCATAAGAGGGAAGTGTCGCAATCTGAGGCTTTTCATCTTTACCATTCCAAGGTCGTTTCGCTCTATGTGGTGAAACTAAAATCCACTGACCCGTTAGCGGATTATAACGACGATGAGGATGTTCAACAGGATCAAAAATCAGTTTCGACATAACCTTCTCTCTTATTTATTCAAGATTATCTGAATACTTACTTTAAATCTTATTTCAGATAACCATTTGGGTTTTGTAACTGCCAACGCCAAGCATCCGCAGCCATATCATCAATTGAACGAATAGCTTTCCAATGTAAATCTTTCTCTGCTTTTGCTGGGCTTGACCAACATTCTGCAATATCACCAGGACGACGAGCTTGTAATTGATAAGGAATAGGTTTACCGCTAGCTTTACGAAATGCTTCAATCATTTCAATCACACTAGTACCATTACCTGTTCCCAAATTATAAATATGTAAGCCCGCTTTTTTACCTAATTCATTTAATGCTGCGATATGACCATCAGCCAGATCCATAACGTGGATATAATCGCGAACACCTGTACCGTCTTTTGTTGGGTAATCATTACCAAAAACAGCGACTTGTTCACGACGACCAATTGCCACTTGAGAAATATAAGGGGTTAAGTTATTTGGAATACCTTTAGGATCTTCGCCCATCGTACCTGATGGATGCGCTCCTACTGGATTAAAATAACGCAGCAAACTAATAGACCAACTTTCATCAGCAACAAATAAGTCAGATAAAATACGCTCAACCATATATTTACTGGTGCCATAAGGGTTAGTTGTCCCTCCTACTGGCGAATCTTCAGTAATAGGAACCGTTTGAGGATCACCATAAACGGTTGCAGATGAGCTAAAAATAATGCTTTTTACGCCCGCATCACGCATACAACGCACTAGCACCAATGTGCCATTAACATTGTTATCGTAATACTCGATTGGCTTCTGAACAGATTCACCGACCGCTTTCAATCCCGCGAAATGAATAACAGACTGAATAGAATGCTTCGCAAAAATTGATGCTAATAGCTGGCCATCACGAATATCACCGTTATAAAACAGAGGGCGTTTACCTGTTAAGGCTTCAACACGATTAAGTACTTCTTCATTCGCATTGCTAAGGTTATCTAAAACAATCGGTGTCATTCCCGCTTCGATCATTTGTACGCAAGTATGACTACCGATATATCCCATACCACCCGTTACTAATATTTCCACATTCACCTCTTTTGATTCAATTCAAAGGAAAAGCGCAAGACGGTTTCTGTTCACTGACACAGAGTTTAGCAAGATCCACAAAATCATTTCGTGATCAAACCGACATTTAGTGTAAACGTTTACACTCTTTTGATACGCTTTAAATTTTAATACAACATCTTAATTTAGGATTGCATTACAGTAAGTTAATAAAATACATAATACATTCCACCTATTTATCTCTAAAATAAACACCCACTTAAAGTAAACGGTTACATTTCAATTAATCAGTGAATTACATGATAAGACTGACATTCAATGGGTTTTATCATACCTTATTAACTTCTCCGCTAATATGTTTAAGCGGAGTAAGAACACTCCCCTTTAAATAATTCGGAGAAAAACGGGTCAACGACTACATACAATAGTCACCATTAATAAACACATTGAATATATACGCTAAATAATTCAAGGTGTAGCTAGGCGACAAGTAAATGAGTCGCTAGGAGCATACAGTAGTATGTGAGACTAGTGCGAATGAACGCAGTCAACAACGCTGTGATTTGAAGTATGACGAGTATCGAGTATGGAGAACATAATGAAACCGACTGTCTTGCTCTACCAAGATCTGCCCGAAAAACTGTACAACAAACTATCTGATTTTGCTGATATCAGACAATTTAAAACGCTCTCTTTAGACTCTAATGACTTCCGTTTAGCACTTGCTAATGCCTCTGGATTACTCGGTGCAGGTGGCAATATCGATGAAAATTTTATTAACCAAGCACCTCATTTAAAAGCCGTTTCAACGGTTTCTGTAGGCTATGATAATGTTGACGTTAATGCACTCACCAAACGTAATATTAAACTAATGCATACTCCAACTGTATTAACAGACACTGTTGCAGATACCATGATGGGGTTAGTCCTTGCTGTAGCAAGACGTATTCCTGAACTTGCTGATAATGTTAAACAAGGTTTATGGGTTAAAAGTATTACACCTGATTGGTACGGCACCGATGTTCATCATAAAACTATGGGTATTATTGGCATGGGGCGAATAGGCAAAGCCTTAGCTCAGCGCGCGCACTTTGGTTTTAATATGAATATTCTTTATCACTCACGAACGGAACATACAGAAGCAAACAATAAATTTGCAGCAAAGCATTGCTCTTTAGAGGCCTTATTACAGCAATCTGATTTCGTTTGTATCACGTTGCCATTAACACCAGAAACGCATCATTTAATGGGGAAAAAACAATTTTTGATGATGAAATCTGATGCTTATTTAATTAATGCAGGGCGCGGAGCTGTAGTGGACGAATTGGCACTAATCAGTGCATTAGAACAAAAAGAGATCGCAGGTGCTGGACTGGATGTTTTTGAAAAAGAGCCTTTATCTTCATCTTCACCTTTATTAACAATGAAGAATGTGGTTGCTGTTCCGCATATCGGCTCTGCAACAAAAGAGACTCGCTATGCGATGGCGGAATGTGCCGTAGATAATCTGATTGCAGCGCTAAGTAATCAAGTAAAAGAAAACTGCGTCAATTTTTAAAATAGTCATTTAAAGTACAAAAAAGGTAATGAAAATCTATCATTACCTTTTTTATTAGTTGTTCAATTTAATTTAAGCAGGATCAACGTGAGCCATTACACTCAAGATCTGTTTATTTTGCAAAACATTATTACGTGCATTAACAACAATTTCGTGACTTTCATTGACTGTGAGATCACCTCTGATTTCAAGATGTACATCTACAAGTAAATAATCACCAGAACGACGCGTCTTTAAATCATGAACACCTTGTACACCCGGTGTTGAAACCAGTACCTGTTTGATCTCTTCCAGCGTTTCTTCATCAGCGCCTCTGTCCATTAAATCTTGTAGAGCTTGATAAGTAAAACGCCATCCCATACGACCAACAAATAATCCGACAATTAATGCAGCTAATGGGTCAAAAAATTTAAATCCAGCCAAACTTCCGATAATACCAATCGCAACAACTAATGAAGAAGCAGCATCAGAACGTGCATGCCAAGCATTTGCGACTAACATATTTGAGTCGACTTTCTTTGCAACAGCAAGCATATAGCGAAATAATCCTTCTTTAGCCGCTAATGCAAGTAAAGCCACATATAAAGCAACACTATGAACTTCTGGAATAGTAGATGGATCTAAAATTTTATGAATGGCTGAAAACACCATCCCTAAACCCACAATTAATAAAATAACCCCAAGAATAAGTGATGCCACGTTTTCATAACGAAAATGCCCATAAGGATGGTCTGCATCCGGTTTTTTCTGACTACCTTTATTGGCAATTAAAACAACAAAGTCAGCAATAAGATCAGAAAGTGAGTGAATACCATCAGCAATTAAACCTTGAGAATGTGAGAAAAAGCCCACTGTAATTTGCCAAATGGATAAAATGATATTGACAAAAACACTCACTAACGTACTTTTTTTAGCTGCCTTAAATTTTTCAGACTGCTTATTATCAGCCCGAGCCAACTCAATATCATCAATGTGATTATGTGTCATAATAATAATCTTATTTGGTTTTAAATAGCCTACTCTATTGCCATAGATAAATAGAGTTCCACAGGTTATTTCAGGTTCCATAACTCATTGGTGAGAATAAAGGACGACTCTGAATAACAATCCAGTTTAGGGACTAAGATTGCTGTCCAAACATCATATTGAGATGTCATTACCTATTAATATGCCATATTTAAATCTTTCTGTCTCTTATTTTTACTAATAAAATCTTATAGATACAAAACAATAATATAATTGATAATCATTCTTTTATGCATTTTCTATTTTTAATGAGAAAAAGAAAATTTAGTTTTTAATACGACTTTATTAATTGCTTTCCTGTCAACAAGTTAAGGTGTATAACTTATTTTGATTATATTTCTAATATTATTTTAGACTATTTTTAATTTTTAATGCTTAATACTATAAAGTAGTAAATAATCATTCTCACTCTTATTTAAAACACAGATCACAGCTATTTTTTACTATTAGGAGATAATAGTAATTATTTTAAACTAACGCTAAGTGAGGTTTGTAATGTATAAGAAAATCCTAGTTCCCATTGATATTTTAGAAGATGAACTTTCTCAGGAACTAATCACTCACATTGAACAAATAGCAAAGGTGGGTAAACCTGAGATCCACTTCCTCACCGTTATACCTAATGCTGAACTTTTCTTTGGTATCGAGTTTGCCGCTATTCCTGAAAAATTCAAAGATTCGTCAGAGCGTACTCGCCTTGCTTTTGTTGCACTACAAGAAATGATCAAAGATGCAAAAATTCCTGATGAGCAAATTATATGTAATGTGGGTGTTGGTAATGCAAAAGATGAAATTTTAGAATATGCCCGCCACATTGATGCTGATTTAATTGCGATTGCCTCACATAGACCTAATGTTTCCTCTTATTTATTAGGTTCAACAGCATCATCAATTGTACGCCATGCCAAAATGTCAGTTTTAGTTATACGTTAATATTTAGCTTTTAAATCGCAACAAAGCCCTTTGTCTCAACAACAAAGGGCTTTTTAGTAAATGAAGATCTATCCTAAATAGGGCTGGCTGTTATTTTTTCACAGAATCTTGAGTAGTCTCAGCCGCTGACCAAATACGATATTTCACATCAACATCTTTTGGCGCATAAACAACAATAGGTAATTTGCTGTTATAACGGATGAAAGCATCTGATCCTATATTAGCCTGTACAAAGGCATCTTTTTTCGTATTGTCAGCGCATCCCATCATTGTAGACATTGGGCCATTTAAATCACCAACAACATAATAGCTATAACCCCAACCTTCTAAATTCTTTTCATCTAAATCCGCACCAAACCACTGATGATTGCAATCTACTTTAAGTTCTTTACCGATAATTAATTCAACCTGATAATTGCTTTCATTATCTTTTTTCTCTAACTCAATAACATGACGAACTTGATTTTCTTGAGCCTTAGGATAAGGCGCAACTTTATCTAAACTGTCAGTAGCTTGTGCACACGCAGATAAAGACATTGCTGCTACTAAAGATAATATTACTTTGTTCATCACTCTCTCCATTTTTACAGCGAACACTTCGCCGTTAATAAAATTAGTCAGATGTTTTTATTGCTCGTTATCTGAATACTAATATTTTTAGTGCTTGAATGCTAACATCTTAGTAAATAGTACTATGAGTGGATAATTCTGAATGTTTTAAAAAGAAAAATCACGTTTTTTCATGAAATGTAAATTTGTGATACATCGCCGTGCAGATAAGCTATCTATGATTATACTGAAATAGAGACCCAATTTCTTTTCATAGGAGGTTATATGTTCTCAGATCAACAATCCCTTGTTTCTCAATTAAGAAATAGTGATCCCCGCTTTGAAGCTCTCTACGATAAACATCATCGACTCGACCAAGAAATTGCTAAATTAGAAGGCCCTAACGGAGCTGGCTATAATGATGAAGTTGCCAAACTAAAAAAAGAAAAACTTCATCTCAAAGATGAAATGCAAAAAATACTTCAACGAAGTGAAAAATAAGGCTCTTTTTAAGCGATGATTTATTATCATCGCTTTTTATGATTAAAAACAAAGATACCACATCATAAAGATGCATAATTAATATATCTTTTGTTTTTTTAAGGGCTCACTCACTATGTCATCAATACATGGTCATGAAGTTTTGCAAATGATCCTTTCTTCAGAAATGACATTCACTAAATTATCACTAATTGATGCTATCCATAAACAATTCGGCGATGACTCACGTTTTCATACTTGCTCAGCTGAAAATATGACAGCGACTGAATTAGTTGATTTCTTAGAAAGGAAAGGTAAATTTATTCCTGCAGAGGGGGGATTTACAACAAGTGAAAATAAGATTTGTCATCATTGATAGACATACAGTGTTAAAGTTAGATTGCCAGTGATTTCCTTTTCTATGTCATTGGCTTTTTTATATAAACAAGTAAAAAGCCAATTCGTTCTGGCAATCGTTATTACTTTATTTACTACATTTTATTCATCGTCTATTTGTAACCAACCATCATCTTCCCAAACACTTTGAATAAGTTCCATTATGTGTTCATGCTTAGTTTCATCTTTTATGCCCGTAACTTGAATCGAGTTCATGCTACTAAAGGCGATACGAAACTGCATATCTGGATATTCTGGAGTGATCTTTTTTCTCAGTTCGTGTTCTAAGAGCGGAAATAAGGAGTCAGTTATCTTAGATTGTTTATTAAATAAAATTTCCACACGCATTGGTTTCACCATTTAAAGGCAAATAAACTGTATATAAATACAGTAGTATATTCTAAGAAAAAAGAAAAGTCTTTTTGATAAAAATTTTTATCATTATGCATTACATAATATTTTAGCGTCTCTATCGACTCAATGATAACATGTATAATAAATACAACATATTACTAAGAGAGAAAGACATGTCAGGAAAAAGAATAAATCGTGAGAAAAAAACTATTCAAAAAATGGTTCACCTTTATGCTCATTCGCACCCTGAAACTGACTCAGATTATTATCAACAATTAATCGATTACGCCTACAACCGGTTAGATAAATGTCGTTATGGTGAAGATAAACCGGCCTGTAAACAATGCCCTATTCATTGTTATCAACCCGCTAAGCGAGAAACAATGAAACAAATCATGCGTTGGGCTGGTCCACGAATGTTAATTTATCATCCAATTTTAGCAATACGTCACCTTATTGATGATAAAAAACCTGTTCCACCACTTCCTGAAAAAAAGCGTACTATTCGTTCAACTAAAAAGTAAAATCAGATTTCTTCAAACGGTATAAAACATGCTCAGCTAGAGGATGTGTTTTATCTAATGATGGATGAAAGAAATGATCAGATTGATGCATACCAAGTTTCTGCATTACACCTTGAGATGGAAGATTTGAAACTGCAGTAAAAGCAACAACTTCTTCTAATCCCAATGTCTCAAATGCAAATTTAAATACAGTTAAAGCCGCTTCATAGGTATAACCTTTTCGCCAAAACTTTTTCGCAATTCGCCAACCAATTTCTACGCAGGGATTAAATGGTAAAGGCGCTACCGGAATATTTAACCCAACAAAACCAATAAATTCTTGAGTCTCTTTTAATTCAACAGCCCACATTCCCCATCCATTTTGTTGAATAAATTTTTCACGGATAATCTCAACCATATTATCACTTTCTAATCGAGATAAAGTGCAAGGAAAATAACGCATCACTTCAGATGAAGAGTTGATTTCAGAAAAAAATGGCGCTTTATCGCTTTCACGCCATTCTCTTAGGTGTAGCCTGGGAGTCTCTAAATTCATCGTTATTCTCTGTTTATATAAAATTAAGACAATAGCGATAAAATAGGATAAGTAACGAACAATGAAAAGAAAAATGGTACTTTATTTTTTGTTTTCTTTTAGTTGATTTTCTACTGGAGCAACAACTTTATCTTTATTTGCATTAGAGCTTTCTTTTATTGAAACAACGCGTTGTTGAGCTACTGATTTTGCTTGATGTTCAACTTGCTCTGATTGCCCAGTAAAAATACCGCCACGCTTAATAGACATACTGCCACAACGACTAGTACCACGTAACTCGCCATGTTCTAAGATATCTAAATTATTTGCAGCGCAGATACCTTTTACAAAACCATCAATAATAATATCAGGTGCAGTTAATTCACCTTCAACTTGCCCCGCATGCATAACACGAATAACGCCATCTTTAACATTAATATTACCAGCAACTTTACCCCAAATTTGAATATCGCCGTCAACATTAATATCGCCTTGGAATACTGTTCCTTTCGCAATAATCGTGTATAGTTTTTGCTCTGGCATCGGTTTTTTCTCTTCTATTACTACTGGTGCAACAGGCTCTGCTGCTTTTGGTGTTTCAGTTTTACGACTAAACATAGCGGCCTTTTTTAACCTCAACGTTATAGAATAAATAATAATGCTAAAAATTAGGATTAGAATAATCAAAAATTCACCCGCCATTTGATAACGCCAAAAGGCAATTAAGGCAAGAGTCCAAATTATCCATATCCCACTGAATATAATATTTCGCAGTGTTCGCTTATTATCCATAATTAGCTATATCCTTTTACCTCCCTGACAATAAATACACTTATGCATTCACCATTCTAATAAACAAACGGCAAGCATAATGCCGGCAATAAGCCTATTATTACCTTTTAGTTTTTTGATTTGTTCCTTGAACAAAATAAAATTTAGCTTAATTAAATTAGGAGATAAAACACACTATTTTAACAATCTACGCGCAATGTAAATAAATCGTAATAATTATCAGCTTATTTGGATAAATATTTTTCATTAAAAATTAACATTTAACACCTAAATCCATATTTTCACAAAAGTTCATTCAAAAAAATTCAATATCTCAAATTAACTCTATCTAAAATTTATCAAAAAAAATACGAGACATTGATCACACAAACAATAAAAACAAACGATAAAAACAAAGCAAATAAACAAATAATAAATTTTTTGTGTACTATTTTATGGTTTATGGCTTGTTTTATATTATATAGAAACAACGTTATAGTAACAGTGGTTAATATAACTTAATATTATTATTTATTTTTTCAATTTTGATCTTCTTTATAGTTATGTTCCTCGCTTGATTTTTTAAAATTTATTTAACAAATATTTTTCATAATTACTACGAATTAGCATTTATAATAAATTTTGCATTTTAAATGCATTTATTATTTTTTTACACTGTAAAGAAATAATCAAAATCAACTAATTGTTATATATGGGTTTTATTTAAATTTATAAAAAGCGTAAATTATTAATTACATTAATACTCATACTATTACTGAGCGCCTCAAAGAAAAAATTTATCCGTATTTAATTTCTTTTTGCAATTTATAAGGAATGTCATTAAATTAACAAAATGACTTATCTTAAATTAACAAAACAAAATGCAATGCCTAATATCTAAAAAAAAACCACATCAAATTAAAGAAAATAGTCTCTTTTTTATTTTTAATAACATTCAATAATAAAGAAGTGTTTTTATAAATATTCTGATATTTATCTTTATAAAAATGCAGTGATACTTATATAATATTTTTTGGGCGAAAAATGAATACAATACAGTGTGACAAAACCGAGCAATATAATTGTACTATTCAAAAAAAATCTTATTTTTATCCACAATATCAAATATTAGAAAATGAACAAAAAGCGATCTTTCTTATAAGAAAGAATGCACTTATATTACAAAATTGTACTGACACAGTGACAATTAATGAAAACCAAGTTCTTTTTCTACAACAAGGTAGTTATACAATAAAAACTCAAGGCGCAGAGCCTAGCGATATTATTTATATCCCTATTTCTGATGACTTCTTAAGAAACTTCATGTCTAAGCATAACGATATCTTGTGCCAAATAGAAAGAGATGAAGAGTTTTCTCGAGCCTTTATTTGTTTTCAAAACTCACCTCTCATTCAGTTTTGTAGTAATGGCTTTGAATATCTTACTGCTCAATCTTGTCCTGAAACTTTCACTCAATTACGCATTGAAGAGCTTTTAGTTCTATTGCTTTCAACTGAACAAGGTTCTGACTTAATGGCGTTATTTCGTCAACTTAGCCATCGTCAAGTTGATCGCTTAAAGATTTTTATGGAAAAAAATCATTTAAAAAATTGGAAGCTCAAACAATTTGCTCGAGAGTTTGGAATGGGATTAACAACGTTTAAAGAGCTTTTTAGTCATGTTTATGGTACTTCACCAAGAACATGGATCTGTGAAAGACGAATTATTTACGCACACCAACTACTGCTGACCACAGAAATGAGTATTGTTGATATCTCAATGGAATCAGGTTTTTCAAGCCAATCATACTTTACACAAAGCTATCATCGTCGTTTTAATATGACGCCAAGTAAAGCGAGAAATATCAGATCAAAATTATAAAAAATCCGACCGAATATCATAATATCTAAAAGCAATTTATAGTTAGAATACTTGAAATCTATTCTTATACGTGAATTGTATATCGTGATAAAAAAAAATATATATAGTACCAAAGCCCATTATTATGGCTATTTAGCCCTATTAAAAAAGATAATGGCATCAAATAATGAAGAAACTGTAGATAACTTGTTTGATCTACAGTTTTCTTTCCGCTCGAATAAAAACACTATTACTACATGTGATATTAATGAACAACAAATAAAAATACTAGCTCGGGTTTTATGCCGTGAAAGCTTAGACAGTTTATTACAGTCCACTTGGTTTTTACGAAAGAAATACTGCTTTGTTGTTATATCTAAAGAAGATATACGTGATGTTATTAATTTCGCAAATCATTTTCATGCAGAGCAACCATATTCAACAATAACACCGGCGGATTGGGATAAATCGTTAAAAGCAACGGTCAATATCAATGAGCATATGCGTTTAATTCAAGCTGTAATAAAACCACTTTTTATGTGGTGGGTTCAACACATTACACCTCAGCTTTTCACGCTTTATGACACAAAAAGAGAACTTGAGCTTCAAATTAAGCAGTGTGAAAATATTAAGTTATTTGAAGAAAAACAACTATCAAATAAAAGTGATTCTTTTTTATCTTTAAATGATATAAATATTAAACTTAATGCGGATAAAGCCAGACTAATTGTTATTGATGACTTATTACAGAGTAATATCCAGTTTCTCCTCGATAATTGGAAAAATGAACCTGTCTTTAATATTGAAATTAATAATACTTTAGATTACATCCAAAAAATAACACCGAATTCTGAATTAATAAAACCATTATGGAAGATTTTAAACAGTATTCCAGAACATCCTAAAAATTGTCAAAAATTAAAAGATTGGTTGCTAGAAAGAGAACTTTGCTTAAAGAACGATGAGTATTTATGGCGATAATAAAATTTCAGCTCTTCTCTAAATAAAAAGAAAAGAGCTGATGCTAACTTTTAATTATTCTATTTAATATCTAAAATCTCAATTGTTACAATAGACATGGATTCTGGAGGTACTTGCCCAGGTACACCATTTTTCCCATAACCGCCACTTGGTTTTATATAAATTTTGGCTTTACCATTGATACCCGCTTTTGCAATAAAGGTATTCAGTGGTAATGGCAGTTGACGGTAAGGTAAGATAAGTGGCTTAGATTTATCATAATTAAGAGTTACAGTACCGTCAGTCAATGATTCATGCATTGTAAATACAACTGTTTTACCTGTAATTGAAGCCACTGGTTTACCCTGTTTTAAGATTTTAAAATAGGTATTATCGTCATATTGTACGTAATTTTGTTTTTGGATCTCAGATAAAATGGATTTATTACGCTGGGCATTATCTTTTCCAATGATCGAATAAGCATAAGCAAGTTGCCCAGCAATCATTTGCCCTTCACCCGCCATTTTCTCAAGCTGCTCTTTTAGCGTTTTATTCTCTTTTAAAATATTATTAGTGTCTGTATTAACTTTTGCTAATTCAGCATCTTTTGCTTTAATTTGCTCATTTAATTTAGCAATAGATTCTGTTTGCTGTTGCTTTAATATACTGATTTTTTGTGTGTTTTCTGTATTCTGTTTTTCTAATTGTACTTTTGCTTCAGCTAATTGAGCACTCAATTTATCCGTCGTATTTTGCTTTTCAGCGAGTTGTTTTTCTAGTAATGCTAAAGCTTTCTCACTCTCTGTTTTGCTCGTGGTAACTTGAGCTAAGACGATATTATTCTCTTTAAATTGTGTATCTAATGTTTGATATTTCTCAGATAGCTCAGTTTGCGCTTTTTCTAATTTGGCTATCAGATTATTTTTATCAGCAATTAAATTATCAACAGCTTTTTCACCGGCAGATAAACTCTTCTTCAAATCAGCTAATTCAGTGACTTTATTATCTAACTGTGATTTTAATTCTGGGATCGCTTTTAATTTCTCATCCACTTGCTCTTTTTGCTGTTGAACAGCTAAAAGCGATTTATTAAGTTGAGTTTGTTCCTGATTACTTTTTTCAACTTGTATTTTTAGTTGTGCTATTTCTTTGCGTTGTTCCTCAACAAGTTTGCTATTAGCATCTTGTTGCTTTTCTGCTTCTGCTACTTTTAATGCAAGTTCTTTAGATAAATCTTCACGTTCTGATGTGATCTTCAATAATGTACTTTGCAATTTATCTATTTCTTTTTTCGCAGAGTCATCTTTTAGCAATAGTTGAGCCTGTGTAAATTGAGTCTGCACATCTTCTTTCTCTTTCTTTATTATTGCTAATTGATTTTGTACATCTGTGAGTTGTTTAGTTAATTTTTCTTGTTCCGTTGTTATTGTTGATAACGAATTTTCTAATGTTGCTATCTCTTTATTTTTTACTGCTTCTAAATTAGCTAATTCTTGTTCTTTTTGCTTATTATTACCAACTAGCAATTGCTGAGATTCAACATACTGAGCTTGTATCGTTTCTTTTTCTTGTTCAATTTTAGCGAGTAATATCTGCTTTTCATTTAATTGGCTAATTAATTTTTCTTGCTCTAGTTTTATACTCTCAAGTGAACGTTGTAATTTATCAATCTCTTTTTTCGCGCTATCATCTTTTAACAGAGTTTGAGCCTGCTGATACTGAGATTGTAATTGTTCTTTTTCTTGCTCAAGCTGAGTATATTTTGCCTCTAAGGTTTTAAGTATTCCCGCTTGGTTTTCAAAATTTTGTTGCTGTTTTGCTAACTCTGTATTTTTTACTGTTGTTGCCTGTAATACGTTCTCTTTTTCAGATAATTGTTTAACTAATAAATCACGCTCTTTTTGTATTGTTTCTAAATCACTTTGTAGCTTAGCAACCGCCTGTTTTAACGTGTCATCAGTAAGTAGGTTGTTCGCTATAGCTAACTTTTCTTCTGTTTCAGCCAGCGTTAATTCAAGTTGTTTAATTTGGTTATTTGCATTTTGAAGTTTTTCCAAATGCTCTTTTGTTATAGCTGCCTGCTCAGTGTATTTTTGATACAACGATTGATATTTATTTCTCGTATCTGCTAAACGATTTAATAGCTCTTTATTAAAAAGCGGTTGTTTATGATCGAGTACAGAACGATTGAACTGATATGCAAAGTGAAAAGGGATAGCCGTAACAGAATAAAATGTTCCTGGAATAATATCTAACAAGAAATTGTCATTACGTTGAGGCTTTGTATAACTTTCTTTTGAATAAAGGGTCAACGGGTTATAAACCGTTGTATTATTTCTGTAGCTATAACGATTAAGATCCTCTGGTGTAAATTGTGGTTTTATAGGAACAAATGAAAGCAACGGAGTTAAATAACGAGTGTAATCACTCTCTAATTTTGAATAATTAGTGGGTAACACAAGGCAATTTTCTGCCAACGTAATATCAGGCGTCTTAATAGGTTCGACTGCTTGATTATCTGTTTTAGCTGGCGTAGAAGGTTTAACTTGTCGCTCTGGTTTTGTTTGTTGAGTCGCTGTTGTGGTGAGGTTTACTCTACGATTAACCTGACCAGTTCTCGTTGACGATGAAGTTATAGCAGATGTTTTAGGCTCAATTTTAATTGGCTCTTGCGTTTCAAAATAACGGTCAAAATCTTCAATAACAGAATTAAACTCATTATTGGCAAACGATAGCGTTGGAAACAGCATAAAAGCGAGACAAACACTCTGCTTTAATTTCATAGTAATTATTCACCTAATTTTTTTAATGTCGAATTAACTGACATAATCGACAAATAGCGAACTTTTGCACATAAAACTTCTGTTTTTGATTCAATGCTCATTTTTAATAAATCTAAGCTATCTTTACTTGCTGTACTTTGAACACTACGGTACATCGCATTGATTTCGCTAATTTCTTTAAATGCGCTCATCATAGATTTATAGTCAGATGGAGAAAAAGTTTTCAAAGAATCAAGTTGTTTGATACAAGCACTTTGAGGTGCTATCCCCAGTTTTCCTGCATCTACACCACTATCTACAGACTCTGATGAGGGTGCCATAGAAAGCGGTTGTGCAACTGCCACTGGCTGAGTTTGTACTACTGGCTGTGTAAGTTTGTGCTGGCGCAGGCGTTTCAACTGGACGAGAATAATCAGTCCACGTACACCCAGATAATGTGAGAACGCTGGTTGCCATAAATACAGCAAGGACATTCTTTTTATTTTGTAATAAGGACATCATTTTTCCTTAATTCCGATCAGACTTAAATAAGAGCATATGAGTTGTCGCATTTTAAGCCATTTTATTATAATTTTCTATTACCTACTGCATACTAAATAAATAAGCTAGCGTCCTTAATTTCAATGAGTTCTCATATCAATTCATTTTTTTACTTAAAACACTACTTACATCACACTAAACACATCAATTTTTGAATATTGGATTTATTTAGTAAAGACGTTGTCATATAAACTATATCGTTTTTATATTATTAAGATAATACCAGATAATAATAAAAATAATAATACGAATTTTATCATTTAGTTACGCAACTTACGTGTAAAAATATTCTTGTATTCTGTTGCTGTTTTTGAATACAAAGATAAAATCAAAAAATGAATATCTAATATAAGAGTTGATATTCATTTTATCCTTCCAATAGGAGAACTAAGATGAGTCATTTTAAAATTGGTATCGTTGTTGGTAGTTTAAGAAAAGATTCGTTTAATAAACAAACAGCACATGCCTTAATTAAGTTATTTCCTCAAGAATTTACCTGTCAGTTTATTGATATTAGTACTCTTCCTCTCTATAACCAAGATGATGACAGCAATACCCCCGCCTCTGTTATCGATTTTAAACAGCAAATAAAAGCGTGCCAAGGCATCATATTCATCACACCGGAATACAACCGCTCAATACCCGGTGTGCTTAAAAATGCGATTGACCAAGCCTCTCGCCCTTATGGAACAAATGCTTGGAATGAAATTCCAGCCGGTATTATTGGCGTTTCAACCGGCAATATTAGTACCGCAATAGCTCAACAGCATTTACGTAATTCATTAGCCTTCTTGAATATGCCAACACTAAATCAACCAGAATGTTATCTAAAATGGTATGACGGAATGGTTGAGAATGGGAAGTTTTCAGAGAAAACAGCAACTTTTATACAAAGCTGGGTTGATGCCTACATTGCTTTTGTGAAGCAAAATAATCATTAATCAAACTCCAAAGAGCTTTATATAAAAAATATAAGCTCTTTTTTTATTACCAGAGCTAATGTAATTTATTGGGTTATAATATCCCCGCTGACAAATAAAAAATTTAATCTTTCATAGACAACAAATAACGACATCCCTTGCTGATTTCAATATTAAGCAATGTGAGACAAAAATAGATTATCTTTAAAAGATATATTCTTATTATTACAACTAAGAATTGTTTACTATACAACCAGCAATAAAGCCATTAAAAGAGAACTAAATTTAACATCAATTTTAATCATTTATCTTATTCATTATAATGTCAGAGGATATCAATAAAGCCTTAATCTACAGCCACATATAAAATTTACTATTTGATAATTATTTTTAATGTTTTATATTAGGTTAAAACACTAGACATAATGTGCGATACTTCTCTAAATAATATGCTTCTATAATTGTGATAAACAAAAAAATTACCTATATTACTCACCTATTAAATACTGGCAGGTAAACCATGGATAAAAATTTAAAAGAAATTGAATGCGAAATTGCCGCTCTAAAAATTGTTATCAAATCCTTACTTTCCACGCTAAGTGATAAACAACGAAGAGATATGTTGGCCAATATATCTGTAGTACTTGAGGATACATCGAACAAATATCCTCAACTCAATGAAATCATTAACTTAACTGAACAATATGTGAAGAAGCTTACTCAACCTTAATGAAAATGATATTTACTATTGCTATAAAATTTACCCCTTAGTTTTATAGGGTATTCTGTGATTTTCTACCCATTAATACAATGCTAAGTTAAATTTACTGAATATCTGTTTTTCAAATCTCAAATATCCTCATATTTACTGTTCTAATATACAACATGATAAAATCGTATATTCTTTATCAAGTTAATTTTTTCTTGGATTTTATTAAGTAATTAATTAATATAAAAAACAATTTATCACAAAGCAATAAACTGCCGTTCTTTTGAGGATCTTATGGAAAAAAAAGTTGTCAATATAGCGTATGAAATTGCGGCAGTGAAAGTAATTTTAAAAGCCTTGTTATTGACTTTGACAGATAAACAAAAAGAAAGAGTAATCCATGATATAAATAAGACCGTCAATGAGGCTTATCTCAATCATCCTCAATACCAAGATGTTATAAGCAAGACAGAACAATATATAAAAAAAATACTCTAAATATTGATTCTGTATTCTTTAGCACCCTCTCTTATTATTTATAATAAGCGAGGGGATGTATATCTTTATATTTAAAAAATCAAATCGCTTCAAGCTATAATATAATCACTGATTGACTATAAGAATTGAAATAGAAAGTACTTTTTGATTAATTGAATATAAATGAAATAATACTATTACTTATAGCTCACTTAATTTGGGTATAATTTTCTGTTTCTCATGGAAGATGTCATGAACTATGCTGTTTCAATACTCAATAAATGACTAAATTAAGCTTTATATTTATTATGTTCATGCGTCTAACGAGTAAAACTTACCACCTTAGACACATACTCTATGCATTTTTTATATCAACGATGAACAAAATTGAATTTTTGTACAGATAACTGTAATTCTTCGGTTTGCCTTTCTAATGAAATGGCCGCCGCTGAAACTTGTTCAACTAAAGAGGCATTCTGTTGCGTTACACCATCCATTTGGGTAATAGCTACACTCACTTGACCAATACCTTTACTTTGCTCTTCAGATGCAATCGTGATTTCTTTCATTATTGACGTTACCTGTTTAACTCCCGTCAAAATATCTTCCATCATTTTTTCCATATTACTCACTAATCTTGCACCTTTTTTTACGCGTGTTGTAGAATCAGCAATAAGGGCTTCAATCTCTTTCGCAGCTTTAGCACTATCTCCTGCTAAATTACGCACTTCATTGGCGACAACCATAAACCCTCGACCATGAGCTCCTGCTCTTGCCGCTTCTACTGACGCATTTAAAGCGAGTATATTCGTTTGAAAGGCAATGTTATTAATGACATTGATAATATCTGCAATCTGACTTGAACTATTAGAGATCCCATCCATCGTTGTTACAACAGATTCAGCTAATTCATTGCCTTTTTCAACAGTCACTGATGCAACTTCAGCCAATTCTCTCGCTTGATAAGCATGTTCCATATTCTGGTTAACAGCTGCGGTTATCTCTTCCATACTTGCTGCTGTTTGCTCTAATGCCTTTGCTTGCTCTTCTGTACGAGAAGCTAAATCGTTATTCCCTCTGGCAATTTCAGATGCACCACGATAAATATTATCACTTCCCATTCTGATCGTGCTTACCGCGTCATGTAAACTATTTTGCATATCATTTAATAACGGTATTAATCGCCCAGCACAGTTATTACCAAAAGGCTCTAGTGGCTGACTCAGATCACCTTCTGTAATTTTCACAAAATGTTGACGAATGCTTTCTAGTGGTTTTTGTAACATTACCACTAAATAACGATCAGTGAGGATCAGGATACATCCCCCTAAAATGGCGCTAATAATAATAACAATTTGTGTCACTTCAATAAGCTCATTCACTTCTTTAATCGTACTATCAATTTTTATATTTGCGACATTATTAAAGTTTTCACTCACATTACCTAATTCACGACTCAATGCTGGTGTTACATTTTTTGCATGATGTTCATATTGCTCTATGGTGCCATTGAGTGCTAATTCCATCTGCTTTTTTACGCCTTGCTCAAAAAGCGCTTGCCATATATCCATTAACTCTTTTGATACTTTTGCATCCATTGGCCCAGGAGAAACAGATTTCATATACGCAATCTGTTTTTCCATATTTTCCATCGCCAGCTGTGCTTGTGTAAAATCGACGTCTTTACCTTTTGCTTTTTCCTCAACAAGACGATTTAATCGAGAAGTGAATCGAAAATACTGATCATTTCCCATGCTAAGAGCAGCCATTTGCTTAATTATTTTATTATCAGATTGATTACCTTCAGATATTTTTGATAGTGACCATGCGCTATAAAAACTAACACTGCCAAATAACACACATAAAGTCCCCAATATGATTATCATCATCAGACGAATAGTAATGTTACGAAGTTTCTGCATCGAATTTCTCAACTAACAAGATAAAGTAAGCCCAATAGGGCGTAATGTACTCTTATCGACACTTTTTCAATTTATTTTAATTTTTTACTAAAGTTTTTTATAATTTGATTTTTTATTTTATATACATAAAAAGAGTTATGCGCAGGAAGCAAAAATGTTACTTATATATCATTTTTTATAATTCCAGATAAAAAACAAAAAATCATTTAAAATCATAACGTTGATATAATGATTACGATAAAAATAAATAAGAAGCATTAAAGAGAGAAAAGAATAATTGAGGGGAAAAATAAGGTTTGGAATATTCTTAAATTAGCTAAATAAACATAAATGTTGAGTGGACAATATTGAGAGAGTATTTGAGGAAAAGAGTTTTTGGAGCGGGCGAAGGGAATCGAACCCTCGTATAGAGCTTGGGAAGCTCTCGTTCTACCATTGAACTACGCCCGCAGTTGTTTTTTCCAATTATACGCTCCCCTAATCTAACAGCAATCCCCTTTTTATTTAAGTGATTATTTAATCATCATGAAAAATATAATCTATTAATAATAAACATAAAAAAGCCACCTATCGGTGGCTTTCAATTAATTGCGATTCTTTAATTAGAATAACAATTATTTATTAGGACGCATTGCTGGGAATAAAATGACATCACGGATAGTATGACTATCAGTAAATAACATTACCATACGGTCAATACCAATACCTAAACCTGCTGTTGGCGGTAATCCATGTTCTAATGCCGTAATATAGTCATGGTCAAAGAACATCGCTTCTGCATCACCGGCTTCTTTTTGACGAACTTGATCTTCAAAACGTTCGGCTTGGTCTTGTGCATCATTAAGTTCTGAGAAACCATTACCAATTTCACGACCACCAATAAAGAATTCGAAGCGGTCAGTGATAAATGGATTATCGTCGTTACGACGAGCTAATGGTGAAACTTCTGCCGGATATTCAATGATAAAAGTTGGCTGAATTAAGTGACTTTCTGCAACTTCTTCAAAAATTTCACACTGAACACGGCCTAAGCCCCAGCTTTTCTCAATCTTAATACCAATAGATTGAGCAATAGCAACTGCCTTATCCATATCATCAAGATCAGCCATTACCGTTTCTGGACGATATTTGCAGATAGCTTCTTTCATGGTTAATTTGGCAAATGGTTTGCCAAAATCAAACTCTTGGTCGCCGTATTTCACTAACGAAGAACCCAATACATTTTCAGTTAATGTACGGAATAATTCTTCCGTTAATTCAATTAAGTCACGGTAATCTGCATACGCCATATAGAGTTCCATCATAGTGAACTCTGGGTTATGGCGTGGTGATACACCTTCATTACGGAAATTACGGTTGATTTCGAATACGCGATCAAAGCCACCCACAACTAAACGCTTTAAATATAGTTCAGGTGCAATACGCAGATACATATCAATATCTAACGCATTATGGTGAGTAATAAACGGACGCGCACTTGCTCCACCAGGAATGGTTTGCATCATCGGCGTTTCAACTTCCATAAAGCCTTTGTTCACCATAAATTGACGAATACCCGCCATAACTTGTGAACGAATTTGGAAAGTTTTACGTGATTCCTCGTTAGAAATTAGATCTAAATAACGCTGACGATAACGCATTTCTTGGTCAGCTAAACCGTGGAATTTATCCGGTAATGGGCGCAATGCTTTAGTTAATAAACGTACTTCTGTACAGTGAACACTTAATTCACCAGTTTTCGTTTTGAAAACTCGCCCACGAGCACCTAAGATATCGCCAAGATCCCATTTTTTAAATTGCTCGTTGTAGATACCTTCTGGCAAATCATCACGAGAAACATAAAGCTGGATGCGCCCCCCCATGTCTTGCAATGTAGCGAAAGATGCCTTGCCCATAATGCGGCGAGTCATCATACGACCTGCAATAGCAACTTCCACATTCGCTGCTTCTAACTCTTCTGCACTCATTGCATCATACTTTTGATGTAATTCGTTAGACAGAGAATCTCTGCGGAAATCATTTGGGAATGCGTTACCATTATCACGTAAAGCGGATAATTTTTCGCGACGTGTTTGCAGTTCGTTATTTAAATCAGGTGCCTGCTCCGCACCTTGTTGCTGTTGCGACATGTTTTTCCTCACAGGCCCGCTTTTAAGCTAGCTTCAATAAATTTATCAAGATCACCGTCTAATACTGCTTGTGTATTACGCGTTTCCACACCAGTACGTAAATCTTTAATACGTGAATCATCAAGAACATAAGAACGAATTTGACTACCCCAGCCAATATCGGACTTGTTATCTTCCATTACTTGCTTGTCTGCATTTTTCTTCTGCATTTCCAGCTCGTATAACTTCGCTTTCATCTGCTTCATTGCCTGATCTTTGTTCTTATGCTGAGAGCGATCGTTTTGGCATTGAGTGACAAGACCTGTAGGAACGTGGGTAATACGAACCGCAGATTCTGTTTTGTTGACGTGCTGTCCACCCGCACCTGAAGCACGATAAACGTCAATACGTAAATCAGCTGGGTTGATTTCAATATCAATATTGTCATCAACTTCAGGGTAAATAAAGGCAGAGCTAAATGAGGTATGGCGACGGCCACCGGAGTCAAATGGGCTTTTACGAACTAGGCGATGAACGCCTGTTTCTGTACGTAACCAACCATAAGCGTACTCACCAATAATTTTGATAGTCGCTGATTTTAATCCTGCAACATCACCGTCAGATTCTTCAATAATTTCAGTTTTAAAGCCTCTTGATTCAGCCCAACGTAAGTACATACGCATCAGCATACTTGCCCAATCTTGTGCTTCTGTACCACCAGAGCCAGCTTGTAAATCAAGGTAGCAATCCGCACTGTCATATTCACCAGAGAACATGCGACGGAATTCTAATTGCTCAAGCTTTTTATTTAACACATCTAATTCAGCAATGGCTTCGTTAAATGTCTCTTCATCATCAGCTTCAACCGCTAATTCAAGTAAACCAGAAACGTCTTCTAATCCTTGGTCTAATTGGTCGATAGTTTCTACGATAGCCTCAAGAGATGAACGCTCTTTTCCCAATGCTTGCGCCCTTTCTGGCTCATTCCACACATCAGGTTGTTCTAATTCAGCGTTAACTTCTTCTAAACGCTCTTTCTTGGCATCATAGTCAAAGATACCCCCTGAGAACATGTGTTCTTTCAGAGACTTCTTCAATTTGGTGTTTTACTGGGTTGATTTCAAACATGCTTTTTCGTCTTTATGTTGTTTTCAAAAACAATTGGAATAAATTTTGAACCGCATATTGTAACGGATATATCCACGGGTTTATAGCATTTATATACAATTGTCTACTCAATAGTTGTTGTCATAACAACGTTTTACTTTATATCACAATAAATTGCTTAAATTATTCGTATTAACAAGGCCAAATGTGCTCAACAAGCAGTTGCGCATTTCTTTGCCCTCTAAATTCATTCACATCTAATCGATAAGCTAACTCAACGGTTTTAATACTGTTATCAGGCCAAATATTGATATCAACATTAAATGCTATAGCATCAATCATAAGATGACTATTTACTGGCTGAAGCATCATTTTTAAATGCTTACTACCTACAATACGCTGTTGCAATAACGTAAATTTGCCATCAAATAATGGCTCAGGAAAAGCTTGCCCCCATGGGCCTGCTTCTCTTAGCATTTCAGCGATAGGTAGCGATAATTGATTTTCCGTTAGTTCACCATCAGATAAAATAATACCTTGCAACTGCTCGTCAGAAACCAATTCAGACATTAAAGAGGAAAAATGACGCTGAAATAGCGGGAATTTATCTTCTTCAAGTGAAAGTCCTGCCGCCATTGCATGCCCACCAAATTTGAGCATCAGACCTGGGTTTAATGTATTTAATCGCTCTAACGCATCCCTGAGATGTACCCCACTGATTGAACGACCTGAGCCTTTTAATAGACCATCCCCGCTAGGGGCAAAAGCAATAACAGGGCGATGTAATTTTTCTTTAATGCGAGACGCTAAAATCCCCACAACACCTTGATGCCATTCAGGATGATAAATTGCTAAACCATTCGGCAAGTCATGTTGAGTGCCCATAAATTGACGGAAAATAGTGGAGGCTTCTTCTTGCATACCCGCTTCAATTTCACGACGAGTTTGATTTAAGCCATCAAGTTCATTAGCAATTTCACGCGCAGAGCCAATATTATCGGTTAAAAGTAAAGCGACACCCACAGACATATCATCAAGACGCCCAGCTGCGTTTAAGCGAGGCCCTAAAGAAAAACCTAAGTCACTACTAACCAATTGAGAGAGCTCTTTACGAGAAACTTCCGTAAGTGCCTTTATCCCTACGCAACAACGACCCGCTCTAATTCGGCGTAATCCTTCATAAACAAAAATACGATTATTTTCATCTAGAGGAACAACATCTGCCACAGTACCTAGCGCTACTAAATCGAGAAAATCCGCCATATTGGGGCGAGGCAAGTTTTGTTGCTCAAACCAACCTTGTTTTTCTAATTCAGCTCTTAATGCCGTCATTAAATAGAACGTAACACCAACGCCCGCTAATGCTTTAGATAAAAAAGGACAATCAGAAAGATTAGGGTTAATAATCGCATCAGCAGCAGGTAATGTTTGTCCCGGCAAATGGTGATCTGTTATTAGAACTCGAATACCGTATTCATGGGCAGTTTCCACCCCTTCAAAAGAGGAAATACCATTATCAACAGTAATAATGAGATCAACCCCTTTTTTTGCAACATCATGAACAACTTGAGGGCTTAAGCCATAACCATCATCAAAACGATTAGGAATATGATAGCTTACTTGCTTAAATCCCATTTGGCGTAATGCTTTGATAGCCAATGCTGTACTGGTTGCACCATCAGCATCAAAATCACCAACAATCACGATACGAGATTGCTGTTTTAAAGCCTCAATGAGTAATGAAATTGCCGTTTTAATTCCTGTTAATGTTTGGTAATGAAGTAAGCCTTTTAACGATCGTTCTAGTTGAACTTCGGATGTTATTCCGCGATTAGCATAAATCTGTCGTAATAAAGGATCTAAGTTATCCGGCAATTGAGTTGCCTGTGCAATTCGACGACGTAGTGTCGGTTCAATAGTGACCATAAAACGTGATTACTTCTCTTTTTTATCTAATAATTCAATAAGGTTTTGAGCAGAAATATATCCACCATAAATACTCGCATTAGGTAACACAATAGCAGGTGTGCCTTGAATTCCTATCATGGTGCCTAATTTAAAATGTTCATTAATATTGATTTTTTTACATTCATCAATGGGAATAATTTTGTCACCTTTAAATGCACTGTCTAACGATTTATTAGGGAAACCGCTACACCACACCGCATTCATTTCTTTACTCACAATATTATTGCCAACACCATTACGAGGAAATGCTAAATAACGGACCGTTATCCCCTGTTTATTCAGCTCAGGGACTTCTTGGTGAAGTTTTTGACAGTAAGGACAACTAATATCAGTAAAAATGGTGATCACATGGCGTTCATTACGCGCTTTATAAACGATCATTTCATTTTTAAGTGAATCTACTTTTTTCATAATAACTTGATTGGCAATACTAACAGGCTCACCGCTGCTGATATTATAAATAGGGCCTGCTGTTAGATATTTACCATCGTCAGTAATGTAAAAAATACCTTTATCTGATAACACCGCATTTAATCCAACAATCGGGGTTGGTTGAATGCTTTCTGCTTTAATTTGCATTTTAGCCAATTGCGCTTCAATAGAAGCATTGTCAGCAAGCACAGGCATTGACACCATGCTTAATAGTATTGGCAACCAGCGTAATTTCTTTTTCATTTAAATTCCTATTTAATGCCAGCGTGTTGATGGCTATCCCCTTGGATGATGTTGCTGATGAAGCACTTTCAAGCGCTCTGTTGCAACATGGGTATAAATCTGTGTTGTAGAGAGGTCACTGTGCCCCAATAACATCTGTACAACACGCAAGTCTGCTCCATGATTTAAAAGATGTGTTGCAAATGCATGGCGCAACACATGGGGTGATAACTTTTCAGTATCAATTCCAGCAATCACAGCATAATGTTTTATCCGATGCCAGAAAGTTTGTCGTGTCATTTTCTGCCCTCTTAGGCTAGGAAAAACAATATCGTCTGTTTTTCCTTGCATTAAAGTGGGTCTTCCATATTGCAGATATTGTTCTAACCAGTAAATAGCCTCTTCCCCTAAAGGGACTAGTCGTTCTTTATCGCCCTTACCGATCACTCTTAATACACCTTGCCGTAAGCTGATATCAGAAAGAGATAACCCCACTAATTCAGACACACGAAGCCCACAGGCATAAAGCACTTCAAGCATTGCTTTATCACGTAATTCTAATGGTTCATCAATACAAGGGGCATTGAGTAAATCATCAACTTGTTGCTCGCTTAAATCTTTTGGTAAACGCTTAGGAAGCTTAGGGGTTGAAAGCAATGCGCTAGGATCGTCTAAACGTAATTTTTCACGATATAAATATTGGAATAACCGACGCATTGTACTGAGTAATCGAGCTGCACTGCTGGCTTTATAACCTTCATCTAAACGCGTCGCGAGAAAAGATTGCAAATCCAAAGTAGAGACTGACAACCAATCTAATTGATGATGTGCAAGCCATTGCCCTAATGCTTGCAAGTCTAAGCGATAAGAGCTAAGCGTATTTGCGGATAAGCCTTGCTCTAACCAAATATTGTCGAGAAATTGTTCAATGATAATATCTGTATCTTCATTGATCTGAGTTGTCTTTTTTATCGATAATTTGGTTTGTGACACAGTCTGACTCTCCCTCTCTTTAGCTTATCGCCTTTACATTATGCCTTATAAAAAAATTTTTCTGGTACAATAGTGACCTTTATTGGCAAAAATATCCTAGAAACCTTTATGAAAATTGGTCTATTTTACGGTTCCAGTACCTGTTACACCGAAATGGCAGCAGAAAAAATTCGTGATATTCTCGGTGAAGAGTTCGTTGATCTTCATAATGTTCAAGAGTGTGATATCACGCTTATGGAGCAATATGACATCCTTATTTTAGGTATTCCCACTTGGGATTTTGGCGAGATCCAAGAAGATTGGCTCAATATTTGGGAAACATTGCCAACATTAAATTTAAAAAATAAACTTATTGCCATGTATGGAATGGGTGACCAAGTCGATTACAGCGAATGGTTTCTTGATGCGCTGGGTATGCTCTATCATCATTTATTACCAAGTGGTGTTAAATTTATTGGTTTCTGGCCTGTCGATGGATATGAATTTATCAGCCCCAAACCTTTATCAGATGATGGCAAACATTTTGTTGGTCTTGCATTAGATGACGTCAACCAGTTTGAAGAGACTGATGAACGTTTATCACAATGGTGTATGCAAATTCTACGTGAAATAGAAGAAAACTTATAAATTTAATATCCAGATATTAAATATCTGGATATTGCATTAATAACTGAGAGAAGTTACGCCACTCATTTTCAGTCATACTATCAAATGCAACCCATAACGTGATTTGCTTTTTATTTAGAATAGAAGTCAATGTTATTCGAGTGCCAAAACGGCTTATCCAAGGACGTTTCGTTATTTGCCATTCATGTAGTTTCCATTGAATTCGATTGCCATTTAGTAAAATAAAATCTCCTTTGATACGGCTAATATTCTTTTGTGTGAAATACCAACTGCTTATCAGGAGAAGTAACAATGGCACCCAAACATAAATAAAATCAGGTGGCCATGGATACAACAGTAAAGCTATCACAAAGGCAACATAAGCAACCGTTGAGAAGAGTTGAGTGAACCATGATACTGTGAGGTGCGATTTCCATAAAATCACGAGTTATATTCACTCCTGCTATAATTCTATATAGATAGAAATAAGTTAAAGATAATAAAAAACCAACCTATTTATAATGTAACTTCCTTCTTAACCTTGCAAATAGTTTATCTTATATTTTAGCTTGATTATTAATTGTTAATTTTTCTATTTAATCTGTGTTTAAAAAACATAATTTAATAATAAGTACGTAATTTTTATTCTTTTTTAATTGCTGTTTTAATAAAATAAGCATACCCGATCGACTAAATATCCAGAAGATAATCGTGAAAAAAAATCATTTAAACGATAATTTATAGAGATAACACGCATTTTTATCGCAAACCTGTTTTTTATTTCATCACATTTTAGAACATGAATAATATTATTTTTTATATAAAAATAAAAAAACGCCTTTATGAGATAATAAAAGCGTCATTTATAATCAACAAAAAATTATTATTTAGCCTATCGCTGATTTTATACGTTTTTTTTATTAATATTTATCAACGATTTCCGCCATCCTAGCTTTATTGCGATCTTGAATTAATTTCACCATATAATAGAGCTCATCATCATCAGGGCGTCCATGATTCATTAACCAGTTAAATAAATCAGGATCTGCACACTCTAGTAAACGAACAAAAAGTGCTTTATCGTTATCAGATAGCGTATCGTACTCATTCTCGAAAAAAGGCATGATAGAAATATCTAGTTCACGCATTCCACGACGACATGCCCAGTTAATTCGTGCTTTATTCTCTATATCGATAGTCATACTCTGCTCTTTACATTGTTCAAATCAAGAAATACCACTATTTCTTCCTAGCATTGATGATAGTCTTATCGCAAAATTTTTAACATCAAAATGATCACAGTTTGCATGTTTAGTCTCATAGGCAACCTATTGAACACACATTCATTTGTTATTTATCAAGTTCATTTTCTGTGCGTTAAAAATAATAATGACTTGCATTGTCTTGTCACTCTTTTACCATAACCGATGTATCTGATTAATTTAATAGCTGGTGACATCATGACTCAAAATTCTATTCAGGCTAAACGCCCTCATGCAGCAATCAATTTGCCATTAACACTGGTTTCTTTAGATGAATGGTCACTAATAACAGCAACAGGTGCTGACAGTGAAAAGTATCTACAAGGTCAATTAACAACGGATATTGCAGCACTTCCAACAACGACACATACATTGGCTGCACACTGTGAAGCAAAAGGTAAAATGTGGAGCACACTTCGCTTATTCCACCAGCAAGAAGGTTTTGCTTATATTCTGCGTAAAAATGTCGCACAAAAACAACTTGCCGAATTAAAAAAATATGCCGTATTCTCAAAAGTAACCCTAGCTGAAAATACAGATAGCGTTTTATTAGGATTAGCTGGACAAGGTGCAGCTCTTGCATTAGCTGATTACTTTCCAAATATCCCTCGTAAAGCAAACGAAGTCGTTAATCACGATAATACTTATATTCTTCAACTGCCTTTACCTACCGAACGCTTTTTAATCGTAACTGATGAAGAAACAGCAAAAAATCTTGTAGCAACATTAAAAGCAGAAACCAGTAATAGTGAGCAATGGTTAGCTTTAGATATTGAGGCTGGATATCCTATTATTGATACTCCAAATATTGAGCAATTCTTACCGCAAGCAACAAACCTACAAGCATTGCCACTGAGCATCTGCTTTAAAAAAGGTTGTTATACAGGGCAAGAGATGGTGTCTCGTGCGAAATTTAGAGGCGCCAATAAACGTGCAATGTATCTGTTATCAGGTGGTGGTACTGAGTTACCTGAGATCGGAGGTAGCATTGAGTGGCAATTGGGTGAAGATAAATGGCGTAAAACGGGCACTGTATTAAGCGCTGTACGTATGGCTGATAATACTATTTTGGCTGAAGTTGTTATGAATAACGATATGGAGTTCGATAGTGTATTTCGAGTTCAAGGCGATAGCACCAGTCGTTTATCCATTAAACCACTGCCTTATTCTTTAGAAGAAGAGTAATTCTTATTTATCATAACCAATACGGATTTTTATGACACAATTACCTAAAGGCGCATTTGGCCCCTTCTCTGATACGATTAACTTTATTATGGAGTTAGATAAACTTAAACGTGTTTATCGTAAAAATAATGTATTAGACAATAGCCGTTCTGAAAATACAGCAGAACATAGCTGGCATTTTGCGGTTGCTGCAATGAGTTTCCAACCTTATGCGGGCGATATTGATATGGGGCGTGCTATTCAATTAGCTTTAGTCCACGATATCGTTGAAATCGACGCTGGCGACGTTATGGTGTATGACGTTGCGGCACGTGAAGCTATCAAAGAACACGAGCAAAAAGCGGCAAGACGCATTTTTGCTTTATTACCCTCCCCACAAAGTGAATATTTCCTCAATTTATGGTTGGAATATGATGCTGCTGAAACACCCGAGTCTCAGTTCGCTAATATTCTTGATCGCACCATGCCAATGCTGATGAATTTACATAATGAAGGTCAAAGTTGGGTAGAAAATAATATCCGCTTAGAACAAGTATTAGCGCGCAATCTGTTTATTGAAAAACAGTGGCCAGAATTTTGGCAATATCTCTACCCTCAATTATTAGAGGCGCAGAAAAAAGGCTGGTTGAAGTAACAACAAAAAAATACCGATGGCTAACTTAACCATCGGTATTTAATTTAGGAATATTGTTAGATTAAAGCTTATTCATAATCACTAATTGGCGCACATGAACAATGTAAATGGCGGTCGCCATACACATCATCCAGACGTTTAACCGCAGGCCAATATTTGTTTTGTTTCGTTGCTTCACTTGGGAATACAGCACACTCTCGGCTATAACCGTGTGACCACTCTTGCACTAATTCATATTGTGTATGAGGTGCATTAACTAATGGATTGTCATCAATTGGCCATACACCTTTATCTACCTGTGCAATTTCAGCCCGAATAGAAAGCAGAGCTTCAATAAAGCGATCAATTTCCACTTTGCTTTCTGATTCTGTCGGCTCAATCATCAATGTACCCGCAACAGGGAATGACATGGTTGGAGCGTGAAATCCATAGTCAATTAAACGCTTAGCCACATCCATTTCACTGATACCGTAATTCGCTTTTAATGGACGAATATCGATAATACATTCATGTGCGACATAACCATCAGCGCCAGCATAAAGAATGTCATAGTCATTTTTCAGACGTTGCGCGATATAATTCGCATTTAAGATTGCCACTTGGCTTGCTTGTTTAAGCCCTTGAGACCCCATCATACGAATATACATCCAACTAATGGGGAGTATTGAAGCGCTACCAAATTGGGCTGCAGAAACCGCGCCTTGTGTGGTGACATTCTCCATTTCAACAACAGAATGTCCCGGTACAAATGGTGCTAAGTGTGATTTCACACCAATAGGTCCCATACCTGGGCCACCACCGCCATGAGGAATACAGAAAGTTTTATGTAAGTTTAAGTGAGAAACATCAGAGCCAATAAAGCCCGGTGTTGTGATCCCCACTTGCGCATTCATATTGGCACCATCAAGATAAACTTGTCCGCCATATTGATGAATGATTTCACAAACTTCACGAATACCTTCTTCATAAACACCATGCGTTGATGGGTATGTCACCATTACACAAGAGAGTTCAGCTTGATGTTTTTCTGCTTTAGCTTTTAAGTCTGCAATATCAATATTGCCGTTATCATCACATCCCACCACCACTACCGTCATTCCCGCCATATGAGCAGAAGCAGGGTTAGTACCATGAGCTGAACTTGGGATCAAACAGATATGTCGCGTTCCTTCCCCACGACTTTGGTGATAACGACGAATAGCTAATAAACCTGCATATTCACCTTGAGCACCCGAGTTTGGTTGCATACACATTGCATCATAACCGGTTAATGCAGCAAGCCAATTAGCCAATTGCCCAATCATGACCTGATAACCTTTCGCTTGATAAGCTGGGCAGAATGGATGTAGCTCTGTAAATTCAGGCCATGTAATAGGGATCATTTCAGCTGCAGCATTAAGTTTCATCGTACATGATCCTAATGGGATCATCGCTTGATTCAATGCTAAGTCTTTATTTTCCAAACGATGCATATAGCGCATCATTTCTGTTTCACTGTGATACTGATGAAAGTTTTCATGTGTCAGCACAGTGTCTTTACGTTGCATAGATGCGGGAATAGATGCTGAAGATGAAGCGACTTGTTTATCAAGTGTATCAATATCACCCACCAATGCTTTACCACTGATAATTTCAACTAGCTTTAATACATCTTCACGAGTTGTAATCTCGCTTAATGTGACACCAACGGCACCCACAATATCAGTGCGCAAGTTAATTTCAGCGTCTTTTGCACGTTGTAATACAGCGGCTTTATCTGCAGTTTCAACTGTTAAGGTATCAAACCAAGTTTGATGGCGTAAGGCCATGCCATTTTGCTGTAAACCCGCCGCCAAAATATCCGTTAAACGATGAATACGTTGAGCGATAGTTTTTAATCCTTCTGGCCCATGATAAACCGCATACATAGCAGCAATGTTGGCAAGCAAAACTTGAGATGTACAGATATTGGAGTTGGCTTTTTCACGACGAATATGCTGTTCACGCGTTTGCATTGCCATGCGTAATGCCCGATTACCCGCAGCATCACGAGATACCCCAATAATACGCCCTGGCATTGCTCGTTTATATTCATCACGACAAGCAAAGAATGCTGCATGAGGGCCACCATATCCCATCGGTACACCAAACCGTTGTGCTGAACCTAATACGATATCAGCGCCTTGATGACCCGGTGCTGTTAATACCACCAGCGCCATTAAATCGGCAGCAACACTAGTAATGATTTTGCGTTCTTTCAGTTCAGCCAATAACTTACTGTAATCATGAACTTCACCCGTTGTGCCGACTTGTTGTAATAGCACACCAAAAACACCTTCAAGTTCCAATACTTTCTCAGCTTTATCAACAACAACATCAAAGCCAAAGGTATCTGCACGAGTTCTGACAACATCTAAGGTTTGAGGATGAATATCATCAGCGACAAAGAAACGATCTGCATTTTTTAGTTTGCTTACACGTTTTGCCATCGCCATTGCTTCAGCTGCAGCCGTTGCTTCATCTAGCAATGATGCAGAGGCGAGATCCATTCCTGTATAATCGATTGTCACCTGTTGGAAATTCAGTAATGATTCTAAACGACCTTGAGATACTTCTGGCTGATACGGTGTATAAGCGGTATACCAACCCGGATTTTCTAATAAATTACGCAAAATCACAGGCGGTAATACAGAAGGCGCGTACCCCATTCCAATATAAGAAGTAAAGCGTTTATTTTGGCTAGCGATCGCTTTCAATTCAGCTAAGGCTTCTTGCTCTGTTGCCCCAGCACCCACATTCGGTGGTGTTTCTAATTGAATATTATCTGGAACAATTTTTTGAGTTAATTCATTTAATGAGGAGACGCCAACAGCACTGAGCATCTCTTTAATCTGTTCTGGTGATGAACCAATATGGCGACGAATAAATTCATCGCGATACTCTAACTGATTTAAAGTCTGTGTCATTGCAAGTAATTTCCTGAATTCACTATGATATGGATAGGTAAATAGCACACGGCTTAAAGCGCGTTAAGACAGCATTACGATAACAAGCTAACAAATGAAAACGCCCCGACATTAATTTGACGGGGCGCTTCGGTTTACTCTTCGCTATCTACCAATTCTTGATAACCAGCAGCATCAAGTAGGTCATCTAATTCACTTTCATTATTTGCTTTAATGCGAAATAGCCAACCTTCTCCGTAAGGCGCGCTGTTTACCAGCTCTGGAGAACCATCTAACTCTTCATTTACTGCGATAATTTCACCCGATAATGGTGAATAGATATCTGATGCAGCTTTTACTGATTCCGCGACTGCACAATCATCACCTGCTGCCACTTCTCTACCCACTTCAGGTAGATCAACAAACACCATGTCACCTAATAATTCCTGTGCATGTTCAGTAATACCGATAGTGTATTCACCATTACCTTCTGAACGGATCCACTCATGAGACTGCGCGTATTTTAATTCACTAGGTATTTGACTCATTGACCTTACTCTCCATTTAAAATAATTGTGCGTGTTATACCAATGCTTTACCTGAACGAACAAAGCCAGGTTTTACCACTTCTACTGGCATCTCACGATTACGCATTAATACAATTGCGCTATCTTTTATACCTGCGGGAACTCTTGCTAATGCAATACTAAAGCCTAATGTGGGCGAGAAAGTACCACTTGTAATCACACCTTCTCTTAATTCCCCCAAATCATCAGTAAAGTGTACGGCAGTACCTGCACGCAACACACCTTTCTCTCGCATGACAAGGCCGACAAGTTTATCTGTGCCTGTTGCGCGTAATTTTTCTAATGCTTCACGACCAATAAATTGACGATCTTCAGGTGCCCATGCAATCGTCCAGCCCATATTCGCTTCAAGTGGATTAATAGTTTCATCCATCTCTTGGCTATATAAGTTCATTCCCGCTTCTAAACGTAATGTATCTCTTGCGCCTAATCCGGCAGGTTTAACACCCACCGCTAATAATTTTTTCCAAAAATCGACAGCTTGCTCTTTTGGCATTGCAATTTCATAACCTGCTTCACCGGTATAACCTGTTGTTGCGATAAACAAGTCATCAAGCTCTACGCCATAAAAAGGCTTCATAGCTGAAACAACTTGGCGTTGCTGTTCAGTTAATAAACGTTGAACCTTTTCTTGTGCATGAGGGCCTTGAACCGCGATTAATGCCAAATCGTCACGAACAGTGATATCAACGACATAATCTGAAGCATGATGCTCAATCCATGCCAGATCCTTTTCACGAGTAGCGGAGTTCACCACAAGGCGATAGAAAGAATCATCAAAGTAATAGACGATAAGATCATCAATTACACCACCTGATGCATTAAGCATACCGGTATAAAGCGCCTTACCTTTTTCGGTGAGTTTAGCGACATCATTCGCTAATAAATAACGTAGGAAATCTTTAACTTGCGAGCCATGTAAGTCAACAATGGTCATATGAGAAACATCAAACATACCTGCATCACGGCGTACATTGTGATGTTCATCTATTTGAGAGCCATAATGCAGTGGCATCATCCAACCATGAAAATCGACCATACGAGCACCGCAGGCTACGTGCTCATCATACAACGGAGTCTGTTTTGCCATTCTTCCCTCTTTCTACTTTTACTTTAGATTATTCAGAGAACGCAATTTGTTAAATATAAAATTAAACTTGATTAGAAATCAGCGTATTAATCACGAGTTTAAGTTTATTTTTAAACAGAGATTTAACAAATACGAGCAATTAACGTACAACGCAAACGATACCATCTTCTTGAACTTAGCATTGTCAGAAAAAATAAACCATAAGTTAAAATAGGGTATTGTGTTTCTCAATCATAATAGAGAGATATGAGTATGCAGAACTAATGATTGCAATTATGCGTATCAGCGCTCATTTTTAGCGAGGAATTCCTATAAAAAAGGAATTAGTGCAAAGAATAGACTGAAAAAATAGATTTTTTTAGTTCTATCTCTTCAGTCAGATATAAATAAAAGTAATGTGAAATAAGAGAGGAATTAGATTTTTTCAACTGAAGTGAAATTTTTATCACTTAACCATTCAGGTAAATCAGAAAGCCCCATTGCTTGTTCAAGTAACTTTGGTTTTACGCCCGGTAAACTATCTGCTAACGAAAGACCGATATCTCTAACCAGCTTTTTAACTGGATTGTTGCCAGCAAAAAGTTCACGAAATCCCTGCATACTTGCCAACATAATAGCAGCAGCATGTTTGCGACGACGCTCAAATCGTCTCAAGTAGAGATATTCACCAAAATCTTTACCTTCTGCTTTTAAGCGACGGATCTCACCGATTAACTCAGCAACATCCATAAAGCCAAGGTTAACGCCTTGTCCAGCTAAAGGATGGATAGTATGTGCCGCATCGCCTAATAATGCTAAACGAGGCGCTGCAAATTGGCGTGCATAACGACCTGTTAATGGTATGGTCATACGATCACTGATTAATTCACATTGGCCTAAACGCATATCAAAAGTCACACCTAATGTGCGCTCAAACAGTTTTTTTTCTGCGTTTTTATAACTTTCAGCGAGGTTGTTTGGTAAAGACCAAACGATAGAACAAGTATAAGGATCAGAAAGAGGCAAGAATGCCAAAATACCTTCGCCATGAAAGACTTGACGTGCAACATTATCGTGGGGGTGTTCAGTACGAATAGTCGCGACTAATGCATGGTGTTCATAATCCCAAAAAGTCAGAGGAATATCTGCATGTTTGCGTAACCATGAATTAGCACCATCGGCTCCGACAACTAATCTTGCCGTCAACATTTCACCATCATTAAGGGTAATAAATGCATCATTTTCCCCCCAAACAACACGTTCAATTTGTGTCGATGAATAGAAGGTTATATCACTGTGGCTTTCACATTTTTGCCAAAGCACTTCTCGAATAAGATTATTTTCGATAATAGAGCCTAAATGGCTGAACCCTTCTTTTTGTGCCGAAAATTCAATACGACCAAAACTATCTTGATCCCAAACTTCCATACCTTGATAAGGTGCAGTTCGTAATGCTTGTAAACTTTCCCAAACACCTAATTTTTTTAGCAACATTTCACTGGCTGTATTAATAGCAGATACCCGTAATGAAAAATCATCTTGCGGGTGAAAATGTTTTGTTACTGGGTGATTTTCTATTATCGCTATACGTAATCCACACCCGTGTAATCCGCAGGCTAATGCAAGCCCAACCATTCCACCACCAGCAATAACAACATCAAATGATTTCATAATAAAAGTATCCTAAAAAGCGATTATATTTAGTCTGTCCAGCCAAGTGTTTGATGCGCCAATTTATCTCTCATCATTGGGAGCAACTCCATCGTCATTAACCCTAAGTTGCGAGAAACAATCAGTGGCACACAACGATTTGCAAACACTTTCACCAACCCATCAGTAATAGAGATTGTTTTTTCTCTATCTTGTTGGCGAAGCCGTTGATATTGAGAGAGCACTCGATAACTACCAATATCAGCATTGGCATTAATCGCTTGAGTGATCGTATTGGCGAGTGCCATAACATCACGTAAACCGAGGTTAAAACCTTGCCCTGCAATAGGATGAAGTGTTTGCGAAGCATTGCCAACTAACGCTAAACGATGACCAATAATTTGATTGGCTTTTTGTAGTGCTAAAGGGTAGCAATTGCGTTTACCAATATGTTCTATTTTTCCTAAACGCCAGCCAAAGTCACGCTGTAAATGTGCAACGGTTGTTTCATCATCCCACTGTAAAATTTCATCCCATTTTTCAATCGGATGACACCACACTAATGAGCTGCGCCCTTCACTCATCGGTAACATGGCTAATGGGCCAAATTCAGTAAAACGCTCGAAGGCTTTTCCCTCTGGGTCTATTTCTGTTTTGACATTAGCAATTACGGCGACTTGATGATAAGGCTCTCGTTGCCATTGAATATGGCATTGGTGGCCTATAGGCGAATTTGTACCATCTGCTGCAATCAGTAAATCACCTGTTACTTGCGTACCATTATCAAGCGTTACCTCAACGCAGTCGATATTACGCTGAACTTGTTCAACTTTAGCAGGGCAATAAAGCGCGATATTAGATTGCTTTTTTAGCTTGGCAAAGAGTAGCCGCCCTGCATCATGCAACTCAATCACATAACCCAGAGCTGAGATATCATAGTCTTGTGCATCAATATTAACAAAACCACAATGACCTTTATCAGAAACATGAACATGATTAATGGGAGTGACAAAAGGTTTTAATGTTGACCAAAGCCCGATTTGCTCTAACCGTTTCGCTGTTCCATGAGCCAATGCGATCGCTCTTGCATCAAACCCCGGATGCCCATTCTCAGGCTCTTTTGCTTCAATTAACGAAATTGAAATCTTACCTTTATTTAATGCAGAGAGTGCAAGTGCTAATGTCGCACCGGCCATTCCACCACCCACAATAATCACATTCATGCTGATTTTAGCCTTAAATTTTTCCTGCCATCAGAGCTTCAATTTCATCAGGATCTTTAACGACAGATGCCGTTAAGTTCTCATTACCTGTTTCAGTGATAACAATGTCATCTTCAATACGAATACCAATCCCACGATACTCTTGTGGCACATCGGCATCTGGCGCGATATATAACCCCGGTTCGATAGTCAGCACCATGCCTGGTTCTAAAATACGGTCACGGTCTGTGCCATAATGTCCAACATCATGAACATCAAGACCTAACCAATGGCTTAAGCTATGCATAAAGAAACGCTGATAAGCTTTTGTTTCAATAAGATGCTCGATTTCACCGTGCATAATGCCTAGTTTAACCAATCCTTCGACCATGATATACACGACATGCTCAGTGACTTCTTTGATGCTTGTACCAGGTTTATACAATTCCAAAGACACATTGATGGATTTTAAGACAATGTCATAAATTTCACGTTGTTGACGGCTAAATTTACCATTGACAGGGAAAGTACGGGTGATATCACCAGCATAACCTTCATATTCACAGCCTGCGTCAATGAGTACTAAATCCCCATCACGCATTTTGGTTTCGTTTTCGGTGTAGTGCAAAATACAACCATTTTCACCGCTGCCGACAATACTGTTATAGGAAGGAAAACGCGCACCATGAGAGACAAACTCATGTTCAATCTCACCTTGAAGTTGATATTCATACATACCAGGCTGACATTTTTGCATCGCACGCGTATGTGCTAATGCAGTAATTTTTCCGGCTTTACGCAGTAATTCAAGTTCAAAATCAGATTTAAATAGGCGTTGCTCATGAACAATTGGACGCCAATCAATAATAATTTGTGGTGCTTTTAAATTACGACGAGAACCTTTTCTTAAGGTTTCTAATGCATTAAAGACTATCTCATCAGCAAACGCATATTCACCTTGAGCATGATAAACAACATCTAACCCGTTTAATAATTGGTAAAGTTGTTCATTAACATCTTCATAAGGTAGCGCCTTATCAACGCCCAATTTTTCAGGTGCAGCTTCTTGCCCAAGGCGACGACCAAACCAAATTTCAGCGGTTAAATCTCTAACACGATTAAAAAGCACACTATGATTATGTGTTTCATCACTTTTAATCAGCACAAGAATAGCTTCAGGCTCACTAAAACCCGTTAGATAAAGGAAATCACTATGTTGACGATAAGGATACTCACTATCGGCATTACGTTGCGCTGGTGGTGCAGCGAAAAAGATAGCTGCACTCGCAGGCTTCATTTGAGCTAATAATGCCTGACGACGGGATAAAAATTCTTGCTTATTCATACCCACTCCTGTCTTTCATTTATCTTTATGGTTATCTAATTAATGATGAAATTAATGTAGTACACGTTGCTCATTTTGTTCGTTATTGTCTTTGTCTTTTGGTGCGACAAAAGTGATATAACAAAGTTGAACGGATACTTTTACATATTCACTGACTTCTTCAAGTGCATCTTCAAGTTCTTCTTGGTTTTCGTCTTCTTCGTAACCTAGCGCACCTATATTACGCAAATCAGTAATCACTTCAGTCAATTCTTTATGATCAGACAACTTAGGTTGAGCAACTCCCAATCCTAAAAGAAAATGATTAACCCAACCCGCAAGCGCATCAGCTCTTGAAAAAACCGATTCCGACTCGTCAGGCACTAACATAAAGAAGTTAAACACACTGTCATCAAGCTGTTCATAGGTGATGTGATAAAGCTCTTCAAGCGGCTCTGATAGCGTTTTAGGAAAGGCTAAACCTTCATTAGTCAGATCGTGCAATAAGGTTTTCCAACTGCTATCGCGCACTGCACCGCAAATAAATCCTGTAATCAAACCATGCATTTCAGCCGCAGTTAAAGGTACTGTATGTTGCTGTAATAATGCATCAATAGTTTGATAATTTGGTAATGTGTTCTGTTTTGACATAAGAATAAACGTCGCATTTAGGGGAATAGTTCAAGATATGCTACCATCAATAGAAGTCGCTGTACCAGTTAAGCCATGTTAATCATTGGAATTTTTGCAGTAATAGCGTTTAATACAGTGTTATAACCGTATACACTACTAAACACGTAGCACAGATTTTATGTCAGGAAGGAATCATGTCCGCACAACCCGTTGATCTTCAAATTTTTGGGCGCTCATTACGTGTCAATTGCCCACCAGAACAAAGAGATGCTTTACTGGCTTCTGCTGCTGAACTGGAACAACGATTACAAGATCTCAAAGAACGCAGTGGTGTTTCCAACACAGAGCACTTAATTTTTATCGTGGCATTAAATATGAGTCATGAGTTGGCAGAAGAAAAGTTAAAAACCAGAGACTATGCCTACAACATGGAAGAAAAGATAAAAATGCTACAACAATCCATTGAACAAGCTTTACACGATCAAGGCAAGCACCATGATCGCACTTTTTCAACTGCGAAGTAGATTTGTTCAGAAAGCATGCGTATACCATGAAATTCACAGATAATAGGTTGCTTTCTACAATTAAAATAATACAATAGTTCATAGATAAGGTGCTTAACGCACCCACCAAATTTCTCTGAGATGTTTGCCAGCGGGCCAGTCCCCTGAGCCGATATTCGAAACACATAGAACGTGGTGATCTGTTGCTTGTGAGCATACCCGATTCGTTCAGGCAGCCTAATGGTAGCAACACTATGTTCACCTTGGACCATGGGTTCAAGGGTTACAGCTTGCGGCGGCATCTTGGAGACCCTACTAAAGTTCTAAACATTAAGTATTTTATAACTACTTAGTGTTTAGAACTTTTTTTATGCTTCTATTCTCATATCTTCAACCTCTTCGCTTTCTTACCTCTAAAGTGTGATAAATTGATAAAAATGATGATTCCCACTTAACACTAAGCACTTATTGATGGATTAATGAATGACGCATACTTCACTTTTTCAACAAAGAGATGAAATCCGCAAAACTATTCGCCAAAAACGACGTTTACTGACATTAGACGAACAACAACAGGCTGCTGATAAATTATGTGAGCAAGTTCTTACTCATCCTAAAATCAAGCCAGCGCAGACGATTGCACTATTTCTTTCTTTTGATGGTGAAATTGATACATCACCTTTGATCTCTCAACTATGGGCATTAAATAAACAGATTTGCTTACCTGTATTACACCCATTTCATCGTCATCACCTCCTTTTTTTACGCTACACACCTTCTACTGTATTAGTCAAAAATCGCTTTAATATTTCTGAACCCCCTTTAAATGTGAATATGGTTATTCCTATCTCTAATATTGATATTATTTTTACACCATTAGTGGCTTTTGATACCCAAGGCCAACGATTAGGTATGGGCGGTGGTTTTTACGATAGAACACTAGAAAACTGGCAACAAAAATCATTTTACCCAATGGGGCTTGCTCATACTTTCCAACAAGTTGATTATCTTCCTGTTGCTAATTGGGATGTTCCATTACCTGAAATTATTACACCTAATAAAAAATGGAGCTTCAATAACTAACTTATATATATTAATTTTTATTTTCCACCATCTTTGTTTTTTTATATCATTATCTTACATTATTAGTTTAAATCTCTATTTTTAACCAAACTATATCTAAGATGAAAAATAGAGAAAACACAAAGATTATAAAAAGTATCAATATAATTCTGAATCTATCGGGAAAACAATTAAACAATGAAAATTTAACTAATAATGAATGTAATAACACTATTTCATCATTAGAAAAAACCTACGCTTTTAAACTAAGAAAAAAAAGCATTCATCATGTTTTTAAAAAACAATTAAATCATCCAATTATATTTTTAGACAATTTAGAAAACATATTTATTATTTTAAAATATAATGATCATGAGTTTCTGATTTATAACCTACAAACTGACCAAATGGAAACATGGAACAAAGAAACATTAATAAAAAACAGTGCACATCACTATTATTATCTAGATTTTTTAACAAAGCATTTTTTTGATATTTCTTGGTTTATTCCTACTTTTATGAAATATCGTTCATTCTTTCAAAGTGTTTTATTTTACTCGTTGATTCTTCAGCTGCTAGCACTTGCATCTCCTCTAGTCATACAAATAATTATGGACAAAGTTATTATACATCGAGCTTTGTCCACACTTGATGTATTAGTAATAGGTCTTATTTTTGTAGCTATTTCAAGCTCTGTACTTCAGGGAATAAGAGAATATATTTATCATCATACTGCTAATAAAATTGATATGTTACTGAGTTTAAAATTGACTCATCATTTATTCAAGTTACCTATTAGTTACTTTAAATCTCGCCAAACAGGTATTATTGTCACCCGTGTAAAAGAACTTGATATTATTCGAGAATTTATTACAAAGACCTTATTAATGTTATTAGTTGACTTCTCATTTATTTTTATTTTTCTGTTTGTTATGGCATATTTGTCATTAAAGTTAACATTAATATTTCTTACCACCATTCCACTCTATTTTATATTAGCTAAATTAATTGCACCAAAAATAGAAAACACAGTACAACAACTTTATCAATGCTCGGCAACAAATAGTGCTTTTTTAACAGAAACACTAGGAGGCATAGAAACAATAAAAAGTCTTTCATTAGAACCGCGTTTTACACAACAGTGGAATACGCAAATTCATCAACTAACTAATGAAAATTTAAAATTGCAAAAAATTGATAACCTATCGCAATACATTGTTTCATTTTTACAAAAAATAACGATAGCCACTCTTTTATGTCTTGGTGCTTCTGAAGTGATTTCACTCTCAATGACCATAGGTCAGCTAATAGCATTTAATATGTTGTTAACTCATTGTTTGCAACCTTTAAGTTCCGCAATAGAAGTTTGGGGAAAGTATATAAGAACAAAAACGGCTGTTTATAATTTACAAGACATTCTTAATCTTCCAATAGAGCAAGAAAAAGCACATAAGAAAATTATATTACAAGGTGAAGTGAGTTTTGAGAATGTAAGTTTTTACTATCAACATGATGCTCCCGCCATTTTAAAGCAAATTTCTCTTGTGATTAAAAAGCATGAAACTATTGGCATAGTTGGAACTTCTGGATCAGGAAAAAGCACATTAGCACGCATGATCGCAGGACTTTATATACCACAATTAGGACTAGTTAAGCTTGATGGAATTCCTGTTTGCGAAATTCCTCCCACAGTATTACGTCAACAAATAGGATTTGTATTACAAGAGAATTTTTTATTTCATTTAACCGTTTTTGATAATATCCGATTAACCCAACCATCAGCCTCATTAGATGAAGTTATTCATGTTGCTAAATTAGCAGGTGCTCATGAATTTATTTTAAAGCTTCCTTTGGGATACGATACCTTAATTGCTGAAAATGGCAGATCTTTATCTGGGGGACAACGCCAACGTATAGCAATTGCCAGAGCCTTACTATCATCACCTAAGATTTTAATTTTTGATGAAGCCACTAGTGCATTAGATGGCGAGTCTCAAGCCATAATTGAAAAAAACCTTCCTCTTATAACACAAAATAAAACCGTCATTATGATAGCTCATCGCCTTTCAACAATAAAAAACTGTGACCGCATTATTGTATTAGAAAATGGTCAGATAATTGAAGAAGGAAAACATAATGAATTGATTAAAAAAGATAGTTCTTATAAAAAACTTTGGCTACATCAACAAGGATAAAAATAATGAAATCAAAAATCAAACAACTCATTAATCATTATTTTAAAGCTAAAAAAGAGCCTAAAAACTATGATTTTTACCCTAATCATATTGCAGTGCTTGAAAAACTACCAACACCTTATAGCCGTATTATTGCGATAATAATTTCATTAAGCGTTATTATATTTATACTCTGGGCATATATAGGAAAATTGGATGTACTCTCATCAGCAATAGGGAAATTAGTTGTTTCAGGTTACTCTCAACAAATTCAAATTTATGAACATAGTCGCTTAACAGCAATCCATGTAAAAAATGGTCAACAGGTTTCAAAAGGAGAAGCTTTATTAACACTCGATATTTTAGGTGTTGATGAAGAGATTAATAATCTAAAAAATAAAATAGAGAATCTATTATTACTAAAAATCCGTTATCAAGCCTTAAGCCAAATTACTTTACCTGATACATTCCCTCAATTTAATTTATTAAATGAGAAAAACAAAGAATCAATTTTATTAAGTTATAAAAAAGAAAAAGATGAATTTGATGCCAGTATCAACAATATTAATGCTGAAATAGAAACTAACAATAAAAATAAACTCCTTACTCATCAGGAAATTGACTCATTAAATAAATTAAAGAAGAATATTGAAAATCGCTTTAATATAAAAAAGACACTTTATGATAAGAAAATCATTAGTACTATGGAATTTTTGGAAAATCAACATGAACTACTAGAAATTAATCGTTTTATTAAGAGGAAATCATCAGAATTAATTATTTTATCCAGTCAAGAAAAAAAGCATATTAAAGAACGCGACAGATTAGAAAAACAAAAATATCTAGAGTGGTATGACAAATTTAAACAATATGAAAGTGAAATTTTTCTTTATCAGCAAAATCTTTATCATGCTCAGAAACGTCAGCAATTAAAAATTGTACGCTCTCCTGTTACAGGTACTGTCCAAGAGCTCTCTGTTCATACTCTAGGAGCCGTATTACAACCTTCACAAGCAGTAATGGTAATAGTACCAGATAATCAACATAATGTTGCAGAGGTAAATATTCTCAATAAAGATATTGGTTTTATCTATCCAGGACAAAAGGCGGTAATTAAAATTGATGCTTTTCCTTATACCCGTTATGGCACCATTGAAGGAACTATTATCAATATAGCAAAAGATTCCGTACAGCATGAACAATTAGGCTTAGTTTATCCAGTCCTTATTGAACTAGATAAACAAGCTATTGGTGAAGATGAAGAGCAATATCAGCTTGCCACAGGGATGTCTTTAGTCGCTGATGTAATTATTGAAAAACGTCGAGTGATTGATTATTTACTCAGCCCAATAGAAGTTTATCGTCATGAAGCATTAAGGGAAAAATAATAGAGAGATATCTATGAATAATATAGCTAAAAATCATCTTCCTCTTCATCCTTCAATTATTGATGGGTTAATTTATTTTTCAAAAGAAAATAAGAATTCATTAAAAAAAGAGCAGCTTATTCATTTTTTAGGTGATACTAATCATCTTTCAGAGTTAAATATTATTGAAGCTGCTGAACAGCTAAATTTAAAATGCGAATTCTCTCACCTTAATAATAAAGATGAAAGTATCATTGATACACTTATTGAAATAAACGGATATTGGTATATTCTAAAGAAAAGAATAAATGATAAATTAATTATTATTAATCCAAGTACTAACACAGAAAAAATTCATCATATTAATAAAAACATCACTTTTCCAACGCTGCTAATTATTAATAAGATACTTACAAATAAACTAAGCAAGTTTAGTTTAATGTGGTGTATTCCTTCTTTATTAAAACAAAAAAAATCATTATGTTTAATTTTTATTTTATCTTGTTTTATTCAATTATTTTCCTTGGTAAATCCAATCATTTTTGAAAAAATCATTGATAAGGTATTAACAGGAAGAAGCTTATCTAATTTACAGGTTTTAGGTTGGGTGCTTGTACTTATTGCTGTTATAGAGCCTATATATCTTTTAGTACGGGATAAACTTTATGCTTTTGTTTCTTGCACCCTAAGTGCGGAATTTTCTGGTAAAATTTATAAGCATCTCATTCGATTACCAAATCAGTTTTTTAATCAACGTCAATCTGGACAAATTATCTCTCGTATTCAAGAGCTTGCCCATATTCGCCAATTTATTACTGGCTCAGCACTGATGATGGTGTTGGATTTTATTTTTATTATCGTGTTTATTTCTGTAATGTTTGCTTACTCAGTTTTATTAACTTGGATAACCATAGCAGCATTAGTACTTTATTTTTTACTCTGGCTGATACTTGGCCCAATGATCCGTTATTGGGTTGAACAAGAGTACCAAGCGAATGCCGATAATACGAGCTTATTAACTGAAGCCATCAATGGTATAGAAACCATTAAAATAACAGCAACAGAAAACCAATTTATTGAAAAATGGCAATATAAGCTCACCAACCATATTCTTAAGCGTTTTTCTGCTGCCAAAAAAGCGTTACTTGCTCAGCAATTAATTGGCGCTGTTCATAAAATTACTATGGCAATTATCTTGTGGCATGGTGTGAACTTAATTATGAAGGCACAGTTAAGTGTGGGAGAATTAGTGGCTTTTAATATGTTTGCCGCTCATATTACACAACCTATTTTACGTTTAGCTCAACTCTGGCAAGATGTTCAACAAACTAGCATCTCAATACGTCGTATTGGCGAGATCCTCAATACTCCCACAGAGTATCAACATCAAGGGCTTGCCACTGTACCGCATATTAAAGGAAATATAGAATTTTCTCATGTACGCTTTCGGTATACAGACAATACTCCAGATGTGATTGAACAACTTTCTTTCGCTATTCCTGCAGGAAAGTTTATTGGTATTACAGGACCATCAGGTTCAGGGAAAAGTACCATCACACGTTTAATTCAACGTTTTTATACCCCACAACAAGGGCAAATTTATATAGATGGCATGGATCTCGCGATTGCCGATCCCCTTGCTTTACGCCAATCGATTAGTGTTGTTTTACAAGATAATTTTTTATTTAGTGGCACTATTATGGAAAATATTCGTTTATCAAAACCTGATTGTAACGAAGAAGATATTATTGAAGCGACCAAATTAGCAGGGGCTTTTAATTTTATTACTCAACTCCCTAATGGGTTTAATACGCAAGTAGGAGAAAGAGGAAGTAATTTATCAGGGGGGCAGCGTCAGCGCATTGCTCTAGCAAGGGCACTTTTACCTAATCCGCGCATTCTTATTTTAGATGAGGCAACATCCGCATTAGATTATGGCTCAGAAGCTGAAATCTTAGCAACCTTTCCTGCTATTTGTAAAAATAGAACGGTAATTTGTATCGCTCATCGACTTAATTCCATTTCTATTTCAGATTATATTTATGTCATTGATAAAGGTCGTATATTAGAAGAAGGTACACATACAGATTTATTAAATAATAAAACACTTTATCAGCAATTGTGGCAACAACAGACACAGCAATAAACCATAGTAAGTGATGAATCATAAAAATAAAGGCTCAAATTATTGAGCCTTTATACTTAATATTAAAATCGTTTATTTAGTACAACATACGAGCACGAATTGTACCTGGTAACTCTTTTAGTTTCTGCAACACTAACTCAGCTTGAGCTTTAGTTTGTGTTGTAATATCAATCACAACATAACCTACATTACCTGATGTACGTAAATACTGTGCGGCTACATTAATATTTTCTTCAGTAAACACTTTATTGATGCTATTCATCATACCTGGGCGGTTTTCATGAATATGCAGTAAACGGTTTACATCATCACCGTGGCTTGGCAGTGATACTTCTGGGAAGTTAACCGCAGATAACGTAGAGCCATTATCTGAATATTTCGCTAATTTACCTGCAACTTCATAACCAATATTTTCTTGCGCTTCTTGTGTTGAACCACCGATATGAGGCGTTAATATCACGTTATCGAATTTAATAAGTTCAGAGACAAACGGATCGTTAGGATCGTTATTTGCACCTGGCTCAGATGGGAACACGTCAACGGCAGCACCAGATAAATGTTTTGATTCTAACGCTTGCGCTAAAGCAGGAATATCAACCACAGTACCTCGAGAAGCATTGATAAGAATTGAACCTGGTTTCATGCGCTGAATTTCTTCATGACCAATCATATTCTTTGTTGATGGTGTTTCTGGTACATGTAAGCTGACAATGTCACACATATTCAATAGTTCAGACAGATGACGAATTTGCGTTGCATTACCCAGTGGCAGTTTATTTTCAATATCATAAAAATAAACATCTAAACCCACACTTTCAGCCAAAATACCTAACTGTGTACCAATATGACCATAACCAATAATACCTAGTTTTTTACCGCGCGCTTCAAAACAACCTTTGGCTTGCTTATCCCAAACACCACGGTGGGCTTTCGCGTTTGCTTCCGGAATACGGCGCAGTAATAACAGTAATTCACCTAGCACCATCTCAGCCACGGAACGAGTATTTGAGAAAGGAGCGTTAAAAACAGGAATACCGCGACGAGCAGCAGCATCTAAATCAACCTGATTGGTCCCAATACAGAAGCATCCTACAGCAACTAATTTTTCAGCGGCTGCAAAAATTTCTTCTGTTAAATGAGTACGGGAACGAAGACCAACAAAACGTGCATCACGGATAGCTTCTTTTAATTCTTCGTCCGATAATGCGCCTTTGTGATATTCAATGTTGGTATAACCCGCAGCTCTTAAATTTTCTACTGCACTTTGGTGCACACCTTCAAGGAGTAGAAACTTTATCTTTTCTTTTTCCAAAGATACTTTGACCATTTACCCTGCCCTATCGTTGTTACATTTAATGAAAAACAAAATCCTGTCTCAACAACATAACAAAAATAGAGTTTGTGGCAATACAACCGATTGCAGTGATGACAGAATAAGCGATAAAGAAAGCGATTTTCTACCGAGTAAAATGATTTTGACTTTGAAAAAGGCAGGATTTTAAAGAGAGATATAACTATGGTGTGATATATATCACTGAATTTGCAGTTTCTAAAATAATTTTAAAAAGAGGTCGCCATTGCCACCTCTTTTTAATCATCTTACTTAATCGTTTTAACGCCTTCAGACGTTCCCATTAAAACGACATTTGCACCACGATTAGCAAATAATCCTACTGTAACCACACCTGGAATACTGTTAATTTTATTTTCCAGTTCAATAGGGTTAAGAATTGTTAAGTTATGAACGTCTAAAATAACGTTTCCATTATCTGTTACCACGTTTTCACGATATTCAGGCAAGCCACCCAGTTTAACCAACTCACGAGCGACATAAGAGCGCGCCATTGGAATAACTTCAACAGGTAGAGGGAATTTACCTAATACATCGACTTGTTTAGATTCATCAACGATACAGATAAATGTTTTTGCCACACCTGCAATAATTTTTTCTCGCGTTAATGCAGCACCGCCACCTTTGATCATTTGCATATGGTGGTTGATTTCATCAGCACCATCAACATAGATATCTAAAGAATCGACTTCATTACAGTCGAAAACAGGAATGCCGTAACTTTTTAATTTTGCAGTTGATGCTTCTGAACTTGAAACAGTGCCTTCGATTTGACCTTTCATTGTTGCTAATGCATCAATAAAGTGAGAAGCCGTGGAACCAGTACCGACACCCACAATCGTGCCTGGTTTTACATATTCAAGCGCTGCCCAACCTACTGCTTTTTTCAATTCATCCTGAGTCATTTAAAAAACCTTATTTATCACATTAATGGATTAAGAATAGCATATTGCATTCAAAACTAGCACCGGACACATCAAAAACTGAGAAGCAACATTTTAACTCATTACAACCAAAAATATGGCATAGTAAGCAATAGAATATAAAATCGAAGAGAGTCTGTTAATGAAACGCCCTGATTATCGAGCATTACAAGCCCTTGATGCCGTCATTCGAGAACGTGGTTTTGAAAGAGCCGCGCAAAAGTTATGTATTACACAATCTGCCGTTTCTCAGCGTATCAAACAGTTAGAAAATTTATTTGGACAGCCGCTATTAGTCAGAACTGTTCCACCTCAACCCACTGAGCAAGGACAAAAATTATTAGCGCTATTGCATCAAGTAGAATTGCTTGAAGAGCAATGGTTAGGTGATGAAAATAGCGGCTCTACACCTCTTTTACTCTCTTTGGCGGTGAATGCGGATAGTTTGGCAACGTGGTTATTACCCGCTTTGCACCCTGTCTTAACGCAACTGCCTATTCGTCTTAATATTCAAGTAGAGGATGAAACTCGTACTCAAGAACGATTAAGGCGAGGTGAAGTCGTTGGTGCCATCAGTATTCAACCACAAGCACTACCAAGTTGCCTTGTCGATCAATTAGGCGCTCTTGATTATCTATTTGTGGCCTCACCTGATTTTGCCCAGCGTTATTTTGCAAATGGTGTAACTAAGTCGTCGTTATTAAAAGCGCCAGCAGTCGCATTTGACCATCTTGATGATATGCATCAGGCATTTTTACAACAAAATTTCGGTTTATCTCCAGGTAGTGTGCCGTGTCATATCGTGAACTCCTCTGAAGCCTTTGTGCAATTAGCTAAACAAGGTTCGACATGTTGCATGATCCCACATCTACAAATTGCTAATGAACTAAAAAGTGGAGAGTTGGTTGATTTAACACCGGGACTTTGCCAACGACGTATGCTCTATTGGCACCGCTTTGCACCAGAAAGTAGAACAATGAGAAAAGTAACAGATGCACTAATTGATTTTGGCCGTAAGGTTTTAAAACAAGGTGAAGAGTAATACATTATTTTATCTTGTTACCATAAAGAATAGGCTTCATATTGAAGCCTATTCTATTTTATCGCAGTACAATTATTTAGTGCGTTTTAATTCAAAAACCACATCCACATAATCTTTAAACTCAATACTTTGTTGTTGATAAGTTTCTTGTACGGCGGCAGGTGCTTGTGCTTTCAATGTCATTGCATCCATACGCACTTGTGCGATTGGATAAGGCGTTGCCTCTGGTGCTCGATAACTTACACTATAGACTGCCCCTAAATCAGCGCCAAAACCTTTTGCAACTGAACTTGCTTGATCAATCGCGTTTTTAATCGCCACTTCACGTGCTTTCGCTTTATATTGTTCTGGATTATTAACACCAAATTCAACGTTATTAATCTCATTTAAACCCGCCGCTAATGCGCCATCAAGTAGCGTATTAAGCTGTTCTAATTTCTTAATTTTAACATTAACAGTACGTGTTGCTGTATAACCATTAATCACCGAACGCTCTGCTTTTTTATCATACTCATAGTTTGGTTGAGTACGAATATTAGCAGCATCGATATCTTCCTTCACAACACCATTTTCTTTTAAGAAGGCAAAATATTTTGCAACACGCTCATCAACTTGTTTCTTAGCCTGAGCAGCATCTTTTGCTCTTTCGCTAACCTGAATATTTAATGTCGCCATATCAGGAGCTGCTTTAATTGTCGCATTACCCGATGTTGTAATATGTGGTCCTTCTGGCTCCGATGCAGCTAGTGCAATGGAAGGTAATCCCAACGTAAACACGGATGCTAATACAATCGCTTTTAATTTCACAAAAACCCCCTGACAAAATAAATTTTAATGCCCTGTTTTTAGGACTAAGAAGAACATTAGCATATATGATGTAAAGTTCTTTAAGATTAAAAGAGAGTTTTCCATCCTTGAGCCGCTAATTGCACAGCAATAAACCACATTACACATCCTACAAACAAATTAATGATACGTTGAGAGCGTGTTTTGCTTAATATTGGAGAAAACCAAGCCGCAAGTAGTGATAATGCGAAAAACCAACTTATAGAGGCAAATACTGCACCAATTGTAAACCAAGGGCGAAGATCTGTGGTTAATTGTCCACCAATACTGCCTATCACAACAAAAGTATCTAAATAAACATGAGGATTAAGCCAAGTTACAGCAATTAATGTCACAATCACACGCCAACGGCTTTTTACCTGATTTTCACTTTGTGATAGTTCAATATCTTTTGAAAAAGCTGTTTTAAATGCATTCCAACCATACCAAAGTAAAAATGCCACGCCTCCCCATGTGATCAATAATAAAAGCGTTTCTGATTGACTAAGTAATGCACTGCCACCAAAAACACCCGCTGTTATTAATACAACATCACTTAAAGCGCATAAAAATGCACTCATTAAATGAAATTGTTTTTTACTCCCTTGCTGTAAAACAAAAGCATTCTGAGCACCTATAGGTAAAATCATGGCAGCACTTAATAAAAAACCCTGAAAAAAAGTTGTAAACATGCAAAATACCTTAATAATTATTCGTTAGATATTAGCTGAATAATAGAGGGGTTTTGATATTAGAGGAAATGAATCATTCTTATCGGTAATAAGAAAAACTAATGGCGATAAAGACAAAAAAAGCCACGTTATTAACGTGGCTTTATGTCATCAATTTACTGTAAAACTACTCGGTTTTAGCTGTTGTATTTTGTGTTTGATGCATATAAACATCCATTTGTGGGAATGGAATACCAATATTATTTGCATCTAATGCGCGTTTAAAATTTTCCATTAAATCCCAATAAACCGGCCATGCATCAGCATTCGTTGTCCAAACTCGTACCACAAAATTTAATGAAGATGGCGCCATTTCATGTAAACGGATCGTCACGTCTTGTTCATGTTGAATACGTTTGTCTTTTGCAACAACGTCACCCAATACTTGTTTTACTTTATCAATATCAGCATCATAAGCGACACCAACAATAATTTGAGTACGGCGATTAGGCTCGCGACTTAAGTTGATCACTTCACTACTGATAATTTTACTATTTGGGATAACAATAATTTTGTCATCTGCTGAGCGTAATGTTGTAGAAAAAATCTGCACATCTTTCACAGTACCTTCTACAGAGCCAATCATCACATATTCATCCGTACGAATTGGACGGAAAATAACAATTAATACACCAGCAGCAAAGTTAGACAGCGAACCTTGTAATGCTAAACCGACGGCTAAACCGGCAGCACCTAGCACTGCGATAACAGACGCTGTTTGAACCCCTAATCGTCCTAATACTGCAATTAAGGTAAAAGCAACAACGGTATAACGAACTAGGACAGACAAAAACGTCACAACAGTAGCATCAATATGGCGCAATGTTAAAACTCTGGCGACACCTTTACCAATCATTTTTGCCACAAAAAGACCGACAAATAGTATCAAAAATGCAGCAATAATATTTACCGCATACTGAATAAAGAGATCCTGATTTGCGACAAACCAACCTGTTGCTTCATCTAAACTAGCGGGTAAATCATTCATTAGACCACCTTTTAAACTTAAAAACGTAATGAAAAGAATAGTAATTCAATAGTATATTGTGGCAGATTTATTCAAGAAATATATAGGATTTGTTAATTTCTTCTATTATCCAGAATAAATAACCGATATTTTTGTAACATAGTAGCAAAATCATCTAAACCACAAAAGGAGATGCTTTCATTATCGTAATAGCTCATACCCTCTTCCATTTCATCTGTCTCAAAATGCAAGGTATTGGCTCTTACCATCACTTCTTCGTCATCAATAGAAAGACTGTATTCTTTACCGATAAGTTCCCACTGTCTTTCACTGCCTTTAATACCTTCCATTTCTTCAATAATTTGATCTATCAGACTAATATCGCCTTGAATTTCATCATTCAACCAATAGCCTATTGCTTCATGATCCATCGAAAAACGGGCTAGTATACCGCCAGTGAGATCTCGCTGAAATTCATAATCCATGGTGTACGCCCCTTATAAAGCTCTCGCTTTTTTAATAAAAAATATCTTATTCTTATTATGACAAAAATAACAAAAAACGGGAGGCATTTGCCTCCCGTTTGTTCACATAAAATACTTTAAAGCAATAAATTAACCGTTATACCGTTGTTTGGAAAATAACTTGATCCGCTTTATCCGTATATTGCTCTAGTTGATCAAAGTTTAGATAACGATAAGTATCTTCTGCAGTTTCATCCACTTTACTCATGAAATCCAAATACTCTTGTGGCTCAGGTAAACGACCTAGTAATGAAGCCACTGCCGCAAGCTCCGCAGAAGCAAGATACACATTTGCACCTGTACCTAAGCGGTTAGGGAAGTTACGTGTCGAAGTTGAAACAACTGTTGCACCATCAGCCACTCGCGCTTGGTTACCCATACAGAGTGAACAACCTGGTACTTCGATACGCGCGCCACTTTTACCAAAGACGCTATAATAGCCTTCTTCCGTTAATTGTGCCGCATCCATTTTTGTTGGTGGCGCAACCCACAAACGTGTTGGTAATTGACCTTTGTGTTGATCAAGCAGTTTACCCGCAGCACGGAAGTGACCAATGTTAGTCATACAAGAACCAATGAACACTTCATCAATTTTGCTGTTTGCCACTTCAGATAGTAGGCGAGCATCATCTGGATCGTTAGGCGCACATAGAATTGGCTCTTTGATCTCATTTAAATCAATTTCGATCACTGCGGCATATTCTGCATCAGCATCCGCTTCAAGTAATTGCGGATCTTTCAGCCAGTTCTCCATCGAAGTGATGCGACGTTCAATCGTACGACGATCACCATAACCTTCAGCAATCATCCATTTCAGTAAGATGATATTAGATTGCAGGTACTCAATAATAGGCGCTTTATCCAGTTTAATAGTACAACCCGCCGCTGAACGTTCAGCTGATGCATCAGCAAGCTCAAAAGCTTGTTCTACTTTCAGTTCTGGTAAACCTTCAATCTCAAGAATACGACCAGAGAAAATGTTTTTCTTACCTTTTTTCTCAACTGTCAGTAAACCATCTTGGATCGCATAATAAGGAATAGCATGAACCAAATCACGCAGTGTCACACCCGGTTGCATTTCACCTTTAAAACGTACCAGAACAGATTCTGGCATATCTAATGGCATAACCCCAGTTGCTGCTGCAAAAGCCACTAGACCAGAGCCTGCTGGGAATGAGATACCAATAGGGAAACGAGTATGCGAGTCACCACCCGTACCAACAGTATCAGGTAATAACATACGGTTTAACCATGAGTGGATAATACCATCGCCCGGACGCAATGAAACACCACCACGATTCATAATAAAGTCAGGCAAAGTGTGATGTGTTGTAACGTCTACCGGTTTTGGATAAGCAGCAGTATGACAGAATGATTGCATCACTAAATCAGCAGAGAAACCAAGGCAAGCTAAGTCTTTTAGCTCATCACGAGTCATTGGACCCGTTGTGTCTTGTGAACCTACTGAAGTCATTTTAGGCTCACAATATTCGCCAGGACGAATACCTGTACGACCACAAGCACGACCAACCATTTTCTGAGCTAATGAGAAACCACGGTTGCTTTCTTCAACAGATTTAGCATGGCGGAATAGCGTGCTAACTGGTAAGCCTAGTGATTCACGCGCTTTTGACGTTAACCCACGACCAATGATCAATGGAATACGACCACCAGCACGAACTTCATCAATTAATACTTCTGTTTTCAGCTCAAAGGTTTCTAGTAACTCATTCGTTTCATGGTTACGAATTTCACCTTTATATGGGTAAATATCAATAACATCACCCATATTTAATTTAGAAACATCAACTTCGATAGGCAATGCACCTGCATCTTCCATTGTGTTAAAGAAGATAGGTGCAATTTTACCACCGAGAACAACCCCGCCACCGCGTTTATTAGGAACGAATGGAATATCATCCCCCATAAACCAAAGTACAGAGTTTGTCGCTGATTTGCGAGAAGAACCCGTCCCTACAACGTCACCAACATAAGCCAGAGGGAAGCCTTTTTTATTTAATGCTTCGATTTGTTTGATAGGACCAACACTACCCGGTTGATCAGGTTCAATTCCTTCGCGCGCATTTTTTAACATGGCTAAAGCATGTAATGGGATATCTGGGCGGGACCAAGCATCTGGAGCTGGAGATAAGTCATCGGTATTGGTTTCACCAGTGACTTTAAATACGGTAACAGTAATTTTTTCTGCTAATTCGGGGCGCTCAGTAAACCACTGCGCATCAGCCCAAGATTGCATAATCTGTTTAGCATAAACGTTGCCTGATTTGGCTTTTTCTTCAACATCATAGAAGTTATCGAACATCAGTAATGTGTGAGAAAGCGCTTTGGCTGCAATTGGGGCTAATTTATCGTTATCCAGAGATTCAATTAAAGCATGAATATTATAGCCACCTTGCATGGTACCTAATAATTCAACGGCTTTTTCTGGCGAGATAAGAGGTGATGTGGTTTCGCCTTTCGCGAGGGCAGTTAAAAAACCCGCCTTAACATAGGCAGCTTCATCAACTCCAGGTGGAACACGGTTAACAATTAAATCAAGAAGAAATTCTTCTTCACCTTTAGGGGGATTTTTTAATAGCTCAACAAGTGCGGCTGTTTGTGTTGCATCGAGAGGTTTTGGAACGACACCTTCAGCTGCACGCTCTGCTACGTGCTTACGGTATTCTTCTAGCACGACTGTCTCCTCGCTTCTTTGTCATTTTGTATAACCCGGCTGTCTGCACCTTATTAATAAAGTGCCAGGTCAGAGGATCTTTTGCTCGCATAAAACATAAGAGGTTGTGAAATTATGCCCAGCTAAGGGCTATCAGCATAGCAAATCTTCAACACGATGTTAATTCGTTCACATAAAAGTAACATTAATCAGATTCAAATATCCACTTATTCAGATTAAAACACTTAAACAAAATATATAACAGAGACTTTTAACCAAGATTTTGGTTAATAACCACACTTTTTATAGTTTTTTTCATACCCAAATTAGTACTAAAGTAAAATTTGCGGTCAAATAAACATCAATTACACAAAATAACCAGCATCACACAACCGAAGACAATCAAGCATTCAATAAAAAATATAAAAAAAGAGCCAAGTTCCATAAAGAACTTAGCTCTTATCATTTAAACTACTTTAGTAAACTGTTTTCAGTAAAAAAGTTGCTTATTTTTTCTTTTTCGCTTTTGGATTTGGCAGGTCAGTGATACTACCTTCAAATACTTCCGCAGCCATACCAATTGATTCGTATAACGTTGGGTGAGCGTGGATAGTTAATGCGATATCTTCAGCATCACAACCCATTTCGATTGCTAGGCCAATTTCACCTAATAGTTCACCACCATTAGAACCAACAATTGCACCACCGATAACACGGTTAGTTTCTTTGTCGAAAATCAGTTTAGTCATACCATCTGCACAATCTGATGCGATTGCACGGCCTGATGCAGCCCATGGGAAAGAAGCCACTTCATAGCTAACACCTTTCTCTTTCGCTTCTTTTTCTGTCATACCAACCCATGCAACTTCTGGTTCAGTATAAGCGATTGATGGAATAACTTTAGGATCGAAGTAATGTTTTTTACCAGAGATAACTTCTGCTGCAACGTGACCTTCATGAACACCTTTGTGAGCCAGCATTGGTTGACCAACAATGTCTCCGATAGCAAAGATGTGAGGTACATTAGTACGCATTTGCTTATCAACATGGATAAAGCCACGATCATCAACTTCGATGCCCGCTTTACCTGCGTCTAATAATTTACCGTTAGGCACACGACCGATAGCAACTAATACTGCATCGTAACGTTGTGGTTCTGCTGGCGCTTTTTTGCCTTCCATTGTTACGTAGATACCATCTTCTTTTGCTTCAACCGCAGTTACTTTGGTTTCTAGCATCAGGTTAAATTTCTTGCTGATACGTTTGGTAAATACTTTAACCACGTCTTTGTCAGCAGCAGGAATAACCTGATCAAACATTTCAACTACGTCAATCTGAGAACCCAGAGAGTGATAAACCGTTCCCATTTCCAGACCAATGATACCGCCACCCATAACCAGTAAACGCTCTGGTACGGTTTTCAGTTGCAGTGCATCTGTTGAATCCCATACTCGTGGGTCTTCATGTGGAATGAATGGTAATTCGATTGGACGTGAGCCGGCAGCAACGATTGCATTTTCAAAAGTGATGGTAGTTGTACCTTCACCACCTTCAACAGACAATGTGTGAGAACCTGTGAATCGTGCTTCGCCATTAACAACAGTCACTTTACGGCCTTTAGCCATGCCCGCTAAGCCACCGGTTAATTGAGAAATAACTTTGTCTTTCCAGATGCGAATTTTGTCGATATCTGTTTTTGGTGCATCAAAAACAACACCGTGTTCAGATAATGCTTTCGCTTCTTCGATAACTTTAGCAACGTGGAGTAACGCTTTAGAAGGGATACAACCCACGTTCAGACAAACACCACCTAAAGTAGAGTGACGTTCAACTAAAACTGTTTCTAAACCTAAGTCAGCGCAACGGAACGCCGCGGAATAACCCGCAGGGCCTGCACCGAGAACCACTACCTGTGCTTTAATTTCAGTACTCATCGTGACCTCATTATTTATTTGTCCGGCGAGTCAGACGAAAATCCATATTTAACACCGAGACTTACATACCGCATGCAGTTTACAGAAATGTTAATAAACTGAAAAGCGCTCTAACATGACGGATCTCACAACCTAAGATGTATGACTGTAAAATCCATCACTGTAATCAGAGAAACCGGCGCTAAGCACCGGTTTAAATAATTACATTACCAAACGACGTAAATCGCTCATGTACTGATTAATCAGAGTGATGAATCGAGCACCGTCAGCACCATCGATCACACGGTGATCGAAAGAGAGTGACATTGGTAGAATCAAGCGTGGTACGAATTCTTTACCATTCCATACTGGTTTCATAGAAGAACGGGAAAGTCCCATAATCGCAACTTCTGGTGCGTTAACGATCGGTGCAAAACCGGTAGTACCGATACCACCAAGGCTAGAAATAGTGAAACATCCGCCTTGCATATCTGCAGCTGTCAGTTTACCTGCACGTGCTTTCTTAGAAACTTCAGCTAACTCATAAGACAGTTCGATAATGCCTTTTTTGTTAACATCTTTGAAAACAGGAACAACTAAACCGTTAGGTGTATCTACAGCAATACCAATATTGATGTATTTTTTCAGGATCAGTTTCTGTCCATCTTCAGAGATAGAGCTGTTAAAGCGTGGCATATCGGCCAGTGCTTTTGCTGCTGCTTTCATCACAAAGACTAACGGAGTGATCTTAACATCCAGTTTTTTCTTCTCTGCTTCTTTATTTTGCTGTTTACGGAATTCTTCAACCTCAGTGATATCTGCTTCATCGAACAGATTTACGTGAGGGATCATCACCCAGTTACGGCTTAAGTTAGCACCAGAGATTTTCTGGATACGGCTTAATTCAACTTCTTCAATTTCACCGAACTTACTGAAGTCAACTTTCGGCCAAGGTAACATGCCTGGTAATCCGCCACCTGCATTCGCTGGTGCAGATTCAGCACGTTTAATTAACTCTTTCACGTAAGACTGGACGTCTTCACGTAAGATACGGCCTTTACGACCAGTACCTTTCACTTTCGCTAAATTCACACCAAATTCACGCGCCAAGCGACGAATAACCGGTGTTGCATGAACGTAAGCATCATTTTCAACGAATTCTTCTTTCGCCGCTGGTGCAGTCGCTTGTGCTTTAGCAGGTGCTGCCGGTGCAGAACTTGCTGGTGCTGGTGCAGTTGCCGCTGGTGCTTGAGCAACAGGTGCTGCACCTGCAACTTCAAACATCATGATCAGTGAGCCAGTTTTCACTTTGTCGCCCACCGCAATTTTGATCTCTTTAACCACACCTGCAAATGGTGCTGGAACTTCCATAGAAGCTTTGTCACCTTCAACGGTGATCAGTGATTGTTCTTCGGAGATGGAATCACCGACTTTAACCATCACTTCAGTCACTTCAACTTCGTCATCACCGATATCTGGTACATTCACTTCTTTCACAGCAGATGTTGCTGGTGCAGATGCTGCTGGAGCTGGTGCTGCCTGAGCAACAGGTGCGCTACCTGCAACTTCAAACACCATGATAAGAGAGCCTGTGCTCACTTTATCACCCGTTGCGATTTTGATTTCTTTCACTACACCAGCAAATGGAGCTGGAACTTCCATAGAAGCTTTATCACCTTCTACAGTGATCAGTGATTGTTCTTCAGCAACGCTATCACCCACTTTTACCATCACCTCGGTAACTTCAACTTCGTCACCGCCGATATCAGGTACATGAACTTCTTTTAATTCAGCTGTCGCAGGCGCAGCGGCTGGTGCAGGTGCTTCAGCTTGAGCAGGTGCAGCTTGCGCAGCACCTTCTGCTTCAAAAATCATGATAAGAGAACCGGTTTGAACTTTATCGCCCACAGCAATTTTGATCTCTTTCACTACACCCGCTTGTGGTGATGGGACTTCCATAGAAGCTTTGTCGCCTTCTACAGTAATTAAGGATTGTTCTTCCTCAATACGGTCGCCCACTTTCACCATCACTTCGGTGACTTCAACTTCATCCGCACCGATATCTGGGACTTTAATTTCAATAGACATTCACTTTACCTCTTACGCCAGACGTGGGTTTACTTTTTCAGGGTTGATGTTGTATTTATTGATTGCTTCTTCAACAACCTTCACATCAATCTCACCACGTTTAGCTAATTCACCTAATGCAGCAACAATCACATAAGAAGTATCAACTTCGAAGTGGTGACGCAGGTTTTCACGGCTATCAGAACGACCGAAACCATCTGTACCTAATACGCGGTAATCATCTGCTGGTACATAAGTACGAACTTGTTCAGCGAACAGTTTCATATAGTCAGTAGAGGCTACAGCTGGTGCATCATTCATAATTTGAGCGATGTAAGGTACACGCGGTGCTTCAGATGGGTGTAGCATGTTCCAACGTTCACAATCTTGACCATCACGAGCCAATTCAGTGAATGAAGTTACGCTATAAACATCAGAACCAATACCGTATTCAGTAGACAGGATTTGTGCTGCTTCACGAACGTGACGCAGAATAGAACCTGAACCCAGTAACTGAACTTTACCTTTCGCGCCTTCCAGTGATTCTAGTTTGTAGATACCTTTACGGATACCTTCTTCAACACCGGCTGGCATTGCTGGCATATGGTAGTTTTCATTCAGTGTAGTGATGTAGTAATAAACGTTTTCTTGTTTATCACCATACATACGCTCTAAACCATCCTGCATGATAACAGCAACTTCATAAGCGAATGCTGGATCATAAGAGATACAGTTAGGGATAGTTAGCGATTGAATATGGCTATGACCATCTTCGTGTTGTAGACCTTCACCGTTAAGTGTTGTACGGCCTGAAGTACCACCTATTAAGAAACCACGAGCTTGTTGGTCACCTGCTGCCCAGCATAGGTCGCCAATACGTTGGAAACCAAACATTGAGTAGTAGATATAGAAGGGGATCATTGGCAGATTGTTAGTGCTGTAAGATGTTGCAGCTGCTAACCAAGATGCGCCAGCACCCAGTTCGTTGATACCTTCTTGCAGAATTTGGCCTTTAACGTCTTCTTTATAGTAAGCAACTTGCTCACGATCTTGAGGCGTATATTGTTGGCCATTCGGGCTATAAATACCGATTTGACGGAACAGACCTTCCATACCGAAAGTACGTGCTTCGTCAGCAATAATAGGTACTAAACGATCTTTGATAGATTTATTTTTCAACATCACGTTCAGTGCACGAACGAATGCGATAGTTGTAGAAATCTCTTTAGATTGTTCTTCTAATAATTGGCTGAAATCTTCCAGTGTCGGAATATCCAGTTTTTCGTCAAAACGAGGACGACGAGCTGGTAGGTAACCGCCTAAATCCTGACGACGTGCGTGCAGATATTTGTATTCTTCTGACTCTTTATCAAAAGTAATATAAGGCAGGTCTTTGATTTGCTCATCAGCAACTGGAATATTGAAACGATCACGGAAATGGTGAACACCATCCATGTTCATTTTTTTAACTTGGTGAGCGATGTTTTTACCTTCTGCTGTTTCACCCATACCATAACCTTTAATGGTTTGAGCTAAAATAACAGTTGGTTTGTTTTGAGTGTCTTTTGCTTTTTGGAATGCTGCAAAGACTTTCTTCGGATCGTGACCACCACGGTTTAGTGCCCAGATTTCATCATCAGTCATATCTTTAACTAATGCAGCAGTTTCTGGGTAACGATTGAAGAAGTGCTCGCGAACATAAGCGCCATCACGAGATTTAAATGTCTGGTAATCACCATCCAGAGTTTCATTCATTAATTGAATGAGTTTACCAGAGGTGTCTTTACGCAGAAGCTCATCCCAACGATCGCCCCACATGACTTTGATAACGTTCCAGCCAGCACCCGCAAAGATACCTTCTAATTCGTTAACAATTTTGCCGTTACCAGTAACTGGGCCATCAAGACGTTGTAAGTTACAGTTAACAACGAAGCACAGGTTATCTAATTTTTCGCGAACTGCGATGGTGATTGCACCTTTAGATTCTGGCTCGTCCATCTCTCCGTCGCCTAAGAACGCATAAACCGTTTGTTTAGTCGTATCTTTTAAGCCACGGTGATTCAAATATTTCAGGAATTTAGCTTGGTAAATTGCAGATAGTGGTCCCAGACCCATAGAAACAGTTGGGAACTGCCAGAATTCAGGCATTAATTTAGGGTGTGGATAAGAAGATAAACCTTTACCACCAATTTCTTGACGGAAGTTGTTTAATTGCTCTTCAGTTAAACGACCTTCTAAGAATGCACGTGCGTAGATACCTGGGGAGATATGGCCTTGGAAATAAACCAAGTCGCCGCCATCATTGTCATTATGGGCACGGAAGAAGTGATTAAAGCATACTTCATATAACGTTGCAGAAGACTGGTATGACGCCATGTGTCCGCCGAGTTCCAAATCTTTTTTGGATGCACGCAGAACCATCATTACTGCGTTCCAGCGAATAGCAGAACGAATACGACGCTCTAATTCCAGATTGCCAGGGTAAGCGGGTTCATCTTCAGCAGGAATGGTATTGATATAATCACTGTGTACAGCACCGCCTAAAGCGATATTAAGACCACCATTACGGGCTTGTTTTAATACCTGATCAATCAGAAACTGTGCACGCTCAACACCTTCTTCACGGATGACCGAGTCGATCGCTTGTAACCAGTCGCGAGTTTCGATCGGATCCACGTCATTTTTCAGCATATCTGACATGGTGTATTCCTTATCTGTTATCTGTTTTTAATGGTTATGGGAGCCTATCTTCCCGTTATACCCATCTGATATGACGGGAAGATAGGCCCTGCTGTTATTACCGCTTCCCCTGAAAATCACAGGGCGATAGGTAGTACAGACTCAGCGGTCAGGATCTGTGCTACTAAAATAAATCAGGATGTTGTTGTAGCCGGCGCAAAGAGCGCTCACGGCGAGTATGTTCACGACTCATATCCAACAAAACATCTTCAATAAAGGCCAAATGGCGATGTGAAGCTTCACGCGCTACCTCCGGCTCTCTATTAATAATAGCCTGATAAATCTGACTACGATGTTCACTTACTGCTGTTAACATCTCTTTACGAGTGTAAAGAAACTCAAAATTCTGGCGAATATTTTGCTCAAGCATTGGCACCATGCATCGTAATAGATGCAATAAAACAACATTATGAGCAGCTTCCGTAACAATTAATTGATATTGCAATACCGCTTCAGATTCAGCGACTAAATCACCCTTTTCGTGGGCTTTCAAGATGCAATCATGACTAGCTTTGATACGTTCAAGATCTTCATCGGTGCCACGTAATGCAGCATAATATGCAGCAATACCTTCAAGTGCATGGCGCGTTTCTAAAAGATCAAATTGAGATTCGGGATGTCCGCTAAGCAGTTGAGCTAAAGGATCACTAAAACTTTGCCAGAGATTGTGCTGAACAAAAGTACCACCGCCTTGGCGACGGAGTAAAAAACCTTTAGCTTCTAATTTTTGGATTGCTTCACGCAATGAAGGGCGAGATACATCAAATTGCTTCGCCAGTTCACGCTCAGGTAAGAGTTTTTCTCCCGGACGCAGAGTACCTTCTAAAATCAGATGTTCAAGCTGTTGCTCAATAACATCAGAAAGCTTAGGTTGGCGGATTTTTGTATAAGCCATATTGCTGAAAGCCATTATTGGATAACTATTACCTTAGTGATTGAGTTGTCAATTGGTAATACCAATTTAATATAACGGATAATAAAGTAACAAAGTATTCACTAACTGTCCATACAGTTGTTGAGCGAAATCATAAAAACCTGCAAATTTTAACAAATTATTTTAAAAATTCATCAAAAGTGATAACCAGATCGCATTATTCAGAAACGTCAAAAAATAAATTTTTTAACGTTTTTTAAACACATAAACAGTCAAACTGAAGCGTGACAGCAATATTATTTTGAATTTAAAATTAAAATTAATGATTTAAAATTCAATTCAACTAGTTATTTTGTTAACAAACTGCGGAAATAAGCCCAATCAAAGTGAGGCCCCGGATCAGTTTTTCTATTTGGTGCAACATCACTATGCCCAGTAATATTTTCTTCAATGGCAGGATACAGAGCAATAAGCGATTGAGTTATCTTCACTAATTGCTGATATTGCTGCTGAGTAAAATCGCATTCATCAGTACCTTCAAGCTCAATACCTATTGAGAAATCATTACATTTTTCTCTGCCTTTATATAAAGAAACGCCAGCATGCCATGCCCTCTCTGTAAAAGGCACATATTGTACAATTTCACCATCACGCCGAATAAGACAATGAGCAGATACTCTTAAACCGATTATTTCACTAAAAAAAGGATGATCTTGCTCTGATAATGTATTGGTAAAAAGTTGGTCAATATAAGGCCCACCAAATTGGCCTGGAGGCAAACTGATATTATGAACAATTAATAAAGAAGGAGACTCACCTTCAGGTCTCTTATCATGATTAGGTGAAGGAACCTGTCTAGCATCGATTAGCCAACCTTGTTTTATTTCCACATCAACCCTCTTTTATTTTGTTTTAGACATTATCAATAACTTTATTAGCTCATACTCATCAATAAATGCGAACTTTCCCTCAATAATAAAGGTTAAATATGTATATCTCCTTTTTCTTTTCGATATTTTACTCAAACTTTATTTTATTTATTCGCCAATAAAGTCCTTTTTTTTCATACTTCTAGTGTCTATTACTCAAGGAGGACGCTAGATGAATGTACTTAATTATCACTCTAATGAAAATGGTTTTACCCTTATGGAACTTATGATTGTGATTGCTATCATCTCGATTTTAAGCTCTGTTGCTATTCCGGCCTATCAAGGTTATATCCAAAAAGCCGCATTAACCGATGTATTGCAAACACTGTCGCCCTATCGTTCTGCAATAGAATTATGTCGTTATGAAAATGAGCCTCAACACTGCAATTCTGATTCAACCTTTATGCCTCAACAATTTCGTAGTCGATATTTGTCTGATATTAATGTGTTAAACGGCGTGATTAGTGCAACTGGAAAATCTCAGCTTGATGGTCTAACGATTACAATGTCTCCAGAAAATAGAATTAACGACCTTCTTCCAGTCTGGAAAATACAATGTTCAGCAACAAATCTTACGTTGCAAAAACAGTGCAATGAAATTTTAAAATCAGATTAGTGCTTTAAATATAAAAGAGCACTCATATTGAGTGTTCTTATTATGTACTTTAAATATCGCAGACAACGCAGATAAATTAAAAAGTAAAAGTATAAAGAGGTGAAGAATGGATATCACACACTCTGCAACAGAATTTATTGAACATCTATTACGTGAAAGTATTTTAAAACGCGTCTCTGATTTACATATAGAGCCTCAACAAACCAGTGTAAGAGTTCGCGCCAGAATAGATAATCATTTATATCTATTATCATCCCCTCCGGATGAATTCTCTGAAGAAATAGTCACTCGATTAAAGATACTTGCTAACTTAAATATTGCAGAAAAACGGTTACCTCAAGATGGGCAATTTAGTTGGTCTTATCATGAAAAAAGATATTCAATACGAATAGCGACACTTCCCACGCTGTATGGTGAGAAAGTTGTTTTACGACTAATAAATAATTTACAACAACCAGAATTAAATCATCTAGGTTTTCAACTTTCACACTTAACGCTATTAAAAAAATATTTAAATTTACCTCAAGGAATGATTTTAGTCACAGGGCCAACGGGAAGTGGAAAAACACTCACTTTATATAGTTGTTTACACTATTTAAATAGAGAGAACCTAAATATAAATAGTGTTGAAGATCCAATTGAATTACCTTTGAAGGGGATTAATCAAATTCAAATTTCTGAAAAATCAGGGATCTCATTCACAACAATATTACGAGCATTACTACGCCAAGATCCTGACATTATTATGGTAGGTGAAATACGTGATCAATCTACAGCCGAAATGGCAATAAAAGCAGCACAAACCGGGCACCTTGTATTATCAACCTTACATACTAATTCGGCTTCATCTACAATAATGCGTCTACATAACTTAGGTATTGAAAAAGATCTTATCCATTCCTGTGTTAGTTTAATTATTTCACAACGATTAGTTCGTTGTTTATGTCCACACTGTAAAATATGCTTATCCAATAAACAGCATATTAATATCAATAAAGAAATAGTCGAATTACCAAATTGGCAAGCCGTTGGTTGTCAGCAATGCTGTTCAGGCTATAATGGAAGAACGGCTATTTATGACTGTTTTGAGCCGTCAAAACAAACACATTCATCCCTTTATCACTTATTCTATTCCGGTTTTTCGTTAATAAGACAAGGGATCACAACACTTGAGGAGGTTTATCAAACGCTAGGAGATATTGAATGAAATTACAGCTAATTTATCGCTATGATGCATTAACTTATCAAGGAGAATTATGCACTGGAAAAATACTTGCGTCCTCGAATAACGAAGCATTTATTAACTTAACTCAACAACAAAAAATCCCCATAAAAATTCGTTTATATAAGATCGTTTTATTTCAAGATGCTGATAAACAATATCGAATTCAATTATTCGAACAATTAGCTTTATTACTACATTCTGGTTTGGCACTTCTTCCTGCATTAACACTATTAAAAAATGAATGTCGTTATTCACATTGGCAATGTGTATTAGAAGATATTATTTTTAACTTAATGCAAGGAGGTTCTCTTTCTAAACAATTAAATCGCTATCCACTTTATTTTCCGACCTCACTAAATCGTTTTGTTCTTATTGGTGAAGAAAGTGGAAAATTAGATGAAGTAATTACGCTGCAAATAATACAGTTAAAAAAACAGCGAGAGATTGTAAAAAAAATTAAAAAATCGTTTAAATATCCTGTCTTTTTACTGACTATATTAGTTTTTATTACCAGTATTATGTTGCTTTATGTTTTACCTGAATATCAGTCCTTATACAGCGCCTTTAATACAGAACTTCCTCATTTAACATTAATCCTGATTAATTTTTCACAATGGCTTACTGATTATATCAGTATGATAGCATTTATCTTCTTCGGTTTAATATTTTTTTATCGTTTAATTCGTTACTCTTTATCACCCTTTTATTTCGCTGAACAAGCTCTTCTTCTTCATACTCCCTATTTAGGTAAACTTTTAAAATATCAGCAATTACATCTTATTTTTCAAATAGTCAGTATTACACAACAAGCAGGATTACCTTTATTACAAAGCTTAAAAATAGGAACAGAACAACTTTCACATCCTATTTATAAACAACTCCTTTCTAAAATGAGTGATCACATTATACAAGGTAAATCGTTGAGCTTATTTATGAAAAATGAGCCACTCTTTACGCCTATTTGTTATCAGTTTATTATTTGTGCAGAAAACTCTGGGCAATTGCTCTATTTTTGTCAGCAATTAAGTGATTGGTTTTATCATCAACTCGATGAGCAATTAAATACCATTAGTGCTTGGTTAGAGCCAATACTTATGACGGTCATCGCATTGATTATTGGTACATTAATCATTGCTATGTATCTTCCTATATTACAGTTAGGTGATACTATACAGTGAGTCACAATTTTTATGAGTGAGAGGCTGTTACTATGTTTTGCACTAACTCATTGATTGATGGTAATTCTATCACATATTATCAGGTAGGATGTTAGGGTAGCAGAAAATCACCTATCATAATAACCGAATAAAACCCAAATATTGCGGTTATTATCTTGTGATAAAAACAAAATTAGGCTTTAGAATACCTAGACTAATAGTAAATTTTAATTCATTAAAAACAGATAAACTCAAATGGCTTATACGGTTGCTCTTACAGGCGGAATAGGCAGCGGTAAAACTACCGTTGCTAATGCTTTTGCCTCATTAGGTGTACCTCTTGTTGATGCTGATATTATTGCTCGATTAGTGGTAGAGCCTCACTCCTTAGGACTAAATGCATTGCATCAACATTTTGGTGACTGCATTTTACTACCCGATGGCTCATTAAACCGAGCGCTGTTGCGCCAGATTATTTTTGAAAATAATGAAGAAAAAGATTGGGTTAACAATCTTCTCCATCCATTGATACAGCAAGAGACTCAAAAACAGATACAGCAAATTAATGCGCCCTATCTTATTTGGGTTGTTCCATTATTAATTGAAAATAAATTAACGCATCTCGCCTCTCGTATTCTTGTTGTTGATGTAACACAGGAAGAGCAAATAGAAAGAACCATGAAACGAGATGGCGTAAGTCGAGAGCAAGTTCTCAATATTTTAAAAGCTCAAGCTCAAAGACAAGAACGATTAGCCGTCGCTGATGATATTATTGAAAATCACGATAATAGCCAACATATGATTGAAAAAGTTAAGCAACTTCATCAGCATTACTTAGAATTAGCTCAACAAGCGTTACAGGACAATTGCCATGAGTGATGACATCACAACAATCATCTTCGAACATCCCCTCAATGAAAAAATGCGTTCATGGCTTAGAATTGAAAACTCATTGATTCAAATTAACAGTTTTAGTGCAATTGATTCATTACCCACGGCTCTCTCGTTTTTCCGTGCGATATCAGAATTTATTGAAGTACTTGATCGTGGCGAAATCCGCGCTGAATTACTTAAAGAATTAGAAAAAAGACAAAAAAAATTACAGCAATGGCTTTCATTTCCTAATGTTGATAAAGCAATTGTCACTCAAATTATTGATGAATTAGCTGAAAATGCAATTGTATTAAGTAAAGCTCCTCGCATTGGTCAACATTTAAAACAAGATAAAGTCATCAATTTAGTTAAACAGCGCCTAAGTATTCCTGGTGGATGTTGTAACTTTGATGTACCAGCATTACATTTGTGGTTAAGCTTACCTCAAGCAATTCGTGATGAAAGATTACAAAGCTGGCTGACGGGGTTATTGCCATTACAAAATGCATTAAATAGTTTACTTATGCTTATTCGCCAATCAGATACATTTAAGCCCGTTCTCAGTCACCGTGGTTTTTATCAAGACAGTGCTGAAGAAGCTGAATTGCTACGTGTTAAAATAGCCATCGACCACCAAATCTATCCTCAAGTCTCTGGGCACAAAAATCGCTATGCGATCCGCTTTTTACCACTTGATAGTGAGAATGGAACAGTACCTCTAGATCTACCTTTTGAGATCGCTTGTTGCTAACATTATGTTTATTGATATGAGCATAAATCGCACCAATGAAATCTAGGAGAGATAATGAGCGAAGAATTAGTTGTAAAATGTCCAACCTGTCAAACAGAAGTTGTTTGGAATGAAAGTAGCCCTTATCGCCCTTTTTGTAGTAAGCGTTGCCAACTTATTGATTTAGGTGAATGGGCTGATGAATCAAAGCGTATTCCAAGCCAAAGTGATATTAATGATAGTGATGATTGGAGTGAAGCTCCGCAATATGAGCCTAAAGACATCTAACTTTCTAATTCTACACATAAAAAATAGCCACTCAATCGAGTGGCTATTTTATTTATAAACGCTTATTTAACACTATTCTACTTTTGCAATAATGCCACAATGGTGCGGTTTGCAGGTGGGAAATCATCAGCATTTAACGATCCAATAGATGTCCACTTAAATTCTTGTCCTTCTTTACCATATGGCTCATTATTCCATTGCGTGACTAAGAAAAAAGATAAAGTAATGTGTCTATCTGGAAAATCATGCTCTACCGTTTCAAAAAGTGAGCATTGCGTTACATCAATACCAATTTCTTCTTGTAATTCACGGAATAGCGCCTGTTCTGGAGTCTCTTTATCTTCTAATTTTCCCCCGGGAAATTCCCAAAATCCCCCCATATGCGATTTTAGAGGACGTTGTGTGATAAAGACATTATTGTGTTGATCACAAATAATACCCGCAGCAATATGTAGCTTCTTCTTATCCATTATAGACAACCTATTGAATATTAACGTCATTATAACATCTTAGTGTTATTATAACGCATATCCAACCGTGCTACTCTGGTTTTCTTTCCCTTGCTATCTTGATTAATTAACGATAAATAGGTAACAAACCAAACTGTGCTAATGTTTGGCAAATAATCCCTACGGCACCAAAAGCGATAACTGAATAAATTAATCCTTTACCTCCCCACACTTTAAAGCCTGAGTTGGGAAATTTATCTCGCGCTTTCAGTGCCATAACTGCAGGACAGATAATTGCCCAGATACAAGCAGCCGTACCTGCATACGCAATTGCAATATAATTGAAGGTTCTTTATTAACCGACTTATTTTCTATTTTTTAGTCCTTACTAAAATAAGGATAGAGCTATCACATTGCACGAGAGCCATTATTATTGTGGAGTATTATTTATTTGATAGGTTTTAATATAGCAGTAAAGTGTCTTAACACAGGTGGTTCATATTCGAATTCAAGACCTTTAATTCAACGTGTGCTGCTGTTGTGTCAAAATGGAAATGAGAAATAAATACAGGATTTTTCGCTTTTCCATCTTTTTGTTTATCTTTTAATAATACTGGAAAAAGAATATTAAATATATTTTGGATGGATATAAAAAAGGATTATTTTTCAGGAAAGAAGAAGGCGAGTTGAGAATCAATATTAAACCATTTATTCAATCTGAAGAAACCTCTTAATATTATTAAGACATTAAATGATGAGAACATACTTTAACCCTTAATAGTCAGGAAACAGTACAATTTACACGCTAATTTATATAACAGTTAAACACGATTAGTAATTTAACAATAAAGTCCTAATCTTTTAACCCCCCATTTTATTCATTTAAATGAAATAATAATTCATGAAATATTTATTCCAAAATAAAACATTAATAAACTTATAAACAACAAATGAAAAGCTAATTAGCACTTTATTTTTATATTTTTGAATCTCCTCTCATTATTTATCTTCTCATTATAAAAAATGAAAAAATTTTAATTAACATTACTGAATTGATGATAGTTTAAGCAATAAGAAAAATAACACTGAAGATTATCACTATGAAAATCAATACACTAGACACCCTTAAAATTAATCATTTGTTTAATCAATACAATTTGAGATGTTAATCATTTTAGTTATATCGCTATTTAATATCGAAAGAGATGAAAATTTATCTTTATTTCATCTATTTTTAATTTCTTTTCATATTGAGAGTACTCAGTATTTATTATTCTAAAATTAACGATAATATAAAAACATTAATTATTATCTTTCTATATTTAAGCAATATTATTTATATTTGAATTAATACCTTTATATTGAGGTAAAATGAGAAAAAAAGTTATTTTATTAACACTATTAAGTGGATTATCAACCACTGGATTAACAGCAAATGACACCGGTTATTTAGGCTCGATGGGAGAATCGCGGCGCGCATTACAAGAGAGTCAACGTGAAATAAATCAACTTATTGAACAAAATCGCTATCAACAACTTCAAGAAAATGCATTAGAGGTTTCACCTTCCCCCACACTTATTACTGAATCAGAACATTGTTTGCCTATTAATGGAGTTTATGTTCAAGGAATTACTTTACTTGATGAAAAAGATCTTGATTCCTTAACACCATTACCAGAGCAATGTATAAAAAGTGCTGACGTTAATCGTTTAATCAAAGAGTTAACTCAACGTTATCTTCAACATGGCTATATTACTGCCAGAATTCAATTTTTACGTCCTAATCAAGAACAACAACTTGGGTTGTATGTTATTGAAGGTTTTATTGAAAAAATAGAAGGTGGCGATCGAGGCGTTAACACCGCATTACTTTTCCCTCATATTGAAGGAGAACCTCTTGAACTCTCAAAATTGGATCAAGGGCTTGATCAAGCAAACCGCTTACAATCGAATAAAGTTAAATTAGATATATTGCCTGGTACGCAATTAGGTGGCTCCATTATTCAGCTCTCCAATCAGCGACAAGCACCATGGCACCTAAATATTTCGAGTGATAATTATGGACAAAAAAACTCGGGGCGCTGGTTAGTTCGAACGAATGCAAGCTTAGACAGCCCATTGGGGTTATCTGATTTTGTTAGCTTAAACGCTAGCATTACCACTGATAAACCCAATACACGTTTTAATCGTGCTTACACCCTACTCTATTCTTTACCTTATGGCGCATTGACATTCAGTACTTTTGGTAGCTATTCCGAGTATGAATTTCATCAAGCATTACAAACACGTACCGTACGTTTGTCTGGAGATACAACACAAGTTGGTTTAAGGGGCGATTACGCGTTTTATCGTAGTCAAAAGCAGATTGATACCTTAAATATGCAGGTAACACATAAACAAATACGCAACTATTTCAGCCAAATTCGCCTTGATTTAAGTAGCCCTGCACTTACAACAGTAGAGCTAGGTATCAACCATTTACATATTATTCAAAATGGTGTTATCAGTGCGAATTTAAGTGCAGAAAAAGCCATTGGTTGGTTTGGTGCAGACGAATCACCTCGTGTTACTAATGGCGATGGTAATGACTATCGCTTTACAAAAGTTAAGCTTTTTGCCAATTGGCAACATCGTTTTGCTATATCGAATTCTACATTTTTATTCAATAGCGCCTTCTTTGGCCAATATAGCCCTGACACCTTACCGGGAGTGGAATGGCTAAGTTTAACGGATAAAAATGCGATCCGCGGTTTTGATCAAAGTACACTTTCTGGCGATAACGGCGGCTATTTGCGCAATACGCTTTCTTATCCTTATCGAATAAATACCTTTTCAATCACCCCTCGAATTGGCCTAGATGCAGGTCGTGTTCAACAACATGGCAACTATGAAGGATGGCGTAGTGGTTATGGACTAAGTTCAGGCTTAAATCTTCAATATCAAAAAGCACAATTCGATATCGAAGTCGCTAAGGGGCATTTGCTTTACAACCAAACGAATTCCAATAAAACCAAAGACCCTACTCAAGTGTTAGTTAGATTTTCATATTTATTTTGATTCACACTCATAGCAATAAACGGAGAAAACTCTATGAAATCAAAAAACTTCAAGCTCTCTCCTTCGGGTAGGCTTGCTGCATCTTTAGCGATTATTTTCGTATCACTAAATGCATATGCTGGCGGTATTGTTCCTGATGCGGGCAATCAAGGACCAAATGTTTCATCAGTTAATGGTGGTACTCAAGTCATTAATATCGTTACACCGAATAACGAAGGTATTTCTTATAACCAATATCAAGATTTTAATGTAGGCAAACCTGGCGCCGTATTTAACAATGCCTTAGAAGCTGGGCAATCACAGCTTGCTGGACAACTCAATGCCAATAGTAACTTAAATGGACAAGCTGCTTCTTTAATTTTAAATGAAGTTGTTAGTCGAAATCCTTCATTCTTATTAGGTCAACAAGAAGTTTTTGGTATAGCGGCGGAATATGTACTTTCTAACCCAAATGGAATTACCTGTGATGGATGCGGTTTTATCAATACCAGTCGCTCTTCTTTAGTTGTAGGTAATCCACTGTTTGAAAATGGTGAATTAAAAGGTTATAGCACGCTGAATAATACAAATTTACTTTCTATTGGTAAAAATGGATTACATGCACCTCGTCTTTTAGATTTAATTGCACCTCGCATTGATAGCCGAGGTAAAATAACCGCAGCTGAGATTTCTGCATTAACAGGTCAAAACACGTTCTCTCAACGCTTTGATATTCTTTCATCACAAAAACCTACGTCAGCTTTAGACAGTTATTTCTTTGGAAGTATGCAATCTGGTCGTATCCGTATTATTAATACCGCAGAAGGAAGTGGTGTTAAATTAGCCGGTAAATTTGTTGCTGATAATGAATTAAGTGTTAGAGCAGACAATATTCAAACGGATAGCCAAGTTCGTTATGACAGTTACGACAAAGAGGGTAGTGAAAACTATCAAAATTACCGTGGCGGAATTGCTGTTAATAGCAGTGGTTCTAGCCAGACTCTGACAAAAACAGAGTTAAAAGGTAAAAATATCACTTTGGTCGCTGATAATAAAAACCAAATCAAAGCCTCTGATTTAATGGGTGATGATATTTTATTACAAGGCGCCCATTTAACTGTTGATGGCAAACAGTTACAGCAAAAGGACACCGATACCGACAATCGTTGGTTCTATTCTTGGCAATATGATGTCACTAAAGAAAAAGAGCTAGTACAGCAAGTTGGTAGCCATATTGAGGCGAAAAATAGTGCAACATTAACAGCGACTAAAGGTGATGTCACACTTGAAGGTGCAAAAGTTAATGCAGGCAATATTCTGGCAATTAATGCCAATAAAGATATTAATATCAATGGATTAGTTGAAAAAGAAAATCGTAGTGAAAATGGCTATAAACGTAACCACACTTCTCGTTTAGAGACAGGAAGTTGGAGCAATAGCCATCAAACAGAAACCTTAAAAGCGAGTGAGCTGACCGCAGGTAAAACACTAGGTTTAAATGCCGAAGGGTCTGTTACCGCTCAAGGCGCAAAATTACATTCTAATGAGAATGTTGTCGTCAACGCTAAAGAGAACATCAATCTTAATGTTCAAAATACCAACAATGATAAAACCGTAACCGACAATCATGTTGTTTGGGGCGGGATCGGTGGTGGTAATAATAAGAACAATAACAACAAACAAGAAGTCAGCCATTCAACACAATTAACGGCTAATGGACAACTGTTACTTGCAGCAGATAACAGTGTCAAAGTTACAGGCAGCCAAGTGAAAGGCAACCAAGGCGCATTTGTTAAAACGACTCAAGGTGATGTTGTTATTGATAATGCGATTAGCGAAACCATCACTAAAACAGATGAACGTACAGGTACTGCATTTAACATCACTAAAAACTCCCACAAGGATGAAACTAACCAACAGCATTCAACTGGTAGTGAATTAGTTTCAGATGCAGAGTTAACTGTGGTCAGCGGCAAAGATGTTAATGTGATTGGTAGCTTAATAAAAAGTGCCGACGAGTTAGGTATTGAGTCTTTAGGTGATATCAACGTTAAATCTGCACAACAAACCACGAAAATCAATGATGAAAAAACATCATTAGAGATCACTGGTCACGCTAAAGAAGTCGAAGATAAACAATATAGTGCTGGTTTTCATATCACTCATACATCCAATAAAAGCAATAGCACAGAGACAGAACAAATCGGTTCTACCCTCAGTGGTGGCAGTGTTAAAGTTCAAGCGGATAAAGATGTCACTTTTGCTGGTTCTGACTTAAAAACAACAGCAGGTAATGCCACTGTTTCAGGTGACAATGTTGCTTTTGTTTCAACAGAAAACAAAAAAGAGACTGACAGTACAGATAGAACCATTTCAGGTGGATTTAGCTATACCGGTGGCGTTGATAAAATCGGTAACAAAGCTGATTTCCAATATGACCAACAGCATACAACAACCGAAATCACCAAAAATAAAGGTAGCGAAACGCAAGTTGCGGGTGATTTAACTATCACTGCAAACAATGATGTAACACACCAAGGTGCATCACACAAAGTTGATGGCACTTATAAAGAATCGGGTGAAAATATCAATCACCTTGCTGCCAATGATAGTGCAACATCTAAAACAGATACTTTAAATATCGGTATCGATGTAGGTGTTAATCTTGATTATAGTGGTGTTACTAAACCAATTAAGAAAGCTGTAGAAGACGGGATTGATACCACAAAACCGGGAAGTAATACGGATTTAGATAAAAAAATCACCGCTAAAGATGCCATTAACAATCTTGCTAACTTAAGTAGTTTAGAAGCACCTAATGTAGGTGTTGAAGTTGGAGTGAAAGGTGGTGGAAGCCAGAAATCACAAAACGATACCCAAGCAGTTTCAACATCAATTACTGCCAGTAATATTAATACTGACAGCAATAACACCTTACATGACCAAGGAACTCATTATCAATCAACTCAAGGTGATGTTACGCTAACTGCTAACACTCATACTAGTGAAGCAGCGCAAAATAAACACCAACAGTCCTTCCATGAAACAACGGGAGGTGGTCAAGTTGGTGTCAGTACCAAAACAGGCTCTGACATTACCGTAGCAATTAAAGGTGAAGGTAAAACCACTGACACTAGTTTAACGACAACAAAAGCTGAAGGTAGCCAGTTTAATTCAGCTGGCAATATCAATATTAATATACGTGATGATGCGCATTATGAAGGCACTAAATTTGACGCTCGCGATGGCAAAACTGTCATAAATGCAGGCGGTGATCTAACGCTTGCACAAGCAACAGATACTCATTCTGAAAATCAACATAATGTAAATGGTAGTGCAAACCTGAAAGTAGGTACAACACCAGACAGTAAAGATTATGGTGGTGGCTTTAACGCAGGTGGGACAAATCATCAAAAAGATCAGACAATAGCGAAAGCGGGTTCAGTGAATGGCTCACAAGGTATTGAGTTAAATTCAGGTCATAATCTGACTTTGCAAGGAACTCATTTAACCAGTGAAAATGATGTTGCTCTGACGGCAACGAATAAAGTTGATTTCAAAGCAGCAGAATCTCAACGTACTGAAACAGGTAAAAACTTATCAGGCGGATTACAAGCAGGATTTGGCCAGAAAACGGGAGAGAAATCCTCTTCTGTCAATGGGTTAGGTGGCGCTGAATTTGCCATTGGTAAGCAAGATGAGAAAACAGTTTCTCGTGACGGTGGAACAATTGCTAATCAAGGCAATTTAACCGTTAACGGTAGCTCTGTTAATCTTCAAGGAACTAAAGTTAATAGCAAAGATACGCAATTAACTTCTCAATCTGGTGACACCACACTGACATCAGCACAATCCACGGATTACAAAAGTAATTGGGGAACAGATATCTCTTTAAATGGCAAACAAACCAATACCACGCCAAAAGAAGTGACCGAAGAAAACCCAGCCACCTCTATCCATAATATTGGTGGCAAAGTTTTAGTACACGTTGAAGATCAACAAAAATCTACTCACCAAAATGCCTCCGTAGAAACTGGCTCCTTAACTATAAATAGTGACAAAAACCTCACTCTTTCTGGTGCAAATGTTTCCGCGGATAATATAACGGGTAATGTAGGCGGTGACTTTACGGTAACGAGTCAAAAAGACAGCGATCGCCACGTTAATGTTGATGTAAATGTTGGTTACAACCACAACAATGATCCTAAATCTAGCCCAGTTAATAAAACCGCTGAAGCAGGTGGATCACTATTAGAAGACACTATCAAAGAAACTATTGATTCAGGTATTAAATCTGCAACTGATGTTATCTCTGATAAATACAATTCTCTTTCTTCTGCTATCGCAGATAAAACGGGGATCAGTGGCGAAACAAAAACCAAAATTGATAAAGGCGTTGGAACAATAGGTAATGGTATCAAAAATATCGTAACAGGCGCTGAAGGCCATACGGCGAACGCGGATATTAAAGTTTCTCATATTGATAATGATGCAGTTACCCAAACTACAACCTTAACAAGCAAAAATGCTATTTCATTAAATGTAAGTGGTACAACTCAACTTACAGGCGCTGAAATTAAAAGTGAGCAAGGCCAGGTTGATTTGGGCGGTAGCAGCGTTCAATTAAATAATATTGAAGGCCATCAATATGAAGCCGGAGCAGATCTTGATCTGAAATCATCTGCTGTTGATCTCGTGAAACAACTTGCAGGTGGTGACTTATCATTAAAATCACCTGTTAAAGTTAATGAAACAATAAATACAAAATCGTCTATTTCTGAAAAGTAATAGACACATGATAAAAGAGTAATGCCTATTCTTTTGTAAACTAAACCCGCTTGTTATTACAATAAGCGGGTTTTATAGATCAATTCAAAATAAAAAACAGAATACGATCTGTAAATAACAAAAAAGACCCACTGATGACTGAGTGGATCTTTTTTAATCCGTGCATTACACACTTGTTATCAGGATAAATAAATTAACCTAACTGACCATGACAATGTTTAAATTTCTTACCTGATCCACAAGGGCATGGTTCATTACGACCCACTTTTTTACCTGCAGCCACTTGACCATCAACTGCTGACATTTGAGACTCTTTTGTCACTTCATGGCTTAATTGTTGCTGTTTAGCTAAACGCTCAGCTTCTTCACGACGACGACGTTCTAACTCTTCAACTTCTTCAGGTAAACGAACTTGTACTTTGCTTAGTGTGCTGATCACTTCATATTTCAGTGATTCTAACATATTAGCAAACATCGCGAACGATTCACGTTTGTACTCTTGTTTTGGATCTTTTTGTGCATAACCACGTAAATGGATACCTTGACGCAAATAATCCATTGCTGCTAAGTGCTCTTTCCACAGTGAATCTAGCGTTTGTAACATCACGCCTTTTTCAAAGTTACGCATCATTTCAGCACTAACGATTTCTTCTTTCGCTTTATAAACTTCGATAGATTTTTCTAAAATACGCTCACGTAATGTTTCTTCGTGTAATTCAGGCTCTTTATCTAACCACTCTTTGATTGGAAGATTTAAATCAAAGTCTTTTTGTAGACATGCCGTTAAACCTTCAATATCCCACATTTCTTCCAGTGATTGAGGTGGAATATAGTTATCAATCATTGAAGTGAAGACGTCTTGACGAATGCTATCGATAGTTTCGCTTACATCTGCCACATCCAGTAATTCATTACGCTGAGTATAGATTGCACGACGCTGATCATTCGCTACATCATCATATTCAAGCAGTTGCTTACGAATATCAAAGTTGCGGTTTTCTACTTTACGCTGTGCGTTTGCTATTGCTTTAGTTACCCAAGGGTGCTCAATCGCTTCGGTCTCATTCATGCCTAATTTACGCATCATGCCAGACACTTTGTCTGAAGCAAAAATACGCATTAAAGAGTCTTCCATAGACAAATAGAAACGAGAAGAACCTTCATCCCCTTGACGACCCGCACGACCACGTAACTGGTTATCAATACGACGAGATTCATGACGCTCAGTACCAATAATATGTAAACCACCTGATGCTAATACGGCATCATGGCGCTCTTTCCATTTAGCTTTGATTTCTTCGATTTGCTCTTCCGTTGGCTCTTCAAGTTTAGCCACTTCAGTTTGCCAACTCCCCCCTAACACGATATCAGTACCACGACCCGCCATGTTAGTTGCAATAGTTACCGCTGAAGGTAAACCTGCGTTAGCAATAATATCCGCTTCCATTGCGTGGAATTTCGCATTCAGCACGTTATGGTGAACATTCGCTTTAGTCAGCGCTTTAGAAATCTCTTCTGATTTTTCAATTGAGATAGTACCAACAAGTACAGGTTGGCCATTCTTGGTACGCTCACGAATATCTTCAATAATGGCCGCAAATTTACCTTGCTCATTCATATAAACTAAGTCAGGGAGATCTTTACGCACCATTGGACGATTAGTTGGGATAACAATGGTTTCTAAGCGATAGATAGAGTTAAATTCAAACGCTTCAGTATCCGCAGTACCCGTCATCCCTGCTAATTTTTCGTATAAACGGAAATAGTTTTGGAATGTGATTGACGCTAATGTCTGGTTCTCATTTTGGATCTTCACACCTTCTTTTGCTTCAACGGCTTGGTGTAAACCATCGGACCAGCGACGGCCTTGCATTGTACGACCAGTATGTTCGTCAACAATGATCACTTCGCCATCTTTAACGATGTAGTCAACATCTTTAGTAAATAGAGCATGAGCACGCAATGCCGCTGTCACATGATGCATGAGCATAATATTAGCTGGTGAGTATAAAGACTCGCCTTCTTTCATCATGCCAGCATCGGCTAATAACCCTTCAATTTTAACCAGACCGCGTTCTGTGATATTCACTTGACGTGTTTTTTCATCAACAGAGTAATCACCTTCGCCTTGGAAAGTATCTGAATCTTCTTTTTCTTGAGAAACCAAATGAGGGATCACTTTGTTCATTTGGATATAAAGCTCAGAGCTATCTTCTGCTGGGCCTGAAATAATCAGAGGTGTACGTGCTTCGTCGATTAAGATTGAGTCAACCTCATCCACTAATGCGTAGTGTAATTTACGTTGAACACGCTCTTGAGGACTAAATGCCATGTTGTCACGTAGATAGTCGAAACCGAATTCATTGTTCGTACCATAAGTGATATCAGCATTATAAGCTTCGCGTTTTACTGGTGGCGCCATATTTGGCAAGTTGATACCAACGCTTAAACCTAAGAATTCAAACAGAGGACGGTTATTTTCGGCGTCACGTTGTGCAAGATAGTCATTGACAGTAACAACGTGAACCCCTTTACCTGATAGCGCGTTTAAGTATGCAGGTAATGTTGCTGTTAATGTTTTACCTTCACCTGTGCGCATTTCAGCAATACAACGTTCATTTAGAACCATACCACCAATTAACTGCACATCGAAGTGGCGCATACCAAAGACACGTTTACTTGCTTCACGAACAGTCGCAAACGCTTCTGGTAAAATATCTTCTTCTTTTTCACCGTTTTTTAAACGCTCACGAAATTCATTTGTTTTCGCTTTTAGCTCAACGTCGGTGAGTTTTTCAAACTCTGGCTCTAGTTTATTAATTTCATTAACAACTTTTCGCATACGACGGATTGTACGATCATTACGACTACCAAAAATTTTGGTTACAATTTTACCTAACATAAATCTTTATTCTCATTTATGGCGTGAAACGCCGAAAAAAGCCTCTGTATCGATAAACAGAGATAATCATAATCTTATTAGATTAAGTGACCCAATTAAGCTGTTAGGTAAGGCCCTGCACGAATACCGCGGATTTGTGCAAGCCATAATCCGGTATGATAAGAATTTGTATTCTGTACTAAAACATAGCCAGAAAGAGGAAGGTTGCTTAATGCAGATGATGGAGTCTCTGTTAATAAGGCATACAGCGTATCAAGCATAACCGCTGCAACATTAGAAACAGGTAACGGTTCATCTTTTACTTTAACCATCAATTCTGGTGAATTAATGGTGAATGCAAAAGAGAGCTGTTTAATCACATTTTTTACTGCGTGTTGTTGCCAGTAATTAAAGGTGAAGGATGAAGCAGGATTCTGTACACTTTGACGTAAGAATAAGTTATCAAACGCAATAAGTGCCTGACTTTGACGGTTTTGAGATGAAGGGGTATCAGTTTGCTGTGGATTCTCGGCATGAGCAGACAACAGCGAAGGTATTCCAATACCTGCTGCTACCATCCCTAAAAGCAGATGCGACCAAAAATATCGCCTGCCAAACTGTCGCCAAAAACTTATAATGCTCATTAACCTTCGTTGCTCATTAATTTTTATTTTGTGGAGTCAAAATCTATGCGGGATAGTTACCCACAATCATTGGAAAAAATCTTCATTGAACTTGAAGGTTCCAACAAGAGTACATTACAACTTATACAACAGCGCGCAACAATTTTACTAAAATTAAATCGCGCCGTCATGGCTCTTTTACCCATTCCTTTACGAGATAAGTGCCGTGTCGCAAATTATCGCAACGCTATTTTAATTATTGAAGTTGCAAACGCAAGTTGGTTAACTCGCTTACGTTATGAAACCCCATCATTACTTTCTGCATTGAGACAAGAAATTTTACCATCCTTATCCTCAATAGACATCAAAATAAATCCCTCTTTAGGAATAAAACAGGAAAAAAGATCTTTAATATCATCATTAAAAGAGCAAGCACCGATAAAGAGACGTCACTTAAGTTTAGAAAGCGCACAGTCATTAAAGTATTTGGCAGAAAAAAGCCCGAAGAAATTAAGAGAGAAATTAGAACGGTTGGCTGCACTTGCCGGAGAGAGTACAAGTACAGCCAAAGATGAACGTTAATTAGAGATAATTAACGTACTTTCCTTCACAGGAATTAAGCAAAGACCATTGAGGGAGCTTTGAAGGCTACTGGCATTTGCGCTTCGTCTTCAAATGTGACAAATTCCCATGCAGATTCTTTTGCTAATACAGCTTGGAGCAATTTATTGTTTAGTGCGTGACCTGATTTAAACGCGGTGAATTCACCGATAATGTTATAGCCACACATAAATAAATCACCGATTGCATCCAACATTTTGTGACGAACGAACTCATCTTCAAAACGCAGGCCATCATCGTTGAGAACACGATAGTCATCAACTACGATTGCGCAATCGAAGCTTCCGCCTAAACACAATCCTTTAGATTGCAGATATTCGATATCACGCATAAATCCAAAAGTACGAGCACGGCTAATTTGGCTCATAAAAGATTCAGCGGAGAAATCTAGTTTATAACGCTGTGTACTTGAATCAATGGCTGGGTGATTAAAATCGATAGTAAAATCTAATTTAAACCCATTGTATGGGCGCATCTCTGCCCATTTATCACCATCTTCTACACGTACGGTTTCTTTGATTCGAATGAATTTCTTCGCTGTACGAAGTTCTTCGATACCTGCATCAAGTAACAAGAAAACAAAAGGTGCCGCACTTCCATCCATAATTGGGATTTCAGGTGCATTCACTTCAATTACAATATTATCAATGCCTAAACCAGCCAGTGCTGCGTTTAAATGCTCAACGGTTGATATACGCACATCGTCTTCGTTAACTAAGCAAGTACATAACATAGTGTCACGAACTGATTTTGCGTCTGCTGGAAAATCCACCGGTGGATTTAAGTCAGTACGACGGTAGATGACCCCAGTGTTTGCTGGCGCCGGACGCATTGTAAGCGTAACTTTTTTACCCGTGTGAAGTCCCACACCAGTTGCTTGTACAATTCGTTTTAATGTCCGTTGTTTGATCATCATTTTATCTCGCAATGTTATCCGTCCTACCAATCATTATACTTATAATTGGCAGGACAGTTTAGCACAAAAAGCGGAGATGCCAATCTTTTTGGCGATTAATCAGCCTGTTTTCTCAAGAACGCAGGGATATCTAAATAATCCGGTTCTTTGTTTGACTGAGTAGATTGTTCGTTAACGGCTTTTGCAGCAGGCTTACTTTCTTCTACGGAAGAGAAAGAAGACATGCTGTTTTGCATTTGCTGGTAACGATTCTCCATTGCGCTTTGCTGATTCTGTTTATTAGTTACTAGGGTAATTTCTGGACGTTTGTCCATGCCAATACCTGTTGCAACAACAGTTACACGCAATTCATCATTCATTTCTGGGTCAAGAGATGTACCAATAACCACAGTCGCATTATCTGATGCAAATGCACGAATGGTATTACCCACTGTTTCAAATTCATCAAGACGTAAATCAAAACCTGCGGTGATGTTGACTAACACACCACGTGCGCCAGATAAGTCGATATCTTCCAATAATGGACTTGATATCGCCATCTCTGCGGCTTCTTCAGCACGATCTTCGCCTTTCGCAGCACCTGAGCCCATCATGGCATAACCCATTTCAGACATCACAGTTCTTACGTCAGCAAAGTCAACGTTCATTAAACCAGGGCGAGTAATAAGTTCAGCGATACCTTGAACGGCGCCTTTTAATACATCATTAGCTGCGCCGAACGCATCTAATAATGAAATTCCACGACCAAGTACTTTTAATAATTTGTCATTTGGAATAGTGATTAATGAGTCAACGTGTTTTGATAACTCAGTAATACCTTGCTCAGCAAATGCCATGCGTTTTTTGCCTTCAAAATTAAAAGGCTTAGTCACCACAGCAACAGTCAAAATACCTAATTCTTTCGCCACTTCTGCGACAACAGGCGCAGCACCAGTACCAGTACCACCGCCCATACCCGCTGCGATAAAGACCATATCAGCACCTTCAAGTGCTGCACGTAATCCTTCGCGATCTTCCTCAGCAGCATTACGGCCTACTTCAGGATTTGCACCTGCACCTAAGCCTTTCGTAATGGCATTACCAATTTGGATAGTCTGTCCGACCGCTGTTTTACGTAGCGCTTGAGCATCCGTATTGACTGCAAAGAAATCTACGCCTTCAATACGTTCACGAACCATGTGCTCAACCGCATTACCGCCGCCGCCACCAACGCCGATGACTTTGATCACCGCATCGTTGGTTAATTCCATAGGTTCAAACATAATTTCTCTCCGTTTTGTGCCTTCTCAGGGCCGCTTGCTCAAACGACCTCTTTTAAAATTTGTCTGATTATTAAAACTCTCTTTTTAGCCAGCCAGTGAGTTTCTTAAATAAACCACTGACAGCAGAGCGTTTCTCGGTTTCAGTTTCCTCACCAAAGTGAGACTCTTTACCGTAATGCAAAAGCCCAACCGCTGTTGAGTAGTAGGGGTCCTGCGCATAATCTGTTAGCCCGGTAATATTTAACGGTTTACCGATCCGTACTTGTGTGTGAAAAACACGTTGAGCACATTCAACAAGTCCATCAATCTGTGCAGCACCACCTGTTAGCACAATACCTGCCGCTAAATGATGCTTAATCCCTTGCTGGCGTAACTGTTCTTGAACTTTTAAAATCTCTTCATTAACAAGATTAAGCAGTTCGGTATAACGAGGCTCAATCACCTCAGCAAGAGTTTGTCGTTGCAGACTTCTTGGTGGTCTACCTCCGACGCTTGGAACTTCAACATTTTCATCTTTACCAACTAAAGATCCTAATGCACAACCATGGCGAACTTTGATAGCTTCAGCATCATTTGGCGGAGTGCCAAACGCATAGGCGATATCACTGGTTACAACATTTCCTGCATAAGGAATAACGCGGGTATGTCTTAATGCGCCACCGGTATAAATAGCGATATCCATTGTACCGCCACCAATATCAACAACACATACACCTAATTCACGTTCATCTTCTGTTAATACAGCGAAACTTGAAGCGAGTCCCGCGAAAATCAGTTGATCCACTTTTAACCCACAGCGTTCAACTGCTTTTACAATATTCTTTGCCATATCGTTATGGCAGGTAATTAAATGAACTTTAGCCTGCATACGCACGCCCGATAATCCAACTGGGTTTTTGATCCCTTCTTGATAATCAATGGCATACTCTTGCGGTATAACGTGTAAAACACGGTGTTCATCTTTTACTTTGACGGATTTTGCGGTATGAACCACACTATCAACATCATCTTGAGTCACTTCTTCTTCTGAAATTGGCACCATACCAATCTCATTTTGGCAACTGATATGCTTGCCTGATAACGCCAAATATACTGAAGATATTTGACAGTCAGCCATCAACTCAGCCTGATCTACCGCCCGTTGCACACATTTTACGACAGATTCGAGATCATTAACGCCACCTTTATCCATGCCCCGAGATGGACAACTTCCCACCCCGATAATATTCACTACACCATCAGGCAGGATCTCACCGACAAGGGTGGCTACTTTGGCCGTACCAATCTCAAGACCAACTACTAATTTTCTGTCCGTCGCTTTGATCATTATTGTTCTGCCTTCGCCGTCATCGTGTCATCTGCCACGTCTTGTTTATTCATTCTCAAGTAATAAAGGAGCCCATCCGACTGCACCACCGCTGTCATAACGCAGATCTACGTAATCAACACGTTTATCTGTTTGTTGTTGCAGTATCGGATACAACTCAATAAAGCGAGCGATCCGTTTTTCGTTATCCTTACGTCCTAGCTCCAATCGAACATCATTGTCTAAAACTAATTGCCATCCTTGACGGGCTGACATTGACGCCGCTTTTAAATTCAGGTTACTTGCAAGAAGCTGATCTCTCATTGCCACATAACCTGATAACACCATTTTTTCACTTCCTTGAGGGCCGTATAACAAAGGATAGCTTCCTTTGTTTTCCAACTGAGTTGGCAGACTGAAAACGCGCCCTTCTTTATCAAGAAAGTAAGTATCATTCCAACGGGTAAAGGGAACATATTCTACCAGATGGATTTTAAGTTCATCAGGCCACTGTTTACGAACAGTGACTAGCCTAATCCATGGCATACGTTCAATCTGTTGCTGAATGATATTCACATCCTGTGTCATAAATGTGCCCGGCTGTCCTAAAGACAAAATGGCCTGGCGCACATCATCATTCGTTGTGTAATGCCTTTCACCGGTTAATACAAGTTTTGAAATTGGCAGGCGATCTGCGTCTTTCATCCAATTAACCACTTGTATCCCACCCCAAACGATGGTGGCAATCACACATAAGAAAAAGATTAATCCTGATAAATAAGTACCATTACTCGGTCTGTCAGAATGTTGCTTCTCTTTGTGTTCTTTTATATTTAGCGCTGCTTGTGACATATTAACCCACTAACTCCTGAGCAACGTTTAAACAAGAGAATCGCCCATCCTTTTGTCCGATATTCCAGCGATTAATGTTTTTCCTACATATATATACTTTATGAACACTTTTAGGTTTGATAATTAAATCACTAAATTGTTCAATCTGTTGAGAATTATTTACTTTAAAAGAAGAAATTGCGAATTTTTCTTCGTTTTTCTTACTTTTTAACTGAAATTTCTTCTCAACACCGATTTGAGCAAGCGAATTCTCGATCATTTTTTTCGCTAATATCGTGTTAATTTTCTCATAACACGCCATCATTACAGTGACTTTATTGACTGTTTCACGATAAATGATGTTCACTTGCTCAAACATCCGCCTTAATCCTCGCTGAAAGATGGCTGTAATTTTGTATCGGCTAAGCGACGCGCTATTTTACCAATATTTCCAGCACCTTGAACTAAAACAAGATCATTATCTGTTAATACACCCGCTAATATTGACGAAATATTAGACACATCAGAAACCCATATAGGATCGAGCTTCCCACGTTGGCGAATAGTTCGACAAAGTGAGCGACTATCGGCACCAGCAATTGGCGCTTCTCCAGCAGAATAAACATCTGTTAATAATAAAATATCAACCTGATTGAGAACTGTGGCAAAGTCTTCATATAAATCACGAGTACGTGTATAGCGATGAGGTTGGAAAATCATCACTAGACGTTTATCTGGCCATCCTGCTCTCGCTGCTTTAATCGTTGCATCAACTTCTGTTGGATGATGACCATAATCATCCACCAGCATCACTTCACCTTCTTGACCATTAACATGCTCAAGCCCGTAGTTACCTAAGAAGTCGAAACGACGTCCAGTACCTTGGAAGCTAAGTAATGCGGCTAAAATATGTTCGTCAGCAATACCTTCTTCTGTCGCTACTGCAACTGCGGCTGTCGCATTCAAAGCGTTATGGCGACCAGGTGCATTTAATACAACTTGTAAATCAGGCATACCTTCACGAGAAATCGTGAAAAAGCCCTGAGCACCTTTTTGTTCATAATGCGTAATACGAACATCCGCATCTTCACTAAAGCCATAAGTCGTAATATAGCGACCCACTTTAGGAATAATTGAACGAATAACATCGTCATCCAAACACATCACTGCACGGCCATAGAATGGTAGATTGTGCAAAAAGGTAATAAACGTCTCTTTTAGATTGTCAAAATTACCGTGATATGTGTCCATATGGTCTGCTTCGATATTGGTAACGACCGCAACCATGGGTTGTAAATGTAAAAATGATGCATCGCTTTCATCAGCTTCAGCAATTAAATAACGACTGCAACCTAAGCGAGCATGTGTGCCAGCCGATTTAACAAGCCCACCATTAACAAAAGTAGGATCTAAACCTGCTTGCGCATAAATATTTGAAATCATTGCCGTTGTTGTAGTTTTGCCATGTGTTCCGGCAATCGCTACACCATGACGATAACGCATTAATTCAGCCAACATTTCAGCACGACGAATAACAGGAATACGTGCTTCTCTTGCTGCAATAATCTCAGGGTTTTCAGCACTGATTGCTGTCGAAACCACAACAACACTTGCGCCACGAATATTTTCAGGGCGATGATTGAAATAGACTGTCGCGCCTAAGGCAACGAGCTGTTGTGTGACTACGTTTGGCGCTAAATCAGAACCGCTGATTTCATAGCCTTCGTTAGCCAACACTTCGGCAATTCCCCCCATACCAGCACCACCGATGCCGATAAAGTGAATATGCTTAACTTTTCTCATTTCAGGCACAAACGATCTTAATTTTGCCAGTTGTTGTGTATTCACTATTTACTTCTTCACTCTAAGTTAATGGTTACAAGTTACGTTTATTTTTTTGCCACTTCGATTATTACATTTGCTACGCGCTCTGTGGCATCCGTAATCGCAACACTTTTTGCTTTTTCTGCCATCGCTAATAAGGTTTCTCTATCCCAATTTTTCAGGGTTTGTGCAATGACTTCTGGAGTTAAATCATTCTGTTCGATAATTCGAGCGGCACCCGCTTTTTCTAGCGGCAGTGCATTCCAATATTGCTGTCTATCTTTGTGCTGGAAAGGAACAAAAATAGCGGGTAATCCCGCTGCGGCAATTTCGCTAACCGTTAATGCGCCTGAACGACATACAACAACATCAGCCCATTGGTAAGCTTGCGCTATATCATCAATAAATTCAGTAACTTTATATTCAGATTTAACTGAATTTTTTGCTAATTCGTTCTGATAGCGTGTTTTTGTATCACTTTCGCCACCTTTTCCTGCTTGATGCCAGATTGTAACATGTTCACCGAGTAAACCTGCAACTATGGGTAAGGTGTGATTTAAAATTCTAGCGCCTTGGCTACCACCAATAATCAATACACGAACAGGCCCTGTTCTCTTATTTAATCGTACTGAAGGTGCTTCAAGTGCCAACACATCTTCACGAACAGGGTTTCCAACCACTGGTGCATTAGGAAATGCTCCCGGAAAAGCCTGTAATACGCGTTTCGCAATTTTCGATAGCCAGCGATTAGTTAATCCAGCGATACCATTTTGTTCATGTAAAATAACAGGTATCCCACACATCCAAGCCGCAACACCACCGGGACCTGAAACGTACCCACCCATACCAAGCACAGCATCGGGTTGATAGCGCTTCATGATGGCACGTGCTTGAAAAATAGCTTTAATAATACGAATAGGTGCTGCGATTAACGCTTTAATACCTTTACCACGTAAACCTGAGATACGAATAAATTCAATTTCTATACCGTGTTTAGGGACTAAATCGGCTTCCATTCTATCCGCGGTTCCTAACCATCGGATTTCCCAACCTTGAGATTGTAGATAATGAGCAACAGCCAGTCCCGGGAATACATGCCCCCCAGTACCACCAGCCATAACCATTAAACGGCGTCTACGTTCGCTCATTTCGGGCTCCTTACAAACGCCTGAGCTCGTGCTAGACGTGTTTCATAATCAATTCGTAATAACATCACGATGGCGGTTGACATAATAATTAAACTCGAACCACCGTAACTAATAAGAGGAAGGGTTAATCCCTTTGTTGGCAACATGCCTGCTGCTGCACCTACATTGACCAATGATTGGAATGTAAACCAGATCCCAATAGAACAAGCTAAAAAGCCTGAAAAACGTTGTTCGAGGAGCAGCGCACGTCGTCCAATTTGCATCGCGCGAAAAGCGATGAAGAATACCATTAAAAGCACTAAAACCACACCGATATAACCAAGTTCTTCAGCAAGAATAGAGAAAATAAAGTCGGTATGCGCCTCAGGCAAATACTCTAGTTTTTGCACTGAGTTTCCTAAACCTTGTCCAAGTAAATCACCACGACCAAATGCCATTAAAGATTGTGTAAGCTGATAACCACTACCAAATGGATCTTCCCAAGGTTCTAAGAAAGAAGTAATACGTCGAACACGGTAAGGTTCAACAATAATCAACATAACAACAGCAGCAATACCTGAGCCGATAATAGCTAAGAACTGCCAAATTTTAGCACCGGCTAAAAATAACAGCGCTAATGTTGTTACGAATAAAACCACAACGGTTCCTAAATCTGGTTGTAATAACAATAAAACAGCCAGTACTAACATCACCCCCATCGGCTTACAGAAACCCCAAAAGTTATTTCTAACTTCTTCAACTTTTCGGACTAAATAGCTCGATAAATAGCAAAACAGTGCAAGTTTTGATAATTCAGCTGGCTGGAAATTTAATGGCCCCACAGCAATCCAACGTGAAGCACCATTAACTGAACTCCCGACCCCCAATACCATCAATAAAAGTAGTATTGAACCAAACAACATTAAGCTGCTATAACGTTGCCAAATTGCCATTGGGATACGCATGGTAACTAACGCAATAAAAAATGCGACAACGATATAGATGCCATCACGTTTAGCAAATAAGAAAGGATCTTCTGCGAGACGTTGACCAACAGGCATTGAAGCCGATGTCACCATAACAAAGCCGACAACCGCTAATCCGAAAGTAAACCAGAGCAAGGTGCGATCATACGGCACAAATGCTGTATTCTCAGTTTGATAACTGCCCACTAGCCACTGTTTTAATCTTCGCATTGCGAATATGCTCATCAGCCAAGCTCCCTTGCTAAACGTGCAAATTCATCACCACGTTGCTCAAAACATTTAAACTGATCTAAGCTTGCACATGCAGGAGAGAGCAACACCATATCACCTGATTTCACAGTAGGCGCTAAGGCTCGCATGGCTTCTTCCATTGTCACTGTTAATAAAGAGACATCAGGTCGTAGATTTGCCAATGCTTGTCCATCTTGTCCAAAACAGTACAGACGTATATTGTCACCACTGATATAAGGCAATAAAGAAGTGAAGTCAGCCGACTTCCCATCACCACCTAATAAAAGATGTAATGTACCTTCAACTTCAAGTCCTCGTAATGCCGCTTCTGTACTTCCTACATTGGTGGCTTTCGAGTCATTTATCCAACGTACATTTTGGTGTGAATAAACTAATTGAAAACGGTGAGCAAGACCGTGATATGTTTTCAGTACCTCGATTGTCGCTTTACGAGAAATACCCACGGCATCAGCAAGTGCTAATGCCGCTAATGCATTGGTATAATTATGCTGTCCTGAAAGATACATCTCAGCCGTTGAAAGGACTTTTTCACCTTTCACTTTTAAAATGCGATTTATATTATCAAGCTGATAATCACCTTGCCCAACACCAAAACTAACACAACGATTATCTTTACCCGCTAAAGGTAACGTTAATGCATCATCTTCGTTATAAACACAGGCTTTTGCGTTATCGTAGATACGCAATTTTGCTTCACGATATTGCTCTAATCCTAACGGATAGCGATTCATATGATCTTCGCTAATATTTAATACCGTTGCAGCTGCTGCTTTTAAGCTATAAGTCGTTTCTAGTTGAAAACTCGATAACTCTAATACATATAAATCATGAGGCTCGGTTAATAAGGTCAGAGCTGGGACACCGATATTGCCACCGACTCCAACGCGAATACCATCCGCACTCGCCATTTCTCCTACCAGTGTTGTCACTGTGCTTTTACCATTAGAGCCAGTAATCGCTACAATAGGTGCTTTGGCTTCACGGCAAAACAATTCGATATCACCAACAATTTCAACGCCATGATTTGCTGCTTCAACAAGCGCAGGTGTCGAAAGTGCAATCCCCGGACTTGAGATAATTAAATCGGCATCATTAAGCCATGCTTGATGAAAACTACCTGTATGATATTCAACGTCAGCAGGAAGCTTATCTAAGCCTCCTGGTTTTTGGCGTGTATCAATAACCTTAGGTGTAACACCTTGGCGGATAAAAAAGTCAACGCAAGAAAGGCCTGTTATTCCAAGCCCAACAACAACCACTTTTTTTCCCTGATAATTTGCCATCTTAACGTACCTTTAATGTCGCCAGACCAATAAGCACTAACATCAGTGAGATGATCCAGAAACGGACAATAACACGAGGTTCAGGCCAGCCTTTTAATTCATAATGGTGATGAATTGGGGCCATACGGAAAATACGTTGACCGCGCAACTTAAATGAGCCAACTTGTAAAATTACGGAAAGTGTTTCAACAACAAACACCCCACCCATAATGACTAATAGGAATTCTTGACGTAATAACACCGCAATCGTTCCTAATGCGCCACCTAATGCAAGAGAGCCTACATCCCCCATAAAAACTTGAGCTGGGTAAGTATTAAACCAAAGGAAACCTAAACCCGCACCGACGATAGCAGTACAGACAATCACCAATTCACCCGCATGCATCAAGTAAGGAATTTTTAAATAGCTTGCAAAATTAACATTACCAGTCGCCCATGCAACTAATGCAAAACCCGCGGCAACAAAAACTGTTGGCATAATAGCTAAACCATCTAAACCATCGGTTAAGTTAACTGCATTACTGGTCCCAACAATGACGAAATAAGCCAGTAAGATATAAAGCATCCCCAATTGAGGCATGACATCTTTAAAGAATGGCACGACCAGCTGTGTTGCTGGCGTATCTTTGCCAATGGCATACATACTAAATGCAACAACAAGCGCTAATACGGATTGCCAGAAATATTTCCAACGTGCGATTAAGCCTTTGGTATCTTTACGAACAACTTTGCGATAATCATCAACAAAGCCAATCACACCATAGCCAATTAAAACCAGTAATACACACCAAACATAAGGGTTATCTAACCTTGCCCATAATAGTGTAGAGATGGAAATAGAGAACAGGATCATAATCCCGCCCATTGTTGGTGTACCACGTTTGCTAAAATGCGACTCAGGGCCTTCACTACGAACCACTTGTCCAATTTGCATTTTTTGTAACCATGCGATGAGATGAGGCCCCATCCACAACGCAATAATTAATGCCGTCAATAAACCAACAATTGCCCTGAATGTCAGATAAGAAAACACATTAAAAAATGTATGGTATTTAACCAAATATTCAGCTAGCCAAACTAACATTCAAAGCACTCCTTTAATGCGTTCACGATATCTTCCATCGCGGAGCTTCGTGAACCTTTTACTAAAACTGAAACAACATCATGCTGCTGTAATAATGGAATTAATTGAGCAAGTAAGTCGGCTTTAAATGCAAAATGCTGACCACCTTGATTTTCATCACTAATGAAATGGCTGTGCTCCCCAACAGTAAGGACGCTATCAATCCCTGCATTGTGAGCAAAACGCCCCACATCACGGTGACATTTCTCTGAGTCTTTACCTAGCTCAGCCATATCTCCCGCAACAAAAATCTTATATCCTGGCAATTGAGATAAAACTTGTAAGCCAGCAATCATCGAGCCATCATTCGCATTATAAGTATCATCTAACACCATTTTCCCTGTGGTTAACTCCACAGGGTACAATCTTCCTGGTACTGCTTTTAATGTCGATAAACCAAGGCGAATATCTTCAAGTGTTGCCCCAGCAGATAACGCAAGTGCGCTTGCAGCCAAAGCATTCGCGATATTATGACGCCCCGGTAACGGAAGCGTGACTTCAACACAACCTTCCGGTGTGTGTAAGGTGAAGTTTGTGATAAATTGCTTAACTACGATCTCGGTAGGATAAAAATCTGCGTTGCGTTGTGCAGATAAAGAGAACGACCATTTTGTTTGGCGCGCATTTAAATGATGTTCCCACAGAGGTAAGTCATTACTATCAAGATTAATAATGGCTGTGCCTTGCTCTTTTAAATGCGTAAAGATTTCACCTTTTGCCTGAGCAATTCCTTCCAGTGAGCCGAAACCTTCGATATGTGCAGAAAATAGGTTATTTACCAACGCACTATCTGGTTTCACCATATTTACGGTATAGGCAATTTCACCAATATGGTTTGCACCTAATTCAATAACCGCAAAACGGTGTTCAGGTGTTAAACGAAAAAGTGTTAAAGGCACACCAATATCATTATTTAAATTGCCATGGGTATATAAGGTTTCGCCGCAATGACGCAAAATAGATGCGGTCATCTCTTTAACAGACGTTTTTCCGGAAGATCCCGTCAGCGCAACAATCTTGGCGTGGCTAAGCGAACGAATATGTGCAGCAATCTCCCCCATTGCTAGATGTGTATCTTTTACAATGAGTTGCGGACAATCAACATCAATTTCACGATTAACTAAAACCGCAACAGATCCCTTTTCTTTTACATCAGCAATAAAGTCATGAGCATCAAAACGCTCACCAGCTAATGCAATAAACAAACAATCTTCATCAATTTTACGGCTATCAGTTGAAATCGATTTGATAATAAGTTGGTCTGCTTGGTTTTGAGCGATATTGCTCAATTTACCTTTGGTAATTTGTACAATATTTCCTAAAGATAGAGGGATCACGCTATCACCCCCAATAACCGAGCAACGGTTAATCTATCTGAATAATCAAGGCGACGTGAGCCAACCAACTGATAATCTTCATGTCCTTTACCTGCAACTAAAATCATATCATTGGTATCCGCTTGCATAATCACGTTAGTGACCGCTTCTGCTCGGCCTTCAATAGCTATCGCACGACCAGGGTCCATTAAACCCGAAAGAATATCTTGAATAATGGCTTGTGGCTCTTCACTACGTGGATTGTCATCAGTGATAACAACTTTGTCAGCCAGCTCTTCTGCAACAGCCCCCATTAGTGGGCGCTTACCTTTGTCTCTATCTCCACCACAACCAAATACACACCACAATTTGCCTGTACAGTGTAAACGAGCAGCTTGAAGTGCTTTCTCTAAAGCATCTGGAGTATGGGCATAATCGACAATAACTGTAGGGCGATTATTCGCGCTAAATACTTCCATGCGACCGCAAACAGGTGTCAATGAAGATGAAGCATTTATCACCGCATTTAATGGGTATCCTAATGCCAATAATGTCGCTAAAGCACATAAAAGATTACTGACATTAAAAGCGCCCATAAGTGGGCTTTCAATTATCCCTTCACCCCAACTAGAACTAAAGTGGATCGTTGCGCCCGCATCATGATAATTAATACGGGTTGTTTTAACAAAACGACCTTGCCAGTTTTGTGGCAAGGTGTTCTCCATTGTCACAGCAACAGCGTCAGGTAAACGAGATAACCATTTTTGACCAACGGCATCATCCGCATTAATAATTTTTTCACCACTATGATGAGTGGAAAAGAGTAACCATTTTGCTTCTTCGTAATTAGCCATATCACCATGATAATCAAGATGATCACGGCTTAAATTCGTAAATACACTCGCCACAAAAGGCAACGCACTGACACGACCTTGAACTAAACCATGAGAAGAAACTTCCATCGCTGTCAATGTCGCGCCTTGATTTAATAATTGCTGTAACTCTAATTGAATATCAACTGCAGAGCCTGTGGTGTTCATCGCAGGAACAACATGATCTAAAAGCCCGTTACCAACGGTTCCCATCACAGCACTTATTTCACCTAAACCTTGCGCCCACTGTGCTAACAATTGTGTTGTTGTCGTTTTTCCGTTAGTCCCAGTAACACCTATCAGCTTCAGCTTTTCCGCGGGTTGATGATAAAAATGTCCCGCTAACTTTGATAACTTGGCATTAAGATTATCAATATAAATAATTGGAATACCGTGGCTTTCACGGATTTCACCATGCGTTGCAACATCTTGTGCTTCCGCTAATACTGCTGAAACACCTTGAGCAATTGCTTGAGGAATATAGCGTCTACCATCAGTTTCATGACCTTTAATGGCGATAAAAAGATCACCACTCGCCGCTTTTCGGCTATCGAGTGTCATGTCTTTGAGCATCAATGATGGTGCTTGTATCCCGAGTGCCCCTAATAGGTCACTTAAGTTAGGATCGGCCACTTGTATCCTCTTCTTTTTTAATTACAAATTCATTTTTATCGTCTGGCGTCAATGCATCAGGTTCTACGTTCATTGTGCGTAAAACTGCGCCCATGATTGAGCCAAACACCGGTGCGGATACTGCGCCCCCATAATACTTACCAGCTTTAGGTTCATTGATTATCACAACCAACGCAAAGCGAGGGCGACTTGCAGGCGCAACACCCGCTGCATAAGAGATATATTGATTGATATATTTTCCGTCTGGCCCTACCTTTTTCGCTGTACCTGTTTTAATCGCGATGCGATACCCTTTAATAGCCGCACTTACACCGCCCCCACCAGGCAATGCAACACTTTCCATCATATGCACGACTGTTTTCATTACTGGCTCAGGAAATACGCGCGTTCCAGGTACAGGAGGGTCAACTTTAGTAATAGAGAGTGGACGGTAAATACCAAAACTACCAATCGTTGCATAGACACGCGCTAATTGTAACGGTGTTACCATTAGCCCATATCCGAATGAGAAGGTGGCCCTTTCAAGATCGGACCACCGTTGTTTTTTTATTGGAAATATGCCACTACTTTCACCAACTAGCCCCAAGTTAGTTGGTTTGCCTAATCCAAACCGTGAATAAACATCCACAAGTTCAGATGCAGGCATCGCTAACGCTAGTCGTGAAACACCAACGTTACTCGATTTTTGTAATATTCCTGTTATCGTTAGCTCATTATATCGCCCTACATCTTTGATTTGATGTCCGCTAATACGATAAGGAACAGTATTAATAACACTATTTTCTTGAATGATATGATTATGAAGTGCACTCATCACAACCATCGGTTTTACAGTGGAACCAGGTTCAAAAATATCGGTAATAGCACGATTACGCATCGCATCTTTAGGTGTACCCGTTAGATTATTTGGGTTATACGACGGACTGTTAGCCATCGCCAGCACTTCACCGGTATTTACATCAACTAAGACAGCGGTTCCTGATTCAGCTTTATTCTTAATAACCGCATTAGTTAATTCACGATAAACGACAGATTGCAAACGTTCATCAATACTTAACATCAGATTATGAGCTGCTTGGCTGTCTGTTTGAGCGATATTTTCAATAACACGATTAAAACCATCTTTACGAACAACACGCTCACCAGGGGCACCTGTCAGCCACTGGTTAAAACTTTTTTCAACCCCTTCAATACCATCACCATCAATATTTGTTACACCGATGATGTGAGCGGTTACTTCACCTGATGGATAATAGCGTTTTGACTCTTGGCGCATATTAATCCCAGTGATTTTTAGCTTACTAATATAATCACTAATTTCAGGATTAACTTGTCGAGCTAAATAGATAAAACGAGCAGAAGGTGTTGCGACAATTTTTTGCTCGATTTGATTCACCGGCATTTTCAATGCATCAGCAAGTGCTAACCAACGAGAGTCAGTCATATCAGGATTAGCATCTAATACAACTTTAGGATCTGCCCAAATAGCGAAAACAGGTACGCTAACGGCAAGAGGTCTGCCCATTCTATCGCTGATCATACCTCTTGCTGTTGGGACTTTTTGCACACGTAGAGAACGCATATCCCCTTCACGAATAAGGGGATCTGGATTAATAATCTGTAAATAGGCAACACGGATTAATAGCGCGACTAAAGCGATACCAATACCACCGCAAAGCAACGCAAAACGCCAACTCACAAATCCTGTTTTTTCTTCAGGCTTGCGTAGTTTGGCATTTGACTTTGTTTTTGCTTTCGCTTTTGCCGAACGTGAAAATTTCATACTTGCCTTATTATTTAGTCACCACGATGTTCTCTTTTGTTGGGTCAACATGGATCATCCCCAAGCTATCACTGGAAAAACGTTCAACTCGGCTATGATCTGCCAGCGCATTTTCTTCAAGAATGAGATTGCGCCATTCGATCTCCAATACGTTTTTCTCCAGCACTAAACGCTCTTTCTCTGCTGTCAATAAACGTGTTTTATGTGCTGTTGTTACAACATAAATCGCAGAAATAATCACAGCGATCAGTAAAAATACAGGTAATTTGCCATGACGCAGTAAATCCTGCCCTATAACTCTCGGTAGTGAATGTCGTTCGGTAGACATTTATTCCTCAATACGTTGTGCTACACGTAATACAGAGCTTCGTGCCCGTGGATTTTCTTCAACTTCTACGCCTGTCGGTTTCATCTTGTGAATACTTGATAAGCGAGCACTTCCTAACTCTTTTATCTGCGCTTCTGTGAGAGGAATACCCGCAGGGACAACAGGCCCCTTGCTCTCATCTCGAATAAAACGCTTCACCAATCTGTCTTCTAACGAATGAAAACTAATTACTGACAAACGTCCTTCAGGTGCTAAAACAGAAACCGCACCTTTTAATGCTTTTTCAATTTCATCTAATTCACTATTAATATAGATGCGAATTGCCTGAAAACTTCGTGTTGCTGGGTGTTTATGTCGCTCTTTTACCGGGCTTGCATCACTAATTAAATCAGCCAATTGCTTGGTTCTAGTCAAAGGCTCTTCTGTTTTATTACGTGCAACAATGGCACGAGCGATACGCTTAGCAAAACGCTCTTCACCAAACGTTTTTAATACCCATGTAATGTCGTCTTCTTCTGCTGTCATTAGCCATTGCGCAGCAGATTGTCCTGAAGTGGGATCCATACGCATATCAAGTGGCCCATCTCGCATAAAAGAAAAACCACGTTCAGGATCATCAAGCTGAGGTGAAGAAACGCCTAAATCCAGCAAAACACCATCAATCTTCCCAACTAAACCTAACTCATTGACATACTGTTCAATATTTGAAAAAGGCCCATGAACAATAGAGAATCGTGCATCACCAATTTCATTCGCAACTGCTATAGCTTGAGGATCTCTGTCTATCGCAATCAATCGTCCTTGTTCCCCTAATTGCGATAAAATTAGACGCGAGTGACCTCCACGACCAAATGTTCCATCGATATAGATACCTGAAGGCTTAATATTCAGCCCATTCACTGCTTCATCCAGTAATACACTGGTATGACTAAAATTATTTGTTGTCATTATTTAAAGTGATAAATCCAATAGTCGTGTCGATAACGGTTCCTGTGAGGTTTGCTCGGCTACAATGTCTTTTTCGATCTGTTTGTACCAGATCTGTTCATCCCACAATTCAAATTTATTGAATTGACCGACTAACATGACCTCTTTTGTTAACCCCGCATGCTGTCTTAGCGTGCTAGCTAACAAAAGACGTCCTGCGCTATCCATTTGGCATTCGCTGGCGTGACCTAATAACAAACGTTGAACTCGACGTTCCGCAGGGTTCATGGAGGACAAAGCCGCTAATTTTAACTCAATCTTTTCCCATTCTGGAAGGGTATATAGCAATAAACATGGCTGGTTGAGATCAATGGTACAAACCATTTGACCTTCAGAAATCTCACTCAGCGTTGTTCGATAACGGGAAGGAACTGTTATTCGCCCTTTGCTGTCAAGATTAACGAGAGTTGCTCCACGAAACATCCTCATTACCCCCAGCGTTATAATTTACACCACATTATCCCACAAATCCCCACAAATAGAGTTTACGGATGGTATGAAAACGTTGTCAAGCCGGATATAGGAAGCTTTATTTATATTTACAGTAAATTGATAAGCACACAGAAATGTTCAAATGATCGACAAAAAGAAAAAGGGGAATATTAACACTATGATTAATAGAGGTTATTTTTTAAATTCTATAAACAATCACGAAAAGTAATTATTTATAGCGATTACAAGCAAGAAAACCAGATAAAGAAATCATAATAAGTAAATCATGATTTTTATGATAAAAAACTAATTTATTGCAGTTCATTTACCTTTAGCCAACATAATAATTTGGGGTCGCTTTTATATAAGCAATAATAGCAAGACGAGAAAAAAATAATTCAATATCATAAAGATAGTTATTTATTTTTTTCTTACATTTTTCAAAATAAAATTAATTACTCATTAAATTTAAGCAGTACCACTTATAGATATGTCAAAATTTAATCTACTAACCTAGTAAAATTCGAAAAACAGTAAAAAGATGCTTAAGATTAATCTCAAATTTAATATTCTCTAAGCAATTCGACATTCTTAAATCCATAACTCATCCCCGCTTTAATTTAATAAAACGGGGATGAGTATAAACGTAGATAATTACCAATAAAGTGAGAGCAATTAACGAGTACGTCCTAAACTACCTCGACGACATAAATCACGACGAATACGTGTAATTCCTGCTTGTGGTTTTTGTTCTTCTTCAAGACTCGCAAGCACAAGTTCTAATACACGTTCAGCAATATCACGATGTCGCTGAGCAACAGATAAAACAGGACACTCAAGGAAATCCAATAACTCATGATCACCAAAAGTCGCAATAACCAATTGCGTTGGTAAACGACCACTACGTTGTAATGTCACATCCATAACCCCTTGTAATAAAGCAAAAGAGGTAGTGAATAGCGCATCAGGCATTGGATTGTTATTTAACCATTCAGAAAAAGCAGCCGCTGCAGCTTCTCGTTCATAACTATTTGCATATAGGTAGGTGACTTCTCTAGGATCATCTTTCCATACATTACGGAAACCTTGTTCACGTAAAAAACTCACAGAGAGTTCAGGAAGTGCGCCTAAATAGAGTACAGATTGCGAAGGAAATGCTTTTAATTCTGTTGCCAACATTTTGGCATCTTCTAAGTCATCGCCAACAACACTGATAAAATGTTCACTTTCTAATGCTCGGTCTAACGCAATAATTGGTAATGAACGATTTGCCCAGCGCTGATAGAAAGGATGCTCTGGTGGCAACGCAGTTGAAACAATAATGGCATCAACTTGACGTTGCAGTAAGTGCTCAACACAACGAATTTCGTTGTCTGGTTGGTCTTCTGAACAGGCAATCAATAATTGATAACCGCGTTGACGCGCTTGCCGTTCAAGGTAATTTGCAATCCTGGTATAACTGGTGTTTTCCAAATCAGGAATAACCAAACCGATAGAACGCGTACGACCAGCACGTAATCCCGCGGCAACAGCGTTCGGGTGGTAATTATGCTCTCTGACCACCGCCATCACTTTTTCGACAGTCTTGTCACTTACACGGTACTGTTTCGCTTTACCATTAATGACATAACTTGCTGTTGTTCGTGAAACACCAGCCAAGCGGGCGATTTCATCCAGTTTCACATTAGCCTCTTTTAATTATTAAATGTGTTATTTATTACATATTGCTATAAATTTCAGTCATCATGCTGATCTGAGTTTGCATTTTAACACAATTTACTGATAAAACCGTATGCGTCAACGTTTCCGTTTATGTCTTTTATCAATTATTTCAATCATCGTTATCTATCAATATGTAATTTTAAAAGAAAAAAGCACCAATCAGGTGCTTTCTCATCAATTAAAACTAATCTTGATACATTAATTCGATTTCGTTTCGATAGCGTTCAGAAATAATTTTACGGCGAAGTTTTAATGTTGGTGTTAATTCACCTGATTCCATTGAAAAACCTTCAGCAAGCAATGTAAAGCGCTTAACTTGATGAAAACTTGAAAAGTTTTTTTGCATTTCACGTAAACGTTCATCAAACAGCTCTTTAATTTTAGTATGACGTAATAATTCGATGCGATCATGGTACTTTAGATTTAATGCTCGGGCATGTTCTTCAAGAGCATCAAAACAAGGCACAATTAGTGCAGAAACAAATTTACGCGTATCAGCAATCACCGCAATATGCTCAATAAAGCGATCTTGCCCTAATGTTCCTTCGATCATTTGTGGCGCAATGTATTTACCATTTGACGTTTTCATTAAATCTTTTAAACGTTCCGTGATAAATAACATACCATCACTATCAAGTGCGCCTGCGTCTCCAGTGCGTAACCATCCATCTTCTGTAAAGGCAGCTGCAGTATCTTCCGGCTTATTAAAATATCCTTTCATGACAATGCTACCACGTACTTGAATTTCGTTTTCTGCACCAATTCGCACTTCAATGCCTGGCAATGGGGTACCAATAGAACCTAACTTATATTTATTCTCTTCCCAGCATGAAACTGTGGCACAAGTCTCTGTCATACCATAGCCATATTTAATATTAATACCGGTGGCCAAAAAAAAGCGGATAACAGCATCATCTAAACGAGCACCAGCTGCAGGTAAAAAGCGAACTCGCCCACCTAAGATTTGACGCAATGGATTTAACACTTTTTTATCTGCAAAGCGATAGCATAAGCGGGAAATAAAGCCCTGTTGGCGCTGATTCAGTTGTGCTTCACGCCTTTTTTCACCCTGCTTTATCGCCCATTTAAAGATAAGTTGACGAAATACTGAAGCTTGAGACACTTTATCTTGAATAGCGCTATACACTTTTTCATAAAAGCGAGGAACAGCACACATCACAGTAGGTTTAACCTCACTCATTGCTTCTCTAACAGCATGAGTGTCCGTTAAATAGACGTTAACCGCGCCTGTATGCATGACATAAAAGCTCCATGCGCGCTCAAAAACATGAGAAAGAGGTAAAAAACAGAGCGAAACATCTTTATCAGATAATGAGAGACGCTCATCATGTAGATAAAGCTGTGATGCTAGGCTTGTGTAGTCGAGCATCACACCTTTAGGTTCACCGGTGGTGCCTGATGTATAAATCAGAGTAAACAGATCATCTAAACTGCATTCATTAATACGTTGCTTTAACACGTCATCATGCTGAAAATGCGTCTGATTAATTAAATCTTCCAGATAGCACGAAGGTGTATTTGCGTTTAACACAACATCGGAGTTAAACACAATAACATGTTCAAGCTGAGGACATAACGCTAATAATTCAGAAGCAATATCATATTGCTTCTGGTCACCAACAAAAAGAATGCGAATATTCGCATCATTTAAAATGTAAGTGGCTTGTTCAACACTACTTGTTGCATAAAGAGGAACGGTTACTGCGCGTAGTTGCAAAGAAGCAATATCAGCTAAAGACCAATCAATGGTATTTTGAGAAAAGATCCCAATATTTTCTTGAACATCTACACCCATTTCTAACAATGCATTTGAGAGCGCGTGTGTTTTCTTTTCAACCAACGCCCATGACATTTCGATATTGCGCTTAGCATCCCACTGACGATAAGCAATTTTATTCCCGCTGTGTAAAAACTGTTTTTGCAATCGTCTAATTATATGATAATCATGAAGATTATTATTATTTATCATAATTTTCCTGCTATTTATGGAAAAGCGACCCTGTTCTGAAACCGAAATAGAAAAAATGTCTCTTTTAAAATTTCAGCTTACACTTGTTCGCTGACTCGAATAAAAGTCTAAGTGATCCGCCAAAATAAAGGAATTCAATTTTACATAAATTTGTAAAATTGTGAGTTATGAAAAGTTTTGTCAAAAAAGGCTATCCCATCATAGTGAGAAAATGAATTATTGTGTTCTTATTTTTTATGGAAAGCTAAAAAGAAAAACTGATAAATAACAATAGGTAATTATAATAACTTAATCAATGACAATATAAAGAGGGGGATATTATTGCAAAAAAACAAGCCTAATATAGTTATAATACGAATAAGAGTCATTATTACAAAGAAAGGGCAAAAATAGTGACAGCAATCCAATTGAGTTTACTTAACTGTATAAACGCCATTTTGGTCATCAGCCGAATAACTAATGCTATCTGCCACTATTTCTGCATAATTAGTAATAAATACTAATTATGAGCAAAAAACTCTAGTTTTGACAAACTTCGCTTAGTAAATTTTTCATCCATAAATGGCCTTTATCGCGCGCAGTTGACTCGTGCCAAATCAAATAACATGGACTTGCTATTTTTTCCCAAGGTAACGACACGGCTTTAATATCTAATTGTTCAGAATAATTCTCAACTAACCATCTTGGTGCAATAGCAACTAAATAAGTTCTAGATACAATATTTAATACACTATTTAAATCTGTTCCTTGATAAGTGATTAAATCTTCCAATTGAGTATCTTTATAATAAGGCGCACTAAATGAACCAATATCATCTAAAGAAACAATCGAATGTTGCTCATTTAATAACATTTCTTTGGTCACACTCTCTTTAATACGAGGATGTTTATTAGAAACGACCAAAACAACTTCGTCATTAAATAGTGGTTGTGAATGAAACTCCGCCTTTTCAAATTCCTTATAGCTAATAAAGAATTCAATCTCTTGATATTTTAATTGATGTTCTATATTACTATTTAAATAAGACTTAATATTAACGTTAATATTAGGCGTTTCATTTTTAATTTGTTCAACTATTTTTGGTGCTAGTTTTATATCGAGAGGACTACAAATAGATAAATTAAATATACGTTCACTTTGTTCTGGTTCAAATCCTGCGCCAGGAAGTTCGTTATGAACCAATTGTAAAGCTTGTCTGACTGGACCAAAAAGTTGTTTAGCTCTTAATGTAGGTTGAATTCCTCGTCCATAGCGAACAAATAATTCATCATTAAACATAACCTTAAGGCGAGATACAGCATTACTTACTGCGGGTTGTGACATGCCCAGTACTTGTGCAGCACGGGTAACATTTTGCATTTGCATAACAGCATCAAATACCGTTAATAAATTAAGATCAACATTACGTAAATGCATATCTGTTGATTCTCTACTGGTAACTGTTGCTGATGTGTAATCCGTCATTTCTTACTCCACTATGTTATCATAATAGACAAACAAATATTATTAACCAAGAAATTGTTAATAATAGATAGGCTTTAACTATTACTTAAACTATTTATTAAAATTTATTATTCATCATCCATGCATACAACTAAACACATAAATTTCATATCAATAAAAAAATACATTTCATATAAAAATAAAATTGATATTGAAATTACATGTCTAGAAAATGATTATATCAATATATATTACAACCTGTTTTACTTTCTGCCTTGCAAATAATAAAACAAAGTATGATAAAAATCATAATAAAATAGTGCACCTTCATTCCTAAAATAGATATCCGATATCTATTTTTTATCATAATACAATGATTTTTATTCTTACATTCAAAACGTTGCTCACATTTATCAATCATCCCTTCCCTAACACCCTCTTTTTTATCAATCAACCAGCTGATTAAAAAAAAAGCAAACAATCGTTTAATTTTCCATTTCACTCTTTTTTAAACAATGTACGGAACATTAACCCAATCAATGAATTGCTGATAGTCATAATCATTAGTAAAAATTTAGATATTAGTCAGAATCACTTTGAAAAATTTATAAATAATACTGCTAAATGATTTTAAAAATTTCAACGCTTGACATCTTTATTGGTATTATGTATCAATAAATACAGATTATTGAGAACCTATCTAAGGATGTTTCATGTTGAACGCAATTTTACTATCAAGCCTACTACTACTCGCAACTTTTATGCGCGGTCGGCTTATGGGTAAAAAGTGAAACACACCTGCCCTTAGAGAGAAAACCCGCGCTAATCGCGGGTTTTTTTATACCTGGGAGAGCGCAAACAGCAAATAAAAAGAGAAAGGAACAGATTATGAGCAATGACGTGATTATTTTTGATACCACATTAAGAGATGGCGAACAAGCATTGCAGGCGAGCTTAAGCGTAAAAGAGAAGTTACAAATTGCTTACGCCTTAGAACGCTTAGGTGTGGATATCATTGAAGCGGGCTTTCCTGTTTCTTCTCCAGGTGATTTTGAATCCGTACAAACTATTGCGCGCGAAATCAAAAACAGTCGCATTTGTGCATTAGCACGCTGCGTTGATAACGATATTGATGTTGCAGCAGAATCCTTAAAAGTCGCAGAAGCTTTTCGTATCCACGTATTCTTGGCAACCTCGGCATTGCATGCTGAACATAAATTGAAGAAATCGTTCGAAGATATTATTGAAATGGGCGTGAATGCAATAAAACGAGCTCGTCGCTATACCGATGATGTGGAATTTTCTTGCGAAGATGCGGGTCGTACTCATATCGATAATTTATGTCGAATTGTTGAAAGCGCAATTAATGCTGGCGCAACCACCATTAATATTCCAGATACCGTAGGCTATACAACGCCTTATCAGTTTGGAGGCATTATCACCAATTTATTTGAACGTGTTCCCAATATTGATAAAGCCATTATTTCTGTTCACTGTCATGACGATTTGGGCATGGCTGTTGCTAATTCGATTACTGCGGTACAAGCAGGTGCAAGACAAGTAGAAGGGACGATTAATGGCTTAGGCGAACGTGCAGGTAACTGCGCATTAGAAGAAGTCATTATGGCGATAAAAGTCCGTGAGCAAATGATGAATGTTCAGACACGGATTAATCACAAAGAAATTTATCGTACCAGTCAATTAGTCAGCCAATTATGTAATACGCCAATTCATGCTAATAAATCTGTTGTTGGCTCCAATGCATTCGCGCATTCATCAGGTATTCACCAAGATGGTGTTTTGAAGAACCGTGAAACTTACGAAATCATGACTCCGGAATCTATCGGATTAAAAGAAGTGCAATTGAATTTAACTTCTCGCTCAGGTCGTGCCGCAGTTAAACATCGCATGGAAGAGATGGGTTATCGCGAAACAGATTATAACTTGGATACTTTATATTCTGCCTTCTTACGTTTGGCAGATAAAAAAGGCCAGGTCTTTGATTACGATTTGGAAGCTTTAGCATTTATGGGACAACAACAGCAAGAACCTGATGAGTTTGTAATGAATTATTTTAATACTCAATCTGGTTCATCAACCGTTGCTACCGCGAGTGTCAGTATTACTCATGGTAATAAAGAAATTACTGAAGCGGCAACGGGTAATGGCCCTGTCGATGCGGTTTATCAAGCCATCTCTCGTGCAACAGGTTATCCATTGAAATTAGTCACTTATCAATTAACAGCTAAAGGCGAAGGCAGAGACGCTTTAGGGCAAGTTGATATCGTCGTTGAATATCAAGGACGTAAATTTCATGGAATGGGTTTAGAAACGGACATCGTTGGTTCATCCGCAAATGCCATGATCCACGTTATTAATAGCATTTGGCGCTCAGAGCAAGTCGAAATAGAAAAACGCAAACAACATACAACACAAGAAGCGGTTTAATTATGTCAAAAAATTATCATATTGCAGTATTACCCGGAGATGGTATTGGCCCTGAAGTCATGACTCAAGCACAAAAAGTGATGAAAGCTGTTAGCGAGCGTTTCTCACTCAATATCACAACAAAAGAATACGATATTGGTGGCATTGCCATTGATAATCATGGCACACCGTTGCCCGCAGATACCTTAGTCGGTTGTGAACAAGCTGATGCGATTTTATTTGGTTCCGTCGGCGGCCCTAAATGGGAACATTTACCTGCAAATGAACAGCCAGAACGAGGTGCGTTATTACCTTTACGTAAACATTTTAAATTGTTCTGCAATTTACGCCCTGCTCGATTATATGAAGGTTTAGAAGCTTACTGCCCATTACGTGCTGACATTGCACAGCGTGGTTTTGATATTTTATGTGTACGTGAATTAACGGGCGGTATCTATTTTGGTCAACCTAAAGGCCGTGAAGGTGAAGGCGCTCAAGAGCGTGCTTTTGATACTGAAATTTATCATCGTTATGAAATTGAACGTATCGCACGCTTTGCGTTTGAATCAGCGCGTAAACGTCGCCATAAAGTAACTTCAATTGATAAAGCGAACGTATTACAAAGTTCTATTTTATGGCGTGAAGTTGTAACAGGGATCGCAAAAGAATACCCAGATGTTGAAATTCAACATATGTATATTGATAACGCAACAATGCAGTTAATTAAAGATCCTTCTCAGTTTGATGTGTTGCTGTGCTCCAATATTTTTGGCGATATTTTATCTGATGAATGCGCAATGATCACTGGCTCTATGGGAATGTTGCCATCTGCTAGTGTTAACGAAGAACGCTTTGGTTTATATGAACCCGCTGGTGGTTCAGCACCAGATATTGCAGGTAAAAATATCGCAAACCCTATTGCACAAATTTTGTCTGCTGCACTGTTATTACGTTATAGCTTTAATGAAGATAATGCAGCTCAAGCCATTGAAGATGCTATCACACAAGTATTAGCAAAAGGCTATCGCACCGCAGATTTAGCGGGTGATGGTAACGCAATCACAACTGCCGAAATGGGTGATCGTATCGCTCAGTATATTCGTGAAGGGGCATAACATGGGTAAAACATTATATCAAAAAATTTATGATGCACATGTTGTCAGGGAAGTGAGTGATGAAACACCCATTTTGTATATCGATCGACATTTAGTGCATGAAGTGACATCACCTCAAGCTTTTGATGGATTAAGAACAAAAGGTCGTCCTGTTCGTCAACCGAATAAAACCTTTGCAACAATGGATCACAACGTATCAACACAGACTAAAGATATTAATGCTTGTGGTGATATGGCGAGAATTCAAATGCAAGAGCTGATGAAAAACTGCCAAGAATTTGGCGTTACGCTGTATGACTTAAACCATCCATATCAAGGGATTGTTCACGTAATGGGACCAGAACAAGGCTTAACCTTGCCCGGAATGACGATTGTTTGTGGTGATTCACATACAGCAACTCATGGCGCTTTTGGTTCATTAGCTTTTGGGATTGGTACTTCTGAAGTTGAACATGTTTTAGCAACTCAGACGTTAAAACAATCACGCGCTAAAACATTAAAAATTGAAGTTCAAGGCAAGACTGCCATTGGGATCACCGCAAAAGATATCGTATTAGCCATTATCGGCAAATTAGGTAGTGCTGGTGGTACGGGCTATATCGTTGAATTTGCAGGTGAAGCTATTGAAGCCTTAAGCATGGAAGGTCGAATGACTTTATGCAATATGGCAATTGAAATGGGAGCTAAAGCAGGCTTAGTAGCGCCAGATGACACTACTTTTAACTACTTAAAAGGACGTCAATTTTCCCCTAAAGGCCAATCATGGGATGAGGCTATCGCTTATTGGAGAACCTTAAAGTCTGATGATGATGCAACTTTCGATGCCACAGTCACGATAAATGCGGCCGACATTGCGCCGCAAGTTACATGGGGCACCAACCCTGGGCAAGTTATTGCTATTGATCAAATAGTCCCGTTATTAAATAGCTTTAATGATCCCGTTGAACGCGCTTCTGCTGAAAAAGCTTTGGCTTATATGGGATTAAGTGAAGGCGTTAACTTAACAGACGTCGCTATTGATAAAGTCTTTATTGGCTCTTGTACCAACTCACGTATTGAAGATTTACGAGCCGCCGCTGAAATTGCCAAAGGTCATAAAGTTGCGTCTCATGTTCAAGCCATTGTCGTTCCGGGATCAGGCCCCGTTAAAGCCCAAGCAGAAGCTGAAGGCTTAGATAAAATCTTTATTGAAGCAGGTTTTGAATGGCGCTTACCGGGTTGCTCGATGTGTTTAGCCATGAATAACGACCGATTAAATCCAGGCGAACGATGTGCATCCACCAGCAACCGTAATTTTGAAGGCCGCCAAGGTCGTGGAGGTCGAACACACTTAGTCAGTCCTGCAATGGCAGCCGCCGCGGCGATTAATGGTCATTTTGCAGATGTTCGTACATTTGCAGTGGCATCCTAAGGAGAACATGATGAATAAATTTACTCAACACACGGGTATTGCGGTTCCTTTAGATGCAGCCAATGTGGATACCGACGCCATTATTCCTAAGCAATTCTTGCAGAAAGTAACACGTACAGGATTTGGTAAGCATCTGTTTCATGATTGGCGTTTTTTGGATGATGAAGGCACTCAGCCTAACCCTGCGTTTATTTTAAATCAGCCAATTTACCAAGGTGCTTCAATTTTATTAGCACGAGAAAACTTTGGTTGTGGATCATCTCGTGAACACGCACCTTGGGCATTAACAGATTATGGTTTTCACGCCGTTATCGCGCCCAGTTTTGCTGATATTTTTTACGGTAATTCATTTAACAATCAATTATTACCAATCAAATTAAGTGATGATGAAGTCTCACAATTATTTGATTGGGTAAAAGAACATGCTGGTACACCAATTACCGTAGATTTAGTGGCACAAGAGGTCAGAGCGGGTAAATTACATTTCTCTTTTGAAATCGACTCATTTCGTCGCCACTGCATGATTGAAGGATTAGACAGCATTGGATTAACGCTGCAACACCAAGATGACATTAGCGCTTATGAGGCAAAACAACCGGTCTTTATGCGCTAATAAAGATAATTTCTTACCGTCTTCTACTTTCTGTGATGTTTACTTTGTTATTCTTGCCGTAAATTCATTTACGGCTTTTTTTATCCCAACAAAACTATTCCTATAAATCACCAATAAAAAAGCCAGTGACTAATCATCACCGGCCGGTAATCACCGAATGCTCAAATGGGGGAGTCTGTTAGTATTCCTAATTTGTGATAACTAACATGAGAGCTAACTTTAAACGTAGAGATTATCGGTCTAATATAAGGAAATTAAAATTGATCACTTTATCAAGGGATTTCCTCTTTTATGACTTCACCCCGCTTAGAATTACAATTTATTCGCTTATGGCAAGCCTTTCAGGGAAAAACAACCGAAACAACGTTACAAGAATTAGCACAAACCCTGCATTGCACACGGCGTCATGTCCGCTCCTTATTAAATAAGATGCAAGAAATAGGTTGGATAAATTGGCAAGCAGAAGTCGGTCGAGGTAAAAAATCCACGCTTACTTTTCATTCTAATGCATTTGAAATCCAACAAAATCGCGCAGAGAAACTAATAGAAGAGAATGATATTGAAAAGCTTGTCGCACTAATGGGTGATAAAGATTCTGTACGCCAAATGGTGCTCTCTCAAATTGAAAAAAGTTTTCATCCTGGTCAACAATTGCTACGCATTATTTACTATCGCCCCTTTAAAAATTTATTACCTGGAACACCGTTAAGACGCTCTGAATTACATTTAATGAGTCAGATATTCAACTCATTAGTACACCTAAAAGAGGAAAATGGGGAAATCGAAGCCGAATTAGCTCATCATTGGCAAATGATCACAGAGCAACATTGGCGATTTTATTTACGTCCTTCTATCTATTTTCATCATGGTCGTGAGCTTACTCTTGAAGATATCAGCACTTCATTAATGAGAATGAAGCATTGCAATCCTCTTTATGCACATATAGAACAAATTTCTTCACCTCAACCATATGTGCTCGATATTTTCTTAAGCGAGGCTGATAAACAATTTGCAACGTTATTAGGTAGTCCACAAGCTGTTATTTTGCCACAAGAATGGGCCTCACTCCCTTCTTTTGCACAACGCCCTATTGGAACTGGCGCTTATCAAGTTATCGCTAATGATAAACATAAGTTACAAATCAAAGCCTTTAATCGCTACTTTGGCTTACGAGCATTATTAGATGAAATTGATATTTGGGTAGTTCCTGAACTGAATAAAAAGATGGTTTGTTCAACTATTCATTTAACAGATGATGATACCAACAAAGATTCACTAGAAAGCCGTAAAGAAGAAGGATGTTATTTCCTACTCTATGACAGTCGCTCAAAGCAGTGCCAGCAGTCTGAAATAAGGGAATGGTTAAGCAGTGTATTAACCCCTGTTAATATGCTGGCGCATTGTGATCCTTTCTATCAACGCCATTGGTCTCCTGCTTATGGATTATTACTTCATTGGCATCACAGTAAATTAATACGCCACCACCCTAAACCAACTTCATTAACAAAACTAACCGTTACTCTTTATAAAGAGCATCATGAATACAGCACTATTGCAGATTTAATAGAAAGTATTTTATCTCAATATGATATTGAACTAACCATCCAAGTACTTGATTATGAACAATGGTATTACGGTGAAGCTAATAGTGATGTTTGGTTAGCGACAGTGAATTTTTATAAGCCTTTAGAGTTCTCAATTTTTGCTACACTTTATGAATTACCACTCTTTCACCAGTGTTTAGGAGCATCATTTTCACAAGAGCTCACATTATGGCACCAAAAATCTTTGCCACTTGAAGAGTGGTGCCGCAAACTAACACAAGATATTTGGCTTTATCCTCTATTTCACCATTTACTAGAGCTACAAGGGCAGAGAACCATACGTGGTGTTAAAATGAATACTTTTGGTTGGTTTGATTTTAAATCAGCATGGTTTACACCTGATATCGATACTCCTAGGATAAAATAGGTTATCGCCTCTTTTCAGTATTAAGAGTAGCCATAGTTTGCGTTAATTCACAGAAACCTTGAAAGTTATAAACACCTATATAAACCCGTAGGGGATTTATTCACTTTTTCTGTGGATATCCATGTGAAAAAGAGAGAGATAATCAGGGTATAGTTTTTATATTGTTAGAAAGGCTGTTGATATAAATTTTAAAATATCACTTATAATTCAAATTAATAGCAACATTATAATACCTATTTCAGCGATTGAATAAAACAATTAAAGCCCCCCCTCGCTTAAATAGTACAAAAAACAACCACAGAGCATTTTATCCACAGGTTATGCCGATTAGTTAGACAAAACAGAGTAATTTTGGTAAATATCTGCAAAAGTCAAGGCTGTAAATCAGAACAGTGATCTCACTTTCTGTGAGTTATCCCATAAAGCTGTGGATAACCTAGTGTAAAAGCCTGTTTATGATTTCAGGATAACCGTGCACAACTTGGAATTATAAATATCAATTGGCGAATTAACTCAAAAAAATGATGATATATCATGCTATTATGATTTAAATAAAATAAAGCTAAATACATTATCAACGACCTGTTTTTTCTGTCTATTATTTATACAAGAAGATAATAACTATGTTTACACCACCAGTCGCCCCCGAAAATGAGCAAGTTCTATTCGAGCGAGCAAAAGCGCTTGCGGGTTATACTTTTGGTGAACTAGCCGCTTTTGCACAACTTCCAATCCCAATTGATCTTAAAAGAGATAAAGGCTGGGTTGGTATGTTGTTGGAATATTATTTAGGTGCAAGTGCCGGTAGCAAACCTGAGCAAGACTTCAGTGAATTGGGTATTGAGCTCAAAACAATTCCAATTGATAAATTAGGTATGCCTTTAGAAACTACGTTTGTCTGTGTCGCAGCATTAACCGGAAACTGTGGTATTACATGGGAAAATAGCCATGTAAAACGTAAACTCTCAAAAGTGTTATGGGTGCCTGTTGAAGGAGAAAGGGAAATACCATTAGCGCAACGCCGTGTCGCCTCTCCGTTACTTTGGAGCCCTAGCCGTACAGAAGAAGAACTATTACGTCATGATTGGGAAGAACTAATGGATATGATTGTGTTAGGAAAAGTAGAAAGTATTACTGCCCGCCACGGACAAGTGTTACAAATTCGCCCCAAAGCCGCAAATAGCAAAGCATTAACAGAGGCTATTGGTGAACATGGACAACGTATTATGACATTACCCAGAGGCTTTTATTTAAAAAAGAATTTTACTGCACCACTGCTTGCTCGTTATTTCCAGCTTTAACATTATCTTATATATTTGTTATCTGTAAAACAGCTCCAAATCCAAATTGGAGCTGTTTTTTAAGTTATGTAGTCTTAATGATTAAAAAATCACAATTGTTTTTTCACTACTGCCAAAGGTGACCATGTCGATAACGAAATCGCTTCATGATTATTCACAGTAGTAAGTTGTTGCTGATTGAATATTGCCATCTCTTGGATAATATTAGCCACCCCTTGTAATGAAAGCTCTGAGGATGTTTTAGTAATCGAAATAACAGATTTTTGTTCTTGTTCATTAACCTCATTTTCCGCCATTTCTACAATTAACGTAAATTGCTTATCTTGAGTTTGATATTGTGTATTATTTCCAACTTGAGACGAAATCAAAGTTTCATTTTCCGCTAATCCTGTTACTAAAATATGGCTGTTTTTTCCTCCATCATAAATCGTCACACAACTTTGGCGCTTTTGTACTACATATACATTGTTACCTTCACCGCCACTCAGATAATCATGACCAAATTGAGAAATTAACAGATCGTTACCTTCACCGCCAATCAAGCGATCATTACCTTCTCCTGCAATTAAAATATGATGCCCTGTATTGACAAGAATATTGTCATCCCCTTTCCCACCATCAATCACTGAGCTCACATTATTATTATTAGCAATAATGTCATCGCCATCATTCAATTCAATAATAGGCAATAAATCAATAAGTTCTTTGGGCTTATCTGCAAGTGCTTCTGACAATAGTGTTGAATAAGACGAATTAACCACATAGGTAGATAATGCTTCTTTATTTAAAATAAGTGATTCAGGGATCACCAACAAATCATCACCTTGACTTATATTTAAATTCAAATTAACCATAGGCATAAGTAAGTTTGAATGACTATCTTGAGTAGGTAATGTAAAAACAACATTATCTTTATCTATTAATCGAATAGTCACGTTTATATCGACAATTTTATTTAATAATTCTGGATCAAAAGATAGCGTTAAATAATCATTTGGAAGGTAACGATGAGATAAAAGGCCATCTTTAAATGTTAAGTCAAAACCACTTATATCTGTTAAAAAGAAATAGTTCACATCATCATTAGTTAATTTATCTATATGATCAGAAAGTGAGATATTCACCCTTTCATTCTTATTTTTTATTAAAAATGTTTTTATTTGATAACTATCATTTCCCTGGCTTAATTTAATGTATGAATTAGCCTCAATACCAAAATAACTATTGTTTTGGTTATTCCCTTGAATACCAAATCGTAAATTTGTTCCAGATGATAAACCACTGTATTTTAATTCTGGTAATAATTTTATACTTCTACTTTGATCTTTAAAAACAGTAATAAATAAATTACTATCCTCATTAATATAAAAATCTTTAATAGCTAGATTTGATTCATTATATTTTTCTAAATAACTAAATTTGTATAATACTTTATCTTTAGTGTTTTCATCCAAAGTGAGTGCAAAACCATCTTGAGTGATTAATGTATAATGATGTAAGGGCGTATTATTTACAGAATCATTATAAACATTTTTTAATGTTACAGAATGATAAATATGTTTTCCTTCTTGGTTTTCATTATCAATTTTAAAATCAAAAATAATATCCTTTTTATTACGTTTTATTGAAATAATTTCATCAAAATAATAGTTAAATCTTACAACACTAGATTCGAATTTATTATTCTCATTAATAATAGTTTCAAATAATTTATTATAATTTTGTTCTAAATAAGATCGTAAAATAATATAACTATCATTACCTTCACCACCTTCAGCATAACCTTCATTTAATACCAATGTATCATTTCCGCCTTTACCATATAAATGATCAACACCACCAGCACCATTTAAATAGTTAGCTTCTTCATTCCCTAAAATATAATCATCCCCAATTTCACTGCCAATAACATTTTCAATACTGTCTAAATAAGCAATGACTTTTTGATCTTGTAACTCAATATTTGGCATGGTATCAACAAGTTTTTTAGAATAAAGATTCCCTTTATTTTGATAAAGATAAAGCTTTGAATGAAAGTTTTGGCTATTCGTTTTATCTTCTGAATCTTTAAATTTAACGTAATTATGTTGTAAATTGACTTTATAACCTGTGTATTTACCCGTGCTTTTTATCAGGCAAAGTGTGTCATTTCCTTCTCTACCATAAAAGCGGCTCGCATAATGAGGTGACTCTGATGTAAATACATTAAATACATCATCTTTTGAACCGCCACTTAATCGCTTAGTACCATTATAAATATCAAATGTATTTTGAGTTATTGAAGGTGCTGAAATAATATCATTACCATTATGTGTATTAAAATAAAGCACTGAATTTTCATGCCAACCTGAAGTATAATATTTTTCAATATCATTGACTTTTATTAATCCATTCTCTAATTTACTTTCTCCTAATTTATCAATTACATAATTTTTAGTTGTTTTACTATTCTTAAAAAAATCCTCATCCACCATCTCACCAAAAATAACATTTTCATCCTCAGAAGCAACTTTTATTGTATACCTGTTTAACTCATTAGCATAAAAATCAACATCAAAAATAAGTTTTTCATCTGTGGCAATCGCTTCTTTAGGTAAATAATATTTATATTCTGTTTTTTTCGCATATAGGTGAGAATTAAGCGATGCAATTTCTTCAGCTTCTTGTTGGCTCATATTTTTAGCCATATGCTGTATAATAAAATCGCTTGACGGCATTAACATAGAATCAACTGTTTCTCCTATTAATATAGGAATAACTCTATAATAATAATATTCTTGATAAATCTGTTTTTCATTTGTATAAAAATAGAAACTATTTGAATTTTGTTTATTTATCTCTTCAAAATAAGTTAGTGCCTTTTTATCAATCATCTCTTCAAGTTGATTTTTAGTGTCTAAATATATTATCTTATTCTTCTTATCTGGCTTAATATCCCCCATAAGAAAAGCATAAAAACCATTATCTAATTCCTCCATAGGTGTAAAACTGACTTGCTTTTTTGCTTCTTCAATTAATCTTACAGCATTATAAATTGAAGTTGCCAATGCAATCAAAGTACCCGCGACAATACCAATAGGTCCTGCAATAGTTGAGCCAGCAAGCATAGCAATAGAAATTCCTACAGTAACAAGCCCTGAGACAACAGCTAATGAACCATTAACGATATAATCAATTTTCTTTTTTTCATCAGTTTCGCCAGAAATACGGCTGAAATTATCATAAGCATTATAAATATCAAATCCAACAGAAAGAATATTAAGCGCAATCCCCACTCGAGTGCTTATCTTACTTATATATTCCAAAGGATTGTTTCGATATCGCAATAATCCTTTTGCTATTACAATTTCAATTATTTCAGAAGCTCCATTAAATGCCATTTCAGACCACATTAATGACAAGTTAGTGATTATTTCTTTTCGTTGTTGCAACGATATATTGGGATTATTGAGTTGTTCTGCCAAAGAAAAAGTATTATTAACAGATTGCCATATAGAATACCCAATATGGGTATAACCTACCTTACTCAATATTTTCATATGTCTAGGTATTTTTAATGAAGGTTTTCTGACGCTATCCCAATAATATTTATTAAATGGCGTTTTTTTTAATTCTAGAATTTTAACCAATCGCTCATAGCTTGCAAGATAATCAATACGTTCAGCATTCATTGAAATTAATTTTTTTATATTTTTCTCTTTATTTTTTAATAACTTTTTAATAATAAGAATAGCTTTTTTATCATCATCTGTTCCAGAAGCACTAAAAAAATAATCATTTATCTTATCTGCATCGAATGTAAGATTAGAATAATCATGTTTTTTTTCAAAAACATCAATATCCTCTATTTTTTTGTTATTAATTCTCACACCTAAACTGATAAGTAATCTTTTTTCCACTTCGATGCCATAGATCTTTATTTTATTCACTATAATTTTATTGTTATTAAGCCCTAAACTTAATTCAAATAAATTATCATTTAATTTTTTCTCATGTGATACTTTCTTAATTAGTTCTCGCAACTCTTTTATTTCAACCGATGATGAAATTTTTTTATCGTTATTTAATGTGATTAAATAATCAATATCATTAATAGCAACATTATACTCATTTTTATTTAAGGCTATTTTCAGCAGATCAATTGTCAATTTATTTTTATCAAATTCATTAAAATAATGAGAAAGTAAATTGGTTGATGCATCATTTAAATGACGAACCGATTCCGGAACATCATGAATACAATTTATTAATGTTTTAACTCTATCTATATTATTAGTTACAGTATCGTTTAAATAGTTAACATTATAATTATTTATCCACTCATCTAAGGTTATCTTTTTATTCACATACTGATTAAACGATTTACTTATTAATGGATCATTAATAGCAATATATAACTTATTAGATAATAAGGTGCTATTCTCACTAGAGAAAACCTTTGAAATTTCTTTAAAATATTTATGTGTTGCATATTCAACTGAAATTTTTCCTTCGATAATTTTATCTATTATATTTTTAATAGTTACCGATTTTAGTGATTCACCACGACAAGATTCAAAAATATTATTCAATTTGGAAACATTTAGATTTCTTTCAATTTTTTCGCTAAATGTCGTTCTATGTTTGTCAATACCAATGCCTTTTAATTCCCCGTCATATAAATCAAACACGGGCTCTTGATAATGTATTTCATTAGCAATTTCTAATACAACGTAATTTTTATTATTGATAATTTTATTTTTTATCACACGAAAGTGTGTTCCCGGAACAATAATTGCTCTTTCTGAAGAACCTGAGTTAAGACTTGTTAATGGTTTCGCATTATGTTTTCCAATAATAGAAATATACACATTATCAGAGGATATTTTTTTTACTTTTTCAATATTACTAAAACCATAAAAAACACCATCAAAAGCGAGCAATTTTCCTTTTTTATAATTATTTTTTAAAACATTACTGTTTTCAACACTAAATGATTTGTATATTGGTGTATTAATATTAGGATATTTGGATAACAAAGAAAAAAAACTAATTAATTTTTTTTCATTCGTTTTATTCAGAAAAATCCCATCTTTATTAATCAATGACTTAAGCAATTTATAACCCGTTCTTTTAAACCACTGTATATCTCTTTTTTTAGAATAAAATTCTCTTTGTACTTTTCTAGGTAGAAGATGATTTACATTATTCATCTTATTAGAAAGATCATTTTTACGATTATATTCCGATGATAATAAATTTATTTCATTATTATCAAATTCTATTTCTGGTAAAAGTGAATTATTTTCAACATAAGAACCTTCATTAAACTTATTAAGTGAAGATTCATATTCTAACGTATATTTATCTTTTTTATCTATACTAAATTTTCGTCCTATTTCTTTTTTTGTATCAACAAATGTGGTAGAAAGCTTTCGTTTTTTTGTAAAATAATTATTACTCCCATCGTTCCATTTTTCATTTATAGGAGCAATATAACCTAGATCAATCATAAATTGCTGAAACTTTGAAAATTCATCTGGTGATTTTAATACAACGGTGCCATTATTATTAATATAAAACAAATCATCTAATGTTTGATTTTTGGAATTAAGTGGTTTATCCAACAGTGATTTAGGAACAAAAAAAGTAGCAGGAAAATTGTCATGAATTACCGCAAAGGGGTTAGCATCATCGGCACCATGATGAACTATTTCCATCCCTGTTGATCTTCCCAATGCTGTATTTAATTCATCTTTTAGTTCTTTTATTTGCTGACTGATAAATCCTAATTGATGCCCTTCATTTTTTTCGTATAATAATTTATCGTTATACAGTATTTTTTGCTTATCAGTTATCTCAGCATAATTCACACTTTGTTTCCATTCCTCCCAAGATACAGGCTTGTTAACTCGTGTGTTTGTTCCTAAATGACTATAAGGATAAATCACCGTAAATAAATCATAGTCTGCAATCATTGGTTTATTTGATATAGGATCAGACATCACCAATACAGGCTCTGTTCCACTGTGATTATAGTATTGAACTAAATAATACTGTTTATTTTCTATTATTTTTGGTTCTAAAAAAAACTCATGCGTTTTATTATTGTGTATAACTTCAAATTTTATAGGTGAATTTTTATCATAAAGATAATCGATCACTTTATTCTCTACCAATTCGTTTACTCTTTCGGCTGAAATATAAAGCTTACTCACAGATGCAGCCCCAGAATTTATTGCTTCTTCTACTGCTTTATTGTATTTCAATAGATTTTTTTGTGCCGATGCTTTAGCCAATGATTGATCGACCGGAATAAAGCCAGCCATAGGCCCCCAATCAGAACTTTTCGCCTTAATAGCTAAGTTCTTACTACTATATTCTCCCGATGAAATTAATGAAGTTGAATTAACATCTATAGGTCTTACGCCAATAATAATCCCTTTTTCTTCTGCTATCTGAGAAAATATTTTTTGATCTTTAATTGGCATACCTATCTTTATTTTATTTATCTCATTTTTCTTATTGTTATAACCTAATGATTTTAGTGTTTTCTGTTGTTCTATTTTATTTAATTCTGAAAAACTATTATATTCCTCCCTATTAGTGAAACTAAATTTTTTTACTTTTTTATTTTTATTTAATAATTCTTTGTAGATAATATTATTATTATAATCCTCATTAGGATTTTCATAAGAGAAATAAATAGTTGTATTTATTTCTAAATCTGATGGAAAAATAAATTCATTTTTTGGAAGATAACTACTTAATATAACACCTTTTATTTCATTATTTTTAGCAATATTATTTTTGGATAATAAAAGTGCATTTTCCCTTTGATCGTTATTTCCATGAATAAAAATATTTTGAGGTAATTGCCCCCTATGCTGTAACCAAAGATGTTCTAATAAATCAAAACCTGCATTTTTATTTTTTGATACATCAACAATAAATAAATCATATCCAGCTGCATGATATTCATCTACATATCTAATATAGTTCTTTTCTATTTCATCCGTTTCACTCAGAAGAATAATGATATTTTCATTTCCGTTAATACTCTTTTTTTTATTATATAATGAATAATATGCATTTATTTTATCATTATTTACTTTTTTTAAGGCATCTCCCTCTATATTTATAAGTGTAAAGCTATATGATTCATCATGACTTATTAATGATTTATTTTTTTCCATTTTATATTTTCCATTTAAATAATTTATTTATCTGAAAAATAATTACATTATTATACTAATGTAAATATAAAAAATAACACACATTAAAGTAAGATTTATAATTATAATAACGCGAATTAACATAATGATTTTATTAAAAAAGTAGCTTCATATTATGAAGCTACTTTTCTTTAGTTGAATCTAATTTATTTTTTAATATTAGTGATATAACGTTCTTGAATAAAAGTGTTTTCGTACCTAACTAATTTATTAGCATCAAACAACGTTATTTTTTAGCCGCCTGCAAATAGAGCATATCAAGTGCAATAGTCGCTCCTGCAAGTGCGGTTATATCTGATTGATCGTAAGCTGGAGAAACTTCAACTAAATCCATACCAACAATATTCAACGGTTGTAATGCACGTAAGATCTTCAGGGCTTTATCGGTTGTTAAACCGCCAACAACCGGTGTTCCTGTTCCTGGAGCAAACGCCGGATCAAGACAATCAATATCAAAAGTCAGGTAAACAGGTAAATCGCCAACAATACCTTTGATTTGATCAACAAGATCGGTTACACCACGATCGTTAACTTGTGCTGCATCCAATACAGTGAAACCATTGTCACTGTCATGATCAGTACGAATACCAATTTGTACTGAGTGGTTAGGATCGATTAATCCTTCATTTGGTGCATGGAAGAACATTGTACCGTGGTCAAATTTACTGCCATTACCATAAGTATCGGTATGCGCATCAAAATGAACTAATGCCATTTTGCCAAAGTGTTTTGCATGGGCACGTAATAAAGGTAATGTGACAAAATGGTCACCACCAAACGTTAAACATTTTTTACCTGCGGCTAATAACTTCTCTGTATGAGCTTGTAATTTATCGCTCATATCTTGTGCATCACCGAAGTTAAAAACTAAGTCACCGCAATCGACAACATTTAAACGTTCACGCATATCGAAATCCCACGGCCAGCGGTTACCTTCCCACGCTAAATTGGTTGAGATTTGACGAATCGCGCCTGGTCCATGACGAGTTCCTGCTCGACCCGATGTTGCCATATCAAAAGGCACACCCGTAATAACCCAATCTGCATCACTGCTGTAAGGCTGAAAATTCAGTGGAAAACGTAAAAAACCAAATGCATTAGAGATCAATGAATTATCAGTCTCATTACCTAACGTACTATTTTTCATGCTATTACCTCTGTTACTTATTTAAAATAAGCAACATACAATCAATATGATAGATAAAGAGTGATGTTTAAACACATCACTCTTGCATTGGAAAGTGAAGAATTACTCTTCTTCTTCCAGATACGTATAACCGTATAAACCACTTTCAAATTCAGTCAGGAATTGCTCTTGTAATGCTTCATCTAACTGTGCATTTTTTACTTGAGTGCGGAAACGTTCTAGTAGCACGGCAGGATTTAACTTAACGTATTGAAGCATATCAGCAACCGTGTCACCCTCTTCACTGAGTTGATAAGTCAGATTTCCTTTTTCATCAAGATAAACGTCTACAGCTGCAGTATCACCAAATAAGTTGTGCATATTACCTAAAATTTCTTGATAAGCACCCACCATAAAGAAGCCAATCATCGGTGGATATTCAGGATCATAAGCTGGCATTGGCATAGTTGTTTCAACACCATCACCATCAACATAGTGATCAATAATACCATCAGAGTCACAGGTGATATCCAACAATACTGCACGACGATCTAATGGTTTATCTAAACCTTCTATTGGTAAAACAGGGAAAAGCTGATCTATTCCCCATGCATCAGGTAAAGATTGGAACAGTGAGAAGTTAACATAGAACTTATCTGACATACGTTCTTGTAACTCATCAATAATAGGACGATGAGCTCGATTACTGGGATCGAGATCGTATTGAATACGACGACAAATATTCAAATACAGCTCTTCTGCCCAAGCACGCTCTGTCAGGCTTAACATGCCATGAACATATTGAGTATGCACATCATGAAGATCTAATTGGCTATCATGTAGCCATTCACGTAGTGAACGACTATGTCCTTTAGTTTGCATCTCTTCCCATGTTTCCCAAAGGCTTGCAATAGGTCTTGCAGCATCTTCCTCTGGTGGTGTAATAGCTGTAAATTCATTACGCTCAACACCAATCACATTAGAAATCAGTACAGTATGGTGTGCTGTTAATGCGCGTCCTGATTCCGTAATTACCGTTGGATGAGGTAAATCATTTTCATCACAAGCGTCACCAATCGCCCAAATAACATTATTCGCATATTCATTAAGACCATAGTTAACCGAGCAATCAGATTGTGAGCGTGTCCCTTCATAGTCCACACCTAAACCACCACCCACATCGAAATACTGAATATTTACACCCAATTTATGCAGTTCAACATAAAAACGGGCTGATTCACGCACACCGGTTGCAATATCACGAATATTTGCCATCTGTGATCCCAGATGGAAATGTAATAACTGTAAGCTATCTATGCGACCAGCTTGGCGTAACATATCAATTAATTGCAGAACTTGTGTCGCAGCTAAACCAAATTTTGATTTTTCACCACCACTTGCCTGCCATTTACCTGAACCTTGAGAGGCGAGACGAGCACGAACACCTAAACGAGGAATAACTTCTAAACGCTCAGCTTCTTCTAATACCATTTTTATCTCAGACATTTTCTCAATCACTAAGAAAACTTTATGTCCAAGTTTTTCACCGGTAAGCGCTAAACGAATATATTCACGGTCTTTATAACCATTACAGACAATCACCGAACTTGTCATATTGGCATGCGCAAGCACAGCCATCAGTTCTGCTTTAGAACCTGCTTCTAAGCCTAAAGGTTCACCTGCATTGATCAATGATTCAATAACACGGCGTTGTTGATTAACTTTAATTGGATAAACCAAAAAGTAATCACCTTTATAACCATAAGCTTCACGCGCACGATGAAACGCCGCATTAATAGAACGCAAGCGATGTTGTAAAATCTGAGGAAAACAAAAAAGCGCAGGAAGGCGCAAATGTGAATACTCTTCTTGCACTTGCTTAACTAATTCAGTTAAGTCCAACGTTGCCTCTGGCACATCAGGATTAGGGCAAACACTAATATTTCCCCGATTATTCGCTAAATAGTACCCACCACCCCAATATGTGATGTTATAGGTGTGCTGCATCTTGCGAGCGATGTTATCATTCATGACATTCTCCTTAGGGAGTATGAGTTTATACCTTGCCTGTCACTATAGTAGTCAATTATCTGACAAAAATCTGAAACGACTGATAAATAACAGTTGGAAGTAATGACTCACTATATGTTTTTATATAATTATCCAGCTATACACCGGACATAATAGTAGAAAGTTCTTGAGTTAACCCATAATGAATTAACACAATTACCTATTGGCAAGTAACAGACAACTTCGCTCCAAAGAGAAAGAGCTCAAAGAGGAGATTACTCTAGATATACTACGTGTATAGTATTGGCGAGTACTGTTTTGGTTTTTGAAAAGATTAACCTGTAGACAATGGATCATTACCCATTCACTCCACACATGACTTAAACCTATAAGCCATTTCCCTAACAGAGAAACAAGATCAGAAATCCTGCGGTTTACACTGTGTTCAGATTTCACAGTAACCGCGAGGTTATACCTTTAGTTAATTAAAAATGCAAAGCAAAAAGTACAAAAAACTTTTTTTTCTTTATCTCCTATTTTCGGATTACAAAAATAGCGAGTAATAAAAAATAAAATCAACTGTTCAATTCTACTTTCTCCCTATATTTGATTAAAAAAAGCTGGAATTAAGGAGAGAAGGGTCGTAAAATAGACGTCTAGATGTTAAAACATCCATCCTTAAACCGTTTGTATTAAGGTAACGAGATATAATGACTACACACCTATTTACTTCTGAATCAGTCTCAGAAGGTCATCCAGATAAAATTGCAGATCAGATTTCTGATGCTGTTCTGGATGCGATTTTAGAACAAGATCCAAAAGCACGCGTTGCCTGCGAAACTTACGTTAAGACAGGCATGGTTATGGTAGGCGGAGAAATTACCACCAAAGCTTGGGTCGATATCGAAGAAATCACACGTAATACCGTTCGTGAAATCGGTTATACCAGTTCCGATATGGGCTTTGATGCTAATTCCTGCGCAGTTATCAGTGCGATTGGTAAACAATCACCAGATATCAACCAAGGTGTTGACCGAGCTGATCCTTTAGAACAAGGCGCTGGCGACCAAGGTTTAATGTTTGGTTATGCAACCAATGAAACTGACGTATTAATGCCAGCTCCAATTACTTATGCTCACCGCTTAGTTCAGCGTCAAGCACAAATACGTAAAAGTGGTACTTTACCTTGGTTACGCCCTGATGCGAAAAGCCAAATTACCTTCCAATATGACAACAATAAAGTTGTCGGTATTGATGCAGTTGTTTTATCAACTCAACATTCTGAAGATATTTCACAAAAAGATCTGCATGAAGCCGTGATGGAAGAGATCATTAAACCAGTTCTACCCGTAGAATGGTTAAATGAACAAACTAAATATTTCATCAATCCAACAGGTCGTTTTGTTATCGGTGGCCCAATGGGCGACTGTGGTTTAACGGGCCGTAAAATTATTGTCGATACTTACGGCGGTATGGCGCGTCACGGTGGCGGTGCTTTCTCTGGTAAAGATCCATCGAAAGTAGACCGTTCAGCCGCTTATGCAGCACGTTACGTTGCTAAGAATATTGTTGCTGCTGGTTTAGCTGATCGTTGCGAAATTCAAGTTTCTTACGCAATCGGTGTGGCTGAGCCAACATCAATTATGGTAGAAACATTTGGTACTGAAAAAGTCCCAACAGCACAACTTATTCTGTTAGTACGTGAATTCTTTGACTTACGTCCTTATGGATTAATTCAAATGCTAGATTTACTGCACCCAATCTACCAAAAAACGGCTGCTTACGGTCATTTTGGTCGCTCTGAATTCCCTTGGGAAGCAACAGATAAAGCAGAGATCTTACGTGAAGCTGCGGGTTTAAAATAATCCTCTGCCATTAACATCACACTATTAACTAAATGTTCAATGCATTAAATACACAAACGGGAAGCACTGGCTTCCCGTTTAATTAATTCATTAAGAATATCGGTATAAAATAGTTTGTTATTGTGGCTTACGCACCAATCCAATTAACAGCCAACCCGCAATCATCGCAAGGACAAATAAAATACCTTGATAAAACCCTGCACCCGCTAATACCAAACTTGGGCCTGGGCAAATCCCCGCTAATCCCCAGCCAATACCAAATAACACACTCCCCAACACGAGAGGTTTATCAATAACCTTATTGGTTGGAATATTCAAAGGGCATGCTAATACACTTTGTTGTCTACGGCGTGTTAGTTGGTAACCTATCACACTGACAACCAATCCAGCTCCCATGATTATCAATAAAGAGGGATCCCAATCTCCAGTAATATCCAGAAAACCTAGAATTTTTTGCGGATTGCTCATTCCCCCCACGATCAACCCTGCACTAAATAGAAGACCACAAAGAAAAGCAACGAACTTTGTCATTTTATTAGCCTCCTATAACATGACGCTGAATATAAACAGTGATAAAAGCCGTCACCATAAACACTATCACAGCAACGATAGAACGACGCGATAATCGAGCTAATCCACAAATACCGTGACCGCTGGTGCAACCATTACCTAAACGTGTACCCGCTCCCACCAGCACACCTGCAATGATCAACATCCAAGGCGATGTTTCAATCACTGGCGCTAAAGGTTTATCAAAAAAATAAAACAGTGTAGGTGCGATTAGCATGCCAATTAAGAATGCCCAACGCCAGCCATTCCCCTGCTGTTTTGTTGATAAAATACCACCTAAAATTCCACTTATTCCTGCGATGCGACCATTAAATAACAATAAAATAGCGGCAGCCGCACCTATCATTAGTCCACCTATTGCCGCACTTAAAGGCGTAAAGTGAACCCAATCTATATTCATAACTTAACCTGCTATAGGGCAATAAAGCTGATAAAGCGTATTAAGAAGCACTAATACTTTTTCATCAGCAATAGAATAGAAGATACGTTTCCCATCACGACGAGTATTCACTAATCCTTCATTGCGTAAAACAGTCAGTTGTTGAGAAAGTGTTGGTTGACGTATACCTAAACTTTCTTCTAATTCACTCACACTTTTTTCGCCCTGACTTAATTGACACAATAATAAGAGGCGATCGCCATTTCCTAGCGTCTTAAGCATGCTAGACGCTTCATTAGCCGCCAATTTCATTGCATCTAATAAATCAGGTTGAACTCGTTGTGTCATGGTAAACTCCATAATCAATATACTTTTTAATAATATGTTAATTTATATATTGTGCAAGTTTTCTTTTTATTGCGTGTTTGTATAAGGCGCTATATGCTCTGTAACATGAAAACGGTAAGAATCCCCATCGCCTTAGTGCAAAGCGTTATGCGAACACTGCGTGAAAAATTGCAGCAGGCTAATCTTTATCTTAATACAAATTACCCAGAACCTACTCTACATTATAATCAGAGAGGAACTATTGCAGGCAGTGCCTATTATGCAAATTGGGAAATCCGTATTAATCCTACATTATTGATTGAAAATAAACAGAATTTTATTGAAGAAGTTATTCCCCATGAACTGGCACACTTATTAGTTAATCGCCATTTCGGTCGTGTAGCGCCTCATGGAAAAGAGTGGAAATGGATGATGGAAACAGTATTAGGCGTTTCGGCTAAACGTACCCATCATTTTGATGTTAGTACCGTTAAAGCCAAAACTTTTCGTTATGCTTGCCATTGTGAAGAGAAACATCAGCTCACTATTCGTCGTCATAACAAAGTATTACGCGGAGAAACACAATACCGTTGCCGCCATTGTCAGGCTATATTGAAATTTATAGGAAATTAAAACAAATAGATAAAAATAAAGCCGATGTGTTAGTTAAATCACATCGGCTTTATCTTGAGAATGAAAATTAATATATAGGATTGTCTTAGGCAAACTCGCTCATCACATGAGATGCGATTTCAAAGTAAATAATAAGACCTGTACCATCAATTAGCGTTGCAATAAACGGGGCTGACACAACGGCTGGATCAATACCTAAACGCTTTAATACCATTGGAATAACCGACGAAACAATAGCACTCCAAACCGTGATTGAAATAAGCGTTAAACCAACAACAATCATCACTTCCATGCCAACGCCTAAGAACCAAGCTCGTACAAAGCCCGCAATCCCCATGGTTAACGCAACCATGATAGATGTTGTTATCTCTTTTCTTAAAACAGACCACACATTGCGTAAGCTAACTTCACCTAACGCCATCGCACGAACAAGCGTTGAGGTGATTTGTGTTCCGCTATTTCCGCCAGTACCAATCAATAATGGAATAAAGAATGCCAATGAAATAGCGGCTTCTAATCTATCTTCAAAAGCATGTAATACCGTACTGGTATACGCTTCTGCCACGAACAACATCAATAACCATACAACTCGTTTACGCCATAATGTTACTGGGCTGGTTTCTAAATAAGGCTGCTCTAATGGTGACGTTGCCCCTTGCATCTGGGCGTCAAGGGTATTTTCATCTTCAATCAATTCTGCAATATCTTGAGGACGTAACACACCCACTAATTTTCCAAAATGCATCACAGGTACACTGTCTAAACCGCTATGGCTAATCAATTGATACACATCATGTCGATTCTGTTCAGGTGATACAGAGAAAAAAGTTTGACGCATAACATCAGACACAAATAGATCATTTGCCGCAGTTAATAATGATTTAACAGGTAAAATCCCATTAAGATAATTATCTTTATCAACAACATAGAGATAGGTTGGAATTAATTCATCTTTTAAATCATTAACCAGTTGGGCTTTTACATTCTCAACTGAATCGGCAACAGAAACCGCAATATAAGATTGGCTCATATACGCGCTAACCGTTGAATCATCTTTTAAACGATTGTATTGATCTTGTGTTGAATGATTTTGTGGTGTGTTTAAGGATGCATCTGCAACTAAGACAGCATCCATTTTGTTTTGAGTATTGAAAGTCATTTTTGTGGTTCCCTATTACTGTTTGTGTTTAGCAAATCAGTTCTCCATAGGGGCGAAACCAGAAGCGAGAATGCAAAAGCTATCTACACGTCTCGGTTTTAGCACTATACAACGTATCCGATGAATACTGGAAGTTACATGGGGATATACCTTCGGTCGATATATCCTGTCCTAATCTTGGGCGTCTCTCGACGTCGTCAGATCAGTAACCTGTGTTTGTATAGGAGCCTCGCCTAACGAGATACTGCACTTTTCTTGCGAATGCGCGCGCATTATAACCACTCACACTATAATGAAAAGCACGATAAGGATTTTGTTTAAGTTCTATTGAAAAACAGCCCGTAATATTCATTATGCAATTAAATAATACAATTACATTCGAAACTGATATATAAAAAAGAAATGAAGTTCTCCTACAATATCAAAAATCATATAGTAAAAGATAATCTGTTTATTAATTGATTATTTAAATGCTAATTTTTGTACTCTTATTTCTTCTGCCTGTGAAAATATTTCTTTTACTGTTTTACCATCTAATGATTGGCACATTTTACGAGTAATAATATCCGAATTTTTATGACGACCAGCGATCACTAAATCATTAAAATTAATATCATTAAGGATCGCTAATTCTATTGCTTCATCAAAACGCGCTTGTTCATCAAGGGGAAGTGAATTGCGCATTTCAACAATTGAGATACGTAGCGACTCTACATTAGAACCATCAAGGGTTTGTTGCGGTTTTTCACAACCAGATAACATGACACTAAACAAACAAATAACTAACATTTTTTTCATATATCCCCCCTTATCCAGTCAATAGTTTAAATAATAGCAGAATGTTTATAAGGAAACTCCCACTAACTAAAATATATTTTTAATTAGTCATCGTTGACAATATTTTTATTATTCTGAATAAATAAAAACCTTCTTTAATTAAAAATAAAGAGAAGTATTTTCCAGATTATTCGTTTTTTAATGCGAAGAATAGACATAAAAAACCCTGTTAATAAATTAACAGGGTAAAAAACAGGAAAGTAGAAGGAAATATTTAATGGAAAAAAGAGGTTAAGCGAGCTCAACATCTCCTTTTAAACGACAACTGCATGCTAAGACATAACCTTGAGCTATCTCTTCAGCCGTTAATGTACTGGTGCTGGAAACATCATAATCACCACTAACAATTCGCGTTTTACAACTACCACAAACACCTGCACGACAAGCAGCAAAAACGGGTACTTTATTCTCTTCCATTGCTGTTAACAAAGTGACACCAACAGGAACTTTAATTTGCGATAATGGATGACGAATAGTCATGGTTAATTGTTCATTTTCATCAACACAAACAGGTTCATCACCAAAACGTTCCATAAAGATATTCTCAGCCGGTACACCAAGATTTCTTGCAAAACGTCCTGTATCTTCCATGTAACTATTTGGGCCACAACACATAACAGTACGACTCGCAATATCAGGTACTAACGCTGCTAGTTTTTCTTGAGAAATGCGTCCACTAAATAATCCTTTATTGTCAGGTAATTTAGGCATCATAATAAAATTGAGATTATAGGGATACGCATTGGCTAATTCGATCCACTCTTTCTCAAAGATAAACTGGCTTTGTTCACGAATATTAAAAATAACCGTGATATCTGCTTTTGGCTGATTATTTAGCAACCAACGTGTCATCGACATTACAGGGGTAACACCACACCCTGCGGCTAACATTAAATAGCGCGCATCTTCTTTACCTGCACAAGTAAATTCACCTTGGGCATCAGATAACCAAAGATAATCACCCGGTTTTACTTGTGATGTTAACCAACCTGAACCGATACCATTTTCTAAACGGCGAACAGTTAAAGTGACAAAAGGGCTTAATCCTGGAGAAGATGAAATGGTATAAGCACGCATTATTTCATCACTATTATTGATACTAACCAATGCAAATTGGCCTGGTTTGTATGAATAAAAGTCATGATTAATTAAATTTAGTGTCCACACTTCAGGGGTTTCCTGAACAATTGAGTGAACCTGCATACGATTAGGACAAAGGGAACTTGGCATCGTCATGGATATTTATTCCTTACCGAAGCCCGTAAGCCTCGGCAATGATGATGAATTAAACGATTAAGCTGAAAGGATCTCTTTAAGATCTTGTTCTGGTGTAGTAATTGAGCGCATACCGAACTTCTCATTTAAGACCGCCAGCAGATTGTCTGTTAAGAACGCAGGTGCTGTAGGGCCGGTATAAATGTTTTTTACGCCTAATGAAAGCAGAGTTAATAAAATAACAATCGCTTTTTGCTCAAACCAAGACAAAATTAAGGACAGTGGTAAATCATTGACACCACAGCCTAATTTTTCAGCTAGATTAACTGCTAGCATAATCGCAGAGTAAGCATCGTTACACTGACCCACATCAAGTAAGCGTGGTAACCCTTCTAAAGTACCAAAATCTAATTTATTAAAGCGGTATTTACCACACGCCAATGTCATAATTAAACAATCTTGTGGGATTTCTCTTGCTAAATCAGTGTAATAACTACGCTCACCACGGCTACCATCACAACCACCCACTAAGAAAACGTGACGTAATTTTTTCTGTGAAACTAAATCAATCACTGTATCAGCTGCATTTAATAGTGTTTCACGACCAAAACCAACCGTAATTAAATGCTCAATTTCGCTATATGGGAAACCTTCTAGTGATTGTGCTTGGTCTATCATTTCAGAGAAATCATCACCAGTAATATGTTTTACGCCCGGCCAGCCAACAATACTACGCGTCCAAATACGATCACCGTAATTACCCACATTAGGATCAATAATGCAGTTTGATGTCATTAGCACAGGGCCTGGGAATTTCGCAAATTCAATTTGCTGATTCTGCCAACCACTGCCATAGTTACCCACTAAGTGTTTGTATTTTTTAAGTTCTGGGTAACCGTGAGCAGGTAACATTTCACCATGGGTATAAATGTTGATGCCTTTACCTTCTGTTTGCTCAAGTAGCATTTGTAAATCTTTCAGGTCATGGCCCGAAATTAATATTGCTTTACCCGCAACAGGACGCACATTAACCGCAACTGGCGTTGGATTACCATAAGCTTGTGTTTCACCTTTATCCAAAATTGCCATAATGCGGAAATTCATTTGGCCAATGCCCATCGCATTTTCTAACAATTCATTCATATCAGCAGGATCAGTTCCTAACCACGCCATATAACGGTGATACTCTGCATAAATTTCATTATCGTATTGACCTAAAACATGCGCATGTTCCATATAAGCCGCCGCGCCTTTTAAGCCATATAAACACAGCATACGTAAACCATGAAGGTCATCACCAATCTGTGCTTTATCACCATTTAAGGCAAAAAGCTGGGCTTGTTTTTGTAAACTGTCTAAATCATTTCCAGCTAATTGAATTTCAGCTCTTGGATTAGTGACTTGAATCGCTGCATTTTTTGCTAAGGTACGAGATTTTAGACTTTCACGGAAATAGATAGCTTCTTTCGCATAACCGACAATACGATCAGAATCAAAGTTGACGTTAGTTAATGTAGAGAAAAAAGCGCGAGGCGCAAAACTGTCTACATCATGATCAATAATATCAACACTACGTGCCGCTAATGCCCAAGCAGAAAGCCCTTCCAACACAGCAACCAGTAAATCTTGAAGATCTGAAGTTTCTGCTGTTTTACCACACATACCTTGCGCATAGGCACAACCATTGCCTACAGGCGTTTTCATTGTTTGTTCACATTGCACACAATACATATCGTATTCCTTCTAATTATAAGATAACGCTTTATTTTTATAAGTTGCATTCTATATGCAACATAAGAATACGCCATTTTTATCAGAGAGAAAGTGCAATATTGAACAATTTAAATGTTGTTTGATCTAACGCAATTTCTAGTGAATCTTTTAATATCTCTTTTTTTATCTTTTGATCTCACATAAGTCTAAAGCCTGCTTTTTTAAACAGATTGCTTAATCGCATTACACCTTTAATAAGTAAATAAGAAAGAATATTGAAGAATAACGGATGGGTATTTTTTATTTAATTATATAAAGACTGATAGATGAAACGATTAAGTTAATTCATTTTTGTTAAATCCGTAATATTCATTACTATTTTTTATAGTTAATATTACCTATTGCATCAATAGCTAATCAAATTATTTCATTTGATATATGTTATTGGCACGAGTATTACGAAATGAAACTATAAGTTTAAATGATGCTCACCCCTACATTGGAGATTAAAAATGATTAAATTAAATAATGTTCCATCAGAATTTCGTCCTCTAGAAAGCTACAAAATGCTAATTGGAGGAGAATGGGTAACTAGCACATCGCAAAAAACAACTAAAACCTATAGCCCTGCAACCGGTGAATTACTAAGTGAATACCAATCAGGAAGTGCCGAAGACGTAGATCGCGCAGTCACTGCCGCACGTAATGCATTCAAAACATGGAGTAAAACATCTCCAGCAGAGCGTCAAGCCCTCTTATTAAAAATTGCAGATCGCTTAGAGCAAGAGCAAGAACGCTTTGCTTGGATTGAATCATTAGATAATGGTAAGCCACTCAATGAGTCGAAAAACATAGATTTACCTGCCTCTATTGACCATTTTCGATATTTTGCAGGCGTGATACGCTCTCATACCGATGAAAGTGCCGTCCTAGACGAAAATACCATTAGCCTTGTTATTCGTGAACCCATTGGTGTAGTTGGACAAATTATTCCATGGAACTTCCCATTATTAATGGCTGCATGGAAATTAGCGCCAGCAATTGCCGCGGGTGATACTGTCGTAATAAACCCAGCAACACTGACTTCCCTTTCATTATTAGAGCTAGGTCGTATTTTAAATGAAATATTACCAGCTGGTGTAATTAATATTGTTACGGGACGTGGATCTGTTGTAGGACAAGCTATTTTAGAGCATCAAGATATTGATAAACTGGCGTTTACAGGTTCTACCAATGTGGGTTATACCGTAGCAGAAGCAGCAGCGAAAAAAATGGTTCCAGCAACATTAGAATTAGGCGGTAAATCAGCCAATATTGTGTTCCCTGATGCAAATATGAAAAAAGCAGTCAAATATTCAGCATTAGCTATATTGATGAACCAAGGACAAGCTTGTGAATCAGGTTCGCGTCTGTTCTTACATAAAGATATTCATGATGAATTCTTGAAAGCATTAAAAACTGAATTTGAGAGTATTCGTGTCGGTGATCCCCTTGATCCTAATACACAAATGGGTACACAAGTTAGTCAAGATCAAATGGATACCATCTTAGCCTACGTTGAACTCGCGAAAAAAGAAGGTGCAACTGTTTTAACAGGTGGTGAGCGTATTACGGGTGAAGGCTATGATGACGGATTCTTTGTTCGTCCTACTATCATCATCAACGCAACAAACCAAATGCGTGTAGCCCGAGAAGAAATTTTTGGACCTGTATTGTGTGTTATTCCATTCGATAATGAAGATGAAGTGATCGAAATGGCGAATGACTCTGAATATGGTCTCGGTGGTGGTGTTTGGACTCAAGATATTAACCGAGCTTTACGTGTTGCAAAAGCAGTAAGAACTGGTCGTATGTGGGTTAACACTTATCACGAACTCCCAGCTCATGCACCATTTGGGGGTTACAAAAAATCAGGTTTAGGACGTGAAACGCATAAAATGATGTTAGATGCTTATAGCCAAGTGAAAAATATCTTCATCAGTCTGAAAGAATAAGGTTATCTCTCTTTTCTAAATTCTTATAAATATAATATCTATACTCATCTCTTCGCCTTCTCCCCAGAAGGCTTTTTATTATCTGTAATTTCTCACACTTTAAGTTACCACCATAAAAAAACCGTATGCCAAATTTTAAGTGCATACGGTTTTTGTGTTGTGTTTTTTAGCCAATAAGTAAGAACGAGTTACTCTGCTTCGGCTTCTTTTTTGTTCACTGGATGAGTTTCTTTATCTAACCCAATATTATCAGCGTTAACATCTTTTATATGATCTCTTGTTAAACGATAAACAACTGGGCTTAATAAAGCTAATGCGATTAAGTTAGGAATAGCCATCATTGCATTAAGTGTATCGGCTAACAACCAGACAAACTCTAATGATTGCGTTGCACCAACTGGTAACGCAATTAACCATGCAACCCTAAATGGTGTAATCGCTTTAGGTCCAAAAAGATATTGCACACATTTCTCACCGTAAAAGCTCCAACCTAAAATCGTGGTAAATGCAAAAATGGCTAATGCAATTGCCACAATATAGTTACCACCCGGAATAGCGGTAGAGAATGATGCAGCGGTTAATGTTGCTCCACTTTGCCCTGTTAGCCATTGTCCTGTGATAATAATAGTTAATCCTGTTACAGAGCAGACAATGATGGTATCAATAAAAGTCCCTAACATCGCAATCAAACCTTGGCGAACAGGATTTTGTGTTTTTGCCGTTGCATGAGCAATAGGCGCACTACCCAATCCCGCTTCATTTGAGAAAACACCACGCGCTACACCAAAACGGATCGCAGCCCAAACAGCGGCACCAGCAAACCCACCTTGAGCAGCAACGGGCGTAAATGCAGATTTAACAATAAGGACAATAGCATCTGGGATCGCAGTTGCATTCAGTGCTAAAACAACAATACCTGCACCAAAATAACCAACAGTCATAATAGGAACTAATTTACCAGCAACATCAGCAATACGCTTAATGCCCCCAATTAATACGGCACCAACTAAAACAACCAAAACAATAGCGGTGATTGTGGTCGAAATACCAAAGTTACTTTCCAATACATCAGCCACAGAGTTGGCTTGTACTGTATTACCAATACCAAACCCCGCAAAACTACCAAAAACAGCAAAAACAGTACCTAACCAAACCCAATTTTTACCTAATCCATTTTTGATATAATACATTGGCCCACCGACATAGTTCCCATATTTATCAACTTCACGGAAACGTACAGCAAGCACAGCTTCTGAATATTTGGTTGCCATTCCCACTAATGCTGTCATCCACATCCAAAACAATGCCCCGGGACCACCTAAGACAACCGCCGTTGCAACACCGGCAATATTACCAGTTCCGATAGTGGCAGATAATGCAGTCATCAATGCATTAAATGGCGATATTTGCCCTTCGCCTCTTTTATCATTTTTCTCAAATAAAAGTTTAAACCCTGTACCTAATTTCCTAATAGGTAAAAAACCAAGTCGAAACTGCATAAAAAGACCGATACCGAGAATACCGACAAGCATCGGAACTCCCCATACCACGCCATTTATAGCGCTTAATATGTTTGTGATGAAATCCATAATTTACCCTTTCTCGTCCAAATGTTATCTAAATATGTCTTTTTTGTTATCAATTACACTAAAGATGAAAAAGTGAAAATATGCTAGAAAAAAAAACGACTAAATCTAAAATTGATTACGTTATGTGAGAAATATCACTTCAATACAAAATTACGCTATCATTACGTTCATTGTTACAATACATAAATCAAAGTTATGCATAACCGTAAATCTATCCAAAATAGCCAAAATGAACGACGTTTTAATTTATTCAGAAAAGCACAAGAGACCAACCTTGCACCACTGAAAGTCCTGCTACTGTCTGCTATAGTCGGTTCGCTTGCAGGATTAGTAGGTGTTTTATTTGAAAAAAGCGTGAGTTGGGTTATAAATTTTAGACAAGAAGAGCTCGTCAAAACCTTCACCAATCCTTATGTTCTTGCAATGAGTACATTGCTCTTCTCCTCTATTTTAGCAATGCTAGGTTACTATTTAGTCAAGAAATTCTCACCGGAATCAGGGGGATCTGGTATCCCTGAAATTGAAGGGGCAATGATAGATATTCGCCCAGTTCGTTGGTGGCGAGTATTACCAGTAAAATTTATTGCTAGTATTGGAACATTAGGTTCAGGAATGGTATTAGGTCGAGAAGGCCCAACAGTTCAATTAGGCGCCAATATCGGTCAGCTCGTAAACGATATTTCTCGGGTAAATGATAAAGAGTCACGCCATACTTTATTAGCTACAGGAGCCGCCGCGGGATTAACCGCTGCTTTTAATGCGCCTCTGGCTGGTATTTTATTTATTATTGAGGAGATGCGACCTCAATTTAAATACAGTCTTATTTCAATTAAAGCGGTCTTTATTGGCGTTATTATGTCTTGCATTGTTTTTCGCCTATTTAATGGTGAAGGCGGTGTTATTCATATCGGTAAATTTTCATCTGCACCACTAAATACACTCTGGTTATATTTAGTTTTGGGGATGTTATTTGGCATTATTGGCGTTATATTCAGTAAATTACTTTTCTATGTCCAAACACAATTCCAACATTTTTATCAAGATAAAACCTCACGTTTTGTTTTAACCGGCGGTATTATTGGTGGGCTTTGTGGTCTATTGGCACTAATTATTCCTGAAATTACTGGCGGTGGATTTAGCATTATCCCAGCACTCAGTACCGGACAATATTCTCTTATTGCACTGTTACTTTTCTTTATTTTACGAACTATCACATCTATTATCAGTTTTGCCTCTGGTGCTCCTGGCGGTATATTCGCACCTACTCTAGCACTTGGTACTCTATTTGGTAGCGCATTCGGATTAACTGCAACCTTGCTTTTCCCTGATTATCAAATTCAAATTGGTACGTTTGCTATTGCAGGGATGGGCGCGTTATTCGCAGCAACGGTAAGAGCACCTCTAACAGGGATCGTTCTCGTATTAGAAATGACGGATAATTATCAGCTGATCCTGCCTATGATCATTACCTGTTTAGGTGCAACTATGTTGGCGCAACTATTAGGTGGTCGCCCTATCTATACGGTTTTATTAGAGCGGATATTGCAAAAATCTGAGGCAAAAGAGCAAAAAGACCAAACCCTAGATATTAAAAGCAATAAATCACCGCAACAATAAAATTCACTTAAACAGATAAAAAAACACCCCAATTATTTGGGGTATTTAAAAGAGATAATAGTTATTAACTATTTTTTGCGTGCGATTAAAGTAGCAAAATTTAAGGCGATACGATTACCATTGGCATCTGTTTTATGTAAATGACCTGGGTTTTCATTATATTTGATGATTTCCCAGTCTTTATAATAATCCGCTAACTCGCCTTGACGTAAAAAGGTCTTAAAAGGAATTTCTGCAGGATCACTATTTGACGATTCAACAGGACAAACAATTACATTGATACCGTTAGAGTTGGTACATTCCTGCATATTTTTAATAATACTTTCAATACGCTCCCGTTGGCAGAACATCAATACAACGGTTGAAAGAATAATATCGTATTTCTCTGTAAGTGAAGCTTCATTAATATCATATAAGCCACTTTTTACCGCTAATCCTGTTTTGGTTTTAACTGTTTCAATAGCATCAATATGTGAAGCATTAATATCTAACGCTGTTACATCATAACCTTGAGACGCTAAATAAAAGCTGTTTCGACCACGACCAGCACCTAAATCTAACACCTTACAAGGCTGGGTAAACGTTGCCATATAGCGTACTTCAGAATGGGGTAATGATAAGTCGTTTTCTTTAAATAACTTATCTTCTGGAGCACATAAAAAAGAGAGCTGGCAACGTACATCATCACTCGCTTTATCAATTTTATGCCACTGTTGAGGCTGAATTAGAGGTGGTTGGTTTTCTATATCACAATCCACCGAAATTTGTGAACCATCATCATTAAATACAATAAATGTCATATTACCTTGCAGGACTCGCATTTGAGCATAAGTACCTTCCTTTGTATTGTGGCGTTCTAACAACGCTAAAGGAATGGATGTGCGAGTCCACTCTGGCATTGTTTTATAATTTACAAGTTCCATCATTCAACCTCACTTAAGATGCATTTTAAATACATCTTATTGTAATCACGATCTTTCGTAAAGAAGGTTTTATCAAGATTATGATTTTAAATATTTGTTTAACAGCAAATTAGTCACATCTGAGGAAGAAATAGATTCACCACACAAAACTTTCATCATAATTTCTTTACCTAATGATGCTAAAGAAAATAACATATCTGGGCGTAACCGACTGATTTTATCTCTATTTTCATCTTGATTAATAATAGTGATCAATTTGGCATCAACATTAGAACATTCTTGGATAGTCAACAAAATAAAGGTATTTTCTGCATCACTTTCAGATAAAGTCACAACCCAACTTGCTTTCGCGATATTGGCAGATAGCAATGTTTTAAGATTAGTAGGATCACCTTCAATAATATTGGCTTGAGCATCATAGGAGGCTCTATTTTTATCAACACAAATCGCAATAACGGGTTTCCCTTGTTCTCTTAGCCCTTTTTCTAACTGAGAAGCCAATGCTGATGAACCAATAATAATAAAATGATTATGCATTTTAGCGATCCTTTTCTTAACAATATCGCGAGTGCCGCGCGCAAGAAATCCCATGACATACACAATGGAAGTAGTAAAAACAGTTATTCCCAAGATAACAACAGTGAGAGTAAAAATACGTGCATTTGTGCTAATTGGCACAATATCGCCAAATCCTAGTGTCGTCATACAGACGATAGAAAAATAGAATGCATCCATTAATGTTGTAATATGTGGTTTAAATTCATCGCCAATATAAAGACTTCCCAGCATTGAGAATAACAGCAAAGAAAGAGTGCAGATAAAGGCCACAAAGCCTGCACTAGTTAAACTATGATGTGGAAATGCACGCCAGCTTATTAACAACCCAATCGCTAAAATAAAAGAAAAACAGGATTGAAAGTCCATTTGCTGATAAACAGCGACATCGAGAAAAACAATGGTGGCTAATAAAATCAAAGAGACACACCACGCAATTCTGGCACCAAGATACATAAATATTGAAAGCAAAATTAATGCGCAACCTAACATTACCTTAGGTATATCGAGCAGTTTTAATACACCTAAGGATTTTAGCCATGCTGAAAAACCATGAATCTCCCAATCCAGATAAACACCACGAGACAGCAAAATGGAATAAATGATGAAAATACCATTTAAGATAAGTAATAAAGACATCATTTTTCTTGTCACTTTAGATGTCTCTATCATATTTAATATTGCGGATAATTTCATATTAGATATTGTGAATACTCAGCTAGTTATTTAAAGGTATATTATCTAATCCTTGAAATTTAAAAGGCTCTGCAGGTTTAAAATGACTTGTAGCATCAGCTGAATAGATTATCGATTGCTCTTCACCTAATGGTAATGTCATTACTTTCCCACTCTCTTTTGAAAAATCAATTTCTTTTAAATTAACCCAAAAGATATTCGGCGATAATGCGGATTCGAAAAAATATAATTGGTTTTTATGATCAGCCACTGTTCTCCAGCGTGTAGATGATATTTCTGGTGATTCAACTGTACTTAATCCATAAGGTACAGATACATTTCTGATCACACCAAATACGCTAGCGAGCGATTTTTTACTCGATTGAGCTTTAGGAATGGCATTCACATAAAAAGAAGCTCGGGCAAAACGATCTGAAGCACGATTAGTCCCTGGTAACATCACGGTTCCACCAATTTGTTGCCAATAACTATTCAACGCTAGCTGTTCTGAAAAAATAGGAGAGTTCGTCATCACTTGATACTCTTTACTGTGATGAATCACTTGCCTTCCATTTATATATTCAATAATGGCGCTATCTCCCGTTGCATCTGAAAGAGAAAGATGTAGTGTAGCCATTCTATCTTGCCCAGGAACTTTATCCGTCAATACAATAAAAGGCTCACTGTCTAATGCATTCACGGCTTCTTCGACCGAAGCAAAATTATCTAACACATACTGTGCCCATGCAGAAATTGAAATAGCTGGTTTTTCTTTGGTGTATGCTGGATAATCAGACTCAGCCAACCACAATAAATTAGCTACTAAACCTTTTTCATTCATGCCATCTGTTGTAGAAATATCATAACCAGATGCAATTACGCTTCCATATTTAGATGTCCATTTTATCGAATTATCACCAGCTTCTCCCGAACGTTGCATCCCCTGTGGAAATATCCATAAATTTGTTCCTATGTCATATTTCCAGTCCATTGAGCGAGCCGTAATAATTTGATTATTGTCTCCTAAATAAACAAGCCGAGTACATGCATCAGCATCAGTAATACCTACTGTGAAAAGACCAGATATAAATAGAGTACCCAAAAAAGTATGACGTAATTTTTTCATTATGACTCTTTCCCGTTAAATAAATAGATGGTTTCTTTATCGTGACCTATCTTTACACTGACTAAAAATCGATAAAACCTTAAAATAAATATTAGTCCTATTAAAAAATAAAAATTATTACTTAAGTATAAGATCATTCATCATGATTGTGCATAAAAAAACCGATACGTTAAAGTATCGGTTTATAAATCATCTAGATAATAAAAGGGTTTATTACCTTACAAAAAGTATTTAATTACGCTTTTTTTACACCTTCAATAGAGATAATTAACTCTGCTTCTTGTGATTTTGGCCCTAAGTCTGATTTAAAATTAAACTCTTTCAGATTCACTTTACCCGTTGCTTCAAAACCAGCACGGTAACCTTTCCAAGGATCAGTACCTTCACCAATTAATTTTGCATTTAATGAAACAGGTTTCGTTACACCATTTAATGTTAAATCTCCTGTAACGATATAGTTTTCGCCATCACGAGTCACTTGTGTTGAAACGAATCGAGCTTCAGGATATTTACTTGTATTAAAGAAATCAGCACTACGTAAGTGCTTATCGCGTTCTGCGTGATTAGTATCTAAACTTCCTGTTTTAATTACGACATCAACTTTGTCTTTTGATGGATCTTCTTTATCATAGCTAAATGTACCATCGAAATCTTTAAAAGTGCCATATAACCAGCTATAGCCTAAATGTTGGATACGAAACTGTACAAATGCGTGTTGACCTTGTTTATCAATAGCATAATCTGCTGCTAAAGCAGTACTTGCATTAAATAACAACGCACCTGCAGTTAAACCTAATAAAGCTTTCTTAAACATTATTATCTCCATAATCTCGTTTTATAAGTTTAATTATTTAGTCCGCATTCCTAGCATGCGTTTTAACGTGACATCTTTATCAATAAAATGATGTTTTAAAGCACCAGCAGCATGTAATAGCGATAATAAAACCACAGCCCAGGCTAAATAAAGATGAATATCACCAGCTAAATCTGCTTGTTTTGCTTCTCCAGTAAAAATGGCAGGTACAGAAAACCAATCAAATACAGATATAGCTTGTCCATCAGCAGTCGAAATTAAATAACCGCTAATCAGAATAGAAAATAAGATTAAATATAAAAGCATATGTACAATATGAGCACTAATACGTGTCAGTTTACTGTAACTTGATAAAGCTTTTGGAGGTGGAGAAATCCAACGCCATATCACTCGCACTATCAAAACAATAAATAAAAGAATACCAATGCTTTTATGTATTTCAGGTGCAGAATGATACCAACTATCATAATACCCTAATGTCACCATCCAAAGCCCTAAAGCAAACATACCATAGACAGTAAGCGCCATCCCCCAATGTAAAAGGAGTGACAAGTGCCCATAGCGAGACGCATTATTTCGCCATTGCATAATAAAAACCCAATAGTTTCCAATTCATTAAGATAATGTTACATAGTCTAGTATATCTAGAGTAAATTGTTAGCCCATAGTTCAACAAATAATTTGCTTATCATTATCAATAATAATCAATAAGTAATGAGCTCTTATTAGTCACTCTGCTGATTATCTAATCAGTGCCATAGTTGAATTTTTTCAAAATAAGATAGGTATATTGGTGGGTGTTTATATACATAATAAAAAGAATAAATATAGAGGTAAAAATAAGAAACGAAATAAGATTAATACAACATTTGCCTAACTATAAAAACAATTGTTCCCTTCATTTATCCTAAATTAGAACTTATTAAGAAAAATACAATAATAATTAGAGGAACCGTAAAAAAAACGGATAACCAGCGCATTTCACGTATAACGCCAAAAATAATACCAACAATACAAATAAAAAATATAACTGGCATCATTTCTGAGTAATGATCATGACAATAGTGCATTAATAAATTAATCCACGGGTGATCGTTTTGCATATGAGAATTTCAACCAATAAAAATAAATTTCAATTAAGATAGAGATAAATTACTATCATTAATAAATAAAACAAGCGTTATATTATAAATATCAATCATCGCGCACAAAGATATTAAAACACTTCATATTTCAAATAAAGAAAACACTGATAAATAAAAATAACAATTTAAGCCAAACTTACAACAAGATAAAACAAATAAGGTGAAATAAAACAAAACGCCACAATGAAAGCAATATCATTATTAATATCACCTTAGTTAAATGAAATAATAATTTCATTTAACTCCAAATAAAGAACATTAATTTCATAAAGTTATTATGAAATCAGTAAACAATAAATAAAATAGAGTTTTAAACATCAAATAATTACCTTTAGGTTATTCATTTATTTGGAATTAACTCTATATTTCATTTTAAATATTATTAGCTAAAAACATTCAAATACCATGCAAAAAACACTACAATTACAATAGTATTTTTATTGAGGGCACTATGTCTACTGCAACAAATCTGAATGAACTACAGGAACAAGTTCGCTCCCGCTATAATGGATTAAGTAAAAGGCTACAGCAGGTTGCACATTATCTACTTGATAATAAAAACAGTGTGGCATTTGATACAATTGCAATCCTTGCAGATAAAGCAAATGTTCCTCCATCGACATTAATTCGTTTTGCCAACGCATTTCATTTCAATGGCTTTAATGAAATGAAACAGTTATTTCAAAATCACTTGATGAATGAAATGGTAAATGAAAATGAAAATTTAACTTATAAACAAAAATATAAAGAGGAGCCTCCTAATCTGAATGAGCCTGCCTATATTTTGCAAGAATTTGCGCAAGCAAATAGCCATTCATTGCAACAATTGGCAAATCAGACTCACAGAGAAATGTTAAATAAAACATTACAATTGCTCGAACACGCTGACACAATTTATATTTGTGGCTTTCATCACTCATTCAGTGCTGCAAGTTATTTTTTTCATGCTCTCTCGCATATCTCTTGTGAGACTGTTTTTGTCAACAGTCTAGGTGGAATGTACAAAGAGCAATTAAGAAACATTACGCATCGTGATGTACTCTTTGGTATTCACTTCCACCCGTATTCAGATGAAATGCAAAAAATGTGTGAAATGGCAACTTACAAAGAAGCAAAACAGATTATTGTTACTGATAGTCCAATTAGCCCATTAGCGAGTTTAAGCGATGTTTGTTTAACTGTTAAAGAAGCTCAAATAAAAACCTTTCGTTCTCAAACGTCAACCATGTGTTTACTACAAGCAATCTCTGTCGCTTTTGCCTTTAGAAAAAAACATTAATAACTTTTTTATCCTAAACTGTATCTTAATTAAGATACAGTTTTTTTATAAAATAAATATTTATTAAGTACTATTAATGAACAACAACTATTAAACACATATTAAATAGCTTAGTATTTTATTTAGAACTATTTTTAAGAATGAATACAGATTTTTTTGTTTGTGATGAAAAAATTAATCATTTAGCATTAATTTATACCACCTAAGATCATTAAAGGATTAAATTAAATGTTATTTAAAAAATTATTTTTAATTGTTTTTTTATTTCCAAACTTCTCCTATTCAAACACACATTCAATAAAAGAAAATAAAGAATCACCAATAACTGTTAATATTCCTAGTGTTTCATTTGGTGATCAAAGTAATGCATCTGGTAACGGTTCAATTGCAATAGGAACAAATAGCCAAGCTAAAAGTGCACACTCAGTTGCTATTGGTACTAATTCATTAGCAACAGAAGAAAATACAGTATCATTTGGAAACATTGAAAATCAACACACTTCTCGATTAGTTAATATTAGTGACGGTAAAAATAATACAGATGCCGTTAATCTTATTCAGACTAAAAAAATGGTAGATAAAAATAGAATAGCAACAAATAATACTATCAATCAGCTAAAGAGAACTGTTAGTACAGATATCGGTAATATCAAAACCCATGTTAATGATTTTGATCATTATTACAGGAAAAGACAGGCCGAAATTACTGATTCAGTTGCAAATTTAGACAAAGAAATTATCGCGTTAGAAAAAAAAGTATTTGCGGGTATTGCATCATCAGTTGCAATGACTAGCATTCCTTATCTTGCTCATCATACCCTAAGTGGCGGAATTGGTATTAGTAATTATCGAACAGGTACAGCATTTGCTGGAGGTGTACAATATAAACCCAATAACGATATTGCATTTCGATTAAACTCTTCCATTAATAGCGAAAAAGAAATTATTATTGGAGGTGGATTAGCTTATGGCTGGTAAACAATTTTGATTCTCTATAATCCGATTATAAAAAAATAACCTTATAATTAAAGCAGTAATAATTTAAGTAACATTACTGCTTATTTATAAAAAGAATTTTAATTAGTAATAAATAAATCACCTAAAGAAGAATTGATAAGTTTAACTTTAGTATTTTTAATATATTTTTGTAATATATATCATTTTTTATATACTAGGATTATAAGCTAGAGCCAAAAGGAATAAAAAATGAATTATATATTTCAAAAAATGACTGCTAAAGATATAAGTGCAGTAGCACGACTATTACAGGCAAATTCAGAATCTCAACAAGGTGGATTATATGGTGAATACCCTCTAAATAAAGTTGAGACGATGTATCAAAGTAGCACTAACGCCATTGTTGCACTCTACCAAAAAAATATTGTTGCTGTTGTTTTTAGCTTTCCTGTCACCTCTTTTTCGATCCCTCCAATTGCTCAAGCTATTAATCAACAATTTCCAGAAATAACACAAAACAATTGGTTTTATGGCCCTGTTTGTATTGATAAATCGCACCGAGGAAAATCACTATTAAAAAATCTCTACCAACAAATCTGTTCTTTACATGGCGGAAACCCTATCGCATTTGTTAATAGTGAAAATATTCGGTCACTAAAAGCACATCAAAAATTAGGCATGAAGGTCGTTAAAAACTTTGAATTTAAAAGCACATCTTGGTGGATCATCAAAGGACAATGAAAACAAACGAAAGAAAAATACTTACACTTTCTGATATACAATTTTCAGGCTGAAAATGAAGGCTTTTAAGTATTTTTGTTATCATCATCACAAAATAAATAATAAGCATATAAATCAACATGATATACAAAACAATGAAAAGTTAATCTATTCTTAACAATATTACAACTCCTATTTTAGCTGTCAATTTGCTTACAATTTGACATCATTCTGTGATCTCCCTTTCAATTCTTGATCTTTCGTTAACTTACTTTTTGATATTATGCAAAAGTATAAATAAGATAAATACACCAATTCGAAAGTAAACGTAAAATAGGAGGAAGCAATGACTGTTTCCCGCAGAACTTTTATCAAAGGACTCGCAGCCAGCGGTGCAGCAATGACTGTTTCTACCCCTGTTATTGCTAATTCAGAGAGTTCAACTTCTAACCCGCGCTCGCGCCCAGAGAATGCCCCTAACCTATTAATTGTTTTCCCAGATGAAATGCGTGCTCATGCATTACAGTTTATGGGGGAAGATCCTTCAATCACACCTAATTTGAATAAATTTGCGAAACAATCCAAAGTAATGACGCAGATGGCTTCAAACTACCCTCTTTGTTCTCCATTTCGTGGCATGTTTATGACTGGTCAATACCCTGTTCGTAATGGTATTACAGGAAATGCACATGACTATGGTGGCAAAGTGGGTATCGATTTATCGCCTTATGCAAAATGTTGGTCGGATGTTTTAAAATCTCTCGATTACAGCACTGGCTATATTGGTAAATGGCACCTTGATGCACCTTACGAACCATTTATTGAAAGTTACAACAATCCAATGGAAGGTCGTTATTGGAATGAATGGGCTGCACCGGATAGACGCCATGGTTTTGATTTCTGGTATTCTTACGGCACTTATGATTTACATTTGAAACCAATGTATTGGGCAAACGATACCCCTCGTGATAAACCAATTTACATTGATCAATGGGGACCTGAACATGAAGCGGATATGGCAATCAAGTTCCTCAAAAATGAAAACAATCAATTTAGAGATAATTCAAAACCATTTGCATTAGTGGTTTCAATGAACCCTCCTCATTCACCTTATGATCAAGTACCGAAAAAATACCTTGATGCATATCAAGGTAAAACGTCAAAAGAGCTAAATACACGCCCTAATGTACAGTGGGATACTGAATATCAAGAAGGCTATGGACCTCAATATTTCAAAGAATATATGGCTATGGTCAACGGTGTTGATGAGCAATTTGGTCGTATCGTCGATGAATTAGAAAAACAAGGCCTTGCAGATAATACTCTTGTTGTTTTCTTCTCTGATCATGGTAGTTGCTTGGGGGCAAATGGGCAAGCCACCAAAAATAATCCTTATGAAGAATCCATGCGTGTTCCGATGATGTTCCGTTTACCGGGTAAAATTAAACCAGGCACTGATGATGCATTAATGTCAGCACCAGATATTTATCCAACTATCTTAGGGCTACTTGGTTTATCTGAATGGATCCCTGATTCAGTAGAAGGTACTGATCTTGCAGATAGAGTAGTTACTGGCAAAGGCGACACAGCAAACTCTCAGCTTTATCTTTTTATTCCTTATGGCGAACCTTCATTCGGTAAACGAGGAGTAAGAACAAAAACTCATACTTTGGTTATAGATAGACAAGATGGACAACCATTAAAATATACTTTATATGACAATGTGAACGATCCATATCAAATGAAAAATATTGCCAAAGAGAATATGCCTTTAATTGAAAAATTAATTAAAGAAGAACTAACCCCTTGGTTGGAAAAAACAGGAGATTCTTGGCGTGCCACTGAATTCATTACGGCAACAACCAATAAATTAAATAAAACAATATCTACATGTAAAGAAAAATAATAAAAATATCTGCGCCATAATTTTATGGCGCTATATATAAACCCAATTCGCTGATATAAAAAATCCTTTTAATAAAATTAAATAAAAGGAAAGATGTCCTACACCTAAAAATTGACACAAATAAAAGCGAATAAAGAATTGGATATATACCATGAACAAACTTCGTATTGCTCTTTTTTTACCTCTTCTTGGCTTAGGTTTAACTTCTTTTCATTCTCAGGCAGCTAATGTCAACGCCATGTTTTCTTGGGAAACGGCCGATTACGACACACCAAATAACTATTCTGGTTATCGTGTAGATTTTAATATTAATCCAGATAAGTCTAACTGGTATTTCGATGTTGGTTTTCGTCAACGTGAGCATGACAATAAGAACCGTTATCAGCGTTATGATTTACAGGGTAGTTATCGTTTTAAATTAAATAATGGTTGGATCCAACCGGGTTTAAAAATACGTCAAGATCTCACGAATTATGATAATGGTAGCCGATTAACTATTGATTTTTATGAATCAAAAACTAATTACCAATTTCCAATTAATAAAGATTGGGTTTTAACTGGTAGCGTTTTATTTGGCTTACAAAAGAAAGAAGACAAACGTAGTAATGGCGTCACAAATACGGATTACTTAGGCTGGGAAATTGAACCTGGTCTACGTTATTTTGTCACCCCTAATATTAATACTACTGTTGCTTATTTTGATGGCGGTAAGCAAGCAATACGACATGAAGAATACGACACAAAAGAAACAAACCATAATCAACAATTACGTATGTATGTGAACTGGACAACACCAATAGGATTAATTGTTTCCCCATCAATGCGTAAATCTATTTTTGGAAAAATAGAAGATAGAACAAATAAAGGCGTTTATATCGAAAAAGATATGACACGTTATACCCTACAAATGGCTTATCAAATATCACCTCAATGGCGGATCATGACGGAATATTATAATGAACGAGTTGAAAACAAAAATGATAGTAGTAAATCAACTCAGGATTATTTCAAAGTTTCATTCCGAGCAACATTCTAATAATTAAAATCATATAATTGTTCATGGAGTTATATTGTGAAAAATAAAAAATTGTTATTTTTGAGCACTGCTATTTTATCAGCTATTTATGGTTCAGCATGGGCGGCAGAATGTGATCCCACTTTAAATATCTGTGAAACGGTTAATGTTAATGACGGTAATACAGCTCAAATAAATAAAGATGTCACTGTTTCTCAAGGTGATGGCGTTGTCTTTAATGGCTCATCAACAGAATATAAAGCTCAAGCAATTACAAAAAACATTACTGTTACTGGTGATGGCGCAAGTGCCATCAAGATAAATCAAGGAGCTTCTTTTAGCAGTAACATCAACTTAAATGGTGCTAATGTGACCAGTGAAAATGGTACAGCCATATTGGTTGAAGGTGATTTTCCTAAACGAGGTACTGGCGTTTATGTAAGAGACGGTGCCATTATTCGAGGAAAAACTGCAGCTATTGATTTTAGTACACTGAAAACAGGTTTTAGAAGTGATGTAAATGGTGAGATCCACGGTGATATTTTAGGAAATGGGCATGCTGATACTAAAATAAATTTTGCTTATCAAGGTGGTTCTCAAAATGCGCTATTTGATGGATATAAAATTACCGGTGTTCCGTTAATTGAAAACCACGGCAACTTGACTATCCAAGGAAAAGACAAAACGATTAACTGGGAAGGTAATTTCATGAATAAGGAAAATAGCCAGTTAATTTTCCGTATTGATGATAATACCAATACTAATGAAACTATTCTTCATGTTGACGGTGATGTCACTTTTAAAAAAGGCAGCCAAGCCAAATTGGATTTTAAAGGTACCAGTGTCGATAACATTATAAATAAAGATATTGTTTTGATTTCTTCCAATTCAGCGATTAAAGATGAAGCTGGAATTACGGTTACTGACGCCAATGCCATTGCACCCGATGTATCTCCTTTATTAGAAAAAACAGATTCATGGTTAGAAACTACACCGCCTAATATTAGTGGTGGTGTTAGTGGTAATCAATTAGTTGCACGTTATGGAATTAGCTATGAAGGTGGCAATAATTTTATTAGTGCGGCTGAACGAGGCGGTGTCAATGAAAATGGATTAGCAGCAGCTAATTTTGTTATTCCAACGGTTTTAAATGAGTTTAATAATACACGTAGCCAAATTTCAGATGAGGCTTTGAGTTTATTAGTCGCGGCTGGAAATGACGATAATAATATTGCTGCATTATCGAATGATTTAGCTCCTATCGCTGATGGTAGTGATATTCAAGCGGGATTAATCATGGTTGAAGATATGCGCAATAATATTGCACATCGTTATTTACGCTATGATAACCAATTACCTATTGAAGAAAAAGAAGCTGGCTGGAATAGTTGGGCTAATATGTTGTACGGTTACGGCACACAAAGTAATCAAGGTGGCATAAACGGTTACAACACTTATCGTACTGGTATTCAAATCGGCGCTGATTATGAAATTAATCAAGATGCTCTTATCGGTGTTTCTTTTGCTTATAACTATGCAAAGGCTGACGCAAAACAACGTAACGCAAGCAAAGAAATTAGCCATTTTGAATTTATGCCTTACACCGGTTGGTATAGTGACACATTATTCCTAAACGGTAATTTAAATATTGGTTATTACACTGTCGATAGTGAGCGAGATATCGGTGGCAATACTGGATGGGAAGGAAATACCAAAGCAAAAGGTGATTATTCTGGTGTGCAATTGGGTTATCAGATTAATGCTGGAACCTATTTTGATTTTGATTTTATCCATATTAAACCGATGCTGACTTACCAGTATCAATGGCTCAATATTGATTCTTGGGAAGAAACAGGTTCGGCGTTATCAATGCGTACTTATGGCCAACGCTATGCTGTCAATCAACTCGGTGGTTCAGTAGCATTTTGGAATACCTATCAAACCTCTTATGGCAAATTAACCCCTTCTCTTAATCTGCGTTATATCAAAGATATAGCAGGTGATAATCATATCGATCAACGTCATAGCCTCACCTATTTTAATACTGGAGGAAGTACCTTTGATATTAAAGGCAATCGTGTTGGTGGTGACATCATGAGTGCTGAATTAGGTGCCAATCTCGATATTACCCAGTCGTTGAATTTAGGTACAACAATGGGCTATCAGCGTTATGACAAATTTAATGAAGGACGCATTGGTTTCACTGTTAGCCAGCGTTTCTAAGGAGAAAAATAATGCCGATATTTCGCTTTACTGCACTTGCTATAACATTGGGGCTATTATCAGCTCCTTATAACGCGATGGCAGCCACCAGTAATCCTGCATTTGCTCCTAAAAATCTGATGCAGTCAGAAATCTATCATTTTGCCCAAAATAACCCGTTAGCTGATTTCACAACAGATAAAAACTCAACACTGACGTTATCTGATAAGCGTAGCATTATGGGAAGCCAATCCCTTTTGTGGAAATGGAAAGGTGGAAGTAGCTTTACTTTACATAAAAAGCTTATTGTACCAACAGATAAAGAAGCGTCTAAAGCATGGGGACGCGCATCTACACCTGTTTTATCATTTTGGCTTTATAACGAAAAACCCATTGATGGCTATCTCACTATCGACCTAGGAGAAAAACTTAATTCAATCAGTGAAGCTCAGGCTGGATTTAAAGTAAAACTAAATTTCACGGGCTGGCGTGCTGTGGGTGTCTCTTTAAATAACGATCTTGAAAATCGAGAGATGACTTTAAATGCAATCAATACCTCCTCTGATGACTCTCAAGATAGTATTGGTCGATCTTTAGGTGCTAATGTTGATAGCCTACGATTTAAAGCCCCTTCTAATGTGGGACAAGGTGAAATCTATATCGATCGGATCATGTTTTCTATCGATGATGCTCGCTACCAATGGTCTGATTATCAAGTAAAAACTCGCTTATCAGAACCAGAAATTCAGTTTCATAACGTACAACCTCAGTTGCCAGCAACGCCCGAAAACTTAGCTGCGGTTGATCTTATTCGCCAGCGTCTGATTAACGAATTTGTTGGCGGTGAAAAAGAGACAAATCTCGCGCTAGAAGAAAATATTAGTAAATTAAAAAGTGATTTTGATGCACTCAATATTCACGCCCTAGCAGATGGTGGAACACAAGGGCGGCATCTGATCACGGATAAACAAACTATTATTTATCAGCCAGAAAACCTTAATTCTCAAGATAAGCCACTTTTTGATAATTATGTCATTCTTGGTAACTACACAACATTAATGTTTAATATCAGCCGTGCTTATGTTCTTGAAAAAGATCCGACACAAAAAGCCCAATTAAAACAAATGTACTTATTAATGACAAAGCACTTATTAGACCAAGGCTTTGTTAAGGGGAGTGCATTAGTCACAACCCATCATTGGGGATACAGTTCTCGTTGGTGGTATATTTCTACACTATTAATGTCTGATGCCTTAAAAGAAGCAAATCTACAAACTCAAGTTTATGATTCATTATTGTGGTATTCACGAGAGTTTAAAAGTAGTTTTGATATGAAAGTAGGAGCAAACAGCTCAGATTTAGACTATTTCAACACCTTATCTCGTCAGCACTTAGCCTTATTACTGCTAGAACCTGATGATCAAAAACGTATCAACTTAGTTAATACCTTCAGTCATTACATTACTGGCGCATTAACTCAAGTACCGCCGGGTAGTAAAGATGGTTTACGCCCTGATGGTACGGCGTGGCGACATGAAGGCAACTATCCGGGCTACTCTTTCCCTGCATTTAAAAATGCCTCTCAGCTTATTTATTTATTACGTAGTACTCCATTTGCCGTTGGTGAAAGCGGTTGGGATAACTTGAAAAAAGCGATGGTATCGGCGTGGATTTACAGTAATCCAGAAGTTGGATTACCTCTTGCTGGAAGGCATCCTTTTAACTCACCTTCGTTAAAATCAGTCGCTCAAGGTTACTACTGGCTTGCCATGTCTGCAAAACCGTCTCCAGATAAAACACTCGCATCTATTTATCTTGCAATAAGTGATAAAACACAAAATGAATCGAGTGCTATTTTTGGAGAAACTATTGCGCCAGCGGCTTTACCTCAAGGCTTCTATGCCTTTAATGGTGGTGCTTTTGGTATTCATCGTTGGCAAGATAAAATGGTGACACTGAAAGCTTATAACACCAATGTTTGGTCATCTGAAATTTATAACAAAGATAACCGTTATGGTCGTTATCAAAGTCATGGTGTCGCTCAAATAGTGAGTAATGGTTCGCAGCTTTCACAGGGCTATCAGCAAGAAGGTTGGGATTGGAATCGAATGCCAGGAGCGACGACGATCCACCTTCCTCTTAAAGAATTAGACAGCCCTAAACCTCATACGTTAATGCAACGTGGAGAGCGTGGATTTAGCGGAACATCCGCCCTTGACGGTAAATATGGGATGATGGCATTCGATCTTATTTATCCCGCCAATCTTGAGCGTTTTGATCCTAACTTCACTGCCAAAAAAAGTGTATTAGCCGCTGATAATCACTTAATTTTTATTGGTAGTAATATAAATAGTAGTGATAAAAATAAAAATGTGGAGACCACCTTATTCCAACATGCCATTACTCCAACATTAAATACCATTTGGATTAATGGACAAAAAATCGAAGCCATTCCTTACCAAACAACACTTAAACAAGGTGATTGGTTAATTGATAGCAACGGTAATGGTTATTTAATTACTCAAGCTGAAAAAGTGAATGTCAGTCGTCAACACCAGACTTCGGCTGAAAATAAAAATCGCCAACCAACAGAAGGAAACTTCAGTTCAGCGTGGATTGATCACAGCGTTCAACCTAAAGATTCCAATTATGAGTATATGGTCTTTTTAGATGCGACTCCTGAAAAAATGGGAGAGATGGCAAAGAAATTTCGTGAAAATAATGGGTTATATCAAGTTGTTCGTAAAGATAAAGATGTTCATATTATTTACGATAAACTCAGCAATGTGACGGGATATGCCTTTTATCAGCCTGCTTCAATTGAAGATAAGTGGATCAAAAAAGTTGATAAACCCGCGATTGTGATGACTCATCGACAAAAAGACACTCTTATTGTCAGTGCTGTGACACCTGATTTAAATATGACACGCCAAAAAGCAGCAACGGCTGTTACTATCAATGTCGTCGTCAACGGAAAATGGCAACCTACTGATAAAAATAGTGAAGTGAAATATAACCTTTCAGGTGATAACACTGAACTGACTTTTACCAGCTACTTTGGTATTCCACAAGAAATCAAACTCTCACCACTCCCATGATTTAATTAAAAGGAACGCCCTTGCGTTCCTTTTTTTATTTGCAGGAAATCTGATTATGCTAATAAAAAACTCTTTAGCCCACGCGGTTACATTAAGCCTCTGTTTATCATTACCCGCACAAGCATTCTCCTCTCTATCTCATGAAACTTTCGGCGATATTTATCTTTTTGAAAATGAACTGCCTAATACCCTTATTACTTCAAATAATAATCAATTATCACTGAGTAAACAGCACGCTAAAGATGGTGAACAATCACTAAAATGGCAATATCAACCACAAGCAACATTAACGCTAAATAATATTGTTAATTACCAAGATGATAAAAATACAGCAACTCCACTCACTTTTATGATGTGGATTTATAATGAAAAACCTCAATCTTCCCCATTAACGTTCGCATTTAAACAAAATAATAAAATTGCACTAAGTTTTAATGCTGAACTTAATTTTACGGGATGGCGAGGTATTGCTGTTCCTTTTCGTGATATGCAAGGCTCTGCAACAGGTCAATTTGAACAATTAGTGATAACTGCCCCAGATCAGGCAGGAACTCTCTTTTTTGATCAAATTATGATGAGTGTACCTTTAGACAATCGATGGGCCGTTCCTGATTATCAAACTCCTTACGTCAATAACGCAGTAAACACGATGGTCAGTAAAAACTGGAGTGCTTTACTGATGTATGATCAGATGTTTAAAGGTCATTATCCAACTCTAAATTTCAATACTGAGTTTCATGATGCTCAAACTGAAATGGCATCAATTTATCAGCGTTTTGAATATTATCAGGGAATTAATGCTGATAAAAAAATCACCTCAGACATGCTTAATAAAAATTTAGCACTCTGGGAAAAATTAGGATTAACGCAACACGCTGATGGTTCAATAACAGGAAAAGCACTCGATCATCCTAACCGACAAAACTTTATGAAGGTTGAAGGCGTATTTAGTGAAGAGACGAAAAAAACATTACTTGATACCAATATGTTAAGAGATGTGGGCAAAACGCTTCTTCAAACTGCCATTTACTTGCGTAGTAATTCCTTATCAGCAACTGATAGAAAAAAATTAGAAGAACGCTATTTATTAGGAACTCGTTACGTCCTTGAACAAGGTTTTACACGAGGTAGTGGTTATCAAATTATTACTCATGTTGGATATCAAACTAGAGAGCTTTTTGATGCATGGTTTATTGGTCGTCACATTCTGGCAAAAAATAACCTTTTAGCACCGACTCAACAAGCGATGATGTGGTACAACGCCACAGGACGAATTTTTGAAAAAGACGATGAAATCATTGATGCAAACGTTGATATTCTTAACACACAACTACAGTGGATGATAAAAAGCCTACTGATGTTGCCAGATTATCAACAACGTCAACAAGCCTTAGTACAACTGCAAAACTGGCTAAATAAAACCATACTAAGTTCAAAAGGTATTGCAGGTGGTTTTAAACCTGATGGTTCTATTTTTCATCATTCACAGCATTACCCTGCTTACGCTAAAGATGCATTTGGTGGTTTAGCACCGAGTGTTTATGCATTGAGCGATTCGCCTTTTCGCTTATCGACTTCAGCACATGAGCGTTTAAAAGATGTGTTATTAAAAATGCGAATCTACACCAAAGAGACACAAATCCCTGTGGTATTAAGTGGCCGTCATCCCACAGGATTACATAAAATAGGAATTGCTCCATTTAAATGGATGGCATTAGCAGGAACACCTGATGGCAAACAAAAATTAGATACCACATTGGCTGCTGCCTATGCAAAATTAGATAACAAAGACAATTTTGACGGTATTAAAGCTGAAAATGAACCCACTGGTGCATGGGCGATGAACTATGCTTCAATGGCAATACAGCGTAGGGCTTCTATTCAAGTACCACAGCAAAGCTGGCTTGCAATTGCTCGTGGTTTTAGTCGTTATCTTGTTGGCAATGAAAGTTATGAAAATAACAATCGTTATGGTCGTTATTTACAATATGGACAATTAGAAATTATTCCAGCTGATTTAACTCAATCGGGATTTAGCCATGCAGGATGGGATTGGAATAGATATCCAGGAACAACCACAATCCATCTTCCCTATCACGAACTTGAAGCAAAACTTAATCAATTACCAGCCGCCGGTATTGAAGAAATGTTGCTTTCAACAGAAAGCTATTCTGGTGCCAATACACTTAATAATAACAGTATGTTTGCCATGAAATTACATGGCCATAGTAAATATCAACAACAAAGCTTAAGAGCTAATAAATCCTATTTCTTATTTGATAATAGAGTTATCGCCTTAGGCTCTGGTATTGAAAATAACGATAAACAACATACGACAGAAACAACATTATTCCAGTTTGCCGTCCCTAAATTACAATCAGTGAGCATTAATGGTAAAGAGGTTAATCAATTAGGTACTCGATTAACTTTAAATAATGCAGATACCTTAATTGATCCTGCTGGTAATTTATATAAGCTCGCTAAAGATCAAACCGTAGAATTTAGTTATCAAAAACAACATTCACTTGATGATAGAAATTCAAAACCTACAGAACAATTATTTGCAACAGCTGTTATTTCTCATGGTAACGCACCTAGTGATGCAACTTATGAGTATGCGATAGCGATTGAATCTCAAGATAATAAAGCCCCCGAATACACAGTATTACAACATAATAATCAACTTCATGCGGTAAAAGATAAATTAACTCAAGAGGAGGGATATGCTTTCTTTGAATCTTCTCAAGTAAGTTCACCTGAGGCAACAATATTATCCAGTAATGCACCTGTTATGATTATGGCTAAAACACAAAACCAGCAATTAACATTAAGTATTGTTAACCCTGATTTAAATTTATATCAGGGCATTGAAGCAGATCAAGTTGATCATAAAGGTAATCAAATTGAAGTTAGTGTTTATTCTCGTAAATGGCTCACAGCAGAATCGCAACCAGTAAATAGTACAATTACTGTAAAAGGAAGATGGAAATTAATGACACCTCAATCTGGTATTATGATTAAGCATCAGGATAATAATACACTTATCACTACGACGACAATACAAGCAACACCGATTGTTATTAATTTAGTTAAGTCAACTTCTTAAATTTTAAAACAAAGAGTCTCGATATAAAATATCGAGGCTCTATTGTTATTAAAAGTAATTAACGAATTAATTAATAATTTAAAATAACGCGAAGAAATCGACACATTTATTATTGCTAATAAATGTGTTGTCTCATTTAAATAATTTGATATTCTCTGCGCGGGTGCTTGGATCAATCTGGTTCAAGCATTTGCTAAATGCCAGAAAGAGAAAAGCCCCGGAAAATATATTTATATTAACCGAGGCGGACTCAAACCTGAGAACTTGATTCTGCCTCCTTATAGAGGAGCTGTCAAGAAAATGAACAAATATTCTCTTATTAGTATGATTGTTATTAGTATAAATATCACCGTATTGCTGATATTTTTATTTTATAACAATCCAATTGAAAATTTCACAATTAATAGTGAATATATAAATGTTCAGGTTAAGTTTATCAGTAATAAACACTAACCTTGTGGGGGAGTCATCCCCCACAGTTTTCTAATTAAGTCATTATGGTTTAATCTAAGCACCCAAATTTATAATAAAAGGTAACAAATTACCGTTACCTCTTATTTTATTTACTCGCGCAGTTAGCGAATTAATTACTTATTTAAAATAATAAAAAAAATCGCATGATTTATTATTGATAATAAATATGTTGTCTCATTTTAATAGTTTGCTATGCTCTGCGCGGGTGCTTGGATCAATCTGGTTCAAGCATTTTGCAAACACCAGAAAGAGAAAAGCCCCGATTATGTTATTTAACATTAACCGAGGCCGAATCTAACCCAACAACTTGATTCTGCCTCCTTATAGAGGTGCTGTCAAGAAAATGAACAAATATTCTCTTATTAGTATGATTGTTATTAGTATAAATATCACCGTATTGCTGATATTTTTATTTTATAACAATCCAATTGAAAATTTCACAATTAATAGTGAATATATAAATGTTCAGGTTAAGTTTATCAATAACAAACATTAACCTTGTGGGGGAGAAATCCCCTGCAATTTTCTAATTAAGTTATTACGGTTTAATCTAAGCACCCAAATTTATAATAAAAGGTAACAGATTTATGTTACCTCTTATTATATTAAAAATAAAAAAGCCGACCCCTATTTTTGGTCGGCATCCTAGATAGGAAAATATTGCGCGGAAGGCATGTAAAGCGCAAGAAAAACAACAAAGCGTCAATATCAAAGCTCTAGCAATTTTACAAAAGATTTAAAACTTCACTTCCTGCTAATAAATAAGCACCAGCACCATAATCCATATTATGTTCAAACTTCACTTCACGAGGGTTAAATGCTGGAAGTTGAACCCAACCTATCATGCCGTTGTCATGAATACAGGTTTGTAATGCCGACCATGCTTTATTTAAAGCAGGAAAATAAATTTCTTTCTCTAATACTCCCTGATTAATTCCCCATGCTAGTCCATAACAAAATAGTGCTGTAGCTGAACTTTCTGGTGCAGGAAAATTATCAGGATCAAGTAAACTGGTTCGCCAAAAACCATCTTCATGTTGATAATCTAGGATGGATGTCGCTAATTCTTTAAACAATACAATATAACGTTCACGGCCATGATAATCATCAGGCATATATTTTAGGATGCGAGGTATCGACGCTAAAACCCAACCGATACCACGGCTCCAAAATACTTTTTCACCATTAGCTTCACGTAATTCATTGCCTTGACCATCAGGAATATAGCGATGATCACGAAAGATAAGCCCTGTTTCAGGATCACGTAAATGGTCAATCGCATCCCAATAAGCTGTGTGCATATAATCTAAATAACGTCGCTCATTGGTGATTTCAGCTAACGCAGCAAAACCAGGAGGCGCCATAAAGAGTGCATCACACCACCACCAGTCTTCACGACCAGGTTTTGGCTCATCAATCATAATATCAAATGCTTTGATTGTTGGCTCAACCACTTCAGATTGTTCAAACAATGGACTAATAGCCAGATAAGCTTGTGCACACACATGATCATCTGCAAAGCGAGGATTAGGACCCGTTCTAAATCCAGTATGTAGTGTGTAATTCAATACACCATTAAGATATTCTTCATCTTGTGTGGCTTGCCATGCTGCACTGACACAACTCCATAAAACACCGCGTTCCCAATCTGTGTCTTTAATAAAACGGGTTTTTCCACTACGGCGGCGGACACTGCGAACTTGATTAGCCGATTGATAACGATACACTCGCTTCATATTTTGCAATACGGTATTCTTTTGCAAAGCCTCTGTATTAGCGTGTTCCATCCTACTTCTCCATGAAATTAACGAGCTAACCAACCACCATCAACTGCAATAGTGTATCCATTAACATAATCACTGGCTTTAGACGCTAAAAAAATCGCAGGACCAGCAACATCTTCTGGCGTTCCCCAACGTCCTGCAGGAATACGTTCTAGGATAGCGGCATTACGCACGTCATCTGCGCGTAGTGCTGCGGTGTTATCTGTTGCCATATAACCCGGAGCAATTGCATTTACATTGATATTATATTGAGAGAGTTCAGTCGCCAATGCGCGAGTTAATCCCATTACTGCGGATTTACTTGCTGTGTAAGAAGGTACACGAATACCACCTTGATAAGAGAGCATAGAAGCAATGTTAATTATCTTTCCACCCTCTCCTTGTTTTACAAATTGGCGAGCGACTTTTTGGGATAAAAAGAATAGTGTTTTCTGATTAATATCAATCACATCATCCCAATCTTTTTCACTAAATTCTAAAAGGTCTTCTCGACGAATAATCCCTGCATTATTCACCAAAATATCAATACGCCCCATCACAGAAACGGCTTCATCCACCAGCGCTTGTAATCCATCTTGTTTCATTAAATTTTGCGTAATGTAATGAAAGCGACGACCCAATGCTTCTACTTGTTGGCGAGTTTCTGGTGCATCTTGAATACCCACTCCCACAATATCTGCACCCGCTTTGGCTAAACCAATAGCCATGCCTTGACCTAAACCTGTATTACAACCTGTGACAATAGCAACTTTGCCATTTAAATCGAATAAATTCATAGCAGTAACCTCTCAGGTGTGGCTTCATTGCCACACCTTTTTTATAAGTAGAGTAAGAAGAAAATGTAACTATTCGTATCGTAGTTACTTCAGATCTTTCATTGCCACATGATCCATATCGTGGAAGACCTGATTCTCACCAACCATTCCCCAAATAAAGGTATAAGATGCAGAGCCCACACCAGAATGAATTGACCAGCTAGGGCTTATCACTGCTTGCTCATTACGAACAACTAAATGACGAGTTTCCGTTGGTTCCCCCATATAATGGAAAACCACATTGTCATCTTTCATATCAAAATAGAGATACACTTCCATACGACGCTCATGGGTATGACAAGGCATGGTATTCCATAAACTACCTGGTTCAAGAACCGTCATCCCCATAGATAATTGGCACGTTGGCAGAACTGAAGGGTGTAAGAATTTATAAATAGTACGAACGTTACAGTTTTCTGCATTACCTAATTTTTCAGGCGATGCTTGCTGTTGCGTTATTTTGCGCGTTGGGTAGGTATGATGAGCTGGCGCACAATTCATATAAAAACGCGCGGGTGTTTCTACACAATCACTGGTAAATTCAACACTTTTAGCACCCATTCCGATATAAATTGCTTCACGAGCACCAATATCAAACACTTCACCATCAACAATTACTTTACCAGCACCACCAATATTAATGGCACCTAACTCACGTCTTTCTAAAAAGAAATCAACGCCTAATGCTTTACCTGCCATTAACGCTAAAGGCTGTGTTGTGGGAACAATACCGCCAACAATAATGCGATCTATATGGCTATAAGTGAGATTCATTTCCCCTTCACAGAATAGGTTTTCAATCAGGAACTCCTTGCGAAGTCCTTCTGTATCAAGCCTTTTAGCATGTTCACTATGAATTGGCTGACGAATTTCCATTATAAATACCTCATTTTTACTGATGGGTGCATAACAGAAAAGCTATGCATTTTCCCCGGATACAGAGTAAATATGATTTCCTCTGATGAATGTATCGGTGAGATGAAAGCACTCATCCACCACAGCAAAGCTGGCTTGTCGCCCCACTTTGATATAACCCAATTTATCGCCGATGCCGAGATACTCTGCGGGGATCGCAGTTGCCATTTGTACCGCTTCCCACTCAGGTACGTGCGCAAGTTGCACCATATTTCGCAATGCACTATCTAAGCTACAAGTACTCCCAGCCAAAGAACCATCGGCAGTTTTTGCTTGACCTTGGGTTACGCTAACTGTTTGAGCACCTAGCGTATAATCACCATCAGGTAATCCCCCTGCACGCATACAATCTGTAATTAGCGCAAGTTGTTGGTAACCTTTCATGCGATACGCTAATTGCATCATCACGGGATGAACATGAATGCCATCGGCAATCAATTCCGCCAATACATCGTGATACAACACGGCACCACAACATCCTGGCTCTCGGTGATGAAGTCCCGTCATCCCGTTATACAAGTGCACGCCACAATCAGCGCCATGTAAAAATGCATCTGACGTTTGTTCATAAGTTGCCGCCGTATGTGCCACACTAGGTTTAATGCCTCGATTGACCAACCAATCAATCGCTTCTATTGAACCTTGTGCTTCTGGCGCAACAGCGACACGCAATAATGAGTCACCCGCACTTTCAAGTAGTGTTTCTAACTCTGATATTGTCGGTGCTTTTAGATATTTCACCGGGTGAGAGCCTCGATGGCGCTCGGTAAAATAAGGCCCTTCTAAAAAGCTCCCAAGCAACAACGCACCGGACGTTTGTGGCTTTGATAAGAACTCACGTACTTGTGATAATGCGAGACGAATATCATCTATAGGCGCAGTAACCGTTGTACCAACCCACGCTACAACGCCTGTTTTCACTAAAGCATCCGCGATGGTTTGCAATCCTTGCTCAGTCGCATCCATAACATCCGCACCTTCACGGCCATGAATATGGATATCCACAAAACCGGGTAATAATGATTTCCCTTTTAGGCGAATAATGGGGCAATCAGTTGGTGCTTGCGAGGTGATCGATTCAATGACATCGCCCCTAACACAGACATAACAGAGATAACGAATCCCTTCAGGTGTAAACGTTCTATCTGCCAAAATGGCGTATCGCTGACTCATAAGCCGTCTTCTTCATCAGCATCATTGCTGTCTATTTGTGCCAATTGCTCACGAATATCCTGAATACTCTCTTGACCTATTTCGCGTAACGTTTGCACTAACTCTGACGTTGAACACCCTTCTCGTTCAAAAGCGGCATTAACAATCATCGGTAAATTCACCCCAGCTAACACCTCAACATCAGGATTTTGCATCATAATGGCCATTGCTCGATTACAAGGGGTTCCACCAGGTAAATCTGTTAAGAACAAATATTGCTGACATGACATTGAGTCAATCGCTTCACGCATTTTTTCTTCTAATTCATCAGGGGAAATAGACTCAACAAAATCAATAAACGCGATATTTTCCTGTTCTCCAGCAATCGCTTTTACGGCTGATGCCATACCAGAAGCAAAATTAAGATGTCCTGAAACAATAAGACCTATCATGAGTGACTCCTTGCGGGCAGCAGAAGACTCTCCTGCCCGTTTATAGCAAGTTAATAATGTATTTCGATTGACAATAACGACTGTGGTAAAGGCTCTCTGTTATAAGAATCCTAATACATGGCCGATAACGCCAAATGCAAGAGTTGAGAAAATCAATACCGGAGGTTTACCCCAAAAACCGGTGCTTTTTACCATTTTGTACATCAGGAAAACTAAGCACAAAGGCAGTAAATTCGGCATGATTTTGTCAAAGAGCGCGGTTTGCAATTCGACCACCTTTCCTCCCAGCTCTAACGAGGCGGTGGTTTGCACCTTGATAAAGGTCGCGGAGAGCGCCCCAATGACAAAGATCCCCATAATATTGGCGGCTTTAGCCAGTTTTTCAGTGGCATCACTCATATTGACCATCGCAGCGGTTCCCGCGCGATAACCCATAAACATCAGCCCGAAATACACTAAAAAGTGCACAATTTGATATAAAAAGAAGAAAACAAAAGGCCCCGCAATCGAACCCTCCATAGCAATAGATGCGCCCAATGCTAATGTCAGTGGCATTAAGGTCATGTGGTCAATAGCATCGCCAATACCCCCTGTTGGCCCCATTCCTGCTACTTTCATCACGTTAACAGTTGATGGTTTTTCTTTGTTTTCTTCCATTGCAACAGCTGTACCTAATAAAAAGGTAAACAGCTTAGGACTGGCATTAAAAAATTGCAGATGGTTTTTCAGTGATGTTGCATAATCGCGTTTATTATTCCCATGGATCTTCTTTAATGCTGGAATAATTGAGAAGGCAAATCCACCACCTTGCATACGTTCAAAGTTAAAGTTACCTTCCATAAATAACCCTCGGAACGCACACTTCCAAAGGTCACCTTTCGTGATCACTTTTCTGACTGTGGTATCTTGATACTCATCAATGCCATCAATCAAAGAACCTGTTTCTGTTTTATCCTGCGTTTTCAATGCGGTGCTGTTATCAGATACCATCTTCGAAATCCTCATTCTGCTGACTTGTATTTTTGTTGTTACCACTAAAGAAGAAGTAGAGCGCGGCGGCTGATGCGCCTAAAATAGCGACCGCCATAATTGGCAGTTTTAAATAGGTTGTCATAACGAAACCAATGAAGAACACACCGGCAACTTCTTTTGACCACATGATTTTCAGCAACATGGCGAAACCAATAGCAGGAACCATCTTCGCACCAATACCTAAACCTTCAAGCAACACTTTCGGGGTATTCTCATCAATCCATTGAGCTGCATGTTCACCAAAATAGACCGTTACGAAGGCAACTAAAGCATAGAGTAATGAACGTACTATAATCGTGATAATCAGTAGCCGTGACACACCACCAGCATCGGCTCTTTCTGCGTATCTATCGGCTTTTCCCATAGTGAATGCCGTCATTGCAAAGAAGCCAATCACCAACATTTGCATTAACACAGCAATTGGCATACCAATCCCCATAGCAACTTCAGGTGATTGATTTGTCATTACCGCAAAAGCAACCGCAGCAATGGTGCCTAATGTTACATCTGGTGGCTGAGCACCGGCGTTAGGAACAAGTCCTAACCAAGCAAGTTCTAATGTTGCACCTGCAATCAATCCAACCTGCATATCACCCATAATCAGGCCAACAACAGGCCCTGTAATTAATGGTCTGTGAATATTTAATGCAACATCATACTTATCTATACCGCAAAAGAAGGCCCATAAAGCCACTAAAGAAGCTTCAAAAATCATAAATAATCCTCAAACCTGCTAATGCAGGTTTTTTGTTCAGGAAATTATCAGGCTGATGCTAGCGCTAACACGTCAACCGGTGTCTGATCGGGGGTGTTTTGGATTGTGCAAGTCACACCGTTTGCGACAAGGCGTTTAAACGCATCAATGTCGGCATCATTGACTGATACGGTTTTCGCAATTTGGCGTTTCCCTTCATGAAAATGCATATTGCCAACATTACAGTGAGTAATGGGCACACCGCCTTCCACTAAACGGGCAACATCTTTCGGGTTATTACACAAAACAAAAATTTTCTGACGAGGAGATGCTTTACTAATAACATCAATAGTTTTTTGAATAGAGAAGAAGCGAACAGCGTACTCACCACCCGCTGACGCTTTCATACCTGCTTGCATAAATGCGGCATTAGGGCCTTCTGCTGCATCATCATTAGCCACTAAAATCAGGTTTGCTTCGGTATGTTTACCCCATGTAATGCGGATTTGACCATGGAGTAAACGTTCATCAATGCGAGTCCAGACAATATTAGGTGTGTTCATAATTAGCTCTCTTATTATATTTTATTAATTTAAAGCAGACTGTGTGTCGTCTTTTTTGTGTGAGAACGGATAAATTGTGACGCCTTGTACAACGCGGTTGATTTCTCCTGTCGGAGACGGGTTATCAGGCGTATTCCCTAGTGCAATGGAACTGTGAAATGCGAATGATTGCGCCAACATCAAGTAAGGGAACAATAGCGCCACATCAGAACAGTTCTCTAACGCAGGAATATAAACAAAACTCTCTGGTGAGAAAGCGTTATCATTTCGTGCGGTGATCGCGATCACCTTGCCTGATGCATTATCGTGAATAACCTCTCGTAATAAGTCTGTCTCATATTGACGTGTATAAGGATCATTAGAGAAAAACATCACCACTAAAGTTTCTTTATTTACGATAGACTTAGGCCCATGTCGAAAACCTAATGGAGTATCAAAGCTTGCAACCACTTTACCCGCTGTAAGCTCTAACATTTTCAACGCAGCTTCTTGCGCTAAACCTTGCAATCCACCGCTTCCTAGATAAATAACTCGTTTAAACTTACCCGCGTATTTATCCCGAATAATTTGATTGGCTTTATTAAACTGTGCTTTATAGTGACTAAAAAAAGGTGCGATAGAATCCCTAAAGACGTTATCCCCTAAAAAGATGGTCACTGCCGCCATCATCATGGATGAAAAGCTAGAGGTCATTGCTAAAGAACGGTCATTGGATTCTTCAGGCATCAACAATGCCAATGCACTACTGTTATTTTGGCAATATTCATAAAGCTTGCCATTTGCATTACATGTCAGCACTAAGTGATGACACTGAGATAGACATTCAGTCGCAACATCTAACGCTGCCACACTTTCAGGGCTATTACCCGAGCGAGCAAAAGAGATTAATAATGTTGGGATATCTTCTGCTAAATATTCTTGTGGATCAGCCACTAAATCGGTTGTTGCAATCGCATCTACTCGACGTTTTGTATGGCCACTTAAAATAGGCGCCAATGCTTTTCCAGCGAATGCGGACGTACCTGCACCTGTTAAAATAATTCGTGCATGAGGCACTGCAAGCGCTTTATCTAAAAAGGCCTCAATATCAGCACGTTTCTCTTTTACTGATTGCCATGTTTTCTTCCAACATTCTGGTTGTTGCTCAATTTCTTTCGCAGTCCAAAATGCATTCAGTTGCTCTAATTTAGCGGTCTGATAACTTAAATATTCCATGGTTTCCCTCAATTAATGGACATAGCACGCATCGGCATACACCGATAACACATCACGAATTTTCGCAATAACAAAAGATTCAGGCGATCCGTCAATCATGCCTTCTCTAAATTGGGTAAATTGATAAGGCAGATATTGACTCAGTAATGGCAATGGAATTGGTTTAACGGATAAGTTATCCATTAGCGTATCGATGGCGGCATTAATTTCAGCATCAGGCCAGTAATAGCGAATACGATCACTAAAACTATATACTCGAGCAAAGGCTTGTTGACGCTCATCACCGTGATAATATTTTTGCCAAAATCCAGGCTCTCGGCACATCAGTTGTTCCATTTTTTCGCGCAATTTAGAGCACTGTTCTTGAGGGAATAATGTTTCTTCAATGGAGCAAAGTGCGTATAAACCTTCACGCATTGCAAAGGTTAATGCTGGCCCAACTTTTAAAATGGCAAAGTGATCATGAACTAGCTGTTTATAAGCTTCTTTAGTTTGATAATCCGTAGAGTGGGCTTCAAAAACAAGGTGAGAATAATCATTTACCACTTGGCTTAATGCTTGTGCTTCTTCTTGTTGATAATCAATGATACCCGTATGATCAAATTCAACGCCGGGTTGAACAACTAAACCAATAACGCGTTGCCAACAATCACCAACCCCCACATCATGAAAAGCTTGGCGATGGCATTCTAAGGTTTTACGCGCAGCATCAGGTGAAGTAACTTCAACAGTATCAAGCTCTTCAGCAGCACCGCCTGGAACGGGTACTTCTGTACCAACAACATAAACAATATCACTTGTACCAAATGTCTCTTTTGCCGTATTTTCTGCAATTACAGCGAGGCGAGCGGCACGAGATGCCACAATTTCATCCGTCAAAGGAATAGGATCATCAGCACAAGACATACTGCAATCAAGATGGATTTTCTTAAAACCCGCAGCAACATAATGTGCAATCAACACATCTGCATTTGCCATCGCATCTTCAGCATTAAGGTGTTGCCAACGATTAGGCCCTAAATGATCGCCACCAAGAATAAGCTTCTCGATAGGAAAACCGACATTTTTCGCCTGTTCAATAACATATTGGTAGAAGTCAGCGGGGGTCATTCCTGTATAGCCACCAAACTGATCAACCTGATTAGAGGTGGCTTCAATTAGCAGAAAGGAATCATTATCCAGCGCTTGTAATAGAGCTGCTTCTATTACTAAAGGATGGGCAGAACAAACAGAATAAATACCATTCTGTTTGCCTGATTTATGTTGCTGAACAATCTTTTCTAAAGGATGCATTAATACTAACTCCATAATCAACACCGGCGGTGTTGCTAATGGAGTTAGCAAATTACGATGCCTTATCGTCGACGATAATCACTTCGATTTTATGATCTTTCAGTTCCTGAACATATTCTTCAGGAATACCTGAATCGGTCACTAATATATCAATATCACCAAATTCTCTGATCATATGACAGCTGCGTTTACTGAATTTCGTAGAATCGGCAACCGCAATAATCGTTTCTGAGATATCACACATTAAACGGTTAAGACTGGCTTCCTGTTCATTGTGTGTAGTAATACCAACACGTAAATCGAATCCGTCAACACCTAGAAAAACCTTATCAAAACGGTAATTTCTAAGGCTATTTTCAGCTTGTGAGCCAGAAAAAGACAACGCACTTTTTCGCAATACACCACCGGTCATTAATACTTCCACACCTGAGGTATTTGCTAACTCCATTGCGACATCCAGACCGTTAGTCATGACCACTACATTTTCGCGCGACTTTAAATGTGTCGCGATTTCGCGAGTAGTTGTCCCCGAGTCAAGAATGACGGTGTCTCCATCCTTTATCAGCGTTGCGGCTGCTTTCCCGATTAATGTTTTTATGCCCGCGTTTTGTCCACGTTTTTCGTGGATACTCAATTCGGCAATAAATCCTGTGTTAGGAATTGCTGCGCCATGAGAGCGAACGATATAACCATTTTTTTCAAGAAAGCTTAGATCGCTGCGGATAGTGACACTTGAGACTTTAAATAATTCAGCGAGATCTTCGACTCTGGCTTTACCTTGCTGGTTTACCATATCGAGGATTTCCATACGCCTCTCAACTGCCGCTTTCACTTTCGTCTCCTTACGAAACCAAAAGACTTTCTTTCGATTGGTTTCGAATATAGTTTACTACGCCAATTTTTACCGACAATGCAAAAAAACAAAACTTTTGATCTCTTTCACAAAGTTTCGAATCATCATCGATTACTTACGATTATTTTCGTGTAGCTTCAATGATAGCCTTGAGGCCATCAGTTTCCAATAATTAAAATGATATAACGCAACACTACACTTGTTATTACACCATCTACAGCTAGATAAAATACAATAATATAGATTTTATCTCGCCTTATCTCACAAAATAAAGATTAAAACTTCATTACATTCATTTATTTTCGAAAAAAAAATCATAATAAATAACTCAAATAGTCAATAGAATATGAAATAGTATCGAATCGAAAGTATTTTTATCGAAAATAATCGTATTTATCTTTCGTAAAAATCTTTCATTTGCTTTCGATATCTCGTATTTGTGATTTTAATCTCTTTTGTTTTGATAAATTTTACGTAATGTAACAGGATAAAAAAGAAACTCAGGAAATAACTAATGGCATTAAATCAACCTGCTTATTTTCATATGATGGCAAAACCGACAAGCTACCACTGTAATATTAAGTGTGAATACTGCTTTTATCTGGAAAAAGAAAATATTTTTCAAGATAAAACAAAAGAGACAGGCCATACCGTGATGCCAGATGGTGTACTTCGTCGTTATATTAAAGACTATATTCAGTCACACGGTGGAGATCAGGTTGATTTTTCTTGGCAAGGTGGCGAGCCAACGCTTGCAGGATTAGCTTTCTTTGAACAAGTCGTCAAATATCAAAAGCAATTTGCTAACGGCAAGACAATTACAAATAGTGTACAAACCAATGCAATTGCTATTAATCGCCAATGGGCACAATTCTTTGCTGATAATCACTTTCTATTAGGTGTTTCAATTGATGGCATTGAAGCTGTTCACGATAAATATCGTATTTCAGTCAATGGAAGCCCTACTTTTGAACGAGTAAAACGTGCAATTAAGTTACTCAATGAATATGGTGTCGAATTTAACACACTCACTGTCGTTAATGACCAAAACTGGAATAAAGGAAAAGAAACTTATCAAGCCTTAAAAGAATTAGGCTCCACTTTCTTTCAATTTATTCCCATTGTCGAAGTCGATAGACGCTTTCCTCATACTCACGGAGGACATTATGCACCGGGTCCTAATGCACAATTAGCGCCGTTTTCTGTTCCGGCTGAAGGTTATGGGCAATTTATGGCTGAAGTATTTGATGAATGGGTACGGCAAGGCGATATCGGGAAAATATATATCCGCTTATTTGATAGTTTATTAGGCACATGGATGGGATATCCCGCATCAACTTGTATTCAATCTAAAACCTGTGGTCAGGCATTGATCATTGAAGCCAATGGTGATGTTTACTCTTGCGATCACTATGTCTATCCCGCTAATAATTTGGGCAATATTCATCAAAATAGTCTTGCTCATTTAGCCACATCAAAACAGCAACAGCGCTTTGGCCAAAATAAATATGATAAACAAACTCGCCTTTGCAAACAGTGTGAAGTGCAAAGCTTATGTTACGGCGGTTGCCCTAAACATCGCATTATTGCTATTGAAGGCGAAAAACATCGCCATAACTACCTATGTCGCTCTTATAAAAAAATATTTCACCATACCGCGATAGGCATGCAATTAATGCAACAAGCTATTTCACGTGGGGGGCTTGCTAGTGATGCACTCCCTGCGATGAAAAAAAATTACTTAAAGTAACTCTTTTTATTTTGTTTATTCTGGAGACAATTCGTGATCTTACCTTCTGTTAAAAAAAGTTTACTCGCTGGGCTGATTGCTACGTCATGTTTAAGCATTCCAATCTCTGCCAATGCAGGCGGTACACCTGAAAAGCCGAATATTTTACTGATAGTGATGGATGATTTAGGAACAGGGCAGCTTGATTTTGTACTGGATACCTTAAATGTTGATGAATTAGCACAAAGACCAACACCGCCACGTTATGAAGGCGATATCAATAAGATGGTTGAAGCTGCACGCATTGCAATGCCAAATGTCAGTCAAATGGCAACTAATGGTGCCAAAATGACCAATGCATTTGTTGCTCATCCTGTTTGTGGCCCTTCTCGAGCAGGTATTTTTACTGGGCGTTCTCCTGCAAGCTTTGGTACTTACAGTAATGATGATGCCATTTTAGGTATTCCCCAAGATATCAAACTATTGCCTTCACTTTTCCAAGAAAATGGTTATGCCACAGCCAGTATTGGAAAATGGCACAATGCAAAAGTGATCCGCAAACCGAAAATTAATGAAAGTAAACAAACCCGCGATTATCACGACAACATGATCTCAACACCAGAAGCGGGTTACGCACCTCATGAACGAGGTTTTGATTATGACTTTAGCTATTACGCATCGGGTGTGGCTTTATGGAATTCGCCTGCATTTTGGCGTAATGGTGTCAATGTTCCAGCTCCGGGCTATACCACGCATTTATTAACGGATGAGACCTTAAAATTTATTGATCAACATAAAGATAAACCATTCTTTATTAATCTCTCCTATAGCGTTCCTCATATTCCGTTGGAACAAGCATCACCTGCTAAATATATGGAGAAATTTGATACGGGTAATGTTGAAGCAGATAAATACTTTGCTGCCTTAAACGCAGCCGATGAAGGTATTGGCCAAATAATTGCAAAATTAAAAGCAAATGGTGAATTAGAAAATACACTTATCTTTTTCTTATCCGACAATGGTGCCGTTAATGAATCACCAATGCCAATGAATGCAATGGATAGAGGCTTTAAAGGACAAATGTTTAATGGTGGGGTTAGAGTTCCTTTTATTGCTTATCAACCTGGTACCATTCCAGCAGGTACAAAAAGTGATGAGATGATTTCCGCACTTGATATTTTACCGACTGCACTACAAACAGCAGGTATTACTATTCCTGACGATCTAAACGTTGAAGGGAAAAACATCATGCCTTTACTTAAAGGCGAAACAACAAAATCCCCTCACAACTATCTTTATTGGGCAGGCCCAGGCACTAAACATTATAGTGAAGAAAACCAAGAGTTTTGGCATGGATATCACCAATGGATAACCTATCAACGTAAAACACCACCTACAAATCCTAATTTAGAAAAACTCTCTAAAGGTGCTTGGGCTGTACGTGACGGTGAATGGGCGCTCTATTTTTATGATGATGGGAAAAATCAGCCTCAGCTTTTTAACGATAAAAAAGATCCGGCTGAATCAATTGATTTATCTAAACAAAATCCACAAAAAGTTGCTGAACTAAAAAATGCGTATTACCAGTGGATCAAAGATAAACCGAAACCGGTTATTTGGGGACAAGACCACTATCAAATATTAGTGGATTCCGCAAAACCTTAATACGGAGCTTCCGTTTTGTTTCGCAAGGATGCGTCTTTTTTCTGAGATACGAAAATGGCTATTAAAATTGCATCTTCAGCACGTCCCAAGCTTCCTTATGAGCACCCAAACGTAGAAATCTACCAACGCTTATTTAAGGAAAATATCATTCGACGCTTAGTCAGGAAATCAGCTTATCGTCGCTATGATAAAACGATCACTGACTTTTTTAATGATGAAAACAAGTCACTTTTCTCTTTATGCGAAATGTTGACACAGTATGTCACACAGGCTTTTCATCATTACCAAGTCTGGGGTTACTCTCATGCTTATTATCCCGGAAGTCCAGGGCAACAAACGGCAAGAACTGATGCTCTTGAAGGTGTAAGCAGAGTACTTCCTCTACTTGCCGCATGGATAGTTAGCAGCAAAAAAAGTACATTGTTAGGATTAAATCATCAAGTTTTCAACTTACCTTTAATCATCACACAAAGTTTTATTCATGGTACTGACCCACTTCATAAGGGCTATTGGGGGAAACTTGAAGATTACGATCAACGGATCTGTGAAGCATCTGATTTAGCACTCACTCTTTGGATAAGCCGTGAATGGGTGTGGGATACATTAGCACCTGCAACACAACAACAAATTATTACTTGGTTCGAACAAGTTAATCACTGTGAAATTGTTGATAATAATTGGCATTTCTTCCCTCTTACCGTTCAATTTGTCATTAAAGCACTCACAGGAAAAGACACGATTGCACATTGGCGCTATGAACGATTAAAAGAGTTTTATGTTGGTGATGGGTGGTTTCGTGATGGTGCAAAAGGTAATTATGATTACTACAATGCGTGGGGTTTTTACTATTCACTGTATTGGTTAGCACAAATTGACCCTCAATTCGATGCGACATTTATTACTCAATCACTTAACACCTTTAATCAACATTACCTTTATTTTATGACCCCAAAAGGTATTCCTTTTTTTGGTCGTAGCGCCTGCTATCGCCTTGCCGTTTCTGCTCCATTATTAGCGGGTGTCGATTTACATTGTCCTTCAGTCAAAGTAGGCGAGGCAAAACGCGCTTTTGAAAGTAGTCTACGTTATTTTATTTCTCAAGGTGCATTAAAAAATGGTGCGCCAACGCAAGGTTTATTTGCTCACGATCCTCGTTTGGTTGATAACTACAGTGGACCTGCTAGTAGTTTTTGGTCATTACGTGCCGTGATTATCGCGCTTTATTGTGCTGATCGTATCAATTTATGGCAAACACCTTCACTTCCTTTACCTATCGAAAAAGATAACTTTCGTTTCAAAATCCCTGCGATTCAAGCTTTAGTGACTGGAGTGAAAGCAACACAAGAGGTAAACGTCATTTTTTGCGAAGATTATACCACTCAGCAAACGCCATTAACCCGCCGTTTAGAAAAACAGACCTTAGCACAAAAAGTCGCTGAAACCGTGATAGGGCAGTCAAGACGACCGAAAAATAATTTATTACGCAAAGGGATCACCAGTTACAGCTCTAAAATGGCACATTTTTTCTAATCATCTTTCATTTGCTTTCACTGTAATAGCAATAAAATGTGATTTAGATCTTTTACCTTTCTATTTCTTTCATTTATTATAATTCGTAATTAAACGAAAGATGAGAGGCAAACATGTATCTGGTTTCTACTCGTAATATGCTCAATAAAGCACAGCGTGAAAATTATGCTGTGCCTGCTTTTAATATTCATAACTTGGAAACGATTCAAGTCGTGATGGAAACAGCCGCTGAAATGGCATCACCTGTTATCTTAGCAGGTACACCAAGCACGTTTGCTTATGCTGGTAGTGATTATTTGATCTCTATTTGCCAGCAGGCCGCAGAGCAATATCGTATCCCAGTTGCTCTACATTTAGATCACCATGAAGATATTCCTGATATTTGTCATAAAGTCACTTCAGGTGTGCGATCCGCTATGATCGATGCCTCTCATTTTCATTTTGAAGAAAACATTCGCATTGTCAAAGAAGTGGTAAATTTCTGCCATCATTGGGATTGCACTGTAGAGGCTGAATTAGGTCGTCTTGGTGGACAGGAAGATGATCTTATCGTTGATACAAAAGATGCCCTATTCACCGATCCGGATTCAGCAGTACAATTTATTAAAGCAACTGGCATTGATTCATTAGCCGTTGCAATCGGTACAGCACATGGTATGTACAAACATGAACCTCATCTCGATTTTGAACGCTTAGAGATTATTCGCCAAAAAACAGATATTCCTTTAGTTCTTCATGGTGCATCGGGTATTCCTGATACTGATGTACGACACTGTATCGATTTAGGTATATGCAAAGTTAACGTCGCAACCGAACTGAAAATTGCCTTCTCTAACGCAATCAAGCAGTACTTCTTGGATAACCCTGATGCAAGTGATCCTCGTCATTACCTTGTGCCGGGCAAAGCCGCAATGAAAGCAGTGGTTGCAGATAAAATTCGTGTCTGTAAAAGTGATGGGAAACTGTGAAAACAAATAGAACTGTCGCCATTATTGGCGAATGTATGATAGAGCTTAGTGGTCAGCCTTTTTTACCGCAACAACAACGTTTTGGTGGTGATACGTTAAATACAGCACTCTATCTATCACGACTTATCCCTTCATTACATCCGTACTATATGACAGGTTTAGGCACTGATACTTACAGTGCCTTAATGCAAAAAGCATGGGAAAACGAGGGGATCAACTGCCAATCTGTTATTACTATTCCCGAAAAACTGCCCGGTCTGTATGCCATTGAAATTGATGCTTGTGGTGAGCGCAGTTTCCACTATTGGCGTAATGATGCAGCAGCACGTTATATTGCAACAGATAGCCGTTTTACAACACATCTCAATGCACTACCTGATAATAGTGTGATTTATCTCAGCGGAATTTCTCTTGCTATTTTAACGCAGGAAGGTAAAGAGGCTCTACTCACGCAATTAACCCACCTTAAACAACGAGGGTTCACTTTAATTGTGGATTCAAATTATCGACCTCGTTTATGGGATTCAATACCTCATGCACAAGCGTGGTTTGAAAAACTGTACAGACTTAGCGATATCGCTTTAGTTACGGGGGATGATGAGCAAATGCTTTGGCAACAACCCGTTTTGACAGAACAAGATATTGCACAACGCCTTCATCAATGGGGCAATCAAAACGTGATTGTCAAACTCGGTGCTCATGGCGCTTTCTGGTCTGATGGTAAAAATTCGGGCTATATTTCTCCCAAACCGATAGATTCTGTTGTTGATACCACTGCCGCAGGTGACTCGTTTAATGCTGGCTTTATTGCTGCTTGGCTACAAAATAATCGCTTACCAACTTGCTGTTTATGGGGAAACACCTTAGCCGGACTCGTTATTCAACACCATGGCGCTATCATTCCTCATGAAATAACGGATTCATTCTACACACTAATCAAGGACAACCATGACACAGTCAATTGTTGATACTCTTTCATCACTGAAAGTGATCCCCGTGATCCAAATTAATCGCGCTGAAGATGCAATCTGGCTGGGTGAAATTCTAACCCAAAATCAATTACCTGTTGCTGAAATCACCTTTCGTACACCTGCGGCAGCTAAAGCTATTAAGCTAATGCATGAGCATTTTCCTGAGCTTATTTTATGCGCAGGAACCGTGCTGACAGCACAACAAGCAGATATGGCAAAAGAAGCTGGGGCTAGCTTTGTTATTTCTCCGGGCTATAACCCAAGTACCGTTGATTATTGTCTGAATAATGGCATCAACATTGTGCCGGGAATTAACAACCCAAGCCAGATAGAAGTTGCCCTTGAAAGAGGCCTAACCTTAGTTAAATTCTTCCCAGCAGAAGCCTCTGGCGGTGTAAAAATGCTAAAAGCACTTGCGGCACCTTACGCACAAGTACAATTTATGCCAACGGGTGGCATTAGTTTAAATAACGTGAGTGATTATCTTGCTATTCCACAAGTTGTTGCTTGCGGAGGAAGCTGGATTGCCACAGCAGATACGATTGATAAACAAGATAAACAGACCATTGTTAATCATATTCAAAATATCCACTCATTACTAAAAACAGATAAGGGATAAATAAAATGAAACAGGTTGCCGTTTTATTAGCTGATGGATTTGAAGAAGGTGAAGCTGTTGTTTTTATTGATATCATGCGCCGTCTTGATATTCATGTTGATGTACTTTCTTGCATGGATAGTTTGGTATTAAATACTTATTTTGAAACTAAAATCAGTGCTGATTTTTTATTAACTGAAAAACTGACACATAGCTATGACGCAATAATGATGCCGGGAGGTCCTAAAGGCACCGATCGTTTATGCGCTAACGAGCAAGTTATTCAATTTATTAAACGCCATATTGCTGAAGATAAATATATTTGTGCACTGTGCTCTTCAGGAGCAAAAGTATTAGCGGCACATCATCTTCTTGAAGGTCGTCATTACAGTACAGGTGATAAATTGGCAGATAAATATGATGATGGCAATTATCTTGATCAAGATGTTGTTGTCGATGGAAAATTTATCAGTGCAAAAGGATTAGGTGTAAGTTTTGAATTTGCCTTTACCGTGGCTCGCCATTTATTAAACGACAATACAGAAAAAGTAGACTGGCAAGCTAATCATATTTATTTCAAACATTGGCCATTAGATTACCTAAAGTAGCTAAATTAATTATTATTAACGATATAAAGGGGATTTACGCCCCTTTATATTTTCATTTTAATTATCATCGTAAAACGATAATTCCTTTTCTCCCCAATACCCTCAATCATTGCTAGCTCTATTATTGGGATTTATCTCAAGAATAGTTTTATCTGCATTCCTTCTGATTTAATCAAAGTATTTATAAAATCACACATTAATTAATCAAAAAAAGAATGAAAGAAAGGAAGTTAAATAGCTCTTTTTTACTTAATAATTAATACTTAGAAATACAAATATTAAAGTTTAAGATTTAAAGAGTGCCATTGCTTTATTTCTATTCTCTTATCATCCAGTATATTACTTAATAACGATAGTAATAATAACAAATCGTTACCAATAAGAATATCTACTATGTATATATACTAGTCAATCCAACATAAACAACTTAATTAAGAAGTGTTTTATTGGAAAATCAAATAATATATAGAATAAACATCAATATATGATGTTTATTTGGAATGTACCTCTAATTGTTTATGAGGTATTTTCTTTCTATTTCATTTTAATTTTAGAGACACCTCTTAAAAATATTAAGATAAATTGATTTATTTAATTTTATTTAATATAAAAAGGTATGCCTTAAAATAAATTTCTTGGTAGTGAAATTACTTAATATCCCCCACTCTCAAGAGATCCTTTATTCGTTTAATACAAGGATTTTATTATGTCAGATAGTTTTCAAAATGAAGTGCCTAAAGCTCGGGTAAATATAAAACTCGACTTACATACAGGTGGTGCACAGAAAAAAGTTGAGTTGCCTTTAAAACTATTGTCTATCGGCGACTACAGCAACGGAAAGGATAAACGCGTTCTTTCAGAAAGAGAAAAGGTCAACATTAATAAAAATAACTTCAACAATGTACTTACTGAATTTTCCCCTTCCGTCAATCTTACTGTAAAAAATACATTAGCTAATGATGGTAGCGAGGAAAACATTAATCTGTCATTTAAAGAGATGGCAGACTTTGAACCAGAACAAGTTGCTCGCCAGATACCTCAACTACGCGCCATGTTAGCAATGCGTAATCTCTTACGTGACTTAAAGTCTAACCTCCTTGATAACATCACTTTTCGCCGTGAACTCGAAAATATCCTTAAAGATCCTGCACTAAGTGATGAACTACGCGAGGAATTATCTCAACTCGCACCGAAAAAAGACTAATTAGGTTTTATCATTACAGGATTATGCTTATGTCAGTTAATAGCGAAAGTATTTCAAAAAGTACAACAACAGTACTTGATGAGTCCGCGAATAGCGGTGTTTACGCCTCACTCTTTGAAAAAATTAATCTCACACCTGTTTCTCAGGTAAGTGATATTAATATCTTCCAAGACAATAGCGCTCTGGCAGATACAACAGCAAATGAGCGCGTTACTATTGCCGTTCAAGTTTTTCTCGATCGTCTAAAATCCTCAGGTCAAAAAGTCGAACGTTTAGACCGAAACTTACTTGATCACCATATTGCTGATCTAGATAGACAAATTAGCCAACAACTTGATGAAGTCATGCATCACGCTGAATTTCAAAAAATTGAATCCGCATGGCGTGGGTTAAAATTCTTAGTTGATCGCACTGATTTTCGTCAAAATGTTAGAATTGAGCTACTCGATATAGCTAAAGATGATTTACGCCAAGATTTTGAGGATTGCCCAGAAACAATCCAAAGCGGTCTATATCACCATACTTATATCGAAGAATACGATACTCCGGGTGGCGAACCTATTGCGGCTATTATCTCTAACTATGAGTTTGATCGTGGTCCTCAAGATATCGCTTTACTACGTAATATTGCGAAAGTTTCAGCTTCTGCACATATGCCATTCATAGGTTCTGTTGGTCCAGCCTTTTTTGGTAAAGAATCCATGGAAGAAGTTGCTGCCATTAAAGACATCAGTAACTACTTTGACCGTGCTGAATACATCAAATGGAAATCTTTCCGTGACTCAGATGATGCCCGCTATATTGGCTTGACGATGCCGCGCGTTTTAGGTCGTCTTCCTTATGGACCAGACACCATTCCTGTACGTAGCTTTAATTATATTGAAGAAGTAAAAGGTCCAGATCATGAAAAATATTTGTGGACAAATGCAACCTTTGCTTTTGCTGCCAATATGGTTAAAAGCTTTATTAACAATGGTTGGTGTGTACAAATTCGTGGCCCTCAAGCAGGTGGTGCGGTAAAAGATTTACCTATTCATCTTTTTGATTTAGGAACAGGGAGTCAGGTCAAAATTCCATCTGAAGTGATGATCCCTGAAACACGAGAATTTGAATTTGCCAATCTCGGTTTTATTCCATTGTCTTACTATAAAAACCGTGATTATTCTTGTTTCTTCTCTGCAAACTCTGCGCAAAAACCTGCTATTTATGAAACATCTGATGCAACAGCGAATAGCCGTATCAATGCGCGTTTACCTTATATTTTCCTCCTTTCCCGAATTGCTCATTATCTGAAATTAATTCAACGTGAAAATATTGGTACGACAAAAGATCGTCGTTTATTAGAACTTGAGTTGAATAATTGGGTTCGTAGTTTAGTGACCGAAATGACTGATCCAAGTGATGATTTGCAAGCCTCTCACCCGCTTCGTGATGCCAAAGTGGTAGTCGAAGATATTGAAGATAATCCAGGCTTTTTCAGAGTGAAGCTGTATGCCGTTCCTCACTTCCAAGTGGAAGGAATGGATGTCGATCTCTCGTTAGTATCTCAAATGCCAAAAGCGAAAGCATAAGGTGAAACACGGATGAAAATATACCGCCCCCTCTGGAGTGATGGGGCCTTTTTGGCTCCTCAGCAATTTCAACAACAAGCAAGATGGGATAGCTATCTCACTAGCACTATTGCCAATATGACGATTGCATCAACATGGGGCGTGATTTGTGCTGAGTTTGATGAAAGTGCTTTAACTATTTCACGCCTTAGCGCACAAAAATTAATTGTGCGTTTTCCTGACGGCACGCTAGTTGATACAACGCTAGCTGACAACTTACCGCCCGTTAATGAGCTTAGTCATTATTCACAACATCAAACACTTGATATCGTTCTCGCATTACCTCTATTACTGGCTAATGGTGGCAATCTTATGCAAGAAGGACGCTCTGATAGGCCACAACCGTTCTATCAAGAGTGGATGAAAGTACAAGATTTAATTGGTCAAGAACAGACGGATATCGCCGTGTTAAGGCACAATATTACTTTGCGTTATGCTCATGAAGAAAATAGCGCATACATGACTTGTCCCATCGCTCGATTAATCCGCAATGCCCAAGGTGCATGGGAAATAGATAAACATTTTATTCCCCCATTATTGAGTTGTAGTGCAAGCGATGAATTAACCACATTATTCTCAGAATTCATGCATCGTTTAGTCGCCAAGCGTCGCCGCCTAATGACTATGCGCCGTGAAAATAATGAGCAGATGGCTGATTTTGCTGTCGCTGATGTCTCGCTCTTTTGGCTACTAAATGCGATAAACAGTGCTGAGCCTGTATTAAGTGAATTACTCTCATCAATGGGGCGTCATCCAGAGCTTCTTTATCGTGAATTAGTACGTCTAGCGGGTGCACTACTGACATTTTCACTCGACCATGAAAATGGTGATATTCCGCTTTATCAACACTCATTTCCTGAACAGGTTTTTCCACCGTTATTTAGCTTACTGAATACTCTGTTAGAAGCGAGTTTACCTTCACGTGTGATTAGTATTGCTCTTGATAAAGAAGGGCCATTCTGGCGTGGCGAATTGCATGATCCTCGCCTACGCGAAGATGCTGATTTCTATCTTTCAGTACGTTCTGCATTGCCAGCTCATTTGTTGATCACTCAGTTTCCATTACTTTGTAAAGCGGGTAGTAATGACGATGTTGCTAGTGTGGTTAATGTCGCACTTAATGGTATTCCATTACAGCCATTAACACATGTTCCTGCCGCTATCCCACTGCGTTTAGAAAATCACTATTTTGCACTTGAACTCAATAATTCAGCTGGTCAAGCCATGCTCTCTTCAGGTCACTGTGCTTTTTATGTGCCAGGAACATTAGGTGAAATTCAGCTAGAACTTTTTGCGGTACTTCGCTCATGATAACGAATACAAGAACAGCTAAAAATAACATGATTGATATGCTTTTTGCTGATACTTGGTTAATGGTATGTCAGCTACGTCAAGGTGCTGAAATTACTGATGGCAAAGCCTTCTATCAACGCGTCTGTGAACATATTGATAAAACACGCCAACAACTCACAGAAAAAGGCTATTCCCAATCTGCCATCGAAAATATGCTTTATGCACAATGTGCATTAATTGATGAAAGCGTGATGAATCGTACCGAGCGTGATGACGGTTACATTCAGTGGATACAATCCCCATTACAAGCCAAGTATTTCAATACATTAGAAGCAGGTGACAAACTATGGGATAGGTTGCGTAATCTATTAAATGAGCCAGCACCTAACCATGATGTACTTATTTGTTTTCACCGTGTGATTACACTGGGCTTTGTTGGTAAATATCGCCAAACCAATGCCCCTGAACGTGAACAAATTATTGAACTACTCAATACTCAACTTCCCACCTATGCACTATCAAATGATTTACCTTTAGTGATGAAACCCAAGCCTCGTATAAATCGTCGTCATATTTATTGGTTAGGTTGGTTTGGGGGAATTGTGGTGCTTGCCATGCTGTGGTGGGGTTTTTCTGTGTCATTAGAAAATTTACTTCAACAATGGGTCATACAAGGAAAGTGATGCAAAAAAATAGGATAAAACAGTGTATTACATTGTTTTCAGCAAGCTTATTATTGTGGTTGCTTTGGGGATTTTGGTCTTTTGGTAAAGAGATCTCCTATTTTCTGACGGCCTTTATTTGTATTGTCACACTCTCTTTATGCGTCTGGTTTTTCCGTCAGCAGAAAAGTACTCCCTACCTTAAAAATGCGCTTACAAATCTGCTCCCTCCTGATAACTATCAAGGCGCTGTTATTATTGTTTGTGGTCAATCACAAATGCTTTTTCATGAAAACCAGACCTATCGGGAAACAGCGAAAGGTTGGTATATTCGCGCTGTCTCTCCTATTGATTTGATCAACATCACTCAACATATTGTTGATATTGCCCCCTTACAATTACGTCGATTATCACTGTTATACGCTTTATTACCTGAACAGCAATTACAGCTAGAAGAAGTAACTCAAGAAACACTTAATTGGCGTCGTGCTATTCATGAAAGCAATAAAAAAACAGGTAAAACATTACCTTTTTGGGTAACACTTTATCTTAACTCTCCAGTTAATTATCTCAATTCACATTTTGATGACATAACACCGTGGATAATCTATTTAAATGACCAACCAGAGTTACTTGTTATCTCTGATAATCTGGCAACTCAATCTATTTCAACATGGTTATCACAAAATAGAGAGCAAACCGAAAACCAACTCACCATGGCTCTCTGGCTTGATCAATTACTCGCTTGGTTAAAAAGTGAATTTATTCCTCTGCTTACAGTTGCTCAGTCAGGTACTCCGAGTCTCATACCTGTTGCTTGGGCAATGCAATTTACAACTGTTCCTACCATTTCAAATAATAGTTGGGCTCAATTTATTCACCATAAAACCACGTTATTTCCGACGATTATTAAAACATCAAATAATAATGACGAATTACCCTTACCAGACATTGTGATTGATAAACTCACTTACGATGTCAATTTATTAAAAATAGAAACTACCTTTGGTGTTATTGGCATGATTTGTGGATTATTTCTTATTGGTGCGCTCTCTGGTAGCTATCACCATAACAAGCAATTAATCTATGATAATAGTAATGATATCAATCACTTTAAAAGTATTAGCGATGAGAATTTAGAACCTAAAAAAGTGGCTTATCAACAGTTACTTTCAGATGCGACATTTCTCTCTCATTGGCAACGAGAAGGTATTCCTGCTCGCTATTCTTTAGCGTTATATCAAGGAAATAACATCTTACCTTATTTGCATGCCTTGCTCAGTTCATGGGCTCCCCCACAACCACCAGCACCTATCATCGTACAAGAAGTTCCTGAAATGGTGACGCTAGATAGTCTGGCTCTCTTCGCTTCAGGTCAATACAAATTAAAAAATGAAGCCACCAAAGTGCTTGTTGATACGCTTATCAATATAAAAGCCAAACCTGGTTGGTTAATTGTTATTTCTGGGTACACCGACAACACTGGTAATCCCGATTTAAACCAAAAACTTTCTCTTAAACGAGCTGAAGCCGTACGTGACTGGATGATCAAAACCAGTGATATCGCCCCCTCTTGCTTTGCAGTGCAAGGATATGGCCAACATCAGCCCGTTGCAGATAACTCAACACTAGATGGACGAGCTCGTAATCGTCGAGTTGAAATTCGCCTGATACCTCAAGCTGACGCTTGTCAGGTATTAGCTGATGACCTTACGCCACTGAAGGATAGTGGCAACTAACCCTTAAAAAGGAGATGTAAAAATGGCTATTCCTGTATACCTCTGGTTAAAAGATGACGGTAATGCGGATATCAAAGGCTCTGTGAATGTTCAAGATCGTGAAGGCAGTATTGAAGTCGTTGCTCAAGATCACAACTTGTATATTCCAACAGATAACAATACTGGCAAATTAACCGGTACACGTATCCATACCCCCTTTATTTTTGTCAAAGAAATTGATGCTTCCAGCCCGTATCTATACAAGGCAGTGACAACTGGACAAACATTGAAAAAGGCAGAGTTTAAGTGGTATCGCATCGATGACGCAGGCCAAGAAGTTGAATATTTCAATACCACACTTGAAAACGTCAAAGTAGTCAAAGTAGCGCCTAAGATGCACAACATCAAAGATCCAACCAAAGAGAAACACAATCACCTCGAAGAAATTGAATTGCGTTACGAAAAAATCACTTGGACTTACAAAGACGGAAATATCATTCATTCAGATTCATGGAATGAACGTGCCACTGCGTAAAACCAAAACAAACAGGCGGTTAACCGCCTGTTTTTAAACCTATTGAAATCAAACACTATTACTTATTTATACCCTAAATAATTTAAAGCCCGACGAGTAAATACTCTAAATAGTTCAAGGTGTAGCTAGGCGACAAATGAATGAGTCGCTAGGAACATGTGACTAGTGCGAGTGAGTGTAGTCAACAACGCTACAACTTGAAATATGACGAGTAAACGCTACAGCTTGAAATATGAAGAATATAACCTTATGAGCCTCGGTCTATGGCTAGGGGCGGTAGCGTACCTAAATTCCCTCAATAGGGACTTCATTACTGGGAGAAAACATGGAAAATCAATCTATTATGCTATTGCGTCGATTAAATCCTTATTGTGCAAAAGCGCTGGAAGCTGCGGCATCATTATGCCAAACCCGCGCCCATGCAGAAGTCACTATTGAACACTGGTTATTAAAAATTCTAGAGCTAGGTGAAAGCGATATCACTGTTTTAGCTCGTCGCTATGAATGGGATTTATCAGCACTTTGGCAAGACTTACTTGACGCAATTGATAAATTACCTCGCTCAGTACGTAGCCGACCTCAATTATCCAAACCCTTATTAGAACTGATTAAAAATGCATGGGTAATTGCTTCTCTTGATGAAGATATCGAACAAATTCGCAGCGTACACCTCTTACACACCATGACAAAACAGCCCGCATTAGTTCAACTTGATGCACTCTGGCCTTTAATGACATTGGGTGAAACACAGCTACAACGATTAAGACCTTTACTTGATGCCCAATCAGATGAAAGACCTGAAGTTCAACAACTTGCGGTGCATAATCATACTGCTGAAAATAACCTAGACCACGAAAATAACGATCACCCTTCAACTTCCCCTGACAACGTCATTATTGGTCATACATTAAGTGAAGCACTACTAGCTGTATTAAATAAGTTTACGATTGATGTCACTGAAAAAGCGCGTCTTGGTGAGATTGATCCAGTATTTGGTCGTGACGATGAAATCCGTCAAATGGTCGATATCCTCTCTCGTCGTCGTAAAAACAACCCTATTCTTGTTGGTGAGCCAGGGGTTGGTAAAACAGCATTAGTCGAAGGGCTTGCACTGCGAATTGCTGAGAAAAATGTCCCTATCAGTTTACAAACCACCTCATTACGCACTCTGGATTTAGGCCTATTACAAGCAGGAGCAGGAGTAAAAGGCGAATTTGAACAACGACTCAAAAATGTAATTGATGCTGTTCAGCAATCACCTACACCTATTTTATTATTTATTGATGAAGCACATACCATTATTGGTGCAGGTAACCAAGCCGGTGGCGCAGATGCCGCTAACTTATTAAAACCCGCATTAGCACGAGGTGAATTACGCACAATCGCAGCAACCACTTGGTCGGAATACAAACAATTTTTTGAACGTGATGCCGCATTAGAACGCCGTTTTCATATCGTAAAAGTTGATGAACCCGATGATGAAAAAGCCTTTTTAATGCTACGGGGGCTTAAATCGCGTTATGCCAAATATCATGGTGTACATATTACCGATGATGCCGTAAAAGCCGCAGTAACATTATCACGTCGTTATTTAACAGGTAGACAACTTCCTGATAAAGCAGTGGATTTACTTGATACAGCCAGTGCAAGAATTCGCATGAGTTTAGATACATTACCTGAAGAGCTTACCCGAATTAAAGCTAAACGCTATGCGCTAGAACTAGAACAAAAAGCGATACTAGATGACATCACTATCGGTGATTTAACCAATCAAACAAAATTATCTGATTTATCTTCTCAAGATGCCCAATTAGCACTTCAACTCGAAACACTAGAACAGCGCTTTGAACAAGAAAAAGAGATTATCTGTCAGTTAATTGAAAGCAGACAAGATCCTAAAAATGCAAAGCTTTCAGCACAACTTCAGCAACAACTTATTCAGTTACAACAAGACGCTCCGCTATTAAATCCCGATGTTGATGTTCGTACTGTAGCAACTGTTATTGCTGATTGGACAGGTGTTCCGCTTTCAAGCCTACTTAAAGATGAACAAATTGGCTTATTAGAGTTAGAAAGTAACTTATCAAAATACGTTATAGGGCAAGACAACGCGCTACTCGCGTTGGCACAGCGTCTACGTGCATCAAGAACCGGATTAGTTTCTGAAAATGGGCCTCAAGGTGTCTTTTTATTAGTGGGTCCTAGTGGTATAGGTAAAACAGAAACCGCACTTGCATTGGCAGAATGTCTATTTGGCGGCCAAAAATCGTTAATCACAATTAACATGTCTGAATACCAAGAAGCTCACACCGTCAGTCAATTAAAAGGTTCTCCTCCGGGTTATGTCGGATACGGTCAAGGTGGCGTATTAACGGAAGCGGTCAGAAAACGCCCTTACAGTATTGTGTTACTGGATGAAGTTGAAAAAGCACATCGTGATGTTTTAAATCTGTTCTATCAAGTATTTGATAGAGGCTTTATGCGTGATGGTGAAGGTCGTGAAATTGATTTTCGTAATACAGTTATTTTAATGACTGCAAATTTAGGCAGTGATTATTTAATGCAACAACTAGAAGAGTCACCATTAAGTACCGATAGCGATTTACAAGAAACGCTTCGCCCTATTTTGCGTGAACATTTCCAACCTGCACTACTGGCACGCTTCCAAACATTAATTTATCGCCCTCTCGATGCAACAGCACTACGCATTATTGTTGAGATGAAATTAAAAAATGTGATCGAGCGACTTTATACCCACTATCGATTAACTGGTATTGTTGAAGAAACGCTCTACGATACCATTGTTGATGCCTGTTTATTACCAGACACAGGTGCCCGAAATATCGATAGTCTACTTAATCAACAGATCCTGCCTATTCTTAGCCAACAACTTCTTTTGCGCCAAGCCTGTGCTGAAAAATCGCAATATGTCATTTTGGGCTTTAATGAAGAAGAAGGTATTACGTTGAGTTTTAGTGATGAGTTGCCAACAAAAAAACAGGTATTAGATAAACAACAGGAGATTGAGGAATGAGCATAATTGATCTCGTGAAAAATACACTAATCGGACAAAATCGCTATCATCTCAATGTACAAGGTTGTAATATTTTATTTGATGTTGAACATTTCACGGGTCGTGAAGCAATTAGCGATACCTATCATTATCAAATTACCTTTACTTGCCAAGCTCAGGATTTACAACCGCAACAACTATTGCGCCGTAGTGCAACGCTCTCTTTTACCCCCCCTCTCAATAGCATTGCGGAATTAGCAACTCAAAATTCCATCAACAAGCAAGTTCATGGTGTGATCACACAATTTCGGCGTCTATCGGGCTCGGTTGATGAAGCGCGTTATCAACTCGTCATTGAACCTGTTTTTGCCTTATTACGTCATCAAATTCGCTCTCATCGATTTTTCCTCAATCAATCTGTTCCTGATGTCGTGAGTCAAATTTTACGTGAACATAATTTTAAAGATTGGGAATTTGAATTTACGCTTAAAAATGAATATCCAAAGCGTGAGCAAATTAATCAATATAATGAAAGTGATCGTCAATTTATCGAACGACTATTAAGTGAAGTTGGTATTTTTTACTCTTTTTATTTACAAGATCAAACCCAAACCGAAGTTATTCGTTTTGCCGATCGCCAAAGTGCTTATACCTTTGATAAAACCTTACCACTCAATAGTCCGTCTGGTATGAATGATAATCACCAAGAAAGTGTGTGGGGATTATCATTACATCATCAAGTAGTCGAGCAAAATGTACTAACCAAAGATTACAACCATCGGCAAGCTCAAGACACCTTGATTTCAGCAGTAACGGATATGACACGCGGTGAAGGAGATGAAATTCACTATGGTGAAGTTTATCACTATCAAGCTAGACATCTTTCTCGCGGTGATAAACTCAATCCAGAAGCAGAAACCGCAAACTTTTGGGCACGGCTTGATCATGAGCGTTTTTTAACTCGTCAAACACGCTTAAAAGGCGAAAGTAATGCAGATACTTTATCACCGCTACAAGTGCTTTCTATCACTGATAACACAATACCTTCATCACTACCCTCTGTGTTTCAATCACCGATTTTAATCACTCGTCTACGTTTTAGTGGCGGTCGAGAAAAAGCGCTGCAAGTGCGATTTAATGCTATTCCTTACAGTGAAACCCTTTGCTGGCGCCCAGCCGTTAAACCTCGCCCAATTATCACCGGTACACTTACCGCACGTATCACCAGTGCTAAAGATAACGATATTTATGCGCATCAAAATGAAGATGGCTTTTATTGGGTAAAATTTGATGCCGATCGTGACGAAAAACCCTTAGGTTATGAAAGTATGCCAGTACGTTTGGCAAAACCTTATGCCGGCGATACCTATGGGATGCATTTTCCATTAATTCAAGGCACAGAAGTCGCTATCGCCTTTCATGAAGGCGACCCTGACCGACCTTATATCGCTCATGCACTTCATGATTCACGCCATCCCGATCATGTAACGGATAGAAACAACACACGTAATGTGATTCGTACCCCTGCAAATAATAAATTGCGAATGGAAGATAAACGCGGGCAGGAGCATATTAAACTCAGTACCGAATATGGGGGAAAATCACAATTAAATTTAGGGCATATTGTCGATGCTAACCGCGATAAACGAGGAGAAGGTTTTGAATTACGCACCGATAGTTGGGGAGCTATAAGAGCAGGTAAAGGATTATTTATTAGTGCAGATAATCAAGCCAAAGCAGGCGGTGAAGTGCTGGCGATGAAGGAGGCTCAATCACAACTCACTGCTGCATTAATAGAAATGCAAACATTGACCCAAAGTGCGGAACATGCCAGTGCTCTCGCTTCAAATATCCAACAGCAGCAAGAAAGCTTAGAAAAAAAATTAATCCAATTAAAAAAATCAGTGCTATTAGCCACCGCACCTGACGGAATAGCACTAACCAGTGGTGATAATTTACAACTTTCTGCTGAAGAAAATTTAACACTAACAGCAAACCAACAAGTTGATATTGGAGCATTTAAAAAATTCACTTTAGCAGCTGGTGAAATGATGAGTTTCTTTTCCAGAATGGGAGCAAAAATCTTTGCCAAAACAGGTGATATAGAAATTCAGGCACAAGACGGTCGTCTATCAACATGGTCAACACAAGATTCAATAATAAGTAGTGGTAAAAAAATGGTGCTATCAGCTCAAGAGGAACTCCTCTTATCTTGTGGTGGCGGATATATACGAATTAAAGATGGAAATGTAGAAATTGGTGGGCCTGGAAAGTTATTGATTAAAAATAATGGTATTCAAAAATTAGGCCCACAAAGTGTAGAAAGTGCTATGAAATCTTTTTCACCAGAAGAATTTAGTGAATGGTTTGTTATTAAAAACCCACTTTCAGGAGAGCCGATAGCTAATCAGCGTTATCAAATTACCTTACCTAGTGGAGAAATTATAAAAGGTATTTCTGACTCCGAAGGTAAAACAACTCGTATAAATTCTAATGCAATAAACGACATTTTAATTAAATTATTACCTTATGGAGAAAATGAATAATGCAATATAAATTATCCTACTTTTTTATTTTACTCCTATCTACATCGACACTTTCTGGCTGTTTATCATTAAAAGAAAAAGCTGCGATTAAAGCGGAGCAAGATAGAGCCGAACAACAACGCTTAATCGCCGAAGAAATTAAAAGTTATGGCCCTCCCACCGTCATTTACCGTATTGATGACCACCGCTTTTTTACCTTGGAGCAATATAATGAAAGACGTGAAGGGATCACCTATTACAACAATACAAAAAATAATATCCATCAAGAAATATTATACGGCTCAGCCTGTTTATACCAAGGACGCCTAATTTGGGCAACCGAGCGCGATGATGCTTTAGTTTTCCCTGCGGTACTGAGTCGAAAAACCGATCAATGTGCAGGCACTAAATGGGGGTGTGTTAACGCTATTCTTGTCACCTTGGATGGTGGGAAAAACTTTAGACCCACAAATGGGGGGTTTGGTATTCATACTGATCATCCCGGTTACTACTCTTCTTTTTTCGATATTATTGTAACCGATGAGGGGTTTTATTTAGGAAAATCAACTGTCAGTCGGCGGAAAACTAACGATGAATTAGCCGACCCTTGGTGGCGTGTCATTTATTTTGATCCTACCGATTCTAATTATGTCCATAGCAGTTGGGGGGAAGAAAAAAGTCCTCCTGAAGACTTAAAAACCCCTTCAGGGCAAACTCGTTTTGATTGCAGTGCCCTTTCTATTTACCCTATTTCACAGGCAGAAAAATGATGAATACTAACCCCATTGGTTAGCTCCTGATAAAAGATCATCATTAACTTAAAAATAAAACAGCATCATCTTAATAAGGACAACCCATGTTATTACATCGACTTAAATTTCCCTTACTGTTTATTTTGAGTGCCACCCTATTAACCGGCTGTCTATCATTAAAAGAAAAAGCTGCGATTAAAGCGGAGCAAGATAGAGCCGAACAACAACGTTTAATTGACGAAGAAATTAAAAGTTATGGCCCTCCCACCGTCATTTACCGTATTGATGACCACCGCTTTTTTACCTTAGAAAAATATAATGAAAGGCGCAGTGGCTCGACTTATTACAACAATACTCAAAAAGGAATACATCAAGAATTAATTCGATCCTCGGCTTGTCGTTATCAAGGTCGTTTAATCTGGGCAACCAAACGCGACGATGCTTTTGCTTTTCCGGGGGTATTGAGTCGTGTAACCAGTCGTTGCGCAGGAACAAAAACAGGTTGCGTTAACGTTATTCTTGTCACCTTGGATGATGGGAAAAACTTTAGGCCCACAAATGGGGGGTTTGGTGGTAATACTGATCATCCCGGTTATTACTCTTCTTTTTTCGATATTATTGTAACCGATGAGGGTTTTTATTTAGGAAAATCAACAGCTTCTCGTTTAAAAAATGATAATCTTGATGATCCTTGGTGGCGAAAATTTTATTTTGATCCCACTGATTCAAATTATGTCCATAGCAGTCTCGGGGATAAAGAATCCCCCTCTTCTGCACTAAAAACTCCCTCGGGGCAAACTCGTTTTGATTGCAGCGCCCCTTCTATTTACCCTATTTCACAGGCAGAAAAATGATGAATACTAACCCCATTGGTTAGCTCCTGATAAAAGATCATCATTAACTTAAAAATAAAACAGCATCATCTTAATAAGGACAGCCCATGTTATTACATCGACTTAAATTTCCCTTACTGTTTATTTTGAGTGCCACCCTATTAACCGGCTGTTTATCATTAAAAGAAAAAGCTGCGATTAAAGCGGAGCAAGATAGAGCCGAACAACAACGTTTAATTGACGAAGAAATTAAAAGTTATGGCCCTCCCACCGTCATTTACCGTATTGATGACCACCGCTTTTTTACCTTAGAAAAATATAATGAAAGGCGCAGTGGCTCGACTTATTACAACAATACTCAAAAAGGAATACATCAAGAATTAATTCGATCCTCGGCTTGTCGTTATCAAGGTCGTTTAATCTGGGCAACCAAACGCGACGATGCTTTTGCTTTTCCGGGGGTATTGAGTCGTGTAACCAGTCGTTGCGCAGGAACAAAAACAGGTTGCGTTAACGTTATTCTTGTCACCTTGGATGGTGGGAAAAACTTTAGGCCCACAAATGGGGGGTTTGGTATTCATACTGATCATCCCGGTTACTACTCTTCTTTTTTCGATATCATCGTAACCGATGAGGGGTTTTATTTAGGAAAAACAACTGTCAGTCGGCGGAAAACTAACGATGAATTAGCCGACCCTTGGTGGCGTGTCATTTATTTTGATCCTACCGATTCTAATTATGTCCATAGCAGTTGGGGGGAAGAAAAAAGCCCTCCTGAAGACTTAAAAACCCCCTCGGGGCAAACTCGTTTTGATTGCAGTGCCCCTTCTATTTACCCTATTTCACAGGCAGAAAAATGATGAATACTAACCCCATTGGTTAGCTCCTGATAAAAGATCATCATTAACTTAAAAATAAAACAGCTTCATGTTAATAAGGACAACCCATGTTATTACATCGACTTAAATTTCCTTTACTGTTTATTTTGGGTGCCACCCTATTAACCGGCTGTTTATCATTAAAAGAAAAAGCTGCAATTAAAGCGGAGCAAGATAGAGGCGAACAACAACGTTTAATTGACGAGGAAATTAAAAGTTATGGCCCTCCCACCGTCATTTACCGTATTGATGACCACCGCTTTTTTACCTTGGAGCAATATAATGAAAGACGTGAAGGGATCACCTATTACAACAATACAAAAAATAATATCCATCAAGAAATATTATACGGCTCAGCCTGTTTATACCAAGGACGCCTAATTTGGGCAACCGAGCGCGATGATGCTTTAGTTTTCCCTGCGGTACTGAGTCGAAAAACCGATCAATGTGCAGGCACTAAATGGGGGTGTGTTAACGCTATTCTTGTCACCTTGGATGGTGGGAAAAACTTTAGACCCACAAATGGGGGGTTTGGTATTCATACTGATCATCCCGGTTACTACTCTTCTTTTTTCGATATTATTGTAACCGATGAGGGGTTTTATTTAGGGGAAACCGCTGTCAGTCGCCGAGAAGTTAATGATGAATTAGCTAAACCTTGGTGGCGAAAATTTTATTTTGATCCTACCGATTCAAATTATGTTCATAGTAGTCTCGGGGATAAAGAATCCCCTTCTTCAACACTAAAAACCCCTTCAGGGCAAACTCGTTTTGATTGCAGCGCCCCTTCTATTTACCCTATTTCACAGGCAGAAAAATTATGAGCAATAGTAAGCCAACCCGTTGGCTAAAACCCAAGGAATGCCTTGATGGTAGTCAAGAATGGCGTTCTATCACCCATGCTGCCAATATTGGAGCAGAAATCCATGCTAAACCCCACTTACCCGGAATTATCATTTTTGTTCATGGGGTGAACTCAGAAGGAGAGTGGTATGAAGATGCTGAACGCGAACTTTGTTCAGGGCTTAATGAACGGTTAAATTTAACTAATACAGATTATCAATTAAAACAAAATGAATATTATGAACCCAAATTTATTTTAGATGAAAAAAATTATGATAATAGTCATTATATTTATGAAGAGCCCATTCGAACATTAAAAAAGTTAGGTAATTCCCCGGTGATCCGTTTTTATTGGGGATACCGTGCAACGGATGAAGATTTAGGTCAATATTGTATTCCATTAAAAAATAAAGCCGGAGAAAGCTACCACCGCTTAGTCAGTGAAATACTTAACCCCGAATACAGTAATGAAGATGAGAAAGAATGGACATTAGACGATAGAGATAAATTTAATTTTCTACAAGAATACAATTCTCTGCCTTATCGTAAAAAACGCCTCTTTATTAATGAAAAAATTAAACATAAAGGCCCTTTTTTCTGGGGTGGAGGGCCATTTCAAAATGGCTGTAATAATTTAGTCAGTTTATGGAGTAAGAGTGGCTTTAGCAATCTCGCGATGTTATGGACCGTGATCCCAACGCCAATCCCTTTTAATGTACAGACCTTTAACCCTGAATCAGACCGGTTATTAACAAAGTCTCCTCCTCGTCACTATTATGCTCATGCTGTAAAACGGCTAGCCAATTTAGTCAAGAAAATACGTGAATACAATTCCCATGATACCGTTACCATTATTTCACACAGCCAAGGCACGATGATAGCATTAGCCGCAGCAGCAATTGAAGCCCCTGATAGTTTGTTTGTTTTAAATTCTCCCTATGCTACCGAAGATAAATTCTTAAATAGCTACTCTTATATTTACAGTGAAAATATTGATCAAGCACAGCGTGAAGCCACGCTAAAAGCAATCATTAATAAGATTGCAAAAAACAAAAATAGATTAAAGGGATCGCCTTGTGGATATTCAAGTCTAGTTGTCGGAGAAAGTGAAGATAAAAAAAGTTGGACTCCTGATGTAATTATATATAAAGGGAATAAGCTTGATATTAGAGATAACGAGAATAAAGAAAATAAAAAAAATATCGAAATAAATAAGGAAAAATTCACTAAAGGTGAATTTATTAAAGAAAGAGATAATCACGGGCGGTTCTATATTTATTGTAATCCACACGATCGCGTAATGGGCTCATCACCGTTAGAAAGTATTGGTTGGTGCCCGCTTCCTAATACTAAAGAAAGAGGACAAATACAGCATCATCCATTATTTGACCTTGAGCATCCACCCTATATCAGAATGCTGGCACGTAATACGCCTTGTGGTGGAAAACCTAACCCCAAAACCATATTTACTGATGCAAATAGACGATTCAGTGATGGTAATATTTTCTGGGACAGTAATACCAAAACATTAGAAGGCTTAGCGTGGCCTGAACCTTCAGCAAATATTTCACTAAATATTAATGCCCCAGAAGTACCTCACCCTATTACACCAGCCGAATTGGCAACTTTTGATGAAGATTTTACCGTAATAGAAAAAAAAGAGGATAAACCAACCCCTGAAATTAATATCAATGCTGATAATCAGAAACAAGAGATACCTTTAGGCCAAGGTTATGGGCAAATTCTTTATGATGATGGATTAGATATCTACACTCCCAAAGATGCCGAATATTACTTCTATAAAGATCTCTATACCTATCAACATCGTATTTGGGTTGAACTCACCCCAGAAGAGAAGAAAATACTCCAGAATAATCCACTATTAGATCCTCAAGAAAAAAATGCAACTACAAAATATGAAACCTTAGAAGAGATGAGAACACGTATTCGCGAATATAATCAACGCCCTACTGATCATGGTACATTACCAAGAAATTCACTGTTTCTTCGTCGTGTAGTCACTTATGATTTACCTATTGGTTATTGTGAAATAGGTAGAAGTCCAGAAAAAATGGATGAGTTAAGAAAATATGCGGATTGGCTAAGTGGCTTAGATGGCTATATGGAGAAAGGTGTATTAGATATACCTGAAATGCCAGAAATAATAAAAAAGCCATAAAAGAAAAAATATTAATTATCTAAAAATCACTTTAAATAAATCAGCACAATTAAAAGGAATAAGCCATGTTATTGCATCGTATTCAGTTCTCATTACTGTTTATTTTTAGTGCCACACTATTAACCGGCTGTTTATCATTAAAAGAAAAAGCCGCGATTAAAGCAGAACAAGATAAGATTGAGCAACAACGTCAATTAGCCGAATTACGGAAAACCTTTAAACCGCCCGTGGTCATTTACCGTATTGACGACCACCGTTTTTTTACCCTTGAAGAATTTAATGAAAAACGAGAAGGCTATACTTTTTATAACAACACACAAACGCAAGCCCACTTTAAAGTGTATAACGATTCGGCATGTAACTTTCGTGGCCGTTTAATTTGGGCTGCCACACAGGATGATTATATCGCTTTTCCTGCTACATCCAGTAATTGGCATGGTTGCGCAGGTCGGCGTGATGGTTGCCAAAGCTCGGTTTTACTCTATTCTAAAGGAAAATTAATGCCACTCATTACACCGCTTGGGAATAAGACGCTTAATCCTGTACATGAGACCACTTATTTTACTATTGTGGTAACGGATAGCTATTATTATATTGGGGGAAGTTTTAATTCTTCTACCCAAAATATTCCACTAGATATTTCATATTGGAAAAAAGAGCCCTATCCAACCCTTGAAGAGATAAAAAATCGAACATGGAAACCTCATACTCTAGAAGCTCCCCTCTCTGGAATAAGAACACCTTCAGGACAAACCCGATTTGATTGCAGTGATCCTTCCATTTCCCCGATGTCAAAGCTAGGTGACTATGGGCGAGATTATAGAATTAAAAAATAATATTTATCATCATACCGAAATAAAATAACACCATGTAAATAAGGATTATTTATGTTAAATCTCATTTGCCTAGTATTATTATTTTTTCATGGATAAATTAAGAGAGGGAATATTATTCCATTAAAGAAGGCAATATTTAATTGATTAAACAAAATATTATAATTAACAATATCAAAAAATCTATTTAGAGAAAATAAAATGAAAAATATTATTCGACTCGGTGACCCCACATCACATGGAGGTAAAGTTATATCATCAAGTTCTACTCTTATTGTTGATGGGAAAAGTGCCACTCTTCTTTATGATACTGTTTCATGTCCTCTACACGGAGATAATCAAATTATTGAAAGTAGCTCACATTATAATGAGGATGGTAAAGGAATTGTATTTGATGGTTGTAAGACACAATGTGGTGCTATTATTTACTCAACTTCTAATGATATGGAAATATAAATGAAATATTGGACACCTCCTTATAATCCACCACATTGGGTAAATAAACCATTTCCATTATTAACTGTAAGTAGCACAATACTATTTATAAATTTAATTTATTTTTTTATATTGAAATTTATAATAAAAACAAATTTTAATAGTTATATCATAAGTCATGATGGTGTAATATTATCTTCAGTTATTTTTTTAATTTCTCTACTGTTATTATCTTCATACACTCTATTTTGGGAAATAAAGAAAACTCTTTATATTTACTGGTGTTTTTGGCAAGCCGATTTACTAACTAAATGGATAAAGTTAAAGCAAGATAAGTTATATTTAATCTATTCAAATATAATATCTAACAACTCATCAATCATTTCCAACTTCAATAACGAAAACACATTTGAAAAAACAAAATCAAACAATAAATTAATAGATTTAGAAAGAGAAAATATTGTTGGTGAGGAAAGAGTTTTTTATATAGTAAAACTTTTAACAAATAGTATCAAGGATATAAAAATTAGTAAAAATGAAAACCATTTAATTATAATAAATAGTTTATTTGAACAGAGTGACTTTATAAAAAACAAATTAGAATCATTTTTTGATAACTACCTAAATAATTATGAGATCATCTTTCAAAAAAAACCAGACTATAGCAAACAATTAAATTTAATTAGAAGCAAGAAAGTAACTACATTTATTTTCTCAATCAACAACTATTCATTATCTACTAATGAAGAAAATGAATTTGCAAGTTTAATTATATTATCTCATAACCAAGGAAAGGGATTTTTAAAATTATTTCAACCAATGCCATTTAATATGGATAATATAGATGAGAGCATCAAAACAATGACATTAATTCAACAACAAAGTAATAAGGATATAAAACAGGTCAATTTTATTGATATTGAAGAAGTAAATTCAAGCAATATCTTAATAAAGTTAAGAAACGAAAAAAGCTATCAATTATCCTTAGAAAGCTATCCACAAGGTTATTTTTTTAATGAATATATAGACAATTACAAAGAATTATCCATATATCATTTAGTAGCACTAATTTCCCTATCAAAATTCAGAAAAAATAGCCAGCTTTTATTTTATAAACTAGATGGCATCTACTACTGCCAAACAATAGGAACTAAAAAATCATATATTAAAAATCATTATGCAAACATACCAAAATCATCATTCCCAATAGGTACAGTTCTTGTGGGTTTTTTCACTTTTATTTCCATTGTTATTAAAAATAACATTGAAAATGTAGAGTTTGATAATGAAAGAATAATCATTATTTCAACTTCGTTTCTTTTTACTATTATAATAATTAGTGTGATTAAAAAAATTTACATTAATTTTTACTGGAAATTTTATTTTTTAAAAACGCTCAATAAAAAATGGAATTTATAATGAAATCAAAAATAACTCGATATATTTCAATATTTATCATTCTTTCAATAATTATATTAACTACAATTGTATTTTTATTTGTCATATTTAATAAAGTATCGATAACTGCAACACAATCTTACTTATTAGTTTTTTCAATTACACTCTCTTTAATTGTCCTTTTTTTTCTTTCTCGTTATTTAAAACCCAAGATTACTATAGATATTGACGATGAAAATAATGATAAAGAAAATATAACCAACAAAAAAAACAACACCTTAAATATAAAAGAAAATGGTTCTTTTATTTACAAAACTAAATTATCAATCCAACTCCTTATTGGCACCTCCTCTTCTATTGAAAAACTCGCTCCTAATCTAACGACTGAACGCTGGCAAGAAAACAACGGTACGTTGCTTATCTATGGTGGCGATATCCATCAACCTATTGATGAAAATTTAATTCAAGATTTAAAACAACTGCGTCGCCGCCGTCCGCTTGATGCGGTTATTTGGGTCTCTGAGAATAGTCTATCGCAACAACCATTGGGCCATTCTTTATTTAATCACTTAAACCCAGCCAATACAGACATCGCAAGCCGTTATTTCCACCAGCTCTTTCGTCAATTACGCTGGCAGGCGCCTATTTGGCTATGGAACGTCAGTAATAACGGTGAAATAACCGCAGATGAAACACCTACAGTACTTTATTCTGTGCCATTAAAAACCACTTCTGAAGAGCTGTCTACTGACTTAAAAAAATGCTTACCTGCACTTATTGAGCAAGGCACACAAGCCGTATTACATAATCAAACACACACTTATTTATTAGCTTTAGCCCGTTTTTTACAGCATGAAGGATGTGAAGAACTCGCCAATAATTTAGCGCCACTTTTATCGGGTTATCGCTCATTACCCTTTGCGGGCATGCTCTTTAGTACACCTGTTCGTGAGAATCTATCTTCATCTTCCACGACATCGTTAAATAACCAATGGACAGAGAATACACACTGGAAAGCGCTACTCTCTGCAAATAAACAACTTCCACCACAATTAAAAGCTTCACCGTTAGGTTTAAATTCAAAACGTATTTTGCAATATACCGTCGCAACGGCCATGACGTTGTGGGGCATTGGTATGGTGGTCTCTTACTTTATGAATCGCCAATTAATTACTCAAAGCCAGCAACAAGCGCAGTTGGCAACAGACAATCACCAGTCTGAACTTGCGCGTTTACAAGCCCAATATGGATTGCAACAAACATTAGGGTTATTGAGTTATCGCGAACAGACTGCGGTGCCATTTTGGTTACGCTTTGGCTTAAGTAGTAACAATCAATTGCTCCATCATTTATGGCCGGTTTATAGCCAGTCCATGTTGCCATTATTACGTGACTCGACCCAACAGCGCCTCGAAGCTTATCTTCAAAGCTTTGTGCAGCTTCCACCCGAAAGTGCTGAACGCATAGAAGGCGCGCAATCTGCTTATCAAACATTGAAAGCTTATTTAATGATGAGTGAGCCGTCTCGTATCGAACCCACTTTTTTTACTGAAAATGTACTCAATATTTGGCATCAAAATGAAGATCTAAAAGACGGTGAATGGCAAACATTAGGCACTGAGCTATTAACCTTCTATGCCTCTCAATTGCCGTATCATAATGAATGGACTATCAAGCCTAATCGTAATGTAGTCGCCGGAAGTCGCACTATTCTTATTCGCCAAATTGGTCAACGTAATGGCGAGTCTGCGCTTTACCAAAAAATCTTACAGCAAGCCCAACATAACTTTGCGGATATGACGCTAGATGATATGACGGGGGATACCGATGTCAGTTTCTTACTCAGCACCACTGAAACGATACCCGGTATTTTTACGCGTAAAGCCTGGGAAGAGTCGATTGAACCTGCGATTAAAAAAGCCGTTCATGAAAGACGAGAAGAAATAGATTGGGTATTGAGTGACACACAAAAAGAGGCCGATATTGATATCTCACCTGAAAAACTGCAACAAAATCTCACCGAGCGCTATTTTAATGATTTTTCGGGCAGTTGGTTAAGCTTTCTCAATGGGTTACAGTGGCGAGAAACACAGAGTTTATCTGATACAATTGATCAACTCACACTTATGAGCGATATCAGACAGTCCCCCATTATTGCACTGATGAATACGCTTTCTTATCAAGGTAAAACCGGTCGCCAGCAAGAAAAGCTCGCTGACTCTTTTGTGAATTCCGCCAAAGATTTATTAAACAAAGAGCAACAACCAGTAATTAGCCAAAAAGCAGCGTTCACAGGCCCTCTAGAGCCTGTTTTTGCACCGATACTGGCTTTTACTGATCCGCAATCTGCAGTACAAAATAGTGATGCATTAAGCTTACAAGCTTATCTTACACGTGTAACGCGAGTACGTTTAAAACTCCAACAAGTAGTTAATGCACCTGATCCCCAAGCGATGTCTCAAGCCTTAGCCCGCAGTGTTTTCGAAGGAAAAACGGTCGATTTATCCGAAACACAAGATTACGGAAGCTTAATCGCCGCAAGCTTTGGTCAAGAGTGGAATGGCTTTGGGCAAACACTACTGGTACAACCGATATCTCAAGCATGGCAACAGCTATTAGCGCCGACTGCGCAAGGTATCAATACCCAATGGCGAAATGCGGTTGTGAATGACTGGAATAGCGCCTTTGGTGGACGTTATCCACTCAAAAATACGCAAAGTGAAATCTCACTGCCTCTTATGGCGCAATATTTACGCCCTGATAATGGGCGTATTCAACGTTTTCTTGAGACTCACCTTAGCGGTGTTTTACATAAAGAAGGGACGCACTGGGTACCCGATACCACCAATGCCCAAGGCTTAACGTTTAATCCCGAGTTCTTAAAAGCCTTAGATAAACTAAGCTACTTAGGGGATGTGGTTTTTGCGAATGGTGAAGCGCGTCTTTACTTTGAATTACGCCCTGGGACATCTCCAAACATCATGCAAACCTATCTTATGATAGATAAACAGTCTCTTATCTATGATAACCAACAACCGCAATGGCAGCGCTTTGTTTGGCCAGCAGATACCGTTGCCTCTGGTGCATCGCTCAGTTGGATCACAACGAATACAGGCACACGTATTTATGGCGATTATCGTGGCGTCTGGGGCATTATCCGTTTATTGGAAGATGCCAATATCACCCCTTATGCCGGTAACACCAGCAGTTATTCTGTCAGTTGGAAAACCTTAAATGGACAGTCACTTAACTACACCTTAAGAACAGAAATGGGTGAGGGTCCAATTGCACTCTTACAACTCCGTAATTTTGTGTTACCAGAAAAAATCTTTTTGGATTAAATAAAAATCACATTCCCTAATATCTCAAAAGGAAATACGCTCACTATGTCCTTATTGGATACCTTAATCTCATCATGCTTTGCTGATGATACAAACAAAGCGCAACAACTTGCTCAACAACAAATCAGTTTATGGGATCGTTGGCTATTACCCATTACGCCTAATCAACCTGTTGGTGATGATCCCAGCTATGAAGATGACTTTGAGCGAATGAAAGAAGAAGTTAATAAACTCTCTGGTGCCGATACGGAGCTCATTTGTTTACTTGCTGAAAAGTTGCTACTTAATACCTGCAAAGATATGCGAGTTGTAACTTATTATATTTGGGCACGCTTGCACAAAGAAGGTGAACACGGACTTGCCGATTCTTTGGGGCTTTTGGCTGGATTACTTATTCGCTATCACGACACATTATTACCGAGCCGAGCCACTAGTCGGAAATCTGCTTTAGAGTGGTTATCTGGGCAACGTGTTTTAGATAGCTTATCGCTTTATCCCGAGGTCGATCATAATGAATTTTCTCGTATTATCGCCTTATTAGCCAACATTGAAACAGAGCTTGGAACATGGAATGAAACTGAAAAGCCACAATTTTCAGGATTATATCAAGCACTCGAAAAACGCCTAGCTCAATCAGGCGGGACAAATTCATTAGTCCCACAAAACATTAGTCGGACTGATCCAACTTACAACAGTTCCACTTCTCCTTCAATTTCACAGAGCACACCAATAGAGACCATACAGTCGGGTCGTGAATTATTAGAACAATCCAAAATGCTCGCTAATTATCTACGTAATCAATCTCATGGTTGGTTAGCAGGACATAGATTAATGAAAGTGGTGAGATGGGATACGATCCATCAACTTCCACCACAAGATCAGCAAGGTCGTACTCGCCTTTCACCACCAAGAACCGATGCAAGAGCACAACTTAAACGCCTCTATTTACAACAAAGCTGGGGGGAACTGGCGGAGCAAGCGGATAAGCTTTTTGCAGAAGGTGTTAACCATTTTTGGTTAGATGTGCAATGGTATCTCTATCAAGCACTTAGTAAATCCCCTGCGCCTTGGAATGCATGGTCTGATATTATAAAAAACGATTTAAAACAATTCCTTACCCGTCTTCCTGATTTAGAGAAACTCTCATGGGAAGATGGCACGCCATTTGCCGATGAAGTCACATTAAGTTGGATAAAACAACAGGTTATGGAAGAAAACTTTGATGTCATGCAAGGGTTATCAACTAATGTTCCTAATCAATCTGAAGATCAATCAATACTGGCATTAGAAACCGAAGCTATCTTACAAGCTGATAATGAAGGTATAGACGTTGCATTAAAATGGCTACAACATCGCCCTGATATCAGCACTTCAAGACAAAAATGGTTATTAAATCTCATAATGGCACGAATAGCAGAACAATTCGCTCGCCACGATCTGGCATTAAATTTATTGCGCGAACTCGATAAAAAAGCACTTTCTATGTCGTTAACACAATGGGAACCCAACTATATTTTTGAAGTGAAGGCACGACAACTTCATCTTTTCCGAGCCAAAATTCAACGTAACACCTCAGATAAATCCCGCATAGAACAACAGATGGAACTATTACTCAGTGAATTAACCGCTATCGATCCCGTTCGCTCTGCAATTTTATATTCCTAATCTTTTACTCGAAAAATCAAGGTATCAAATTAATGGATGATTTAACCCTTCGCTATTTTGATGCAGAAATGCGCTATCTTAGAGAAGCCGCCAAAGAGTTCGCGCAAGCACATCCCGATAGAGCGGCAATGCTCGATTTGGATAAAGCCGGCACCCCCGATCCTTTTGTTGAGCGTTTATTTGAAGGTTTTGCTTTCTCAATGGGGCAATTAAGACAAAAAATTGATGATGATTTACCTGAGTTAACAGAAGGTCTTGTCAGTTTATTATGGCCTCATTATTTACAAATAATTCCATCATTATCCATTGTTGAATTAGCCCCTGACATTCAAAAAATGAAAATGACGGATAAAATACCTGCTCAATTTGAGGTTCTTTCCCGCCCTATCGGTCCTAAAAAAACGATTTGTCACTATCGAACAACACAAGATTTAACGCTTAATCCAATAAAAATTGCTGCTGTAAATTTAACTACCGAGCCAGATGGGCGTTCAGCTATTCGGTTAAAATTTAAATGCAGTGAAATGATTAATTGGCCTGAAGTGAGCCTTCATGAACTCTCGTTTTATTTATCTGGCGATATTCCAACAACTAATGCACTGCATTTAGCATTAACTAAACAAGTTGCCAAAACTTATCTAAAGCTCCCTCAGTCAAAAGATAGAATAGCAATCCCTCTCTATTTTTCACCAGGAGGATTTAAGAATACAGACACTCTTTGGCCTAAAGGAGACACCACATTTAGTGGCTATCAATTATTACTCGAATATTTTTCTTTCCGTGAAAAGTTTATGTTTGTTTCACTTAATGGATTAGATGATATCCATTTTCCTGAAGAAACATCTGAATTTGAATTAGATATTGTTCTCAATACATTGTGGGATAACTCTCTTACATTAAATGAGGAAAATATACGTTTACATTGCATCCCCGTTATCAACCTTTTTAATATAGAAGCCGATCCACTGACTGTTAATAGATTGGAAAGTGAATATTTATTACGACCTCGTCGTGTTCAAGATGGGCATACTGAAATCTATAGTGTTGATAGCGTATATGGTTCTCAGCGTACAAATGAAGCGGTTTATGTCCCCTTTACTAGCTTTCGTCATCGTGGTGGTATGTTACGGCATAATGCACCTGAACGTTATTATCACACCCGAGTGAAGCGTGGTGTTACAGGTCTTCATGATACTTGGCTTATACTAGGAGGGGAACAACAAGAGATTGATTTAACAACTCAAACAGAAACCCTGTCATTACAACTTACTGGCACGAATGGGCAATTACCTCGCAAAGCACTACAAAGTACCTTACTTGATAGAACAGAACAAACCTTACAGATCCCATTAACGGTATGTAATTTGTGCAAGCCAACACTTCCTCTTTATCCTCCTTCAGAAGATCGCTTCCACTGGCGAGTACTAAGCCATTTAGGCTCTAGCTTTCTTAACATGATGGATAATGCTGAAGTATTACAAGGCACTCTCGCACTTTATGATTGGCGAGATGATGATATGAACCATAGAAAACTCGATGCCATTATTCATGTAGAACATCATTTAATTGAACGCTTTGAGAAAGGTTTTTTACAGCGAGGTATTGATATCGAAGTCACGATTGATAGCAATGGTTTTAATGGTGAAGGTGATATTCATTTATTTGGAGAAATGCTTAATCGCTTTTTTGCACTTTATGCTGATGTTCATCTTTTTAATCAATTAACGCTGATTATTTTGCCAACAGGAAAACGAATTCAATGGAAAGAAAGCCACAATCCACAGCTACCTCGCTAATTCAGGCTTTAGGTGAAAAATTACCTTATGTAAATTTCTACCGTTTTTGCCAATTACTTGAAAAATCCAACCCCGAATTACCTGAATTAGGGAGTTCTCATGATCCGAAAACTGATCCTATTCGTTTTCGCCCACATCGTGGCATGGGTTTTCCTGCCACAGAGATCAAAGGAACTGACCCCCTAGACAAATATCGAAAAAGCACAATACCAAGCTTACATACTACTTTTTTGGGACTTTATGGTATTACATCACCACTGCCAACAGCTTACCTTGACGATATTGCACAATACCGCGATGGTACAGATTCACTCACTGACTTTTTAGATATTTTTAACCACCGTCTTACTACTCAATTTTATCGTATCTGGCGCAAATATTCTTATCCTGCGACTTTTGGAGAAGGTGGATCAGATAAAACATCGCAATATCTTTATGGCTTAATTGGTTTAGGCATTCCAGGTTGTGCTAATCATGTACAATCACCTTTATCTCGCTTTTTAGCACTATTAGGGATCTTACGTTTACCAACACGTACAGCCGAAGGTATTAGTGCATTAGTAAAATTATTAGCACCATCAACAAAAGTCAGTATTGTACCTCATGATCCCCGAAGAATTGCACTCGACACTCTCACAATCATATCGTGCACACAACCTACAACATTAGAAAATAAACCTGTTTTAGGTCGTTATGCTATTGATGTAAATAGCCAAGTATTAATAAAGCTACACACCGAAAACAAGGAAGAAGCAAAAGGTTGGTTACCAGATGGCAACATTTATCAGGATTTTATGGCATTACTTCGTGTTTATTTGGGATCAAGAGTTAATGCGCGACTACGTTTAACATTATCCAGACATTTATTACCTGATGCAACATTAAGTACCTCTAAAAATCAAGGGGTACAATTAGGTAGAACCGCTGTTATGCGGCCTTACAGCCAGATTGAAAAAACGCACACTGCATCTTTTATCACCATTGGACTTGGTTTTTATCAATATCTAACCCACCGCACTCAACATTATAAAAGTGATGAATATGGCAATTATCAATTTTAAATCGCAAACATTTCTTTCTTCTACTCGCAGATTAGCACTGCTATTTATCGTAACGTTTGCAATCGCAGGCTGTGGTTTAACTCAAACCATCAGTGATGGTACTGTCTCTTTAACAAAATCTATTTTTTATAAACAGATCAAAATATTGCATTTGGACTTTACCGCAAGAGAAGCACTTAATACTGATGATAATGGTTCATCACTTTCTGTCATTGTTCGAGTATTTCAACTAAAGTCAGCAGATACTTTTAATAATAGCGATTATCTTTCACTGTTTAATCAAAATGACGACGTTTTAAAATCCTCTTTATTAGCACAAAAAGATTTACGTATTCGCCCTGGTGAATCTATTTCTCTCGATATGCCAATGGAAAAAGAAACTGAATTTGTCGCTATTGCTACAATGTTTCATACACCTAATGAAGCTAAAAACAACTGGCGAATTGTTATTCCTAAAAACGAACTCGATCCTGATAAAGCACGTAAAATTGAACTTTCTGAAAATACACTAATATTACAACCTTTGGATAAAAAATAACGATGTCACAACCTTCTCTCTATGAAATGCTAACGGGTTATTTTTCAGGGGGATTACCTGTTGATTCTATATCAGAAGAAGATCAGGTTATTCTTTCTATTATGGATAATATTCGACGAATATTAAATTCACGAGCAGGAACATTAAAACATCTACCTGATTATGGGTTACCTGATATGAGTAAAATAATTCAAGGACTACCTGGAAGTTCACATAAAGTAATGTCTATATTATCAACAACATTACTAAAATATGAACCGAGAATAAAGTCAGTTACACTAGGTATATTACCTGAAAATGAATTTGGAAAATTGTATTATTCTTTAGATATTGAATTACATGAAAGAGGACTTATTCGTTATGGTACTGAGTTCTCACCTGATGGAAGAATATTTCTTCATCATTTAAAAAAACAATCTTATTTGTCATAATGTTATTTCTTACCCTTATTCTTAATTTTCTTTTTTTAGATTTGTTTTTATCTTATTAAGATCATCATTTACCTTGAGGAAAATATGAATTCTTACTTAGATTCACTTTCAATTGGAAGTGATCCTCGCGTATTTAATCAATTTATTGCTATTAAAGAAGAGCTTGATAAACGTTTTCATCCAGCTCGCCCAGATATTAATTGGCAATATGTCCATGAATTGTGTATTTCTTTATTTAATCAAAATGGTGTCGATCTTCAAACTGCATCTTGGTTTGTTGTATGTCGCCAGAATCAAACTGGGCTTGATGGTTTAAATGAAGGACTTTACCTTATTCATAAAATATTTATCCAACATTGGCAAACATTATGGCCTGTACAAACACATACGCGTATCAATATTCTTTCTTCCTTAAGTCAACAGCTAGTCTCTGGTATTCGTGGAACGGCTTTTGTTTATTCTGACTTGCCTATCCTTTATCAAATTGAAGAATTATTAAAAAGTATCAATAATCATCTTCAAATATTAGAAATTAAACATCTTGTTCAATTTGATTATCTAGAGAACTTAATTATTGCTCAAGCAAGACAATTAGAAAATGCAGACACATTAGATAGTAATTTTAATTCTCCCGAATTATCTTCTATTGTCAATAAAGAAGATGAGATTTCACCTCAAATTATCGATACTGATTTATCTGCATCCCTTAATGAAAAAGAAAGTATTACGTCACCAAAAACCTATATATCCTCATCCATTTCATTACAGTCTCCCATAAAAAAGACATCTCGGCAGGAGCTATGGCGGGGTATTTTAATTGGCACGCTAGCCAGTAGTTTATTATTTTTTATCTTATTTTATTTTTGGTTATCTGAATTAAAAAATAACAATCTAACAGATGCTTTTCCCTATATTCCAACCATTAACGCCGACGCTGGCTCTCTTATTAAACAACAAACAGTAAATGGTACAAATATAACAAAGACACTCAATTCAGAACAAATTGGTGTGATCAAAAAACGTTTAGATGAACTCACATTACTTTCGCCTACATGGACACAGAGTTATGGGCTCGAAGTCATCAGCTATTTAAACGATCAGTATGAAGATAATCCAGAGCTTTTAGCATTTACACAGTTTTGGAAAAACAATCTAAAAATCAATGCCACCACGGATGAACAACTCAATCAATGGTCTAAAGGTATGAGTGAACTTAATAGATTAAGCCAAAGATTAGATAGCTTTGATGGTAATCCTAAAAATTACATCACAGGCTCTGAATTAAAATCTATCATTTTCAAAGCCCGCCAACATTTCAATCAAGCTAAACCTTTAGAAGAAGAGTTACGCTTACTTGAGAAACAACCAACACAAAATTCAATTTCAGACTATGAATACCAACAAATAGATAATCATTTTAAACAACTATTGAATCGATATTCATTATTACGTTATGAATAATTAAACAATATACTTGATAAGGAATTTAGTACTTATTAGTACTATTAATTTATTAAATAGCTGTATTATATGTTTACTTTATAGGAGAACTACCTTTGTTAGCCTCATGGATTTAATTAAAATAATCTTAGACTACAAAGAAAAAGTCATTCCAAAATAGTTAATTTTAAATTAAATATACCTTACTTATATTCTGTTTCAATTAGCAATACTAATAAATATTAATTTTTAATAAACTAATTATAATAAAAATTATTAATTATTTATATTTCAAAGTGTTAAAATGAATATAAAAAAGTCATCCTATAATAAGATGGCTGTTTTGCTATTGGTTATTGAGTTTTGAGAAATATAATTTTAATTAACACAACTAAAAATGATCAATATACTTATCAAAACTCAATATCAACAAGTAATATACCAATGTTTTTTAAATAATTTTTTTCTTTCTAAATATAACTATTTCACTCGGTTGAGTTATCGAGTGCTTATCCTCAAATACCATGAAGTCTGTTTTCTTAGCTTCTAAGATAAGACTTTGAGGCGTAACACCAAGTATATAAGAAATGGTAATCAGCTGATCTACTGTTATTTTTATATGCCCATCCTCTAATTGGGAATAATGTAGCATGGTTATTCCCAACCTCTCAGACATTTCATTTTCTGTTATTTTCAATTGTCTTCTTAACATTTTTATTCTATTCCCAACTCTGGTGTTAATCATCCCTTCATTCCCCTTTTTTCATTACATCATTAGATGATTACATTGATAAAATGCCAAATTATAGTTAATAAACTATCAAACCATAAACTGAAAATACTTGACCATTAGCTAGTGAATAATCGTAACATTACTTATTTTTACTAATTTTGTTAATAAGGTTATTCCGATATTTTAAATTTAAAATAATTTACATTTCTATATATTATTTTAATATTCATCATATTTAGAGTAACACCATGGTATTAAATATTGACTTTATAATTAATAAACATTAATGAATTAGTTAATTTTTAGTTCTAATTTTATAGAAAAAGAGAAAGTTAATTTAAATAAAAATATAATTATTAAAAAGTGATAACGATAAAAATAATCTTAATTGGTTTTATTTAAAACAAAAAAATGTAATAAAATATTTTATTGTATATAACGTTAAATAACCTTAAATCATTTTTAATTAACAGTTTTATTACATTATCAAAAAGCTAAAAAACTATTAAATGTTAATATAATCTATCTAATTATTTGATTTAAGTAAAACTGCTTAAAACTGTTAATAAATAACTTTTGATAGTCACCGACTATCAATAATCACACTTTGATCGTTTATATCGATCTCCTGTTTTTTTTACGTTATTATTTAAAAAAATAGGAGATATTGATATGAGCGAACTTAATACTATTGTTGGCCAACGAATAAAGCAGAAAAGAAAGCAACTAAAACTAACAGGAATTGAAATGGGACGACGCCTCGGTATTAGCCAGCAACATTACTCACGCTTAGAAAATGGGCATATAAAAATAACAGTAGATCAGCTGATTACCATTTCTTATATACTTGGTATATCACCACAAAGTTTATTACTTACCTCTGAAACAATGTCACCAATACTTAATGCATGGACAGAAAAAACATTATACTCGAGTGATGTCATTGTATTGAGAAATAAGAAAAGACGTCATCTTAAATAAGAAAATATAAAAATTTATAGTTTTATATTTAACTTAACTTTATAGAAAGAGAATATACACAACACATTGAAATTATTAAATTTATTCTTCTTTTAACAAGATAAATAAAATTATAACCTTAAGCGTAAGATTGTTTTTTATACTAATATTCCTATTAAAATAAGAATACGTTATTATAAAATCAATCGTTTGATTACTTAATTTATTTACAACACAAAAAACACAAATCATTAACAATGGTTTTTATTAATCTACTAATTCTTATTTACACCTATAAACACCAATATAAAAATACCATAGTATTTTTTATTAATTAATATTTAATATATGTAACATTAAAAAATTTATATATTATTTAATTTAAATTTGTAATGAATAAACCACTATTTTTTCTAGCTCTGATATAGTGGTAATTGGATAAAAATATTATTAATAATAATTTGGATTATTTATAGAAATATAAATGAAAGAATTTAATAGCGAAATGCTTATTTGATAGAAACAAGATAATAGTTTATAGCTTGATAAAATGCGCTCACTTAACAGAACATGTACGTAAAATTAATGACATTCTTAGTGATAACGACACAAATCCGTCCCACTTAAGAAAAGTAGAGAATTTCAGATGAATGTAACCTATTGATTTTAAATGGTACGCCCTACAGGATTCGAACCTGTGACCTACGGCTTAGAAGGGCGTTACATACTGATTTCATTGAGTTTTATATAATTTCATGAGATTTCATCCTTCTGATTTATAAGGATTTATATACCTTGCATGATTTCAGCTAGTTTCATATCATTTCTTCGTTACTTGACCCGTTACTTGACCCGCAAAAAACTCGTAAATGGAAATTAGTTATGGCTAGCGTATTACTAACTGATAGTAAAATACGAGGACTGAAACCAAAGAAATCTGCGTATTATACTTGGCAAGCATCAGCGACTAGAGGCACTGGACGCCTTGGTGTAAAAACATATCCATCTGGAAGAAAAGTTTTCGTCTATCGCTATTTCAAAGATGGAAAAGAGAAATTTATATCGCTTGGTGATTACCCTAATTTATCACTAGCAGATGCCGCAGTAAAATCAGTAACAGCAGCGTCAGAATCATCATCCCCTGAGAAAATTAAATATGAACACGCCACAGTAAAACAGCTCTTTGATGACTATATTGAAGAGCAGAAGAGGCAAGGCAAGCGTTCATATGATAAAACTCAAAACAGATTAAATCAGGTTTTAGATAGTAAGCATATTGATGCCTCTATGCCTGCAAAAGATGTTACACCAGATCATATAAAAAGAATACTTTCTGAGTTTATCTCCCGAGGTGCTTTGGCTGGCTCAAACAAGGTAAGAGCAAACCTACATGCGGTATTCAACTTCGGTTTATTTGCCGATAATGATCCAGCAAAAATAAACGAGCGAGTTATTTATGGATTGGAACGAAATCCTGTCACTGTGGTTCCTAGACAAAAAGGTGTAGATAAAGCGTTAGATAGATTTTTATCATGGGATGAGCTGAAGTTATTATTAGAACTATTCAATAAGCCCTCCATCGAATGCCCTATCAATTCAGATTATGCACGTCTCTTCCTATTTTGTGTCTATTCCGGAGGACAAAGACCATGGGAAATTCTTGCTAATACTCGCGACAATTGGGATAAAAAGAACAACACATTAACGGTTCCACCTCACATCTCAAAAACAGGCGATTATCATGTGATCCCCTTGGTTCAGCCCGCTATTGACATCCTGAATGTCCAAGAACTGTTATACCCGACATCTCATTATCTTTTCCCCGCTGAAACTAAAGAGGGGCATCTATTAACATCTGAATATGCAAAACAATTAAATAAGTTTTGTAAGAAAAATGAGTTTGAGAAATTTACGCCTAGAGATGTGAGAAGAACATTCAAAACATTAGCTGGAGAGATGGGGGTTAGTTCTGAGTTAAGAGATATGGTGCAAAACCATAAAAGGCCTGGCGTTTCTCAAAAGCATTATGATAGATATGATTATTTGAGAGAAAAACGAGAAACGCTTGATACATGGTGTGAAAAACTCTCATTACTTAAAAAATTATAATTATTTTTATCCATATAAACCTAGACTATGATTTTTTAAAAAGCCTCAGCTAAGAGGCTTTTGATAAATAAAACTAACTAAATAGCTATACATCACTCTAATATTAATTCTGTTTTTCTGCTGCTAATACACCTACCCATGATTCCGCTTTTGTAGTTCCTAAAATATATTTATGATCATCTATATTTTCTGCAGAATTAACAAATTGAATATCCATTGCTGCTCTATCATTAGGAATAATACCATTTGATACATGCTGAGTAGGTGTTATTACTAAACTTTTAGTATCACCATCTATTTTAAATAATTCATTATTACCTATACGTGGGTTATTTTCAGTAATAACACCTTTAACTATACCATTAGTATAATTCATTGTAATGTCTGCTGTTCTAACTACTGCGTTTATTTGATCAGATCTATGATCTAAGGGACCATACACAAAACCATCTTTTTTACTATACACAGCATTTAAATCATTAGGTACATTTTCAGCAATAAGGTCTTTTTCAATAGAATAAATATAAGAAGCATAACTTGCTGTTCTCTCAGCATCTAATTCTATTCGATACCCATAATATCCAACATCACCCAATAAACTAAATTGATGAGAATCGCCTTTATCTGTTACGAAAGTAATTATTTTTTCCTCACTAGATAAATAATTCTCATATGGATCTTTTGAACCTTCAATATTATAAACAGGAATATTTTCTTTCCCATACTCCCAGTTAGAATGGTATATCTTATCTATCTTACTACCTGTATATACTTTTTCTTTATTCTCTGATAACAATTTTTCATCCACAGATATTTCTTTATCGTTTGAAATTTCTGCAGCATCTTCTTTTTCAATTTTATTATATATTCTATTTGTTTCTTTATTTACTATCTCATTCACTGCTTTATTTTCTACTTCATTTACTTCCTTATTTACTTCCTTATTTGCTACTTCATTTACTTCTTTATTTACTTCTTTATTTACTACTTCATTTGCCACTTTATTTACTTCTTTATTTACTTCTTTATTTACTTCTTTATTTACTTCTTTATTTACTTCTTTATTTACTACTTCATTTTCTACTTTATTTACTTCTTTATTCAATGCTTCATTGACTCTTTTACCTCCCTCTTTATTTAAACTAGATGTGGGATTGTTAGATATAACATCGACTTTCTTTTCCTGAATAACATTATTATCTTTGTTCTCACTACCACCACTAGAACATCCAGCAATAATAAGAGGCAAAACAACAAAAGGTATGCTTTTTTTCATAATATAATATCCAACTTTAATTAAAAATATTTACTAAACTCAAGATAAAAATTATTTTTATCATAACTATAAAATAAATTACTACTATCTATTTTTTGATATGCCCATGTTATTTTGGGTGTAATTCCATAAAAATAAAAATTTCGATTCCACAATGTTATATAAACACTATACTCATCATTTTTTTGTGGTTTTTTATAAAAATCAGGAACCCAATAATTATTTTCTTCTGCTATTGCTCCTTGATAAATACGCTTAGCATAACCAACTTGAAAACGAGTGGAAATACCTTGCAACCATTCTTGCCCCCAACCTGCACGGACACTGAATCGATCAAAAGCATTAGCTTTACTTTTAGCTTCTTTATGATAAAAATCTATTCCAGAAAACCAATATTGATTACTATTTGATATATACAATAGTGTATCAGATACAGAATAAACATTACCATCCAATAGTTTTGTCTTATGATAACTTTGCCTTGATAACTCAACTGAGAGTGAATTCTTCCATTGTTTATTTAACCAATTATTTATTTCAACCTCTGTTCCAATTGCATTTGAATAACGATGAAATGTAGAACTATTTTGTTGATTTTTATTTGGATTCCATGAGTACTCAACAAAAGGTAAAAATAATACTTCATTAGTTAAATCTTTATATCCAAATCCCACTTTCACTCTAGAAGATATTTCATTATATTTAGAGTTATCCCAATAATATTTCCCCTTTCCTCGAAAATTCAATAAAGAAAAGTAATTTTTATATATCGATAACTTCTTTTCAGCTACCCCTACATAAGAAAAACCCTCTGCACTTTCAGGCTTTGATGTACTCTTCCAATTTGCAGTATTAACACCTAATTTAGGAGAGTTATTAATATTTGACTCATTTAGATAAACAATGCCACCATTAAATGACCAATCATTCTGATGATTGATTAATTCAGAATATTTATTAATAATATCAATTACATTATCATTCAAGTTTTCGCTTTTCAGTTTATCAAATTGTTCTAATGCCGCCTCATTCTCTTTATTTTCAAATAATGCAATTGCTAACTGTAATCGAGCAAATATTAATTTAGGATTTTTAGACACCAAACTTCTATATAATGATATTGACTTATCTAATTGTTTATTCTTACGAGCAATAATAGCATTACCCCATATTAACAATTCATCATCTTCTTGCTTTTTTTGTTTTTCATAAATAGAAAGTAATAATCCAACACCTTCTACATCATTTCTTATTAATGCAGGAATAAATAATCGTAATAATAGAGTAGGATCCTCAACCAATTGAGCCTCAGTTATCAAATTGTTACTTTTTTTATTATAATCGTCATTCGCAATACTATGAAAACTCAGAAACAGAATAAATAATAGACAAAATCTGAATTTAAAATTCAATATAAAATTCATAAATAAAGAAATAAACCCAATGAGTTATAACATTAAAGAAGGAAATGCTATATGATAAAATTTACAAAGTAAATATTCTTACATTAATTAAATCTTATAATCTTTTAACAATGATATTAGTTGTTTTTTAATTTTATTAAAATTATTTGATTTACACAAAAAAACTAATTATTTAACTTAAGAAAGGATATAACAACACAATCATTTGATTAAATAATCAATATCAGCACTAAGCAATATACTTTATATCAGATATTTTTGTATTAACCTCAAACCACACTGTAATTAACTAAAATTTTAAAAATTATAATGTGATTATAATTCAATAGAAATTTTCACTAATTTTCTTAAATTTTTAGCTATATATTACAATTAAATTCGCAATGATATTAGTAAAAAAACTGATATTCATAAAAAAAACCCGTATAAATACGGGCTAAATTTTAATAAACGTAATGTTAAGATTTTCAAATGAAAACCTGATGAACAAAATATTAATACAATACATTAAAGACATAATCAATAATAAAAAATGACATTCAAAAATTTCATTTTATTTTTAATATTAAAGTTAATTTTTTATTATAATTATATACCAAAAATAGAAATAACCAGTATAAATATCTCCCAACAAAGCAGAACAAAATGATAATAGAAATCAATATCATTTATAGGCAATTTATCATTTGATAAATAGTAAAAAAGAGTAAGGTGATCAATAAACAAGCAAAAATTTTTATTAATTATATAATCTATAATTTCATTATTAACACAATATTGAATTATCGAATAAATAATCACCACACAAAAACCACACAACCACTTGAAAAAAAAACAAAAAAAACGCACCTATCACCTTCATAAGATGAAATAAACAATATAAAAACCGTATTTTTTATAGCTAAAAAATTTTTTTTATTTAAACTAAATTAATCTTATAACTTTTTGCTCTATCCAGTTTAGTTGCAAGATATTTATAATCGGGACAATATCATGAATACATTGAATTACATCATCAGTAAAAAAATAAAACAAAAAAGGAAAGAACTAAAATTAACCGGCATACAAATGGGATACTTACTTGGAATAAGTCAACAACATTTTTCTCGATTAGAAAATGGTCACATTAAATTCACCGTAGAGCATATATTTGCTATCGCCTCAATATTAGAAGTTAAACCCGAAAGTTTATTACCAACCCACAATATAGCCAAAGCTGAGGCAATTTCATGGGCAAAAACAGTATTATCAGCCGAGACGACTTTACGATGAAATAAAATAGACTAACTATTTATTACATATTAAATAAATAATATATCAATACACACCCATTTATAGTTACACAGAATAAAAACTTAGTACTACTTAAATATTTTATATCATTCACATTTTTGACTAAAAATAATGTGAACCATTGAGGACATAAAAGGGGATACGTTGCTCTACATGATGTTGCCGATGAGCATCACGTATTCGTTCGCTCACAAAAATCTGTTTTCCCCGAAAACGTATCCCCGTATTGCGCTTGGCCCAATCAATATGGTCATCCTGATAAGACGCATTCACAAACTGACTGGTTGCACAGACTAAAGGCAAGCTATATGGAGTCTCTACACTCCCCTCCCGTAATAACAATGCCATTGATTGTCCTCGGGTAAAAGGCAGATAGTCCGTATTAAAGACCAGTGTTCCATCTTCACTGTACAGTGATAACCCCCAACGTCTCTTCGGGGTCAAAACCATTCCTGAAACGAATACACACACATAAATGTCTGTTTGGGCTGAACTGTATAATTGCTTTTTATGCGCTAAATAGCTCACTTCCGCTTGAGGGTTGGTGGCATGATAAAACACAACACACTTATCTAAATGCGGTAATGTTGTCGGCAAAGACCAATAGCGCCCACCTTCAAGATGGATTTTTTGTCGAAACACACAATAAGTCATTTGTGTATTACGTGTAATCGCACTTCGAAATCCCTGAAAGGCCCCATACCACTCCACACCATACGTTGGTTTTGTACTATCCGGTAACGGGATACCATAAATATCGACCACCATATTGGCTCTTTTGGCCATCTGTGGGTCTTGAACCTGAACATTGTCATAAACATACTCATAACGTAATACAGGCCCTTCCATTCGGATATGCGTTATTCCCTGAAAATACGCATAATCATTCACCGCCATATACACAGAAGCCACTCTCGGGATGGCGAACGCCTCATACCCCATGGCTTCATGGATGACTTTGCTCCGTGTTTTTTTCGGTTGTCGATAATGGGGCCAATCTTCTGGCCCTATCTGATAAGAGGTTAAATAACAGAGAATTTGCGTATCACGCGTTAAACGGTAAGGTTTACCGCCTTCAACAGGAAAAATTTCAAGACCATACATAAATCAATTCCCTAGGTAACCGATTTTCATCACAAGGCGTTTTTTCTCATCTTTGACGACCAATTGATTATTGGTGATATTTAATGCCCCATTACCACCCGTAAAGCGGAAAATATTGTTTTTTGCATCCAATAAAAAGCCATTCCCTTTATCAAATCCCGATGATTTAAAATAATTGAGTACCACTAGTTTCTGTATCCACGCTTTATCCATTAAGGCTTCATGAATAACCACCTGTCCATTCTTCACGACAAACGGTGTCACCACTTTGCCATTTAATGACGATATCACCGCAAAGTTTTGGGCATTAACCAGAAATTGGCTATTTCCTTGCGCATTAAATCCTAAGCCAATGCCGGTAATGACTTTATTCCCTTTGCTATCCTGCTGGACTTTCATTGTCCATGATGCGGAGATTTTGCCATTTAAATCAGTGACCACTTTAGACGTTTGTTCGATTTTGGCTGAACTTGCACCCACTTGGCTTTCTAAACGAGTGACTTGCTGAGCGGTAGAGGTCACTTTACCTGAAACCTCCGTCACTTTGGTTTCAAGTTGGCTTACCGCATTCGCCGTTGCATTGGCTTTCTGTTCGCTGGACTTAGGTACTTCATTCGCCACAAACCCCTTTGGTGCTACCGATTGCTTGTTGTTGGTATAAGTGCTGGTGATAATTTGATGGTTAACACTTTTATGCTTAGTGAGTTGGTATTTAGCGCCTCCTCGCAAATAAATAAATTCCACAGAGCTATTCGTTAATTGAGCCGGCCCCATCACAGGAGATTGATTTGTCCATCGCCAATCAAAATTATCAATGATGCGGTTTTCAGACTGTGTTCCCCATCCAGAACCACTGACTTGCCATTCCACAATCACGGCAAAGCCTTTGGTGCTGTGAGTCGCATAGCTGGGTTTATTGTCTGAATATTGCCCTAAGGTTCTAAAAACCTTAAAGGCATAACGTCGAGAAGTTACTAAAGGCAAAATCACCGGATAATAGGAGTTTTCATTGAGTGTCGATAAATCTAAATCCACCACCACAGATCCCGTTAAATCGGCTTTCACTTTATCTAATTTGCTGGATAACGTTTGTACCCGAGAGGTTGCGGACGTCACTTTGCCATCAAGATTAGACACATGCGTACTTAACGCATTTACCACACTACTGTCGGCTTTTCCCTTCAGGGTTGAACTGAGGCCTGAAATATCTTTCGATTGTGCTTGCTGTTTCGAGGTAAGGGTTTCTAATGATTGATTAATCGCGGAAACATTCCCATTCATCCGTGTTTCCAATGACTGTCTGGCTTTGGCTTCCGCTTGGTCGCCTGTAACACGCGCTTGTTTCTCGGAGGAGATAAGTCCTGCGGTGACTTTCGATAAATCATTGCCGGTATAATCACCACGAAGTTGAGTGGCTAAGGATTGCCGTTGTTGTGCTTCGGTTTGATCACCCTCAATACGTGCTTGTTGCTCTTGTTTGATTGCAGCGGCCTGTGCTTCTGTTGCCGTTGAAACTTTATTCATCCTCTCAGCCAATAATTTTTCTGATCCCTCCCGTTTTTTTTCACTTTCTTCAATCGTTGCGCCTTGCCTCATTGACTCCTCTAAAAGCTTGTCGTGATTTATCCTCATTAGCTCATGTAATTCTGTAATATCGATTTGGTTAGCTTTGCTGTTAATTTCACCCAATAGGTCTTGTGCGAGTTGATCTCGACTAATTTGCCCCGCTAATTCCTCAAGAATTAAATCGGTTTGAGAAGAGCAAACACCAGAAGCTTCCACAAACGGTGATTTACCATAGCTGTTGATTGTTCGAACATAAAAATAATACGTATGCCCTGCTTGTAAGTTCTCTTGCGTCCAGAAATTCCCTTGGCCAACTTTATTTGTTTTGGTGATCACTTCATTTTCAGAAAGATCAGCGAGCTTTTCCTCACTAAACCAAAATTCAAAGGTATAACCCAAGACAGCGCTATCGCCTTGTTTCGGTGCAATGGTCAGATTAAATAAGCCAGAGGTAACATCAATATGCTCTGGAGGCGGTGGTGCTTGAATGGCAAAATCACTGATAGCGGGAGCAGACATCGCGCCTGCCACGTTTGTAGCTCTGATTTCAACACGATAAGTCCCTCGTGCTAATCCGTTAATATCAACACGCTCACCCGGCACCTGAATAGACTGTATAACCTTGCCATTATGGAAAATATTGACCGTATTATAACGCACATCAGACGCCACATTCTGCCAAGAAAGTGTACCTTGCACGATGTCACTGACAGCAAGTGGAACAAAGGTAAGATTAATGGGTGAAGCAACACCGCCAGTGGGTAAACTCACAAACGGCGGACGTTCGAAAGGCTTGCCAATCACATCTTCATATAAATAGGCACCATCCTCTTCCAACGTTAAAGCCACACCCTCTAAAGCATGAAATGCCCATTCGGCAATACGAAATTCCAGCCCACTAATCCCCAAAGCCGGTAATGCTAAAAGCACAACTTCCCCCGGACGATAAGCATAGCCGTCTAAGTTCATCGTGAGTTGAACCCGTCTTCCTGCTTTCTTTTTACGGAGATATTGGCGAGCTAATCGTTGGGCTTGATAAGGGCTGGTGACAAAACGATAGTCGATATTCTCTCGAATTTCTAAGCCATCCTCTTTCACCCATTCGTCTACAATCACAGGCGTGAAATCCGTTTTTGTGTATAACTGTTCGGCATCAATAAACGTGCCATACACTGCATTGGTCGCGTCTTTTAAACCTGTTTCAGGGGTACACGTGACAGTGCCAATCAATTGTGATTCGGTGATGGTTTTTATTGCCGGCCCATAATAAGCACCGATTTGAATACCGTGTTTTCCTGCGGTGAATGTCGGTTCCGCGTTGATGCATTTGTGCATCGCTTCCAAGACACTCGATGGACTCTCATTTAAGTCATAGGCACCATTAAGGGTATATCGCGACTCAAATCCGCCTTCTGGCAGACTCACTTTTTCATCACATAAATCGGCCGCCTGTTTAAAGCTGTCAAAATCAATATCTGTATCAGGTACTTTTAAATAATGACGGTAATAATCCAAAATGACTAAAGCCCCATTATTACTCCACTCGGTTTGCCCAGTGCGAGGATCAAACAGATGTTTTCCCCAAACTTCACATTTCACATTGGGTAATCCATAAGGGAATTTTTCTTGGTCAAACGTGAGTGTCACACGTAACCACGCCAGACCTCGACCAATCATATCCTCTTTCCATGATGGGCAATTTTTTAGCATAAAGGGATCGACATCTTCTCTGCTATTATGTAACTCCACTTCAACAACAGGTGCCGTGATTTTTAAACTCTTCAACCAAAGGTGTTTGACTTCATGAACGGTATATTCACCAAACGTCTCAATTAAATCGTCCCCTAACCAAATCTTCCCGATTTTTTCTATGGGGTGCCCTGCCAACGCTAATGCCAGTGTGATTTTTTCGTTTTCATCTTGTTCACCCGCCTCTTCTTCGGCAAAGAAAAGCAAACCCGATATCACTGTTTTTCCGACGATCACGGTTTCAGGCGCAGACGATGAACGTAACATCTGTTTGCGTTCACTGGTATCTCGATAATTCATGGAAGGCAGTTTAGGCTTAAAGATAAGCGAACCCGCGACTTGAACCGCGACGCCTGCTGCCATCAGCGCCATCCCCATCGCCGAGGTCACGCCTCCGGTAAATAGCCCCGCAATCATTAAGCCAGCACCCACGACTTTTGAAATTAATCCACCACTCCCACCCATTATTCCACTCTCCACGCTTTGATTGGGTTAATCTGCACTGGCTTCACGCCTTGTGGGGTTACCCCCCAATAATGCCCCGCCCAGGCCACGGCTAAACAGTCACCGTCCTCACCTTTAAACAGTACGAGGTCGCCACGCTGAACGCGCTCAATCTCAATGGATTTGAAATAGCGTGATACGGCTTTCTCTAAGGAGCCAAATTTGGATTTGATAAGATTGAAAGCTTCAGCTTTAGTTTTATAGTGATTGAGATAAGGCTTTATTGGCGAGAAACCACATTGTGCGTAAATACATTCAGAGGCAAAAATACAACAATCAAATTTGCCCCATGAAAAAGGGCGACTCATCGCCGCCCTTATGGTTTCAGGTAATTTAAGTGTCCAGTTAGGTTGTTTCATTATCAAAATGCCTAAAAACAAAAAAGCCGGCATAATGCCGACTTTTATATTCTCTGTTTATCTTTTAACTAAAAACGATAGCCAAGACCAAGCATCCATGTGCCCACTTTAACATCATCTAATTTAGTGTATTCGTAAGAAGCATCAATCGCGATATTAGGATGGGGGTTAAATTGAAGACCCGCACCATAAGCGAACGCAGATTTACTTTGACTTTCTTTCTCATGATAACCGAAGCCTTTTAATTCTACTTCGGCTTTACCGTGAGCAACCCCCAATAAACCATAGGCACTAACATAATCATTAAAACGATAAACAGGCCCAGCAGTGAATGAATAATAGTCCAAATCTGCAGTTCCAACAGATTGAGAACCGAAACGATAATCATACCCTTGATGCGTATATGCAAAAGAGCCAATCATTCCCCACTGATTATCGAATTCATAACGATATTTGACGTTAAAGCCTTTAGGATTTTCTTTTAGTTTATCGCCATCTGCTTTGACATGACTTTGTGCATAACCTAATGAAAGTGTATTTTCACCTACGGCTTGTGCATTTGCCGCACATAGCGATAGACTGGTCATAACTAAAGTAACTAAAAGTTTTTTACTCATTTTGTTTCTTCCAACAATTATTTATAAATAAATGATGGTGCATCTTTCTTGCTGCCCCAATAAATGGCCCGTTCAGCCATTTGAGCAACATAACGAAAGATACGATCCCCTTGCCTTCTTGATGACCACGACTCATCAGTAAACCGATCAGGCAAACCAATTGACCATCGCTCAAATCGATTTGAGATATTAACACATACGGCATTCTCTTCACCAGATACCACATTGATCGATGTGATTTGTCCGACAAATAAGATTTCAGCAAGCAACGGTTTCCCCTCTTCGCCGATGGCGACCATCATCAACCGGACTTCGCGTCCTCGACTTTGCTCATTCATCACCATCCCCACCAGCGATTTATCAAAACCCGCTAATTTAAGCTGTAATTGTGGGGGACTGGTTGTCTTATTTTCTTTTAGCTGACTGATTTCGCCTAAACTACCTACACCCAAATAAGTTTCCCCCGCAATAATCAGTTGCCCAACACCGGTATGCGCACAGGTCACGCCTGATTTCAAATCGAGTCTGGCAGCTAAAACGATATAAGCCCCCTCATTAATCGCGTTGACCATGGCATCAGAAAATGGATGATATTGCATCAGTACAACACCTCCTCAAAAGATAACGTGATATGGGTATACCCCAAGCGACGATGCTGAAATTTACCCTGTTCATTATCAACGAGACGAAAAATTCCAAAAGGACGCTCAACCTCGAGCATTTCATTGACGGTAGGTGACATTCTTAACATCGGCGAAATAAGAATAATGGCACGTCCTTGATGATCACTGACCACATCCGCCACCACCATTTTGAGTTCATTGCCCACAGTTAAGCGATCCCCTTGCTGTAACACGCGCATATTGCGCTTCCAGTCCTTTGTTTCTAGCCGATGACCTAATTGGCTCGGTATTGCAATGCGAGGCGAACCATACCCATAACGCCCTTTTCTTATCCAACTGGCTATTTTGACTCGCCCCGACATCCCATCCAATGAAGCCACCAGCGCTTCTAACTGGCGCGATTTCTCTTCATTTAAATTATTGAATGTCAGCTCACAACGCCAACGACTTCCCGGAAAGCGTACCGTTTGACTACTTCCATTAAATGGTGAGGTAAAGGTTTTGCTGTTACTCAATAATTGCCAGTTTTCCTGTGTGGGGATCACCGCTTTTGGCCATTCAAGAATAGACATTTAAACTCCTAATGTTCTGCGAGCTGCACCATTACTTTGAAAGTCTTGTAACATCATCGCCTGAGCTTTCTGTGCACCGGCTTCTGTCCCTTGTTGTGCGGCTTCCTTCATTGCCTGCGCAAGTACGGCGTCACCATTTCCTGTCACCGTAATATGATTAACGACCGTCATTTGCACACCACCCGCACGGGCTAACGTCGGTTGCGGTGTAACGGGTATTCGCCCAGCGATCGCCCCCACAAAGCCCCCCGAAGCATAACCTTGCGCCGCATGCATTAAGCGATAGAGATTGCCGACACCCAATTTAGCCGTCGCTTCTTTGGTAAAAACAAATTCACCACCATGCACAATCCCTTTAGGTTCAAATTTACCTCCATGCCCCGTATAGCCACCGTAAGCATGCCCTTTGCTCATCCATCCCATATCAAAGCCCATTGCTTGTCCGCCTGCTTCAATGGCTTTGAAAACCAGCATTTTCATCACCATTCGAGTGATATCGGAGATCACAGCATTGGCAAAATCTTTAAAGCTTCCTTTGCCCGTTAAAGCAAAATCGGCTAATGCATCAGACATATTATTAAGGGCATTGGTAGTGACGTTTCTGACGTTTTCCATTACATCCATGGCCGACTCACTGAAATCCGATAAGCCTTGTTTTAATCCCGCCATCGGATCACCTTTCATGGCCTCTCGTTTCCTCAGCTCTTCCTCAATTTGCTGTTTAGTGAGCTCGACATTGCGTTGTAAGTTCGCCAGCTCTTTTTCGCCTAAATCCACACTGGCTTGCTGATACAGCACATCAATCTGACGAAGGGCATTAAGCTTTTCTTGCTCTGCGCGTGATTTTCCTATCAAGGAAGTTTCAAATTGCATCTGCTCAATTTCTTTACCGCGATCATAAGCAAATTGCGCAACCGAGTTGGCACGCGCTAGATCATCAATGGCTTTCGCTTTTTCTTTTATCGTCTCAATCGCTTTGGGATCGATTTTTAAGATGGCATCAAACTTATCTTTATTCTGTTTGATATCAGCTAAGGCGGATGTGTATTCATTAAAGGAAGAGGTAGTGCCATACAGCTGAATACTTTGTCCATCTGCAATCAATGAGGCTTGTTTTTTCTCTAATTCCGTCAAGATTTTGGTGTACTGTTTGGCATAATCAATGGTGGCTTTTCTTGGCTTATGTCTTTGAGCCAGTAACGCGTTTTGCGCTTTAATTTCTTCGGTCAAAGCCTCTTCATAGCCTTTTTCTTCAGGTTTAATTCCCCGTCTTTTCAGCACATCTTCCGCATTCAACTTAGCCAACTCAGATGGAGAAGCTTTGGCTTTCATGATAGTGCGCTGAGATTCAGCGATAGAATCTTCTATTTTTTTCGCTATCACTTCAGTCATATTGGCTTGGCTCTTTGCCGCCTCATCGGTCTTATTCATTAATGCATCAAAATCATAACCCAAGTTTTTTAAGGTCACCCTAAATTGATTAATGACACTCTCAGTCTCCTTTACTTTCGATGCATAACGCTGATATTCATCACTTTGCTTACCGTGTTTTTCTTCAACCAATGCCAGCAGTTGTCGCATATTGGCTCGTTGACGCTCTAATGCTGTCAACTGTGAAGCCACCTCCCCCATCGCCGCATCAAGCCCGATTTTCGCTTCTCTTTGCTGTTGTGCGATTATCGCTTTATAACCTTCATGGTCACCCGTAAAGCTCAAGTAACTCGAGGCATTTAAGCTCCAACCAGACTTCGAGTCTGCTGCCAATTTTTTAGCTTTTTCTAGAGATCCTTCGAATTTTTCAATCTGAGCATCAATACCTTCAGACAATTTGCTTATATTCGTCAGCAATGCTTGATTATTCATTGCTTTTAAAGCTTCTGTTGATGTATCTAGAGCATTGGCAAATTCGATCGATTCTCTTTTAGCTTGTTTGATATGTTCGCTATATTCATAGACGCCCATTCCAACAGCCGTTATTGCCGTTAACGCCAGTCCAACGGGTCCACCAACTAATGCCAATGTCCCACTTAACGCTCTTCCTGCGACCGTGGCTTGACGGCGTGCCGTCGTTAATGCCCGCTGTGTCGCCGTTTCTGCTATCAGTGCTTGTTTGTATCTTAAAGAAGCTTCCGTCGCTAACGATTTTGTCACAATTACTTTCTCTAAGGCATAACCTTCTGCGGCGGTTCCTTTCGCCACTTGATAACTCATTTTTGCAGAATTCAATGCCGATAATGCCGCCTCTTTATCCGCCCATGCCTTCCTCACGGCACTGGTTGCTGCCACACTGTTTGCCTCTGCACTCTGTAATGTGGCTTTGGCTTCATTCAATGTGGCTTGATTTTTTAAGTAAGTGGCTTTTGTCCATTGAGAGAGCTTTGCTACCAATGCTGTAACCGCAAGTCCTTCTGCGATTTTAGCCACCGTCGATAAGTGATTAGAAAGTCCCGCTAAGCCCGACGTTAAAAGCTGAGTCGCACCAGTACCTTGATTCGCTTCACCAATAAATTTTGTCATCGCCGATTGAAGATTGGTGAAACCTTGGCTAACCGTTGTCACGCTGGTAGCAAATTTTTTATCCACACTGTCGGCTGCACGTTCTAAGGCTTGAATGACTTTCTCAATCGTCATTTCACCGTTTTGGGCTTTCTTCCTTAATTCGCCCACACTGATACCCATTCCGTCAGCGATGGCTTTCGCTAACCCTGGGGTTTGCTCCATCACTGAATTTAGCTCTTCGCCACGTAACTGACCCGCGGCTAATGCTTGACCAAATTGAGTTAATGCCGCTTGGGCTGCGGTGGCACTCGCGCCTGAAATCGCCACGGCTTTTGAGACGGTTTCCGTGAGTTCAGCGACTTTTTGCTGACTTAAGCCTAAGCGATCGGCATTATCCGCAAAACGTTGATAAACCTGTGCTGTGGCATCCAATGATTGATGGGTTTTTTGGGCAATGGTATAAACATCATTGGTCGCTCTGTTTAGCGATTGATTGCTATCTGTGACTAATTTCAGTCGATTCTGTAATTCTGTCCAACCATCGGCATAATTAATCACTTGCCGTACAGATAATGCACCTGCTGCGACACTTGCAAAACGAGTAAAGAGTGCCGAGGATTTTGCAGTTTGCGAGGCCATTCGCTCTTGTTGTGCGGTGATCGCTTGAAGGCTGACGCGAATACTTTGCCCAAATTGTTCTGTTTGGCGCTGGCTACGGTTGATCGCACTTGTAAAATTTGCCGTATTCAGCGTCAAATCAATATTTAATCGACCTAATGCGCCAGCCATAAAAACTCCTTAAAACAATAAAAAAGCCCCAATAAAGGGGCTATCGATATGCTAAGACTTGATCTGTGACCGCATCCCACGTTTCTTCTGCGGCTTTCTTTTGCCACATCGGCATAAAATCCATCAATTCCGGTGGAGACGTTTTCGGATCACGATTTATCATCGCAAGAAGATGCACCACTTGTGCCATCCGATAATCCTCTCGCCATAAACCAAAGGGTTGTTTGCGATAAAAAGCTTCATATTCACACAAGTGGCTTTCGGGCATTTGCTCGATTTCCGCGAGGGTTTTTCCCAATGCCAGCGACAATATCAATTGAAATTGTCGCCGTTCTCCAAGTTTTTTTCGCTATTCCCCGCTTCGGCCGTAAACACCGCATTAGAGAACCCTTGCCCTAGACGATTAAGACCTTTTAAGTCTTCTTCATTTTCAGCATCAAAAAGTAGTTCCCCTTTTTCATCACACAACTTAAAGGCCAACATTCTGGCGACATCATATTCATCGTAGACACGATTTATCGCTTCATTAAATTGTTCGGGATCGTCTTCGTCTAAATAAATGTCCTGCTCTTCGGCGAGCTTGATTTTAATTTGACGAAGTTTGCGCTGAATGTAATTCATGGTGCCAACATCCAACTCTTTGACATAAAAGGTGTTGTCTAAATAGGTAAAAGGCGTCACTTTCAGTGCTTGGTTTAACACTAATTCACGCAATAAAGCGTTAGACATAATCACTCCTAAGATTTTTTATCGAGAAGGGAGAAGAGAAATAATGAAAGAGGTGAATTAGGGGTTATTTCTTCGCATTCAAATAATCACGGCCAGACAATTTAATCGAGATCCCCGAATCCATCATTTGTCCTACACTGCCATCAATATTCATGCCCGTTTCGACGGAGCCGTAATAAAACATGGAGCCCTCATCTCGTGTTAAGACCATTTTCACCGCAAATTTTTCTTTGCTGTTTTCATATTTACGCAAGAGTCGCTGCACCTCACTGGAGCTATAACGTAAGAAAAAGGTCAATTTAATTGAGCCGTATTCCGTATCGCCGGATTCATATTCCTTGCCATCACTGCAAATGGTGGTGACATCGATTTGTTCGGTTGTCGAACCGTCTTTGCTGAAACTTTTTACCGCACAAAAGTTATTAGACCATTGAATACGTTGTGCCTTAGCACTTGAAAAATCAGTGGGTAGCGTTTTATCACTCCAATCCACTTCGTCGCACAGGGTCACTTTGTTGCCATCAACCTGTGCAACAGGAAAACGTCCATCTAACTCCCCGAGTCCCGATAACATAATCATGTCATCGGCTTTCAGCTTATTATTGGCGATAGTAATGGTTGCGGGTGATAACGTCGCTTCGGTCACGGTCATCGCCTCTCCTAAGCCTGTTTGCACAAAGATCTTCGTGCCGAGGAAAGGCGTCGCTTTATGGTTCTTTGGCTTTGTCATATCCATTCCTTATTTATCTGATGAAATCATTAATTCAAGAACAAGCCGATGCAATTTGACATCCGCTTCATACCCAAAGACCGCATTCACCCGTTGTGCGAATGGGATCGCTTCAACAATCTGAGCCTCAATTTTTTTACGCAAGACCATAAGGGGTTGTGGCTGTGGCGCATACACATCAAGTTGCACACGATAGTTGTCTAAATCCGTATCCTCCAGCGCACTGTTAGGCGTGATGCTGGCAAACTGGATCACAATGGCGGGATAATGCCCTTTGCCTTCAGGTAATACCTGAAAAAAAACCCTTCCATCAACCAGCGGTGAAAGGGTCTCTTTTAATTGCTGTATCATGATCTCTACCTTGCTTTTTCAATATCCTCTTTAAGTGTTTGAACAATCACTTTAGCCGTCGCTTCCTTTTTCGCCTCAAAGCTGGGGCGCATAAACGGTTGTGCGGGCATCTTGGCAGTACCAAACTCAACAAACCACCAATAAAACGGATCATTTGGGTTCAATGCTGCACTTTTCCCCGTTGCTTGTTTAAAGGCAGACACCTTTTTACCCGATAATGATTTCACCCAAATGCGCGTTTTGACTTGCCCATTGCGTTGTACTTTCGTTTTAGAACGAATATTGCGCTTGATAGTGCCTTTGCGTCGATGAGGCACCGTTTCCTTAAGGATAGGCACTCGATGTTTGATTTCTTCTTTTAACGCCGAAGCACCTGCATTCATCGCCTTACGCGCGCTTTGATTTCTGGTTTTACGGGCAATGTCTTGCATTCGTTGAGCGAGTTCAGACAATCCACTGATTTTAATCTCACCCATCATTCACGCCCTCTTTGCACATTAATTGAAGCTCACGATGACGCTCATAAGGGTCAATAATCGAAATAATATTAAATATTCGCTTACCCCATACAATACGCATCGAAGTATCAATATCAGCGATATAGCGAATAAGAATTCGTGTTGTGGCCTCACTTTGTACTTGCTGGGCTTGAAAATATTCCCGCCCTTGATAAGGCATGATCGCTGCACGTACTTTTGTCGCATGATCCGTCCAAATCACATCATTACCACTGATGGCATCAGGCGCTAATACTGGTTTTTGAATATTAATAGAATGGCGTAATCGTCCCGGATCCATTAACTACCTCGCCAATTTCGACAAAGCAGTAACAATCGTTCTACTGCTTTATTTTCATATAACAGAATTTCACTTTGGCTGGTTCGATGTTCAAACATATCCCCCAGCACCAAAAGCATGGCAGATTTCACTTCATAAGGGATATCATCAGGTGATTTCCAAGCCGGTTCATCACACCATCTCAAACAATAATTTAATGCGCTTTGTGCATAAAATATAATCTGCTCATCACGATCATCACCGCTGTATTCGAGATGCTGTTTTAATAAAGAAAGAGGAATGACATCTAAGATATTCATGATGTAATACGGGATAGTTACCTACCCCGACCTATTACTTAAGCACTTCTTCCAGACGTTGGGAAAGTTCCTTTAATTAAGGCTTGAGGGCGATAATGGGCTAATGCTAAACGTTCTTCACACAAAATGGTCAGCATATTTTTCACAAAGTTATCACGATCTTCTCGACTCACTTCGATAACTGCATTCATTCGATCCCATACTTGAGACGCCAAATCAAATGCACCAACAGTAAACTCACCTTGTTTTTGTGCTTTTGTTGGAACAACAGGTAATCCCCACATTACATTTGAAGTAAACGCTTGTGGGCCACCAAAAATATAACGCCCTTCTTTGTCTTTCATTAACGCAATGGCATGCCAATCACGAGGATTTAAAATAATACCAGAGGCGCTAAATTCAGATTCTGTCACCTGATAAATGGCATGAGCAATCAGGTCAGCATGCGTGTCACCCGTAGCACTCAATGTGGTATCATAGGCAGTGGCAACATGGTTAATTCCCGTCAAATTATCCGCAGTACCGTCACCATTGAGTAATTGCTCCTCTTCCACTAATGCTAAGCCATACAATAAGCGGTTATTAACGTAAGACTGTAACTGCACAGCATCATCCATCACTTGGCGAGACGCTTGGATCCAATGAGCAATAGTGATCACATTTGCCGTTTGTTTTTCAAATGTCAGATTAGATTCTGGTTTTTGTGCCTTTTCTTTCACGGGTGCCGCGCTATTGGTAAACAATTTTTCGCGTACATATTCCAGTGAGTTACTGGAAATTCGGCCTTGTGCTAATAAATCGCGGATAACTAAACGACGCATCCCCGGCATAATAATACCCGGTACTTGCATCGGCTGAATGAGAACACCGGCTGAACTCGCATCACTGCCTAATGATTTATTAAAAGTTTTCACTTCATAAGAAGCCTGACTCCCATTCCATGATTTTGTCAGCACTTCTGCTGCTCGCTCAGAAAAATCTTTTTTCGCATTAGGATCATCAGCACTCGTTGCCCCTTTCTGCTCTAAATCAAACAGACGTTCACCGGCTTTTTTTAATTCCTCTTGGACTAAGGCTAAATCTGTTTGTAATTGCTTTGAAACTACGCCAGTAGCTTCAATTTCTTTCTTCTGTGCATCGAAGAGCTCTTGCACCTTTTTTTGTGATCCTTCGATGGCTTCTTGGATAATAGCTAAGTCAGACATATTCTATCCTTTCAGATTAAATGCATTAATTTGGTTAACAATGGATGCGACTAGGGATTGTTGAGCGTCATCGGACTCACTCCGAATAGCGGATTTGAAGCGGGAAATAAAACCGACTGCTTCTGATTTTGATAAACCGGCTGACTCTCTCAGCCAATCCTCAATATCTCGGATCGTTAATAACCCATCGATGCTCTTGAGTGATGAAACCTGTGCTTGGTCATTAGCGGGAAATGTACAAATACTGATTTCACGTAACAGGGAGATGTTTTTAAAAATACGACCTGAAGGTGTTCGCTCAAAATCATTACGCAGACAACCGAATCCGATAGAAAGCCCGTCAACCGTGCCATGCTTCATTGCCGCTTTTAGATCTTGAGCCGCACTATGACCGGGCGTCAGTTGTCCTCTTACACGTAACCCTTTTTGATCTTCCTCCATGTACTCCCACTTCCCCACAGGAAGCTCCCAGACTCGATGGTTATAAAACATAGCGACTTTTTGTTTTTGCTTATCTAAAACATGCTTAAATGCACCGGGTAAAATAATGTCACCATCGAGATCTTGATGACTAAATACGGAGGCATAACCTTCGAAAACGCCTTGTGTGCCATCTCCCGTAAATTTGATTTCCGCTTCATCAAAATTCAGTGTTTTTCTAATATCAGGCATTGAACCCCCATAAATAATTAAGCCCCACTTTCGTGAGGCTCCTTATTGAGTTGGTTAATCGGTAAATATTGTGCTTGCCGGTAAGCGACATCTCCACCTTCAAGAGGAGGATAATTATCGAGCCGCCGCATTTCATTAATGGTTCTTAGCCCCGATTCTCCCATCGCTTTCATAAACGCGGCGCGTGAAGTGGAATCGCCACGCAATAATCCATCAAGGTTATGTTCAGCACTGATGAATCCCCTAATGATTTTGGTAAAAATCATTAAGTTAAGGTGGATACACATCTTGTCATATGATCAAATGGTTTCGCGAAAAATCAATAATCAGACAACAAGATGTGCGAACTCGATATTTTACACGACTCTCTTTACCAATTCTGCCCCGAATTACACTTAAAACGACTCAACAGCTTAACGTTGGCTTGCCACGCATTACTTGACTGTAAAACTCTCACTCTTACCGAACTTGGCCGTAACCTGCCAACCAAAGCGAGAACAAAACATAACATCAAACGAATCGACCGATTGTTAGGTAATCGTCACCTCCACAAAGAGCGACTCGCTGTATACCGTTGGCATGCTAGCTTTATCTGTTCGGGCAATACGATGCCCATTGTACTTGTTGACTGGTCTGATATTCGTGAGCAAAAACGACTTATGGTATTGCGAGCTTCAGTCGCACTACACGGTCGTTCTGTTACTCTTTATGAGAAAGCGTTCCCGCTTTCAGAGCAATGTTCAAAGAAAGCTCATGACCAATTTCTAGCCGACCTTGCGAGCATTCTACCGAGTAACACCACACCGCTCATTGTCAGTGATGCTGGCTTTAAAGTGCCATGGTATAAATCCGTTGAGAAGCTGGGTTGGTACTGGTTAAGTCGAGTAAGAGGAAAAGTACAATATGCAGACCTAGGAGCGGAAAACTGGAAACCTATCAGCAACTTACATGATATGTCATCTAGTCACTCAAAGACTTTAGGCTATAAGAGGCTGACTAAAAGCAATCCAATCTCATGCCAAATTCTATTGTATAAATCTCGCTCTAAAGGCCGAAAAAATCAGCGCTCGACACGGACTCATTGTCACCACCCGTCACCTAAAATCTACTCAGCGTCGGCAAAGGAGCCATGGGTTCTAGCAACTAACTTACCTGTTGAAATTCGAACACCCAAACAACTTGTTAATATCTATTCGAAGCGAATGCAGATTGAAGAAACCTTCCGAGACTTGAAAAGTCCTGCCTACGGACTAGGCCTACGCCATAGCCGAACGAGCAGCTCAGAGCGTTTTGATATCATGCTGCTAATCGCCCTGATGCTTCAACTAACATGTTGGCTTGCGGGCGTTCATGCTCAGAAACAAGGTTGGGACAAGCACTTCCAGGCTAACACAGTCAGAAATCGAAACGTACTCTCAACAGTTCGCTTAGGCATGGAAGTTTTGCGGCATTCTGGCTACACAATAACAAGGGAAGACTTACTCGTGGCTGCAACCCTACTAGCTCAAAATTTATTCACACATGGTTACGCTTTGGGGAAATTATGAGGGGATCTCTCAGTGCATTGCCTCCAATTCCCATAATTTATTACGCCGATAATAACTTGGTGTAACCTTAAAAATGTACTTAAATCGACGTGTAAAAGATTGTTGGGAATCAAATTGATATTTTAATGCGATCTCAAGGATAGTTTTTTTCGTCAACCTCAACTCAACAGCCGCTTTCGTCAAACGACGAGCACGAATATAGCTAGCCAGTGTGACCCCTGTTACTTTTTTGAACAGCCGCTGAAAATACCACTTGGTATAACCCGCTTTATTCGCCACATCATCAAGCAGTAAAGACTGATCTAAATTATGTTCAATCCATAATAGAACATCTTTGATAACCGTTGTATGAAACTGCTTATCATCATATCTTAATTGGATGTTATTAGCTTTATTTTGATAGCGAGAATGCTGTTCAATATACATAAAATAACCTAAATGTTCTTAAGATTGTCACGACCACATCATCATGATACCATAAACATACTGACGGTATGTTATTTTAAATCTATCATGGAAAATAAAAATCATCAACAAGAAAATTTTAAGAGTACCTATCAATCACTGGTTAACTCAGCACGAATATTGTTTGTTGAAAAAGGCTATCAAGCTGTTTCAATAGATGAGATCTCGGGAAAAGCGTTGGTGACCAAAGGTGCCTTTTATCATCACTTTAAAAATAAAAAACAATTACTCAGTGCCTGTTATAAGCAGCAATTAATTATGATTGATGCCTACATCACAACAAAAACTGATTTAACAAATGGTTGGTCTGCCTTAGAAAGTATATTTGAACATTATCTTGATTATATTATTGATAATAATAAAAACCTTATCCCTATCCAAGAAGTGATGCCTATCATTGGTTGGAATGAACTTGAAAAAATTAGCCTTGAATACATTACTGGTAAGGTAAACGCCATTGTCAGCAAATTGATCCAAGAGAACCAACTTAAAGCTTATGATGATGATGTGCTTAAAAACTTACTCAATGGCTGGTTTATGCATATCGCAATACATGCGAAAAACCTAAAAGAGCTTGCCGATAAAAAAGGCCAATTTATTGCTATTTACCGCGGCTTTTTATTGAGCTTGAAAGATAAATAAAATAGATAGGTTTTATTTGAAGCTAAATCTTCTTTATCGTAAAAAATGCCCTCTTGGGTTATCAAGAGGGTCATTATATTTCGCGGAATAACATCATTTGGTGACGAAATAACTAAGCACTTGTCTCCTGTTTACTCCCCTGAGCTTGAGGGGTTAACATGAAGGTCATCGATAGCAGGATAATAATACAGTAAAACGCTAAACCAATAATCCAAATCCAGCCATCCCAAATTGGTAGTGAATGATTATAAATAACAGCAAACAGTAATGGGCCAATAACACCGGTTGCATTGGTAAGGCTCACCAATAATCCCTGTAAAGCACCTTGCTGATGACTCTTTGTTTGGATAGACATCACTCCCTGTAATGCAGGTAAAGCGATCCCACCACCAGCCAATAAAATTAAAACAGGGAAAACTAACCAACCTTCAGATATAAACGCTAAAAAGGCAAATGCACTACTATCTGCAATAAATCCGAGCAGTACTGCCGTTTTTTCGCCCCATTTAGTGGCTATTCTTCCTGCCACAAAGGCTTGGAATACTGAGTGTAAAAGACCAAGACCCGCTAATGAAAAGCCAACCATCATGCTATTCCATCCAAAACGATTTTCGGTAAATAGCACCCACACCGTTGCGGGAATTTGGCCTATCAATTGCGCTGAAAAATAAATAATCAACAAAATGGGCATCGTTTTAAATAAAGTGATGTATACCGAATTCGATTGCGTCTCAACCCCTACTTCGGTATCTGTATTATCACGTGTATTTTTGGTTTCACGGAACCAAAACATAACCACAAGGAAAGTGACAATATTTAGCAACGCAGCGATAAAAAAGGGACTATGCGGTGAAATCTCTCCTGCAAAACCACCAATAATAGGCCCCGCTATTAAACCAAGCCCAAAACTTGCCCCTAACCAACCGAACCACTTCACGCGTTGAGAAGCTGAGGTGGTATCGGCAATGACCGATGCCGCGACAGCCCCAGTAGCTCCTGTGATCCCTGAAAGCAAACGGCCTAAATACAGCATCCAAAGCGCACTTGAAAAAGCCAGCAATAAGTAATCCAGCGATGCGCCTATTAATGACAACAACAGCACTGGGCGCCGACCAAATCGGTCAGACATTTTTCCAAGCCAAGGAGCAAAGATAACCTGCATTAACGCATAAAGTGCAAGCAATACGCCAAAGTGGTTAGCGATATCTTCCGAAGCAATAAATTCACGTAATAACGTTGGCAAGACTGGCATGATAAGGCCAATCCCCATGGCATCGAGTAACGTAATTACCAATGCGATCTTTGTCGAACTATTCATTTCACTTTTCTCTATCACTGATAGGGAGTGGTAAAATAACTCTATCAATGATAGAGTGTCAACAAAAATTAGGAATTAATGATGTCTAGATTAGATAAAAGTAAAGTGATTAACAGCGCATTAGAGCTGCTTAATGAGGTCGGAATCGAAGGTTTAACAACCCGTAAACTCGCCCAGAAGCTAGGTGTAGAGCAGCCTACATTGTATTGGCATGTAAAAAATAAGCGGGCTTTGCTCGACGCCTTAGCCATTGAGATGTTAGATAGGCACCATACTCACTTTTGCCCTTTAGAAGGGGAAAGCTGGCAAGATTTTTTACGTAATAACGCTAAAAGTTTTAGATGTGCTTTACTAAGTCATCGCGATGGAGCAAAAGTACATTTAGGTACACGGCCTACAGAAAAACAGTATGAAACTCTCGAAAATCAATTAGCCTTTTTATGCCAACAAGGTTTTTCACTAGAGAATGCATTATATGCACTCAGCGCTGTGGGGCATTTTACTTTAGGTTGCGTATTGGAAGATCAAGAGCATCAAGTCGCTAAAGAAGAAAGGGAAACACCTACTACTGATAGTATGCCGCCATTATTACGACAAGCTATCGAATTATTTGATCACCAAGGTGCAGAGCCAGCCTTCTTATTCGGCCTTGAATTGATCATATGCGGATTAGAAAAACAACTTAAATGTGAAAGTGGGTCTTAAAAGCAGCATAACCTTTTTCCGTGATGGTAACTTCACGGTAACCAAGATGTCGAGTTAACCACCCTTTAGATTCATAAAGCGAAAATAATGCGGCTCCAACGTACCCACCTAAGGAAGGTGCGATTTAATCAGTCATGACGATCCAGAGCCTGGATATCCTCCTTACGCGGCAAAGTAAGCACCCCAGTTTGGACAATATTTAATCTCCCCCATCAACTCAGGGTAAGCAAAATGTCACTGCTCCACTGATATTACAATGATTTTCACGACATCCCCGCCAGTTGTCCCGCCCGCACCAAATTGCACATTGCAAACAGCATTGAAAGCCGGTTGTGGTTCTTCATCAGTCCCCGTAATCGTGTTTTGCTGAAACCAAACTGGCACTTCAGTATCCGGAAAGGATGCTCAACCTTTGCCCTAATACCTGCTTTCACATATTCATCATGCAGCGCCTGCTTATTCAGCCGGGGATGCTGTCTGAGCTTTTTTACGGCATGAGGACCTTTGGCAATAAACCACTCTTTAACCCGATGTGTCAGAGAGTCCCGTTTTTCTGCCCCGCGATATCCGGCATCGGCGAAGACAATTGCTACCGGCTCCGTAATCAGGCTATCCGCCGCATTCAGGTCATGCACATTTGCCGCCGTGGTCACTACTTTTTCCGTCAAGCCTGTGGCCGCATCAACAGCAATATGAGCTTTCATACCAAAGTACCACTGATTTCCCTTGCGGGTCTGATGCATTTCAGGATCCCGTTGACCGGCTTTATTTTTTACGGAACAGGGAGCGGAAATAATGGTCGCATCGATAATGATGCCCTGACGTAACATCAGTCCGGCCTGCTTCAGTTTCTGGTTAATCAGTGCCAGTATCTGTTCTCCTGCATGATGTTTCTCCAGAAAATGGCGGAAATTCATGATGGTTATGCGATCTGGCACCGTGTCACAGATCCCCGCAAATTGACGGAACGGCAGGACATCATGCAGGGCGTCTTCAGCCGCTCCGTCACTGAGGTCAAACCAGAGTTGCAGGCAGTGGATACGGAGCATAAGCACCAGGGGGAAAGGCCGTCGGCCGCGACGGGATGACGGATAGACGTGAAGCAGCTTATCAGCAATATCCTGCCACGGCACCAGAACATTCATACGGTCAAGAAAACGGGATTTACGGGAGGAATAGCTGGAAATGGCAGGCATTGTAAACAGCTCATGATAAAGAAAGCTTTATGTTCTCACATATGACGATTAAATCGCACCTTCCTTAGCAGATCGTCTTACTTTATTTATAACATCAAAAAATAAAACTAAAATATATACCTGTTCAGCTTAACTTATTATATACCTTCCTGATGAAGCCGGACGATATGTTTATACTGAACAGAAAGAATGCCAACCAGAATATTATCTTCTGTTATACATGGCGGTTTATTTATTGTTTAATTAAACATATTCAGGCATATTTCTATACCATCATGATGTTTTCACTGGTGTTACTACTGGTATTAATACTAATGTTAATACTACAGGTGCTTTTACAGCATTCTGGTATTGTTTAAAACGACTGTCGCAGCAGTCTTTCTGGTGTTGTAAATACTATTATTGTAAGTGCTATTACTATAAATACTATTATTGTTATAACTGCATCTGGTGTTGTTACTAACTTATTACTGTTATTGTTACTGCTTTCTTTATTACTATTGCTGTTCGTCTTTGCTTGTTTTTTCTTATTAAGGATATTACCAAACTACGGGAGCATTATCGTACAGTGATCCTGAACCATTCTGAAACGAGATTACACATCACGACGAAAAGATAAAAAAAAGCCACCATTCCTTCCGGATACAGTGGCTTAAATAAAGTATTAATTAACTTATTTCAGTATGTTATCACACATCATCTGAAGTGTATTAATAAACCTGGCTGCATGAAAGCCATCACAAACGGCATGATGTACCTGTACAGAAACAGGTAATAATACGCGGTTATCTTCCTGCTGAAACTTCGCCATAGTAAACACCGGAGCAAAATAATCATCATTACCGGTGATATTCAGGTTAAATCCGTCAAAACTCACCCAGGGTAATGATGATATATTCAGGTGGTTCTCTGGTAACGCTCCCTGCGGGAACAATGCAGTATTATGCTGATATTCTGCCATCACCGCATTATAGCCCGCCATAAATTCACTGATATCCGGACAATAACGGCAGAAGAGCGCAGAAAATGTTTCAGTCTCTTTATGAAAAACAGTAAATACAGGATCGGTCTGATCCCAGTAAATCAGTGCATTATCTTTCATTGCCATCCGGAACTCCGGAAACTGATTAACAACCCGGGAGATCAGATAAATCATCACCGGATAAAATTTATAATCCGTTTCCGCCAGTGCGGTACGCAAAGCTGTAATATCGAGTTTTGTGGTCAGGCTGAATCCGCATTTTATCTGCTGACGATAAAGAGCAAAATGTTCTCTGCGGTTCCAGGTGTTCAGATCAATTCTGGTAAAATTCATGTTTATTCCTTCTGATTAATAGCGAAAAATATTAATAATCAGAAGGCAGTCTGGTTGTCTCAATGGGCAGCATCCCGTCCTCCGTAAGCCGCTTGGTACAGAATAATGATATCAGATTCGGGCTCGCGAATTCAACTTCGAAGTGCAATTCCCGATTAAAAATCAGGCTGCTTTCAGAAGTTCGTCAAAAACCACCTGTGGCTGTTTAAATCCCAAGCATTTGCGCGGCCTGAAGTTCAGCCGCTTTTCGACGGCTGACAGTGCCTCTGCTGTCACCACACTCAAATCACTGCCTTTGGGCACATATTGCCGCAGCAGACCATTGCTATTCTCATTCTGTCCCCGTTCCCATGCACTGTATGGATGCGCAAAGTACACCTGCGCTTCCAGCTCTGCTGCAACACGTTCATGTTCGACAAACTCGCTACCATTGTCAGCTGTGATGGTATGGACATGTGCCTGGTAGGGTTTCAGCATGCTGATAATGGTGTCCGCCACCGCGCTGGCTGTTTTGCTGGGAACGTATTGAACCAGGTAGAGCCGGCTCTTACGCTCCAACAGACTCACTATTGCACCGCTGCCTTGCTTACCCAACACGGTATCGACTTCCCAATCTCCCACACGGCTCCGCTCATTGACTATCGCAGGGCGTTCATCAATCGATACCGGATTGGGAATGACACTGCGTTTGCTGTTCTTACCCTTGCGATAGCGTTTGTGACCCTGACGCAGATGCCGGTATAGCGTGCCACCGTTGACCTTGTCGCGTGCCACATAGCGGTATATCCACTCGTGGCTAACCGGGCAGTTAATCATGTCTCCAACGCCACTGATTTGCTCGGGACTCCAGTCCGCGACCAGCGCCATGCAAACAAAGTCGATGGTATCAGACGGGACAGTACGCTTCTGACTCGTCAGCCGTCGTGCCGTGGCAAGTTGGTGAGCCTGCTGCGGCTGATAGGCCTGCCCAGCACAATTACGACGAAGCTCACGACTGATAGTCGATGGATGAACCCCGAGCTGTTTGGCAATGCGGGCCTGTGACAGGCCATGGTCACGGAGGCAGGCAATCTGGTATCGTAGCCCCTCGGTCAACTGCTGGTATTTCATGGTGTATCGCTTTGTTTCTTTGGCGAGAAGAAGCGTACCCTAACTGGTAGTTGACCGCCTCTCTCCTATGCACCATGGGCATTGCACTTATTATCTGAATTCACGCTTAAGATGTATTAAGGAAGGTGCGATTTAATCGTCATATGTGAGAACATAAAGCTTTCTTTATCATGAGCTGTTTACAATGCCTGCCATTTCCAGCTATTCCTCCCGTAAATCCCGTTTTCTTGACCGTATGAATGTTCTGGTGCCGTGGCAGGATATTGCTGATAAGCTGCTTCACGTCTATCCGTCATCCCGTCGCGGCCGACGGCCTTTCCCCCTGGTGCTTATGCTCCGTATCCACTGCCTGCAACTCTGGTTTGACCTCAGTGACGGAGCGGCTGAAGACGCCCTGCATGATGTCCTGCCGTTCCGTCAATTTGCGGGGATCTGTGACACGGTGCCAGATCGCACAACCATCATGAATTTCCGCCATTTTCTGGAGAAACATCATGCAGGAGAACAGATACTGGCACTGATTAACCAGAAACTGAAGCAGGCCGGACTGATGTTACGTCAGGGCATCATTATCGATGCGACCATTATTTCCGCTCCCTGTTCCGTAAAAAATAAAGCCGGTCAACGGGATCCTGAAATGCATCAGACCCGCAAGGGAAATCAGTGGTACTTTGGTATGAAAGCTCATATTGCTGTTGATGCGGCCACAGGCTTGACGGAAAAAGTAGTGACCACGGCGGCAAATGTGCATGACCTGAATGCGGCGGATAGCCTGATTACGGAGCCGGTAGCAATTGTCTTCGCCGATGCCGGATATCGCGGGGCAGAAAAACGGGACTCTCTGACACATCGGGTTAAAGAGTGGTTTATTGCCAAAGGTCCTCATGCCGTAAAAAAGCTCAGACAGCATCCCCGGCTGAATAAGCAGGCGCTGCATGATGAATATGTGAAAGCAGGTATTAGGGCAAAGGTTGAGCATCCTTTCCGGATACTGAAGTGCCAGTTTGGTTTCAGCAAAACACGATTACGGGGACTGATGAAGAACCACAACCGGCTTTCAATGCTGTTTGCAATGTGCAATTTGGTGCGGGCGGGACAACTGGCGGGGATGTCGTGAAAATCATTGTAATATCAGTGGAGCAGTGACATTTTGCTTACCCTGAGTTGATGGGGGAGATTAAATATTGTCCAAACTGGGGTGCTTACTTTGCCGCGTAAGGAGGATATCCAGGCTCTGGATCGTCATGACTGATTAAATCGCACCTTCCCTAAATGGAAACGGCGTTCACTCCAATCTAAACACGCACAACAGATTTTACGTGAATGTTTGGAAGGAACGTCAATTCCCATTTCATGAAAATATTGAATACCACTTAATGTGATCATTGAACCATTTTCAGTGATCCATTGCTGTTGACAAAGGGAATCATAGATCTTAACGGCAACTTCGCCAGCTAAATGATCATAGCAAGTACGTGCTTTTCGTAAATGCACTGGCGTGGAAACTTTGGCATGTACGCCATGGTTTAAGGAGATCCCCATCATACTTTCCATCAATTCAGCAATATCTTTTCCTGCTAGCCGAAAATAACGATGCTTGCCTTGAGCTACTACTGTGATTAGCTGGCAATCTAATAATTTAGATAAATGACTGCTCGCCGTTGAAGCTGATATATTCGCCACAGAACTTAGCTCAGTGGCCGTCCAAGCTCGCCCATCCATCAAAGCACTGAGTATTTTAACTCGTGAAATGTCAGACATAGCCGCCCCTATCGCGGCTATTGAGGACTCAAAGGTAACCTCTTTTCGTATTAAATTAGCCATCGCAAGTTCACTTTATTGCCCAAGGGAGCGTAACAGATGCAGCCATACTATCATTGTCCGTTATTAATATCAGTTGGTTAGCATGGTCACTGTATTGCACTAAAATATTAATGTTATTCTCCGCCAATACTCGTGCTATTTCGCCAAGTTCCCCCGGTTTTTCCTGTTTTAACTTACGAATTAATGGTGTCCGGATCGCAAGTACTAACAGTCCAGCTTGCTCTAGCGCTATTTTAGCTTCCTTTCCTTGTTCAACAAGAAAATGAGCATGGCATTCATCACCAACCGTAAATATCCCTCCCCCTTCCAATCCAATACCTTTATTACCTAATGTTTTTCCTAGTAATGCTAATTGTCCTATTTGATTATCTAAAACAACGTGAACATCAAACATTATCCTTGTCCTTTTTAAATGAATATTCGCGAGTAATATGAGCAATACTAATTTTGTAAAAATCAAATATTGACTCTCGCCCTTCTTGTTGAGCTTTCGCATGTAAAACATGATTTTTCCATTGCAGAACTGCGTATTCGTTTTCCCACCAAGATAGCGATAACATTTTTCCTTCTGTAGCTAGACTTTGAAAACGTTCAATTGAAATAAAACCAGCTACATGACTTAATAGTGGTCTTAACTCCTCAGCTAAAGTCAAATAGCGAGTTTGTTGGTCGGGTTGTATTTGCACCTCAAATATTACAGCAATCATATTTTTCTCCGTTATTAATCAACAAACAGAGTAATCCACCCGAAAATTAACACTTCGATAAGCAACGAAATATAGAAAGGTCATGCTGCTGTTTTATGTTGTATATCACACTTCTTTAAATTGCTCGGCCTGCGCTTATCATGTTCTCCTTCTCTTATAATTTTGTTTATTATTTATACTTTTTTATTTTTTGCTATCACCGAAAATAGTGCGGATCCCGCATGGTATTTAGGTTTACCCATCATTAAATACCATTGTTGTTATTTTAATCTTTTTAATATTTCATGATTAAGATCACACTAAAATTATGACCCTATTAACTAAAAGTTATGGATACCCTAATAAAACTCATTGTTAAAGATTAGTTAACCAAAGTAACTTCATTTTTCACTATTGTTAAATTGTTATAGTGAAAATTCTGGTAAACTAATAGAGGTAAAAAAATGATCCTAGATGCCAGTTATACATTATTAGTCGCATGTATCGCGCTACTCATAGGAATGTTTGTCGTAAAATTTACCCCGTTCCTACAAAAAAACCACATACCAGAAGCCGTCGTTGGTGGCTTTATTGTTGCAATTGTTCTGTTAATTATTGATAAAACATCAGGTTATTCGTTTACTTTTGATGCTTCATTGCAAAGTTTATTAATGCTCACATTCTTTTCCTCTATCGGGCTAAGTTCTGACTTTTCTCGACTGATTAAAGGAGGAAAGCCGTTAGTTCTATTAACTATTGCAGTAACGATCCTAATCGCCATTCAAAATACTGTCGGCATGAGTATGGCTGTCATGATGAATGAAAGTCCATTTATTGGCTTAATTGCAGGTTCAATTACTCTAACAGGTGGTCATGGTAATGCCGGAGCATGGGGCCCTATTCTCGCTGATAAATATGGTGTAACAGGCGCCGTTGAATTAGCGATGGCTTGTGCAACACTTGGATTAGTGTTGGGTGGTTTAGTTGGCGGCCCTGTTGCCCGTCATCTTTTGAAAAAGGTCTCTATTCCTAAAACAACCGAGCAAGAGCGCGACACTATCGTTGAAGCTTTTGAGCAACCAAGCGTCAAAAGAAAAATCAATGCAAATAACGTTATTGAAACCATTTCAATGCTGATTATCTGTATTGTTGTTGGTGGCTATATCAGTGCATTGTTTAAAGATACTTTTCTGCAACTGCCTACTTTTGTCTGGTGTTTATTTGTCGGTATTATTATCCGTAATACACTGACTCATGTATTTAAACACGAAGTGTTTGAGCCGACCGTCGATGTATTAGGTAGCGTTGCTTTATCGCTTTTCTTGGCAATGGCGTTAATGTCATTAAAATTTGGTCAATTGGCAAGCATGGCAGGGCCAGTATTAATTATCATTGCTGTACAAACTGTTGTCATGGTGCTATTTGCCTGCTTTGTCACCTTCAAAATGATGGGCAAAGATTATGATGCTGTCGTGATCAGCGCGGGTCACTGTGGCTTTGGTATGGGAGCAACACCAACAGCAATTGCGAATATGCAAACAGTCACAAAAGCATTTGGACCATCACATAAAGCTTTCCTTGTCGTTCCTATGGTCGGTGCCTTTATTGTTGATATTTCAAACAGTATCTTAATTAAAATATTTATTGAAATTGGTACATACTTTACCTAATAGCTACACACTACTCGGCGTACTTCTCCTAACAATTTATTATAGGGCAGTATGCCGAGCCGCTTTCTTACCCCGTATATTCCCCTAGTCAATCTATTTAGCTTGCACGTTTACGAATTAATTCTCGTGACAACTAAACCAAAATTTGAATTATGACGAGTATATCTGATTATTTATACTTTATTCGTTAGAATAGTCCGTAGAAATAAATAATCAGTAGGCTACATGGAATGAAATTAAGACATCTCGATATCTTTTATGCTGTAATGACTTGTGGTTCCTTAACGCGTGCGGCTGAAGTTTTACATATTTCTCAACCCGCGGCGAGTAAAGCACTCAAACATGCTGAGCACTGAGAGATCCCCTCATAATTTCCCCAAAACGTAACCATGTGTGAATAGATTTTGAGTAAGCAGGGTTGCAGCCACGAGTGAGTCTTCCCTTGTTATTGTGTAGCCAGAATGCCGCAAAACTTCCATGCCTAAGCGAACTGTTGAGAGTACGTTTCGATTTCTGACTGTGTTAGCCTGGAAGTGCTTGTCCCAACCTTGTTTCTGAGCATGAACGCCCGCAAGCCAACATGTTAGTTGAAGCATCAGGGCGATTAGCAGCATGATATCAAAACGCTCTGAGCTGCTCGTTCGGCTATGGCGTAGGCCTAGTCCGTAGGCAGGACTTTTCAAGTCTCGGAAGGTTTCTTCAATCTGCATTCGCTTCGAATAGATATTAACAAGTTGTTTGGGTGTTCGAATTTCAACAGGTAAGTTAGTTGCTAGAATCCATGGCTCCTTTGCCGACGCTGAGTAGATTTTAGGTGACGGGTGGTGACAATGAGTCCGTGTCGAGCGCTGATTTTTTCGGCCTTTAGAGCGAGATTTATACAATAGAATTTGGCATGAGATTGGATTGCTTTTAGTCAGCCTCTTATAGCCTAAAGTCTTTGAGTGACTAGATGACATATCATGTAAGTTGCTGATAGGTTTCCAGTTTTCCGCTCCTAGGTCTGCATATTGTACTTTTCCTCTTACTCGACTTAACCAGTACCAACCCAGCTTCTCAACGGATTTATACCATGGCACTTTAAAGCCAGCATCACTGACAATGAGCGGTGTGGTGTTACTCGGTAGAATGCTCGCAAGGTCGGCTAGAAATTGGTCATGAGCTTTCTTTGAACATTGCTCTGAAAGCGGGAACGCTTTCTCATAAAGAGTAACAGAACGACCGTGTAGTGCGACTGAAGCTCGCAATACCATAAGCCGTTTTTGCTCACGGATATCAGACCAGTCAACAAGTACAATGGGCATCGTATTGCCCGAACAGATAAAGCTAGCATGCCAACGGTATACAGCGAGTCGCTCTTTGTGGAGGTGACGATTACCTAACAATCGGTCGATTCGTTTGATGTTATGTTTTGTTCTCGCTTTGGTTGGCAGGTTACGGCCAAGTTCGGTAAGAGTGAGAGTTTTACAGTCAAGTAAGGCGTGGCAAGCCAACGTTAAGCTGTTGAGTCGTTTTAAGTGTAATTCGGGGCAGAATTGGTAAAGAGAGTCGTGTAAAATATCGAGTTCGCACATTTTGTTGTCTGATTATTGATTTTTGGCGAAACCATTTGATCATATGACAAGATGTGTATCTACCTTAACTTAATGATTTTGATAAAAATCATTAGGGGATTCATCAGTGTTCAGCATGGTATTTTCCCACTTCGGGTGGTTTTAGAAGCCAACGCGCAATGCAATTTTCCCATCGGGAGATATAGGGTTGTAAGGTATATTGAAGAAAGCCTAAGTTTTGTTGTTCAATACCTGTTCCCCAGCTTGTTGATTTTTCAACATCACCGACTAAGTGCGGTGGAACACCAAAGAAACGCGCTAATTCACTGACTTGAAATTTTCGGGAAGACATTGTTTCTGCATCTTGAGGACTAACGCCAATATCTTGTGCTTGAAATCCCCCTTCTAAGATCCACAATCGTTTTTTAACGGGGCCACCCGCAATTTCTTTGAAATTCTCTTCAAGTTGGCTACGTTGCTCTTTATTTAATACCTTATCACCCGTTGTTAGAATTTTAGGAGACTTAGCCCCATTGGCATAAAACTCACGTTGTTGATCTTCCATCGCAACGGCCGTGCTTGCTGTCTTACATGCATAAGCAATAGGCGACAATCCAACTAACCCATTAAAACCAAACCCTTTTAAATGAAAAATTTCATGTTGTTTAAATTTCGCAAATTCATGATCACGCTGATATTTATAGATAATATTCTTCCCCTCCATGCGCACATCCATATTGGCAGACAACAGAGGAAGCAAGCTGATCACATCACCGACTTTATTTCGCTCAATCAACGCGAAAGCATTACCATAAAAGCAAAGCTGCATAGTCATTGCCTCTCGGAATTCTTGAGCCGTCATATATTGATTGGGCGAATATCGCAGTAATCGAGCCAATGGGTGACTTAAATCGACTTTGGTTCTATTTCCCTGTTTATCCGTTTCGAACACATCCAGTGGCAAACAAGCCGTTAACGTCGAAATTAAGCTAACACAACGCCAAACCGTTGATATTTGGAGTATTCGCTCATCATTTACAGAAGAATCACCAAGTGAGCCTTGCGCTGAGATAACGCCTGATTGTGAACCTTGTTCAGGTGTCACGAGTCTTCCCCCAACGAAGAAGGAAGCCAGACGCGCAAACCAACCATGATTAGTGCGCAAATCGATTGAATATTGTTTATCTGTCATCACATACTCAATGGGTTAGAGAAAAAATCATCAAGGTTGCCATTATCAACCTCACCTTCCGCAGCACCAATCGCCATTGCAGAGGCCACCACACCATCGATTCGACCGGTGCTTTTTTTCTTGGCAAAGACGCGGTTATCTTTTTGGTCAGCCTCAAGCACAGCGGATGCAGCATTCCATCTCAAACAAGGATTGGTGTGGATCTCAATCTTCTTGTCATCAATGAGCTGTTCAAACAGTTCGATAGAGTGTGGCATCCACAGCCCTGAATCTTTGGCTTTGTAATATCCTTGTCCATGCGGAGTTAAAGGAACCGTCACACCCGCGTCATCGAGTTTGGGTTCAAGGTATTTAATGCGATAAGGGTCAAAGGCAATGGCTCTCATGCTGACGTGCATCGCCATTTCAGCAATGCGTTCTGCCACAAATTCATATCTCACCGCATTCCCTGGCGTGGTATGCATAAAACCTTGCCTTACCCATAAGTCGTAAGGCACTCGGTCGGTTTTCGCTCTATCCAATAAAGTGTCTTTGGGTGTCCAAAATTCGACATAAAGACGTTTGAGACGAGGAAAATACAAGGCTAATGCGGTTAAATCTTTGGTTCCCGATAAGTCCAGTCCGCCATAACACTCTTCACCTTGAAGGTCATCGAATGTGAACGTGTTTTCACACTGCATCCATGTTTCACTGTTAATCCACGGATTATCGGCATCCACCCACTGACAAAAATTAAGCCGACGCACAATGCTTTCTTTCGCGGGCATACCTCGAGCTTGTGTCACTTGCTCGCGCAAATAGCGATCAGAAAAGGTGTAGCCCAGTGATGGATTGGCTTTCCCCCAGCAAGACTCATCCTTAAAGGGATCATCGCCTTCATCCAGTGAGCAAATATAGGAAAAGAAACTGTCGTCTTCGATAGTTCCTTCGGCGACTTTTCGTCCGTATTCATGATAGTCATAACACACACTGGTTTTATCATGGCCACTGTTGGTGATCATAAATATCAAGGCTTGCCGCCGACCTTTTGTACCCGCTCGCATCATCTCGACGGCGGTATTATTTTTGTGCTCATGAATTTCATCAATCAACGCACAATGGGGACGAGGCCCTGATTGCCCATCATCCGAACTAATCGGACGAAAGAATGAACTCGTTTTCAAATAAGCCAAGTTCCACTCTTTGCCTGTTCCGCCTGATTTGGTGATCCGCTGACTTAATGCGGGAGATTGATCAACCATTGCCACCGCATCACGAAACAAAACCATGGCTTGGTCTTTTTTCGTGGCTGCCGCATACACTTCAGCACGCGGTTCACTGTCGGCGACTAAACAATACAACCCAACGCCACCCGCCATCGGTGATTTTCCTGAACCTTTACCTGATTCAACGTACACCATGCGAAATCGCCGTGTACCATCAGTCATTTTCCAGCCAAAAATGGAGCCAATCACAAAGCATTGCCAAGGCAATAAAATAAACGGTTTGCCTTCATGTTCCCCGCCATTGAGCTTTAAGACTTTCGCGAAAAAATCGATCACCCTTTTGACAGCCTCGACATCCCAGACTAATCCTCGTTGCTCGGCTTCGTTTAAATCTTTGAGATGACGTGCACATGCATGACGAATATCAGGCCCCGCTAAGATTTTGCCTTGATGCACGTCTTGCGCGTATTGTGTTGCGGGATCAACCGAAATATTGGTTGAGCGGATCTCCCTCTTCTTCTCCACCATCCATATTCACCTTCGAGCGAGCGGCAGGGGTTAAACCAAACTCGACTAAATAACTTTTAAAACGGCGATCTGCATCGGCCAACATGGCAACAGCAGGATTCGCTTTAATTAAAAAATCCCCTGATTGCGTTTTTGTGGTGTATGTCCGCCCCTCAATGGCAATGGTGTCTCGCAATTGAAGAATATCGGCGTAGATATCACACAGCCGTTCTAATGCCAGCGTGTCAGCCACGGTTAAAACACCCATTCCATCGAGTAATAAGGTTAATTTTGCCCACGCCATTTTCCCCCAATCCGTTAAATGTTCGGGCGGGCTTGGAATTTCACGTTTAGGTTGGGGTTCTTTATCGTTGAGTTTTCGTTTTCCCGGATTACCGGTGACCACCTTCAAGTGGGTCGGTTTCGGGCGTCTTCCTGCCATCGGAACCTCCCAGAAAAAAACTTTTCATTTCGCGGTTGTGCGCACAAATGAGGGCGCTAGGTAATCAGGGCGAAAGTGTCTGAACTTTTACCCCGCCCCCACCCTGTATTCATGGTGTTATTGATGCCAATGAGAATGGGGATCAAGTGGAATGCCATCCGCATTACAGCCAATGACTTTGCCACTCTTTTCGATACGTTGTTTGGTTGAGTTATGATGCAGTTCGCATAAGCTTTGAAAGTTCTTTGTGTCCCAGAATAAGGCTTGAGCTTTTGCGATACGTTCTTTATCACCTGATTCAAGTGCCTCTTTAAGACGATGCGGAGTAATGTGGTCAACTACTGTGGCTGCAGTAATACGTCCTTGCTCTTGGCACATGACGCAAAGTGGATGTTCATTAAGAAATGCTAATCGCACCTTTGCCCACCGACCACCATAGACATTGCGTTTTTTCATGGTTTATTTCTGACGACATCAGCGTCTATTGATGATTGCTTATTGCAGGTAATAATTCCTTTGAATATAGCGTCACTAGACGTACTAAAACCTAAAGAATTATCGCTACTAATAACATAATGTTCATAATCAGCCTTATCCGCCCATTGATTATGAGTGGTTGCTAGTGTGATGATAGTTTGATTTATCTCATGTATTTTTTTTAGCAATTTAGCTGGCTTATCAATACTATTTAAATCGATGATTTTTGTGTTTCTTGGATCTGTATAAGGAAATTGCCCTGAATGACAAATCGCTATGAATTCTTTATATAGGTTGCTTCTCTCTTCAATTAGCTGCGATATTTCTTTTTGCAAGTAAACACAATGACCTATTGCCTCATAATTAATCTGTTTGTTTGACATAATAAACTCCAATAAAAAGCCATTAGGGCCTATTCATCGTTAGATATTAATTAAATCAACATCCTCAATTTTAAGGATCGCTATTCAATACCAGGAATATAGATTTGAGCTTCTTTAAGAATTCGTTCCCTCGCTGTTAGTAGTAACTGCTTTCTACCACCAACACCCCAGTTAGCCATCGTTCTCGCGCAGCTACTAACATTTTTTGTTTCGGTATTGATTACATGATCTAACTTGTTCAACTTAGCCATGATATCTAACCCTTTTCTCGTAGCATCCTTAAAGGTGTTATATACGAGAATTTCAAACTCAGGCTTTAGCCAAGCTGCGTATCTAATAACAACCAATTCTAATGCCCACACACCATGATTAAGCCCACCGTTAATGACTTTGACCGCAGTGCATTTTTGCATTGCGCTTAATTTTTCTACAAATGTCTTAACCTGTTTGCTTCTCAAAAATTGACTTGGCTTTTGATTCTCTCTGGCTTCGCCATTTGCCACGGCTGAGGCATGTAAATCATTTAGATTATATCTTCCTTTGTCATCAACGCGAACAGATACACCATTAATACTTACTCTTGGATATTGCATAACGTATTACCTTCATTTGAAATGAACCCTCGTTCACATAGAAAATCAGCCCGTCGAAGCTCGCCAGCTATAACTGACTTTCTCGAAGGCTCATATCAAAGTGATTGGATTCGACGTTTGTGAATTGCTCTGTGAATGAGCGATGTAATGCGTATAAAAAAAGCCACCAGCGATTAACTGATGGCTATCTGTATACACAACTCAATGAATGATGTTTGTAGATGATGTCTCTCCATCGTCACGCCCCTTCTTCTACCTACAGCTGACGTTGCTGATAATGACCGAAAAATAACAAAACGGTGGTATTCGTTGTTTTTGATTTCTCTTATACACTCAATGTGAGGAGAACATGTCATCGTTAATGTAATAAGAACAGCGACAACGCGACGCTACATATAAAATAGTAGCTAACTGCATACCCAATGTGCCTTGATACAATTCACCTTTATCAATGCACTTTTTCCACATAGCTTAATACCTTTATAAATCATGCCATCAACTAGCATTTTTAAAAATACGCACAATCTTTGTGATCCGGCTTCTTTTTCATTTAACTATTGATGCAACATGAAAATTGGTTACGATAATACCTATCTTCATTATAAACCTAGACAGATATGATATTTTAGATATTGCACAAGAATCATACAAAAAATTATTTATAAATTAATAATTTAAGTTTACGAATCAAAATTTATCAGTTAATATTTTTCTTGATGATATGTTAATTATAACGCCGTTTTTCGCCTCTCTCCCGAGGCGTTTTTTTATTCATAAAGTAACCTTTACATTCTATTCTCTGTTACCTGATATTTTTTGGCACTGAATCCACCCAATGAAAAAATAAACAAGTTATCACAGGTAATCCTTAACCATAAAACCTCATAAATAACGATTTCTAACCCAATATTTTTAGTATCCATTAAAAATCATAAGGTTACTTATCTAATCTTTGATCTAAACACTAGAAACATATTAAGCAAGTATATATGCTTAGCAACTTATACAACGTATAAGTTACTTCTATCTATGAGACTTAGTGTCTTCCTTTGGGCACACTGATTAGACTCTGTATTTTAGCTTTATTGTCACCCCTGTAATTATCCTAGCTTACAGGGGATTTTTTTCTAAACAATTTGCTAAACTCAAATTAGTAATTATACTTAAAAAAGTTATGCATAATAGTATCGCTATATTTATCATTAAATTGATATTTTGTTCTACTTAGCCTTTCGTTCATATAGATATGAAGGGCTTTTCTTATTAAAAGTAGCACTAAATATCAAATTCAACAATAATATTAGTATCCCCTCATTTACTAATCAGCAGCTATAAAGATAAAGCTTGTTTATAATATCTTTCAATTAAAAAGCCACCAGCAATCAAAACTGATGGAGATTATGTTGGATATTTCTTATCTTCCTTTCTCTATAACTAGCATTGCTTGTTATGCCCCAAATAGCAACGTAGTGATATTCGTAGAGAATATCTGATAACAACTGTATGTTAAACAATCAAAATACAATATTTTTCTTGGCATCATGCAGAAATAACAGTATAATTGACACATGTTTATTGTTGCTTCATTTCAGCCGCCCTATGAACTCAAACTCATGGGGCTTTTTTTATTCCATATCTAACTTTCTAAAGACAACTAATCAAAAATAAGGTTGATATGTTTATCTGAGTTATACTTTATTAACATCACTATACTTATAGTGATTAGTAATTTGAGTATTTCAGTCCATTTTATATAACTCAATTTCAGACATTTATATCCAATATAATTTATAAAATACTAAAATATTCTTTCTATTTTAATAAAGATAACACAACATCCTCATATTTTTTACCCATAGGTGAATATTCTCCCATATCACAAACATCAAACTCCTCTTTCAAAGAATCATAAATAATGCTTGCAAACATATCACAATCCACCATTCTCTCATCTTTTGTAAGTTCATAAATTAAATGATAATGTTGAAGTAACTCAGTATCAAACCTAGGGTTAAAAGATAATGGTATTTGATCACCTTCACTGTTTACTTTATTTCTATTGTTATGCATTAAAAGATAAACATTATCAAACGCTATATCCTCTTTCGCTGCAACACATGCAACATAAGATTCATATGTTGCCGTTGTAACTAGAGTTCTTTCCATTAATGCCTGAGTATTAATTGATAAGGATAACAGAGTAATAATAATTAATATTTTATTTATCATTTTCATAAAAATAATTTATAGTATTTTCTATTACTTTTAGGATAACATCATTATTAAATAATCCAAATATTTCTCAATGAAATTATAATCCCTATCATTTCATCATATAAAATTCATTTTAATCATAATATCAATGTATAAAAATTTATATTTTTAAAACTCGATCACCGCATATAACATTAATCTTCATAACCAAATTAAATAAAAATAATTTTATCTTACTTCCAATCATACAGAGATATCCCATTTAATTTTTTAATAATTTAACCTTTTATTGTGGTAATTTAGATTAATTCGTTTATTTATATGACAATTGATGATATCTTAAGAGAAGATCATAATATTGATTAATATCCTTTCCTGTTTAGCCCATTTCTTATATTGGGCTTTTTTCTTGAATGCCTTCATTCCTCTTAATTTTTCCTTAACAATTCACACTAGATACTAGAAATTTATTAAACAGATAAATATACTACATATCGTCATAATTCATTTTTTATAACTTTTTATTCGCGCTCTATACCATGAGCGCATTTTTTTATTCTAAGCATTCATGTTTGATATAATCCTGTAACCCAAGAATCACTCGTTCTGACTCTGCAATTCGCTCTCTGAGTAACCAATAATTTCGGATAGCGGTGTCTGTAGGTCGGGCGGTGGTTGCATAAGCCAAGCTGGTGGAGGGAGTGGTTTTGACTTTGGGACACTCGGCTTTGATGTACACCCGCTCAGGATGACGCTCGCTAATATCACGCAAGCGACTAATTTCATTCTTGGCATTCGCTAACTCCTGCGTATATTGAATATCCAGTTGGTTTAACCGCATTATGCGTGCTTGATAATCAGTATTAATAGACTTCTGCTCTTCGAGAGCTACTGTCAGTTTTTTGTTGGTATCTGTCAGTGAATTAATCCTATTAGCTTGCCAATTAATCACCCAATAGCCCCCCACAATGATGCCTACCATCACAATGACAGCATAGAGTTTCCCATATTTCATGATTAATACCGATGATGTGAGAGTGCAATCTGACAGCGTTTTTCTAAACTCACTGGGTCTTTAGTACATGAGTTATCAATCAAGAGATAAATACCACCAGCGACTGTGATGAGTAATATGAGGATAAAGCTGATAATGATGATTAAAGGTTTCCATGACATAGTGCTGACTCCGCTTCTCGACGACTGACAAGCCCTCGCCAAACCTTTCCTCCTGCATAAACCCAACGTTTCATTTCTTCACAAGCACCCGCTCTATCACCGGCGTTTAGTTTCTTAAGTAATGTTGAACGAGAAAATGCGGTTGTTCCCACATTAAAAGCAAAGGAATATAAAGCGGCTTTGGTGTAGTCATCGAGTGGTACTTTGATTAATGCATCGACTTGCTGTTGTGTCTTAATAAAATCGTTTTGTAATAACGCATCACATTCTTGTTGTGTGTATCTCTTACCTTGAATAATGTCTTTGCCTGTATGCCCATAACAAACTGTTAGAACACCCGCCACATCACGATAAGGTTCATAACGCACACCTTCAAAATGGGCTATTACTACTAACGCAATTGCTGTTGCTCCTGCTGTTGTTATCGCCGCTATTTTCTGTTTGAGAGACATTAAATATCCTTTGGCGCTTTCACCATTAATTCAGCAAGCCTTTTTAGGGTTTCAGTTGGGTTTTGTGGGTCAACATGACGAACAAGCTCTTCAAATAATTGAGTGCGTTTTCGTTGTTCTCGACGAGTCATAAAGTAAGTGGCTAAACCCAGAACCATGCTAAACGCCATCCCGATAACAAATCCCCATTCATATAATGAGAGGCTAGCAAAAAAGGCCGTTAAGCCTGCGGTTCCGTAAGTTACATTGGTTAATTTTTCCATGCGCATAGCCACCCCCAGAGGAGTGTCCGTTAATGATTAGTGTGAGAGAATTAAAAGTGAAACGATAAAAATTAGGCGGATATTGATACTTTAAGTGCCTTTAATAAACCTTCAGGCAACTGCTCTTCAAGTGACGCATTAGACACAATTACAAGGCCATACATGGATATCCATGTATTCGTTTGTTGTAAGTGTCCCTGAATAAATTGCTTCGCTTTCTCTAACAAATAAACACAACTCTCTTGTGTGTTTTTGCGCCAATAGGATTCAATCGCCACCAGCAATGGATCACCTGCATCATTAATCTTTTGTGTGCCGATTCGATATTGCTTTTTACCTGCGGGAGATGTCGTGCAAATTAGTTGTGTGAGTTGTTGAGTTTCGCCATCAGCCGTATGGATATTCGCCGTTAAAATGGCTGAAGTATTCATTTCGCTGTCTGTTTCTGAAGCATAGTGAAGACTAAACTGTAATTCGTTTATCTCTTTTGGCATGATGCGCACCTTTTATTGATATATGTCATATTTAGACAAGAAAAAAACCACTGTTGTGGATTCATATAATTGATATTTTAATGATAATAATTATCATTACAGCACATATCTGGTTTTCCCTGATATTGATACATTGTTTTATTGATAATTTATCTCGTTATTAACACTATTCCCGAGAGTTTATGCCGACATAACTCCTAGCGTGTCGGCTTTTTTTTATATAAAAAAACCCCGCCGAAGCGAGGTTTTATATATTCAACTATTTAATGCTTAACTCATTTGAGCTGTCATCACACTTTTGCAAAAGATACATTTTGCGCCATGTGGATTGTTCACTGTGACATCAAATTGTGATGTTCTATATTGTGAACCGCTACAACAAGGGCATTTAAAATAGAGGCGAATAGTAATAGCGCCTTTAGAGAGCCACCACGTTGCCTGCTGCTGGACCTTTCATACCATTTTCAATGGTAAATGAAACTTCTTGGCCTTCCATCAGAGATTTGAAGTCATCACTTTGGATTGCAGAGTAATGTACAAATACATCTTTACTTCCATCTTTAGGGGTGATGAAACCAAAACCTTTATCATCGTTAAACCATTTTACTGAACCAGTCATTGTATTAGACATAGAATTTCCTTTAATTTATTTAATTTGCCATAAGGCATATGAGGGTTTGTTTTTTATTTTTACTTATGGGAATTAATTAGAAGGAATTCGCAATGAAGTGGTATCGAGGATAACGCTAAACGGTGAACAACTTTAAACTGACTAACATAAATAGGCCTGTACTTCCAAACCAGTGATGTCATTAAGCCATAGATGAACTCAGATAGCAAACTTTATTTTATATATAAAAACCCCGCAAAAGCGGGTTTATAAGTTAGTTGACCTTGATGTCACTCTTATCACAATATCATCATTTTTACGATCGTAAAGCGCTTTATGTGACTTTTTCTATGTATCGATCCATTTCTAAGGAGACATCTAACATCATTAACATACCCTCTATTATCCCTTCTGCTTTTTGCAGTTTTTTTCCTATGTGAGTATCAGAACAATTGTGCTTGTTAGCCAGTTGCATAAATGTCATTCCGAATAAATAGTAATCGAGTAATAGGTCATGCATCTCACTATTCTTTTTATTTAATTGAGCCATGCAACTAGAAATAATTATTGCATCGTCTTCACAGCATTGAGGACGAGCTTTAACCTTGCTTGGTATTAATCCACTAAATCCCGCAGCAATCGAATACCATTGAACCGACTCAGTATTATCAGCCGCCCAAGCCCCCCATCGTTCTAATACCTGTTGAATATCACGCATTACGCCATTTCCTTATGTTGTCTTGAAAACACTAACTCTCTTACTTCACAGGCCTCTATTAACATGTCATTAAAATCGCCATTATCAGGCCATCTCACACTGACCGTTTCTACATCATTATTAGAAAGTAGGTTTTTATGTGCACATTCCATAGCGGCTGCATGCCCAGCAGCACTCCAATCCATATCTGTAAAGATAACAAGGTGAGTCACACCTTTCGGTGCTTTGAATTTTTTCATGAAGTTGGTATTGATAACCGACCAAGTATTGACACCATAGAGTTGCTTACAAGAAAGTGCCGTTTCGATACCTTCAGCAATGCCAAGTGTGTTATCAACAGGAAACATTCTTATCGCGACAGATTCTGCATACTCTAAATAATTATCTTCCTGCACAGCTGTCATTTTCTTCACAATATCAAGAGAGGCTTTTTTATCCCCTTGTAAATACGTTCTATGCAAGTAACAAAGTTGTCCTTTAGCATCAGTGGCTAATGACCAAATAGCTTGAAATTTGTCAGAACTATTACGAACAGGTTGATGATCACAATAACGAACGTTATCAAGTGGTAACTCAAAAACACCTCGATTATGTAAATACTGCATGGCGGGTGTATTTTTCAGTATTGATAATTTAGAATAACAGCCTGTAATGCGTTGGAATAAATTATTCTTATTTGTTTTACTTGGTAAAATAGCTTCTTTTTCTCGGTGATTACCAATCAAGACATCAATTTCATCTGCTAATGTTTTGAAGTCTTTGCCTTGTGTTCTTTCCAGTAATTGAAAGCCATTTCCCGAACCGCACGTGCAGATGTAAGTTCCTCGCCCGTCTTTATCATCAATACGAAATTTTCCTTTTTGCCCGCAAATAGGGCATTTCCCTTTAAAGTGCTTACGCCCCGTTATAGGAGGTAACCCATAATGTGCAAATATTTTTGCCCATTGCCCTTTTACGGCATCAATCGTATTCACAGTAAACCTCCTTGTTGTGGCTGGTGGCTAATTTGAGTACGTAAATTTTGAATATTGGCTTGTGCCTTCTTGCGAGATTTAGCAAAGGCAATTTGTTTGTACTTAATAAAGTTACTCACTTCGGGAGTGATTTCTTGTGGTGTGTTATGAAAGCCTCGTGGCCATACCCCAAATTTATCTTTAAAGGTATTAGCAACCCAACCATCACTTATCGGTTTACCCTGTGTCGCTCGTTGGTTCTGGTAGTATTTCAATTGAGACCACCAGCTTTGCTTGTCTTCTCGGGTGTAAATGCGCTCTTTTTTATTCAGTTTTTTGATGTTTCGGCTAGTATCAACTTCGATATCTTCACCCACTAAAGGTTTAAACCCACATTTAGGGCAAACATAAACACCTGCAGGCTTCATGTAGTGACAGGAAGAACATTCTTTCGGTTTCTTCTCTCGCTTTTCTTGCTCTCGGCGAGACGAAGATTCACTCATACCATCATTTTTGGTGGGCAGTTCGTTATATTCAATGTCATCGGGATAACCTAAGCGGTGAACAGAACCAGAGTGATCGAAAATAAGGCAAGTCTCTTTTCCTGGTGCGGTACGTAATCCCCTTCCAATCGCCTGACACCAACGAATTTCTGATTTAGTTGGGCGAGCGTAAATAATGCAACGGACATCACTATCAAAGCCGGCAATCAATGTGCCCACACTTACAAGCACCTTGGTCGCTCCTTGCTCAAACCGATGAATAATGATTTGACGCTCATCATGTGGCGTATCTGCGGTGATCACTTCAGCATTCACACCTGCACGGTTGAACTCGACGGTGACAAAATTGGCATGACTGACTGTGACGCAAAAGCAAATCGTAGGTAGGTTTCGTCCATTCACAAGCCAGTTATCAACAATATCCCCCACCAAATCTGCACCACTCATGATTTCAGCAATCTCAGCTTCTTTGTAATCACTACCAAACTCTGCGTTGCTGGACGATTTTACTTTTGATAAATCGGGTTTAGTCGGCGCATAGAACTCGTATGAGCTTAAATCACCACGTTTGATTAACTCTTTCATGGTGGTGGGTTTGATCAATGTTTCGTAGTAATGACCAAGGAATGGCGCAAAAGGCGTACCAGATAAGCCTATTACCTTGAATTCACTTTCTCTGATCACTTCTAATATTTTCTTACGGCGTAAATGTGCCTCATCGATTATTAATAAATCGATGTTGTCTGGAAATTCTCTACGGATAATTGTGTCAGCTGATGCGATTTGAATTAAACGAGTTGGATCATAATTAGGATGATCACGCCATACATAACCAATCTCTTCTGCTGGCAAACCATACTCAATAAAGCGACTGGCTGTTTGATCAATCAAAATGGTGTAAGGAACAAGAAACATCACTCTCATTTCATGCTGAACATGTCCATCAGTAATAAACGCAGCTAATGCCGTTTTTCCGCTTCCTGTTGGGCTATAAATCATGAATGTTCTATTTTGCTTCCATGCCTGACGTAACATCGTCAATCCGCGTTCCTGTGCAAAATTTGGTGTGATTGTTAACATCGGTTTCCTCATTTGATAACTAGCTCTACCAAAGGAAGGGATTTATTTTTATTTGGACGTCTAAACGGCTGTGTTTTTTTAACTTCTATAGAGATCTATATTTAAGATCTAACTCCTTCCTTGGCTGTGCCTTCCCTAACTCCCCTTTCAAAGATCACCCCCCTTTCCCCCCTAGAAAGTTTTCCCCTCTTCCCCAGAAAACAATCTAGACGGCTAAACGTCTTAACTTCTAATACCTCCTAAATCTAATCACTATTAAATCGATAAGGGCTTTGCGGTGTACCCTTGCATTGCTCTCTGATAACGCTTTATGAACTCTCTTAACCTGACGTTAGCTTCATGACGAGCTTTGTTATCTTTACGGTAGGGAACTTGTTCTCGTTCCCATTCCGTTTGATACACTTCTGAATATTTAACTAATGCCTTTTGCCTCATACTTGGGCTTAACTTCGTGAGTTGCTCCTGGATCCACTTGGCATCATCAGGAAAGTAGTGTTCAGGCATCGGCATGTTGATTTGGTGCATGAGAGTTTCCTTGATTCTTCATGGCATTAGACTCATAACCATATTTAGAAGGGAACAAATCATCCAGGGAACAATTACTACCCAACTCATTAAAAGCAGCTACGATTGAACGACAGTCACAAAGGCTTGGAGTCCTGATACCTAGTTCATAATTGGATATTCTTGATTGCCCCCAGCCTAAATGTGCGGCAAGTTTTGCTTGTGATATTCCAAGCTTTTTACGTTGCGTTGAAATTTTATTCATATTTTCCATCCATTATTTTTATATACATTAAACACAAAATGTGTTTATCATGCAATCACATTTTGTTTAATTACTTTATTCACGTTTTGTGTTAAATAATGGCTATGAAAAAGATTAATGAAATTATCGGGGAGAGATTGAAATCTATCCGCGAATCTAAAGGTTTTAGTCAGGCTCAGTTGGCAAAACTGTGTGGATATTCGTCTGCGTCACGAATAGGAAATTATGAGCTTGGTGAGAGAAAAATTAGTGCTGACGACGCATTAAGAATTAGTGAGATCCTAGAAGTATCCCCTGCAGAGTTGATGTTTGGCTCACAAAGCGAACAAGTTATAAGTAATTACCAATACCCTCTATTCACAAAGGTACAGGCCGGCGCTTTCTCAACAGAATTTAACTCATACACTCAAAAAGATGCTGTGTCGTGGATACCGACAGCTAAGAAAGCCAGTGAGCGCGCCTTTTGGTTAGAGGTTGAAGGTCAATCAATGACAGCACCACCAGGAGGTAAACCAAGTTTTCCAGAAGGTATGCTAATTCTGGTTGATCCTGAGGAAGAAGTGGAGTTCGGAGATTTCTGTGTCGCTCGTTTGCTAAATGATGAGTTCACATTCAAACGACTGATTAGAGAGGGTGGAATTGAGTATCTGGAGCCATTAAACCCACGCTATGACCTGATCCCTATTAACGGGAACTGCACAATCATAGGTAAGGTAATCAAGTCACAATGGCCTGACGACACGTTTTAGGAGGAAATATGGCGTTTAACAATATTGAGATAGCAAATATTAGACGGTGTATGGAATTTTTCATGGAAAAACGCCGCCCAGCAGAGCACCTAAGGGATGAATTAGATTTACAGTATCGTATCGAGGACGACTCAGTAATTATCTTTGAAATTAGGCAACTAATATGGAGTGATGGCAGAGTAGAAGAACCTATAGCAAAAATCACACATAATAGGTATTCGAATTCATGGTCTCTGCTTTGGATGGATAAAAATAGTAACTGGCACAACTACGATGAAATAATGCTAGGTAGTTTCTCTGACGCCATTAGGCTCGTTGAAGATGATGTGCGAGGTTGCTTTTTTGGGTGACGACACGTTTTATGGAGTGGTTGACAGAATAGCAGTAAAATTGAAATTTGGTTGACGTAATTTTGTCAACCAATTGTCTTCAATTGCCTTTAAAGGATGAGTAAATGAGAATATTAGGGGTTCGAGTTTCACCTTCAGTGGCATCATTTATTGTTTATTGCACTGAATCTAAAAAGCTTGTTTGTTCTGATGTGATAAATATTCCATGCATTTTAGATACACCAGAGAAATTAAAATATGTTCGTAACAATATCCTAGATATATTAATGTTTTATAATGTTGATATCGCATCAATAAGGGTAACAGAAGCAAACTCTCAAAATATGAGCATAGACCGTCTCTATATAGAAGCAGTAATACAAGAAGCATTTTCAAGTAGTGAAGTTAAAAAATACTTTACCATTCGAAAATCAGGAATACGGGCAGGTCTCAATGTAAGCGATACTGAATATAAACAATTACTTAAGTCAGAAATATCAATACATGATATAGACAATTCATCATTCACTCAGGAAACAAATGAAGCCATGATGGCAGCATTAGCAGTGGAGGGTAAATTTTGATCACCCCATATCAAAAAGCAGACGTGTCATTTAGAAAAATAAAAAAACTTGATGAACAAGGTTGTTTCTCAGAGGTTTATCTTGCTCATGATGAAAATTTAGATCATGAGTTGGTTATCAAAGAAATCACAAAAAAACCCAATCAAGATAAAGATACTTATTTTTCTGAGGCAAGACTGCTTTACAAAAATGCTCACCCAAACATCGTGCAGGTTCAATACGCAGCTGAAGATAATGAAAAAATCTATATAGCAATGCCATATTATATTAATGGCACGATAAGCCAAAAGATGAGCAGAGGAAATTTCACTCCACGTGAAATAATAAGGTACGCAATACAGTTTATTGGTGGCCTATATCATATCCATACAAAAAAATTAATTCATTTCGATATCAAGCCTAATAATATTATGATTTCAAACCGAAATGAAGCAATGCTGGCTGACTTCGGGTTATCTAAATTAATAAATATAAATTCAACAGCAATACCTGATCACAATTACTATTTTCATACCCCTCCTGAATATTTCACAATAAGCAAAAGTGGTGGATTTACCTATACCTTCGATATCTACCAAGTTGGAATGACTTTGTATAGGATGTGTATTGGTGCCATTGAGTTTGAAAATGAAATATCTCAATTCCGGTATGCTGAGCAGTTAGAGTCCGCAATAAAAGCTGGAACATTCCCTTCCAAACAATACCCATCGCATATACCAAAAAAATTAATATCTATAATTAATAAGTGTTTAGAAAGCAATCCAAACAACCGATTTCAGTCATCACTAGATATTCTTAATGCACTATCATCAATAAAAGACGATGATGGCGCGTTAGATTGGAGAAAGTGCGATAATTCCGATACCACACTAAATGAATGGCGCAAGAAAATCGCAGGTGCTATACTCCATTTAAGTTATGATAGCAATACAAAATCCTCTATTTGTCATAGAGTATATCCAGATGGGAGAAAACGAAAGGAAGGCAAAGGTACGCTTACCCGTTGTTCTCATTCAAAAATATATCAAATACTCAAAGGGTTATAGCTATGAAAAATCGGGCGGTGTTGAATAATACGCCACCCAGCAGAAGGGATGTTGCGGTGGCTTCCCCTTATACAAAATCAGATCTTCTGAATAAAGATGAAAAAAAAGAACGCTCTGATAAATTTAGATCTTCACTTCTAAGAAATAAATATTTTAAACTATAATTTCAAATTCAGCCCTCCCCACGAGGGCTTTTTTGTACCCTCTCCCCTCTAAAGAAGTGATCTCCATTCCAATCTGAGATTTTTTTGAAAATAAATTTCCAACAAAAACAACAAATTAAATTAAAAATCAAAATAAAAACACAAAATGTGATTGCAATATAAACACAAATATGTGTTAATAAAAACACAAAACGTGATTAAAGGATTTAAACATGCCTATTATACATTCTACTGCAATCCCTAATTTACCGAAACCTGACATGCATACAGGCGTAATGTTACCTATGTTCTTATTTCGTTTCTGGACTAAAACAGAGTGTCCAGAGAAAAAAGAAGTTATGGCTACCAGCGCTGAACAAGCTAAAGAATTACTCGGTGGCAATGTTGTTTTCTCTGCACAGTTTCCTTGTGAGGCTTAATTATGGCTCACGAACTCAACTTAGAGGCTGTTGCAAAAAAAGTGACCATTTAAACGCACTACTGTTTCAGCTAAATGGCATATTACTTCAAAACCAACCTGATGTTATGAGTTTAATTGAGTTAACTTATAATTTATCTAGCGATATATCGAATTGGCTAATCGAAGAAAATGCACAGAGAGATAATGATCATGACAAAAGAAATAATTAATGTAGATAGCGGAAAAATACTAGATACATTACATCGAGTAAAAGCATTCTTAATTTCAGCTCAGTTTCTTTCTCGTAATAGCGAAGAGCGAGCAATTCAACTTAGCTTATTATCTCAAGCAGAAGATGAAATTAATGAGGTTTTAAATGATGAATAACACTGAATTAAAACAATCCGCTTGTGATGAATTACTTTATGCAACTTCTATTTTAAATCTCATTATCAACGATAACGTAATACCTAGCGATAATATGTTTAATGCGATTGAATCAGCAGTAGCTAATATAGAAAGAGCTAAAGAAAGTGTATCAAGCATTAATACTGATAAATCACCAAAGCCTATCGGTGAAATTAAAGTCAGTGATAAAGATACTATTGAAACAGCCGTCGGATGTATTTTAAACACATTAGAAACTGCAATTAATTTAAAAGTAGCTGAAGAAAGTGGTCACATTAAAAATTATGATATTCAAATTACAAATTTAATCCAGTCAGCAAAATTAAATTTAGAAACTATTTATGAAAAAGTAAGTTTCACGGAGGCGTAATGAATATTGATGAATTAATTACCCTTCCTAATTTGAAAAATATATCAGAAAAAGAATTAGGGAAATTAAGAGCAAATTTAGACTTATCTATTGATTCACTCATTACAGGAATGAATACATTCGGGGAGTTTATGTTTTGGGCTGATAATAATGAAAACTATCATGATAGTAAAAGTCATATTGGTGATGTGGGATTGTTTATAAGCCAAGTATCATTATTGGTATCAATATTAAATGACAGACTTGGTTGAATTGAATACGAAATATCAAATCGAAAAATAAAAGGAACAAAAAATGAGCAAACAACACGAAGCTATTGAGAAAGCGACTGATAATCAAATTACTATTGCTATGCGCCCTGTTTATATTATTGCAGGTGCTAATCGAGCTTACTTAAGTGAACGTTCAGCATTAAATAAGCTAGCAAACATTCTCACTGAGCGTGAATTTCACAAAAAAGGCATTGAAACTAACTACGAAGGTGAACAATGTGAACTTGAGAATGGCACAATCGCTTTCAAGCGTGGCGAACCTACCGAATACTTTATGAAACACAAAGAAGCTAAATTATCAGAGCTTCATGAACGATTAAAGCAGGAACGTAATATTGAACGCTTACAAAAGGAATATGCTAAAGCTGTAGAAAAATATGATGAGGCAGAAAAAGAAGCTGACAGATTATATTACGAATTAAATAATGCTTTAACCAATAAATAGAATATCTACGAAATAAAAATTAATTATAGCGTTCATGCTAGGAATTGCTGCGCTCTGAATCAGGAGCAACCAACATGGATAAAGTTAATTTACTTGAAATAAGAAGAAAGCGATTTATCAACTCAGTGCTTATTTACATTAAACAAAAAGGAAAGAAAGCTGAGTTCAAATCAAAGGTAAATAGTAAAACTGTTATTACAGGAATCAGCTTTGAAAATTTAAATAATTTCTTCCGTGATGTCTATGAAGAAAAAGATTGCCGTCAACGTTGTAAGTGGAGTGATAAAGATATCTATAACACCTATGAGCAATTATACAAATCTAACGGTTCAATTTCTGAAATAGGTAAATTCATGATTGATTATATCGTTGAATATTTACCTCCTTACTTAAATGGAGAGGAATATAAATATCATGACGTATTCTGAATTCATGAAAAAAGGTAAGCAATTAGAGAATAAAGGATTTTATAGACGCGCAATAGAGCAATATAACAAAGCTTTTATTATTGCAGATCCACCAGCCAAAGGCGCAATGAGTTATCAACAAAAAATAAGTAATCAATCATCTAAGCGTTGTTTAGATAAAGCAAAAATTAAAGTGACGGAGAGTTATTTATGAATAATTTAATCAGCATCAATGCATCAATGACCTCTAAAGAGATCGCTGAATTAGTTGGTAGCCGTGAAGATAGTGTTAAAAGAACTATCGAGCGCTTAGTTGATAAAGGAATTATATCCAAACCACCAATGGTGGATGGGATTAAAACCGCGAACGGGGTAACGCCACAGCACTATTTATTTTCAGGTGAAGAGGGTAAGCGCGACAGCATTATTATAGTTGCTCAATTATCACCTGAATTTACAGCTCGGTTAGTTGATCGCTGGAAAGAACTTGAAGATGAACGAGTCAAACCAAAATCACAAGCTGAAATTATCGCTGCTATGGCATTGGCTAACCTAGAAAGCGAACGCCGTATATCTCATGTAGAGCAAAAAGTTGAACAAGTGAATGAAGTCGTTGAGCAAATTAAGCAAGGCACTATTCCTGCAGGGTGGATTGGTTACTCATTAGCGAAAACCAAATCGGGTATGACGATTGATAAATGCAAGACGCTTGCCAAGCAATACGGCGTCCGAAAAGACCAAATAACCATTCTTACCCCAGAAGGCATGCCTAGGCCTATGGCTATCATTCATGAGGCTGACTTCATGGTAGCAATGAAACACATGATGGGCAAAGCAGAAAAACGCGGTACTCGTTGGTATCACCCGAAAATGGGACTATTTCAGGCAATTGGCTGGGAGGATAAATAATGATTATTCAAACACATTTACTTCGCGCTGCTTTAGTTTGTGTGGCTAAACATGATCCTCGTTACTACCTGCAAGGTATTCATATCAGCAATAAGTACATTGAAGCGACTAACGGACATGTTGCTGTGCGTATGGAGCATGGCATAAAAACACGCCGTAACGAAATACTTGAATTCAGAGGCTCTATTCCTGCAAAGGCAAACACAACAGAAATTAAATTTACTGAAGAACCTTTTGCTATTCATCGCGACAAAAACGGTCATCGCGTGGGGTTCTCTGCACTTGTTTCACATAAAGGTGCGCGCTTCCCTAATTTAGATCTCGTCATCCCGACAGAATATGAACTTTGTTTACCTCATATGCAGGCTATCTACCTTACTTATCCTGAAAAGATGTTTAGTACTAGTCGCGGATTTCATCCTGTCTCATTTCATCCATCAGGAATGACCAAGCCTTGCCTATTAAAATTTAGTGACGTGATAAACGAAAAATACGGCAATCCACAATTCGTTGTTATGCCATGCAGAACTTGAGGTGAAAATGAAAATTGAATATATCTCCAGTGGAACAGGAAGCATGGCAAAGGTAGTTATTTTTTCCTTTATCACTGAACGAAGAAAAATAAATCGGTTAATTGATCGGGCATTACTTTTTACCCCCGTTCACGAGAACACTATCGGATTCTTTTTTCGAGTCACCACTATTTATGGCAAACCGAATCACGTATTGCGAGCTTACAAAATTATTTGCAAGGAGGCAAAAAATGACAACTACAACTCGATACATTAAATGGAAGGAAATGATCCGGTTAACAGGAAAAAGCAAACCTACAATTTGGAGAATGTATGCAAAACGAAATGAGTTCCCCAAACCAGAAAGAACAAAAGGCGGTACGTTTTTAGGTTGGCCAGAACATGTCTATGAAGAGTGGGTTAGAAGTGAAAAACTGTAATGCTAACTTGACCCGTTACTTGACCCGCATCTCTTGCGGGTTTCTTTTTAAAACCATCTAACTCGTTGATTTTAAATGGTACGCCCTACAGGATTCGAACCTGTGACCTACGGCTTAGAAGGCCGTTGCTCTATCCAACTGAGCTAAGGGCGCCTAGAAGAACTTTAGACGTTAGCAAGACTACTCGACTACTCTGATAACGGATGTGAATTATACGTTCAACATTCTGAGAGTCAACGATTTTTCAACGATATCAAACTATATGGTCAAAATATGGCAAGTATTCGACTGACAGATTGCTCTTGATCTGACAAAATAGACCAATACCGTAATTGAATAATTTGGATGTATAGATGTCAGCAAGAATTATAGATGGGAAATCGATTGCGCAGACCATCAGAAGCGAAGTTGCAGAAAAAGTAAAACAACGTATTAATGCCGGAAAACGAGCGCCTGGTTTAGCGGTTATTTTAGTGGGAGATAACCCTGCATCACAGATTTATGTTGGAAGTAAACGTCGCGCTTGTGAAGAAGTCGGATTTATTTCTCGCTCTTATGATTTACCAGATACTACCAGTGAAGCTGATTTATTAAATCTGATCGACCAACTTAATAAAGACAGTACCATTGATGGTATCCTCGTCCAACTCCCTTTACCTGCTGGAATTGATAATGTTAAGGTTTTAGAACGCATCCATCCTGATAAAGATGTCGATGGCTTTCACCCTTACAATATCGGCCGCTTATGCCAACGAGCACCTAAATTACGCCCTTGTACACCTCGTGGTATTGTCACACTGCTAGAGCGTTGTAATATTCCAATGAATGGCTTAAATGCCGTTATTATTGGCGCATCAAATATTGTTGGTCGCCCAATGAGTTTAGAACTATTACTTGCAGGTTGTACAACTACAGTTACCCACCGTTTTACTAAAGACCTACGTTTCCATGTTGAGCACGCGGATTTAGTCGTTGTGGCGGTAGGTAAACCTAACTTTATTCCTGGTGAGTGGATTAAACCAGGTGCAATCGTGATTGATGTCGGTATCAACCGTCTTGAAAGTGGTAAAGTTGTTGGGGATGTTGATTTTGAAGCCGCCTCTCAACGTGCGGGCTGGATTTCTCCCGTCCCTGGTGGTGTAGGTCCAATGACAGTCGCCACACTTATTCAAAATACTTTGCAAGCATGCGAAGAATACCACGACCCTGAAACAGGAAATAATTAATCGATGGAAACATTTCAATTAGATGGGCACGACTATGTCGAGCTTTGTGATTTATTAAAACTTCAAGGTTGGACTGAAAGCGGAGCTTCTGCTAAAAGTGTTATTGCTGAAGGTTTAGTGAGTGTTGACGGTGAAGTTGAAACTCGTAAACGCTGTAAAATTATTGCGGGAAAAGTTGTCACCTTTGGTGAGTTTTCCGTTAGCGTCAGCAAATAATCAGCAAATCAATTAATATTGAAAAAGCGTCGCTATCTTAGCCTCGCTTTTTTTCTTTTTAATCCTTTTTTACCTTGAATAGACTTTTTCTTCCTCTTTTTTCTTATTTAATCATATGAAAAAAAAAGAAAATAACATAACCAATTGAATTAAAATAAAATAATAAAATTTAATTTAATATATTTAAATTTAGATCATCATTTTCAAGCTTGTCTATAGTTATAATCTTCTTTCGGTGTTCAGCAAATTGTACATTTTATAAAAAAATAGATAAAAAGAAATGCTATAAGTTATTATTTTATATATAGATAACACTTTTTAACCATTACTGTAAAACTTCAGCAACAAACCTTTTTGTTGATACTTTTATCCGTTTATTCATGTTTAAATGCATTAAAATGTGATTTAGATCTAATTTATTTCTACTTTCATTAGGCAAAAGAACATTGTTTGTACTAAATTATAGATTATAATTTGAAACGATTCAGCTTGATGATACTATTTTAGTTGTTATTTTATAATATTTACATCTTTTTGCCCTTTATCTAACAGGAGATTTTATGCTCGGCTTACCCACTCAAGGTATCTCTGTTTTTGCTAAATTACAGCAAAAATTGATGCCTGTTCTTTTATTTAAGGTAAGGAACTAGCATGAAACGCAGAGTAGCAACCATCACACTTAACCCTGCATATGATCTTGTAGGTTTAAGTGCTCCTATTGAACTTGGTGAAGTTAATCGAGTTAAAACAGCAGGCTTCCATGCTGCGGGTAAAGGCATCAATGTGGCTAAGGTTTTAAAAAGCCTTGGCGTTGATGTTACTGTTGGAGGCTTTTTAGGCAAAGAAAACCAAGATGGATTCCAAAAAGAGTTTAGTGACTCGGGTATCGCTAACCGTTTTCAATTGGTTGAAGGTCGTACTCGTATTAACGTCAAACTCACAGAACCCAATGGTAAAGTAACTGACTTCAATTTTTCTGGTTTTGAAATCACTAAACAAGACTGGACTCGCTTTGTCAACGATACGCTAAGTTGGGCGGGTCAATTTGATATGATTTGTGTCAGTGGTAGTGTTCCTCCTAGCATTGATCTCAATGATTTCACTACATGGATGACTCGCTTACGTAGTGAATGTATGTGTTTGATCTTTGACAGTAGTCGAGATGCCTTTGTCGCTGGGTTAAAAGCTGCCCCTTGGCTTGTTAAACCTAATCATCATGAATTAGAAATTTGGGCGGGTAGATCCTTACCTAAGCTTTCTGATATTGTGCAAGCGGCTGAAGCATTGCGTCAGCAAGGTATTGCCCATGTTGTCATTTCATTAGGCGAGCAAGGTGCGATGTGGGTTAATGCGTCTGGAGCATGGATGGCGAAACCACCTAAATGTGATGTCGTAAGTACCGTCGGAGCTGGAGACTCTATGGTTGGTGGTTTAATTTATGGTTTAATGATGCGACAAACTAGTGAACATACTTTACGTCTTGCGACTGCCGTTTCTGCGCTTGCTGTGAGCCAAACCAATGTTGGTATTCATGATCGCGAACAATTAGCAAAAATGATGACAGAAGTAGAATTAACTCCGCTAAAATTATAAGTAATCATACTCAGTGGTAATTTGAATAATATTAAGTAGAATTACCAACTCTTCTATTAAATAGATTAACGCTCTACTATAAAACATCAAAAATAGAATCTCTTTAATTGATTAATTATCTTTTATTATTAAATCAAACTTTATTTTTTCTATTTATTCGATAAACTTCACTTTAATAAAATTTAACAAAGATATTCTAAAATCAATAAAAACTTATTTCTGTTTTTAGGAGAAGTTATGGAAAGGCCCATAATACTTTTATGGATCCAAGTTATTTCAGTATTATTTTTAGGTATTAGTTTGTTTATATTAGTTGCAGGGGCACCGATTTATTTATTAGCAATGGCAATGGGTGGAGGCCAAACAATGCTAGCGGGACTGTTCATCATGCTGTGTCTAATTATAACGATGATCATGCAAGTAACGGCATGGATAAAACTCGCTAAAAATAGTAGAAATGCTTACTCTTTTTTAAAAATATCATGGATATGCTTATCTATTTCGCTCTTTTTTATACTTAGTATTTCGATGTCATTAACGAATATCTCAGAAATTAGCTTTGTTGTTTTTTCTATTATCGTGATCTTAACACATCGACTCTTTTTCTCTGAAAATGTAATTGCTTATTTTGAATATAAACAAAAAGATAGCAAAAGAAAAACCAGTATTATGAGTCAATGAATTAATCATCAGACAAAAAAATATCGGATATTTAATATCCGATATTTTTATATTAAACGCGAAACTCAATTATCGTATTAATTATTACGACGCCAAACAGTTCCTTGAGGACCATCTTCTAAAACAATCCCCATCGCTGTTAATGCGTCACGAGCAACATCAGCCGCTGCCCAATCTTTATTTTTACGAGCATCGTTACGCTGTTGAATTAATAATTCAATTTTTTCAACTTCACTGGCATCATCTGCTTTAGCACCACTTTGTAAGAAATGCTCAGGCTCTTGCTCTAATAAACCTAATACTTTAGCAAGTTTACGTAATACTGCGGCTAAACCATTCGCTGCATTCATATCAACCGCTTTTAGACGATTGACCTCACGCGCTAAATCAAACAAAACGGAATAAGCTTCAGGTGTATTGAAATCATCGTTCATTGCGTCAATAAATTGTGCTTCAAACGCTTCGCCACCCACCGGTTGTGCATTTTCATCTGTGCCACGTAATGAAGTATATAGGCGTTCTAATGCAGTACGCGCCTGTTTTAAGTTTTCTTCAGTGTAGTTAAGTTGACTACGATAATGGCCTGATAATAAGAAATAACGCACTGTTTCAGCATCGTAATAAGCCAATACATCACGAATAGTAAAAAAGTTATTAAGTGACTTAGACATTTTTTCTTTGTCTACCATCACCATACCAGAGTGCATCCAGTAATTAACGTAAGGACCATCATGGGCACAAGTTGATTGCGCTATTTCATTTTCATGATGAGGGAACATTAAGTCTGAACCACCGCCATGAATATCAAAATGATGTCCTAACTCTTTACTATTCATCGCAGAACATTCGATATGCCAACCAGGGCGACCTTTTCCCCATGGCGACTCCCAGCTTGGCTCACCCGGTTTAGACATTTTCCATAAGACGAAATCCATTGGATTGCGTTTAACGTTAGCCACCTCAACTCGAGCCCCCGCTTGTAGTTGCTCTAAATCTTGACGAGAAAGTAAGCCATAATCAGGATCGGTATCAATCGCAAACATCACATCACCATTGTCGGCAACGTAAGCATGTCCACGTTTAATTAGCGCTTCTGTTAATTCAATAATTTCAGCAATATGGTGTGTTGCTCGTGGCTCTGAATCAGGACGAGCAATATTTAATGCATCAAAATCTTTGTGCATTTCAGCTAACATACGCGTGGTTAATTGCTCACATGTTTCATTATTTTCAATCGCACGTTTGATGATTTTATCATCTACATCCGTTACGTTACGAACATAGTTAACATCATATCCTAAGTAACGTAGATAACGGGTTATGGCATCAAAAGCCACAAATGTACGTCCATGGCCAATATGGCATAAGTCATAAATAGTGATGCCACACACGTACATACCTATTTTTCCTGCATGGATAGGTTTAAATTCTTCTTTTTGGCGAGTGAGAGTATTAAAAATCTTTAGCATCAGTGGACGTTCCCGTTTTCAACTGTACGTGTTTATTACGTTTTTATATAAAAGAAAATAACAACTACTATAGCATGATATTAATTAGGATATTGGATCTTGAAGGCAAAGCAAACTCAAGATTAGGGTTTTTATCTTACTCTGCTTAGCGCTTATTTTCACTGCTCAATCGCCGCTAGTGAATAATCAATCTTCTATTATTTGACTAAATTTTAGCGAAACGTGTTTTTTCCTTTTATTACTGATTTATTTAGCAAGAAAAAACAGCGTAAGAAAAAGATGCATACTGACTAAATTAGGCAACTGTGATATAAAAACGGGACTGTTGTTTATGCCCAAATCTGGGTAAAGCTAAAATTATATTAGGATCTGAATATGGTTACTTTTCATACCAATTACGGCGATATCGTGATTAATACATTTGCAGACAAAGCACCTGCAACCGTAGAAAATTTTTTAGACTACTGTAAAGAAGGATTCTACGATAACACTATTTTCCACCGTGTCATCAATGGTTTTATGATCCAAGGTGGTGGTTTTGAACCAGGTATGAACCAAAAAGCAACCAAAGCACCTGTAAGAAACGAAGCAAATAATGGCCTAGCAAACAACCGCGGCACATTAGCAATGGCTCGTACGAACGATCCACACTCTGCTACTGCTCAATTTTTTATCAACGTTGCAGACAACGATTTCTTAAACTTCCGTGCTGAAAACGCAAATGGTTGGGGATATTGTGTCTTTGCTGAAGTTGTTGAAGGCATGGACGTTGTTGATAAAATTAAAGCAGTTTCCACAGGTCGTAGCGGTTTCCACCAAGATGTTCCTCGTGAAGATATCGTCATTAAAAGTGTAACGGTTAGCGAATAAGCCTCACTCTTTATGTGTACGCTTTTTATTGCAGACCTGCACTTAAGTGAACATGAACCGGCAATCACTGCCGGTTTTCTTCGCTTTTTAAAAGAACAAGCCATTCATGCAAAAGCACTTTATATCTTAGGTGATTTTTTTGATTTTTGGATAGGTGACGATGATCCTAATCCTTTACATCAACAAATTGCTCAAGCTCTGATGACGTTAAAAAATGCAGGAGTGCCTTGCTATTTTATTCATGGAAATCGTGATTTTTTAATTGGCTCTCGTTTTGCCAAAGAAAGCGGTATCACCTTACTTCCACAAGAAAAAGTGCTCGAAATTGAGAAAAATCGCATCTTAATTTTGCATGGTGATACACTTTGTACAGATGATGAAGCGTATCAACGTTACCGTAAAAAAGTACATAATAAATTTATTCAGCGCTTATTCTTACTATTGCCTCTATTTATTCGACTACGTATTGCTGACAAAATGCGCTCGCGTAGCCAACACGAAAATCAGTACAAATCAGATGCCATTATGGATGTTAACCCTCAGGCAGTGATTGATACTTTTAAACATTTCAATACAGAATGGATGATCCACGGTCATACACATCGTCCAGCAATTCATACTGTCAACATTGATGATAAAATACATTATCGTGGTGTATTAGGTGCTTGGCATACTGAAGGCTCTATGTTTAAAGTGACTGCGGATAAAATAGAACTTATTCATTTTCCCTTCTAAATTGCTTTGCTTATTTTCTGCATAAAAAGGCTATTTTTTCTTTACGCAAACGTTTTCCTTGATGTGTTAGCATGATACTATCATCCTCAGTTTATTAGGCTATATCCGTTTATGCTTACAGGAGCAGTTAAGTAATGTCTTCTCAAGTTGGTCTAAATACCTCTTCCGCTCGTATCGCCATTGTAATGGGCTCTAAAAGTGACTGGACAACCATGTCTCATGCCGCTGATGTACTAGACGCACTACAGCTTCCTTATCATGTTGAGATTGTTTCTGCGCATCGAACCCCTGATAAGCTATTTAGCTTTGCAGAACAGGCAAAAAATAATGGCTTTGACGTCATTATTGCAGGTGCTGGCGGCGCAGCCCATTTACCCGGTATGCTCGCAGCAAAAACACTTGTTCCTGTATTAGGTGTTCCAGTTCAAAGTGCAGCATTAAGTGGTGTTGATAGCCTTTACTCTATTGTACAAATGCCGAAAGGTATTCCCGTGGGAACATTAGCGATTGGTAAAGCAGGTGCTGCCAATGCGGCTTTATTAGCAGCTCAAATTTTAGCATTACACTCTCCTACTATTTTTGAAGCACTAACAGCATGGCGCACAGCACAAACTGACGATGTATTAAATAACCCTGATCCAAGGGAGACACTATGAAGCCTGTTTGTGTTCTGGGAAATGGTCAATTAGGGCGAATGCTAAAACAAGCAGGAGAACCTTTAGGCATTGCGGTTTATCCAGTAGGATTAGATGCAGAGCCCGAAGCCGTTCCCTATCAAAAAAGCATAATCACAGCTGAAATTGAGCGCTGGCCTGAAACTTCACTCACTAAAGAGTTAGAACGTCATACTAACTTTGTAAACCGTGATATTTTTCCATTGCTTGCCGATAGATTACCTCAAAAACAGTTACTCGATGAACTGGGCTTAGCAACGGCTCCTTGGCAACCATTAACAGCACCAACACAATGGCCTGATATTTTCGCTCAACTGGGTGATTTTATTATTGTAAAGCGCCGTGTTGGTGGTTATGACGGCCGTGGTCAATGGCGTATTCATCCCGGTGAAGAGCAACAATTACCCGCTGAAATTTATGGTGAATGCATTGTTGAGCAAGGTATTCCCTTTTCTGGTGAAGTGTCCTTAGTTGGAGCCAGAGATAGAAACGGTCATTGTGTATTTTATCCTTTAACACATAATCTTCATCAAGATGGCATTTTGCGTATGAGTGTTGCATTACCAACACCTGCATCAGAACTGCAACAATCAGCAGAAAAAATGCTGACCGCCATCCTTAATAAGCTCAATTATATCGGTGTCATGGCGATGGAGTGCTTTATCGTTGGTAATAAATTACTTATCAACGAATTAGCGCCTCGTGTTCATAACAGTGGCCATTGGACACAAAATGGCGCCTCAATTAGCCAGTTTGAGTTACACCTACGTGCAATTTTAGATTTACCGATGCCAAAACCTGAGGTTTGCCAACCCGCAGTAATGGTTAATTTGATCGGAACTGATGTCAATCCTCAATGGCTTTCATTGCCATTAGTGCATTTACATTGGTATGAAAAAGAAGTTCGCCCTGTGCGCAAAGTGGGGCACCTCAATCTTGTTCATCGCGATAATTACCCACTGAAAGAGACACTCAAATCATTAAGCTCAATGCTTGATGATGCCTATCAGTTCCCTATCAAATGGGCTTTAGAAAAATTAAGCTAGCAGTCCGACTCATAAAGTTAGAGAATAATAGCCTTTAAACGAACAGACCTTAGATAAAAAGGTCTGTTATTCGCTATTTTCTCCTGATTATTCAGGTTACTGCACCCGTTTGATGGAGTCAGGATGCAAGTCACGCAACAGGTTTTTGGGCCCGTTTATCAATGGAGTATGCTGATATTATTGGGCTTTGTGTATTTTTTAGCTACCGCAACCACATTTACCTCTTTAGGTGTTGTTCTTCCTAGTATGATAAACGAGCTAGAGTGGAACTGGACTCAAGCAGGTCTTGGTTTTACGTTATTAGGATTAACCTGCGGTCTTGCGAGTTTTTTACCTACCTTACTGATCCGTAAATTAAGTGTTCGCCTTACACTACTAATTGGGTTGAGCATTTTTGTCAGTGGTTTCTATTTTCTTTACGAAACATACACCATTGCGCGTTATTTTCTTGGTACTGCACTATTAGGTGTTGGTTTTACACTACTGGCTACCGTACCCGGTACTTATGTTATTTCCCGCTTATTTGAAAAACAATCCTTTGCCTTTGGTGTCTATTTTACCATTGGTGGATTAGGTGGTGTTGCCGGGCCTTGGATCTACTTTTTAGCAACCCATTTATGGCATACATGGCGAATGCATTGGCTTATTTCCGCGATCACTCTCACCGTTGTGACTCTTCTCACTATTTTATTTTTACGTGAAGGGAGTAAAGAGCAAGAACATGCAAAAAAAATTAGCCAACTTCAATCCACAAAACGTATCTATCAAACTAAAGAAATTTGGACAGCTCGTCATGCTTTAAGAACATGGCAATTTTATGTTATTGCTGCGACTTACACGGCTTTTTTATGGTGTGGGATCACAGTCAATAGCTTTGCGGTTGCACATATTATTGAAAATGGTTTTGGTGAAACTATTGCTGCAACACTATTAAGTAGTATGGCATTTATCAATGCGTTCTCGCGCTTAGCGGGTGGGGCTATTGGTGAATGGTTAGAACCTAAAAAATTACTTATCGCAAGCTTAAGTATTATTATCATCGGCTTGCTCGCACTAAGTATGGCTAATTCTTGGATTTACCTGATCTTATTTACGGTTTGTGTCGGTATTGGTTATGGCATGACGTTCTTAGCATCAAGTATATTGCTTGCTAACTATTTTGGTCGTACCCCTTATCTTGAGCTATTTTCTGTAATGAATTTAATTTCAACACTAGCTTGTTTAGCACCCTTTTTTGCTGGGGCAATCAAAGATATTTCAGGTAGCTTTACACCGGCATTCTTGATTTTAACCCTACCTGTTTTACTGATTTTAATAGTCACTCTATTTATGAAACCACCGGTTTATCCTAAATTTCAGCATGCGAGTGAGCAAGAAAAGTAACCCTTAAATAAGCAAGATAACGAGTTTCATATTATAAAAACGCATTTTCTAAGGAGACGTTAAGCTGATGAATGATGCATTAATAATAAAATACTCAATAGGTGTTAGCATCGCTTTAGCCTGTTTGGTTGGCTTTATCATCGTATCTCTTTTTCATGATAAAAAGAAAAAACGCCACAGAAATATTATTGTTCATATCAGCCAAGCTATTTTTCTTTGTAGTTTAGTGATTATCTTAAGCCAATATTGTGAAATGGCTGTGGTTGATTTTAATCTCCATTTTATCTCTTTTAGGATGATTAATTTCTTTACCTATATTGGTATTGCATTAATTTTAATGAGAAAATTTTTCTTACTGATTAATCGGCTAGAAAAAGCTCAAATTAAAAAAGGCAGTGATCCTACTTCTGCTCGTATTATTTCTCGCATATTCAAAATCACTCTATTTGTTATTATCATTTTATTGTTCGGTGAGCATTTTGGCATGAGCTTATCCGGCTTAATGACATTTGGAGGGTTAGGTGGCATTGCCATTGGCATGGCAAGTAAAGATGTATTAAGTAATCTTTTCTCTGGTGTCATGCTCTATTTCGATCGTCCTTTTAATATTGGTGATTGGGTACGCTCACCTGATCGTAATATTGAAGGCACTGTAGTCGAAATTGGTTGGCGTATTACCAAAATCATTACTTTTGATCATCGACCGCTTTATATTCCCAACTCTATTTTTTCATCTATTAGTGTAGAAAATCCGGGGCGAATGACTAATCGACGTATTGAAACTGAACTCGGTTTACGTTACGAAGACTCTGATAAAATTGGTGTAATTGTTGAAGATATCCGCACCATGCTAATGCAAAATGACAAAATTGATACGCAACAAACCTTGTTAGTCTATTTTAATCAATTCGCAGACTCTTCCCTCAATATCATGGTGTATTGTTTTACCAAAACAACCGTATGGGCACAGTGGCTTGAAGCTCAACAAGAAGTCTATTTAAAGATGATTGAGATTGTGCATAAACATGGTGCTGACTTTGCCTTTCCGTCTCAAACAATTTATATCGAAAAATCGTCTTCTATCCCACAATAATAGAAATGGATAAGTTTAGCCTCTGATAAACTTATCCATTTATCAATCACCAATAACGGTAAACTATGCATTTATTATGCATAAAACAATCAACCTTATTGCTTTAATTTATTTCAATCATATTCACAACCAAGTATATTGATCGCCAATTCTTCTATTGATACAAATGCGAGTATAATGAAAAAAATGAAGTTGGCGTGTCACCCTACTCTTTCACACTATTTTTATTCTGAACGTCCGATTGTTGATATTGTTGATGCAAATTTAACGCAAATATCAGTAGTAGTGTTGTCATTGTCAGATATTGAGTCTGGCCAATTAGATCGCATTCATCAAACAGGGTTTCAACTTCCCGTATTTATTGCAGTTAATATTAATGATGCAATCAGTGCTGAATTGCTTAATCAAGTTTCAGGGATTGTGATTACAGATAAAAATGCACATCAAAAAAATAGCACGTTAATTAATAAAGCGGCACAGCAATATGAAGAGAGTCTGACCACACCATTTTTTTCACGCTTAGTGAATTATGTTGCCGAAAAGAACATCGCTTTTGATTGCCCTGGACATCAAGGCGGAGAGTTTTTCCGTCGTCATCCTGCTGGCGAACAATTTTATCAATATTTTGGTGCGAATCTATTTCGTGCTGATCTCTGTAATGCTGATGTCGAAATGGGTGATTTGCTTATTCATGAAGGTGCGCCTTATGATGCCCAAACTTTTGCAGCGCAAGTATTTAATGCCGATAAAACCTATTTTGTTTTAAATGGAACCTCATCTTCTAATAAAGTTGCCTTAAATGCTTTATTGGCACCAAATGATTTAGTGTTATTTGATAGAAATAATCATAAATCCAATCATCATGGTGCACTAATTCAAGCAGGAGCAACACCTGTCTATTTAGAAACAGCTCGTAATCCCTTTGGCTTTATTGGTGGTATTGATGCTCATTGCTTTGAAGAACACTATTTACGCCAACAAATTGCAGAAATTGCGCCAGAACGTCAATTCGATAAACGCCCTTTCCGTTTAGCTGTTATTCAACTAGGCACTTATGACGGTACAATTTATAACGCGAGGCAAGTTGTCGATAAAATTGGTCACCTTTGTGATTATATTTTATTTGATTCTGCATGGGTGGGTTATGAACAATTCATTCCAATGATGAAACAGTGTTCACCTTTGTTACTAACGCTTAATGAAAACGATCCTGGTATTCTCGTTACTCAATCTGTTCATAAACAATTAGCGGGATTTTCACAAACCTCACAGATACATAAAAAAGATGCCCATCTTAAAGGGCAATCTCGTTATGTTAATCATAAACGTATGAATAATGCTTTTATGATGCATGCATCCACCAGCCCATTTTATCCCCTTTTTGCCGCTCTTGATGTCAATGCAAAAATGCACTCAGGCAAAAGTGGTGAAGCGATGTGGATGAGTTGCGTAAAGCAAGGCATTGAAGCCCGTAAATCATTACTAAAGCAGTGCCAGTTTATTAAGCCATTTATTCCTGAAGTGGTTGATGGAGTTGCTTGGCAAGACCACGACACAGATGAAATCGCCCACGATCAGCGTTTTTTTAATTTTATTCCTAATGATAATTGGCACTCATTTGAAGGTTACACAACCAATCAATACTTTGTTGATCCTTGCAAATTAATGCTTACAACGCCGGGTATCGATCCTCATACAGGGGAATATGGATCTTTTGGTGTACCCGCCTCTATTTTGGCAAATTATCTACGTGAGCACGGCGTTATCCCTGAAAAAAGCGATCTCAATTCAATCTTATTTTTGCTGACTCCCGCAGAACATCAAGCAAAGTTTGATCGCTTAATCTCTTTGATTGTTCAATTTGAAAAACACTTAGTTGAAGATGTGCCATTAGAACAAATCTTGCCTTCTGTATGTCGTCGCTATCCATCTCGTTATCAGGGGTATACATTACGACAACTCTGTCAGGAAATGCATGATATTTGTGTCAGATACAATATCAAATTACTGCAAAAACAGATGTTTAGAAAGAGTCACTTTCCTAAACGAGCATTAAGTCCGCAACAAGCTAATATTGAGTTTGTTCGTGGTAATGTTGAATTTTTACCTTTAAATAAATTATCAGGACGCATTGCTGCTGAAGGTGCTTTACCTTATCCGCCAGGTGTTTTATGTGCTGTACCCGGTGAAATTTGGGGAGGTGCTGTTTTACGTTATTTTCAGGCACTTGAAGCCTCGATTAATCAGCTTCCAGGCTTTTCAACTGAACTTCAAGGGGTCTATATTTATGATGAAGAAGATGGCAGTAAGCAAATTTATGCTTATGTTATAAAAGAATAATTGTCTTATCTTTCCCCATAAAAAATGCTGATGTTTAATTGAACTGACATCAGCATTTTTATTTAACTTTGTTTATAAGCCTTATTTTATTTCAACTATTCGCCTTGTATCCGTCGATATTGACCTTTATCTTGCAACAACCTAACGCCTAAGATACTGCCACATAATGAAAGTAATAATGCCGCAACAATAGGTACAGTGATCCACATTCCCCATTGTGGTTGCCACGGGAACTTAAACACGGATATTTGTAATAAGCTTAATGCGACCTCAGCACCAATCGCTGAGGCGAAACCCGCCATTAAACCTAATAATGCAAATTCAGCCCAAAGTGTGCGTCGTAATAATGATTTACCCGCTCCCAGAGTGCGATAAACCACCAGCTCAATGCGTCGTTGTGTCATTCCTACCTGAATTTGAGCAACTAACAATAACGCACCACAGATCATGACCAATCCAACCATAATTTCTAATGCTCGGCTGACTTGCTGTAAAATTTGTTGAACTTGCTGAATTAATGCACCTGTATCTAACACGCTTACCGTTGGAAATTGCCGATTAAGTGCCGTAATTAACCCGCCCTCACCATTGTAGTAAAAGCTACTCATCCATTTTTCTGGCTGATTACTCAACCCTTCTTCAGAGAAGATAAAGAAGAAATTAGGGCGCATATTTTCCCAATCAACATGACGAATACTTGTAACGATGGATTTAAATTCACGGGTATCACCGACAAAGGTTAATTCATCACCCAATTTAATCTCGAGTTGTTCTGCAACACCTTGATCGAGAGAAACCCCATTCCCCTCAGGAGGCCATGTTCCCTCAACAATTACGTTATCTTTTGGCAATTCGCTATGCCACGTTAAGTTAAGCTCTCGACGAACGGTGTTATTACCTGCATCACGTTTATCTGCCCACTCTTTAGCATTATGCTCATTAATTTGTGTTAAACGCGCTAACACCACAGGGAATGCATCTGTAGGCTCAACATTATGTTTTGCCAATAAAGCATTAATTTCTTGAACTTGAGGCGCAGACATATTGATGAGAAAATAATTAGGGCTATCTTCTGGTAATTGTTTTTGCCATTTATCGAGTAAATCCCCTTGAATAAGGACTAACAGCGTTAACAACATAAATGAAAGCGCGAAAGCCGCAAGCTGAGTCATCGTTTGAAAAGGTTGTCGTAATAAACGAGTAACTGCTAAGCGCGCACTAAGTTGACGGAATTTAAACTGCTTTAATATCCATAGTCCTAGCCAACCAATTATTCCAAGTAAAAAGGCAATAACAACAACACCAAATAGAATTGACCAGAGTAAAACGCCTGTTCCGGCAAAAAGCGTTAAGGCACCGACAACAATTAAGCCTACTATCGGTAAATAATAACGAAGAGGCCATATAGGTGCCGTAGTATCACTTCTTAATACACGGGAAGGTTGTGTTGCCATCAATTGATAGTAAGGCCTTATCCCCGTTAATAATGCAATTAGCAGTAAAGAGCCTACAGACCATCCCCACGGTAAAAAACTTGCGTCGGGTAAACTTTTCGGTAACACAGGCGCTAAAATTTGTAGCAATATCGTTTCGAAAATAAGTCCTACGAATGAACCAACAATAATAGCGCCAATCAAAATCACGCCCCATTGCCCAATGATCCATTTTCTTAATGCACGCTTATCTGCCCCTAATGTTTTTAATACCGCAATTAAAGTATGACGACTACGACAATAATGAGCCATGGAAACCGCAACGGCCGATATAGCAAGCAATAACGTTAATAGAGCTGAAAGCAAAAGAAAGTTTTTCGCACGCTCCATTGATTGTGAAAGCGCACCACTGTCTTGTTTTAAACTATTCCAACGCTGATCGGGTTTTAATAACGGGTCGAAACGTTGCTGATAGCTATCAATCACGGACTCATTACCAGCAAACATATAGCGATAAGTTAGGCGGCTCCCGGGTTGTACTGCTCCTGTTGCTTCAACATCATCAAGATTAATTAAAATACGGGGGGCTATTTGAAAAGGATTAAACCCACTGTCTGGCTCTTGAATTAATACACCACTAATCGTAAAGGATGCATCACCTACATCAATTTTATCGCCGACTTTTATATCAAGTAATTCTAGTAATCTAGCATCAACAAGCGCAGTTCCTTTTTCCGGTTTTAACCCTGCCGGCTCCGTTTCTAGCTCACCATACAGTGGATATAATTTGTCTGCGGCTTTCACCAACGCAAGTTGTGGTGTATCGCCTTCAGGCGCATAAGACATCGTGGTAAATTGCATTTGGCGACTGAGCGTTAACCCGTCTTTTTTCGCCTCTGTAAGCCAGTTTTCATCAACAGGATAAGACGCACGTAAGACTAAATCGCCCGCAATTAAATCACGACTTTGAGCGTAAATGCTTTTATCTATTCGATCACCTATACGCCCTAAAGCAAGCACACAAGCAACCGCAAGCGCTAAAGAAAGCCAAACAATTAATAGTGCAGGAGAACGCCATTCACGCCAAAACCAACGCCAAATCATGACTCCTCCTTAAGTTGTCCATCTACTAATCGTAATCGTCTTTGGCAACGAGCAGCTAGCTCATTGTCATGAGTCACTAAAATCAATGTTGTTGCATAATCTCGGTTAAGAGAGAACAACAAGTCAGCAATTTTATCGCCGGTTTTGCGGTCAAGATTTCCTGTTGGCTCATCCGCAAAAAGAATAGCAGGCTGAGTACAAAATGCTCTTGCTAATGCAACGCGTTGTTGCTCACCGCCAGAAAGTTGCGCTGGCATATGGTATAAACGTTCGCCTAATCCTAACTGCTTTAGTAAATCAACTGCACGCGCATAACTATGCTTTTCTGACTCGCCTTTTAATAATGCGGGCAACTGCACATTTTCGAGCGCATTCAATGTCGGAATTAACATAAATGATTGAAAAACAAACCCAACATGTTGAGCTCGCAACTTAGCACGTTCTTCTTCATTCATTTTTGTGAGATCTTCTCCCATTAATTTCACACTGCCAGTGCTACCATCATCTAATCCAGCAATGATCCCTAGCAGAGTCGATTTGCCCGATCCTGATTCACCAATTAAAGCAATTGTCTGTGCGGACTCGACAACTAACTCAACACCCTGCAATATAGAGATCTGACTATCACCTTCTCCTACTTGTTTGGTTAACTGATGAACTTCAAGAACCTTTTCCGTCGACATACATTTTTCCTTATCGTTATGATGATGTTTAGCTTTAAGGCGGTTGCTGCTGATACCTTTTTAATCTTTGGTGACAGCTTGAGTGCAGGATATCGTCTTCCGATAGAAAGTGCATGGCCACAACGCCTTGCTGATAAATGGAAAACAACCTACCCTGAAATTAATGTTGTTAATGCAAGCATTAGTGGTGAAACTGCCTTTCAGGGACAAAATAGGCTTCCTGATTTATTAAAACAGCATCAACCACGCTGGGTTTTGATTGAATTAGGTGCAAATGATGGCTTACAGGGATACCCTGTTGCACAAACAAAAGACGCGCTACAAAACATCATTACACAAGTTAAAGCATCGGGCGCAACCCCACTTTTTATGCAAATTATGATTTCACCTAATTACGGGAAACGCTATACACAATCATTTTCAGCAATTTATCCTAAACTTGCAGAAGAGAATGCGATCCCTCTGCTTCCTTTTTATATGGAGCAAATAGCAGATAAGCCTGAGTGGATGCAAAACGACAGTATACATCCCAATGAAGATGCTCAGCCTTTTATTGCGCAATGGATGGATAAAACCTTATCCCCTTACTTAACACGTTAGACTATTCTGACAGTAGTTGACGTAGATTAAACGAGATTAATTGTAAAATTATGCAAAAGACGGTATTGATTACAGGAAGTTCCAGTGGAATAGGACTCTGCGCGGCAAAATCACTAAAGAAAAGAGGTTATCGAGTTCTTGCTGCTTGCCGTAAAGATGAAGATCTTAAACGCATGGAAACACTGGGATTAGAGCCTATTTATCTTGATCTTGATGATCCAAAAAGTGTTGAAAATGCGGCATTAGAAGTTATTCGTCTAACAAACGGTCGTTTATATGGATTATTTAATAATGGTGGATTTGGTGTTTATGGCTCATTAGATGCCATTACCCGCCAACAAATGGAAAAACAGTTTTCTACTAACTTTTTTGGTTTACATCAGCTTACTACATTACTTCTGCCAGCAATGTTGCCTCATGGTGAAGGAAGAATTATTCAAACCAGCTCTGTTATGGGGATTATCTCAACAGCTGGTCGAGGTGCTTACGCAGCCAGTAAATATGCAGTAGAAGCATGGTCTGATGCGCTAAGAATGGAAATTGCGCATACAGGTATTAAAGTAAGTTTAATAGAGCCAGGTCCAATAAGAACATGTTTCACTGAAAATGTCGCTCAAGCCGAAAAAGATAAACCTGTAAAAAATCCGGGGATTGCGAGTCGTTTCACATTAACGCCTGAAGATGTTGTGAAAAAGCTTATTCATGCTTTAGAAAGTCCAAAACCTAAGATACGTCATCCCGTAACCTTATTGACTTACGCAGTCAGAATATTAAAACGTTTTCTACCTGATGCTTTAATGGATGTTATTCTCAGTCGCCAAAGTGGCAAGGCTTGATTTTTCAGGATCTACCCTTACTTATTAATAAAATAGCGTTATAAATCGCATCTATATTTAAAACTCTCAAAAAGGGGCAAGTTAATGTTAGCAACTGCACATATTGTTGATGTAAATGAATCAAATATTCAACAAATTATAGAACAATCTATGACTAAACCAGTCATGATGTATTTCTATTCAGAACGTAGTCCTCATTGTGCAGAGCTTGGCGCAACATTAGATAAACTGGCAGCTGAATTTGCTGATCAATTTATTTTGGCAAAATTGGATTGTGATGTTGAACAAATGATTGCCTCACAATTTGGTTTACGTGCTATTCCAACTGTTTATATTTTGCAAGAAGGTCGCCCAGTTGATGGCTTTCAAGGCCCTCAACCTGAAGAAGCAATTCGCCAAGTGTTAGCCAATGTATTACCCAAACCAGAAGAATTAAAAGCGGCACAAGCCTCGCAATTACTTTCAGAAGGAAAAACCGAAGAAGCTTTACCTCTGTTAAAAGAAGCTCATCAACTCGCTCCTAAAAACAGTGAAATTACGCTCGCGCTAGCAGGCGCATTAATTTCTTTAAATAAAAATGAAGAAGCTCAAACTCTGTTAATTACTATCCCATTACAAGATCAAGATAGTTACTATCATAGTTTGTTAGCGCAAATTGAATTACAAAAACAGGCTGCTGATACGCCTGAAATTCAACAATTACAGAACGATTTTAATCAACAACCTGAAAATACCGATCTTGCTATTCAACTCGCACTGAAATTACATGAAGTTGCTCGTAATGAAGAGGCACTAGAGTTGCTATTTAGCTTTATCAAAAAAGATCTCAATGCTGGTGATGGGCAAGTTAAGAAAACCCTGATGGATATTCTATCAGCCTTAGGTACTAATGATAATTTAGCGTCTAAATATCGTCGTATGGTGTATTCTTTACTTTATTAATTTTATTTTCTTATTAAAGCAGACTTAGGACAGGTATATGGAAATAGTCATTGGTATTATCATCTTATTCGCTATTATTTTAGTTTTATGTGGTGTTAAAACCGTTCCACAAGGTTACCAGTGGACTGTCGAACGTTTTGGTCGTTACACTCGAACCCTCGCGCCAGGGCTTCAAATTCTCGTACCATTTGTTGATCGTATTGGTCGCCGTATCAATATGATGGAACAGGTTCTTGATATTCCGTCTCAGGAAGTTATTTCTCGTGATAACGCCAACGTCAGCATTGATGCGGTCTGCTTTATTCAAGTCATCGACCCTGTAAAAGCCGCGTATGAAGTTAATAATCTTGAACTTGCAATTATCAACTTAACACTGACGAATATCCGTACAGTATTAGGCTCAATGGAACTTGATGAAATTCTTTCTCAGCGTGACCAAATCAACAGTCGCCTTTTACTAATTGTGGATGATGCAACAAACCCTTGGGGTATCAAAATTACCCGTATTGAAATTCGTGATGTTCGCCCACCAAAAGAATTGATTTCTGCAATGAATGCGCAGATGAAAGCTGAACGAACTAAACGTGCCGATATTCTTGAAGCTGAAGGTATTCGTCAAGCGGCAATCTTAAAAGCAGAAGGTGAGAAACAAGGACAAATACTGAAGGCTGAAGGAGAGCGTCAATCTGCATTCTTACAAGCAGAAGCTCGAGAACGTGCAGCAGAAGCAGAAGCTAAGGCAACACAAATGGTATCTGAGGCCATTGCAAAAGGTGATATGCAAGCAATTAACTACTTTGTTGCTCAAAAATATACGGATGCATTGTCTCAAATTGGTTCAGCTAATAACAGTAAAGTTATTATGATGCCATTAGAAGCAAGTAATCTTATGGGTGCGATTGGTGGTATTTCTGAATTACTCAATACCAAAAAAAGTGACTCTGGCAACAAGAGCAATTAATTATGATTGAATGGATTAGTGCTCAACCTGCACTTTTCTGGCTTTGTCTTGGTGGCTTGCTGTTAATTACAGAAATGTTAGGAACAGCGGGATACCTTTTATGGTCAGGAATGGCGGCTCTGTGTGTATCGTTGATCACATGGATATTGCCTATTAGCTGGCCTATTCAAGGTATTTTATTTGCGATATTAACGGTAATTAGTGCTGTACTTTGGCACCTTTGGCTTAAACGCAGAAAACTATCAAAAGAAGCTGAAAACTTAAATCAGAAAACGCATCAACTGATTGGTATTCATGCGGTTTTATTATCAGATACTGAAAATGGTTTTAGTCGCGTAAAATTAGCTGATGGCAGTTGGCGTGTTTATTCAAACACGCCATTACTTGCCGGCGATAAGGTAACAGTAACCGCAATTGATGGTATTACCTTACAAGTGACTGCGCTTAAACAGACTATTTCTGGTGATGACAACACCCTGACAAATGATCGATGATAGGGCAATCGGCTCCTTCATCTCCGGGACACTCGCTGGCTAACAAAAGTAATCGTTGGCGAATGTCATTGAGCTCATTAATTGTTTTCTCAATTTCAGCCACTTTTTTTAAGGTGGCTTCTTTCACATCAGAACTATGGCGAGAAGGATTTCTTAATAGCATTAACAACGCGCGACACTCTTCTAAGTTAAAACCAACCTCTCTCGCTTGTCGCAATAATGTTAACTCTTCAATATGTTGAGCTTGATAATAACGATAGCCGTTTTCACCTCTTCCCGGTGGGGTTATCAAGTCTTTTTCTTCATAAAACCGAATAGCTTTAGCCGTTAATCCTGTTTTACTGGCGATTTCACTAATATTCAAAATTCCCCCTTGACCTTCCCCTTGCGGAAAGGTTTAGCCTTTATCTTGATAAGAAAAAACCTTTACAGAAAGCAAGTTACCGAATATTGAGCAATAATAGAGGTAACGCTTTTTATTTCGGAGATAAACTAACATGGCAAAAACTACGCTACTCGCATTACAAGGGCTTTCATGCTCCCACTGTGTTAACAGTGTAAAAAAAGCACTTGATGCTCGCAATGATATAGAACAGTCATATGTGACTATTCAATACGCTAAAATTGACAGTGATGCAACTGCTGAAAGTTTAATCAAAACAATTGAAGACGCAGGTTATGAAGCTAAAATTGCAACACAACCTGATATAAAATTAAGCCTAAGTGGCCTTAACTGCATGAAGTGTGTCGGTAAAACCGAAAAAGCATTATTAGCCATTGAAGGTGTTGTCGCCGTTAATGTAACAAAAGAGTCAGCTGAAATTTTTGGTGACGCGGCTGCGGATACTTTAATTGCAGCGATTACTGCTGAAGGTTTTCAAGCAAACTTAGCACCAACTGACAACATAGTTCATCTAACACTATCTGGTTTAAATTGTGGTCATTGTGTCGGCTCAGTCAAAAAAGCACTTGAAGCGACAACAGGCGTTGATAGTGCTGAAGTTGAATTAACACACGCAAAAGTAACGGGTTCTGCAACCGCTGAAACCTTAATTACCGCTGTTACAGAGGCTGGTTACGAAGCACAACTAGCGCGTACTGATTTCCCAAAAACTGAGCCGCTGACGCAAACGCATGCACAACTGGAAGCATCGTCAGCGGCTGTTTGTGATATTCCAGTCGAGAATGCTGATATTGATAATGGCGCTGAAATCAATACTGACAATGACAACAGTGTTCAGCTTTTAATTGATGGTATGACCTGTGCAAGTTGCGTAAACAAGGTTCACAACGCATTACAATCCGTTGATGGCGTTGAAAATGTGCGTGTAAACCTTGCTGAACGTAGCGCATTAGTGACAGGTGAAATCGATCATGATGCACTTGTGTCTGCCATCGAAAAAGCCGGTTATGGTGCTGAAATTATCCAAGACGATATAAAACGCAGAGAACGTCAGCAAGAAGTTGCTGTTGCCAATATGAAACGTTTTCGCTGGCAAGCCGCATTAGCGTTAATTGTCGGTATTCCTGTGATGGTTTGGGGAATGATCGGCGATAATATGATGCTTACTGAAGCTAACCACAGCATTTGGTTAGGCATTGGCATTACAACATTGTTTGTAATGGTTGTTGCAGGGGGACATTTTTATCGTAGCGCATGGCAGAGCTTAAAAAATCGTAGTGCCACAATGGATACCTTAGTGGCATTAGGAACGGGTGCCGCATGGCTCTATTCCATTACCGTAAATTTATGGCCTGAAATTTTTCCAGCTCAAGCGCGTCACCTCTATTATGAAGCCAGTGCAATGATCATCGGTTTAATCAATCTGGGTCATATGCTTGAACAAAGAGCGCGTCAGCGTTCATCTAAAGCATTAGAGCGACTATTAGATTTAACGCCTCCAACAGCAAGAGTTATCACTGAAAACGGTGAAGTTGAAATGCCATTGGCTGATGTTAAACAAGGAATGACATTACGTTTAGCAACAGGTGATAAAGTACCCGTTGATGGTGAAATTATCCAAGGTGAAGTGTGGATGGATGAAGCGATGTTGACAGGCGAGCCCATTCCACAACAAAAAGCAGTGGGTGACACTATTCATGCAGGAACAACAGTTCAAGATGGCTCTGTATTATTTAAAGCAGCAGCAGTGGGAAGTAAAACAACACTTGCTCGTATTATTAAATTAGTTCGCCAAGCACAAAGTAGTAAACCTGAAATGGGACAGCTAGCAGATAAAATATCAAGTGTGTTTGTCCCCATTGTCGTAGCTATTGCTCTTATTGCTGGTGCTATTTGGTATTTCTTTGGCCCATCGCCGCAAATTACCTATGCCTTAGTAATTATCACAACTGTTCTTATCATCGCTTGTCCTTGTGCTTTAGGTTTGGCAACACCTATGTCGATTATTTCAGGTGTCGGTCGTGCGGCTGAATATGGCGTGTTAGTTCGTGATGCCGATGCACTACAACAAGCAAGTATGCTAGATACTTTAGTGTTTGATAAAACAGGGACTCTGACAGAAGGCATGCCTCAAGCTACTGATATTCATACTTTTAATCAAGTAGATGAAACTCAAGCACTGGCATTGGCTGCCTCTTTGGAAAATGGTTCTAATCACCCATTAGCTAAAGCTATTTTAACGCGAGCTAAAGGAATTGATTTACCTGAAGTAAACAAGTTTCGCACATTAGCTGGCATGGGGTTAAGTGGTGAAATTAATGGTAAAACAGTACTTTTAGGTAATCCTAAATTGATGGTTGAATCAGGTATTGATATTAGTGAAGTTAATTCATTGATTGATTCTCAAGCCGCCAAAGGTGTTACGCCTGTTTTATTAGCGCAAAACGGTAAAATTGCGGCATTACTTTCTATTCGCGATCCACTCAGAGAAGATACTGTAAGTGCATTACAACGTTTACATCATCAAGGTTATCGACTTGTGATGTTAACGGGAGATAACCCAATTACAGCAAATGCAATTGCAAAAGAAGCCGGTATTGATCAGGTTATTGCGGGTGTGATGCCAGAAGGTAAAGCACAAGCTATTACTGACCTTCAAGCTGAAGGTCGTCGTGTTGCAATGATCGGGGATGGTATTAACGATGCCCCTGCATTAGCCAAAGCTGATGTCGGTATTGCAATGGGTGGTGGTAGTGATATCGCTATTGAAACAGCAGCTATCACGTTAATGCGTCATAGTTTACATGGTGTTGCTGATGCCGTTGAAATTTCAAAAGGCACACTGCGTAATATGAAGCAAAATCTATTTGGTGCTTTTATTTACAATAGTTTAGGTATTCCCATTGCAGCAGGTATTTTATACCCATTCACGGGAACATTATTAAACCCAGTAGTTGCAGGTGCAGCAATGGCCTTATCCTCAATTACTGTAGTTAGCAATGCAAACCGCTTATTGCGTTTTAAACCTAAGCAATAACACTTAATCACTGTTCACAACATTAAAACCTCTTTTATCTTCAGATAAAGGAGGTTTTTTATTACCTTATTTCTAATTTTTACTTATGATTATGAATATTTTCAAAAGGTTAAAAAAAAAGCCGATATTACTATCGGCCAGTCAAAGAGGAATTTCTCATTATACAAGAGAGTCATCACTCCGCCCTCTTAACGCTAGAATAGCAATATCTTATAAATATTTCATTAAGATTTATTGGTTATCTTATAAGTTATTTTTTTAATAAAAGCATATTGGTAATTAATTATATTTACGCTCATTTAAAAAAAGATTGAAAAAAAACAAAATAAAAAATATATTTAAAAATCAAAAAGGAATTAAACACAGTATATAAAGGAGCTTTAAATGAAGGATATTAAAAGAAATACAATTACTATTTTATTATTTTCAATAATATATTCACAAGGGTCAATTGCTAATAATTACACTACAAATTCACCTTCAGAAATAACTGGAGATAATAACTCTGAACCTAGTATTATAAAATCAAATAATAAAATAGCCATTCCACAAAAAATGCTAAGAAACAAAGACACTGATGATTTTATTAAATATATTGAGAAGGGGGTTGAACATCAAGAAGAAAATATGATCCGTAAAGTCATTTCTAATAGATATGTTTCATTTGATATTGATAAAAATAATAATCTTACACTCTATCTAACTGAAGAAATAACAAATCGTATAGACAACCATTTAAAATTGACACATCCTGGATATAATGCAGCCTTCTCTAATTTTTATTCACATATAATAGATCACCAAGATGAGGAGATAAAAAAATCTATTATAAAACACTTATCAAGCATATCTAAAAAAAATCAATTAGTATTAGATAATAAGATTACAGAAGCTATAAAAAACAACAATACAAATCAATTATATATTAAAGTAAAAAAGAATGACATGCTTTTATCTGAATCACTTCTATTAAATGAAAAAATAGATAAAATCCATTTAACTCCAGAAGAAAGAATTATTTATGATAAATATTTAAAAAATGAAATTGATAACACCAACCTTATAACTCTAGGTAGTTACATCATGAATAATAATGTCGAAATAAAAACAAATGAAATAATTGACACCTTAGAATCAGGTAAAGAAAACATAGAAAATAACACACATAGCATTGAGGAAAATCAATCATCCATCTCCATCAACAAATCAAATATTGTAGAAAACACATTAAAAGCAGACCAAGCATTAGGTGAAAATATTATCCAAGATTTAGCAATAGAAGAAAATAAAAAGTTAATAAATTCAAACAGTGACGGAATAAAAAGGAATAAAATAGACATTAGTGATAATAATGAAAAAATCAAAACTAATACAGATGAAATAGAAAAGAACAAACATCATATTAGTCATTTAGAATTTGAATATCTAGAAAATCTAAATATAAAAGAATTTGGTGAAAAAAATATTAAAGATCACTTTGGTAAATTATATATAGAAAATTCAATTGCTAGAGATGATATAAATAAACTTGATAGCAAATTTAAACACTTTAAACATGAAACTAATAATCGCTTTTATAAAGTTGAAAAACGTGCCAATCAAGGTATTGCATCTGTTGCAGCAATGAGTAATTTGCCTTTTACTGACACAGCAACATTCAGCACAGCTATTGGTATTGGTAATTATCGTAATGCCACCGCCCTTGCTTGGGGGATGCAATATCGTGTCAATGAAAATATTAAAGTAAGAGCCTCTACTGCGTGGAATGACTCAAATAATTTTGTTTCAGCTGGGGGGATTGGGATCAGCTGGTAATATTAACGCAATAAAGTAAACAAAGTGAAAGCTAAGTAAATACTTAGTTTTCACTGTTTCATTACATTAAAAATCCGTTATGCTGAGCTTAGTGATCAACACTTAAAGGAGCATATCAAATGGCGGGTATTTTTCAGAAACTTAAAGAATGGATCAATATAAAACAAGCTTCTCATTATCCTTACCCTGCTGTTGATATTACACTACCTAATAATATCTCTTTACACCTTGTTGGCAGTATCCATATGGGCGTGCCTACAATGTCACCACTTTCTAATGCGCTACTCAACGAAATAAAAAATGCAAATGCTATTATTGTTGAAGCGGATATTTCCACAGACGTACAACCTTTTGATCAAGCATCTCTTTTTAGAAAGTCGCTAGAAACACGCTTAAATAACTCTCTTTTTTCTCAAGTCACATGTCACTGTGAAGATCTCGCCCTCTCACTTTATCAACTTGAGAATAAACCACTTTGGCAAATTGCATTGATTTTACAATCTACCCAAGCAATGCAACTTGGATTACAACCGCAATACGGTATTGATTACCAGGTCATTCAATATGCTAATGAGCACAAAAAAAACATTATAGAACTTGAAGGTATTGAGGATCAGGTCGCATTATTATTGAGTTTCCCTGATGATGGTCAGCAATTACTCGAAGATACACTAAAAAATTGGCACGATAATGCACGTACATTGCAAATCATGATCAATTGGTGGTTAAATTATAATGGTCAAGAGAAACAACCGCCTTTACCGAATACCTTTAGTAAAGCTGTATTTGATATCTTAATGGAAAGCCGTAACCAAAAATGGGTAAGCATATTATCAAAATTACCGGCTGGACGTTATGTGGTAACTGTAGGAGCTCTTCATTTATTTGGTGAAGAGAATCTGATTGATTTACTAACACATCAATCATAAAAACATTATGATTAGGAATAACTATGACTCCCGCTGTCAATTTACTGGAAAAACAAAAAATTAAATTTACTCTTCATCCTTATGAACATGATGCGAATGTGCATAATTTTGGTGATGAAGCCGTTGAAAAATTAGGTTTAGATAATCGCCAAGTATTTAAAACACTGTTAGTTGCTTTAAATGGTGATGCTAAAAATCTTGCTGTTGCAGTAACACCCGTTTCTGGTCAGTTAGATTTAAAACTGGTTGCTAAGTGCTTTAAAGCCAAAAAAGCTGATATGGCAGATCCACAAATTGCACAAAAGGTCACGGGTTATTTAGTGGGTGGAATAAGCCCATTAGGTCAGAAAAAACGCCTACCAACAGTGATTGATGAACAAGCACTTGAATTTGACACTATCTTCGTTTCTGGTGGTAAACGAGGCTTAGATATTGAGTTATCTGCAAAAGATTTAGGTGTTGTGTTAAGTGCACAATTTGCACTTATTCGTAAAGAGTCATAATTATGAATGATTTTTTATTTTAAGGCTTATCCTCAAAATAAGAAATTAACGTGATTAAGGCCAAAGATAAAAGGCGACATAAAATGTCGCCTTTTATCTATATAAGTATTATTGATAAAACTTATTTTTTATAAACAATTTCGCCTTTAGGTTCGAAATCTGCGGCTTTCAATGGAGAGTGCGCTTCGATATAACCTTTTAAGACTTCAGCATCAACAAACCCTGTATTAACATAGCCCGGATGAGTATCAATCTTAGGATAACCATCACCACCAATGCCGTTAAAGTTTAGTGTTGCCATACGGTAAGATTTTGTTTTATCCAATGGCTTGCCTGCAATTTTAACATCGCTAACTTTACAGTCTGTATCTACTGTTAAGCTAACATTGTAGAATTGAGCATAAGCGCCAGAGTCAACTTTCATACATGCAACTGCTGACAAATAAGGCTCGACTTCTTCACCTTTAAAATCAACATAAACCAGTTCGTTAGCAAAAGGTTGAACTTTTAATACGTCTTTATAAGTGATATCACCAGATTCAATTGAATCACGCACACCACCACCACTCATAATGGCAAAGTCTGCGTTCGCACGTTCAGCTTGAGCGGATAATAATAGACGCGCCATATTGGTCTGAACAAAGCGAACTTTACTACGATCACCTTCTAATTTACCAACAACTTCACCCACTTTAATATTCAGTTGCTCACCCCCTTTTTCTTGGTAAGGTGTCAGCAATTTCATCATTTCAGGGTTATGAGGAATTTCTTCTGTATAGTAAACAAGCTCGGTTGTACCGTCGTCTTTCTTCACTTTTTGATTTAAGTTAATTGGAATTAATTGGTAATGCTTTAACGTGAATTCACCATTACGGAATTCGAAATCTGCACGACCAACATATTTACCCCATTCATGAGCCTGAACAATCCATGTACCATTTTGATTATCAGGCGCACAAGGCGTTCCTGGTACATAATCAGCTTGTTTGTAGTTTTTGTTCTCTTGAGACATACAAACAGGATCTTGTGAGTGACCGCCCACAATCATATCAAGGTAGCCTTTTGGTAAGGCACGCGCCATTTCCACATCACCCGGTGCGTTAGAACCGTGATTACCATTATCATAGTGACCCATATGGGTTGCAGCGATAATAATGTCTGGCTTTTCTGTTGTACGCAGTTCTTCTACAACTTTTTTAGCCTCATCAGAAGGTTTGCGGAATTCTGTATCAGGGAAATTTGCTGGGTTACCAATACGCACAGTATCATCAGTCGTTAAGCCTAATACGGCAATTTTTACACCTTGCTTATCAAAAATAGTGTAAGGCTTGAATAAACGTTCACCCGTACTTTTTTGATAAATATTCGCAGATAAAAATGGGAATGTTGCCCATTTTTCTTGTTGGCGCAAAACATCTAATGGATTATCGAATTCATGATTACCCAGAGCCATTGCATCATAGCCCACAAGATTCATCCCTTTAAAATCAGGCTCGGCATCTTGTAAATCAGATTCTGGAACACCCGTATTGATATCACCACCCGATAACAACAGTACGCTACCGCCTTTTTTAGCAACTTCATCACGAATGTTATCAACAACCGTTTTTTGTGCAGCTAAACCATATTCTCCACGATCGTTATGCCAAAAATGGCCATGGTGATCATTGGTATGCAAAATGGTAATTTCGTAGGTTTTATCCTTTTCCCATGCCTGAGACAACGCCGGCGCCATAGCTAAAGAAACGGTCAAAGCGCATGCTGATAATTTAAAAGATAAGCTCATGGTATATCCCCATGTATATTATTTATTGAGAAAGTTCTGCCATGTATCTACAGTAGAAAAAGAAGACAGAAGTTAAATACTTTTGCTGTATTTTATGATGTAGGTTATATAATTTTTTTATTATTTCATTGATCCGATAGTTTTTTTGAGACATGAATCAAACTCTATTTCTCACAAAAGCACTCAACTCTAAATAGATGTAAAGTAGACTAATAAAAATAGAAATAATTTACCAAAATGTAATATAAAAAAAGAAAGTAAATCCCCATTGATTCTCTCTTACTAAGTTGCTGGCAATTGTAGTGCTATTACAAATTAGCCGTCGGTATAAAATTCAGCAAGATACTCAGAAAAAACAACCCTATGCACTAAAAAGGAAAGCAATATTTACATGTAAGACTCATTGGTGTAATTTTTGCTTCAGCATTTTCTGCTATCTTAATTTATGCTCAATAGTTAGTTTTAGGTGAGAAGAGTATGATTCCAGAGCGTTTCTTCGGAGTTGCTTTTAGGATGAATGAAATGAGTGCTGAGGCCTTAGGATATATTATGGCTCAGAATAGTATTGAATATGTCTATCATATCTTAGCCTACCTCCCACTATTAGGTGTTTTTATCACTCTTCTTACTAATATTGGGTCGATAAAGCTGAATAACTTGTTATCACCTCTGTTACCAAAATGAACTGAAAACAGAGTATTTCTTACTTCAAAAGGTAAGACTAATTAAAATAACATAGAAAAGTGCATTTGCATTAAAAAACTCAATAAACTTGCTATTTTTATAAATAATCGATAATTTTTAGCGAATTTATTGCATGAATACGCTAAACTATCAGCCTGCTATATTACTCGCCCCTCGATACATGTAGTTTTATAAAAAGAAGGAGAATTGATGCCGCATTCAACACCTCTCATTACCACCATTGTTGGTGGATTAGCACTTGCTTATATTTTAGGCATGATCGCTCAACGGCTAAAAATTTCACCTTTAGTAGGATATCTTGCTGCAGGCGTACTCGCTGGCCCATTTACTCCCGGCTTTGTTGCTGATACTTCTCTCGCTCCTGAACTCGCTGAAATTGGCGTTATTCTGCTAATGTTTGGCGTAGGTTTACACTTTTCATTAAAAGATCTAATGGCAGTAAAAGCCATCGCTATTCCGGGTGCTATTGCTCAAATTGCAGTAGCAACACTATTAGGATTGGGATTATCAGCATTTTTTGGCTGGGGTTTATTTAGTGGCATTGTATTCGGTTTATGTCTATCAACAGCAAGTACCGTTGTACTTTTACGCGCACTTGAAGAAAGAGGCCTGATTGATAGCCAACGAGGTCAAATTGCTATTGGTTGGTTGATTGTTGAAGACTTAGCTATGGTGTTAGCTCTTGTACTACTCCCTGCTATTGCCAATATGCTGGAAAGTAGCGATCAAACCAATGTTTCTCAACTGATGATCAATTTAGGCATCACTATCGGTAAAGTCGTTGCCTTTATCTTAATCATGATGATTGTTGGTCGTAAACTTATTCCTTGGATTTTAGCCAAAACCGCAGCAACAGGCTCTCGTGAGTTATTTACATTGAGTGTACTCGCCCTTGCTTTAGGTATCGCTTATGGTGCTGTAACTTTATTTGATGCTTCCTTCGCATTAGGGGCATTCTTTGCCGGTATGGTGCTTAACGAGTCTGAATTAAGCCACAGAGCGGCTCAAGATACTTTACCACTGAGAGATGCTTTCGCAGTTCTGTTCTTTGTGTCTGTCGGTATGTTGTTTGACCCAATGGTATTAATTGAACACCCTCTCGGCATCTTAGCAACGCTGGCTATCATTATTATTGGTAAATCAGTAGCTGCATTACTCCTTGTACGAATGTTTGGACATTCCCGACGTACTGCCTTAACCATTTCAGTCAGCCTTGCGCAAATTGGTGAGTTTGCCTTTATTCTTGCGGGCCTCGGTGTGGCACTAAACGTTTTGGAACCAGATGCTCGTAATCTGGTGTTAGCTGGTGCTTTAGTCTCTATTATGCTAAACCCAGTGCTGTTCTCTTTATTAGACCGTTATCTGGCAAAAACAGAAACCAAAGAAGAAGTAGAACAACTACAACAAGAAGAGCTAGAAGAAGAGATGCCCGTCCCTGTTGATATTTGTGGTCACGCTATTATCGTCGGTTATGGTCGCGCGGGAAGTATGCTTGCTGAAAAATTATTAGCTCAATCTATCCCATTAGTTATTATCGAAAATAGCCGTAACAAATTCGCTGAATTAAAAGAAAAAAGTTTAAACACAGTGCTGGGTAATGCATCAACCAAAGAGTCACTTGCTTTAGCCCGTATTGATTGTGCTAAATCTTTATTACTGACGATACCTAATGGTTATGAAGCAGCTGATATCGCCGAAACAGCAAGAAGTATGAACCCTGATTTAAATATCATTGTTCGTGCTCATTTTGACGATATTATCGTGCGTGCTAACTATGATGAAGAAGCTTCTTTTATCCTTGAGAAAGGTGCAAATCACGTCGTTATCGATGAAGATCAAACGGCATCTGCCATGGCAGATATGCTAATTAAAGAAGTCGAATTTGGTTGTGCTATTGATGATACACCTGAAAATGGTCAACAAATCATTGCACCTAGTGCAGCGCAATAACTCAGCATGGTGGCTTAAAGTTCACTAAGTTTACTTGCTAATAACCCCTTAAGTCATTTATTACTTGAGGGGTTATTTTTAATAACGGGAATAAAAGAATAAAGCACATTAATAATACTTATTCTTTATAGGCTGGATAATCTGTATATCCTTTAGCATCACCCCCATAAAGAGAAGTATGATCAACATTATTTAATTGCCAATTATGCGCAATACGTTCGGGTAAATCAGGATTAGCAATAAAAGGACGGCCAAATGCAATCATATCAGCCAAACCCTCTTTAATAAGTTTTATTGCACGTTCTGCTGTATAGCGCCCAGCATAAAAAATAGCACCACTAAAAATTTGACGGATATCTTTACGAAAATCTATCGGCATTTCAGGCGCATTATCCCAATCAGCTTCTGCGATTGACAGATAAGCAACATTACTATCTTCTAAAATTTTTACCGCTTCGATGTACGTTTCACGAGGATCACCCTCAACAATTCCCAGATAAACCCGCTCCTCTTTTGTACTTGAAAACAGAGGAGAAAAACGAACACCTAAATTTTCTGAGCCAATCTCTTTCGATACGGTTTCAACAATTTCTTTTAAAAAACGCAGACGATTTTTGAGTGTTCCACCATATTCATCATCACGATTATTACTTTGTGATGAAATAAATTGGTTCACTAAATAACCATTAGCACTGTGGATTTCAACGCCATCAAAACCCGCATCCATTGCATTACGCGCAGCTTGAGCATAAAGCTGAACTACTTGTTTTACTTCGTCTGTCGTTAGCGCTCTTGGGATTGAAGGATCAACCAAAGCACCTTGGTGTGGCGCTGTTTCGATAAAGACCTTAACACCCGTAGCCGGTATATCAGAAGCACTGATAGGCGCATCACCATGAGGTTGTAACGAAGTGTGTGATACACGTCCTACATGCCAAAGCTGAGCAAAAATGACACTGCCTTTATCATGTACTGCTTGCGTTATTTTTTTCCAGCCTTCAATTTGCTCTGGACTATAAATACCTGGAGTCCAAGCATATCCTTGACCTCTTGGCTCAATTTGTGTTCCTTCTGTGACCATTAGCCCCGCACCTGCTCGTTGAGCATAATAAGTAGCCATCAGTTCATTAGGAATATTGCCAGGCTGAGAGCTTCTTGAGCGTGTTAATGGCGGTAAAACTATTCTATTTCTTAATTGGTGACGCCCCAATTTTACGGGCTCAAATAAAAGACTATTTTTCATCTGTAACCACTCCTTTAAAAAGTATGTTTGAATATTAGCCCCACCTTTAAATGACCTCAATGACATATATGCAATGATTTAGGACATCGTGATAAGATGAAAAGAAGAAATTAACAAACGAGCGCCTTGAGGTGACACATGTTAAAAATAGGATTAATTGTTTATCCCCATTTCCAATCCTTTAGCCTTTCAGTGGCGAGTGTTTTTGAATATGCAAATCTACTCTCGCAACAAAAATTATATGATTTCCAAATCTATTCAGATCAAGGCGGGTTGATCCACGCATCCTACGGCATTACCGTTGATAGTGCCCCCTTACTTCCTACATCTGACTATGACACACTGATAATCTCAGGAGATTACCGCGCAGGCTTTGGCTCTGATACGTTAATATCAATACTAAAAGATATTAGTGTGAATACACGCCGAATGGCTTCTGTTTGCTCTGGTGCTTTTTTATTAGCAAAAGCAGGTTTACTGAAAAATAAGCGAGTAACTACCCACTGGTTACATGCAAAAAAATTTAGGCAAGATTTTCCTGATGTAATTTTAGAAGAAGATAAAATTTTTATTATTGATGACAACATCTGGACATCTGCGGGTATGTCTGCAGGTATTGATCTCGCCTTAGCAATGGTTGAAAACGACTTTGGACAGGATTTAGCTCGAAATATTGCGAGAAAATTAGTGTTATATCATCGCCGAGGAAGTGCACAATCCCAATTTTCAGCACTACTTGATCTTGATGCAAAAACCGATCGGATACAAAAAACACTCACTTACGCAAAAGAGAATATCAACGGCGATCTCTCTGTTGAAACCCTTGCTCAAATTGCTAATCTCAGCCCAAGGCAATTTAGCCGTATATTTAGAAGTGAAACAGGACAATCCCCCGCAAAAGCCATTGAGCAATTACGCGTTGAAGAAGCGAGAATGAGAATAGAGACCACAATGAATTCATTAGAAATTATCGCGAGAGAGACAGGTTTTGGTGATAGAGAACGTATGCGACAAGCTTTTTTAAGAGCCTTTGATCAATCACCACAAACGATCCAACGTATCTTTCATCAATAATAGCTAGCTATTCCTAAAAAGTGTCAACCTTATTTAGGACGAATTCAGACGTTATAAAAAAGCCACTCCTTGAAATGAACTGACCCCAGTTTATTGGACAGTTTTAATTAAGGTATGGCTTTTATCATTTCTTTCAGTACGGCTATTTATCTTTATTACCAGCGATAACCGACACCAAAGGTATAATTGGTATTACTTGAATCCGCTTTATCACCTTTTGTCTTTTCTTTCACAATATTGGCATTAAGATTAATACTATCAGTGACATTATACATAAGACCAATTCGCGCATTTAAATCAAGGCTAACATCGTTATCAAAACTACGACCAATACGACCTTTGGTATAAGCAGTTACTTTTTTAGCAAAAAGATGTTGGTTATAATCCCAACCTAAAGCACCTTGTAAGTAATTAGCATCCCCATCATAACGGTATTTTAAGTTTTGATAACTTAATAAAGTAGTAAAAGATAATGAGCTTAATTCATCATCCCATACTTGCCAACCTGGGCCCGTACCAACTCCTGCCTTTTCTTTAATATCCTCAACCCAGTCATGTTGGTAACTGACATAACCACGCCAGAAAAATGAAGGTGTTATAAAGCGGTCAAGATCATAACCTAAATTATAGTAATAAGTACTTACATTACTATCATCTTTATTACGTAACATCGCACCAGTAAAATTTTGACGCCATATATCATTAGCAATATTGAGATTCCCATCTACCGAGTATTTTTCATTAGTAGAAGAGCCTTTATTATAAGAAGCTCCTGCATTTAAGCTTCCTGTTATTTTATTATCTATCGATACTGCACTTAATTTATTATCTACTTTATCTTTACTTAAGACTAAAGAGTCATTAATTGGCACTCTTTCTTTATTATTATCGGTTATTAATGTAATTTCCCCCTCAGATGAACTCTCAATTGAATTTATTGATGTCCACTTTGAAAAGGTTGCATTTTTTATTAACGATGGTGTATTTACCGTAAAAGATTTGACATTATCAAGGTTAATCCTTATTTCACCAGCATAATCTGTTTTCACAAGGATTTTATTACTGTCAATAATAGAAATAGTGCCTGATATTTCATCACCATTCTTTAAATATATATTATCAGCGCATACTCCAGCAGAAAATAAAGCTAAAAATAAAAAACTTATACTCTTGTGCATCTATATTCCCCTTTATTTAAGTCTTTATAACTGTAGTCAGGGATATAAAAATACACAAGATAACTAACCTATATAATTGATTAATTACTCTTGTGTATTGAAATAGTCTTAATAAGATGAATTATTAAGACAAATTATAAAGTAATGTATTAGAGCGTATTGATAGATGTATTTAACGCTCCCAATAAGCTTCTTCTAAGCTGTCTTCTTTTTCAGGCAAGCCACGTGTTAAGCGCGGAGAATGCTGACTTAGCACTTGATAACTCACTCGATTAGCATATTTACAGACTTGTGCTAACGATGAATAAGTTAAATAAGTGCGAGGATGCTTACTTGAATTTGGCACATTGATGCGATGATAGCTATTCGCTGTAATATCATGCAGTAATGCTGATAATGCCGCATCACCCGCACCATTCGTATTCATGATTTTTTCAGGGCCACCCATATAAGGTTCAATATGAGAATAGACTTTCTCTGGCTCTTCACAATCTTTACGACGCATTGCACGACTAAATTCATAACGATTAAATTCAGCAATAGCACCGGGTAATAAAGGATGTGAGGTTTGGCGCTTAAAGTTGTGTTCTGTATAACCGCCCATATAAAGCCCAGCAGGCCCTGCAGTACACAGCACTAAATCAACCCATTCTAAAGCAGCATCGGAAGCTAACAGAGGATCAGCATGTCCTGTTAATTCAAAAGCTTCATCTTCGTTCATTGCGACAACAGAAACGTGCTCTTTTAAGAAATCACGCCACCATTGTGGATCATCTGCAATAACATATTTTGTACCCAGCGTAAGAACCACAGGTACATCATATTTTTTCGCATACTCAATCGCTTTCATGGTTGCTAACGGCATCGGTTCACCCGGTTTACAGCGAACTAAGTAAGCCGTTAATACCAACGCAGAAGCTTCTGCAATCACCTCTTCCGGAATACTTTCTGGTTTAAGTTGGTTCATTTGACCAGGGCTAATCGCAAATGTACGTTCGCCATTTTCCGTGATCAGCGTAAAACAGCGACCAATTGCACCATCAACACCTTGGAGGTAATTAAGATCAGTACGGCTAGATGTGTTACATAAATAACGGTAAGCATAGCTACCAATCTGAATGTTATTACACATAGTACCTAATAACACAGAACGATCATCAGCTAATACAGAGTAGTTATGTAGCGTATTACCAATCGTACCGCCAGCAAATTCGTGTGTTATCAGATTATTGTCTGTTAATTCACGATAAAGTGCCTCTGCGACATCATCTTCAATAACAAGAGAGTGTCCCTGACTCAAGTTATAACGGGTAATAAATGCCTCATCAACTTTCGCTTCGATATCCACCAGTGTTTGGTCAATGCCGACAATATAAGCGCGCGAAGATTCACTCTCCGTCATATTGATGATGGGTTGTAATAGAGGGTCTCGTAAACTAACGGGAAAATAGTGTTTGGATTTTCGTTTGCCAGGGAATTTCATTGTGAACGATGCTACACAGCTAAAAAAGATGCGCAATGTTAACACAATATTATGGGAGAGACAGTAGGTGTATGTCAGTACACCTACTTATTTAAAGATATTTTTATGCGGTTTTACGACGGTTTCTTGCCATATAGCTCAGTAAAACACCCATAACAGACAGAATGAAACCAACAAAAGCGGCGCCAACTAAAATCAGAGCGCGTTTAGGCGCATCTTTTTTAGTCGGTTCGTAAGGCTTCAACATATATTTGAAGGGTACAAATTGAAGCTCATCTAATTTCACTTTTTCTAACTGCTTCATGTTATATAAACGGTTTTTCAGATCAGAGCTTACTGTTGTTGGATCAGTGATAGCTTCTGTGATCGCCAATTTACTACTTAATGCATCAGAACCCATAGCAATAGAATAATCAGGATCATCTTTAATTTGTGCACCTTCACTGGAAATTGGTTTTTTAACCCCAGCGGCATTTGCAATTTCTAACGCATATTTTAAGCGTTGCACATTTACATTACGCGCATTAGCGATACGCTCTAAATCCATTTCATAAGCTTTTTTCGCAAAACTTAATTTACGCTCAATTTGATCATCAATTTCGTCTTTTACTTCCATTCGTACTTTGGTAGAAATAAAACGAATATAACCAGAAAGCAAATCGTAAGCTTCTTCAGGCGTTGGGGCGGTAAAGCTTAAATTAATTTCCCCACTAAACTCTTCATCACTATTCTTGCTATCCGATGATTTTAAATTAATATCTTTCGTTACGATATTTTCAATTAATCTACGCTTATCCAATGGCGTTGGTTCTTCCATTTTTGCCAGTAAGCTTTTGTAGTAGTCAGTGCTAACTAAATATTCTTCACGTAAAACACGAGAGTTATAGTTATTAATAAACTTTTGATAAACAGATGAACCATTCACACCAGTATCAACATCCACTAGGCTAAGTTCAGTCAATGTTGCTCTTAATTGCTTCATTTCATCCAGCATTGGCTTGGTAATTGCAGCTTGGCTAGTCCATTTTTGTGGTAAAAAGCTTGCAACAGTAAAGCCAACGATAGCAAATAATAACGTGATACCAATAATGACAAACTTTGATTTATAAATAACAGAAAATAATTCAAAAAGATCGATTTCATCATTCTGTTTTAGATAGAAATCGTCAAAATGTCCTTTATCAATTTCTGAAGATTGTGGTTTTGAAAGCTTACTATTCATTTTCCTGCCTAAATTTATGTAATGCAGTGTCCGTTTATCAGCACTTTTAGTGATTTCCACTAAAAGACTTAAAAAATGAGAAAAGATAAGTTTATATATAACTGAAATATGATCAAATTAATATATCATCAAATCCGATAATTTTATTTATCGAATTCAGTAATTATTTTTTGCATACCTCTCGGATCATCGCTTCTAGCAAGTCAATATGCTCAGGTTCAGCATTTAACGCCGGAATATATTCGTACTGTTTGCCACCACCATGAATAAAGAACTCTCGGTTCTGTTCATTAATTTCTTCTAATGTTTCCAAACAATCAGATGAAAATCCTGGGCATACAACCTGCACATGTTCAACCCCTTCACTTCCCAGCTTTTCCATCGTTTTATCTGTATAAGGTGATAGCCAAGGTTCACGACCAAAGCGTGATTGAAATGTCAACATAACCTGTTCTTTAGGATAACCTAACTGCTCTTCTAATTGTGCTTTTAGTTTTTCGGTTGTGAGACAACACTCATCATAATAAATATCCCCCGTTTTGATAAAACGCTCCGGAATACCGTGGAAAGAGAGAATTAACCGATCAGGTTTACCATATTGCTGAAAGCTTTTCTCAATAGAGGTGACAAGTGCTTTGATATAAAGCGGATGTGTAGGATAACTACGAATAAAGTGAAGAGAGGGTATTGTACGCATGTCTTTAAAAATTCGACTGACACCATCAAATACCGCAGCAGAAGTCGAGCAAGAGTATTGAGGATAAAGTGGTAACAAAATAATGTTCTCAACACCTTGTTGTAATAGCTTTTCAACCCCTTCATTTAGGGATGGATTACCGTAACACATCCCTAACTCCACGGGAATATTAGATAATCGCTGCGCAACAGCACGTTGTTGCGCTCGGCTATAAACTAAAAGAGGAGACCCCTCATCCATCCAAATCTGTTGATATAACTTAGCTACTTTAGGTGAACGAAACGGTAATATCACCCCTTGTAATATTGGTTTCCAAATCAAAGGAGAAACATCAACAACACGAGGATCGCTAAGAAATTGTGCTAAATAACGTCGAACAGCCCCCGTTGTCGGCGCATCAGGTGTGCCAAGATTAACCAAAAGAACACCATACTTAGCATCATTCATACTATGACTCCTTAGAGTTATTTTATTAGGATAACCAAAGTGTAGAAGAATAAAGGAAAATAATAGATTGTGCTTGTCAATTTATTGGATCGGACTTTTTACCTTTTCCTAGAGATAAAAAAAATCCCGGCTCAACCGGGATTAATCATCACAATGACAAATTAGCCAAGGATACTTTTCAGTTCAGCGTTAATTTCGCTTACTTTTTGTGTACCATCAACTTTGAAGTATTTCGCATTGCCTGCTTTAGCTTCATTTTGATAATAAGAAACTAACGGTGCTGTTTGAGTATGGTATTCAACTAAACGTTTACGAACGGTTTCTTCTTGGTCATCTTTACGTGTTGTTAATTCTTCACCCGTCACATCATCACGATTTTCCACTTTAGGTGGATTAAATTTCACATGATAAACACGACCTGATGGTGCGTGAACACGACGACCAATGATACGCTCAACAATGATGTCATCAGGTACAGCAAATTCCAGTACGAAATCCACATTGATACCTGCTTCTTTCATTGCATCAGCTTGTGGAATTGTTCTTGGGAACCCATCCAACAAGAAACCATTACGGCAATCGTCTTGCTTGATGCGCTCTTTAACTAACGCAATAACTAATTCATCTGTAACTAACTGGCCATTGTCCATCAGTGCTTTTGCTTTCAGTCCTAGTTCTGAACCTGAACTTACTGCCGCACGTAACATATCACCAGTTGAAATCTGTGGGATACCATAGTTTTCTTTAATGAATTGAGCCTGAGTGCCTTTACCAGCGCCTGGAGCGCCTAGCAGAATGATACGCATCGCGTAAATCCCCTTGCATTTAATTTTTTATATTTAAACTCGAAAACGCATTACCATACCATTTTGTGAGGTCATCGCTCAAGAAATCACGGTAGCGATTGCATTTTATTTTTATCGAAAAAGAAAAAACCACGCTCTCTCTTCAGAGAAACGTGGTTTAAATGTTTGAAAACGAAAACAGTTACGCTTTTTGAACTAAAAGTTGATTCACTAAGCGAATAAACTGGTTTGGATCCTCTAAAGAGCCTCTTTCAGCAAATAAAGCCTGATCCAGTAATAAATTGACCCAATCAGCAAATAAAGCGTCATCCGTTAACTCTGCTGTTTGTTTCACTAATGGATGATTTGGATTTAGCTCAAAGTTATATTTTACTTCTGGCACTTCTTGCCCTGCTGCCGCAAACAATTTCGCCATTTGTGTGGTCATTTCATCCGCACTGGTTGTCACAATCGCTGGGGTATCTGTTAAGCGGTGTGTTAATTTCACTTCTTTAACTTTGTCGCCCAACAAGGTTTTAATGCGTTCAACGAAAGGAGCTAATTGTTTATCTGTTTCTTCTTGCTCTGCATGCTTCTCTTCATCAGCCAGTTTATCTAAAGATTCATCTGCTTTACTAACAGACTGGAATGATTTGCCATCAAACTCAGTCAGGTAGTTCATCATCCACTCATCTATACGATCAGATAACAGCAATACTTCAATGCCTTTTTTGCGGAACAGCTCTAAATGAGGGCTATTTTTCGCAGCAGCATAGCTGTCAGCAGTGATGTAATAGATTTTTTCTTGACCTTCCACCATACGGCTAACGTAATCTTCCAGTGAAACAGTTTGAGCATCACTGTCGTTATGCGTTGACGCAAAACGTAGTAATTTAGCAATTGTTTCAATGTTAGATGAGTCTTCTGCTGGGCCTTCTTTTAAGACTAAACCAAACTCTTTCCAGAATGCTTGATATTCTTCTGGCTTGTTTTCTGCCAGTTTTTGTAGCATCTGTAATGCACGCTTAGTTAATGCACTGCGTAAATTACGTGTAACAGAGCTATCTTGTAAAATTTCACGAGAAACATTTAACGGTAAATCATTAGAATCCACTAACCCACGGATAAAACGTAGGTAATTAGGCATAAACTGCTCAGCTTCATCCATAATAAAGACACGCTGTACATACAGTTTTAAGCCATGACGTTGTTCACGATTCCATAAATCCCAAGGTGCTTTTGAAGGCACATATAATAAGCTTGTGTACTCTTGCTTACCTTCTACACGGTTATGTACCCAGCTTAATGGGTCGGCAAAATCATGAGAGATATGTTTATAAAACTCTTTATACTCTTCATCACTCACTTCGGCTTTATTACGAGTCCACAGTGCTTGCGCTTTATTAATTTTTTCCCACGTTACTGTGCCGTCTTCTTCATTTTTCGTTTCAATTTCAACAGGCAAAGAAATATGGTCGGAATATTTACTAATAATGCTACGCAGACGCCAGTCATCTAAATACTCATCTTCGCCTTCACGTAAGTGAAGTGTGATGTCAGTACCACGATCAGCCTTTTCAATATCAGCAACGGTGTAATCACCTTCACCTTCAGATTCCCAAAAAACACCTTTATCTGCGCTTTCGCCCGCAGCTCGAGTGCGTACGGTCACTTTATCTGCAACGATAAACGCGGAATAGAACCCAACACCAAACTGACCAATTAGTTGGCTATCTTTAGCTTGATCTTGTCCGATAGATTCTAAAAATGCTTTTGTTCCTGATTTTGCGATAGTACCCAGGTTATCAATGACTTCATCACGAGTCATACCAATACCATTATCACTGATAGTCAAAGTACGCGCTTCTTTATCAGTGGAAATACGCACATGCAACTCGCCGTTATTTTCATAAAGCGCTGCATCTGATAATGCACGGAAACGCAATTTATCTGCCGCATCTGATGCGTTAGAAATCAATTCGCGAAGGAAAATTTCTTTATTGGAGTAAAGAGAATGGATCATTAATTGAAGAAGTTGTTTAACTTCAGACTGAAATCCTCTTGTTTCCTGACCTTTCATACTCATTTTTACCTCAATTAATCCTAATTTGGCGAAAAAAACAATATGAGTAAAAAGTGGGGATAGTTAAGCTAGTTTCAAGGGTCGAGTAAAAAATTAAGCTAATAAAATTGATTAAATGCCTAAGAGAGATAAAAATGTGAAATGACTTTTCTCAATATTTTTAATTACAGAATATTTATACTTCAATGGCTAGAAGCCAGATTTTACCGCTAAGTTAATAGCGTTTACTTAGCGGTAAATAAGAAAATATTTGTGTTACATTGCTATTTTTGAGCGTCATTAACAATGATAGCGTTGGCACCTGCGATTGCTTCATCTAATGCATGTTTTATTGTATCAGCATGAGCAAGCACAACACCTAAACGGCGAGAGCCGGCAATTTCAGGTTTCGCAAAAAGACGAATTTGACGGTTCGCCTTCAACGCTTTTTCAATACCGGAATAAACGATATTTGAGCTATGTAGCTCTGGCAAAATCACAGCTGAAGCACAGTTACCTAACTGACGAATACCACCAATGGGATAACCTAAAAAAGCGCGAACATGAAGAGCAAACTCTGATAAGTCCTGTGAGATTAGCGTCACCAATCCTGTATCATGAGGACGAGGAGAGACTTCATTAAAAAACACCTCATCACCCTGCACAAATAGCTCTACGCCAAATAATCCATAACCCCCTAAATTTTTTACCACTTTACTCGCAATATGCTCTGCTTTAGCAAGGGCTATATCACTCATTTTTTGAGGTTGCCATGACTCACGATAATCTCCTTTTTCTTGCCGATGACCAATGGGAGCACAAAAATGGATACCATCAACAGCATGAATAGTTAATAACGTGATCTCAAAATCAAACGGGATCATTTTCTCAACGATGACACGCCCTTTTCCTGCTCGTCCGCCCTCTTGAGAATAGGCCCAAGCATGTGCTAAATCATTTTCACTACGGATAACACTTTGCCCTTTCCCCGACGAACTCATAACTGGTTTGACAATACAAGGAAAACCGATATCTAAAGCGGCTTTTTTAAAACTCACTTCATCATCGACAAATTGATAATTTGATGTTGGTAAAAGTAATGTTTCTGAAGCTAAACGACGGATCCCCTCTCTATCCATTGTGAGTTTTACAGCGCGGGCACAAGGAACAACTTTTTGCCCTTTTTGTTCTAATTCAACCAATAACGAAGTTGCTATCGCCTCAATTTCAGGAACAATAAAATCAGGTTGCTCTTGTTCAATAATGAGCTTTAATGCATTGCTATCAAGCATATTCACCACATGATGGCGATGTGCAATATGCATCGCGGGTGCATTGGGATAGCGATCAACTGCAATCACTTCAATACCTAGGCGCTGGCATTCAATAGCCACCTCTTTACCCAGTTCACCTGCACCTAATAGCATTACCTTTGTCGCATTAGCGGTAAGAGCCGTACCCAACACAGTCATTCTTCATCCTCACTATTTATCAAAAACACAATGACGCAAACGATTGCATTTGCGTAGCATAACGGATTTTACTTGATAGAAAAATAGGCAGGCAAAAATAATCAATCGAAGAAAGAAAACCATTACAAAATTTGGCTGCGTTTTCCTTTTTGGATTTTTAGATAATTAAGGCGTTTTCGGATAAGTGCCAAGATACAGCATAAAAGCCCCAGCCAAATTAGAGAAAAACTGACACCTTTAACTTCATCAAAAGCTTCATGGAATAAGAAAACAGCTAGTAAAAATTGAATAGTAGGTTCTATATATTGCGCTAGTCCAATAACGGTTAACGTCGTTCGTTTCACGGCTGCAGTAAAAAACAATAATGGCAATATGGTAACAGGTGCGGTTAAAACATAATAAAAACGAGTCAGATTATCTGCTGAAGGTAGCGCGCTTTTATCTGTCATAAACAACCAAATGGTCACGCCTATTGCTAATGGCATTAACCAGAGTGTTTCCATAAATAAAGAAGTGATCACATCAAAACGAATAAACTTACGGATCAAACCATATACAGCAAATGCGCCCCCCATCATGATAGCGAGTACAGGTAATTCACCGTACATCCACAATTGATACCCCACTCCGGCACAAATTAAGGTAACAGCCCATTTTTCTGCTAGATTAAGCTGTTCTTTAAGAAAGATGACTCCTAATAAAATAGAGAAAAGTGGATTAATAAAATATCCCAAGCTCGCTTCTAATACTTGTTGATGTGTTAATGCATAGGTAAATGTACACCAAGAAACGGCCATGGCCATTGAGCTAAATAGGCACATAAAAATAGAGCGCCTATCCTGCAAAACAACGCGCCATCGTGTCCTATTTTTAATAAAGAGTCGTACGAGTAATAAAAGAGGGATAGACCAGATCAAGCGTTGAGCCAACATTTCTAACGGTTGCGCTCCGGGTAACAGCCGATAAAACAGTGGCGTTATTCCCCAAAGAATATAAGAAAAAATGGCTAATACTGCGCCCGATTGAGCCCACATTTAATGTTCCATCAATAAAAGTCAATAAGGTTTAATATCATACGCTTAAAATAGACAGAACAATATGATCAGCATCGCTGATTGATCAAACATCAGTACGATGACATAGACAAGATAAAAAAAATCTCCACAAATAACGACGCCGAGAAAAGTAGTTATAAATGGAGAGTTGGAAAATACCATTAAGGGAAAACCGTGGTAAAAACCACAACCAGAAAAAATAGGTAAGTTGTTAGAAAATCTCCCTAACATGTAAAGGTGGTTGCTGCTGAACAAAATCACGTAATTTTTTACGACTTGGTGCCGCGGCTATCGCCCCTTTTTGAGTCGTGGCTAAAGCACCACAAGCCGCCGCTTGCGTCACTATTTTCGATAAATATTGCTCATCTTCTGCAAAACCATATTCTGCCACCGCCGCTAATAAACCAGCCATAAAGGCATCACCAGCCCCTGTAGTATCTACACACTCAACGGTAAAAGCACTCAATGCGATTTGAGTATTTGGCGTTAAAACTAAACAACCTTTAGAGCCTTGGGTGATCACTTTTAAACGCGCGGGATAATCTTCTAATTTTTTAAGGGCATTATTCAATGTCACTTCTTGTGTCATCCACGTAAGCTCATCTTCTGATAATTTTAATATGTCAACTTTATGCGCATAATTATCGATAACTTCGCGCATTTCTTCGTGATCACGCCACATTTGAGGGCGTAAGTTAATATCAAAACTCAGCAATGAATCCGTCTCTTTAATACTCTTAATCGCCGTATCCAAAGTTGAGCGACAAATGGAGTTCACTAATGCTAAAGAGCAAAAATGCAAAATATCTTTTTCAAACGCAGGTAAAGATTTTTCCGTTAAAAATTGATCAGCAGACTCAGCAACTAAGAAAGTAAAATCACGCTCACCATTTTCTTGTAAAGAGACAAGAACAGTGCTGGTACGGTGAAACTCATCAAATTCCATTGCGCGAGTATCGACCCCCAGGTCAAACAATGTTTTTTGCATAAAATGGCCGAACGCATCTTCACCTACACGTCCAATAAAACCACTTTGTTGACCAAGCTTAGCGACGCCCGCAGCAACATTGACAGGCGCGCCACCAGCGCATGCTTCATATTGCATGTTTTGCAATGGGATCAAGTCAACAACAGCGTCACCTAAAGACCAGACTTTCATAATCTCTCCTGAAGATAAGCAATTATTTTTCTTAACTATATTCTGTTTTTATGACTATTCATAACGAATAAGTAAAGATATTGCTCGTAAATCCACACTGATAACGTTAACATAATAAGATAATATGATAAAGTCAATCTCATGCATCGTATTTTTTTCGCTCTAAATGTTATCGTTAACAACAAGAGTAATAGTGTGATTAGTCTGTTCTTTACCTTTTCTGTGCTCTTAAAAACACACTAATAACTCTAAAATAGAATAAGGATAATGATATGAAACACCGCTTAGAACAATCAACAAACGCCTTAAATACTTTGATTGAAAAACGAGGCAATAAATTTTATCCCCAGTTTCATTTAGCTGCGCCTGCGGGTTGGTTAAATGACCCTAATGGTCTTATTTATCATGATGGTTTATATCATGCCTTTTATCAGCACCATCCTTATTCTCAAGATTGGGGGCCAATGCATTGGGGACATGCCACTAGCTCCGATATGATACACTGGCAACACCAACCCATCGCGTTAGCGCCGGGAGATGAGTACGACAAAAGTGGTTGTTTCTCAGGATCAGCCATTAGCCATGAAGGCAAACTCTATCTTTTCTATACAGGACACAATTGGTTAGCCGCCGAAGGGGATGATAGCCAAATCTATGAAGCACAATGTGTTGCTATCAGTGAAGATGGTATTCATTTTGAGAAAAAAGGCATCGTTTTAGAACCCCCTAAAGGCTATATGCACTTTCGTGATCCTAAAGTCTGGTATCAAGAAGGTAAATGGTGGATGGTTGTTGGTGCGCGTGATGAAAAAGATCAAGGACAAGTCCTACTCTTCTCTAGCGAAAATTTATTTGTCGAAGGCCAGCAGTGGAACAATGATTACACTGTTTTAGGAAAAACAGATGATAAAAATGTCTATATGTGGGAGTGCCCAGATTTCTTTCCTATTAGTCAAGAAAATGAATTTGCAATCGTCTTCTCACCACAAGGAAAACGTGCTGAAGGCTATCAATATCGCAACCTCTTTCAATCAGGTGCATTAATTGGCAAGTGGTCACCAAATCAACCGTTTAAACCACAAGGACACTTTATTGAACTTGATAATGGCCATGACTATTACGCGCCACAATCATTTATGACTCCTGATGGTCGTCGTGTTTCTATGGGCTGGATGGATATGTGGAATTCACCCATGCCATCAAAAGCAGAGTTTTGGGCTGGTTGCTTCACATTGCCTCGCGAAATTACCTTTGATAAGAGCAAAAATCGTTTACGTATGGTGCCAGTCAAAGAAATTGAATCATTACGCCAAGAAAAAAACACCATTAAACCTCTCACATTAAGCCATCAATCTATAGAGTTGATTGATAACACATCAGCTATCGAACTCGATTTAACATGGTCTTTAGACAGCCAAGCCGAGAAATTTGGCTTATGGCTAGGTGAAGGACTCGAGCTTTTTGTAGATAATCAATCAAATCGTTTAGTGCTTAATCGTCATTACCCTCAGCATAATATAAGTGGGGCTAGAAGCATTCCATTACCTGAAGGTTGTGAATTAAATTTACGTATTTTTATTGATCGCTCATCAATTGAAGTCTTTGTAAATAAAGGGGAATTCACCCTTAGTAGTCGATATTATGCTCAACAAGATATCCAAGCTTTACATCTTTTTGCTATGAATGGTGATGCAACACTGATTAATGGTGAATATTGGCAACTAAATAGTATTTACTGATATTGAGAAGATAAGTAAGACGTGAGTCTTTAAATAGACTCACGTTCAACTAATTGACAAGGTACGTGTACGATATCTCTATGGTTTCTTTCTTGAATGATATGCAATGTCGCTTCTTTACCTAATTCATAATGAGGAAGTTGTACTGTTGTTAATGGTGGATAAAACAACTCTCCTGTACCAATCATATTGTCGTATCCCAAAACAGCTACTTGCTCTGGAATACGTAACCCCATAGAAAGTAAAACTTGGTAAGCTAAAAATGCAATACGGTCATTACCACAAATGAGAATATCAAAGTCAGCTTTTTGATGAACACAATGCTTTTTCAATATTTCAATCACATCACGATAGTGCTCATCTCCAAATATCATCGTATATTGTTGCAGATCAGCCAATGGCAACCCAGCTTCTAGCCAAGCATCTTCGACCGCTTTACGACGAATAGGGCCTGCAACTGACTCTTCAGGTATATAAAAACACAAAGGACGGCGATACCCTTTTTCGATGACTTTTTTCATCGCAAAATACTGCCCATGATAATCATCGGGAATATAAGTTGGAAAAGCGTGCGTTTTATCCAAGCAGTTTGCTAGCACTAAATTCTTATCAAACAACTTTTCATGTACAGTGATTTCACGCAACCCCATAGTGGTATAGATGATACCATCTGGACGTTGAGCCAAAAGTTGCCAAATTGCATTTTCATAACAATCTTGTGCAGTCAAATTGACAACAAATGAACTCCAACCAAATTCTCTTGCAGTTTGTTCTATCGATAAAATCATTTCCACCGAAAATGGTGTCGTTGCGGTATCAATTGCTAGAACACCAATTGATGATACTTTTGTTCCTTGTCCACGAATTTTTCGTGCAGAATAATCTGGAACATAGTTAAGTTGATCAATCGCATCTTGGACTTGCTTCAGTGTTTCTGGTTTTAATAACTCAGGGTTATTAATCGCTCTTGAGACTGTCATCAAAGAAACGGATGCAAGTCGAGCTACATCTTTCAGTGACGCCATAGTATTGGCTCGATTGGTTTATTAAAAAGGGTCAATAGAAATAAAGTACTATTTTACAAGAAGTAAAGTCAAAAAGCCACAAAGGGAGTTGTATTGTAACCACCTGCGACTATTAATTAATTCATAAAAAGACACCTAAATATATTATTTTTTTACTTATCAATTGAGTTTAATATAGTTAAAATCACTTACTAGAAAAAACTTAGTTACAATTAATAATAGTTATTTCTCCCTTCATTATAGAAATTAATTATTCTTATCTATAAAATACAAATATTGAAACAAAACAAAGTTCTGATATTTTATCTATAATATAATACAGAAGTATTAACCATTTTTAATTTGATATATTCTGAATATAGCTCCGTTGCATGGATGTTACCCTACACAAAAAACTTATAAATTAGTCAAATTTCGTTACTCATTCACTTTTAGTGTAAGAGCAAAGTAAAATCAGGAGCAACATATGGAATCAATAATCCACTTAATCACTTTTGAAGAGGACAGTACAAAAGTTCAACTTAAAGCTGTTCTTTCTTCTTTAGCGGCTAATGTGAAAACCTATTCAAATGAACAGGCCTTCTTAAAATACTATTTTTCATCGACAAAAGGAGCTCATAAAGAGTGCATCATAATTAATACAAAAAGCAGTGCAGCCCCCTCAATTGCACTGATTAAAGAACTCAACAAATTGAAAAACATTATCCCTATAATTATTATTTCTGGGGATAGTTCCATTGAAAGTTGTCGTAACGCATTTAAATCAGGAGCTTTTGAATATTTAACTCGTCCTCTAAATGTGAATGAACTTCTTAATATTGTCTCGGAATCTTTTCTACATTATGAAAGTGAAGTTGAGCAATTCCGAACATATATATCTCTAAAAGATAAATTTAGTAAGTTATCTAATAGAGAAAAAGAGGTTATGGAGATGATCCTTGAAGGAAATACGAGTAAAGAAGCAGCAGAAAAACTTTCGCTATCGCCTCGAACAGTTGAAGTACATCGTTCAAACATGTATACAAAATTGAGAATAAGATCACTACCACAATTAGTTCAAGAATATGATTTCTTTAAGAAATATGACTTAAGAACAAACTAATTTACAATGTGATTTCTATTTATCAATAGGTTGTATTATCTAGCGATATAACGATATGACCTGTTTAACTTTCATTATCTTTTATTAATGAGAGAAAGCTGTACTTCTAAAAATATTCTATTTTGGATGAATTACACCTAATATGGGAATAATTAATACGTTAGACACCATTCTACGATATAAAGGGTGGCAACTTATTTTGATGCCCCCTTTCATTAGGGGTAGTTTAATTTCAATTTAAAACACTCGTATATCTCATTTTCATAATCTCTATTATTAATAACTATTATGATTTTCTTTATTAATAATAGAAACACAAGAAAAGATGAAAGCATTAATTTGATATAAATCATTTTTTACTTGTTATAAAGATGATTATTCTTATTTTTTAATTTCTCATTTTCTTTATTCTTATTTCACGAAGAAAATTATTAATGATTAAAAAATAACACAAAAGAAATCCTCGTCTCTTTTTTATACCCATTTAAAGACTATTTATGCGTTTTGATTTTAGCTCTAAAAAAGAGTTTCTTTATAAGAAAATTCTAACCAAAACGTTTTAATTGTAATTATTTAAACTGTAAAATAAGAAATAATAATAAGTATTTCCATTTATACTCAATTTTACTTAAGAAATTTATTCTCTTTATAGTTTAATTAATGTAATACATCATTTATTATTTTTACTTAATAACAGTCAAATAAAGAATATCATTAAATGATCGTCTTATGTAAGTATAATATACTAGTTGTGAACAAGTATTAACACCTATAAAAACAAATGAATATTAATGATTGTTTTATAATCTTAATAAGAGCATAACAAGAATAAATTAATCCACACAAAAAAACATAAGACAAACTTATACGTTTATTCTTATTCTCACTTTGTCCAAATGCCTTTATGCTATACCCTCCTAACTCGCTTTTTAAAAAGAAAAATGAACGCTCAAGATAAAAACCGCCGTCCTATAAAAGCAAGGCAAACAAACTGGGCCACAAAGTGTAGTCGCTACTTACAACAAAAAGGAGCAACCCCAAACGGTATTTCCGTATTTAGCGTCGTATTTGCATTACTTGCAGCCTTATCACTTTTTTGTGCTCTCTTTTACACATCTGGATTATTACGCTCAATCTTACTGATCCTTGGCGCGATCATGATCCAAGGTCGCCTCATTTGTAATTTATTAGATGGTATGGTTGCCGTCGAAGGAGGTATGAAAAGCCCTGTAGGTGCTGTTTATAATGAATTACCAGACAGAATTGCCGATACTTTAATTATTTTGGGTGTTGGTTATGGGTTATCTCCTGACTTTTCTATGGCCATTACGTTGAGTTGGGTGGGGGCTTTTTTTGCAGTAATGACCGCTTATGTTCGCGTATTAGGTGGAGCTTGTGGGTTAGAGCAACAATTTACAGGCCCAATGGCAAAACAACACCGAATGGCATTATTAACCTCTGTTGCTGTTATTGCTGCATTTATTCCCAGTCTTTGGGGAATATGGCTCTTTTTTATTTCATTATGGATTATTATTTTAGGTTCAACGCTGACCACAATTTTCAGAACCCGTCGAATTTTACGGGATTTAGCACAAGGTGTCTGATTAATGAAAAATGGAAAACTTGCTTTCGATGCAAAAGTGGTATCATCCGTCTTAGTCTCTATTTGTCGATTTTTAACAGGTATTCGCGCTAAACAAACCTCACCTATTGCAAAAGATACACCTTGCATTTATTACGCTAACCACTCTAGCCATCTTGATGGCTTAGTTATTTGGTCTTGTCTTTCGCCCAATATTCGCCCTTATGTTCATCCAGTTGCCGCTGAAGATTATTGGAATAAAAACCGCTTACGTCGTTATTTATCTCGTCGTATCTTTAGAGCCATTCTTATCCCTCGTCATGCTGCCAAAATGAATTTTCCACAAGAAGAAAATTCTTGCGAAGAGGTTGTAAAACAACCCGCTAATGACTCGGCATCATCTGCACCAAATAAAACCAATGCACTTGCTCTGATGCAAGAAATTTTAGACCGAGGGGATTCTTTAATTATTTTTCCAGAAGGTACTCGAGGTAATGGCGAATCAATTCAAGATTTTAAAGCGGGACTTTGGCATCTCTCTCGTAAAAATCCGAATGTGCAATTAGTCCCTATTTATCTGGAAAACTTAAATCGAGTCCTACCTAAAGGCTCTCGCTTAGTTGTTCCCGTTATTTGTAGTGCAATTTTTGGTGCCCCTATTGGATCAACTCATGAAAATGAAAGTAAACAAGAGTTTCTGGTAAGAGCAAAAAATGCGTTAGAGGAGCTACACAATGGAACGTATTAATAACGAAGTCCTCTGGATATTTATCGGACTCTTCTCTTTCTTAATTATCGCCAGCATTATTGGCGCTATTTTAGCGGCAGTAAAAGGCCCAACATCCACTATCAAAAATCTTAATTCAAGGATCAACGCATGGTGGGTAATGTGTATTATTGCAGGTGTTGCAATAGGGATTGGGGCAATCGGATCTGTCATCCTATTTGCTATTATCTCATGGCTTGCATTACGCGAACTTATCACCTTAACCCCCACACATCGTGGCGATCATGAAGCGCTCTTCTGGTGTTTCTTCGTTATATTGCCTCTCCAATACATTCTTGTTGGTGTGCAATGGTATAACTTAATGGCGGTATTTATCCCTGTTTACGCCTTCTTATTAATCCCAACACGCATGGCACTTTCAGGTGATACCCGCCATTTCTTAGAGCGTATGGCAAAAGTGCAATGGAGTGTAATGATAGCCATTTATTGCCTGAGTTATGCTCCTGCACTATTAATGTTGCCAATTGAAGGTTTTGAAGGTCGTAATATTAACCTACTGCTCTTTTTAATGATTGTGGTACAAGTTTCTGACGTACTCCAATATGTCTTTGGTAAATTATTTGGCAAACATCCTATCGTGCCTAAATTAAGCCCAAATAAAACAGTCGAAGGTTTTTTCGGCGGCATTATCTCGGCTAGTCTTATTGGTATGATGTTGTGGTGGGCAACGCCTTTCTCATGGTGGGCAGCATTTTTACTCTCTTTAGTTATTACATTGGCGGGTTTTGCTGGTGGTTTATGTATGTCAGCGATAAAAAGAGACAGTGGTGTAAAAGACTTTGGCACAATGATAGAAGGTCATGGTGGCATGATGGATAGAATGGATTCCCTCTGTTTTGCAGCCCCTATTTTCTTCCATGTTATTCGCTATTTTTACGTTTAGTTTTACTTTGTTTAATCAAAAGTAAACTATCCTATATAGACTAAAATGCCGATATTAAAACTATCGGCATTTTTATACTCATCTTTTTTCTCATACTAATTCAATATCACAAATTGACAATCATTATATAAATTAAACATTTGTTTTAATTTTAGATTAAAAATCAATACTAAGTATTTTACATATAAATCAAATAATTAAATAAAAACATTGTGAATAAAGAGGTCTGCTTTCTCTACTATTTTATTTATAATGATAGCCTAGAAGGCTGCTATCTTTTACCCTAGCGCTCCTTTTCATTTTAGCTCCTTTAAAATTATGATCACTTGGATACTTCTTGCTTTTTCTTTGTTATTTTTGGGTTTTAATCGCACTATTGCATTTATTACACTCATTTTTACAGCACTTAGCGCGTTTATAACAGATGTTATTACATGGCAAACTTTGCCGATTATCTTTAGTATTCTGTTATTAACATTTGCTTATTCCCGTTATAAAACACAACCACTGCTTCGGGCAATTATCATTTTTGCTCTTATTATCATTGCTAGTGGCTTAGCCTTTCATCTTATTCCTGGTTTTAACAATTTACGCTACCTTTCACATGCCATTATAGGGATGAAAAGCGCCCCTTTTTCTTTTTATTTCAATGCCGATAAAGCATTATTACCTTTTATTTTTCTGATCTTTATTCCTACGCTTTTTGTTTGCGAACCATTAAAAAAAGCAAATAAATTACAGTGGGCAATACTAATTATTGCTATTCCTGCATTGCTATTAATCGCTGTAAAACTGGGAGGATTAGCAATTGAATTGCATTTACCATCATGGTTACCTGCATTTATTCTCGCAAACCTCTTTTTTGTATCACTTGCTGAAGAAGCATTATTTAGAGGTGTTATTCAGCAAACCTTATCACGTTACCTTCCTCCTTATGTTGCGCTATTAATTGCAGCGATAATCTTTGGCCTTGCGCACATTGCAGGAGGAATACTATTAGTTATTTTCGCTTCGTTGGCAGGTGTTATTTATGGATTAGCTTGGATGTGGAGTGGTCGGCTTTGGGTTTCAACGCTATTTCACTTTGCGCTTAATCTGACTCACCTGCTCTTTTTTACTTACCCATTTAAAATAGCGTGATCTCTATTTTTTATTCTGATCTTCACTGCCTTTTACTGATATCTTAACTTCATCAGTAAAAGGATAAGTGAAACGTGAAAGCTATCACATAAATAGAACACAGATACTCTTATTTGCGCCCATCATCTGGTGAAATTTTTGTTAGTATGCTCTATCGCTTATCTATAAATAATCAAAACTTCATACGGCAAACAACAATAAGTCAAAAATAATAACATCCATTAACACGATAAGAAGTTGTCTTACTTTGCGGTATAGACCTAAGAAAAAATAGGTAAGCTTTGCTCTATTTGCTTTTTTAAATTCAGCATTCTCTGCTGATATTTTGCCTCTCTTATTACCAGGACAAAAGATATGTTAGACCAAGAAATGATCCGTACCTTTATTCAGGTTGCCGATTGCCAAAGTTTTACCAAAGCAGCAGATGTTCTTCACAAGACATCAGCTGCGATTAGTTACCGTATAAAAACATTAGAAGAAAATATCGGCACCCAACTTTTTAATCGCACCACAAGAACCGTGACACTCACGCCTGCGGGTGAATATCTATTAGAGAAATGTCGCCAATGGATTGTATGGTTAGAGTCAATGCCTGTGGAACTTCAGCAAATGAACGCAGGTGTCGAACATCAGGTCAATATTGTCATTAATAATCTTCTCTATGATCGCACTGCTGTTGCCAGTATGTTGGCTTGTCTTCATCAACGTTTTCCGTCTACCCAATTTCATATTACTCGCCAAGTCTATATGGGGGTTTGGGATGCGCTTATTAACGAAGATTATCATTTTGCTATCGGTGTGACGGGTAATGAATCCCTTAAGAATAATATTAACATATGTGCTATGGGCGAAATTCAATGGCAATTTGTTGTCGCGCCTAATCATCCTTTAGCCAATATCAGTGGTGTATTAAGTGATGATCAAATGCGTATGTATTCTGCAGTAAACGTCGAGGATACGTCTCGCCATCTTTCTAAACGTACAGCATGGCGCTTATCGGGTCAGCACGAAATTCGCGTTCCTGATTTACACACCAAATTAGCCTGTCATTTAAAAGGCGTCGGTATCGGATTTTTACCATTAAGTTTGTGCAAACCACTTATTGATAGTGGGCAGCTAATTGCCAAAGAAGTAAGAAATCGTCGTCATAATTCACCACTTTCTTTAGCTTGGTGTGAAGATAAAAAAGGTGCGGTAGTCAGTCATTTAGTGGAATTATTTAAGCAAAATCATCCCAGCGTGCAATCGTTTTACGATCCTTTAAATTAAAAGGGCAAACCGAAGTTTGCCCTTTTGCTGCTAATTCAGTAATTATCTGAATAAAGAATTACGCTTTTGCTTCTTCTTTATTATTGTTGCTTTCTTTAATAAAGAGGCTTGCCACAATACCAATACAAATCAGAATAGCGGCAAAGTAGAAACCTGAGTCCATACTTCCTGTTTTATCTGATAAGAAACCCGTTAGTGTTGGCGCAAAAACCGAACCCAACATACCAATACAGTTATAAACACCAAACGATGTACCTAACGCATGTCGTGGTGAGTTATCAGCAACTACAGCAACTAATACTGGGTTTGTACTGATTTTACCTACAATACCATAAAGGATCAGCGCACCAATTAACACAGGCATTGATTCTGACATTGGCACAGCCAAAATAGCGACTAATGACAACGGTAACATAATCAGTAATACCGGTTTACGACGACCAATTTTATCTGAAACCCAGCTAAAAAGAAGTGAACCAGGAATAGCAAACCACGGCATTAATGATGCGATAGTTGAAATTTGTGTCCCTGTAATTCCACGTTCAGTTTCTAAGTAGTACGGTAACCAAGTGACTAATACAAAGAAACCATAGATTGAACAGAAGATAGTGACATACGCAAGGTTGATATTGCGATTACCAAATAAATCTTTAAATGTCAGTTTAACTTTCTGTTTTGGTGCGCCAGCTTCTGTCGCAGGTTGTGCTTTGGGTTTATCTTTAATGATCCATAACATCACCAAACCAATAATGATAATTGGCACACCGATAATATAGAACGGCGCACGCCAGCTCATTCCCATCTCACCCACAGAAATACTTGAGATGTAATAACCAATAGACAGACCAAATGCCATACCACTATTAATAATCGCACTACCTAGCGTAATACGATGTTTCGGTATCGCTTCTGAAGATAAGCCATACTGAGGACCATAATAGAAGCCTTGGAAGATCCCCACCATGACCCATGCAAACATAAAGGTCACGTAAGTTGGCATCATACCCGCAATAATGGTGAACCCACCAAAGAGCACAACACCTGTTACTAATACTTTTTTCTTACCTAAATAGTCACCAATCATGCCTGATGGAATATTGAGTGCAGTATATCCGATAAAGAAAATACTCATGATAGAACCAAGTTGAGCTTTAGTAAGATCAAACTCAGCACCAATATTTACCATTAATGGGCCGACAATGGCGCGACTACCATAAAGTGCAATCCAACCAAAGAAGAAGATAATGGTCAGTTTGACCCAATAAGGGACTTTGCCTTTCTCATTCACTTGTGCATCGTTCATAATGACGCTCCTGAAAGAATTTTTATTAAGACTTATAAATTAAAGTGCCAGACTGACCTTCAATAACTTGTTGAATATTTTGTAATGCACCAATATGAGCTTGTTGCCCTGTTGCATTAACAAAATCACTCACCGCCATAATTTTTGGTCCCATTGCGCCATCAGCGACAGCCATTGGTGCAAGTTCTTCTGGTGTTGCTTCACGAATTGCAGCTTGTTCTGGTGTACCCCAATTTTTATAAATAGCATCAGCCTCTGTTAAAATAACAAAGTGTTCTGCATTTAATTCACGAGAAATTAAAGCCGCTGTTAAATCTTTATCAATAACCGCTTCACTACCAATAAATTCATTATTTGTGTTGTTAACTGGAATACCGCCACCACCACCACAAATAACAATATGACCTTTATCTAATAAAAGTCTTACTGCTTCGATATCAATAATCTTTTTCGGTGTTGGTGATGGCACAACACGGCGGTAATGTTTACCATCTTGTTTAAATGTCCATTGATACTTCGCAATTAATTCTTCTTTATCAGCTTCATCATAAATAGGGCCAATAAATTTACTTGGATCGTTAAATGCTTCATCATTAATATCAACAGAAACACGTGTCATTACCGTTGTAATAGCTTGATTTGGGTTATTTTGATTAATTTTTTGCATCATCATATAACCAATCATACCTTGGCTTTCAGCCACTAGAATATCCAACGGATAGGCTGGAACAGCTTGATATGCCAGGTTTTGTAGTGCAAGCAATCCAACTTGAGGCCCATTGCCGTGTACTAATACAACACGATACTCTTTAGCTAATTTATTAATTGTCTCTGACATCAATTCAATATTTTTATATTGATTTTCAGCAGACAAAATTTCTCCGCGTTGCAATAATGCATTTCCGCCTAAAGCAATAACAATTGTTTTCATAATTATCCGTATCCGAATGTTTATATAAATTCTTTTATTAAAAAAAATTAATAAATATGCTGTTGTTGTTTTTTAGTTTGGTAACCAATCCATAATCCCAGTAATGTATCTGCACCGGAATGATGACCAATAGAGAGTATTTCCAACATATCCTTAAAAATAATCTCTTTATTCTTTATTTTTTTACCTAGTTGAATGAGATAGGTAGAAAATATTCCCTGGGTGGCATATTCCAAATAATGCTTACTGACAACGGTGGTCAATTCAGATAAAGGCGGTGTGTTATAAAAAAAATTATTAAGTTTATTTTCTGGCTCTGCTAAATAATGCGCAAATAACATACCCACCAGCATATCATCTGAGCTTGGTGTTAACCCGGGGCCTTTCCCTGTAAAAATAGCCCAGTTAACAGCATTGCCTAATAACTGATTATGAAATAGCTTAGTTAATAATTTAATTTCATTAAGTTGCGCGATTTGGCGATAATTTTTTAATGGCCCATATAACCCTGTCGCAATCGAGGGTGAGAGCAGAGAAAAAAAACTTTCTAACCAACGCAAATCTAGTTCCGCTTTATCTTGTAAACGTAAATCCTCTCTCTGACCTGCGAGTAGAGTGAGTTTATTTGCAAGTATGGCTTGATGATCTTTTAGACTCATCATGACCGAGGGATGGCACTGTTTAGCAAAATAATCGAAATCATCTTGTTTCAATAACCATCCCATCGGGCTTAATCCTCTTCCTTCGCGATGAAAAGTGATTAAGCGTTGTTGAGGACAAATGAAATTCAAAGCATGATCATAAATGCCCACACATTTAATCTCACCTTCAAAGTCAGTGATATGCTGGCTGGTTTGAAGTGCTTGAATTTGCATAATGCCCCCTTTATTGCTGTGATTTATCGTTACAAAGCACGATTAAGCATCGATGCCTAACTCTTCTGCTAATGCAACAATCGCTTTTTCAAAGCAACCTAAAGGTGCGCGTACAGTACCTGCACCAATCTGGCCAACACCCGGCTCTTTATGTGCAATACCCGTGTTAATCAGTGGTGTAATACCCGTTTCAACAACGCGACGAGCATCTAATCCTAAACATGCACCTTGGAAATCCCAAGTTGGAATTTGCAACATCATGTTACGAGCAAGGTAGATCTCAGCCATTTCTTCAGTCACTTCACGTGCTGCATCCATACCACCTGATGCACCAACAAAGCGTGTTACACCCGGTGCGGCAACCATTGCTGCGCCACCAATACCGAAAGTTTCAGTAATTGCACTGTCACCGATATCTGGATTTGCATCTGCTTGACTAAAACCAGAGAAGAACAGACCTTGTGGTGTATTTACTGGGGCAGTAAACCATTGGTCGCCCATTCCACTGATTTTGATACCAAAGTTGCTACCATTACGGGTCATAACAGTAACGATAGTGCCTTGCTTGATTTGAGCACCTGCATCCATCGCCGCTTTACAGTAAGCCATTGCTAAGTTCAGGAAGAACTGATCGGTAATGCTCAGGAATTTAGTCACTTTTGTGATTTCAGCATCTTCAAAATCTAATGTACTTAATACTGGTGCCAATTGACGCAGTAACAGGGCTGAAGCTGCGATATTACGTTGGTGGAATTCATCACCCATAGTAATTGCTTGACCCATAATTGCAGTCAGGTCAATACCATTTTCGAAAGTGGCAATCGCTGCTTTTAATACTGGCGCTAAGCTTTTTTGCATCCAATGTAGACGCTCTTGCACATCAGGGCCATAAGCTCCAAAGCGCATCACTTTACCGATACCTTCATTCATGTTGCAGTAAGCGTAGTTACCATGAATGTGATTTTTGATAACCAGCATTGGCATATGAGCAGAAGTAATACCACCCATTGGGCCTACTGCATTCACGTTATGGCAAGGAATAAACTCGATTTCCCCTGCTTCTAACATCGCTAATGCTTGTTCTTCCGTTTCTGCCCAGCCTTCAAATAAAGAAGCACCGATACATGCACCACGAACAGGACCACTCATTTCACCCCAAGTTACTGGTGGACCTGCGTGAAGTAATTTTTTACCCGTTTCTAAAACAGGAACAACTTCTTTTGCTAAGCTAACATCACACCAGTGAGGACGGGCTTCACGGATACGTTCGATAACTGCTTCATTCGCTTGTTCGATAGTTGAGTACATATCTGCAATTCCTTATTTCAATTTCTTTAATATTTCAGCCAGTTTTTTATTGCCACCTGCGACAGGTGCCCACTGATAATGCACAACAGGGGTGCCACTTGATTGCAGATCGTCTGCAAAGCTACGTAATCCTGCGTTGATCACAGAGATCCCGTTAAGCAGTGGTGGCACTTCAGCATGTGCTTCTGCTGGATGTGGCTGGATTAATTCTTTTGCTAATAAAACCGCTTCTGGCAACGTATCCATGACAATAATGCCCGCTTCTTTTAGCTGTTTTTGCTGTTCGCTGCGGTTTTGTGGATCGTCTTCAGTACCAGTGATCGTTGCGATGGTGATTAATGGATTAGCTTCGCCACGTTTTTCATTCAGTTTTTTGATTTCTTGAATTAACGCGCCGGCAGGATCTTGAGTTGCACCATAACCAATAACAAAATCAACCAGTAACACGCCAGCTTCTGTTTTATTACTTAGCTCACTGATAAATTTGTTACGAGTAGATGGGTCAATCATTGGGTGTGGTTTACCCTGTGTATAAAAATCATCACCCATATCGATGATTTTGTGACCATCAGCATCTAGCATCGTGCCTTGTTTATGCTCGTTATCGACTTCAACATTAAGTTTTTCAGATAACAACATGGCGCATTCAGCCGCTAACGTACCACCGGCATAAAGACCAATAATTTTCTTACCTGTAACTTTTGGTAATTCCGCTGCGATATCTTCAACACGTGCTAATTCAGCCGCAATGCGCGCCGTTTCATCTAACGTGCGAGTAAAATAGATATTGTCGTCTTGGAATTTCTCAGGTGTTGTACCTAAGAATTGCGCCACAATCGGTTTATTATGGCGTTTCATTTCGGCAATAATTTTTTGGCGAACAGCAGGCGCTGGTGGCTTAGAAACAAAAGCAATAACACGCGTATTAGGATCTGCCGCCAACATATTGATAGCAGTGATCGCACTGATACCACCAATTTGCTCTGTTAAATCACGACCACCTAGGCCAATTGAATGAGAAATACCTTGGCGCTGTAAAACGATTTGAGAGGTAATTTCTTGAATACCTGTCCCTGATGCGCCAACAATACCAATTGAGCCTTTCGGTGCAATGTTAGCGAAAGCAAGAGGAGCTCCTGCAATATTTGCCGTACCACAGTCAGGTCCCATCACAATCAGACCTTTTGCAGCTGCTTTTTCTTTTAATGCTTTTTCATCTGCGATAGAAACGTTGTCAGAGAACAGCATAACGTTACAACCATCTTCTAAGCCCGTGTCAGCCAATTCCGCGGCATATTCACCAGCAATAGAGATAAGTAACATATTGGCATTAGTGCTTTTTTGTTTAGCAGTACGCCAGCTACGTACTGTCGTTAATTTGTTACCACCTTTTTGACCACTTGCAATTTCTGCAAGAGCTTCTTCTAATGCCGTAGAGATCATATCGATAATGGCAGGATCGTCTGATTCCGCTTTAATCGAAACACAAATGTCATTCGGTGTTGCTTCGTTAAACATGTCATGCCAGAAACCGGTGACATCGAGAAGAGATTTATTCGCTGGTGTTCCCATCATGACGGAAATTTCTTCCACCTCTGGGGCTTCACTTAATTTTCGGGAAATAATCATCAGGCTTACTGAATCCTGAAAGCTCCCTTTTTTAATAAAAGCATGGATCATTATGATATCCTTAACGCATTTAATATATGTAACAGCACATATCTATTTGCATTTCGTTTTTTTGATAATAAGAAGCCTATTTGCTTAAATTATTAAGCAATATAAATAAATGTCTGATTTATTAATTTCTAATCTCTGCGTATAAACATACTGAAGAAATATTGAAAAGTAGAGTGACAGAAGTCACACTTATTTATTGTAAAAAATTTTTATTTAATCGAACGGTATTTATTAAATAAATTATGATGAGAAAAGTTTATTAATTCAGGAATAGAACCTAAAAACAAAGAGATAAATTTAACAATAAGGAAACATTTGTTGCAATAAAAAGCTCATATAAAACAAATATAAACGATAATGAGTTTACAATTTTACAACATACAATAGTAAGAAATTATTATCAACAAATAAAAAAATATATTTTTATTTTAACTTTTAAAATTATCCATTATTTTTAGTTTCATTTAAATCCATAAGATAAAACCTTGTATTTAACATGGGTTTAAAATAAAAAGAATATAAATTTTATGATTTAAGTTACTGCTTAATAGTTTTAAATTAAATTCTTAATTTCATATTGTTAGTAAAACATTCACAGACAAACTGTATAGCTTATTCTTTTAAAAAAGTTAACTTAGTTACATCTTAATTATTTTGGTAAAATAGCGTTGAAAAATATTATGTAAAACAATAAATCAGCAACCCAATGACTTTCAAAAATAGTAGAGACCATTCATTGTGTATCACCTATTAGGTTATTTTCAATATTTTGCTGAATTGTTTCAGGTGCCGATATTACGTCAAAAAATAGTAGAAAATATTATTTCCGATTATTCATCCATTGTTAATAACATTATAATCACCCTATATTTTAATAACATTAAGTTACATAAACCTGCTTATTTTAAAATTAAGTTAATAAATAATTTTGTTTTTATGACACCAGTCAATGAATATTTAATAATATGTTAATAAGATTATCTTTAATAAAATACTTATTAACTTTACTTTTTACTTCTGATTATTTATTTAACCTGCAACTTAATGGAATAACCTGATGAATAAATTAACTCCATTACGTCCCATCTCTACATTAATCGCCGTTTCTATTACCCTCATTATCTGGTTTCTTATCCCCGTACCACAAGGTGTTGACCCCAATGCTTGGCATTTATTAGCACTCTTTGTCGGTACTATCGCTGCTATTATCGGTAAAGCACTTCCTATCGGTGCTGTTTCTATTATTGCTATTGCATTAGTGGCTGTTACAGGTGTTACTAATCCAAATTCAACTAAAGCTGCTATCGGTGATGCATTAAGTGGTTTTTCCAATGATCTTATCTGGTTAATTGGTATTTCCATTATGGTCTCTATGAGCCTAAATAAAACTGGGCTTGGTGCCAGAATTGGTTATTATTTTATTTCACTATTTGGCAAAAAAACGATTGGAATAGCCTATTCATTAGCCATTGCCGAAACAATATTAGCACCAGTAACGCCAAGTAATACTGCACGGGGTGGTGGTATTATTCACCCAATTATGCGTTCAATTTCAGACAGTTTTCACTCTAAAGTAGAAGATGGTACAAGTGGTAAAATAGGTCGTTACCTCTCTTTAGTGAACTACAATATAAATCCAATTACTTCTGCCATGTTTATTACGGCAACAGCCCCTAACCCACTTATTGTGAGTTTAATTATCAGTGAAACTGATCCTACACATGAGCTTAGTTGGTCTATGTGGGCAATTGCTGCGTTTGTGCCCGCTATTGTTTCATTAATATTAATGCCAATTGTTATCTATCTTCTTTATAAACCTGAAATAACCAGTACCCCGAATGCTCCTCATTTTGCTAAAGAGCGTTTAGCGCAATTAGGGCCTATTTCATTACCTGAAAAAATAACCCTTGCCGTCTTCGCCTTATTATTAATTATGTGGGCTGGTGTCCCAGCATTATTATTTGGTGATGGATTTAGCATTAATGCAACAACAGCAGCATTTATTGGTTTGTCGATTTTATTATGTACAGGCGTTTTAAACTGGGATGATATTTTAAAAAATAAAGGTGCATGGGATACCGTAGTTTGGTTCTCTGCATTAGTTATGATGGCATCCTTCTTAGGAAAATTAGGATTAATTAAATGGTTGTCACTCAGTGTTGGGGCAAGTATTGATAGTATGGGAATAAGTTGGGTCAGTGGCATGATATTACTGGTACTAATTTACGTTTATTCTCACTATTTCTTTGCCAGTACCACCGCGCATATTACGGCAATGTTTGCCGCCTTTTATGCTGCAGGTTTAGCCCTTGGTGCACCACCAATGTTATTAGGGCTGATTTTGGCATTCTCATCTTCATTAATGATGTCATTAACACATTATGGTACAGGTACGGCGCCCATTATTTTTGGTTCAGGTTATGCCACATTAGGTGAATGGTGGAAAACAGGCTTTGTAATGAGTGTAGTTAATCTTATCATCTGGATCACGCTTGGCAGCGTATGGTGGAAAGTATTGGGGTATTGGTAGGAATAAATTTCCCAAAATATATTAATGCCTAAGTATTCGTGATCACACCATTATTCAAATGATGAGTCACATCTTAGGCATTATTTTAAAAAAGCTTCATTGTATAAATAGCACTTCAGCCATGTAGCGATTCTTTTTACTATCGATTTTATCTTTCTCAAGCTTATTATCTTCAATAAGCAAATCACTTAAAAAGTATTCAGGTTCAACATCAAAAAAATAAGATAAACAATAGAGCGTTTCAGCGTGAATGTTCGTTTCCCCATTTTCATAACGTGATTGATGTTGTTGACTAATACCAAGTAATGCACCGAGTTCATCCCCAGTCATGCAATACATCTCTCTCAGACTTCGGATCTTTTTTCCAACTAATTTTGATATTTTCTTGTTCATAGCAAACGTCCTCATAAACAAATAAAATACAATATATTATTCATATAAAATATTGACTGTTGCGACTGAATTTGCTGTACCTGCAGTTATTTTATTGCCGGTCTTAATATAACGCGCCTTCCAGTTAAAAATATAATCACCAGAAGGAACATTATTTTGTAAATTAAGCTTTGTATTTAATTTAATTGGATTGTTATTACTATTAACTATTTGGATGCCAATACCTGTTGCACGGTTAGAACCCGATAAATTTAATTTTCCTGTATTTGCATCAATATATCCTGCACTACTTGTCACCGTTGCTTTAATATTTGTTCCAGCGGCACAACTCAACGTAATAGGAACATTAACATTTTGACTCACATCTCCAATATTTTTAAATTGTGTATCGTACCAAGTTCCTAAACTTATATTATAGTTATCTGATTTTGTTGTGCATTTTAAAGAATTTACTTTTATTGCACCAACTGGAATTCTTAATGTTGATAAAATCCATTGGTGATTAGCAGGTAAAGTATTATGTTGTATCATTCGTGCTAAATTTCCGCCCTTTAATACGGCCGATTGAGTTACCCTGCCTGTTTTTATTATTTCCACCGTCCAAGCAGGGTTAATAATCTGAAATTTCTCTATAATTGCATTGCTAGGCTGGTTAGCGCCAGTATATTTAAGATTGATATAACCCATATTATTCATTTTTACTTTTATTCCAATTCCTGGAATATTAGTTGCTGCTATCCGATTAGAATTAGGTATCCATCCATTAATAAAATCACCTTTAATAAAAGCATTTCTTCCGCACTCACCACTGTTTCCTTTAAATGAAGTTATATTAGCCGGCCTATAATTAAGTGTAATTGTAGCAAGTGTTCTTGTTGTCAAATCATCATGTTGAATATTAAAAACACGATTTGGTACATCAACTATCACATTATTGTAATTTGGATTTTGTATACATGCCGCTGTAGAATAAGTAGAGTAAATTAATATTCCACCTAATAATAATGGCTTAATTATTATATTTTCCATTTTTAGCCTCACTCTTTTTTAACAGGATAGTTTTAATTTCATAATCATCTTTTTCATCCAAAATAAAAAAATCTTTTATATGAATATTAAATATTTCTGCATATTGATTAAGTCTATCCAGATTAATTCTATTAACTCCTCTTTCATATCTTGATTGTTGTTGTTGGCTAACTCCAATTAGTGCAGCCAATTCGTCTAATGAAATCCCCTTCATTTTTCTATAATAAGTAATTTTTCTACCTATTGCTTTTGATACTGGATAGCGATTAATCACTTTCCACTCCTAGGTTAAGTAGTTTTTAATTATAAATTAATGTAAACTCAAGATGACTTTTAAATGTTCCCGTACTTATTCCATCACCGGTTTTAATTAACCTTGCCGCTAATGGATATTCTGCTATTTTTGTTTGACTATTAATTATCGCCTCTAATTTACTATCATTCTTTATTATGGTTTTATTTCTATTTTCAACTAAATTTAGTGCAATATTTTTTGCAGTTCCATTATTAATAAAATAATTTCCATTATTAGGATCTGCTGTTCCCGCTATCGTTAGCGTCGCTTTTTGTGTGCTTATTGGACAATTTTTTAGTTTTATTGAAAAATTGATCCAATCTGTGTTCTGATTATTTTTTAAATCTCTAATATTTACTTTTTTAAAGTCGATTAAATAGTTCTTATTCTCGATCACACAAGGAGATATAGTTACTTTTCCATAAATATTGATATTAACTGAGCTAGCCATGGCCATAGATGAAAAAAACAAAAATAAAAAGATCGTGGTTTTCATATTATTTCTCTTCTATAAATAGACGATATTTGCAGTTACTTTCGCTGAGATTGTTCCTGGCATTCCTTTTCCTGACGGACTAAAAGCGCGGGTTCGTAACCATAATCTGACATCGTTTCGTCCATTTAATGTAACAACCAATGATTTTTTGTTTCCAAGCTTTATTGAACCGGGCCCATTTTCTAATTGCACTGCAATATTTTTAGCAGTTCCTTGATTTTTATATAAACTATTTATATCAGCCGCATCAGAAATACCTGAAAAAGTAACACTAATTTGATTAATCGCTGTAGAGCAATCTGTAAAAGTAATATAAAAATCATTCCAATTAGAGCCAGAATTTGCCTGTTCAAAATTAGCAGCCGGTATATTTTTTAAATCAACATTAACGTTATCTCCATTAGAAATGTTACATGTAGCAACTCTAATATTGCCTGTAAAATTTAAGTTAACGCTGTCTGAAGCCCACGATGTTGAGCTTATTATTAGAACATTTATCAAAAATAACTTATTGATTATATTTTTCATTTTCATTTCCTACGCGTAGCAGATATCGACAGCTATATTTAAATTAGCTGTAATAATGCAATTAATTAATAAAATATTTATATCATTTATTTATGACAAACTACGGTAGTTTTATAAAGTCCTAAATAATGAGAGACGCCTAATAAGTTATAATTTGCACTACATTGTTTATTATTATATTTAACAATAAATTGTCCTTTTTCACTTAACCCAGATAAATAAACTTCACCATCATTACCTACGATGTTATTTAATTGTGGGTTATCTTTAAAAATAACTTGTGCTCCAAAAGGAACTAATTCACCATTTTCCAACGTCAATGCAATTAATGCACGATAACCAACATTTGCAGAAAAATTTGCTTTTACTAATGCACCACGACTAGGAGAAACAGTCTGGGTCGTTAACGCCAATTCCGTATTTTCTGGTAATGCTGAAGTATCAATATCAATCGTATTTTTACGGTATGGTGTAATATAAGGCACTAAAGCATAACCATAACTGTTAGTTTCTACCCCAGCCTGATTTAAAACAGCAACATCAGAAGCTTCAGGAATGTTCACAATCGCCGAGGTTTCACCAAGCTGTTGACCTAAAACAACACCGCCAGAATGCGCGACTAAACTACCATTAACACCATAATATAAATTATAATTATCTTTACTATATCCACTCCCTCCCGTCATTTCACCGTACTTACCCTTATACGATGCATTTAAATTTCCCGAAGATCCTTGATCTTGGTTTGTAAATGCTTGTTGTAGACTCCAATTTAATCGATTATTTAATTGAGATGCAGAAAGCCCCACACTTCCTGTACTTGGACTTTGACTACTGCTATTAGTGTTGAAGTTATAATAAAACGTATCATCAAAAACACTAAAAGGTACACTTACCGATAGCGCTAATTGGTGGTCATCACTACTTTTAGAGTAACTGCTCGATCTATAAGAATAATTATTTGTATTTTTATTATAGGTATAATTTAAACCGTAACTAATACCCTGCCAGCTGTTGTTATATCCCACAGTGGCTGACTGCGTTTTTCTATCACTATTCCAGTAGTTTTCTCTGACATATCCGATAGAAAGAGAACCGTATTGCTCTCCCAAATTCTGATTAATCGTAATTTCCGCTCGATTACGACGGCGTTCTATTTCGGGTGCACTGATACCATTTCGATATTCGTCAAAAACCTCCGCCAAACTATAATATCCGTCAGTTGAATAACGGTAGCCTGCTAGGGCTATATTCGTTCCAATCGTATTTAGATTTTTGTTATATCTGAAACGATAAGACTGCCCACGCGATGTATCACCATTATTTAATTTTGAGTTTGCTTGAGTAACATCTATTGAAATTGCACCTAATGCACCTAAGTTTTGTCCTACACCAATAGAATACGCTTGGTAATTGTTGCTAAGTTGGCTTCCACCATAAGCCGTTGCTCCATAAGGCAAACCATAAATTAATGTCAATTGACCAAATTTCTGTTTTTCAATTTCTTTATCATAAGCACGATATTCCCCTCCTGTAATACTATAAGAAACATAACCTTCACGTTGTAAAACGGGTAAAGAAGCAAAGGGTATTATTTGGTGTTGTTCACTTCCATTTGATTCTTTGATTGTGACATACAAATCACCGCTACTTCCTGTTGGATAAAGATCATTAATTTCAAAAGGGCCTGCTGCCACTTCTGTTTGATAAATGGTATAACCATTTTGTCTAATCGTAATCTGAGCATTACTACGCGCAATACCACGTACTACAGGCGCATACCCACGAACACTTTCAGGATACATATCATCATCAGTACCGAGTTGAATACCTCTAAAAGGAACACTGTCAAAAACAGAAGAAGGTGAGACTCCATCCCCTAAAACTAATTGGCTTTTAAGTTGATTGATGCTACGCGATAAATACGTATAAACAGTGTCCCATTTACTAGATTTATCATCACTATTAGACCAAGTTGTATAATTTCTCAAACGCCAAGGGCCTATATTGATTCCAGGTCTTAAATTAATATAGTTTGATGTTGTATTTGAGCCATTACTCTTACGATCATAATTTTTTGAACCGCTATAACTGTAATTTAATAACAGTGCAGTAATACCATTATCTATATTATTTAAATCAACAAATCCTCTAGGGTTTTTATTCATCGCTATTTGAGGAATACTTAAATACAAGCGTTGAGAATTAAATTTAAATTCACTTGTTGCATTAGGGATCGCTGACAAATTAACACAGTTATTTCCTTTTTCTTCTAACCCCTTGTATTCACTTGTTTTAATACCAAATTTAGTGAGATCGGATATTGATAAGCAGGGGATTAACTTGCCATTATCTATTTTCTCAAATTTTATATTTTCAGTACCAATTAAATTAGTATTAACATAAATATCAACATAATAATTACCGGGTAACTGCTCATTATTTTCAAACTGAGATAAATCAATTGAGCTTTTATTAGGTAATTCTAAAAAATCAGGATCAAAGTAAAGATTATCTAAATTAGACCCTTCCGCATACAGCGAAGCTGTATAGCCTAAATATAAAATTAGGCTAATACATATTTTATTCATTTTCATATTAAAACCTAAGTTTATAGAAGATTATATTTTGATCTCTGATAAATCAGTAACTGCACCATAATCATTAATAACTTCCCAATTAATAGTGCCATGTAGCTCCTCACTATTAATATCAAATGATTTTATTGAGTAAGGAGCAACATAAGAAACATCATCAACAGCCTTATTATTAAACTTAATTATCTGAAAATTGAAAAAGTAAGGTGTTGGGTTTTTTACATTTATTTTATTTCCTACTTTTGACCACTCTAACTTTTTCTGTTCTTCAATAAAATTAACATTCTTTAATTCTTTAGGTCTAAAAATTAATTTCATCTGCGTTTTAAATGCAATTTGCAAAGAATTCTCTGTTCTCTCTGTTGCAGGAATTGTTTTTATATTTAACCAAAAAAGAGATTCTCTATCGCTAGGTAAATTATTTTCAGTTAGAAATATTCTTAATGTATTAGTATTACTGCCATTTAATCTGAATAATGGAGGAGTTATAGTAAAATTTGATTGTTTTTTTTCATTAATATCATCTATCCAAGACTGAATTAAATAGGGAATATTGTCTGGATTTTCGACACTAATACTGACGTCTTTTTTTCCTTCATCATAAATAACACGAGTACCACCAATAACAACCCCCGCATTTGCGGTATTTAAAAAAATAAACAAAGAAATAAAAGAATAAATAATAGCCTTCATATCCCCACCATTAATTGATTAAAAAGGTTCAAATCCCTTTAAACCTTTTTATTTTTTAATTAATAATCTTAATTATAATTGATAGTAAATGTTGCATTACCATTTGCAAGACCGGCGGTTACGGTATCAGATTTAGCAATATAACGCGCACGGAAGTCCAAATTATTAACAACATTGGCTCCTGTTTTTAATGGGTATTTTTTTGATTCAGTAAATAACGGAATAACCTTATTTGTATCATCTGTAATTTGAATACCAACACCTTTTGCTACGTTAGCTTCATTTTTCAGAGCAATAACAGTATTATCACCAGAATAATTATCTGCATCAAATTTTACTGCTGCACTACTTGCTGTTGCAGGGCAATTAATTAGCTTAATTGTGAATTGTGTTGCCGAAGCCGTACTACCAGTAGTTGGTAATGCAGTTTTAGATACTTTACCTAAATTCACTTTTAACGCATCAGAACCCGATGCGAGTTCACAAGCGTTATCTATAATTTCACCGGTAAAATCAATAGTACCATCTTCAGCTAAAGCGTTATTAACTGCAAAAATAGAACCACTAGCAATGAATATTGCAAGTAAATTTTTCTTCATTTATTTTTCTCCAAAGAGTCATTATTAATATATTTATTAATATTATTTTAATATATTGATTAATTTATTTACCAATTGAAAATCAGCAATTAACTCAATATATGAGTATTATTATATTATTTTTTAAAATAAACAAGTTTTGGTTATAGCGGTACAATATACGAAAAGAAAAAATAAAACAGGATTTAAACCTAGTTAAACACTTTATTAGTTAATAATTAAAACTTATTTTTAATTAATTGTATTATTCATATTTAGACACAACATTGTTAAGTAAAAATAAAATTTAAATACTATTTTTAATAATAAATAGATTTTTTATCTTATTTTATAACTCATATTGTGTAAACCAAATAAATCATCAATCTCTATTTTTACTCTCTTATATCAATTCATCACTTTAAAGAGCTAGCATGTGTTTTTTATGAAATTTCAATTAAATTATTAGTTGAAAAAATAAACATAAAATGGATAGAAAATATTGCATATGAAATATATGATTTTATTTTTCATTGTTATATACAAAAAAAGAGCAAAGTTTCCCTTGCTCTGATTTAGTATCGGAGTTTTTTAGATATCTTTATAGAATATTAAGATTAATTTAAAAATTACTTCTTATTAAATCTTAATCTGCGACATTCTTATCTGGCTGATAAGAGCCAATGTTATAAGTTTCTAATTTTGGTGCTTTTTCAGAATTAAAATCAATAAATAAATTTATTGATCAAATTCTTATCCCTATTATTTTAAAGATATCAGCATATCAATATTATCATTAAATCGTTATCATACTCACGTTTACCTCTTTCTATTCCCTATTGTTTAAAAGGATTTTATGCGTAGAACATTCTCGTCTTATCACCCTATTCTTTATACCTTGAGAGTGGCACAACGTCGTTTATTTCGTTCCCTTAGTTGGCGATTTTCAGGTCGAAAATACAGCAAAAATGTTCAACCAGAACAACGACTTTCATATCGTTACCTAAAACACACATCTAAATTAATTAGTCGCCGTGGCGAAAGTGATATTCAATTACAATACAATAAGATAACGAATCTTAAATTAGTTGAAAAAGCGTTAGATGGTATCGTAATAAAACCTGGAGAGTATTTCTCTTTTTGTTATTTAGTCGGTAAACCTAGCTATAAACGAGGTTTTATTGATGGTATGCAACTCTCATATGGTGAAGCAAGAAAAGGCGTAGGTGGTGGAATTTGTCAGGCCAGTAATTTAATACATTGGTTAGCACTACACTCTGAATTAAAAGTGATTGAAAAGGCAAATCATAGTTTTGATCCCTTTCCTGATGAAGGTAGAGTACTTCCTTTTGGCTCAGGAGCCGCTATTTTTTATAACTACGTAGATTTAATCTTATATAATCCAACACCTTATAATTACCAAATTAGATTACATGTCGCTGAACATCAATTAGAAGGTGAACTCCTTTGTAGTGAAGAAAGAAAATATCGTTATCATATTTATGAAAAGTCATCCTCTTTTATCAAAAAGGGAGAGCATGTATATCGTTGTAATGAAATTTGGCGAGATATTTACACTAAAAACAATGTAGGCGCTTTTCCTCAATTAATTACATCAGAATTACTTTATGAAAATAGTGTAGTTGTAAAATATGATATTTCAGATGAACAATTAAATTGATACATCACATTAACATACTAAAAATAGAGATAAAAATCTCACCCTCTCTTTGTAATAAAGAGGGTTTTGGTGTAAAACGAAAACAATATTTTGTATATATGACTTAATTACTATTCATCTATTGTTAGTCATTTAGGGATCTCTATGAAATACCAAGATGTTACTAAATCACCTTGTGAGAATGCTTATTTTTTAGTTTTTAACCTCAACTACTCACCTGAAAACCGCGATATTCTAATCGATTTTTGTAATAATTTTTCTGGCCTAATACGTAGTATGAGAACTCGTTTTCCTGAATTGGAAACAAGTTGTGTAATGGGGTTCGGTGCAAATGCATGGACTACGTTATTTCCCAACCAGCCAAAGCCTAAAGAGCTAAATACTTTTAAAGAAATTAAAGGTAACACTTATACTGCAGTTTCTACTCCGGGCGATCTTTTTTTCCATATTCGGGCTCTCAAAGTTTCGGCTTGTTACGAATTAGCATCTATTATCAGCCAAAAGCTAAAAAATATTGTTGTGCCCGTTGATGAAGTTCATGGATTTAGATATTTTGACGGACGTTCTATTATTGGTTTTGTCGATGGAACTGAAAACCCAGAGTATGAAGATGAGCGAGCTTCTTATGCCGTTATTGGCGATGAAGATCCTGAATTTACAGGTGGTAGTTACGCCTTTGTACAAAAATATATTCACGATATGGAAGCATGGGAAAAACAGCCTCTTATCGAACAAGAAAAAGTCATTGGTAGACACAAATTCAATGATGTGGAGTTAACCGATGAAGAAAAAGAACCTGGTTCACATAATGTTGTAACCAATATTCAAGATGAGAACGGCAATGATTTAAAAATAGTCAGAGCCAACATGCCTTTTTCTAATCCATCAAAAAATGAATATGGCACTTACTTTATTGGTTATGCACGTTATTTTTCAACAACTAATCGAATGTTAGAAAATATGTTTGCAGGCACACCTGAAGGTCATACGGATAAATTACTGAAATTCAGTACCCCTATAACAGGTACATTATTCTTTGTTCCATCGCCTGAATTTCTAGATGATATAGCGTAATTTATTAAAAGTAGATATATAGGCTTGCTACTTATATATCTACTTTGATCGATCACTGCTGCCATTTTTGCTCATTATCATTCATCTCAAGTGTTAACTTCTCTGACTGAGCAAAATAGTTTTACTGACATCATTCAGGTTCCAATGGTAATAATCGTCTTCATCTTAGTGCATGTCAGTATTTTCTAATTCTAAATTGTAGTAAGACACTCACTCAATATACTATCTGCTTAAAATAACAGATTGCCATAATGTCCATATGATCATTTCCATTAGTGTAATAAAATATTATTTAAATCAATATGTAATAAATTAAAGCTAAAAAATTTTCAGAAAAAGTGCAGATTGTCATTAACGGTTAATCAACGATATTATAGTGAATAAAATTATTTCTCTTTTGGTCTAAAAAGATATTTGTATCATTAAAACAACAGACCGAAACCTTGTGATATGATCGAACAATGCTTGTGAAATAAAACGACATTCAGTGTAACAATAAATTTTCACAAATACCCAAAATTCAATACGTTAAGACAGACAACAACATGACTGACATTCAACATTTAGACTCCCACACACCAATGATGCAGCAGTATCTGAAAATTAAAGCAGAGCATCCTGAAATTTTACTGTTCTATCGTATGGGTGACTTTTATGAACTGTTTTTTGATGATGCTAAAAAAGCCTCTCGCTTATTAGATATTTCATTAACTAAACGGGGCCAGTCCGCAGGCCAACCGATCCCCATGGCAGGGGTTCCACATCATGCTGTTGAAAACTATCTCGCTAAATTAGTTCAATTAGGGGAATCCGTGGCTATTTGTGAACAAATAGGCGACCCTGCAACCAGTAAAGGCCCAGTTGAACGCAAAGTTATTCGTATTGTTACACCGGGTACTGTCACTGATGAGGCCTTACTTGAAGAACGCCAAGACAATCTTTTAGCCGCTATTTGGCAAGATAAAAATGGCGCATTTGGCTATGCAACATTAGATATCACATCAGGACGTTTTCGTGTTACGGAAATGCCCGATAGTGAAAGTATGCTTGCTGAATTACAACGCACCCATCCCGCTGAATTACTCTACCCAGAAACTTTTGAATCAATGGCACTGATTGAGCGCCAGCAAGGCTTGCGTCGCCGCCCTATTTGGGAATTTGAACTAGAAACTGCAAGGCAACAACTGAATCTGCAATTTGGTACTCGTGATTTAACGGGCTTTGGTGTTGAGAATGCATATTTAGCACTCTGCGCTGCTGGATGCTTATTACAATATGTGAAAGATACACAACGCACTGCATTGCCTCATATTCGTAACATCACTATGGAACGCCCTCAAGATTCAATTATTTTAGATGCGGCAACTCGTCGTAATCTAGAATTAACACAAAATCTTGCTGGAGGTACTGATAACACGCTGGCATCTGTACTTGACCTTTGCGTTACCCCAATGGGAAGCCGTATGCTAAAACGTTGGATACACACACCATTACGCCAACGTGAACAACTCGTTAAACGACAAGATGCAATTAGTGCATTACAACCTCTCTATTTTGAGTTACAGCCTTTTTTACGCCAAATCGGTGATTTAGAACGTGTATTAGCGCGTTTAGCATTACGTTCAGCACGCCCTCGTGATCTTTCTCGTATGCGTCATGCTTTTCAGCAGTATTACGATATCCATCAAGTACTTGAACAAACTGATATGCCTTATATTAAAGAATTACAAAAGCGTATTAGTCAGTTTGATGAATTATGTGAATTACTTGAAAATGCCATTGTTGAAACACCACCTGTATTAGTCCGTGATGGTGGCGTTATTGCCTCAGGCTATAATGCTGAATTAGATGAATGGCGAGCATTAGCCGATGGCGCAAGTGATTACCTTGATAAACTTGAAATTCGTGAACGAGAAAAATGGGGTATTGATACACTTAAGGTTGGCTTTAATGGTGTACATGGCTATTACATTCAAGTCAGTCGTGGGCAAAGTAATTTAGTGCCTATGCACTATGTTCGTCGTCAAACATTGAAAAATGCTGAACGTTACATCATTCCTGAATTAAAAGAGTATGAAGATAAAGTATTAACTTCTAAAGGTAAGGCATTAGCTATCGAAAAAATGCTCTATGAAGAGATTTTTGAAAAGCTATTACCTCACCTTACGGCCTTACAAATTAGTGCTGAAGCTTTAGCAGAAACAGATGTGCTCGCGAACCTTGCTGAGCGTGCAGAATCATTAAATTACACACGCCCAGAATTAAGTGAAAAAACAGGTATTCAAATTATAGGGGGACGTCACCCTGTTGTTGAACAAGTTCTTAGCGAACCCTTTATTTCTAACCCATTACAATTGGCACCTCAACGCCGTTTATTAATCATTACTGGCCCTAATATGGGCGGGAAAAGTACTTATATGCGCCAAGCAGCATTAATTACTTTACTTGCTTATATTGGTAGCTTTGTTCCCGCAGAAAAGGCATTAATTGGCCCTGTTGACCGTATATTTACCCGTGTGGGAGCTTCTGATGATCTTGCTTCTGGTCGTTCTACCTTTATGGTGGAAATGACCGAAACAGCCAATATTTTGCATAATGCGACGGAAAACAGCTTAGTCTTAATGGATGAAATTGGTCGAGGTACATCAACTTATGACGGATTATCTCTAGCTTGGGCTTGCGCTGAAAACTTAGCAAATCGCATTAAAGCAATGACACTCTTTGCAACCCACTATTTTGAATTAACCACACTGCCTGAAAAACTTGAAGGTACTGCAAACATTCATTTGGATGCTGTTGAACATGGTGACACCATTGCCTTTATGCACAGTGTTCAAGAAGGTGCAGCAAGTAAAAGCTATGGTTTAGCTGTGGCATCGTTAGCGGGTGTCCCAAAAGAGGTGATCCGCCGTGCTAAACAGAAGTTAAAGGAGCTTGAATTGCTATCAGGTCACACTGGCGCTGGTCATGTTGAAACTTCACAACTGATGTTATTAACAGAAGCTGAACCCTCTGCTATTGAATTAGCGTTAGATAAAATTGATCCTGATGCCTTAACACCACGACAAGCGTTAGAACAACTCTATCGTTTAAAAGAGATGGTCAAATAAGACATAAATATGAAAAATGGCGCTATGTTTATTTTCTCAGCGCCATTTTAATAACAGTTCAATCAAAGATAAATATAACTCTACTTAATTAAAGCATGGCTATATTTCAGTCGTTCACCCAATAACAGTAAAGTGTCTTCATCGCTGTAATTGTCAAATAAACGAATAAATGAAGATAAAGCTGGATTAAACATCATGTCGTCATTAATTTTCTCATAAGAAGTATACTTTTTTGTTTTTAATGCAAAAACTAGCGTAACTTTATCATCGTTATGACCTTTATTTAAAATTAAATCATCATTACTTATTATCAAATCACTCAAATATTTATAACCACTTTCATAGAAAGTTTCTAAATTTCCATCAGCTTGACGTTGAACAACAGAATAGAGATCACGAGATGCTTGTTGAGCAATTAAATAAATCTCACCTTTATCATTTTGAGCAACCTCTTTAACACGCAATGGAAGCCAGCGTGTTTTTGTTACTTCTTTATTCACTAAATTTAACGTAATTTCTAACGTGTTTGTTGTGTAATGATGATTATAAAAAATAATAAGAGAATCCCCTGAAAGAGCATAGTGAAATTGTGTAAATTCACCGAAATCTTCAGCGTAATACTGCTTTACCAGATCTTCTGTATTAACTGAGTATTCCCAACTTTCACCTTCATCTAAACTTGTCAGTATCGTCTTATTATCAACTAAAATTAATTGTGATGTAGTTTGTGAAAAGAGTAATTTTCCGCCAATTAATGCTAAAGGGAAACGATAATAACCATCATTAGTCTCTTGCCAAGGAATTAAATCTGCTACTGTAAACTCTGCTAAATCTATATGTTGACGTCCCTGCTCTGTAAATAAAACACATTTATCAAAAGCACAATAAGCATTGTAAAAGCTACCTTGCCCTTGTAATACAAATCGTACGCCTTCTTTATCAGAATAGTACAGCGTATATTTTCTCTGATTATCTTGGCGATAAAGTCGACCATAAATATCTACATCATATCGCCCACTATCAGATTCAGTTTTAATTAGGATACCATTTGATGAATTAAAGGTTTTACGCCAATCATAACGAGAATAGGGGTATGACGATAACGCCGAGGCGTTTTCATTTTTCCATTGCCACTTAGAGGCAAAACCATGAAAAAGTACACCATAAAAAAGTACTAAGCTTAAAATAAATAAGCTAGTGATAATAATAAAAGGCTTACGGAAAAAAGGATTCATTGACTTAACTCCGTAATATAAACCGCTTTGTTATTTTCAATACATTGCTGTTGAAGCAAAAAATAGGTTTGATAACTACTATTACCTTTTTTTGATAACAAAATATAAAGATTTGAAAATAAGGCAATTAAAAAAGCAAATCCAGTGATAATTAAGCTGAAGATAATCCCCATTCCTAAAAAGGTATCACCAATAAAGAACCAATCCCATTTATCCCAATAATTACCATTATCGTAAACATCCGAAATAGATAAAATGGCAAAAATAGAAAAAATAAAGGCACTGATCAAGCCTGTAATTAACAACGATAATCGCTTAGTACGTTGATGCCCAATATACATTTGTCCTGAAATTGAATAAGCGCCATTATCTGTATGATTATAAACCCCTAAGACAACAGGCCCAGAGTTCTTATCTTCTGCTTGCCAAAAGAACAATTCAATATCATCACCATCAGTCAAAAATAAATTATGATCAGAATAAAATAAACGTTCTTTATAACTAAATATAAAAGGATGTTTATCAATCTGACAAGATATTTGCATCACCACACTCTCTGCATTACGGGTGTGTATTTTAATTCTATCAACATGATGAAGTTTTATTTTCCCTCGTACTCGCTGTACTTTACTTTGTTTGATATGAAAGGTTGGAGTTTTACGTGTTATATGCTTTAACAGTGGTATTGTTTTTATTTCGGGAATAATCAGTTGTTCACCATCTGGAGCAATAATATCTTGTTTAGCAATGACTTTATCTAACGCCTTTATTCTCTTTCTATGTTTAGGCCTGATACGCTGAAAGTAACGATAAGCCTTTTCTCCGATATAACTAATACCCATCATCATTGCACCAAATGCAATAACCGTAGAAACAACGATAAAAAAATTCACGTCAAGATGAAGAATCGAAAAATAACTCCAATAACTGCCAACAAACGTCAGAATAAATGCAAGCAATAACCATTTTTTCTGTTTAGTGGTAAGTTTAAAGGTTCTTTCTGGCTCAAGCCTTCCTTTGCTATTATGATAAATCCATTGCACCCATAAACTGCCATCTTTCAATAATTCGGCACAAATTTTAAGCTCATCACCTTGTTTTAAACGCTTCAGAAAATCATGAGAGTGAGTGAAATCATCTTCATTAAGATAAAACACTTTGCCTGATGCTATTAATCTCACCATTCCTTTCGGTGAGGTTTTATTTTGGTCAAAATGGCAACTCTCTAATTTGACGTTTAAAAAATAATCTTTCATATCTTCCTTTATCTTTTTTACCCAATTAACAAGATGCAACACCACGCGCTTGTTTTATCTTGTTAAATGACATAATACAAGATAAAGAAAAGCCGATTAGCAACTTACTAATCGGCTTTGGTAATAACAGTAGATCGGAAGCTGTAGATAGAAATAAAGGCTAGTTATGCTTTGAAAAGAGCTTCAATACATAACCCCTGACTTTGTAGAATGTCTTTTAAGCGACGTAGCCCTTCAACTTGAATTTGACGAACTCTTTCTCTTGTCAGACCAATCTCTCTACCAACATCTTCTAAAGTTTCTGCTTCATAGCCTAATAATCCAAAACGACGTGCCAATACTTCACGCTGTTTTGGATTCAATTCAAATAACCACTTTATAATATTTTCCTTGAGGTTATTATTTTGAATTGTTGCTTCCGGCCCTTCTTCATTTTCGTCAGAGATAATATCGAGTAATGCTTTATCTGAATCACCACCAATTGGAGTATCAACAGAAGTAATGCGCTCGTTTAAACGTAGCATCTTACTCACATCTTCAACGGGTTTATCAAGTGATTCTGCGATTTCTTCAACACTCGGTTCATGATCGAGTTTATGTGCCAACTCTCTTGCCGTTCTTAAATAAACATTCAGCTCTTTAACGATATGAATGGGAAGACGGATAGTACGAGTTTGGTTCATAATGGCACGTTCAATAGTTTGACGTATCCACCATGTCGCATAAGTTGAAAAACGGAAACCCTTTTCAGGGTCGAATTTTTCAACAGCACGAATAAGTCCTAAGTTCCCTTCTTCAATTAAATCAAGCAGGGCAAGACCTCGGTTTGTATAACGACGAGAGATCTTAACAACTAAACGTAGGTTACTTTCTATCATTCGTTGTCTTGAAGGAATATCACCTCGCAACGCTCTACGAGCAAAGAAAACTTCTTCTTCAGCAGTCAGCAACGGAGAATAACCAATTTCTCCTAAATAAAGCTGAGTTGCATCGAGCGCACGCTGGTTGACTCCTTCAATAAGTTCAATTTCATCTTGAGCATCAGACTCACTTTCTTCCTCTTTTGCAGCAACTTCATCGAACTCTTCCATGTTCTCTTCAATTTCATCTGTATATAACTCGTCTACTCTTAGCGTACTTTGGCTCATCAGCTGCTCCTACCCTTGATAATTTAGGTAAACGACTCATCACTAAAGTCTATTTACCAGTTTATCGCTGTGTCACGACACAACGGGTTTACTGATTTTCCCTTGTAACGAATTACAAAATAAAAGATAACATAATCTATTTTACTGTTAATTTATTCTTTCTTTACTCAATATATAACTTAACTATTGAGTGTAGGTTATTAACAGTTTTTTTTTATTATATTCCACGTATATTTATCTATACGTGAAAGTACTCTATTTGATGTACTATTTGTGACTATTTACATCTAAAAAAAACAAACAAAAACCCATGATAATATCTAATAATTAATATTACATACCATTATTAAAAAGATAATCGAATAAAAAAACACCACCTAAACAAAGGGTTATTCTATAGTCCATCTTTTAATAACAGTAAGTCTTTATTCATTTTTTATATAACAATTTTTAGCATACGCATTCATTGGTTGATAATCAACTGTCTAATTTTACGTTATCTATGATTTTATATTGACCTCTCATTTTTAATAACCTTCAAATAAGCAGTTGTACTTAGATTAAATTTATTTTTTTTCAATATATTAATTAATTACAGATAAAAAAAGCCCTCTTCTTTTTGTAAAGAAGAGGGCTTAACTTTAGGATTATTCGCTATACATGTAAAAAAACACTTATCTATTTCTTAGGTAAATAACTCATTGGGTTAAGTGATTTTTCTTTATAGCGTATCTCAAAGTGTAATCGGACAGAACTGGTTCCAGAGCTACCCATTGTGGCAATTTGCTGACCCGCATTCACATTCTGTTGTTCACGCACCAAAATAGTGTCGTTATGTGCATATGCACTGAGGTATTCGTCATTATGTTTAATAATAACGAGATTGCCATAACCACGTAATGCACTACCCGCATAAACCACTTTACCCGCAGCTGTTGCAACAATTGGTGAGCCTTTTGTACCACCGATATCGATGCCTTTATTGCCACCAGGAGCACTTGAGTAGCTTTCGATGATCTTACCTTGAGCAGGCCAAATCCACTTACCAGTAGACGCAGTTGGTGCCGGCGTTGCCGAAGTTGTAGTATTCGTATTTGTTGTTGGTGGCGGAGTTGTTGCCTTTGGTTGTGTTGTTGTTGGTTTAGTAATCAATGGTCCCATAGCACCATTGTTTGTTGGTTTGGTGTGTGCCGTTTGAACACCCGCACTACTTGATTGATTAATAACTGATGTGTTGACATTAGTATTAGTGCCCGTGTTGACCTGACGGTTACCGATATTCAACACCTGCCCTACGTTTAAGCTATAAGGCTCTGGGATGTTATTCATTGATGCTAGTTCTTTTACATCACTATCTGTTATCCAAGCGATATAGAACATGGTATCACCGCGTTTTACTGTGTACGTGTTACCATTGTAGTTTCCTTTCGGAATACTGTCATAGTTACGGTTATACACAATGCGACCAGAACCATCAGTGCTCACATTTTGAGTCGCTACTGATGTTTGTGGGCGAGGCTGATTTTGAGGCTGATATGTGCCTCCATTAGATGAAGCACTATTCACCTTAATTGAAGGAGGAGGTGACGATTGTAAAGGTGTCGTTCTTTCAATCGGTGTCGCATTACTGTTAGTCATCACAGGCGCGGTTGAAACCGTGTTATTTGAAGAGCTATCATTTACAGAGGTAATGGGTGCAGGACGATAAGGTGTATCTGCACAGCCTGTTAATGCAAATCCAATTACCGAACACATGATTGCCCAGCGGACATGCTTAATTGGGCTTTCTGAATTCATACTTCCTTCTCCCTTTAAAAAGGCATTAGCGTCTAGCAATTTGTCGAGTTAAACAAAAAGACTGCAATTTTTTGAAAATGTTTCATTTATTAGTGCAGATTACGACAAGCTATTAAAAAGCAGTAATAAAAAACGGTCAGATTTATCTGGAAGTTATGCTAACTCACCTGCGATTAAAGGAACAAATCTAACAGTTTCTATAGATTGATAGTGAAAATCATTACCTAAACGACGGATAAACTTCAGTATTTGTTGTTGTTCACCAACAGGTATTATCATCCTGCCACCATCGGCTAACTGCATCAATAACTGTTGAGGTACTTCTGTTGCACATGCAGTCACTATTATGGCATTAAAAGGGGCTTTTGATGACCACCCTTCCCATCCATCACCATGACGTGTTGAGATATTATGTAAATCAAGATGTTTAAAACGTCGTTTAGCTTGCCATTGCAATATCTTTATACGCTCAACGGAACTAACATGATGGACTAAATTTGCTAATACTGCCGTTTGATATCCCGAGCCTGTACCAATTTCTAATACAGAATCGGTGCTTTGTAATTCCAATAGTGCTGTCATTTTAGCAACAATATAAGGCTGTGAAATAGTTTGCCCATTGCCAATAGGCAAAGCCGTATTTTCATAAGCCTTATGAGAAAGTGCTTCATCAATAAAAAGCTCTCTTGGTACTTTACTCATTGCTTCCAGCAAGCTCTCATCCTTGATGCCATGCTGTTTTAACATTGTCAGTAAGTCTTTCATTGACCGACTTAACATGTTTTTTTGACCTCTGCTTTATTTAACCAATTTTGTAATAAATCGAGTGCGTTATAGGCTGTTAAATCGACATGTAATGGAGTTATCGAAACATAACCTTCGTCAACAGCAGCAAAATCTGTATCAGGACCTACATCATTTTTTTCACCTGGAGGCCCAATCCAATAAAGACTATTTCCTCTAGGATCGGTATGTGTATAAACATGTTGTGAAGCATGACGACTACCACAACGCGTAATACGAAAACCTTTTACTTCATTAAGAGGAATATCAGGTACGTTAATATTGAGAATATTTCCTGCTCTTAAAGGTACTTGTTGTAACATTGCCAAAACGTCACAAGTCACTTGAGCGGCAGTCTCAAAATGCGTTTCACCATCAAGTGAAACAGCAATGGCAGGTAAGCCTAAAAAACGCCCTTCTGTTGCCGCAGCAACAGTACCTGAATAAATAACATCATCGCCCAAATTAGGGCCATGATTAATACCAGAAACCACAATATCAGGACGAGGACGTACTAAATGGTTTACCCCAAGATAAACACAATCTGTTGGTGTCCCTTCAACAATCGCAATATCCCCATTCTCAAGTTCTTGCTTACGTAGAGGTCTGTCAATTGTTAAAGAATTAGATGCAGCACTACGATTGCGATCGGGCGCAACAACTTGTACATCATAACGCTGGCGCAATGCTTTAGCGAGGGTCTGTATCCCCTTCGCCATCACACCATCGTCATTACTCACCAATATTTTCAGCATCATCATTCCCTAATAAAATTAATTCACGTACAACGCTAGTTGCAAAGCTCCCTGCGGGTAAAAAGAATGACAGAGTAACAGTGGTGTCGTCTAACCAATTCCATGACATATTTTCTGGTAATACATTGATGGCGCGTCTTGTGTTATCAACTCGTTCTTGTCTAGCTAACGACCAGAAGGCTTCATATTCTGCCAGATTTTTAGTCTCAAAATCCAATGCTTGTGATTGTGTACCTAAATCACCTTTACCTGGTAAAGGAGCCGTAATATGAACATCATGCTCTTCATAACGAGTTTGTGTTTGAGCCAGTTCAGCCTCATCAACAACAAACCAGCTACCTCTTCCATGAAGTTGCATTGCATCACCGAGTATCACTTTTGAATATAAATCACATTCTAATCTTTTGCTGACGATATGATTAAACATCGCACTGCGTGCTGCTGAAAGATAAAAACTGCGTTTACCACGCTCTTTAACACGAATTTCATCGGTTGCCCAACGCATCGCTTGGCGTAAGTTTTCACCATTACGCCCAAATCGTTGAGCACCAAAGTAGTTAGGAATACCTTTCGCTTTTATTTGCGCTAATCGAGCATCAACAAAATTGCGATCAGAAATTTCTCGTAACACCAATGTAAAGTGATTACCTTTTAGCGTTCCTATGCGTAGTTTACGTTGTTGACGAGTTGTTTCTAGAATTTCACAACCGTCTAAAACAAACTGACTAAAATCGGGCATCTCTTTACCCGGCATACGCAGACAAAACCATTGTTCGGTGACAGCATTTCTGTCTTTTAGTCCAGCATAGCTTGCATCTCTAGGGTGAATACCCACAAATTTTGCCAGTTTTTCAGCAACAAAAGCCGTGTTACAACCTGTTTTTCTGATTTTTACCATGACATGCTCGCCTTCACCATCAAGCGTGAAACCAAGATCTTCACAGACAATAAAATCTTCAGGAATTGACTTTAATAAGCCTGTTGCTTGTGGTTTTCCATGTAACCAGTAGAGTTCAGGTAAATCACTCATTCAGATAATGACTCTTTCATTAATAAAACAACCGCTTCACAAGCAATGCCTTCTTTTCTACCAACAAATCCAAGCTTTTCTGTTGTGGTCGCTTTCACATTGATATCATCAATATGACAATGAAGATCTTCTGCAATATTGACGCGCATTTGTGGTGTATGAGGTAGCATTTTGGGTGCCTGAGCAATAATCGTGACATCTAAATTACCAATTCGGTAACCTTTTGCTCTTACACGTGAGAACGCTTCACGAAGGAGTACACGACTATCTGCGCCTTTGTATGCTGGATCAGTATCTGGAAACAATGTACCTATATCACCCATAGCAACAGCGCCTAGAATTGCATCTGTAACCGCATGTAATACAACATCGCCGTCAGAGTGAGCTATCAGTCCTTGTTCATAAGGAATTCTAACGCCACCAATAATAATAGGGCCTTCACCGCCAAATTTATGTACATCGTAACCGTGTCCAATTCTCATTTTATTATGTGTTCCTTATACTGGTGATTTGACGTGAGAGGAAAAACTCTGCAAGCGCTAAATCTTCTGGCTGAGTAACTTTGATATTATCCGCACGACCTTTAACTAATAAAGGTTCATATCCTGCAAACTCCATCGCTGAGGCTTCATCAGTGATCATTGCTTTTTGTGAGAGTGCATTTTCTATATTTTGTTTTAATAAAAAGGCAGGAAAGAATTGTGGCGTTAAAGCATGCCATAGCGTTGTTCTTTCTACTGTTTGTTCAATATGATTATCTTGTTGATGACTACGTTTCATTGTATCGCGAACAGGGGTTGCAAGAATGCCACCACAAAATTGTGGGTCCATAACGTTTTCATCGATTAATTTAATAAGATGATCAAGATCGCCAAAATGCAGACAAGGTCTTGCTGCATCATGAACTAACACCCATGTATTTTCAGAAAAATGTTGTGTGACATACTCTAAACCTGACAATACAGAGTCAGCGCGTTCACCTCCACCATTAACCGTAATTATTCTTTCATCTTGCGCTAAAGGTAAAGTGTGGAAATAGCTGTCATTAGGACTGATCGCCACGATAATTTGCATTATGCGTGGGTGTTTTAATAGGGCATTAATGGTATGTTCAAGAATAGTCAATCCGCCAATCTTCAAATATTGTTTTGGGCGGACTGATTGCATTCGACTTCCAATACCGGCCGCAGGAATAACAGCAACAATAGGAAGAGTAGAGTTTATTATATTCATTATGATATTTGTATCAGGACACACTATTAATTCAATAAATTAACGACGTGGTTGAGATTTATCGCTCACAATACGGAAAAATGTCTCATTAGGCTTTATCATTCCTAATTCACTACGAGCGCGTTCTTCTAACGCTTCTTGCCCGCCATTGAGGTCATCAATTTCTGCAAATAGACGATCATTACGCTCTTTTAACTGCGTATTTTGCGCCAATGCAGATTCAACTTCTTGAGTTACTTTATTGTAATCATGGATACCATTTTTACCTAACCACAATGAATATTGTAGCCAGCCAAGTAAAATCAGAAGTAAGACTGTTAATTTCCCCATTACCACCCCCAAGATTAATGGGCTAATCATCCCACAACTCAACCACAGACGCCACAAAAGTGCTGGAATATATTACATTATTATTCCTATTCTCCTCACTATAAACGTGGGCAACTTCTGTAAAATTCAGACAAAGGTTTGATTTTTTCTTATTAAAAGGCAGTGCTACGGGGTTCATTTATCAATAAATGAATGCTCAATTAAAGCGTGATTTGTATTTTAAAAGGCATACCGAAATAACTATTTTTTCCTCTATTGCATACATTATCTCTACACATTCCCCCCTTTTATGGAGGATTCGTGCAGAGATAATTTAATGTCATCATAAAATTAGCAGTAAATTTGTTTTTGCCGTAGATATGCGAGGATTTGTTGGATGAGTTCACTTATAGAAAGAGTGCCGTCTAAATGTAATTCAGGAGCAATAGGCTGTTCATAAGGCGAGTCTATACCTGAAAATTGCTTTATCTCACCCCGCCTTGCTTTTTGATAAAGCCCTTTCGGATCACGGGATTCACAAATAGAAAGTGGGGTATCAACAAAGATCTCAATAAATCTTCCTTTCTCAAAGCGATCTCTAACTTGTTGTCTGTCTTTTTGGTAAGGCGAGATAAAAGCCGTTAAGACAATAAGCCCCGCATCTACCATCAATTTAGCCACTTCCCCCACACGGCGAATATTTTCGTGCCTATCTTCTGCACTAAATCCAAGATCACAACATAATCCATGGCGTAAGTTATCCCCGTCTAATAAGTAGCTATGAATGGGAGAATGCTTTTGTGAATGCTGATAAAGCGCTTGTTCTAGCGCATCGGCAAGTGTGGATTTACCTGAGCCAGATAACCCCGTAAACCAAAGCACACATCCTTTGTGTGCTTGTTGTGATTCACGTTCACTTAATCCAATTTTATGAGGATGCCAAACAATATCGTTGCTAATTACCACTATTTTCCTCCAAGAAGATCTCTCGCTCCCCAATGGGGAAAGTGGCGACGAATAAGCTGATTTAACTCGACTTCAAAAGCATCATATTGCGTCATAGTTTGTATCGCGTTATCTCTCGTTTCTCGAATAAGACCAGCGCCTACGGTAACATTGCTTAGTCGATCAATCAGAATTAAGCCTCCAGTATCAGCATTAATTTGATAGTTATCCAGCACCTGCGGCTCTTCAAATGAGACTTCGACACTACCAATCGCGTTTAAACTTAAATTATCTGTTACTTGTTGAGTGAGTTTATTTACATCTACTTGATAATGAATATTCTCTATTTTGGCGCGGCTTTTTTTACCTGCGATCTTGATATCTAGAGTATGACCTTGGACTAAAGGTTGCTCTGACATCCACACCACGTCAATTAACGCATGAGTGCTAATCTTGGCGGTTGTATCGTTATCATCAACGATAATATCCCCACGACTAATATCAATTTCATCTGCCAAAACCAGTGTGATTGCTTGCCCTGCTTTGGCTTGCGTTAAATCACCATCAAACGTGACAATACGTTTAATCGTTGTATGTTTTCCTGAAGGTAATACTTTAATTTGCTGCCCCTGATAAAGCACACCTGAAGACACTGTACCGCTGTATCCTCTAAAATCTAAGTCTGGGCGATTCACATATTGCACAGGGAAACGCAGTGCCTGAACATCTGAACCCAATTTAACTGGTGCATCCTCTAATAATGAAAGCAATGTTTTTCCTTGATACCAAGGCATATTCAATGAGGGAGAAACCACATTGTCACCATCAAGAGCGGAAATAGGGACAAATTGAATAGTGAGATCCGTTGGAAGCTGCTCAGCAAAATGAAGGTAATCTTGCTGGATCGAATCAAAGATCGCTTGCTGGTAATCCATCAGATCCATTTTATTAATTGCAACAATCAAGTGACGGATCCCAAGAAGTGTACTGATAAAACTGTGTCGTCGTGTTTGTTCTTGTACGCCTTTTCGAGCATCGATCAACAGAATAGAAAGTGAACTTGTTGATGCACCTGTCGCCATATTACGGGTATATTGCGCATGTCCAGGTGTATCAGCAATAATAAACTTACGCTTTGATGTTGAAAAATATCGGTAAGCAACATCAATAGTGATCCCTTGCTCTCTTTCTGCCGCTAATCCATCCACCAGCAAAGCCAGATCGAGCTTTTCACCTTGGGTACCGATCTTTTTACTTTCATTTTGTAATGTAGAAAGCTGATCTTCATAGATCTGCCTTGTGTCATGAAGTAAACGTCCTATTAATGTGCTTTTTCCATCATCGACATTCCCACAAGTTAGAAATCGCAGTAATCCTTTATTTTGTTGAGTTTTAAGATAGCGCTCGACACCACCCTGTTGTGCGATTTCTCCCGCGACAAGTTGATTCGTTTTTACGGCTAAAAGTCCCATATTTCCTCCGATTAAAAATAACCTTGGCGCTTTTTCAGTTCCATCGAGGCAGACTGATCACTGTCAATTAAACGCCCTTGTCGTTCGCTGCTGGTGGAAATCAGCATTTCTTCAATAATGGCGGGTAGCGTTTCTGCTTGTGAAGGTATCGCACCCGTTAATGGCCAGCATCCTAAAGTTCTAAATCTCACTTTTTGCTGAGCGATCAATTCACCCGGCTTTAGATCAATTCTGTCGTCATCTACCATAATTAAGGTGCCATCACGTTCAATAACGGGTCTATTTTTGGCAAAATAGAGAGGAACGATGTCGATATTCTCTAAATAGATATATTGCCAAATATCGAGTTCCGTCCAATTAGATAGTGGAAATACGCGAATACTTTCACCTTTGTTAATCTGCCCGTTATAGTTTTTCCATAATTCAGGCCGTTGATTTTTCGGATCCCAGCGATGCTTTCTATCTCTAAACGAATAAATACGCTCTTTAGCTCGTGATTTTTCTTCATCACGGCGCGCACCACCAAATGCCGCATCAAAACCATATTTGTCTAAGGCTTGTTTTAGCCCTTCTGTTTTCATGATATCCGTATGTTTTGCACTACCATGAATAAACGGATTAATTCCAAGCTCTTCACCTTGTGGATTGCGATAAACCTTAAGATCAAAACCATATTCTTTAGCTGTTTTATCTCGAAACTCATACATTTCTCGAAATTTCCAGCCAGTATCAACATGTAGCAAAGGAAAAGGTAATTTAGCCGGATAAAACGCCTTGCGTGCTAAATGCAACATCACCGAGGAATCTTTGCCTATTGAATAAAGCATGACGGGATTTTCAAATTCAGCGACGACTTCGCGCAGAATATAAATGCTTTCTGCTTCTAATTGCTGAAGATGGGTTAATTGTGTTTCATTCATAGCAACCTCGTTTAGGCAAAATAAACCAAAGATGAATGGTGCGAAGGTAAAGACGGATATGCGTGTCTATCGCCAAACCACGCAAGTTGATGGTGTAATGCAGCCACCTCTCCCACAATCAATAGAGCTGGAGTCGGTGCTTTTTCTGCCAATTGCGCTAATTGCGTTAGATTTCCCGTGAAGACTTGTTGCTCACGACGTGTACCACAGCTAATCACCGCAATTGGCGTTAGTGGAGAACGTCCGAGTTTGATTAAACGCTGGCTAATAAACTCTGCTTTTGTCGTTCCCATATAAATCGCGAGAGTGTGATTAGCTTGCGCTAATGATGCCCAATCCGGTTCAATTCCATCAGCTTTACAATGCCCCGTCATAAAGGTGACACTTTGGGCATATTGACGATGCGTTAATGGAATACCAGCGTATGCACTTGCGCCACTTGCCGCAGTAACACCGGGAATAACTTGGAATGAAATGCCATGTTGTACTGCAATTTCTAGCTCTTCGCCACCACGGCCAAAAATAAAGGGATCGCCGCCTTTTAATCGGACAACACGTTTACCCAATTGCGCATATTTCACGATCAGTGCATTGATTTTTTCTTGAGAAACACTAGGGTGCCCCGCTCTTTTACCGACACAAATAGTGTCAGCATCGCGTCGTACAAGCTCTAAAACCTCAGGACTCACTAAACTGTCATACAGAACAACTTCAGCTTGTTGAATAACCTGTAAACCACGCAGTGTTAATAGACCAGCATCACCTGGGCCAGCCCCAACTAATGCGAGTTCACCTTGTTGGTTCTCTTTTTGTTTTAGTTGTTGTTCAAGTTGGGCCTCTGCTTGAACCAATTGATCACTCGCCACTAAAGTGGCAAATTTACCACCGAAGGCTTGCTCCCAAAAACGACAACGCGCTTGAAAAGTATCTAAGTGTTGTTTCACTTTATGGCGCCATTTTCCTGCTATTGTCGCCATTGTGCCTAATGAATTTGGTAATAAAGCTTCTAATTTCTCGCGGATCATTCGCACTAAAACAGGGGCTTTCCCAGCCGATGAAATTGCAATCAAAATGGGGTTTCTATCAATAATCGCAGGAAAGATAAATGAGCATTGAGGCTGAGAATCCACTACATTGACAAAAATATGTCGTGCTTGTGCATCAAGATAAACTTGCTGATTAAGCGCACTGTCATCAGTTGCAACAATCACCAGCATCATTCCTAATAAATGTTCAGATTGATATTTGGCTGATACCCATTCAATTTTCTCTTGCTGATAAGCAAGATGTAATTCATCGCATAACTGAGGTGCAATCACTCTTAAGCAAGCGCCGGCTCTTAACAACAGCAAAGCTTTACGCGCAGCAACATGACCACCACCCACCAATAACACTGGGCGTTCTTTTAATTCCACAAATAAGGGTAGGTAATCCATACGCGCATTTCACCTTCGTTGTTCACTTTATAACTAACGACTATAAAAGGTGCTTTAGGGGTTATGAAATGACAAAAAGCTATGTGATGGAACAGAAAGGAATAAGGGAAAAACAAATAATTTCAAATAGTTAATTTTTTAAAATGACAAAAAGGGCAATAGACAAGCGCTATTCCCCCTATTATTTATTGGTAAATAATAACGTTACTCGTGTAACCCACACTCACGTTTTAAACCAAAAAATCGTGTTTCTTCTTCGCTCATACCTTCTTCCCATTTTCGGGTTGTATGAGTATCCCCTACAGAGAGATAACCTTGCTCCCATAAAGGATGATAAGGTAAGTTGTTTTCTTTAAGGTATTGATGAATTTGCTTATTATCCCAATCTACTATCGGTAAAAACTTAAAGATCCCTTTTGCGATTGAAAGCACAGGTAAATGTTCACGACTTTTAGCTTGTTGTCGGCGAAGACCTGCAAACCATGTTTGAGCCTGTAATGTTTTTAGTGCCCTTTCCATTGGCTCTACTTTGTTTATCTGGTTATAACGCTCAATACCGTCAATCCCTTCTAACCAAAGTTTTCCGTAACGCGCTTCTTGCCAAGATGAAGATAATTCAGCTCGATACACCTTTAAATTAAGTTGTAACTGTTGCGTCAATGTATCAATAAACTGATACGTCTCAGGAAACAAATAACCCGTATCGGTCAAAATCACAGGAATATCAGGATATTGCTGAGTGATTAAATGCAGGCATACTGCGGCTTGAATACCAAAACTAGAGCTTAATACATAAGCTTTAGGCAAATGAGCTAAAGCCCAAGTAATACGTTCAATAGCGGTGAGTTTCTCAAGTTGTTGATTAATTTCAGCTAACGTTTTTTGTTGTTCTTCTATCGTTAATAACCTTAGTTGCTCAAGCTGAAATATATTCATACTGCCTCCTGTACTTCATAAAAATCAGTTGCTGAATTTAGTACAGGTTTAACAACATTAGTGCGAATAAGAAAATCACCGAAACCTTCATTGTTATGGCGAGAAATGGCCCAATCACCAATCAATGAATCAAGTATTGCTATAATTTCTTGCGAAGTAATATTTTCACGATACATTCTAGGGATACGTGTCCCAATACGATTACCGCCTAAATGTAGGTTATAACGATCGGGGGCTTTACCCACCAGCCCAACTTCTGCCAACATAGCTCGACCACAACCGTTTGGGCATCCTGTTACACGAACAACAATATGCTCTTCACTCACACCATGTTTTGTCATTAAGCTATCTAGTGTGTCGGTGAATGAGGGTAAAAAGCGCTCAGCTTCTGCCATCGCCAATGGGCATGTTGGAAAAGAAACACAGGCCATTGCATGTTCGCGCAGTGGGGTCACCTTGTCATCAATTAATCCATATCGGCGAGCAATAGCTTCAATATTTGCTTTCTCATTTTCAGGTACACCCGCCACAATTAAATTCTGATTAGCTGTAAGGCGAAAATCACCTTGATGAATTTTAGCAATTTCAGCAACCCCCGTTTTTAACTGAGCATCAGGTTTATCAATTAATCGGCCACTTTCAATAAATAAAGTAAGATGCCATTTATCATCAACACCTTTTAACCAACCAATTTGATCACCTCGATGGGTAAATTCATAAGGTCGAATAGCATCAAAAATAACACCAGAACGACGTTCAACTTCCTGCTTAAATGTTTCTATTCCAACACGTTCTAATGTGTATTTTGTTTTTGCATTTTTACGCTCAGTACGATTTCCCCAATCACGCTGGGTCGTCACAATCGCCTCAGCAATTGCTAAGGTTTTTTCAATAGGGATATAACCAAACTCACTGGCTAAGCGAGGAAAGGTATTCTTATCGCCATGCGTCATTGCAAGACCGCCCCCCACCAGCACGTTAAACCCAACTAGATGCCCGTTTTCAGCAATTGCAATAAAATTCATATCATTAGCATGAAGATCAACATCATTATGAGGCGGGATCACCACCGAGGTTTTAAATTTCCGCGGTAAATAGGTTTCTCCCAAAATAGGCTCTTCATCTGTTGTTGTAACTTTCTCTTTATCTAACCAAATTTCTGCATAAGCACGGGTGCGCGGTAATAAGTGTTCTGATATTTTTTTCGCCCACTCATACGCTTCTTGATGTAATGAAGACTGCACTGGGTTTGAAGTACATAACACATTACGGTTTACATCATTCGCTGTTGCTAGAGAATCTAGCCCTGTTGCTGCTAGCATTTGATGTGCGGGTTTTACATTGCCTTTTAAGATGCCATGAAATTGAAATGTTTGACGATTAGTAATACGAATGCTGCCATAAAGTGTATTTTCAGTCGCAAACTGATCAATGCGAAGCCACTGTTTAGGGGAAATAATGCCACCAGGTAAGCGACAACGTAGCATCATGGCATGACGCGGCTCTAACATTTGCTCTGCACGTTCAGCACGAATATCTCTGTCATCTTGTTGATACATGCCATGAAAGCGGATCAATAGAAAGTTATCACCTTCAAACCCACCCGTTAAACCATTTTGTAAGTCTTCTGTAATAGTGCCGCGTAAAAAGTGACTCTCTTTTTTCATGCGTTCACTATCAGCCAGTTTCCCTTCAACCACTAAGGGCGCTTGAGTCTGTGATTTCATTTAATAGACATCCCTCTGATAACGCCGTTCTAGGCGTAGCTCACTTAAATATTCATCTGCTTCTTCACTATTTTTATTGCCATACTCCATCACAATCTCTAACAACGCCTGTTCAACATCTTTTGCCATATGTGATGCATCACCACAGACATAAAGATAAGCGCCTTGTTGTAACCATCGCCAAATCTCATTACCACGCTCACGCAATTTATCTTGTACATAAATTTTATGTGCTTGATCCCGTGACCATGCTAAATCGATATGAGTTAACAAACCGCTTTTGACATAGCGTTGCCATTCCACTTGATAGAGAAAATCTTCAACAAAATGAGGATTACCAAAAAATAACCAGTTTTTACCTGTTGCACCGTCATTTTCGCGCTGTTGCATAAAGGCTCTAAAAGGTGCAATACCTGTACCTGGGCCAATCATAATGACAGGTGCTGTGTTATCTTTAGGCAAGCGAAAATGTGCATTTTTTTCGATAAAGACATTGATGCTATCGCCTTCTTTTAAGCTATCCGCTAAAAAACCAGAGGCTCCACCAGTATAAGCACGTGAGTTAACGTCATAGCGCACAACCCCTAAAGTAAGATGTACTTCGTCTTCTACTTCTTGTTGTGATGATGCAATAGAGTAAAGGCGAGGAGTTAGTGGACGTAAAATATCAACAAAATCTTGTGCAGTGGGTTGAGCACAATATTGGCGTACCATCTCATTAATAGGGTATTTATCTGCATATTGCTGAAGCTTGATTTTATCAGACACTAATGACAATAAATCTTCATGGCGCGTCAATTGCGCATAGGCTTTTACGATAGGTGCACTATTTTGAGTCAATTCACAATGATGTAATAAGGCTTCTTTTAAGGTGAATGTTTGAGATTTTAATGTGACAGGTTCATCACCTTTTAGCCACAATAATGCAATAAGTTCATCGACTTTTTCAGGCGAGTTATTAAACCAAACGCCCAGCGCATCGCCCGGTTGGTATTGCAAATCAGAACCTTCAAGGCTGATTTCAATATGGCGAATATCTCTATCTGAATTTCTACCTGTAATTTTTTGATTAGTCAGTAATGTGGCAGTAAAAGGCGCATCTCGATGATAAATAGAGGCCTCAATCGTATCCGTCGTACCTGACTGTGTTTGTTGTAAAACTTGTGTACTTTGTGCTGGTACTTTTGCTTTTAAGAGTTCAGTAAGCTGTTTTATCCATTCATCTGCAACGGTTTGATATTCAACATCGGCATCAACTCTTGGTAATAAACGTGTTGCGCCCAGTTGTGCTATGCGCTCATCAAAATCTTTACCTGCTTTGCAGAAATGTTCGTAAGAGGTATCGCCTAAACTGAATACCGCATAAGACGTTTCCTTCATTTCAGATGCTTTTTTAGAGTGCAGGTATTTATAGAAAGCAATCGCTTCTTCAGGAGGATCACCTTCACCTTGCGTCGATGCAATGATGATCAAGGTTGTTGTTTTATGGATCTGCTTAAATTTATATTCACCTGCAGAATATAGTTCTACATTCAATTTATGAGCAACCAGATGATCTCGTAACTGTTCTGCAAGGTGACGTGCATTACCGGTTTGAGAAGCAGAGATCAAGGTAATAGTTTCCTGTTCTGGTACTTGCACTGGCGTAACCGTTGTCGATGCAGATACGACAGAAGGATTAAGTTGCCCCCACAAATAGCCAGATAACCACGCAATTTGCGCTGTTGAGAGATCTTTTGTTGCGTCCTGTAATTTACTCAATTGCTCCAGTGTTAATGGAAGCATTGATAATAATGGAGGTTGATTGCTCATTTATCCTGCCTTAAAAAAGCGAAGCACTTATCTGTGCTTTATTGTTCTTCGATAATATTTCTAATATTGAGAGGGTATCCCACGACTAGAAGGTGAATTAAAGACCTGTTAGCTCTATCTAATAACCTTAAATGCTAAATTTATTTATTGGTTTCCTTTATCAATATAATGAATAAGCAAAAAGGAACATAATAAGCCATTAAGATTAAGGGGGATTAGGCGTGATACGCTAAATCGGCTACACTGGTAGCCTTCGTTCTATTTGTGTCTTTTTTTTACTAATTAAGTCAAGAGAGTTTTGATGACAACCACCATCTTTAAAGATTTTCAGTTTGAAGCCGCCCACCATTTGCCACATGTTCCTGAGGGCCACAAATGTGGACGTCTTCATGGGCACTCTTTTCTTGTTAGATTAGAGCTAACAGGTGAAGTTAATGCACATTCAGGTTGGCTTATTGATTTTGCTGATGTGAAAGCCGCATTTAAACCTACTCTTGAGCGTCTAGATCACTACTATCTTAATGAAATTGAAGGCCTAGAAAATCCGACCAGCGAAGTGCTGGCAAAATGGATTTGGCAACAAGTAAAACCGTCATTGCCATTATTATCTGCGGTGATGGTGAAAGAAACGTGTACAGCAGGATGTATTTATCGCGGTGAATAGATCTGTATTAATATTAAATCGTTATCACCTAAAAAAAGAAAATCAGCCTTTTATGGGCTGATTTTTTATATTAAAAACGCGATTATGCAATATTTAAATACTTATGTGTTTGCATTGAAAAACGCCAATTACGTTCAATACAGGTTTTAATACATAATGCCGTCGCACTCTCTTTACAACTAATGGGTTGTAAGGCAACAATAGGTGCAGGGTGTTCTGTGCGTAATGTCAGTAAGGTATCCAATGCTTCAATATCTTTTTCACGCCCAACGGGATGTTTTATCTCATTAGCTCGATTAATGGCACTGGGTAATACTGTAAATCCCCCTTTCATGCCTACTTTTGGGGATAGTGTCACCCATGTTTTCTCACTACATAAAATATCATGAGTACCACTGGTTTCTATCTGGCAGGCAAAACCTGCTTGCTCAAGTCCTTCAGTTAAAGGACGTAAATCATATAAGCAAGGTTCTCCACCTGTAATAACGACATGTTTCGCACTATAACCTTGCTGTTGAAAAAGTGATAAAATCTGAGCAACGCTGGCTTCTCCCCACGTATCACTTTCTTGCGTTTTAATAGGAATATCGCCAAGAAGAACTTTTTTTTCGTCTTCTTTTTCCCAAGTATGCTTGGTATCACACCAACTACAACCGACTGGGCAACCTTGTAATCGAACGAAAAGCGCAGGAACGCCAGTAAAAACACCTTCACCCTGTAAGGTTTGAAACACTTCATTAATGGGGTATTGCATAAGAAACTCTGATATCCAATGAATGCTGATGATTATTACAGATAACTATCTCACCGTAAGAGGCTTTATGATAAGGTACATGGTTTGTTTTGAATAGCTAACGTGCGAGAAGACACTGAAAAAGAGGATAGAGTTCCTCAGTTGGACAGAGATGGGAATACTTTAGATGCAAAAAGAGAATCAACTTTCACGAGGATTGTCAGGGCGGCACATTCGTTTTATGGCGCTAGGCTCTGCAATCGGTACAGGTTTATTTTATGGCTCTGCGGCCGCTATTGAGAAAGCAGGCCCAGCTGTATTGCTTGCTTATCTTATTGGTGGGGCGGCAGTATTTATGGTTATGCGTGCATTAGGTGAAATGGCTGTTCATCATCCTGTTGCGGGCTCTTTCTCACAATATGCTAGCCATTATATGGGGCCCTTAGCGGGATTTCTAACTGGCTGGAACTACGTTTTTGAAATGCTGATTGTTTGTCTGGCTGACGTCACCGCATTCGGTTTTTATATGAAACTCTGGTTCCCAGATGTTGATCAATGGATATGGGTATTAGGCATTGTTTGCTTTATTGGCGCCTTAAACCTTTGCCATGTGAAGATATTTGGTGAAATGGAATTTTGGCTTTCTATCGTTAAAGTCACTGCGATTATCGCCATGATAATTGGTGGTATTGTCATTATGATGTATGGCTTTGGCCAACAAACAGAACATCCTATTGGTATTTCTAACTTATGGGAGTTTGGTGGTTTTATGCCAAATGGCATTGAAGGAGTTATCGCCTCTCTTGCCATTGTGATGTTTGCATTTGGTGGGATTGAAGTCATTGGTATTACTGCCAGTGAAGCGAAAGATCCTGAGAAAACCATTCCTAAAGCTATCAATGCCGTACCGTTTCGTATCTTATTATTCTATGTTCTAACAATATTCATTCTAATGTGTATTTTCCCTTGGCAACAAATCGGCCATAATGGTAGCCCATTTGTACAGATTTTCTCAAATCTCGGGATCAATTCAGCAGCAAACATCTTAAATCTAGTGGTTATTACAGCCGCAATTTCTGCGATCAACAGTGATATCTTCGGCGCTGGTCGTATGATGTACGGTATGGCTCAAGAAGGACAAGCACCAAAATCTTTTATGAAGCTCACCCGTAATGGTGTACCTTGGATGACGGTGCTAGTGATGTCTGTCGTCTTGTTGCTGGGCGTAGTACTTAACTACCTTATTCCAGAGCAAATCTTTGTTTTAATCGCCTCTATTGCAACATTTGCAACAGTTTGGGTGTGGTTAATGATTTTACTTTCTCAAGTTGCTATGCGTCGTAAGATGAGCGCAGAAGAGGTAAAAACACTGAAATTCCCAGTACCATTTTGGCCTGTTGCCCCCGCACTAACCATTGTCTTTATGGCGTTTGTTATCGCAATCTTAGGCTATTTTGAGTCAACCAGAATGGCATTGGTTGTCGGTATGGTATGGGTAGCAATTTTAACTATTGGCTACTATGTAGGTATCAAACCGAGAATGAACCAGAAATAAGTCGTATTTTTGAGTTAAACAATAAAGGCTGTGGATATTTTCACAGCCTTTTTCTTTATTATGATTATGTGATTTTCACTAAACCAATGCTTGCTTTAAATCAGCAATTAAATCTTCGACATCTTCAAGACCAATTGATAATCGAATTAAACCATCACTAATACCATGCCTTTGTCGTTCTTCTGCACTATAAGTGGCATGGGTCATTGTGGCAGGATGTTGAGCTAAAGATTCGCAGTCTCCTAAACTCACAGCTCGACTAAAAAGATTTAAACGATTGAGAAACTCTCTACCTGCTTTAATACCTCCTTTTAACTCAATAGCTATCATGCCACCGGCTAAACGCATCTGGCGTTTGGCAAGTTCATATTGAGGAAAAGAAGCTAATCCAGGATAATAAATCGTTTCGACTTTAGGATTATCTTCAAGGTATTGTGCTATACGTTGTGCATTTTCGCAGATCTGCTCCATTCTTATCCCAAGTGTTTTTATTCCCCGCAATATTAATGAAGCATCGTGAGGAGACAAACAAGCCCCTGTCATATCCTTTAAACCCTCAACACGTATTTTATCGGCTAATTCATGCGTTGTTATAATCGCGCCAGCCGTTACATCACCATGGCCTGATAAGTATTTGGTCATTGAATGCACAACAATATCTGCACCAAGTCCTAAAGGTTGCTGTAAATAAGGCGAGCAATAAGTGCTATCTACCATTACTAAAATATTATGTTGATGCACAATTTCTGATATTTTTGCTATATCACTGACACGCATATTGGGATTAGCAGGCGTCTCGAAGAAAATGAGCTTTGTTTTCTCTGTGATTGCTTCTTTTAATTTTTCAAGGTTAGTTAAATCAACATGCTTTATTTTAACGCCGAATTTAGCGAGCCCATGATTGAAGAACGCAAAAGTACAACCATAAAGCGTCATATCTGCAATTAATTCATCGTCAGGTTTTAGTAACGACCAGCAACCAGAAGTAATCGCCCCCATTCCTGAAGAAAAGACAATCGCGGCTTCTCCTTTTTCTAATTGAGCTAGACGCTTTTCCAATAAATCGAGTGTTGGATTTGAGATCCGAGAATAAAAATGTCCTTTCTCTTTACCTGCAAAACAATCAGCGCCGTATTGTGCCGTTGGAAAAACAAAAGTGGATGTTTGAAAAATAGGAGGCACTAATGCCCCCTGAGAATCTAACGGAGAATAGCCATAATGTATTGCTTGAGTATTAAAATGTTTACTAGATTGTCTCATAATATTTCCTCACAATTAATTTTCTATTTATGGTTATTTTCTCCAATAATTTGAACTGTTCTTAGAATAATTGAGATCCCTTTGAGGGTATCAGGATTTTTTAACAATGCGAAAGTTGAACCTAAAGTATATTTTTTATCTTGATAAAGAGATTCTTTCTTTGCCATATTATAAGCAGTACTTAATTCCCATACTGGTATTAATGTTTCTTCAAACGCAACCGAAAGTTTTTCAACTGTCGCATTATCTATAATATCTATTGAGTCAGATATTAAAGATAATAAATCGACGATATTATCAAAACGCTTTAATGCTAATAATGGTCTTGCTTTTTCTAATAAATGTTGAAGATGTAATTTGTCTTCGTCAGATAATAATTGAATATCTGCTGGGCTTAAATTATTTTCACTCATTATTGTATCCCCTATAATAATCCTCTAACGGTTGCCCAATATAAGCCTCGGTTATAACTATTACGTAGTAACCCGCCCAGCTTTGTTGGTGGTGTAGGAGTTACGTCATGTTTATAGTCATACTGTAATGGCATACCTGCTGATAATCCCATTTGTGCAACTGCTTGCACGCGACCATCATAAATTGCAGCAGGATAACCATAACGAAGTTCACCACAGATATTATTTGCAATTACGCCCGCTTGATTATGACAACTACCACCGGCTTTACTAATCGGTAAATCAACCGTATCACCAAGAACATACACTTGATTTAATCCATAGACCTGCAATGTTTCAGGATCAGTAGGTAACCAGCCTTCACCATTATTATGTTCACTTAAACCTGTATTACGGATCGCCTCAACGGCAGTAATAGGCGGTGTACTCATAAGGATATCAAATGGCTCTGCCTCGCCTTCTTTTGAGTAAGCTATTTTCTTATCAGGGTCAACATGGCTCAACGTAAAGCCTCGTTTAGCTTTAATATCTCGCTCAGAGAATACAGCAGGAAGCACTTCACAAACCTCTTGTTGCATAAACAGACAGTTTCTTAAAAGTTGAGCAACCGTAGGATAGGTATAAACAATTTCAATATTATTTCTCACCCGACGCTGGCGAAGAAATTCATCCAGCATCAATGTGGTTTCCATTGGCGCGATCCCACATTGGTGAGGTACATTTGGCGTTTCAGGGAAGCTAACCGTAATAAATACACGACCCTTTTCAATTTTAGCTAATTTATCAGCAAGTGTTCTAGCCGCTTCATATTGGTAAAAATGATTTCCCGCTTCTTTTAAGCCTTCAATTCTATGAGGACTAGGAACACAACCTGTTGCTAATACTAAAAAATCATAGTTATATTTTTTAGTAGATTCGCAGTAAATCACTTTATTATTAAAGTCAAAACGTTCTGCTTTATCGATAACAAATTCAATTTCAGGTCTTAATAAACTTCTTTCTGATCGCATTAGCTCTTCTTTTAAAAAAAGATTAAATGCAATATACATAAATGCAGGCTTGTAATAATGATTAGGATTATCTGAAATAAGTGTAATTTTAATTTTATTTGAAAATATTTCTTCATTTAATTTTTTAGCTAGGATATTAGCAAGAATAGTTCCGCCGGTACCACCGCCAATAATAACTATATTTTTTGCTGGCATTTTATTTCCTATATCTAGTGATATTAGATAGACAAAAAAAGTATAGTAAATGATGTTAATATAACAAATAGATTAAATAGATAGGTTAATTAAGTCTAATATAGTTATATTAATAAATAATAAATATAGTTATATAACATTTAAATATTATTAGCTTAATATTTATTACTGTTATCATAACCAATTAATAGAATGTCGCAATTAAAGGATGATGATCGGATGCATCAGTGATCAACACTTCAGCATTATTTAACGATAGTCCGCGATAAAAAATATAATCTAACGGTTTGCCAAAGGCTTTGGTACGCCAATCATTGTCAAAAATAACTTCTTTAAGTCCTAATCTTCTCGCAAAGCGTTTTAATACATTGATTCTTGGACGACTCCACGCATTAAAATCTCCTGCTAAAATAACCGGCCCTTTATGATGCATGATATGAACAGATAAATTGCTCAATTGACGCTGATAAACATCAACTCCAAAACTAAAATTAATCGCATGTACATTAATGACCATTAAATGATCACCCGTAATTAATGGATATACCGTAATTAATGCTGATTTGGACAATCGTAAGAAGGGTTCCTTCTCTCTGAGAGGACAGCAATAGATAGGATGAGAGCTTGATAATGTCATCACTCCTGCAGGATGTTGTTGAAAAGCCAAGGCAGGAACTTGGTCTGCTATTAGATGATGAGCCCCAGCAAAACGGACAAGCTCTGGTGTAGTTTGCGCTTCTTGTAACAAAAGCAAATGTGTATCTGTCGAAAGTATTTCCAACATATTGCGCCAATTGGGACGTTGCTGTTTATAGATATTCCAAACCGCAATTTTTAGAATGCCTTCGGTGTAAAGAGGCATTCCAATAGGTAAAATATCCTTTCTTTCACTTAAAGGCGGGCTAGGTTCAATCCGCTCAACAGGTTGACCTGCCACAAAACGCACTGAATAAGTCGGTTTTTTCGCCATTAGCAACCTCAGGTAAACAGCAAGATCTCTTGCTATAGCTAAAGTATACCAAAGGCAAGCCTCACTCTCACCCTTTAAAAGGACATCATTATCAACAAAAGTAATTATTTTTATACATAATAGTTATATTTACTTAAAATTATCTGATTAATTTATACTTTTTTCTAAATTTTAAGCAAAAAAAAAACCTAAGTCTAATGACTTAGGTTTCTTAATGTTGGCGGAACGGACGGGACTCGAACCCGCGACCCCCTGCGTGACAGGCAGGTATTCTAACCAACTGAACTACCGCTCCGCGTATTCTTTTCGCGATTAATGTTATTTAACATTAACGCTTTAATTGATGCCTGGCAGTTCCCTACTCTCACATGGGGAGACCCCACACTACCATCGGCGCTACAACGTTTCACTTCTGAGTTCGGCATGGGATCAGGTGGGACCGCTGCGCTATGGCCGCCAAGCAAATTCGATTTTATTACCCGCTTCTTTCCTTTCGGTCAGTCGCCAGCAATATTCAATCTTAAACAAGCCTACTTCATTCATCTTTGTCTCTCAGACAAAACACCTTCGGTGTTGTCAGGTTAAGCCTCACGGTTCATTAGTACTGGTTAGCTCAACGTATCGCTACGCTTACACACCCAGCCTATCAACGTCTTAGTCTTAAACGTTCCTTTAGGTCACTCAAGGTGACAGGGAAGACTCATCTTGAGGCAAGTTTCCCGCTTAGATGCTTTCAGCGGTTATCTCTTCCGCACTTAGCTACCGGGCAATGCCATTGGCATGACAACCCGAACACCAGTGGTGCGTTCACTCCGGTCCTCTCGTACTAGGAGCAACCCCTCTCAATCTTCCAACGCCCACGGCAGATAGGGACCGAACTGTCTCACGACGTTCTAAACCCAGCTCGCGTACCACTTTAAATGGCGAACAGCCATACCCTTGGGACCTACTTCAGCCCCAGGATGTGATGAGCCGACATCGAGGTGCCAAACACCGCCGTCGATATGAACTCTTGGGCGGTATCAGCCTGTTATCCCCGGAGTACCTTTTATCCGTTGAGCGATGGCCCTTCCATTCAGAACCACCGGATCACTAAGACCTACTTTCGTACCTGCTCGAGCCGTCACTCTCACAGTCAAGCTGGCTTATGCCTTTGCACTAACCGCATGATGTCCGACCATGCTTAGCCAACCTTCGTGCTCCTCCGTTACTCTTTAGGAGGAGACCGCCCCAGTCAAACTACCCACCAGACACGGTCCCCGACCCAGATTATGGGCCTAGGTTAGAACATCAAACGTTAAAGGGTGGTATTTCAAGGTTGACTCCATGCAGACTGGCGTCCACACTTCATAGTCTCCCACCTATCCTACACATCAAGGCTCAATGTTCAGTGTCAAGCTATAGTAAAGGTTCACGGGGTCTTTCCGTCTTGCCGCGGGTACACTGCATCTTCACAGCGAGTTCAATTTCACTGAGTCTCGGGTGGAGACAGCCTGGCCATCATTACGCCATTCGTGCAGGTCGGAACTTACCCGACAAGGAATTTCGCTACCTTAGGACCGTTATAGTTACGGCCGCCGTTTACTGGGGCTTCGATCAAGAGCTTCTCCCTAAGGATAACCCCATCAATTAACCTTCCAGCACCGGGCAGGCGTCACACCGTATACGTCCACTTTCGTGTTTGCACAGTGCTGTGTTTTTAATAAACAGTTGCAGCCAGCTGGTATCTTCGACTGGCTTCGGCTCCGTCCGCAAGGGACTTCACTTACCGCCAGCGCCTTCTCCCGAAGTTACGGCACCATTTTGCCTAGTTCCTTCACCCGAGTTCTCTCAAGCGCCTGAGTATTCTCTACCTGACCACCTGTGTCGGTTTGGGGTACGATTGTTGGTAACCTGAAGCTTAGAGGCTTTTCCTGGAAGCAGGGCATCAATTGCTTCACCACCTTAGTGGCTCGTCATCACACCTCAGCATTAAGTGACCGGATTTGCCTAGTCACTCTGCCTACATGCTTGAACCGGGACGACCGTCGCCCGGACAACCTAGCCTTCTCCGTTCCCCCATCGCAGTTACCACCAGTACGGGAATATTAACCCGTTTCCCATCGACTACGCTTTTCAGCCTCGCCTTAGGGTCGACTCACCCTGCCCCGATTAACGTTGGACAGGAACCCTTGGTCTTCCGGCGTGCGGGTTTTTCACCCGCATTATCGTTACTTATGTCAGCATTCGCACTTCTGATACCTCCAGCATACCTCACAGTACACCTTCGCAGGCTTACAGAACGCTCCCCTACCCAACGAACGTATCCTTAAATTCGCTTAATCTCGCTTTCGCCTCGACTTTAATGGACGCATTGACGTCACTTCGTTCCGTCAATCGGTTCATCACAAACAAATTTAAGTGATACGTTCGCTGCCGCAGCTTCGGTGCATGGTTTAGCCCCGTTACATCTTCCGCGCGGGCCGACTCGACCAGTGAGCTATTACGCTTTCTTTAAATGATGGCTGCTTCTAAGCCAACATCCTGGCTGTCTGAGCCTTCCCACTTCGTTTCCCACTTAACCATGACTTTGGGACCTTAGCTGGCGGTCTGGGTTGTTTCCCTCTTCACGACGGACGTTAGCACCCGCCGTGTGTCTCCCGTGATAACATTCTTCGGTATTCGCAGTTTGCATCGAGTTGGTAAGTCGGGATGACCCCCTAGTCGAAACAGTGCTCTACCCCCGAAGATGAGTTCACGAGGCGCTACCTAAATAGCTTTCGGGGAGAACCAGCTATCTCCCGGTTTGATTGGCCTTTCACCCCCATCCTAAGTCATCCGCTAATTTTTCAACATTAGTCGGTTCGGTCCTCCAGTTAGTGTTACCCAACCTTCAACCTGCCCATGGATGAATCACCGGGTTTCGGGTCTATACCCTGCAACTCATTCGCCCAGTTAAGACTCGGTTTCCTACGGCTCCCTATACGGTTAACCTTGCTACAGAATATAAGTCGCTGACCCATTATACAAAAGGTACGCAGTCACCCCATAAAGAGGCTCCTACTGCTTGTACGTACACGGTTTCAGGTTCTTTTTCACTCCCCTCGCCGGGGTTCTTTTCGCCTTTCCCTCACGGTACTGGTTCACTATCGGTCAATCAGGAGTATTTAGCCTTGGAGGATGGTCCCCCCATATTCAGACAGGATAACACGTGTCCCGCCCTACTCGTCGAGTTCACAATAACAGCATCTTCGGATACGGGGCTATCACCCTTTACTGCCGGACTTTCCAGACCGTTCTCCTGATGCTGCTATTGATTAAGACTCTGGGCTGTTCCCCGTTCGCTCGCCGCTACTAGGGGAATCTCGGTTGATTTCTTTTCCTCGGGGTACTGAGATGTTTCAGTTCTCCCGGTTCGCTTCCTAACACTATGTATTCATGTCAGGATAATATCCATTGGATATTGGGTTTCCCCATTCGGAAATCGTCGGGTATAACGGTTCATATCACCTTACCGACGCTTATCGCAGATTAGCACGTCCTTCATCGCCTCTGATTGCCTAGGCATCCACCGTGTACGCTTATTCGCTTAACCTCACAACCCGAAGGTGTCTTTTCTTGAAGACATCTGGGTGGTGATGGCTGCGCAGATTACATTTCGTTGTTGGGCAGTGCTCGCCATGCTCACATACTTATGTATGTTGCGCTGGCTGTGCGCTGGCCGCCTCGAACTGTAAATTGCTCGCTCATCCCACTTTGATGTCCAAAAACACATTCAAAGTTTGAGATTTTGAGAGACTCATCAATATACCTCGGTGATATATTGATTTGTTTTCAATTTTTCAGCTTGTTCCAGATTGTTAAAGAGCATAATAGGTAAAATAACTCATCGAATTATCTTAACTATTCCCTGATTTGCATCAGACTATAGTGTGGTACGCCTTTCACTCATACCGCGCAATTGGCGTCCCCTAGGGGATTCGAACCCCTGTTACCGCCGTGAAAGGGCGGTGTCCTAGGCCTCTAGACGAAGGGGACTTCAGTCAGCTTCGCAGACGCGCTTTTGCTCGTTCTTCATCAGACAATCTGTGTGAGCACTGCACATAACACGTATCTCTTAGGTAAGGAGGTGATCCAACCGCAGGTTCCCCTACGGTTACCTTGTTACGACTTCACCCCAGTCATGAATCACAAAGTGGTAAGCGCCCTCCCGAAGGTTAAGCTACCTACTTCTTTTGCAACCCACTCCCATGGTGTGACGGGCGGTGTGTACAAGGCCCGGGAACGTATTCACCGTAGCATTCTGATCTACGATTACTAGCGATTCCGACTTCATGGAGTCGAGTTGCAGACTCCAATCCGGACTACGACAGACTTTATGAGTTCCGCTTGCTCTCGCGAGGTCGCTTCTCTTTGTATCTGCCATTGTAGCACGTGTGTAGCCCTACTCGTAAGGGCCATGATGACTTGACGTCATCCCCACCTTCCTCCGGTTTATCACCGGCAGTCTCCTTTGAGTTCCCGCCATCACGCGCTGGCAACAAAGGATAAGGGTTGCGCTCGTTGCGGGACTTAACCCAACATTTCACAACACGAGCTGACGACAGCCATGCAGCACCTGTCTCAGCGTTCCCGAAGGCACTCCTCTATCTCTAAAGGATCCGCTGGATGTCAAGAGTAGGTAAGGTTCTTCGCGTTGCATCGAATTAAACCACATGCTCCACCGCTTGTGCGGGCCCCCGTCAATTCATTTGAGTTTTAACCTTGCGGCCGTACTCCCCAGGCGGTCGATTTAACGCGTTAGCTCCAGAAGCCACGGTTCAAGACCACAACCTCTAAATCGACATCGTTTACAGCGTGGACTACCAGGGTATCTAATCCTGTTTGCTCCCCACGCTTTCGCACCTGAGCGTCAGTCTTTGTCCAGGGGGCCGCCTTCGCCACCGGTATTCCTCCACATCTCTACGCATTTCACCGCTACACATGGAATTCTACCCCCCTCTACAAGACTCTAGCCAACCAGTTTCAGATGCAATTCCCAAGTTAAGCTCGGGGCTTTCACATCTGACTTAATTGACCGCCTGCGTGCGCTTTACGCCCAGTAATTCCGATTAACGCTTGCACCCTCCGTATTACCGCGGCTGCTGGCACGGAGTTAGCCGGTGCTTCTTCTGCGGGTAACGTCAATTGATAAAGGTATTAACTTTATCACCTTCCTCCCCGCTGAAAGTACTTTACAACCCTAAGGCCTTCTTCATACACGCGGCATGGCTGCATCAGGCTTGCGCCCATTGTGCAATATTCCCACTGCTGCCTCCCGTAGGAGTCTGGGCCGTGTCTCAGTCCCAGTGTGGCTGATCATCCTCTCAGACCAGCTAGAGATCGTCGCCTAGGTGAGCCTTTACCTCACCTACTAGCTAATCCCATATGGGTTCATCCGATAGCGCAAGGTCCGAAGAGCCCCTGCTTTGGTCCGTAGACGTCATGCGGTATTAGCCACCGTTTCCAGTAGTTATCCCCCTCTATCGGGCAGATCCCCATACATTACTCACCCGTCCGCCGCTCGTCAGCAAGAAAGCAAGCTTTCTCCTGTTACCGCTCGACTTGCATGTGTTAGGCCTGCCGCCAGCGTTCAATCTGAGCCATGATCAAACTCTTCAATTAAAAGTGTTTGATGCTCAAAGAAATCGAAAACTTAGCTATTCATAAATGAATTTACTTTTGTTGTTCACTCTTCAAGACTTGATACATCTAATATTTTAGAAGATATCGTCTCTGCGAGTGCCCACACAGATTGTCTGATAATTTGTTAAAGAGCAGTGCAACCTTCGCTGCCGTTTCCGGTCTTCTGCGTTGTTGCGAGGAGGTGCATTCTACATCTTCCTCATTCAGTGTCAAGCGTTTATTTTCAAGGCTTTTCACTTTATTTTTTTGTTCTCTCAGTCAGTTCGCTTAGCGCCCTGTGCCGTGACAACGAGGACGCATTATAGGGAGTTTTCTGAGGCTGGCAATAGTTTTTTTAAAAAAAATGTTTGTTTGTTGGTAAATTAAACGAAGTGCCTATTTTTTGTGGCTTTTTAGCCATTTTGGCAAGTCTGCAAGGCTATCGAGAACAAAATCTGCACACTGTTGTGCCTCTTCAGTTATCTCTTTTCCTGTACGAACAAGAATTTTATGCCCCACTTCTGCAGCTTTTGCCGCCAACATATCTTCTTTTTTATCGCCAACCATATAAGAAGAAGCCATATCTATATTTAATTGTGCTTTCGCATCCATAAACATACCTGAAGCGGGTTTGCGACAATCACATTCTTTCTTATATTCTTCTACAGTGGCGTCAGGATGATGGGGACAATAATAGATACCATCTAAATCAACCCCCCTATCAGCCAAAGACCAATCCATCCATTCAGTTAAATGTAAAAATTGATCTTCACTATAGTAGCCACGACCAATGCCCGATTGATTAGTCACGAGTACCAAGGCATATCCCATCGCTTTTAATTCAGCCATTGCCTCAATAACGCCATCGATAAACTCAAAGTTATCAATTTCAGACACATAACCATGGTCTATATTAATAGTTCCATCGCGATCTAAAAAAATCGCAGAAATCCCCTTGCTCACAACATTACTCCATTTAGACATTTTTATTAGTATCGCATGTTTTTTCTTATATAGAGAATGATATCCATAGCTTTCTTTATTACTCGTCAACTCTTTTTTATTGACTTGGACGTCTAGACGCCTTAACATCTATTTTAACTCGGGCAGAATAGTCTTTATGTCCCATATCTACTTATATAAAGAAAAACATGATTAAACTGACGAATATAAACAAAGTGTTTAAGCAGGGAGAGCGTTCAATACAAGCGCTATCAAACATTAACCTGCATGTACCACAAGGGCAGATTTTTGGTGTTATCGGATCGTCAGGAGCGGGTAAAAGTACATTAATACGTTGTGTGAACATGTTAGAAAAACCAACTTCAGGTGAAGTGCTTGTTGATGGTCGTGATCTCACTAAGTTATCTGATAAAGAATTAACAAAAGCACGTCGTGGCATTGGTATGATTTTCCAACATTTCAACTTACTGTCTTCTCGTACAGTATTTGATAATGTGGCTCTACCATTAGAACTTGATAATACACCACGTACTGAAATTAATAAGCGTGTTAATGAGTTACTTGAATTAGTCGGTTTGTCAGATAAGAAAGAGTATTATCCAGCAAATTTATCTGGTGGGCAAAAGCAACGTGTTGCAATTGCACGCGCATTAGCAAATTCACCAAACGTTTTATTGTGTGATGAAGCAACTAGCGCCCTTGATCCAGCAACAACACGTTCTATTTTAGAATTACTAAAAGATATTAACCGTCGTTTAGGCCTCACCATTTTATTAATCACTCATGAAATGGACGTTGTAAAACGTATTTGTGATCAGGTTGCAGTCATAAGTGGTGGTGAATTAGTTGAAAGTGATGCAGTGAGTGCCGTTTTCTCTCATCCCAAGACACCTGTTTCTCAGGCTTTTATCCAATCAACACTGCAATTGGATATTCCTGAAGATTACAAAGAACGTATGAAACCAGAGTGGGAGGAAGGGTTATTCCCATTATTAAAACTTGAATTTAACGGTCAATCAGTTGATGCGCCATTAATGTCCATTGTTGCTCGTCGTTTTGACGCAGATATTAATATTTTAAGTTCACAAATGGACTATGCTGGCGGTGTTAAGTTTGGTGTGATGTTAGCTGAGCTACATGGTAAGAATGGTAATACTGAAAAGTCGATTGCGTTTTTAGAAGAGCATCATGTGAAAGTAGAGGTTCTCGGTTATGTCTGAAGGAATGATTTATTTATTAATTAGTGGGATCTGGGAAACCTTAGTCATGACCTTCGTTTCAGGCTTCTTTGGTTTTATCATCGGGCTACCACTTGGTGTTTTACTTTATGTCACTCGTCCTGAACAAATTATGGCAAATCCACCTGCCTATCGTGTGATCTCAGCACTTGTGAATATTTTTAGGGCTATCCCTTTTATTATCTTACTTGTATGGATGATCCCTTTTACTCGCTTGGTTGTAGGAACATCTATTGGCTTGCAAGCGGCTATCGTGCCATTAACTGTCGCTGCTGCACCTTTTATTGCTCGCATGGTCGAAAATACGCTATTGGAAATCCCACAAGGATTAATTGAAGCATCTCGTTCTATGGGTGCAACACCAATGCAAATCATTAAGAAAGTTTTATTACCAGAATCTTTACCAGGCTTGATTAATGCTGCAACTATTACACTAATTACATTAGTGGGTTACTCAGCAATGGGGGGAGCTGTTGGTGCAGGTGGTTTAGGTCAAATTGGCTATCAATATGGTTATGTTGGCTATAATGCAATGGTAATGAATATTGTCATTGTTCTACTCGTTATTCTTGTTTTTATCATTCAGTTTTTCGGCGATCGCTTAGTAAAGCTGACAACACATAAATAATTAGATTGAAGGTTTTAATTATTAAATCGAAACCTTTTAATTAACGGATCAAATAAGGGTAAATGTATGTCATTGAAATTTAAATCGCTCGCAGTCGTAAGTGCTTTAATTGGCGCATTAGCATTAGCTGGTTGTGGTGAAAAAGAAAAAGATCCAAACCATATTCGTGTTGGTGTTATTTCTGGCTCTGAGCAACAAGTTGCAGAAGTAGCAAAACAAGTTGCTAAAGATAAATATGGTCTTGATGTAGAACTCGTTACTTTCAATGACTTCGTCATGCCTAATGAATCATTAAGTCGTGGTGATATCGACATTAATGCGTTCCAACATAAACCTTATTTAGACCAACAAATTAAAGATCGCAATTACAAAATAACAGCTGTAGGAAATACATTTATTTATCCTATCGCGGGTTATTCTAAAAAGATTACTGATTTAGCCGATTTACCTGATGAAGCACAAGTGGCTATTCCTAATGATCCAACAAACTTAGGTCGCTCACTGCTGTTATTAGAAAAAGTTGGGTTAATTAAATTAAAAGATGGCGTAGGTCTATTACCTACTAAGCTTGATATTATTGAAAACCCTAAAAAATTACAATTAGTTGAATTAGAAGCACCGCAATTACCTCGCTCATTAGATGATCAAAAAATCTACTTAGCAGTAATTAACACTACTTATGCAAGCCAAGTCAATTTAACACCAGCTAAAGACGGTATTTTCGTTGAAGATAAAGACTCTCCATATGTAAATATCATTGTTGCACGCGAAGATAATAAAGACAGTGAGAATGTGAAGAAATTTATTCAAGCTTATCAAACAGATGAAGTGGATAGTGCTGCAAATAAAATCTTTAACGGCGGTGCAGTAAAAGGCTGGTAATACGTCAATATTTAACTTAATTATAAAAAAGGCGGACATTTGTTCGCCTTTCTCTTTTTTACTTGGCTAATTTGCATTAAATTATAGCCGTTTAATTTTTGTATAGACAATAATAAAGAGGATATTACCCATGCACATGCGCTTGCTACTTCTTGGCATCATGGCGCTGTTTATGACAGGTTGTTCAATGCAGAATTCATCTGATGTTGATCAGTCTAAATTTACGGATATGCGTTTAAATAAACCTGGGCAACCACAAAAACCTAAATCACAAACTTTACCTTCAGTGCGTATCGTTGAAAAAACAGAAGATCTTTTAGGCGCTCCATTTAAAGATCTCGGTATTGTCGCCGGTGAGTCTTGTCGCCAAACATTACAGGATCCACCAGCAAGTTTGCCTATTGCTAAAAAAAGAATGGCAACAAAAGCAGCCTACAAAAATGCAAATGCCGTTTTGTTACATGAATGCCAAATTGTCACAGGCTTAGGTTGCTACCAATCTGCTATTTGTGAAGGCACTGCACTACTTATTACTAAATGAACACCTACCAAATGAATCCTATAGGGTATATTTCGAGCCCTTATAAAGAAAAATTTGCCGTTCCACGCCAACCTGGATTAATCCAGGATGGCGGCGGGCAACTTATTCTACATACACCTTATAATCACCCTGATACAGTTAGAGGTTTAGAGCAATTTAGCCACCTTTGGTTGATCTTTGTTTTTCATCAAACAGCACAACATGGTTGGCATCCACTCGTTCGCCCCCCTAGATTAGGCGGTAACGCCAAAGTTGGTGTATTTGCAACTCGCTCAACCTTTCGTCCCAACCCAATTGGTATGTCATTGGTTGAATTGAAAAAAGTAAATACCGAGAATCAATCTGTTATTTTAGAACTAGGTAGCCTCGATTTAGTTGATGGCACGCCTATTCTTGATATTAAGCCTTATTTACCCTTTGCAGAATCTCGCCCAAATGCAATTGCAGGATTTGCACAAGAAGCACCAGATAATGAAATGCCTGTTTTCTTTTCGCAGGTTGCATTAGAACAACTGCAACATTATGCGAACGAATATCCTCATCTTTCTCGTTTTATTACTCAAGTATTACAACAAGATCCTCGCCCTGCTTATAAAAAAAATGAGCAAAGTGATAGGATCTATGCGGTACACTTACTCGAATTTAATATTCGCTGGCAAGTGAATGAACAACAGACACTTGTTCTTAGTATAGAACCGCGATAACTTGCTATTATCTTCATTGATATTGCTATCATGAATAATCTAATCTGAGAGTCATTCGCATGTCTTTAGACAAATCAGATTGAAAAAAATGCTTTGCCCCTTTTGGCAGACCTAAGTCACTGGTAGACTAAAGTCCTTTTCTAATTATATTGATGTAGACTGGCGTGACAGTCAGCCTAAGTATTTTTGTTCTAATGGAACCTAATAATGCGTACTAGCCACTATTTGCTCTCTACTTTAAAAGAGACACCTGCTGATGCAGAAATTGTCAGCCACCAACTTATGCTTCGCGCAGGCATGATCCGTAAACTCGCATCTGGTCTTTATGATTGGATGCCGACAGGGGTTCGTGTTCTAAGAAAAATTGAAAAAATTGTTCGTGAAGAGATGGACAACGCTGGATCACTTGAGATTTCAATGCCCGTTGTTCAACCCGCTGACTTATGGCTAGAAAGTGGTCGCTGGGAACAGTATGGCCCTGAATTACTGCGTTTTTCAGACAGAGGCGAGCGCCCATTTGTTTTAGGCCCGACTCATGAAGAAGTCGTTACAGATATTGTTCGTAATGAAATTACCTCTTACAAACAACTTCCACTGAACTTATATCAAATTCAAACTAAATTCCGTGATGAAGTACGCCCTCGTTTTGGTGTTATGCGTTCTCGTGAATTTATCATGAAAGATGCTTACTCATTCCATATCTCTCAAGAGTCTTTACAAGAGACTTACGACAGAATGTACGAGGCTTACAGCAAAATTTTCTCACGTATTGGTTTAGATTTCCGTCCAGTACTTGCAGATACTGGCTCGATCGGTGGTAATGCCTCTCATGAATTCCAAGTTTTAGCAGACAGCGGTGAAGATGATATTGTCTTCTCGACTGGCTCTGACTATGCAGCCAATATCGAATTAGCAGAAGCAGTCATGCCTGCGACACCACGAGCAGCTGCAACTGAAGAATTACGTTTAGTGGATACACCCAACGCTAAAACAATTGCTGAATTAGTCGAACAGTTCAATCTACCAATTGAAAAAACAGTTAAGACACTGATTGTTCATGGTACAAAAGAAAGTGGTCACCCATTAGTTGCATTATTAGTCCGTGGCGATCACGAGCTTAATGAAGTTAAAGCAGAAAAATGCGCTATCGTTGCATCACCTTTAACTTTCGCTACTGAAGCCGAAATACGCCAAGCTGTAAACGCAGGCCCTGGTTCACTAGGCCCTGTTAATCTGCCACTACCCGTTATTATGGATCGTTCTGTCTCTGTAATGAGTGATTTCAGCGCAGGTGCAAACGTTGATGGTAAACATTATTTTGGTATCAATTGGGAGCGCGACCTGCCTGTTGCTGAAATTGCTGACATCCGTAACGTTGTTGAAGGTGATCAAAGCCCAGACGGCAAAGGAACGTTGCTAATCAAACGTGGTATTGAAGTTGGTCATATCTTCCAACTTGGCACAAAATACTCAGAAGCATTAAAAGCAACCGTACAAAACGAAGAAGGCCATAATCAAATCGTTACTATGGGTTGTTATGGCATTGGTATAACTCGTATCGTTGCTGCAGCTATTGAACAAAATCATGATGCACGCGGTATTATTTGGCCAGATGCGATTGCACCATTCCAAGTTGCTATTTTACCAATGAATATGCATCGTTCTTATCGTGTTAAAGAAGTTGCTGACAGACTTTATAACGAATTACGCGCTCAAGGTATTGATGTTCTATTTGATGATCGTAAAGAACGTCCAGGTGTCATGTTTGCTGATATGGAGCTTATCGGTATTCCACACACGATCGTAATTGGTGATCGTAACTTAGACAACAACCAAATCGAATATAAAGCACGTCGTAGTGATGATAAATCACTCGTCAATGTTGACGATGTCGTTGCTTTTATCAAAGAGCAACTCGCTTAATTATCAAGCCCTTTATTGAATAGCTTGATTAATAAAAAAAACCCGCTGATGCGGGTTTTTGTTTAGAAAAATAAAAATTTAACTTCTGCCGCTGCTGTGATTTCCACAAGAGCCATGGCGATTAAACCGAGGCTTCTCGTCTGTAACCACTAGTGCTCGATCAAATTGGCCATCTTCCATCGAAGGTCGAATACTGTAATAACCATTAACTTCGAGGTAAACAGGTGTTCCACCCTCAACACCGGTTGAGAAATAACCTTTTTCCAATTCAATGCCACTGGCTGCGTAAACGCGCCCTGATTGACAATCTTTAAACGTACCTGCATCGGCAAAATAGGTATATTCACCTGCAAGCTGTTTAGGCTGAACTTTAGCTAAGGTATAATTTAGCTCTGAATTAATAACGTTGCCATCAATATCAAGCATAACTAATTTATCTTCGCGAGGTAAATAATAGCTTTTCTCACCATAGCTATTAGTCAACGTCAGCTTATCTTTACCTAATACCCATGTTCCCGATTCAAAGAAACTACGTTTCTCATCAGGTAAACCTTGATAGCTTTGCTCCATAACATAAGAGCCATCTTGATTAACAAGAATTGTTGTGTCGATACCAGAGCAATCGGCACAAGGCAGAATACTGTTGTAAGTTTGGTCTACAATTTTTCCATCAAGTGACAAGCCAATATTATTTTGACAACCTGACAGTACAAATAACCCAGCAGCAACGGCTGCAAATAAAAATTTTTTCCCCATCATCAACTCCCTACATTCTGGGTACTTTTTAATAAATCATTTTCAATATAATTCTAACATTTTTTAAGATAAAAAGGGGCAATAAAACAAGCTTTAAGATAAATGCACCCATAATGTTAATTATTTCTCAAATCGCTTCGAATAAAGCACTATTTCAGAAAATTATTATAATAACTATTGTGCTCACATCGAATAACAGCATAATGATTTTATTCTGAATTATTCACTGGCGGCAACACCGCCACGAAAGAGTGGTGAGGGAATATGTCAACAAATACAGAATATCAACCAATTAACTGTGATGATTATGAGTATCTGGAGTTAGCATGCCAGCGTGGTTTAGCACTCCATATTGAATTACATGATGGTGAGCTTATTGAAGGCATTGCTGATGATCTTTTCTTAAGCAAAAAGGTTGAATACCTAAAAGTCAAAACATCTGAAGGCTCTAAAGATTTACGACTGGATGTTATTGCCAGTTTTTCTAATCCCGAACTTGGGACAATCATTATCAAATCGGAATAACCGAATAAAGAACAACCGCCAACAGGCGGTTGTTCATTCATAAGCCTTTCGCCACTCAATAGTAATAGCGTGTTCTGATGTTGCTTTCCCCTCAAAAGTAACAAATGTGTCAATAGCTGCAATTAACGTATCATTATAATAAATTAATGGAATTCGTGTTCTACGCCAAGGCGCAACATCAAGCTCTTGCCAAATCTTTTTACTATGTCGAGCGTGCTCTCGCCCCACAATACGCAAAGATGCTTGTGTCAAACCAAAACGAACGGTGACTTTTTCATCCTTTGAAGGCGCTCTAACGGTATTTTTTCCTGTTGCAGTTGTTAGTGATAAAACCCCTAATCCACTAGGTAAAGACAGTGATTGAGTAAGTGGCCATTCAATAATTTTATTAACAGGATCATCGATTATTGGTACAAGATAAAGGCGTTGTTTATAACGTCTGACTTCATCTTGATAAAATTGTAACTTAGGCTCTGCATCAGCTTTGGCTAAAGCAACTTCTTGCCATAATCGTAAAATTTGTTGTCTAGAGGGCATGGCTTTATTATGTTGAGCGAACCAACGCCTTAATAACGCATTACGTTTTATCACACTACAAAGAGCAAGTTGCTTGATGTCTAAACTGTGCTCGCTATCCATTAAAGCGTTAAGTTCTGGCTCCAACAGCTCATCCAATAGGGCTTCTTGCTCACCACACAGTGCCGCACTACGAGTCACCGATTGCGAAAAATGGGGCCATCGTTGCGTTAATAATGGCATAACTCGTAAACGTAAAAAATTACGATCATAGCTGTCGTCTTGATTACTATCGTCCTCTATCCAATCTAGCTCTTGTTCAGTAGCATAAAATTCAATTTGCTCACGTGTTATATTTAGTAATGGTCGAAGTAAATAACTATTCTCAAACATCATTTTGGCAGGCATTGAGGAAAGTCCAGCAGGACCACTGCCTCGCTTTAAAGCTAATAAAAAAGTTTCAGCTTGATCATCTTGGTGCTGAGCAGTCACTAACACTTGCTGTGGCTGTAAATATCGGCGAAATGCTTGATAACGCGCCTCTCTTGCACCATTTTCAAGACCGCCTTCTTTAGGATCTACATTCACTTTTTCACTGATAAAATTAACACTCCATTGCTGACAACATTGTTTACAATGGGCAAGCCAATCATCTGCTTTGATATTTAATCCATGATGAATATAGATAGCCGTTAATTCTAAAGGTAATTGAAATTCATCACGTAAACGTACAAGCCCTTGTAATAAAACTGTAGAATCTACTCCGCCACTAAAACCCACCAAGATTTTAGTGAAAGGATCAATTTGTTGTTTGATTTCTTTAAGGAGCAAACCGTATTCCTGTTTCATTGTATCGTCATTTATCAGTGAATTCAGATGATTATGTTAAGCTTTTCTAACCGATTTTGCACGAATACAACGTAGTCCTGAAAAATAAATGTAAGATTTAAGACGTTGCATTTTTAATGCAGAAAATAAGGCAGAATAAACACCATTCTGCCTTAAATAAACATGATTTACGCAGTAAAACCACCATCGACTAAATAAGAAGCTCCAGTGACAAACGAAGCTGCGTCACTAGCCAAAAAGGCCACAACATTAGCCACTTCTTCTGGCGTACCAAGGCGACCAATAGGGTGCAGTGTCGCTAACTTTTGCTTATCGAACTCACGTTCATCTAATAAAGGTGTTTCAATATACCCTGGGCAAACTGCATTAACGCGAATACCTTTGTTTGCATAATCAATGGCAAGTGTTTGTGTCAGTAATTTAACCCCACCTTTTGACGCACAATAGGCAGGAAATTCGTGTTGACTAACAAAGGTGCAAATCGAACTGCAATTAACAATTGCACCTGACAAATCGTTTTTTAGCCAATATTGAATTGCTGCACGATTAATCAGAAAGAGTCCATTAAGATTAACATCTAATACCTCTTTCCATTTTTCATACTCTAATTTATCTGCGATGTTATCAGTTAAAATACCTGCATTAGCAAAAATAAAATCCAGCCGCCCATATTTATTTACCACATAATCAATAAGCTGTTCGTTATCTTTTTCACTTCTCACATCCATTTGTATAAATTCACCCGAAAACCCTTTTTCTTTTAGGTATTTTTCTGCTTTTTGCCCTCGAGCTAAATTACTGCCAGTGATAACAACTGATGCACCTAAGGATAAAAACTTTTCTGCAGAAGCTAAGCCAATCCCGCTACTACCGCCTGTAATAATTCCTACTTTTCCACTAAACGATATCATCGCGTTTTCCTTATTAAAGAATTAAATGACCTTATAAAATAATAGCTATTGCTTATTATTCTTTTAGTGGAAATTAGAATTAATATTGTTTTTGAGATGGACTTAACATACTGATATATAATATATTATTGTTAATATCACTTGGTTTAATTATCTCAATAGGGATAGTTTTCAGAAAATCAAAAAAACCCCATGTGATTAACATGAGGTTCATCAGAATTGATTCAGATATAATTAGATCAGCAATAGCCGTATTCCATTAAACGTTGGTAACGACGATTTGTTAGTTCTTCTGATTCAAACGCATCTAATTCTACTAAATCAGATTGAATTTGCGCTTTTAATGAAGCGGCAATTTCATCATAGTGGCGATGCGCACCACCTAAAGGCTCTGGAATAACCGTATCAATTAGCTTAAGCTCTTTTAAACGGTTTGCAGTGATACCCATCGCTTCAGCGGCTAATGGTGCTTTATCTGCGCTTTTCCAAAGAATGGACGCACAACCTTCTGGTGAAATAACAGAATAAGTGCTGTATTGCAGCATATTCACTTTATCACCAACACCAATCGCTAATGCTCCGCCAGAACCGCCTTCACCAATAACCGTACAGATAATTGGTACATTAAAGCGTGACATTTCACGTAAATTACGTGCAATTGCTTCTGATTGACCACGTTCTTCAGCACCAACACCAGGATAAGCACCCGGAGTATCAATAAAGGTGATGATAGGAAGATTGAAACGTTGCGCCATTTCCATTAAACGCAGTGCTTTGCGATAACCTTCAGGTGCAGGCATACCAAAATTGCGGCGGATCTTTTCTTTTGTTTCACGCCCTTTTTGATGTCCAATAACCATCACTGGACGACCATCTAAACGCGCAATACCACCAACAATCGCTTTATCATCAGCATAAGCACGATCACCCGCTAATTCTTGGAAATCAGTAAAAATACGATGAATATAATCCAGTGTGTAAGGTCTTAATGGATGACGCGCAAGTTGTGCCACTTGCCATGCACCAAGATCTGAAAAAATCTTACGTGTTAACTCTAGGCTTTTTTCTCTTAAACGTGAGACTTCTTCATCGATATTGATATCGATTTTTTCATCATGTTGGCTAACTGCAGTGAGCGAATCAATTTTCGCTTCTAACTCGGCAATTGGCTGTTCAAAATCCAGAAAATTAAGACTCATAACATTCCTATTTTAGTCAAATTCTAATTCTACCTGCTCATTACCCAGCAGAGTTCGCAGATCCGTTAAAAGCATATCCGTTGGCGTAACACGCCAAGTCGCACCAAATCGTAAACGTGCACAGGCATCATGCTTTTCAAAATAAAGGTGAACCGGTATCGTGCCTGAACGATGAGGTTCTAAAACATCGCGAAGACGATTTAATAATTGCTCATTAATTTGCCTGTCCGATAACGAGATAGCAAGTCCTCGTGCATATTTTTCACGGGCTTCGTTGATATCCATAAGTTCGCGGACTGTCATTTTAAGCCCACCATTAAAATCATCAAAGCTGACCTGCCCAGTAGCAATTAAAATCTTGTCTTGTTCTAATAAATGTTGGTATTTATCCAATGCATCAGAAAATAACATAATTTCTAAGCGGCCTGAACGATCATCTAAGGTACAAACACCGATCCGATTTCCACGTTTCGTTGTGAATACTTTAGAAGCAAGTACTAAACCTGCTACCTTCACCATTTGACCACGAGGTGTTGGTACTAAATCTTTTAGACGCGTTCCTGCCGCATATCGTTCAATTTCTTTTAAATAACGCGTGATCGGATGACCTGTTAAATATAAACCTAAAGTCTCTCGCTCACCTTCTAAAACAACTTGGTCTGGCCATTTAGGTATATTGGCATAAGAGCGCTCAACTTGTTCCGGTGCTTCAGCTAACACACCGAACATGTCAGATTGCCCTATTGCTTCAGCTTTGGCATGTTGGTCTGCGGCTTTTAATGCATCTTCTAATGAAGACATCAAAGCAGCCCGATGGGGCCCCAGCTTATCGAATGCGCCTGACATTATCAGTTTTTCCATCACTCGGCGATTCAATTTTTTCGTTTCTGTTCTAGCACAGAGATCAAAAATATCTTTAAAGTGACCGCCTTGTTGACGCGCTTCTACAATTGCTTCAATTGGACCTTCACCCACACCTTTTATGGCACCAATACCATAAACGATTTCACCTTCATCATTTACATGAAAATGATAAAGTCCACTATTAATATCAGGAGGTAGAACTTTTAATCCCATTCTCCAACATTCGTCCACTAACCCCACGACTTTTTCGGTGTTATCCATATCTGCGGTCATTACTGCAGCCATAAATTCAGCTGGATAGTGGGCTTTTAACCATAATGTTTGATAGGAAACCAAGGCATAAGCTGCTGAGTGCGATTTGTTAAATCCATAACCGGCAAATTTCTCCACCAAGTCAAAGATTTTCATAGCTAATTCACCATCTACACCATTTTTGATAGCACCTTCTTCAAAAACAGAGCGTTGCTTTGCCATCTCCTCAGGCTTTTTCTTACCCATAGCCCGTCGCAACATATCCGCACCGCCTAGCGTATATCCCGCAAGAACCTGTGCAATTTGCATAACTTGTTCTTGATATAAGATAACGCCATAAGTAGGCTCTAAAACGGGCTGTAGACTTTCATGTTGCCACTTAACATCAGGGTATGAAATTTCTTCAACACCGTGTTTACGGTCAATAAAGTTATCAACCATACCTGATTGCAATGGTCCTGGGCGGAATAGGGCAACTAGTGCGATCATATCTTCAAAACAGTCTGGACGTAGTCGCTTGATAAGATCTTTCATGCCACGAGATTCTAACTGGAATACCGCGGTTGTCTCTGAGCGCTGCAACATGTCAAAACTGCGCTGATCTGTCAATGATATTGCTGAGATATCAACAGGTTCGAGAGACTTTTTAGCTCGTCGGGCATTAATCATCTCTAATGCCCAGTTAATAATGGTGAGTGTTCTTAAACCTAAGAAGTCGAATTTAACCAGCCCCGCGTATTCAACATCATTTTTATCAAATTGTGTAACAGGGTTATTTCCCTCGGCATCACAGTAAAGTGGTGCAAAATCGGTAATTTTCGTTGGTGATATAACAACACCACCCGCGTGTTTACCTGCATTACGTGTCACCCCTTCTAATTTACGAGCCATATCAATAAGAGATTTGACCTCTTCATCGGCTTCATAAATTTCAGGTAATTGGGGTTCTGCTGCAAACGCTTTTTCTAACGTCATTCCCGGATCAGGAGGAACCAGTTTTGAAATTCTATCAACAAAACCGTAAGGATGCCCTAAAACACGGCCAACATCGCGAATAACTGCTTTTGCCGCCATCGTACCAAATGTAATAATCTGAGATACGGCATCACGACCATACATTTCAGCAACGTGATCAATAACTCTATCGCGTTTCTCCATACAGAAATCGACGTCAAAGTCAGGCATCGAAACACGTTCAGGGTTAAGAAAACGTTCGAAAAGCAAGTCAAATTCAAGAGGATCAAGATCTGTTATTTTCAGCGAATAAGCCACGAGTGAACCCGCACCTGAACCGCGCCCAGGACCAACAGGAACACCGTTATCTTTAGACCACTGAATAAACTCCATCACGATAAGGAAGTAACCAGGGAATCCCATCTGGTTAATTACTTTCAGCTCGATATCAAGACGTTCATCATATTCAGGGCGTCTTTTTTTCCGCTCTTCGGGATCTGGAAATAAAAAGGCTAGACGCTCTTCTAAACCTTCTTGTGATTTTTTAACAAGGAAATCTTCGGTACTCATATTCCCTGTTGGAAATTGAGGAAGGAAGTATTCCCCTAAACGGATCGTGACATTACAGCGTTTAGCGATTTCAACACTGTTTTCTAGTGCTTCAGGTATATCAGCAAATAATTCACACATTTCTTCTTCTGTGCGCATATATTGCTGAGGACTATAATTCTTAGGACGTTTGGGATCAGATAACGTAAAACCATCATGAATTGCGACACGAATTTCATGTGCGTCAAAGTCATCACTATCGAGAAAACAGACATCATTGGTTGCAACGACAGGCAGGCCTTTTTCAGAAGCCAGCGCAACAGCTTCATGAAGATAAGTTTCCTCATCAGTACGACCTGTACGAATAAGTTCTAGATAATAACTATCGGGAAAATGAGTTTGATAATACTCAAGACACTGATCAACTAAAGCCCGATTCCCTCGAAGTAGAAACTTCCCGACATCCCCCATTCTACCACCAGAAAGCAACAAGAGACCTTCTTTATAGGTTGTTAGCCACTCTTGTTTAATCGTTGGTCCCGCAGCTCCATAACCGTGTTTGTAAGCTTCTGAAATCAGTAAAGTAAGATTTTGGTACCCTACATTATTGCGTGCAAGAATAGTGAGATGAGCATATTCATCACCTAATAATTCTGTTTCAAGGTAAACATCAGCACCAATGATAGGTTTAATGCCCGCACCATGTGCAGCACCATAAAATTTCACTAATCCACATAAGTTAGTGAAATCAGTAATCGCAAAAGCAGGCATTCCCAGCGAAGCCACTTTCTTCACAAGAGGCCCTGTTTTTGCCAATCCATCGATCATTGAATAATCGCTGTGTACCCTAAGATGGATAAAACGAGGATCTGCCATAGTATTTAATTACTCTGTGGATTACTTTAAATTTAAAGCACGTTTTACAGGCGCAAAACTTTTTCGATGATAGGGTGTTGCCCCTAATAAGGCTAGTTTTTCCATATGGAAAACAGTTGGATACCCTTTATGTTTAGCAAAACCATAATCAGGATAAAGCTTATCTAACTCTTCCATTTCTCTATCACGAGTCACTTTAGCAAGTATAGAAGCTGCACTAATTTCTTGAACTAAACTATCACCTTTGATAACCGCTTGAGAGGCCATTGGTAATTTAGGACAACGGTTACCATCAATTAAAACCATATCAGGCGTTATTGATAATCCTGCAACAGCACGTTCCATCGCTTTCATGGTTGCCCAAAGAATATTTAATTCATCAATTTCTTCAGGCTCTGCACGACCTATCGCCCAACATAATGCTTTTTCTTTTATTTCGTCATAAAGGGCATTACGCTTTTTTTCTGTTAGCTTTTTGGAGTCTGTTAATCCTTCAATTGGATTTGCTGGATCAAGGATAACAGCAGCCGTAACTACGGCTCCCACTAATGGGCCTCGACCAACTTCATCAACTCCAGCAATAAGATTTGCTTTTGGATATACAAATTCCATTATTTCTCTGCCAATTCTAATACTGCATTTGCTGCTTGTTCATCCGCATTACAACGAATGGCGCTATGTAGCTGTAAAAATATCTCTTTTAATTGATGTACTTTTTCTTCATCAGTTAAAAGAGGTAAAAGTTGTTGCGCTAACGCTGAAGGTTCGCACTCTTCTTGCAATAATTCTTTGATAATTTCTCGGCCAGCTAACAAATTAGGTAAAGAAACATAAGGCGTTTTAACTAACCGTTTTGCTAACCAGAAAGTAAATGGTTTCATGCGATAGCCAACGACCATCGGACATTTGGTTAGCATACATTCTAATGCAGCCGTCCCTGATGCTAACAAAGTCGCATCGCTCGCTGTCATTGCTTCTCTTGCTCGCCCATCAAGAAGTTGTATCTCAAGCTCAGGTGCCACATTTTGATGTATTTGTTCAAATTGGGCTCGTCGCCTAGCATTAACTAATGGCACAACAATATGAAGAGAGGGGATCTGCTGTTTTAGTAACTGTGCTGTTTTTATAAAATCAGCACTCAGCATCTCAACTTCAGCATGACGACTACCGGGAAGAAGTGCTAAACAAGGTGTTTCTTCAGATATTCCTAGATGTTCACGAGCCGCTTTTTTATCTGGATTTAAGGCTATGGCATCAGCCATTGTATGGCCTATAAAACGACAAGGAACCTGATACTTATCATAAAACGCTTTTTCAAAAGGAAGAAAAGCAAGCACTAAGTCTGTCGCTTTACCAATTTTGAAAACACGTTTTTGACGCCAAGCCCACACAGATGGACTGACATAGTGAATAGTTTTGATCCCTTTTTGCTTTAAACGGCCTTCAAGCGTGATATTAAAATCAGGCGCGTCGATCCCCACGAAAACATCTGGCTTTAATTCTGAAAATCGTTGGGTGAGATCTTTTCTGATCTTTAATAAGCGAGGTAATCGCTCAAGAACTTCAACGATCCCCATGACGGCAAGCTCTTCCATCTCATACCAAGCTTCACAACCTTCAGCTTGCATAAGAGGCCCTGCAACACCGACGAAGTGAACATTGGGATGCATTTTTTTTAGAGCGCGGATTAATCCCGCGCCCAAGATATCACCGGACGTTTCACCAGCAACTAAGCCGATAACTAACGGACACTGAGTAGTAGATAATTGGCCTGACAAGGTCATATCCTAATTAGCGAATGATACCGCGGTTAGATTTTGCTGAGTTTTCCAGAAAATCACTGAACAGTTTGACATGCGGATTATTATTATCAGCAACCAATTGTCCAATTTCTTCGCGCGCTTCTTCCAGTGTTTTACCATTACGGTAAAGTACTTTGTAAGCATTACGAATTGCATGAAGATCTTCTTTAGCAAAACCTCTGCGCTTTAACCCTTCAATATTCAGTCCATAAGGGGTCGCGTGGTTTCCTTGTGCAATAACAAAAGGAGGAACATCTTGTGCCACGCCTGAACATCCACCGACCATCACATGAGAGCCAATTTGGCAAAACTGATGCACTGCACTCATGCCACCGATAATCACAAAATCACCTAAAGTGACGTGACCACCCAGAGTACCGTTATTTGCAATAATACAACGATCGCCAATGATACAATCATGTGCGACGTGGGTATTAATCATCAGTAAGTTGTCGTTACCTATTTTTGTGATATTGCCACCTTGGGTTGTTCCACGGTGGATAGTCACGCTTTCACGAATAAGGTTTCGATCACCAATAATGACTTGCGTTGGTTCACCATGATATTTCAGATCCTGATTAACTTCACCGATAGAAGCGAATTGGTAAATCTGATTTTCTCGACCAATACGTGTATGCCCATTGATAACAACGTGAGATTTGATATCAGTACCTTCTCCAATCTCAACGTTTGCACCAATAACGCAAAAAGGGCCAATGCGAACATTAGCACCGATTACCGCACCCTCTTCAATAATTGAGGAAGGGTGAATGACTGCGGATTTATCTATCATAGGCTAGACCTCACGGCGGCGAGCACACATCATTTCAGCTTCGCAAGCAATTTCCCCATCAACTTTAGCGACGCCTTTAAAGCGAGCAACACCACGACGTTCTTTAATGAATTCTACTTCTAGGATCATTTGATCCCCAGGTAAGACAGGACGTTTAAAGCGAGCACCGTCAATAGCAGCAAAATAGTAGAGTTCACCAGGTTCCAGCTTTCCTACGCTTTTGAATGCTAAAATACCCGTTGCCTGAGCCATGGCTTCGAGGATCAATACGCCTGGGAAAATAGGTTTTCCTGGAAAGTGTCCTTGAAAGAAAGGCTCATTAAAAGATACATTTTTTACTGCTCTTAGAAATTTCTTTTCTTCAAAATCAAGGACACGATCAACCAATAAGAATGGGTAACGGTGTGGAAGTAAATCTAAAATTTCTTCGATTTGCAGAGTATGATTCTCACTCATTGCAATACTCTTCCTGTCTAATAAAACTGAGTCTAATTAATAATGACACGACCTGCTGTGACTCAAAAGGTGAGTTAATCCGCAGGTCGCAAAATGGGTAACATTTCGTCAATGACGTATATTGTTACTTGTCGCTACTTTCTATTTGGCGTTCAAGTGACTTGAGCCTTTTTTGCATTTCATCAATTCGCAACACAAGTGCTGCAGTTTTACGCCATGCTTTATTCGATTGTAGCGGAATTCCTGAAGAATAAACTCCCGGCTCAGTGATAGGACGCATTACCATGCCCATACCTGTTACCGTGACTTTATCACAGATTTCCATGTGACCATTGATAACACTTGCTCCACCAATCATACAATAGCGGCCTATTTTCAGGCTACCCGCCATGATGACACCACCAGCAACAGCGGTATTATCACCAATAATGACGTTATGTGCGATTTGGCACTGGTTATCAATGATAACACCATTACCGATAACTGTGTTATCTAATGCGCCTCGGTCAATTGTCGTACATGCACCAATTTCAACGCGATCACCAATAACAACAGAACCTAATTGTGGAATTTTGATCCAATTACCACGTTCATTAGCATAGCCAAAACCATCTGAACCAATCACAGTACCAGATTGAACCAAGCAATCTTTACCAATGATAACTTCATGATAAATAGATACATTTGCCCATAAACGGCTATTCTCGCCAATATGTGCTTTTTTACCTACAAAACAACCGGCACCAATCACAACATTATCACCCAGGATAACATCTGATTCGATAACGGCATTTGCACCCACTGATACATTTTTTCCTAACTTAGCATCAGGAGAAATAACAGCACTTGGGTGGATATCCTGTGCTGGCTTTGGTGTTGTATCCATAATCTGTGCCATTTGAGCATAGGCAAGATACGGGTTTTTCACCACAAGTGCAGCAACGGGACAAAATGGAAGATCAGCTTCTGTTAATACAACAGCCGCTGCCTGACATTCACTTAATTTCTCACGATAGCGGCTATCGGAAAGAAATGTAATTTGTTCGCTATTTGCTAGGCTCATTGAAGCAAGACCGGCGATAGTGATATCACCATCGCCGTGTAACTGTGCATTCAACTGCTGAGCAAGATCAGCTAATCGAATTGAAAACATCTATTATTTAACCTGTTTCTGAACCTGAGCAGTAATATCTTTACCATCTGCGAAATAAGGTACAGTGTTAGCATCAAGGATCACATCATAGCCTTCTTTCTTCGCTACTGCATCAACAGCGTCTAATACACGTTTCATGATTTTGTTACGTTCTTCAGCTTGACGGCGGCTAAAGTCTTGCTCAAAAGCTTGTGCTTTTTGTGCATATGCTTCACGTTTAGCAACCAGATCTTTCTCTGTATTTGCACGTTGTGTTGCATTCATAGTTGGTGCATCTTTTTGATATTTTTCAACAGCGGTCTGTAATGCTTTACCTAAGTTCTGCAATTCAGTGTCACGTGATTTGAATTCATTTTCCAATTGTTTCTCTACCGCATCACGGTTAGGAATTTGTTGGAGAACTTGACCGATGTTCACTACACCTACTTTATCTGCGGCTTGAACACCTGCTGACATGGTCAATGCCATTCCTAGGGCAGCGGCACATAACAATTTTTTCACGATTAAACTCCTTAAAACCAAAAATAATTTTTTGTCAGAAATCGGATGCCTTTTTCAGCATTGTGAATCAGGCATCAACTTTACTTACATCGCTACCACGTTCTACCAATATTAAACTGGAATTGCTCTGATTTATCGCCTTCGTAATCTTTTATTGGTTTAGCATAAGAGAATACTAACGGACCTAAAGGAGATAACCATTGTAATGCAACACCGGTCGAAACACGTATATTACTTGCTTTACCAAAATCAGGCATACCTGCTGTCCAATTAGAGTTCGTGCTATTCCAATTGGTATCCCATACTGTACCCGCATCAACAAACATAGAAGTTCTAACTGATGAGGAATATTTATCATCTACAAATGGCGTTGGTGTGATCAGCTCAAAGCTTGCCACGGCCATAGCGTTACCACCAACCGCATCACTTGATAAATATGGTTTTCCTTCATGCCCTTTTTCATTTAAATAAACGGCTTTAGGGCCGATATTATTTGAACGGAAACCACGAACGGTACCAGAACCACCGGCATAGAAGTTTTCATAGAATGGTAATTCTTTACCACCTAAACCATCACCGTAGCCTAAACGGCCTTTAAACAGAGTTACCCAAGATTCTTTTTCATTGATTGGGTAATACGCCATACCGTCCCAAGTCACTTTGTAGTACTTGTTGTCAGAACCAGGTACAGTCACACGTCCACTTAAGTTACTTCTCACACCCGAAGTTGGGAAGAAACCTTTGTTTAAGTTATTAAATGTCCACCCCAGACTGACAGTATAGTCATCCGCGTTAAACGATTCACGTTTATCAAGTGCTGGACTTTCTCCCATACTTTCAAGATAACGCCACATCGCAACTTGAGGATCCATACGTGACAGACCATTGTGAGTATAGCCTAAACCTAGACGGGCTGAGTTATATTCATTAATTGGGAAGCCTAATGTACCATCTACACCATAAGATTTATTGGTATAACCTGATAAATCAGCATCATTAGCGCGGAAGTCGTTATAGAAAATTCGACCACCCAAACTCACACCATTGACAGTAAAGTATGGGTCTGTAACAGACAATTCAGCGTAAGTTGAGTAGTCATTTTTACTCGCATTAATCGCAACTGCATTACCTGTACCTAACCAGTTATCTTGGGTAACACCCACTTGGAAACTCACACCACTTTCAGTACCGAAACCGACACCAAAGTTAAGAGAACCAGTGTTACGTTCTTTTACGCGATAAACAATATCAACTTGATCAGGCGAACCTGGAATACGTTGCGTTTCTGTTTCAACCGATTCGAAATAACCTAAACGATTTAAACGTTCTTTACCTTGTTCAACTAAATCACTACCTAACCATGCACCTTCCATTTGACGCATTTCACGGCGTAAAACAGAGTCTTTCGTGATATCGTTACCTGCGAAACGTACTTGGCGAACATAGAAACGGTTTCCAGCATCTACGTTTACATGCAGTTTCACGGTTTTGTTTTCATCATTAATTTCAGGGCTTGTCATAACACGAGGATAAGCATATCCATAACGACCTAACAGATTTTTAATATCATTTTCTGTTTTAGTCACTTGCGCGCCATTATAAAGAGAGCCCGGTGCAATTTCGATAAGCTCTTCAATTTGTTTAGTGTAGCCTGCCGTATTACCATTGACTTCAGTATTTTCTACTGTGTATTTATCACCTTCTTTCAGGTTAATGGTAATGTAAATACCTTTTTTGTCTGGCGTTAAGCTGACATTAGTTGATTCAATATCAAAACGAGCATAACCACGATCGAGATAAAAACTTCTTAATGTTTCTAAGTCACCCGCCAGTTTTTGTTTCTGATATTTTTCATCAGCCGCTAAGTTCCACCAAGGCACATCGTCACGTAATTGGAAACGGTTAACGAGCTCAGCGGTAGAAAACGCTTTATTACCAACAATGTTGATTTGCTGAATAGTTGCTGATACACCTTCTGCAAACACGAGTTTTAAGTCAACACGGTTACGAGGGAGAGGTGTAACAACCACTTTTACCGTTGCATTATATTTACCAACACTATAATAGAAATCTTCAAGTCCTTTCTCGATATTTGCAAGCATTGTACGGTCAAGTGTTTCACCAATACGAATGTTAGAAGCATCAAGGTTCTGTTTTAGCATCTCTTCCTTGATTGCTTTGTTACCAGAGAAAGTAATGCTGGCAATAGTTGGACGCTCTTTTACTTGAACAATCAGAGTATTTCCGTCACGCAGGACACGAACATCATCAAAGTTTCCTGTCGCAAATAATGAACGGATAGTTCGGCTGATATCATCATTACCGACCGAGTCTCCAACCCGAACCGGCATGTTCAGTAATGCTGCACCAACGGCGACGCGTTGAAGACCTTCAAATTGAATGTCCTGAACTACGAATCCGTCTGAACCGTATGCAGTGGCGCTGCCCAGCAGCAGCGACGCTATAAGCAACTTTTTCATCGCCATCGTTGTTTTGTGTTTTCCTAACCGGTCTCTGCTTACCAATTATAAGCGAGAGAAATCATTGAAAAGTGCAAGTCCCATTAAAAGCATCAGTGCCATAATACCAATACGATAACAGAAATCTTGTACACGCTCAGATACCGGCCCTCCCTTTATCTTCTCGATAACCAGGAAAAGCAGGTGCCCGCCATCTAAGACAGGCAGGGGAAACAAGTTAATGATCCCCAAATTGACACTAATAAGCGCCATAAACATCAAATAATAAATAAAACCAGAGTCAGCAGACATTCCCGCGCCTTTCGCGATGGAAACAGGCCCACTAAGGTTAGTTAATTTGACGTCACCTACGACTAACTTGCCAATCATTTTGACAGTTAAACTCATCAACTGCCATGTTTTATCAGATGCTTCATAAAGCGCTGAAAATGGGTTGTATTGCTGCATTATCAAATATTGCTCATCAGGAGGTAATACTTGCAATTGCGCACCAACTTGCCCTACTTCAGTGCCATCTTTCAGTGCAACAGCTGTCGGTGTAATATTCAACATCAACGACGAGCCGTTACGTTCAACAAGAAGCGCCAAAACTTTATTGGGACTTTGTCGAACAAAATAAGTAAATGGATGCCATGCATCAATTGGCTGACCATCAACTTTAACGATACGATCCCCCGCCTGTAAACCCGCTTTTTCAGCAGCAGAACCTTTCGTAACGTCAATAATCTTTGAGTCTAATCGTGCGCCAACAGGCATTATCCCTAGAGACAAGATAGGATCTTGTTTTTCAGGATCAAAATTCCATTGTTGTAAATTCAGTATATTCTCACTCTCAGAAAGAGAATTTGGATCTGAAACAATGAACGAAACCTCTTTGGCACCAATTTTACTAACTAATGCTAAACGAACTGCATTCTGATCAGGCGTTTCGATACCTGCAACAGATTTTAGTTCCATTCCGGGCGTTAATTTTGCTTGTTCTGCGATAGAATTCGGACGAATGTCTGCAATTATAGGTTTTAATGCAGGCACACCTATCATAAAAACAATCCAATAGGCGACTATCGCTAACAAAAAGTTAGCAATAGGTCCTGCGGCAACAACCGCAGCACGTTGACCAACTGTTTTATTATTAAATGCAAGATGACGGCGCTCAGGTGCAACCTCAGCGACTCTTTCATCTAACATCTTTACATAGCCACCCAAGGGTATCCATGCGATAACAAATTCAGTGCCATGTTTATCTATTTTGCGCCAAATTGCTTTTCCAAAACCAATAGAAAAACGCTCGACATAAATACCACAGCGCCTAGCTACCCAAAAATGCCCAAACTCATGTACCGTAATTAAAATACCTAAAACGATAATAAACGCGGCAAGATTCCACAGGATACCCATTACTTACCTTTATAGTTTAAAGCCAGAAGAAATCAGAAAGACCAATCCTGCAAAGACTGGGATAGCCGCAGTCAAACTATCAATTCTATCAAGTACACCGCCATGCCCCGGTATCAATTGGCTACTGTCTTTAATACCAGAAACGCGTTTAAACATGCTTTCTGCAAGATCGCCAAATACCGATACGATAACAACAACGCCAGATATTAATAACAAGTTGTCCGGTACTTCAGTCACTGGTGAAAAATAAGTAAACAACCACGATGCAACACCAGCAGTAATCAAGCCACCAACTAACCCTTCGAGGGTTTTACCTGGTGATACTTTAGGCGCCATTTTATGTTTACCGATTAAACGTCCGAAAGCATAAGCGCCAGAATCAGCCGCCCAAACTAATAACATGACATACAATAACCACCATGCACCAGTATAAGTGTCGGTGTTATAGCCCAACATACGTAGCGCCATCATGCCACAATAAAAAGGAACAATCGTCAATATACCGAACAATAACTTAATAAAAACTGAATTTTTCCACATATTGGCTGAATTCGGATAACTTACAACTAATAAAATTGCGGCTACCCACCAAATTAAACCTGCCCACAAACCATTTTTTATCATTGGAGTATCTAGTAGGTGGTCAAAATTAGGTAAAGAAAACTGCATAACGAGTAACAATGCAGCAAAGCCGATCCCTGTTGCAATACGTTTGCCTTGAGAATGCCAGCCAATAAATTGTGCCCATTCCCATCCCGCTAAGCCTGATATTGCAATAATGACCAATCCAAAACCTACGGGAGGAAGTAGAAATAGTGCAGCAATAACAATAGGGATTAAAATTAATGCGGTGATGACACGATACTTAAGCAAGTTATCCTCCCAGATTTATAGTATCTGTTTCTGATGTAGTACCACCGAAACGTCTTTCCCGTTTAGCAAAAGCATCTAGTGCATTCTGAAAAACTTGTTCATCAAAATCAGGCCATAAAACCTGTGTAAAATAAAGCTCAGCATAAGCAATCTGCCAAATAAGAAAATTACTTATACGATGCTCACCACCTGTACGAATAACAAGATCGACATCAGGCTGATTATGCAAGCAAAGATGTGAGGATATTGCATTTTCATTAATATCTTCGAGGCTAATTTCCCCTTTTGCGAGGGATGTCGCTAATTGTTTTACACTTTGAGTGATATCCCATCGACCGCCATAATTAGCCGCAATATTTAAATTAAGTCCTGTATTATTCGCAGTGAGTGCCACAGAACTTTTAATTCGGTCTTGTAAGCGACGACTAAAACGGCTGATATCACCAATGACAGTCAATTTAACATTATGTTTATGAAGACTCTTCACTTCGTTATCTAAAGCAAAAACAAATAACTCCATGAGAGAACTCACTTCCTGCTCTGGTCTATTCCAGTTTTCGCTACTAAATGCATATAACGTTAGTGATTCAATTTTGTGTTTTACGGAAAAGCTAACCGCATCCCGAACTGCTTTAATTCCCGCGCGATGCCCCGTTACTCGGAGTTTCCCTTGCTTTTTAGCCCAGCGTCCATTGCCATCCATAATGATAGCAACATGCTTTGGTTTTGATGCGGATGAATCGTCACTGGATAAGTTCACTCAATTTAACCCTTTGCTAATCTGATACTGATACAGACAGTCCTCTTCGGATAACCTATGCACAAAAAAAAACCGTGACACCCACGGCCTTTGGCAAAGCCTCAAAGTTGCTAAAGCAATAGCTTTAGTAATGAACTGTTAATTTTCATTATTGTCTTTAGTGATTCGGCAACTATACCATTAGCCAGAAAGACGAACAAACACCCTATATTAAATATAATCACCATTATACCAATTGAGTGATTATCTGATGAGTTTCTAATCTTGCTAATTTATCAATTTCTAGAACATCATTAATACTTTGAGGCTCTGATAGGTCGAAATGTTCAACAACTTTACGATTAATTTTAGCAATATCAGTAAACTTCACTTTTTCGTGTAAAAATGCATCAACAACCACTTCATTAGCTGCATTTAACACTGTTGTTGCCGCTTGCCCACGTTTTGACGCTTCAATAGCTAGCGCTAAACAAGGGTAACGTTGGTAGTCTGGACGAATAAACTCTAGAGATTGAATCTCAAAGAAATCTAATGCTTTTGCACCAGATTGAGTTCGATGTGGGTAAGCCATTGAGTACGCAATTGGCGTTCTCATATCGGGTTCACCAATTTGAGCAATAATACTACCATCGCGATAGCGAACCATTGAATGAATAACAGATTGTGGATGAATAATGACTTCCATTTCTTCTTCAGAAGCATTAAAGAAATAACGAGCTTCAATATACTCAAGCCCTTTATTCATCATCGTTGCAGAATCAACCGAAATTTTACGTCCCATAGACCAATTTGGATGCGCACACGCTTGATCTGGTGTCATCATTTCCAATTCTTCTAATGGTGTATAGCGAAATGGACCGCCAGAACCCGTTAACAAAATGCTCGTCACACCTTCGTTAGCTAAAGAGGCATGGCCTAGATTTTCTTGAATAGTTTTAGGTAAGCTTTGATAAATTGCATTATGTTCGCTATCAATGGGTAAAATTGTCGCACCATATTTAGCAACCGCATCAAAGAAAAGTCGCCCACTAGTTATCAGTGATTCTTTATTTGCTAATAGAATTCTTTTGCCTTTTTCAATGGCAGCAAGTGTCGGTTTTAATCCTGCAACACCGGTTATCGCAGACATCACTTGATCAGCATCATCAAGAGCGGCAATTTCATTGATCGCATGAGAGCCAGATAAAATTTCGGTTTTGCACGATGTATTAGCAAGTAATTGTTTAAGTTGTTTTGCACTGTTCTCATCAGACATCACAGCGTATTTAGGCTGGAAAGTAAGGCACTGTTGCGCCATCTTGTCTGCATTTTTTCCTGCTACTAGAGCAAGAACCTGATACTCACCAGGATTATTTTCAATGACGGAAAGAGTACTAGTTCCGATAGATCCTGTTGAACCTAATATAGTTATTTGTTTCATTTATTAATCAATCAGTATGTCTACAACGTTTTAATTAAAGAGAATTATATCAGTATGACAAGGTAAATGAGGATTAAAGATAAAAACTTTAATAAATAATGTGACAAAAGAAGGTATTAAGCACGAATTTTCAAATAAATAATTAAAAATAATGCCGCTAAAAAGCGGCATTATCGAAAAAAGATATAAAATTTAGAATTCCATTAACTCTGCTTCTTTCAGCGCTAATGCATCATCAATTTTTTTAATGAACATGTCAGTTAATTTCTGAATGTCATCTTGTGAACGGCGTTCATCATCTTCGCTAATCTCTTTATCTTTTAGTAATGCTTTTACTTTATCGTTAGCATCACGACGGATATTACGAATAGAAACGCGACCTTGCTCTGCATCACCACGAACAACTTTGATTAAGTCTTTACGACGTTCTTCAGTTAATGGAGGCAGTGGAACACGGATAATGGCTCCAGCAGATGAAGGGTTTAAACCTAAATCTGATGCCATAATCGCTTTTTCAACAGCTGGTGCTAAAGTGCGATCGAATACCGTGATCGCCAGTGTACGGCCATCTTCTGCAACGACGTTAGCAACTTGGTTTAATGGAGTTGGCGCTCCGTAGTATTCAACTACAATGCCATCTAAAAGGCTAGGAGACGCACGACCAGTACGAACTTTATTAATCTGGCTTTTTAGTGCTTCAACGCTTTTATCCATGCGTTCTTGAGCATCTTTTTTGATTTCATTAATCACGTTATAAACCCTTGGGAACTGGTTATCTTCCAGTCGATATGAAATCATACCGACATAAATGAATTGGCGTACTCTAGATGTTAACGCCAAATTATACCGTTGTCTCTGTGTATTAAGCGTGAGAAATCAAAGTTCCTTCACTTTCACCCATTACAACCCGACGTAATGCACCCGGTTTATTCATATTGAATACGCGGATAGGTAAATTATGATCTCGGGCTAATGTGAATGCAGCAAGATCCATGACTTTCAATTCACGTTCTAATACATCCTGATAAGTCAGTTTTTCATAAAGTACTGCATCAGGATCTTTGGTTGGATCAGCAGAATAAACGCCATCCACTTTCGTTGCTTTTAATACAACGTCAGCTTCAATTTCAATACCGCGTAAACACGCAGCTGAATCGGTAGTAAAGAATGGGTTACCCGTACCAGCCGAGAAAATAACGACTCGACCGTGGCGTAATAAGCTAATTGCTTCTGCCCAACTGTAGTTATCGCAGACACCATTCAGTGGAAATGCAGACATAAGGCGTGCATTTACATAAGCACGATGCAATGAATCACGCATTGCTAAACCATTCATTACTGTCGCGAGCATTCCCATGTGGTCACCCACAACACGGTTCATACCTGCCGCAGCAAGACCCGCGCCACGGAACAAGTTACCACCGCCAATTACGACACCGACTTGTATACCTAATTCAACGAGTTCTTTGATTTCCTGAGCCATGCGATCAAGTACGCTCGCATCGATACCGAAACCTTCTGCGCCTTGCAGGGCTTCGCCACTCAGCTTTAATAAAATTCGCTGATATACAGGTTTTGCATTGGTAGCCATGGTGTTCTGTCCTAAGCAGATTAGTTAATTGGAGGTTTTAGATAGCTTCTCTTTTTAACAAAAAAAAGCAAACAGCCAGTGGAGATTACAACAAAACAGAACCGCCATTAGGCGGCTCTGTTAACGCTAAGCGTTATTATTTGCTCATTGCAGCAACTTCTGCTGCGAAATCAGCTTCAACTTTCTCAATACCTTCACCAACTTCGAAACGAACGAAGTTAATAACATCAGCATTGTTTTCTTTCAGCAGTTCACCAACAGTTTTGCTTGGATCCATTACGAAATGCTGACCAGTCAGAGAAATCTCACCGGTGAATTTGTTCATGCGACCGATAACCATTTTTTCTGCGATTTCGCGTGGTTTACCTGATTGCATTGCGATATCCATCTGAATTTGGTGCTCATGTTCAACAACATCAGCAGGAACATCTTCAGGACGAACATATTCTGGTTTGCTTGCAGCAACGTGCATAGCAATGTGTTTGATCAGTTCTTCGTTAGCGCCTTTAGCTGCAACTAAAACACCGATACGAGCACCGTGTAGGTAAGTACCTAATTCTTCAGCTTCTAATACAGCAACACGACGAATGTTGATGTTTTCACCGATTTTAGCAACTAATGCAGTACGTGCTTCTTCGAATTTAGCTTTCAGAGCATCGATATCATCAGTTTTGTCAGCTAATACAGCAGCCATAACTTCTTTACCGAAAGCGATGAAACCAGCATCTTTGGCAACGAAGTCTGTTTCACAGTTCAGTTCAACCAGCGCACCGAATTTACCATCAGCAGCAACTTCTGCAAGGATGATACCTTCAGCAGCAACACGGCCTGCTTTTTTAGCCGCTTTAGCTTGACCTGATTTACGCATGTTGTCGATTGCTAATTCGATATCACCATTAGCTTCAACCAGCGCTTTTTTACATTCCATCATGCCTGCGCCAGTACGTTCACGCAGTTCTTTTACCAATGCAGCGGTAATTCCAGACATTTGTTTCTTCCTCGACTTTTCTATGGGCTAGCCATAGATGTTCTCATAGCAGATGTGTAAAGGGGGCCTATTGAGGCCCCCTAACCAATATATAGCAATACCTGGTTAAATAAGGGCTCTTACGAGCATGCCTTATTATTCAGCTTCGACTAAGCCTTCTTCAGCCTGAACAGCCAGATCTTGAGAACGACCTTCACGAACAGCTGTAGCTGCAGCGGTCAGATATAATTTAACCGCACGGATTGCATCGTCATTACCAGGGATAATGAAGTCGATACCATCTGGATCAGAGTTAGTATCAACGATAGCAAATACTGGAATACCCAGGTTGTTTGCTTCTTTGATAGCAATGTGTTCGTGTTCAGCATCGATAACAAACAGAGCGTCAGGTAAACCGCCCATGTCTTTGATACCACCCAGGCTGTTTTCTAACTTACCAAGTTCACGAGAACGCATTAACGCTTCTTTCTTGGTCAGTTTGTCAAAAGTACCGTCCTGAGATTGTGATTCTAAATCTTTCAGGCGTTTGATTGACTGACGAACAGTTTTCCAGTTAGTCAGCATACCGCCTAACCAGCGGTGGTTTACATAAAACTGGTCACAGCTTTCTGCTGCTTCTTTAACAGCTTCAACGGCAGAGCGCTTAGTACCAACAAACAGGATTTTGCCTTTACGAGAAGCAATTTTGTTCAGTTCAACCAACGCTTCATTGAACATTGGAACAGTTTTTTCCAAGTTAATGATATGAACTTTGTTACGCGCACCAAAGATGAATGGTTTCATTTTTGGATTCCAGTAACGAGTTTGGTGACCGAAGTGAACACCGGCTTGCAGCATATCGCGCATTGAAACAGTTGCCATTTTAGACCTCTATAAATTTAAATTTGGGGTTATTTCGTCCACAAATCCCATACGACCGACTCATCAGCTGTAAAGGCTAAAACCTTCACATAAGAGCACCCCGGCGTTATGTGCCGATTTGTGTGTGTAATTAACACAATTGAATGTTTCAGATTTACTGCTATTACCCACTGTGTGGTGCAATAACAGAACTCCGGCGCGCTTTATACCATAAATAACCTTAAGAAACCACTATTACTTGTGTTTGATAACGGCGTATTTGACATAAAATTGGCGATATTAAACAGAGGAAAAAGAGATTATTGAAGTGATTGCTATGAATATTGCTCTAATATCAATTTGCTAGAAAAACACCAATAGAAAAGCGCAATATGTAAAGACAATCAGATTAAGAAGGCGTAATGTTCGTCATTATTCTCGATATCAGACAGATTGCACACATCCTCTTTATTGGCACACCTACTTTCTGCTGATATCATAAATGGTAATCAGAATTATTTCTCATCATCATTCATTTAACCTGCAATACAAAATATGAATACAACAAAATGTATTATCTAATTCGTATTGTGGCTTTTAATCTAGACGAAGAACTCAAATGGCTATTGTAATCAAGACAGAAGAAGATATTCAAAAAATGCGCGTCGCAGGTCGTCTTGCGGCAGAAGTTCTTGAAATTATCGCACCTTTCGTAAAACCAGGCGTAAACACCGCTGAATTAGACCGTATTTGTCATGAGCATATTGTTAACGCACAACAGGCTATTCCTGCTTGTCTTAACTATCATGGTTTCCCTAAATCAGTCTGTATTTCGGTTAACGATGTTATTTGCCACGGTATTCCTAGCGAAGAAAAAATCCTTAAAGATGGCGATATCGTTAATATTGATGTCACTGTCATTAAAGATGGTTTTCATGGCGATACTTCAAAAATGTTTATCGTAGGTAAACCAACAATACAAGGTGAACGTTTATGTCGTATCACCCAAGAAAGCCTCTACCTTGCTATTAAAATGGTTAAACCAGGTATTCGCTTACGTGAACTTGGCAAAGCAATTCAAAAGTTTGTTGAAGGTCATGACTATTCTGTTGTTCGAGAATATTGTGGTCACGGTATTGGTGAAGGATTCCATGAAGAGCCTCAAGTTTTACACTACGATGCAGATGATAGCGGTGTTGTGTTACAAAAAGGCATGGCATTTACCATCGAGCCAATGGTAAACACAGGTGATTACCGTATTCGTACGATGAAAGATGGCTGGACGGTTAAAACTAAAGACAGAGGTTGGTCAGCACAATACGAACATACATTAGTCGTTACTGATGATGGTTGTGAAATTATGACATTACGCAAAGAAGAAGAACCGTTTATTTCGGCGGTATTAGTCAACGCATAAGCTTCTTTTTGAGCTAGAAATGTAAAAGCGACATATTTTTTCGAGATGTGTCGCTTTTTTTATTTTATTTGCTATGAAATAGCAGAATGACTAGTCAGGTTATCGTTTTAACATTAGTCTTAATGTCATAAGCAAATATTAAGGAGGAAGACGAATAATGACTAATAAAAATACATTTCAAACACCGCCCCCTTCCCCTTTTTTGCTGACAGAAAACATCCTAGATTGCGCTAAACTTAAGCAATCTATTGAACAATTTCAGTCTTGGTTAGCAGATGCTTTTCATCATGATGTTGATGTAGCTTTATTACTTCAAGCCCGTAGCCATTTCATTGACCAACTCTTAACTCAATTATGGCGTTATACTCAATTATCTGATTATCCTGACCTTAGTATTATTGCTGTTGGTGGTTATGGTAGGCAAGAGTTACACCCCCTTTCTGATATCGACCTTCTGTTTTTAAGTGATTCACCTTTATCACCAGAAATAGCCGACAAAATCAGTAAATTAATTACCTTACTTTGGGATGTGCGCCTTGAAATCGGTGTCAGTGTTAGAACAATGGAAGAGTGTCTTTTAGAAGGTCTCTCTGATTTAACGGTAGCGACAAATTTGCTAGAAGCTCGCCTTGTTTGTGGTAATCAATCACTTTATCAACAGTTAATTAATCATATTTTCAGCCAAGGATTTTGGCCATCACCCGATTTTTTTGCAGCTAAAATAGAAGAACAAAAACAGAGACATCAACGATTTCATAGTACCAGCTATAACTTAGAACCAGATATCAAAAGTAGCCCTGGTGGACTGCGCGATATTCACACTCTAATTTGGGTAGCGCATCGCCATTTTGGTGCTGCATCAGTTTCTGAAATGGTCAACTTTGGCTTTTTAACGCCAGCAGAAGGACAAGAGCTATTAGAGTGCCAATACACACTATGGAAAATTCGTTTTGCTCTCCATCTTGTGCTTTCTCGCTATGACAATCGCCTATTATTTGATAGACAACTCAACGTTGCTCAACTTTTAAATTATGAAGGTGAAGGCAATCAGTCGGTTGAAAAGATGATGAAGGATTACTATCGCGTAACTCGTCGTGTCAGCGAGTTAAATGATATGTTACTTCAACTTTTTGACGAAGCTATTCTTGCTCTGCAACCTAATGTAAAACCACGACCTTTAGATAATGAATTCCAGCTAAGAGGCTCTCTCATTGATGTTATCGATGAGAGCTGTTTTCTTGATGATCCTATCGCCATTATGCGCCTATTTTTACGTATGGCAGAACATAAAGAGATCACGGGAATTTATTCTACAACACTACGCCATTTGCGTTATGCGCGTCGTCATTTAGTTCAGCCTTTGTGTGAGTACCCACTAGCACGCCAAGTTTTTATGCAGATCTTGCGCCATCCTCATGCAGTTTCTGGTGCATTTGTTCCAATGCATAAACACAGTGTACTGGCGGCTTATTTCCCGCAATGGAATAATATTGTAGGCCAAATGCAGTTTGATTTATTCCATGCCTATACCGTTGATGAACATACTATTCGTGTTTTACAAAAACTTGAAAGTTTTGGTTCTTATGAAAACCACGAACAACATCCGCTTTGTGTTGATATTTATCCCAAACTTCCTCAACTTGAATTACTACGTTTAGCTGCACTTTTTCATGATATTGCCAAAGGTCGCCATGGCGATCACTCCATATTAGGCGCTCAAGACGTTGCGCATTTTGCTCAACAACATGGTTTAAATCAGAGAGAATCAGCCTTAGTTGAATGGCTTGTTTGTAACCACTTACTTATGTCTGTTACAGCGCAACGACGTGATATTCAAGATCCTGACATTATTTTTCAGTTTGCATCAGAAGTAAAAAATGAAAGTCGATTGCGTTATCTTTTGTGCTTAACCGTTGCTGATATCTGTGCAACCAATAGCAGTCTATGGAATAGCTGGAAACAGAGCCTATTACGTGAACTTTTTCTATCAACAGAAAACCAGTTACGCCAAGGTATGCACTCTATTCCCGATTTACGTGAGCGTATTCGTAATCATCGTTTGCAAGCACTAACTATTTTACGAATGGAACAGGTTGATGAAGATAAACTACAAATAATTTGGGGACGCTGTCATGCCGACTATTTTTTACGCCATACACCAGAACAAATAGCATGGCATGCACTTGCGTTAATTGAGCATAATAGTGCTGATCCCATGGTATTAATCAGTCAACAAACTGAACATGGTGGTACTGAGATATTTATTTGGTGTGCTGATAGACCTTCTCTTTTTGCATCTGTTGCAGGTGAATTAGATAGACGTAATTTAAATATCCATAACGCTCAAATTTTTACTAACCGCGATAATATGGCTATGGATACCTTTATTGTGTTAGAGCCTAATGGTAAACCTCTGGCGATTGATCGGTATAATGCAATCCGCAACGCGCTGATCCAAGTTGTATCCGCTCCTTATAACGCCAATGCAAAAACACGCTCATTACCTGCCAAATTACGCCATTTTGACGTTCCGACTAAAATTAACTTTATCGCGTCTAACCATAATAAGCGCACCTATATGGAACTATTTGCACGAGATCGCCCAGGATTATTAGCGATTATTGGTAAAGTTTTTGCTGATCTTTCACTTTCATTACATGGTGCCAGAATAACCACAATAGGCGAACGTGTTGAGGATTTCTTCGTATTAACCGATAGCGAAAATAAAGCATTAAACCAAAAAATGAAGGATGAAGTCGTAGAAAGGTTGACAAAAGCCCTAGTTTCAAAGGATAAAATATAGGAACCCACGACAATACATATAGGAAATACTATTAATGCAAGCATTACAATCTATTATTGATAACGCCTTCGAACATCGTGCTGATCTCACTCCAAACAACGTTGAGCCTCATATTCGTGATGCCATTAATAGCGTTATTGCACTGCTAGACAGCGGGAAACTGCGTGTCGCGGAAAAAATTAACGGTCAGTGGGTGACTCATCAATGGTTAAAAAAAGCCGTTCTGCTCTCTTTTCGCATCAACCATAATCAAGTCATTAATGGCAGTGAAAGCCGTTATTTTGACAAAGTGCCGATGAAATTCGCTGATTATGACCAAGCACGTTTTGAAAAAGAAGGTTTTCGTGTTGTTCCACCCGCAGCTGTTAGACAAGGGGCTTATATCGCTCGTAACACTGTTTTAATGCCATCTTATGTCAATATTGGTGCTTACGTTGATGAAGGTAGCATGGTTGATACATGGGCAACCGTAGGTTCATGTGCTCAGATCGGAAAAAATGTTCATCTCTCTGGTGGTGTAGGAATTGGTGGTGTTTTAGAACCACTACAAGCAAACCCAACCATTATTGAAGATAACTGCTTTATCGGTGCTCGCTCTGAAATTGTTGAGGGTGTTATTGTTGAAGAAGGTGCCGTTATTTCAATGGGGGTTTATATTGGTCAAAGTACCAAGATTTATGACCGAGAAACAGGCGAAGTACATTATGGCCGAGTCCCTGCGGGCTCTGTTGTTGTGTCGGGCAATTTACCCTCTAAAGATGGAAGCTACAGCCTTTACTGTGCCGTGATCGTGAAAAAAGTTGACGCAAAAACGCGTGGAAAAGTTGGTATTAATGAATTGTTAAGAACTATCGACTAATATAAGAACAGCGGATAGAATTAATTCTGTTCGCTATTCTTTCACTCATCTTTCTATCAGGTGCCAATATATGTACGATAATTTAAAAAATTTAGGGATCCCGCATCCTGAAGATATTGACCGCTATACTCTACGCCAAGAAGCTAATAACGATATTTTAAAAATCTATTTTCGCAAAGATAAAGGTGAATTCTTTGCAAAAAGCGTAAAGTTTAAATATCCACGCCAACGTAAAACGATTTCTGATGGTCAATCAGGACAAGGCTTTAAAGAAGTCAATGAAATCAATACTAACTTACGTTATGTTATTGAAGAATTAGATCAAATTTGTCAACAAGATCAAGTAGAAGTCGATTTAAAACATAAAATCCTAGACGACTTACGCCACCTTGAACATGTTGTTGCAAATAAAATTGCTGAAATTGAAGCTGACTTAGAAAAACTGACTCGCCGTTAATAACAAACCCTTTTAGCTGTTATTTATGTCAGTTTTATAGAAAAACACCGCTTAGTTACTGTATAAAACAGAAACAAGCGGTGTTTTTAATACAGGATAGAACTCATTATTTTATCAACTAATTAAAAATTAGATTATTTTCTAATTAATCTAGTAGGTTAACCCAGTTTTCAAGCCAATCAATTGCAAATACTTCTGGCTCTGCGACATCCATACCATCTATTTTTAATATTTCGCCGATACGTTTTGCTTGGTGCTCTTGTAACAACTCATCAAATTGCATTCCTGCACCACAAAAAGAGTCATAACTACTATCACCTAAGGCAATCAAGCCATAACTTAGATTTGGCTGATATCCAACATTATCACGTAGTTCATGAAATAGCGGAGCAATAGTATCAGGTAAATCCCCTTGCCCTGTACTCGATGTTATCACAAGTACTGTCGAATATTTTTCCCAATCAGCAAGTGTACCCTCTTCATAAATATTGGCTTGATGTTTATGCTCAAGCAAAATACGCTGCGCCTCTTCAGCTACCGCTAATGCATTACCATAAACAGTACCTACAAAAATGCCGATTTTAGCCATCATAACTACCTACTTTATACAGTTTAAAATTCAATAAACTTAGCTTGCCTAACATATAGAAATTTAACCTTTATCTCAAGCTTCAGGGTCGTTAATTACTTCATATCATCCTAGAATTCAGTAGAATAAATGAAAAAATACTTATTTTATTAATTTAATGTCTGATTTATATTTTTATATTTTTATATTTTTATATTTTTATATTAATATTTAAATTGATTTAGTTTTATGACCTAAAAATAAATTAATTTAATAGATATAAACCGTCATTAATTAATAACGGTTTATATCAAAACAAAGGATAAAGAAATACTACATAAGCCACATATTTACTTATTTAACAAAAGAGTATTGTAAATTTTATTCCATTCATTTCTTTCTTTTGAAAAAAACCAAAATATATCATTTTTAGGTTTTGATTCCTTTAGCGTTTTTGTTATTAATTTATTAGCCCATTCGGGTAGTTTTCCACCGTTGAAAGCATCGCTATTCAGTATAATATTTAAATTTTCATGTACTTTCATTATATTGCCATGGTTTTTATTATTGATATCGAGTCGTTTCTGATATGATTTAGGAAAGAAAAACTTATATGCTTTAGAAAAAAAGCTATTACTATTCTCTAGAGAATTATTATTAATAAAAAGTAATGAAGCGATTTTATTAATATTTAATAAAATATTTTCTTTTTGAATTTCACTATTAATCCTAGCAGTATATCCTTTCAATTTATTATCCACCTCAATTAACAATTCAATTCCAAAATAATTAGCCGATTCAATGGATTTATAATATTCATTTTTTATAGTTTTTATTTTTTCTAAGCTAGATTTAAATTCTATTAATCTATGTTCATCTTCTATCTTTTCATTTGAATTTAACTGTCTAACAATATCAAATTCATTATTAATTTCGATTTTCTTCCTAGTTAACATATCAATATTTATTTCAGATATATCTTTATAACCTAAAAAATCAACAATATTATTTATTGCTAAAGCTACATCGACTATTTTTTTATGGCTACTTACTTTTGAATGTAATTCATTTTTAATTAATTTAATTTCATTTTCAATTTTTTTAATTTCACATGGTGTGTCCTTGATGGAAGGTATTATATCAACCTTGCAATAACTCTCCTGATTAGTTTGTATCTCATCTTCTATTTTCATAATGGATAAACTACATCCATGAAAGCCAATATTATTATTTTCATTTGAAAATATATTCAATAAATTATTACCACCATTACTCTTATTATATAAACTTTCATTAATATGATCTATTTTATAAAACTGACCTTTATGGCTTATAAAGCTATTTATAATTGGACTATCATCATTAAAAACCATTTTTTCAAGAGAACTAGTATTATAAATATTCTTTTTCATTTTATTAAATAAGCTGTCCTTTTTTTTATAGGAAAGCAAACCAGTAAATATTTTTTCGACATCACCGATATCATTAATATTTTTCACGCTGATTATTTTATCTTTACTATCAAAAAAAGTTTTAACGCCTCCTGAGTTAATCCTGTCTTCCAGTTTTTTTAGATGTTCTTTATTTTTACCATTATTAGTATATTTATCAATTGAATTATCTAATTCTTTTTTTATATTATTTAATAAAAAATCCTTATCCTTATTAAGAATAAAAATATTATCATTTCCTTTTTTAAAAAAAAGTGAAATGTTATTTTTATCGAATACAGCACTCTCTCTATTTTTTTTATCATTTATATCTGTTATGGATAATATAAAACTTCTATGATTACTTTTGACGGTTAGCATGATATTTTCCCACTCTATTTAATAATTAATAGAATGGCATAACCAGCATAAATATTATTGCAATAAAAAAACACTCCCGAGTTTTACATGGGAGTGCTTTTTTATTTAGTGTGGAATATAGTAAGCTATTTATCGTTACCTAAAGACCTTATATATTCATCCATTTCAGTTTTTAGATTATCTGATTTAGGGCCAAATATCGCTTGAATACCCGAGCCAACAACCACAACACCAGCAGCACCTAATCTTTTCAACTCATCACGATCGACTTTTTCAATTTCTTTAACGCCAATACGTAAACGAGTAATACAAGCATCTAAGCTACTGATATTGTCTTTGCCACCAAACGCAGCGACTAAAGATTGCCCCATTGCACTCTTATCAGCTTGTTTTGCATTTTTATCTTCAACTTCGCGACCTGGAGTTTTCAGGTTTAGTTTCACGATTAAGAAACGGAAAATAGAGTAATAAGTTATCGCATAAAGTATGCCAATAATTGGGAACAGGTACAGCTTACTGCTGTTACCGCTTAATACGATAAAGTCAATTAAGCCATGAGAGAAACTCGTCCCATCACGCATACCTAACAGAATACAAATAACAAATGCTAAGCCAGCTAAAATGGCGTGAATAACATAAAGAATAGGTGCGACGAACATAAATGAGAATTCGATAGGTTCTGTGATCCCTGTTAAGAAGGCAGTTAATGCCGCAGAAATCATGATACCGCCCACTTTTACACGATTCTCAGGACGAGCTGAATGCCATATCGCAATAGCTGCTGCAGGCAAACCAAACATCTTAAATAAAAAGCCACCTGACAACATACCCGCAGTAGGGTCTCCTGCCATATAGCGAGGAATATCACCATGGAATACTTGTCCTGCACTATTTACATATTCACCCACTTGCATTTGGAACGGTACATTCCAGATATGGTGCAAACCAAACGGCACCAATGCACGCTCAACAACACCATAAATACCGAAAGCAACTGCTGGGTTTTGATACGCAGCCCACTCAGAAAAACGTTGGATAGCTGTACCGATAGGTGGCCAAATAAAGGATAGAAGAATACCCACAAAAATCGCAATCAGACCAGAAATAATAGGGACAAAGCGTTTACCTGCAAAGAAACCTAAATACTCAGGAAGTTTAATACGATAAAAGCGGTTAAACATTGATGCGGCAATAATACCCGCAATGATACCACCGAGTACCCCCGTATCAGTTAAACGTTGTATTTCAACACTATCAGGTGATAAACCTAATACCCAAGGAGCCACTACCAGCATAGTTTTTGACATAATGCCATAAGCCACAACAGAGGCTAGTGCTGATACCCCATCATTATTGGTAAAACCTAATGCAACACCAATCGCAAAAATAAGTGGCATATTAGAGAAAACCGAACCACCAGCTTCTGCCATAACTTGAGAAACAGAAGAAGGGATCCATGAAAGATCAGCGGAACCAACCCCTAATAAAATACCGGCGATAGGCAGCACAGATACCGGTAACATCAAGGACTTTCCGATTTTTTGTAAAACAACAAATAGGTTTTTAAACATCAAGCAGACTCCCGGAATGTGGGTTTTTATATGTTGTAAGTTTTTATTTGTTTAAAGTAGTGTGGGTTTTATTTCATAAACTTATCTAATGATAAGCCTTATTTATTTTACATCATAAAATAAATCGCTTAATGAATACATGATAGCTGTCACGTTTCAAACATGTGCTCAGATCAATTAATAAAATAATCTATTTTACAAATAATTAAAATAGATTATAAATTTGCGCAAACCATCAAGACTTAAGTAAAAAAGCCTTGATAGTCACAAAATGAAAGTAATATTTAAAATAAGAAAGGAATTAAAAATGATGAGCTAAATCTTCACCATACTGCTCTAATTCAGGTCTTAATCCACGCCAACCAAATTGATTAATAAGGTGTTGCCAAGGCAGATCCCATTTAGCTGTTAAGTTAAGTGGTTGCAATGTGATTGGATGAATTAAGTTTAGATGGCTTGCATGTAACATCAAGCGATGAGATTGAAAATAATTTACAACTCCACGGTTTTGACGTAAATCACCATGAGCGGTATCACCAATAATTGGATGGCGAATATGAGACATATGGCGACGTAATTGATGCTTACGACCTGTTTCAGGACGCAATTCTAATAAACTAAATCGAGATGTAGGATAGCGCCCAATCGCAACCTCTTTTTCAACAGTTCCTAATGGCTGGCAATGTGTTACACATTCTTGAATTTGTGGAGGTTGAGTTGCAAATTTATCTGCAATTTTATCTAACTCCTCCACTAAAGGGCTATCAATCACTAGCGCTTCTTCAACATACCCTCTGACAACGGCATGGTAAATTTTTTCTGTTTTATGTTGTTCAAAAGATTGAGATAGCGCCCTAGCGACATCAGAAGAAAGCGCCATCAATAGAACACCTGATGTAGGTCTATCTAGACGATGCACGGGGAAAACATGTTGCCCTATTTGATCTCTTAGTGTCTGCATTACAAACACTGTTTCATGTCTATCTAACCAACTACGGTGAACAAGCCAGCCCGCAGGTTTATTCACCGCAACAAGATATTCATCTTGATAAATAATATCTAGCATTGTCGGCCTTATGATTTAAACATTGCGTCAAGTTCACGCAAATGATTGAGTAAATCAGTAACATCTCGACTCTTATCTTCTTTAAATGCTTCTTCGTAATAAGGTGCGATTGCAAATGCATTCGGTAATGGCATTTCATTTTCAATCATCGATGACAATTTTGGAATTAATACCCACTGTAACCATTCATGAGCACTCATTGTATCAATACAGAAAGGCTCAACACTTTCAAATGCTTGTTCAGTCGGAGATTCTAATTGCCATAGCTCAATATTCTTCATCTCTTCTTCAATCAAGAGCAATTTAGCTAAAATGCGTTGTTCTGGTGTCATCATTTATTCCTTATATAAAACTTACGAATAAGGATAACATTGGGATGGAATAGCAGAAAACAAATAAAAAATAAAAGGAGCCGAAACCCCTTTTAGACAAGAAAAATAGTTGTCTGTACAACACATGCGTCCAAGCAAGACCGTTTTTATCTATCCTTGAGATTACGTCCGTATCAACATTAATGGAAATATCCTATTTCCTGTGTCCTTGATCACTCTATATTTTATCGGCCACCAAACAGTCCCTTAGTTGGTGGACGTAGAATGCCAATAATTGATTAGTTAAACAACCCACAAAATAAAAGTAATTAAAGAGCTATAACTATAAATAAAGACAATAAGTTAATAACTTATTGCTCTACTTAAATAAATCAATTTTATTTTTATTAGTGACGTTTTTTAATAAAAAACACATGCTTTTTTTGTAAGATATATCTCACAAGAAAAAAGGCTTATAGACTACATCACTCATTATATACAGCGACTAATTCCGATAAAAAGAGAGATAAATTTTCAGCTAAAACTTCTCTTTTCTTTTTACCGAAAGTTTCAAGAATGACTTCACCGGAAACATTACACACGGAAATTATTTCATTTTCTGAATCTGTAGTGCCAATAAACAATGTGGGTGTAAGTTTTAAACGCTTTTGAGTCACCAAATGACCAATAATGTTTTCTTGTAAGCGAATAAAATCTTCTTCGCTCCACACTTGGATCAAACTGAAATCTATATCTCTAAAACGAACCTGCATATCACCAGCATACTGAGTGGTAAAGTAATCATGCAATTCAGGGCGAATAATAATCCCCATTGCTTTTTCAATTTTTTCTAGTTTATCTATTCCTACAAAAGGTTGCGGTAACCAGTAAACAACCTCATCACCTGTTCTTGATATACAAATAGAAGGAACACCATAAAGATCTTCACTTGCAGGAGGTAAACCTGATTTTTCTTGCCACAAATCAACATACTTTTGCGTAAAGGCTTTTAATTCAGAGGAGATGTTTTCAGTCATGATTATCTGTTTTATCTATTTAAATAAGAATTCCCTTTATATTACCTGATTATGACACTAATTCAGAGCATCAAAAATAAAGCATTCATATACTATTGATGTTTCAATAGTATAATTAACCTTCTTTTATTTTCAGCTAAAGTTAGGATGTAAATTATGTCTTTATATCAAGGTGATAAATCTCTTGAAGCATTATCTCTCGGCAAAGAGACTCAATATCACGATCAATATGATGCCGGATTATTGCAAGGTGTACCACGTAGCCTAAATCGAGATTCACTCTCTTTAACTGCTGAAAATTTACCTTTTCATGGTGGTGATATTTGGACTATGTATGAGCTCTCATGGCTTAATAGCAAAGGCTTACCACAAGTTGCTATTGGTCATGTTGAATTAGACGCAACCACTGAAAATCTTATTGAATCTAAAAGTTTTAAATTATATCTCAATAGTTTTAATCAAACTCGCTTTGAAAGTTGGGATATCGTCGAAAAAACCTTACTTAACGATTTAACAACTTGTGCTAAAGGCAAAGTTAATTTGACTATCTATCCACTTTCGCATTTTACATCACAACCTATTGTCGATTTTGCTGGAGAGTGTATTGATGAACAAGATATCGAAATTGATAATTATCAGTTTGATGTCCAATGGTTAAACGAATCGACAACCGATACACTGGTTGAAGAAACCCTTGTCAGCCATCTGTTAAAATCCAATTGTCTTATTACCAATCAACCAGATTGGGGATCAGTCGCTATTCAATATAAGGGTAAAAAGATTAACCGTGAAAAACTGCTACGCTATTTAGTTTCATTTAGGCAACACAATGAATTTCATGAACAGTGTGTTGAACGAATTTTTCACGATATCATGCAATTATGTACGCCAGAAACATTAACTGTTTATGCGAGATATACGCGACGTGGTGGATTAGATATCAATCCTTGGCGTAGTAATTGTGAGTTTGTTCCAAAAATCAGTCGATTAGCCAGACAATAATAGGAATAATGCCTGTATGTTAATATGATCTGTGTTATACCAAGATCAGTTGCACTTCAGTTTGTTATTTCAGGAGAAAAAGGAGTCCTACGTGATAACTCATGTCAGCCCATTAGGTTCCATGGATCTGCTTTCACAGCTAGAAGTTGATATGCTAAAGAGAACCGCAAGCAGTGATCTTTATCAGCTGTTTCGTAATTGTTCTCTTGCTGTCCTCAACTCTGGTAGCCTTACTGATAGTAGTAAAGAACTGTTATCTAAATACCAAGATTTTGATATTAACGTACTGCGCCGTGAACGAGGCGTAAAACTTGAGTTAGTCAATCCTCCTGAAGACGCCTTTGTTGATGGAAAAATTATTCGCTCACTACAAGCTAACTTATTTGCTGTGCTTCGTGACATATTGTTTGTTCACGGGCAAATCACAACAGCCAAACGTGATCTTCACCTGAACTTAGAAAATAGTACTCACATTACTAACACAATTTTCTCGATTTTACGTAATGCACGAGCCCTTCATATTGATGAAGATCCTAACATGATCGTTTGCTGGGGTGGTCACTCAATCAATGAAACAGAATACCTTTACGGTAGAAAAGTAGGTAACGAATTAGGGTTACGAGAACTCAATATCTGTACAGGCTGTGGACCTGGTGCGATGGAAGCACCAATGAAAGGGGCTGCCGTTGGTCACGCTCAACAACGTTATAAAAATAGCCGTTTTATTGGTATGACTGAGCCTTCAATCATTGCGGCTGAGCCACCAAATCCATTAGTTAACGAACTGATTATTATGCCAGATATTGAAAAGCGTCTGGAATCTTTCGTGCGAATTGGACATGGAATTATTATTTTCCCTGGCGGTGTAGGAACAGCGGAAGAATTGCTGTATTTACTTGGTATTCTGATGTCTCCAGAAAATCAAGACCAAGTATTACCACTGATTTTAACTGGCCCTAAAGAGAGTGCAGAGTACTTTAATGTATTAGATGACTTTATCGCCAATACATTAGGCGACGAAGCTCGACGTCATTACCAAATTATTATTGATGATGCACCTGAAGTTGCTCGTATCATGAAAAAATATATGCCTTTGGTCAAAGATAATCGTCGTAGTACTGGTGATGCTTATAGCTTTAATTGGTCAATGAAAATCAATGCTGATTTACAGCATCCTTTTGAGCCAACACATGAAAATATGGCATCGCTTAACTTAAGTACCGATCAATCTCCTGAGAAATTAGCAGCTGACTTACGTCGTGCATTCTCTGGTATTGTTGCTGGTAACGTAAAAGAAGTAGGTATGAAAGCGATTGAAGCTTACGGCCCTTATAAAATTCATGGTGATCGTGAAATTATGCGTCGCATGGATATTTTATTAACCGGCTTTGTTGAGCAACATCGAATGAAACTTCCGGGTGGTACAGCTTACCAACCATGTTACGAAATTATCAGCTAATTTATTATGATACATTTGCTGATTATTGATGCTTTAAACCTGATCCGCCGCATTCATGCGGCATCAGGTTCTTCTTGCCAAACTGTGTGTGAACAGAGTGTCAATCAGCTGCTTGGTCACACACAACCTACCCATGCTGTAGCGGTCTTTGATGAAGATGATCGAGAGGGTAGTTGGCGACATCAACTCTTACCCGATTATAAAGCAGGCCGCACACCCATGCCTGATGACTTGCGACAACAATTACCTGAAATTAAAGCAATGTTACTTAATTTAGGAATACAAAGCTGGCACTCAGGTGGTGATGAAGCAGATGACGTTGCAGCAACACTGGCAACCAAAGTGGCAAGTGCAGGTTTTCGAGTCACGATCATTTCAACGGATAAAGGTTATTGCCAATTACTTTCTCCCTCTATTCGTATACGCGATTATTTTCAACGACGCTGGTTAGATTTAGAATTTATTAGATCTGAATTTGGTGTCGAACCATCTCAACTTACCGATTATTGGGGATTAACGGGCGTCAGTAGCAGTAAGGTTGTAGGAGTTCCTGGTATTGGTCCTAAAAGTGCTACCGAGCTTTTACAAGCTTATCCAGATCTAGAATCGCTCTATCAACATATTGATGATGTTCCTACTAAATGGCAAAACAAACTTACTACTCATAAAGAGTCTGCATTTATCAGTCGGAAAATCGCGACATTACGTACTGATATTCAATTAAACGGTAATCTACAACAGTTGCGTTTAAAATAGCCAAGTTCCCAGTCATTAAAAATACAACCAGCGAATATCTTTAAATAACTCGCTCTCATTAAAAAAGCTAAGCTTCCATTTATAAGCTTAGCCTTTTATCGTTATCAATAAATCGATGTAATTTGAACGTTTTTAGAATTCACGGTCGGGTCGATAAGCGGCCCAAATATTTTGTATATGAACTGTTATCTCTTCTCTATCATGATAAAGATGCTTAGCTTGGATCTTAACGTTAATCCCTTTTTCCGCTAATTCTGACTTTATTTTGTCAAGGATATGAGAGACTTCTTCATAACGCTTTTTCATTGGCAATTTTAAGTTAAAGATAGCTTCACGACACCATTCATTAGCAATCCAAGTTGTCATTAATGCAGCAACTTTAGCTGGTTTTTCAACCATATCGCAAACAAGCCATGTGATATTTTTAGAGGTAGGTTCAAATTTAAAACCATCAACTTGGTGATGACGAACTTGCCCTGTATCCATTAAAGATTGTGCCATTGGCCCATTATCAACAGCATGCACCATCATACTGCGTTTTACTAATTGATATGTCCAACCACCGGGGCATGCACCTAAATCGACCGCTTTCATTCCACTTGCTAAACGCTCTTCCCACTCCTCATAAGGAATGAAAATATGAAATGCTTCTTCAAGTTTTAATGTCGAACGACTTGGCGCATCTGATGGGAATTTTAATCGAGGAATACCCATATAAAATGGGGAATTATTAAAACTATAGGAATAGCCAACATAACAACATCCCGGCGCAATAAAAAACACATGAACAACAGGACGGCTAAAGTTCTCTACTTTCAACAATATTTTCTCATTACGTAAATGATTACGTAATGGCACCGTAAATTTACGGCAGAATTTTAATAATTCTTTGCTTTCGTTAGTGTCTGCAACTTCAACTCGAAGTTCACCTGCTTTTTCAACAGCACCTTTTAGCATTCCAACAATCGGTGTAATTCTATCTTCTGGTGGTAAATCTTTAAGTAATTCACCTGTCACAAACATCTGACGAGCAAAAATTAATTCACGGAAACTCACATCACGCGCAATCTTATCTGCATCACCTTCTTGGTAACATTCAAAGATCACATAACCACTTCCTTCTTTAACACGAGGAAAGCCATAAACGCCGATTTGACCTGCTTTATCCGTAATCTCAGCCGCGCACTCTTTTTCAAAACCTTGGCGACAATATAATGCAACTTTATTCATGGCGAGACGCCGGTGCCCTTAGACGCAAAGCGCCAATAAAAATTAATGCCCAACCAATAAGAAAACTAAATCCACCAATTGGCGTAAAATAAGATAACAATCTAACTTGTGTTAGCGCCATACAATAAAGGCTACCACTGAAAAGTAGAATACCAACACCAAAGAAAATACCCGCCCAATAAAACCATAAAATGGTTTTACGCATTAACATTGCCGCAATTCCGACAAGTAATAAGGTATGGACGATTTGGTAGCGCATCGCTAACTGAATGTATTCCCAATGTTGTGGCGATAAATGAGGTGCAAGCTTATGAGTTGCAAATGCACCAAAAGCAACATAAAAGAAGCCACTAATCGCGGAAAACATAAGCAATGTACGACTATTCACTGTTTATTCCTTCCTATCTAGAAGATATTTACCAATCGCAATATTAAGATGATGTTAGTAAACCCAGCTTTTCTTGCTCATTCGCTGCTTGAGATAAAATCCATTGGCGGAAAGCCGCAATCTTACCCAATTCAGCCTGACTATCTTGGCAAACTAAATAAAATGCATTTTTACTAACAAGGACATCTGGAAAAGGTCTTACTAATCGACCTGATTCTATTTCACTACGTGCCATGACATTATTAACCAATGCAACACCTTGTCCATGTACAGCAGCCTGTATCACCATTGAACTATGGCTAAAAATAGGGCCTTGTTGCACATTTATCTGATTTTGTATCTCTAATTGGCGTACATAAGATTGCCAATCTCGACGAGATGTATCATGTAGCAGTGTATGATAAATCAGATCGGATGGGGTTTTTAGTGGTTTTTCACCTGTAAGTAAAGATGGTGCACAAACAGGAATTAAATATTCTGCATAAAGGCGGTCTGTACGCAACCCAGTCCAATTACCTCGACCATAAAAAATGGCGACATCAACATCATCAGCCAATTTATCTTCTTCTCTATCAACAGCTTGAATTCGCACATCAATTCCCGGATAAGCTTGGTTAAAACCAGATAACCGAGGTACTAACCATTGAATCGCAAAACTTGGAGAAAGGCTAACGGTAAGTGCGCCTTTCGCGCTTCTAGCTAATAATTTGCGAGTTGCCTCGTTAATTGATGAAAAAATTTCCTTAATATCGAGGTAATAACTCTGCCCTTCTTCCGTTAATAAAAGAGAACGGTTACGTCTTCTAAATAATTTTAGCCCAAGGAATTCTTCTAATGTTTTAATTTGGTGGCTCACTGCTGCTTGTGTCACAAATAATTCTTCAGCGGCTTTAGTAAAACTTAAATGACGTGCCGCTGAATCAAAAACCCTAAGCGCATTTAATGGCGGTAAACGTTTAGACATATTCGGTTCTTAAACCCCTATTTTGGCTATTAGTAGACCCTAACTTTCATCATTAGTTTTTTTTATGCGAAGCATTATAAATTGTCCCTTGATGATTAGCCAGTAAATACCTATAGTAAGCGCACTTCCTAAGCCGGAACGAAAAGTTGTGTAGTAGTAATACTGCAAAACTTTTGGCTTTGTGGTTGTGATGTTGTGTTTGCAAGTTGTCTGGAAATTCCAGACTTAGTAGCTGATGCTACTGTTTTTTTTCACTTCCTGTACATTTACCCTGTCTGTCCATAGTGATTTTATAGTGCACCGCCAAGGCGGTGCTTTTTTTATTCCCTATTTTTATCTAACTTTTCATCTTCTACACACTCACTTTTGATGTTTTCATCTTTTCTTCACAATAAATTTATTGTCAATGTTCTGAAAAATGCATCATATTCTCTTTAACATGATTAAATTAAAGAAAAAACATATGATAAATCTACTATCTGTGATTTTTTATTGAGCGAATTTTCGCCATCTTTATCGTGTTATTATGGGCGCACTATCATGCTATAAACGGATGTTCTTAGTTTTTCATTATAAATAAATATAATTAACCGTATAATCTATACGCCCTATTTTTACTACAAATGACGAAACGTTATTCATCTACCAACACAGCATAATTATGAACGTATTTTCTCCTGAATTATTTCGACAACAATTTCCTGCTCTTGAAGCAAACACAGTGTATCTTGATAGCGCAGCTACGGCATTAAAGCCTCTTGCGATGATAGAAGCCTCCGATAATTTTTATCGCCACAATTTTGCAACGGTACACCGTAGCCAATATCAGCATGCTAGGGAAACAACGCAACAATATGAGGGGACGCGTCAACAAGTTGCCAAATTAATCAATAGTGCTGATAGTGATACGATTATTTGGACAAAAGGCACCACAGAATCACTCAACCTGATTGCTCAAGGCTATTTTCGTCCACGCTTACAAGCTGGTGATGAAATAATTGTTAGTGAGCAAGAACATCATGCAAACCTTATTCCTTGGTTGATACTGGCCGAACAAACGGGCGCACGAGTGATCCGCTGGGCAATTGAGGATCATTTTTTACCTTCAATTAATAGCTTAAATGCTTTAATCAATAAGCGGACACGAATTGTTGCTGTTAGCCAAATGTCGAATGTAACAGGTGCTCAAATTGCATTAGATAAGGTGTCTCAATGCGTTCATCAACATGATAATTGCTTATTGGTTGTCGATGGTGCGCAAGGTATTGCGCATCACCCAACGGATGTCACAGCACTTGATATCGATTTCTATGTTTTTTCCGCTCATAAACTCTATGGCCCTAATGGATTAGGTGTTTGTTATGGCAAACGAAAATATTTAGAAGATATGGCTCCTTGGCATGGTGGTGGAAAGATGCTAGCTCACGTCACATTTGATGGGTTTACTCCAGCCGCTATTCCTCAACGCTTTGAAGCGGGAACACCTAATGTTGCAGGTGTTATTGCATTTTCAGCCACATTAGCATGGTTAGAAAAACAAAATATGCATCAGGCTAATCAATATGCTCTTGAGCTTGCAAAAGAAGCAGAAAAACGTCTCAGTGAGTTAAATGGTTTTATTAGTTATCGAGCGGCCAATTCATCGGTTGTTTCCTTCAATTTCGAAGGTGTTCATCATAGTGATTTAGCAACATTAATCACAGAGAAAGGTATTGCATTACGCACAGGGCAACACTGCGCACAGCCTCTTATTGATTCATTAAACATTTCAGGCTGTTTACGCATTTCTTTTATGCCTTATAATCAACACGCTGATATTGATGTTTTTATTAATGCCGTTAAATTTGCTCTAACACTCTTAAAAGATGAATAATTGAAATGAATAACAACACACCTCTGCTTGCAACTCAGCACCCATTTGGTCATGAAATCACTTTAGAAGCATTACTTAATGATTTCCAAAAATTAAAAGCGTGGGAAGACAAATATCGTCAATTAATTCAACTCTCACGTAAATTACCCGCATTACCTGATGAATTAAAAACAACAGAAAAAGAGATCAAGGGATGTGAGAACAGAGTGTGGTTAGGTGTCGAATTAAATAATGACGGCAAATACCATATTTATGGTGATAGTGATGGTCGTATTGTAAAAGGCTTATTGACTATTATTTTAACCGCTGTTGAAAATAAAACAGCGCAAGAAATAGCTGATATCGATATGTTAGCTATTTTTGATCAATTAGGATTGGCTAATCAAATTAGCCAATCTCGCACGGACGGCGTGAATGCGATTATCAAACGATTAAAATCACTTACCTCACAGTATTAAGTTTTATACTCTAAATAATTCAATATGTAGCTAGGCGACAAGTAAATGAGTCACTAGGAGCATCAGTATGCGACTAGTGCGATGGAGCACCGTCAACAACACGACAACTTCAAATATGACGAGTACGTTGAGCCTTCGCTAGCATCTTCTTCAATGCATGAGACACCGCAATAAAACCAAATGACGCCGTTACCATCGTTACAGCACCAAAACCGGCTGAACAATCCATTCGTTTCACACCATCCGCCGTACTTTTTGCCGCACAAACCGTACCATCGCCTTGTGGATAAACTAACTGTTCTGTTGAGAAAACACAGTCGATCCCTAATTTCCCCTTACTATTTTTTACAACATTAAAATCAGATTTCAAACGCTCTCTTAATTTAGCCGCTAAAGGATCTTGAATTGTTTTTGCTAAATCAACCACTTGAATTTGGGTTGGATCAATTTGCCCACCAGCACCACCCGTGGTGATCACTGGAATTTTATAACGGCGACAATACGCTAATAATGCAGCTTTTGGCCTTACACTATCAATAGCATCAATGACATAATCGAAGTTGTTATTCATCATTTCAGCAACATTATCAACTGTGATAAAGTCATCAATACTGGTCACTTTGCATTCTGGGTTGATTTCTAAAATACGTTGTTTCATCACGTCGCATTTGGGCTGCCCCACGCTTTCTTTCAACGCATGTATTTGACGATTAGTGTTCGTCACACACACATCATCCATATCAATTAAGGTGATAGCACCAATACCACTGCGTGCTAATGCTTCAGCCGCCCAACTACCGACCCCACCTATACCCACGACACAGATATGGGCCTGAGCAAAATAAGACAATGCTTTTTGCCCATAGAGTCGCCCGATCCCAGAAAAGCGTTGTAAATATGAATCTGATAATGAATTTTGCATGGTGCGATAACAACCTAAATAACAGAAATAATCATGGCTATTCATATTAATAGCCATGTCGTGTGTATAATTTTACCGTTTATAACGAGCAGATAAAGAGTAAATCGTTTTATGATGAAGGATTTAGCAAGTTAAGCTGTGATTTTTTTAATACCCAAACACGCCCATAATGATTATAGAAACCTGCCATATGGCCAGCATCTTTACCAATTCCATGATAAATATCGAAATGATGGCCTTTAATTGCTCCGCCTACATCTAATGCCACCATTAAACGCATTTGATATTCACCTGTAAATTTACCCGTATTATCAAGTACAGGAATTTCAGCAAGTAACACCGTTCCGGCTGGAATAATACTTCTGTCAGAAGCCACAGAGGCAAGTGCAACAAGTGGGATAGCACTGGCACCTCTAACAGGGGTAAACGGTTCTGGTTTGAAAAAAACAAACGATGGGTTTTCTTCTAATAATTTTCTCACTTCAGCATCATTGTGCTTATCAGCCCAATCTCTAATAGCGAGCATCGACATATCTTTTTTTTCTACTTCGCCATTATCAATAAGTACTTTGCCAATACTACGATAAGGGTGTCCGTTTTTCCCTGCATAACCAAAGAACGTTAAAGGTTTACCATCACCGAAATCAACATAACCACTTCCCTGAACTTCCATCATAAAATTATCCATAATGGAGTTACTGTACGCTGCAATTAAAGATGGGCTTAATGCACCATTATAAATAGCAGCACGAGAAGGCAATTTTGAACGATTATTAGTAGGCATTCTATAAAGAGGATATTGGAATTCACCTTGTCGTGTTAAACGAGCTTCAAGGACTGGCGTATAATAACCAGTAAATTGAACATTACCGTAGTTATCAACCCCTTCCATTTGAAATGCAGAAAGATTAAATTGACGTAATTGACGAGTATCTGCACCAGAACGTAGCCAGTTTTCAACCGCCTGATAAGTCTCTTTGTTGCTATTATACAAACGAGATGATGTTTGGTTTATCTGACTTACTTGTTGTAAGTAATCAGGGCCATTAATCGGTGTACCTTGTGTGTTTGGCGAACTTACTTCAATGAGATCTTGCTTAAGCTTTCCATCTTTATACTGTTGCCCTTGCTCTGTTGGACGATGACATCCTGTCAAGGCAAGCGCTAACATACCTAAAATTAACGATTTTCGCCAAGTAACCATTTTTGACCCGCTTAATAACTAAATTTGAGTGTCGATTTTGAGTTAGAAAGATACCAAAGCAAAATCAATAAATATACGATTATACTAATTGTTAAGGCTTTCTATTATCACCCAATCAATATGACTTTTAAACATCAAGTATATACGCTAAATAATTTGAAGCATGACGAGTATAACTGCCTAAATTTGCATCTTGATGTGTTATTTCTGACCGTTTTTAAAAGAAAACTGTAAAAATTTCATAAAAAACTTGCAACTCGGCAGATCCTGAGTATAGTGCCCCTCTGTGGAGACGCGGGGTGGAGCAGCTTGGTAGCTCGTCGGGCTCATAACCCGAAGGTCGTCAGTTCAAATCTGGCCCCCGCAACCAATTCACAAAGCAGTAAGTTATAGTATCAGTCGCGGGATGGAGCAGCATGGTAGCTCGTCGGGCTCATAACCCGAAGGTCGTTGGTTCAAATCCAGCTCCCGCAACCAATTCTATAAACAACAATTCAGTCGCGGGATGGAGCAGCATGGTAGCTCGTCGGGCTCATAACCCGAAGGTCGTTGGTTCAAATCCAGCTCCCGCAACCAATTTCTTTTCAAAATTTCTTCTTATTTTACTTTTCCTCTTAATTTACAAATCTAATCTTCTCACTCATAAATTTACTACATTAAATTTCTTTTATCTCAATAACCCATTGTGTTAGATAGATTTATTACACTTAAAATACAATAAAAAACGCCAATAGAAAGCGCATGATATTGGCTTTCCACTGGAATATAAGAAAAGAATATAGAAAAAGATTAGCTACGATCAGCTAACGTTAATTCACCGCCATTAGCGAAATAAGCTTTGATCCCTTTGAAAATAGATTCTGCAATTTGTTGCTGGAATTTAGCCGTTTTCAGTTTCTTCTCTTCTTCGATATTACTGATAAAGGCAGTCTCTACTAAAATAGAGGGGATCTCAGGCGCTTTTAATACCGCAAAACCGGCCTGATCGACTTTATTTTTATGCAGTTTATTAATACCACCTAATAGCTTAAGCACTTCGCTACCAAATTTTAAGCTGTCATTAATAGTCGCAGTTTGTACGAGATCGAGCATTGCATGGTCTACATAGCGATCGCCACTTTTACTCACCCCACCAATTAAGTCAGACTCATTTTGTGTTTGAGCAAGATAACGTGCCGTATTACTGGTTGCGCCCGTTTTTGATAATGCAAAAACAGATGAACCTCTTGCTGAACGGTTTGTAAACGCATCCGCATGGATAGAAACAAATAAATCTGCCTGCATTTTTCGCGCTTTAGCAACACGCACTGTCAATGGAATAAACACATCTTCATTACGTGTCATATACGCCTTCATTTTGGCGTCTTTATCAATAAGCGTTCTTAAGCGACGAGCAATTTGTAAAACCACATCTTTTTCACGTGTTTTATATTTACCAATTGCCCCAGGATCTTCTCCACCATGGCCTGGGTCGATCATGATAATAATAGGTCTATCTCGCCCTGCTCTACCCGGTTTACGGGTATCAGTTTGTGCTGGCACTGCTTGTTGTAAATCACCGTCGTTATATTCACGCAATAGTGCTAAGAGAGGATCGTCTTCCGTGTCAGCACCATGGCTTGGATAGAAATCTAACACCAAACGGTTTTTAAATTCAGCCACAGGTTTAAGCGTAAACATTTGTGGTTGTACAGGCGTTTTTACTTCAAATACCAGTCGTACTGTTTTAGGTGTATTTTGACCAACGCGAATAAGCTTTAAATACGGATCGCTAGTCTGAACCTGATTAGCGACACCTTTCAGCACGCTATTAAGTTGAATACCTTCTAAATCCACCACAATACGTTCAGGATTTGATAATGCAAACTGACGATATTTCAGTGGGGTACTGGATTCTATAGTCACGCGAGTATAAGTCGAGGCAGGCCAAACCCTCACAGCAACAATAGATGCTGTGGCAGCAAAACCAACAGGACTAACACTTAACAATAATAACGCGCCAATTCCTTTAACAAGACGACGACGAGTTTGATTGTGCTCAGAATGACTCATGAAAATATTCCAAAAAAACGATTAACGCCAATAAACTCTAAAAAGAGATAAAAAAAGTTAAGAACAAAAAACTTTACCCAATCCACACTTCACTGTCACTTAAAAACAGCACAATTACTCACTTTTACACGAATATTCTGCCTTCAGGGAAAACAATAAGATAGGATTTTACTTGCCATTCCTCCCCAAAAAGAATAAAAATACATTAAATACGAATAAAAATTCACTTGAGAGGGTTTTATGAAAGAGCGTAGCACCGAATTGGTCGATGGATTCCGCCACTCGGTTCCGTATATTAATGCACATAGAGGCAAAACATTTGTCATTATGTTGGGTGGCGAAGCCATTGCTCACGAAAATTTCCCATCCATCATTAATGATATTGGGTTGTTACACAGCCTAGGTATTCGTTTAGTGGTGGTTTATGGTGCTCGCCCACAAATTGATGCAACTCTTGAAGTACAAAAAATACCTCCGATTTATCATAAGTATACACGTATCACAGATAGCAAAACCTTAGAAATCGTTAAACAAGCTGCGGGTACATTGCAACTCGATATTACGGCTCGCCTATCAATGAGTTTAAGCAATACTCCATTACAAGGTGCTCATATTAATGTTGTCAGTGGTAACTTTGTTATCGCGCAGCCATTAGGGGTTGATGATGGCGTTGATTACTGTCATAGCGGGAAAATTCGTCGTATTGATGAAGAAGCTATTCATCGCCAGTTAGACAGTAATGCTATTGTATTAATTGGCCCTGTTGCAGTGTCTGTTACCGGTGAAAGTTTTAATCTCACCTCAGAAGAAGTGGCAACACAGCTTGCAATCAAACTTAAAGCACAAAAACTGATTGGTTTTTGCTCATTTCAAGGTGTTGCCGATGAAGAAGGCCACATTGTTTCTGAACTGCTACCTAATCAAGCTGAAGATAAAATTCTAGAGCTACAAACAGAAGGTGATTACCACTCAGGCACAGTAAGATTCTTGCGAGGTGCGGTTAAAGCCTGTCGTCGAGGTGTAGAACGTAGCCACTTACTAAGTTATCAATCTGATGGTGCGCTTATTCAAGAATTATTCTCTCGTGATGGTATTGGTACTCAAATCGTCATGGAAAGTGCAGAGAAAGTTCGTAGAGCAAATATTAATGATATTGGTGGCATACTCGAACTTATTCGCCCATTAGAACAGCAAGGTATTTTAGTCAGACGTTCAAGAGAACAATTAGAAATTGAAATTGACCAATTCACTATTATTGAACGCGATAATATGACTATAGCCTGTGCCGCACTGTACCCTTATCCATCAGAAAAAATTGGTGAAATGGCGTGTGTTGCAGTACATCCAGATTATCGAAGCTCTTGTCGTGGTGAGGTTTTACTACAACGTATCTCAGCACATGCTAAGCAATTAGGATTGGAGAAGCTGTTTGTTCTAACAACTCGTAGCATACACTGGTTTCAAGAAAAAGGATTTGAACCTGCCGAAATTGATAAGCTACCGATTGAAAAACAAGCACTTTATAATTACCAACGTCGTTCTAAAATTTTAATTTTAGACTTACGTAAAGAGTAATTAATAAGTATAAAAAAAGACAGGAGCCCTCTCAATGCCTGTCTTTTTATTTTCTATCATTAACTAACAGCTAATAACGTAATTTATCAATTAATCCACTTCGACGTTGAATACGTGTTTGTATTGCCATTCTCACCATAGACTCTGAAGCATATAGAGAAAGCTTCTTTTTAGCGCGTGTTAATGCGGTATACAGCAATTCACGACTAACAACAGGTGAAAATTTATCGGGTAGTACTAACGCTGTATGGGTAAATTCAGAACCTTGTGATTTATGCACGGTCATTACATATGCGGTTTCATGTTGTGGTAATCGACTCGGTTGGATCGCTTTCAATTTTCCATCAGGTAGCTGAAAAAAAGCCTTCATTTCACCTTCATCATTATTGAGCATAATGCCAATATCACCATTAAACAGACCTAATGTACTGTCATTTCTTTGGATCATAATAGGTCGTCCAATATAATCACTTTGATAACTATTTGTAGGACGGCGGATCAATCGCTGGCGATGCAATAACATTTCAATTCTGTCATTTAACCCACTTACACCAAAAGGGCCTTCTCTTCGTGCACACAATAAACGGTATTGGTTAAATGCATTAAGAATAATATCAGGTGAGGCTTTTTGGGAAACTAATGTGAGATATTCTCGATAGGCATTAACGGCATCTTGAATCATCAGTAAATAACTTTCTTTTGATTCCAAAGCAATAAAGCTCACATCTTGAGGCTCTAATACTATTTCAAGCTGTTGTGGGCTAATCTCTGCTTTTTTTAGCAATGTAATCGCTGTTTTGGTCTGCCCTTTATTAACCGCAAAAGCCAGTTGCCCTATGCCTGAATCTTCACCAAAACGATAGCTTTTACGTAATAGACACAGAGAATCACTGACGACAGATACTGGGGTTTGAGAAACTGGAATAGTATCCGTCGATTTAACCAATTCACCTTGGGTTAAGTGATTAATCTGATCAAATCTTTTTTGACTGAAACCATCTTCAGAAAAACGACAAATATCACCTAATACAGCCCCCGCCTCAACAGAAGCAAGTTGGTCTTTATCTCCTAAGAAAATAACGTGACATTTTAATGGAAGTGCATCAATCAAACGCGCCATCATAGGTAAATCAACCATTGAGGCTTCATCAACAACTAAAATATCAAGCTGTAATGGGTTATCTTTATGGTAGCGCACTTGCTGACTTTCAGGCTGAGCGCCTAATAAGCGATGAATAGTTTGCGCCTGCTTTGGCATCCATTTATTTTCTTCTTCACTTAAATTAAGTTGTGCTAAGGCGTTACCTAAAGATTCCGTTAATCTCGCTGCCGCTTTACCTGTAGGAGCGGCTAATTGAATAATCGGCTTTTCATTCGATGTAAGCATCACAAAAGCGGCTAAAATTTTAGCAACTGTTGTCGTTTTTCCCGTTCCTGGACCGCCAGAAATAATGGAAATGGGGCTAGTGATAGCAACGCTGGCAGCCACTTTTTGCCAATTTGTTTCTTGATTTTCTTTCGTTGCTGGAAAAAGTTGGTTGAGCACTTTAATTAATTCATTTTCATCAATATCAACAATAGCCTGCTCTCGCCTAAAAAACTGAGCAACTTTCTCTTCATAGCTCCACATTCTTTGTAGATAAAGATATTCATTATCTAAAATAATAGGAAAAGAGGGATCATCGCGACTTTGATTAACGCAATGACAATGAGTCAACTCTTCTACTATCTTTTTAGCAGAAGGCTTACCCATTTTTTGCCAAATCTCTAGTGCAAACTCTTTTTGTCTACCATCGAATAATTGATCTTTCTGAATAATATTCAATGGTAAACAAACATGACCCGCTCCAGTTTGAGCACTCAAATAAGCAAATACAAACAGTAAAATAGGGTTTTCATCTTCAACCAGCATTTGTGCAAATCGAAGATCTAAAGGTCGTAATAAATTTTGTGTAATCGCTTGTTCTAAGAGTTTGATCATTTTTATTTCTCACCGACTACATCGGGTTTGCTACTTTGCCCTGTAAATAGTGAATCTAATGCCAAAACAAAAGCTTCATCAGGTAAATAGGCATAAACACCATTTCCAGGGTGCGCTTTGTCTATTCCACGTAAAAAGAGGTAATAAATTCCACCAAAGTGGCTTTTGTAATCATAATCAGGGATGCGCTGTTGTAAAAAACGATGTAACGCTAAGGTATAGAGTTGATATTGTAAATCGTAGCGATGATCCATCATTGCATTCATCATCGCTTCTTGTGTGTAATCCTCACTCGATTCACCTAACCAATTCGATTTATAATCCACAACATAGTATTTACCTTCCCAAGAAAAGACTAAGTCAATAAAGCCTTTAAGCATCCCTTCTACTTGTTGAAATTGCAGAGCCGGACAATGTCTTGATAGAGGATCAAACTGACTAATTAACTGGGTCAATTGGGTTGATGATAGTTCTTTTTCAATAGGTAAATAGAATTGTAATTCATCAAGTTGTTGTGATTTTGGGATATCAGCAAGACACAATCCTTGAGAATTAAGCGGTGTATGAAACAGTGTTTCCATCCAAGTAACTAAAAGGGGAGCCCACTTTTCATCAAAACCTTGAACGCTCAATTGTCCTTGCATCCACTGTTCATCAATAGGTTGCGAAAAATCTAATACTTCCAGCAAACTATGTAAGAACGTTCCTGCGACTGCACCACGCGGGAAATGATGAATAGAATTTTCATCAACCTCTCCTTGTCGTTTCTCACCTTTAGCATCTGTATCAAGTCCCGGTGCGATAGATTGCACCAAAGACTCAATATCACCTAAATCAAAATGATAATGACGATTTGAATGCTGATAGGTTAATCCTGAATAACTTGTTATACGCCAATTATCATGGATCTGACGTTTAAATATAGCAGCTTCAAGTTTGGTTTCAGGGGCTAATTGAGACTGGTAGCGATGCGCTGATATATTATCAAGCGTTGTAACACTGATATTATCATCTAATAAGGCATGAATTGCTTGATGTAATAATTCACTATTACCTTCTTCGCCTTGCTGTAATAAATACCCTAACGCATTTTTATGCAAATCAGTCAGCCCTGACTTACGTTTATTCCCTTTGACAAGAGGAGCGACACCAACATAACAGCAAAATTTAGATCGCGTTAATGCCACATAAAGTAAGCGTAAATCTTCAGCTAAGCGTTCTTCATCCGCTAAGCGTAAACTTTCAGGTCGGCTAAAAATATCTAATTTTGCGTAAAATTTCTCTCTATCATGATAAAGCGCTCCTTTTTGCTCTTGGTAATTACAAGCAAAAGGTAAACAAACAATCGGATATTCAAGACCTTTAGATTTATGGATAGTACAAATTCGTACAAGATTTCGGTCACTTTCCAAACGCATTTGTTGGTTTTCAGATTGTGCATCAGGATGAGAAATCTGTTGTGCTAACCAACGAATAAGAGCATGTTCACTATCGAGTTGTAATGATGTTTCTTGTAATAGTTCACCAATATGCATGATATCTGTAAGCCGGCGTTCACCACCAATACTTGCGAGTAAATTTTCTGCAATTTGATTATCCATCATGATCTTGCGCAACATTGGTAAAACACCACGCTTTTGCCACAATACATAATAATCAGCAAACTTCTCCACGTAACTATTCCAGTGTGCCTCACTGCGGTTCAAATCATCAATTTGCTTTGCGCTAAACCCAAATAATCGGCTGGCTAAAGAAGCCCTTAAAACTCGCTCTTTTTCAGGTGTTACAACCGCTTGTAATAGCCAAAGTAGATCTTTGGCTTCGTTGGTTTCAAAAACACTTTCACGATTGGATAAGAATACTGACTGTATTGAAAGTAAATTCAATGCATCACTGATCAGTATCGCTTCTCTGCGGCTACGCACCAATACCATAATATCAGCAGATGTAACCGTTTTTTTTGTACCTTGTTCGATCAGCCAAGCCTGTTGCTGATCCCCTGCTGATAACCAATCACGAATTTGTGCAGCACATTGTGCTGCCATAATTTGCTCATAATTTCCCGTAGAAACACTTTCACCTTCAGCAAGCCAAAAATTAAAAGGTGAAATCGGTTTGTCATGGTAAACAAAGGCCATGTCTTGGTTTTTTTCAGCCGAGCTTACTTCAATAAAAGGGATATGCTCAAATAGAAATGGAGCATTGGAACGCATAAAAAGCTTGTTAACTGCATTCACCATACCCGGCGCAGAGCGCCAGTTAGTATTTAATGTGTAGTGATGAGATGTCTGCTTTCGGGCTTGAATATAAGTAAAAATATCCGCACCACGGAAAGCATAAATTGCCTGTTTAGGATCGCCGATAAACAACAACCCACTGTTTTCATACTCACCATAAATCGCATCAAAAATACGATATTGTTGGGGATCTGTATCTTGGAATTCATCAATCATTGCAACTGGATAGCGTTCACGAATAGCTTGTGCTAAAGCTTTACCACCTTCACGTTTCAATGCTCTATCTAAGCGTGTTAATAAATCATCAAACCCCATTTCACCGCGACGCATCTTTTCATTTTCAATGCCTCGACGTATTTCAGGGATCGCATTGAGCAGAATAACATCACGCAGAGTCAAGCTCTGCTTTGTTAATCGTTCAATTTCAACAAAAAGAATATGTTCTGGTGCTGGGCCTTTTGTGCTCTTCTCATTCAGCGTTTCTTGCGAAAAACGAACCAAACAATCTGGTAATTGATAGCTTTTCGTTTCTGCTGTTGACGCCCACAACGTTATTTCTTCAATCCATTTAGGTAAAAAACGACTGCTATAACTACGTTTATCAACACCCGAAGCTGTTATCCATGCTTCAATTTCATGTTGATGTGCATGCCAACGCGTTTTCACCTTGTTAATTGCTTCAATAACCGCTTGATGACGCTCTTTAACTGATTCATTTTCACTGTCTAATGCCACACCTTCGATTTCAGGCATTTCACCTTGTAAATAAGGCTGTATTTCATAAAGCAGTTGTTCAGGACCAGACCAAATCTGGCTTACTGCATTAGCAACATCATAAGAAAGTGGATAACAATGGCGGCGCCAGAAGTCAGCACATACCCGCCTTTTGAGTTCATATTCATCTTGGATCAAGACTTGTTCAAACAAGACGCCTGATTCAAATGCATTGTTTGCCAACATACGCTGACAAAAACCATGAATCGTATAAATAGCCGCCTCATCCATTTGGCGCTCTGCTTCGAGCAACCATAATGCAGCCAGATCTTTATTAGGGATCTGTTTAAGTAATTCGTGGTAAGTATCATTGCAACTTTCAACATCATGGCGAATACAGGCAAGTCTTAGTTCATGAATATTTTTGCGAATACGTGCTCGTAATTCATCTGTCGCCGCATCCGTGAATGTCACAACTAAAATCTCTTCAACACTGAGAGGGCGGTAAAATGCAGACTCCCCGCCTAATCCAAGAAGCAACCGTAAATACAACAACCCTATTGTATAAGTTTTCCCTGTTCCTGCTGACGCCTCAATGAGGCGTCTTTGGTACAGCGGAAGTGTATACGGGTTTAGTGGCTGTGCCTGTATCACTTCACTCACTCTTTAATTTCCTCAATAGGTAAAGTTTTTTGTAATTCGCTTACTGTGGCGTAACGTTTCCACTGTTTATTTTCGGCGTAATCAGCATCTTTGCCATCTTTACCAATAACTTGAGAGACAAAAATAAATCCGTTCGGTTTTATAATTGCTTTTTCATAAAATTCAATAGCTTGTTTTAAAGTCACTTTATTAAGCTCAGCTAAGAATTTTTCACGTCCATCATATTTTAAGTTATTACGATGGAAGTCATTTCGATAAAGAGAAACTTCTTCATAGAACGTTTGAGGTGGTTGTTTAACTTCAGTAATAATTGCTTGCTTATACTGATTAAAATCTGCTTCACTCATTCTTTTCAAACGTTCATAGGCTTGCTGATAAAATGCGTTATAACGTTCATTTAAGTAAACTGGCGGTTTAGCATTACTTTGTAATAAGAAACCTAGACCAAACTGTTCACCCATAGTGCCTTGATAAGCAAATACTGCATAACCTAGCTGTTCTTCTGTTCTTAATTGATCATAAAACCAAGGTTTGATAACAGACGCTAACACTGAAGAAATTGCCTGACCTTCAAGACGGCTATAACCTATTGGGATATAAAGCTCACCTAATGCGTTATCTGTACTCTTCGATTTACTTTGGAAATCAACCGCATTTAATTTATTGAATACTAATGTTTCACCGATCCAGTATTCTGTACCTTGATTACCTAATAATTCGTGTGCAGATTTAGCGATATCGCGGCTTTGCTCTGGCGTTAAGTTACCAATAATTAGCGCTTGAAGTACTGCGTTTTTAATTACTTCACGGCGATTATCAATAATATCTTGCAGTGTAATTGACTCTAATGCTTTGAGTTTGTCAGCTTCTTCATAATACGGGATCGTATTTAATCGACGAGCCGGCAACATAGCTTCTTCAAATGCTTTTAAGTTATGAGTCACATCAAGTTGTTCACGATACCAAGATTTAGCTTGATCGAGCTCTTCTTGAGTTGATTCGAAACTCATATAGCTTTTCAGTGTAGCATTAACGAGTTCTGGTAAATGTTGTGTATAACCATTCATTGAAAAATCAATGCCTTGTCCTGATGAGGATGAGATATTCATTCCAGCAACAGAAGCTTGGTAAGATAATTCACTTAACGCTAAACCAGCAAGATAATCCGTTAAAGTTTGTGTCACTTGTTGCTTAACGGTAATGTCAGCTCCCTTATTCACTAAACTTAATGTCACACTGGCTTTAGGCTCATCAGAGAAATAGTGTGATGGCATATAAAACAAGCGAGCGCTTTTATCCTGCCACAACAATTCTGGTTTGATGATTTTGCTATCCGCATCAATCAGAGAAAGGTTATCAGGGATATAAGGATTAAGTGCTGGCAGAGATAATGAAATATCATCCGATAATGTCTGCCATGTTTTTAATTGCTTATCTGTGATTTTATCAACCTGATAAGGGGCATTAACAAAGTAGGCTTGTTTGTTAGACGGCTCATTAGGACTTATTACCCAAATACGCGCTTTCTCTGGTGTAAGAGAATCAAGACGAGAAAGAATAGCTGAAGGCTCATACTTATCAGCAATATAACCCGCATTGAGGATATTTTTGATTGGATAACGCAACATCATATCCGAAATACCTTCTATGTAATTCATATCTCTTACAATAGAGCCATAACGGAATGAAAGATCTAATACATTCGCAATTTCATCAAAATAACGTTGGCTGATACCTTCTGTCTTAATTAAACGAATGTATGAAAAGATAGCGGAAATCACTTTGTCTTTTTGCGCTAAACCTTTATCTGTCAACGCAACATAAATCGTAAATGAGCCTTGATTGCGATCGATATAAGGCTCTGAAGATGCACTAATACTTTCAGCTAAACCTTGATCTTGTAGCCATGTTGCCAATGTGCCTGCACTAAGATTACCGATTAAATAGCCAATATATTCATCAGATTTACTACGAAAATCAGCAATATTGTTATCTATACCAAACTCAATTTGTAAAGTCTTTTGCGGTTGAGCGGGTACTAAATGGATCATTAACCCTTTTTCTTTATCCGTCATAGCAGGTACTGTGGTGACTGGCACATCTGCCTTTTTATTCGGGATACGAGCGAAAGTGTTTGCGGCTAATTTAGATAATTCATCAAGTGATTTATTACTATAAATAACACCATTCATTAAATTACCAGAATAGTGTTTTTGATAGAATTTAATCAATTCATCTTGAAGCTTACTATTTGGTTTATCACTTAATGTCTCTAGATTCCCCCCCATAAAGCGAGAACTTGGATGTAATGGATTTAAAGTTTCAGCCCTGACTTGCCAAAAACGCATACCATCACGTGCACGCGCCATTGTTAATTCAGCATTAACCGCATTACGCTCACGATCGGCATTTTTAGGATCAAGTAAGGGTTCAGCTAAAGCATCAGCAAGGCGATCAACTGCTTCATTAATAGCACTATTTTCCACTTCTAAATAGAATGCAGTACGATAGGTCGTTGTACTCGCATTATGAGAGCCACCATTCTTTTGTAAGAATTCAGACATACTGCCTGATTGGGGATATTTCGCCGATCCCATTAGCACCATATGTTCTAAATAGTGCGCAAGACCTTGCTGGCTATCCGGATCTTCTAATGCTCCAACAGGTAATGCAACTGCCGTTAATGATTTAACTGCCTTTTCATCAGAAACCAGTAATACGGTCATTTCATTAGGTAGTTTAATCGCTTGATATTGCCGTGGATCACTCTCACTTTTTTCAATACTATCAGGCAATACTTGCCAAAGTGGATCAGTAGCAAAACTGTTGATACTCAGTAGCATCAATAGCAACATGATCCCTAGTTGCGAGCAGTATTTTCTCATCTGATATGAGCTCCCTTATTTTTTCAGAAATGGAATTATTGGTTTAAATATTGTTAATGCCGTCTGCTTGACTGTTTGTAAAAAAGGCTCGTCTAATTGAGAGAAAGCACGCTGAACATACATGTCATTCATTTCACCATCTCGATTATAACTATCCGTTAAATGTTGCATTAGAACTAATTCTGCTTTTTCTAGTGTCTCTTCATCATCAAGTAAAAACGCTTGTGATTTTTTATCATAGCAAGCTTGTAACCAAGCCCAGCCACTTTTCGCAAATAGCGCTAATGGGCTGTTTAACCCTTGTTTATAATCACTAATTAAATTGTCTAATGTTGAATAGGCAAATTCAGGATCAACAGGTAATAAACACCATTGAGTCTCTTTTCTGCCGTAAAACCGGCTCTCGCCCGTCCCCTCTTTTAAACAATAAACTAAGTGCTCAATCCAAAGCTGTAATAAATCATTAGCTGTTAAGCTGGCAGGTCGCCAGCGTAATAAACCATCAGTTTGTACCTCATTTAAACGGCCAATCAGTGGCATTGCACTAAAGCTTTGCTCTAATGTGACAGAATGTGTGGCTGATCGTTCACTTCTTATCTTTTCCGCTAAAGGGAGTAACTCTTCTATTTGTTGCTCCCAATAAATTTGACCAAATGCGCTCGCCGGAAGTTGTCCCGCGGCTTTGATACGCTCAAACAAAGCTTCTGTTGAACTTTGATCAATCAATGCTTTTAATAACCATTGATTCAATAGATAACGTTGAAGCGCATTTATCACAAATGGCTCTTCTTCAGGTAATTCTGTTTCTTCAATAACAAAGTTTGTTTTTAATCTTTGTTGGAAAAAAGCACGAATAGGATGGCGATAAAAACGTGCAAGCTCGTCAATTGAGACTTTATCTATTGTGTCATCGTCATTAAGTGCTTCCGTAAAACATTGATGAACCTCCCCCTGCCCACTCGCAGCAGGTAGCCATTCGGAAGCATAAGAGCGAAAAGAAGCACCGATTCGGAAATTTTCTTGAGCAAAAGGAACACGGCTATGTTGTGTTAACAAATGCTGATTTATACGAATCGCACTTTCATCGACATTGCGTTCACCATCTTCCGGCAAACGGAAGTTTTGCCCAATATAATCTTGTAACTCTTTGATTAATATAGATGGGTTACATTCTCGATCGTCCCGTATCGATTTTCCGATATAACTAATATAAAGGTATTTTTCAGCTGAACTAAGCGCTTCAAGGAATAAATAGCGGTCATCATCACGACGTTTTCTATCACCACGACGGCGTTTTTCCGCCATTAAATCAAACCCTAACGGCTGAATATTACGAGGATAAATACCGTCGTTCATGCCTAATAAACACACCGCTTTAAAGGGAATAGAGCGCATAGGCATTAACGTACAGAAATTAATGCTACCCGCTAAAAAACGCTGACTGATTTTTTCATCATCAAACCGTACGGTTAATTCATCACGAATAAGGACTAGCGGGATTTCATTTTGATATTGCGCTTTCAGTCCATTTTCAATCACCTTTTGCCATTGCTGGATAATAAGCGCTAAAACTAATTCCGTTTCCTCATCAGATTCAAAAAAAGCATCAACTAATTGTTGTCCAACTTCTAGCCATGCTTCTAATGAGCGAGTTTCACTCAAACGTGTACGCCACTCACTTAATGTATAAATAAAATCAGCGAGATATCCTGCAAGCTCAGCAACTAAGCCACTTGATTCATCATAAGGAAGGACCCCTTTCCAAGGGCCATTTTCACTTTCCATCGCATAACCAAGCAACATGCGCAGTAAACCAAACTCCCACGTATTTTTACCCGTGATGGGTAATAAGAATGAAGCCACATTCTCATCATCCAATCCCCAACGTATGCCTGATTCATCGACCCAACGACGTAGTAGTTTTAGTTCATTTTCAAAAATAGAGAAATGCCCAGCTAAAGCAGGAACTTCAAGTAAAGCTAATACTTGTTCTGCGGTGAAACGACTTTGAGGAAGCTCTAGCAACGTAATAAAAGCTTGTAATACAGGGTGTGCTTGACGAGCTTTCCTATCTGAAATTGCAAAAGGAAGATAACGTTCTGAAGGTGCATTACCAAACACCGCTTGAATATAAGGTGTATAGCTATCGATATCCGCAACCATCACAATAATATCACGTGGTAATAATTCGGGATCTTGCTCTAATAAATGCAGTAATTGATCTTGTAGTACTTCTACTTCACGCTGTGGGCTATGACTGGCATGAAAAGTCAATGAGTTATCATCTGGTAAAATTACACGTTTATTTTCACTACATTCATAAGTTTCAAGTGTTGTACCTAATTGCGAAAAATCTTCTAAATCAAGAATGTCAGCTTGCAATTGATGAAGTAAATTATCTCTTGGAATATCAACAAAAGCATCCAATACATCGGCATATTCAAGTTCAGAAAGAAAATAGAGATTATCTTTACCCAATTTTCCCCATGACGCTAATAGCGGATTACCGATATTTTGCTCCCCCTCTTCATTAAATAATGATGAGGCATTTTTTTCATCTTTAAACCACGATAATTCATGTAATTGCTGATAATGACGAGGTTTTCTACTATTCAGCCGAGCAAGAAATTTAGGATCTTGAATATCGCCCCAATAGTAACGGCAAGGATTGGTAAAGAGTAAATAGATCTCTGTATGACGCCCGATAGCTTGCAGAGCCTGCAAATAAACTTGCGGTAATGCCGAAATACCACAAATAAAAATACGGGGTGGAAAACAGTGTTGAAGTTCTCCTTCTTTTGCACCATTTAATGTCGAAATAAATTGCTGATAAAGATTAGAACGATGCCATTGGGGCTGATTGAGATCTTTTGTGTATTGCTGTAACGCTACCCACAATATTTTCTGCCAACGCTGATTTTCACTCAGCCCTTCTATCAATTCATCTTTTTCCCACGAAGCTAACCAATCTGAACGATATACCAAATATTGGTCAAATAAGTCAGCAACACGCCCTGCTAATTGGTGTAATTTACGTTTATCCTCATCATCATCAAGATAATGAAGTAGCGGTTTAAATTCTTCATGAGATAAATATTCAGGTAATAATGCCATTAATTTCCATGTCATGGCATCTTTAGAAAAAGCACTTTCTTTAGGTATACCTGATAGCACCCGCGTAAACATTTCCCAAATAAAGGTTGCTGGTAATGGGTAACGGATATTAGCAGCAATACCCAAGCTTTCGGCAAGCTGGATTTGCAACCACTGAGACATTCCGGGGCTTTGTACAAGGATCACTTCTTGTTCAAAGGGAGAAGAGAGTGGTCTGGTCTGCATAAAGTGCACCATAAGTGACTTTAGTAATGACAACTGATTTGAGTGATATATATGAAACATCAGATCCTCATCTTATTAATAGCATGACCAGTAATACAGCTTTATTTCGGGTAATACATTATTGGCAACATAACCTTCTATTTCCTGACAACCTTCAGACTGTAATAGTGAGCGTGTCATTATTTTGGAATTGGCTACGAAATAGTCAGGTAATTTATCAGTCATTTGTTCAAATAAAACAAAAAGTTCCTGCCCTGCCTGCTGCATTTGAATTAACCGCTGAAAGTCAGCTTTTAATGATTGACTATACCCTATAATAGCGACAAAACTAATATTAAAAAACAGTAATATAAACATTGTATTAAGTAAAATAGAGCCACTTTCTGATTTATTTTGAATGTTATCTATAACACACACTCCTTATGTACTAATGGGCAATAATCTAGCCATCCATTTGGATGTGTCACCATGGATTTATTTTTGTCCTCCAAAAAATCAACCCATTGATAATGATATATTTTATAACCATTTAAGCTTTCTGCTTGTCCTTGTAATAATCCTTTTTCTAAAGAAATCAAAAATAAACAACTCTTTATTTTAGGGTTTACATGAAAATGACGACACTGCCATTTATTTAACTGTGACGATAGAATTTCCCAATTCCGTTTTATTCCCCACGCTAATGCAGATTCAGCAAATAAAAAAGCTTGTCGTGCTTGCAACTCTTGCATTACTATTTGCTGAGATTGCCTGTAATGATAAGCAAAATTTCCTAGCGCTGATAAGCTCATAACAATAAACCCAATTACGACAAGTAAACTTGCAAATCCTTGCTCACTTTTATTATTAATTAAATCAATACTCATAACGTGGTCACATTCCTTAACCGAATGTTATTCTTATAATGCAGTTTCACAGTAGGCGATTGTTTTAAATGAAATTTCAAGGAAACAGAGAGATAAAAAAAGGGTTTCTTTTTGATAAGATGTTGCTTTGAGTAAGGACGTAAAATAAACTCCGTCACTTCTATTTCATGACTTTCAAAGAATCGTTGCCATCCTGAAGAAGTACAATCTTGTACTCCTCTTAATTGTTCTAGTTGCCCATTTCTAAGCCGATAACCAAAATAATCACTCTCTTTTGAGGAAGGCGCATCCCATCGACCATTGCCATTTACGTCATAAGCGAAAATAACGCAGGAGTTTTTTTCTTGATAAGAATACTGCCCTATTTTTAATGGTGAAGAGTGTAACCCCTTTGACTGCGATACATAAGCACACTCACCCTGACAATATCCAGTGCGCCTTAATTGTGTTTCTAGCACCAATAACCTTTCCCTTAAAAAAATATCTAACTGATATTTTTGGTAAGAATGGAGCAGTGTGTTCATTACTTGAGGATATGCCCGACTGATGCACAGAAATAGAACGCCACTAATTGCCATGGCAAAAAGGCATTCCATCAGCATCATGCCAGATGAAAATGAAAATATTGATCGCTTTAACATGGCGAAAATACCTTAATTTTCTGGCTACATGCTCTTATTCTCCCTAAAGATGAAATAACAATTTTTACTTCACCTTCTGAGCTTTGAAGTACAAAACTCATTGGTCTTAAAGTTTGACGAATATCCCCAAACGTAAAATTTGAGACCGTTGATTGTTTAAGTTGAATACCCGTGGTTAATTGAAAAACTGTTTGTTTTTCAGTTAAATGCCGTTGAGAAAAAGGTATAGCGACGACTTTATTGCTGGGTGATAAATGAAGTGATATTTTAATTTTTATATTAAACAGTAGCGCTTGTTGTCGTTGATATGAAAGAAATGCAATGGTTTCTCGTACACTATGTATCAATTGACGTTGGTGAGTAAATTGCTGATAGGTCGTAATTGATAAATAACTTAAAATCGAGGCAATCATCATGACAATAAGCATTTCGAGCAGGCTTATCCCCCATTCACTCTCTTGTTCAAGTTTACTATTTAGGCTTATTTCCATATTACTGTTCATTTTGTTCTCCTCTAGAGCCTGCGATGAGAATGCAGCTAAACCTTTGTAAGGTAAATAAAAGAGAGTGTTTTTTTCGAACGATGACGCAATAACTATATTTTCAGAACAAACACAAAAAAATAGTTATCAACAAGGCTGGGGTTAATCTTAGTTTATTGAATTTAAATTTAATGGTAGGAATAAAAAGCCCCTGTTTATCACTAAACAGAGGCTTTAAAACATAAAGGAAAAATCAAACCGTAAATGGGTATTTTATTGCTTCATGGCATTGATAACCTTCAACAGTAAAATCATCCGTTGTTACCCATGTTTCGATATCTTCCAATGTTTTAATTTTTGGATTGATATGCAACGTTGGTAACGGTAAAGGCTCTCTTTTTAGCTGTACATCACGCATTAGAGGTAATTGATTTTCATAGATATGTGCATTGATTATCTTATGAAATGCTTTACCCGGCTTATGTCCTGTAATTTGAGCCACCAGCGCTAATAAAACAAAACACTGTATTTGGTTGAAATTTAACCCTAATGGTACATCACAGCTACGTTGATAAGAGGTTAAGTAAAGCGTATCACCCACCAATGAAAATGTGTGTGTATGCATACAAGGACGCAAACAACCTAACTCAGTTTCACCTGGGTTATAAAATGTTACGATCTCCCCACGATCATCTATCCCCTTAGTCAGGTTATCTATCACTTTGCGTAGTTGATCAAAATGGGAGCCATCAGGGCGTTGCCATTGACGTCCTTGAACACCATAAACACGCCCCATATCATCTTCACCTTTACGATGAGGGTTGTTTAACCATGCTCCATTTTCATTGGCGTTTGCATTCCATGTATTACAACCAATTTCACGAAATTGACCTGCATTGTCGTAACCACGTAAATACCCTAACAGCTCTGCAATTGCTGCTTTATAAAAGCTTTTACGTGTCGTTATCAGCGGAAATTGGTTATTCGCAACATCATATTCCAGATCGGCATTAATCACCGTTAAACAACGGGTTCCTGTTCGTTTATTATCAATCCATTGCCCTTCATCGATAATGCGTTGACACAATGCCAGATACTGCTTCATGTTGTCTCTCTTGTAATTAACTAATAATAAGAAATTTATCTCACACTATTTGTGAGTTGGTGTTGGGTTTTGTGGTGTTTTTTTATCTTGGCGATAAGCCCATACCATAAAAATAATACCCAATAAAATCATTGGAATTGAAAGTATTTGCCCCATACTCACACCACCAAATAATCCTAGTTGTGCGTCTGGTTGACGGAAGAATTCAACAATAATACGGAATGCACCATAACCAATCAGGAACAGACCTGACACACTACCTACAGGACGACTTTTGCGTACAAAGATATTCAGGATAATAAATAGCACCACACCTTCTAACAGCATTTCATAAAGTTGTGAGGGATGGCGAGGTAAAACGCCATATTCTTGAATAATCGGCAGTAGTGTTGTTGGATCTTGAGCAACAAGCTGGAGATCTTCAGAACGAGAGCTTGGGAATAAGAAAGCCCAAGGCGTATCTAATGTGACGCGTCCCCATAATTCACCATTAATAAAATTACCAATACGACCTAAACCTAAACCAAATGGAATTAAAGGCGCTACAAAATCAGCCACTTGGAAAAATTTACGTTTAGTTCGTTTAGCAAACCAAATCATGGCACAAATGACCCCAATTAAACCACCATGGAACGACATACCGCCATCCCACACTTTAAAGAGGTAAAGAGGATCATTTAAAAAGACAGGTAAGTTATAGAATAAAACATAACCTAAACGACCACCGATAAATACACCGACAAAACCAACATAAAGTAATGTTTCAACTTCATTTTTATTCCAGCCACTATTCGGTTTTGCAGCTCGACGATTTGCAAGCCATAAGGCAAAGACAAATCCAACTAAATACATCATACCGTACCAGTGTAATGAAACAGGCCCGATAGAGAACATTACAGGATCAATCTCTGGAAATTTAAGGTAGCTTATACTCATTATTCCCTACTTCACTTAATCAATAATTTCTGTATTGGCTATTTAATACCAACATAGAAAAGGCTTATACGAAGGCAGACTAAATACCTCCGCGAATTAATCCACCTAATCCTTGCCGTTCCATAAATTCAGAAGACAATTTTTTGATTTCTGTTGCTGTTTCAGCTTGCAACACTTGTTGCATAAAAGACTGTAACACCACAGGATCAAGATGGCGTAATAAGTATTTTACCCTAGGTAAACTACGACCACTCATGCTTAACTGCCTAAAACCGAGCCCTATTAACAGCAATGCCCCGATAGGGGTTCCTGCCATTTCGCCACAAACACTAACTGGCAACTGATAATATTGGCATTGTGTTGCAATCAAATTCAGTGAACGCAATAACGCAGGATGCAAATTATCATAGAGTGATGCTACATGGGTATTATTACGATCGACTGCAAGCAAGTATTGAGTTAAATCGTTTGTTCCAACAGAGATAAAATCAACCCGATTCGCTAATTGTGACAACATAAACACCAATGAAGGCACTTCAAGCATAATACCCAGTGGAGGTGGAACACATTCACATTTTAGCTCTCGACTCACTTCATTACATGCGCGTAGCAGCAATGTTCTTGCTTCGTCAATTTCATCAATACTTGTCACCATCGGCAACAAAATTTTCAAATTTTTAAATTCGAGGTTTGCTTTTAGCATTGCTCGTAGCTGAATAAGAAAGATTTCAGGTTGATCAAGCAATATTCTTATGCCTCTCCAACCTAAGCAAGGATTTTCCTCATTAATGGGCATATAAGGAAGTTGTTTATCTGCACCAATATCTAAAGCACGCAATACAACAGGCTTATCAGGGAAAAAAGAGAGTATTTCGCGGTAGCGATTTTTCTGTTCATCCTCAGAAGGGAAACCGCTTTGTAGCATAAAAGGGATTTCTGTCCGATATAAACCAACGCCATCTATTCCCACGCTAATGCGTTGCTCGTATTTAATATTTAATCCCGCATTCAATTGAACGCTAACCGATTCACCATTTTTGAGAACAGCTTGCTGTTCAAGCTGATCTTCTGCAATTTGGCTTAATACACTTTCTTCATCAATAATCTGTTTATATTCTTGAGTAATAAAAGGCTCTGGTTCAATAAAAATCTCACCACGATAACCATCAAGAATAAGCATACGATTGTGTAAAAGCTCCGGTTGAATATCCGCGCCCATGATCGCGGGAATTCCCATTGCTCTAACAAGGATCGCAGAATGTGAGTGTGTTGCACCATCTCGCACAATCACACCTGCAAGCTGTTGCTCTGGTAACTCCGCCAATAAACTTGCGCTTAATTCATCAGCAACCAAAATAAAACGCTCTGGCCAAATATTAGTTGAACTTAGATCATCATCTAAATGAAATAATAAACGGCGCCCTAATGCTTTAAGATCAGAGGCTCTTTCTCTCATGTAGCCATCTTTCAGGCTAGAAAATTGTGACGAAACTTTCTCAACAACCACTTTTACAGCCCATTCTGCGACATATCCTTGAGTAATAATCGCTGTCATTTTATGTTTAAGCTGGGGATCATTAAGTAAATGAGAGTAGAGATCAAAAATAGCGGCACTCTCTTTTTGTGCATTCGCCATAAAGCGTTTACTAAAGCGACGACATTCTGCAGTGGCATCTTCTAAAGCCACAGTGAGTCGATTTAATTCCGCCTTAATATCAAGTGCGCTGGCTTTAAATACATTTTCCAGAACTGGCTGGGAAATTTCTTGCCAACCATAAGCCATAACAACGCCAGTCGAAACTGAAAGTGCTTTAATCCGACTTTGGCGATATTGCCCAAAAAGCCCTTTAGTTTGTACTTGCGATAATGTAGCCCCGAGCTGTGTCGCCAGCGTCACCATAAAAGACTCTTCGCTTTCATTGAATAAGCGACGCTCTTTTTGCTGAACAACTAATACACCAAGGAGTTGGCGACGGTAGACAATAGGAACGCCAAGAAAAGCACGGAGATCGTCTTCTTTAACTTGAGGAAGGTACTTAAAACTAGGATGTTCGCGAATATCAGCGAGGTTGATAAGCTCTGAAAGACGCCCCACTTCACCAACCACGCCTTCATTAAATGAAAGACTAACCGCTCTCCCTCTAGGTTTTTTTAACCCTTTGGTCGCCATAAGATAAAAACAACTACGTTGTTTATCGGCAAGATAAATAGAACACACATCCGTGTGCATTGCCTGACACGTTTCCTTGACTAAGAGTTCAAGCGCTTCTGGAAGCCCAGCTGCCATAGCCACTTTTTCTACAATTTCTCGCAAACGTGTCAGCATAGTGTTATCTAATACCTTTTACGCCGATATCCATACGATGGACGCGGTAAAGACACTTGTTCTTGCAATGGCATGACTACTGGTGCGAACTCTTTCATTACACGTCGATAAACATCGCGTTTAAAAGAGACGACTTGTCGAACGGGGTACCAATAACTCACCCAACGCCAGCCATCAAATTCTGGCGTTTTGCTTTGTTGAACATTAATGTCTTTATCATTACTTGTTAACTGCAAAAGGAACCAACGCTGTTTTTGTCCAATACAAACAGGTTTTGTGTCCCAACGCACCAAACGCTTAGGTAACTTGTAACGTAACCAGTTACGTGTGGAGGCAAGAATTTTGACATCCTTGCGACTTAACCCAACTTCTTCGAACAACTCTCGGTACATTGCCTGCTCTGGCGATTCTCCAGGATTAATTCCCCCTTGAGGAAACTGCCATGAATGTTGCCCATAGCGACGAGCCCAAAGCACTTGCCCTTGCCGATTACAAATTACAATCCCTACATTCGGGCGGTAGCCATCATCATCAATCACTAGACTACCTCAATAACCAAATTTGAAAGATAACTCATTGTTTCATACTACCCACAAACGGTAAACCTCTATCAACAGACTTTGCATGGCGCGTGTATTTATCTACAATGGGAAAGTCTCAACGGGGTGCCTTTTTAGGCTGAGAAAAACTCGTGGAACCTGATCCAGCTAATACTGGCGTAGGGATTTGAGTCAGGATGTTGCAATATTCATTGGTTTGCTATCCTTACTCCTCAGATCCTACCTGACTTTTACTGAGGAACTAAACGTGTTAAATAAATCACTTCGCTTTACTTTCTTTCTGGGCGCACTGGGCATTATGGGCACTTTTTCAACTCAAGCCTTAGCACAAAAGCCCACACTCACTGTTTACACTTATGATTCATTTACCGCAGATTGGGGCCCTGGGCCTGCAATAAAAAAAGCGTTTGAACAACAATGTGATTGTGAGCTAAAACTGGTTGCTCTGTCTGATGGTGTATCACTCCTTAATCGCTTACGCATGGAAGGTGATAAAAGCAAAGCTGATATTATTTTAGGGTTAGATAACAATCTGATCCATGCAGCAAAAGAAACTGGACTTTTCGCACCAAGCAATATCGATACATCCAAACTCGCCTTACCTGAAAAATGGACTGACGATACCTTTGTGCCTTATGACTACGGTTACTTTGCTTTTATTTATGATAAAAACCGTGTCCAGAATCCACCCAAAAGCATGGCTGAACTGTTAAATAGCAAAGAAAAGTGGAAGATTTTGTATCAAGATCCTCGCACCAGCACACCGGGTTTAGGTTTAATGCTATGGATGCAGTCACTTTATCCTGAAAACACGGCTACTGAATGGAAAAAATTGTCAGAGAAAACGCTGACAGTCACTAAAGGTTGGAGTGAGTCTTACGGCTTATTCTTAAAAGGTGAAGGTGATTTTGTGCTTAGCTACACATCATCCCCCGGTTATCATATTTTAGCGGATAAAAAAGATAACTATGCTGCTGCGATTTTTGATGAAGGGCATTACTTGCAAGTCGAAGTTGCTGCAAAACTCAAATCAAGTAAACAACCTGAATTAGCGCAGCAATTTATGCAATTTATGCTCACCCCGACGTTCCAAGAAACGATACCTACAACCAATTGGATGTATCCTGTTATAGATATGCCATTACCGGATGTCTATTCCGTGATGCCTAAACCCGAAAAATCATTGCAATTCGATGCAGATATTGTCGCCAAAGAGCGCCAAACGTGGACGCGTAATTGGCAATCTGCGGTGAGTCGCTAATGGGAAGATGGCTTATCCCGGGGCTATGTGCCTCGGGTTTACTGCTTATTGTGGCATTATTGTCATTTGGTGCATTATGGATTAATGCGCCAAGTGGCGAATTATCCTCTATTTTTGCTGATGACTATTTATGGCATGTCGTGCGCTTTACTTTCTGGCAAGCCTTTTTATCTGCCTTATTTTCAATATTACCTGCCATTTGGCTCGCTAAAGCACTTTATCGACGCCAATTTAAAGGTAGAACACTTTTCTTACGTTTATGTGCCATGAGCCTTGTGTTACCCGTTTTAGTGGCACTTTTTGGTATTTTAACGGTTTATGGACGAGTCGGTTGGATTGCTCAAATCTGTGAATGGTTGGGGATTAATTACCAATTTACCCCTTATGGCTTACAAGGCATTTTATTAGCACACATTTTTTTCAATATGCCATTAGCAACCCGAATGCTGTTACAAGCTCTCGAAAGTATCTCGCCAGAACAACGCCAGTTAGCCTCACAATTAGGCATGAATGGTTGGCAGCGTTTTCGCTTTCTGGAATTTCCTTATTTATGGCGACAAATACTTCCCACAGCGTCACTGATTTTTATGCTCTGTTTTGCCAGCTTTGCTACTGTACTGGCGTTAGGTGGAGGCCCTGCGGCAACAACCGTTGAGCTAGCAATTTATCAAGCATTAAGTTATGACTACGATTTACATCGTGCTGCACTTTTAGCACTAATCCAGCTCTTTTGCTGTTTAGGCTTAGTACTTATCAGCCAAAAACTCAAAGGTACACTCTTTATTGGAGATAGCCAAAAACAGCATTGGCGCGATCCCGATGATCCTATCTTTAGTAAAATAGCAGATGGTCTCATTATCACACTTGCACTCCTCTTTTTAGTGCCCCCCATTTTGGCCGTACTCACTGATGGTCTTAATAGCCAATTTCTACGTGTCATACAACAACCTGTACTTTGGCAAGCTTTTACAACCTCACTGATTATTGCTGTTGGTGCGGGTATTGTTTGCGTTGTATTAACGATGATGTTGCTATGGAGTAGCCGAGAACTTCGCCTACGCCACTTTAAAAAAGCGGGGCAGGCTATGGAAATGAGTGGTTTGATCATTCTAGCGATGCCGGGTATTGTGTTAGCAACAGGCTTTTTTTTGTTATTAAACAATACGATTGGATTACCTGAATCACCTTATATTTTAGTGATTTTGACCAACGCTTTAATTGCCATTCCTTATGCTTTAAAAGTGCTCGAAAATCCAATGAATGATATTGCTTCACGTTATGGTCTTTTATGTCAATCGCTTAACATTCAGGGTATCAACCGACTTCGTTGGATCGAATTACGAGCATTAAGAAAACCGATTTCACAAGCACTTGCTTTTGCTTGTGTTATTTCTATTGGTGATTTTGGTATTGTTGCCCTATTTGGTAATGAAACATTTAGGACATTGCCTTTCTATCTTTATCAGCAAATTGGTGCTTATCACACACAAGATGGGGCTGTGACAGCCATGATTTTATTACTACTTTGCTTCTCTCTTTTTAGCCTAATAGAACGATTAGCTGGAAAATCTTATGATTAAATTAGAGCACCTAACTTATACTTATGAACACCAACACCTCTTATTTAATCTAACGGTCAATGCAGGAGAACGCATTGCTGTATTAGGGCCAAGTGGTGCAGGTAAAAGTACATTGCTCAGTTTAATCGCTGGTTTTTTACCATCAGAGAAGGGAAGCCTGTTTCTTAATGGCCAAGATCATACCAAAACAGTACCGGCCAAACGCCCTATTTCCATGTTATTTCAAGATAATAATCTATTCCCACATTTAACTGTAAGGCAAAATATTGGCTTGGGGTTAAATCCAAGTTTAAAACTGACTAGAGAGCAAAAAGCACTATTAGAGAGTCGAGCTGAACAAGTAGCGCTCAGTGAATATCTTGAACGTTTACCTTCCCAGTTATCAGGCGGTCAACGCCAACGTGTTGCCATTGCTCGTTGCCTTGTACGTGAACAGCCTATCTTATTGCTCGATGAGCCTTTTTCTGCACTCGACCCCGCTTTACGCATTGAGATGTTGGCACTACTTGAGCAACTTTGCCATGAAAAAGCGTTAACCTTATTGATGGTTTCTCATAGCTTAGAAGATGCAGCAAAAATTGCCTCAAGATCGATTGTGATAGATAACGGTATAATTGTTTACGATGGAAATACACAATCACTAATAAATGGTGAAGTGGATCAATCACTTATTTTAGGTATTCCATTTAATTAATCTTAGCTTAAATTAACTGTATAAATAACCACTATATTGACTATAATAAACTCATCTTTAGTGAATAATTTGTGTTTATTAGGTGCTCATGATTGGTCATACGGAACAAGGCTTTATTCTTACCCGCCACTGGAGCGACACGCCAAAAGGTATTGTCGTCTCTTATTGGCTGGCGACAAATAACGGCCCACGTAAAGTTACAGTTCCTATGCAACGCGCTATCGGTTTTGTTGCCCGCCAACATGAAGCGGTTTTACGTTCACTCGTTAATAAAAACCCTGATATAGAAATTCGCCCTCTCGATTTAAAAGACTTTGAAAGGCAGCCTGTTTTTGGCGTCTACTGCAAACAATACCGCCAACTCGTTCAACTAGAACAGCAACTCAAAGAGCATCACATTCGTCTTTATGAAGCGGATATTCGCCCACACGAACGTTACATGATGGAGCGCTTTATTACCGCACCTGTCTGGTTTCGTTATCAACAAAATAATATTACGACATTAAAACCCGCACCTGATTATCGCCCTACACTGCGAACTGTTTCTTTAGATATTGAAACCAGTGAATTCGGTGAACTTTACTCTATTGGGCTTGCAGGTTGTGGCGATAATGTCGTGTTTATGCTGACAGATAATTTATCTACAGAGAATGAGAGTCAGCAATCCAAAGGTTATCGCTTATGTTATGTCAGTAGCCGATTGCGTTTAATTGAAAAACTGAATGAGTGGATACAACATTACGATCCTGATGCGATTATCGGTTGGAATTTAATTCAATTCGATCTGCGTATTTTGTACACACATGCCCAACGGTATGGTGTCAGTTTATTATTAGGCCGCCAAAATAGCCCGTTAGAATGGCGAGAGCATGGATTTAAAAAAGGTCATTTTTTTGCTTCGGCTCAAGGTCGTTTAATTATCGATGGAATCGAGGCTTTGAAAATGGCGACATGGAACTTTCCCTCTTTTAGTCTTGAATCCGTTGCTCAAACACTGTTAGGCGAAGGTAAAGCCATCGATACCCCTTACGCCAGAATGGATGAAATTAATCGACGCTTTAAAGAAGATAAGCCCGCACTAGCTTATTATAATTGGCAAGATTGTGTCTTAGTAAACCGTATCTTTGATGCAACCTCTCTTATGGCATTCTTATTAGAGAGAGCTTGTGTTACAGGGCTTTCCGTTGATAGAAGCGGCGGATCTGTGGCTGCATTTACGCATCTCTATCTCCCTTCAATGCATCGCATTGGATATGTTGCGCCTAACCAAGGTGAAAAACCTGAAGAGCATAGTCCCGGTGGCTTTGTGATGGACTCTACTCCCGGTTTATATGATTCAGTCGTTGTGCTTGATTACAAAAGCCTTTACCCCTCTATTATTCGTACTTTTTTAATCGATCCTGTCGGAATGATTGAAGGAACACATCAACCCGATGAAAAACTGGCTATTCCAGGTTTTCGCCAAGCGTGGTTTTCGCGGGAAAAGCATTGTTTACCCACTATTGTGTCGCAAATTTGGCATGAAAGAGATAACGCAAAGTTACATAAAAATGCCCCGCTCTCTCAAGCTCTCAAAATTATTATGAACGCTTTTTATGGTGTTTTAGGCTCTGTGGGCTGTCGTTTTTTTGATCCTCGTTTAGCGTCATCTATTACACTACGAGGTCATGAAATTATGAAAAAAACGCGAGAATTAATAGAAGCTAAAGGTTATCAAGTTATTTATGGTGATACGGACTCTACTTTTGTTTGGCTTAAATCGCCACATACTGAGCAACAAGCCCAACAAATAGGGCATCAGTTAGTACAAGAGGTTAACCAATGGTGGAAGACACACCTTTTTGAAACCTATCAACTTGATTGCAAATTAGAGCTGGAGTATGAAACACACTATCGCCGTTTTTTAATGCCCACTATTCGAGGGATGGAAACAGGTAGTAAAAAGCGTTATGCGGGATTAAGCAATGATAAAATGGTATTTAAAGGATTAGAAACTGTCAGAACGGATTGGACCCCACTCGCTCAAAAATTTCAACAAGAGCTTTATACGCGCATTTTTCATCAGCAACCTTATCAGCAGTTTATTCGTGATTATGTCGCGGATACGCTTGCGGGAAAATATGATGATAGATTAGTGTATCGTAAACGGTTACGTCGAAAATTATCAGAATATCAGCATCACGTTCCCCCTCATGTCAAAGCGGCACGCAAAGCGGATGAATATAATTTATCCAAAAATAGACCTCAACAATATCAGCAAGGCGGTTGGATTAGTTATATAATTACCCCCTTGGGGCCAGAACCGTTAGAGCACATTACCACTGCACCAGATTATGAGCACTATATCAATAAGCAGTTAATGCCGATTGCAGATGCTATCCTGCCTTTTATACAAGATGATTTTTCAACCTTGTTAAATGGGCAAATGACACTCTCATTTTAAGTTGTGTCATTTTGCAGGTGACGGTTTGCTTTGCATCTATTAACATAACGCCCCTTTGGTGATAATTAGCTTTTCTTTGTTCTAGGAATGCACTTTTTATCCCGCAGATTTTAATGACAACACCGCAATACTGCATTCATTAATAATTCCTAAATTATATATTTGAGAGCTGAGTTTATATATATGCCTTTTACTCTTGGTCAACGTTGGATTAGCGATACTGAAAGCGAGCTTGGACTGGGTACTGTTGTGGCAGTTGATGCCCGCATGGTTACCTTACTTTTCCCCGCCTGTGGCGAAAACCGCCTTTACTCCCGTCATGATGCACCAATAACGCGGGTGATGTTCAATGCAGGGGATACCGTCACCAGTCACGAAGGCTGGAAACTCGCCATCGATAACGTTGTAGAAGATAATGGCCTTCTTATCTATCAAGGTGTACGTTTAGACACCGAAGAGCCCGCGCAATTACGTGAAGTGTTCTTAGATAACAAACTCACTTTTAATAAACCTCAAGATCGCCTTTTTGCAGGCCAAATCGACCGTATGGATCGCTTTGCCTTACGCTACCGCGCTCGTAAATTTATGAGCGAGCAGTTTAAGCAAGCTCAAAGTGGTTTACGTGGCATTCGTGCAAGCCTTATTCCTCATCAGCTTTATATCGCCAATGAAGTGGGTAAACGTCATAACCCTCGCGTATTATTAGCTGATGAAGTGGGTTTAGGTAAAACAATTGAAGCCGGTATGATTATCCACCAGCAATTAATGGATGGTCGTGCAGAGCGAGTGTTGATTATTGTGCCTGAAAGCTTACAACATCAGTGGTTAGTTGAAATGTTACGCCGTTTCAACCTACGTTTCTCTCTGTTTGATGATAGCCGTTATAGTGAATCTTTATTAGATAGCGATAACCCATTTGAAACAGAACAGATGATCATCTGCTCTTTAGATTTTGTGCGTAAAAATAAGCAACGTTTTGAACACTTGGTTGAAGCAACATGGGATATGCTGGTTGTCGATGAAGCCCATCACCTTGTTTGGAGTGAAGATGCACCAAGCCGTGAATATCAAGTAATTGAAGAGTTAGCTGAATCTATTCCTTCAGTGTTGCTATTAACCGCAACGCCTGAGCAGTTAGGCCAAGAAAGCCACTTCGCTCGTTTACGTCTGCTTGATCCAAACCGTTTCCATGACTACAACGAATTTATTAATGAGCAACAAAAATATCGCCCTGTTGCCGATGCTGTTACTATTTTGCTATCAGAAGATGATTTAAATACCGACCAACAAAATATCATCAGTGAAATGATCAGCGAGCAAGATGTTGAACCATTACTGAAAGCGGCAAATACCCAAGGCGAAGAACGCACCAAATCTCGCCAAGAACTTATCCATATGTTAATGGACAGACACGGAACGGGCCGTCTGTTATTCCGTAATACACGCTCTGGTGTGAAAGGTTTCCCAAATCGCGTACTTCACGCGATAAAAATGCCACTGCCAACACAATATCAAACAGCGATTAAAGTTGCTGAAATTATGGCAGCGAAAAAGAGCCTCGAAGTTCGTGCGAAAGAGATGCTCTATCCTGAACGTATTTACCAAGAATTCGAAGGTGAAAACGCAACATGGTGGAACTTTGACCCCCGTGTTGAATGGCTACTGGGTTTCTTAACGGCAAATCGCAATGAAAAAGTTCTAGTTATTTGTGCGCAAGCAGCAACTGCATTGCAGTTAGAGCAAGTTTTACGCGAGCGTGAAGGTATTCGTGCTGCCGTCTTCCATGAAGGTATGTCTTTACTTGAACGCGATCGCGCTGCAGCCTATTTCGCGTCCGAAGAAGAAGGTGCTCAAGTTCTGCTATGTTCAGAAATCGGCTCTGAAGGACGTAACTTCCAGTTTGCTAATCAACTGGTTATGTTTGATCTGCCGTTTAACCCTGATTTATTAGAACAACGTATTGGTCGTCTTGATCGTATTGGCCAAAATCGAGACATTGATATCAGCATTCCTTATCTGGAAGGTACGGCTCAATCTGTATTGTTGCGTTGGTATCACGAAGGCTTAGATGCCTTTGAACATACTTGCCCAACTGGTCGTACTATTTACGACAGTAAATATGATGCTCTCATCTCTTATCTTGCACAACCTAATGAATTAGCTGATTTTGATGAGTTTATTGCTGCTTGTCGTAAACAACATGATGAAATGAAGCTCAAACTTGAACAAGGTCGCGACCGCCTATTAGAGATGCATTCTAACGGTGGTGAAGTGGGTGTTGAATTAGCCGGTGAAATAGCCGCTCAAGATAACGATCCTGAGTTAGTGAACTTTGCACTGAATTTGTTTGATATCGTCGGTATTAATCAAGAAGATCGCAGTGATAGCTTAATTATTTTAACACCATCCGATCATATGTTAGTACCTGATTTCCCTGGCTTACCACAAGATGGTTGCACTATCACATTTGATAGAGAGCAAGCGCTATCTCGTGAAGATACCCAATTTATCAGTTGGGAACACCCCATTATCCGTAATGGCTTAGATTTAATTTTATCTGGTGATACAGGAAGTTGTGCCGTTTCTTTATTAAAAAATAAAGCCTTACCAGTGGGAACGCTGTTAGTTGAACTGATCTATGTCGTAGAAGCACAAGCACCTAAACATCTGCACTTAAGTCGTTTCTTACCGGCAACACCCGTTCGCTTATTACTTGATCTAAAAGGTAATAACCTAGCCTCTCAAGTTGAGTTTGAAAGTTTTAACCGCCAATTAAATGCGGTTAATCGTCATACTTCTAGCAAACTGGTCAATGCGGTACAGAGCGAAGTACACCATGTACTCAAAGCTTCTGAACCGTTAATGGAAATCGAAGCGAAAGGACTGATTCAAAAAGCGAAAGAAGAAGCTGATCGCGTACTAACTCATGAATTATCGCGCTTAGAAGCTTTACGTGCGGTAAACCCAAATATTCGTGATGATGAAGTCGAAGCCATTGAAAATGAACGAGCTCATATTCTTAACCATTTAGATGAAGCAACGTGGCGTTTAGATTCAATTCGCCTCATTGTTGTTACCCACCAATAATCACCGTTAAAGCGGGGAGTATTCTACTCCCCGTTGTTTTGATGAGATATCCACCATGATGGAAGTGTATAACCCGCCGACAGATCCTTGGTTACATGTTTTATATCAAGATGAGCATATTATTGCCGTCAATAAACCCAGCGGATTACTGTCAGTGCCGGGCAAAGCGCCCGAGCATAACGACAGTATTATGTCGCGCATTAAAGCTGAGTTTCCTAATGCTGAATGTGTACATCGCCTTGATATGGCAACCAGTGGCGTTATCGTTGTGGCACTAAATAAAGAAGCAGAGCGTGAGCTAAAGCGTCAGTTTCGTGAACGTGAACCCAAAAAAACCTATATTGCACGCGTTTGGGGACATGTCGAAAAAGAAGAAGGATTGGTTGATTTACCTTTGATTTGCGATTGGCCTAATCGACCAAAACAAAAAGTCTGTCATGAAACAGGAAAAGCGGCGCAAACTTTTTATGAAGTGCTGGAATATGAAGAGAATGCAACAAGAGTGAAACTCTCACCAATTACGGGGCGTTCACATCAATTGCGGGTACATATGTTAGCGTTGGGGCATCCTATTTTAGGGGATCGCTTTTATGCACATCCGCAGGCAAGAGCGATGGCACCTCGCCTGCAATTACATGCTCAGGAATTATTTATTACGCATCCTGCTTTTCGATCCCCGATACATTTTGAATGCCTTGCCGATTTTTAATGTCTTATGACACTAAAACAGTCACTGAACTCAATGAAGCAAGGAGCAAGCAAAGCGCTAATCCCATAACCCCAACAAGAACACGGACGTTTGACATGGATATAGTTCCTTTTTTAAGAGAAGAGAGAATGAAATAATTAAATTTCACTTATATTTTACCGTGATAAATAATAAACTCAACTCAGTCTAAGTTATCTCTATCACGAAATAATTCTCTCTTTTCTCATCTTCTTTTACAAGATGTTAACGAAATCCTTTTTCTTTTTTTATCAAATCGTAAGCAACTTGTATAGACTGTGCTTTTTGTTTTGCTATTTCCATCATTTCTGGTGGCAAACCTTTCGCTACAAGTTTATCTGGATGATGCTCTCCCATTAATTTTCTATAAGCTCTCTTTATAGTTTTAACATCATCATTTTCATCGACGCCGAGTACCTTACATGCATCCGAGAGCGTAGGGCCTTGAGGGTGAGGCTGATAGCCCTGTCCATTTTGATAATGAAAATTCTGACCAGCCTGCATCATTGCTAATATATGCTCAAAATGCGCACGAGAAAAACCAAGCTCATCAATGATGATAAACAGCATTTTTCTTTCATTTGGATGCAGTTGGCCATCCGCAAAAGCAGCTTGTAATTGGATTTCCAGAAACATCTGAAGTAAGTCACGGCGCCCAACACAAATTTGTCTAACACGTTGCAATGTGGCTCTTAATGGAAAATCAGGTGATTTACCTTCTCTAAAAGCTTGTTGTGCAGCTTGGCGACCGACACCATGCAGATTCATGCGATCCATCAATTCATTGGCAAGTGAGATATCAGTTTGAGTCACTCGCCCTTTTGATTTTGTTAAATGCCCTAAAACTTGGAAGGTTGCAGCAAAGAAAAAAGCTTGTCTATCACGCGTATAGCGACCACCACTTCCTAATTTACTTCGTTGCATGTCATAGAGATGCCCAAGAAAAACACCAATAACAATGCCCCAAAAGCCTATTCCAGCAAAACTACCGATGGTAAGGCCTAATAATTTTCCCCAATAGCGCATAGACTCCTCAAATCTTCGATGCTCTGCCTGCAATTTTGCATTATCATACTATTCATTTGCTTGCACACCTAACACCAAGCAACCTCTAAATAAACTTTTTCTTAAAATAAAGAGATTTGCTGTGTCTCTTTGGACAGAGGTAATGCTGTTTTCGTTTAAACTGTGTTAAAGTAAAATGAGTGACCAAACAAATAATTTTAGCGTTGTTATACAGCACGAAATACCGCATCAGCGCGGTGTTTTTTTGTTTCTAATAAGGCTATAACACTATTTCAACACAGAAACATCGAAAAAATGGGAATTAGACCTATTTTTCGGTTACCGTTAGAACAATGTTCAGAACGTTGGGCTGGTGTCGCATAACTCCCTGCGTTAGTTTCTAGCTGTTTATCAGCACGAAGCCACTGATGACGGAAGCACATAAATACTTATGAAAAAAAGTTATCCCACACTGCTGGCCACCCTAGTTTGGGCCACAATATATGGTCAGCCTGCTTATGCTGATCTTGCCTCCCAATGTTTACTGGGAGTTCCTGTTTATAATAAACCGTTAGTACAAGGCGATCCCAACAGCTTGCCAGTCACTATCACTGCAAATGATATGCAAGGTGAATATCCTCGCATGATCAAATATAAAGGTGATGTTGATATTAAACAGGGCAACCAAACCTTAAGTGCAGACAGTGTTGAACTAACACAAACTGAGGGAGAAACACCATTAAGAATGGTCACAGCAACGGGAAATGTCTCTTATGATGATCCTCAAATCATCTTAAAAGGGCCTCGCGCTTGGTCTAATCTTAATAATAAAGATACGGATATCGAACAAGGTAATTACCAAATGGTTGGCCGCCAAGGCCGTGGTTACGCAAATAAAATGCAAATGCGTGGCGAAAATCGCTATACCATTATGGATAAAGGTATGTTCACTTCTTGTTTACCGGGAGATGATAGCTGGAGCGTTGTCGGCTCAGAGGTTATTTTAGACCGTGAAGAGCAAGTTGCTGAAATCTGGAATGCACGTTTTCGCGTCGCTAATGTGCCTATCTTTTATAGTCCTTACCTTCAATTACCGATTGGCGATAAACGTCGCTCTGGTTTCTTAATTCCTAACGGAAGCTATTCTCGTAGCTCAGGCTTTGATTTCCAATTACCTTATTATTGGAATATTGCCCCTAATTATGATGCCACCATTACAACCAACTATATCAGTCGTCGTGGTTTAAAATTAGATAACGAATTCCGTTATTTAACAACCCCAGGACGCGGTACCATCGCGGTAGATTGGATCAATCACGATAGCCAATACAATAAAGACAAAGAAGAAAATAAAGCAGGCTATCTTCCTCGTGACACCGCTACACGTTGGTTATTCTACTGGGGCCACAGTGGTGTTATGAACAATGTGTGGCGATTTAATATCGATTATACAAAAGTAAGTGATAATAAATACTTCACTGATTTCACCTCTCAATACGGTAATACGACTGATGGTTATGCGACTCAGAAATTTAGTACGGGTTATGCACAACAGAACTGGAATGCCACATTAACCACTAAACAGTTCCAAATTTTCTCTGATAATAAAGATGCAAAAGCTTATCGTGCCGAACCCCAGCTTGATCTGAATTATTATAAGAATGATATCGGGCCATTTGATTTCCGAACTTATGCTCAATTTGCGCGTTTCACCAGCGTGGGTGATAACACGCCTGAAGCAAATCGTTTCCATATTGAGCCAACAATATCCTTACCTTTATCAACTGGTTGGGCTAGCTTTAATAATGAATTGAAAGTAATGGCAACTCATTACGATCAAGATATTCCTGATGCGTATAAGCAAAAGAACCCTAATCAATTAGACGATAATGTAAACCGTGTACTACCACAGTTTAAATCTGATATGAAAGTGGTTTTCGAACGCCAATATCAAACCAATAATATTACACAGACCCTCGAACCTCGTGTGCAATATCTTTATGTCCCTTATAAAGACCAATCTAACATCAACAACTTTGACTCTGCATTATTACAGTCAAACTATGGCGGATTATTCCGCGACAGAATGTACGGGGGTCTAGACCGTGTTGCCTCTGCAAACCAATTCACCACAGGGGTAACTTCGCGTTTTTATGATAGCGAATTAGTTGAACGTTTTAACGTTTCTATAGGTCAAATCTACTTCTTTGAACGTCCAAGAACCGGTCCATCATCTATTGGTGAAATAATTAACAGTAAAGATGAAAGTGGCTCTATGGTCTGGGCGGGTGATGCTTATTGGCGTATCACTGATACCGTAGGTATGCGCGGAGGTTTACAGTATGACCGTCGTTTAGGTAGCGTCTCAATGGGTGATGCTATAATGGAATATCGTGCCGATAGTGATCATCTTTTACAGTTGAGCTATCGCTATGTGGATCGCGATTATATTCAAGCAACACGTGTTCGCCCTTATGATGGAAAAATGCAACCACTACCTGAATACCAAAAAGGTATTTCTCAAGTCGGCGTGGTCGGTAGTTGGCCATTAGCCGAACGTTGGGGCCTTGTGGGATCATATTACTTTGATACCAAAGAATCAGAGCCTGTTAGCCAAATGGTTGGTCTACAATACAACACGTGTTGCTGGGCTGTGAATGTGGGTTATGAACGAAAAATTGTTGGTTGGAAAGTTGACCACAGCGATATTGATAATAAATGGTCTGTCAATGTGGAACTCAGAGGCCTAAGTAACAATCATAGTTTGGGTAGCCAGAAAATGCTTGAACGCGGTATCTTACCTTATCAAAGAGCATTCTGATTTAATCAGACTACGGAATTGGCTGAATAAATATGTCATCCCGCAACAAGATGCGGAAAACACATAATGGGAAACTTATGAAAAATTGGAAAACGCTGTTTATCGGCTTAATGATCACGGTCGGTGCAGCTACCAGCTCAACAACATTTGCTGCACAAGAATTAAACCGTGTATCGGCTATCGTCAATAACGGTGTCGTTCTAGAAAGTGACGTTAATAGAATGCTACAGACTGTCAAAATGAACGCAAAAAATGCGGGTCAAGAAATGCCAGATGAGCAAGTTCTTCGCCAACAAATTCTAGAGCGTTTGGTGATGGATAACATCATTTTGCAAATGGCACAACAAATGCAAATTGATATTCCTGATGCCGCAGTAGAATCGACAATTCAGGGTATTGCTGCTGAAAATAAACTTTCACTAGATCAATTGAAAAAACGTCTCGCAGCGGATGGTATTTCTTACAACGATTATCGCCAAGATATTCGTAAAGAGATGATGCTAGCCGAAGTTCGTAACAATGAAGTGCGTCGCCGTATTACTATTTTACCTCAAGAAGTTGATTCTCTTGCTAAACAAATTGAAGGCCAAGCAAGCCAACGTGTTGATCTCAACCTAAGCCACATCTTAATTCCATTATCAGAAAATCCTGCACCAGCTGAAATAGAAAAAGCCCAGCAAGTCATTACTCGCATTATGAATCAGCTAAAAAATGGTACAGATTTTGGTAAATTAGCTGCAACTTATTCTGCTGATCCACAAGCTTTAAATGGCGGTAATATGGGCTGGGCATCTATTGATGAATTACCAACGCTATTTGCGAAAGAGTTGACAAATGCGCAAAAAGGCCAAATCGTAGGACCTATTCACTCTGGTGTTGGCTTACACATTATCAAAGTAAACGATATTCGTGGTGGCTCTAATACCCTCTCTGTTACGGAAGTTAAAAGCCGTCATATTCTGCTAAAAAGCTCACCAATCATGAGTGATGAGCAAGCCTATGCCAAGTTACAGCAAATCTCTGCCGATATTCGCAGTGGTAAAATAACTTTTGCTGATGCTGCAAGAGAGTACTCTGAAGATCCAGGTTCAGCATTGCGTGGCGGTGAGTTAGGATGGTCAATGCCTGATGTTTACGATCCTGCATTCCGTGATGCGTTAATGCGCTTAAATAAAAACGAATTAAGCCAACCTGTTCGCTCAAATTTTGGCTGGCATTTAATTGAATTAGAAGACACCCGTAGTGTTGATAAAACAGATGCCGCTAATAAAGAACAAGCATACCGTTTACTCTTCAACCGTAAATTTAATGAAGAAGTACAAAACTGGATGCAAGAGCTACGAGTAGGGGCTTATGTGAAAATAATGAACGAGAATAATGCAAACTAAGCAAATAAAACCACTTGTTATCACCCCCGGCGAACCAGCCGGGGTTGGTCCTGACCTAATTATCTCATTAGCACAAATGAGTTGGGATTTACCTTGGGTTGTTTGTGCTGATCCTCAGTTACTTAAAACAAGAGCAGAATTGTTAAACCTGCCTCTTTCATTAGTTGAATACGATCCTGCCACACCACCTAAAACACACACACCAAGCCAAATTTGTGTACTCCCAATCACACTTCACACCAATGTCATTCCAAGTACATTAGATGCGCGCAATGGATTATACGTTGTAGAAACATTAGCTCGTGCTTGTGATGGTTGCCTAAACGGTGAATTTGCAGCACTCGTGACGGGGCCGGTTCATAAAGGCATAATCAATGATGCAGGTGTGCATTTTACTGGACACACCGAGTTTTTTGCTGATCGTAGCCACTGTGAACGTGTTGTCATGATGCTAGCAACAGATACATTAAGAGTTGCATTAGCAACCACACATTTGCCTCTGCGAGATGTCGCTGATGCAATTACAGGCGAGCTTCTGCATGAAATTATCACTATTTTAAACCACGATTTAAAAACCAAATTTGGCATAGCAGAACCTCAAATCTACGTTTGTGGCCTTAATCCTCATGCGGGAGAAAGCGGTCATATGGGACGTGAAGAAATTGATATTATTGAGCCTGCATTAGCACAATTACGTCAGCAAGGCGTTCATCTTCATGGACCTTATCCTGCTGATACTTTATTTCAACCAAAATATTTAACACATGCTGATGCGGTACTTGCGATGTATCACGATCAGGGATTACCTGTGCTAAAATATGAAGGTTTCGGTCGCGCCGTGAATATCACTCTCGGTCTTCCTTTTATCCGTACTTCTGTTGATCATGGCACTGCCCTTGAGCTTGCAGGTACGAAAAGCGCAGATGCTGGCAGTTTTTGCACCGCATTAAATTTAGCCATTAATATGATACAAAATTGTAATGAATAATAGAGTCCATCAGGGGCACTTTGCCCGCAAACGCTTCGGGCAGAACTTTTTAACAGACAGCTATATTATTGAAAGTATTGTTGAATCCATTTACCCTCAACCTGGTCAAGCCATTGTTGAAATTGGCCCTGGTTTAGGAGCAATTACAGAGCCAGTAGGCGCAAGAATGGATAAAATGACGGTTGTAGAAATTGACCGTGATTTAGCCGCTCGTTTAGAAGTTCATCCTACATTAAAAGACAAGCTGACCATTATTCAGCAAGATGCAATGACGATCGATTTTGCACAATTAGCAAAAGAGCGTCAGCAGCCTCTGCGTGTTTTTGGTAACTTGCCTTATAACATTTCTACACCACTCATGTTCCACTTATTCAGTTTTGCCGACGCAATCTCTGATATGACATTTATGTTGCAAAAAGAGGTGGTTAATCGCCTTGTTGCGGGTCACGGTAGCAAAACTTATGGTCGCTTAAGTGTGATGGCGCAATATTATTGCCAAATCATCCCTGTACTTGAAGTTCCACCAACTTCATTTAAACCTGCACCTAAAGTTGATTCAGCGGTTGTTCGTTTGATCCCTTATAAAGAAAAACCATACCCAGTAACGGATATTGCAATGCTTAGCCGTATTACCGCTCAAGCATTCAATCAACGCCGTAAAACACTACGCAATAGCTTAGGTGGATTACTCACAGCAGAAGATATGATAGCACTTGATATCGACCCAACAGCAAGAGCTGAAAATATCTCTGTTGAGCAATATTGCAAAGTGGCAAACTGGTTATCGCAAAAGCAAGACTCACAAGCATAAGATAAAGCCAGAGACAGGAGGCACTATGTTCACCTCATCAAAAGTGGCGATACAGGTACAAAGCGTTTACATTGAAAGCCAATCATCTCCTGAAGATGAACGATATGTTTTTGCTTATACCATATCAATTCATAATTTGAATAAATGTGCAATTCGCCTCCTGCGCCGCTATTGGTTAATCACCAATGCACAAGGTAATACCACTGAAGTTCGAGGTGAAGGTGTTGTCGGCGAACAGCCCCTTATCGAGCCAGGCACACAATACCGCTATACCAGCGGAGCCGTTCTTGAAACACCAATGGGAACAATGGAAGGTCATTATGAAATGATTGACACTGATGGTCGATTATTTCAAATCGAGATCCCTGTTTTCCGCCTTGCACTCCCAACATTGATAAACTAACTATGGCAACTTATTTAATTGGTGACATTCATGGTTGTTACCGTGAATTGCGCCACCTTCTTGATAAAGTCAGTTTCGAGCCAGCACAAGATACATTATGGTTAACGGGAGATCTTGTTGCACGAGGCCCTGACTCACTTGAAGTACTGCGCTTTGTAAAAAGTTTAGGCAATTCACTAAAGCTCGTCTTGGGCAATCATGATCTTCATCTTTTAGGTGTATTTGCAAAAATTAGTCGCAATAAACCAAGAGATAAGCTGAATGACTTACTTAATGCACCTGATGCAGATGAATTAATTAATTGGTTAAGACGTCAACCTGTATTGCAAATTGATGAAGACAAGAAAATCATCATGGCTCATGCTGGGATCACGCCACAATGGGATTTAGAAACAGCCAAAATGTGTGCGCGTGAAGTTGAAGCTATTTTAAGTAGTGATAGCTACCCTTTATTTATTAACTCAATGTATGGCGATTTACCAAACAATTGGTCACCAGAACTTTCGGGACTAGCACGATTACGCTTCAGTACTAATGCACTCACTCGTATGCGTTACTGCTTTCCCAATGGTCAGCTCGATATGATTTGTAAAGATAAACCACAAGACGCACCAGCACCATTAAAGCCTTGGTTCGATTTACCAAGCCAGTTACCTGAAGGTTATAGTATTGTATTTGGGCATTGGGCCTCTCTTGAAGGAAAAGGCACTCCTGATAATGTTTATGCATTAGATACGGGATGTTGCTGGGGTGGTAATCTCACTTGTTTACGTTGGGAAGACAAACAATATTTCACTCAATCTAGCCTATCAGCCCCCAAATAACGCACTTATTATCCCTTTACTTCTTCTTGCGCAAAATGGCGACATTGCCTTTTGCGCTATGTCGATTTTATCCTCACATATAACTTAATGACTCTTTTTTATTCTAAAGAGAACGTTTTATACACAAAAACGAACACCTTAAAATACCCATAAATTTAATCATTAATAATCAATAAGTTATTTTTTTTCATAGTAAAATAAGTATCAAAAAATACGATATTGGGAATAAAAAACCTCTATATTGATTAATATCTCATATATTATTCTTATAAAATGAATTTATTAAAATATAAATAATGATTAGCTTAAAATAAATCTCTGTTTATAAAAAATATTTAAGTAGAATAATAAATCTTGCTTCTTATTATTTTTATATGAATAAAATAGGAATAATAAAAAGGGAGATATTTAATCTCCCTTTTTATTTAATTCTTGTTATTTTCTTCTTTTTAATATTTCGAAGCAGTAGTTATGAGAGTTATTTTCATCTGCTTCATGATATTCCATAAAAGTAGAATCCCACTCATCAGGCTCATAATCTGGGAATGTTGTATCACCGATGACTTCAGCATCGATGTGAGTTAGATAAAGTGTATTTGCCATAGGCAGAAATTGCTCATACACTTTACCGCCTCCTATAACCATGATTTCATCATGATTTTCAGCAGCTTGCAAAGCTTCTTCTACAGACTTCACCCAAACAACTTCACTATCTGTTCCTGGTTGGCTACTTAACACAATATTGAGACGATTCGGTAAAGGACGACCAATAGATTCATAAGTCACCCGGCCCATAATAACGGGTTTATTTAGCGTATTCTTTTTAAACCATGCGAGGTCACCCGGTAATGTCCAAGGCATTGCCTTTTCCATACCAATAATGCGATCCATCGCTAATGCTGCGATTAAACTAATATTCATTTACACACCTACGGGTAAAGATGGGAAAAAACTGCTCACACTATACGTAAAGCTAAAACCTGAGTCGATACAAATTATGCTTCCTTGATAATAAATAATTGCTTTATACTCGAAGTGTTAACTTAATCATATAAGATTCAATCATTATAATATTGTTATATACAAGGCGCTATTATGCTTGAAACTTCTTTAGTTGTTTTTACAATTGCTTTACTCGGTATGATCTCACCAGGTCCTGACTTTTTTCTCGTTGTAAAAAATGCGGCGCGTTATCAACGATCTGCAGCAATGATGACTGCAATGGGGATTGTGGCAGCATTACTTGTGCATATGTCATATTGTGTTGCAGGTATTGCCGTTCTTATCACCACAACACCTTGGCTCTTTTCTATTTTAAAATATGCAGGTGCTGTTTATTTGCTATGGATTGGTTTTCAAAGTTTGCTCTCAAAATCTAATCATTCGATTGATGAAAAAACAGCACAACATTCACAAATCAGTTTTAAGAAAGCTTTTATACAAGGTTTTCTCTGTAATTTACTCAACCCTAAAGCCACTTTGTTCTTTCTTGCCGTTTTCACTCAGGTATTAAGTATCGATTCAAGCATCGGTGAAAAATTATGGTATGCCTTTATTATTTGGGGATTAGCTGTCGTTTATTGGCCTTTGCTCGTTTTATTAATTCAAAGTGCACCAGTGAGAAAAGTACTCAATAAAATCCAAAAAAGTATTGATAAAGTTTTAGGTGTGGTACTGATTGGATTAGGTATTAAAGTGGCATTGAGTTAAATAAAAACCTCTTTGATAAGATTTATTAGAGAGGTATAACTCATTTATAATAAATTTAAACTCCAATCATTATCACTCTTTAAACAATCAATAATATCTAGTAAAACCCTTTCGTTCTCAAGATAATTAGAGTTATTTTTCATTTTAATTAAAATAAAGTCATAGTTATCCCTAATAACACTCGCTATATTGTTTTTCATTTCATCACTGCTTATATTTTTACTAAAAAAATTCTTTATTTTTCGATTATAATCAGATATAAAGCATTCATCCCCTGCTGTTTTTTCTTTTTCTTTAATAATGTCCTCGTATTCTAACACGCCAGACCCAAGCATATTGTCCACAAATTCCTTGACACCTTCATTATTTTTTAATTTATTTATTAAGAGATTTATTATCAACTTTCTAAAACTATCATTATTATAATTTCCAACATTATATTTCACTACTTTATCCATAAAACATTTAGCAATATTTATAATGAAATTTTTCTCCATTTCTATCGAGTAAATATCATGCATTGTATTAACTAAATACATTATTGAATTACCTAATTTATTAGATCCTTTTCCATCAATCTCTTTACAAGCATAATTCAATGCCATATCAATACGTTGTATATAGTTAAAATTAATATAATCTAGCATACTAGTGTATTCTAAATTATGTTTATTAAATGGCTCAAATTTTTCTTTTTGATAATTATTAATCACATCTAGAGAGATCCTCATTATAGTAATAAAGTCGCCTTTTGTTTTAGATTTTTCATAAAGGTAATTTTGTATTATCTTTTTTGCACTATCATTATAGCCATTTTCTATTGCAATATTTAAACTTAAAAAAAACGAATCCAAATATTTATTATTAATGCTAACGAAGTCTGAATTTATTAAATTATTATTTTTGAATTCTATTTTTTCACACCCCACCAAAAGAGTAGATAAATTATTTAATCTATCATGTTGATCTAAATTTAATAAATAAGTCAAACTAGTCTTAATATTAAATATTTTCTTTATAAAAAAGATATTTTAGATAAAAAGCTTTTCTTCTCCTCTCTTACATAAAAGCTACTGAAACTATTTGAAATACTATTAATTGAATTTTTTATTTTCTTTTTTTCTTTTCTATCTATATTGAAATCTGTTATTGGTGTAGCTTGAGTACAATAATCCATTATCTTCATAATAACTCCTTATTTCATAGTAGAATAATTCTCTTTTTATCTATATATTCATACCGAAAAAAGCCCTTATTGCTAAGGGCCTTTATAGAAAAAAACTAAATATAATTAGAAATTAATTTTCAATGTTGCATTGATACCACTTGTACTTACATCACTATTATATTGGCCTTGATAAGACAGCCCGAAGGTAGTTGATCTACTTAATTGCGCATCAACACCTAAGCCAACACCAAACAAATTATCTAGCTTACCACCGCGTAATGTTGCATCACCGGAATTTGATAAGAACAGGCGTGATTCAGGACGATTGTCACCAAACAGATGGCTTGCAGAAATATCGCCTTTTAATGCCATATTTATATTGCCAGCCATAAATGGATAACCACCACGTAAACCGATAGTACCGACTTGAATATCTTGTGAATCAGTCTTAGTGGTAAATTTCATATTACCGACATTTTCATTGATATCATCTGTTGATACGCGTAACCAGCTAAATCCTGCGTATGGCTCAATCGAGTATTGATTAGTATTAAATTGAGTATAAGCACCTTCTAAGAAAATTTGAGTAATTTTTGCATCATAACTGGTTGAGTTATAACCTGCATTTTGTCCCACCCAAAGTGTTCTTTTTGCATCTCTATCTTGATTAGTATGGGTGAAACCATAGTTTAATGAAGCCACATCATACAAATTAGACACACCATAAGCACCAATATGGATATCGTTGCTATCTATTTTACCGTGTTCATTACCTTTATATTTGGTTGAGCCGGCACCAAAGAAGAGACCTACTTTCGTATTTTCAGTCACATCAATTTCTGCACCTAATAACCCCGCATAGAAATCAACATCCATATTGCTATGACCATAATCAGCATTACCCCATTGACCAATGCCGGTCATCCAAATACGGGCGTTACTGTTATCCAATGTAGCATAGCGACCTTGACCAATACCCATAGCTTGATCTTTCACTGTACGAGTTAACCCTAAAACATTTACGACACTCGCACTGTTAGCATTTAAATACATATCACTCCCTAATGATCCATAGGTCTTATTCAGATCTCTTTCATTCATAGGAAGTACAGCATTAAATAAATCGCCACTGCCAGTGATATCTAATGTATTAGCAATAGAACGGCCATTTTCATTATTTGCAAAAGTGGCTAAAGAGGTATTTTCTTTCTTACTTAATGTGCCTGTAATGGTGTTATCTTTTACAGAAACATTTTTATCAAATAATGCATAATCACTATTTGAAGCCACGTTGTTATTCGCTAACATTTTTGTTTTGGTGCGATTATCAACTAAATTGTCTGCATTTACAGTGCCTGTCGCAACAGCGTTGTTAAGATAAATATCTTTTAACTGACCTTCATTATCTGCACCGATATCTAAATTTGCCCCTTTATTTAAGGACATATCGCCGACATTAACATCGTGCCCGACGGTCACTAAATATGTCCCTTTATCATTGATATTAATATTGGTTTTATGACTCTCATTTGATGCTAATTGACCTTGTTGTGTGAAAGTATCGTTATAGCGATCAATAACACTTAATTTACCGCCATTCACATTAACCGCTTCTGTACCAAACGATTCTGTAAAGCCATATAAAGTACCTTGTCCGACTGTTGTACCACCACGATAAGTATTATCGCCAGTCATCACCAACGTACCTTCACCTTTCTTGACTAAAGCGCCATCATATAACCCAGCGTCAATTTTCGCTTGAATAGCATCAGCACGTTTTTGGTAATACTCTTTACGCCATTTTTCAGCATCTTCTTTGCTGACAATGTGTGAAGTTGGATCTGGGTTACCGTCGTTGATAACAAAATCCGTTCCTAGATTGTAATCACCACCCGCCGAAATGCCTTTCTCTTGGTACTCTTTCAGCCATGATAAATCTTCTTGTTCTCGCAGATCTAACGCAGTTTGTGAAATATCATTTGTCCAAACATCAAGCGGTGTCATGCTTAAGTTATATTCAAACTTACCTAAGAATTGACCAGGGCCATACATTCCTTTATCTAAATCAGGAGTCCCCCAACCATAACGTACATCAGGCGTACCTTCAGCTGCCGTCCAACTATCATATAAAGAGCCATCTGGATTATGGTGATTGGCAGTTGTGAACATCACATCACGTACTTGCATCGCATTCATTGATTGATAACGCGACATTAAGACGCCCATAGCACCTGTAACATGAGGTGCAGCCATAGATGTACCACTAAAGGTATCCCAACCTGCATTTCCCTCTTCATCAACAACTGACGAATAAATGTAACGACCCGGAGCAACCACCGTCCACCATTTCGCATTCCCTGCTTCATTAAAGATTTTTTCTAATTCATAACCCGACTTGTCTGCATTCTGTTTAAGACCTGCAACTGCAATCCAATGTTTTTCTGCTTCAGGATTAAAGTAAGGATAAAGGGGGCGATAATAAGGCTGGGCAAAATCGCGGTTACCGGTTGTAAAGACTTGCACAACATTCGTGCCTTTTACTGCATCATAAGCGGCATCAACAAAAGAAGGTTTATCACCATAGACTTTTTTGAAATAAAAATATTCGTATTCAGTTTGTGCTGTGGTATCAACCGGCATGTGCTCAGTTGTCTTACCACCATCAGGACCTTTCGTCGGAACTGTATTAATAATTCGTGGGTTGGTTCCCCAGCTATTATTAATCACCTGAGCGCCTGCATCGACCATGGCTTTCCAGCCAGTGTAGAAGTAGGTGTAATCTTGGTAAGGGCCGTAGTTATTGCTATCTGTTGCCCCCGTATTTCCTAAATAAACATCAGCACCCCATGCAACCCCATGCATGCCATTACCGTCACGGCTTGCGCCTACCGTGCCTGTAACATGTGTTCCGTGTGTATCATTCACATCTTTGATCCAGCTTCCATCAACATCAAAGTCTTGACCTTTTTCATAATGTCCCCCCATTTCTTGGGGGTAACGCATGCCTGTTGAACCGTATTGACCTTTGGCTTTAACGGCATGGAAACGTGCATCATTTAATTCAGGATGTGATAATAATGCACCTGAATCCATCACACCTATTTTGGCACCTTGCCCATGAAAACCAAGTGCATAAGCACTAGAGGCATTCATTGCAGCTAGTCCCCAGTCTTTTTGATATTCTTGGCTCTCCCAACTTTTTCTATCACCTAATTGCCCAGTTTCTAAATATGCCACAGAATATCCAGAAAAAAGCAATGCAGATGCAACAAGGGAAAGTTGAAATATATTTTTGTTTATTTTATTCATTTTATGATGATGACTTAAAGCTATTTCTTTGTTCATTCTGTACCTTCAATTATATTAAAATTTAATAACATTAATTAAGGATCAAAAATAAAAGACGCAGAGATTCTCTAGTTTCTAGAAAAATAATTACTTGAAGAACATCCCAAAAATATCACTTAAAACCATAAAAATAGATAGATTGACTAACCAGTCACAAATTAGCAGATAGATTAAACAAAATTAGATCGTTTGTTATTATATTAAAAATAACCAAAATTAACCTATTTCAATATTAATCTCATTAATGACAATATTTAAATCAACTTAATAAAGAGAACTTAAATAAACAAACAAAAATATTAAATTAATTAACAATTTTTTTGGAAATATTTTCTCTATTTAAACTTTAGTCTAAAAAATATAATTCACATTGTTTTTAACATGAAAAAAAACAGTATTTTTATTTGAAAAATACTGTTTTTATTTTAATTTAGTATTACTACTGAATTTTTATTCCGAAGGCGTGACTTCCATTTGTCCTACCATACCTTTATCTGCATTTTCTAATACTTGGCTGTAATATAAGAAAGGGAAATGCGAATAAGAAGGCTGTTTTAATTCCACCAGCAATTCACTTTGATCCTCAATCCAAACAGTATCTTTCCAACCAAAATCAGAGGGTGCAGGTTTCTGACCATTATGATTAATCACTTTAAAACGGGCACCTTCAATATGGAATGGTTGCGGTGTCGGTACTGTTACAAGCCAACGCTCCCAGCCATTTTGCTTACCGACTAAATCAATTCTTGAAAGTTCCCAACGAGCATTATTTATTCCCGGAGGACTGTTATGCAGTTGAATAGTTCTAGGCTGAATAGAGGTAGTGATTTGTGTGTCATCTACCGCTAATTGCGCAGGGACTTTGTCTGTCATTAATGACATTAATCCGGTTGGTTTAATCGTTATTATATTGGTATTACGTAATAAATCTGAAGATTCAAAAATACCACGGAGCCTATCCATAAAGCCGGCACTTTGCCCCGCGGTAATGGTGACGTCACCACCTTCAGACATATCAACCAATATTTCACGTCGCTCCCCTGGAGCCATTGGAATTGACTTCAATTCTACAGGAGATGTTAATAACCCCTGATCAGAAGCGATAAGGTAAAGCGATCGACCATCATTTGCAGTTAATTCATAACGACGAGCATTAGATGCATTCACTAAACGTAAGCGGATCCAACCTCTAGAGACTTCAATATAAGGATCTTCACGTCCATTAACTAACAATGTATCACCATAGAAGCCATCACTAGCAGCTTCTTTGTCGTATTGTGGCGTACCAAAGTTATCAATCCGTTTATCTTGAATGATGATCGGAAAATCATTCACTCCATAATGTTTTGGTAGCGGTAGGGATTTGCTCTCTTCATCTTCCACAATCCACATTCCTACCAATCCATTATAAACATGAGGTGCCATTTTAAACGGTGTATTGGCGTGATACCAACATGTTGTTGCTTTCTGACGAATAGGCAATACCGGCGACCAATAAGCTCCGGGTGACATTAGTCTTGCGGCTCCACCGACTTGAGTGCCCGGAACTAATAAGCCACTTACCGTCATTGATACCGCTTCATTAAGGCGGTTACTATAAATCAGTTTTATATCATCGCCACTTTTGACTTTGATTGTCGGTCCCGGAGTTGAGCCATTGATCCCCCAAACCTGTGCTTTTTGAGTACCATTAAACGCCCAATGCACGTTTTGCAAAGTTAAGAACAGTGGCTGACCACGACGCGATTCCAACAAAGGCGGTATAGGTAATTTTTTATCATTAACTGATTCAGCACGAACAGAAGATATAGAGCCCAGACATACCGCTAAGCCTGTAGCCTGAATAAACTGGCGACGACTAAATGACATACTTTCTCCGCAACAAAATACAAATATTCCTATTGCATAATCAAAATGCTGTGACAGGAAAAAAGCTGCTGTGATTTAAAGACAAAAGGACTTAAATGAAATTACGGGAGCATAATAGCGCGGATGTGACATAAATCCTAAAAATAGTTGATAACCAGCACTCTAAATAATTCAAAATACAACTAGGCAACTAATGAATGAGCCGCTAGTCACATACATAAATATGTAACTAGCGCAAATGAGTGTAGTCAACAACGTTGCACCTTGAAGTATGACGAGTATATGAAGATCAGGCTTATATTTGTACAAACAAAGCAACGAAAAAAGTATTAATTTAACTTACCGGGAAAATCACGTTTATTCATTTCTTCAACTTCTCTATCTAGCTCTTCGATTTTCGCTTTCATAATTTGACGACAATCTTCTGCTAATTCTCGAACTTGATCTTTGGTGTATTTTGAAACGTCAATTGGAGGTAACATTTCAACAATAACGTACCCATTATTCCAACGGTTTAGCTTAATCTTACCCTGTGTTGTTGAAACACAAACAGGAATAATCGGTACGCCCGCTTGAATGGCGGCATGGAATGCCCCCGTTTTAAACGGTAATAGTCCACGGCCACGGCTACGTGTTCCTTCTGGGAACATCCAAACAGAAATCTTCTTCGATTTAATTTGATCAGCAACTTGTGAAATGGTGCCATGTGCTTTAGAGCGGTTTGCTCTATCAATTAAAATATTCCCTGTGATCCAATACAATTGACCAAAAAAAGGAATAAAAATTAAGCTTTTTTTACCTACTGTCACGGTATTAGGTTGAACCGCATTTGACATCGTTACCATATCGAAATTATTTTGATGGTTTCCGATATAAATACTTGGACCATAACTTTTTGCTTCTTTTGGAAAGCGCTCAACGAGTTTGATACCAAAAACAGTAGATAACTTGCCGAATAAGCGTCCATAAGTCATTACATGTTTAGGATTTCTTGGTGAAAACATGCAATAAATCATTCCAAACGTCACCACAATAATGGTGTAAAGAATGACAATGATGCCTCGAATAATGGCTAACATAAGTTTTAGCGTCCTAAATAGAAGTGGGTCAACAGACCCACTCAATATCAATTAAGTATTAGATTTAATTTGTTTCAATATCAATATGATCGATAACTTGAGCACCACGAGGTAAAGAGGTTCCTCGACGTCCACGTTTTGCTTTAAAGCTAACTAACTCATTCATCGACATTGTCATCTTACGTTTACCGAAATGCAATGTAACAGAGGCATTCTCAGGTAATACACGTAACCAAGCGACGTTATCTTCACCACTTGCGGCTTGTGACGCCGGAATAGAAACCATCTGATTTCCTTTTCCTTTTACCATAGTTGGTAATTCAGATGCTTCAAAAATCAGCATTCTACCGCCTTTAGTAATGATCATAATGAGATCAGTGAGCTCATTGTTCAAGCGCTGTGGTGGTAATGGTAATGCATTTTCAGGTAAAGTCAGTAATGATTTTCCTGCTTTATTTTTAGAAGTTAAATCATCAACCTGACAGATAAAACCATAACCGGCATCAGATGCCATGACGATCTTATCGGTATTTTCGCCCATAACAACATGACGCAATTGCGCACCTTTCTGAACTTTTAATCGTTCAGTTAGCGCATCACCTTTGCTACGACCAGAAGGTAATGCATCAACATCAACAGTATAACTTTGACCTGTGGTATCAATTAAGTGTACTGGTTGATTACTCATCCCTTCAACAGCATCAAAATAATCATCACCAGATTTAAAACCAACCGATTTAGCATCAATACTATGTCCTTTTTGACAACGAATAAGCCCTTTTTCAGACATAATGACGGTAACTGCTTCAGGATGCAGATGTTTTAACGGAATAGGTTCATCACCCGCATTACCGCTAAAATAGTTGATCTCTTCTGCTTTAAGCACTTCTTGCTGACCATCAACAGTAAAGATTAATGCTTCATCTTTTGGTGCAAACAACATTTGTTCAATCACATCACCTTGCTCTTTCCCTAAAGCAACAAGACGTGTACCACGCCCTTTTTTATTCATTTCATTTAGTTGTTCTGCTGAAATGGCTAAAATACGTGTTTTATCAGTGATGATAATAAACCAGTGTTGCTCATTTTTCTTTTGAGGATCAACTAAGAGCGGTGCTAATAATTCAGTCTCTTCAGAAACAGTGAGTAGACCTTTACCTGTCTTATTCTTCGTTTCCATCTCATCGTAAGAGAGAACCGTGCCATAACCTTCTTTTGTTGCCAGTAAATATTCTTGTCCAGCACTTCCCGCTAACATGTATTTCACGCTAGCTTCTGGAGGGAAAGTTAACTTACCGGTTAATGGTTCGCCTTGGCTACGTCCAGAAGGCATATCATTTGGGCTTAGAGTATAGCTTCGGCCAGTGGAATCAAGGAACAGAACAGGCTGATTACTCATGCCTCGAACTGCACTGTGATAACTATCCCCAGCGCGATAACTCATACCGCTAGGATCAATATCATGTCCTTTTGCATTACGTACCCAGCCCATTTCAGAAAGCACAATGGTGACAGGCTCTGATGGCAACATATCTTGTTCATTAACCACTTTCGCCTCTTCTTGAGGGCGAATAGGAGAACGTCTGTCATCACCAAATTCTTTTGCGTCGGCTTCAATTTCTTTTTTCAGTAAAGTATTTAAGCGACGTGGTGAACTTAATAATTTCTCAATACTATCGCGTTCTTTTTCAAGTTCATCACTTTCAGCTTTTAGTTTTATCTCTTCAAGTTTGGCTAAATGACGCAAACGTAACTCTAAAATAGCTTCGGCTTGAATATCAGATAACTCAAAGCGACGCATTAATTCTGCTTTTGGCTCATCTTCATGACGAATGATTTCAATCACTTCATCAATATTGAGATAAGCAATTAATAAACCTTTGAGGATCTCTAAGCGACGTAAAACTTTTTCTAAACGATGATTTAGACGATTTGTGACTGTTTGGCGACGATAAACTAACCATTCGTTTAAAATAGTCAGTAATCCTTTTACTGCTGGGCGGTTATCTAACCCAATCATATTTAGGTTAACGCGATAACTTTTTTCTAAATCGGTATTTACGAACAAGTAGTACATCACTTGCTCTAAATTAACACGATTACTACGAGGAACAATCACAAGTCTGGTTGGATTTTCATGATCGGATTCATCACGCAAATCTTCAACTAAAGGCAGTTTTTTTGCTCGCATCAAGGCTGCAATTTGCTCAAGTACTTTGGCACCAGAAACTTGATGAGGTAATGCAGTGATCACCGCGCATCCTTCTTCTTTCTGCCAAACAGCTCGCATTCTGACCGAACCACGACCCGTTTTATAGATTTTTTTGATATCGTCTTGAGCCGTAATAATTTCAGCTTCAGTTGGATAATCAGGGCCTTGGACATATTGCATCACGTCAGATAATCCCGCATCAGGATTATCTAAAAGCATCACTAAAGCTTGTCCTATTTCACGTGCATTATGCGGTGGAATGTCCGTTGCCATCCCAACAGCAATCCCCGTTGTGCCATTAAGCACGATATTAGGTAAGCGTGCTGGCAACATTTTCGGCTCTTGCATCGTGCCGTCAAAGTTAGGGATCCAATCTACCGTACCATGTCCTAATTCACTCAATAATGTTTGTGAATATTTGGAAAGGCGTGATTCGGTATAACGCATAGCGGCGAAAGATTTTGGATCATCCGGCGCCCCCCAGTTACCTTGTCCATCAATTAACGGATAACGATAAGAGAACGGCTGAGCCATCAGTACCATTGCTTCATAACATGCAATATCACCATGCGGGTGATATTTACCTAGCACGTCACCAACAGTACGGGCTGATTTTTTAAATTTAGCAGAACTACTTAAACCTAGCTCTGACATCGCATAAACAATACGACGTTGCACAGGTTTTAGCCCATCTCCAATAAAAGGCAATGCACGATCCATAATGACGTACATGGAATAGTTGAGATAGGCATTCTCTGTAAATAAGTGGAGCGGTTGGCGCTCTACACCATCATGAGTCAATTCACTCATTCAATTTTTCCTCAGACTCTTGTGGTATCCATTACACTTCGATGTCAACTTCATCGCCCTTCTCTTGTAACCAATTTCGGCGATCTTCAGAGCGTTTCTTCGCTAACAACATATCCATCATGCCTAGGGTTTCTTGATAATTTTCATCATCAATCACCAATTGCACTAAACGACGCGTATTGGGATCAAGCGTTGTTTCACGCAGTTGAAGTGGGTTCATCTCACCTAAACCTTTAAAGCGCTGTACGTTAGGCTTTCCTTTTTTACGACTTAAACGTTGTAAAATGGCATTTTTTTCTGATTCATCAAGGGCATAATGAACTTCTTTACCTAAGTCGATACGGTAAAGTGGTGGCATCGCCATATAAACGTGCCCTTCCTTAACAAGAGCTGGGAAATGGCGCACAAATAAAGCACACAATAAAGTTGCGATATGTAAACCATCCGAGTCCGCATCCGCAAGAATACAAATTTTACCGTAACGCAGTTGGCTTAAATCATCGCTATCAGGATCCATACCAATTGCAACCGAAATATCATGGACTTCTTGTGACGCTAACACTTCATCTGAAGAGACTTCCCATGTATTTAGGATCTTACCGCGCAAAGGCATAATCGCTTGATATTCACGATCTCGAGCTTGTTTAGCAGAACCTCCTGCAGAGTCCCCTTCGACCAAAAATAGCTCGGTGTAACGTAAATCTTGAGAAGTACAATCAGCCAATTTACCCGGCAATGCTGGCCCTGAAGTGAGTTTCTTTCTCACCACTTTTTTAGCTGCTCGCATACGACGTTGCGCGCTACTAATCGCCATTTCAGCGAGTAATTCGCCGACTTGAACGTTTTGATTTAGCCATAAGCTAAAAGCGTTTTTTACCGCATTTGCAACAAATGCACTGGTTTGTCTTGAAGAGAGTCGTTCTTTGGTTTGCCCTGCAAATTGAGGATCTTGCATTTTCACTGATAATACATAAGCGCAACGCTCCCATGTATCATCCGCGGTTAACTTAAGACCTCTTGGTAGCAAATTACGGAATTCACAAAATTCGCGCATTGCATCTAACACACCTTGGCGTAAACCATTTACGTGTGTACCACCTTGAACCGTCGGAATTAAGTTAACATAGCTTTCAGTGAGTAGATCGCCACCTTCAGGTAGCCATAACATAGACCATTCAACGGCTTCATTATCTCCTTCAAATTTGCCTGTAAACGGCTCTTCAGGAAGGCGAACAAATTCAGCAACAGCTTCACTTAAATAATCGGTTAAACCATCAGCGTAGCACCAATTTTCTTGAGTATTGTTTACTTTATCGACAAAAGAAACATTCACGCCCGGGCATAATACCGCTTTAGCTTTTAATACATGAGATAAGCTTTTAGAAGAAAAACGAGGAACATCAAAATAGGCGCCATCAGGCCAAAAATGCACACTCGTTCCTGTATCTCGTTTTGCACAGGTGCCAATCTCATGCAACTCTTCAACTTTATCGCCATTTTCAAAGGCAATTTGGTAAATTTTACCATCACGACGAACAGTTACTTCAATACGCTTTGAGAGGGCGTTAACAACCGAGATCCCCACACCATGCAACCCGCCAGAAAATTGATAGTTTTTATTAGAGAATTTTCCTCCGGCGTGAAGGTGAGCAAGGATTAACTCGATAGCAGAGACCTTAAGTTCTGGGTGAATATCGACAGGCATTCCTCGCCCATTATCGATAACTTCGATAGATTGATCTGCATATAAAATGACATCGACCTTCGATGCGTGTCCCGCAAGCGCCTCGTCCACGCTATTATCGATCACTTCCTGTGCCAAATGGTTCGGTCTTGTTGTATCTGTATACATCCCTGGACGGCGACGTACAGGCTCTAGACCATTAAGAACCTCAATATCCTTTGCGTTATAACTTGATTGAGTCATTGTTTTAATCTGCGGTTCGCTGTTAGAAAATACTGTTTATAATAACAGGTGTTTGCGGCAATATGATATTAATTTTCGGATAGATACATCAACCTACGTTTTACAGGTTAATTAACCGAAAGACTAAATTATCTTTAAAAATTGAATAATTTTCGGAAAAAAACGTTCAAAACCCACAAATGCGTGATTTCCATCCGATTCTACGGTTTGCCTACACGCGCCAAGATATGAGACAGCTTGACGATAATCAAGTATTTCATCTCCAGTTTGTTGAAGCAACCAAATAAGTTCGGGTGATGTAATTACGGGAATACGCAAGGCAAGTAACTCATCCATATGATGAGGTTCTAATCTATACTTTTGATGTGTATAGGGATTTTCGTTTTCACCCAAGAAATTTTGTAAGAGATCAAAAGGACGGATCGCAGGATTAACAACAACAGCGGGTAAATTAAAACGTTGAGATAGCCAGATCGATAAGTAGCCACCTAATGATGAGCCAATTAATCCAAGCTTGTCATCTACGCACTCTTTAGCTAACGATTCAATTAACTGAGCGGCTTCTTGAGGGTAAGGTGGCAATTGAGGTACTAACAATTCAATTTCAGGATGTGTTACTTCAAGCCATTGACGAAAAGCCTGTGCCTTTGCTGATTTTGGTGAGCTATTAAAGCCATGTAAATAGAGAATACGAGGCATGACTTAATAGCCATCCGAATCAAGGTCAGGACAAAATTCAGTCCCCTCTAAACGGTAAACTTGTGTTTCAATTCTGCCCTTCTCATCAGATAAAAGTGACATTTCCAAATAACGCCAGCCCGGAGAAACAGTATCTAATGTAAAATTAGTACAATGAGGGCGAAATTGAATGCACGTAGAAGGTGTTGCCAACAAACGAATACCATTCCACATTTCATCCATTTCTTGATGAATGTGACCACAAAGCATCATTTTTACTTGAGAGTGCTCTCTTAAACGCTCAGCCAATTCTTGAGAATTTCTTAAACTGTGTTGATCTAACCATGTACACCCTGACGGCATAGGATGATGATGCAACAAGATAATCGTATCTCTGTGCTTTTGACTTTCGAGACAGCGTGTTAGCCAATCTAATTGACAATCTGATAATTCACCATGAGGAACACCTTGAATTTGGCTATCTAATAACAGCATTTGCCAATTATCACCAATCAACACTTGTTTAGCTGACAAAACGCCTGCCTGATTTAAAGCATCAATCATCGCAGGTTGATAGTCATGATTACCCGGCAACCAAACACAAGGTGGTGTTAACGTTGCAATGCCATCCGCAAAATGCTGATAAGCTTCAAAGGTTTGATCTTGAACTAAATCACCTGTTGCTACAATCAAGTCAACATCAAGACCCTGCTCTCTAATCGCATTTAATACCGCATGGTAGCTACGATAAGTATTTATGCCCAGCAAAGTGTCTTCCACATTAGCAAAGAGGTGGGTGTCTGTGATTTGTAATATTCTTACGGTGTTTTTGTGTTTCACCGATAATTCAAGCTGGCTTTCCAAAAGGTTTCCTTGTTTCACTCTCATTAGCCGTTATGTTAACGTATTTTCGTAGTAAAGATCTGCCAACCAATACACATTTCAAAAGATTAGTGAGAAATATTCTCGCTTTCAATCACGTTTTTTTCACTTCTTTTTACAATTTAATTCATTTGATATCGTACACTTAGAGATAGTTACTCTACTTGATAATATTACTAAAAACACCCTTTAAAGATTGATTAATATATTAAATTACCGACCAACGCTTTCTTAACTCAATATGATGAAGTTGTAACCATTGAAGTGCAATGACGGATGCAGCATTGTCAATCACGCCCTCTTCAACCCAACGATAAGCTTGTTCTCTGCTAACAACATGAACACGAATATCTTCATTTTCACACGCTAATCCATGAATACCTTTTGCTGTTGTTGCATCAACTTCACCGACATAAACATGCATTCTTTCGCTGGTGCCACCAGGACTAGAAAGATAACTAATAATTGACTCGCATCGCCCAACAACAACGCCCGCTTCTTCTTGGGCTTCGCGTCTAACAACGTCTTCTGGGCTTTCGCCTTGTTCAACCATACCCGCAATCACTTCTAGCAACCAAGGTGTCTCACTGGTTTCATACGCAGGAATACGAATTTGCTCAATTAATACCACTTCATCACGTTTAGCATCATAAGCTAACAAAACACCCGCATTGCCTCGCTCAAAGACTTCACGTTTGACTTCTTCACTCCATCCGCCTTCAAAAAGGCGATGTTTAAAGCGGTACTCAGTCATACGGAAAAAGCCTTTATATAAATCTTTTTGATTGAGCAATTTCACGTCTTCACGGCCGTATAAAAATGGTGTATTTTCCCTTTTCTTCATACAATGTTCCTTAAGTTATATTTAAGAGTCTTTTTATTGCTTATGTTTAATACAGATTTAAAGAAATTTGCCAACAATTCATGTAAAGTTAATCTAAAATAAAAGGATATGGCACAAATGGCTACCCCTACTTAGGGAAACAATCTGCTAGAATTATCCCCAATCAAGATTAACAGAGGCAACTCAGCGAAACTGTTGCAACAAGGAATTAAAATGAAAAAACTGCTCTCTCTTTTGGTCACGATGAGTTTGGCAGGATTCAGCACTGCAAGTCAGGCTGAGGATCTGCTTCAAGTTTATCAAAAAGCAAAGGACAGTAACCCTGAGTTACGCAAGTCATTAGCTGAAAGAAATCAAGCTTTTGAAAAAATTAATGAAGCTCGTGGCTCATTATTACCCCAATTAGGATTAGGTGCCTCTGCCGATTATAAAAGCGGCTACCGCGATAATAACAACACCGAATCCAATTCTATTGGTGCAAGTTTAACGCTAACTCAAAGTGTGTTTAACATGTCATTATGGCGCCAGTTAAACATTCAAGAAAAAACTGCGGGTATGAGCGATGTGACTTATCAAACAAGTCAGCAAAAGCTGATTTTAGACACCGCGACCGCTTACTTTGATGTTTTACGTGCTATTGATTCATTATCATTTATTGAAGCGCAAAAAGAACAAGTTTACCGTCAGTTAGATCAAACAACTCAACGTTTTAACGTAGGTTTAGTGGCTATTACTGACGTACAAAATGCGCGTGCAAATTATGATAGCGTACTGGCACAAGAAGTGGTTGGCCGTAACCAATTAGATAACGCATTAGAGAAACTACGCCAAGTCAGTGGTATTTATTACATTAATCTGGCATCACTCAATATCAGCCGTTTTTCAACAACATCACCAGACTCTATTGAGAAACTGTTAAAAGATGCCGAAGAACGTAACTTAAGTTTATTAAGTGCACGTTTAGGCCAAGATTTAGCGCGCGAAAATATTCGTTTAGCGCAATCTGGTCACTTACCAACCGTAGATTTAAATGCATCAACTGGCGTATCCAATAGCCATAGTCACGGTAGCGCATTACCTCCTGTAACGCCTAACACTAGTCGCAATAGTTACAGTGGTCAAAATAGTATTGGTCTGTCTGTTAGTATTCCTCTGTATACAGGTGGCAGAACAAGCTCACAAGTTGAACAAGCACAATATGGTTTTACGAGTGCAAGCGAACAATTAGAGTCGGTTTATCGTTCTATTGTCCAAATCGCACGTTCTTCTTATAACAATATTTCTGCATCAATCAGTAGCATCAAAGCGTATCAACAAGTTGTTGTTTCTGCACAAAGTTCATTAGATGCAACTGAAGCGGGTTATCAAGTGGGTACTCGTACTATTGTTGATGTGTTAAATGCCACAACAACACTTTATGATGCAAAACAAAAATTATCCAACGCACGTTATGACTATTTAATTAACCAACTAAATATTGAATATGCACGTGGCACATTAAATGAAAATGACTTAATTCAGCTAAATAATACACTGGGTGCAGAAGTTTCTACTTCACCAGATAGTATTATTCGCTCGTTAACAAGCCCTGCTCTTAACGTTGCTCCGTGATCGTGAATTAAGAATTTAGCCACTTATAAAAAACCGCTTTCAGCAATAAACTGATAAGCGGTTTTTTTATGCTTATTCTTAACATTACAATATCATGTTATGGCTTAAATTAAGATCTCAACAATATCTATATTCTTGTATTAACAAATAGCTTAATCACAATTAGGTTAAAAAGAGAAGATTCACCTAATTTCATTATTCTTAACCTTATAAAGATCACAAATTTCTGGTTATCCCTGATGATTAGGCGTTTCTTATTTATTTTCTAGACTATTTAACCTATCCTAGCTTTTATTTTGAACGTGTTACCTTTTATGGATCTTACCAATATGCCAATGAAACGTACCAAATCGATTAATCGAGATGCTTTCCGTAAAGCATTCCGTCCTTATCGTCTGGCGCCTGTTGCAATCGCCATCACTGCTGTATTCGCGCTTTCAGGATGTGAAGAGAGCGATGAGACAGTTTCACTGTATATGAATGCACAAGAATGTGCTCAAGCGAATCCTTCACAAGCAGCACAGTGTGAAGACTCTTATCGTACTGCATTACAAGAGGCACAACGTACAGCACCTAAATACGCAACATTAGAAGATTGTGTAGCTGAATTCGGTGATGCTCAATGTACACAAACAGCGTCGATTGATGGACAAGCTGTGAGTACTGAAAATGCCAATAATTTAAACCCAGACAGCTCACAAATGGCCCAAGCTAACTCCGGTGGTAGCTTCTTTATGCCATTAATGGCGGGTTATATGATGGGTCGCTTAATGGGGGGTGGCGCACCAGCACAACCACTGTTTAGTTCGCGTAATCCAACAAGCCCTGCAAACGGTAAATTTGTGGATGCGACAGGCCGTAACTATGGTCCTGCGGTTGGTGGGCGTCAAATGAACGTACCAAAAACAGCCATGACACCAAAACCATCAACAACCTCAACAATAACACGTGGTGGCTTTGGTAATACGGTTTCAAGACAAGCTGCGGCTCAACGTACCAATGCTACGAATAATAACCGTAGCTCAACCGGTTCATCTTCTTATCGTTCAGGTGGTTAATTAAAACCATGAAACGCGAAAATATCATTGAACGCCCGGATTGGCGTGAAAAAGCAACTGAATTTGGCTTTAACTTTCATACAATGTATGGCGAGCCTTATTGGTCTGAAGATGCTTATTATCAATTCTCAATGGAAGAGGTTGAAACGTTAGAAGAAACGACAGAAGAGCTGCATCAGATGTGTTTACAAGTCGCTGATAAAGTGGCTAATAGCGAAGAGTTGCTGACTCGTTTTCAAATCCCTCGTCACTGTTGGGATTTTGTACGTGATTCATGGAAATCGTCTCAACCTTCGCTCTATTCACGTCTTGATTTAGCGTATGACGGTAAAAGTCCGGCAAAACTGTTAGAAAATAATGCAGACACACCAACTTCATTGTATGAATCTGCTTTTTTTCAATGGATCTGGCTTGAAGATCAAGTCAATGCAGGTCGTTTACCGCAAAATGCCGATCAATTTAATAGCATACAAGAAAAGTTGATTGATCGTTTTGCAGAGCTTCGTGATCAATACGGGATGCGTTATCTGCATATGTCTTGTTGCCAAGATACGCAAGAAGATCGTGGTACCGTTCAATACTTACAAGATTGTGCTGAAGAAGCAGAAGTCACAACTGACTTTGTCTTTATTGAAGATCTAGGTTTAGGTGAACGTGGTGAATTAACTGATCTGCAAGATCAGATAATCAGCAACATGTTTAAGCTTTACCCTTGGGAATTTATGTTCCGCGAAGACTTCTCAACTAAACTGGCTGATGCGGGTATTCGTTGGTTAGAGCCTTCTTGGAAGAGCATTATCTCAAATAAAGCATTATTACCAATGCTTTGGGAAATGTTCCCTAATCACCCCAATCTGCTACCTGCTTATTTTTATGAGGGTAAAGCGCCTGATTCATTATCACGTTATGTTATCAAGCCACTGTTTTCACGCGAAGGTGCAAATATTCGCATTGTTGAAAACGGCAAAGATATTGCTGTCGCAGATGGTCCTTACGGTGAAGAAGGCTTTATTGTTCAGGATTTCCACCCACTGCCAAAATTTGGCGATAGCTATACATTAATTGGTAGCTGGCTGGTTAACGACCAATCTGCAGGTATTTGCATCAGAGAAGATAGAGAGCTTATCACGCAAGATCTTTCACGCTTCTATCCACATATTATTTTAGATTAATAGAAATCTTAAAATTATATTGAGCACCTTATTGCTGATAAGCAGTAAGGTGTTTTTTATTCAAAATAGGTTTCGTTATTAGTAAAAAAGGCTAAATCCCATAAAATGAATTTAGCCTTTTACTTATATCAATAGGTTTTATTGGATGGTTTTATCCAATTTGAAACGTCATCATACTTAATGATTTATTCACAATATCATTATTCAACACTGTTACCTTTTCACCCGCTTGTTTTAAACCTAATAGATACAAAGCAGGCAAAAAATGATCGGGAGTAGGATGTGACAATCGCCCTTCTTCTGTTGATAAAATCGTAAATAACGCTTCTGGTACCTTATCGCTTTGTAAACTATTTTCGACTGCCTCATTAAAAGCCAATGCCCAAGGATAAGGCGTTGCGTCGCTGTTTTGCCAATCCATCATTCTTAAATTATGAACGATATTACCGCTACCAATAATTAAGACACCTTCTTTACGCAATTCAACCAGCTTTTGCCCTAATTCATAGTGCCATTGTGCCGATTGACGTGCATCAATGCTTAACTGAACAACTGGAATATTTGCGTTGGGATACATTTTTTCAAGTATTCCCCAACTTCCATGATCTAATCCCCATTGATCCATATCGAGTTTTAATTTAATCGGATCAATCAGATCTTCAATCAGTGCGGCTAAACCTATCGAGCCTCGCGCTGGATATTCTATTGCATACAATTCTGGTGGAAATCCATAAAAATCATGAATTGTCTTTGGTTGCGACATTGCCGTTACATACGTTCCATCAGTATACCAATGGGCTGAAATCACTAAAATCGCTTTAGGTTGAGGAAGCGTTTCCCCTAATTCTGACCAGAGGCGAGTATATGTATTATCTTCTAATACATTCATTGGACTACCATGCCCAATAAACAGTGCTGGCATCATTTTTGTTTCCATAACCACCTCTATGGCAAGTGTTCTTATCGTATAAGCATACTGCCTTATTACTTGAAATATAGTCAAAGAAGTATGAAATAGTTATTCAAAAAATATGAAAAAAGCCACCTAAGTTTCCTTAAGTGGCTTAAATAAGTGTGTGTGTGTTTTCAGTGTCGGTTATAACATGTTAATTTCAGCCAGCTTTTTTCTCCTTACGAAGACGATAAGCCACTAAATCTTCAATAGTTAACACTGGCATATTGTGCTTTTTAGCAAAAGTAATCACTTCTGGTGCTCTTGCCATTGTGCCATCGTCATTGGTTAATTCACATAACACTGCAACAGGTTTAAAACCAGCTAAAGTTGCTAAATCAATTGATGCTTCTGTGTGTCCGCCACGCGTTAACACACCACCAGGTTGAGCACGTAATGGGAATACATGACCTGGGCGATTTAAATCACTTGGTTTTGCATTGTCAGCGGCGGCTGCACGTACTGTGGTTAAACGATCAGATGCTGAAACACCTGTTGTTACGCCTTGTGCTGCTTCAATCGTTACTGTAAATGCCGTATGAAAATGACTGGTGTTATTCTCCACCATCATAGGCAAATCAAGTTGTTGACGACGTTCTTCTGTAATGCATAAACAAACAATACCACTACCATGACGAATAGACATCGCCATTTGTTCTGTAGTCATTGTTTCTGCGGCGAAAACCATATCGCCTTCATTTTCGCGATTCTCGTCGTCGAGCACCATCACGCCTTTACCCGCACGAAGGGCTTCTAGAGCAAGTTCAACACGCTCAAATGGATTACCGAATTCGGAAAGTAGCGTCTGATTCATGGTAAAAAAACCTCAATAATTAATGAAAGTTACCAGAATCAGGGCAGTCTTAGGAGTGGATCTCTGCTTAATAAAAACACAAGCAGAAACAACAGGAATGGATACAATGATCCTACTGATGCTATTTTATTCTCTCCCATCCAGACTTTAACTGTCGGCTCCAGAATTACACTGGATCTGCTGACCTTTGCATTACAATAGCAACACAAAGCGCTCGCGGGCTTTACCTATGTATTCAGGTATCTACCGCCGGTGGGGACTTTCACCCCGCCCTGAGATTAACGGTGAAACTATACGCTTTAAAATTATAAGAGGCAATCATCAATCGACGACAATCTTTGTTTCATCACATAATCATTTTATGACATACGGTTATTTAACGATTTATAATAAAAAGTAACAATAATCTTGATATCTAGTTTTATTCCCTCTGTCCTCATATTACACTTAACCTCAGCTTTCTATTTTATTTGTGAGGATTTCCCATGTTGGACCCGAAAAAACTTGAACAAGTCGCGCGCCAAATCCAAAACGTACTGCCACAAGGCGTTAAAGATTTTGGTGATGATATTGATAAAAAAATCCGCACTGTTCTGCAATCTCAATTAAACAAATTGGATTTAGTCAATCGCGAAGAGTTTGATGTACAAACTCAAGTCTTATTACGCACTCGTGAAAAACTTAATCGTTTAGAACAACGTTTAAATGAGCTAGAAGCGAGTCTGCAGGCAAAACCTCAAGCTGAAGTTACCCAAGTTGAAGAGGTTGAAATTGTGGTAGAAACTCCAGCAGAAAATAAAGCTTAGCCAATGACTTTATTGCTTATTTAAGCCATAAAGCAAAAACCCTGTATCTCATAAAGACACAGGGTTATTTTTTATCTACTAAATATCGTTATTAACAACTATTTTAATTCTGGCCAATAGTCTTTATTCGCTTCAATTAAATCATCTAAAATTGCTTTTGCAACAGTCGCACTAGGTACTGTTTTAGACATTGTAATCGCCTGCCAAAGTTTCAAATAAGATTTTTCAATCCATGCTTCTACTACTAATTTTTCAACTGCAACTTGTTGGCTCATCATCCCTTTTTGGAATAATGGAATTTTACCCATGACTAAAGGCTCTGGCCCATGGCTTCCGACAATACAAGGGATCTCCACCATTGCTTCAGGATCAAAGTTAATAATTGAACCGTTATTAGGAACGATCAGCAACATTCTTTCTTGAGTATTAAACGCGATAGCCGTTGCAAGATCGACAATATAAGAGGCATGTTCATCTATTTCAAGATGACCTGCTGATGATTTACCAGCGGCTGTAATGGCTCGACAAGCGCTAAATACATTCTTTTCTCTGTGCTCCATCACTTCATTCGCACGAGTATGATGAGGATCAGAATGCGCAACGACATAATCTGGGAATAGATAATACTTCAAGTAAGTGTTTGGCATCGTTGATGGATCTAACGCCCACACATCTTTTGCTTTACCGAATGTATCATTCCAACTTGCTTCAACCGGCTCACCTGCCACTTTTGGAATATATCCATGTTCGGCAACATGTTTACGAATAACCGGCAGTAAATCATTACCTTGCAAATCTTCGACCTGAGTCCACCAACCAAAGTGATTTAAACCGTAGTAACGGACTCGCATCTCTTTGCGTGATTTTAATCCTGCAATTTGTGCCATACGTGATTCAATGCCAATTGGCATATCACAAATATTTAAGATCTTCGCATTAGGTTTTAAACGGCGAGTAGCTTCAGCGACAATTGCTGCTGGGTTAGAATAATTTAGCATCCATGCATTTGGTGAATATTTTTCCATATATTCAACCAATTCCAATACTCCACCAATAGAGCGCATACCATAAGCGATACCACCAGGCCCACAGGTTTCTTGTCCTAATACGCCATGGCGTAAAGGAATTTTTTCATCTTTTTCACGCATTGGATATTTACCAACACGAATATGAGCCATAACAAAATCAACATCCGTGAAAGCAGTTTTAGGATCTGTGGTATAGCAAAATTCAATTTCAGGTGCTTTTTCAGTAAGAATTATTTCACAAGCTTTAGCAATGGTTTCTTGCCGCTCGGCATCATTGTCATAAAATTTGATGGCTCTTAATGGAAAACGTTTTAAATTTTCCAGTAGCATCAAAATAATACCGGGTGTAAATGTACTACCGCCACCTGCAATTACGACTGAGAACTTCTTCATTATATAGCCTCCGACAAGGTGATATTTTGTGTATCTTCTTTCATAAGTTGTTCAATTTTGTCTCTCACTTGAGAAACGTGTAGCCCGATAATGATTTGTAATGCATGACCTTTACGCACCACACCATGTACACCGAGCTCTTTAAAATAGGCATCCGTTTCAACTATCTCGTTATCTATCACTTCAATACGTAAACGTGTTGCACAGTTATTTAAAGATTTGATATTTTTACTTCCCCCTAGGCCTTCAAGAATGCCTTTAGGAAGGGCGAGTTTGCGGTCTTCTTTTTCTGTTTTTGAACTATCTGAAGTTTGTGACTTTTTATTTTTATAATCTTGTTTGCTATAAAGCTTGATCTCTTCATCATCTTCTTCACGACCTGGTGTTTTTAAATTAAGTTTGATAATTAATGTTCTAAACACCACAAACCAAATCATTGTAAAAATAAGGCCTATGACTATTTGTGTAATAATCATCCCGTAATGGTTATGGAACATAGGGATCCAATTCATAGGCAGGAAATTATCGATGATCCCCCCACCCATATTTCCGACAACACCAAAGTGATAAAGCGTTGTCGCTAATGTGGCGGCTAACACGGCATGAATGGCAAACAATAACGGAGAGATAAATAAGAATGTAAACTCTAACGGTTCTGTTATTCCCACAAATACCGCGGTCAATGCAGAGGGTATAAGTAAACCTGCAATTTTGGCTCTATTTTTAGGTGCAGCAGTAAAATAAAGAGCAAGTGCTATACCAATAGAACCAAAGACTTTGCTGTTGCCATGTAAAGCAAAGCCACCTTCAGGAAATAACTCTTTTAAAGATTGGGTGCTTTGACTGAAATATTGCATATTTTGAGCCCAATCAACTTGAATACCATGTTCAGTGACAGCGGGACCAAAAATAAAAGGACCATAAATAAAGTGATGCAAGCCAGTAGGAATTAAAATACGTTCAAGAAAGGTATATATCCAAACACCTAAAGAGCCAGATTCAACCATAAATACTTGCAAAGATTGAATACCAATTTGCACTTTAGGCCAGAAAAATAATGTTATCCACGCTAAAGGTAACATCACAAAAAAACTAATTAATACAACATAAGATGTTCCTTGAAATATACCTAAAAAGACAGGAAGTTGTTTATCGAAATAACGATTATGAATACCGGTAACTATACCCGCAATAATAATTGCTCCAATAATGCTGGTATCTAATGTTTTAATTCCAGCTATCATTGTTAAGCCACTATTTCCGCCGATTTCATTTGTAAAATCTACGCCGAAATAACTGCCCCAAACTATTCCCATTGCATTAATAAAATAATTCCAAGTGAGAAAACTTACCATTACAGCAAGACAAGCTCTTGCTTGTGCAGTTTTAGCTAAACCAATTGGTAAGCCAATTGCAAAAATAAGAGGCATATTACGAAAAACAGTCCATCCCCCTTCTTCAATAATATGAACAATTTGGGAAAATAAACTATCGGGTCTTAATAAATCTTCACTAATAAATAATGGATTCTGTAATAGAATTGCAATGCCTACAACAATACCTGCAAATGGAAATAGCAGGACAGGAGTAAACATGGCTCCACCAAATCGTTGTATTTGACTGAGCATAAAAATATCCTCTTATTTACTGCTACTGAAACGATATGCTATTTAATTCATTTTTTTTCTGTAAATTCAGATTAGATTCTTTTCTCTTTATTCTCTCATCTGAAATGAGTTATTCGTGATCTGATTCATACTAATCTTTCAGTCAAAGTGATCTCATTTTTAGTCAAAAGGCAGATCACTTTTTATTTTTTGATAACGTTCACATTTTAGAGTTATAAATGATTTTCTTATATATCAAAAAATTATATTCAGATAGATTAAATAAAAAGAGCCGATTTTAAGAGTGAAAAGAGGTATAAAAGTGATCTACAAAGACATTGCAAAAAGCCTAAGAATTCAAATAAATTCGGCTGGATACCAAATTGGTGACCCTTTACCAGCAGAAAAATCATTAGCACAACAATACAACGTATCGAGAATGACAATACGTAAAGCGGTGGATTTATTAGTGACCGCAGGATTATTAGAACGAAAACATGGCTCTGGTACTTATATTAAAGAAAAAGATGTTCATCATGAAAATGCTAGCCTAAAAGGCTTTGTCGAATTAATGGCAAATACAGGCCACAATGTAAGAAGTGAAGTGATAGAATTTAGCGTTATTCCCTGTCCTTTATCTATCGCCAGTAAACTACGAATTAATTCAAATGAACGTATTTTTTATTCAAGGAGAATACGTTACGTTGATAATAAACCACTTATTGTTGAAGATAGTTATATGCCTGTTAAATATTTTCGTAATTTAACCTTAACCCATTTAGAAGGTTCTAAATTTGATTTTATTGAAAATATTTGCCAAATAAAAATAGCGGGAAGTTACGAGACATTTCACCCTATAATACCAGACAACAATATTTGTCAATTATTAAAAATAGAGAATAACATTCCAATATTAAGACTCAGCACATTATCATACAGCACCAATGGTGATTATATAAATTATTCAATAATGTATAGAAATACCCAAGATTATATTGTTGAGTATCATTTAAAACGAGAGCAATAGTTATTAATAATAAATAATCGCTATAGCAAAAAGCACCCCGTAGAGTGCTTTTTAAACTTAATAAAAGAGCTTAATTATTTCTTTTTAATCGCATTAATAATATTTGTTGTAGAAATGCCATCTTCAAAGTTTAGCACTTTTACTTCACCGCCTGCAGCCCAAACTTCTTTACTACCCGCGATATCTTCAGGTTTATAATCACCACCTTTCACTAAGATATCCGGTAAGACAGAAGCGATTAAACGCTGTGGTGTATCTTCTTCAAATGCAACAACCCAGTCTACTGCACCTAAAGCGCCAAGCACTGTCATACGTTGCTCTAATGGATTAACAGGACGAGTTTCACCTTTTAAACGCTTTGTTGAAGCATCGCTATTTACAGCAACAATCAAACGATCACCTAATTTTCGTGCATTGGCTAAATAACTAACATGGCCTGCGTGAAGAATATCAAAACATCCATTAGTCATCACAATACGCTCACCGCGCTGACGTGCTAATTCAACTGCTTGTTTTAATTGTTCTTCTTCCATTATACCAAAACCGTTGTCAGCACGACCACGAATGGCGTTTTCCAGTTCAATAGGTGATACTGTCGATGTTCCTAATTTACCGACAACAACACCCGCTGCTGCATTAGCCAGGAAACAAGCTTCACTTAAAGGTTTGCCAGCAGCTAAAGAGGTGGCTAATACACCAATTACCGTATCACCAGCCCCAGTAACATCATAGACTTCTTGTGCTTGGGTTGGTAAATGCAATGGCGCTTCATTTGCACGAAGTAAGCTCATTCCACGTTCTGAACGAGTGATCAGCAACGCTTCAAGATCTAAATCTCGAACTAATTGAGTCCCTTTTTCCACCAGCTCATCATCGGTTTTACATACCCCAACGACTTGTTCAAATTCAGACATATTTGGCGTTAATAGCGTCGCACCACGATAGCGTTCAAAATCAGATCCCTTAGGATCAATTAATACAGGTACACCCGCTTTTTTTGCCAGTTGGATCATCTCTTGAACATGAGAAAGTGCGCCTTTCGCGTAATCTGATAAAATCAGAGCGCCAATAGAAGGCAACGCTTGTTGAATTCGTTCATAGATAGGTTGAGGATCAACGTTGCTAAACCCTTCTTCAAAATCAAGACGAATTAATTGCTGATTACGAGAAAGAACACGTAATTTTGTGATCGTTGGGTGTGTCGCAACAGAGACAAAATCACAACGCACATTGACCTGATTTAATGTATTACTCAATGCTTTTGCGGCTTCATCAATACCTGTTAAACCCACTAAACGCGAATTAGCACCAAGAGACGCAATATTCATCGCAACGTTTGCGGCACCGCCTGGTCGCTCTTCTGTGGTATCGACTTTAACCACTGGCACTGGGGCTTCTGGTGAAATTCGACTTGTTGGGCCATACCAATAGCGGTCTAACATGACGTCACCGACAACCAACACATTGGCCTTATTAAAATCCGGCAGCGTTACTTTCATCCCATACTCCACATTTATTTTCAAAATAAGCCGAAATAATACCATAACTTGTTAGGCAAAAAGAGATACACATAAAGACTTCATGCCAACAAACCATTACTCTTGTTCACCAAGCCACTTCAGTTTGCTTTTTAATACACACTCTCGCTCTGCGATAAAACAATGATTATCCACAATGGCAGGTAATGCTTGTAACGCCAGATGATGTAATTCATTACGCAAAGTGACATAAGCATGTGTTAAAGCGAGAGCTTCATCTTCATCCATTACTTGATGCTTTGCCATTAACTCAAAAATACGCACATTATCAGACCAACGAGTTAAAGCAGGGTATTGATGAGAAAAACGCAATACTAAATATTGCGCGATAAATTCAATATCAGTAATACCACCAGATGAGTTTTTTAAATCAAACTTGTCTGCTTGTGTTGGTGCAAGATGTTGTACCATTTTTTTACGCATATCGCGGACTTCATTTTGTAACACATCAGCATCCCGAGAGAGGCACAATGTTTCATGACGAATACGTGAAAACATCTGTTGTAGTTGCTCGTCACCGTAAATCATTCTGGCACGAATTAAGGCTTGATGTTCCCATGTCCAAGCTTCATTTTTCTGATATTCATCGAAAGCTTGGATCGTACTTACTAACATTCCTGATTCACCTGAAGGGCGTAAACGCGCATCGACTTCATACAATACGCCAGAGGAGGTTCGGGTACTAAATAAATGGATAATACGCTGTGCTAAACGAAGATAAAATTGGCGGGCATCGATCTGTTTTGCTCCAGTTGTCATGATATTCATTGGACAATCTAATAAAAAAACCAAGTCCAAATCTGAGCTATAGCCTAATTCCCATCCCCCCAATTTACCGTATCCAATCACCGCAAAGCCCAATCCATCACGATGAGATAAATGTTCAGGCTCACCATAACGTTTCACCATATATGACCAAGCTTGATGCACAACCGCATGAATAATAGCTTCAGCTAAATAGGTTAAATGATCGCTAACTTTCATCACCGGTAATACACCTGTGATATCTTCCGCAGCAATGCGCAACAGTTGGGCTTGCTTAAATTGGCGCAGTGCTTCTAATCGTTGCTCTTCATCTTCTTCTGGTACACGTAATAAATATTGACGTAATTCATCACGATAGGCATCTAAAGGTAGTGGCTGATAGAGTGAATTAGGATCAAGTAATTCATCTAACAATAAAGGATGAAGCGCTAATTGTTCTGCGATCATCGGAGATGCTGCACATAATCGAATAACGTGTGTTAAAACTTCATCAGACTCTTGCATCAACTCTAAATATGTCGTGCGACTGACAATGCTTAATAGTAATGGAGTGATCCGTTTTAACGTGACTAATGTTTGAGGTTGCTGGCAAATTTTAGCCAATAGTTTTGGCATTAAGGCGTCAAGAACATCGCGTCCTCTCGGCCCAATAGTTCGCTTGCCAATATCTTGGCGAAAAATCTGCAACGTCTGATTTATAGCCTCAAGCGCTTCAATGGTTAATGTTTCATGAAATAATGACGACGTTTCAGGTAAGCGTCCAAGTAACCAAAGACGTTTAAATTCAGAGATATCATCTTCATCATCGTTCTCGTCTTCTTCACCAATTAATTGCGTGAAAATCACGGAAACAGCCCGCATCTTGTGGTTAATCTCTTGATAAAGCGTATCCCAATCATCAAATCCCATTGCGAAAGTTAACCGTGCTTTATCTTCTTCACTTTCAGGTAAAGTTTGGGTTTGTTGATCGCCAATAGATTGCAGTAAGTTTTCTAATCGACGAAGGAAAAGATAACTATCAGACAATTGGGCGGTTTCTTGTGGCGTTAATAGTTCAAGTTTGGTGATAACATTAAGCACTGTTAATAATGAATTGTTTTGTAACTCAGGCTCCCTTCCTCCACGAATTAACTGGAAAACCTGAGTAATAAATTCGATTTCACGAATACCACCAGAGCCTAATTTTATATTATCAATCATGCCACGACGACGAACTTCACGACTTATCATGGATTTCATATTTCTAAGTGATTGAATAACACTAAAATCAATATAACGACGATAAACGAAAGGACGCAACATTTGCCGTAAAACTTGGCAATACTCTCTCTTTTCTGCACCTAAAACACGCGCTTTGATCATTGCATAGCGCTCCCAGTCTCGCCCTTGCTCTTGGTAATAATCTTCCAGCGCCGCAAAGCTCATCACCAAAGGCCCACTTTCACCAAAAGGGCGTAATCGCATATCAACACGATAGACAAAACCATCAATGGTATGCTGATCCAGCGCTTTAATAAGCTTTTGACCTAAGCGAGTAAAAAACTGTGCGTTATCTAATTCTCGACGTCCACCTTGCGTAAATCCATTTTCAGGATAGGCAAAAATTAAGTCGATATCAGAAGAAAAATTAAGTTCAAATCCACCTAATTTCCCCATGCCTAAAATCAGTAATGGCTGAGGTTTACCTTCACTATCACAAGGCGTCCCCCATTGTTGGCAACATTGCTGATAAAGCGTATCTCTCGCGACACAAATTAATGTTTCAGCCAATACACTCAAATGTTTTAGCACACAAGGAATATCGCCTAATTGAAAAAATTGTAACCATGCAATTCGCACTAATTGTTGATGACGAAATTGGCGTAAGATCCGCATCACATCATCTTCATTATCAATATTGGCTAATTTTGCCGTTAATTGAGATTCATAACTCTGCCATTCGACACAAGTTGGTGGATTTTGCCTGATATCAGTCAACCATTGAGGATTAACCCGAAAATGCTCGGTTGCAAAGGGACTAAATGCAAGAAATTGTTGTTCTTGTTCACTAAAAGGTGCCAGCGCATTAAGTTGAGAAGAAAAACCACACTGTGCTTTATCCCACAATGATTGAAGTACACTGATAACAGACATAAATAGATTCTCACGTTGTCAGGAAATTAAGCAATAGACAGTAACCACGACGTAGAAGATAACTTAAAGTTCAACCATAAAACATGATAATAGTTGGTTGCAGTTGTAAATGTTAACGGTGAAATTGCATTGAGTGACTGTTGCATAAATTCAGGCAGATCTGACTGTTTTTTGCACCAATCTGAAAATAATGCCAACATCGCTGGCATAGTTATTGTCGGAGGTGTTGGATTAGCAAAAATAGCTTCTTCTAATGCCTGTATTGCACTTAACCATTTTGTCAGTTGTTGTGCCGTAGTATCACTAGGAGAAAGATTTACGACACTCAACGATAACGCAGGCTTATCTTTTGCCAGATAATAACCTCGAGCCGCTTTACTGCGAGAGGCAAGACGTAATCCGCCTTTTTCACCTAAATACGTCGCTAATGCAATAACGTCTGACACCTTACCTTTTTTAAGTTCTAGCTCAAACTCTTCGATGGGTAATTCATATTGCTCAGTACGAATAGCACCTTGATCTAAGACCACTTCTATTTGACTGTCTTGATACTCAACAAGCCAGATTTCACGATAAAAATCGGTATGAAATAACACATTAAGCTGGGATTCTAATAAAGTGAGATCCGTTTTTTCTGGCCAGATTTCCGCAGGAAAGCGAGCCAAATCTAATTTAGGTTGTGTTAATTCAACGTTATATTCTGGACGTTGATGCAAACCTGCAACAACTTTACCCGCTGTTTTAATTGTCATTTCATAACGTTCATCAACACCACGAATACGCAACCCCATATCCCAACGACGAATTTGATTATCTGTCGTCTCAAAGTAAAGATTAGTCAGCTTTTTGGGGGCAGCGTGCTGATGTGGTAGAGTCAGAATGCGCTGAATAATGTGAGGAATAGCGGCAGGTATGGCACTCATTTTGAGTTCGGTTTCTAATTGGCTCATTCTATTTCCCTTAAGTAAATCAATTGATTAGTAAAATATTTAACGCATTTTCATTTAGCAAGTGATAGCCTAATAACAATAATGAATAAAAGGCAGATTATCCCTATATTCTACCAGTTAAGAGTGTTCTCATTCTGGTTTACTATTTGCTTACGCAAACTTTACTCTTTAGTATCAGTAAAAATATTCTCTTGTATAGATAAAAAAGTTGAAAACATAATGCGAAAATTACCCTTACTTTTTCTTTCCTTACTTGGCTTAGGTGTTTCTCTGAGCTCACACGCAGAAACTCGCTATGTTTCCGATGAATTATCCACTTATGTACACAGTGGACCTGGAAATCAGTATCGAATTGTTGGCTCTTTAAATTCGGGCTCAACCGTGACTGTACTTTCTCGTAATGCAGCAACGGGTTATGTACAGGTTAAAGATGATAAAGATCGTACTGTTTGGTTACCAGAAAACCAACTCAGCACGCAGCCAAGTATGCGTACTCGCATCCCTGCTATGGAAAAAGAGATCCAAACACTGCGTGATAAACTGGCAAATATCGACCAAAGCTGGAACCAACGCACCATTGATATGCAAAATAAAGTTTCAAACAGCGATGACATCATCAATGGTTTGAAAAAAGAAAATGAGCAAATGAGAACAAAGCTCGCTGTCGCAGAGAAAAAACTCGATTTTGCTAATCAACAGTTAGATGACCGACAACGTGACATCATTTTACAGTGGTTTATGTATGGTGGTGGTGTTGCTGGTGCAGGTCTGATTTTTGGTCTGATCCTTCCGCATATCATTCCTCGTCGTCGTAAACGCAACGATCGTTGGATGAACTAATATTCAGCCAAAAGGAATCATGATCCCGTGAATATATACCTTGTTGGTGGCGCTGTGCGTGATCAATTATTACAGATACCTGTAAAAGACAGAGATTGGGTTGTTGTTGGTGCAACACCCGAAGAACTGTTACAACAAGGCTATCAACAAGTCGGCAAAGATTTTCCTGTTTTTCTTCATCCTGATACGCATGAAGAATATGCACTTGCACGTACGGAACGAAAATCTGGATCAGGTTACACGGGATTTACTTGTTATGCCGCTCCTGATGTCACATTAGAAGACGATCTTGCACGTCGCGATCTCACTATAAATGCCATAGCGTATTCTGCAAATGGTGAATACATTGACCCTTACCAAGGTATAGATGACATCAATGCACGATTGCTTCGCCACGTCTCCGATGCCTTTTCAGAAGATCCTTTAAGAGTTTTGCGGGTTGCACGTTTTGCGGCTCGATTTGCGCCTTTAGGTTTTAGCGTAGCACCAGAAACACTGCAATTAATGAAGACAATGGCACAAAGTGGCGAACTAAATGCACTAACGGCAGAACGCGTTTGGAAAGAGACTGAAAAAGCCCTTGAGAGCCATGCCCCTCAGGTTTATTTTGAAGTTTTACGCCAGTGCGGTGCTTTAAAAGTTCTTTTCCCCGAAATTGATGCCTTATTTGGCGTACCGGCTCCTGAAAAATGGCACCCAGAAATCGATACGGGTATTCATGCCATGATGGTACTGAATATCGCCAGTCAATTAACAGACGATATTGCGGTACGCTTTAGTGCCTTATGTCATGATCTAGGAAAAGGATTAACGCCTCCTGAAAATTGGCCTCATCATCACGGTCATGGGCCTGCTGGTGTACCTTTAGTTGAAGCATTGTGTCAACGATATCGTATTCCAAATCACATTCGTGATTTGGCTCGTTTAACAGCAAAATTTCACGATCATATCCATCGTATCGATAGAATGCGCCCTTCTAAAATTATCCGCTTATTTGATGCTATTGATGCATGGCGAAAGCCTGAACGTGTTGAACAATTAGCAATGGTCAGTGAAGCGGATGCTAGAGGACGTCTCGGGTTAGAAAACCTAGCTTATCCACAACACGCATTTTTTTGCCAAGCTTTCGCCGTTGCAAATAATGTGGATATTAAGCCAATCATTGAAAGTGGATTAAAAGGAAGTGCAATACGAGATGCGCTAACCAAGCAACGAGAAGTTGCGATTATTAAATGGAAATCGCAACTTAATCGAGAAAGTGAGTAATTAAGCTTTACGCTCAATAATCACACCCACATTTGTCACTTGTGCAATAGCTCCCGGTTTCGCTAATTTAATTTTTACTCTTGGTACAGCAAATTGCGTTATCAATAGCTGTGCCACTTCTTCAGCTACTCGTTCAACTAATTCAAAACGTCGACTCTCGACATAATCAATGATTGCATTGCTCACACTGGCATAATCTAAACAATGAACAACATCATCAGTTTGGGATGCGCGTTTGTTATCCCATTCCATTTCGATATCGAACACTAATTTTTGTTTTATGGTTTTTTCCCAATCATAAACACCGATTGTAGTTATTACTGATAATTGCTCAATAAATACGATATCCATCACGTCATCTCTTATTTTTTCTGTTCATCGGATACCACTTCCGATGAAATATGCGTATTATCCATACATGCCTAACGAACTTACATAAACATTGGAGAATACAAATGAGTGCTAACGCACTTGGAATGATCATCTTCGCCTACTTGTGCGGCTCAATCTCCAGCGCGATATTGATTTGCCGACTGGCAAGATTACCTGATCCAAGAAAATTTGGCTCTGGCAATCCCGGAGCGACCAACGTCCTACGTATTGGTGGAAAAGTAGCCGCAGCAGCCGTTCTTATCTGTGACGTCCTAAAAGGGATGATCCCTGTTTGGCTCGCCTATTACTTAAATGTGCCTCCTTTTTACCTCGGCATTGTCGCCATTGCCGCATGTCTTGGGCATATCTACCCTGTTTTTTTCCACTTTAAAGGAGGAAAAGGGGTTGCAACCGCCTTTGGTGCCATTGCCGCAATTGGCTGGGATTTAAGTGGTCTTATCGCAGGAACGTGGTTACTCACCGTATTACTTAGTGGCTATTCATCACTTGGCGCGATTATCAGCGCATTACTCGCCCCTTTTTATGTTTGGTGGTTTAAACCAGAATTCACTTATCCCGTTGCGTTATTATCATGCCTTGTACTTTACCGCCATCATGACAATATTCAACGTTTATGGCGTGGTCAAGAGAGTCGGATTTGGCAAAAATTGAAGAAAAAAACGGAAAAAACAGAAAAAGAGATCATTCAAGAAGCAAAAGAACAAGAAAAAGAAGATTAATTACATTACGCTACGCTTCAAATAAACACCAAAAACAAAAAGCCACTTTTGAAAAAAAGTGGCTTTTTAACAAAGGAATAAAATCTAAATACTCAAATAAATTATTGCTTATCAAGCGCAGGTAATTCAGCTAAAGGCCAACGTGGTCTTACCGTCACACTTAATGGGCCTTCTGTACCACCTTTAAAACGGATCATACCTGCCAATGCAATCATTGCGCCATTATCTGTACAAAGCTCAGGGCGAGCATAAAAGACTTCTCCACCGATTTGCTTCATAACAGCTTCCATTTTTGCACGTAATGTGCGGTTTGCACTCACTCCACCCGCCATGACTAAACGCTTAAAACCTGTTTGTTCTAAGGCTCGACGACATTTTATTGCTAACGTATCAACAACTGCATCTTCAAACGCGCGTGCGATATCCGCGCGCGTTTGGTCTGTATCATCATTTTGACGAATAGTATTAGCCGCAAAAGTTTTTAAACCTGAGAAACTAAAATCAAGTCCCGGCCTGTCTGTCATTGGACGAGGAAAAACAAAGCGGCCTTCTGTACCTTGTTGCGCCATTTTCGATAATACTGGACCACCAGGGTAATCTAATCCCAACAGTTTTGCCGTTTTATCAAAAGCCTCACCAGCCGCATCATCTATAGATTCACCCAATAAGGTGTATTCACCAATTCCTGTCACACTAATTAACTGTGTATGACCACCAGAAACCAGAAGTGCCACAAATGGAAACTCGGGGGTTTTTTCTTCAAGCATTGGTGCTAATAAATGGCCTTCCATATGATGAACAGGAATAGCGGGAACATCCCACGCAAACGCTAATGAACGCCCAATAGTTGCACCTACAAGTAATGCGCCTACAAGACCAGGTCCCGCAGTATAAGCAACCGCATCAATATCTTTTGCAGTCAGATTTGCTTCTTTAAGCGCGGCTTGAATAAGTGGCACTGTTTTACGGATATGATCTCGTGAAGCCAACTCAGGAACCACACCACCATAATCGGCGTGCAATTTAATTTGGCTATAAAGTTGATTTGCTAATAGACCGGCTTTATCATCGTAAATTGCGATACCGGTTTCATCGCAAGATGTTTCAATACCTAAAACTCGCATGACGCTTCCAAATTCTTCATCGCTGATCCGCGTAATAAGTCAATTGTATCATTATTTCGGTGATTTTATACGCCTTCACGACATCTTTTACATACCAGCATGTGACAAATTCCTTTTTCTGGTCTATAATTATCCACCTATTTTAAGTGATTTAAATGTGTGGTTAGCGACTTTCGCTTTTTGTGCTTATTAAAAAGACACAAAAGTGAGAGTTTGCGTTTCAATTTTGTGCATCTCTTTACAAAGTGCCCTGCTTTGAAGTAAAATTCCGCACCATTTTAAATGTCGGCTGGCTTAAATAATGCCAGCGCAAACCGATTTCTATTGAGGTGAGAGGCACATGCCGGTAATCAAAGTACGTGAAAACGAGCCATTTGACGTTGCTCTTCGTCGTTTCAAACGCTCTTGTGAAAAAGCAGGCGTATTAGCAGAAGTTCGTCGTCGTGAGTTTTATGAAAAACCAACGACTGAACGTAAACGTGCTAAAGCATCAGCAGTAAAACGTCACGCTAAAAAATTAGCTCGCGAAAACGCACGTCGTACTCGTCTGTACTAATATATTGCGGCTTATACCGCAACATATGCAGACACAGTAGTCGCAGTTAAAGGCCGTGCTTTCTTTCGAGAGCGCGGCTTATTCTCGTTCAACAACAGGCGTAAAAGGGCTTATGGCTGGACGAATTCCACGTTCATTTATCAATGATTTGCTAGCTCGAACCGATATCATCGATCTTATCGACGCTCGCGTGCCGTTAAAAAAACAAGGCAAAAATCATTCAGCGTGTTGTCCGTTTCATAATGAAAAAACGCCCTCTTTTACAGTAAATAGTGACAAACAGTTTTACCACTGTTTTGGTTGTGGCGCGCATGGCAATGCTATTGATTTTTTGATGAATTACGACAGGCTCGATTTTGTCGAAACCATTGAAGAGTTAGCAGCAATGCATGGGTTAGAAGTTCCTTATGAATCAGGAACAGGCAGTAGCCCTATTGAACGACATATAAGACAAAATCTCTATCAAGTGATGGAGAGATTGAATCAGTATTATAGTAACGCTCTCAATAAACCTGATGCACAGGAAGCAAGAAACTACCTTGCGCATCGTGGGCTTAGTGAAGAAATTATTACCCGTTTTTCTATTGGATTTGTGCCAACTGGTTGGGATAACGTCCTAAAACGTTTTGGTCAAGATGCCGATAATAGAGCCTTACTTCTTGAAGCGGGTATGGTAATCACTAACGATAATGGTCGCACTTATGATCGTTTTCGCCAACGCGTCATGTTTCCTATCCGAGATAGACGTGGCCGAGTTATTGCCTTTGGTGGGCGTGTTTTAGGTGATGATTTACCTAAATACTTAAACTCACCAGAAACAGAGATTTTCCATAAGGGCCGTCAACTTTACGGACTTTATGAAGCACAACAATCTAATAATAACGTCACAAAGCTATTAGTTGTTGAAGGTTATATGGATGTTGTGGCATTAGCACAGTTTGGTATTGATTATGCCGTTGCCTCATTAGGAACCTCCACCACAGCAGAACATATCCAGTTGCTTTTTCGAACAACGGATAACATTATTTGCTGCTATGATGGAGATAGAGCTGGACGTGATGCCGCATGGCGAGCATTAGAAACCGCCCTTCCTTTTTTAAATGATGGCCGCTCTTTACGTTTTATGTTTTTACCCGAAGGTGATGATCCCGATTCTCTGGTTCGTCGTGAAGGTAAAGAATCTTTTGAAAAACGTATGGAACAAGCACATTCATTATCAGAATTTTTATTTGATTCACTCGTTCCTCAAGTGGATCTGAGTACTCAAGAAGGCAATGGTAAGCTATATAGTTTAGCCAGACCATTAATAGATAAGATCCCAAGTGAAACTTTACGTCTATATTTATTAAGAGAGCTTGGAAGCTTAACGGGAAATCCCGATATTGAGCAGATGGATCGATTATTTGGCAGAACGCCGGTTAATCACGAGTTATCGTATCAACCGACAAAATTACGCACAACACCGATGCGTATATTGATTGCCCTATTGATACAAAACCCAGAATTCTCTAAATTAGTGCCCCCTCTCGAGGGATTAAGTACAGAAAAAATCGCAGGTTTATCGCTTTTTATTGAATTAGTTTCTGTTTGCCAAGCACAACCAGGCCTGAATACAGGGCAGATTATCGAACTCTATAGAGAGAATAAATTCGGTAAACAGCTTGAAAAATTGGCAATGTGGAACGATATAGATATAGATGAGATTGCAGAAAAAACCTTTACAGACACGTTAGATCATATTTTTTTAACCGCAATGGACGAACGTTTAAACGCGCTTATTGCGAAAGAGAGAACAGAAGGTCTAACGCAAGATGAACGCGAAGAAGTCCAATTGATAATACAGGCACGCGTTAAAAAGTAAATACAAAATTAAGATTAAAAACACGGCTTAATTGCCGCTATCGGTAGGTACTAAAAACCTACATTTGCTACGCTGAGGGGATCGTAGCAATCGACAATGAAAATGCCCCTCCGTAGTTATTGTTGGCTAAACAGTTATCGCCGACCCGACACCAACCCAAATTACTTTGAAGTGTGGATACCGTCTTATGGAGCAAAACCCGCAGTCACAGCTGAAGCTACTTGTTACTAAAGGTAAGGAGCAAGGCTACCTGACCTATGCTGAGGTCAATGACCATCTGCCGGAAGATATCGTCGATTCAGATCAAATCGAAGACATCATCCAGATGATTAACGACATGGGCATTCAGGTTATGGAAGAAGCACCTGACGCCGATGATCTGATGCTGGCAGAAAATTCAAATGATACTGATGATGATGCTGCAGAAGCCGCAGCTCAGGTACTTTCTAGTGTAGAATCTGAGATTGGCCGTACAACCGACCCTGTGCGTATGTATATGCGTGAAATGGGGACAGTTGAACTGCTCACCCGGGAAGGTGAAATTGATATCGCAAAACGCATTGAAGATGGTATTAATCAAGTTCAATGTTCCGTTGCAGAATATCCTGAAGCAATTACTTATCTTCTTGAACAATATGATCGTGTTGAAGCAGGCGAAGCACGTCTTTCAGACTTAATTACTGCATTTATTGACCCTAATGCCGAAGAAGTGGCAGAAAGTGAAGATGTCAATTTAGGCAAAGAAGATGATGAAGTTGCCAATGACGCTGAAGACGAAGATGAAGATGAAGACGAAGATGGCGACAATGACAGCGATAGCGATGACGATAACAGCATCGATCCTGAATTAGCACGTCAGAAGTTTACTGAGCTTCGTGAGCAATACGAAAAAACTCGCCAAACTATCAAGGCGAAAGGTCGCAACCACAAAGATACAGAGCTTGAAATCTTATTGTTATCTGAAATTTTCAAACAGTTCCGTTTAGTACCGAAACAGTTTGATTATTTGGTTAACAATATGCGTGAAATGATGGACAGAGTTCGTACTCAAGAGCGTCACATCATGCGTCTTTGTGTTGATCAAGTTAAGATGCCTAAGAAAAACTTCATTACGCTGTTTACAGGTAACGAAACTAATGACACATGGTTTACTGCTGCTCGAGCAATGAATAAGCCTTGGTCTGAAAAGCTAGCAGGCATTGAAGAAGAAGTACAACGCAGCTTACAAAAACTGCAACAAATTGAAGTTGAAACTGGATTGACAATCGAACAGGTTAAAGATATTAACCGTCGCATGTCTATCGGTGAAGCAAAAGCACGTCGTGCGAAAAAAGAGATGGTCGAAGCGAACTTACGTCTCGTTATCTCTATCGCGAAAAAATATACCAACCGTGGCTTACAGTTCCTTGACCTAATTCAGGAAGGGAATATCGGTTTGATGAAAGCGGTTGATAAATTTGAATACCGTCGTGGTTATAAGTTCTCAACTTATGCAACATGGTGGATCCGTCAGGCAATTACTCGTTCAATCGCTGATCAGGCGCGTACAATCCGTATCCCTGTTCATATGATCGAAACGATTAATAAACTGAACCGTATCTCTCGTCAAATGTTGCAAGAGATGGGACGTGAGCCTTCACCAGAAGAGCTTGCAGAACGCATGTTAATGCCTGAAGACAAGATCCGTAAGGTACTAAAAATCGCTAAAGAACCTATCTCCATGGAAACCCCAATCGGTGACGATGAAGATTCACATTTAGGTGATTTTATCGAGGATACAACTCTCGAATTGCCACTGGATTCTGCGACATCAGAAAGCTTACGCTCAGCAACTCACGAAGTGTTAGCTGGCTTAACACTGCGTGAAGCGAAAGTCTTGCGTATGCGTTTTGGTATTGATATGAATACAGACCATACCTTGGAAGAAGTGGGTAAACAGTTTGATGTTACCCGTGAACGTATTCGTCAGATTGAAGCGAAGGCACTGCGTAAATTACGCCACCCAAGCCGTTCTGAAGTGTTACGTAGCTTCCTTGATGAGTAATCAACTTCCCTCTCAATAAAAGTTATAATGAACGCCTGTGATATCACAGGCGTTTTTTTATGAGGATTTAGATACGATATCTACAATCTCTTTAAACTACGATAGATTTCACCTACATATATTTATAAAAAATAGCCTTATTATTTATATTTTTGTATCTGTACGCATGCTTATTAATGATATCGTTACGCTATCTTATTGATATCATAGTTATTCTCTGTTTTATTTTTTTATTGTTTAAATTGAACATAAATTGCGCATACAGTCATTCAAAGGCTAGACCTAGTGCCAAATGGCACGTATAATCACACTCCATTAAGGCCCCTTAGCTCAGTTGGTTAGAGCAGGCGACTCATAATCGCTTGGTCACTGGTTCAAGTCCAGTAGGGGCCACCAAATTTTAGCTGTTAAATCAGCACATTAAGCCACTTCTTAGCAAGTGGCTTTTTTGTTTCTATGGGCGAAGCTGAGTGTTGCGCTATTTTTCTAATTATCCGCTATAACCTTCTATAAAAACCTACTCCACATTTTGATATCACTCATCCATCTTTGTTGTTCAATATCCTCAATATCAATTCATATAGAATGATAGTTGTATTTAAGGTGTCTGTATCGAATTCACTCTTTACAAGAAAAGTGATAGATCTTTTAATATTTATACTTTTATAACTATATTAGAACATCCAAATTAGAATATCTTAATCTTTTTTCGATTTATTCAACTCTGAGGTGATAAAGTAAAATGATAAATAACAACAGAAATAAATCACTTATTTTATCAATTTTAAATTTTCATGAATTTATTTTAGATAAAATAATCGAATTTTGAGTTATAGATAATATCTAATAATTCCTAGCATCATAAAAAGCCTCAATTTAAAACAATCATAAAAAGAAAGTTTATAAAAAATTAATTATTAAATTAACTTAACTTTGACCAAAAACAAATCTCACTTACTACTTTATAGTGTAAATAATTAAAATAAAAAAAATAAACTTATTTTTTTACAAAAATAAACCACAAGTTAATAGTGTATTATTTATAAGAATTGCTCATTATTATATATTTATAAAAAACTAAAAAACAAATAAAACGAGTATTTTAATATTTTAAAAAAAACGCAACCACATGTTATATTTATAAAATATAAAAAACATACTTATACGACAATCTAATAGAGAATAACCATTAATGACTTAAATAAAAAAACAATAAATTAATATACACTTATTAAGTGTTTTGTTTTTGATGAAATATTATAACCACCACTTTTCAATGTCTTGATTTTATAAAACATCTCAAGTAAATTATTTAGTCGAAAACATAATGAAATAAATTATTTTATTATGCTCATTAAAAATGACGACTAGGTAATTAATAAAATTATATGAATAGGTAAATAAACCATGTGATTACTGTAACAAATGTGATATTAGACTTTTTTCATAAAAGTAGTCGAAAAAAAATAAATAGAGTTCATAATAATACGTTCAATGGATTAATGACTGTTAAAAAACTGGCTTAGTTATTAAATGTTTCCAAACAACAAATATCTAGATATGAATACGATATTTGTAATATTACAGCCGATACACTCGTTATTATACTTGATATCCTAAACGTCTCTATTAATGAATTTATCAAAAATGTAAATTTAAACACTTTTTGATAATAAAATACCTGAAACAAAGAATTTCTTTAATACTTCTATTTTAATGAATAATTAATAAATATTTCATAATAAATGATTTTTATTTTCACATTAAGCTAAAAATTTATTTCATTAGTTTTTCCCTAATGAGTAAACATAATATTCCTTTATTTAAAATTAAAAGGAATATTATGTTTATCTTATTATGGAAATAAGATACCTATGTCCATCATTTTTAAAAGTGCTCATCCGTTAGAGTCAATAAGATGTTACTTATATTATAGAGGAAAAGTATGAAAAAGGTTATTGTTGCTACTTTAATTACTACTGCCGTAGCTTTAAGCTCATCAGCATTTGCTGCTGGTGGACAAGGTCAAGGTTCTGGTCAAGTGAAGTTCCACGGCTATATTATTGATGCTCCATGCTCAATAGAATCAGAAAACCCAATCGAAGTTGATTTCGGCCAAATATCTCGTAAGGCACTAGCTGCTAATAGTAACACTGGTGAAAGTCATGTTAAAACATTTAGCATTGAATTAGCTGACTGTGATATCTCTGACTTAACTGATAAACAAGTTACTACTACATTTAGCTTCACTGATGCTGGTCAAGATACCAACTTAATTGGATTTGATGGCAAAGAAGGAATGGGTGCTGGTATTGCAATTGTTTCTGGTGGCAGCAAAGTAGTGAACAACGTTGCCACTAAACCACACCAATTAAGTACTGGTCCTAACACTCTACAATTCGCTTCTTATGTGAAAGGTCTTGGTGGTACAGGTGATGAGGCTATTAAAGTCGGTGAATTCTACGCAACCGCTAACTTTACTTTAGCATACCAATAAGAAATAGCAGGTCAGTTTTATTAATATAAAACTGACCTGTTCTACTAATTGGAACTATTAATGAAAAAATTGATATCTCTTTTATCATTATTATTAGTCACTTCATATACGTATTCGTCCACAGAACAAGGACATGGTCGAGTTGATATGAGGGGAACTATAGTTGAAACACCTTGCTTAATTGATACGGGAAGTGCAGATCAATCAATAGATTTAGGTATTATTCCTATTTCATATATGTCCCAATATGGTTCATCTCCAGAAAAAGAGTTTTCAATTAAATTGATAGATTGCCAGTTGGTGTCAACAGCAAAAGAAAACTTTCAATGGGAAAGTTTCGATGTAACTTTTGATGGAGCTAATAATGGTAATTATTATACCGTCAATGGAGACGCAAGAGGCGTTGTTTTACAAATAAAAGATACCAGTGAGCAGTTAGCTATACCAGGGAAGAGTATGGATAAAATACAAATCTCACCTGGGGATATGTTTTTAAATTATAAATTAAGACTTATTGCTGATGGCTCTGATATAAGAGCAGGTGATTTTCATACTATTATTATTTATAGAATCAGTTATTACTAATTCTAGTTATTCGGATAATCATAATGTTATTATTGAAAATAAAAAATGTATTAGTAAGAAAGCTGATCATAATAAGTGCCTTTTTTATTTTTAATCCGGCTTATTCAAACACATTTGAATTTAGTTCAAATATGTTTAATTTAGAAGATGGCGAAAATATTGATGTCACCCAGTTTTCAAAGTCAGGGTATATTCTACCAGGAACCTACACATTAAAAATTCAGCTTAACCAAAATGTTATTGCTGAACAACCAATCACTTTTTATGCTGATGAATCTCGAGAAACAGGTAGTTCAGTCTGTTTATCACCAGAACAAGTTTCATTATTAGCCCTAAAACCAGAAATATTGAAACAAATCACTTGGCTAAATGATGAAAGTTGCCTTGATTGGAGTTCACTCCCTGGTGCAACTTATACTGGTGATCTTGGTACATTGACATTACATATTAGTATGCCTCAAGCCTATATCGAATATTCAGATGCAACATGGGAGCCAGCTTCACGTTGGGATGAAGGTATCTCTGGACTTATATTTGACTACAATATAAATGCTAAAACAAATAGACCTCATAAGTCAGGAAATAATACATATTCATTAAATAGTAATGGTGTTACTGGTATTAACTTAGGTGTTTGGCGTGTTCGTGGTGATTGGCAAGGACGTTTAAACCATGGTACAGGATCTGAAGAGACTGTAAATACAGATTTTAAGTGGAGCCGATTTTATGCTTATCGCGCAATTTCCCAGCTAAAAGCTAAATTAACGTTGGGAGAAGTTTATTTAGAATCTGATCTATTTGATACATTTAGATTTATTGGTGCGGTATTAGGTTCTGACTTATCTATGTTACCACCAAATTTACGTGGATATGCTCCAGAGGTTAATGGTGTCGCACAGACCAGTGCTCAAGTCATTATTTCGCAACAAGGACGAATTATTTATCAGACCCAAGTTGCCGCCGGACCTTTTAGCATTCAAGATTTAAGTAGTGCAGTTAGTGGTACTTTAGACGTTAGAGTTGAAGAGCAAGATGGACGTGTTCAAGAATATCAAGTTAATACTGCGACAATCCCTTATCTAACTCGTCCTGGACAAGTGAGATATAAAGTCGCTTTTGGACGCCCAGCAGATATGGATCACCGAGTTAATGGGGATGTGTTTGCCACAGGTGAGTTCTCATGGGGTGTAACAAACGGTTGGTCACTATTTGCAGGTAGTATTAATAGCCAAAATTATAATGCGTTTTCTGCTGGTTTTGGACGTGATTTACTTATATTTGGTGCACTGTCGTTTGATGTAACTCAATCTATTGCTAAGCTTTATAATGGTGGTAACAAAGATAAGTACCAAGGTCGTTCATATCGAATTAGTTATTCGAAAAGATTTGATGATATAGATAGCCAAATACAATTTGCTGGATACCGTTTTTCTGAACGTGATTTTATGAGTATGTCTCAATTTTTAGATGCTCAACAAAATAATGGTATTCGGGAAAATCACCAAAAAGAATTATATACCGTTACACTAAGTAAAAACTTTAGAGATTATCGACTTTCAACAGGTTTAAATTATCGTTACCAAACATATTGGAATCAGCCTGACCAAAACCGTTATGATTTCACTGCAATAAAATATTTTGACATCGGTAATTATAAAAATTTATCTTTATCATTAAGTCTCTTTAGAAATAAAAGTAATTGGGGTAATGACCAAGGTGCTTATGTAAGTATGACCATGCCTTGGGGAACTGGTGGTAATTTAAGTTACAGTTCAAACATTGATAATGATAATAATATTTCAAATAGCGTTGGTTTCTTCAATCGTGTTGATGATAATACTTCATATAGAATAAGTGCGGGTAATCAACGTAAAGGTGGTCTTGCTAACGCTTATATTTATCATGAAACGAATAATGCCACGTTAAGCGGGACAGCTGCTTATGTTCATAATCAATATACTGCATTTGGTTTGAATGTGCAGGGTGGTTTGACTATGACAATGAATGGTGGGGCCATACATAGAAGTAGTTTACCTGGTGGTACACGTCTGTTAGTTGATACCGATGGTGTTGAAAATATTCCTGTTCAAGGATATAGCACTCCTGTCTATACAAATGCTTTCGGCAAAGCTATTTTACCTGAAGTGAATAGTTATTATAAAAATAAAATTAAAATTGATATTAATAACCTTCCTGAGGATGCCGAGGTTAATGACAACGTATTATTAGCAACGTTGACTGAAGGTGCTATTGGTTATCGTAAATTTGAAGTTAATTCAGGTATGAAATTAATGGTTGTTATTAGGTTAAATGATGGCAGTTATCCTCCTTTTGCAGCTCAAATAACGAATTCGAAAGATAGAAATACTGGCATAGTAGGTGAATTTGGTAATGCTTATATAACAGGTATTAATCCAAATGAATCAATGACTGTTAGCTGGGGTGGAAATAAAAAATGCCAAATTAATTTCCCTGATAAAATAGAAAACAATGGCCAATCTTTAATACTAGTATGTTCCAATGTTAATGAATAAAAATTTAATTCTAATAGAGCTGACGTTATGACTATTCTAAATAAAAATTTTTGTATCGGGTTATTATGTGTTATTTCCACGAGTGCACAAGCAGCACTTTCCTTAGACCGCACAAGAGTGATATTTGAAGGAGATAAAAAATCTGTTTCTTTGAATGTTGCAAATACAAGTGAAAAACTACCTTATCTTGCTCAAGCGTGGATTGAAAATGATAAGGGCGTTAAAATCCAGTCACCATTTGTTGTTGTTCCTCCTGTACAGCGAGTTGAACCTGGAAAACCGACACAAGTTAAAATAGAAGCTATTAATGTCTTACAAACATTACCACAAGACAGAGAAAGTATATTTTATTTTAATCTAAGAGAGATTCCACCTAAGAGTGAAAAAGCTAATGTTTTACAACTTGCGTTACAAACTAAAATTAAGCTTTTCTATAGACCAGAAAAGTTAATTATGAGTGGAACGGATATTATTAATAATCCATGGCAAGAAAAGGTAGTACTACAAGAAAATAGTAGTAACTACACTGTTGAAAATCCAACGCCATATTATGTTACTATTGTTAATATGGCAAAGGATGAAAAAAGCAAAACAGATCCTAATTTCAATCCAATTATGTTAGCGCCATTTGGTAAAGATACTATAAATGTTAATCCATCAGTATTAGGTTCTAAACCTGTGATTACGTATATTAATGATTATGGTGGACGTTCTCAGGTATCTTTTTCTTGTGTAAGCAATAAATGCGCTGTAAAAGAAAAAGGCTAATGATGAAACTATCAAATTTTATTTTGTATAAAGTTGTTGGATTAGTTGTTTTCTCTTTATCTTTAAATGCAATGGCACAAAAAGATTCCAATCAAACACTATTCCGACCGTACACTAGTACTGAAGGTATTGATGGTGCTAAAGGGCAACTTTATGTTTATGGTTCTCTTGTTGAAAGTCCTTGCAAGTTGGCAATGACATCTAAATATCAAGAAATTAATTTAGGTATTATTGGTACTGCTGAACTTCAAAATATTGGGAAAGTCGATAAATCAATACCTTTTTCTATTGAACTAATAGATTGTATTAGAACACCAGCAAGTGCAATAAATAAAAAGTTGGGTACTTCTTTTTGGAGTCATATACAACCATCTGTTAAAATAAATTTTTATGCCAAAACAGTTCCTTTTTACCCTAATCTAGTTTCTGTTACTGGCGCAGAAGGTTTTGGTTTAGCTATTCTTGATAAAGATAAGAAAACAATATCGTTGAATGAATATACGACACCTGAGATTTTGCAGCCTGGGCAAAATATTTTGACTTATAATTTAGCACCTGTACGAATTTCTCAAGATTTAAAAGCGAGCAACTATACAGCGATTATTTACTTTTTACTATCTTATGAATAGAGATATTTATTATGAAAATGATAAAAGAAATAATTTTAATAATATTTGCTCTTATATTTATACCTAATATTTCCTATTCTGCTTCTTCAGGAAATAATCAGACTAATATCTATATTCATGGTTCAATATTAAACGCTCCTTGTAAAATAAGAAATAAGATTATAAATGTAGAATTTGGCGATATTATTGGCAAATATCTTTATATACACGATAGAACACGTAGTATCCCTTTTTCTATTGAATTAGATGATTGTAAAACTGATATAGCCAATTCTGTTATTGTTACTTTTACTGGAAAGTCTTCTTCCGGTGAGGGGTTAGGTGGTTTTCTTGCATTAGATAGCAGTAGTGTCGCCTCTGGAGTAGGGATTGGGATAGAAACAGATAATGGAAAATTTTTACCCCTAAATCAAAGCACAAAGGCTATGAATTTAATTAGTGGCTATAACGCTTTAGCTTTTAAAGCCTTTGTTAAAGGTGATGATAGAGTATTAAGGAATAAGTCACTAGGTTTTGGTGAGTTTTTGGCGACAGCTACATTCGAATTGGAATATCCATAAGGTCATATATTATGAGAAAGTTATTTGTATTTCTATTATTTTTCCCTATGCTATCTTTTGCTAATAATGCTTGGTATGTAAGTATTCCTAAATATAGAATTAATCCAAGTGCTCCACAAGGTAAACAGTTCGAATATACTTCAGTTTTATATTTAAGTGAAGAGGGTTTAAAATCGAAAGAACCCTTAAATGCTAATTGTTTGAACGGGTGTTGGGTAGGCATAAACACGCAGACTTTATCTCGTGGTCCTGATGATTTACGTTATCTTGATTCAGAACAAGAAAATATTTATTTTAAAGGTACAACTGTTGGTGACGCTTTAACTGCAATGTATGAGCGTTTGGGCTCCTACTATTATGTAAATCAAGCAACAGCACCAAATAGAACAAGCGAGGGTATCACATGGTGTGGAGCAATTGGTATATCTACATCAGGTATTAATATGTCATATAAAATAATGTCAGGGGGCGAGTGCAGTAGTCTACCTAATCCGCCTGATGTAGAATGTTCTTTAGAAACCGCTGGTATTGATTTGGATCACCGCGAACTCGTTGTAGATGAAGTTGCAGGAAATACTGTGTCTGGTGATTTTATCGTTCGCTGCAACCAAAACGCTGAGATGTATTTATCGTTAATGAGTCCTAATGAAGAAAATAGTAATCCTAATATAGGTACTAGAGTAAGATTAAGAGAAAATGAACTATATAGCATACTCACTATTAATGATAAACCAGCTGTAAATAGGACTCTGTTTAATCTATCTGCTAATGATAACAGATTTACGGTTACATCCACTCTTTTCACTCCTACAGGTCAAGTAGAGCCTGGACCATTCTCAGCTTTTGCTTTTGTTGTTATGTCGTATGTATAAAAAATTTTTATACATTTCATCTCGAGTGAGTTGTTGTGTAAAAGTTAAAAGAATTCTTTACTCGCACTCATCAAGGCAAATTCGTAATACGCGCTTTTTTATCTGATATACCGTATATTTTTATTCCTCACTATCAACTGATTATCTAGACTGATACAACAAAAAAGAAAAATACGCTTAAAAAAATAAAGCTCACTCTAATATCTCGATTAAAGTGAGCTTATTTTACATATGATAGTAAGTAACTAATTTAACTTATTAGTCTTATTCTTTAACCTTAAAGATCGACACTTTATCAGTTAAGTTTTGTGCTTTTTCATCTAAAATCATTGTTGAAGTTGCACCTTGTTCAACTAAGGTCGCATTTTGCTGAACAACAGAATCCATTTGGTTAATAGCTACTGCGATCTGTTCAATACCCACTTTTTGCTCTTCTGATGCAATACTAATACCTTGCATGATATCGCTAACTTTAGTAATAGAAGAGACGATATCCTGCATATGCTCACCAGATCTATTTACTAATTCTCTACCATGAGCCACATCCGCAACGGCTCCTCTGATAATTTGGTTAATTTCACGTGCAGCATCCGCACTTCTCGCTGCTAAATTTCTCACTTCTGTTGCAACAACCGTAAATCCACGGCCTTGCTCACCAGCACGTGCAGCTTCAACGGCGGCATTTAATGCCAGAATATTAGTTTGGCTTGCTATATTATTAACCACATCATTGATTTCAGCGACTTTTAATGTTCCTACCTCAATTTTCTTCATTGAGTTAATCGCATCATTCATAATGTTAGAACCATCAATTGCTAAATCGCGGGTTTCTGCGGTAATCGAGTTTGCTAAAATCGCATTATCAGTATTATTTACTACTGCAATTTTTATCTCTTCCATACTTGCTGCTGTTTGTTGCAGAGCACTTGCTTGCTCTTCAGTACGTGAAGAGAGATCTTGGTTGCCAGACGCAATTTCTGCTGAACCTTTTTTGATCTCTAGTGCTTCTTCTTTAACAAGTTGAATAGTCGATGTTAGTGCAGTTTGCATGTCACCCACATTAGAGAACAAGGTGCCAAACTCATCATTTCGTTTCTTAGGTAGCGTAAAACTTAAATCTCCCTCTCCCACTTTCTGCAAAATGGCTGATAATGTATTCAAATTAAAGATAAACGTTTTATTGACCCAACGGATGACAATATAAAGAAGAACAAGAATGATCCCCAGTGCAATAATCGTTGTGTAAAGTGACAACTGTACCATCCAAACTTGCTGCGCTTTAATGTCATCATTCACACCTTTAGTGATAATAAGATATTCATCAAAGAGATCAGATAAGCGATTAAAATCATTGGAGAGGTTTGATTCTGTGTAATCTAGCGTATCGATAGGTGCAATCAGCTCATCGAGAAGATAATAGAATAGCACTGATAATTGTTCTGAATTACGTTGAGCATCAGGACTTATCTTCTTCACGCCTACCCAATGTGTAATCGTTGCTTTTGATTTTGTCGCCAGCTCTTTTGCTTCAGTAACAAGTGATTTAATTGTTTCTTGCTTATTCACATCCGTCATTGTTTTCAACAACATCAGGTAGTTGACGTGAGAACGAATGGTCGCTAATTCATACCTTGCTTCTTGTACACTATTCAATCTGGTATTCAAGGAATCCAATGATGCAAAGTTTTCTTGCATTCTATAAATAAAAAACGACGACAATACAGATGATAATAAGAAAAGAACTAATAGTATGATAGAACCTACTTTAGCTGATCTTTCAATACTCATGAAATAATCTACCCCGGCAATAAAATATTACAAATGTACTCATTTATCGGCACGAAATAGATTTTATTTACTCATTAATCAGAATTATCAATACAAACACTTATTACAATTCTCAATCCATGATATCCATTGGTTTTTTACTCTGTTTTTAAACAGTTAACGAAAATAATATACCGCAATGAAATAGTATTTCAGTGTTATTAGTTAGTAGGCAACTAAATTTTGACTTTAATTAAAACTAAAAATAAGTCAAAAATTTAAACGCAGAAAAAAACAATAAACATTGAATACTCTATAAATATAAAAGCGATAAATTAATATTTTTTAATAATACTAATCCATCAATAATTAATATCTACATTTAAAATAATCAGCGATTTGTTTTATAAGATATCTTTTTTATTAGTTACATAAATAATTTGTACTTGTACACATAAAAATTAGTGATTTTGAATAACCAATAGACACGCTGTCTCATTTTGAGAACAGTGATATAATAAGTTTAATGAACTTAAAAACTCTGATGATTTACGGAGCCTTACCCTGTATGCAACCCCAATTTGAAAACGCGAAAAACACCGTAAAAACGTTATCAGTGTTTGATTTTGATGGCACGCTAACCTATCACGACAGTTTTATCCCTTTTCTAAAATTCGCCTTTGGCAAACGTAAATTCTCACGCCGTTTGATTAAAATGGTATTACCAACATTACGTTGTTTTAGACGCAAACTCACGCGCGATGAGTTAAAAGAAGTGTTGATTAAAACCTTCCTAACCAATATTGATGAGCAATGGTTAAAAGAAAAAGCAGAAGAATTTTGCAAGCTTTACTGGAGCAAATTAATGCGTCCTACAGGCTTATTAGCTGTTGCTGAAGAAGTGAAGAATAATGCTGAAGTGACGATTTGCTCTGCATCACCTGCAATGGTATTACAGCCATTTGCTGACCGCTTAGGCATTAAATTAATTGGTACAACACTTGAAGTGGTTGAAGGTGTATTAACAGGTAAAATTATTGGTAATAACTGTCGTTGTGGTGAAAAAATCAAACGATTAGAAAATATTTATGGGGATTTGACACAATATCATTTAAGAGCTTGGGGAGACTCTCGTGGCGATCATGAATTGCTTTTTGCCGCACAAGATCCTCATTGGCGTCACTTTCATACTGATCGCCGTAAAGCTAAAAATTCGCCAATCAAAATTACGACAAAAAAAGAGTCATAATAACTTACTCTTTTCTTATCAACACAAACCATAGCCCCCGCAAAAGCGAGGGCTATATGATAGAGTCTTAGATATTTACGCCGTGCTGTGATGCTAACGCACTTAAACCACCCGCAAAACCTTGACCAACTGCTTTGAATTTCCACTCTGTACCATGGCGATATAACTCACCAAAGATCATTGCAGTTTCTGTTGATGCATCTTCAGAAAGATCAAAACGTGCAATTTCAGTGTTATTGTCGTTGTTATAAACGCGCATAAAACTGTTGCTAACCATACCAAAGTTTTGTTTACGGTTTTCTGCATCATAAATAGTAACCGCGAATACTAGTTTTTTCACTTCAGCAGGGACTTTTGATAAAGTGATTTTGATTTGCTCATCATCACCGTCGCCTTCCCCAGTACGGTTATCTCCTTGGTGTTCAACGCTTCCACATTGACTCACTTTGTTATTAAAGAAGATAAAACTGGCGTCTGAAAGTACTTTTCCATCTTCACCTACCATGAATACTGACGCATCTAAGTCAAACTCAGCGCCATCTGTCACGCGGGCATCCCATCCTAGACCAACCATAGCAACCGACATTGTTGGTGCTTCTTTAGTCAGAGAAACATTACCACCTTTAACGAGGGAAACTGCCATATCAAAGCTCCTACTTTATTGAATAAACTGGCAATCACATCTTATGACTACCAGTGTAGTTAGTATTTTATCGATCCGCTATCAAGAGGCATTAATACCGTATTGAGCACAAACTGAACCTAAGCCCCCTGCATAACCTTGACCTACAGCACGGAATTTCCACTCTGTACCATGGCGATATAACTCACCAAATAACATTGCAGTTTCCGTTGAGGCATCTTCCGTTAAGTCATAACGAGCCACTTCGATTTGGTTGTCATCATTAACTAAACGAATAAATGCACCTGATACTTGGCCAAAGCTTTGGCGACGTGCTTGCGCATCATGGATAGTGACAACGAAGATAACCTTATCGACATCATTTGGGATCATGTCTAATTTGATTTTCAGCGCTTCATCATCACCATCGCCTTCACCTGTGCGGTTATCGCCAGTATGAACAACAGAACCATCAGCAGATCTTAAATTGTTATAAAAAATGAAATCGGCATCGCTACGCACTTTTCCATTTGCAGCTAACAAAAATACAGATGCATCTAAGTCAAAATCTTGACCATCTGTAGAACGGGCATCCCAACCAAGTCCGACAAGGACGTTTTTCATCGTTGGGGCTGCTTTGCTCAGAGAGACATTACCACCTTTAGAAAGAGAAACGCTCATTTTATAACCTCTTTAGTTTTGTTTTTAATATTCTGATTTCTCAAGAATATTTATTAATTTGTCTTACCTTGATCATCCTTTTTTTCTGGGAATACAAAACTTGCAATAATCCCCAGAGCAAGAACACCTAGCACAACAAATAAGCTAGTTGTCGCGGAAATGCTGTATCCATGTTGCCAGATATGGTCTGTTGCATTTAAACCTAGTTTTACGGCAATAAAGAACAACAACACAATAACCGCTTTTTCAAGGTAAACCAGATACTGTTTTAACGCTTCTAACACGAAGTAAAGCGTACGTAAGCCTAAGATTGCGAACATCATTGCACTATAGACAATAAGGGGTTCACGGCTTACTGCGATAATAGCGGGAACCGAGTCGAAAGCAAACATCACATCGGAAAGCTCTACAACAGCCACACACAACATAAGTGGTGTTGCATATAACGCAGCTTTTGTACCACGACCGATAGTAATCTCTTTGTTTTCTGGTTTTGCTAATTCAGCATCAACTTCTTTTTGTGTTAATAAGAAAGCGTGTCCAGTGATTTTTGGCCATATAGGGAAAAATCGTTTAACTAAGCGATAAGCAAGATGTTGTGAATAGTCTTCAATCTCTTCACTGTCATCACCGCTTTTCAGCATCATCACTGCCGTCCAAGCAACGATTAAGGCGAATACTATCTCAACATATGGTCCTAAACTTAGCAGTCCTGTACCGATGGCAACAAAGATCCCACGGAAAACGATAGCACCGATAATACCCCAATAAAGAACGCGGTGACGGAAGCGATCAGGTACCGCAAACCAAGAGAAAATCGCCATCATGACAAACAAGTTATCAACGGAAAGCACTTTCTCTAATGCATAACCTGTTACGAATAAGCTCGCAACTTCTGCACCATGGTGAATATAAAGGAATCCTGCGAATACCATTGCAATGGCAACCCAGAATATAGACCAAAAGATGGCATTCTTTAACGTTACTGGCTTATCTGCACGATGCATAAATAAGTCGATAAAAATAGCGCCAATCGCAAGTACAACAAAGACAATGACAGTTTCTGTCGGAAAACCAATATGTGTGGATACCATAATAATTCCTGAACGGTTCCCTATATAAAATTAATTACAAACCAAATTCTGCGGGCTGAAAGCCTAATGCAATGGCAATAGCACGCACAGCTTCTTTTTCATCATTGTCAAAATCACCATCACTTTTCGCAACAGCAATACCGACACGAATAGCTAATTGCGCAGCTTCTGGCTGATCTTTCATTGCCAGAATATACTTCATGGTTTCGCCTTTACCGACTTCAGTATCGAATTCGAAACTCAAGATTAGCTTATTAAAGAATTCGATAACTTCAGAAGTATCAAAAACTTTAAGTTCATCCGATGCTTTTAAAAAACCAAGCATCTTCTGTTTTTCTTCAGAACTGACACCATCACTCGCAATGGCAATACGCGCACAAACTGCAACAGTACCTTGCATAAATTTTTTATTTTTAAAGCGACCAACTTGCTTGGCTAACTCAGAACGGCTTGTATTAAAACCTTCTTTTAATTTATTAAAAAAACTCATGTTATTTTTCCTTATATCTACTTGATCACTTAGAACCCGCTGTCCAGCGAAATCCCCACCCATACGCATTATCCATATCACGGTGGCCTTTAAAAAACTCATTGAGACGTTCAACTTTTATTGATCCGTTCTCATTAACTAGTCGGGCAATAGCACACATACCACGACCATTATTACCGTCAGTTAAGCGTGTTTCGATAGGTGGCTGATCAGGTACATGAATGGTAACCACACCATCCGTTTTGCTCCAATTCGGTACACCTTCATAAATAAACGCGAAAATAAGCACTTGCTTAATATTTTTCCATTCACGCCCATTCACAAAGATCCATTCACCACCAGCAACATCTCCGGTACGATCATCACCTTGCAATTCAACATAAGGAATTCGATTGAAATCGCCAAACCCGTTTCCTAATGCTTGAATAACGGACTTATGTCCTTGCTGAAGTTCAACAAATGCACCAATATCTAAATCGATACCTTTGTTGCCACCGAACAAACCACCTAATAACCCAGAGCCCCCACTTTTACTTTCGCGGTGCCAATCAAGGTTGATTCGAATTTTACCGAAGTCATCTTTCTTCGTTAGGCTGATTGCTGGTTTCTCTTTAGTTAAAGAAACTTTACTTAAGTTCACCGAATTTGGCGCTGAAGCGGGTTTCGGTGCTGGTGCTGGTGCTGGTGCTGGTGCTGGTGCTGGTTCAGAGTCTGCAATATCAACACCAAAATGTTCAGCTAATGGCTGTAAACCACCGTTAAATCCTTGAGCGATAAAACGGAACTTCCAGCTACCATTACGGCGATATAATTCACCTAAAATTAATGCTGCTTCAGAACGACCGTTAATATCAACATTACCATTCGCGACAACTTCATTATTAGCATCAACTTGAATTGATAATCGTTGTAAATTTGCAATAGTTTGTTGACCGTCACAAGTCGCTGTAAACGCGATTTTTTCAACATCTGGACGTAAACGCGTTAAATCTACAGTAAAAGATGTGCAGTTTCCTGCTGTTGCATAGATAACCGTACGATCATCATTAGCAGTCTGTCCATAAAACACCATATCGGTGTCGCCTTTCACTTTACCGGACGCATAAAGCCTAAAAGCAGACACATCAACAGGAGCACCTGATTGAATTCTAATGATTAATGTCTGATTAGGAACAGGTAAGTTCCCACCTGGAGTCATATTCATTTATCGCACCACCGTAGCCACAATATCGGGCATCATGTCGTTAATAACACGACCTTTACAAGGCGCACCAAACGCAGTGAAATCCCATTGACCATGATTACGTTGTAAAGAAGCAATCACGATACCGGTATGAGAGCCTTGCTCTGTTAAGGTATAACGCACCAGTTCTTTGTTAGTTGTTTTATCAACAACACGACAGAATGCGTTTTCAACTTCATTAAATGTTTGTCCACGGAAACTGTTTACTGTGAATACCAAGTATTCAACATTTGTTGGTAAACGGTCTAAATCAACGAAAATTGTTTCATCATCGCCATCACCGTCACCCGTTAAGTTATCACCAGAGTGAATAACTGATTGACAACTTGATTTTAATTTTCTAAACCAAATGGTATCGATTTGATTGCCACTTGCGTCAAGCAATACGCAACTTGCATCTAAATCAATAGAACCACCACCACCAAAAAGACCGCCTAATAATCCTTTTTTCTTAATCGGATCCCAGCCCAAACCAAACATTAAATGGCTCAGTGTAGGTGCTTGTTTACTGAGAGAAACTGTTTGATTCTTGCTTAATGAAACCATAATTAAATTCCTTCAGAGGTAGAGTGAAACAATAATGCCATTTGTGATTAATTCCATATCGTGAAAATCATCATATCATGATGAAGTACATGAGCAAGACTATTTTTACCGCCAGAATCTAAAGTTTTGTCAATTAATTGATTTTGTTTGTATTTTTATGATAAAAAATTATAAAAATACAAAGTAATCATAATAATAACGCTATTTTTTTAGTCTAATTTAAACCAAAGTCAAATAAATCATATTATGATTGACACAGTTCTTCGAAATCTTCATGATTATAAGCATTGAACCCTACACTTTTATTTCACGGTATACAGAGTAATGAATAACACAATTTGGTTTATGGAAGGTTTATCATCACAACGCGATATAATTCAAAGTGTTAAAGACTTTGCAAAACAGCAGCACCAAGAAATCTTTGTGCTCGCTTCTCATCGTCATACTCGAAATGAGATTTTATCGCTTGCTGATGGGGCTTTTTATGAACCTCTTGAAGAGACATTACGCTTAAAATTTATCGCTGATGTTGTAAAACAACATCAAGTCAGAGCCATTCATACTGGGCGCAATAGCGCATGGTTTGAATTACACCGCCAAGAAATTGAGTCATTAGGGGTAAAATTAACCACAGGTGCAACTGAGCTAGGACAACTGCAATTAGCTGATAATAAAGTCGCTTTTGCACAAGCTATGGAACAATGCGGTCTTCCTGTTGTACCTTCCATTTACATTGACTCAATCAATGAATTGGAAAAACAAATAAAAAATCCACCTTTTGGTGAGATCCCTTTATGCATTAAGCCAATAAAAGGCATTTATGGAATGGGCTTTTGGCGCTTTGATAATCAGGTTTCACCAATGGCACTGTTTAATCACCCAGAAAATCGCCAAGTCAATCCTCAACAATATCTTGATGCATTAAAAACAGTTGAACACTTTGAACCATTAGTGCTCATGCCTTATTTACCCGGCCCTGAATACTCTGTTGATATGGTGGTTGAACAAGGTGATGTTATTGCAGCTGTAGCTCGACGCAAAGAAGGTGCAATACAGCATTTAGAAATTTCAGGTGAAGCCTATGAATTAGGCAAAGCGTGTGCAACAGCGATGAAAGCCGATGGGCTGGTGAATGTGCAAACTCGAAATAATCATCAAGGTCGCCCGCTGTTACTTGAAATTAATATGCGCCCTTCGGGGGGAATTGGTTATACCCAACATTGTGGAATTAATCTTGCCGGTATTTTTGCTTTACGCCAATTAGGATTAATGAGTATTGAAGAGGCTCAAGCCCAAAATAACCATTTTACACCAACAAAAATACGCTCAATCACCGATTCTATTGTTTTCAATTCAACGTTAACAAATTTAATCAGTACGGATAATAATTAATAATGAAAAATAGTATAAGTGACTCAGCCGTTTATCGTCGCCCTCTTTCTTGTGGCACATTAAGTGTGACGCCAAATTGTTCTATTGAGTTACTTGATGAATTATTTGATATTGCAGAAAGACGCAATCCTAAGCGTGCATTTTTATTTGTCAGTAAAGTATTAGGCCGACATATCCCTGTTTCGCCAAAGAAAATGCGTGAAACCTACCAAAAACTTGCCAGTCAGTTTCCTGACTCACTCGAAGGCCCAGTTCTGTTTATTGGTATGGCAGAAACCGCTGTTGGTTTAGGTGCTGGTATTTTTGATGAAGTGAGAGATCGCTTTCAACAAGCGATTTATTTAACATCAACACGCCATCCTGTTGATAAAGGTGAGTTGCTATGTGAGTTTAAAGAAAATCACAGCCACGCAACTGACCACTTACTCTATTTGCCTAAAACAGCAGAGCAACGCCAATGGGTACAACAAGCAAAAACCGTAGTATTAATTGATGATGAAGCGACTACGGGTAATACCTTCATTAACTTGCTTTCAGCACTGCGTGAAGACGGTGGATTAACCCATATTAAGCAGGTTATTGCGGTAACCTTAACTGATTGGAGTGGTGACGCTATCGCTGAACGCTCCCCATTACCGATTAAAACCCTCTCCTTAGTACAAGGGACGTGGCAATGGGATGCCAATCCAAATGCGCCTTTACCTATTATGCCTAATGTCAATATCACAGCATCAGGGCAATTTGCGATCACGGGTAAACAGAGCTGGGGTCGATTAGGCATGACAACGCCCGCAAGCGATCTGGGTTTATCTATCAATGCTTCTTTGGGTGAAAAGATCCTTGTTTTAGGATCAGGAGAGTTTGTTTGGGAACCGTTCTTATTAGCTGAACGTCTTGAAAAACAAGGGGCTATCGTAAAATATAGTTCGACAACACGTTCACCTATTTCAACCAATTTTGCCATTCAATCAGCAATTACATTTACTGATAATTATGGTTTAGGTATTCCAAACTTCGTCTATAACGTAGCACATCAACAATTTGATCGCATTTTGCTTTGTTGTGAAACACCAGCCGAAAGTATTGATAGCCAGCTGATTGAAGCCCTCAATAAAGTGGCACCTATTGTTGAGGTAATTAGTTATGACTAAACCTGTTATTTTAACTGATCTCGATGACACCCTCTTTCAAACACGTCGTAAGATGGTGGATGAATTAGCACTAGAACCCTATAAAACTGGCGCACTAGATAGAAGTTTAGAACCCCGTAGCTTTATGACTCAAGAGCAAGCGATGCTGGTAGATTGGATGTTAGAGCATGCGGATTTAATTCCTGTTACTGCACGCGGAACGGAAGAGATTAGCCGAGTTACCATTCCTTTTCATTCTTGGGCGATCACCACACATGGGGCGGTAATATTAACACCTGAAGGTCATGCTGATGCACAATGGCAAAATCACATCACTCAAAGCTTAGCGCCCTATACACAACGTTTGTTGACTCTACAACAATCAATTACGCAATTAATGGCAGAACGAAATATTAATGGTTGGGCACGTATTAACTATGAATACAGTGAGTTGCCTATTTATTTAGTCATGAAGCATAACGATAGCACTCGATTAGACGAGCTATACACCATAGGTGATGAAATAGAAAAAACATTCTCAACTGAAGGTTTTTATATTCATCGTAACAGTAACAATATTGCTTGGTTACCTGAGCCTATTGAAAAAGGCAAAGCCGTCACCTATTTGCTTAATAAATTAAAAGCAGAACGCGGCGTATTTCCTGTCATTGGTTTAGGCGATAGCCTAAGTGACCATCGCTTTATGAAATTATGCAGTTGGTATGGGCTTCCTCGTCAAAGTCAGTTTGCGGATGCGATCAACACAAAAATTTTTGGAGAATAAACATGATGGATCATAAACCTTTTTCAGGATCTTATGTATCAGGTGATGTCGATTTTCTACTTCAACCGGTTAATATTGAAATGACGCCCGTTGAATTAAAAGAAGAGCTAATACAATCAGGTAAACGACACTATTCTGACATGCTAAGTCAAGAGCCAGAACCAACGACATGGCATTTAGATCTCTTTGAAAAAGCGCTAGAAACCGGTGCTACACGTTTAGCCACTGAAGTCATAATGTTAGCTAAATCATTGATTGAGCGTTTCGGTGATACCCCAATTATCTTGACAAGCCTTGTTCGTGCTGGTGTTCCTCTAGGTGTCATGCTGCAACAAACATTGCGCAAAATGGGAAAAACCTCTTATCACTATGGAATAAGTATTATTCGAGATAGAGGCATTGATAGTGAAGCGCTTTCATGGATAGAACAACGTCACGGCACAGAAGGTGTTGTGTTTGTTGATGGATGGACAGGAAAAGGCGCTATTACGGGTGAACTTATTCGTTCATTATCAGGACGAAAAGGCTATCCCCCCCAACCTCGTCTTGTTGTCCTCGCTGATCCTTGTGGTTGTGCATGGTTAAGTGCTAGCGATGAAGATTGGCTTATTCCATTTGGGATCATGGGAGCACCTGTTTCAGGATTAATTTCACGTTCAATTTGGACTGAAGAAGGCTTTCACGGTTTTGTAGATTGCCAGCATTTAAAACAGTATGAATGCAGCCGTTACCTTGTTGATACTGTAGGACAATTTGTTGATATATTAATCAATAACGATATTCCATTAGCTACATTTAAAGAACAACAGTCAGACTTAAAAAGACTGAGCGAAAACGTCGTTAGTTCACTTGCAAACAAATATGATATTTCAAATATCAATCGTATAAAACCGGGTATTGCTGAAGCCACACGCGCTGTTTTACGCCGTGTACCTGATCATGTCCTTGTAAGAGAAAGAACCGATCCTGATGTCGCGTTACTGGTTTATCTTGCACAGGAAAAAAATATTGCTGTTATTGAAGCAGGACAAGCGCTTGGTCAATATCGTGCAGTGACTATCATTAAAAAGGTGAAATAATGATTGAACGATTATCCCCATGGAACTTAGGGGCAACACTTTATATGCCGGCAACACGGACAGATATCGCGACGACAATTATTAACCAGAAAATTGAAGGGTTACGCTCTTTAATTATCTGTTTAGAAGATGCGGTGAGTGATGCGGATATTCCTGTTGCATTAGAAAACTTGGCAGTATTATTAAATACTTTAGCAGAACACAAAAAAAACAGTGATTGTAGCCATTGGCCACTGCTGTTTATTCGTCCTCGCCATACTGAAATGGGTCAATGGATCACTGAAAACCTTGATGTCAGTGCCATCGATGGCTTTGTTTTACCTAAGTTTACGCAAGCTTCTCTGCCAGTTTGGTGGAAGATTATTGAAAATACGCAGTTATGTATGATGCCAACACTTGAAACAGAAGAAGTGTTTGATGTTATCCAAATGACAGAACTTGCAAATCACCTACTAACTCACCCTTGCCATAACAGAATTATTGCATTACGTATTGGTGGCAATGATTTAATGAATGTTATTTCTCTTAGACGTAATCGCCAATTAACACTTTATGATGGCCCAATGGGTTACGTGATAAAAATGTTGGTTGCTGTCTTTGGTGCTCGTCAATTTGCCCTCACAGCACCTGTTTGTGAACATATTGATGATCACCATATTATGGATAAAGAGCTTGCTCTTGATATTGCCAATGGTCTTGTCGGTAAAACGGCGATACATCCAAAGCAAATTCATAAAATTGAACAAGCTCTGATGGTTTCTCAATCCGACCATTCAGATGCATTGCGTATTTTAAATTCAACGCAAGCCGTCTTTAAATCACAAGGTGCGATGTGTGAACCTGCAACACATCGTCGCTGGGCATTGAGTATTTTAACCAGAGCTAAAATTTATGGTATTATTCCTAATCAACAAAATAATGCTCAGCGTTTTAACGCAACATAAAATATTCTATAACAGAGCTGTAATCTCTATGAGATAAAATAATTATCTTATATTGATTTCAATTTATAAGTTTCTAGTTAAAGCATGTTATCTTTAACTAGAACTTATAAGAATAACGCGAATTTTTTTATTTAAAAAAGTACATTTTTATTTCAATTATTAATTTATACTACATTTAATAGGAAGCTTATTTTATTTACTCTTGTCAACACAGAACAAGAATAATAAATATTATTGCTGACTATTTTAACACACAAATAACAGAATAAGTGGTAACTAAGCATGCAATTAAGCACCCGTCAGGTCAGAGTCTTTACACTGGCAATCCTTTTAAGCTCAGGAAAAAAGGTTCCAACTATTAAGATTATTTCTGCTCTTGAATGCTCAGAGCCTACATTAACTCGCGTATTAAAAGAGATAAGAGATTCTTATGGTGCTGAAATAAAATACAGCAAAGCCTCTCGCGCGTATCAAATGACTGAACGAGGCCAACTCGATAGTAAGGCATTACGTCGTATGCGTGAGGCATTATCCGCCAGTGAAGAGCTTCGTCACAATGGAATGACAAGCAAAGTTTATCTCGATAAAGATAAAAAGAAATCAGTTTCACTTTCATTAAAAATGTCAGCATTACGCAAGATCGATAGATTATCTTATTTAAATAATTCCACACGTAGTGAAGCTGTAGAATTATTAGTTGATCATTATATTGAAAATTTAATTCAATCAACACTCGCTGAAATGGCCGAGAAAGAAAAAGAAAAAAAGAATTAAAAGTAAATAATAAAAATTAACTTGATACTTCGGTATCAAGTTAATTTTTTAAAAATAAGAAAAAATAATAAAATATATAAAAACACTTATCTAATAAAGTCATTTTATATATTTTCAACACTTTTACTTTATTTTAAGTATATTTAAAAACCCAAAAACAAATATATTAATCAATTGAATTTATTAGCTTTTATAATTATTATTATTTTTAGTTGAAATACGTATTTACACCTAATCATTATTAACCATTCAATTTTTGCCACACTTATAAATACGGACTGAATAAAACAGGCTTTCTTTAATAAAATTATATCGCTTCGTCACTCGATTTAAGAGGGATAAACAGGCCAATTCCTCTTTTATTTTGCTTTTCATACTATCTTCATTCAGATTATTAATATTGGACAATCATCACTGCGTTTTTTCTCCAATTTAATTAAACTAAGCATAATCTCAATTGAACACCTTTATGAGTCGGTTAGTATATTAATCGCTTATTTCTATCTCACTCACAGGATAAATGCATGAGAAGATTGCCAGTTTACCTTTTACTTGATACATCAGGTTCTATGTATGGAGAACCTATTGCAGCAGTAAAGAATGGCGTTGAAATGCTCTTATCAACACTACGCCAAGATCCTTACGCTTTAGAAACCGCCTATATTTCTATCATCACCTTTGACTCAACCGCACAACAGATTGTGCCACTCACTGATTTAATCAATTTCAAAGTTCCTGATTTAGTCGCAAGTGGAACAACAGCATTAGGTTCTGCACTCACTTTAGTTTCTAATCGTATTGAAAAAGAAGTACAAAAAACTACGGCTGAGACAAAAGGCGATTGGCGTCCATTGGTTTTCGTGATGACAGATGGCGCCCCCACGGACGATTGGAAAAAAGGCGTTGAGAAATTTAAAGCAGCACGCACTGGCGTTGTTATTGCGTGTGCAGCAGGACAATCAGCACAAACAGATGTACTAAAAAATATCACTGAAATTGTATTACAGCTAGATACGGCAGACTCCAACACGATTAAGTCTTTCTTTAAGTGGGTTTCAGCCAGTATTTCTGTTGGTAGTCAAAAAGTCGATTTAACTAAGAAAGATATTAGTGATCTTGATGACTTACCGCCACCGCCCCCTGAGGTTAACGTTGTACTTTAAATAAAAAAGGAATGAATATGTCTGTTAGTTTAAAAAAAGGACAAGGTGTTAGTTTAAAGAAAAATGAATATGACCTTTCCTCTGTTACTATCGGTTTAGGCTGGGATATCAACGAAGAAAAACGCGGATTTCTTGGTGGTCTCTTTGGTAAAAAAAGCGAAGAATACGATTTAGATGTTATCGCCTTCTTATGTGGCGAAAACGGCAAAGTCAACGATTTGGGTAAAATCGAAGATGGACGACCTTCTCTCGTCAATGGCGATATTATTTTCTTTAATAGCCTACAACACAAATCAGGGCAGATTTGGTTAACAGGTGATAATCGAACAGGTGCAGGTGATGGAGACGATGAGCAGATCATCGTGAAATTAAACACACTTGATCCTAAATTTAGCAAAATCGTCTTTATTGTGCAGATTTACAATGGTCGAGAACGACAACAACACTTTGGTAAAGTACAAAATGCCTTTATCCGCGCCGTTGATGCCAAAAATATAGAAATGGCTCGTTTTGATTTATCTGGAGGCGAAGCCTTCAACAATCAACGTTCAATGCTGTTTGCTGAATTAGTCAGAGAAGAAAATGGCTGGAAACTTAACGCCATTGGTGAGCCTTCGAGTTCAGATAGCTTTATTTCTTACTTAAAGGACTTCACCTAATGAGAAGACTGCCTGTTTACCTGTTAATTGATACTTCAGGATCAATGAGAGGAGAATCAATTCATGCCGTTAACGTAGGGATACAAACTATGCTTAATGCATTGAGACAAGATCCTTACGCATTAGAAAGCGTTCATATCTCAATTATCACTTATGATAATGAAGCACGTGAATTTATCCCATTAACTGCATTAGAAGATTTCCAATTCTCTGATATCACCGTCCCTAGCTCCGGCGGTACTTTCACGGGTGCTGCGCTAGAATGTTTAATCCAATGTGTCGATCGTGATATTAAGCGTTCCGATGGTGACCAAAAAGGTGACTGGCGTCCTCTCGTCTTTTTGATGACTGATGGCACACCTTCTGATGCTTATGCTTATGGTGAAGCGATTAAAGAAGTGAAAAAACGTTCATTTGGTTCGATCATCGCTTGTGCTGTTGGCCCTAAAGCCAAACATGATCACCTTAAAGAACTCACACCTCAAGTGGTCGCTTTAGAAACACTAGACTCTAATGCCTTCTCTGGCTTTTTTAAATGGGTCTCTGCCAGTGTCGCATCAGGCAGTTCAAGTGCAGGAGTGAATACGGATAAAGATACCTTACCGCCACCGCCTCCTGAAATCCAACTTGTACTGTGATCCGCAAAAGCAAAGTGCTCCAAAAGGCTTTGCTTTTATTTTATTCAGGCTTTGGTTTATCTGCTCCAATACATAACAGCCACGATAAAGTAATAAGGTATAACAATGAGAAGGCTACCCATTTTCTTTGTTTTAGATTGTTCAGAATCGATGATAGGTGAAAACCTAAAAAAGATGAATGATGGTCTGACGACTATTATTAGCGATCTCAGGCGAGATCCTCACGCTCTTGAAACTGCTTGGGTTTCTGTTATCGCCTTTGCTGGCGTTGCAAAAACCATTGTTCCACTCACTGAAGTCGTCTCTTTTTATCCTCCTCAGCTTCCTTTAGGGGGAGGCACTTCATTAGGCAGTGCGTTACGAGAACTTACTCACCAAATCGATACTCAAGTTAGAAAAACCACGATTGAGCAAAAAGGTGATTGGAAACCTGTTGTTTATCTTCTTACTGACGGTAGACCAACCGATGATTACGCACAAGAGATAAAACGCTGGAAAGCCCACTACGCCAATAAAGTTAACTTAATTGCGATTGGATTAGGCTTAAGTGCTGACTTACACGCGTTATCACAATTAACTGAAAATGTACTGTTATTTACTGAAGCACAAGAAGGCGATTTCACCCGTTTTATAAAATGGATAACGATGTCTGTGGTTTCCCACAGTCGCAGTGTTGGCGAGGAAACACCTCCACTTTTAAGCAAAACCGAGCAAATTGTTCGCCTTGCTAAAGATGATGTAGCTCGTGCCTATGATGAATCTTGTGTCACATTTGTCGGCCGTTGTAGCCACACTCGCTCGCCTTATTTAATGAAATATGAACGCCCACCAATGAAAGCCTCTGGACTTGATTTTAATCTCAACCTCAATGGGTTTAATTTAACGGGCTGCTACACCTTAAACGAAGATTACTTTGCATGGAGCGATCTCAGCGCTACGGCATATCAAGTGAATACCAGTGAACTTCATGGCACTCCTGGTTGCCCCTATTGTGGCAATGCCACCGCCTTCGCTGTTTGCCAATGTGGCAAATTACTCTGTGTAAATGGCCCAGAAACTGTTATTTGCCCATGGTGTGATAACAGCATCACCTTTGGAAATAACAGCAATCAATCTGACTTTGATGTCACTCGAGGTAAAGGCTAATGGATAAAAAAGCCCTACTCACAAAACTGATTATTGATGATACGCTAACTTCGCAACGCATTGCGATACATGAAGAACTGATTATTGCGTTATATGAAGATGCAGAAATCGCTCAATACATTGATTTTATTATTAGTAAAATCAAAGCAAAAACAGCAGAAAAAATTACACCACAAGATAAAGTACAACCTATTCTTCTGTTATTGCCACCCGCCCGCGATTTAGCCTCTGAAGAAATATCATTACCAGAAGAGCCCCCATTAAAACCGGGGCAAACTCCCACACATTCATCACCAATGCCAATAGAAAAACCGATTATTCACCGCCCTACGGCCAAAATTACCCTTTCTAATGCCAAAGTCGGTACAGCGTTCAATTCTACACTCAGTATCGAACTAGATACCCTCGAAATTGCCAAAATTGAAGCGGTTGATTTTCCAGAAGTAGTTGGAATAAGCTTTGATCCTGAAAGTTGTTGCTTAGTGGGTACGCCAACAAAAAGTGGCAATTTCACATTGATTGTCCATTGGTCTGTAAATGCCATTTGCTATCACGATGAAGTCTTATTAATCATCAATCCTGATCCTCGTAGCTTATGGCAAATCAATGAGCCTCCCGCCGATAGCCTTTACCCCAAAGCGCATATTGATAGCAAACTTATTCTTAAAGACAACATTCGTATCGCAGGTGCAAGTCGTCGCGGTCGCTCTCATGAACATGCAGGCACATTCCGTGATGACGATTTTTATATTCATCACGATAACCAAAGCCAATGGAATATTTTAATTGTTGCTGATGGTGCTGGCAGTGCGCGCTATTCTCGTGAAGGCTCTCGGATTGCTATCAATACCGTAAGCCACTATTTAAAATCGCAATTAAGTGTGGAGAATAAAGCGCTTAAACCTCATCTTGAAACCATTCATCAATGGAATGACAATAACGCAATTAATCAATTGGGAAGCTTCTTTGCTCAACTCTTCCGTAATGCGGCTCAATTAGCGATTAATAACCTCAAAAACGAAGCCATTCATATTAATGAGCCAGTAAAATCTTTTTCTACTACGTTATTAGCCACCGTTTCTTTGCGTATCAATGACGAGCTATTTGCGGCCTCATTTTGGATGGGAGATGGTGCTATTGCCGCTTATGGCCCAGCGGGAAAAGTTCGCATTTTAGGTATTCCAGATAGTGGTGAATATGCAGGACAAACCCGTTTCCTTGATGATAGTGCGCTCAACGATGCTGAATTTAATCGACGCATTATTATTGGTAAATGGAAAGAAATTTCACACCTTATTTTAATGACAGACGGCGTTTCTGATCCGGTATTTGAAACGGATAATGGCTTACAAGATCCCAATAAATGGGCAGCGCTTATTGATGAAATATCGCCTTGTTTAGCCTCACCAGAAACCGCAGATCAAAAACTGGCCGAATGGCTAAATTTCTTTTCAGCAGGCAATCACGATGACCGCACTCTGGTTGTGGCTTGGTGATCATCAAAGAGAAAATAGGTGAGTTTCATGGCAGAGATCATTACCTGTACAACGCAAAGTGGAAAAACAGTTCAGTACGTCAATGAGATTATTGGCTCTGGCTCAATGAAAGATGTCTATTTTTCCCCTGACAAAACCTATGTTGTTGCCTTTTATAAGACAAAACAAAACGCACAAGCCAAAGATAGAATCGATATGATAACAGGCTCTTATCGACATAATATCTTTGAGCAAAGTGGTGGAGAATATTGGAAAAACCTCTTTTGCTGGCCAACAGATGTTGTTGAATATCAAGGAAAAATTGGTATTGTGGTGCCCACGTATCAATCCCACTTTTTCTTTAAATATGGCTCTAAAAACAATGACTTTCTTGCCATAAAAGGCCGAGAAAAAGAAGGTAAATGGTTTGCAAGTGCAAATAACCAAAATAAATTTCTCGATCCTCGTGAAAAAGGCAATCTATTAAATTACCTGAAAGTCTGTTTATTGCTCTCTCATGCTGTACGCCGAATGCATGCAGCAGGCTTATGCCATAGTGATTTAAGCTATAAAAACGTGCTTATCGATCCTGAACAAGGTCATGCTTGTGTCATTGATATTGACGGTTTAGTGGTTCCTGGGAAATACCCACCTGATGTTGTCGGAACACCTGATTTTATTGCACCAGAAGTGGTAAAAACCAGTCATTTACCGAAAGAAGATCCTAACCGGATCTTGCCAAGTATCACGACTGATAGACACGCCCTTGCGGTATTAATCTATATGTATCTGTTTTATCGCCACCCTTTACGTGGCGGTAAAATTCACGATCTTGATGATGAAATGCGTGATGAGACACTCTCTATGGGTGAAAAAGCGCTGTTTATTGAACACCCAACAGATCGTAGCAATGCGGTAAAACTTAATCAGGTAAAACCGTCATCTCTACCTTGGGCTGATCCCGAAAAAATCCCATACACGATTATGGGGCCTTACCTGACGCCTCTTTTTGAAAGAGCCTTTATTACAGGATTACATGATCCTTCGCAACGGCCTACCGCTGATGAATGGGAAACTGCTTTAGTCAAAACGGTAGATTTGGTTCAGCCTTGTCAGAATAAAGATTGTGAACAGCAATGGTATGTTTTTTCTGGAAAAACACAGCCGGTTTGTCCTTATTGTCATACACCATATAAAGGGCAATTGCCGATTTTAAATCTCTACTCTTCCCGTAAAGCTGGTAGCTTCAGACCAGACGATCACCGCTTAATGGTTTGGAGTAATCAATCACTCTTTCCTTGGCACGTTAATCGCCTGATTGCACCTAATGAGCGCACCACAGATGAACAAAAAAAGCGTGTAGGCTATTTTGTTTATCACAATTCAACATGGTGGCTGGTTAACGAGCGTATTGATGGATTAATGGTATTGCCAGAGAAAAGGAAAATAGCGGTTGGCGATAAAATAGCATTAACCGATGGATTGCAATTTGTGTTATCGACAGAAGAAGGCGGACGGCTTGTTGTGGTGCAATTAGTCTCAAATTAATAAAGTAAGAGAATAATCCGTTTAGTTTATTGCGGGTTATTCTCTTTTTATCAATTCAACCTTTGTACTCATTTTTAAGAAGAACGCTTTTCGACCACTGATCTGAACGCTATGATTATATTTATTTCTAACAGCATTATTTAGTTAAGAAAAACTGTGCAATCTATCAAACTTTAGCCTTTAATTTGATATCAACGCAAAATCACATTTTCAGTGCGAAACCCCTCAATACTTTTCTAACCTTCAATATTGGATACCAAGATCCCAGTTTATTAAGCCCTAGCATTTACAATACCGCATAGTGATAATTGGAGGGGCTAATGAATATTAAAAATAAAATCAATGTGCTAGAACTTATTTCGCCAGAAATGAAGCAAGTTATGCAATATTATGCAGATAATCCGCAACCTGCGCCGGAAAGTAATGACTACCCTTCTATGCGCCTTGCTTATAATCAAGACAGACGTTATTGGAATGCAGACGCACCAGAGATGTTTAATGTAAAAGATATTTCGGTTAGTACTTCTTATGGAAATGTATTAACGCGTCTTTATCAACCCAAAGAAAAAACACCCGCAACTCTCTATTATCTGCATGGTGGCGGTTTTATTTTAGGGAATTTAGATACCCACGATCGCATTATGCGACTGCTTGCCAGCTATACTGGCTGTACCGTTATTGGTATTGATTATTCACTGTCACCGCAAGCGCGCTATCCCCAAGCCATTGATGAATCCGCACAGGTTTGTCAGTACTATTATCAAAATGCAAAACACTACAATATTAATACTCAATGTATTGGTTTTGCTGGTGACTCCGCAGGTGCCATGTTATCACTTGCCACCGTGTTATGGTTGCGTGACAAACACATTCACTGTGGCAAAGTGAGCGCAGCTTTACTTTGGTATGGATTATATGGCTTACGTGATTCCACCAGCCGTCGGCTGTATGGTGGTGAATGGGATGGATTACGCCAGCAAGATCTCGAAGAATATGATAATGCGTATTTAACCGCACTTGGCAGTCGTGACGCACCTTATTATTGCTTATTTAATAACGATTTGACGCAAGATATTCCACCTTGCTTTATCGCCAGCGCACAATACGACCCACTTATTGATGATAGTGTGACGTTATTTAAAACGCTAGAAGCCCATCAATTACCTTGTGAATATAAAATGTATTCTGGCACATTACATGCCTTTTTACATTATTCACGTATGATGAAAGTGGCTGATGACGCCATCCGAGATGGCGCCGATTATTTTGTTAAACAACTCAAAAATTAAAACTCAAGATTACGAATAAAACGATAATCTGCCGACGCCTCTTTGAGTCGATATAGACTTGCAGGGCGTCCTCTCTCTGCCCGTTTTTCACCAGTATCAATCAATAAATCTGCCTGTTCGATGCGTCGTCTAAATGATTTTTTCTGGATCTCTTTCCCAATCAAAATTTCATGGACATGTTGTAACTCAGGCAAGGTAAACACCTCGGGTAATGCAAATCCGGGAACAATTGAATAGAGTGATTTTTGCTTTAATCGCTCTCTCGCTTGTGTAATTAATTCTTGATGATCAAAGGCTAAGCTTTGTTGTGTAACCTCATCAATAGGGCACCACATTACCGAATCCACAGTATCAATATGTGCTTCACAGGCTTGATGTGCAATCAACGCGGTATAACAAACCGTTACTGACCAACCTCTTGCGTCACGCTGGCTATTTCCCACTGAACAGAGTTGCTCAATATAAGGAGGGATCACACCCGTTTTCTCTTTTAATTTTCTGAGCACTGTATCTTCAAGGCATTTGTCCTGCACTTCATCAACAAACCCACCGGGTAAACCCCATTTTCCTTTTTCAGGATGCTCCCCTCTTTTCACCAACAACACTTTTAGCTGCTCTTCATGATAAGTAAACAGCACGGCATCAACGGTGATTAGTGGGGATAGGAAATCACGACGGTTATAACTGGCTAAAAAATCTTGTTCATTCATGACGGAAGCTTTATTAGAAAACGATAAGGCTATTTTAAGGTTAAACAGCAAAAAATCAAATTTTGTCATAAAGACACTAAATCAGCTGACAATTATAGTGTCGATAAGACACAATCAATTATTGTCATAAAGACACTTAATAAGGAAATACTATGTTTAACTTAAATTATTTTAAAGCTGACTCATCAACATTTATCATTAAATCCGTTAATGGCAAAATCCGCCAACAAGGTAAAGGCTTAAGTTTTTGGTATAACTCAGCCACAACCTCTATTGCGGCATTACCTTTAAACGCTCAAGAAGCCCCTTTTATTTTTAACTTCCAAACCGCAGACTTTCAGGGTTTACGCATTCAAGGGCAAATTTCATTTCAGGTCAAAGCGCCTGAAAAAGCGGCAGAAGTGCTCAATTTTAACTTGAGTAAAAACGGCAAGTCTTATGCCTCTGAAGATCCACTCAAACTCAGTGATCGCGTTGTACGTATTGCACAAACCTTAATTCAAGCAAAGATCCAAAGTACCCCACTTAGAGAAGCGTTATTACTCAGCCAATCATTAGTCACTTTAGTGATGGAACAATTGATTGAACACTCATCATTAGAAGCATTAGGTATTGCGATTTTAGATGTCTCTATTGCGGCAATCACACCATCACCAGAAACTTTAAAAGCACTAGAAGCCGAAGCGAGAGAATCCTTACTGAAAGAAGCCGATGATGCCATTTATGCTCGCCGTAAATTCTCAGTAGAACAAGAACGCACCATTAAAGAAGCTGAGTTAGAAACCGATTTATCCGTTCAACGTAAACGTCAAGAAATTGAAGAAGCACGCTTAGAAAATGAACGTACATTATTACGAGAACAAGCCGAGATTGAAAAAGAGCGCCTTGAAGCGAAGGTTAATGCAGAAGCAAAACGCAAAGAACTGGTCGCGTTAAGTGCTGAAAATCAGCGAACACAATCAGAAGCCGATGCTTATGCCATTGAGGCGACTATGCGTGCTTATCGTGAATTACCCGTTGAGAACCTAAAAGCCATGGCGCTAGCAAAAATGGACTCACAACAGTTAATGGCCATGGCATTTGAAACCTTAGCGCTGAATTCAGGAAAAATTGGCGAACTAAATATCACCCCTGATTTATTTAGCCAATTCATGAAAAAAGGGGGGAAATAATGCAACGTAATAATGATTTTCGCTTCGTACTGGTGATGAGAAAAAGCCGTTTACAGGAATTAATCGAGCGTTTTAATACTTGGTCACAAGCCAAATTCTATCTAGAACACAACAATGTTGAGGTAAAGGATTACCTCAATGAACACAATTTATATCAAAAACAATTAACAGAAGCTGAACTGATTTTAAAATCATTAGGGCGTTTTCAACTTTTAGAAAGAGGTTTATTACCTAGCTATCAATTTTCACCCCACGACATTGTGGTGGTGATCGGTCAAGATGGATTGGTTGCTAATACATTAAAATACCTTAATGGACAGCCCATTATTGCCATAAATCCTGATCCATCAAGATGGGATGGTAAATTATTACCCTTTGAAATAGGGCAATTAAAAGAGACAGTCATTAATACCATTAATCAAAAAATGCCATTTAAAACGGTCACATTCGCGCAAGCGACAACCAATGATGGTCAATCACTATTAGCAGTGAATGACTTATTTATTGGCCCTAAAAGTCACACCTCCGCACGGTATATTTTACAATGGAGTGGCGCTCAAGAAGCGCAATCTTCATCAGGCATTATTGTATCAACAGGACTGGGATCAACAGGTTGGTTTCAATCTATTCTTGCTGGTGCGATGGCCATTACAGGAGAAACTTCGCACCCTCTGTTACAAGGTTTTAACTGGAGTGAACGAAAATTACAATTTAGTGTAAGAGAACCGTTTCCAAGCAGAACGACCGGAGTGGCACTCACTTTCGGCACGATTGAGCCAGATTCACCGTTGCAATTAGAATCTTTGATGCCAGAAAATGGCGTAATTTTCTCTGATGGTATAGAAGATGACTATTTACAATTTAATGCGGGTTGCATTGCCCACATCGGTATCGCTGACATACAAGGCCAATTAATTAGCCCAAAAGGATGTCAGCATATTTAGATGGATGATAAAGAAAAAAGTGAAGATCAAGACAAACATCCCTGTTTGCTTGATCTTCGATTACCGTTATTAACATCCGTTGTTCTAACGCTATATTATCTCGATGCCATCCTTGAGCAATCCAAACCAAACTAAACGCCAGTATTGCAATCCATGCATATAACGCTTGTTTGTTGAACATGACCTAACTCCTTAGTCATTCGAGACAAAACTGACTTTATCGACTTTTTATGATGAAAACATATTGCACTTTTTACTTGGTATCCTCTTTTTCTTTCCCTGAAAAAAATTGATTACCTCGTTTACGTAACCAGATTTCGACTAACTGATAACCCACAATACCGAGCGCTGAGCCAATCCCCATTACTGCGACAGAATCAATTCCAGGCCATAAAATAAGCAGTGCGCCAGCAACAACAGAAACCGCCGAGCCTAAAATAATTTTGCCGATAAACAATCTTAATGTCATTGTTTCATTCGCAACGAGCATCTTTCCTAATGCAATAAAAGCGCCCACTACCACTAACGATATCAATGTGCTGTCATATTCATCCATGAATACACCTCATCTCTGATCACACTTTTTTTAACCGTAAAAAGAACCCTCTCCTCCCAACATTCATCAGATAATCTGTAAAGCGTTACTTATCTCCATATGGTTTAACGTAAAATCATTATCGACAAAGTTTGTATTTCAGGCTAGTAAGTTTGTTCGGTTATTGTCGGCTATCATGCTTTAACCGACAATAACCGAACTATTCACACCAAACAATACAAATAAACTTGTTTTATATGCCTTTAAACAACCATAAAACAAATATTTATATAAAAAAACAATAAATAGGCTGGTTATAATACAATTTTAAGCTAATATAGAAGGTATCCGATAGCCCTTAGTAAAGAGAAAAATAATATGCGTGTCTTAACTATCTTTTGTCCTGAATGTGGTGAAAAAGCGCTTATAAAGAAAAGTAATCGTAAACACAAAGAGTTATCCGATCTCTATTGCGCTTGTCGTGATCCTGAATGCGGACATACCTTTGTTTTAAACCTCACGTTTAGTCACACCCTTATGCCTAGCGCAAAAAACAAGAATACGTTGTTATTAGATGTCATTAAAAATCTTTCTCCAGAGCAACGAGATAAAGCATTGACGCTTTTGCAAGACATGTAACCCTCACAAATAGATACTCTTTTTTATTTATTTTTATGATCTTGCTCCCATTCTGACAGGTTATTTGACTAACTTATTCTTATAGAAAGATAAATGATGTAGATTCATTTTTAAGCTAAATGAAAATAATTCTTATGTTTTAAATAAAACAAACACGCCTATTGATACTGTGTTTGCCAATCCTTTAATAAATAATTTGTCAGCCCCCAAACCAGAACCCCTATTTCTAGTTTGAAGACTAAACACAAATTTCAAATGGAGCATTTAAGATGAAAAAGCTGATTAATCGAGTTGATGATGTGTTATCTGAACAACTACAAGGCTTTGCAAAAGCCCATCCTGAAATCAAACTTCATCCCTCCTCTTTTTATGTCACGCGAAAAGATGCTCCAGTAAAAGATAAAGTTGCGCTATTGTCCGGCGGTGGTAGCGGGCATGAACCTATGCATGCAGGTTTTGTGGGTAAAGGAATGCTTGATGGTGCATGTCCGGGTGAAATATTTACGTCACCAACACCAGATAAAATGTATGACTGCGCCAAAGAGATTGATAGCGGTGAAGGTGTTTTAATGATCGTGAAAAACTACACCGGTGATGTACTTAACTTTGAAACAGCAACAGAACTGCTTCATGACGACGGTGTAAAAATCGCAACCGTATTAGTTGATGATGATGTAGCGGTAAAAGATAGCTTATATACCGCAGGGCGCCGTGGTGTTGCCAATACCGTTTTAATAGAAAAACTACTGGGCGCGGCAGCAGAAAGAGGCGACGCTCTAGATGAACTAGTTAAATTAGGTCACCACATTAATAACAATGGTTTTTCTATCGGTATCGCCTTAGAAGCCTGTACGGTTCCAGCCGCAGGAAAACCCTCTTTTACTTTACCTGAAAATGAAATGGAGTTTGGTGTCGGTATTCATGGTGAACCGGGTATTGACCGCCGTAAATTTACTTCTCTCAATGATACCGTTGATGCCATGTTTAATACCTTAATTGAAAATGGTCACTATCAACGAGTGATCCGCAATTGGGATCGTGAAAACGGCACTTGGATCGATGAAAAGCAGGAAAAACAGCCGTTAAAATCTGGCGATCGCGTCATTGTCTTAGTGAATAACCTTGGTGCCACACCACAATCTGAACTTTATGGTGTTTATAACCGTTTAACTCAATGCTGTGAAAAATTTGGCTTGACCATCGAACGTTCTTTAATTGGTTCTTATTGTACTTCGCTCGATATGACAGGGATCTCAATAACGTTATTAAAAGTTGATAATGAATTACTTACCTTATGGGATGCCCCTGTGAATACACCAGCGATGGTGAAATAAGTCTTTAATCACAAGAAAAGGAACAAAAAATGGCTTTAACACATGCTCAAATCATTCTTTGGTTACAACAATGCGCATCACTTTTTGAACAAAATAGTGATTATCTGACAGACTTAGATCGTGAAATTGGTGATGCTGACCACGGTTTAAATATGAACCGAGGCTTTAGAAAAGTGCAAGAAAAACTACCTGAATTTGAAGGACAAGATATTGGCACAATCCTTAAAACCACAGGTATGACATTGCTCTCAAATATTGGTGGAGCAAGTGGCCCACTATTTGGCACCTTCTTTATTCGTGCCGCCAAACCCACGGCTGCATTGCAAAACTTAGAACTTAATCAACTTGTTGAAATGGTAACAGAAGGTGTAGAAGGCATTGTAAGCCGAGGAAAAGCAGAGCCAAATGACAAAACCATGTGTGATGTTTGGTGGCCGGTGGTTGAGTCATTAAAACACTCGAGTGAACAAAATCTTTCTATCAAAGAAGCCCTCAATCAAGCACAAGTTGTCGCTGAAAAAGCGGCTGAAAATACCATTCCGATGCAGGCTCGAAAAGGGCGAGCAAGCTACTTAGGTGAGCGCAGTATCGGACATAAAGATCCCGGCAGTGCTTCTGTGGTACTGATGATACAAGCCCTTGCAAATAGTATTAATGCATAACTGACCAAGCAACCCATAAAGGTCTACCATGATAAATATTGTTATTGTTTCTCATAGTAAACATCTCGCAGATGGTGTGGCAGAACTTGCCAGTCAGATGCTTAATCCAACTCATTGCCAGCTTGCGGTTGCCGCAGGTGTCAACGATGACGAACATGCCATTGGCACTGATGCCGTTAAAATTATGACGGCGATAGAATCGCTTTCACCAGCACAATCTATTGTTGTGATGATGGATTTAGGTAGTGCAATACTAAGTGCAGAAACTGCGATTGAGTTACTTGATCCAGAGCTAGCTGAGAAAGTCACCCTCTGCTCAGCGCCTTTAGTTGAAGGAACGCTTGCTGCAGTTGTAGCCGCATCTTCAGGCGCATCACTAGAAAAAGTGATTGAAGAAGCTTCAAATTCTTTATATCCAAAGAAAATCCAACTTGGTGAAAATTTCGTTCAATCTAAAAATGATATTAATGCCACTGTCAAAATTCACGGTAAAGAGGCAAGTTGGGTTGTTCGTAATCCCCATGGTCTACACGTCAGACCGGCCGCAACGTTAGTTGAGGTACTTTCTGCTTTTCAGGCTGATTATCAATTAGTTAAAGGGGATAGGCGTATTAATCCTCTCAGTTTAAATCAGCTTTCATTAATACAAATTCGCCAAGGTGATGAGATAACGCTAATTGCCTCTGGTGAACAAGAAGAGGAGGCGATTGCAGCTTTTCTTGAACTTGCCCAAAATGGCTTTGGAGAGGAGTTATCTTCTGATTCTAATACCCTAACATTAAAAGGCATTTTAGCCCCCGTCACCCAAATTAAGGCCCCTGCTTTTATTTGGCATGAAATAGAACTTTCACCTATCGAAAACTTATCTGAACCGATTGATATTGATGCTCAAATCGGCAAACTTAAATTTGCAATAAAAAGCACGCTAAAAGCACTAAAACAGAGTGCCAATAAAGCTAGTGAAAAATTAGGTGAGCATATCGGTGCCATTTTTAACGGCCATATCATGATGTTAGATGATGATGAATTAATCACAAGTGTGATTGATCGCATCAAAGAAAAGAAGATCAGTGCCCAGCAAAGTTGGTCAGATGAAATGCAAGAAAGAACACAGTTGTATTGTGCTCTCACCGACCCTTATTTACGCGCACGTGAACTCGATCTTCGTGATCTGCGTAATCAAGTACTTTATCATTTACAAGATAAAACTCGCCCAAGCTTTACCCCTTCACAACCCGCTATCTTGGTCGCCAAAGAGATTTTTCCTTCCACATTAATTCAATTGGAATATAAAAAATTCGTGGGAATAGTGTTAGCCAAAGGCGATGTCCTTTCTCACAGTGCCATTATCGCGTCTGAAATGCATTTACCCATGTTAGTAAATTTGGGGCCTGAACTATTAAAAGTGACTGAATCTCAGATGCTAAAATTAGACACAAATAAGGGCGAGTTAAGTATTGAACCAATAATGCCATAACCCTTTTTTCAATTCATCTACACAAAAAACCCGCACAATAGTGTGCGGGTAAGTCAACGAAAAACGCTATTGATAAGAAGACAGTACTTGCTATTGCTATAAAGGGAGTTACTCCCTTTACTCAAACAGGTGTTTTGGATATCCAACCCGCCCTTAAGGACGGTCTTTACGGCATGCTGGGTAAATCAAACTTTTGGCTTATAGCTATCTTTATCGAGATCATGTTTTTTCATTCGTAAATATAGCTTCTTACGTGGAATACCCAAATAATCCGCCACATCACTCACTCGACCCGCAAATAAATATAACGCATCCTCAATTAATCGACGCTCATATTCATCCACAAGATTATCCAAAGGGCCTTCTGGTGGGATAATGGCTCGATGTTGTTCACTATCAACCATTTTCACAATGCCTACCGCATAGAGTTCAGCCACATTTCGTAACTCACGAATATTTCCTGGCCAATCGTAACGCTTTAAAATATCGAGGTAATTACGATCAATCTTCGGTACTGCAATACCGAGTCGTTGCGCACTTTGTCTCAAAAATGCTCTAAATAGCGGAATAATATCAGGGCGTCTTGCACTTAACGGAGGCAATGAAAAAGTGATTTGTGAAAAATAGTAATAAAATTCAGGGATTAATCGCCCTTCGGTTACCAATTGTTGTGTATTATTTTCTAAAATCGCAATCGTTCTAAAATGGCGTTTTCCTTGACGTTCCATATCTAATAGATAAGAGCTTAGCCAACGTTGCGCTTCTGATGATAAATCATAAGGAGAACGCAAAATTAATGTTCCAACTTCATCCGCTTCAATTTGAGCAATAACCTGTTTGATATCAGATAAACTTTGACAATCAACTGTTTGGATAGCTTTATCACTGTGCGGGCTTAACTCATGTAAGAGTTGAGCGAGAAGGTGACGTCCCGTTCCCATCTCCCCTTCTATCATTAAATCTTTATCAATATCGGCAATTTGTTGTACTTGTTCTCTGATCGCGGTGATTTGCGCGCTATCTCCCACTAATCGCTCTTGTGTCGTGCTGATTACGGCATTTCTCAGAGAAAGAATGGATTGACGCTCTTTATGAGCCTTCGCCACTAACTCTAAGAAAGCAGGAGGATTAATTGGCTTTTCAATAAAATCATAAGCGCCTTTTTTTACCGCTTCTACTGCTAACGGTATATCCCCATGGCCAGTGATCATGATAACGGGGATACGAGGGTCAATTTGTTTAATGCGCTCTAACACTTCCATACCATTCATTGCTGGCATATAGATATCAAGCACAACAGCACCTTGCCATTCTGGTGTTAAAAGGCTTAATGCTTTTTCTGGTGAGTCAGTTACTCTGGCAATCATTCCCGCAAGATTAAGCAAATGACGATAAGATTCGAGAATATCTTCATCATCATCAATTAATAAAACGTCAATATCATGCATGTGTGATTGTGTCATCTGTAAACTCCAAAACAACCATGGCGCCACCCTTTAATGTAGAGGCCAAGTAAATTTCATAACCAAACCGTTGCATAATTGAACGGCAAATGGATAACCCTAACCCAAGCCCCACATCTTTTGTGGTTGTAAATGGGGTAAATAATTTGGGTAAAACCTCTGAATTGAATCCTTTTCCACTATCAGCGATCGCCACTAATTTTCTTTTGGGATCAACAGATAAAAGATCAATGGTGATCTGACTTTCACCAAGACCCGCAATAGCATCCATCGCATTAACAAACAAATTAACTAAGACTTGTTCAATTTGTGTCGGATCTGCACAAATAGTTAATTCATCAGGAATATTATTCTTAATAATGCATTGCTCTCGTTTAGAACGAGACTCTACCAACACCATCGCGCTATCTACCAGCTCTTTTAATGGTGCTGATACAAAGCTAATTTCAGATGAAGATTTACGAGAGAAATTACGCAATGCCGTAATAATTCGATTCATTCGCGCACACAGCTTTTCGATACGTTCGATTGAATCAGGTAATTGATCATATTTTCCCATCTGCATAGTCAGTTTTGCACTGTAAAGATAGGTATTAATTGCAGAAAGTGGCTGATTAAGCTCATGTGCAAGGCTTGTCATCGCCTGACCCACAACCGCCATTTTAGCAGCCTGTACTAGCTCTTCTTGTGTCTGAATTAAATGTTTTTGTGCCTGTTCACGACGCAACATCTCTTCATTTAATTGCTGGTTTTTATCCTGTAAATCTTGTGTTTTTAATGCCACCAGCCGTTGAAGCTCTAATCGGCTTAACTCTTGGCGCGTAATATCTGTGATAGTCACAATATATTTGTGTTCATCTTTATGTGGATATTCTCGAATATTAAATTGTAAGAAATGAGGCTCACCCGCTTTTACCATTCGAATAATACATTCACTCTGCCCTAATAAATAGAGCTGGCCACTTGAGCTAAATTGAGTTTTTAGCATCGTGCTGGCTTCGCCACTAAACAGCAACCAAAGCGGTTTGCTATTTTGCTCTTTTCCTGTACCTAAGAGTGTTGCCGCACTTGGATTAACCGTTTCTATCCTGCCATCGTGGTGACAGGTAATTAAACTCGCATCCGTGTTATTAATAAGATTTAACGCATTACTAGCTTCAACTTCTTTCATTTGACGCCAAAATCGACGAAGTCGCCGACTTAATAGACCAATTTCATCTTGTCCTTCAATCAGTACAGGCTCGGTTAAATTACCGTTAGCGACATGCGCTAAGTCATCACTGAGTTTATTCAATCTTGCGATAAGTCTTCTATCGATTAAGATTTTCATCACAATAATACTCAGCAAAAGTGATGCAATAATGATGACAACAATAACGATTTTCCCCGTTGCCATCAGTTTACGAGTATTATCATTAAGCTTATTTAGCGCTTCACTGGTAGCAAAAACATTGCTTCTTACAGCACTATCAAATTGTGATAATTTTTCATTCAGTTCAGGAGTTAATGCTTTGAGCTTTTTTTCGTTTTCTACATCATCAATCAATGTCTGGTAGATATCACCGTCATAACGCGTAATGGCAATAATCTCTTGTAATATCTGGCGGTGAGCAATAGTTGATGGATAGCTTTTTAGCTTTTGATTTAAGGCGATTATTTCATCAATCTTAACACTGATATAATGAAAAGCGACATCAATATCACGGCTATAGCGTTGATGAGCAATTTCTTCAACTAAACTAATTAACTCATTTTCCGTAGTAAATAATTCTTGTAATAATGTGGATTCAAGTAAAAGTTGTAGGCTGTTTTCCTGTACATTTTTCTCATTAATCATTTGGCTAACATGCCACTCAATTTCATTAAGTAGCGGTTTAATATCTTCACCAACAGCGTCATGCATCCATGCTAATTGACCTAATAATTGAGCAAGCCTATTTTCCAATTCTCGACGCTTATCCAGTAACACATCTTGCTGATCAATTAATGCCGACAGTTCGTCAACAAGTTGAGTATAAAAATCACGCTGTGGCTTTTGCTCAATAGGAAACTCACGCAAATTATCGAGTAACTGATGAATTTCCTGCTGTTGTTGCTCTGAAACTGATTTTCTCTGTGTCTGTTCTCGCTCTTTTAATAGCATTTGTAAATTGGTGCTATAACGTTCCATATTATAGCTAGTGGTTAACATCGGTAGAGACTCCCCCACTGACGCATTAATCTGTGTCGCCAATTTTCCCCACATAAAAAAGATCACCACACCAATTAATAGGGTGAGTAAAGAACTAAAGATAAACGCCATATACAAACGTCTACCTAATTTACCAAATTGTTTAGGCACTAATAATTTCATCCGTAAGACCTTTCATAAAAACAGCGCTTCCTGCTGTATATCTGAACCACAAGGCGGTTAGGGTGATTTGTTTTCTCTTAATAAAGCGCGTGCTTGTTCAAGTTTTTCTGCTTCTAATGTACGCCATTGATACAGCACAGCTAACGCTTGATCGGAATACTCTCGCTGATCGGCTTCCTTCATAAATAACGCTTGTAATGTCGGTGAATTAGCCTCTTTCTCACTAATAAGCACTGAACTTGCTATTTTTCGTGCTTTACTGATCGCATCAAGACGTTCTGACGTTTTATTTTCCTGTCTTTCAGCTTCATGGATATCACTCCAAACTTGGCGCATTAACGGAAAATTATGGGTGATCATTTGATCAAATAACGCATTAACCACTTCACTACGACGATAAGCCTCATTGCTGTTTAAAATAAATTCTGTGTTATTAGCCAGTTCATCGTTATTACGTAAGATCTCTTTGCTTAACGGGATCTTTGCCATATCACTTTTATAGATGCTCTCTTGTCCTTCATCCGATAAAAGAAAGGCAATAAATTTGGCCGCGGTGTTTCTTTTACTGCTTTCCGCCACAATAGCGACATAAGCCGGCAAAATAATCGACTTATCAAAATAGCTAAACTCAACAAAATCAAAGCGTTTTTGATGGTTAAAAGCGTAGTTATCAATAATTGGCCCAGCGCCGACAATACCTCTAGCGATAGCATCACTAACACGTGAACTGCGTGCAGAAATGGAAGAAAGATTCCCACTGGTTTCCAGTAAAATCTGCCATCCTCGCTCCCAGCCATACTCTTGTAACACATTTTCCACCATCAATTGCATCGTGCCAGAGTTCGCTGGTGTAGTCATGGTTAAGTGCCCTTGATAAATAGGATCACTTAAATCAATCCAGCTTTTTGGTGCAGGAAGCCCCCATTTTTGCAAGTATTGTGTATTGCTCATAATACCAATACCAGAATAACCAACCGTGGTTATCTTATCGTTTAAGATATCACTATGACGAGTTAACCATTTTGGCGTTTCATAATTGACAGGTAACCGCGCCAGCAACCCTTCTCTATCTAAATGATGAAAAAAGTTAGCCGATGACGACATCACAATATCAACAGGCTGTGTGGGATATTGTTTCATCATACGTGTTGCTATCGCGACACGACGATAAACCACTTGCACTTTGGTATCAGGATAACGTGCGCTAAAAGCTTCTGTGAGTGGTCTCATTGGTGTATCTGAAAGCGTCGTCAATATAACAAGCGGCTGCTCATCACTACGCACAGGTGTGATAAACAGCCAACTAAACAATAAACAGACGAGACTAAGTGTTATTTTTATTCTCATGACATACCCCTGATTTTGTTTTGAATAAACATAAAAATGTGTCGAACTTCAAACTTCTGATATTTAGCAATATTTATTATTTTGAGCTAATGAGTCCCTAATGACCCATTTACAACAATGATACGACGATATCTTCACTCATTTTTAAACCAACACCTAATAGCGATGTTACAAATTTGACTCACCGATTCAGCAGAATGTGTCATCGATGACTCAAATTCCCTCTTTTGCACCAAGATGACCTAAATGAATAGCATCAGCTCTGAAAACCAAAATCAGCTTCAGACATGAATAATATTCGGAGTCATCTCTATGCTAAGTTTCTTTAAAACCAGAAAGGATCTGCCGCTAATAGAAGCGTCAAGTGAAAAGATCCGCGCAATATATAAAAAGCACCAATGGCAGGTCTTCTTTGGTCTTGTTCTTGGTTATGCCATGTTCTATGTGGTTCGTATGGCACTCGGTGTGGTGAAAAAACCTATGCTGGATGCAGGTATCGTAACCACCGCTGAACTCGGTTTAATGGGTTCTGCGTTCTTCTTTACCTATGCATTTGGTAAGTTCTCTAACGGCTTCTTATCAGATTATGCCAATATTGGACGCTTTATGTCCATCTCGTTAATTGCCTCTTCCTTTGTTTGTATCTTCATGGGAATGTCAACGGCGAGCCTGTTCTTTATCCTGTTATGGGGTATTAACGGTTGGTTCCAATCTGTTGGTTCAGCGCCTTCTTGTGTCTCTATCTTCCAATGGTTCTCACCAAAACAGCGCGGTACCGTTTATTCCATCTGGGGTGGCTCGCGTAATATTGGTGAAGCAATTACCTGGATCTTGACTGCAACCATAGTGAGCTTCTTCGGCTGGCGTGCAGGTTTTATCGGTGCCGGTATCGCGGGTATTGCGGCAGGTATCATCTTACTGATGATCTTAAAAGACCGTCCTCGTACTTATGGCTTACCTGATCCAGCAACTGCATATGGCGAAGAGTCAGAAGCCGTTAAATCAAGTGATCCTAAAGAAACTCGTCGTGCTCAGTTATTCGTATTAAAACAACCAACAGTGTGGATCATCGCAGCGGCTTGTGCGGCTATGTATATCTCTCGCTACGCAATCAGTTCATGGGCTGTTCTTTACCTACAAGGCTCAAAAGGTTACTCACTGATTGATGCTGGTTTCGCAATGTCTACTTACCCAATCGCTGGTTTCTTCGGTGCGATCTTAGCGGGTATGGCTTCAGACAAACTGTTTAACGCTAACCGTCATATTCCAACACTGATTTATGGTATCGCCAACATCGCTGGTTTCGCACTGATGTTCTGGGGTCCTCAAAGCCGTGTAATGGATGCTATTGCATTAAGTATGGTTGGTTTTGCAATGGGGGGTCTGGTTGTGTTCTTAGCAGGCTTAACCGCTTGTGACTTAATGCCGAAAAACGCAGTTGGTGCAGTAAAAGGCTTTATCGGACTGTTTGCTTACATTGCCGCATCTGCGCAAGAGTTAATTTCAGCATCACTGATTAAAGTTACTCAAGTTGGCGATATCACTCACTACGACTTCACCACAGTACAGTACTTCTGGATTGGTTCTGCCATCGCCTCCATGATTTTAGCGACGCTAGTCTGGAATGCGAAAAAAGTGACCATGGATTAATGAATTAATTAAGTTGTCATCAAGGGATACCGTTGGGTATCCCTCTTTAAAAAGAGAATGTCATTATGCGTAAGACAAAAATTGTTGCGACTCTTGGCCCAGCTAGCTGCACAGAACAGATGATCGAAAAACTGATTTTGGCAGGTGCTAACGTATTTCGTTTAAACTTTTCACATGGTACTAGCGAACAGCATCAGACTACAGCCGCAACTATCCGTCAGGTCGCAGAAAAACATCGTGTATTTATCGGGATCTTAGCTGACCTTCAAGGCCCGAAAATTCGTATCGCTAACTTTAAGAATGATTCCGTTAAATTAACGCAAGGCGATAGCTTTATCCTAAATGCAGATCTTGATCCAACATTAGGGGATGAGCAACAAGTTGGATTGGATTACCCACAACTTGTTCAGGAAGTCACACCAGGGAATATTCTGCTACTCGACGACGGTAATATCCAATTACAAGTCAGCGCAGTAAATAATAATCAAATTGAAACAAAAGTGATTGTAGGTGGAAAACTCTCTAACCGTAAAGGTATTAACTTACTCGGTGGCGGTTTATCAGCACCTGCGTTAACAGAAAAAGACAAACAAGACATACACACAGCCGCCGCGATTGGAGCTGATTATATTGCAGTGTCATTCCCACGTAATGGTGCTGATATTGAATATGCGCGCAGTTTAGTGATTGCGGCAGGAAGCCATGCCAAAATCGTTGCTAAAGTCGAGCGTGCTGAAGTGGTTTCTTGTGAAGCCAATATGGATGACATTATTAAAGCGTCAGACGTGATTATGGTGGCACGAGGTGACTTAGCGGTTGAAATCGGTGATGCCAGCTTACCGGGCGCTCAGAAGCAATTAATCGCACGTTGTCGTGCATTAGGCTGCCCTGTTATTACAGCAACCCAAATGATGGAGTCAATGATTGAAAGCCCAATGCCAACCCGTGCCGAAGTCATGGATATTGCGAATGCTGTTGGTGATGGTACTGATGCTGTAATGCTATCAGCCGAAACGGCGGCAGGAAAATATCCAGTCGAGGCGGTTAGTGCAATGGCGCGTGTTGCTGAAGGAGCCGAACGCTCTTTTGCAGCTAATGCTGAAAACCCATGGCAATCTCCGTCTTATTACTCACAAACAGGTCGTTGGATTGCTCTGGCAGCTGCGACAAGCGCCTTCCATGATGACAAGCATTTAAGTGTTGCAGCATTAACAGAAAATGGTAAATCAGTGACCTTATTGTCACGTTTTATGCCAAACAACAACGTATATGCATTAACAGATAATCCCGCACTTGCGGGTCAATTAACGGTATTACGTGGTGTAACACCTGTGGCTTATCAACGTCAAAATAATAATGACTGTGATGAAAACATCATGCAAAAACTGCAAACAGAGGGATTATTAACAGACATGAATTCACTCTTGATCACTCGTTTATCAACCTTTGAAAAAACCGGTGAAAGCGACTGTTGTCATCTTGTTCCTGTAAAACAAGTTGAAGCAACAACTGCTTGAGTGTCTTCCATCAAGGGGCTTATGAGAGAGGCAACCTGAAGTAAATAATAAAAAAAAGAGCACACCAAAATCATTTTAGCCACAGGGAATGTGGCTATTTTTCGTCTAGATACTGCTATCAGCATGGCAAGGATAAGCATCTTGTAATGCGAGAATATAAATTAACTCCAACGGCGTTTCTTGTTGTTTATTCTTCACTTCAGGATTTTTATCTAAATAAGCATCAATATGCTTAACCATAAAATCGCCATTTTGCTCTATTTTAGGCGGTGGGCAATAAAGAGGACGAAAATTATCGTTATCTTGATTCTCAATTTTTACAGCAACCGCATAAAAATTAAATCCATTTGCGATACCGTTTAGATAAGCTTGAGTCACCGATTTTAATTGTTTATTAGCAGGATGCTCGAGGGCTAATAATCGTTTTACCTCTAGATAACCGCTTAATGTCACTGCCTGTGAATACAGTGGGAATAACAATAGCATCCCTATAACCCCTTTTAATAACATTCCTTTTTTCATGCTGATTTTCTCTTTAATTCAATAGATATTGATTTCATTCTAGTCGTTTTACTGCGTTAAGAATATGTGCAATGAATATATACATTGAAGATCTTTTAAAGGCTCCCATTGTGCAAATCAAACACATCAAATTGTGATCACAAACCCATTTAGGATGGTTTCCAAACTAATTAGCCGTTTTTCACTTTACAAAGTAAATAAAACGGTGCATAACTATCAACCACAGACGATTTTATATAAAAAAAACATCTTTTAGTTTTGTTTCTAAACAAATGGAGTAGTAACGTGACACCGAACGTACCCAATACATTACGGCAAATGAATGCCTCGCTTGTATTAAATGTCATTCGTCATCAAGGTCCTTTGTCACGGGCTCAGATAGCCAAAATTAGTGGAATTACAAAAGCGACGGTGTCTGAAATTATTAACGATCTCCTTGAAGAAAAAATCGTTTATGAAAGCGGTGTTAGTTCGCCAGCAGGACAAGGTAGAAAAGGTATTTTAGTTAACTTCGATCCTCAACACAGTTTAGGTGTCAGCATTGATTTAGGCGGAACCAAAATCGCCTATGCTGTTTTTAACTTAGATGCCGAATTGTTGTATGAATATCAAGAGCCTACCTTTGATACTGACGATCGTGAGCACTTTATTACGCAATTTGCACAAAGTATTGAAAATGTGATCGAAAAAAGCGGCGTAGACCGTCAAAAGATCAATGTTATCGGTGTCGCCACACCAGGGATCATCGATATCAAAAATGGTGTTGTGCTAGAAGGTTCCCCTAACTTACCTCAATGGGATAATTTACCTTTAGCACAACAGCTTACAGAAAAACTCAATGTACCCGTTGTACTCGAAAATGATATTCGTGCAGCACTTGTGGGTGAAATGTGGAAAGGCCACTGCCGTCATACGCACAGTTGTGCGCTAATTGGCATCGGCACAGGATTAGGCTCCGCCTTGCTAATGGATGGAAAAGTTATTCGTGGCGCAAACAATGCAGCCGGTGAAATCGGCTATATGATGTTTGCTCGTGACCATCTCTTTCGAAATTGGCGCAATAAAGGATGCTTTGAGAGTTTCTGTTCCGGTTCAGGTTTAAGTGAACGCATGGCGAGCTTACGAGGGGAAAATCTTAGTGCGATTGAGATTATTCAAGCATCACAACAAGGCGATCCTCTGGCTCAATCCTTAGTTGAAGAAATGGCAGATTATCTTGCTATTGGCATTATGAACTTAGTCGCCATTGCAAATCTGGAAAAAGTGGTATTAACAGGCGGGATCACTCGCTCTGCTGATACCTTTTTACCGCGTGTTCAGGCAAATCTAGATAGACATTTATTTGCTAACACCAAAGTGAATATCGAGCTGTCTGAATTATGGGAAAAAGGCCCGCTTTATGGCATTGCCATTCTTGCCTTGGCTACGGTTTATCCATCAATTCAATTTATGCCCGAGATCCAATTGAGATAACCCTAATAAAAAAGCACCTAAACGAGATGGGAGCAACTCATGGCAGGAATACATCTTCACCCACATGATATTTTAGACGAAGGCATGCCCGCTATACTTCAACGCCTTGATGGCATGAAGCATGTCGAGCATTTATTTGTCGAAATTAATACCATTTTTGAACGTAACCCTTACCCTGTTGGTGATTTACCTCATAACCCTATCCATAATGTGGTTATGGGAACAGGTACACTACACATCAACACTCATACTGATTTCCCTCGTCTAAGCCAACGTGTTGATCCAACTATTTTAGCGGGTGCCGATCCGCTAATGACGATAAAAAAAGCCACTGATGGCGGAAAATATAAAGTCATTCCATGGGCAAATATTCTTAATGGCGATTTCACTGGGGATATAGAAAACAATCAGGTTATCGATTTTAAAGGCCGTCCACAGGCACACTGGCTCTGCCCTAACGCTCCTGATGTCGCTCAATTGTGGCAAAAGACATTCACAGCATTAAAACAAAACTACGGTTATGACACCTTTTTAATTGATCGAATTCGTTTCCCTGATTGGGCAGGTAAAGAAGTTAATCCAGCTGGATTATTTACCTGTTTTTGCCCTCACTGTGAAAAGAAAATGGTACAGCAAGGTTTACCTGTTAATGAAATCAAACAGCGTCTGGCGGCTTTAGCTGACTCATTAAAACAAGCGGATTTCGAAACACCTGTTGCCGCATTAAAAGAAGATCCTTTGTTAAAAGCGTGGCAAGTATTTCGCCAACAAAGTGTGACTCAATTAGTTGAAAAATTACTGTCTGATGCCAAACAAACTGCGGGTGGTATTACGTTATGGCTTGATCTATGGCCACCAGCTTATAGTTGGATCTTAGGTCAGAACTACCATGAATTAACGCGTTATTCTTCAACACTCAAACATTTCCCTTATCATAAATTAGGGGGAGGAGCAGATGTTCAAGGGTTAATTAATCATTTTGCCCATGATAGCGAAAGCCAAGAGCGTGCATTTACTGCGTTCAAACGCTTATTTGAATTACCTTATGACATTTCATACGAAACCTTTAAACAGCAAGGTTTTCCTATTCACTTTGTTGCAGAACAAAATAATAAAGTTCGCCAGCTTTCACAGCCAAATACCTTTATTTATAGCGGTATTCAAATGTGGAATTTACCTGCCTCTCAATTAATTGAAGCCGTTATTGCAGCAGAAGAAAGTGCTTGTGATGACTTACTTTATTATTGCTATGGATGGGCTACTCAAGAATTATTTGATGCAATTGGCGAACACAATACACCTAACAATAACGCCTATAACAACACGATTAAAGAATAATACACCGCGGAAAATCAGGATAAAATTATGGCTAAACAACAAAAATGGAAAGTCTTTTTCCTTCTGTTTGTCACGATGTTTTTACTCGGTGGCATTCAAAATACAAAAGGGCTTATTCTTGAACAAGTTCAACATGATATTTCATTAAATATGAGCCAAGTTGGCTCATTAATTACCTTTTTCCAAATCGGTTTTTTAATTGCCAGTTTATTAACAGGCTATTTTACCGATAAGAAAGGGTTAAAAGTCATGATGTTTATTGGCTCATTAATGATGGCGGTTGGTTTAACAGGAACCAGCCTTGCTTTTAATGTGATGCTATTTTTTGGCTTTTATCTGGTAATTGGTTTAGGTATTGGCTCGATGCTTGTCTCTATCGTGACCGTTATTCCGACTTTCTATAAAGAGAAAGCTGGCATGATGTTTAACGTCTCTAATGCAATGTTTGGCGTAGGGATGATTGTCACTCCGCTAATTTTACAATATCTATTTTCACACTCTATTTCATGGCGTACTTTTTATGTGGGTGTTGCCGTTATTGTTGCGGTCATTATTCTCGTATTGAGTACATTAAAAATAGAAAACAGCGCACAAGTTGATATGAAATTCAGTGACTTTTTAGAGTTACTGACACAAAAATCGCTATTATTAGTTATCTTATTTATTACGTTGTACGTTGCTGCTGAAGCCGCTTTCTTAAACTTCTTCCCTATTTTCTATACCTCTATGGATATTGGAAATATGAGTAGCGCACAAAAAGCAGAAACAGCCGCTTATGTGATTTCCAGTTTTGCTTTCTTATTTACTATTGGTCGTTTTATTGGTGGTTTTATTAACCTTGCATTGGGTGATCGCAAAACGCTTATTCTATTTTCATTATTTTCTCTAATCGCCATTATTGTAAGCCGTATCTTTGTGCAAGATGTTGTTTATCTGTTTATGGTATTTGGTTTTGCATTATCAGTGCTGTTTCCAACAGCCGCCGCCGTTGCCACAAAATTAACCAGCAAAAGTGGCTCGGTGATGGGATTGATTTATGTTGCTTCTGGATTGGGTGGTGCGTTAGCAGGTTCATTAATTGGTCAAGTATCAGAAAGTTATAATGTTTCTGTTGGCTTTAACCTGATTATTGTATTCGTCGCCCTCTTCTTTATTATTTCTCTATTTATTAGAGAACAAAAACAATAACAACAACCGTTATGCCTCTGAAATTTGCCCCTCCATATGAGGGGTTTTTTATTTCTATCGTGATAAATTAAGGTACATTTTCCTTTTTGTTTTGTTGATTTTTTCACCATCGCCCTAATAATAGTATTAATATTCACTGTTAAAATAGGAGAATATGATGGCAAGTGGATGGGCTAATGATAGTGCTGTTCAAGAGCAAATAGATGCCACCATTGATGATGCAATTGCCAGAGCTCGTAACCAAATGGCGCAAGGTGAAAGTGCAGAGTTTTGTGATGAATGCGGTGAGCCAATCTCTCTGGCTCGGCAAAAAGCCGTTCCTGGTGTACGTTATTGTTTAAACTGCCAAGAGGCATTTGATAAAAAAAATAATGCCTTTAGTGGGTATAATCGCCGTGGTAGTAAAGATAGCCAACTCAGATAATCTGCAATTATTATCATATAAAATAAAAACTGTACTTTAATATGGATTTCCTCGATTAAAGTACAGTTTGTTTTATTTAATCAGACAATAATTTAGTTAGATTTTCGCAACCTTTTTTGAGCTCATATTTTGACTCATTCCGGTTAAAATCTTCATAAAATTATCAATATGAGCACGTTCAGTATTTGGATTCATAAATACTGCTTTTTCACCTGGAAGATAAATATAACGGTTATTTTTCGCATATTTCGAGCAAGCAATAGAATCTACCCAGTTAGTAAATAATCCTTCTTTACCACGTTGTAAGAAAAGTTTTCTATGCCACTGCGTATTATGAACCATAAAGTCATATGCTTCTTTATCTGTAGAGCACGTTAACTCTAAATCAAAAGCAACATTAGGATCTTTGACTAAATTTGGATCATACAGTTTAAAACCAACACTTGGGCCTTGGTTTTGCGGTACGATCACTTTCGCATTCCCCATCTCTAACAACTGATGGCGCATGTAGTTGGCGTTTTGCAAACAGTGAGCAATAATGGTTTGGTAACCTTCAATCCCCATATAGTGCATTGCAGAATAAGCACCAAAGATACCCACACCACTACGTGTACATTCAATAGTAGATTGTAAGTGAGTCTGCCCTTCTAATTCATGTTCAAAATAGGTGAAGTTTTCTGGATCGTTTTCCAGTGCCACGAAGTCATTGCCATTTTTCACCAATACTAAACTTGAGGTATAAGGCACATAGCCCCATTTATGGAAGTCGATGGTAATGGAATCGGCATATTTCAGATGTTTAAATTTCTCAACATTCTGACGTAAACCTTCTAAGGTGACATCATTAATTGCCAGCGGATTACTGCTAAAATCATATTCTAAGAAGAAGATAATCGGCCAACCAACAGCTGCATCAACGTGAACATGGGGCTTAACAGGGATCTCAAATTCTTCACATAAGCGATCACGTAATTCACAAACCCCTTTCACATCATCCACACCAAAGGTGTCTGTTGTTCCTGTGGTTAACATGATAGTGGGTACTTTGCATTTAACAGTAAAGCACGCTCTTAATTCACGCTCTAGGTGTTCTAAATTAATGGTGTTATCTTCAGACACTTTAATACGGATAGTTTTGTTATCAACATCAACACCTAATAAGGCCAGGTTAGTCATATTTGAATAGTGACCACCTTGGGAGTTAATGATGCGATAATCTTGATCTGCTGCCATGCCTAAATGTTTAGAATTAGGCATAGACTTGCGTAATCCAAAGAGATAACCATATAAGTTACACATGGTGCCACCTTGAGTGAACACACCTGAGGCAACTTCAGGATCGTAACCAACCAATTTAGCGACTTTTTTTATCGTCACTTTCTCTAACGCATCAGCAACACCAGAATATTCGCAATACACCATGTTAGGGTTGCCCATTAACCCTAAGATTGAACCATAAACCCCCGGATCACTTGGCATTGCAATTACGTTTTCAACAGCTAATGGATTTTCCCAGTTTTTACACAGTGTTGAAACTAACATCAGTAGTTCATTAGGATCATTTTCTGGGTAATTAATGTTTTGTTGGATTTGCGTATCCGTCATTAGACGTTCAAATAGTTGTTGCCCATTTGAGTAACGTTGTAATTGGTCATTATCGTTAGAAGTTGTTTTTCTAAACTGTGTAATCGATTGGATTGTTTTATCCTGAAATATCGGCCAATACTTCGGATCTCGGCTGAAAAAGTGAGTAATAACGTCGTGGTATTTCTTCTCAAATTCCGCATTCAGAATGTTAGCAGAAGATAGACCTAATAAATCTTGATTTTTCACTATATTCTCCAAATAGAAACCGAAAATAACTTAATTGAACAGTATAGCAATACTATACATTTTCTAATTAATTTAGTTAGTACTTCATGTGATCGCATAGGCTCTACTCACAACCACACAAAACAAAATATTTTATTCAATATCAATAAGATATTGATATTCGGAAAGTTAAATTTACAGATATTATTATTTCATATATATGCTTATGTGACTGACATCACAATGAAAATTAAGCTACAAACAAAAATAATCACCCGAAATACTATTAACTATTTGAAATATAATCAAAATACAATAATAACCAGCTAACTATATGATATTATTGGAGTCTCTATTTAATTAATTGTATTAATCTGTTATTTCCGCAATTAGTACAGCTAAAATTACATTAAGTTTAGTTACCACCAATAAAATCAAACGAAATCACTATAATATTTTCCATAATCAGCTAATTAATTATAATTTTAACTATTATTAGGTATAAAGTATGGGTTAAGGCTAAAACGGAAGGTAGTCAATAATGAAAATATAAAAAAGAAAATAATCATAGAGAATAATTCTACAAATAACGAAAATATTGGTTGAAAACAAAAGACAGTCACCCTGCTAAATAATCAGAATATTTACTCTACATATTTTGCTTCTTTTGCCGATACTTAAAGTAATAAAGTAGGTAATTAACGGAGAAGACAATATGAAAGCACGTATCGCTATTGCTGCTGTATTCGTATTATTATCCGCAAGTGTCTATGCTGAAGAATTTACCTGCCAACTTGAAAATGGTAAGTATGTCAGCGTGTTCGTTGAACATGGAAAGCCACCTGTTTATCGCTATGGCACACTTGCAAAAACAGAGATCACACTACCTGTTCCTCAGCAACCCAATAATAATGTCTTTTATGGGCATCAAATGTTTGTTGCTGGCGCATCGACTTATATTCGATTTAAGAATGGAAATTACAGCTACATTGTTTATGACGGTGAAGGTAGAGGATGGAACTTTAACGGTATAATTGTTTATAAAGACAATAACATTATCAGTAAAAAAGAGTGCAAACAGCCATTAACACCCAGCTTAGATAATTTAAAAAATTACTCAATTAAAATGGACCCTTATTTAGAAACCTATATTTATGCTCCTTAATTTCTAATTTAATTAAACATATATACATAAAAAAACCCAATTCTTAAATTGGGTTTTTAGTATCTTTAAGCAACGAGATGTATTGATTAGTCTTCTAATAACAGAACAGATTCTAATGCAATTTCAATCATTTCGTTAAAGGTAGTTTGACGCTCTTCTGCTGTAGTTTGTGTACCTTTTTTGATGTGGTCAGATACGGTACAGATGGTCAATGCTTTTGCGCCGTATTCCGCTGCAACACCGTAGATACCTGCAGCTTCCATTTCAACACCTAAGATGCCGTATTTTTCCATTACATCAAACATTTCTGGATCTGGAGAGTAGAACAGATCAGCAGAGAAGATATTACCAACGCGAACTTTAATGTCTTTCGCTTTTGCTGCATCAACAGCATTCTGAACTAATTGATAATCAGCAATAGCGGCAAAATCTTGGCCTTTGAAACGCAGGCGGTTAACTTTAGAGTCTGTACATGCGCCCATACCAATAACAACATCACGCAGTTCAACATCTGGTAATACTGCACCACATGAACCCACACGGATGATAACTTTCACGCCGAAATCTGTAATTAATTCTTTTGCGTAAATTGAGCAGGAAGGAATACCCATACCGTGGCCCATAACAGAAACTTTACGGCCTTTATACGTACCTGTAAAACCTAACATACCACGAACATTGTTTACTTGACGGACGTCTTGTAAAAAAGTTTCAGCGATGTATTTAGCACGAAGCGGGTCGCCCGGCATTAAAACGACATCAGCAAAATCGCCCATTTCTGCGTTAATATGAGGGGTAGCCATAATTCTTCCTTTTAATTGATCTTTTTACTATTCAAATATCATTCGGTAGGCATATTACTATACCTACCGAAGTTAAATTAAAACATTGCCTTACCATAGTCGACCGGAGATAAACCGAAGTATTTCACAACAGTCTGACCGATATCAGCGAAAGTTTCACGGTGCCCCAATGAACCCGGTTTAACTTTTGGACCATAAACAAGAACAGGAATGTGTTCACGAGTATGATCAGAACCAGGCCAAGTTGGGTCGCAACCATGGTCTGCTGTTAAGATAAGAATGTCATCTTCTTTAACCAGTTCCATTAATTCTGGTAAACGACGGTCGAATAACTCAAGTGCTTCACCATAACCCACAACATCACGACGGTGGCCGTAAGAGGAGTCAAAATCAACAAAGTTGGTGAATACAATTGTGTTATCGCCCGCAAGTTTCATTTCTTCAAGTGTTGCATCAAACAGCGCATCAATACCTGTTGCTTTCACTTTTTTAGTGATACCTACGTTTGCGTAGATATCAGCAATTTTACCAATAGAAACAACATGGCCTTGTTTTTCATCAACCAGTTTTTTCAACATTGTTGGTGCTGGTGGCTCTACGGCTAAATCATGACGATTACCTGTACGGGCGAAGTTACCCGGCTTGTCACCGATAAATGGACGCGCAATAACACGACCAATGTTGTAATCACCTTTGTTTAGTTCATCACGAGCAATTTCACACAGCTCATACAATTTATCTAAACCGTAAGTTTCTTCATGACATGCAATTTGGAATACAGAGTCGGCTGAGGTATAGAAAATCGGCTTACCCGTTTTCATATGCTCTTCACCCAGTTCATCCAAAATCACTGTACCAGATGCGTGACAGTTACCTAAGTATCCTGGTAATTTTGCACGTTTAACGATGTTTTCTAGCAGTTCTTGTGGGAATGAGTTTTTCAGTTCTTTGAAGTATCCCCAATCAAACAGAACAGGCACACCCGCAATTTCCCAGTGGCCTGACGGAGTATCTTTACCAGAAGAGATTTCACTGGCATAACCATAAGCACCGATAATATCTGCATTTTTATCTAAACCGACAGGGAATTTGCCTGTTGATTCTTCCGCAGCTTTACCTAGACCTAAGCGGCAAAGATTAGGTAAATGGAGAGGACCTTTACGACCGTCTCTATCTGCTTTACCGTCAGCAAACGCTTGTGCGATATGCCCTAAAGTGTCTGAACCTTGGTCACCGAATTTCTCCGCATCACCGGCAGCGCCGATACCGAAGGAATCTAATACCATGATATGTACACGTTTCATAATTCTCTCTCCTGTGTCATTCTCCGTAGACCACGGATATGTCACTGATAAATCGTAATTGAGTTCTTATTCGCTGATTTGGCGGTACACCATTGGTGAAGCTTCGCGTTTGCTGTCACCAATTACCATCGCTTTACGGACTTCAGCCGCAGCTTCTTGCCATGATTTTTCACTGTTCGCATGGATCATCGCTAACGGAGTGTCTGTATTGATTTCAGCACCAAGCGCTACGATGTCGCTTAATCCCACACTATAATCAATTGCATCAGTGGCTTTACGACGACCACCACCTAATGTCACAACAGACATACCTAATGCACGTGTATCCATTTCTGTGATAAACCCAGCTTTCTCAGCAAATACAGGTTTACTTAATACCGCAATTGGCAGGTATTTATTGTAGTTTTCAACAAAATCAGATGGGCCTTTCTGTGCTGCAACCATTCGACCAAAGACTTCTGCCGCTTTACCGTTATCCAACACATCTTGTAGTTTTTGACGAGCTTGTTGACGATCATCCGCTAAACGGCCTGATACTAACATTTCAACACACAGCGCCATAGTGACTTCAAATAGACGAGGGTTACGGTATTCACCTGTTAAGAATTGAACTGCTTCACGAACTTCAACCGCATTACCTGCGCTTGAAGCTAGAACTTCATTCATATCCGTTAACAGTGCCGTAGTTTGACAGCCTGCGCCATTTGCTACTTGGACAATTGACTCAGCCAGCTCTTCAGACTTCTGATAAGTCGGCATAAAGGCACCAGAGCCCACTTTAACATCCATCACTAATGCATCTAAACCTTCAGCTAATTTTTTACCTAGAATAGAGGCTGTGATAAGCGGGATTGAATCAACTGTAGCAGTAATATCACGGGTAGCATAAAAGCGTTTATCAGCAGGTGCTAATGAATTAGTCTGTCCGATAATAGCAACACCCACGTTACGAATAATATCGCGGAATTTTTCATCATCAGGGAAGATATCGAAACCTGGAATTGCTTCGAGTTTATCTAATGTTCCACCTGTATGACCTAATCCACGACCTGAAATCATAGGAACATAACCGCCACACGCGGCAACCATTGGCCCTAACATCAGGGATGTAACATCACCTACACCACCTGTTGAGTGTTTATCAACAATTGGGCCGTTTAAATTTAGGCTTTTCCAGTTCAGTACTGTACCGGAATCACGCATAGCTAATGTCAGAGCAACACGCTCAGGCATCGTCATATCGTGGAAATAAATAGTCATTGCTAATGCAGCAATTTGACCTTCAGAAACAGTATTATCTCTGACGCCATTAATGAAAAAACGAATTTCTTCCTCTGTTAAAGGATGACCATCACGTTTTTTACGAATAATCTCTTGGGCAAGAAACACTGCAACCTCCTGGTTTTATAGCATTGATAACGCCCACAATAAAATGTGGACGTATTACACGAATGGATTAGTAACCACTAGACGATTTTTGCTCGCCATGACCTAAAGTGGCTAGTAAATTACCTAACAAGCTTGATGCGCCAAAACGGAAGTGACGAGCATCAACCCAGTTGTCACCCATAATGCGTTTAGCCAATGCAAGGTATTGGGCAGCTTCTTCAGCGGTACGTACACCACCAGCCGGTTTAAAACCAACTTCTTTGCCAACGCCCATATCGTGGATCACTTGGATCATTAACTCAGCGCTTTCCAGTGTTGCATTTACAGGTACTTTACCTGTGGAGGTTTTAATAAAGTCTGCACCTGCTTTGATGGAAATTTCAGATGCTTTACGGATAAGCGCTGGATCTTTCAGCTCACCCGTTTCAATAATGACTTTCAGTAAAGCGCCTGCTTTTGCACAAGCTTCTTTACATGCTTTAACGATATCAAAACCGATTTGCTCGTTACCAGCCATAAATGCACGGTAAGGGAAAACTACGTCAACCTCATCTGCGCCATAAGCTAATGCCGCGTTGGTTTCTGCTAATGCGATATCTAAATCATCATTACCATGAGGGAAGTTAGTTACGGTTGCGATACGAACGTCAGGAGTACCTTGTTCGCGTAACACTTTACGTGCTAACGGAATAAAACGTGGGTAGATACAAATAGCAGCAGTATTGCCTTCTGGGCTTTTAGCTTGATGACATAATGCTGTCACTTTTGCATCAGTGTCATCATCATTTAATGTAGTTAAATCCATCAAAGACAGCGCAAGGCGCGCTGCAGCGGTTAAATCTGTCATAAAACTCTCCAACGATGTTTCTCAAGCCCTCTTGGGCGTACGCTTAAGGTTAGCGATTAAATTTGTTGGCGAGCGGACTTGGTTCCTTGAAGATGTTGTTGCAGCTTAATACCACAACGACAGCTGAGCTCCCTCTCACCGCGCTATGCTCACTTCGGCGACCCGTCATTGAGCTTTCGCCATTCCATGAAGTTTCAGCACATCTTATTTGAACACGCTAAGGAACAATTAGATGTGCTTTTCGTCACACTAATTAAATGCAACTTGCAATATATAACATAAAAATGTGATAAATATCACAGTTAAGTCGTTTTCTGGTTTAATGTTACTCGAATAGCGCCTTTAAGTCGTCTTTATAACGCAAAAAAAGCGTGAGCAATATAAAATGATATCGTTATTAACCCTATTCAATACAAATTGCGAAATATCTCTCACAATAAAAGTAGTTAACATTACAGCAGAAAACAAACATAAAAGAGCAGATAGGCAAAACCCATCTGCTCTGCACAATAAAAATTAATTAAGCAACAACGGCCATTGCTGTTAATGCAAAGAAGAATCCTGCAATCGTTGCACTCATTAAGTTAGAGAGTGTACCTGCAAGTACTGCTTTCATACCTAAACGAGCCACATCTTGACGACGATTTGGTGCCATTCCACCTAAACCACCTAACAAAACAGCTACGGAAGAAAGGTTAGCAAAACCACACAGTGCAAAGGAGATAATAACCTTCGTTTGATCAGATAACACCATCAGTCCAGAGCTCGCAACAAGCGCATCCTCTTTGAGGTATTTACTAAATTCAGAGTAAGCATAGAACTCATTGATAACAATTTTTTGTCCAATAAATGAGCCTGCAATGGTCGCTTCACTCCAAGGCACGCCAATTAGGAAGGCAATAGGTGCAAACACCCAACCAAACACGAGTTCTAATGAGAAATTCTCATAACCAAACCAGCCACCAATACCACCGAGGATACCATTAACTAATGCAATCAATGCAACGAAAGCAAGTAACATGGCACCGACGTTAAGGGCAAGCTGTAAACCTGAAGAGGCACCTGCAGCTGCAGCATCGATAATATTGGCGGGTTTTTCGTCGTCTGCCATTTTATCAAGCGCATCTTTTTGATCATCTGGTGTTTCTGTTTCAGGGATCAATAATTTAGCAAAGAGTAAACCACCAGGAGCCGCCATAAAGGAAGCCGTAATCAGGTACTCCAACGGTACGCCCATGCTAGCGTATCCAGCAAGCACAGAACCCGCAACAGAGGCTAAACCACCACACATAACAGCAAAGAGCTCAGAGGTTGTCATTCTTGCAATATAAGGGCGAACAACAAGCGGTGCTTCTGTTTGTCCAACAAAAATATTTGCAGTTGCAGACATCGATTCTGTTCGTGATGTACCTAGTACTTTTTGTAAACCACCACCAAGAATTTTGATGACGATTTGCATAATGCCAAGGTAATACAACACTGCAATTAGTGAAGAGAAAAACACAATAACAGGCAGTACGCGTAGGGCGAATACGAAACCGCCACCACCAAATAATTCGAACATTTTATCTGATACTAAGCCCGCAAAGAGGAAGCTCATCCCATTATTGCCGTAATCAATAACATTCTTAACGCCATCAGAAATCGCAAGAAGTACCTCGCGACCACCGTCGGAATAAAGAACAAATGCACCTAAGCCAATCTGAATAAGGAATGCGCCACCAACTGTACGTAGTCTAATTGCACGTCGATTGCTGGAAAACAGAACGGCTATCAATATTAATGTTGCCATTCCGACCAAGCTCATAATGAGTTGCATTGAAGGATCCCTGTTCACATAAAAATTTAATGGATTATCAATAATGCCCTTGCCAGAGCTTATTGACTCTTTTTTGCCAGATAATTATACCTAGTCTAAGAAAAGAACCCTCAACATCCATCACAAATAGGGTCTGAAAAAAGTAACAAAAAAGTCACAAATGAGAAGTTGATCACACAAAAAGAGGGGAAAACCGCATTATTGAATAGGCAGAATAGAGAGAAAACATCATCCGATTAACAAACCATGTATTCAATTTTAACCAGTAAAGTTAAATTCAATTCAACAACTAGATATTATCTTTTAACCGAAATAATTGTAGGCTATTAAAATAGAGTTGCTGTGCAATTACCTCAGAGGGTTCTTGACGTAGTTCACAGAGTTGAGAAAAAACATATTGAATTCGTTCTGGGCGATTGGGTTCACCTTGAAAACCGCTCACAGGCATATCGGGCGCATCTGTTTCTAGTAATAGCGATTCAAGCGGCAATGAAGCCATTGCTCGACGGGTCTTTTGTGCTCGCTCATAAGTAATGGTTCCACCAACGCCAATAAAATAGCCTTGTTGAATAAACTTTTCAGCTTGTTGCTGGCTTCCTGCAAAACCGTGTACAACTCCTTTACGAGGAACATCATAACGACGTAACAAGGCACTTAACTTATCGTGAGTTTTTCGTGAGTGTAAAATAACGGGTAAATCAAACTTAGCCGCTAATTTAAGTTGTGCAATTAAAAAGCGCTCCTGCTTTTCTGGTTGCGGGTTATCCATATAGTCATCAAGCCCGATTTCTCCGATAGCAACACAACGAGGTTCTATTTTTAATTTCTGTTCTAATTCAATGAGATGTTGTTCTGTATGCGCTTCAATATATAAAGGATGTAATCCTAATGCACTATATAATTGAGGATATTCATTTGATAACTCAGTCACCACATCAAAATTCCAGCGAGCAACTGCAGGAATAATGATTTTTTTTACTTGCGCTTGATGTGCTAAAGATAAGCTATTTGCAATATCATTATAAAAAACCGGAAAATCAAAATGACAGTGAGTATCAATAAATTTATTCATTCTTAAACCTGCCTTACATCAGGGTGCACACTTCTTGTTCCTTGTTGAATAATTGAAGCATCCTCCGCTTTATCCGCCTTTGCTTCTTGCTCAAATAGGCTAAAGATTTTTTTATCATGCTGTTTGAATTTTTTCTTAGAAAAATGCTGACCTATTGTCGCTAAAAAATAGCGTCCACAACGTCTACCCACATGATAATCATGATTTAATGCACTTAAACGACTTCCTAATGCACTCGATTGTAACGTCGTTGGTGGATAGATTTCGATAACAACAACATCTTCTGGAGGCGATTGAATAAATTTAAGTGTTTCGGTATAGGTTTCGATATGGACTTGAGCCATCGCCATAAAACGTTGTAAACGGCTATTTTCAAACCATTTTCCCATACGATCGACCCATTCTGTTGTGTATTGATATTCAGAAGGTACCGTGCGCACAACAACAATAGTACGACAACCACGTCGATAAGCTTCTCTCACTGGAATAGCATCGCTGATACCACCATCATGATAAACAACATCATGAAATAAGACCCCATTACGATAAAAAGCAGGGATAGCACTGGACGCTTTGATTATCTCAAGCCAAGTCAGTTCATCGGGTTGAAAATAATTGGCCTGAAAATTATCAGAACGACTTGCCACCATATAAAATTCGCGCCCCGTATCAAACCGCCGTAGTGCTGTTGGTATATCAAGAGGCATTTCTTTGGCTGTCGTGTCTATATACCAATCAAGATCGAGTAAATTGCCGCCACGGACAAAACGAATGGGATTGAAGAATTGATTATTGGTTGTATAGCGATTAATAATTTTACGTGCATATCCACGCTGACCACAGGCAAAAGCAGACAAATTTTGTGCTCCCGCAGACACCCCAAGTAAAACATCAAAGGGATCAAATCGTGATCGCATAAATTCATCAAGGACACCCGCAGTAAAGATCCCGCGTTGACCTCCGCCCTCACAAACTAAAGCAACTTTACCTTGTGGTAGTGAGGATTGAAATTCGAGTGCAGTAATATTATTTAATGTGACAGGTATATACTTCCCCATAATGTCTCCTTAATACAACTTAACAAAGGATACCCGCACATTTTTTTGACGTCATTCTTTTTCCGTACTCATTCAAATAAATTAGACAATATATTCTTAGAGTGTAACGAATATAAAAGAAAATCACGTTTATGATTTGATATTTACATCTGAGTCTACGCTTTTAACACCTTCAATTTTTTCAATAACTTGTAAGATTTTTTCTTCTTGCGCTTTACTATCAACAAAACCGGAAAGAAAGACATGCCCAAACTCAGTACGAATAGAAATATTCTCACTATTAATATCTTGCATTGGCAATAGCGTATCTTGAATTTTATTAGAAATAGAAGTATCACTTAAGTAGTGACCCGTATTATTCCCACTTTTATTAATCTCGCTATACCACGATGTTTCAGCTGACGCGCCCATACTGACAAAAGCTAAGCCGATTGACATTAATAACGCCAATTTTAGCGTCTTATATTGTTTCATTGCTCTCCCCCTAATCACAATAACTGAGATAGGAAATATACGTGTGTTTTAATGTCTGTCTTTTTATTAAGCACTACAAAAATTTAACAATCTAAGCTATTACACTAATAAGCTATCCGAGTTAAATAAAGTAAAAAATAGCAAATAAAGACTAATCCTAATAATTTTATTCTAAAAATGAAAAATAAATCTATAAAAAATTTTACATATATTTATAAATAAGTGTAAAAACAGGCATCATGTTAACAGAGAAAAAAAAGAGTAATTCCAAATGAAGAAGGGTTTTTCGGTAGGATATTAGGGATATACAGAGGATATTTAACAAAGAAAATCGAGTCTCTCACAGCGATGGGTTTATTAAGTATAAAGACTCAACAAAGCGAAGCAACAAATAAGGCTATATTAAAAAATATAGCCTTTTCATTAAGTTAAATGCTCAAAGTATGAACACACTCTTACTCTAAATAATTCAAGCGACAACTTTAAGCATAAACACACTTTTACTCTAAATCGTTCAAGCGCCAACTTTAAGTATAAGCATGAGAATACTATTACTCTAAATAGTTCAAGCGGCAACTTTAAGCATCAGCACGAACATGCTATTACTCTAAATAATTCAAGCTGCAACTAGGCGACAAGTGAATGAGTCGCTAGGAGCATACATAAGTATGTGACTAGTGCGAATGAACGTAGTCAACAACGTTGCAGCTTGAAGTATGACGAGTAATTAGTGCTCACGGGTCTGATGGAACTCAACATCAGGATAACGCTCACGTGTTAAATTCAAATTGACCATCGTTGGTGCGATATAAGTTAAGTTATCGCTGCCATCAAGTGCCAAGTTTTGTTCATTTTTACGTTTAAACTCTTCGAGTTTTTTCTCGTTATTACATTCAACCCAGCGTGCCGTTGAAACGTTAACGGATTCATAAATCGCTTCAACGTTATATTCACTCTTAAGTCTTGCAACAACCACATCAAACTGAAGTACACCGACCGCGCCGACGATTAAATCGTTATTTGCCAGTGGTCTAAAGACTTGTACAGCACCTTCTTCTGATAACTGCACCAATCCTTTAAGTAACTGTTTCTGTTTTAATGGATCACGTAAACGAATACGGCGGAACAATTCTGGCGCAAAGTTTGGAATGCCCGTGAATTTCAGAATTTCACCTTGAGTAAAAGTATCACCAATCTGAATGGTACCGTGGTTATGAAGACCAATAATATCGCCAGGATAAGCATGTTCAACGTGAGAACGATCGCCTGCCATAAAGGTTAATGCATCAGAAATCACCACATCTTTTTTAATTCGAACTTGGTGTAACTTCATACCTTTATCATACATACCAGATACAACACGTAGAAATGCAACACGGTCACGGTGCTTAGGATCCATATTGGCTTGGATCTTGAAGACGAAACCGGTGAACGTTTCTTCAGAAGCAGTGACTTCTCGCATATCAGTTTGACGAGGCATTGGTGCTGGCGCCCATTTTACAAGGCCATCAAGCATATGGTTAACACCAAAGTTACCTAATGCAGTACCAAAGAACACTGGGGTTAATTCGCCTGCTAAAAATGCCTCATGATCAAATTCGTGAGAAGCACCTAATACTAACTCTAATTCATCACGTAATTGACTTGCTAAATCGTCACCTATCGCTTCATCAAGCTCTGGGTTATCTAACCCTTTGATAACACGAGAATCCTGAATAGTGTGACCTTGACCGCTTTGATAAAGATAAGTTTCATCTTTCAGAATATGATAAACCCCTTTGAAGAGTTTTCCGCAACCAATAGGCCAAGTAACAGGACTACACGCGATTTTTAATTCTGTTTCAACTTCATCCATGACTTCCATTGGATCACGAATATCACGGTCAAGTTTATTCATAAAAGTCAGAATTGGGGTATCACGTAAACGTGTGACTTCCATTAATTTACGAGTACGATCTTCGACCCCTTTAGAAGAGTCAATGACCATTAAACAGCAGTCAACTGCAGTTAAAGTACGATAAGTATCTTCAGAGAAGTCTTCGTGCCCTGGGGTATCTAATAAGTTAACTAGACAATCAGCATAAGGGAACTGCATAACTGAGGTTGTAATAGAAATACCACGTTGTTTTTCCATTTCCATCCAGTCAGACTTTGCATGCTGATTTGAACCACGGCCTTTTACGGTTCCTGCACGTTGAATTGCTTGTCCGAATAACAACACTTTTTCAGTGATGGTTGTTTTACCCGCATCTGGGTGCGAGATGATAGCAAAGGTCCTTCGCTTATTGATTTCATTAAGAAAATCTTGGTTTGCCATGTATAAATTCTTTTAGTTTGTACACGGATTTGTACACACTTTTGGAAGTACTCTCTTTTCAGTTCTTCGCTTGTCAAATCCGTCGTGTTAATCGTAATTGGTCGCTATTTTCGCTGATCTTGACTTTATAAACAATCAATGGTTATCTAATCGGTTACCATTTACTCTCAGCGTGCGCCAATGCTCAGTTGTAGCTGTTTGCAATCGTTGCTTCTTCAGCTCATGAACAACTGTGGCTAAACCACAAATTCCTTCGCTACCAGAAATCGATGATAGCTTGTCGTACTACACCGATGATGGTGCAGTTGCCGTTGATCGGTATTGCCGGGTATTGCGGGTTCAAAGGTTTTAGATACTTCTGTTCACCATCAATAACCAACTGCTTAAAGGTTGCTTCTTTCGAATCATCCAAACGCGCAACAACCAATGAACCTGAAGAGTAAGGTAACTCAGGATCAACAACGATCACTGCTCCCTCAGGTATGGATTTTTTTCCGCTTGGATTTTCCATACTGTCGCCTTTTACGCGAAGTGCGAAACAACCATCATGTGCTTTCCCTGTGACTTCACGCCACTCTTCAGCATCTTCATGGGCAAATCCCTCCGCTATTTCAGTCCAATCACCGGCCTGAACCCAGTTAATGAGAGGAATTCTTCCCTTAATGTCAGGCCCAACTTCTACATTACCGACCCCCAAGCCAATCTCGCCATCACCTGTGGCGAGCCAATGAGCATTCACGCGAAGCGCCTCCGCGATCTGCATGGTGTAACGAGACCTAGCCGATTTACCAGAGCAAATCTGGCTGATCGACTGCTGTTTGATACCAATGCGACGAGCTAACTCAGACTGAGTCACCCCAGTAAGCTGCAAGGCATGGTTTAGTCGTTCGGATAAAGTTTTCATAAGCCCGTATTCTACAAATAAAACTGTAGCCTTTCAACAATTTTAACTGTTGACTAATCTACAGTTTAAACTGTAACATTCAATCTTGTAACAGTTATTATTGTAACAGGAGACGGTATGGAAGTGTTCAACACGACACAAAAACATCTCCGCCGTGCCATTGACTTGGTAGGCGGGCAATCAGCATTAGCACGAGCCATCAACTCAAAACAGCAAAACGTCTGGTTTTGGTTGAATAAATCAGGGCGTGTTCCCGCTGAATTCGTTTTACCCATCGAACAAGCTACGCAAGGACAGGTAACCCGATCCCAGTTAAGACCGGACATCTATCCCGAATGCCCAAGCGAGCTGAAAGCCAGTAACCAGTAGGATTAAGGGCAAATAATGGTCAGCATTTTACGTAAACACAAAAGCGAGTTCCTCCATGCGTGATTATGGCAAGGTCTATACCCGCTTTTGGCTAAAGCAAAACGTTTTGTCCTGGAGTGACTCAGCGAAGTTGCTAGGACTGTATTTGCTTACATGCCCACATTGTAATTTGCTTGGCTGCTTTCGATTGCCGATTGGTTACGTTGCTTCTGACTTGAACTGGGATGAGCAACAGGTTGCCAAGGCTCTAAATGAGTTAGAACAAGATCAGTTCCTCATTCGTTGCGAGGAATCCGGTTGGACTTTGATTCGGAGCTTTCTGAAGCACAACCCAATCGAAAACCCAAACCAAGGTAAAGCAGCCTTTCGGTTGCTTAAAGATGTACCTGCCGACTTCATTGGTATGGCATCGCTTTTGAAATCTCTTGCCGCTTTTCAAGTTCGGCTACCAGAAGAATTTTCATCATTGTTTATGCCTGATGGCAACCCGGTAAGGGACTCTCAACGGTCGGATGACTCTGAGAGAAGCAATAAACCAACAGTTAAAACTGTTGACCACATACAGTTTGAAGACTTCTGGGATGTACAAATACGCAAAGAAAAAAAAGCAAAAGCCAAAGAAGAATGGCTACGCATGGGCCTCAATGAAGACCATGAACTCGCCTTGGAAGTGCTAACACGCTGGAAAGAGCAACGAGACAACCGATTGCAGTATCAAGATCGGACTAAGACCCCTATGCCACATAACTGGCTTTTAAACCGGCAATGGGAAGACGAGTACGTTCGCATTGATGAAGTACAGCAATCATCGACGAGCCTAAAGGGCAGCAATCACCAATTGAACATTGAAGAAAGCAATCGCCGCATTGCTGAAAGCTGGGCCGGACCAGGTATTCGGGAGGTTCGTTCAAGTGCAGGAGGTTGATAAACGCGAGTTTGCTGAAGTTTGGGGAGCTGCTTGGGCCATGTATGGCAAAAGCGTATCACCACAATTGCTATCCATCGCATTTGAAGCCCTTCGTGCTTATAGCATTGAAGAAGTGCGAATCGGTCTGACTCGGCATATTCAATCACCGGATACTGGGCAATTTTTTCCAAAGCCCGCTGACGTCATCAAGCATATCGATGGCAACTCGGGTTCAAGAGCCATGGTTGCTTGGAACAAAGTTGACAAGGCTGTTCGTCAGGTTGGCGCTTGGACATCCGTGATGTTTGACGATGCGCTTATTCACCGCGTTATTTCAGACATGGGGGGATGGGTTGAACTCTGCAAGGTAGATGACAGGGAATACCCCTTTAAACAAAAAGAGTTTTTAACACGCTACCAGGCTTACTTGTTGCGGGACGAAGTGGGTGAATACCCAAGGCTATTACAGGGTATTGCAGACCATCAGAACCAGCAAAAAGGATTTGATATGCAAGCGCCTGTTGCCGTAGGCGACTGGTCAAAAGCGGCACAAGTTTATACGAGAGGCATCGCCAACTTTAGCGCAGTGCCATTAAAAAGAATAAGCCCGAAAGCCATTCAGACGCTTCTCGGAAATCAATTAGAGGACAAAAATGAAAACGATTAAAGCAAAAACCATTGCCCTAGTGATAGCCATGTCCGCAAGCACTTCAGTCTATGCGTTTCCGGGCTATCAGTGGGAAAAAGCAGCACAAAGCGTTGGTATTGATCCTGTCATGCTCTACGCCGTTGCCTTGGCTGAGTCCGCCTCACATCGTGGTCTCAACATGACCAGCCCATGGCCATACGCAATTCGCAATGGTTCAAATGCAACCTACGCCAAATCTAAGACAGAAGCAGAGCAACTGTTAAACCAAGCACTGCAAGAGAGTGAAAAATACCAGCTCGATATTGGCCTAATGCAAATCAATTTGCATTGGCACGGACATCGGGTGAGCTCAGCAGCAGAACTGCTAGACCCCATCACCAACCTAACTGTCGGCTCCAGTATTTTGGCCGAAGCAATCAAATCTTCACCAAACGATTTAGAGCTTGGCATAGGCCGCTATCACAGCTGGAACGAAGAGCGTGCACGCTGGTATGGGCAAAGAGTGCTTTCTATTTATCGCAATATTTTACATGAACTGGAGGTCCGTCAATGACAACCAATCAACAAGACTTCTATCAATTAAATTTGGCATACCTACACGCAGCACGGGAATTGGCGCGCATTGATCCACAAGAGGCGGTCTTGCGCTTTGGACTTACACGCGATGTGGTTGATGCGCTGATTAATGCTGGAGTTGACGACCTGCAACGAGTGGCGACCTCATCATTCATGCTGTTTCAACCAAGGGGTAACCAAAGCCAACTGATTGAGATGGTGAAGAGCAAAGGCACAGGTATCCCAAGAATCGCTTATTTATTATCAACCCTAAACAACAAGGGGGATGCATGATTGATAACCTGTCCAAAAGTGAGCTGTTTACCCGAGCCTCGCTGCTTATTAAATACGGATTTCGAACAACCATTATCGCGCTCGATACAGGTTTGCCAATCCACATTATCAGAAGGCTCCATAAAGAAGTGACTGGCAAGTCACCTTGTCCTGGTCAATTGCCAGAATCTGATGCCATCGTCAAAAGCAGAAGAGCATTAGTTGAAGGCTCCCTGCTTATGGCGCTTTATGTCAATATTGGTGGTGATAATGTCTACAAGCAATTAAATATCGATGCTTTGATGAAGGCTTACGATGCGTATTTGGTTGCAAGAGAAGAAGCAGATCTTCCAGCTGAGATCCCCTGGAAAAAACTGACCATCAATGAAGGTTGGGTTCTAGCTCGTGATTTAAGATCACAGCTTGCATCCTTACACCGGTGTCGATGCGGCAGTCTGTATTTGACGGTATCACAACAGCGCATTCAGCTTAAATGCCCTGTGTGTGAGATTATGGCCGAGCAAACCACTAGAGCACTTTTTGAGAACTAACATGCTGATGCATGATTTGATTGTGCACCGTCTGTGCACTTTGAGAGTACTAAGAAGATGACAAACTTACTTAAATCTTTACCAGCACGCTGCTGGTTTATATCACTGGGGCTTTTTCTGGCGACTTTGGCAGCGGCTCATTTTTTTCCATCAGAAATATTTACGGCATCTGCCAAGTTAGCGGCTTTGCCATTTCTGTTTTGCACCATCGTTTTTTTCAGCTACTTGGGATTCAAAGCAACTGCTAGTCCTATCGGCCTTATAACCATCACCACTATGTGTTTAGCAATCGCATATTGGCAAGCGAGTTGGGCAATTTTATGTGTCGGTTTAGCTTTCTTAGGCTTAAGCGGACTAATCCATTTATTTCAAAGACAACTGAAAGATACCGGTCGAGAACTAAGCCTGAGCGAAAAAAAATATTGGTACTGGGTAAACGAATTTGCAGACGGTCGCTCATCTATCCTCCCCAAAAGGCCAAAAAAATAGCCAGCCCATCACAAGCTGGCTACCTTCTGTTTTTAGTTCCTTCCTGAAGCCTGGTTATAGGCCCTAATATCGATCAAGTTGTTCTGAGCATAATCTCCAGCAAGGGATGCATTTGAGATCACTGCAATCTGCTTATCCACAAATGCTTTATCTTCTTCGGACACACTGTCGGGGATGTAAGCACCGCTCTCATCTTTTTGACGATACTCATTTAGCATTTGCTCCCTTAGACCAAGCATTTCAGGCGACCAACTCGATGAGTCTTCAGAGTTGAAAACGCGCCCCGCCAAACCTTCATTGAAAGCTTGAGCGAACACTTGACTTTGAATCGGGGTCAATCCCATTCTCTGCCCTTCGCTGTATGCTTCCTGTTTAAAATCATCGGCATACTGTTCTAAGAACTCACCATATCGATTGTTAACTGCCGCACCGAATGCCCCAGCCAACATGGCTTCAGACTTAGTACCCCAGTTTACTTCGGAGGCATACTGCGAACTCGATCCACTGTATGCATCATTAAACGCCGTCAATGGGTTTTCCAAAGAGGTTCCGGCGTCAACGGCTGCTTTTAAGCCATCCCAGGTTGATTTACTGGCCACCGTTGCATTGTGCAAGAAACCTCGTGAGCTAGGGTCTTCAAGTGCTTGCTCCTTGTAACTCTCATAGTCTTCGCCAAAGTGATTCAAGGTATGCAGTGCTGCATCAGTATGCTTGCCACTGAAGTCACCAATTGCACTGGCGCTGTTGAAGAACATTTCAGCACCAGAAACTCCGCTATCATCAGCCATAATGCGAGATCGCCACTGAGAGCCAGCTTCACGGTTTAGTCCAGATTGATAGGTACTTGTGTCAGAAACTACGGCCTGTTGGGCTTGTTGTTGATGCGCATTTAGTTGTCCATCAACACCAGACAAATTAGTTTGGTAAGCTGATTGAGCTACGTTGAACTGAGTTTGAACAGTTGCAGCATCCTCGTAGCCGCCCAATACCCCCGATTCCACTTGGCTTTGAGTGCCACCAAAAGTAGGTGCAGCTGATGACAAGCCTTCATTTGAGCGCGGTTGAATTGATCGTAAATCGGCTCCAGTAGCCATGGCCATAACAGTCATTGCTGCTTGATAATCATTGTCTCGTTCAGCGGGCGTTGAGGAGTTGCTATAGGTTAAAGACTCCATAGCTGCGGCCACATACGCCTGATTATCATCAGGTAGCAAGCGCTGATACATTGGAAGGTTTTCACGTAATCGGTTACCGGCTTCAACATGCTGGTTCATATAGCGACCTAAATAATCCATGACTTCAGGGTTATCCGCCGCTAATCGAGTTAACGTCGCACCATCCGTGTTCCTTTGTCCTGATAGACTGTAGCTGGCCTGATCAAGCTCACTAAAGCGGTTTGATGCCGTGACAACGTCTTGTGCTGAACTCTGAAGAGACTGATAGTCTTGGTTAGACAAGGACATTTCAACGCCAGAACGTCTTGAATCTGAAAGGTCCTTAACCATGGCATCGCGATACTCAGCACGTCGTGAATCACTCGATGCCAAGCTTTGCATCTCCCCAGTGAGCGTATTTGCGGTCGTTGACCGAGAACTGCCCTCTGATGACTCAACTTGGCCACTAAAGTTACCACCTAGATCCAACCCAGCTCGTAACCGTGATATTTTTGGCACTCTTGAGGATTCAGGCTTATCGACTCCAGGCAAGCTACCTTGTGGGGAGTCATTCCCCCCTGTACCAAGCAATCTTCCCAAGAACCCTTTGTCTGCTACTTCTTTATCACCGGTATTTGTAATAGTTCCATCGCCACCGACCCTTAGACCTCCCGATAACACGCCAGATACCAAGCCACGTACAGCGTCTTTTTTATCGTCTCCGAAACCATACCGTGTTTGCAGGTCATCAGTAACCTGATTAACAACGGCGCTAGATGCGGAATTAGAAGAACCGATCTGACGTCCAACCGAAGATAGATTGTCGTAACTTAGCTTTTCACCAAAGGTTCGGCTCATGGTATTGCCAACTTGACGGCTAAAGGCTTGAGTTGCCTGAGTCATGGATTCTTTTGCAGAGCCGACCATTGAACCCACCGCATTTCCGACAGAGAAACTGCTAAGTAGGTTTGACGCGCCGGTCATAGCAGAACCAGTGAGGGCTGAATTTTGGAACATTGACTGTGATTGCATCACCGGGGCATTTTTCGCGACATCTGGACTTGCCATCTTTTCATCAATTGCATCACCGTTTTGAAGACGTCCAGCCAAGTGGGTAGCGGTTATTGCTGAGCCATACACGAGCATGAGCGAAATCGCCGGAACACTCGACGCCAACATGCCGCCAGTAGCTATCCAGGTTTGCAGCACTGAATCCATCTGCATCATCCCAGCAAAAGATGGCACTTCTGTACCTGCAAAGGCATCAAGAGCCGACATTTTCCCAGCAACGGTTAAATGGATATATAGGTTAATGATGGCCATGACGGGCATCCAAAGTTGAATCCAAAGCAGGATTAACAAGTACTTCCCGGCCATTCGCATCCCGATTTGGCCAAGGGCAATCACAAAGGCCATCAATGGGGTGATGGCGTAAATGAACCCCTCAAAAAACGTCATCATCGGACGTACGATACTTTGGAACAGGGTCTGCTCCGCCGCCCATTGTGTATTGCGCTGCTCAATCGCTTGGTTAACCATCACGGCTGCGGTGAAAGCTTGATCATCCATATACTTGCCTGTCACGCTTTGCTCATAAATAGGCAAAAGCACTGACGCGGTCATGTACTCTTGGGTGTTAACCGAAGCTAAACCAAGGTTATTCAGTGCATTTCGGATCACGTCATCAGTGTCCGTTGCAGACGAAGTCCCCAATGAGGCTGACAGAACCTGTTTAAGCCTTGGAATGAAGGTTGATTCTGTCATGAGTTTCAGCTGACTATAGGCATCGGTGCAGTCCAAATCGCTACTGCTACCACTGAGCATGATGCGCGTGCCATAAATGCTAGAGTCAAACCTAATCGCAGTCATCGGGTTAGGATCACTCAGCACCTGATCGAGGTTCTTTTGGCCAATGTCGATACCAATCAAGGTGCACTCTTTGATGTAGTTAAACCACGATTGCTCGATGTCCGAACCGGCGACACGATTTGCATCACCCAACCCAGAGCGATCCATCACCTGTTTTCTCACTTTAATCAGTGACTGTAAACTGGATGCAAAGCCGTATTCCGTCATGGCGGGAGTTGAGAACGCCGTTTCAAACAATCGTGTGATTTGAAAGCCAACAGTCGAAATCGTACTACCTGCGGCAGCAACACCGATGGGCACATTATCAACCACTCGAACTTGTCCCGTGTACGCATCCTCAATGCTCACTCGGGTACTGGGCCCAAACATGGTTGCAAAGACTAGCCATGAGACTAAAACATGTTGAAAGTTAATCCCACGACCACCTTGCATTAAGGCCTGAACAGAGACCATCAATACCCCAATGAGCAAGCCAATGCGAACCATTGAAGTAAAGTCGCCTGTACCAGTGATCATCGCGACAGCGTTCAAGACCTGCTCTAAAAAAGCCGAATCCCCGATGGAATAGATTTCCCACATTATCTATTCCCCCAGTGCCGTAGATTTAACGGTGTAATAACGCTGCTTGCGAATGGTCTGAATCACCTGATTAAAATGCGCCAGCAATTCTTGCTCTGAACCGTATCTTCGCTGTAACGCGGCGTATTCCTCATTGATTTGGCGACGTGCACGTTCAAGGTCTTCAGTTAACAACTTCGCATAGGCATGATCTTCTACACCAGAGGTGCTTCTAGCTGCATTGAGCATGTCTTCAACCAATGCTCGGGCCATCTCAACAGCAATAAATGGCGCCGCTCGTGAAGCAAACGACCTAGCAGCCCCTTCATTTAATGCAGAAAGTGTTCGAATCATGCCGCCAATGCTCGCAGGAGCCGATGTCATAAAAGCCTTTTCGGTGGTGCTAGCAGCTCCTGTATTTCGAGCAAACTTAAAAATAATGCCGTTACTGGAACCTGTACCAAGAAGTAAATTTTCTACTTGGGTTGATAACCCCGTCAGGGTCACGTTAGTGATTGTCGGATTCAGACAGCCGTCTTGTGTCACTGTGTCACATCGGTACATAGCGACGTTACCGCCGTGAATTAGATGCTCAATAGTCACTTTATTGCCATTCAGTCTGGTCAGTTTCGGGGCTTTACCTTGGCCATCAGCGGCATTCGCTAAATCACCAACGATGATCGAACCAGTCACCGACATAACCGCTTCAAGAAAACGGTCATCCCCCGATGCAAACCAGCTTGATGCCGAGTGACGTTTCAGTGCTCGCCAGACCAAGTTACCTTTAATCGTTTTGTTCACATCCGATGCTGCGACACTTGAAGCATTCTCATAAGGGTTCTTACCGTTGGACTCACTCCAACTGGTAAAAATGTCTCCAGCCCCTTTAAGTGAGCTCAACATGCTGGCTTCTGTTTGCCCCTTTTTACCAAAAGCAGCCAGGGTATCGTTCACGACTCCCTGAGCCATTTGACAGGAATTGCCAAAATACTCGTTCAACTGCTGGATTTTCTTTTGCAGTGTCTCCATGTGCTGGGAGCATTTCTCACACATAGCACTGAGCGCCAATTGGAATGCGTACCCCTTGGCGTTTGCAGCAACAGAGCGAAGTAATTGAACAAACTGATCCGCATTAACAAATGACAAACTTCCAGCGAACATATCAATCCCGCCACAACCAGCTTGGAATGACGGAGGCACCATAGAGACGAGGTTTTCGTTCATGATCCTGTTACGAACAACAACGCTTCCGCCAGATATCACACCACGACGTTGACTCTCGAATACACCAGGCGCAGTGGTGTTGGTCATTGAACCAAACAACTGGTTCATCTCCTGTTGCAAGCTTGCTTGGCTCATAGATGAAAAACCAATCGCACAGGCGATTAGCGATACTCGGAATACTTTTTTCATCGTTATAACCCTCCTTGTGCACGCAGATAGCGAACAAGGAACTCAGGGTCCTGTAATATCTTTTCGTTAAGCTCTTGGGCTGACATCGCGAGTGACACGCCGGGTTGAACAGGTCGGGTGGCATAGTAAGTTTGATCGTCAATCCAACCGGCTTGATGGGCTGCGAGAATAATTCGATTATTGAGCTCATCAAGGCTCATTGCACCTTGGCCAATGGGAGTGATGACATTAGGTGGATCAACTAAGAACACGGCAGGGACAGTCGTAACGGACAACGATTGAGCTTGTCCTGAATCGACTTTGAAATTGGGAAACTCTCCACCCGGTAAAGGCAAGCCATCGACAGCAATAGCAAATACCTCGAAACCGTAGTTCAAAGCCATGGATTCGATGATAGGCGCTTGAGCATGGCAGTAAGGGCAATCTGAACGATAGAAAAAGAACAAGCCTGCTCGCTTTGCTACTTCACCTAAAGCAACATCCCGTTGAGCGCCAGCTTCTCGGTCCATCCGATTAGCAGCGTAGGTCGCCAAGGGTCTGCGACTGATTTCATCCAAAACAGGATCGCCCATGACCACCTGCTGACTAACATCAGCAAACTGTGAGCCCTTATCCATCATGACTCGCTGGAGATACAGATAGGCTCTGACATTCTCATTCGTCGGCTCATCAATTGCCTTGTCCATGAACGACTGCATGTGCTCTCGGAACCAGGCAGCACTGAAGGGTTTTAGCTCGTCCTTTGTGGGCTCCATGATTCCAGATTCCGGCTTTATTTGCTCTTCAGACTCCGCTGGCTCAGGAATGACCTGATACCAAAACCAGCCTTCCTGACCACGCTGATAGAATTGCCCATCACTGGCATGGGCGGGCAAGATGAATAGAAAGAAAATAATGATTGGGATGGTCACCCATAGGATGAACCAAGGTAACAAAGGCGTTCTCATTGTCAGCTCCAGATATTTCACAGAGCTAACATGCTAAAGATCCCCGTAAGAGCGATTGGCCAGATAGATGAAGGAATCGTGTGTGTTTCTGACTATCTATTAAACACTGTTACTAACGTAAGTGCTTTGGCTGATGGCACCATCACAAAGTGCATACCAGAGCTCCCATGACACCAAAACTCTGCCTGTACGAAATATTTTTTTGCTTTCTTTGAAGCTATACATTCTGGCAATAAAGATTTTGCCAATTCTGTGCTACACAATTTAGCGCACAAAGCCTTCCAAGGATGCTTAGGAGCACCGTCTGAAAGCCGTTCCACAAACCGTTCCAGTGCATGACGAGTCACCACGACAGGTCCAATGTTCGGAACGTTGATGACCTCATCGATTTCTCTCACTGTAGCATTATCGACGCTGTATTCTTCGAAGGAATGTGAGAGCCAATCGTCCCGCTTCTCTACCGAGATCTGTGCTTCCTGGTATCGAGTGAGCAAAAACCTAGTCAGGCTGTAAAGTGAATGCTGAGTTGAGCGTTGTTTCTGTAACTTTTTGATAGCTCCTTTACTAACTCGGATTTGAAGCCCATTACCGCTTCGGTTACTCCCCATCACCTCTTTCACTGACAGTAGGTGATGAATAGCATAAAGCTCAGCTGCAATTGGCTTTTGCTGCTCAGGTAGCTTGTCGTATTGTTCACCTAAATCGACCTTTAGCTCACCACCTCTTCGAAGGCCGGTCTTCCAGTAAACCGTAAACTCACCATCAATCTGCTTTGTTAACAGGGTTAATACCATCATGTTTGTTTCTCCTATTGGTTATCTATTTTTCATTCTCCATGTTTTTTCAAATATGCAAGGCGCAAAAAAAGGGGCCGAAGCCCCTTGGATCAGATATGAACTTTCGGAAAGCCCATGGCACCGTAAACATTCAGCACATCATTCCAATCCCAACTTTTCACGCCGAGTGACGTTGGTATCGGAGGGATCAAGACTTGTGTCAGAATGCCTTTTTGCCAGGCTTTTTTCTTGAGTTCATTCGCTGCATTCAGGCCGGTCTCAGAGAGATCGTGGTCTGCCCAGATGTACAGCATTTTCACATTACTTGGTGGTTCAAACCTAGCCAGTAGCGTTGCATTCACAACCGACCAACATGTTTGCCCCGTTGCTCTGGTTACCGCTAGGGCCGTTTCTATACCTTCAGAAACACCTAGGACTTCACCAGGCTCACCTATAGGAATGGCACCACCAGTGATTGTTCTGTCACTTGGTATCGGCATCATCTTTTTAGGCTTTTCAACCGGCGCTTTGAATCCATCTTCACTTAGGTAGATCCGATGAAACGTGGCCGAACGCCCTTGCTGAGTAACGATTTTACCTAGCAGCGCTGGGTAGCTATCGATAAACAGACCATCTTCATCATGGTAAGGCAAGCTTGGATGAAATCTCAGCACCGAATCCCATTCAGGACGAAGCCGCGTAACAATGCCACGACGATGCAAGTAGTTCCAAACTGGTTGCGCACGAGTATCTGCAAGAGATAGCGTTTCTCCCCAGGTTTGATTCAAGCGATGGATAATCGCTTTGTCCTCGTCCTGCTTTCTAGCCTTCCAATCAACAGCGTTACGCGTTATTGCCCGAGAAGGTGCTTGTATTTGTCCGGGTTGAATACCTAGAACTTGGCCGATTGCTTCAATAGACTGAGCAAAGTTCCATCCATTAATCCAAGACAACAGTTCAAAGCCATCATGAAAGATACCGCAGGTGTTACAAACGCCACCTCCGGTATATTCAGCATCTTTGAACAGCCTAAAGCCATCACGACCGCCATGAACAGGACAAGCCACATGACGGCCTTTTCGAGCAATAGCGGCATCAAGTTCTGGCACCAACGCCGCCAGTATTTGAAGCCATTGGCCATTAAGATATGGCCTTACTGTTTCAATTTGTAAAGGTAACGCCATATAACCTCCTTAAGTAAAAAGCCGACTCCTACCACAAGTGATAAAAGTCAGCTCTGGGCCTGCATTGAGCCGTTTGGTTAATGCAGGAACGTTAGTCAAGCTGGATACCATGTCGTCTTAATAGCCACATGATGGAGTCACGAAGCACATCAGGATCGACAACCGCAGCCATTGCGCAAACACGAAAGCAAAATGGCGTTAATTCGTCATTTTGAATCCACGACAACACATCCTTTCGCAATCGAGTACTGACACGACCGTCCAGCAATACACGGATCGCATCCAATAGAATGCCTTCGCGTAACTGCCAGATTTCCGTGTCAGACCAAGTGACTGGGGCATCATCAAACTCAAATAGAAATTCGAGCTGTGATGATGTGTGTTGATGGGACTGCTTTTGTGATGGAGGAGAATGGGCAATGCGCCCATTCATCAAAGATAACCGCGTTCGGCAAGCGAAACACAGCCCTCGGATGCGACCACAACATGGTCAAGCGTTCGAATATCAACAAGTGACAAGGCGTCACGAAGTCGATGAGTAATGCGTTTATCAGCTTCACTGGGTTCAGGATCACCCGATGGATGGTTATGAACCAGTATCACTGCTGCCGCATTAAGTTCTAGCGCTCGTTTTGTTACTTCCCTTGGATACACGCTCGCCGCATCTAAAGTGCCTTTGAACAGCTCTTCAAATCGAATGACGCGATGCTTTGTATCAAGAAACAGCACACCAAAAACCTCGTGCTCATACTCGTGCATCAGTGTTTGCAGGTATGAGAACGCCGACGATGGCTGTTCAATTTTTCGACCTTTACTTAATCGACCACGGGCAAGCTTGAGCGCCATATCTAAGATATCCGCTTCAGTCACTTGCTCAGGAACGATATAAGTACCGGTTTCTTCGCCAGCTAAGAACTTTTTGTTTTTCATAGGAGTCTCCAAAAAAAGCGGAGACGAACCCATGCCCTGACGGGGACGGAATCGTCCCCGCAGGGTGGTAAAGTTGATGTGGTTACTGAATTAACAGTTGTTGTGTTACTTCGAATAACTCACGCTTCAGATCTTTGACATCGTTAATCACAATGCTTTGAGGAAAGAATTTCTCAACACTGCGTGTTTGAATCCCTATTCCCAGAAGCTCAAAGCCACTTCGTCTGCACCGGTCAACAATGTCATGCGTGGCAGCCCAATCATCTGGGTCACCATCCGTTAGCACTATCATTAGCTTTCGCTTCTGTTTTTGCGCTAACAAACTGTTTGCCGCAAACCACATCGCTTGTGCCATAGGCGTACAACCTCGTGGTTTTTGGTCAAAACAGGCGGCCCGATGTCGAACCGATTGCTTGGGCAATAACGCGATAGAAACTTCCTGATGAATACCAGGAAAATAACTGACCGCAGGTACAACACCCGGTATGCCTTCCAGTGCCATGGTCAAAGCCAAAGCAGCTTCATTGGCAACATGAAAGTACTTTCGATTACCTTCGCCAATGGGTTTACCCATTGAACCCGATATATCGACCAGCAAGTGCACAGCAGCATTAGGCGCAATGCGAGGTTGCCTTTGAATAAACAATCTCGACTCACCTGCTTGTGAAGCGGCAAGACGATGGGTTGCAACTCGAAGACCGTGCCTTTTGGCATGATTCCGATTGTCCTGACTGGACTGAACCATGCCCCTAAGTCGGGCTCGAATTTGAGCGGACTCAGACGCTGACAAGGTCAAGATGGCCTCGTCACCCAACATAGCTTGCTCTGCTTGGGGCAAACTGAGTGGAGTGACGCCCTGATGTCCTTCAGCTTGTTCCGACAACACTTCTGCCACTTGTGCAAAGGTATCGGGTTCAAACTGAGCGGCACTGGCCTCTAAGGCTTGTCGCAAATTGTCAGCTTGATCAGAGTTATCTGAATCCCCCGTTTCAGCAGCATCCCCCATTGCAGACGAACGAGTTTCCGGGGTTTGACTGTCACTACTGTTATTGCTGTCATTACTCGCATCTTGTCCCATGTCATTACCGTTATCAGCATCCGACTCATCCTGTGGTGGACGAGATTCTTCTTCCAACATGGCAACGATGGCATCGACAAGTTTTAGCACTTCACCTGTAGACGCTAGGCTAGGCACTACTGTCAGCATGGCGCTTAACCGGCTCATCGCTGCGGCAGGAAAGAGTTGTCTCACTCTTTCATCGACTGCTTGATACAAAGGCGTAAGCGCTTTCTGGCCCAGAAAATGGCATCTCAAGCGGAACAACAACCAGGCTTGCAAGTTAGATGCAGGCTCAAGCTGTTCAGGTACACACATTTGCTGTGTGTCCACCATGTACTCAATCACTTGCGAAATACTGCGCCGGGTTCCGGGATAATCCTTTGCCAATTCGTTTTCAATGCGAACGTCCTCAATGATATTGAGAAGTGCCTTACGGATCGGTTTGGACGACGCCTTCTGCACCATTTCAAAATTAGTATGCCGAATATGCGCCGCTTCATGAGCCAGATAACCCCAAGCTATCTGTTGATAGTGTGGGTCGTCTGGGTTTGCTGTTGGGATCACAATCCGCTCACCATCGGTAAACGCATCTTGTCCTTGAATAAGCACCTTCACACCAAACTTTTCGCCATAAGCGGCGGCAACGATTGGCAGGGCGTTTTTTAATGGATGATTCATGGGAGTCTCCTAATCATTAGGGGGAATACTCCCTCAGCGGGAGCGTTTCCCCGCTGGGAATGTGGATGTTTAAACCTGTGCTTTTAGCTTATCCAGGTCGTATTTTTGACCTAACCAAGCCACCAATTGAGCTGGACTCTCGTGCTGTTCAAATGACGTTTTAAGCTGGTCTAAACTCAGGATGTCATCCAATGTCAGACCGTACTGGTCTTGTAACTGAGTAGACACCTCGTGTTGATATTGCAGCCAGGCCCGCTCAAAAGCGGTTTGCTGCAATGCCAAGTTTGGAACAAATACCATGGCCGTTACCCAAACACCTTGCCCGTCCGCATCTGCGATCAGCACAGGGTTCTTGGGGATCAAAACACTATGTGTTGAGTACGACCGTTGTACTAACGCTCGACAACACGCCACTTCTGGTATCGATTCGCTTTCAACAGCATCAGTCACACCACGAAAATGTGGTTCAAACTGGTTCAGTTGGCTGGGGTTATGGATGGTTGATTGCATAATTTCCTCTTACATAGTTCAGAGGACATTCGCCCTTCAGGGCAACATGCCCTCAAGGACGTTAGAAATAAAATGAGTTTGGTACAGTCGAACCAAGGTTTGGTCTGACGGTTGGTTGTGGTATTGCACGTAAGTTATCTGCCTGAGCAGATACTGGCTGTGCGGGTTTAGGTTCAGGTTTGGGCATCAGTTGTCTGATATCCAATTGACCTTCACCGTGCATTCTCATCTTGTCTGGATCAGACAAAATTAAAATGGTCGCCATCAGTTCGTGATAGAGATTGTCTGTCACAGGGCCGGTCTTCGGCAGACGAACAAATAAATTGTCCATCGCTTCAACCATTGGCTGAACTCGGTGATCCAGGAATGACAAACCATCCAACTTGTCTCTTAATCGCTTGAGAGGATTAAGGGCTCGCTGACTGATTTGATTCTTACCTGCAACGGAACGCTCAAACAGTTCATTGGCATCACGAGCCACCTCCCTAAAGAGGGTGTGTCCCATACCATTGACCTTGTCATCTAAGCCACCAGCTTGTTCAGCTGGTTGCATTCGATAAATGGCATAATCGAACTGAAGCCGTTGATCCACGTCTTCGATGGGTGACAGCGCACGCCGGATTGCATCTGCAAATTCCGGGTGTTTTGCAACCCAGTCAAACGTCACCTGATCATAGTTGTCCAAGAACAACTGCTTGCACTGCGCAAACTCCTGACCGATCCGGTCAAGCTCTGGAACAATCTGATTAATTCGGTCTTCAGGGACGGCATAGCCACCTAAAAACCGCACACCGACTTGCTCACACAAGCGCTGCGCTTCTTTCTTAAGCCTTTCAAAGTTCGCCAATGCCTCTGGGTCGCAAATTTTTTTACTCCCTAAGCTGGCAACATCCTTCGGTGGAAGTTGGCTGCCATTGGCTAATCTGAAATCTTCAGGCCTTAGTTTTTTTCTACCGCTCCAGATGGAACAGTCGATGTGACAAATCAAGAGTTTGTCGAGGGTTTGAATACTCATAGTGCATCCTCATGTAAGATGGGGACGCACCACTCCCAACAGGAGCAATGGCCCCCGTTTGGGTGGTAGTCGTTGACGCGCTAATGGCAACATCACTATCAGAAATAGTAATTTTGCGAATCAGGCGACGATTGGTTGAGATCGATTTTCGCAGGCATTAAGTCCAGTGCTTCAGCAATCGGGCGAACCCGCTCTAAATCACTGCCTAGCAACCGCAATACATCTTTTTCCAACTTCAGTTGGTCGGATACTTCTATCCCTTCAGGACTCGCTACTGTGAGCGAACACAGAGGTGGTAATTGACGCTTAAAGGCCAGTAACAGCAACAATGGCCACGGGCCATCATCCGTGTTAACAATGCCAGCGCCTTCACCTGACACCATGCTGATTTGATTGGTACTAGGTAATCCGCTTTTGCAAAACCCTAATGACCATTCTCCAATCCTGACCTGGTTATCATCAATAACAGCCAAGCCATAGGCTTCAAGCAGCTTTGCCATATCGAACAACGCTTTTTGCGCCAACGAAATTTGGCCATTGACGTCCTTGCGAGTACGAAACTCCCAACTGACGTTATTGGCGCACGCGACGCTATCAAGCGCATTTGAGAGTTCAAATGGCCGCCCTTGATGATCAATGCCGACTTGTCCAACAAATCGATAACCCTTGTTGATTTTCTCATTGATTCGTCGGTCTACTTCTGCGTTAGGATCAGTCGAATCAATCAATCGCTGCTGCGACAATTGACCGGCTTTTCCAAACCGAACTTCAATCTCCTGGTTATCTGATCCAACATAAATGGCCCATTCTTTGGCTGTCCCATCAGAATGACTGTAACGGTAAAGAGCAAAGCACTTTTCCATCATCAATCCTCCCAGTGATCACCGAAGACATCAGCGGCAATACGGTGAATGGCTTCACGTTGCTCCAACTCAGCACGAGCCGTCAAAGACCGAACCAGTGCATACTCCACTGCGTTAGGAGCACCTTTAAAAGCAAGTGTTAACTTTGCCCAGCGCACCAAGGTCCGAGTGGACATGGTGATACTAAGCTCAGCACCGCCATCCGCGCCCCCAATAAAAAGACGACGAATGTCACCAGCCACCTTCACCATTTTTTGGCGAAAGACTTCTGGCAAGCCCGGCGCAACGTTCTCCAGAATGGCTTCCTCTACAGAAGGCTCTGCATAGGTCGCTTCGATGATTCTAAAGCGATCAAGAAAAGCCAAATTCTGTTGAAGCACACCTTGATACAAGCCCGTTTGATCACCGCTGCCCGCACTGTTGCCGGTTGCGATAAAACGAAACTTGTTATGTGGCATGATGATCTCACCGCCATTTTGTGCGATGACCAACGGGGCACCTTCCAAAATGTCATTGAGCCCAGCCAGTTCAGCAGGCTCAGCAAGATCCATTTCATTAATGATCAGCAAATGGCCATGCTTGACAGCCATTGCCAGCGGTCCATACACAAAGGTCATGTTGCCATTAACCAGCGTGTGGTGACCGATAAGATCGGACAACTCCAATCGACCGTGCGCAGTAATTTGCTGAACAGGCCAATTCAATCGAGAAGCAACTTGGCAAATTAGCGAGGTCTTACCGCATCCAGTGGGGCCTGTAATATACAAACCGTCACCGTCTGGGTTAGACAAAAACGCCAATACGTCACGTAAGTCTTCTTTTCTAAAAACATACTCGTCCTTGCGAACGGGAATGTTTGGATGGGTAGTGTCGGCACTAAATCCTTCCAGAACGAAAGCATCAGGAGCCGGGACATTAAACGCTTGATTCACTTGAACCAAAAATGGGGATTGTTCAGTCATGGTAAACCTCATCAGTTTTGACGAGGCCCCATGCCCCAACAGGGAATGAAGTCCCCGTCGGGTGGTGTGTTGATTGTGGTATGGCTGTGTATGTAAGAGTTCAGCTCGCTCTATCATTCGTATCCAGCATTGGCTACGAGTGAAACTGCTTTCTGATGCACTTGGTATAAGCGCATTAGAAAGGAGCCGAAATCGGCTCCAAGTGAACGTTAAAAATAAAATGAGCTCGGCGAGTCACCTGGCAGAACCAAGTTCTCTTGCTCAAGGCTGATTTTGATTGGTGTTTCAACGGGCTGCTCTGGCTTATTGGTGCTGATACGCAACCGCTCTTGTGGCGCTTTTCGGTAAGCAGCTAAAACCTGATCGTCCAGCTCGCCTAATTTATCGGTGGCCAATTGCTTATAGTCCACCGTACCCGCCATCATGTAGCGGCTGAGTTTGACCCCAGCATAATCGGCATGAGCGTAGTTACCCATCATAGCGACCAATTTCGACTGAGCGTCTCGCATTTCTTCTTTCAAAGATTTGATGTGATTTTCCAGTCGGACCACTTCGGCATGTGCTGAGCAATACTGGCGAGACAACGATGTCCAGCGGTATTGAGCTTCACCCTTGGGAACAAAACAATCTTGCTCTGGGCATTTTGACGGTTCTTTTTTGGTCTGTACTAACTCCCAAAACTGAAGCGCTGTTTCTTGCAACTCAGTTAAGAACGCCGCGTCTCGTTGTATTTCAAACTCAATCAGTTGATCCTCAAAATAGAAAACCAACCAACCACGCGTGCTATTGGCGACCAGTATTTGATGCTGTACTTGTACCCAATACAACTGGTACGCCTCGCTTTGTTCTCGGTGAGCTTGCACATCCTCAAAAACTGACTGGCAAGGACATTTCAGTTCAACGGGTTCGCCCGCATCGTTGATGCCATCAAAGCTGGCTCGAAAGATTGCGTTATGATCGGCTTCTGCACATAACGGCAGAAGAAAGTCATTATGCGCATTCTCAAATGCTCGCCTTGCTTGAGGCTCCAACCGTATACCGCGAAGTACATTAGGATTATTCGACAGGTCTTCCGGTAATACGAATCCGGTTTTTTCTGCCCATAATCGCCAAGGTGTTTTGTAGGGTGAACGCCCCATAATAATTGGGGCTTCAGATGCCGTAATCCCTGCAATGCGCCACTGGTGCCATGCAGGAGTACGTTGTGATAGGTCGATAACCTTCATATTGTCTCCTTTGAGGGGGAGACTCCCCCGAAGGAGAGAACTCCCCTTCAGGGTTAAGTGGTTACTTTGCAGCTTGTGCTAACGCTGTTTGGTGCTGAACAACACTTGCTTGAACCGAATCCATTGCCGCTATACCGGCTTGAATCGAACCTACGACAAGGGCAACAACCAATACCAAGCGAAAAAGTGAGGCTGATTTAGTCATGGAAGATCTCCAAAAAAAAGACGAGACCTTCCCCCTGACGGGAGAATAATCCCGCCAGGGTTAGTAAAATGAATGCGTGGCGCTAAGAAGCTAAAGGCTGTGTGAGCGCTTTGGCTGCTTGTTGCTGTGCATTAAATATTTCTTGTTTCGCAAACGTCAGTTCAACACCCTGAAAATGTTCATTGGCGTATTCCAATGCACTATTCCAAGCGTTTGAAGCTTCCGCCCGCTCGATAAGCTTGTAAACAAGCCCTCGGGTACGATCATCAACTTGCTCGGGTGGAATCACCGATGGCTCAACAACGTGTGTTGCTTGGCCTTCGATAATTCGCTCCGCTTCGTCTTGATCGAAAATTCCCACAAAGCCAAACGCAATGCGGGAACACTGGATCATGGATTTATGCCTTAGCATTCGCTTAGTGTGCGTCTGCCATGGACCATCTACACGGTAAGGGCCATTTTTGCCGTTACCTTCAAAAGGCGGTCGATAGACTTCATCCAGGTACTCAGTGATTTTGACTGGGTGCGAACGGTCGCGCCGGTAGATGATGCATTCCATCCATTCCGGGCATTCTTTCGCACCATCCAGGGAGACTTTGTTTTCTGAAGTCTTAAACTCCATGCCATCAAACTGGTCGTGTTGATTGATGATGCGAGACCATCCATCGACACCTACCACTGGAATAATTCCAGCTTGTTTATCAGGGAACGCAAAAATCTCTTTGGTGAAAGGGTTCAAGCCGTACTGATCTGCAACCACCAAGAGCGCCATCATCTGCTCATTGGTCGGTGCACTACCGTCACGTTGCTTGAATGCTGTTGCTTTTAGGGTATCGAACAACTTGTTTGGATCGACACTAAAGCGCTCAGCAAAGCGTTGGATTAGCTTTGGTTTTTCCATTGTGGACTCCGACAATCAAAGTGGGAGTCTGCCCCTGACGGGAAAGTACTCCCGGCTGGGTTAAAGCGTTTTTGCTCGGTTAAAAATCTGGTTCAGGATAAGTTTGTGCCCAATTAGTTTGGGAGCCTGCATCATCCGCCGCTGATGGCTCAGATGCTTTGTTCACACTATCAAGAAGCAGAAACTCGTCCGCGTCCACTTCGGTCAATCGATGCTTAATGCCATCTTTCTCCCATGAGCGCGTGCGCTGAGGCCCTTGAACAAAAAGCTTCGCTCCTTTTTGGATCAAATCTTTTGCTCTTAGCCCTAACTTAAATCCACCACGATCTCGAAAAACGACCCGATGCCATTCCGTATGCTCTTTGAGCTCATTGGATTGACGGTCGCGCCATTTCTCAGAAGTGGCCAGTGAAATACTGGTCACTAAATCACCTGATGGATAGGCTCGTGTCTCTGGCTCAGAGCCAACGTAGCCTATGAGTGTTACTTGGTTTTTCATGATGTTCTCCTCGTCTTAGTTGAACTCTGTGCACACAGTCGCTTCTACCCGGCTGGGCAAAGAAGACTGACGACGCAGATAAGTTGGTATTTCGAGTAAAGCCATGTCGTACTTATGTGGCTCTTTGTAAAACGCAGATGTCAAACGGGGCATACCAGGAGCTTTAGGCACTGCCATTGGACGACGTTTTGGTGTTGGTGTGAGCAATCGCTTGATTTTAGTAAGTACAAATCGAAACGGGCGCACGCATTGACGAGCAAGCAATCGCAAAAGCGACCAGCTCAGTATTGCAAGCAACATAATGCCTGCGATTTGGATAATAAATCCGAAGATATATTCCATTGGTGACTCCTTATGTTGGTTTTGAAGGAGTCCCCCCCAACTGGGGAAAACTCCCCCAGTTGGGTGGTGAAAAGGCGAACCGTAACGAACGCATGGTTGAGCATGTAAAAACATGCTGGCTATTTGTTTAAGGAGGCTAGCTACCTCTTAGTGCCACTGAGAAAACTCAGCGGCGGGCTTCCTTTGAGCTCATGCTCTCAGGCGCAGATATCACTGAAACAGATCAGCAATATTTGATAGTCAGTGTAACCGTCTTATCCAGACAGGATAGTCAGAAAGATGCTCAATTCTTCCACCTAGCTGAAAGGCCATTACCTCACAGAGGATTAGGCTAGGGACTGATTATTGTCATATCAGGAGCAAAATCTTATGGCCCAAGCAAAACCCAATTACTCAAAACCCATCTTTGAACAATCATTCACAATTAATAGCTTACAGGCGCAACGTGTCGTTGACCGTGTTTTTAGACGGACGGTCAGTGCGCTTTACGGAATCGATGTCATCCTGCGCATCATTGGCGATGAGAACGAAATTGATGAAGTGGAACAGATCATTAGCCAGTTGATCGAGGATTGCGCTAAGGCAGTAGACAACGAACAAGCTCGATTGGACAAACTGATGGAGTCCAACGGTATCGATGAAGTACCTGACTACACCGACCCGATTACCTTCAACGCCAAAATCAGCTCGCCTCAGGTTGGCCAGTTTGTCGGCTTAGTTCGCAAACTCGATGCGTTGATGATCTCAATGGACACACTCTGGTTATCTAGCGTGCTTAGCAACAAGCAACGTGTTGATGGCAACTACGCATGGCAACAGCGCATCATCAGACTGGCTCGACGCATTATTGATATCGAAATTCGAGCACGAAAATCAGCCCAAGCTAAGGGTAAAGAAGCAGAAGTTGAGCAAGCGGTGCCGTCAACCGATGACGATATCACTGAAGAGGAAACAGATACCCCCGCCAACTAGCCAACTAGGCTCCCATCAACCAGCCCCTCTCGAAGGGGCTCTATATCGCTATCCATGCTATCCGTAATGAGTTCAATAAACAGTATACAATGTACGCATAATGCAGTACATTGTATTGCTTATTTATCATGGAGAAGCATAGTGTCGCGTTCAAAAGAAGAGACTTTGTCAATACGAACATCTAAAGAAATCAAGCTGTTGCTAAAAGCAGCAGCGGAAAAAGAACATCGCTCTCAAGCATCTATGATAGAAATACTAATTTTGGATTATGCAAAATCGAATGGGCTAAGCCCCATCATAGCCTCAGATAATACTAAGTAGTTACGTCTGATTATTTTAAATCGTTATTAATATGATGAAATAATTAGTATTTAATACGACAAAAGACTGAGTAATTCGATTATAAATGAACAGTGCAAAGGGGAATAATAGTGGCTAACGGTAAAATACTGAGACAGTTGATTAGGGCTGGAACCATTGGTGATTCCGAGGCCTTTCGGCTTGCTTCAGAAGCTGTTATTCAAGATGAGCGTCAAAAGCAACATCACCTTCTTGCAAATGATCTTGAGCAGATATTGTATGGTGAGCATTTAAGACCGCTTAAACAAAATGGACGTAACACTTTGCCTACTCCTCCTGTAGATAAAGAGCGAGGACTACCACTATTAGATGTTCGACAAGCTCAGCGACCAATAGAAGAAATGGTTTTACCTGAATCTAGTATCGCACCCATCGAGGAACTTCTTGAGGAACACCGCCGTGTCGATGTGCTGAGAAGTTTTGGAATGAAGCCGTCTGGAAAAATTATTTTTCATGGTCCTCCGGGTTGCGGGAAAACCTTAGCAGCTGAGGTAATTGCTTTTGAGCTTGATTTACCTCTTGCAATTGTTCGTCTCGATGCGTTGGTATCATCTTTTTTGGGTGAAACAGCCGCGAATCTTCGCAAAGTTTTTGATTTTGTTGCTGAACATTCTATGGTGGTTTTATTTGATGAATTTGACGCCATAGGCAAAGAACGTTCTGACTCAGGCGAACATGGCGAGTTACGCCGCGTCGTTAACGCAGTGCTTCAGATGATGGACGCTTATCAAGGGAAGAGTCTAATTTTAGCAGCTACAAACCATGAGCACATTTTAGACAGTGCTATCTGGCGACGCTTCGATGAAAAAATTGACTTCCCATTACCTGATGAGCTGCAAATACAACAAATTCTTTCACTCAAATTGCGTGGTGTACGTCGCCAATTTGAGTTAGATGATAAATCTATCCTCGGGATATTTTCTACAAAGAGTGGCGCTGATATTGAACGTATTGTTCGTAGAGCAGTAAAAAGGATGATCCTACGTAGTCAGGAATTTTTGACCGTTAAGGACTTGAAGCAAGCAGCTTCTCGAGAAAGTTAAAAAAAGGGACTAGGAATGGCTAATTATGAACATCTTAAGATTGAAAGAGAACTGCTTGAAAATGAACGTAGAACAAGAAAAATCAATATTCCAAGACATCCACGAGGTGATCTTCGTGGGCATGGTCAAAAATTATCCAGAGACTTAACTGAATCATTCAAATTCGCACAAAGTCAACAAACGTCACGCCCTGGTAATTTTGTACTGAAAATTCGTTATACAGGACTTCTCGATATTACCCATCTAAACAAACATGGTATCGAGTTTGTAAGCCAAGAAGACAATCATCTGTGTGTTGTTTTTGTTGATGAAACCGGAATGGCTGTGTTTGCAGATCACTTGCAACGTTTAGGTTTAGACGATGCGGAGTTGACGTACAAACAGATTCTCGAAGCCATAGAGGGAATCGATAACTGGACAAGTGAGGATCGGAAGAGTTGGGCTCTCAGAAGAAATGGCTTACCAAGGTCAGAAAAATTTCTCTTAGATGTGGAACTTTGGCCTGTGGCTGTTGCTTATCATCCTGAGAGGTTAAGCACTTGTGATGCATTTGAGCGTTGGTTAGTTCATAACGGAATACGGCGAACAGATAAAGTTAACCTTGATAGCTTAATAATGTACCGTCTGGAGGTTAACTCTAGTCAGGCGAATGTACTGCTGAATCACAGCGATGTTAGGCTGGTTGATCTCCCACCCAAGAGCGGTATTCACTATAGCCAATTGAATTGTGACATCGATAGAATTCCTGAAGGAATACTATCCCCTACTCATCAAGCTGCCAGGGTTTGTGTTCTTGATAGCGGAGTAAATACTAACCATCCCCTGTTGGCACCCGCAATTGCGGAAAGTGAAGACTTTATTGGTGATACAGGTGGCATGGATTTGAATGGTCATGGCACTGCTGTCGCTGGTGTAGCTCTGTATGGTGACTTGGAAGCGTGTAACTCAACTAATTATTGGCACCCTGAACTTTGGATTTTCAATGGTAGAATTCTTGATGAGAATGCGGAGTTTGACTCCAGTTCTATCGAAAAAACTCTCATTGAAGCTGTAACCTATTTTGTCGAAGAACACCAATGTCGGATTTTCAATTTGTCGTTAGGGAATTCCAATGCACCTTACGATAATCGTCATATTCGAGGAATTGCGTATGTCTTGGATAAATTGGCTAGGGACTTCAATATCTTATTTGTCGTTTCTGCTGGGAACTTCTCAGGCTCTATCGATCCAGATGTGCCAAGACATAGCTGGAGAGACGAGTATCCAGAATACCTTCTAGCTGACGAAAGTATTATCATAGATCCAGCTCCGGCACTAAACGTTCTAACGGTGGGAAGCTTGGCTCGACATAATGCGACTTTCGATGCTCAACGGTATCCTGAAATTGGGCAATTGGCTCCAGCCACAGAAAATCAACCATCCCCATTTACACGTCACGGTCCCACTATTAAAGGTGCAATTAAACCCGAGCTGGTAGCTATGGGTGGAAACTTGGCTTCTCCAATAAGAACAGGCAACGAACTCAATGCAGTTATGCGAGGCATGGGGGTACTGACCTGTAATAGTCGATTCGTTGGGAACACATTGTTTAGCGAAATTAGCGGAACAAGTTTTGCGGCACCTTACATTACCCATCTTGCAGGTCGTTTATTGAATAACTACCCGAAGGCTTCTGCTAATTTGCTCAGAGCACTACTGGTTAATCATGCGAATATGCTGTCGGAGATTGAAAGCAGCTTTCCTGAAGATATGAAGAAATCTTATAGGAGCGCAAATGGACGAGATGCGTTTAGAGATATAGCTGGTTATGGTGCTGTTGATGAGGGGGAGCTTTTTAGATCTTCACAAAATGCCGTTGTCTTAATGGCTGAAGAGAAAATTGAAAACAACTCGCATCACTTTTTCGAACTGCCGCTTCCCGATGATTTTTTAAGGTCTCAGCGTGCTTCCAGAGAAATTAGAGTTACTCTGTCTTATTGTCCAGCGGTCAGGACAACTAGGATAGACTATGTGGCCACTAAAATGTCTTTTAGGTTAGTCAAAGATCAGTCGCTTGAGTCTGTTCAAAGGCATTTCAATCACAGTACTCAGGATGAAACTAAAACCAGAAATGATGATGCTACAAGTAATAGGGACATAAGTGCTGAATTAAGAGGTAAAGGTACAGTTCAATCTTCAACTTGGCGGATTAAACAGCCGAAGCCTTCTGAAAAGTGGTTTGTTGTAATTACTCGACAAGATAGAGATTGGGGTGAGGCGTTGAGTTTCGAACAAGAAGACTATGCCTTGGTTGTGACTGTCACTGATCGAGAGAATGAGGAAGCCCAGCTATATAGCCAAATATCACAACGCATAGAGCTTAAGGCGAGAGAACGTGCACGGGCTCGAGTGTAGGGAATTCTTGTTCTGTATAAATCACCCATGGAACGGGAAGATTTAATTTTTCGGGCCATATGTATTAGGATAAAAGAATGAAACTGCACAGTATTCGGGTTTCAAATTTTCAGAGTTTTGGTGCTGAACCAACAGAACTGACACTGGAAAATATTACCTATCTGATTGGCCCCAACGGGTCAGGCAAGACTGCTGCACTCCAGGCTTTGTGCCGACTGTTTGCATTTGATCCATCATTACGCCGTATTCAGCGCTCAGACTTCCATGTCCCGCACGATGAACAAGAAGCGCCCGAAGAAAGGCAGTTATGGATTGAGGCGGACTTCGTGTTCCCCGAGTTGGAGGATGAAGAAGATAACTCGACCGTTGCTCCCCATTTCAGTCACATGCGCCTTGATGCCCCTGACGGAATTCCTAGGGTACGATATCGCCTAAGTGCCACTATGGGCCTGGATGGGGATATTGATGAGACTTTTGTGTATGTGCTTGAAGCTGGCCCGGATGGTTCGCCTCTAAATCCTCAAACGGTTCCAAGGTCTGAACGAAATCACATACAAGTCCACTATCTGCCCGCAAGAAGAGATCCGACTGACCACATAGCATATGGAACGAACGCGCTGCTTGGCCGCTTGCTACGGGCAGTGAACTGGGAAAATGAACGGGAGGAAGTCAAAGGGTTCACCGACCAGATTAGTGAGAGTTTGGCTGCTAATCCATCGGTCAATGCTTTTAGTGCCCACCTGAAGAAAACATGGGGCACCCTTCATAAAGGCAGCTACTTTACAGATCCCAAGATTACTTTTGTGGCATCTGAGATCGAGGCGTTGCTTCGTCATTTGTCCGTATCATTCTCGCCTGGACATGATGAACATCTTGTCGATTTTTCCAGACTCAGTGACGGCCAGAAGTCGATGCTCTATCTGTCATTGGTTCTTTCATCTCAAGCAATTGGGCGTGCTGTCCTTGCCGGTGAGGACGGCTCTTTTGACCCAGAAAAATTGCGTCCGCCAGTCTTTACTTTGATTGCCCTTGAGGAACCAGAGAACAGCCTCTCGCCTCACTATCTGGGGCGGATTGTCAGCGCTCTGAACTCCATGACGAGCAACGAGGATGCTCAGGCCCTAATCGCTACGCATGCTCCGTCAATGTTACGACGTGTCGATCCGGAACATATTCGATATCTTCGACTTACCGAAACCCGGCAATCAAGAATTACGAAAATCCAATTACCCGCTAAAACCGATGAAGCGCACAAGTTTGTACGCGAGGCTGTCCAGGCATTCCCTGAGATCTACTTCTCACGTTTGGTTGTGTTGGGTGAAGGGGATAGCGAAGAAATTGTACTACCGCGCCTTTTCCAAGCGAAGGGTGCGCCAGTTGATGAGTCAGCGGTTACGATTGCTCCGCTTGGAGGTAGGCATGTCAACCATTTTTGGCGCCTGTTATCAGCACTGCAAATCCCATTTTTGACCCTTCTCGATTTAGATGTGGGCAGATATCAAGCGGGCTGGGGAAGAATAAAGTATGTAAATAACCAACTTGGCTTATATCAACCTGAAAAAGTTCTGCCAAATACTTTTTCTTTATCAGATTGGAATGATGACAAAGTACCTGTTCGTACCCACCATTTCTTTGAAAACGGTACTAAGAGTGTATTTGCAGAGCTGGAAATGCGTGGTGTGTTTTTCTCATTTCCAATGGATTTGGATTTTTCAATGCTCCTTGCTTTCCCAGATGCTTACGGTGTTCAACAGGAAGTTCCGGATGACTCAACGATTAAAGCCGTGTTGGGCAAGAGCCATCATGACCCATCCCAATATAGCTATGACGAGTTAAATCTTTTCTCTACGTATCACAAGCTTTTTAAACTGGGCAGCAAGCCCGCTGCTCATATCGATGCTCTCGCTCAACTAAGCAACGCGGATTTGCTGGCGAACATGCCTGAATCATTTGGACGACTCACTGATGCCGTGATCGCCAAGCTTGCGGAACTGCCCGAGTGATTGCTGTAGATGCATGGCTGCCTTCGGATGGGCTAACGCTTGAACCCAATGCACTGCGGGCTGCGAAGGAACAAGCGCGCTGTCTTGCACTGACGGCGGGGCCGGGCGCGGGCAAGACGGAAATGCTTGCACAAAGAGCTGACTTCCTCCTACGAACCGGAACCTGCCGTTATCCGAAGAGAATACTCGCTATCTCTTTCAAAGTTGACGCCAGCAAAAACTTGAAGGAGCGAATCCAGCGACGCTGTGGACAAGAATTGGCTTCCCGTTTTGATAGCTACACATTTCATGCGTTTGCAAAGCGTATTATTGATCGTTTCCGAGTAGTGCTTACTGGTAATGATGCTCTTGATCTGGATTATTCGATTGGCGAAAGAAAAGTCACAAAAAGGCAAATTACATTTCATGATCTTGTACCGCTAGCAATTCAAATTCTTAAGGCCTCCACTGTCGCAAGAAATGCCATACGCCAAACTTACAGCGATGTTTTCTTGGATGAATTCCAGGACTGCACGGATCAGCAGTATGAACTCGTGAAGGTAGCCTTCCAAGGTACGAGCATTCGTCTCACTGCTGTCGGTGATACCAAGCAGAAAATCATGGGATGGGCAGGTGCATTGGACGGAATTTTCCAAACGTTCGCTAGGGATTTTTCAGCGGTCCCATTGAACATGTACCGAAACTTTCGTTCAAAACCACGCCTGCTTCGGATGCAGAACGAGATAATTCGCGTGCTCGATCCGGCTTCCGTCATGCCTGATCACCAACTTGCTGGTGAAGAGGGAGAGGTCTTCGCGTGGCAATTCGAGAATGCCCAGAGTGAAGCTGAGTACTTGGCCGATTTGATTGCCGGGTGGATAAGAAATGAACAGGTTCCGTTATCCGAAATCGCCGTATTAGTGTCCAAACAACTAGATCTTTACGCCAATCACCTGATGGTGGCATTAGAAGTTAGGGGAATACCGTACCGGAATGAGCAGGAGATGCAGGATATTACTGTCGAACCTGCCGCAAGGCTCGTTGTTGACTATTTGTCCTGTCTCTATGGCCAGCGAGAGCCCAAAGCCTGGATTCGGCTGATGAATCAATTGATTCCCTTTGCCGATGATGAGGTGCAGTCTAGCGTCAGGCAAAATTTCCAAAGCTTCTTCAAGGAACAGCGAAAAATCATAGCCATGGCCGAGTTGTTGGATGAACCGTTTTCAGGATGGTGGGATTCTGTGTGTGGATTTTTGAAGGAAATAGGAATGGAGACTCTTGTTGCTCTCTCGCCTGACTATGAGTCACATGCCAGATTAGGTGAAGTTGTGGGAGATACCAAAGCACGCATTGAAGAATTGCTTGAACTTACCCCCGATTTGCCTCAAGCCTTGACTCGTTTCTCTGATGATCAGGCTGTGCGTATTCTGACTATCCATAAGAGCAAAGGATTGGAGTTCGACTCAACGATAATTATGGCCGTTGAGAACGAAATATTCTTTGGGGATCAAGATGCTAATCGGTGTGCTTTCTTTGTTGGTGTATCCCGTGCCAAACGTCGGCTTGTTCTTACATACGCAAAACAACGCGACAGGCCTCTTAACTATGCAAAAAGATGGGATGTAATTCGAACTCCACAACAGGAATACCTTCAATATGCAGCACAGTTTATTACCGATTTAACGCACATTTAAAAAGTCATTAAACTTGCAAAGCCATAAATCGTCCTCAAAAACGTTCCCTTTACTACATATAATGCAACATCTAGCGCGATGTCAGCTCCAAAATATACTGGAGCTGACAAAGATTTTTTCTTCTAGTTATTCCCCGAAATTTCTTCCGTCGCCTCTTGGCGTAATTTCTGGGCATCCATTCCGTTTAGCCTTTCAATAGCTCTTTCTGCGGCACTCTGACGATTTCCATCCACGTTTAGCGTACTTCCTGAGCCTGTGAGTCTTTCCAGATCCAGTGACGGTACTTCGGGTAGGTTGCCCGTGATCGATAAGATACCTATCCATTCATCCAGATTGACTCGGCTCCAATCCACCTGGTTTAACTGACTCGCGGTCAAACCTTCGCAGTTTGGTGACTTGGCACTGCCCCAACCAAGGCCCAATTGAGGACGTACTTGTTCTTGAATGATCCGTGAAAGCGGCGAAGTAAAGCAGCAATATGATTGCCGTTTCTCAACACAGGCACCTAAGAACTTAGACTTGCAGTAAGAGCCTACGTAGTGGCAACTCTTCAATACCCGCTTGGCGTTCATTTCAAACTCGCTCTGCTCACATTTCCAGATAAGCTGAATGAGGATCATGGTGACTGAATAAATCATGTAGGCCGTCATAACCGTACTCAGAACCGCGCCCGCAGCGCCACCCAGCGCAAAGTTACCACCCGATACAACACCATCGGCTCCAACCGCACCACCAACGTTACTAAACAGTGCCGATTGCGCCCCCGAACCAAAGGTCGTGCCTACCCACTCAGCCGTTTTGTTGGTCAACACCTGCATAAAGCCAGTCGCAGCTTGCTCCGCTCCCGCGCCAGCAGCCGTTGATGGCCCAGCCCCCATGAGAGAGTCCCATGCAGACACAAAAGGCTCTTTAACTGCACTCCAGGTACTCGTGATCGGTTCCCTAAGCGTATTCCACGAACCATAGATTGCCGAAGACGGATTCATGGCCATGACTGCCGTATCAAGCTTGTTAACCGCCACTATCATCGTGATGTAGTCCGATAACGACACGCCACTTGGCTTTTCACAGCAATCCACTATACCGCCAACGGCTTTTTTGCACTGGCCTGCATTACCTTTAAAAACCGTACACTCGACGTTATCTTGGCCATCAGCCCCCGTGCATGACATATCATTGGTCATAAACTGCGCCGCATTAAGCATCGCAGCGGCCTCTGCAAAGTTAGCCTGCTTGATTGACTCTGGCTCTAAACAATCTGTGCCCATACAGCGAACTGGGCCCTCACAGTTGAATTGAGTTTCCATTCGTGCATTTTGCACTTCAACGCTTTGTCCACAGTCATACACCAAACTTTGGATATAGCAGAAGCCTTCATGACCAGCCCCGCCTTCAGTGCATTCGGTTCTGACGTACTGGCAGGCTGGGTTTTGCTCTAGCGCGGCACACGTATTGGTGGTCGTGTTTTGTCCGTTATTGACGATAGTTTGCGTATTACCATTGGCATCTACCCAGCTATCTGAGCTGCCCATGTTGAACTCTGGATGAGCAGTCGAAGCATTGTAGGTTGCTCTTGCCCTCCAGCATGAGAGTCCCAGTCCATCAGAGCTGCCGCGACTGGTTAAATGAGCAGGAGACGAAACAACCGCCGGATAAAGGCTTCCAAGATTGGCCAACTCGCCACTACCAACCGTTAACCCTTCAATTCGTTTTGTGCCCGTATCCAAACACTGCCACTGCACCGCAGTGAACTGATCCGTTTGCATCAAGCATTGGTCTATACCGGGATCAGTTGATTGATGAACAATGTCTTGCTCTAAGTACTTGCCAGAGAAGGTCAATGAAGCGCTCAGTTTCGCAGGAGCCAAACACTTCTGAACTTCTCGGCTACAGGTATCAAAATTGACTTTGTTCCAGCCGGACTCACATCTGGAACGAGTGACCTCTTGGGGTTCATGCCAAGAAATAATCGACCCATTGACGACTTTACACAATGAACCAACCAAGGTTCCTTTTGGACACGTCATTTCAGGGTATTTAAAGGACGGTTTCGTCTCAGTCACCGTTTCCTTATTGCCCGTCAGTGAGAGTGTCGTTTTCCAACCATTTGCCTTGGATGGCGACTCGGTGATTTTTATCTCAGTATTTTGATTATCAAAAATCCTCAGCGTCGCGTTTCCAGTTTGCATAGTGCTGCTGTGCTGTGGAACAAAGCTGAGCGTTTCAGAGCTAAAGCAACCGCGCTCAATGGACCAGCTTTGTTGATGATTTTCAGCGGATACACGTCGCTCTAACTGACACTGAGTAAGCGTGCTGATCTTCTCGCACACCTGGTAATCGGGTACATGCTTGGTTTCAGTAAATGGCGTGATCGTCTGAGTAGGCTCACAGGCCTCAAAACTACTCGGCATAAGATTGGATACCACACACTTTGGATCGCTGGTTTGCAATCCACAGTCATAGGTATCGGTAAAACGAATGCATTCACCTTTATCATTGGTCTCGGCACATTCTGACGACATGAATCCACAGGAAGGATTCGCTTCAAGCACTTGGCAGGCCTGATTTTCAATCCCCTTATAGCTTTCATCATCCACACTAACTTGTACACGCCGACACAAAGGCGATATGCCAGCCACTGGGCTTGGGGCAAAATAGGATTCACAGACTGAAACACCGTTGACCACCGTACATCCGTTTGTTGAAGAAGGCTGATCCGTGCATTGAATGCTGTAGTCAGAAAACTTAGCCGGGATATCCGCTGCTTGTTCAATACAGGATTGTGGCGACCAACTATCATTCATCACCACCTTGGTTGGATCAAAGCGTACCTTGATGCGTACATACCCCTCACCACTACCCGTAACCGATACGCGAATTTTTACTGGCACTTCTAAACCGGGCTCTACCGCTTTGAGCTTAGCGGTTAAGTCAGTATTTGGATTGCGCTCCCAACTGGTACTGAGCTCGCAGCGACCTGCCGTTTCTGGTGGAAAGTTATTGTTCGGCCCAGACCAGACTTTCTGATCGCCAAGCCACACTTGCATGTAGTCATCCCATTTTGCGTACTCAAGAACAGCTGAGGTAATCGCATCGGGGTTCACGACTTTGAGTGTGATGGCCTGTTCGAACACTTTACAACTACCACTCCAGTAGTTGTCGCCAATACGTCCTATCCAAACTTCAAGACACCCCTCACCACAAGAGCGAAGGTTCATCGGCCCTGAAACATGCTCAATAATGCCTGCCGTGTAATCGTGAGTAATAGTGCAGCTGTTAACCGCTGTATTGAGCCTGTCACATTGCTGGTAATTTGGGCTGCCTTCACCTTGCGACTCACAGCCGGGGAAGCTTTGAGTTAATAGATTGGGGTCAGTTTGAACCGCGTCAGTTAATGCCCAAAGCGGATCATTGACCATATCTGGCCGAGACCTGTCTTTGATTTGCTGTAGCGAGCGAAATGCTTCACCCGTAGCGCCACTTTCGGATGCCATGCTCTCTTGGCGCTGCGTCCCCAATTGATTCATGCTGGCATCAGAACCATAAACGCCCGTTAAGACATCCAATGAACCCTGATCCATACCAGGGAAAAGCTCTTGCAAGTTAATGGACTCATTACCACTGCCATTCGGCACCGACAATGTATTGCCATTGAGTGCGGGCATCGTCCAGCTTTGCAGCAATTGCTTACCATCTTGTTGTCCGCTTAGGCCGAATTGGCGCTGCGCATCAGCGGCCACACCATGTAAGGGCAAGCACGCCATAGTGATTGATAAAACACCCGCTAACACTCGGGTAAAAAGTGTTGGTTTCATATTTAACCTCCCGAGTTACAGCAGTCTTGCCAGCGCCACAAAATGTAGAGCGCATCTTCACCGGCACCGGGGATCGTTCGCCACTCTCCCCATTTCATGGTGCTTTCACCGATGACATGCGCACTTTCAGTTTCTGGTACAGGGAAGAACATACTCATCTTGTATTGGGATTTCGGCAGCATGGGTTCGATAACAGGTCGGCATAGCGCACTGTTCCCCATTGTTCGCCTTGCAAGACCACGCCTATGTTGAGCCGCGATTGCTCGCGCCGCTAAATGGCTGGTGTTTTCTGCTAATGAGCCAAAGGCTAAGGTGTGGCCAGATAAGGGATAGAGATGGCCCCAACTGCCAGCACACCAAAACAACTGGTCGATGGGTTTACCAAGCGTCGATGAGGCAGCGTCAGCGGTACAAGCCGAAATAGCCAATGGATTGGCAACGGCAGCCGCTTCAGGCTGAGTAAAAAAGGCCAGTTCATCGTTCAGCCATGTTGGGTCCAATTCGGACAAATACATCAAGTCAAAGTCCATGTAACCATCGGCATTGCAATTGCCATCCATGAACAAATCGAGCATGACCAAAAGCGGAAAGGCGTAATAATGGTAATGGTAGAAAGCGAGATCACCGGTGTCGTATTCACCCTCGCCATGACCACCTTGCAGTCGTCTATCACCTAACGGTAAACGAATCCCTCCCAGGGAAGGCGAACAACCAGGCGTTCTGACCAGTTCAATCAGACGCGCTGGCTCCCACATGCTGGTAACAATACCTGGCCTTGGCACACCTAAGTTGTCTTCACATAAGCAAAATGACTTGTTTGATGCGCCGCTTGGGACACTGCCAGAGCCAAGAGGAAGACCCGCAACTCGGATAGGAAAAATGCATGACCAGCAAACATCCGTCAGCAACTTACCCGACAATAAACCCGCGTCTGGGCAGGTCAGTTCTGCTTTTGCAGGAATAGATGCGCCAAGGACAAACATGACAACGAGAGTCCGCAACAGACGATACGTATTATTGAGCTTTTTCATGAACAAGCTCCTTTGCTGGAATTTCTTCTATTTCAAACGCGAGCCCCTTTGCTTGCACAAACGATGGGGTGACTTGCAGATCAAAGCGCTGCGCTAGCGAGGCATTGAGAAGGTAAACCGGACTGTCCAATGTCTTTTCGAGCGCATTGAGGCTATTCCAACCTTGAGTACGGTCGAGCTGCGTGGTGATAAGCGTAATGCGGCGCAGTGTCCTATCTTGCGTCTCAAGCCAATGCGCAACTGCGTCCACTTCTTCAGCGTTCGAAGCATTAAACACCACAAGCTGCTGAGTAAATGGCAAGGCTTTTAGCGGGTTAATACGCGTTCCTGCTGGGATCAATGTTCGACCATTGGCATCCAATAGTGGCCGCTGCATGACGATGGTTGGATCAACCGTTCTTATCCGATACTGCGTGGCTTTGGGTAAATCAGTAAATGTTTGGCGAGACCAGAAACGCTCAATGGCTTTTTTCTTTAATGCGCCCAGGTCAATCGACTGTAATCGCTGCATCGCCACTTGCATCAAGTCCGGTTCTAAAATCGAATGAATCGGACCGCGTTGACCCAATGAACCGGTATTGCCGGTTTCAATTTGGCGTTGCAACCAGTCCTTGCTGTAAACCCCTAGTGCACTTGCAGTCACCTTGTCATCGTCTATGCGAAAAATGGCAGGCACGCTAGTCACCCGCCAGTGCACAAAGGCTTTCGGATCGATTCGAACCTGAGGAACAGGATCAAGTCCCGCCATCAGGATATGCCAATCACGGATAGCCGCCCCCAAGGTCTTTCCTTCAGGAATTCCCCGAAACAACACAATAGCGCCGGTAGCACTGGCCTCTTTGAAAAGCTGCTTCAGTGAGGAATCCCCCAGTGAAGACGACGCAAATATCAACCATTCATCGCTGTGTTTGAGCGACGCAGGTTGTTCAACCGGTGCAAAAGGCTCTATAAATTCAGATGAACCATCCACAGCACTTTGTAAAATGCTGCGGCTCATTTCGACGATCTTTTTGTCTTCGTCAGACAACAGAAAAGGCTCTTGTGCCCAGGACACTTGAACCCAAGACAATGGAGCAACCAACAAAAATAAGAGACATAGTCTTTGCATCATCTACCTCCTACCAAAGCGGCCAAGCGCGACCGACAATCTGCTCGCGCTTAACGGCATTCCAATAGCGGGAGTCGAAACTCGTTGCAGCCTCACCGGAAAACCAATATTCGTTCTCTTGCAGCGTCAATGAGCGGCTAAATTCTGCTTCAGCTACACCAAGACGCTGGGCTAATGCCATGCCGATTGAGACTTCAGTACCATTCACCAGAACATGCTCAGACGTCACATTGACTTCATCCCCAGGCATCCCTGTTAGGCGTTTCAGCATACGAGTACCGTCGTTATATAACGGAGCGAGTCCTTTTGAGTGGAAGGCATACAAACCATCCTTAACGGGCTCTTTATTCCATAGGTCAATCAGATACACCGTGGTATCAGGCAGGCAGCGCTCTTGCTGGGTATCAATACCTATTCGGTAGCGCATCATGGTGTAGGTGCCTACCATGGCCATGATTAACGCAAGAATGGCCAGCCGGATGAGGTAAGGCCGCCAAGGCATTCTTTTACGGAGTATCTGCATGAGACACCTCCTTAGAGCCTACTGGCACAAATACGGAATCATCAGCACCCACCACCGCTTGGGCATCCAGCACGATAAAACCGGCCGTTTTTAACTTTTCAATTTGCTGATTGGTCTGAAGCAACCTAGATTCGATGTCTTGTTCGCTGGCATTGGGGCCCAGTGACAACACCGCCTCCCCAAAATCCACGACTGCAATGGGCGTACTTAACGCCAACTGGTTGTGGATGGGTTCGAGTGTTTTCATTAAGAGCCAGCTGGTCATTAACCCGCTACCAGCAATAGACAAAGTAATAGAGGCCATAAATGGCCAAAGCGTGGACTTATTCATAGCCTCGCTCCTTCAACAACTGAGAGATGGCATCAGCAACAGAAAGGCCTTTGCGCGTTAACTGTTTAATCGCGTTTACATCTTCTGCACGGGACGAGTACAACAGCTTGTGAAACGGATCGACAATGAGGCGGCCAATCCCTGTGCCCATTTCGGTAATAAAGAAAATTTCGGAATAGACACCCGTGACGGTATGAACCGTTTTCAGGTATTCATAACCGCCTTCACCTAGTGGCAAGCGGCCTTCTTTTTTGAGTGCGTTGATGGTTTCAGCTTTTTGGCCAAGCAGGTACATATTGGCCGAGTTTTCAGCGATGGCTTTACCTGTAGGGCTGTCATACAAATCGTTGACCGACTGCGTTACCGTTACAGCACTGCCGCCATATTTTCGAAATCGACGATAACCGGTTTCGATAAACTTACCGACATCACCTTGAGTCAACAGATCCCAGGCTTCGTCAATGAACACAATCTTGCGACGATCCCGCTCACCTAAGTACATCTCTTGTTGGATTTGGTAGATAAGCTGAAGCAACACTACTTGTTGTAGATGCTTACGCCCCTTAAGCTCTTCTAACTCCAGAACGGTGAAACGGTTTTTGAAGCGAATATTGTTGTGGCCATTAAAGAAGCGGCCATATTCGCCCTGTGTCGTAAACGGATAGAGCTGCTCACCCACGTCCTGCACACGTCGGTCTTCATGATTTTTTAAAGCCGCAGCCACATCATCAACCAACATGGCACGACCTTTTTTCTCCCACAGTTCACGGGTCTGACGCTTTAGGTTGGCCATCTGAAAATCGGTTAATGACTGCGTTGGTGCGGCCATTGCGGCCAATAGCCCAACCAGTACATCCGCTTCTTCGTCATAGTCCTCAACGATTTCAAACGGATTCAAGCAAATGCCACTGTCCCGCCCGAACTGTAAGAAATCACCGTCATAGACTTCACACAGCTTTTCATAAGACCGGCCAACATCAATTACCCAGCATTGGCCTCCTTCTGATAGGTAGGAGGAGATGATTTCGTTCACCAGGAAAGACTTGCCCGACCCCGATTGCGCCGCGATGCAACAGTTGTAATTACTGCCCGAGTCATAAAGGGACACACTCATGATCTGACCATTACGGGAAACAAAGTTAATCACTGGCGTGCCAGTGCCTTTCCAATCCGCAAACAAAGGCAACAGTGGGATCACATGCCGTGTCGCCATGGTCTTGAATCGAAACAAGTCGTTCATCGCCTGGCGGTCAGCACCAAATGGCAAGGCATTCAGGAAAATGGGCAAACAGAAGTACTTGTCTTCCATCAGCTCAAATCCGAGCTCTTTGAAATAGGTTCGAGCATTTGAAACAGAGCTGATGGACGCTTCTTCCGTTGGTGAAAACAGCGTCAAAGTCATATTTGCCCGAATAGGACGATCACCTTCTTGCAAGGCTTCAAAAAGAACATCAAACCCCTTTTTCTTGGCTGCAAGCACCGGCACAAACTTGAGCATCGGGCCATAGGCCTGATTGACCGCCCATTGACGCTTCGTCTCTAAACGAGATCGCATCGCCTCGGCTGAGGGAAAATGAATGGTGACATTCAGCAAAAAGCTCCCGCGTAAACCGCGACTGCCCGTCATCATATCGCCCGCAAAACTTGCGGCATGGCCAAACCAGATCCGCTCAGGCAGGCGCTTAAACGATAGGGTTTTAACTCGGTAATCACCCAACATCAGACCTTGGCTATCCACCTTGATAGCTCGGTCATAATCCAACACTTGCTCTCGAAGTGGTTTATCAGCCTCACTGCGGATTGGTGATGGATTGCGCCAGGAAGCATCTTTTCCCCAGTTAAGCTGCGCACTTAATGCTGCGAGCCAATTTCGGTCAGTCATCTCCGTGACGCGAAAACCAACCGTTGCCAGCGCTTGCGAGAAAGAAGCCCGAAGCGCGGATGCTCGACTCAACTCACGCTCCGTCGGAATAGGACTTTCCAAAGGCAATTTGCAGGTGACGATCAGTTGAAAGTTGCGAACCTGAGTCTGGGTCGATTCTTCTATCGGTTGAACCGTGCCCCCATCGAGAAAATCCGCACGTTTGCGTATCGACGCCCTGAGTAATGGATCGGATTGTCGATGCCGTAAGCCCATCATGCGCTGAAGGTCGGTTTGAATATCAGGCGAGGCGTACAGGCCAAATTGCAGCAAAGTGTCTTTTGGCCAGTCGTTGTTGAGAAGAACATTAACCCTGTCTGCAACAGACTCATCACCACCCGGCAATGGGTCACATAGAAAACCAAAGCCAGCACTCTGGTCTTCCATGAAAAACAGTTGCTCATCGTCTGAATAGGCCAATACTGGCAATAGCTCAGAAGCGCGTTGCCCTGAATACAGAGAGGCTTTCATTAACGCCCCTCCAACCAAGCAGAAAGATCATAAGGACGGCCTCGGCTGATGCGACCATCATTGGCGACGATGAAAGGCACACCTTGAATTCCCAGAATTTGAGCGGTCACCAAGGTACGCTGCATTGGCTCTAAGTTGCAGGCATCATCCTGCTCTAGGTTACCAATCCGGCCATTGAGCAATGCATCGGCGGCCGCTTTCTTGTCACGCGCACAGCCAAGCTGGCGAACCTGACGCTCTGAATCAGGACCAAGCACTGGCACAGGGAGAATTTGGAAGGTGTATTCCTTGGTTAGCGGTAGGGCTTGTTTCAAAAGCTCATGGCAATGCGGACACCTGGGATCAACAAAGACCACCACTTTCTTTTTGCCTTCACCCAGCGTCAGTGGATTCAAATCATCCATTTTTAAGCCAAGACGACTTAAGTCCAGCGTGTTACCCGCTTCACGAATTTCTTCAAGGCTGGTAAGCGGCTTTTTCGACCAGGCATCATAGAGCGTGCCATCAATGACGAACCGGCCACTGTCTGACATGAAAACAATACGGCCATTGCTTTCGACCGCTTTCATACCCGTGACCGGCAAAGAAACCATGCCGTCAATTTTGCCAACGGGCGACACTTCAGACACAGGTTCAGCTTGAACCAATGGAGACAGCGCAAGCGCCAGAATAATTGGAGATAGTTTTCGCATGAGGAGTCCTCGTTAATGTAAATCGAGGCTCCAGTCTATGTAGTTGTCCTATGTGGACTCGGTTAGATAGATTGAAGAATTGGGTGCCTTGCTAGGCATCCTATTCTCCCGTTGACCTAGAAAAATTGAAAAATCAGAAAATATCAGTGAATATCACCAATTATCATAAAATCATCAGTCGCGTGATTTTTTGCCCTTGATAGCATGTGCCTTGTACTTTTACATAAACAAGGAGACAAAAATGTCTAAGCAAAACAATCACAACTCAGATATGACAAACGCCAATAAGGGTACGTCTGGTACTAACAAGACTTACTCACAAAACCAAGGAAATCGAGGGTGGCAGATGAACCCTCAAAATCCGCAGAATGGCGGTAAGAAAAAATAAGTTGTGAAGGGGGCTTAATGCTCCCTTTCCTTTAAGGGACTACATGGACAAGAGCAAAAACAGTAAGAAAAAACCGTTCAAATGGACAAGAGAACTTATTCGGCTTGCACTGAACGACGGGTGGACGCAACAAGAGATTGCCGAAAAATGCAGAACACAGCAATCCATCGTAAGTGCTTGGAACAAAGGTTCGAAACAAGGCACGGAACAACAACTGCTGCCTTTGCTCAATATCTATGGCAACAAAATTCGTCGAAACAGTTTTAAAGTTTATTGGTCATTAAACACTGAAACTATGGAGAAAACCTTTTACCGTGTTGAAGGGAAGGTAATTCTTAGCCAAGCATTTTATGATCCGCGAAGAGACCAACGAGGCAAACTGGTCAAAAAAGTTCCAGAGCTAAAACTCGTGGTACACCATCAAGGGGCCGATCAGTTTCGCGTCGTCAGTCAAAGTCGATTGACTTTCAGGCATACGAATGAAGAACTTGATCATAGCGTAGAGGATGCTGTTTGGAATTCGCATGTGCTCGAACCTTTAACTACGACGCAGCTAATCGATTTCATTGATCACTATTCCAATGAAAAGTTAAGCAGATACCCAAGTGATGCTAATACGTTGCCGTTCTTAATCAGACAATCTCTTTTAAACCATGGATTCCCAGTGTCGGGTATTGTTGAATATCCTGCCGTTTGGTAGTGTGTAAATCCAACCCAAAAGGAACGAGCGCCTAAAGCTCAAAATATCAGGCTAGTAGCCTGTTTGAATGTGCTCCCTCAAGGAAAGCCCCGCTAACTGCCTTTTGCAGAGGCGGCGCTAGCATTCTTTTCGGTATTCATGGCCGCGGCTTGAAATCAAGCTAAGTGAATGGGAAACCTATTAACTGAAACGCTGTCATGATAAACGGGTACGGGGTGGGATGACGCCCAAGCCGTCAGATATCTGGCCGCTTGGGCGTTTTTTATTGTTATCAGGTGCCCAGTAAGACGGCGCTGATTGCTGGAACTGTTGTGCCAATGACTTCTTGAGTGCTGGCAACGACAGGTAAAGTTGCAGACATAACACTTTCAACGACTGTTGGCGTATTGTAGAGACCCATACCGCCACCAATGCCCAAGGCAAAAGCCATCAAGCTTTGGCGAGCGATACCGCCCACAATACCCACCAGTACCATGGCTCCCGCTACGATCCGTCCCAAAGTACCTTGGGTCCAATCTTTTAGGGTATCCCACACATCGGTGAAAGCATCACCACCGGTGCCCGCAAATGAGGGCTCCGAAATCATTAACGCCATTAAACCAAGCGCACCAATGGTCATTAGGCGCTGAGTTTGAATGGTGCGAACTGCATTTGTCATTCGTTAGTTTCTCCGTAGATACTCAAGTTATCGCGCTTACCATCAGCTCCCGCTGAGGCTGAATCGCTTTGAGTCTGAAGTGGACGTAGCACTGGCGAAACCGTTCGAGGTGCTGACACCCCAATATCCCACCGGCGCGGTTCAATTTCGGTAAACACGTAGCTGGATAAATTCAGATCCCCACGGTCATCCTCCCAAGGCGCAATCCAAATCCGCATTACCCTTGAAGGAATGCGAATAGGTGCAGATTGCTGCGTCTCGGGTAATGCCGGATGGCTCAGCAGTCCTGTCTCTAAATCAGATTGTGAATACCCAGAGGGAGAACCAATTCGAGTCGCCACAGCATCAATCGTCTTGGGTGCAGCCCCATTGCTGGTAAGCTCATAGACTTCACGAGCGGATAAACAGCGCACACCGTCAGGCATACCTGGGCATCCATATTCACTACTCCCAAGACCCAATGAACTACAGCCAGACAATAAGGTTGAGCCGACTGCCAATAAAAGTAATCCAGCTTTAGACCACTGTTTTGACTGGTGCTTTGGGTTGTTCTGCATTGATGTCGTCATGGTTAACTCTCCTCTGGATACACATCTTATTGTCTGAAACGGACTTCGATCGGTTAGCAACATGCAGGATTTTTTCATCTTCTTGCACCTCCGCCTTGCGAAGTAGCCAACGACAACGAGGCACCACGAGTGACTATGACTTCAATTTTCCTTGCAGCGTCTACCTCTATGACTGGGAACATATTTTCAGCCATGTCCAAATAGAACTTGGCCACTCGATCCAATGCTTTACCGGTGCCTTTAATCGCAGCACCTTGTAATGCTTCTTGGCTCATGACTTGCTGGTACAACTGAGTATCACCGGCATTACCCGTCTGAATCGTTGGTACAGGATTCACATCAAATGCGCCTGCCAAGCCCTGAAGGAATCCGGCCATCATTGATTTGGCCACCAGCTGGCCTTGTTTCGACACTAATCGGCCACGAATACCGGCTTTGCCGTCTTCACCCACGGCATAAGAATCCAGTCGTGTTTCAATGACGCCACCATCTTCTCTCACACATGAAATGGTCTCGCCTCGCAAATAAGCACGCTCAGAGCTCAAATCACCGTAACCTGCGGCGATCAAGAAACACTCTTTGATATCCGCTCTAAATCGGTTGGGTAAAATGGCTTCCTTTTGAATCCTCAGCAATGCAGGAAAAGGCTCGCGTCTTGCGGACTCGTGAGTAGGAGCATCCAAACCTGTGATCAAAGTACCTGAGATGATGCTGCCCGCCGGTAGATACAAAGGCGGCGCTTCTTGCACAACAACCTCTGGTTCAGCAACCACTTCAGGCTCAATCATACGAATCGTGATTGGCGGCAATGGAACATCCCGAGCTCGTGTACCTTGGCCATTGGCTGGCTGCTGATAGAGCGGATCAGGCAGCGGCGCATTGGCAAAATAGTCGTCTGGGTTAGACGGCAGTGGCTTTTCGTCTTTGGGTAATTCCATGGCAGATAAAGGCACTTCGAAACGGCTATTTGTGCCTTCAACTGCTGCATCACCTCCAGCGCGAACATCATCAAGTTCCGCTCGAAGGCGAGCCAACTCCGCATTGACCTCGCTTGGTATAGAAGGCGAACCTGGGCTTAGCCGTCCTGAATCGACGTCACGACGCAAGCGCTCAACTTCACGACGTAACTGTTCATTGCGCTCACTGAGTAGTTTTACGTTTGCAGCCAAACTATCGACCCCAACATCACGAGTATTGGTATCCGTAAGAATGTGCCTGATCGTTTCCTTCCGGTTCCGACTACTTGAGCCATCGTCAGGATTAGGTGAAAACACCATCACCATAAGGATGAGACCACCAGCAATACCTGCAACCGATAGGCCCCGCTTCATGTTCGGGCTCATTTGTTCCCATTGTGCTTTCATCGTTATTCACCTCCCACAAGAAGCGAAGGTCGCTGACTTTCCACCGCTTCTTCACGATGATTGCGAACAACCACATACAACTCTGTCTTTTCACCCGGCAACAAGATATTGCGAGGCCAGTAGGCGCTTGCCACTATATCTGGTGCATTACAGGCTATTTCACTGGCTTCTATCGGCTCATCGGCAAAGCTTTCAACCAGTCCTACATAGACGGTGAAGTAATGTCCCGTCACAATTTGCCCCTGCTTAAAACCAAACTTTAAGCCAGGCTGAAAACATTTCGGGCTTGTGTCAGTTTGGCCAGCTAAACGGATGTCATAGCCTTGTGGTAACTCATTTAGTGCAAGGCGTCTGAGTAAATCACGTAAGCTATCGACGTATGGCTGAGCCGTTTCCCAAGTGGCGGCTTTTCGGTTCACGACGCCCTTAATAGGCCACTGCTGACCATCAATAGCTAAGGTGATTTCACGCGGTGGAATACGACGAGGTACTAAGGTGACAGATAACGCGGGCGCTTCCTGACCAGGCGGAGTGATGTAAAGTGAAACCGGTGATTCTTTGTCCGTGGCTACATATACAACATTCCCCTTGATTTGCGTCTGAGCATCACTGGTTGTTCTCACCTGAGGCGATTCAAACGGCGTCACAATCCGGTTCAGATGGCCAAGTGCTACAGGGATCAGTTCATTAATCCCCGGTGTCATCAGTAGCGTTGTTGGCACATCCGTTGAAACCGTATTGGTTTGAACCGGTGGATTTGCAGTAGCAGACTGCTTCATCACACTGGCTGGCACAATCGGCAATTCCACGTCTGCATACGACGCTTGAGATAACAGGACGCCACTCAAGCTCATTGCGATTAAGCTTGGTGTCATCCATCGACTAATTTTGGTTCGCATCATTCACCCTCCGGTTTTGCTCATGGGTCAACTTTTCACGAACGCGCTTCGTTCTAGCTTGCCCCTCATACGTATCCATCCAGCTAAGTTTTGGACGGTATTGCTCAATATCGATGTCAAACTCATAGGTGCGAGTTTGGCGCTGCTCATCTCCAGATGGCCCAGAAACCAAGGAATAACCGGTCACAAAGACATGGCCGGTTTCATACTCATATTCCACTTGTCTGGGTTGGAATTTGAGCGTGACCCGGTCTTCGCGGATTTGTCTTGCCTGAATCTCCAGTGCATCGACCACTTGCTGGTACACCGCTGGAGAAAGTAGCGGCTCAATGGCAACCCGGATGAAAGACACATTACCTGGCGTCACGTTACCCATAAGCTCAGCCAGGTAGAGTCCCCAGGATTCCAAGTAAGGCTGAGTGGCCTGGTTTCGTGACACTTCAGCCGGTTCAGACAAAGTTGGTGGTTGAATGGCTACCACGGTATTGCGAGAAAATGCCGCTACCGCAAGCAGCAAGTTAGATAGCACCAGCACCGCAATCAGGAACCGTTGCCATCGGTTCTCTAATTGCGTGCCTTGCCATGATTTTAAAAACACGTCGAACTTCACGGCAGATAGCTCCTGATAAATGGGTTAGGGATCGTCTTGGCTTTGGTTGGCAACATTCCGGCCCAGTAGATGGCGTGAAGAATAAAACCATCCGGGCGACCATCACGAAAACGCCGATAGAGCTTGGTTGTCACCAACCCCAACAGGCATAAAACCAAGGCATTACCGGTAAAAATGCCGATCACTAGCCCCAACAGAATGGGAGCCATCTCGTCGGCACTCCAAAGCAGGAAGTGCGGCGGGTCATCGATATAGGACGGAATACTCACAGGTTCCATAGTCACTCCTCGTTGTTTGAATTGAGAAGTGAAGAATGCCTCGGGATTGGCAGCTTCAGTGGTCAGCTAGATGCCGAATTCTTGAAGGTTTTGAGGGTTCTACTCAGACAATACTAACAATTGATCTTTTTGATGCGGTTGATATGATGGGGATATTGGTCGTGTCGAGACCAGCTGCCCACTTTAGCAAACCCGGACGGGACGACATGCATATCAAATTTATTTTTTGCTTAGGTTTTTTCTGCGACCTCGGCAGTGGGCACCGTATTCGCTAATAGGAGAAACTCAATGCAAATTACTAAAATCATTTCCTCTGCCACGGTTGAACGTTTAAAGCAAAAAGCACGAAAGCTTAAACGTGAAAAATCTATTCCACACACTCAAGCACTCGATGAAATTGCAGTATCTGCTGGTTTTAATCATTGGCATCAGGTTGTACAAGCTAATGACGTACTGAAACCATCAGAAGTGGCATTATCTTCAGGATGTGTCATGGCTTTTGATGTCAAAGATGGTATGGATGTCGATACCAGTGATGGGATCTTAATTGAAGACCACTTCTTGGAGATGCTCACTGAAAAGCAGCTATTTGAAATTTATGCCAATTCTCCTGATGAGGACGACGAACAAAACAGGCCGCTAAAAGAAACGCTATCGGATTCAGAGCTTCATGAGTATTTTCGAGATTATTGCTCATTCATTTACTTCCGTCTTGCCGAGCCTCATGCAAACAAACCGTTAAAAGAAGTATTGTCTCTTATACGACAGTACTCGTTTTGGATGCCGCAATATATTTGGCTTCAAGGTCACCTTATTGATACTTACCATTTGCCTGCTGAAGACGAGAACGGCAATACCGTAGGCGTAAGGTTTTAGCTCTACAAGATGAGGCCTGACAGGCCTCATATCTTCTTCTGCAAGTGGCTTAACGCCACCCCCGCCATCAATGCCAAACCGATGATCAGCGACGGTAACACCACCGGTGGAATGGCCAGCGGGGCGAACAATCCCATAAACAGCAAAATGACACCTGAGCCCAGGATAATCATGCTGTAGCGGTGAATGATAGGGCTCGAAAAATCAAAGGTTGTCTTCTTAATCTTCCAGGTCATTAAGCCATCCCACAGCGCCGGTAACATGAGAATAAGCGCAAAGGGCAACCAGACCATCAGCAAAGCAAATCGAGTGAACACTTGGTACAACACATCAAAAAATGCCTGAATACGGTCTTCTACCCACACAAACCAAAAGCCTCCCATGTTCTCCATCCCTTTAGAGCGCAGTCGTTGCTCTTCAGTGGGGATTAGAAAATCACGCACAGATTGCTCCATCTGTGTATCCACAATCCATGACTGATACCAGCCATGGCTAGTTTGACCAATCCAATAGCTTGTTTGTGCGCCCAATTGGTTTTGAATCATCTGCTTCTCTTTATTAATAACCCGGCCAGTCCAATCACCGGGCACTAACACGCCAATGGCAATAATCTCCAGCATCAGTGCCAGACACAGCAGCCAAACCGACTTATGCTTGCTCATGCCAAACATCCTCTTCTACTCGCGCCAGCATGGCTGCAACGGTTGGCGTCATAATCCGGGCTTTAATCACTTGTTGAAGCCGCTTTGTCGTCGTATGACCACTGACATAACGCACATCGATGCGTCCTTCAGCCAGATACCCCATTCGATTTGGACGATTACGAATCCAGGAGTAGAAATACACACCATCTACGGCGGCCCACTCGAAATGGTCAGGATCACGCAGGCGAATCCCCGTTAAAGCACTGGCGGCAGTCCAGGTCAGTGCCTCAATGAAATGCCACAGGCGTACACTGTCATCATCACAACTGACTTCTTCATAACTGCCCAAGCCATTACACAGACACAAATCAAAGATGGAATGGCCATCTAACGTGAACGCATCCGTTAAGTAGTCCGCCAAGCAATACACCGAGGCCAAAGCATGAGGCCAGTCGGTTTCAAGCAGTCTTAAGGTTTCCTTGAACTGGGGGTTATGTTGCTGCCACTGAGCGAGCATTTCTTTACTGGTAAGTGTTGTCATTTTCAGACAGACAGAATGATGCATACAGACTCCTTATGCTGCCTGTGTAGAGCTGGTTAAAATAGGAATGCGGCCTTTGATCACGCGGCCACCTGAAAGCTTGGCGATGTACTCCAGGTTGGGAAGCTGGCCTAATAACTGCGGTGGAAACATATCGCCTTCTTCCTCCATCAAGCGTTCGCCATGATTGCCGGTAAATAACGCGGGGCTGTCCGAGTTGGACGACATACCTTGAGTTTGCATGATGTACTGCAACCGAGTCTTAGGCAGATTGTCAGTAATGTACTGCTGAGTTTCGGCATCCATCACCCGAAGAGCTATCAGGTTGTTGATGTTACCTAACACCTGGCGAGCCTTAGCTTCACTGCCTGTACGAGCTGCAAAGTCAGCAAAGGTCTGAGTAGCAATCACACAACGCATTTTTGCGCCACGGCCTTTGTTGAGCAGTTGAATGAAGGGATCGTTGACGACTTCAGCCGCCTCATCGATGAAGATATTTACGGGACGATTTTCAACACCATAGTTATAGCGGTCACCGGCCACGGCGGTGAGATCGGATAAAAGCAACGAACCAATGGCGCTGCCAACCATGGCGTCGGTCAATGAATCCAACCCGATATAGGCCACTTGGGCATTGTTGATAATACGGCCAGAATCCGTAATTAACCGGCTGTCATCCACATCGTTTGCAATCGGTGATAGCAATGGACCTAGTTCACTTGATGTGAGCATATTGAGTACCGGCATCAATGAGGCCACCATCTTTGAATAGTGGGTTCTGTCATGCTCAAACATACTCAATAGCCCCTCTAAATCAGTATTGGCGGCAACGGGCTGAATGCGTTCGTAGTAGAAAAGCAGCATCGCCATAGCTTGTTTAGCCAAGGTATTGGCCTTTTCGGTAAAGCGCTTAATCTCCACACTAAAGTTCGGATATACCTGCTCACCCCAAGCCGTGACGGCTTTTACTACCAAGCCTTCTGGGCCACCTTCTAAGAATCGTCTCAGTGTTTTCAGATCAGGGCGTTGTGACGTAAGCAACAAACCTTGCACTATGTTATTCAGTGCCATTTGGCCAAAGGCTTTAAATGGATCAGCACCGGTTTCAGATGGGATTAATGCCGCAATACGACTGGCAATTTCAGTGCCCCTATTAAAGTTTCTCAGGGGATTAAGACGTACTGAATGCTCTGGAAAACCCGGATGAAAATACACAAATCGCTCAGGACTACCGGCGGCAATACAAGCTCGCTGTGCATTATCCTTAAGTTCCTTGTCTCCCTTAGGGTCAATAATAATCACGGCTTCATTACGCAAAATGGCCTGAGTGATCATCGCATCAAAGCATCGGGTTTTCCGGCACCGGTCGTTCCGACGATTAAGGTATGCCCCTCGGTGTGACCAACTGGCTGGTACACATCTTCTTCTTTGGGCTCAACACCATGGATCCAGGTCGAACCCATTTGTTTGCCGTGACCTTGGTTAAGCAAGGTTTGCTTATCCCGCTTTAATATTTCATAAGCGCGTTGAGCATGACGTTGATCCCACTCAAAGCCATATCCTAACCACAATTCATCAGGATGTTTTGCCATCACTTTTTGCAAATGCGACAGCGCCATAAAAGCCAAAGGTTTGCCTTTTAATCCCTTCTGTAACTTATGAAGACGGTAAGCCTCAGGCAGGCGATACAACGCCATGCCCGAGGAAATCCCTGTCATCCACCAAAATGGCTCAGGTGGTAGCTCAGTCAGCATTTCTGCCGCAATCGCCCCAGTAGCCCCAACCAGCCAGCCTGCTGCTGCCATGGCTTCATAGTTCGTGCGCCAAGGCATCTCGTATGCGTTTTCTTTCATTCATGCTCCGCAAAATAACCGTTTGCAATCCGATTAATTTCAAATGGATTAACGTTTAGCGTGGGCGGTAAACAGAACCGTTTCCCCCTCATCAAACTGGCATTGGTCACTGGCCGAGATCCCCCGAAGCAATTGCCCGGCTGGAATACCATGCTCATTGGCGACTTGGCGTAAAGTTTGAATCGTGACGCGAATACCATCGGCACTATGATCCACGTCTGGGTAATCGCCATCGGTCAGTAAGATGGGCAAATCTTTCACAAAATTAACCATCTTTTGCCGCTGTTCGTGTTTGGGGTCTGTAATTGAGTTCGCATTGGGCGCAATCGGCTTTTGCTTACGCTCCGCTCTTTTGGCGGGCTCTTTTGCTTGGGCATTGGTTGTCTCAGTTCGACTCGGTCGCGGTGAAGCCTCTTCGTTCTGAATTGCTGCCGCTGATTCTGCGTCTTGTTTGGGAAGGTCAATCAGTGAAGTAAGCCCTTTAGAAATCGATACCTTAAGCAGTAACCCTTGCTCCTGAACGCCATCTTTCGTTGTCACAGTTCTGGCCTTACGTGTCGGGTTTGCCGGATCTAATTCCAGCCAATCTAATCGGCTGAGTTCAGCAAGCAGTTTTCGGGGGGCACACCAAGGTCTTACGGCATCGGGATAGCGGATCAGTATCTGTTCACCAACTATAACCAACGCACTGCTGGCCTCTGGGAGCCACGCCAAAGATTCAGGGGGGGTCAATGCTGCTTCGTTTTGCTGGCTTACGTTATTTGAGATAGCGCCATCATATGAATTGTTAGGCTTTTCGCATTCATCACCTGGAGCATTTTCAGTTGCCTGAAGGTGATTAACATCACAGGCATGACAAAGTTCATCATCTTGTTCGGACGAGTTTGTCGATGGTGACTCAGCCGAATTACTGAGTTCGATTGATAATGACGCTTCAGGCAAGTCTGAATGCTCACTGGAGCGACTCTGTGGCTCTGCTTGTGTTTGCTGTGTTGCTTCCCACTCAGATTTGTTAAACAGTGTCACACAACTTGGTACATTCGAGCTGAACAATAAATCGGCCTCAGATATATGCAGCATGGGTAGCCAGATTGGCTTGCCGTCTTTGATCAGCACTTCAGGGGCAAGGCTTTCATATCGCTCATTTGAGGCGGATTTGGTGGCCAATCCTCGCTCAATGAGGATGTCCGCAAGGGTATCGGGATCTCTTGGGATGCCAGGTATCTTGTCTTTGGCCAACAGCTCAATGATGTCCTTAGCCGCGCTTTTCCAGACCAGGTAAAGATTGGTTGATTGATTCGATTTTCGTATCCAGACTCTGGCGTCTCGCTGATTGACCAGCCACTGGGAACTGGCAAGCAATCGCCTCATGGCATCAAGTAGATAGCGTTCGACTGGGACACCAAGGGCATTGTCGTCAACGGAAATTCGTTGAGCTTTCAGGTCTCGCTGGACACTGGTTTGGTCAGCTTCAATAACCAATTTAGACAGGACATGCTCGGGATCGGTATTGCCAATTGCCTCTAGCATGGCTTGCAAAATTTCAGGGCCCGGCTGGGTTAACCAGGCGAGCAACTCAGGTGTCATCACCCGGTTTAACACCAGAATTGAAAATTGCTCGTGCCGCTTGCATCGTCCGTCGCGCCAGCGAATAAAATAGCGTTCAATGCTATTATTTGTCGTCCACTGGGATAAGGTTTCTAAAAAAGGGTTCCACTGATAGCGTCCATCTTCGTCTGTGATGGACAAGTCTGAAACAGGTTTACCAATATCATGGAACAAACCGCCAAGAGCTGCTGCAACACGCCACCTTGGCTCTAGCTCTTTTTTCTCAACCGGTGTGCCACTGGCAACAAAGATGATCCCTTCAGCTGCTTGTGCCGCCCAGAAAGCAACTTCCAACGAATGACGTAATAAACCACCCGCACCACTGTGATGATGATGCTCAGAAGCTGGCAACAAGTGAACATAGGACGCCAGATGATCAATGCAGGGTTGAATTAGCCTTTGAAAATCACGCTGGTTGAAGCCAAGTACCTGACGCAGTTTGGCTATTAGCTCGTCTTGTGTGGACTGCAAATCCTCGGGTGACGCTGCTGGCAACCCCTTCAGAAATGGCGGATAGCGCGGAATTTCTGTATCCAGTTGCGATGACAGCTCTGGTAGTGCTTTGGTTTGAAAAAATAGGTTTTTGAACATAGTGAACCTCCGACACGATAGTGTGAAGGTTCTTTAGCAACTGAAGATGTTAGATAGCCGAAAGAAATATGCATTTATCTGTAGTTGTTTTCGTTCTAGTGAGAAAACCGACAGTTACATTACAGTGTGGGGTAAGACAGCTTTTCATTGTAAGACTGGGCATCATCCTCCCAAACTAGCCGAACAACATGCTTTCGTTTCGTTTGCATATGAACAGCGGCTATTAGCTCAACGGCTTGATACTTTTCGAGGCTTTCCATTGGAAATTTGTCAGTCACTTCTGATTCAATAACTAAATCGTTACCTTCGGGGAACTCAATTCTGACGTTTCTTGCAGTAGCAGAACCTTTATTCCAAACCTTAAGCCGATACTTACTGCTGCCAAGTTTTATAATTGATGCACCAAGGTCAGCTTGCTTTCCTTTCAGAGCATCTTCATTTTCTTTTTCCAAGAGAATGGTGTTTAGCTTTTCCTGGCTTTCGACAAGTGACTTCTGCCTCTTATTAAAGCTGACCGTTTGCCATGTTGCGTAGCTAGATAAAAGGAAAGCTAATCCAGCTATCACATCACCTACATCAATAGTTACCGGCATTACCTAATCCTTATATTCTTGCTACCAGAAAAAGCCTTTTTCAAAGATTTACGTAGTTCGTCTTGAACGTCTTTTAAAACTTCTTCCTTGATTTCAGAAAGGTGCTCATCAATATTTTCGCTATTCTCTTGAATAAGCTCATCTTTATTGAACTCTCGGTCACAAGATGCACAAGTCATTACTTGTATTGTTTCATCGCAACCGTCTTCGTATGAAAAGTCTGAACAGCCACAAGTCGGGCAAAGCAAGCTTATACTTCTATTGTATTTTTCAGGATTCATTCTAACTTCCCGTTATGTTAGTGGCCGTATTTAATCGCATATATTCAAGAACTTGAAAATGCATTTTGGAGTTCTCTTGGTGCTTATTAACAGTTAAAGGCCTAAAAACCAGCTAGGATCAACTGTTACTTTTTCAACCAACTCTGTTTTAACGCCTAAACTAAGTTCCTTAAGTTTATCGGCTAACTGATCACCATCGACCAAGTCAATCGGAGCAACGCCATCACGGTTGGCTTCTTCAATGGCAGCTTTTGTAAAGCTACCTGTAGTGATAAACATCCCACGATCAGCTCTACCAACGGTTGCGCCCCTAAAATCACGGATCTCGGGAGCCCCAACGGAACCTTTGTACTTTTTACACTGAAAAGCGATATGAAAGCTCATCAAACCGTTGATTCGGGCAATTCCTTTGCCATCGATACCACCATCACCCGTGCGGCCAGTCACTTCAACATGGATAAAACCTGATTCTCTCAATAATCTCTGTGTTAGTCGCTCAAACGCATCCGGGCTCATTTCTTCAATTAGCACATGATGCAGTTTTTCACGCCAAAGCATAGCCTCTTCTGGGGAGTCATCTGACGACAGTTCTGGAGTAGATGTCGTAGCATTAGCCTGTTCAGGCTTGCGGTCCAGAGCTCTAACAAAGTTGACAATTTCTCTGCTATCAATTTCCGGTTCCTGTCTAGCTTTATCTGTAAGTGCCCATACGCCACGAGATGAGTTTTCAAGGTATCCAGCTTTCTTCAGATAGGTTCTAGCCCAAGCTAATCGATATCCAACCTCTGTTTGGCTACTTTTTTCGGGGTTGTGCAGAACAGCCAAAGTACCCTCATCAAACTTCTCAAGCTCGACAACTTCTTCGTAAATCTCGTCGATGCTGCCTGAGCCCCCAAGGTTAACTAATGCCTTTATTAGCGGGAGCATAAGCTGATCAAATGTGACCATTATTTTCCTCCTGGATACTTTTTCGTAAAAACAGCGACCACTCTCTCACTGAGATAGCTGAATTAACCAAGTTAACAGTGCAAAGAGAATGAGATTGGCTACTCATGACTCTTCCATTACTCCATCAAGCATATCTACTACATCATTCAAGAGATCATCAGCCTGAGCAAAAATAAACTGCTTTAAAAACTGATCGATGCGAATATTGAGCTTAAAGGGCGGAATGCTTAGGCCATCTAATTTTTCAAAATAAACTTTGGCTTTTGCCTTATCAACAGTGTCTTTAAGCGCGTCAAAGCGACCGAAATTATTAAGGTTTTTCTCATTGACACTATCGTTTAATAAGCTAATAAGCTGGCTTTTATCTAAACCTAACGCATTAACAATGGCATTAATCTGGGCGTTTTCAGCATTGTCTTTGTAGGTGTTGATGTAATCTCTGAAAGTATGGCCTTCTATTAACTTTGCATCGCCACGCTGTAAATCATGTAAGAAAAGCTTGGCGTATTTTTGTTCAGCTTGCGTCAGTGAAGAAAATGACTTGTGCAGTTCGTTAAGCGTAAGTTCAATGCTGGCTTGATCATTATGCTGATTTAGCTCTTTTAAATATTTATCGAAGCGACTATTCATATAGTCGGCATCAATCTTTCCTGTGTCGATTTCCGTCAAATAGCCACTAATATCAAAAGGCACATCTCCGCCACCCGCACCACCACCATCACCTTTTGATACGAGCTCTTTATAACGCAGCGCAAGGCTCAGGTAGGTTTGTTCATTAATGGCGAGAGTAACCTCATGTTCAGTGCCATTTTCGCCTGTTGAAGCGTCCGTCGTGAATGTATAAACCGACTGCTCCCAATGTAAACCTTGTACCTTCGCGGCTTCTAGATGCTGGTTAAATACTTTAAATAGTTCAGCAAACTTTGCGCACGCCTCAACATCTTCTGGCAGCTTTTCAAAATTCGCCACACCGGCACTAATGAACAACTCGGTAATATCACCGAATAGTTCATTCATTGCTTCTAAGTTACTTTCTAGCCTATCAACAAATAACCCTATGGGTCTGTCGCCAGAGTATAGTTTTACCGCATCGTTAATATGTTGCTCCATCGTATGCGGATAACGATAGTAACGGATAACACCATGAGGCTTATCGGGGCCAAACAATCGATTGGTACGAGAGAAGGCTTGGATGATGTTTTGGTATTTAATTACCTTATCTAAATACAAGACATTCAGCCACTTGGAGTCAAAACCGGTGAGCATTTGGTCTACAACAATCAATAAATCCAACTGTTTTGTAGGATCGGTATGAATACGCTCATAAGGTTTTTTGTGAGCAAGGCGTGCGGCTAGATCTTTCTTAAATGCTGCATGACGGGCAAAATCAAAATCGTGGCCATAACGCGCATTATAGTCACGCATAATCTCATCCAGGCCATCACCTTTAAACGTTGGCCCACGGTCACCACTGCCGTCATTATCAATGTTGGGATCAAACAGTGCTGATACTTTTAAATCAGGCTTAGCAGCCTTTAACAGACGGTAATAATCAATGGCTTCAGCAATACTGTTAGTAGCCAAAATCGCATGAAACTTATAGCCTTGGCTTAGCACATCCCATTTGTGTAAAATATCTTCTACCACTTTGGCTTGGTGAGTCTCGCTTAGGTATTGACTTTTAGGTACATAATCTTCAATACCTCTGTGGTATTTACCTGTGGCGTCTTTGTAGCCAGCCATAGGCACTTCATTCATAAAATAATTAAATTTTTTCTTTTTGGCGGGATTATCCATGGCTTCCGCTACCGATTCCGCCTTAGCTTGCTCTAGGGCGACAGCCTGCCTTAAGTCACCGTCCCTAAAAGTAGGCACTTTATAGGGATCAAAGCCGAGTACGTTACCATCTCGAATACCATCAGCTATGCTGTAGCGGTGCAACTCATTGCCAAATACGGTACTGGTAGTATTGCCGTTTTTTTCATTTTCTTCTTGGATCGGAGTGCCAGTAAAACCAAAAAACAAGGCGCGGGGAAAGGTGCGTTTAATAATGATCAGCATGTCGCCAAACGTTGAACGGTGCGCCTCATCAATAATAAATACCAAGCGTTTAGCGCGGATTTTTTCAATATCTGCCGAGTTTGTTGCAGTGCCCTCATCATCCACTTCTTCAAAAATATTACTCATTTTTTGAATAGAGCTAACAATGAGGGTATCGGCTGGGGACGTGCTTTTTAGCTTGGTTACCAACACATGAGTATTTTCGGTCGCTTGGACATCTTCACCATCGCCCGCAAAATTACGATATTCCGCCAGCGACTGGGTGCCAAGTTCGATTCTGTCCATCAAAAAAATGACTTTATCGGCATCTTTTGATTGGGCAATCAGCTGTGCTGATTTAAAGCTGGTCATGGTTTTGCCGGAACCCGTGGTATGCCACACATAGCCGCCCAAGCGGTCTGGGTTATTAGCAGCGCTACCCAATTGTTGCCAGTTGGTTTTGGCTACCTTATCCGATATCGCATTGGCGGCGTAATACTGATAACTGCGCATCACTTTAAGCACACCATCGGTATCATCGGCAACGGTGTAAAAGCCAATTAACTGGTGCGCCATGGGGATGGATAACAACGTCGAGGCAATGTCTTTCCAATGGTTCATGGGCTCGTTGTTAAAATCGGCCCAATTGAATTGGTAGTCTGGATTAAATTTGCCATCTAGCCCAGGATTGGCAAAGTATTTGGCCTCATTAGGCTCCATAGCGACAAACACTTGAATGAGTGAAAATAAGCCACTAAAAATACCTTCTTTAGAATACTTCTCAATTTGGTTAACCGCTTGGCTTACCGGCACGCCACTACGTTTAAGCTCCACATGAATAACCGGCATACCGTTAATCAGTAACAGCACATCACCACGTCTGTCATTACGCAGTGGGCTACCGCGTTCAAATTTCGGCTGCTGGACGATTTGGTAACGGCTTTGGCCTGCCGCAATTTCTTGGCGGTCATAGATTTTAAGGCTGACTTCTTTGCCAAGATGCAAGGCATCGGCGGGGTTATCGCGCTTAATAGCCACGGTTTTACCGTTGATTAAACCATTAAGCTTGAGCGGGGTTTTCAGTTCTTTGATCTGCTCAATAATCTGCTGCATTTCCGTTGCCGTCAGGGGCACATCGTTTAAGCGGTCTTGCTGGCGATTATTTTCAAATAAAATGTTCGCCCAGTTTTGCAGTAAATCCGCTTCGGTTTTGTTTTTAAGTATCTCGCTTTCCCAGCCTTTATGGGTAAGCACCTCGATAAAGGCCTGCTCAAATTGTGCTTCGGTTTTAAACGTCGTCATGGTTGTGCTCCCTGCTAAACAAACATTTTGCTCAAGCAGGCTTGCTTGATGTTATTAAGTTTGATGATCTGTTGTTGGTGTTGGTTGATCAACGCATCAAGTTTTTGGAAGTAGTTGCCGATGGCGATCTGCTCTTCCTTCTTAGGGATATAAAGATATTCTTCCTCTAAAGCACTTCCTTTAATGTTTCCAATAGCTCCGTTTCCACCGGATACATTCATAGAACGAAATCGATCGTACCAATATGTATTCATTGAAGCATTTAAGAAATGAGGTACATCTGTTTCGGCTAGCAACATAAAGCCTCCATGCACTGCATCTACAGTTAAGCCGCACACTACAACATGTTTTCCAACTAAATTGCTTGAGCCATTTGCTGATGTTATTAGTATGTCGCCATTTTTAACACGGTTAATATTCACTGCATTTTTATTGACTTGGACGTCATCTTTTCTTAATTCGAATCTATCAACATTAATATTTGATGAACGCAAAACAATAATTCCATTTTCAGCGATATCATCTGGCTTGTAAGTAAGTCCTCTCCTTACTCCAGCAATGCTCTTAAATTGAACTTCCATCCACTCCCCACTAAATCCTTTAAAGCGGATTTCAGGGATCGTTTTGCCTTGCTTAGGAAACATTTTTTCCAGCATGGCATTTTTGATGTTGCTAAGCTTGTCATGCTTTTGTTGGTGTTGGTTGATTAGACCATCTAGCTGCCGGAAATAATCAGTTATAGCGCTTTGTTCGGTTATATCTGGGATTGTAATGACTCTACTTTTCCAGTCCGTAACATCGAATACTAACTTTTCAATATCGACGCCATAGGAGCTAATAAAAAAAAGCTTATGCATCTGATGGCGCTTTGAAATCACAGTCCAAAATTTGGCAGTTATTTCATCACTATCTGTTACGACAAGATACTCATTAGATACAACAGCATTGTCTAAACTCTCTGGTACAATCCCATTGGCACCATGAACAACCTGCCGCTTTGAAATTAAGTAATCACCAGATTTAATCCCAAAATAGTTTTTTACTAATATATCTTTTCCTTTTAGTGAAGCTCTAGCCACAACACCTTCGTTGCGACGCTTCACGGTCACCAATTGATATAATTCGTTATCGAGCAGCTCAACTGGGCGTCTTGTCTCAGCTAAAATACTTCCAATTTCTTTATCTTGCCAATCACCACTAAAGTTCTCGAAGCGAATGTCTGGTGCCTTCGTCTGAATGGTCATCTTAAGCGCCCTTTAATAAGCTAGTAAGCTCAGCTAAGCCTTGCAGATCAAATTCATTACCAGTGAGTTCACCCGTCATGTCTGCCAGTTCTTGTTCGGTGGTTTTAATCTCATTCGCGACTTGCGAATAGGTCACCGAGTATTTATCGGCAAGGGCTTGTACTTGGCTGGTGAGCTGAGTAATCACGGCGCTTGGCATAGCAGCAAGCTCTTGGCTTAATGGCGCGATCCATTTTAGGTGCAGCAATTCATTGACTTGCTGGTCGCTTAAACCTTCGATGGTGGTTTTCGTTTTTAAGTGCAGGGCGAATTGAGCTTCTTTGACTGCTTTTTTCAGCTTTTTCTCTTCGTCGATGAGTTTACTCGCCGCCATTATCTTGGCTTCGTAGCTTTCGGCTGCAAATTTAACTTTGCTGTCTTTTTGCTCTTTTAGGAAAGCTTTCGCCGCCTTGGCGACTTCGGCATTGGCAAAGCCGTCTTTGCTTTCTTTTACCGTGTCTTGCTCTTTGTCTTCTTCGCTTAGAGATTCGAGTATTTCCTCAAGCGCGCTGGCGATTTCGACAAGGCGGTTTTCTTGTTTTGCCAGAGCCGCTAGGTCATCGCTCAGGTATGTTTGTTGTACTAAATCAAAGGACATGATGTGGCCTTTCCAGCCGTCTTGCACTTCGGTATCTTTGCCCTTAACTTTTTTAACCACAATATTGGGGTCAACTTGTTTCGTGGCGACGAATCCTTCAGTTTGCATCATTTCTAAATCAGCACTAATCAATTGCCATTGGTTGTTCAAATATTGATAGGCCTGGTATTTGTCTATGAGTGCAATGGGCGCTAAGCGTGTGAAAAGTTCGGTGCTTAATTCAGGCTCTTGCTGGTTACGGTTAACGGCTTGCCAGCCTTGAATAAGTGTAGTGTTTAAATAGTCATCAAAACCGGCGAAAGCTTGGTTATAAGTGCTGATAAATTCGATGACTTGTGGATGCTGGGTAATGGTTGCATTAACGTCTCGTTTGGCAATGGCTAATTCACTGTAGGCGGCAGACTTGGCCACAAACAGCGCATCATGCAATTGCGGGAATGATTGCCAATATTGGTGTAACTGCGCAATTTCGCTATTTGGGATGCCGCCTAGCATAGTGGCGTGTAAATCCCAGCTTTCAGCCGCTGGTGACGAGTCTACATAACGCGGTATGTTTAAGTTGTAGCCGTTGTCGCGCAGGGTTTGTTTGCTGACTACTTGCGAAAATTTTTCGATGCTTTCGCGATTGATGACGGAATCAACAATGCGCTTGATGTCACTGGCTTGCAGTTTGTTATTTTTGCCTTCTTTAACATAGTGCTTGGAGGCATCCACAATCAATACGTCATTGTTTTCACGCTTCTGCTTAAGCACCAAAATAACGGTAGGAATACCAGTACCAAAAAAGATATTAGAAGGTAAGCCGATAATGGCATCAATGTGGTTTTGCTCAATTAATTGCTTGCGAATTTCGCCTTCTTCACCGCCACGGAACAACACGCCATGGGGCAAGACAATGGTCATAATGCCATCGGGTTTTAGATGATAAAGATCATGCAGCAAAAAGGCAAAGTCTGCTTTGGTTTTGGGCGCAAGACCAAAACGCGAATAACGTGGATCGCTGTCTTTAAAACTTGGGTCCCAGGCTTGTGAGTAAGGCGGGTTAGAGACAACCGCATCCACATATAGGGCATGATAAGTACCTTGCGGATCGTTTTCATCAAAGTATGGCCAATCGTCTTCTAAGGTGTCACCGTTACGGGTTTTGATATTGCTGGCTTTAATCCCGCGCATGATCAGGTTCATACGGGTCAAGTTATAGGTATTTGCTTTCAGTTCTTGGGCATAATAGGTAATGCTGTCTTTGCTTTTGGCGTATTTTTCGACCGCTTCACCAATATTAATCAGTAACGAACCTGAGCCCGACGTTGGGTCGTAAATCTCGATGGTGTCTTTGTGTTTTAATTCGTGGGCGATGATGTGCGACATCAGTACCGAGACTTCATGCGGCGTGTAGAACTCACCGGCTTTTTTACCGGCATTGGCGGCAAATTTCTCAATCAGGTATTCATAGATGTAACCCAGTACGTCATAGCCTTGCTTACCGTTCATTGGGATACTTTTGATTAAATGCAGTAGGTCACTAATGGCTTTAGTACGTTTACCCGCGCTTTCACCCAGTTTGCTAAGACCCGTTTCGAGTGTGGTGAAAATACCTTCAAACAATTTTTTGTAGGTAGGAGAAATCAAACGGCTAAAGGCGGATAGCGCATCGCGCACGTTAGACTCGTCAAAGTCGGACTCTGGAGCAATCCATGTTGAAAATAAGTTATCATAAGCGATGAAATAGCCTAGATTGTCTTGAATGTACTTGACCGTGTCCGCGTCTTCTTCGTTTAGGGCTTTAATGTCTTCAGGTGTCATGCCCTCTTTGGTGACAAACTGAACTAATTGGTCGCTCAGGTACTTGTAAAAAATGAAACCTAAGATGTAGTCTTTGTATTCGTTAGCTTCGATTTTTGAGCGCATCTGGTTTGCTGATTCCCAGATTTTTGCGGCTAATTGTTGCTTGTTCATGTTATTTCCTATTCTGTGACCATATCGAAACCAGGCGCAATCGCAAGGTTACCGACACCGTATAAAGTTTGATAATTTTTTAACCATAAATGAAATTCGGGTGTTTTTAGCTGAGCTGCTTTGGAGCAATCGACATTCCATTGTCTGAGTAAATAACCTGCCGTTGCCGCTCTAATCTCAATCTTTAAAACACCACCTTTCATGCCATAGTCAAGCTCAATCGCTTCGCTGTGCTCTATGCGTGGGTGCGGTACTAACTCAAGCTCTACAAAGCGATTCCATTGCCGGTCTTGGGTTTCAAGTTCAGCCTCTGACAGAATGGAATCCTCAAGCACGACCGCTGCTTTAATTCGGGTAAGCACAAAGTCACGGAACCCATTTGGCGCTCCGCTTTGGCCATGCTTGCGGTCAAAACCACGAACGTGCCAACGCAGGCCATTGTCCACCAGCGTATGCGGCACTATTTCACGCGTAGTTTCACCACTCGATAACGACACATAGGTAATGCTCAAGGCTTTGCCTTTGTGGATGGCTTCGGTGACCTTCGCCACTATCGACAAACTCGGCTTGTTAAGGTGATAAGGCGCTTCACAAGCCAATGGTGGTTTTACCTTTCCAGTAAAGCCATCTCCGTAGCCTTGGCTAATGGTTGCCAGTGTTCTGACAACGTCGTAGTCGAACAAGGGTTCAAAAGCTTCACCGCGCTTATGCAATTTGAGCTTTTGGTCATACTCAATGTTGCCTGGCGCAAGCTCTCGGTACATGGTGAAGTCTTTCGTTGCTTGTGCAGCAGCTATGCTGAACCGATCTACTAAGTCTGCCCGTACCGCTTCTCCCTTAAACAATAAGGTGAAATCGATGTGGGCAATGCGATCCCTGGTTGCTTGTGGCAACTGCGCTATCTGCGAAAGCCTATCTGGCTTCACCACTACCGTTTGTTTCAGACCATCATTTGTCATGCGTCTTGTTTATCCAATTCAACCAGATTCTTAAAACTCTGTTTATAAAGTACGGTCAGACATCGCGTAATCACATTGAATAGTGTCACTCAATGCTGCTCTTCATCCGCAATGACTAATCAATCTCTACCGGTTGAAGCTGGACAGATGGCCATAAAACACTGAATAGGCTTCAACCTAATTAATTTTATTAGGTATCATCCTATCACAAATTATTTTGTAGGGAAGACTAAGCGGCAACTTTTTGATCTGGATTGCAATTGCCGCTCAGGTATGGGCGTGAAGACCTTGTTTGGTGCCATCGATGATAGTTGCTATCAATCAATGCGCTACCCGAACCAGTGGCACCACGATGTAACTGCAATGAGATACCCCTTTGTCCGACTCTGTAGACATCAGGGCTCGTTGCTCACTCTCCCGAATGCGCCTGGCGACTTCTGCCTGGGCTGGTAGCAATGGCAGCATCCCTTCAGCAATCGCGTCCGGTGCAGACTCTTGGCCACAGGACATCAAGTGCTTCCATGGATCTTTAAGAAAGCGCTCGAACGTGATGCCAAATTCAATGATGCGGGCAGAGACGAAGATTTCGCCCCAGTATTCAATGTAGGTGTCTTGGTACATGGAAAGATTCCTCTTGTTGGTTAAACCATGAGTTCACTTTCCATTTTCCAGAGATTCTCAAATATGCAAGGCTTAACTTATAGAGAGCTACAAAGCTTTAAATCGATTGCGAGCATCTTTGTAGTCATAGTGGGCATGTTCTGAGCCACGATGGTACAAATCATCCAGGTAAGTTTGTTCCTGCGGTAACTCGTCTTCGCTGATTTCGCGCCACCAATGCTTGTTGGCACCTTTAACACCGTCATGCCAGCGGTAACCACGCTCTTTTAAATAGTCCTTTACGTCAAACGGCGCACCAAACGCACGAACTAACACAGTTCGCCTGTCCGCTTCAGACAACAAGTTTGCAACGGACTCGGGCAACAAATGGAACAACCAGGCCATCGCCAAACAATCGGTTGCAGCTCGGTGTCCTTCATAAAACCAACCTAAGCGAAGCAGCAGGTACTCAAGCTTTCGACTTTCAAAACCCAGTGCCTTCCAATCTATGCCACTGGCTGAACAGGCCCAAGATAGATGGCCTAATGCAGCAAACCGCTTTTCAAAGAAAGGACGATCAAACTGCGCATTGTGTGCAACCACCAGCGGATCATCGGATAACCAACTCGCTACCAGTGAATCATCAATGTGCTGGCCTTGCACCATATCATCGGTGATACCGGTTAACTCGGTAATCAGCTCGGGGATAGGCTTACCGGGATCTTCATACAAGCTGATCACATCAACAATCGACACAATCCGCTGAGCAGAGGGGCTGTAAAGCACCTTAACCATACCAAGCTCAATAATGGACTCGTCCTCGGCAGACAGTCCGGTTGTCTCTGTATCGAGCAGCACCATTGGCTGTTCATCACCAACCATAGGAGAAAGTTCAAGTGGCCAGGACTGCGGCTCACGCGTTAATGGAATACGCTCCAGCAATCTAAAATCTTCTGGTCTTTCTGGAATATCCGCGAGGCGCTCTAGCGGAAATGGCGCAGGGGCTCTTGTCATTGATGGTTCCTCTTCAATTCTATTGTTCGCTTTGGGTTATTTCACTGTGCCACAGGTTTCTCTAAATGCACCTTGGATACCTCAGCGTTTTTTTGATCTTTCTACTGGGTGACCCATGTATGAAGGCTTTGGCTAAGCCTTTCAGAAAGCCTTAGCTAAACCCTTTAGGTAACCCTTACCGATACCCTTTAGGTATGGCTTAGCCAACCCCTTTTCAAACGGTTGAAAAAGGCTTGAACTGAGTTCGACTGAGCATTTTAATGATGCTCCTGACTTCGCTTTAAGCCAGTAAATTCAATACGAAGCAGAATTTTACTAACTGTTTTTAAACCCTTTGCAAAGGGTTCAACAAGCCTTGTTTGACGGTTACTTGACCCATGCGTTAACCAGTAGCAGTAACAGGATCAGTAACAGAAACAAGAGCAGTAGGCAGAAGCAGTATTGTCCAAGCCTTGCAGGCTTTGACGAGGGCGAGCAATCCCCACATCAAGCTTTTCAACACAAAAAAGAAATCACCCACGACACAACGTCTTACTCGAACAACTACAGTTTTACCTACAATTTTACTTGTAGAAATCAGCATAGCATCAGATACTGTATAAACAAACAGTATTAATTCTATTTTTTCGAGGTTCGTCATGAGTGTCTCGCTGATAGGCCGTAGCGGCGCACTTGCCTTCATCAAAGCCAAGCGCCTTCGTATTCCATTGTTCATGGAACGTGTTTCTGCTGGTTTTCCCTCACCAGCGCAGGATTATGTTGAGCAAACGCTCGACCTCAACGAGCTGTGCATCAAGCGACCGGCTGCAACGTTCTTTGTGCGTGTTGAAGGTGATTCAATGATTGATGCTGGGATTCACCCAGATGATATTTTGGTGGTTGATCGTTCTGTTCAAGCAGAACACGGTGACATTGTCATCGCTGGCATCCATGGAGAACTCACGGTAAAGGAGCTTCAACTAAGGCCGTGCGTCAAGCTGATCCCAAGAAACCAGGCGTATGAGCCCATTCATATTCCTGAAGGGGCAGAGTTAGAGATATTTGGTGTGGTCACCAATGTGGTGCGAAACATGCGCCGTAAGTCGTGACTGTCCCATGCCTGTATTTGCCTTGGTGGACTGCAACAACTTTTACGCCAGTTGTGAGAAGCTGTTTCGTCCTGATTTAAAAGATACGCCGGTTGTGGTGCTGTCCAACAATGACGGCTGCGTGGTTGCACGCTCGCGTGAAGCTAAGTTACTCGGTATTAAAATGGGCGTACCCGTCTTTCAGATCAAAGCCGAAATGCAGCGCCATGGCATTTTGGCATTCTCCTCTAACTATGCGCTTACAGTTGGGAAATACTTTAGACATCACATGTTGTAATGTTTCAGGTTGTATAAATTAGACGTCGAGATGAGGGGTGGTTACAATTTTTACTATTGGTTAAGAAATATCTTGAAAAAGTAGATGTATGAACGCGTAACCCCCTGGGGGAAGGCTTAGCAGTGTGAATAACGGATGATTTAGGTGTTAATGTGATTGAACAAAATAGGTCGTTTCCAGATGACTTCGGCTTTGACTATTGTCTTATGTGGATTAGTACGGAGAAATATCCCTCATTTATAAGTAGGCCACACCCTGACAGTGGCGAGATCATCCATGACGTTAGGGACAACTCAAAACCATTTGCTCATAAACTTCCAATTTTAATAGACCCCGATGGTATCAATGTGGTGCCAGTGAATCTATATCTTCACTCTTTGTTGGCAGATCCAGATATATCCTCCGATAAGACGATTCAATCCCATGCAGTTGCGTTATTGAGCTTCTATCGGTGGTTGAGCACGGAAATCCCCGAACATACACACCCAAGGACTGGCCTTCTGGTTGATGAAAAACCTCCGTTAACAATATATGACTGCACCGAGAAGGTAGAGGAAAGTCCAATCGTGAGATATCGAGACTATTTATTGGAAAACCTTTATACCAAGGATGAAACTGGAAAAGTCGGTGGTTCTCCAAGTACAGCCTCTTCAGTGGTCCACCGAATGCGATTTCCGTCTGCATCTGTTGAAGTTGGGCGACGACGGCTTCTGAGCCTTTACCGGCCTCACATTCAAGGCACAAGAACACCTGCCTTAACAGTTGCTCCAGGAGATTGCATTGTTCATCGTAATGTTGCCACTGGTACTCTTCCACGGTCCGTTTCTGTTTTTTCAGGTAAAGGCAGAGGGTCTGGATATCCCTGTCATTCATGACCTTCAATGCCTGTTGTCTGACTACTGAGAAGGGTTGATTATCATCAATGTTCTCATCCACAAACAGATGCAGTAACTCTGCCGCTTTCGTGACATTGTCCGCGGCTGACTGCCAGGACAGGAACACTGCTTGTTGTGCAAAGGTGTTGGCAGCTTCTTGTTGCTTGCGGATATGGTAAATGAACCCATCAGTTAACCGTTCCAGTGCCAGTTGTATCCGCTCTGTCAGGTGACATAGCAACCATAGATGCTGCTGTGCGCGTTTGAATCGTTTGAGTTTACTACCGTAATAGTTGATGAGCTCACCGAAGTGTTGTCGATTTTTAAGAGACAGATTAAGCCCATCGATAACGCCATTGATTTGCGTGCGCCATGGCGCTAACTGATGATAAAGGGCAAGCTCTTTTTTAAGTTCAGGTACGGTCAGACTTTTTGCACCGCCTCTGAGCTGGTTCAGGCTTAGTCCGTCATCAATGGCTGTTATGCTGTCCAGAAAGACGTGAAGTTCAGGACTGGTGAGTTGATTAAGTTGGTGCGCCAGGTCTTTTCTGACCTGCTGCATCGCTCTGCTTATCAGTCTCTGGAGTACGGTGTACCTAGGGATAGCAATGCTGTGACTGGTTAGGAATTCAATAGCAGTATCAAAGAGGTAACGCGGCTCCAGCCAGGCATTGCCCACCTGAACAAGGTGGTCGAAAAGAGAATTGAAGTGCTGACTTTCGTCCCATTTGTGATAACCAGCAAGGTCTAATACTTTTGCGTAGAGTCGATCTTTTTGTTTTTGTGAGGGAGTGAATGGTCTGAGCCCCTTGCCGCCAAGCAGCTCTTTACTGATGAACATTAAATCCTTAGAAACCTGCGAGTAAGCGATATCTAGGATGACGGGCTTTGATTTGAAGTATCCCAAAATCGCGACAAAGTAACATCTATGAGCTCTGAGACGAATTGACCGAAAAACTGCCAATTCCGCATCGTTCAGAGAAAAGTACAGACGTTGTTCTTCGATTGAAAAAATGGGTGGGGAATAAAGATCTGCCTGTTCTGCTCTCGTGAGAATAGTAATTTCGTTTTTGATGGCCATATCAGGGCTGTTCCGTATTAAATGTACGATATTTACCTAATTTGCCACACTTATAAGTAGTAACCCACCTCCGCAGCCATTTATTGGTGTGGTCTACAGAGGATTAAGTCTTTTTAGAGGGGAAAATCCCTAGAACCCCATCTCCAAACATATCAAGCGTGTCTGTATCCCACTCTATTGTAAACAAGACATTTTTATCTTTTATATTCAATGGCTTATTTTCCTGCTAATTGGTAATACCATGAAAAATACCATGCTCAGAAAAGGCTTAACAATATTTTGAAAAATTGCCTACTGAGCGCTGCCGCACAGCTCCATAGGCCGCTTTCCTGGCTTTGCTTCCAGATGTATGCTATTCTGCTCCTGCAGCTAATGGATCACCGCAAACAGGTTACTCGCCTGGGGATTCCCTTTCGACCCGAGCATCCGTATGAGACTCATGCTCGATTATTATTATTATAGAAGCCCCCATGAATAAATCGCTCATCATTTTCGGCATCGTCAACATAACCTCGGACAGTTTCTCCGATGGAGGCCGGTATCTGGCGCCAGACGCAGCCATTGCGCAGGCGCGTAAGCTGATGGCCGAGGGGGCAGATGTGATCGACCTCGGTCCGGCATCCAGCAATCCCGACGCCGCGCCTGTTTCGTCCGACACAGAAATCGCGCGTATCGCGCCGGTGCTGGACGCGCTCAAGGCAGATGGCATTCCCGTCTCGCTCGACAGTTATCAACCCGCGACGCAAGCCTATGCCTTGTCGCGTGGTGTGGCCTATCTCAATGATATTCGCGGTTTTCCAGACGCTGCGTTCTATCCGCAATTGGCGAAATCATCTGCCAAACTCGTCGTTATGCATTCGGTGCAAGACGGGCAGGCAGATCGGCGCGAGGCACCCGCTGGCGACATCATGGATCACATTGCGGCGTTCTTTGACGCGCGCATCGCGGCGCTGACGGGTGCCGGTATCAAACGCAACCGCCTTGTCCTTGATCCCGGCATGGGGTTTTTTCTGGGGGCTGCTCCCGAAACCTCGCTCTCGGTGCTGGCGCGGTTCGATGAATTGCGGCTGCGCTTCGATTTGCCGGTGCTTCTGTCTGTTTCGCGCAAATCCTTTCTGCGCGCGCTCACAGGCCGTGGTCCGGGGGATGTCGGGGCCGCGACACTCGCTGCAGAGCTTGCCGCCGCCGCAGGTGGAGCTGACTTCATCCGCACACACGAGCCGCGCCCCTTGCGCGACGGGCTGGCGGTATTGGCGGCGCTGAAAGAAACCGCAAGAATTCGTTAACTGCACATTCGGGATATTTCTCTATATTCGCGCTTCATCAGAAAACTGAAGGAACCTCCATTGAATCGAACTAATATTTTTTTTGGTGAATCGCATTCTGACTGGTTGCCTGTCAGAGGCGGAGAATCTGGTGATTTTGTTTTTCGACGTGGTGACGGGCATGCCTTCGCGAAAATCGCACCTGCTTCCCGCCGCGGTGAGCTCGCTGGAGAGCGTGACCGCCTCATTTGGCTCAAAGGTCGAGGTGTGGCTTGCCCCGAGGTCATCAACTGGCAGGAGGAACAGGAGGGTGCATGCTTGGTGATAACGGCAATTCCGGGAGTACCGGCGGCTGATCTGTCTGGAGCGGATTTGCTCAAAGCGTGGCCGTCAATGGGGCAGCAACTTGGCGCTGTTCACAGCCTATCGGTTGATCAATGTCCGTTTGAGCGCAGGCTGTCGCGAATGTTCGGACGCGCCGTTGATGTGGTGTCCCGCAATGCCGTCAATCCCGACTTCTTACCGGACGAGGACAAGAGTACGCCGCAGCTCGATCTTTTGGCTCGTGTCGAACGAGAGCTACCGGTGCGGCTCGACCAAGAGCGCACCGATATGGTTGTTTGCCATGGTGATCCCTGCATGCCGAACTTCATGGTGGACCCTAAAACTCTTCAATGCACGGGTCTGATCGACCTTGGGCGGCTCGGAACAGCAGATCGCTATGCCGATTTGGCACTCATGATTGCTAACGCCGAAGAGAACTGGGCAGCGCCAGATGAAGCAGAGCGCGCCTTCGCTGTCCTATTCAATGTATTGGGGATCGAAGCCCCCGACCGCGAACGCCTTGCCTTCTATCTGCGATTGGACCCTCTGACTTGGGGTTGATGTTCATGCCGCCTGTTTTTCCTGCTCATTGGCACGTTTCGCAACCTGTTCTCATTGCGGACACCTTTTCCAGCCTCGTTTGGAAAGTTTCATTGCCAGACGGGACTCCTGCAATCGTCAAGGGATTGAAACCTATAGAAGACATTGCTGATGAACTGCGCGGGGCCGACTATCTGGTATGGCGCAATGGGAGGGGAGCAGTCCGGTTGCTCGGTCGTGAGAACAATCTGATGTTGCTCGAATATGCCGGGGAGCGAATGCTCTCTCACATCGTTGCCGAGCACGGCGACTACCAGGCGACCGAAATTGCAGCGGAACTAATGGCGAAGCTGTATGCCGCATCTGAGGAACCCCTGCCTTCTGCCCTTCTCCCGATCCGGGATCGCTTTGCAGCTTTGTTTCAGCGGGCGCGCGATGATCAAAACGCAGGTTGTCAAACTGACTACGTCCACGCGGCGATTATAGCCGATCAAATGATGAGCAATGCCTCGGAACTGCGTGGGCTACATGGCGATCTGCATCATGAAAACATCATGTTCTCCAGTCGCGGCTGGCTGGTGATAGATCCCGTCGGTCTGGTCGGTGAAGTGGGCTTTGGCGCCGCCAATATGTTCTACGATCCGGCTGACAGAGACGACCTTTGTCTCGATCCTAGACGCATTGCACAGATGGCGGACGCATTCTCTCGTGCGCTGGACGTCGATCCGCGTCGCCTGCTCGACCAGGCGTACGCTTATGGGTGCCTTTCCGCAGCTTGGAACGCGGATGGAGAAGAGGAGCAACGCGATCTAGCTATCGCGGCCGCGATCAAGCAGGTGCGACAGACGTCATACTAGATATCAAGCGACTTCTCCTATCCCCTGGGAACACATCAATCTCACCGGAGAATATCGCTGGCCAAAGCCTTAGCGTAGGATTCCGCCCCTTCCCGCAAACGACCCCAAACAGGAAACGCAGCTGAAACGGGAAGCTCAACACCCACTGACGCATGGGTTGTTCAGGCAGTACTTCATCAACCAGCAAGGCGGCACTTTCGGCCATCCGCCGCGCCCCACAGCTCGGGCAGAAACCGCGACGCTTACAGCTGAAAGCGACCAGGTGCTCGGCGTGGCAAGACTCGCAGCGAACCCGTAGAAAGCCATGCTCCAGCCGCCCGCATTGGAGAAATTCTTCAAATTCCCGTTGCACATAGCCCGGCAATTCCTTTCCCTGCTCTGCCATAAGCGCAGCGAATGCCGGGTAATACTCGTCAACGATCTGATAGAGAAGGGTTTGCTCGGGTCGGTGGCTCTGGTAACGACCAGTATCCCGATCCCGGCTGGCCGTCCTGGCCGCCACATGAGGCATGTTCCGCGTCCTTGCAATACTGTGTTTACATACAGTCTATCGCTTAGCGGAAAGTTCTTTTACCCTCAGCCGAAATGCCTGCCGTTGCTAGACATTGCCAGCCAGTGCCCGTCACTCCGCGGTCTTCACTGCGTGATCGAGTTGATCGACACCCGCCGTGACACGCTCCATGAAGTGCCTGCCTGCGTCTGTTAGCCGAACGCCCCGCGCATGGCGCTCAAATAGCAGGACACCAAGGTTATCCTCCAGCGCTTTCACACGCGCGCTGACGCTCGACTGGCTGATACCAAGTGCCTTGGCCGCATGCCGAAAATTCAGATGCTCGGCGACGGCGATGAACTGAACAAGGGAAATGAGCGGTATCCTGCCAGACAGGATACCGACATTCACGAGGTTTCGATGGTTAGTGCGCCGCATCGGAGCGGGCCTGCTACCAGTCGTCGGTTAGACGACTGGCGACTTCTCGGTGGCAGCCCCACGGAGCCGAAGGAGCACCAGCCCCAACGAAACCAGTACCGCCATCGCCGTGGCGTAACAGATCACGGGCCACGCTGTGTCACCGTTTAAAAGTGCCACCGCCAATGTCCCGACAATGCTGACTATCAGGCTTTGAACGCAGAAGTAGAACGCGACCGCTGATCCCGCGATGTCGTCGAACTCTGCCAAAGCGCCGTTCGCGGTAACGGACACCGTGAAGACAATACCGACCGCGACAACCCACATCGGTAGGATGAAGGTGAGGAATGACGGCGAGCCGTAAAGTTCGCCGATCCCCAACAGGACCGCTCCGCAAACAAGCAACGCCATCCCACGCGCCACGCATCCTGCGATGCCCCATCTGGCGACAAAGGACTTCGCGAAACGGGTTGTCACGATCATTACAAGCGCGACAGTGGCGAAGGCAAAGCTGAATCCGATCTCGGAATATTCCGCTTGGCCTATGAGCACACGGGGAGCCGTCGAGAAGAAGACGAAGTAGGTGCCCATACCGGCGCTAAAGCCGACAGTGTAAACCCAAAAAGCCGGACTCGCGAAGATCGGCAAGACAGATCGGCGCGTCTTGACTTGATCCAGAGGGCGGGTTTCGTGCCACCTGAAACCCGCATTTAGGAGTGCGAGCATCGCCAGTATAGCCAAAGTAATGAATATCGCCTGCCATCCCAAGAACTCGCCGATCAATGTTCCGGCGATAGGGCCGAGCGCAGGCACGAACGCCAGCATCGAACTGAAAAGGCCGTAGATGACGACACCCTCAGGACGGTTGGCATAAACGTCGCGAACCGTCGCGAACGTCGCCACCAGCATGGCCGACGCGCCCACTGCTTGAAGTAGACGGAAAGCGACAAAGGCCGGTGCAGTTGAAGACCAAGCTGCTCCCAGAGACGCAATGACGAAAGCCGTTGCGCCCGCAAGTAGAATTGGCCGTCGCCCGATTCTGTCTGAGAGCGGACCAAAAATCACCTGGCCCACGCCGAGCATCACCATATAGAGGCTCAACGTGAGTTGGATCATAGCGGGCGTCGTGTTCAGGATGCCGGGCATCGCTGGAACGACAGGGAGATAAATATCCATCGCCAGTGAAGCGAGGATGTCGAAAGGAGCCATCAGCAGCAGTGCTGCCGGCAGCGTATAGGCCCACGCGGGGCGTGTGGTGGTCATGACGAATCAACCCTCGATTAAGGAATACCGGGCGACGTCTGCTCGTCAGCAATCAGATGAGACTAGCCTTACAGAGCGCCGCAACAACAATACTGGTTGTTGCGGCTTACTTGTCTGCTGACTTGGAATTTCCCATCTGATTACTCCACGCTTACGAATATGAATTGCTACATTTTATCCGATTATCTTTTGCTTCGCAATGCGGCATGGGCGCACTCAGCGTTCCAGCCCCCTCTGCCGCCCTAACTGCCACGACACCGACCCGCCCTGCACGATGCCCATAACCTCGCGGCCGAGTTGGCGGTCGATGATCGGCCGCCACGGGACAAGGGTGAACTCATGGGATTTCTCGACCACGGCGAACTTGCCGCTCGATAGATGCACGGTTCCGGTAAACTTGCCGCTGACGCTCTCGCCGTCCGTGGCGGCGCGGAACGGCAGGCCCTTACTCAAAGCCATATCCGATCCGACGCCGGCTACCTCGCGCTCCCGCAGGATGGCGAGAAGGTTGCGCCGGTAGAAGACGCGGCTGTCCCGGCTGCGGGTGGCGTCGCCCTGTTCGATATGGTGCTCGCGGCGCTGGTCCATGGCTTCGCGGACTTGTTGCCCGAAGCCGGTTGGCGCAAGGTCGGCCGTCTCGCCGTGGATCAGCCGCCGGTCCAGCCAGGTCGCGCCGTCCGATCCGATCTGTTTGTTCAGATCGACCGGGGAAAGGACGCGAACGCTGGCCTGACTGTCTCGGCCGGCGTCATGGGCGGCGGCACGGCTGACCAGATCATTGGGGATGCGCCATTGGTCGGCGTCGATCCGCTCGACGATACCGGCCCGGCGTAGCGCCTCCAGCCGGCGCACATGGGCATCGACATAGCCCTCATAGTCGCCGCCTGGAACGCGGCACGTATAGGAAGAATAAACGCCCTTTTCACCCAAGTCCAACAGCTTTGGACCGCAGTTGACTCTTTCGACACCCCTGCGATGCAACCCAATCCGGCTGACGGGGAGCCAGCAACGCTGAAAATTTACCCTCCTCTTTCCCACTAGCGGCTCCTTTTCCGACAACCAGCACGGCGGATCCCTGCCGCGGCGCTGTGAACGCAGCATTTTGATTGGTATCGTTGGCCTTCAGGCTCGTCAGTCAAACAGACCCAGGAGCAGCTCAGCCGGTGGCGCCCGGCTTTCGGGTAACGCCCTGGTCCCGCTGGTTTCGGCTTTGTGCTTCAGGTGATCAAGGATCTGCTTGATCACTATAGGGTCTTCAATGCAGGCGATGACTTTCATGGCGCCGCCGCAGCCGCTGCAGGTCTCGATGTCGATATTGAAAACACGCTTGAGCCGTTGCGCCCATGTCATCGACGCTCGCCGTTGTGCTGGTGTTGCCGGTTCATCAGCCACCCTGACCTTGTTGCCCCTGCCCCGTTTTGCCGGCGTGACCAACGCCCGGTGCCGACTGTTGGGTGCGAACACCCCGTGGAAGCGGGTTAGGTTGACTCTGGGCTTCGGTACCAGGGCGGCCAGCCTTGCAATGAAATCCAATGGTTCGAAAATGACGTGCGTGGTGCCGTCCCGGTACGGCGTCTTGAGCTGGTAGCGCACGTTGCCGCCTCGTGTTAACGACAGCCGCTTCTCGGATACCGCCGGGCGGCTGATGTACCGGCACAGCCGTTCGAGCTTCTTGCGTTCATCGGCCCTGGCCGCCACGCCGGCGTGCAGGCTGGACCCGGCTACCTTGCCAATCCCGTCACCGAACGGATCACCACTGGTCGGCAGAGTTTGCAAAGTGAACACCTTTCGCCCCGCCTGTGAACCGACAGCGATACGGTAAGTGATCGAGTGCCCCAGCAGGTGTCATCGGGTCGTCATCCACCGCATCCGAGGCCAGATAGCTGTTTTCGACATCCCGTTCCAGCAGGCCTTGCCGTTCCAGATAGCGACCCACCCGGTGGGCGATGGTGTGCGTCAGCTGGGTGAGCTCTGGGCTGGTCGGCGCCTTGACCCAGCGGAAACGCGCTGAGCCGTGGGATTGCTCGACATACACACCGTCGAGAAACAGCATGTGGAAGTGAACATTCAGATTGAGCGCCGATCCAAAACGCTGGATCAGGGTGACCGCGCCCGTCTTGGCCACTTGGTGGGTATGGCCCGCTTTCTTGACCAGGTGCCAATACCCATCTTTGTATCAACTCCCCTTCCTGCCCGGCATCCCCGCAATTGATGACTTCAGAACAAGATGCTACCAATTTTTCAATAACAGCAAATTGCCTTTTACTCCATCGTTATCAATTAGTTTAATGCCAAATTTTTTAGGTACAATTGGCAGATCTTCCAATTTCCAGTATTTCCAATTTTCTTTGTAATCATGGGGTTCATTCAATGTACACAGATGGCCAAAAGTCCAGGTTACCCAATAGCCATTTCCTTCATAAAAGCCGTTGTTGCGTTGTTTTGCACCAATTACTTCGGCAATATCTTTTGCCACAGAAGGTTTTTCAGCTATACATAAAATCATAAGGAGGCAAAGTTAGTAAGGTCGTTGAAGTTTTGAAACCGTTACATACAAAACATTTCAACAAAAACAGTAAGTTTTAGAGTTATTTACGTGTATATTTTTTTATTTCAAAAGCAAAAGCGTGTTTTTCATCAATACCCTGTTTCAGTACAGTTTCACTATTCCACTCAGATTCAGAAAATTTAGGAAAAAAAGTATCTGCGTCAAACACTCCATCTACTTGTGTGATATACATTTCTTGAAGGATGTTTCGCTGCATAACTTCTGCATAAATTTGTCCCCCACCAATGATGAAAACAGTTCTTTCGGTTTCATTTTTATAGAACTCTAAACATTCAGTAAGTGAAAAAAAGACATGAGCTCCTGGTGCTTGATAGCCGATTTGGTGAGTTAAAACGGCATTTTCACGATTTGGCAAGGGTCTAAATTTCTCAGGAATAGATTCATAATTTTTACGTCCGGTTATTACTACATGACCTGTTGAAGTTTCTTTAAAGAATTTCATATCAGCCGGCAATTTCCATAACAAATCGTTGTCTTTACCAATGCCAAAATTTTTATCCATGGCAACAATTAATGATAGTTTCATAATGATCGGTATTGAATAATTAATTTTTTATTTGAGGCATTAAGCACATGCAATAATTTCTCAATTGGTTTTTTCACCTTTTCTTTCAAATGTAACTCATCTGCAGTTTGAATCATACGTATAGGAAGAATAAACGCCCTTTTCACCCAAGTCCAACAGCTTTGGACCGCAGTTGACTCTTTCGACACCCCTGCGATGCAACCCAATCCGGCTGACGGGGAGCCAGCAACGCTGAAAATTTACCCTCCTCTTTCCCACTAGCGGCTCCTTTTCCGACAACCAGCACGGCGGATCCCTGCCGCGGCGCTGTGAACGCAGCATTTTGATTGGTATCGTTGGCCTTCAGGCTCGTCAGTCAAACAGACCCAGGAGCAGCTCAGCCGGTGGCGCCCGGCTTTCGGGTAACGCCCTGGTCCCGCTGGTTTCGGCTTTGTGCTTCAGGTGATCAAGGATCTGCTTGATCACTATAGGGTCTTCAATGCAGGCGATGACTTTCATGGCGCCGCCGCAGCCGCTGCAGGTCTCGATGTCGATATTGAAAACACGCTTGAGCCGTTGCGCCCATGTCATCGACGCTCGCCGTTGTGCTGGTGTTGCCGGTTCATCAGCCACCCTGACCTTGTTGCCCCTGCCCCGTTTTGCCGGCGTGACCAACGCCCGGTGCCGACTGTTGGGTGCGAACACCCCGTGGAAGCGGGTTAGGTTGACTCTGGGCTTCGGTACCAGGGCGGCCAGCCTTGCAATGAAATCCAATGGTTCGAAAATGACGTGCGTGGTGCCGTCCCGGTACGGCGTCTTGAGCTGGTAGCGCACGTTGCCGCCTCGTGTTAACGACAGCCGCTTCTCGGATACCGCCGGGCGGCTGATGTACCGGCACAGCCGTTCGAGCTTCTTGCGTTCATCGGCCCTGGCCGCCACGCCGGCGTGCAGGCTGGACCCGGCTACCTTGCCAATCCCGTCACCGAACGGATCACCACTGGTCGGCAGAGTTTGCAAAGTGAACACCTTTCGCCCCGCCTGTGAACCGACAGCGATACGGTAAGTGATCGAGTGCCCCAGCAGGGGTGTCATCGGGTCGTCATCCACCGCATCCGAGGCCAGATAGCTGTTTTCGACATCCCGTTCCAGCAGGCCTTGCCGTTCCAGATAGCGACCCACCCGGTGGGCGATGGTGTGCGTCAGCTGGGTGAGCTCTGGGCTGGTCGGCGCCTTGACCCAGCGGAAACGCGCTGAGCCGTGGGATTGCTCGACATACACACCGTCGAGAAACAGCATGTGGAAGTGAACATTCAGATTGAGCGCCGATCCAAAACGCTGGATCAGGGTGACCGCGCCCGTCTTGGCCACTTGGTGGGTATGGCCCGCTTTCTTGACCAGGTGCCAATACCCATCTTTGTATCAACTCCCCTTCCTGCCCGGCATCCCCGCAATTGATGACTTCAGAACAAGATGCTACCAATTTTTCAATAACAGCAAATTGCCTTTTTACTCCATCGTTATCAATTAGTTTAATGCCAAATTTTTTAGGTACAATTGGCAGATCTTCCAATTTCCAGTATTTCCAATTTTCTTTGTAATCATGGGGTTCATTCAATGTACACAGATGGCCAAAAGTCCAGGTTACCCAATAGCCATTTCCTTCATAAAAGCCGTTGTTGCGTTGTTTTGCACCAATTACTTCGGCAATATCTTTTGCCACAGAAGGTTTTTCAGCTATACATAAAATCATAAGGAGGCAAAGTTAGTAAGGTCGTTGAAGTTTTGAAACCGTTACATACAAAACATTTCAACAAAAACAGTAAGTTTTAGAGTTATTTACGTGTATATTTTTTTATTTCAAAAGCAAAAGCGTGTTTTTCATCAATACCCTGTTTCAGTACAGTTTCACTATTCCACTCAGATTCAGAAAATTTAGGAAAAAGTATCTGCGTCAAACACTCCATCTACTTGTGTGATATACATTTCTTGAAGGATGTTTCGCTGCATAACTTCTGCATAAATTTGTCCCCCACCAATGATGAAAACAGTTCTTTCGGTTTCATTTTTATAGAACTCTAAACATTCAGTAAGTGAAAAAAAGACATGAGCTCCTGGTGCTTGATAGCCGATTTGGTGAGTTAAAACGGCATTTTCACGATTTGGCAAGGGTCTAAATTTCTCAGGAATAGATTCATAATTTTTACGTCCGGTTATTACTACATGACCTGTTGAAGTTTCTTTAAAGAATTTCATATCAGCCGGCAATTTCCATAACAAATCGTTGTCTTTACCAATGCCAAAATTTTTATCCATGGCAACAATTAATGATAGTTTCATAATGATCGGTATTGAATAATTAATTTTTTATTTGAGGCATTAAGCACATGCAATAATTTCTCAATTGGTTTTTCACCTTTTCTTTCAAATGTAACTCATCTGCAGTTTGAATCATACGTATAGGAAGAATAAACGCCCTTTTCACCCAAGTCCAACAGCTTTGGACCGCAGTTGACTCTTTCGACACCCCTGCGATGCAACCCAATCCGGCTGACGGGGAGCCAGCAACGCTGAAAATTTACCCTCCTCTTTCCCACTAGCGGCTCCTTTTCCGACAACCAGCACGGCGGATCCTGCCGCGGCGCTGTGAACGCAGCATTTTGATTGGTATCGTTGGCCTTCAGGCTCGTCAGTCAAACAGACCCAGGAGCAGCTCAGCCGGTGGCGCCCGGCTTTCGGGTAACGCCCTGGTCCCGCTGGTTTCGGCTTTGTGCTTCAGGTGATCGGATCTGCTTGATCACTATAGGGTCTTCAATGCAGGCGATGACTTTCATGGCGCCGCCGCAGCCGCTGCAGGTCTCGATGTCGATATTGAAAACACGCTTGAGCCGTTGCGCCCATGTCATCGACGCTCGCCGTTGTGCTGGTGTTGCCGGTTCATCAGCCACCCTGACCTTGTTGCCCCTGCCCCGTTTTGCCGGCGTGACCAACGCCCGGTGCCGACTGTTGGGTGCGAACACCCCGTGGAAGCGGGTTAGGTTGACTCTGGGCTTCGGTACCAGGGCGGCCAGCCTTGCAATGAAATCCAATGGTTCGAAAATGACGTGCGTGGTGCCGTCCCGGTACGGCGTCTTGAGCTGGTAGCGCACGTTGCCGCCTCGTGTTAACGACAGCCGCTTCTCGGATACCGCCGGGCGGCTGATGTACCGGCACAGCCGTTCGAGCTTCTTGCGTTCATCGGCCCTGGCCGCCACGCCGGCGCGCAGGCTGGACCCGGCTACCTTGCCAATCCCGTCACCGAACGGATCACCACTGGTCGGCAGAGTTTGCAAAGTGAACACCTTTCGCCCCGCCTGTGAACCGACAGCGATACGGTAAGTGATCGAGTGCCCCAGCAGGTGTCATCGGGTCGTCATCCACCGCATCCGAGGCCAGATAGCTGTTTTCGACATCCCGTTCCAGCAGGCCTTGCCGTTCCAGATAGCGACCCACCCGGTGGGCGATGGTGTGCGTCAGCTGGGTGAGCTCTGGGCTGGTCGGCGCCTTGACCCAGCGGAAACGCGCTGAGCCGTGGGATTGCTCGACATACACACCGTCGAGAAACAGCATGTGGAAGTGAACATTCAGATTGAGCGCCGATCCAAAACGCTGGATCAGGGTGACCGCGCCCGTCTTGGCCACTTGGTGGGTATGGCCCGCTTTCTTGACCAGGTGCCAATACCCATCTTTGTATCAACTCCCCTTCCTGCCCGGCATCCCCGCAATTGATGACTTCAGAACAAGATGCTACCAATTTTTCAATAACAGCAAATTGCCTTTTACTCCATCGTTATCAATTAGTTTAATGCCAAATTTTTTAGGTACAATTGGCAGATCTTCCAATTTCCAGTATTTCCAATTTTCTTTGTAATCATGGGGTTCATTCAATGTACACAGATGGCCAAAAGTCCAGGTTACCCAATAGCCATTTCCTTCATAAAAGCCGTTGTTGCGTTGTTTTGCACCAATTACTTCGGCAATATCTTTTGCCACAGAAGGTTTTTCAGCTATACATAAAATCATAAGGAGGCAAAGTTAGTAAGGTCGTTGAAGTTTTGAAACCGTTACATACAAAACATTTCAACAAAAACAGTAAGTTTTAGAGTTATTTACGTGTATATTTTTTTATTTCAAAAGCAAAAGCGTGTTTTTCATCAATACCCTGTTTCAGTACAGTTTCACTATTCCACTCAGATTCAGAAAATTTAGGAAAAAAAGTATCTGCGTCAAACACTCCATCTACTTGTGTGATATACATTTCTTGAAGGATGTTTCGCTGCATAACTTCTGCATAAATTTGTCCCCCACCAATGATGAAAACAGTTCTTTCGGTTTCATTTTTATAGAACTCTAAACATTCAGTAAGTGAAAAAAAGACATGAGCTCCTGGTGCTTGATAGCCGATTTGGTGAGTTAAAACGGCATTTTCACGATTTGGCAAGGGTCTAAATTTCTCAGGAATAGATTCATAATTTTTACGTCCGGTTATTACTACATGACCTGTTGAAGTTTCTTTAAAGAATTTCATATCAGCCGGCAATTTCCATAACAAATCGTTGTCTTTACCAATGCCAAAATTTTTATCCATGGCAACAATTAATGATAGTTTCATAATGATCGGTATTGAATAATTAATTTTTTATTTGAGGCATTAAGCACATGCAATAATTTCTCAATTGGTTTTTTCACCTTTTCTTTCAAATGTAACTCATCTGCAGTTTGAATCATACGTATAGGAAGAATAAACGCCCTTTTCACCCAAGTCCAACAGCTTTGGACCGCAGTTGACTCTTTCGACACCCCTGCGATGCAACCCAATCCGGCTGACGGGGAGCCAGCAACGCTGAAAATTTACCCTCCTCTTTCCCACTAGCGGCTCCTTTTCCGACAACCAGCACGGCGGATCCCTGCCGCGGCGCTGTGAACGCAGCATTTTGATTGGTATCGTTGGCCTTCAGGCTCGTCAGTCAAACAGACCCAGGAGCAGCTCAGCCGGTGGCGCCCGGCTTTCGGGTAACGCCCTGGTCCCGCTGGTTTCGGCTTTGTGCTTCAGGTGATCAAGGATCTGCTTGATCACTATAGGGTCTTCAATGCAGGCGATGACTTTCATGGCGCCGCCGCAGCCGCTGCAGGTCTCGATGTCGATATTGAAAACACGCTTGAGCCGTTGCGCCCATGTCATCGACGCTCGCCGTTGTGCTGGTGTTGCCGGTTCATCAGCCACCCTGACCTTGTTGCCCCTGCCCCGTTTTGCCGGCGTGACCAACGCCCGGTGCCGACTGTTGGGTGCGAACACCCCGTGGAAGCGGGTTAGGTTGACTCTGGGCTTCGGTACCAGGGCGGCCAGCCTTGCAATGAAATCCAATGGTTCGAAAATGACGTGCGTGGTGCCGTCCCGGTACGGCGTCTTGAGCTGGTAGCGCACGTTGCCGCCTCGTGTTAACGACAGCCGCTTCTCGGATACCGCCGGGCGGCTGATGTACCGGCACAGCCGTTCGAGCTTCTTGCGTTCATCGGCCCTGGCCGCCACGCCGGCGCGCAGGCTGGACCCGGCTACCTTGCCAATCCCGTCACCGAACGGATCACCACTGGTCGGCAGAGTTTGCAAAGTGAACACCTTTCGCCCCGCCTGTGAACCGACAGCGATACGGTAAGTGATCGAGTGCCCCAGCAGGGGTCATCGGGTCGTCATCCACCGCATCCGAGGCCAGATAGCTGTTTTCGACATCCCGTTCCAGCAGGCCTTGCCGTTCCAGATAGCGACCCACCCGGTGGGCGATGGTGTGCGTCAGCTGGGTGAGCTCTGGGCTGGTCGGCGCCTTGACCCAGCGGAAACGCGCTGAGCCGTGGGATTGCTCGACATACACACCGTCGAGAAACAGCATGTGGAAGTGAACATTCAGATTGAGCGCCGATCCAAAACGCTGGATCAGGGTGACCGCGCCCGTCTTGGCCACTTGGTGGGTATGGCCCGCTTTCTTGACCAGGTGCCAATACCCATCTTTGTATCAACTCCCCTTCCTGCCCGGCATCCCCGCAATTGATGACTTCAGAACAAGATGCTACCAATTTTTCAATAACAGCAAATTGCCTTTTTACTCCATCGTTATCAATTAGTTTAATGCCAAATTTTTTAGGTACAATTGGCAGATCTTCCAATTTCCAGTATTTCCAATTTTCTTTGTAATCATGGGGTTCATTCAATGTACACAGATGGCCAAAAGTCCAGGTTACCCAATAGCCATTTCCTTCATAAAAGCCGTTGTTGCGTTGTTTTGCACCAATTACTTCGGCAATATCTTTTGCCACAGAAGGTTTTTCAGCTATACATAAAATCATAAGGAGGCAAAGTTAGTAAGGTCGTTGAAGTTTTGAAACCGTTACATACAAAACATTTCAACAAAAACAGTAAGTTTTAGAGTTATTTACGTGTATATTTTTTTATTTCAAAAGCAAAAGCGTGTTTTTCATCAATACCCTGTTTCAGTACAGTTTCACTATTCCACTCAGATTCAGAAAATTTAGGAAAAAAAGTATCTGCGTCAAACACTCCATCTACTTGTGTGATATACATTTCTTGAAGGATGTTTCGCTGCATAACTTCTGCATAAATTTGTCCCCCACCAATGATGAAAACAGTTCTTTCGGTTTCATTTTTATAGAACTCTAAACATTCAGTAAGTGAAAAAAAGACATGAGCTCCTGGTGCTTGATAGCCGATTTGGTGAGTTAAAACGGCATTTTCACGATTTGGCAAGGGTCTAAATTTCTCAGGAATAGATTCATAATTTTTACGTCCGGTTATTACTACATGACCTGTTGAAGTTTCTTTAAAGAATTTCATATCAGCCGGCAATTTCCATAACAAATCGTTGTCTTTACCAATGCCAAAATTTTTATCCATGGCAACAATTAATGATAGTTTCATAATGATCGGTATTGAATAATTAATTTTTTATTTGAGGCATTAAGCACATGCAATAATTTCTCAATTGGTTTTTCACCTTTTCTTTCAAATGTAACTCATCTGCAGTTTGAATCATACGTATAGGAAGAATAAACGCCCTTTTCACCCAAGTCCAACAGCTTTGGACCGCAGTTGACTCTTTCGACACCCCTGCGATGCAACCCAATCCGGCTGACGGGGAGCCAGCAACGCTGAAAATTTACCCTCCTCTTTCCCACTAGCGGCTCCTTTTCCGACAACCAGCACGGCGGATCCCTGCCGCGGCGCTGTGAACGCAGCATTTTGATTGGTATCGTTGGCCTTCAGGCTCGTCAGTCAAACAGACCCAGGAGCAGCTCAGCCGGTGGCGCCCGGCTTTCGGGTAACGCCCTGGTCCCGCTGGTTTCGGCTTTGTGCTTCAGGTGATCGGGATCTGCTTGATCACTATAGGGTCTTCAATGCAGGCGATGACTTTCATGGCGCCGCCGCAGCCGCTGCAGGTCTCGATGTCGATATTGAAAACACGCTTGAGCCGTTGCGCCCATGTCATCGACGCTCGCCGTTGTGCTGGTGTTGCCGGTTCATCAGCCACCCTGACCTTGTTGCCCCTGCCCCGTTTTGCCGGCGTGACCAACGCCCGGTGCCGACTGTTGGGTGCGAACACCCCGTGGAAGCGGGTTAGGTTGACTCTGGGCTTCGGTACCAGGGCGGCCAGCCTTGCAATGAAATCCAATGGTTCGAAAATGACGTGCGTGGTGCCGTCCCGGTACGGCGTCTTGAGCTGGTAGCGCACGTTGCCGCCTCGTGTTAACGACAGCCGCTTCTCGGATACCGCCGGGCGGCTGATGTACCGGCACAGCCGTTCGAGCTTCTTGCGTTCATCGGCCCTGGCCGCCACGCCGGCGCGCAGGCTGGACCCGGCTACCTTGCCAATCCCGTCACCGAACGGATCACCACTGGTCGGCAGAGTTTGCAAAGTGAACACCTTTCGCCCCGCCTGTGAACCGACAGCGATACGGTAAGTGATCGAGTGCCCCAGCAGGTGTCATCGGGTCGTCATCCACCGCATCCGAGGCCAGATAGCTGTTTTCGACATCCCGTTCCAGCAGGCCTTGCCGTTCCAGATAGCGACCCACCCGGTGGGCGATGGTGTGCGTCAGCTGGGTGAGCTCTGGGCTGGTCGGCGCCTTGACCCAGCGGAAACGCGCTGAGCCGTGGGATTGCTCGACATACACACCGTCGAGAAACAGCATGTGGAAGTGAACATTCAGATTGAGCGCCGATCCAAAACGCTGGATCAGGGTGACCGCGCCCGTCTTGGCCACTTGGTGGGTATGGCCCGCTTTCTTGACCAGGTGCCAATACCCATCTTTGTATCAACTCCCCTTCCTGCCCGGCATCCCCGCAATTGATGACTTCAGAACAAGATGCTACCAATTTTTCAATAACAGCAAATTGCCTTTTACTCCATCGTTATCAATTAGTTTAATGCCAAATTTTTTAGGTACAATTGGCAGATCTTCCAATTTCCAGTATTTCCAATTTTCTTTGTAATCATGGGGTTCATTCAATGTACACAGATGGCCAAAAGTCCAGGTTACCCAATAGCCATTTCCTTCATAAAAGCCGTTGTTGCGTTGTTTTGCACCAATTACTTCGGCAATATCTTTTGCCACAGAAGGTTTTTCAGCTATACATAAAATCATAAGGAGGCAAAGTTAGTAAGGTCGTTGAAGTTTTGAAACCGTTACATACAAAACATTTCAACAAAAACAGTAAGTTTTAGAGTTATTTACGTGTATATTTTTTTATTTCAAAAGCAAAAGCGTGTTTTTCATCAATACCCTGTTTCAGTACAGTTTCACTATTCCACTCAGATTCAGAAAATTTAGGAAAAAAAGTATCTGCGTCAAACACTCCATCTACTTGTGTGATATACATTTCTTGAAGGATGTTTCGCTGCATAACTTCTGCATAAATTTGTCCCCCACCAATGATGAAAACAGTTCTTTCGGTTTCATTTTTATAGAACTCTAAACATTCAGTAAGTGAAAAAAAGACATGAGCTCCTGGTGCTTGATAGCCGATTTGGTGAGTTAAAACGGCATTTTCACGATTTGGCAAGGGTCTAAATTTCTCAGGAATAGATTCATAATTTTTACGTCCGGTTATTACTACATGACCTGTTGAAGTTTCTTTAAAGAATTTCATATCAGCCGGCAATTTCCATAACAAATCGTTGTCTTTACCAATGCCAAAATTTTTATCCATGGCAACAATTAATGATAGTTTCATAATGATCGGTATTGAATAATTAATTTTTTATTTGAGGCATTAAGCACATGCAATAATTTCTCAATTGGTTTTTCACCTTTTCTTTCAAATGTAACTCATCTGCAGTTTGAATCATACGTATAGGAAGAATAAACGCCCTTTTCACCCAAGTCCAACAGCTTTGGACCGCAGTTGACTCTTTCGACACCCCTGCGATGCAACCCAATCCGGCTGACGGGGAGCCAGCAACGCTGAAAATTTACCCTCCTCTTTCCCACTAGCGGCTCCTTTTCCGACAACCAGCACGGCGGATCCTGCCGCGGCGCTGTGAACGCAGCATTTTGATTGGTATCGTTGGCCTTCAGGCTCGTCAGTCAAACAGACCCAGGAGCAGCTCAGCCGGTGGCGCCCGGCTTTCGGGTAACGCCCTGGTCCCGCTGGTTTCGGCTTTGTGCTTCAGGTGATCAGGATCTGCTTGATCACTATAGGGTCTTCAATGCAGGCGATGACTTTCATGGCGCCGCCGCAGCCGCTGCAGGTCTCGATGTCGATATTGAAAACACGCTTGAGCCGTTGCGCCCATGTCATCGACGCTCGCCGTTGTGCTGGTGTTGCCGGTTCATCAGCCACCCTGACCTTGTTGCCCCTGCCCCGTTTTGCCGGCGTGACCAACGCCCGGTGCCGACTGTTGGGTGCGAACACCCCGTGGAAGCGGGTTAGGTTGACTCTGGGCTTCGGTACCAGGGCGGCCAGCCTTGCAATGAAATCCAATGGTTCGAAAATGACGTGCGTGGTGCCGTCCCGGTACGGCGTCTTGAGCTGGTAGCGCACGTTGCCGCCTCGTGTTAACGACAGCCGCTTCTCGGATACCGCCGGGCGGCTGATGTACCGGCACAGCCGTTCGAGCTTCTTGCGTTCATCGGCCCTGGCCGCCACGCCGGCGCGCAGGCTGGACCCGGCTACCTTGCCAATCCCGTCACCGAACGGATCACCACTGGTCGGCAGAGTTTGCAAAGTGAACACCTTTCGCCCCGCCTGTGAACCGACAGCGATACGGTAAGTGATCGAGTGCCCCAGCAGGGGTGTCATCGGGTCGTCATCCACCGCATCCGAGGCCAGATAGCTGTTTTCGACATCCCGTTCCAGCAGGCCTTGCCGTTCCAGATAGCGACCCACCCGGTGGGCGATGGTGTGCGTCAGCTGGGTGAGCTCTGGGCTGGTCGGCGCCTTGACCCAGCGGAAACGCGCTGAGCCGTGGGATTGCTCGACATACACACCGTCGAGAAACAGCATGTGGAAGTGAACATTCAGATTGAGCGCCGATCCAAAACGCTGGATCAGGGTGACCGCGCCCGTCTTGGCCACTTGGTGGGTATGGCCCGCTTTCTTGACCAGGTGCGTGGCAATGACGCGGTAAACGATGCCCAGCACCCACCCCATGATCTCGGGCCGGCTGGCAAACAGGAAACGCAGCTGAAACGGGAAGCTCAACACCCACTGACGCATGGGTTGTTCAGGCAGTACTTCATCAACCAGCAAGGCGGCACTTTCGGCCATCCGCCGCGCCCCACAGCTCGGGCAGAAACCGCGACGCTTACAGCTGAAAGCGACCAGGTGCTCGGCGTGGCAAGACTCGCAGCGAACCCGTAGAAAGCCATGCTCCAGCCGCCCGCATTGGAGAAATTCTTCAAATTCCCGTTGCACATAGCCCGGCAATTCCTTTCCCTGCTCTGCCATAAGCGCAGCGAATGCCGGGTAATACTCGTCAACGATCTGATAGAGAAGGGTTTGCTCGGGTCGGTGGCTCTGGTAACGACCAGTATCCCGATCCCGGCTGGCCGTCCTGGCCGCCACATGAGGCATGTTCCGCGTCCTTGCAATACTGTGTTTACATACAGTCTATCGCTTAGCGGAAAGTTCTTTTACCCTCAGCCGAAATGCCTGCCGTTGCTAGACATTGCCAGCCAGTGCCCGTCACTCCCTGTCGTCTGGGCGTTCCTCTGGGCTAAACATCGACATGATCCGGCGCTTAATATCGCCGTCCTTGTTGACCAGCGTCTTGGTCACGAAGGCCGCGTATTCTTTGGCGTTGTCGTACCCTTTCCAGACCTCGTGGGGGTCAAGAGCGTAGGCGCAAACCCGCCCAGCGACTGGGATTCTGACCAAGGCGCGTTCTGTCTCAAGGTGGGGTTCTAGGGATTTTCCCCTCTAAAAAGACATAATCCTCTGTAGACCACACCAATAAATGGCTGCGGAGGTGGTTTACTTTCAGCTTGGAGCCTAATCATCCACTATCGGCCTTGTTATTTCGCCAATATTGGGCAATTTCCCAGTATTAGTGAAGTTATACGTTCCGCTTAAGTTGATATTTTGCCACGCAACGGGCGAAACAGCACGAGTGATACCCGCTTTCTCTTCATCTCCTCTCGCTTCAAAGTGTCCCAGAAGATGACTCAGTATCGCGGAGTTGAAGTAGATGATCGCGTTGGCAAGCAATCTTGCGCATTCATTCCAGATAGCGATTTCAGACTCGTTTTTGCCACGGAACTGATCACCATTCACCGACGCAATGGCTCGTCTAAGGAAGTGCCATGCTTCTCCCCGGTTCAGGGCACGTTGCACATACTGCCGCAAACTGGCATCGTCGATGTAGTCAAGTAAATATTGCGCTTTAACCAGTCGATTATACTCCGTCAGAGCCTGTAATATTGGGTGTCCAGAAGGGTAACCAGACAACTTTCTTACCAGCATTGCTTGTGTCGTCCGCTTTGTCTGAAGTGACAGAACAATACGCCTGATATCTTGCCATCCCGTTGTAATAACATTCGTTCTGATAGGCTTCTTTAGCGCCAGTATGGTGCTGCCTTGTTCACTTTCAGTCACATCAAACAGATCATTGATGACACTACTGAACTGCGCGTATCGCGGTGCAAAACTGTAACCGCATAGATCCAGTAAGGCGAAGTTAACATGATTGACACCGTGTGTATCTGTCGAGAGTACGTCAGGTTTGATTTCACTGCTGTTGGATTGTAACAGGTCATAAATATAGTGTGATTCGTGCTCGTTGGAACCGATGATCCGAGCATTGAGGGCGCTGTGGTTGGCCACCAGTGTCATGGCCGTGATCCCTTTGTTGGTGCCGAAATACTTAGAGGAGTACCGGGTTTTAAAGGTTTCCAGATGGGTTTCGAATTTCTGACCATCCGCACTGGCATGCAGCTGGTCCTCCTGAATATGGTAGTGGCGGAAGATGGGTAGCGCTGCAACCGCATTATTGATCACGTCGCTGGCGTCATGCAGCGTTTCAGGCCGGATATAGTTGGCCTGCACCGTACTCAGGTGTTCATAGCTTCGATCGGAGATCTGCGCCATGCCATACACACCACGGTGAGTGGCGTTGGCAATCAGAATGGCCAGTAAATCATCCTGATGAGTGAACCCTTGTTTTTGTATCGGAAGTACATGAGTCAGACATTTCATGAACCCGGTTTCGCGCTCTACATACCGCAGTACATCCGCGATACCGACCGGTTGCATTCGCTTAAAAAAGGGATTGTTGACCAGAGATGTAGCGCTTTTGGTCGGCAGACGCCAGCGGGTACCGGTACGATTTTTCATGATCACATTTCGATTGTCTCCCTCATCAATATGGAGAGCAACGTCTTTGAGTGCACTTTCCAGCCGGTGTTGTTTCTCCTGTAACAATAACTCTGCGGGCTGTTTTAGTCTGTCCAGTGTTGATGAGGCCAGCAAGGTATCCTGCGATGTCTGGGGGATCAGGTCGTCTTCCAGTGCGCGGTATTTGGTAACATTTGGCAAATAAATGCGTCCATTCAGTCGTGAGGTTAACTGCCGGTAGAGCAGCCATTCGTAACGTTGCGGGTTAACGTTATCCTGTTTAACCAACCATGGGAGGTGCTTTTTCGGGATGAGCGACGTATCCATCGTCTTCAGTGGTCCACCGAATGCGATTTCCGTCTGCATCTGTTGAAGTTGGGCGACGACGGCTTCTGAGCCTTTACCGGCCTCACATTCAAGGCACAAGAACACCTGCCTTAACAGTTGCTCCAGGAGATTGCATTGTTCATCGTAATGTTGCCACTGGTACTCTTCCACGGTCCGTTTCTGTTTTTTCAGGTAAAGGCAGAGGGTCTGGATATCCCTGTCATTCATGACCTTCAATGCCTGTTGTCTGACTACTGAGAAGGGTTGATTATCATCAATGTTCTCATCCACAAACAGATGCAGTAACTCTGCCGCTTTCGTGACATTGTCCGCGGCTGACTGCCAGGACAGGAACACTGCTTGTTGTGCAAAGGTGTTGGCAGCTTCTTGTTGCTTGCGGATATGGTAAATGAACCCATCAGTTAACCGTTCCAGTGCCAGTTGTATCCGCTCTGTCAGGTGACATAGCAACCATAGATGCTGCTGTGCGCGTTTGAATCGTTTGAGTTTACTACCGTAATAGTTGATGAGCTCACCGAAGTGTTGTCGATTTTTAAGAGACAGATTAAGCCCATCGATAACGCCATTGATTTGCGTGCGCCATGGCGCTAACTGATGATAAAGGGCAAGCTCTTTTTTAAGTTCAGGTACGGTCAGACTTTTTGCACCGCCTCTGAGCTGGTTCAGGCTTAGTCCGTCATCAATGGCTGTTATGCTGTCCAGAAAGACGTGAAGTTCAGGACTGGTGAGTTGATTAAGTTGGTGCGCCAGGTCTTTTCTGACCTGCTGCATCGCTCTGCTTATCAGTCTCTGGAGTACGGTGTACCTAGGGATAGCAATGCTGTGACTGGTTAGGAATTCAATAGCAGTATCAAAGAGGTAACGCGGCTCCAGCCAGGCATTGCCCACCTGAACAAGGTGGTCGAAAAGAGAATTGAAGTGCTGACTTTCGTCCCATTTGTGATAACCAGCAAGGTCTAATACTTTTGCGTAGAGTCGATCTTTTGTTTTTGTGAGGAGTGAATGGTCTGAGCCCTTGCCGCCAAGCAGCTCTTTACTGATGAACATTAAATCCTTAGAAACCTGCGAGTAAGCGATATCTAGGATGACGGGCTTTGATTTGAAGTATCCCAAAATCGCGACAAAGTAACATCTATGAGCTCTGAGACGAATTGACCGAAAAACTGCCAATTCCGCATCGTTCAGAGAAAAGTACAGACGTTGTTCTTCGATTGAAAAAATGGGTGGGGAATAAAGATCTGCCTGTTCTGCTCTCGTGAGAATAGTAATTTCGTTTTTGATGGCCATATCAGGGCTGTTCCGTATTAAATGTACGATATTTACCTAATTTGCCACACTTATAAGTAGTAACCCACCTCCGCAGCCATTTATTGGTGTGGTCTACAGAGGATTAAGTCTTTTTAGAGGGGAAAATCCCTAGAACCCCATTGTGATACTTGGTAATCATTCCCCCCACGAAATTTATTGCCATTAACTGAAGTAATAGCACGTTTTAACTGATGGTATGCTTCACCTCTGTTCAAGGCTTGCTGGACGTAATGACGCAACGTTGAATTATCAACATACTCCAAAACATAAATAGATTTAATTAAACGGTCGTACTCATGCAATGCTGACAATCTTCGGCTCTTGCCGTTACTCAACTTTCTAATGATTGTGCTTTGAGTGGTGGTTTTACGACTCAATGAACAAACAATATGCTGAATATTGTCCCATTCTTCAGCAATTAGCTTATGATTAATATCTTTCTTTAATTGAATACGGCCTCCGTTCTCTTCAGTCACTTCAAATAGCTCAAAAAACACCTTTTTCATTTTCGCGTATCGAGGGGCGAATGTGTAACCAAAGAAATCTAATATAGCGAAGTTAACATTATTGGTACCATGCGTATCGGTCGATAAGGTATTAGGCTGTATATCTGAAGAGTTGTTATAGAGTAAGTCAAAAGCAAAGTGACCTTCATATTCGTTAGCGCCAATGACTTGCGTACTCACCGGAACATGACGTGGTCAACCAAAATTGACCAACCCAGTTAAGCTACTTTTTTCAATTTCTTCATGTCCGCCTCATATTGATTTGAAATTTCCATACTTTATCTAATTCATGTTTTTCTAAATTAGCTAAAATGCAACTCAGAAATGTCCAGAAGTGAGTTGTGTGGTGTCGAGTGGAGATTGTACGATTAAGCCCCTAAGTAATTAGTCCGTCAGTCTCCCTCGGTAATCAAATTAGTACATCTTAGCGATCAAATTGGTAAAAAATTAGACATGTAGATGAATGCCCACCTTAAAAAATAGACAGCGGGTTGGGCTGGGTGATTTTTCTGGTGTTAGACGCCAGCAACCCATGCGGCAGAATGGTTGCTCACTTACTCGTCTATTTTTAGCGGGAATTCTTAGCCAACTGTACGCGCTGTATGCAGATTTAAGCAGTCGAGTGATGCGCACTTTGGAGGAGATGGCACCACGAGTAGAGGTTTACTCTATTGACGAAGCGTTTTTGGATTTAACCGGTATTGAGTCTGCCATATCTCTTGTCGAGTTCGGACAACAAGTGCGAGAGCGCATAGGCCACTGGATTGGGATCACCGTCTGTGTAGGCATTGCACCGACTAAAACACTCGCCAAACTGGCTAACCATGCCGCCAAAAAATATCCAGCTACTCAGGGGGTTGTAGACCTGACCAATCCAGATCGGCAACGTCGATTGCTCGCATTAGTCCCGGTTGATGATGTTTGGGGCGTTGGTAGACGGCTTTCTAAGCGTTTAAATGCGTTGGGTATCACCACAGCCTTAGATCTCGCCAATGCCTCTCCTAGAGCCATCAGAGACCAGTTTTCAGAGGTTTTAGAAAGAACCGTCAGAGAGCTCAATGGTGAGTCGTGCATTGAACTTGAAGAGATCCCGCCAACTAAGAAGCAAATCGTCTGTAGCCGTTCATTTGGCGTAAAAGTGACGCACTTTGAATTTTTAAGTGAAGCCGTATGCGAATACGCAACCCGCGCCACTGAGAAACTTCGCAAAGAACAGCAGCAAGCCAAAGTGCTGACCGTGTTCATACGTACCAGCCCCTTTAAGGACAACGAGCCGCAGTACAGCAACTCTGCATCGGGTGAATTGCTAATCCCCAGTTGCGACACGCGGGATTTTATCGAGCTGGCCAATCACTTACTCAAGCGGATATGGAAGGATGGTTTTCGTTATGCCAAAGCGGGCGTCATGCTGTCTGACTTTTACGATCCTGGCATGTTTCAACCAGGACTATTCGATGACGTATCGACCCGCTCTAATAGCCAGCAGCTAATGTCTGTATTGGACACCATTAACCAAAGCGGTGCCGGAAAGGTTTTCTTTGCTGGACAAGGACTCAAGAAAGATTGGTCGATGAAGCGAGAGCATTTGTCTCCCGCTTATACAACACGCTGGGACCAGTTACCGCGAGTGAAGTAGCGCAGTTGACTCAATACGCATTCACTCTGCGACGCAGCATGTTGAGCTTATCAACCTGGCGTCGAATATCACTGAAGAATTCCTCTTTCTCCATGGCCAGCGCTAGCTCCCATTCTTTGGCCAAACCTTGGCAGTCTAAAAATGCGTATCTCAGCTTCGTCTTTGAGATACGCAGCCCCTTGCTAAAGACCACGCGTTTGCCTCGTTGACCGTGAAAACTGTTGATATACCACTCTATGCCAAAGCCATACTTAAAGTCTCTGATACGGACACCAAGCAGACCCCAGTCTTTAAAGGGCTCATTCTCTCGAACCTTGTAATGGGTAACCCAAAAGTCATCAACTTCAGCTCGTGCCAGCGCTTTTAGCCTGTCCGTTTCTTGCTGAAGTAAATCTGATACATCTGCTTTCCATTGTTCATTGACGATTTCTACCAAACCAATTTCCCCATCCAATTAACCCCTAAAGCCAAAACCACTATCCGTTTGGCTTTTGGATCGAAACGCCAAACGTAAAACTGCCGTCACAATCACTGTTTGGCGTCTCGATATAAATCGACTCGCTCAATCCCATACCCGACAAGGGATACAGGCTGATTTCACTTAAAAACACCTAAAAAGACGTATCGCCATGAAGATACAAACCGTTTGGCAAGTTCAGGCCAGAATGCAAACGACGTTTGGCGTCTCAATTTTTTTGGCTAGGTCACCAGCCGCCAAACAGAGCCTATTCTCATACTTTTGCAAAAATGCAATAGGCAGATAGATGAAAGGATTTGTCACCTTTCTGCCCACCGCCAGTGCACCGAATCCTGATAATGACATTTGAGTAAACCGCCAGAGCACTTGGAAATGCCCAAGCGTGAACAGCGCGGTTGATTGAAAACCGTTAGAGCACTTTGAGTGCACAGGAGATAAGTATGTTTGTACTAGGCGTAGATATCGGTTACTCAAACCTGAAGCTGGCAATTGGCCAATCAGGTAGTGAACCGAAAACCATTATTCTACCTGCGGGTGCCGGTCCAGCGGATCGTATGCCGGAGCGTATCGGTGGAGGCGATGATGAAACTTGTTTGTATGTCTCTGTCGATAATGAGCGCTGGGCCGCTGGTGTTCCTGCTGGACGCCTTCAAGGCTGGGAACGAGAGCTTCACCCGGAATATCCCACCACAAAAACCTATAAGGCACTTTTTCATGCCGCCTTGTTAATGGCTGAAACAGAATCCATCGATTTGGTTGTCACTGGATTACCGGTTTCCCAGTTTCATGAACCACAACGTAAGTCTGACCTTGTGCAGCGTTTAAAAGGTGTCCATCAAGTGACGCCTAAGCGCAGCATCACCGTTCATGACGTCAAAGTACTACCACAGCCTGCCGGTGCCTATATGGATCTGGTTCAAACGGGTGGTGATCTGGGCTTGATTGAAGAAGGTCGTGTCGTCGTCATTGATCCCGGCTTCTTTTCTGTTGATTGGGTTGCCCTTGAGGCCGGAGAAATTCGCTACAGCTCATCAGGAACCAGTCTTCAGGCAATGTCCGTGCTACTGGAAACCATCGATAAGCTGATTTCGGAAGATCATGGTGCCAAAGTCGGAATGGATCGACTTGAAAAAGCCATGAGAACCGGCGACTTACAGGTCCTGCTATTTGGAGAAAAAGTCGATATTTCACCTTATCTGAATGCTGCCATGAAAAAGGTAGCGCCTGTTGCTCTTACAGCCATGCGTCAATCCATGCGTGACGAAAGCATTAATGCGGACTTGGTATTGATCGCCGGAGGTGGAGCCTTGGCTTATAAGGAAGCGGCCAAGGAGATTTTTTCACGAAGCAAGATCATCGTGCCTGAGCAGTCTGTTTTGGCGAACGTCCGAGGCTTCTGGTTTTATGGGGCATGATCATGAGAGTTGTCGTCAACATTCCCCCAGGGAGCCACCCAGAACTACTCAAAGAATTGGAAAAGACGCCACCACGGGAACGCGCTGAGCGTCTGCGGATGCTGGCAACCTTTGGGTTAATTCAAATGAGCCAACCCAATCTATCCACGACATCTGTACCGGTGGATGGCCTTGCACCAGATGGTGAAGTTACTTCTATGAGTACAGCGCCAGAACCCAAAGCAGAAACACGTAAACAATCATTAAAATCAAAACTAGGGCTGGGCTTATAACATGGCGTTATCAGTTAGCTGGCTCGATGCCAGGTTAAATAAAGAAGCAAAAGAAACCGTAGTAAAAGCCGACCGAGATGGGCTAAGTGCTCGGGTATCGCCCAAGGGCAAAATTGTTTTTCAGTTTCGTTATCGGTTCGATGGCAAGCAACAGCGGGTAGACATAGGTACTTACCCCCTTATGAAGCTGGCTGAAGCCAGGAATGAGCTGGATAGGTTAAGGGCAGTACTTGATCAAGGCCGAAACCCCAAGCTTTACCTACAGCAGGAACGGGCTAAGTATTCTGCTAATCAAAGCTTCGAATCGATTTTTCGAGACTGGATAGACTCTGCCGGTAAGCAAGGGCTAAAGGAGAAAACGTGGCACTACCAAAAACGCAGCAGTGAAATATATTTGCTGCCCCGACTTGGCAAGTATCCATTAACTGACATCACTGAATTGTCCTTGCGAAACTGTCTTCGTGAGGTTTCGGAATCGTCTCCGTCAAACACAGAGCGCCTAGTGTCTGTACTGCATAAGTTCTATGACTGGCTGATTGATGAACAAATTTTGGAAATTAACGCTGCCGCTGGGATCACAGCAAAAAAGGTTGGCGGTAAAAAAGGAAAACGAACTCGGGTGCTAAATGACAACGAGATCAGGATACTTTGGCGCTATTTGCATGAGTCAAAAATCACTGAGAAGAATCGCATCTACATAAAACTGCTTCTCTTATTGGGAGGGCGCAAGGGCGAACTCATTCAAGCTGAAAAGCATCACTTTGACTTGCAATCTGCAATGTGGACAGTGCCCATAGAGATCCGCAAACAAGGTGAGAAAATTGGAGCGCCGATCATGCGGCCATTGATTAAGCCAGCTATTGAGCTGATTGAACTGGCGATGCAGATGAGCAAATCAACTTACTTGTTTCCCGCGAACGGACAAGAAGAGCTTGCCACAAATGGCTTTGATACCACTATTCCTAACAATGTGAAAATCTGGGCTCGCAGATCGCTTGGTATTGAGATGGAACACTGGTCTATGCATGATCTTCGCAGAACGATGCGAACGCGAATGTCTGCCATCACGACGCAAGAAGTTGCCGAGTTGATGATTGGCCACAGCAAAAAAGGGCTGGATGCTATCTACAACCAATATCAGTACCTGGACGAAATGCGTCATGCTTACGACGTTTGGTATCAACAACTAGAAACCATCATCGAGCCGACAGGCTTTCCATTCAACTGGCGTTTCGGACAATAAGGGGTAGCTGAATTAAGGAAGAGACTGAGCTAGTACAAATGACCGAGTCAAGTAGTGCATTTGGCTCGGTTTAGATTAGTTGTTTTTCCAGTTACAAAAAAACAACTTATCGAATAATTATTATAAGTCTCACGACGCCTCAGAGAGAGGTATTTGCAATTCATCCACAAGGGTTTGCTTAGATTTATACTCTAGCTCGCTTCTCTTTATTTTTAGCTTTTGTAATAAAGCACTATGAGTCACCTCGAAATCATTAAAAATTGTAGACCAACTTTTAACGTATACTCGAATTCTTTCATCCGCCCCGGAAACAAGGCCCGCGCCGCCCTTACCAGCAAGGTCTTTCAACCGCCTTGTAATTTGAGTATCATTCTGGGAGATTTTAGTTCCAACAAGAACAACATCAAATCTCATTCTCTCATCATTAAAGGCAGGATGCTTATCAAGTACCTCAGCATAACGTTCAGCTTGAGCTAAATGTTTCTTATTCAATGCTACACTTGGTCTTTTTATTTCAATGATCGTACATTTAATAAATTCTTCTTGTGTAGAATGATCAATTGTGACCATTTTGCGTGCAAGAAACAAATCTACTTGGCCTTTTGCCCCCTCTATGGTAGCGCCTTCAATAAGATCACTGGTACTGATATCGTCCCCATCCAATATTTCAATATCTGAATTCCGAAGATTTCTAGCTGTATTAGAAAAGTCATCCTCTTCGGCACCTATAGTTGTGTACTGAGGGCCAAACAACCATGTATTAGCCTCAATAATACCTTGTAAGTCTGGTGTTTCTAGAACTTCTTTAGCGTGCTCTTTAAAAAGGTACTTCATTTTCTGTACGACTAGATCTCGCTTATGAATGTGTCCAATCGTGCTAATTATATAATCAAGTTTAGATTTACTTATTTGAGATGCAAATTCATCCATTTGCTCCTTATTTAAGTCTAAAACGCCTTCCAATATATCTATCAAACTATCATTTTCACTTGATGTAGATAGCCTATCAAGCAAACCGATTATAATTTTTGTTTGCTTAGCCTTTAGCCCATTAAAAGCTGCTGGATCAGCAACGCAGATACTAGTTACTAATTTCTTCGTATGTGCAATTCTAAAGGAACGATCTTCGTCAGACTCCCAATTGTAAACAGGAAAATATCCTTTTTCTTCGAAAGAATCGACAAGCTGAACAGCTCTTTCTCTAAGGAACCCCTGATAAATCTCGGCTGTTTTGTTGCGCAGTTCTTTTAGCAGCATAGCTAAAACTTTATTCCCATCACTCTTTTCACTAATGAAGAGATCAGCATTTGGAGATGAGGTATCTTGAAAATTATCGAACCACTCAGATTGTATATATCCACTTATGAAAAAATTGTTTTTGTAGTTAAAACCAGTCAGATTTCTATACTTCTGATGTTCTTTTGAATCTCTAAAATAATTGTATGACTTTTCACCAGATGGTTTTTTTATCCACTGAATGATACTTGAACTAAATATATTTCCATCAACATCTATAAGCTCTTGAAACAACCTATGTTGGGGAGGCGTCACTCGGACTCTATTAACTGATATTTTAAGGTTAGAAAAAACTATTAGCTTCCAACCAAATTCATTTGAAAGCTCCTCCATGATATTTTCAATATTAGGGATTTTTTGAGATTTTTCACTCGTAATGCCCGTAAGAAATACTGATGTCCCACTTCCATTTGAAAGAATACTACTATGCTGTTCTTTATCGTCGATCAACTCAACTTTGTACGTTTTAATACGAGACGAGTCTATGGTAATACGTGCATTCTCAGATTGTCTTCTCGTAAGCCAGGTTGCTGTTGCAGCATATTTATGAAATGAATACCGCCCTCTGCCTTGACTGCCTTTTTGGGTAACCTGTTTTTTGGATGAGTCATCCCAATTATCAAAATTTCGGTCTAGGTTATGAAAGTCAATTCCTTCACCATTATCATGGATCTCTATTGACTCCACCCCGCCGAGATCACAGGTGTTAATAATGACATCAATATCTGATGCACCAGCATCCAAACCGTTCCAGATATATTCACTCAACATCTTCCAAGCGGGAATTGAGCCGAAACGTTTTTTTATCGACGCATTTGTAATACCTGTTGTCCGTTCTTGAGGAGTCGTCACTTACCTATCCATCCAATCAATAAAAAATCCATGCTGCTATCTTAGCCTAAGTTGGTGTACATATTAACTATATTGTTGGCACAAGCCGGCGTTTCAAAGCGTTAGTCCAAGCTCCAACAGAAAAACTAAGCTACGCTATCTATTCCTAATTCTTCTCATACTCCTCCAAGTCTTCAATGTGCCACAGCTTGTTTCGTGTATTTCGGTTGATACGAGGTTGCGGCAAGCTGCCATCTTTTATTCTTCGCCAGAGCGTCGTATAGCTAATGTGGTAACGAGCCATAACTTCGTAAGACGTTAGAAAAGGGGTTACTTGGTGCGCTACTGCTGTCATCTGCATTCTCCTGAAAATCAATGTAAAGCTATCATCGCCTGATTCATCACTTGTTGATGGTCAGAAAGATGCATGATTTGTTCAGAAGATCAGGCCCATACAAATGAACTTTTAGGACAGCAAGAAAGCAACCGGTAACCAACTCAACCGGCAAACAATTAGAGATAATCGCGAACGTCTTACCATCATTTCTCGATTTTTGGCATAAAAAATATAGGCAAGTTTTGGCTAAAACCCAGTAGGAACAAGGCCTACAGCTAGGTTTGTGTCATGGAATTTGGCTAAAAACGGTAAATATGGCGATTTGTACTCAAGTTTGTACACATTTTCCGAGGTTACGCTTGAACATCATTGAAAAGCAAAGAAACGAGAAAAAGACAAAAAGCCTTTAAATTCAGTACGTAGAGATGTGATTGTGGTGTGCAATGAAAGGTGGTTTTAAGCGTTGAAAGGCTGGGCGGCATCAGGGTGCGAAATAATGGCAAAAGTTCTACGACGAGCAACTTCTTGCTGAAAAATAGGATTAGACATCAATGGTGATCTTCTGGTTGATAGACGAGAGAATGTAAGACACTGATATATTGCTATAAGTAATAATTAACGTGACTATAAAAACATTCAACCCGTAAGTTAATCTTAATTGGCGCTTATTTTCGCCTATCTTGTCTGTATAAACAATCAATGGTTACTATTTTATCTACTTGAGGGAGTGATGCCTAGTGTTTGAAAAAATTAATCGTATCTACTGCCTTATAGAGCAACATTGTTTTCATTGATACGCTCAGCATACCTATGTTTGCTAAAAATTCTACAAGCTACCTTTATGAGCTAACAATAAAGCAAAGCGTTAGCCTATTTATTTTCGGTTCAGGATTGAATAGAAGGATCTAAATAAACATACCTTCATTTAGATTTAATTTTGTCTATATTTAGAGACTAATCACTTTATTTAAAATAAAAGCAAATACTCAACTACTTCTTTTAAATATTATTCACCTTTTTAACACCGTTATAATCACCTGACGTTTTAAAATTTAACGATGACAAAAGTGAAATTAACTTGATAAATTTACATTAAGTAAAAATAAAGATAAATTTCAAATAAAAATAATGAAAAAATAAAATTATCATTCTTCAAATAAAACAAAAAACGCCTAATAGAAGGCGTTTTAAATTTAACTTAAATAAAGATTTAATTAGAAAGAAATAGGATAAGCCATGATAATCGCATCTTCATTTCCTGTCTTCGTTGGGTAATAGTTTTTGCGTTTTGAAACGAAATTAAATCCTATAGATTCATAGAGATTGAATGCTTTTTCATTAGATTCTCGCACCTCTAACCATAAGGTAGTAATATTTTTTTTCTCAAGTGTTTCAATCAGTTCCAATAAAAGTGCTTTACCGTAACCTTTCCCCTGATAATCAGGATGGATTGCGATATTAAAAAGTGTTGCCTCATCTAATATTAATTGCGTAATTGCAAAACCTACAATAATATTATCAATGCAAATTTTCAGATTAAAATAATGACTACCTTGGTTACTATAAAATGTTTCTTCACTCCAAGGGAATGAATGACTTAATTTTTCAATTTCCCATGCTAAAAGTAAATCAGCAGGGTTTAAGAGTGAAATGGTCTTCATATTGATAAATTTGTTTCCAAAGATCGCGTTTTGCATCAGCATCAAAATATAACTGATGTAATGAAGGGCTTCTCAGAGAAGTATATTCAGAGGGAAGTATGAGATCAGTGCCTAATAACCAGCAGGGAAGATTGAATGATTCTGTGAGCATGCTCACATCATCTGTTGTAATACAATAGATTTCGTCTTTATCTATCCCCATGGCGCTAAAAATATCAGAGAAAAGCCCGTTATTTAGATCAACGGTATCATCAGTAATGATAAGTAAACGTGTTGTATCCGGAAATTGAACAGAATGCTCGCCTTTTAACACAGCAGGCTTATGAAGTACCCACTGACGAATTCCAAGTTGGGATAACATTCTGTCTTTACGGCTCATTATGTTTACCTATCAAGTGTAGAACAACGGTACATAGTATCAGAGGGCATAAACTACGCCAATAAATAGCGTCGGTTTCTTTATATCTGATATCATGCGTCTCATGTTTTTTAAGGAGTAATAATCATAATGTCCTCACTGTCCCCTGCTAGCGAAGTTATTCTTCGTCACCTAGATCATTTCGCAGACAGGCATGTACTTATTGCAGGTGATCTTCAAGATACTTTTGCGGCGCAAATTCAGGCAAAAAGTGTCAGAGCATATACCAACCAATATCACCAGTGGCTACCATTACTAAAATCAATGGGGGATAATGCACTCTTCGGTTTAGTTGCAGATCAATCCTTTGTGAAATATTGCAATACCTTGATCTATTTTTGGCCTAAAAATAAAAACGAAGCCACTTTCCAACTGCGTAGCCTTTGCTCTAACTTACAAGTGGGTACTGAAATTTTTATCGTCGGTGAAAACCGTAGCGGTGTTAAAAGTGCCACTGAATTAATGAACGGTATCGCTAAACTTAAAAAAATAGATTCTGCACGCCGTTGTAGCTTATTTTTTGGTACTCAAACATATCAAACACTGTTTGACCGTAATAACTGGTGGCAAACCTATCGCCATGACGACTTAACCGTAATGGCATTACCGGGTGTCTTTAGCCAAAATGCATTAGATGAAGGTAGCCGTTTATTACTTTCAACTTTTGATGATGCAATGGTTGGCGATTTACTGGATATGGCATGTGGTTGTGGCGTTCTTGCTACAGTTTTAGGCAAGAAAAACCCAATGTTGAAACTCACCTTGTGTGATGTAAATGCAGCGGCAATTTCTTCCAGTATTGCGACATTAAATGTGAATGAATTAGAAGGCCGAGTGATTGCAAGTAATGTCTATTCTGCCGTTGAAGAAACTTATGATTGGATAATCTCAAACCCGCCTTTCCATGATGGTTTAGGTACAAGCTATACTGCTGCTGAAGATATTATTCGCCTTGCACCAAATTATCTGAAAAAAGGCGGTAAATTACGCATTGTAGCGAATTCGTTTATCCCTTATCCAGATATCCTGGATCATGTATTTGGCTCTCATGAAGTGCTTGCATCAACAGGTAAATTCAAAGTTTACCAAGCCACCAAGAAAGGCTAATCACAAGCCCTGTTATTTATGACAGGGTTTTATTTTTCATCACCAAGATATTTATTGATAAAAAATAATTGACGCCAAAAATAATTGGCATAGAATTCGCGTTCTGTCTGACTGCGAGGATGGCGGAATTGGTAGACGCGCTAGCTTCAGGTGTTAGTGTTCTTACGGACGTGGGGGTTCAAGTCCCCCTCTTCGCACCACTCAATTAACCTTTCTTTTCCTTTGATAACCCCCAGTTAATAATCCTTTATTGCTCTCTATTCATTATCCAGAATATGTGACTAACAGTGTCATTAAGCTATAAGTCAACACAACACCAGCCGGGATCATCACCCACATCTGCAATTTCTTATGGAATAACATCAATGTTGATAGCAGCATTGAAACAACTAAAACTAACGTAAATGCAGATGTTCCAGCAATCGAGTGCATAATGACGGTAAGCAAAGAAGAAACCGCTAACATTTCCCATAAACTGATACGAGATGTCCAAGAAGCGACTGAAGATAAACGTGTTAATTTAGCCATAATAACTCACCATTAATGATAATGATTTTCATTATTATATACAGCACCAATACTAAATCAACTTATATAAAGAAAAAAAACGCTCTATATCCTTATTTTTTAAAAGGTTAAAGCATTTTCTAAAACATAAAAAACGCCTTCTCATTCTCACGAAAAGGCGTTTGATTTTATAATATTATTAATAAACGAAATTAAGCGTTATTTGGCTTTATAAAATAAAAGACCATATGAATATCTTCTGGCTCTCTTTCATAAAGTTCAGGATCAGGAATATCAATTAAACGACACCCTAAATGCTGATAAAAATTCACACTGTTTTCAGAAGGTGTTGATGAAATATATAATCCATCCGCACCGTTTTCCTTCGCATATTCCACACAATAATCAAATAATATTCGCGCTAAGCCTTGCCCACGTTGCGGGTGGCTGACATGTAAAAAAGAGAGTTGAAGCAGACTACCATTTTTACCGCGCTTTTTCGGATCAACACTTGCCGCTGCGACCAATCGATCATGTTCAAAAACACCCCAAAAAGGCGCTCCTCGATCAAAGCTTTCAAGTAAAACTGGGGTGTAATGTTCTGCCTCACCTTCTGGCCAACCTTTCATATCAAAGCGCTGCTTTGATAAAAGCAACTTTCCTTCTTTCAATACATATAGCTTTTCAATAAGCTCCGTTCTATCAATTTCCCATACTTGCGGAATTTCATTTCTTGTTAATTGACGAATATTATTTTTCATTATTAATGATTAACCTGTTCTGATGATGATTCACTTTTTTCTAATGCGTGGTAAGCCACCGCACAGAATAAGGAATTCAACCGTTTCATATCACCAAGCAAACTGGTATGCAAAGAACTGGTTTCAATGCTTTGCATATTATGCAAATGAAGACGTTCTACATGTGCAAACGAGTAACGTTGGTTGAGTAAACGGAAACGATGTTTTGCTCGACGTAACTTACGAGCATGTTCCATGTTGCCGGAAACAAATACCGACATCGCCAGATTCAGATTACTTTGCAGACGCTCAAGGAGTGTCTGTAATTCACGACGTCCTTCCTCCGATAAAAATAAGTGATGATTTAAACCTTTACTCACCACTTCAGCCGACATACGCGCAATGATAGCGGATGATTGTTGTAAATTCATCGCTGTATCAATAATTTCAGCCCAACGTCGGGAATCTTCCGTACCTAGATCATGCTGTTGAATTTGCGCCATGTACAATTTAATGCTGCTATGGAGCAACTCCACCTCTTCTTCTAACTGACTAATTTCCCTTTTCTGCTGACGATCACCTTCCATTAATGCAGTAAAACGTTGCAACATTTGTTCTACAACATCACCTAATCGTAGTGATTCTCTCACCGCATTAGCGATAGCTAAAGATGGAGTATCAATAGCAGATTGATCCAAATAACGAGGCGCAACTTCCGATCCTGTGGCTGGTAATTCCGGAATAAGTCGCTGACATAATTTTGCCATTATGCCGACAAAAGGGATCATCAATACACAGCGTGCAAGGTTATAAATAACATGAAAATAGATAACGACTTCAGCCGATGAAAATCCATATTGCTGGATTTTATTTGCAATGATGGTTATCCAAGGTAAAACCAATAATGCACCAATTAATTTAAAGAAGAGGCTTCCTAATACGACTTGGCGTGAAACAATATTTTGTCCCCGACTACTCATTAACGCAAGTAAGCCACTGCCAATATTAGAGCCAATCACAATGCATAAGCTGATATACAAAGGCATTAGCCCAGTTGCGCTCAATGTCGCGGTCAATAACACAGCCGCAAGGCTTGAATAACTCACCATGGCAAACAGAGCGCCCACTAAGAGAGCTAAAACAGTGTCTCCACTTAATGATGTAAAGATAGCTTTTACCGCACTGGCATGAGTGATTGGCTCTGCTGAGGTGACTATCAATTGCAAAGCTAAAATAATTAAGCCAAGGCCAATTCCCACTCGCCCAAGTTGCCCGACGCGCTCTTTTTTACGGCTTAAAAAAGTAATCACCCCGACAAGAATAAGAAGTGGAGATAACCAAGAGAGATCAAACGTCAGCACTCGTGCCATAAGTGCTGTACCTACATCCGCACCTAACATAATAACAAGTGCAGGTGTAATCGAAATAAGTCCTTGCGTCACAAAAGAGATAACCAAAAGTGCCGTCGCATTACTGCTTTGGACTAATGCTGTTACCCCAACACCTGCAAGGAAAGCGTTGGATTTTTTATTAATACTTTTACCTAAAATTCGGCGTAAATCAGAGCCAAAGACGCGCATAATGCCTGTACGAACAATATGTGTTCCCCAGACAAGAAGCGCGACTGATGAGAGTAAATGAAGCAGTGTCAGCATAGAAATAATAACCTTATTTTTATCGTTGTTTGTTTGACTCTGTTCTCCTTCAATCTCATAAAAAGAGAAAGACCATGAGCAGATACATCTGAGAAAAGATTTTTATTGGTAATGCCTTAATAACACATAAGGTGACTAGGCTAAAAGATATTGCAACTTAAGTGCAATAATCAATGGAGAAATTGAGAATATTACATAGATTAATTTGTGAATTCTGTTAATTATAACAGAAAATGTGTCACTTTCAAAATCAGCCTATAAATAACCTATTGATTTATTATCATTTTATTTTAAATAGGCTCAATTTTTAATAAAAAAACGCGACCAGAGGGTATCTCTCTAAGTCGCGCGAAAATACAACAATTTAGTAAGGCAATTCGACTACAAGTTCAGACAGACTATAAATTCAACTGGAATTTACTTCAGACCCATTGCATCACGCATTGTGAAGAACAAGTCTGTTTGGTCAGTTAACCCAACCACATTTGCAGCATGCGGGCCATAAGCAGCAACACGTAATTGCGCACCAGTATGCTCTTGAGATCCTTCTTCTGAGTTACCGTAATTCACCACCATAACCGCACCATCTTTAGTGATAAGTGCTTGTGTTAAGCCACTTGATTTCACATCAGCTTCAATAATCTGACTTGAATGCGCATGGTCAGCGGTAACAATAATCAAAGTGTCGCCGTTTTGTTTAGCGAAATCTAAACCGATTTGTACTGCTTCATCTAACGCAATAGTTTCACCGATTTGTCCGCAAGGATTAGCATTATGATCTTGCTTATCAATAGAAGCACTTTCGACTTGTAAGAAGAAACCATTTTCATTAGTTTTCAGTAAATCGATCGCTTTTTTAGTCATTTGTGCCAGTGTTGGCGCATTTGGATCGAGTTTAGAGTTAGGTTTGCACTCTAATGGTGGATTATTCAAATTACCATGATACGTGGCTTTTGGTCCTTCCCACGCCACAGCCATATTACCTTCATGGAATAAACCTAATACCGGCTTATCCTGATTTGCCAAAGTAATTGCATCTAATGATTTTGCATCTTTGACGATTTGATAACCACGCTCGATAGCTTGTTGCTCTAACGTTTTACCTTTGTATTCTCCCGCTGCGGCAGTTTGAGCAAAACTTTTTGCACCGCCCCCTAATGTAACGTCTGCACGAGTCACTAATAGTTGCTCAGAGATAGAACCTTTGCCGCCATTTTCTAATGCATTAGTTGAGCATTTTTCTAAGGTTTCAACTGGACCATAGCATTTACGTCCAGTGACATGAGAAAACAGTGCGGCAGGTGTCGCATCTTGAATTTCAGATGTAGTCACGTTCCCTGTTGCCTTTCCGTTGGCTTTTGCTAATTCCAAAATAGTTTGGTGATCCTTACCAAATACATCAATCCCTAATGCACCATTATAAGTTTTCACACCAGAAGCCCATGCTGTTGCTGAGGCTGCCGAATCTGTTACATAGTTAGGTTTTTGTGTTTTTCTATCTAATGAATAGTGTGTGTATTGACCCGTTATCGGTAACGCATCGATACCTTTAAAAAAGCCACCTGCACCTTCAGCGTAGTTACGTGCAACAGTGATTTCAGAATCCCCCATACCATCACCAATAAAGAGGATCACATTTTTCGCTTGGTTATTATTTAAAGCTGCTTTTAATGCCTCAGTTTGATCTTGAGTCATACGGCGAGCACCGCCAAATTCCGTGATATTACCTTTTGCTGCGCGATCTTGTGCCAAAATTGCATCGGCAGCAACGGGAGCTGCAAAAGAAGAGAAACTCGCACCAGCCAATAGCGTTGTGACAATAACGGATAAAATAGAACGTTGGTAACGATGAGACATAGCTTTTTCCTTGCACTCTAAAGTAAAAAACAGGGTTAATGTTTTAAGTCAGGAAAAGCTTACGGCAGTTAAATGACAGAGAAATGAAGGGTAAAAGCGATTTCGATGACAACTTTATGACACCTTGATGACAAACAAAAAGCTTATACTGCGAATACGTGTATAAGCTTTTGTTATATTAAAACATATTGTTAAGGCGTGATCTTAAACTCGTCATTCTCTTGAGTTAATGCTTTTGCCCCTAAATACAGGGTTTCACACCAAGAAATATAATCATGCCCACTGGCCATTTCGAGTGATTGAACAGGATAGCCTTTTTGCTCTAAAACCTGTTTCAAGTGGCGATTATTATTTAAAATCCCGCCTTTATCACCACGACTTTCAAATAGCCCTGCTTCTAAGAAAAACTGTAATGGCTTTTTATCTGCTTGCTCAAATTGTCGAATAAGCCATTCAGGCTCTTCATTTTCAGGTGCCCACCAATAAGATCCGGACATACTCAGTACTTTACCAAAGCGATCTGGGCGATTAAATGCAACCCATGAAGACGCTAATCCACCATAACTTGAGCCTGATACAATCGTTTCTTCTGCTGATATGTGAATACCTTTCTCTTTTTCTAGCCAAACAAATAATTCATCTGCCAAGAAACGGTAAAAATCAGGATTTGGTGGTAATTCAACACTACGGCGATCGCTATCAATACTATCAACAAATAGGATCATCATCGGTGCCAATTTCCCTTCCTCTATCTGTTTATCAAAAAACTTATCAATACCATATTGGCGACGATAAATTTGACCATCAAATAATACGAGGATCCGTGGTGTTTCCATTTTTTGGGCTGGCCGGTAAAGTGCTATTTCACGATCATTATTTAAGATCTCACTGTGAAAGCGAACAATCTCTGTCTTACCCTTCATGGTTCTATCAAGAATATCAGGCAACTGGCATTCACGCTTACTGCCTAGCGACAATAAAGAAAAGTGATTATAGATATCCTCAGATTGACTTGGTGAATTTTGGGAATTAAATGGATCAGCTTGTGCCGTGGTTAAAATCGCGCGACGTTGCTCAAAAGGCGCTGAATTTTCAATAACAGGTACATCAGGCGCTAATTTATATTGCATTAATGTGTCGTTAGGCACGATATAACTACGATACCAAATATCACTATTGGCTAAACGTGTTAACGGATCATGATTACCATCGGGTGATCCCAATAAATAAACATTCTTTTTGGCGCCTTGCCATAGAAAAGTGACTCGCTTTTTACCACTATCATAAGGCTCAATCAGAGGAGTCCCTTCCTGACGTATTTGTTGCCAAAACGCCTGAATATTTTTTTGATCAAGTTGTTTAGCGAGCGTTTGTAAACGAGGGCTAGTTAGTGCAATACCGGCATCTTTATCTAAAGGTTGATAAGGTTGTGTTGTTAGCATGAGTTGCCATGACTTCCCCTTCTCACCTTGTCCAACCAATTGATAACTAGACGTTTTAGGCAATAAAAAACGGATTTTTTGTTGTCCATCAGCGGGAACATCTTTCAATAAGCTACGAATATGAGTACCATCTTGTGTCTCTAACCGTAGATTTTGTATGCCTTTTACGTTTAATTCAACATAACGTTCGTGCTCTAAATGAGTAGCAAAACACACCGTATTGTTATCAAACTGGCCTGTTATTTCATTACCTTCTGTTACAGATAAACAATTAGCAAAACTAGGAAAGGATGCCATTAGTGCACATATCATCAAAGGAATTCTCACTATATTATTCTCGTTATGAACTATTGTGAGAAACAATAGTAATGATAATTGTTATCATTACAATAAGTAAAAAGGTAAAATTGCTACATATCATCAAAACTATTTTTCGCATCAAATAAAAAAGCTCAAATAAATTATTTGAGCTTTTTTATAATGCAATATTAAATCAACGCTCTTCTAATGGATAACTACGAAAACTCCATAATCCTAACGCTTTTAAGCCATCACGATAAATACCTTGTATATCTGATTTACTGGCTTTTTGTAATTCCGCTAATGGCTTATCAGGTGCGACAACTGTTAGGTAAGAGATATCACTTGGGCCACTTTGCCAACTCGCGATAGTGAAAATCGCATCAGCACGACGAACATGACTACCAGAGCTAATAATCACTGCTGTTTTAATACGATGTTTGGTTAAAGCATAACGGCTAAATAACGCATTTTCGACAGTTGTACGTGCGTAGTTTTCTTGGAAAATACGTTCCGGTGCAATACCGTTTTTCACCAACCAATCCGCCATTAATTTACCTTCCGTTTGATGTGCTTTCGGCACACCTCCCGTAACGACAATCATGGCATCAGGTAATTGTTTAGCCACTTCTAAGGTTTTATTTAAGCGTTCAATTAAAATCTTATTCATTGTGCCATCGGGATTTAAGGCATAACCCAATGTCACAATCGCGTTGTTATCTTTGGTTTTATTTAGTTTTGCCAAATCTACCGGTGTCAATTTATCACTTAAAGGCATTTTACTGACGCGGTCAATCTCTGCGAAAAAGCGATTAATCTCTTCAGCTTTAGCTGGATTTAATGATTTCAATTTATTGAAATACGCTTCACTTTCTTTGTCTTTTCCTTCAAAACGAGTCCATGAAGTGACATAAATTAGCGCATCAATATCATCAGGAGCGGCTTCTAAAATTTGTTTATAAATAGTAATCGCGCGAGGAACATCATTGTTATAGATATAAGCACTCGCGGTGCTAAATAATAAATCGAGGCGGTAAGGTTCTAATTTATAAGCTTGTTGCAGTTTTTGCGCCACAATTTCCATATTGGATGGCAATTTCCCCGTAAACCCTGCATCTGACACTCGTGCCGGAGATTTAAAGGCATCTAACGCATCTTGGATCAAGCTATCAACAGTTTGACGCTGAGAAACATATTGCTGATAACTATTATCTGGCTGATGCACTTTTTGGTAAGACAATGCAGTTGATGAAACGGTAAAACCTAAAGCAGCAATCGCTAACGAAATGACCGTTTTCTTAATACGATGTGAAACACGGGAAGGTTGCGCCATTATCTTGTCCTTTTACGAAAAATAGTCAGCTTCTTCACCTGAGCGAATGAAGATAGAGAGTGTGACTCCTCACACCTAATGGTAAAAGAAATACACACCGATAAATCTATACCTAATATTTATAATAAAGATCTCCGCATTAATTTTCAGTAACCTTTCTCACCTTATTGAAAAATAATAGCATTATTAGGTAAATAGCTTATTTGACAGATTTCTTTATGTATTTTTATCTTTTAGTAAGTAATTTTGTTCTGATAGCTCATCAGTGATAAAGAATAAAAATGCTTTATTCTTTAATAGAAAGTGAGAAGCTTGCATTTGTGTTAATTCTTTAATGTAAAAACGCCACTAATGGCGTTTTTAATTATAACGTTACTCAATATGTTTTGATTGCATCATTAATAATTCTCTGACTAATTCGACGCAACTTAAGAAGCGCTCGTCATAATCAGGTGAGTTAACTTTAATATACTCAATATTGTTTTTATCTAACATTTCCATCAGTAAAGTTTGGAAACGACGACGATCTTTATCACTGCCTAAACTACGCAAACCATCAGCTACCCATGGCGTGTTATTTTCTAGCAAGATAACTAAATCAAAACGGTATTCATCAATCAAAGCTTGAACAAAGGGGTGCTCTTTACCTTCATAACGTAAACAAAATGCCTGCGTTGTGACAAAGTCCGTATCAACAAAAGCCACTTTATTGGCATATTTAACAGCAAAATCAATATATTGAGCATGTCCTAATGCGATTTTATCGTAGTCCGAATATTGTAATGCCATCTCGTCTCCACCTAAATGAGAGAAAACATAATCGCGACCATACTCCCATGCACTGGTTGTATTGAAGATATTGGCAAGCTTATTGACTAGTGTTGATTTACCGCTAGATTCACCGCCTAAAATAGCCACGGTACGCACAAAGAAGGGTTTAACTTCTGTTGGAATATATTCCCAATATTTAAAAGGTGCTTGGCGGATTTGGCTACCACTAATATTCATAAAGGAACGTTCAGGATCAATCAATACCGTTTCAATACCCAAGAAAGAATTATATTGTTCTGAATCTTCTCGTTCACTGGTATAGATAAAATCAGGGGTTATCTGCTTTTCGTGCAAAAACGCTTTGATCCCTTCACTCCACATTTCCCAACCATGGGGTTGTGGTTCAATACCGTGCTCATCAAACTCATGAATACGAATATTTTTTTGATATTTAAAGGTTTGTAATAACCAACGTAATCTGTCACTGACTGTCGGTTGTTGTGACATCGCACTATTGATAAATAAGTTTTTATCACGAGGCTCGTCATGACACAAAATGACATGTAATTCATCCACTTGACTACAAGCGCGTTGAATTAAATAAATATGCCCTGTATGGAGTGGATAAAATTTGCCGAAAATCACACCGATGGTTTTCTTTTTCACTGGGTATTCTAACCCTAAGAATTGGTGTAACGCTGACATTTTTTGCGCACTGGGGCTCTTGATTTTATTATTAATCAATTGGCTAAGATAGCCTTTCGTCATATCACTTTCATCAGCAACTTGTTGTAATGTATATCCATTTTTTCTGATAGCCTGTTTGATATAATCAAAAGGTCCCATAATTAGCTCCTTTAGAAATCTTCTAAATCATCAAGAACAGATAATGCATCTGACAGCTTCTTCACACCATACACTTTCATATCAGGAGGATTTTTTTTCGGCATATTCGCACTCGGTACAATCGCCCGTTTAAATCCATGTTTTGCAGCTTCTGCAATACGCTCTTGTCCACTCGGTACAGGCCGAATTTCTCCTGCAAGGCCAACTTCACCAAATATCACTAAATCACGCGGTAAAGGACGATTACGAAAACTTGATACTAATGATAATAACAAGGCTAAATCAGCACTGGTTTCTGTGACTTTAACCCCTCCCACCACATTGACAAAAACGTCTTGATCAGACATTTGCAATCCGCCATGACGGTGTAAAACGGCAAGTAGAATAGCAAGACGATTTTGCTCTAATCCCACAGCCACACGACGTGGATTTGATAGCATTGAGTGATCAACTAAGGCTTGTATCTCCACCAGCAAAGGCCTTGTTCCTTCCCATACCACCATCACAGAACTGCCTGATGTGATTTCATCTCCTCGGCTTAAAAAGATAGCAGAAGGATTACTCACTTCTCGTAATCCTTGCTCCGTCATGGCAAAAACACCTAATTCGTTAACGGCACCAAAACGGTTTTTATGACTACGTAAAGTACGGAAACGGGAGTCTGTCTCACCATCCAACATAACAGAACAGTCAATACAGTGTTCCAGTACTTTAGGCCCTGCCAATGTGCCATCTTTTGTCACATGGCCTACCATAATAATGGCAACATCATTGGTTTTAGCGAAACGAGTTAAATAAGCAGCCGTTTCACGCACTTGAGCAACACTGCCCGGTGATGATTGAATATCCGCCATATGCATCACTTGAATAGAGTCAATCACCATCAATTTAGGCTTTTCTTGTGACGCAATTAAACAGATTTGCTCAATGCTGGTTTCTGACAACATATTCAGTTCTGCTGTCGGTAAACCTAATCGATGAGCGCGCATAGCAACTTGTTGTAGCGACTCTTCACCCGTGACATACAACGTTTTCATTTCAGTAGCTAAACGGCACATAGTCTGTAGTAATAAAGTACTCTTACCTGCGCCGGGACTTCCCCCGATTAAAATAGCACTTCCGGGAACAACGCCACCACCTAATACACGGTCAAACTCTTTAAATCCTGTTGAGAATCGGGGTAATGCTTCAAGGCTAATTTCCGATAGCTTTTGAACACGGCTAGCACCTTTTGCATCACCCGCAAAGCCACTGAAACGCTCGTTACGGGAAGAAGAGGTTGCGGCAAGGCGCACTTCTGTAATTGTATTCCACGCATGGCAAGCCGAGCATTGCCCTTGCCAACGAGGATAATCTGCACCACATTCATTACATACAAAGGCTCTTTTTGCTGCTTTTGCCACACTTTTCTCCCAACAATAACGATTTTAGAAAAACGCACTTAGCGCTCTTCGTGTTTTAAACCACCACTTAAAATACACATTACACCCATTAAATCAGCATGACGAATAGCGACTTTTGCTTGAGCATACACTTTCGGTTTTGCATGATATGCAATGCCAAGCCCCGCTTTTCTCAGCATTTTAAGATCGTTTGCACCATCACCAATGGCAATTGTCTGCTCTATTGGGATCTCTAAATCTTTCGCTAAACGCGCAAGCACTTGTGCTTTATATTTTGCATCAACAATCGTGCCTTTGACTTTACCTGTCAGTTTGCCATCTTTAATTTCAAGATGATTAGCAACAGCAGCCACTAAGCGTAATTTTTGTTTTAAATTATCGGCGAAATACGTAAAGCCACCCGATGCAATAGCAATATGCCAGTCCATCGCTTGAAGTTTACGCACTAAGCTCGTTAACCCCGGCATAAGAGGTAAATCATCCATTACTTTTTGCAAGATAGAAGCATCAGCACCTTTCAGTTCAGCAACACGGAGTTTTAAGCTTTCACTAAAATCCATTTCACCTTGCATAGCGCGTTCTGTTATTGCCGCAACTTTATCACCCACTCCTGCAAGTTTGGCGATTTCATCAATACACTCAATTTGAATAGCCGTTGAATCCATATCCATCACTAAAAGTCCAGGAGAACGCAAGCGAGGGATTTCACCTAGTGGAACGACATCCAGACCACATTCATCAGATAAACGGCGAATTCTACGGGTTAGGCTGCCGGCAATACGTACCACTTGGTAATCATCAATACGCCATGAAGAAACCACCACAATTGCCACGCCTAATTTATGTTGAAACTCGCTAATTCTTTTTTTATCGAGTTCTCGTCCATAAAGTAACCACCCACTATCGCCAGCACGATAATCCAGTGGCATGACTTCTTCACCACTGAGTGATAGTGGCAGACCTGGCCATTTACGGATTTCATCCGGTAAATAGCAATAGGTCAGACTATTTGACATACTTATTCTCCTGTTTTCCCCTGTCTGAACAAAATAATCGTTATTCAGCCTATTCTATCTCTGACTCATCTGGCAACATGCACATACTTGCTTACGCAAAAGGATGAACATGCTTAAAGACAAACTAAAATTCAAACTACAAAAAACGGCGATTATACTGATTTGTATCGCACTATTGGCATTTCTTATGCAAGGCGCGTCTTATTTTAGCCGTGCTAATCAACACGCCCGTATTACTCAGTTTGAAGAGCTTGCAAAAACGCTGGCAGAACAAGTTGCGTTCTCTTTATCCACTTATTTGGATGACAGTAGCAAAGATAACGTAAATCCCCTCATTATGGCTAATTTAAATCATCTCACTCACAATAGTCGGGTACTTGATGCCAGCCTTTATTTAGAAGATGGAACACAAATAGCGCATAGTGGTGAAAATGTCACTGTTAAAGAACGATTAGCACTAGAAGGACAGAAGAGTGGCGGTTCTTTTAATCACCAACTTGTTGTTCCTGTACCGGGTAAAGATAAACCGAAGGGATTTTTAAGGCTGACATTAGATACTCACCAGTTGATCACTGAATCAAGCCAAGTCGATAACACCACTAATTTATTGCGAGTCATGCTATTAGTTGCACTTGCGATTGGCTTTTTGCTTTCTCATAACCTTCTTCAGCTAACTCCCGTTCATTGGCAACAGTCTCCTTATTTATTAACAGCTAATTTACCGCCTCGTACTGAAAAAGGGGAAGATAAAGAAAGCGTGGATGAAAATGATGAAGAAAATGAATTAAAAGAGGGTGTCAAAGAGGAAAATAACGACACTGACAATAAAATAGATAAAATATAAATTCTTATTTTTTAGCAAACTATTCAGTGAGTTTAGTGAATAATTAACTAAGCTCACTTTTTTCTATTTACTTATTTAGATATATCTAATTTATGCGTATTTTTGTGCTATTTCCTTAATCTTTAAGGGGGTTTTGTTTAAAGTCACGGTAAATTCTGACCAAGTCATTAACCTAAAAAGATAAGTTTTAAATCTTTTTCTGGCTCTTTGAGTACTGAGGTGGTTATGACTGAACAATCTGTTATCCAACGTTGTCGACAAATCGTAGAAAACCCAACCCTTTCCCCGGAACAAAAACGTCATTTTCTGGCGTTAGAAGCTGAGAATATGTTGCCTTATCCGTCTCTACCTGAAGATGCAGCTAAAGCGCTTAATGAACGGGTTATCTGTGATATGTATGAAGGTCATGCCCCTTATAAACCACGTTATGTCCTGCCTGATTACGCGAAGTTTTTAGCACAGGGATCTCGCTATTTAGAACTCGAACCTGCGCAAGATTTTGACGACGCCTTAAACATGCTGACTATCCTTTATCACCATGTTCCTTCTGTAACCTCTATGCCTGTTTATTTAGGGCGTATTGATAAAATTTTACTGCCTTATGTCGGCGAGCTAACCGAAGAGCAGCTTTACCCTAAATTAAAACGCTTCTGGCGTTATCTCGATAGAACACTACCCGATGCTTTTATGCACGCCAATATTGGCCCTGAAGACTCTGTTCTTACACGTTTAATTCTTAAAGTGGATGTTGAACTTCAGCAAGTCGCACCTAATCTCACCTTTATTTATGATGCGAATTCAACACCAACAGACCTTCTTCACCAAGCCATCACCAATATTTGCCACAGCAGTAAACCTCATATTGCTAACGGTATTTTGCAAGATGCGGTATTTGGAAAAGATGAATACGGAATTGTCAGTTGTTATAACTCTCTGCCGCAAAGTGGTGGCGGTAGCACTTTAGTACGGATTAACCTTAAAGAAGTCGCTAAACGTAGCCAAGATAGCCAAGATTTTCTAACTCATGTTTTGCCATTTTATATGCAGAAACAGATAGAGATTATTGATGTACGTTGTGAATATCTCTATGAAAAATCGAACTTCTTTCAACAAAGTTTCTTAGTAGAAGAAGGTTTGATCTCACCTAATCGTTTCGCGCCAATGTTTGGTATTTATGGCATGGCAGAAGCCGTAGCACTTCTACTTGAAAAAGAAGGCAAGCAAGCGGCTTATGGTGATAATGAATCCGCCAACAAACTTAGCTATATGATCAGCGAAAAACTGGCACAATTTGTCGCTGATACACCTGTTAAATATGGTTGGAAGCATCGAGCCATGTTACATGCACAATCAGGTATTAGTTCTGATATTGGCACAACTCCTGCGACTCGCATTCCTTATGGTAAAGAGCCAGACCCTGTTACCCATTTAATGACGGTTGCTCCTCACCATCAATTTTATACCTCAGGGATCAGCGATATTTTAACCGTTGATGAAACCATCAAACAAAATCCTGATGCGTTAATGCAACTCTGCTTAGGGGCATTTTCCTCCGGATTAAGAGAATTTACTGCCAACGTGGGGGGTAATGATTTAGTGCGTGTTACTGGTTATATGGTGCGTTTATCTGATTTAAAAAAATACAAAGAAGAAGGCTCTCGCCTTAATACCACTTGGTTAGGTGATGAAGCCACAGCAAACTGTCATATCGCTGAACGTAAACCTCGAGTTATCAGTTATGAACAGCAGATGCGTTTCGATAAATAAGATACTCCCCTTCTCTTGTGTAGATGGGCCAGGAAATCGTCTGGCCATCTTCCTGCAAGGGTGTAATTTGCGGTGTAAAAATTGTCACAATCCCTACACTATGGGGATCTGTGACAGTTGCGGTGACTGCATTGCGACTTGCCCACAGCAAGCGCTTTCATTACAAAATGGTAAGATAAATTGGAATAGTACAAGCTGTGAACAGTGTGATACCTGTATTCAACAATGCCCACGACAATCAAGCCCAATGACATTAACCTATACTGTTGATGAACTAATGGCTCTTACACGCAAATATGCAGCATTTATTAATGGTGTCACCATCAGTGGTGGTGAATCTACGTTACAACTGCCTTTTTTGATTGATTATTTTAAAGCAATCAAAGAAGCACCCGATCTGAAACACCTCTCCTGTTTAATTGATAGTAATGGCACATTATCAATTAATGGTTGGCAGAAAATTGCCCCCTATATGGATGGTGCTATGATCGATTTAAAAAGTTGGCATGAAGAATCACATATTTATTTAACCGGTCGAGGTAATCAACGTATTAAAGAATCAATTAAATGGCTCGCGAATAATAATTTACTTACAGAATTACGCCTTTTATATATTCCAGAAAAAACAGATTATTTAGAGAATATTGGATTACTTTCTCAGTTTATTAATTCCCTTGGTGAATCCATATTAATTAGAATCAATGCTTTTCATCAGCATGGAGTATATGGTGAAGCGAGTAATTGGAGAATAGCACAAAAACAACACATTGATTTATTTAAAAAAGAATTAAATAAAAGAGGCATTTTCAATATTAAAACAACAAATATATATTCATAATCAAAATAAATAAAAAATTAAAATAACAACTAATAATTATAATAAACATAATTAGCAATGTATTTTAAAATAAAATCCATTTATATTGACATAAAAAGAATATCAAATTAGTCTTCAAAAAAACCTGCCAATATATATGGAATAATAATTTATGCTTATAAGTAAACCAAATATAAAACTATCAATTATTGCTTCAATAATAATTAACTCGTCATATAGCTATGCCGTAGACTCTCCAAAAGAATTAATCGAAACTAAAAAAAACAAATTCAAATTCGAATTTATTGATCGCCTTTCACTTAAAGAGTATTCAAGTAACAAACATATTCATGGTAGAATGGAAACAAGAGATATTCCCGTAATCTTAACTTCTAAATACCAAAATACAATAATAGTTTCTGATGATAATAAAATTAATATAAGTCACGACTTAGGAAAAAGCTTTAACCCATTAAAAATAAACGGTTTTAATAATATTAAAGCGCTCTCTCTTTCTGAGAATGGTCGTTACTTAACAGCTCATGGTGAACATAAAAATAATAATAGTGATATATTTTTTGTGTATGATATTTATTTAAAAGAAATAACTTTATTCAATAATAAAAATGGTATTAGTTACTATATTGATGACGACTATTATCTTACTACAGAAGATGGCTTATTTAGCCTTTACTCGGAAGATAAAGACCCTGACTCACACCTTGACCCAACAAATGAAAAAAATTTTTTTATCTTTGATAATAAAAATAAAAAAACAGTTCTGCTTAGTGATATAGATAATACTGAATTAAAAAATCACATTGAAAAAAATAGATTTATTGCCTTTAATGATTTAAGTATATTCAATAATTACTCCTCAGACCAAAATCCCAATATTACGGGTATCTCGTATAGTGGAAAGTATATTTATGGTACACAACAAAGAGATAATCCAGATTCAATTAATGTTAGATTAGCTTTCATTTATGACAAAGAAAAAAACACGATTGAGTTACTTTCAAACTCAGAGTATGGTTCATCAAAAATAAATCATTTTTCTAAAAAAAATGATATTGCCGTAGGCTGGGTAGAATCACTTGTTAAGCGCAGAGAGGAACGTAATGAGAGATTAATTCGGCAAGCTTTCATTTACAATCCAAACATTCAAAATAACGATAAATTTAAAATCCCTAGAATTAATAGTAGCATTAATTACTATAATTCAGAAGCAACAGCTATTTCAGAAAAAGGTGATTTTTTTGTTGGATGGACCGAATACGGTGATGGTGATTTAAGGGAAATAAAAGAATTACGTTTATCACAACACCCTAGAAATGCTTTTGCATACTTTATTCAAGATAATCATTCTATTTTATTACCAAATTTTAAAATTAGAAATCACGATAACAACGAAGAATCAGAAGCACACTCTATTTCTAAAGATGGTAATACTATTTTTGGGATCTCTAAAAAACAGGATGATAAGTGGTATGCGGTCGCTTGGCATTTAGATAAAAAGAAAATCAACACAATAGAACAAGAAAAAGAAAAAATTAATATATTCTTAGATACTATTTTAGCGAAAAAGGATATTAAATCTGCAAAAGATCATTTTAATACAACAGAAATAAGACTAAATACAGCCCAAACGGAATATGATCGTTTTGTAGTTAATTTAAAAATTCAACTACAAGAAACAACTAAAAAATATAATGAAGCCATAGAAAATAAAAAGAAAATAGAGGAAATCATAGATAACGGAGGTGTAGAAGCTTGGAATAAACATTCCAATAAATTCCATGAATATACATCTGATATAGATTTTTATAAAACAAAACAAGATAATATTAAAAGGGATATATCAACATCAGATAACAGCCCAATAGGGCTTAAATTACAGATTGTTAGCTATGAACACCAAAAAAATCAACAAATACTGGCTGAATTACAAAAAGATAAGCAAACCGCTAATATCGAACCGAATACAAGAGATAATATCACTGAGCAAGAGCGCTTAGACAAAGAGCAAGCCGATAAAGCTAAAGCTGAGCAAGCGCGCTTAGCCAAAGAGCAAGCCGATAAAGCTAAAGCTGAGCAAGCACGCTTAGACAAAGAGCAAGCTGATAAAGCTAAAGCTGAGCAAGAACGCTTAAACAAAGAGCAAGCCGATAAAGCTAAAGCTGAGCAAGCGCGCTTAGACAAAGAGCAAGCTGATAAAGCTAAAGCAGAACAAGCGCGCTTAGACAAAGAGCAAGCCGATAAAGCTAAAGCTGAGCAAGAACGCTTAACCAAAGAGCAAGCCGATAAAGCTAAAGCTGAGCAAGAACGCTTAACCAAAGAGCAAGCCGATAAAGCTAAAGCTGAGCAAGCGCGCTTAGACAAAGAGCAAGCTGATAAAGCTAAAGCAGAACAAGCGCGCTTAGACAAAGAGCAAGCCGATAAAGCTAAAGCTGAGCAAGCGCGCTTAGACAAAGAGCAAGCTGATAAAGCTAAAGCAGAACAAGCGCGCTTAGACAAAGAGCAAGCCGATAAAGCTAAAGCTGATGCTGAAGCTAAAGAACTTACCCCTGTAGAAGATGAACTAGCACAACGCGCTAAAGAAAAGGCAAAAGAGAAAGAAACGGCAAAACCATCGATTACTATCAGCAGACCTATCGACATTGAAAATACCTATAAATCAATGCAATTGATGGCTGAAAACGGCTATAAGCTTATGGATATGCAGCAAGGGCAACTGCATTATTTAGCTTCTGCAACTTGCTCTGTTGGTACTGAAAAAGCCTGTATCAGTGGTTTTGCACACTATCAAAACGTAAATAAAGCTAATGCAACCCAAACTGGGTTAAGTGGAGCCTATCGTTTTGATGTTAACCATATTCCATTGGTTATCGGCCTTGCCATTGATACTGATGTCTATTCCTCATTACCTAAAGGCTATCAATATCAAGGTTATGCATTACCTTTAATCGGTTTTAGCTTAGATTTAATACCATCACTCAATCCTGAGTTAAAGAGCAATGCATTACACCTGTCGCTAAAAGGTGCTTACTTAAATCGTAAAATATCCATCGAAAGACAAGTATTAGAAGATACAGAAGCAGGTAAAGGCAACGCTAGGATCTCTGGATATCATATTGATTTACAAAGTTATTATCCTTATTCATTGGCAGATGATTTAATGCTTACCCCATTTATTGGACTAACATTTAACCAAGTTTCTCGTTCAGCATATAGTGAAACTCAAAATGCACAATTTGCAGCACATTATGATGCACTTAAAACGCACTCACTATTAGCCAAAATGGGACTAGGTATGGACTACTTATTAGGTTCATCTTTCATATTGAATACTAAAGCGGGCTTACTGTGGAATTTATCACACCATCAAGGCGATTTCCGTAGCCATATTGATTATTTAGGTCAGCAACACATTGATTATTCAGAAAATAAAAAGCAGTTAAAACAACGCCCATTTGCCAAAGTAGGATTGACTTATCAATTAGATAAACAATCTTCCATTAATACATCAGCAGATTGGGGAATGACCACTTATCGCAATCACGATATGCAGTTTGGCGTAAGCTACACTTATCGTTTCTAATTCCTTGTTATTATATTTGGGGTTAACTTTAGCAGTATTATTTGGCTTCCTATAAAAATATAGGAAGCTTTTTTTATTAAGCTTAATAATTATCTATTCTAACCGTAGAAATGTTCTTCTTTATCCACCCACCATACTTTAGTCGAAACCTTTTCAAGTAGTGCTTTGTTGTGGCTAAAGATAATCAAGCTTAAAGGTCTTTTTTGACTTTCATCGATTAAAACTTTCCAAATATCAGCTTGGGTTTGCGCATCTAATTGTGCCGTGACTTCATCCGCAATTAATAGTTGAGTACGCGGATCGAGCGCCCTTAATAATGCAATACGCGCTAATTCACCACCTGATAATTCATTAGGCCTACGAGTTAGCCACTCTGATTTTATTTTTAACTTTTCTAACCAACTATCATCAGGGTGCCATGCATCACGGACACTATCACCTGTCGAACGAAAAGGATTAAAACATTTATCAGGATGTTGAGGAACTAATTGAATGGGACAATAACCCTTTCTAGACAATGGGTTACCATTAATAAGAATTGAACCTTGAGTTGGTGCTTGCCACTGCGCTAAAACACGACCTAATGTCGTTTTCCCTGTACCACTTGGTGCTGAAATACCGAGTCGCTCTCCCGCATCTAACGAAAAGGAGAGATCTTGCCATAACACCTTACCTGCTTGCTCCACAGATAATTGTTTTAACTCTAAAAGTGGCATAAAGATAACTCCAGAAATAACAAATGAAATGTATAAAAGTAAGACTTAAGAACACCATATTATAATGAATTAAGTGATGCTTCTTTGGTATTTATAAATTGTTGTTCAGGTAATGCATTCCAGAGTGTCTTCAACCACTCACTACCTTCATGACGATTAAGCACATTAGCAGGGATAATTTCGTTAACCTCACCCTGATTAAGCACGGCTATTGTATCCGCAAATCGTGCTGCTAAGGCTAAATCATGTGTAACCCAAAGCACTGATTTACCTTGATTACATAATTCTCTTAAGTGCCCTAATAACAAACAAGCATGTTCATCATCAAGCCATGAGGTAATTTCATCAGCCAGAATATATTGTGCATTAGAAAGTGTTGCATTACAGGCTAATACGCGTTTTGCCATTCCACCAGATAGTTTTGCTGGATACGTTTTAACTAACGATCCAGAAAGATGATACAGACCCAATTGCTGCACAATATCATCTGACGTAACGTCTGCACCACTTAAACGCGCAGAGCGACTGAGTTGATCACCGATACAAATCAAAGGATTAAGTGCAGTGACTCCCTGAGGAATATAGCAGAAAGTATTTCCTCGATAAGCAATCAGTTCTCGCTCACTTAATGCGTGACCATTAAGTTTAATCGAACCTCGTACACGCATATTGGCAGGTAAAAGCCCTAATGCACTTTGTAATAGCAAACTTTTACCTTCACCACTTCCCCCCACTAATGCCAACATTTTACCCGGTTTAATATCCAGAGAGATTGATTTTAGCAACGGTTGCCAATTTCGTTTTCCCAACCAGCGAAATTGTGCAATATCAATGGAAAGCTGTTCAAAACTTAACATCCTGCCCCTCTTAACCACAGTTGTTGCATTGCCTTAGCAAATTGATCGAAAATCAAGACCAAGCACATCAAAATTAATCCCGGAAATACCACCATCCACCAAGAGCCTGTACTTAAATAACGCAGTGCATCAGATAGCAACAAACCTAAAGATGGCTCATGCGCCGCTTGCCCAAACCCCAAAAAACTTAACGCTGCGCTATGTAATACGGCATGAGGAAACATCAATAAGGTTCCTACAATCCACTGCGGTAATAACATGGGAATATAGTGTTTTTTTACACACTCAAAAGGTGAATTGCCAATACGACGTGATAGCATGACGTAATCCGCCTCTCGAATACGTTGAATTTCACCACGTAAAATCAACGCAAGCTTAGGCCAATGAGTTAATGCCACAGCCCAAATTACCCCTTGTTGCCCACCACCTAAAGTAAAACAAATCAAAATTAGTAGTAATAAATGAGGTAATGCTAAAAGCGCATCAACAACACCTCTAACAAAGAAATCACAATAACGATTAATTGACGAAATACCCGCGAAAATGAGAGCGATAGCACCACTAACAACCGCACTTGTCACCCCAATATTTAAGCTACTTAACATGCCTTGAAAACAGCGTAGCCACAAAGAACGACCTAAATTATCAGTACCAAACCAATATTGTTCTGAAGGTGCTTGGTTTCTGGCCAAAAAATCCATTGCAATATCAGTATGAGAAATAGAAAAACCATAAGTGACTAACCCAATCAAGGCGAGAGTCACGAATAAAAGTTTCAATAAAGGCTTGTTTGGATCGTAAATCATGAGTCTCGCAAAATTCCTTTATTAATACGTCGTAATAACCCGTTAGAAATGCTATTACCAAAGAAAATCAAAATAGTACTAAAGACAACAATTCCCATTAATAGAGGAATATCACCTCGCAATCCTGCATCAACGGTAGCTTGCCCTAATCCTGGGTAAGCAAAAACTTTCTCAGCTAAAAGAGAACCACCAAGTAATTCACCAATAGATGCAAACTGTAAACAAAGTGCAGGTGTAATGGCATGACGTAGAACATGAAATAGCATCATAGCCCACCCCTTATCACCCTGAGCCTTAGCAAAATGGATAAATTCACTGCCCATCACTTCGGCAACTTTCGCGCGAGTATGCAGTGCGATATTCCCAGTGCCTAATAATCCAAGAGCAATCATAGGTAAGATAAGATGGGAAAAACGCTGGCTTAACGTTGCGGTTTCGGCACTACTTCCCATCGGCCAAGCACAACAAATTGGCGCCCAATGTAAGGTGACAGAAAACAGTGATAACAGCAGTAATCCCACCCAGAATGTTGGTAAAGAGGCTAACAAATAAGAGAGTGTAGAAATAATTCGATCGGGCCAGCGGTTAAGATATCGACCCGCAACTAATCCCATCACAACACCAATAACGCCAGAAAACATCCACGCTGAAAAGAGCAAGATAAATGAAGGCCCCGCCCGTTCGCGAATAACATCAATAACAGGCATGTTATACAACATGGAATAACCAAAATCCCCTTGAATGATTTGGCTAAACCAGAGCCAAAATCGCATCCATAAAGGTTGGTCAATACCCCAACGTGCTGCAATTAAAGGATATTGCTCAGGAGGAACATTCAATAAATCACTACCGATATACGCCTTGATGGGATCGATCGGTGAGAAACTTAATAAAATAAAAACACCTGCTGTTGTTACCAACAGCAGGCAGAGTAATCGCAGGAAAAAACCTGCACTTTGACGTATTACTGACAAGTCCACTTCCAAGTATCTACGCTATTTAATAATGACCATGAACCATGAATTTCCGGCGTTCCTGTCCCCAAATCAACACAAGGGTTAGTCAGGTAAGTGTGTTGCACATTCATCAGCCAAGCCCAAGCAGCGTCACCTTTCACACCAACGCCATTTTTACCATCCCACTCAACCGCTTTCCAATGAGGAACGGCTTCTTGCCATGTATGGGCATCGAGTGCAGCTTGCAGATGTTTTTCAACCTCAGGGTTTTTGTAATAACCCGGATTATAATAACCAACACCCGCCGCATTTTCGCTGTAGTGATGATATAACTCCATAGGATCAAGACTTCCCCAACCAAATAAAGTTGGATTTGAGTGCATATAGCGCTCTACGGTATCCCAACTTCCTGATTTAAGATCCATTTGAATACCGAGAGGTTGCACTAGCGCACGAATTGACTCGGCTAAATCGCGACGAGTTGCATCACCACTGGTATACCATAAGGTCAATTTCGCTTCTAAGCCGTCTTTTTCACGAATACCATTTTTATTGAGTTTCCAACCAGCATCTTCAAGAATTTGCTTCGCTTTTTCAACATCCCCATCTTCGAAAGCAGCGTCTGTTTGATCCCAAGGCAAACCTTTTACACCGGTATATGCAGGAACCGCATAACCATCAAGTACTTGCTCTGATAACAATTTACGGTCAAGAGCATAGTTAATTGCTTTACGAATAGCGATATCTGCGGTGATATCATTACCAATATCATAACCTTGAGCGTTTTTCTCGCCTGATTTTACCATTGGAAAAACAATACCGCGGTTTTCAACACTTGCTCTTTCCCACAATTTGGTATTGGGTAAATTTTTAGCGATTGCAGCCGTTGCTGGTGGAATACGCACAATACCTAATTGTCCACTTTGAGCAGCTGCAAAAGCGGCATCTTCATCAAGGAAAACAAAAATCAGTTTTTCAAAATCATTTTTCTTGCCCGCATAATAAGGGTTAGCTTCAACAATTAATTGCTGACCTGGCTGGAAACTTACCATGCGATAAGGGCCTGCACCAATTGGCTTTTGTGCGTAAGTTTTTTCATCATACTTATCAGCAGAAACAATACCTAAAGAACCCAGTACGTTCACAAAAGTACTTTGTGGTGCTTTCAATGTAATAGTGACATGTAAGTCATCATCAGCTTTTGCAGAAAGGAAGTTACCCATATCAACTTTACCGCCACTTGCAGCCGCATTGTTATAGGTAAATACAATATCTTTTGCAGTAAGCGGTAAGCCATCAGAGAATTTTAAATCTGGCTTTAATGTTAATTTCCATGTTTTGCCATCTTCACTTGGCTGGTAGTCACTTAACATATTGCTATACCAAGAGAGATCCGCATTTTGCTTTAACAATGGGCTATGGAGAAGTAAATAGCTACCATGACTCCACCCTAACATTGGGTCGAAGCCCTCTGTTGGCTCTTCACCAATAGCCAGTTTTAACGTTTGAGCAGATGATGCAAAAGGAACGCTTAACGCGGCTAAGCAAGTTAACGTTACTAATGACTGACGCCAACCAAACCGAATAGACATAAAACATTCTCCGATTTTTTAGATATGACTTATCACCAGTCTCTATCTAAATAAGATAAAGAGGCTGAAACAAGATAAATAACAATGATGATTATGATACTCTGCAATTGTTGCAGATAAAGGTTAAACCAGTGACATCATAATAAGTTTTTTTATTCAACTACTCGAATAATATTCGACAGTTTATTGATTTTACATAAACTTTTATTAAGCAGTAATACTCATTATGGCAAACTTCTAGCAAGTGCACAGTATTTTTCTAATAAATAAGTTATATATTTATCATTGAATTTATCAGTGAGCGTAAAACGAAATAAAGTGACTTTTTAACGAAATTAGATTATTTCATTTTATTTAATATGCATTAAAAATAAAAAAGGCACATCATTGCGCCCTTCTTGTATTTATGAATTTAATATTCTTTTTAATTTAAAATAGCGTCGCCCTAAACGCCAACGTAATCTAAAATTTTTCGCATTTTTCCAAATTAGTGACCATATTCCTCTATCAAAAAACTCTTTAACCATCTGTTTTTTAACTTCAATAGACTGAATAGAATCAATTGAATGGATAATTCCCAAACCTTCTTTTGCGATTTGCCAATAACATGCATTGATATTTTGAGTCACATCTTTATATTTTTGATTAATAGCATCAAGCATTTCTAATATTTTCATGTAATTATGAATTGTTCTAACATGAATAGTGTCATTAGGCGTTGCATGAGAAACAGAACCAGAGTGAATAAAGTAATCGTAGTAACGCTCATCAATATATTTAACGCGTTTAGCCGTTAATAATGCTTCTGTTGTCCACGGAATATCTTGATGATGTAAACCGGGTTCAAAATAATAACCATGAGCAAGTAGAAATTCACGTCGATAAATATTTAACCAAGTGACATGTAAGAATTTCTTAGAATCCAATGCTATTTCTAGCCATTGTGGCCCAGTTAAAACGCCCGTAGAACGTAATCTATTTGAAGGGAAAATAGGACGTGAAGGCCTTCCGTCTGCGTAAACATAATTACCGTTACAGGTTAGAATATCTAAATTATCATCTTTAGCTATATTAATCATTCTATCATACATATTAGGATGAATTACATCATCAATATCTGGGAAAGCAATATATTGCCCTTTCGAAATATTGAATCCAACATTACGAGCAACAGAAACGCCTTGGTTTTCCTGATCAATAATAGTGACTTGAGGAAATCTTTCTTTCCATTCTTGTAATATTTTAAGTGAGTTATCTCTAGAGCCATCATTAACTAAAATAAGCTCCCAGTTATTCAATTTAATAGACTTTAACCCATTGAAAAACTGAGATAAAAACATCTCACCATTATAAACGGCGACCACAATACTCAGTTGAGGTAGAGAAGAAAACATAACCAACCTTTTATATTATTAGCTAAGAATTTTCCCTCTAAATAGTTAATCTTAAAAATTAAAAAAGAGTAATAAAATAATAGAACCGTCTTAATTAATTCTTAATTAAAATTTAATTTTTAACTAATTAAAGGTAAAACTGATATTTAACGAGGTTAATTATAATTAACTTCTTTTTATCTCTTATGAAGAAAGGGTTAAGGTGGTTTGTTTTTTAAAATAAAGGACTAAAGGAAAAATTAAGGTTAGTGTAGAAAATAAATGTTATTGATGAGCGTTTTGTTCATTAACGAAAAACATCCGCTAAGCGGATGTTTTAGTCTTTATTTATATCAATAATATTAGGATACTTGTTTTGTTATACTCTTATTCTTCAATCTCTTCTTCATCTTCATCGCAGACTTCAAGTTCTGGAAAGTAATCAACTCGCCAAGACTTGAGCCCTTGATACACTTCATCAACAGCATTCTTTACCGCTTCAGTCATTGGATAATAAAAACCAACGAGATCGGGTTGGATCCCTAAGAACGTAATATCTGGAATATCATCTTTTAATTGATCAATAAGAAAATTCAGCGGCATATTATGAGTGCTCATAATAAACATTTCCGCTATATAATCAGGGTCTATCACCCTAATCTCACCTGGTTTTAAACCAATGTCAGCAGCATCAACAATGACAACACATTGCGGTTGTAGCTCTCTTACTTGGTAAGAAACATTCTCAGGCGCACTTCCCCCATTGATAACAATCCATCCATCAATTGGGTTTGTTTCCATTAATTCAGCAAGCAGAGGGCCTGCACCATCATCGCCCATCATACTGTTGCCAACCGTTAATACCACTTTAGGTGCTGCCATTGCTTCACTCATGGTTTTCTCTTCACAATCAAATAAATAGCAGGTTCTGCATGGATCTCACCCAGTAATTTAATCAGTGTTTGACTCCACTCACTAAAAATAGGATCGTCATTTTTCATAATTGGATCAAATGCTAACGCTAATAAGTGAGTATGCTCTGAATTAATATTGATTTCACCAAATGTCAGTAATCCTTGCATTTTGCGTTTGGCTTCACCTTCAGGTAATAAATCAATCCATGCTTTATATTTTTCTAAAGGGCAGACTAGCTCTGTTTTTAAACAGTCGATCATTCCCACATGGTGGCCAATTGCGAGCGAGTAATACATCACCTGTTGTGCTTGTTCAGGAATATCATCATCACTATCTACAAACTTTTGTCTTAATGACCAAAAGTAAACTTTAGCGTCATCAGGCATATATGCCTCCTTGGCTTAAAGAGTAAACCAAGCGTTTCACAATCTCTGATAAGCGAGGATCGTTAGCTTGTCGTAACCATTCATCAACACGGCCACTCACTTCTTGAATTGTGGCACCTTCTAATAAGGTGAGAAAATGATCACTGATTTGTCTCCCCTGATAATAACCCGCAAGACGACGAGCCTCACGCTCAATCATCACTCGAGCATCTAAAGGAATAGAAGGCAAAATGAGAGATGCTTTTTCATTCTCTACTTCAATATGCGATTCGCCTTTTAATTTTTGGTCTAACAAACCTAGTGCAACAGCAAAACCATAAATTGTTGCTGCTGGCGTTGGGGGACAACCAGGGATCCAAACATCAATAGGCACGATAGATTCGCTCCCACCCCAGACACAATACAGATCGTGGAAAATACCGCCACCACAGCCACAAGCACCATAAGAGATACAAATTTTTGGATCGGGCGCTGATTCATAAGCACGTAATGCAGGAACACGCATCTGGCGCGTTACTGCGCCAGTGAATAATAAAATATCAGCGTGACGAGGCGAGGCGACCACTTTGATACCAAAACGTTCAGCATCAAAAACTGGTGTAATTGCAGAAAAAATTTCAATCTCACAACCATTACAACCACCACAGTCAACACGATAAACATAAGCTGAACGTTGAATATCTTTCAACAATGTCTGTTTTAGCTTTTTAACCTGATCATCAAGGGTGATAGGTTGGCTAACATGATGATTAATGGGAATTTCTGGTAGACTCATTTTATTGTACTCCCGATCTCGCCCATACTAATATTTTCACGGCCATCAGATAATAAGTTATGTTTACGCTTACATTCAGGGCAAGTTTCAAATTGTGGTCGCATGGCTTCTACGGTTTGCTCATCCCAACCTGATTGCACTAATAGCGCCATCGCATAGTCAACTGATTTTCTCGGCGTAAAGGGTTGATGGCATTCACGGCAATTCAATAACTTAAACGTTCCTTTAATATAAAGGTCTGATTTTTTCGTTACTGCCGTTTCAAACATATCGGATAAAACAATCGCTCTTGTTGGGCAAACTTCTTCACAACGACCGCAATAAATACAGCGACCAATGAATAATTGCCAATGACGCTCGCCTGTTTCCAAATTCGTTTCCATCGTTAACGCATTAGCAGGGCATGCTGCGGTGCAAGCACCACAGACAATGCATTGCTCTGCATCATATTCAGGCTTTCCTCTGAAACCATCAGGTAAATCCAGGGGCTTAAACGGATATTTGGTCGTTGCTTCGCCTGTTTTGATTATGGTTTTAAACAATTTTAACATCGTTCATTCCCTCACTTGAGCGGCGAATTTTTACGTTCAATGCTGTAACGTTCAATTTCTTTATAAGAAACTGTTTTAGATTTACGTTTTTTCACATCGACGAGCGTTACCCTGTCAGTACAGGAATAGCAAGGGTCAAGGCTACCGATAATCAATGGCGCATCGGATACAGTATTTCCTTGCAACATATAACGTAATACAGGCCAGTTAGCATAAGTAGCTGCACGGCAACGCCAGCGGAAGAGTTTTTGGTTATCACCCAACATACTCCAGTGAACATCTTCACCGCGTGGTGCTTCTGTAAAGCCCAGTGCAAATTTATAAGGTTGATAAGTGAAGCCTTCCGTTAATAGCGGGCCTTCAGGCAGGTTATCTAAGGCGTATTCAATCATTGCCATTGAATCTAAAACTTCTTTAATTCGTACCATCACACGGGAGAATACGTCACCACCTTCATAACTAAAGAGAGTCAAAGGAAGATTGCCATAATCGGCAAATGGGTGGTCAAAACGTACGTCACGTTTAAAACCACTTGCTCTTATCATTGGGCCGACAGGGCTAAAATCACGAGCCACTTTTTTGTCTAAGATACCCACACCAACAGTACGTTGTTCCATATTAGGAGCAGTGAGAAGAACATCGACAAGTTCAGTCACTTCGCGACGCATTTCTCTTATTAATTGAATAGTTTTAAGGCGCTGATCTTTTAAGATATCGCGACGAATACCCCCAATTAAATTCAAGCCGTAGGTTTTACGCGCACCCGTGAGCATTTCTGCAATCTGCATTGATTTTTCACGAATACGAAAGAATTGCATAAAGCCAGTATCAAAACCTGTAAAGTGGCTCGCTAAACCAATATTTAATAAATGGCTATGAAGGCGCTCAACTTCTAATAAGATAGAACGAATGGTATGCGCACGACGAGGCACTTCAATGCCTAACGCATTTTCAACAGAAGTCACATAGGCCACGCTGTGAGTAAAACCACAGATACCACACACGCGATCTGATAAAAATGTCACTTCGTTATAACCCATTCGGGTTTCAGCCAGCTTTTCCATACCACGGTGAACATAGAACATACGGTAATCAGCATCGACAATATTTTCACCGTCTACAAATAAGCGGAAGTGTCCAGGTTCATCCGAAGTAATGTGCATAGGGCCGATTGGTACAACACGTGCGTCTTGCTTACCTTCATTCACAAAAGGGTAAGTCTCAACTTCTGTCGTTGGTGTCGGGCGTTGGCGATAATCCATCGCATCTTTACGCAATGGATACATTTCTTCAGGCCAGTCATCTGGAAGCACTAAACGGCGTTCATCAGGTAGACCAACAGGGATAAGACCATACATATCACGAATTTCACGTTCCCCCCACACGGCAGCGGGTACACGCGGTGTCACTGATGGGAATTCTAAAGTGATTGGGCTAACATGGGCTTTTACAACAACCCAGCATTTTTCACCCTCTTCCATTGATAATGCGTAATAAACAGCATAGTCTCCGTTTAAACTACGTTCATCGTTACCGAATAAAACAGGTAACCAACCGCCTAAACCGTAATACAGGTATTCCACCACTTCAGGAAGTGATTCCGTTTTTACTGTTATCGTCAATTGATCAGCGGTTTGTCGCTCTTCATCAAGAACAGCTGATGGGAATTTTTCACGAACTTTGGCAACATAATCTCCACCTAGTTCTTTTCCCTCTTTTCTACTGACATAATTTTGGTAGCTCACGTTACATCTCCTGAACCGATGTGGATGGATTACTGATTAAAGCCGTTGGCCATGTATAAGTAGGTGACTCACTTTTATCAATATTCATCACGATATTAGCGGCATTTTCTAACAACTCACTGACAGGCTTAGGAATATGAGTTCCCATTAACAGCATAAGTGCAATCAGAATGACCATTGGTAATGTGGTTAAAATTCCCAGTTCGCCTTTAGCAACAACATCAGGTTTTGGACCAAAGACAATTTTAGCCACCATACGAACTAGCCCACCTAATACTACGGTCAATAACAATAATAATAGGATAGTTAAGACAATGTGCTGAGAAGCTAAACCTGCCACAACAATCATAAACTCACTGATAAAGACATTGAAAGGAGGCATCCCCCCTAACGCTAAAGCACCACCAGCAAACAGAGCGGCACTTAATGGCATCACTTTAAACATGCCTTTCACGACATTTAAATCACGAGTACCGTATTTCAATAACACGTTACCAGAGCCACAGAACAACAATGCTTTCGCTAAACTGTGGTTTAAGGTGTGGAATAAAGCAGCCAAAATACCAATCGGTCCGCCAATTCCTAATGCGACGGCAATTAATCCCATGTTTTCCACACTGGAATACGCTAAAAGACGTTTCATATCACGCTGAATAAGAATAAAGAACGCCGCGATAGCAACAGAGAGGAAACCAAAGATTAACAGTAAGTTACGTGTAAATTCAGTACCAATTGCTGCATCAATAATGATGTAGTAACGAATGATGATTAATAGAGCACAGTTCAGTAACACTGCCGATAACAAGGCACTAACAGGACTTGGTGCTTCACTGTGCGCATCTGGTAACCAAGCATGCATTGGGAATAACCCCGTTTTGGTACCAAAACCGATTAAAATAAAGACAAAAGCTAAATGCATCAGAGTTGGATCTAACTGGTCTGTATATTTCAACACTTCAGTCCAGAAAATGGCCTGATCTGGATCAGGCATAAAGCTTGCGGCATTGGCATAAACCAAAATAGTACCGAAAAGACCAAACGCGACACCGACACTACAGATGATGATGTACTTCCACGCCGCTTCCAGAGAAGAACGTTGACCATAAATTCCGACTAAGAATGCAGAGCTTAGGGTTGTTGCTTCAATGGCTGCCCACATTAAAATCAAGTTATTACTGGTGATTGCTAATAACATGGTGAATAAAAACAGGTGGAAGAAGCCATAGTAGTTACATAAAGTACGTACTGAGATTTCACCCTCATCCACTTCGTGGCTCATATAGCCAATAGAATAAAGCCCCGTTAAAAAGCCGATAATGCCTAAAATAGCTAGGAATAATGCGCCTAGGCTATCCACGTGAACCCAATTAGCAGCCGCCAATATTTCGCCATGAGACATGACATCTGCCACAGTTCCTAATGCTGCGACTAACAAGACGGTGATACCAATTGCATGAATGCCTGTCACAATAGGACGCGCACCCGCTTTTAATAACGGACTCAGAAACGCCAATATTGAAAATACCAACGGCGCAAACATTAAAATTGTTAACATGGTTGTTTGGTTCATCTCCTCACCCCTTCAGCGCGGTCAGTTGATCCACGTTCAGTGTGTTGAGCGTGCGGTAAATCTTACGAGCCAACACTGCCATCACGATCACAGCAAAGATGGCGTCAGTGGCGATACCGATTTCGACCAGTTCTGGTGCTCTCCAAGCCAATAATGCCAGTGTTAAGTGAGAGCCGTTTTCCATTAAGCAGTAACCAAAAGCTTGTTTTAGGATATTGCGCTGTGTCACGATACAAAGCAGACCCAACATAAAGTGTCCCAAAGAAACTGCCAGTGCAGGTTTCAAATCAACAACCATTGGTATTTGAATTGGTTCAACCACAAACCAGCTTAAAATAACGATAACAGCCGCCAGCAACATCAATAGTGCGGGGCTAATAACACTGATATTCGCACTAGGATCGGATAACTTACGGAATGCAAATCCTAAAATAAGTGGAACAAGCAGAACTTTAGTAAAGAAGGCGGTCATCGCCCAAAGTGTCAGTTGGTGTGCATCTAACATATTGGCCAAGGTGACAAAAATCATCACCAAGACGAAAGATTGCAATGCATAGAACCAACATGAAGCAATCGGCTTTTTCGCGCCAATTACCAATAGCGAAGTTATCATCATTAACCCCGCCAAATTGTTTACGATAAGTGCTCCAGTCATGATTTATCTCCCTTATCCTAGCCAAGTGACTGCGATAACACTGGATGCAAAGGACATCACAATCAGTATTCCAATCACAATTTGCATTGCCATAGGAACAGGTTGCCCTTCTGCAACTTCTGTACTTGGTTTGCCCGGAACAACACGACCAAACCAGTAGATAAACCAAGTGAAGCTAGCCACAGACTCAATCAGCACTAGCACCATAATTGGTGTCATCACCCAGAAAATACTCGACAATTCAAAACCTGCGGCAAAAATTGGGAATTTACTAAAGAAGCCATTAAGTGGTGGAACGCCTGCAATTGCCAGTGCGGCGACACAGAAACCCACACCCAATAATGGATATTTATTAATTAACCCTTTTAAACGAGGCAACATGCGAGTACCGCAGCTATAGCTCAATGCACCCGCAACTAAGAAGAACAAACTTTTAGCAAAGGCATGGTTAAAGATATAAGCAATACCGCCTTCAAACGCTTCACGCGGTCCAAAGATAGAGATAGATAATGCGAGGAAGATATAAGAGAGCTGAGTAATGGTTGACCATGCTAACAGGCGTTTCATATCTTTTTGTGGCAAATACATCATAAAGCCATAAATCAATGTGATAACTGCCATGGTAATACCTACCCACCCAATAAGATGAGGGACATCACCATCTGCTGACATAATCGCACGAGCAAAGATATAAACACCGACTTTCACCATTGATGCTGCGTGTAAGTAAGCACTCACAGGTGTTGGTGCTTCCATCGCATCAGGTAACCAAGCTTGTAGTGGTAGTTGAGCTGATTTACCCCAAGCAGCAAAGAGGATACCGCCAAACACAATCAGTTTGGTTGGTTCGTCTAAAGTGGCAATGGCGGTTAACTCAAAGGTACCTGTACTCACAAATAAAGTTGCTGCTGCAAGATAAAGACCAATTGAAGCAACGTGAGTGATCAACAACGCTTTCATTGCTGAACGGAGTGATTTTTCAGATTGGTAGTAGCCGATTAATCCCCAAGAACATCCCCCTGTGATTTCGAAAAAGAGGAGTTGCCCCAAAATAGTCGATGAAAGGACTAAACCTGCCATTGCTCCAATAAAAATCAGCAAGAAGGCATAATAACGACGAGTACCATCATGAGGATGCTCACGGTTACCGTTAGTTAGATAGCCAGTAGAGTAAAAACTTACTAACAATCCTAAGAACACAACAGCGAAAGCAATCAAAGTACTGACACGGTCAATGGTAAAACCAAAGAGCGCAACATCACCATATTGTACTAGCGTAATTGTGGTATCGACTTTACCTTCAGCGAGGAACTGCCAACCTAAAACAACCGTTCCTAATGTGGCTAATAAAGCGAACAGTGTACATAACCACTTCGCCATCCGATTTGGCATTAAGGACGTAATCAACGCCCCCGCAAATGGGATGAGTAAGGTCGCAAGAGCTATATTTTCCATTGTAATCATCGCTCCTTATAGACCGGTTAAATAGAAAACAAGAGCCAGTGCCGCAACACCGAATCCTAACCATGTCACATGGTGAGTCAGCAGGAAGCGACCACGCGCTAAACTGTTTTCAACCAATGACGCTAATACAAACACCACTAACAATTTCACTGCCATTAAAACTAACGCAATGATCAATGCAATAAAGGTGAATTCTGTTGCTTTACCGAAAGGAATAAATATGGCTAAGAACAGTTCAGCCACCACAACTTGTTTTAAGCCAAGACCCAGCTTCACCATGGCAAAACCAGAGCCTGAGTACTCAGTTAATGGCCCTTCTTGTAGCTCTTGCTCAGCTTCCGCAACGTCAAATGGCATTTTGCCCATTTCGATAAATGCCGCAAAAGCACATGCTAATAAGGCTAACAGTGTGGCTGTGGGTGATACCCAACCTTGAGCCAGTGTTGCACTGATGGTGCCAACGTTGGTTGAACCGACAATTAAAGCCACCACAATCAGCGATAACACTAAAATTGGCTCAACTAACACACCCAGTGTTAATTCACGACTAGCACCAATACCCGCAAATGGGCTTCCTGAATCCAGACCAGATAAAGAGAAGAAGAAACGATAAAGTGCAAACAGATAAATCAGTGCGATAAGATCTGCCGCACCTGCAAACAGTGACGTTGCAGTAAAGACAGGCAGTGCCATAGCAACCACTAACATACTTCCGAGTAACACATATGGCATCACTTGGAAGATCACACCAGATTGCTCGGGCGCTACTGATTGACGTTTAAATAACTTAAAGATATCTCGATAATCTTGCAAAATTCCAGGGCCTTGACGCGAATGCATCTTGGCGCGAATTGTGCGCGAAATACCTGTACACAATGGGGTTATCGCCAGCAGAAAGAGTGCTTGAATGAGTGCGAATATTCCCATCATTAACGTAGGTGCTTCTTGGAAAGTCATAAGTCCCTCTCCTTACGCTGCGATGACTAAAAGCAAGATGACCAGCGCTGCAACAACGTATAGACAATAGAGTCGGAAATCCCCGCCTTGTAGGCATTGGATACGTTTTGCAAAACGTTGGATACCACGAACCAGAGGATAAATAATGCGTTCATCCCAGAATGGTTCGACCTTTTCAGCACCGAGCTGTGTTTTATTAAAACCACGAGACAGCAATGGAGATGGATCAAGTTGTTTACGCATACGATAAAGTGGTGCAAACATGCTACGTAATGCTTGAGTAAATCCTCCTGCTGATACTGCCATGTCTTTTTCCCATACATAACCACATGCCCAAGGATCACCTTTACGACGAAACGCAGGTTGATTGCCTTTCAGGCCGAGATAAATCAGGAATGGGATAAGCGGTAAGGCAATTAATAAAACAAATGTTAATGCTGGAGAGAACATTGCTTGTGATGCGGTATCAGGAACAAGCATTGCGCCTTGAGTCACGGTTAATGCACTGGTTTCGCTAAGTGACATTGCAATGTTGGCAATAATTGGCGCAACAAAAGCCGCTCCCACACCTAACACAACACAGAATAGTGCTAATAAGCCCATTGCAATCGTCATTGGTAAAGGCACTTCTTTCGCTTTCGTTGCTTGCTCGCTACGCGGGCCACCACAAAAGCTAACACCATAAACTTTAACGAAACACATGGCCGCCAATGCCCCTGTAATTGCCAACATAATAATGGCAATAGGACCACTTAAACGCATCACGAAGTTACCTTCGTAACTCATCGAAAAAAGAGATTGATAGGTATACCATTCACTAACAAAACCGTTTAATGGTGGTAACGCTGAAATCGCCATACAACCAATTAGAAAGGCTGTTGCGGTATAAGGCATTAGTTTGGCTAAGCCCCCCATTTTATCCATATCACGTGTGTGAATTTGGTTAATAATGGCACCCGCACCAAGGAATAATAATCCTTTGAACACGGCATGGTTTAATAAGTGATATAAAGCGCCTAACAATCCAAGTGCGGCTATAACAGGATGATCAGTGGCCATTCCTACCATGCCTACACCCACACCCATTAAAATGATGCCGATATTTTCAACGGTGTGCCATGCAAGTAAGCGTTTTAAATCGTGCTCTGCTAAGGCGTACATCACACCTAATACAGAAGAAACAGCACCAAACCCAAGAACAACAATACCCCACCACATTTCTGTGGCACCTAATAAATCGATACCGACTTTGATTATCCCAAAGATACCAATTTTAACCATGACACCTGACATTAATGCCGATGCGTGTGAAGGCGCTGCGGGGTGGGCTTTTGGTAACCAACTGTGTAATGGCAACATACCTGCTTTGGCACCAAAACCAAAGAAACCCAGTAAGAACACCACAGAGGCCATTGCAGGAGAAAGAGAGAGTTGACGGAATGAATCAAAATCAAGGCTACCACTTTCACGCCACATCAAGAAGAAGGCAATCATGATTAACACGGAGCCTGCGTGGGCGATAAAGAAGTAAAGTAAACCTGCGTGAATAGATTCGTCATCTTGGTCAGCAATAACTAAGAACCAAGAAGCCAGTGACATCATTTCGAATAGGATAATAAAGTAGAACGCATTATCCATCACCACTAAGCCAACCATAGAAGCAATAAACAGATTCATAAAGAATCCCATGCTCCAAGCGCCACGTCCTTTATATTCTTGCACATAAGCAAGAGAATAAAGCGCGCACACACTGACCAATAATGAAATGACGAACACCATAAAGGCGCCTAACATATCCATGCGTACCACGAAGGCTGCAAATTCAAATGGGCCTGCCGCGGTAAAAGTGGCGATTTCACCACCAAAAATAACCGGTAATGCACTTAAAACACCTAATACACCGCCGATGATTGCGCTGATCCCTGAAATAAGGATTGCCAACCCTTCCTGTTTCTTTAAAAACAGTGCAATAACGCCACCAACAACATACAGGATGACTGACCACAGCAGTAACTGAAGAGGTTCCATATTACTTCCGCTCCTGTGTCAAAGTAGATAAATCGTCAAGACTCGTAATAGGTTCCATCACAGAATCTAAGCGACGCGTTTTCATCTGCTCTTCAAGTTTGTCATCTTCAACTAAATGCAATGCATCGGTTGGACACACCTTGACACAAGCAGGGCCTTCATCAGAGAAAGCACACAAATCACATTTCACTGCAATTGCACGAACCCCCGCATTCCACGCAAGAAATGGGTTGGTTGTTGGAAGACTTGCTGGCACATCGGCCAACATCTCTTCTGGAACAAAATGTTCAAAGACAGCTGGTAAGTTAACGGGTTTACTACCTGATGGTGTAATTGCCCCAAAAGGACAAACCAGACCACATAACTTACAGCCAATACACAGGCTCTCATTAAGAAAGATCATATTATCTTCATGAGTAATGGCATTGACTGGGCACACGCGAGCACAAGGAGCATCCTCACAGTGCCGACAAAGCATCGGTGCTGTCTGATCCTCCACTTTTACCACTGTAAGACGCGGATGCGCCTGTAATCCCACAGCTTGGTGAACTTCTGAACAAGCTGCCATACAGGTATTACACCCTATGCATCGTTGTGGCTCTGCAATTACAAAGCGATTCATTCGCCACATCCTCCGAGAAAAACGTTTAACAGCATTACTGTCGTCAATTTTTCTTTAGATGAAGCATATTTCGTGCCAAGAGATGATTTATTTTATTTTCATTTAAAATCAATATATTAAAAAACAAAAAGGAAACAATAAATGACGTGTCGACAATTATGACGTTGACAGTAAGTGGTGAGTTTTAAACAACAATTTCGTCGTCACTATGACTAGATATCAAAAATGGCGGAGTACAAAGAAAAAAATAAGCCTGATAATTCAGGCTTATAAAAGTGAATAATAAGAATGAGTTAATTTTTATAAATTTTCTTTTCTACTTGTTTCATTGAATTTAAGCCAGATTGTAAATCTTCTGGTGTTGCTTCAGAAAAACCTTCTGTAAAGGTTGCCGATAAATAAGCATCAACCATCATTTTGGCTTTAAATGGTGTAATTAATAACCCACCCATAGCAAGAATATTACAGTTATTGATAATTTTACAAAAACGAGCACTAGTCACGCTTTCACAAACACCGCAATAAACATTTTTATGTTTGTTCGCACTAATACTTACTCCCATTCCTGTACCACAGAAAACAAAACCAATATATTCAGGATGTTCAGAAATAATTGAACCAACTTTATCCCCTACATCACAATAGCCAATAGGGCCTGATTCTGTGAGATCTTTTATTGTGTAATTTTTTTCTAACAAGTATGACTTAATCGCATTTTTAAGTTCAAATCCTGAAGGATCAGCGCCCATAATAATCATTCTATTTTCCATATAGCCTCCTAAATTAACTTAATCACTACCGATAAATATAAGTCATTGATAAAATTTTAAATTAAAATAAATTCAAAGACTATTTTTTATATTTAACCTAGATAAAGTATAGATTAAAATTCTATTTTTGTGTTTAAGTATAGGGAATTTACAAAAAATAAGAAGAAATAAAGAAATGGAAATTCATTCCATAAAGGAGATATTTAACCTATAAAACAAGCTAAATTTATTATGTTAATAATTGAATTGATAAAAAATAAAAGAGATATATCAAAGTAAATATCTATATTGAAAGGGTTTCCCTAGTATAACTAAAATATAAAATAAAGATCAATAATATTACAGGATTAATGTTTTTATCTATACTCTTCAATATCTCTTAAAGGAAAGTCAAAATAACTTAAAATAAATATTGCTGTGGATTATCTTTACCAAAATAACCTACACATCCATTCTAAGAAAGTGGTTATTTTTTACCAATTCCAATATTGAATAGAGCATTCATTTTTGGCATTTAAAATATAATGAAGGGATAAATAAATTAGGAACAAAATAATAACATGAAAAATTAAATAATGCAGTAATACAAATTAATCAATTTTTTAGAAAAAAATAGCGTAGTTTATTCAATTATTATAAATTAAAACAAAAAAATACCGCAGATAGTTAACATTATCTGCGGTAATTAATTATTATACTTAACGTTGTACTTAGTAAAATAATCTACGCAATTATTTTACGCGTGATACGTATTCGCCTGAACGAGTATCAACTTTGATAACTTCACCAATTTGTACAAACAGTGGAACTTTAACAACAGCGCCAGTGCTTAATGTTGCTGGTTTACCACCTGTACCTGCGGTGTCACCTTTCAGACCTGGATCAGTATCAACGATTTCTAATTCAACAAAGTTTGGTGGAATAACAGCAATAGGACGATTATCCCACAGTGTTACGATACACTCAGCTTGGTCGATCAACCACTTAGCATTATCACCAACGGCTTTTTCGTCTGCAGCTAATTGTTCGAAAGTTTCGTTGTTCATGAAATGCCAGAACTCACCGTCGTTGTACAGGTAAGTTAAGTTGATATCCATGACATCAGCACCTTCTGCTGAATCAGTAGATTTAAATGTTTTTTCCAGTAATTTGTTAGAGATCAGTTTACGCAGACGTACACGAGCAAATGCCTGACCTTTACCTGGTTTAACAAATTCACATTCAGTAATGACGGCTGGCTCGCCATCTAACATGATTTTAAGACCTGAACGAAAATCGTTGGTATTATAAGAAGCCATGAATATCCTCTAACTTTTTTAATTTAAAATGGCATAGCCAAAAAATGGCACACATTGTAACTCATAATCACCCCACCAGAGAAGTCTGGTTAACACAACTCGCGCAGGCAATCAGTGATCCTGTTGAATTACTCCAACTTTTAGCGTTGGAACATCACGAAGAACTCCAAAAAGGAGCTCAGGCGCGACGGCTTTTTCCGCTACGGGTTCCCCGTGAATTCGTTGCACGCATGAAAAAAGGCGATCCTAACGATCCATTACTTTTACAAGTATTAACTGCAAATGCTGAATTTACCATAACACCGGGATTTTCTACGGATCCATTAGATGAGCAACAAAATGCGGTGCCAGGTTTATTACATAAATATCAGAATCGTGCATTGCTTCTGGTCAAAGGTGGTTGCGCTGTCAATTGTCGCTACTGTTTTCGTCGTCATTTTCCCTATGAAGATAACAAAGGAAACAAGGCTAATTGGCAAAAGGCAATAGAGTATATCAAAAATAACCCAAAACTCGATGAAATCATCTTCTCTGGGGGCGATCCTCTTATGGCGAAAGATGATGAGCTTGATTGGTTAATCACACAACTAGAAGCGATCCCTCATCTTAAGCGTTTACGCATTCACTCTCGCTTACCTGTAGTTATTCCTGCTCGCGTCACTGATGCGCTATGTCAGCGCTTACAACAATCACGTTTGCAAAATATCATGGTACTGCATACCAATCACGCTAATGAAATGGATGACGCATTGAGAGAAGCCTGTTCAAAGCTAAAAAAAGCCAATGTTACGCTATTGAATCAAGGTGTGTTATTGCGAGGGGTTAATGACAGTGCTGAAGTCCTTGCAGATTTAAGTCGCGCACTATTTGATGCCGGTGTTATGCCGTATTACTTACATGTTCTAGATAAAGTTCAAGGTGCGGCTCACTTTATGGTGCCAGACAGTGAAGCAAGAGAAATTATGAAAGCACTAATGAGCTTAGTATCAGGTTATATGGTGCCTAAACTCACGCGTGAAATTGGTGGTGAACCAAGTAAGACATTGTTAGATCTTGGATTACGCCAGCAATAATCCATATCATAAAAACAAAAAAGCTGTAGCTCAATTCAAAATAGATGAAGTGACTACAGCTTTTTATCTATTAGCAGACTAATAAATAGTGAATAAATTAAATGCCTTATTGGCACTTATAAACTTGCCCACTCATTTTGCTATCTAATGGTGCAAAGCTATCAACAAAGCTACCTGCGCCAGTACCCACGTTAAAAATAACGTTACCCCCCATTGCAGCTGCTTTATTACGTAAATCGTTAGCAGCACCTCGCAGTGATTGGCTTTCAGTACGGGAACCTGATAACCAGTTATTTTGAACACCTGTCACTGTTCCTAATAATTGGCATTCACTGCCTGGTTGCGTATCAGTGATTTGTACCTGTGAGCCAGCAGTGCTTAATGTGTTTGTTGCAGAACAGCCTGCTAGTAACAATGCTGCAGTAGCTCCCAATAACAATTTAATTCGCATGATCCCCTCATTTATTTGAGTGTCCGTTTAGTCATGACAACAATATACCTTGTCATCCCTATTATGCGCAAAAATAAATCATTATTGCTATCTCAACGTTAGCCAATAGCTTTAAGATATTATTTTCGCTTCAAACTTATTTTAATGTACAAATTCGGCTTTGAGATAGACAAAGCAACAACACCTCTATTCTACACCGCTTTTACGCTTTTAAAACGATATGGTTTATTTTCAGCCTACACAGTGCGAGAATGAACACACAATTAGCTCATTTTTTTAAAAATCGTTAGATAATCAATCATCATCTGACGATTATATTGCTATAAATTAATTCAAATATAGTAATATTTAATCTCGATTGTATTTAGATATAAAAAAACCCGAGCCTAAGCTCGGGTTTTCTTTGTAAAATAGTTAGCTGATGAATTACATCATGCCGCCCATTCCACCCATGCCGCCCATACCACCAGCGCCACCTAAATCCATTTTGTCATCTTTAGGTAAATCTGTGATCATCGCTTCAGTTGTGATCATCAGACCTGCGATAGATGCAGCAAATTGCAGTGCAGAACGAGTAACTTTAGTTGGATCTAAGATACCCATATCAATCATATCGCCGTAATCATCAGTTGCAGCGTTATAACCGTAGTTACCTTCACCTGCTTTCACTTTGTTTACAACAACAGAAGGTTCTTCACCTGCGTTAGCAACGATTTGACGCATTGGAGATTCCATTGCACGTAATGCAACGCGGATACCCACTGTTTGTTCTTCGTTATCGCCAACCATCTCACGCAGAGCGTTAGCAACACGAACCAGAGCAGTACCACCACCAGCAACAACGCCTTCTTCAACTGCTGCGCGAGTTGCATGCAGAGCATCGTCAACACGAGCACGTTTTTCTTTCATTTCAACTTCAGTTGCGGCACCAACTTTAATGACTGCAACACCGCCTGCTAATTTAGCAACGCGTTCTTGTAATTTTTCACGGTCATAATCTGAAGTCGCATCTTCGATTTGTTGACGAATTTGAGCTACACGACCACTGATTGCGTCTTGATCACCTAAACCATCAATAATCGTTGTTGTATCTTTGTTGATAACAACGCGTTTTGCTTGACCTAAGTCTTCTAATGTCGCTTTTTCTAACTCCATGCCGATTTCTTCAGAAATCACTGCACCGTTAGTTAATGTTGCGATATCTTGCAGCATTGCTTTACGACGGTCACCAAAGCCAGGCGCTTTAACAGCGGCAACCTTAACGATACCACGCATATTGTTCACAACTAATGTTGCCAATGCTTCACCTTCAACATCTTCTGCAATGATAAGCAGAGGTTTGTTAGCTTTAGCAACAGCTTCTAAAACAGGCAGTAATTCACGGATGTTAGAAACTTTTTTATCAACTAACAGAATGAATGGATTTTCTAATTCTGCTGTACCCGTTTCAGGTTTGTTGATGAAGTAAGGAGATAGATAACCGCGGTCAAACTGCATACCTTCAACAACATCTAGCTCATCTTCTAAGCCAGTACCTTCTTCAACGGTGATAACACCTTCTTTACCTACTTTATCCATCGCTTGCGCGATCAGAGTACCGACGGTTTCATCAGAGTTTGCTGAAATTGTACCAACCTGAGCAATCGCTTTAGTATCTGAACATGGAACAGACAGTTTTTTCAGTTCTTCGACTGCTGCAACAACAGCTTTATCGATACCGCGTTTCAGATCCATTGGGTTCATACCTGCGGCGACTGCTTTTAAGCCTTCGGCAATGATTGATTGTGCTAATACTGTTGCAGTTGTAGTACCATCACCTGCCGCATCATTGGCTTTAGAAGCAACTTCTTTCACCATCTGTGCACCCATGTTCTCGAATTTATCTTCGAGTTCAATTTCGCGTGCAACAGATACACCATCTTTAGTAATAACAGGTGCGCCGAAAGATTTATCTAAAACAACGTTACGACCTTTAGGGCCTAAAGTTACTTTAACTGCATCTGCAAGAACATTAACACCACGTAACATTTTATTACGAGCATCTACACCGAATTTGACGTCTTTAGCTGCCATCGTATATTTCCTTTGAATTCGTTCAGTTTAAGAAGATCTTAAAAGAGAAAAATTATTCTTCTACAATTGCTAAAATGTCGCTTTCAGACATGATAAGCACGTCTTCGTTATCAATTTTTTCTGTTTTAACGCCATAACCGTCGTTAAAAATTACGATATCGCCGACTTTAACATCCAGTGGTTTAACGTCGCCGTTTTCCATAATACGGCCTTGACCCACGGCTAAAATTTCGCCACGAGTTGATTTACCCGCTGCTGTGCCAGTAAGAACGATACCGCCTGCTGATTTAGCTTCGACTTCTTTACGTTTAACAATAACACGGTCATGTAATGGACGAATCTTCATTAATAGTGCTCCTATAAAAAAGTCCATATCAGGATTAAGGTTGATACCAGTGCCCAAAATGAACCAGTACCATGACGATACAGGTGGGGGCATCAAGTAAAACTTCAAGGGGAGAAGTGTGATTTTTTTTCAAATTTTCCCCATTTCAGTTGATTATGCTTTCGGCTGATTATTTTTTGTCAGAAAAATGGTCGTTATTCTGATCTTCAGCCTTATTATTCAGTTGGTTACTCGGTGAATCCTCTTTACGCTGAAACTCGCCTTCAAATGTTGTTCCATTTTGATCAGACGAAAATCCACTTTGACCATGACCTGCTGAATAAACACGAATACGAGAAATCAATTTAGTCACTAACAGTGCTTGCAACGGTGGTAACAACAACAGCAAGCCCAAGAAATCCGTAAAAAAGCCTGGGATCAACAGTAAAATACCCGCCAATATTAACGAAACGCTTTTCACCATTTCAGCAGCAGGCACTTCACCCACGGCAAGTTTTTGCTGCATTGAAGCAATATTTTTTACGCCCTGATTTTTTACCAATGAGACACCAACACAAGAAGTCAGCACCACAAGGAATAGTGTTGTAAGCACGCCAATCGAAGATGCTACATTGACGAAAATAACAGCTTCTATATAGATAAGAAGACAGATAACAATTAATGGGAGCCAACGCACTTGGTTCTCCTTTTTATAAAAAAAGATTCATATTATTAATAGAAAGTAGTGTGAACTACATCTAAGGTGATGGTTTACGAACTCGCTTTTTCTTAGTTTATCTACATAATAATGGGGAGCCTAACACTCCTTTTCAAGGGGCGTTAAAAAGAGAGTTAGAACGGTAAAATCCATGAGATAGATCACAAAAAGAAAATATTTAGAGGTTATTTACGTATAAAGTGATCCAGCTTAAAGGTATTTGTTCACAACCCGAATATGATCGTGTCAGTACCAAGCAAAACGGTAAGTTATATTACATTATTAACCGTTAACGATATATTTTATTAACAAGCGCATAACTAGACAGTTAAAATTTTAATAAGAAGGTTCTCATGTCAAATAAAACTCGTATCGAAGAAGACCTGTTAGGTAAAAGAGAAGTTCCTGCTGATGCTTACTATGGCGTCCACACTTTACGTGCAATTGAAAACTTCTACATCAGTGATCGTACCATCAATGATGTTCCAGAATTCATCCGCGGTATGGTAATGGTGAAAAAAGCCGCAGCATTAGCAAACAAAGAACTTCACACTATTCCTCGTGAAATCGCTGATACGATTATCAAAGCCTGTGACGTAGTATTAGAAACAGGTAAACACATGGATCAATTCCCAGTTGATGTATTCCAAGGCGGTGCAGGTACTTCATTAAATATGAATACCAACGAAGTTATCGCAAACATCGGTCTGGAATTAATGGGCCACCAAAAAGGTGAATACCAATACCTGAACCCGAATGACCACGTCAATAAGAGCCAATCAACAAACGACGCTTATCCTTGTGGTTTCCGTGTAGCGGTTTATAACTCTATTATCAAATTAACTGAATCTATCGAACTGCTGAAAGCAGGTTTTGATAGAAAAGCAGTTGAGTTCAAAGACATCCTGAAAATGGGTCGTACTCAATTACAAGATGCTGTACCAATGACTTTAGGTCAAGAATTCCATGCTTTCTCTGTACTGATGAAAGAAGAAATCAAAAACCTGAAACGCACTGCTGAGTTACTGTTAGAAATGAACTTAGGTGCAACTGCTATCGGTACTGGTCTGAATACAGCACCGGGTTACCAAAAACTGGCGGTTGAAAAACTGGCAGAAGTAACTGGTTTAGCTTGTGTTCCAGCAGAAGACTTAATTGAAGCAACTTCTGACTGTGGTGCTTATGTGATGGTTCACGGCGCGTTAAAACGCTTAGCTGTGAAAATGTCTAAAATCTGTAATGACTTACGTTTACTGTCCTCTGGTCCTCGTGCAGGTCTGAAAGAAATCAATCTTCCAGAACTACAAGCAGGTTCTTCAATCATGCCAGCTAAAGTAAACCCAGTAATTCCAGAAGTTGTTAACCAAGCTTGCTTTAAAGTTATCGGTAATGACACTTGCGTGACTATGGCTGCTGAAGCAGGTCAATTACAATTAAACGTAATGGAACCCGCTATCGGTCAAGCAATGTTCGAATCAATCTCTCTGTTAAGCAACGCTTGCCGTAACTTAGTAGAAAAATGTGTTGATGGTATCACTGCGAATAAAGAAATCTGTGAACACTTCGTATTTAGCTCAATCGGTATCGTTACTTATCTGAACCCATTCATTGGTCACCATAACGGCGACATCGTTGGTAAGATTTGTGCAGAAACAGGTAAGAGCGTACGTGAAGTTGTTCTAGAACGTGGTTTATTAACCGAAGAACAACTGGATGATATCTTCTCTATCGAGAACTTAAAAAACCCGGCTTACAAAGCAAAACGCTTCGATGATTAATAATTGTGTTTTATAACATGACACTGTTAAACATAAGAATGAGCTCTTAAAAATACAAGGCACGGACTCTTTAAGAGACGTGCCTTTTTACTTGATTGTAAAAACAAAAATTTAACTTATCTTTCTCATTTTTTTAATTATCTCAAGGAGTAAACGCTATGCTAGCCGTAGAATTGATTATCGTTCTGCTGGCCATTTTCCTCGGTGCGAGACTTGGGGGAATTGGTATCGGGTTTGCCGGTGGTTTAGGGGTTTTAGTTTTAGCCGCTATCGGTGTTAAACCTGGTTCAATCCCTTTTGATGTTATCTCCATCATTATGGCTGTTATTGCCGCAATCTCTGCGATGCAGGTTGCTGGTGGTTTGGATTATCTTGTTGGCCAAACTGAAAAACTGTTAAGACGTAATCCAAAATACATCACAATTCTTGCGCCAATTGTGACTTATTTCTTAACTCTATTTGCAGGTACAGGGAACATCTCTTTAGCAACACTACCAGTTATCGCTGAAGTTGCAAAAGAACAAGGCATCAAACCTTGCCGTCCTTTATCAACTGGTGTTGTTGCAGCTCAAATCGGTATTACTGCATCACCTATCTCTGCAGCGGTTGTCTACATGGCATCTGTCATGGAAAACCCTGCAATGGTCGGTGAAGGTAACACTGTAAGCTACATCACTCTGCTGTCTATCTTATTACCAGCGACTTTCCTTGCTATTATTCTGATGTCATTCATCGTGTCTTGGGTATTTAACTCAAAACTGTCTGATGATGCAGTCTATCGTGAGCGTTTAGAACAAGGTCTGGTTGAGTTACGTGGTAGCCAAGCGCGCAGAGAAACATTACCAGGTGCTAAATCATCTGTAATGCTGTTCTTACTAGGTGTTGTCTGTGTTGTTACTTATGCAATCATCAACAGCCCAAGCTTAGGCATTGTGAAAGAACCGTTAATGAACACAACTAACGCTATTCTGATCATCATGCTGAGTGTTGCAACACTTATCACTGTTTTCTGTAAAGTGAAAACTGACACCATCCTCAACTCAAGTACTTTTAAAGCAGGTATGAGTGCATGTATCTGTATTCTGGGTGTTGCATGGTTAGGTGATACTTTTGTTTCAAGCAACATTGATTGGATCAAACTGACTGCGGGTGATTTAATCACTGGCCATCCTTGGTTATTAGCCGTTATCTTCTTCTTCTGCTCTGCACTGTTATATTCACAAGCAGCAACAGCAAAAGCATTAATGCCAATGGCTTTAGCGCTAGGTGTATCTCCATTAACTGCAATAGCATCTTTCTCTGCGGTTTCTGGTCTGTTCATCCTGCCAACTTACCCAACATTGGTTGCGGCAGTTCAAATGGATGACACAGGTACAACCCGTATCGGTAAATTAGTCTTCAACCACCCATTCTTTATCCCTGGTACAATTGGTGTGGTATTAGCCGTTGCATTTGGTTTCCTCTTCGGTGGTATGCTCCTGTAGTTTGAAGTAAAAAATTAAAACATTGCAAAAAAGCGCCTAGCGCTTACAAAAAATAAAAAACAAGAAAATACCCCGTCGCAAGATGGGGTATTTTCATTTTACCCTGTCGCCTCTTGCTTTCATTTTTAGTTAAAGTCTGCTAATTATGATGTTCCCGCGACAACGTGATTTAAGGAGATTTCCGTGCAACGTGAAGCGTTATTAGACCACGTACTTATCCAGTTAGAGCAATATGGCTTAGCGGCGACTTTACCAGAGCTTCTTCAAGATTCGGGTATCAATGAATCTCAACTTTATCCATTCTGGCCGGATAGAGACGCCTTAATTTTTGATTGTCTTCGCCATCATGGGCAGCAAATTGATATTTGGCAACGCCAAGTGATGTTAGATGAAGAACTGACTATCGAACAAAAATTACTGGCACGTTATGATCAGCTCGCCATACGTTTAGAGAAAAACCGTTTTCCTGGTTGTTTATTTGTTGCAGCATGTAGCGCATACCCGGATGAACACGCTCAAATCCACCAATTAAGCCAACGTCAAAAACAAAGCTCATTTGATTACTCCAGAACGCTACTACGCGAGCTTGATATCGAAGACAGCGAGTTAGTTGCTAAACAGATGGAACTCATCTTAGAAGGCTGTTTAAGCCGTTTAATGGTGAATCATCATGCTGATGATATTATTACAGCAAAATTATTGGCAGAGGATATTCTTAAGATAGCTCAATGCCGTAAAAATGGCGCATTAAGTTAGTGTTGAATGTTGGAAAACGAAAGAAATGAGTTATTTTCTCGCGCCCCTCAATTTCTTTCTATAGAGTAGCAAAAAAGAAATTAAATCATCAAAAAAGAGAAAAATTTCTCTTTGACATGCAAAAAAGTGGATATCTTTACTGATTGTTATTTAAGCATTTTTTACTAAAAAATAGCTTATGATGAAAATTTAAACGTGAATAGAATAAAAAGAAAGCAAACAAACTTATTTTTGCATTTTTTATTAAAAAGACGTTGACGCATCCGGCTGAATACGGTTTAATGCGCCTCGTTAGCCCGAATAGCTCAGTCGGTAGAGCAGGGGATTGAAAATCCCCGTGTCCTTGGTTCGATTCCGAGTTCGGGCACCATCTTTAGAAAAACCAGCCTTAGGGCTGGTTTTTTGCTTTCTACGCTTCATCATTTTCAATATCCCTTTAAATGAGAAAATCCTTTTATTGAATTATGACTTTTCTTGTTCTCAGAAAACATTATTTCTCATGCAGCCTTATTATACGAACAAGACCGCATGAGATTAAAAATAGAATTATCTTTCTTGTAATGCTTGTTTCATCCTGGTTATTGGCTTAATCAAATATTGGAATACTGTTTTTTCACCCGTCTTAATATCCACACTCGCAATCATCCCAGGAATAACAGGTAATTCCTTTCCATTTTTGTCAGTAAGATGACTACTCTGTGTGGTGACTAGCACACGATAAAACGCTTCATCTTGGTTTAGTTTTAAATCACTGGGTCTCTTTTGATCATGTAATGTATCAGGGCTAACTAAAGTAACAACACCTTCCAACCCACCATAAATAGCGTAATCATATGCGGTCAGTTTAACTAATGCTGGCATTCCTGTGCGAACATAAGCAACATCTCTTGGGCTGATATATGCCTCAACTAATAGTTGGTCTTCTAATGGAACAATTTCCATAATATCCTGCCCCGCAGAAATTACCCCACCAACAGTATTAATACGTATATTCTTAACAATCCCTCTTAATGGAGCACGTATTAATGCACGTTCAACCGGATCAGCACGCCCTGCCATATTTTCCCTTGCCTGAGCTAATTCTGCTTCTGTTTTAACTAACTCAGCACTTGCTTCCGTTAAATATTTATTTTTCTTTTCATTTATCTGAGATTGAATATCAGCTGACTGTCGCTCCATTCGCAATAATTCCACAGCAGACATCGCACCTTGTGCAACAATAGGCCTTGTTATTGCAATCTCTCTGTCTAATAAGGCTTTACTTTTTTGTAAATTATCTATCCCTGACTCCAGTGCCTCTTTACGTATATTGTATACGGTTGTTTCACGCTCCACTAAATCAGTAGCTAATCCCTCAGGAAATTTAAGTTCTATAGAATAAGCCTCCGCTTTAAGTCTTGCCCGAATAGCTTCCAGATTATCAACCTTCACTTCACTTTCCCTTAAAATAGCCGATGAACGGGTATCATCTAGAGTCAACAATACTTGCCCTTTCTCAACAATATCCCCTTCCTTTACCTCCATACTTTTTAATATGCCAGCATCTAATGTCTGGATGATCTGTTCTCGACTGCTCGGAATAATACTACCTTGGCCTCGAGTCACTTCTTCAAGGCTACTGTTCCACGCCCAAATAACAAAAATAATCAAAAAAATCAGTAACATTGTGATCATCATAAAGCTCTTATGATGCTTTTCGTGCTGAAGTGCCGCATGTAAGTCATTGAGCAATGCTAAATCTTTATTAGAAAAAGCTTCTTTAGGATGACTTGGCGATGTCACTTGTTTTTTATTTAATTCATTCATTTCAACATTCTCAATCTTACTTATCTGTTTTGGCTTTTGAGTGAACAGTTATTTGTTTTTCTTTTTCATTTTTAGCTAACTGTTGTAAGACCGCATCTCTGGGGCCATCCATCACCACTTTACCGTTATCAACAACAATTATTCGGTTGACGATACTCAGAACCTGAGGTCGATGAGTAACAACCAATAATGTTCTTGCACGACACCATGCTGAAATGGCATTTAATGCCTGAATTTCTGAATATTGATCAAGTCCCGTTGTTGGTTCATCCAGTAAAACCACTTTAGGATTTCGCAACGTCATTCTAGCCAAAGCAACAATCTGTTTTTGCCCACCAGAAAGACCCAAACCATTCTCACCCAAGGACATATCTAATCCTCTTGGATGCTTTTTAATGACTTTGTCTAAGCCAAATCGCTTCAATGCCACAATCAAATCTTGATCACTAGAAAAACCATCCATACGGGCTAAATCAAGATTTTCTCTTAAACTACCTAAAAATAATCTTGGCGCCTGTTCTAACAACAAAACCTGATTACGCAAATAATGAGGATCTATTTGGCGAATATCGACATCATCTAATGTGATGCTTCCTTGTTCTGCTGGATAGAGTCCGGCAGCTAATTTTAAAGTCGTTGATTTACCACTACCAATACGTCCGAGTATTCCAACTTTTTCACCCGGCTTTATTTCAAATGATAAATTTTTCACTACACTGCTAGTATCTTGACTATAAGCAAATGAAACATTTTGGAATTTTATATTTCCGTTCATTTGTTTTAGCGTAATATATTTCCTATCAGGTTCACGTTCTGAAGGTCGCTCAACAATACCATTTACACCTTTTAAGGCGACCCAGGCCTGTTGAAAGCGCACAGCTAAACCCGCAATTTGCCCTAATGGTGATAACGCTCTACCAGATAAAATAACCGTTGCAATTAACGCCCCCATCGTAATTTTATTTGCAGGATCATCACTATGAATCAAATAAGTACCGATAATAACTAAAAATATCGTATTTAACTGTTGCATCATAACTGCAAAATAAATAACAAAATTACTGATATTTTTAACTTTCATTGATGAAGAAGCTGTTTTGGCTGTGTAATAATCCCAACGCTTTTGAGCCCAATTCATTGCATTATTCGTTTTTAACGTTTCTATGCCTTCAATCGCTTCTACTGCTAATCCTTGTCTTTGTGACGATTCCTTCATTGATTCATTAATATATTTTGATAAAGGTATCTGAGCTAAAAGACCAATAATAATAACCAGTGGAATTATCGTAAGTGGCACCAAAGCCAAGCTTCCCCCAACCAGTGCAATGACAGAGACAAATAAAATTAAAAAAGGCATATCAACTAATGTTAATAAACTTGCACTCGTCATAAAATCACGGACAGATTCAAAATCTCGTAAATTATTAACATAGGAGCCAGATGATATAGGCCTTTCCTGTAATTTAAGATTTGTCACTTTTCTAAATAAAGCCGAGCTGATAATTAAGTCAGCCTTTTTACCTGCAATATCCGTTAACCGTCCTCGGATCATCTTTGCTGTAAATTCAAATAATATCGCGATAATTACACCAATACTTAAAACCCAGAGAGTTTGATATGACTTATTTGGTATTACTCTGTCATAAACATTCATGACATATAATGAACTAACAAGTGCTAGAAAATTAATTACAAAAGTGGCAAGAATAATTTGATAATAATATTTTTTAAAGCGCCATATAACTTTAAAAAACCATGCTTTAGGCATTGTATATTCAGGCAACTCTGAACGTACATCTGTTGCAATACGAGGCTTAATAAACCAACAATAACCTAAATATTTTTCATTTAATTCCGCTTGAGTTAACCATACAGATAAACCATCGATTTGCTGAATTTTATATTTACGCTGTCCACTTTCATCAAATGAAATTTCCGTTAAAACAGCACTATCTTCATTTTTTAATAATAATAAGACTGGCATAGCCAGAGAGGGAATATCATCCAATAAGCGTTGTGATAATGTATTTTCAAATCCTTCACTCTTCAGATATTCAACCAGTGATGAAAAATCAATTCCCATCTTTGCGGTACGGATTGTATGTGCAGTTAGTGTAGCCACGGATAAATGTGTGCCTAATAACTGAGTTGTAAGAGAAAGACCTTCTATGATCAATTTCATAACTACAATATTTACCTTAATTTATTAATGTGCGAGTGAATTAAGTGCCCAGTGAGAAAGTGTTCCTTGCGCATATAAATAATCAAGCATTCCATACCTAAGATCACTCAATGTGGTGGCATAAGATAATTCAACATCAGATAGCTCTTTTTCTGCATTCAAAACATCTAACAAAGAACGGCGAGCAACATTAAATTGCAATTGATAAAAATCGACGACTTTTGTCGATGATAAAATTTGTGCATCTAATATCTTTAATTTTTGAGTACTTTTTTGAATATTAATTACAGATAAGCGCCTTGCTTCTTCAATATCTCGAATAACCCTATCCATTCGCTGTTGAGCTGCATTTAACTGGCTTACTTTTTCATCAATAGAATATAATGATGAAAAATTAATAATATCCCATGTCACATCAATGCCTATCTGACGATCATCTTCAGTTATATTTCCAGTTAAATTAATTTTCGGTAATTGTTTTTTATTTTCAACTTTAACGCCCAATTTTTTAGCATCGATATCAGCCTGACTCACAAGATAGGCAGGATTTTGATTATTATTTTCCGCAGTAAAATCTCTGTACATATCGCTGACTGTCATGTCAGAAAAAGGATTAACAAGATCACTCTCTCCAACCGGAAATCCAGTATATTTTGATAAAGTACTTAACGTTGTCATTAATTCTTTTTCATAATAATTAATATCTTGTTCTACTAATATTTTTCTTGCTTCTGCCTGAACATATTCAGAAACACGCCCTTCATCATTACGAGCTATTACATTTAATTCAGATATAATCTTATTATGTCTATCTAAACTCTTTTTCTTTACCGCAATAGATTCTTTAGCTAATAACGCTTTTAGATAGAGGTCTGATATGGTGTAAGCGACATTTTCTTTGGTTTCATTATATTTAAATTGATAATAAAGCTGTTCTTTTTCATTACGTTCAACATCATTTTCTATTCCACCAAAAGAATAGAGATTTAATTCCCCCCTTAGTCCTGGAGTAAAACTATTATTATCATAATCACTTTCATCACGATGATATTGCCCTAATAATTTATTTCCAGTTACGCTTATTACTGGAAAATGTTGAGCTCTAGCTTGATTAACTCTTGCAACAGATATATCTATATCGGCTTTAGCTTCTAATAACTCTGGTGCATTATTTAATGCGTTATTTAATATGTATTTTAAAGAATTTGCATGTGCATTAAATAATACGCCTCCAAAAATAACAAACGTTATTATTTTGAGTTTATTTATAGAAAACACAGATATTACCTCTAATAAAAAATACAATCTAAATATAGAAATTTATGATTGGCTAATAAGGCTGCTCGAATGAGCAGCCTTAGATTTAATTACAACAGATAATTAAATAACCCCTCCATTATCGATAATATTATTATCGATATAGACATTAGCACCACCTGCACTACTATAAAGTGTGTAAGTATGCTCAGTGCCATCTAACGCCGTTGCTTTAACAGTTGTGGCCGTTGCAGTAAATGTTCCTAAACTTCTTGCATCATCAGCCCCTAAATCAACTTTATCATTGGCATTACCGGAAATATAAAGCGTTGAATGGTCATTTATTCCCAATACATCCGATACTGTTAATTTAATGGTTTGAGATGAATTGTCTGCTTTCAGATTACTGCCAACAGTCATATCCACTTTCTCGAAGCCAGTAATACCTTCATTCTTCCCTGTAGCTAGATTGACAGAAATATTACCTGCCAGAACCAGAGTATCACTACCTTCTCCACCGTTAATGGAACCTTGATTACCAATAGGTTTGGTATCATAGTCTTTTGTCAGAACAACGATATCATCACCAGCACCCGCATCAATGGTTATATTACCATTTGAAATAGTGCCAATTTTGATTGTGTCATTCCCCTCACCACCATCAATGGTTGTCGCAGCTGAACCTAAAGTTGCACTAGTGGAATCAAATACATCATCACCAGCTCCTAGTGAAATAGTGGCGTTATATGCTCCCTCAGTAACGGTAACAGTATCATTACCATCCCCCATAGAAACAGTAGCACCACCATAAATCCACCCAGCAGTTAAAGTATCTGCATTATCACCGGTAGAAACATTACCAGTCAGATTTTTAGTGATAGTGATATTATCACTACCATATCCACCTAAAATTTCACCAGATACAGAGCCATAAATAGTGACAGTATTAACATCCGTAACTGCGTCAATATTAGTGTCATTACCCAGACTTAAATCGCTACCATCCTGATAAATAGCAAGATACTCTTTTGGCAGATTTGACTGACCTTGAATACCGCTACCCAAATCTAATAAACCGGATAATTTGGTATCATTTTGAGAGTTAGCATCCCCTTGAGTAAACGTATCACTGCCTGAGCCAAGATAGATTTGACCAGCATTTGTTACCCCAGTGTGTTTAATGGTAACCGTGTCGTTCCCTGATTCCATAAAGAGGTAACTACCAGCATACATAACACGCAACGCTGTATTCATACCATCCATAGTAAAGGTATCGTTACCTTCACCAGCATAGACTCGGGTATTGGTTAACATATTACCGCGAACCACCATCAGGTCATCGCCAGCCCCTAAATCAACAGTTGTAATACTTTGATTACCATCTGTTTTTGTACCATCAGGCCCATTATCCTGTGAGTTAGCCACATTGCTGTATGATGAAGTTTCGCTACCATCCTGATAATAACCAACATAAACTGTATCGTTATAATCAGTTGTTAACATAGGGTCAGAATCACCGCTAGTCGCACCGATGGTATATCCAAAATCACCTTTTCCCGCTTTAGATGATGATAATGAATATTTCAGCGTAAAATCACCATCCAGATTACGTAATGAAATTGGGTTACCATCATAAATAACACCGGTTGCTGAAGCACCTGCATTATTTACTGTCTCGGTTACAGCTGTAGCGTTATCAGATGTTCCCGTAATGGTTGCAAGTACTTTCTCCATACCTTCTGCATTGAATGCATTTTGGTTAGCTTCCATTGTTGGATCAACGATAAATGAAACACTCTTAGAGCCAGCAGGGATAACAACCGTTACTGTTGATGCACCATCATACGTTACTTTGCCAGTGTCACCATGCAGGGCAATTTTTCCGTTGTGCTGAGAGCCAGCAAGCGTTGAATAATCCTGTGCACTCGCATAACCTGCACCATTTGTTAAGGTTATGGTTACAGTCACATCTTGTGCTGCAGCATAATCCAGAGCAACGGTATACACTAATCCGGTAGTATCATCGTTGTCTTCAATGGTTGCTGGAACGTCAATTGCCTCACCAGAAACAGAAGCATTTCCGCTAACCTTGTCGCCGTTAGCATTCGTTGATGTTGTATCAACACTGATACTCACTGTTGGCAATACATCTGTTTTAGACGTTGCTGTTGCAGGATCACTTTCATTACCACTTGGATCTTTAGCAATTGCGGTCACTTCACTGTTATCTTTTACATTATCAGACGGAATAGTCGTGTTATTACCTTGACTGTCTGGGATCAAATTAGGATCGCTAGATGTCCAGCCATTATCCCCTTTCTCCATTGTTACAGTCTGTTTATCACCGTTTTCATCTTCAAACGTAATTTCAACAGTATCACCTTTATTGGCATCTCCTGGCAGTTCAACGGAAACAGAACCGTTATCTTCCGCATTTAATACCGGTGCCGATGGTGCCACCGTATCGACAGCAAAGTCAGTTGGTTGACCTTGACCACTGGTGTTACCTGCTGGATCGGTGATTTCCGCAGTAACTGAATAATTACCATCCGCTGTCACTTTATCCGCTGGAATAGTGACATTCGCTTTACCGGCTGCTACTTCATCCGCTGTCAGTGTGTGTTCAACAGTATCAGTGCTGCCATCAGGTTTGGTAATAGTCAGTGTCAGTGTGTCACCCGCTGCACTACCACCCGGTACGGTCACTTCAGTTTGTACGCCGTCTTTTAACTCATCAGCATTCACACCATTTGCCGCTTCTGGAATAATCACTACCGGTGTTGTATCTACCACACCATCACCGTCAGTATCCCCCGGAATTTGTGTATCAACAGCAAAGTCAGTTGGTTGACCTTGACCACTGGTGTTACCTGCTGGATCGGTGATTTCCGCAGTAACTGAATAGTTACCATCCGCTGTCACTTTATCCGCTGGAATAGTGACATCCGCTTTACCGGCTGCTACTTCATCCGCTGTCAGTGTGTGTTCAACGGTATCAGTGCTACCATCAGGTTTGGTAATAGTCAGTGTCAGTGTGTCACCCGCTGCACTACCCCCCGGTACGGTCACTTCAGTTTGTACGCCGTCTTTTAACTCATCAGCATTCACACCATTTGCCGCTTCTGGAATAGTCACTACCGGTGTTGTATCTACCACACCGTCACCGTCGGTATCCCCCGGAATTTGCGTATCAACAGCAAAGTCAGTTGCTTGACCTTGACCACTGGTGTTACCTGCTGGATCGGTGATTTCCGCAGTAACTGAATAGTTACCATCCGCTGTCACTTTATCCGCTGGAATAGTGACATTCGCTTTACCGGCTGCTACTTCATCCGCTGTCAGTGTGTGTTCAACGGTATCAGTGCTACCATCAGGTTTGGTAATAGTCAGTGTCAGTGTGTCACCCGCTGCACTACCACCCGGTACGGTCACTTCGGTTTGTACGCCGTCTTTTAACTCATCAGCATTCACACCATTTGCCGCTTCTGGAATAGTCACTACCGGTGTTGTATCTACCACACCATCACCGTCGGTATCCCCCGGAATTTGCGTATCAACAGTAAAGTCAGTTGGTTGACCTTTTCCACTGGTGTTGCCTGCTGGATCAGTGATTTCTGCTTTAACAGAATAATTACCATCCGCTGTCACTTTATCCGCTGGAATAGTGACATCCGCTTTACCGGCTGCTACTTCATCCGCTGTCAGTGTGTGTTCAACGGTATCAGTGCTACCATCAGGTTTGGTAATAGTCAGTGTCAGTGTGTCACCCGCTGCACTACCACCTGGTACGGTCACTTCAGTTTGTACGCCGTCTTTTAACTCATCAGCATTCACACCATTTGCCGCTTCTGGAATAGTCACTACCGGTGTTGTATCTACCACACCATCACCGTCGGTATCCCCGGGAATTTGTCCATCAGTGGCAAACTCCACTTTATTCCCTGGTTTGGCTGGGTTATTACCTTGGGTTAAGCTGACATCAACACTATTTTGGCCGTTTTGTACTGCGTCTTTCGGAATATCCATTGACACTTTACCCGCCGTGACTTCATCTTTCGTGACGGTATGTGTAATAGTTTCAGTGGTGTTATCCGGACGAGTAATAGTTAATGTAATTTCTGCGCCTTCCACAGTGCCTGCTGGTAAGGTGACTTCGGCCTGTAAACCGTCTTTCAGCTCATCCGCATTTGCATAGCCATCTGCCACTTCTGGGATAGTCAACACAGGAGCATCTGTAACACCATCTGTTTTTGAAGTGACAGTCGAAGGATCACTTTTATTACCACTTGGATCTTTAGCAATTGCGGTCACTTCACTGTTATCTTTTACATTATCAGACGGAATAGTCGTGTTATTACCTTGACTGTCTGGGATCAAATTAGGATTGCTAGATGTCCAGCCATTATCCCCTTTCTCCATTGTTACAGTCTGTTTATCACCGTTTTCATCTTCAAACGTAATTTCAACAGTATCACCTTTATTGGCATCTCCTGGCAGTTCAACGGAAACAGAACCGTTGTCTTCCGCATTTAATACCGGTGCCGATGGTGCCACCGTATCGACAGTAAAGTCAGTTGGTTGACCTTGACCACTGGTGTTACCTGCTGGATCGGTGATTTCCGCAGTAACTGAATAGTTACCATCCGCTGTCACTTTATCCGCTGGAATAGTGACATCCGCTTTACCGGCTGCTACTTCATCCGCTGTCAGTGTGTGTTCAACGGTATCAGTGCTACCATCAGGTTTGGTAATAGTCAGTGTCAGTGTGTCACCCGCTGTACTACCACCCGGTACGGTCACTTCGGTTTGTACGCCGTCTTTTAACTCATCAGCATTCACACCATCTGCCGCTTCTGGAATAGTCACTACCGGTGTTGTATCTACCACACCGTCACCGTCGGTATCCCCGGGAATTTGTCCATCAGTGGCAAACTCCACTTTATTCCCTGGTTTGGCTGGGTTATTACCTTGGGTTAAGCTGACATCAACACTATTTTGGCCGTTTTGTACTGCGTCTTTCGGAATATCCATTGACACTTTACCCGCCGTGACTTCATCTTTCGTGACGGTATGTGTAATAGTTTCAGTGGTGTTATCCGGACGAGTAATAGTTAATGTAATTTCTGCGCCTTCCACAGTGCCTGCTGGTAAGGTGACTTCGGCCTGTAAACCGTCTTTCAGCTCATCCGCATTTGCATAGCCATCTGCCACTTCTGGGATAGTCAACACAGGAGCATCTGTAACACCATCTGTTTTTGAAGTGACAGTCGAAGGATCACTTTTATTACCACTTGGATCTTTAGCAATTGCGGTCACTTCACTGTTATCTTTTACATTATCAGACGGAATAGTCGTGTTATTACCTTGACTGTCTGGGATCAAATTAGGATTGCTAGATGTCCAGCCATTATCCCCTTTCTCCATTGTTACAGTCTGTTTATCACCGTTTTCATCTTCAAACGTAATTTCAACAGTATCACCTTTATTGGCATCTCCTGGCAGTTCAACGGAAACAGAACCGTTGTCTTCCGCATTTAATACCGGTGCCGATGGTGCCACCGTATCGACAGTAAAGTCAGTTGGTTGACCTTGACCACTGGTGTTACCTGCTGGATCGGTGATTTCCGCAGTAACTGAATAGTTACCATCCGCTGTCACTTTATCCGCTGGAATAGTGACATTCGCTTTACCGGCTGCTACTTCATCCGCTGTCAGTGTGTGTTCAACAGTATCAGTGCTGCCATCAGGTTTGGTAATAGTCAGTGTCAGTGTGTCACCCGCTGCACTACCACCCGGTACGGTCACTTCAGTTTGTACGCCGTCTTTTAACTCATCAGCATTCACACCATTTGCCGCTTCTGGAATAGTCACTACCGGTGTTGTATCTACCACACCATCACCGTCAGTATCCCCGGAATTTGTCCATCAGTGGCAAACTCCACTTTATTCCCTGGTTTGGCTGGGTTATTACCTTGGGTTAAGCTGACATCAACACTATTTTGGCCGTTTTGTACTGCGTCTTTCGGAATATCCATTGACACTTTACCCGCCGTGACTTCATCTTTCGTGACGGTATGTGTAATAGTTTCAGTGGTGTTATCCGGACGAGTAATAGTTAATGTAATTTCTGCGCCTTCCACAGTGCCTGCTGGTAAGGTGACTTCGGCCTGTAAACCGTCTTTCAGCTCATCCGCATTTGCATAGCCATCTGCCACTTCTGGGATAGTCAACACAGGAGCATCTGTAACACCATCTGTTTTTGAAGTGACAGTCGAAGGATCACTTTTATTACCACTTGGATCTTTAGCAATTGCGGTCACTTCACTGTTATCTTTTACATTATCAGACGGAATAGTCGTGTTATTACCTTGACTGTCTGGGATCAAATTAGGATTGCTAGATGTCCAGCCATTATCCCCTTTCTCCATTGTTACAGTCTGTTTATCACCGTTTTCATCTTCAAACGTAATTTCAACAGTATCACCTTTATTGGCATCTCCTGGCAGTTCAACGGAAACAGAACCGTTGTCTTCCGCATTTAATACCGGTGCCGATGGTGCCACCGTATCGACAGTAAAGTCAGTTGGTTGACCTTGACCACTGGTGTTACCTGCTGGATCGGTGATTTCCGCAGTAACTGAATAGTTACCATCCGCTGTCACTTTATCCGCTGGAATAGTGACATTCGCTTTACCGGCTGCTACTTCATCCGCTGTCAGTGTGTGTTCAACAGTATCAGTGCTGCCATCAGGTTTGGTAATAGTCAGTGTCAGTGTGTCACCCGCTGCACTACCACCCGGTACGGTCACTTCAGTTTGTACGCCGTCTTTTAACTCATCAGCATTCACACCATTTGCCGCTTCTGGAATAGTCACTACCGGTGTTGTATCTACCACACCATCACCGTCAGTATCCCCGGGAATTTGTCCATCAGTGGCAAACTCCACTTTATTCCCTGGTTTGGCTGGGTTATTACCTTGGGTTAAGCTGACATCAACACTATTTTGGCCGTTTTGTACTGCGTCTTTCGGAATATCCATTGACACTTTACCCGCCGTGACTTCATCTTTCGTGACGGTATGTGTAATAGTTTCAGTGGTGTTATCCGGACGAGTAATAGTTAATGTAATTTCTGCGCCTTCCACAGTGCCTGCTGGTAAGGTGACTTCGGCCTGTAAACCGTCTTTCAGCTCATCCGCATTTGCATAGCCATCTGCCACTTCTGGGATAGTCAACACAGGAGCATCTGTAACACCATCTGTTTTTGAAGTGACAGTCGAAGGATCACTTTTATTACCACTTGGATCTTTAGCAATTGCGGTCACTTCACTGTTATCTTTTACATTATCAGACGGAATAGTCGTGTTATTACCTTGACTGTCTGGGATCAAATTAGGATCGCTAGATGTCCAGCCATTATCCCCTTTCTCCATTGTTACAGTCTGTTTATCACCGTTTTCATCTTCAAACGTAATTTCAACAGTATCACCTTTATTGGCATCTCCTGGCAGTTCAACGGAAACAGAACCGTTGTCTTCCGCATTTAATACCGGTGCCGATGGTGCCACCGTATCGACAGTAAAGTCAGTTGGTTGACCTTGACCACTGGTGTTACCTGCTGGATCGGTGATTTCCGCAGTAACTGAATAGTTACCATCCGCTGTCACTTTATCCGCTGGAATAGTGACATTCGCTTTACCGGCTGCTACTTCATCCGCTGTCAGTGTGTGTTCAACAGTATCAGTGCTGCCATCAGGTTTGGTAATAGTCAGTGTCAGTGTGTCACCCGCTGCACTACCACCCGGTACGGTCACTTCAGTTTGTACGCCGTCTTTTAACTCATCAGCATTCACACCATTTGCCGCTTCTGGAATAGTCACTACCGGTGTTGTATCTACCACACCATCACCGTCAGTATCCCCCGGAATTTGTGTATCAACAGCAAAGTCAGTTGGTTGACCTTGACCACTGGTGTTACCTGCTGGATCGGTGATTTCCGCAGTAACTGAATAGTTACCATCCGCTGTCACTTTATCCGCTGGAATAGTGACATCCGCTTTACCGGCTGCTACTTCATCCGCTGTCAGTGTGTGTTCAACGGTATCAGTGCTACCATCAGGTTTGGTAATAGTCAGTGTCAGTGTGTCACCCGCTGCACTACCACCCGGTACGGTCACTTCGGTTTGTACGCCGTCTTTTAACTCATCAGCATTCACACCATTTGCCGCTTCTGGAATAGTCACTACCGGTGTTGTATCTACCACACCATCACCGTCGGTATCCCCGGGAATTTGTCCATCAGTGGCAAACTCCACTTTATTCCCTGGTTTGGCTGGGTTATTACCTTGGGTTAAGCTGACATCAACACTATTTTGGCCGTTTTGTACTGCGTCTTTCGGAATATCCATTGACACTTTACCCGCCGTGACTTCATCTTTCGTGACGGTATGTGTAATAGTTTCAGTGGTGTTATCCGGACGAGTAATAGTTAATGTAATTTCTGCGCCTTCCACAGTGCCTGCTGGTAAGGTGACTTCGGCCTGTAAACCGTCTTTCAGCTCATCCGCATTTGCATAGCCATCCGCCACTTCTGGAATACTTAAAACTGGTACATCTGTAACAGGATCTGGTTTTGCTGTTACAGTAACATCATCACTTTTATTACCACTTGGATCTTTTGAACTTGCGGTAACGTCGCTATTATCTTTTATCTTGTCATTAGGAATAGTGACCTGATCGTTATCTGTATCAGGAATTAAGTCCGGATTGCTCGATGTCCAGCCATTATCGTCTTTCTCTAATGTGACAGTATTTGAATTACCATCTTCATCTTCAAAAGTAACATCTACAGAATCACCTTTGTTTGCATCTTTTGGTAAATCGATAGAAACAGAACCATCATCTTCAGCTGTTAATCCCGGTTTACTTGGTGCAGTGACATCTGCATCATTACCTTTATTGTCACTACCATGATTTCTATTAGCTAAAAAGATCGCTAATGCACTACCGATAGAACCCACAGCCCATAAAAATAGGCCAATTCCATTATCATTATCAGAAAGAGTACCTGTTTCACCAGCAACTAAATTCTCTAAAACAGGACCATCTTGAGTAATAGTGGCTTCCCCCATTACTCCATTTTGATCTAAGACATTTAAAGTTGCATAACACTGTTGCTCTCCTGGTTTGCATTCTTCCCAGAAATCTTTAATTACAACTTCAATATCTTGTTCTTTACTAGATAAAATAAGATCATCCGATTTACGAAGTGCTTTAATATCTAGTGGTGAAAGATTTGTTTCAGAATCAAATAATTGATAAACCTCATTTGGCTTTGCCGTTATTACATGCTTTGCATGTGGATTTAACTGCACTTGTATATCTGAATTTTTTTCAGAAAAGATAAATTTCATAATAATTACCTAGCATTAGAATAGAACTTCTAAACAGAAGATACTTTCTTTTTATTTAAAAAATTTCTTTATTAAGAATTAGTTACAAAATGATATTCTTTCCTCTTTCATTCTCCTTACATTTTCATTTTTTATCTTTATGAATATACTCACAATTACAATCAATAATTATTCTCTTTTTACTGTCTAATATTTTTATAAAATGAAGAATGGATATATTTAAAATAAAGCAAACTTCTACTAGTGTAGAAACACTCCATTTAACATCACCTCGTTCTAGACGAGAATAATGTTGTTGACTTATATTCATTTTCTTTGACATATTAATCCCTGTCAGTTTTTTAGCCTTCCTTATAGCTTTAACCTCGTTTCCTATTACATAATTAATATTCCAGCCATACATCTTAATTACCTAATCCAGGGATAAAGATAGAAATACTACAAATACAATTTCACTTAAGTTCAGTGTATCACCTAGCCTCACTCCCCAAATCAAACAAACAAATAAATAAATACCACAAAATAACAAACAAGATATCTATCAACAAAATAGCGCTCAAAAAAAAGATAAATTGCCACAACTTTTAATTAAATCGCCAAAAATGTTAAAATAGATCCTTATAATCAAAGTTATACTCACATTCATGTAAGTGACCTTGAAAAAATCAGTCTTTAACTAAGCTGTTTTACACAAAAATAACACTAAAAGATAAATAAATATCACTATTTGCCACCCTATGATAAATATAATTTCATTTATAAAAATAAAACCATAGACTGATCATTAATATTTATCATTACTATTTAACTAATTTAACTTGGATTAAAGTGAGTCTATTTACATGAAAGATTACTATTTTCATTTAAAAAACTTAACCCTATCTAATTACATTATGCTACTAACGAAAGACAGCGAAATACGAATAGAAACAAATAAATTTAAAAAATCAATAAACAAAAACAGTATTGCTATAATATCAAAAGATATAAAGTTCGATGTATATTTTTCTAATATAAACAAACCAACTTTACTTTATTTATCTTGTGATGTTCTTAGAGATGCGTTAAAAATAAACCTTGCCTCTAACCATCTTAGATTAAAAGAGAATGCACAGAGTATTGAAAATAATGTTTTAATAAAAAAGGCTCAACCAGAAGATATTCTATTATTTAATAAATTAAAAAGTAAATTTAACAATGAAATTGTCACGTCTGATAAAATAGAACATGAATATATATTAAAAATAGCATGTTTATTGAGCGGATTAGAAATAAATATGATGGGATTTATCTATGAGATGTATAATTCATCATATACAAATAAAATCACCAATATCATTAGTGAAGATTTAAGTTATGAGTGGACAATAAAAGATATTAGTAAAAGGCTATATATTGGAACATCATCTTTAAGAAAAAAACTCGAGGCTGAAAAAACAAGCTTTACTAAAATATTAACAAAAACAAGAATGGAACATGCTATAAATTTATTAACAACAACAAATTTAAATATCAATACTATATCAAATAAATTAGGGTATAAAACAACTTCATATTTTATAAAAAAATTTAAAGAATATTACAATACAACACCTAAAAAATTACTAAAAAATCATACTACAGGAACGAAATAATCTAATGAGCATATATTACATTTATCTTTCATATCGTTGATATTAAAAACTTCAATATCATAGCTATCTCTTTTTTTAGCCTTTAACTTTGGTAGCTCTCTAAAATAAATAACATTAGATAATATGAAATATTCATCCCATGTACCATAAAATGAAAATTTATAATACCTATCACCATTTGTAGAAACAAAGGTTTCATATTTATTAGTAAATTCAAAAAAGTTATATACAGCTAAAATGTTCTTAGTGGAGGTGGTTCTTTCATATCTATAATATACATTTAAATAAATTTCAGAACTATTTTTTATTAAGCTTTTTAATTTATCTATTTTATTTTTATTCTTAAAACCTAATCCCGTTCGAGCAACTTTAGCCTTAAGCTCAAAAGGAATATAAACATAAAAAACACTTTCCTCATTTTCAGAATGTAACAGACAAACAAAGCTCTCACTATTCATCAAACTCGGGAAAGTTAAATATCTGTATTGCGGTATATAATCAGTAAAATCCCAGTATGCACAGCTCCGGTAAGCGCTTGGTGTTATTTTAAAGTATCGTTTAAAAGCTCTTGAAAAGTTCTGTTGAGAATTAAATTGATAAACGATTGATATCTCTAACACAGAAAGATTTGTCAATCGTAATAAAGTTGCAGACAACGATAACCGTCTCGCGAGGATATACTTAGCAATCGTATTGCCAGTATAACTATAAAATAAATCTTGAAAATGCCTTTTACTGTATCCTGATTTTTTTATAACATCATCTTGAGATAAAGGACTATTTAAGTTTTCTTCTATCCAATCTAGGATAGTCTGCAAAATATTTTCTTTCAAAATTTAGCCTTACACTAGCTATAATATAGTAATATTTATTACATTAGCACAATAATTATTTTTATCATGCAAAATAAATAAAATAAATTACTAATTGAAGTATCTTTCACATATATTCCGTCATTGTGATAAAAAAGTGATTAAAATTTCGAGATTTTCCTAAAAAATCCGCTCTAGTGATACCTGACAGGAGCAGATAGCCAGGAGCTGATTGATAAACACAACTTAAGGGTAACAACGTGGTGCTGTATGTGGGTAATACTCTATGCTAAAGATAGAAAATAGCCCTTTTCAGCCCACTATTTTAGTGGGCTGTGTTTATCGAAACTATTTTATAAATTAAGTAATTTTATAAACTAATATAATTAATAAAATTTAAAAAAACCGTCACTATTAACATTTAATTATGATAAAAAAACAAATCCGTATATAATATACCACTGCATTAATATCAAAAATCAGTAATTATATAATTAAACCTAATTACTCATTATATTTTAACCATAAAATATAAAATATTTTAACAATCAATTATATTAAGTACATAAAATCCATATTAACTCACACTCTGAAAAGAATGAAATAAATAAGATATTAATAAGAATCACTCTTAATCTATTTATGAGATCTCTCTCTAAAGATAGGAAATTAACTTAGGATTAATAGCATAGAGATGATAGCATAAAAAATGCAATAAATTAGTTCTATAATTTACATGACTTTAGTTTAAATAAATTAAAAATTTTTAAATATATTGTCTTCAATTTATTAACAAGCAAGATAATACATATCTTCATTAATAATTATTTAAACGTACTATTCTAATGTTTAGATTAACGTTATCGAAAAAATTATTCTATTTCTGTCTGAGTTAAGACATTTTTATACTCGACGAGTAGCTACACAACAAAAATACTTTCAATAAAAGTGGGCGTACTATGAAAAGCATGTTTACGACTCGGGAGCTCCCTGACGTAGATCGGTTTTCCGTATTCAGGGATACAATAAAAGACCGCTTTTTATCGTCTTATGAATGCAATGAAGTCGAATTGCCTCCTCATTCTCGATTTTATGCCAATATTGTCGAGCAAAAGGTGACAAATATTCGCTTTATTCAGTTAGAGTCTAATGGACATTGGGCAAGTAGCCGTCCTTTGAGCCATAAACTGAGCTTAGAAGAACATTTTCAAATTGAGATACAGCGTTCAGGAACCAGCCATCTAACTCAAGATGGAAGAACCGCATTTCTGCGACAAGGCGACTTTTGTATTTTTGATATGGCAAGACCCGTATCTTGGTCTTTTGATAACGACTACTCGTTATTTAAGATCCTGATCCCAAGGGAGAAACTGGCATCACGTTTAGGTAATACCCAAAATCTTACTGCAAGGGCGATACGTGGTAATAGCATTACCGGCTCTCTCGTTTATAGTTTTGTGATGCGTTATATTCCATTCTTGGATTCAATGCCACCACAACATGCACAACAACTTGCTGATATTTTATTGAATTTAATTACCTCAGCCTTTAGCGAATTCAGTATTGCGACACCACCGCAAAGCTTAGGAAGATCAACACTGTTTTATTTTGCTCAGCACTATCTTGAGCAACATCTTTCTGATCCTGATCTCAGTGTGAATGAATGTGCTAATGCATGTGGGATCTCAGTACGCTATTTACAGATGTTATTTAAAGAACAAAATACCTCTGTACTTCGTTGGATCTACCAAAAACGTCTTGAGAATTATAAAGCGGCGTTAGTTAATCCACTTTTAGCAGAGAAAAATATTACCCAACTGGCTTATGAATGTGGATTTAGTGATATTTCTAATTTAAGTCGAAAATTTAAATCTGAATTTTTTATGACACCTTCAGAGTATCGAAAAATACATTCATTGAGATAAATAGATTAATTATCTCCCCCCTCTAGTTTCTATTTTGGAGGTTATTCTAGAGAGGGGAAATAAAAGTTATCACATCAACCGTAACGAAACTCAATGCCTAGTGTGCCACACGGATATTCCCATTTCTTTAAAATCGTCTCGCCACATAACACACGACAAGTACCGCACTCTAAACACCCCGCATAATCAAAAAGATATTGCCCTTTTTCATCTCTTTTATATAACCCTGCGGGACAAGCTTTCATTAAGATTTCAAATTGTGCAGGATCGATATCATCCTTTAAGACAATATGCGGATTTTCTTCATCCACATTAAATTTATTGACGCCTAATTTAACGTCTACGTTTACTTGACTCATAAAGAACGTACTCCTTTAAAGCCATCTTTAATTAAGTTCATCACACCGACTTTCTTAACTTGAGACAGTATTTTCTTACGTACTGGTTTTTCTGGACCATTAATCACGAATAAATCATGCATAACATTGGCTGCCATTTGCGGGTAATCCGTAAAGAATCTGGTGTTATCGAGGAAAGCAGGTAGATCTTTATATAGCTTCATATCTTTCATAACAAAACTGTCATTTAATAAAGATTGATAACAACTCAGCTCTTTTTGACTGTAGCTGTTTTGTTCTTTCGCCATTAATACCGCTTTTGCGGCAGCTTCGCCTGAAGCAATCGCCAGATCCATCCCTCTTACGGTATAACCCACATTGAGGCAAAAACCAGCAGCATCACCCGCCACTAATACACCATTTCTCACTAATTCAGATACCATATTCATGCCACCTTCTGGCACCATATGGGCTGAATATTCTAATAATTTGCCGTCTTTGATAAGCGGTGCAACAACAGGATGTTGTTTAAAATCTTCTAATAATTGAGGAACCGTTTTTTCGAACTTATCGACATTATGTAGCCCTAAAACTAGGCCTAAAGAAACGGTATTTTTATTGGTATATAAAAAACCACCACCTAAGTATCCCCCTGATGGTGCGCCCGCAAAAAGCCAAGCTAACCCTTCATCATTGGTGCAACCAAATCGGTCTTCCATTTGTTGAGGAGTAAATTCAAGTAATTCTTTAACACCAACAGCAACAGTATGAGGATTAACTTTCTGTGTCATACCTAATTGTTTTGCTAATAACGAGTTAACACCATCAGCAAGGATAACCACATGGGCTTCAATTTCATCATCACCCGCTTTAACGCCACATACTTTGCCATCTTTTACTAATACTTCATCGACACGAACGCCCGTGATCACTTGTGCGCCAGCATTTTCTGCTTTTTCCATTAACCACTGATCAAATGAAGAGCGCAATACAGTATAAGAGCGTGCAGCTTCCTCTTCTTGCTGAGTATGCTGATAATCTAACGTCACACCATCTGTCGGTGTTAACATGGAGATCTTTTCACGCGTAACAAGGCGCTCAACTGGGGCTTCTTCGGCAAAGTTGGGGATAATTTTTTCAAGGCTGTGTGCGTATAAACGTCCGCCCGTCATATTTTTACTGCCAGCGAAATTACCTCGCTCAACCACTAATACATCACATCCTGCTTGCGCTAAAACATAGGCAGCAGTACCACCAGCAAGTCCACCACCCACAATAATGGCGTCAAAAATATCGTCTGACATACTTTTCTATCCTTTTATTATGTGTGGTCGCTTAGCATACGTTCACTAAGCGACCGACGGGAATTAGCCGCCAAGTTTTGCTGTTAATGCAGGTAACACTTTGTAGAGGTCGCCGACAATCCCGTAGTCCACCATATTGAAGATAGGCGCATTTTTATCTTTGTTGATACCAACAATAATTTTTGCTCTATCTACACCGACCATATGTTGAATTTGTCCTGAAATACCGACAGCAACATATACATCCGCACCTAAGGTTACGCCTGAAACACCAATGTAACGGTCGTGTTCCATCCAGCCCTCGCCTTCTGCAATTGGACGTGAACAACCCACTTCACCTTGAAGGGCTTTCGCCAATGCTGACGCTAACGCAATATCATCCGCCTTACCAAAGCCACGTCCAACACCAACAACACAATGCGCTTTACCTAAATCAACGCTACTACCTTGTTTTGGCTTACGTGCTAACACTTTTAATGTATGTGCTGGGGCGATAAAGGCACCTTGCACCACTGATGCATTGGGCGCATCTGTAATGACCTCCACATCTAATGCACTACCAACGGTAGCAATAGCATAAGGTGAGCGAATTTCTGCTTTAGCATGTGCTAAACCACCATAAACTTGGTGTGTTGCGATCACGGTATTGTTTTCAACAGTCAGACTTAATGCATCACTGACAACACCCGCTTTTAACGTCACACCTAGGCGAGCCGCAATGGCTTTTGCTCGTTTTGATGATGCTAATAAAACCAATGCATTAGCACCTGCTTCTTTAATAATTTCAGCAAAAGAGGCCGCATAATCTTCAGTAATCACACCTTCTTGTGGCGCAAAGCAATAGACACAATCAGCGCCAAGGCTGACACATTCACGCGTGCTTTCATCATCACCGATAAATAACACATTCACTTTTTCGCCAAGACCACGAGCAAACGCTATCAGCTTCGCTAAATCATCCGCTTTCTCGGCATAAACAAAGGTAGTAGGTAGTAAACTAGCCATTTTTAATCTCCTTATTGATTAACCGCTTGGCGTAAATGCTCAGCAAACGTGGCAATATTTTCATCTGAATCACCTTCTAAAATAATACCAAGGCGATCAGTCTGTTCTGGTGCGCACACTTGTGTTTGCACTACTGTCAGTGCTGAAATATCAACACCAATATCGCCTAACCCAAGTTTCTCAACCGGCTTTTTATTCGCCGCTAAAATGGCTTTCATTGATGGTAATTTTGGGGTGTTAATGCTTGATGTCACACAGACAACGGCAGGTAATGTCAGCTCTAGCTCTTCAGTGATATTTTCTAGATCACGTTCAACAATGATTTTGTCACCTTCAACGGTGATTTTATTAACGGCATTAACACAAGGTAAGCCTAAGTACTCACCTACCGCTAAACCTGTTTGTTGAGCGTATAAGTCACCAGAACCTTCACCGAAAACTAATAAATCAAAACCCACTTTTTGTGCGGCTTGCGCAATAATATTGGCGGTATCTGTTGAATAAAGAGCATTGCAAGCATCATCAGCAACAAGTGTTAATGCATCAGGGCCACGCGATAAAATATCTTTTTTGATTTTCGCGTTTTCTACCATGGCACTTGTCCCCACACTTAATGCGGTTACGGTGCTATCCCCTATAGCCGAGGCAATTTCTACTGCGGTTTCAATTGCATTTAAATCATATAAACTAATTTTTAAACCCGCATTATCAGTTGCGAGTGTACGATCAGGCCGCGTTGTGATGTCTTGTTCGTCATGAACAACCTTACAGCAGGCAATAAGTTTCATAATTCACATTCTCCGTTTTGCTCAAGGGAGCAAATTAATAAAATCCCAATGTCATTACGCTAAAATATGTTTAGCGATCACCATGCGTTGCACTTCGCTTGTGCCTTCAAAAATTTCAGTGAGTTTTGCTTCACGCATTAGGCGTTCAACAGGATAAGATTTGGTGTAACCCATACCGCCGTGGAGTTGAACGGCTTTTTGAGTTACATAGGTTGCTGTTTCAGAAGCGTATAACTTGGCTTGTGCTGATTCGCGGGTATAAGGAAGCCCAGCAATTTTTGCCGCAGCTGCGCGATACACCAACATACGAGCACAATCTACGCGGGTAGCCATATCCACTAGCATCCATTGCACACCTTGGTTGGCTGCAATAGGTTTTCCAAATTGAATACGCTCTTTGGTGTAATCAATCGTGGCATCTAATGCACTTTGTGCGATACCTAACGCAATCGCTGAACAGCTTAAACGGCCACCATCTAAGGTTTCCATGGCAATACTAAAGCCTTTACCTTCAGCACCTAAACGTGCGCTAACAGGTACAACACAGTCACTAAAACTGACAGAACAGGTTTCAGAACCATTCATACCCATTTTTTCTTCTGGTAAACCAATGCTGATCCCTGGGTTATCACGCTCAACTAAGAATGCCGTGATCCCTTTAACGCCCGCACTTTTATCAGTCATGGCAAATACGATAAAGAATGCACCTTGAGGGGCTGCTGTGATCCACAATTTAGAGCCATTGATCACATAATTATCACCTTGACGAACTGCAGTTGTTTGTTGAGCTGCGGCATCACAACCCGCACTTGGTTCGGATAAACAGAAACAACCAATTTGTTCACCTGAAACCACTCCCGGTAAAATACGTGCTTTGGTTGCTTCATCAGCATATTTTTGAATAACAGGCCCAGTTAATGAACACTGTGACCCCATGATCATGGCGTGTGCAGCGCTGACTTTTGCCATTTCTTCTGTTGCTAATACATAGCTAATTGCATCAGCTTCTGTTCCACCATAATTTTCATCAATATTGAAACCAAAGAGTCCTAATTCAGCCATAGGTGCAACGCTTTCACTTGGAAAACGGTGTTCTTTATCAATTTCGCCAGCAATAGGCTTAATATCATTTTCAACAAACTCTCTGACCATATCGCGGATCAGGACTTGTTCTTCTGTTAGCTGAAAATCCATGTTTATCTTCCTCTGTGAATAGATAGGGGTATCTCTATGGCGTGCGATTTCACGTTTGTCGTCTTATCGCACGCATTAATCGGTTAACGTTATTGCTACATCGTCGCTATGGATGCAGGTAAGAAGGTGTACAGCAGCAACATAAACATCATGGCTAACAATGGGATAGCGAGAGTTAACGTTCCTACAGGGCCATAGCCCTCTTTATGGCTGACACCACAAACGCTAAAGACAGTAATAATCAATCCGTTAAATGGCGGAGTTGTACTCATTGATGCCATGGTGGCCACACGGTGTAAGGAGCCTTGATCAACCACAGTTGCAGGGAACATTGCAGCAATCATTGGCATAGCAATACTTAACGCACCGGAGCCTGAGCCACTGATAAACACCAAAGCGCCGACCGAAATTGCAGTCACAACAAGTGGATTCAGCCCCGATTGAGCAATCGCTTGGAATGATTCTTTGAACGCAGGTAAGGTCATCACTAATGCCCCAAACCCAACAATAACCGCCGTATTAAAGAGAGAGGTCACCCCTTCCATTGTTCCTGCAGCCAAATTAGGTACGAGCTTTTTCCAATCGAGATAGCGTAAATACACAATCAAGGCGGCGATAATGGCGCAGAATAGTGCGATAGCAGGGTCCCATTTCAGGATATTCAGCACGACCAGCAAAATAAGCATAGGGAGTAATGCAACGAGCACATTGGGTAATTGACGATCTTTTTTACCTTCCTCTGCCTTCGCTGTTTTTTCGTCTTCAACCCAGCCTTCACCTTTCGCTTTTACACGCTTAAATAACCAAGTGAGGTAAATGATCACTAAGGTGATTTGGAACAATGCTGTCAACATACCCGGTACTAAACCGGCCGTAGCTGACGTACCTAAGAACTTCATTGGGATAAGGTTTTGGATTTGTGGTGATCCCGGCATGATCATCACAAACGTACCTGCACCGGCAAAATAGACAGCAGGAATAAGTCTGCGAGGAAGATTGGCTTTGCGGAATAAACTCACCATCATCGAATAAACAGTAAACAGTGCAACAAACACTGAAACACCGCCGTAGGCTAAAATGGCACAAGCCGCAACTAATGAAGGAATAACGGCTCTTTCACCAAATTTACCAATAATAAAAGAGGCAACACTATCAGCAGCGCCACTGATAGCGGTTAATTTGCCAAAAATCGCACCTAGTACGAAAATGAAGAAGAAACTACCAAAATAGCCACCTAACCCACCGGTATACACTTGTAACAGTGCATCGACAGGATTAAGCATATCGGGTGATACAAGCCATGCAGTCACAGCAAGAAATAGGCTAGTGGTAAAGACAGAAATGAAGATATGTATGCCTTTCATACACATGATCATTAATATCGCTAGCCCAATGATTAAACAAATAATACCCATGATTGCCCCACTTATATGTGTTAGGGTTCAATTGACCTGTGCTATCCACACAGGTCTTTTGTGACTATTGATTAATGTTGTTAAGCAGAAAGCACATCAGCAAAAGTTTGCAGTGCCGTTCTAGCTTGTTCATACGTTTTAGTTTGCTGATCGATTTCGATAATGATGGAAGGAATGCCTTCTCTATCGAGGAATTTCTTCACTATCGGGGCATCGAATTCTTCAGGATCACAGAATTTTGTTAGCAAATAGACAACACCATCAGCACCTGTGTTTTTCACCATATCGGCAATTAAACGGCCGCGTTTTTTCTCTGGATCATATAAAAGTGAACACCCTTCAAGCTGGGCGATTTGCTCTGCCATTGCTTCATAAGGTGCGTTATTTTCTGGGATATCTTGACGGAACTGACGAGACTCATGTGCCACTTCATCTGCCACAATCGCCATCTTGTTATCAGCCAAAATTTGTAGAATAGAAGGGCTATCCGCAATAATGCCTGTCACAACAACTTTGTGTCCTTTCCAAGGTTCTGCAGATAAGGTTTTGCATTGTGCAACAATGGCTTCAACGGCTTTTGTATGTTCAACGACATCCATAAAATAACCACTTTTGATCACAGTATTACGACGTTGTGGCGTGATTAAGTTTGGATGAAGCGCAGCCATCTCTGAAAATTCACGTAACGCGGCACGACGCTGATTAAACAGATGGATCGCATTTTTTAGTGCATCATCTGTCACAGGCAGACCTGAAATTTCCCCTAATTGCAGTGCAATTTTTTTGTATTGTTCGGTTAAAAAAGCAATACCCGCTGCGGTTTTACGATTTTGTGGATGCACCAATTGGATAAAAGGCACTTGTGGCACACCGGCTTTCCAGTTTTGCCCTAAGCATTTTAAGGTGTCACACAAAGAAGGAATTATGGCTGCTGACAGCTTATTCAGCGCACCATCCAATCCCATCTCAAGTGAAGAAAGTGCCAATGCACAATAGAATGGCGGAAAATATTTCTTCGCTTCTGAGATCTCACGTCCTTCCGCGCCCCAAATGCCAAAAGGCACCATACCTGCCGCATAGACAATTTCATTCGGAGTATATTCAGGAAAACAACCAATCACCTTTTTGCCACTACGAATAAAACCTTCTAATTGCGCAACGGGGTTATCCACCACCGCTTGCAGCTCATCAAATCTATCCGTTAATGTTTTCATTAGATGTCTCCCTTTTTCATATCTGCTTTATTCGCAGCCATAATTTCTGTTAATGCTTCAACACGGGTGACATACTGCGCTTCAGAGAAAACACGAGGATCTGCTTGGTCGCCATCAAACGTCACCGTTGGGATCTTAAGTTCATGGCGAATACGGCGCTCAATTTCGGGCATAATGCCACTCCAGAGCTTACAACTGCGGTTAACGTGAATAATTGCACCATCAACTTTATTTTGACGGCTCACATCAATACGCATATCTGCCGCACGCTCAACAGAGACACAGTTAGGAACGTAAGAGTAAGCACGCATCATCTCGTCACTATTTTGATAAATCACACCAAATGCAGTGGCGTAAACAGTAGCGGTAACGTTGATACCTTGCTCTTTTAACGGGGTAGATGTGGCACGCAAATAAGGCCAGCAGGCGATACCTTCAAAGAGAACACGGTATTTTTCTTCACCGCGATAAGTCGATTTTTTCTCTTTGATGTTTTGTTCCATCTCTTCACACAGTTGCTCAAAAGCCAGTGCGGCTTCTAATTTACCGCGAGCACAAACAGCAACAGCCATGTGATTAAACAGATCAAAACCATTCATTGGAGACGGTTCATATTGGCAATATTCTGCGGCTTTTAGCCATGCACGCCCTGTGCGTTGTGAGATTTCACAAACTTCTTTAAATTTTTCTTCAGAGAAGACTTTGCCAGTGACTTTTTCAAGTTGTTTAATCGCATCATCAAATTGCGCTTGAACATACTTCACTGTCACGTCATCAGTGTCATAATCATTTTTATAAGGAATATCGATAAGGATCATTGGGATATTCAATTCGTATGCGATATTTTCATACCACTTGATCATGCAGTTACAGATATTGTTGCAGCACAGCAAGAAGTCAGGCTGAGGCATATCCATCTCTTCACACTGTTTAATATCCATGTAAGAGAGGCTGATCCGAGCATAAGCACAGATATCATTGGAATATCCCATGCTTTCTGCATGCTCACACATTTTTAAACCCGCGCCTTTTGCTGCAATCGCAGCAGCTTGGTTTTCGGGGTAAACGACACATAAACCTAATGTTTCAGCGATTTCTTGAGGGAAGTTAGAGGCACACCACCCTATTTTCTCACCGCTATTTTTAGCATCCCACGCACGCTGATAAGCATCAGCAGCGATTTTTTGCAGTCGTTTTTTCGCAGGAATATAATCCGGCGCATTCATATCTACATTGCTCATTTTGATGTTCCTATTGTTAACGCATCGTCTTCCAATTGATGGCGGTACGCTTCAAAGGCATAAATGGCGGCACCTATCGCCCCGTTGTATTGTGATAAAGGTGAGGTAGCGATAGAGGCGTTCAGCTCTTCGCTTACATAACGAACAACTTCAAAATTACTGGCAACACCGCCTGTCATCACGACAGGGGCTTCAACCCCCACTCGTTTTGCAAGACCAGCAATACGGCTAGCCACAGAGCGGTGAATACCATTAATCACGTCGGGTATTGTTTCGTTATTCGCGAGATGAGAAATGACTTCTGATTCAGAGAACACTGTACAGGTTGAGCTAATCGTGACTTTTTTAGTGGACTTAGCGCCCTCTTGAGCGAGATCAGAAATCTTGGTTTCTAATACTCTCGACATGACATCTAAAAAGCGTCCTGTACCGGCAGCGCACTTGTCATTCATCACAAAGTTTAATAAACGGCCCACACCATCCATATGAAGTGCTTTAACGTCTTGACCACCGATATCAATCACTGTTTTTACGCCCGGAAAAAGAAAGTGCGCGCCTTTGGCATGACAGCTCAGTTCGCTCACTTCTTTATTGGCTTCTTTCAGAGAATTACGGCCATATCCTGTTGCACAGATCCAACTGATCTGACTGAGGGAGCCACCAAACTGGCTTAATACTTCAGCGATCGCTTTTTCAGGCCCAGAAGTTCCTGCACCCACTGATGCCAGTGATTTAGCGACAATCGCGTCACCATTTTTCATGATGATGCATTTTGATGCAGACGATCCGATATCAACGCCCATTGTGAAAATGTCTTGTTGCATGCCTTTGCTCTCCTGAAAATTAAAAAAATAAGTGGATTATTCTTTCCACGTCATCACGTCTTTATTGGCTTCAAGGCTGGCAATTTCTTCTGCGCTATACCCTAATTCAGCTAATACAGACGGTGTGTCTTCACCTAACAAAGGACCACGACGATATTCAGGTAAGCCACTCTCTAAGAAATCAATTGGTGGACGAACTAAGGCTTTTTCACTGCCATTTTTGTACTTCATGCTGTAGAAGGTGTTAATTGCCCAAGCCTGTTTGTCTTCCAGTACCTCTTCCCAAGTTTGCGCAATACTGAATGGGATATCGTTTTTGGTGAAAATATCGGCCCACTCTGACGCTGTTTTTTGCTCAACTTGCTGCCAAATCAGGTCATATAATTCAGGGGAGCGATTATTTTTTGCCACTTCTTGTAGGCGTGTATAACGAGTGTCTTGCGCTAAATCTGGGCGACCAATACAAGAAATAAAGGTTGGATAGTAGGCGTCATAAACAGGCATACAGACTTGAATAAAACGGTCATCTTTTGTTTTATAAGCCAGAATAAATGGGCTGGTGGTATTACGACGATCGATTGGATACGGCTGACCATAATCTGGGTATTGTGCCGCTTGGATCATGATTGCTTGGGTATAAATTGAAGTATGCAGTAAGTTAGTTGAAACATACTCACCTTGACCAATATTTTTAGCGCGAATATAAGCAGCTAGCACACCAGACACTAAACCTAATGCACATTGGTGATCACCAAGGCCAGGGATCACGTTCATCGGCACTGTGCCTTTTTGGTACAGCGAACCTAAAATGCCGCCACGAGCAAAGAATGCCGTGTAGTCAAATCCGGGTAAGTCTTTATCTGGACCTTCATCACCATAGCCTGTCACGCTGGCGTAAACTAATTTTGGAAAGCGTTGTTTTAACGTTTCATAATCTAACCCTGCGCGTTCTCTTGCCCCAGGACGCCAGTTAGTTAAGAAAATGTCCGCTTTTTCTAGCAGCTCAAACAGAATTTTTTTCCCTGCTTCTGTTTTCGTATTCAACACGATGCCACGTTTATTGGCGTTTTCTAAATCAAAACTGGTATTTTCATGTTGATCTAACGGACGGCCTTCAGTCGGTGCGGTGTAACGTAAGTTATCACCACTTGGGGATTCAATTTTGATTACGTTCGCACCCATATCAGCTAAAATACGACCCGCTGCGGGTACGGCAATAAAGGTCGCCAACTCAACTACTGTGACGCCTTCTAGTGCTTTACGACTTGTCATTTTTTCTCCTAATTATTTTTAGACTTCATACTGCTGTTGTCAGAATGTGGATAAATCCTTTGTCACTTAACCCGCTACTTTGGTTTTTTCATCCTTGATTGAAACGCCATAACCCAATTGCAATTTCAGGGCTTGCACATCAATTTTTCCGCAAGGGGTATGAGGAAACTGCGTAAAGAAATGGAGTTCTTTGGGGATTTTGTAACGAGCTAGTCGCTCTTGTAGAAATGCACGTAATTCGCTTTCATTTAGGGTGCAGTCTTTTTGCACACAAATAGTGGCAATCACTTCCTCACCTAAATCGACAGAAGGAATGCCGAACGCTTTCGTTGCGTCAACACCGGGATATTCCGCAATGGCCTCTTCTATTTCACAAAGGCTAATATTTTCACCACCACGAACGACAATCTCTTTCATGCGATAGGCGTAGTGGTAATTTCCTTGTTCATCGACATAACCAATATCCCCTGTATGTAACCAACCTTCTTCGTCTAGAGCTTCCTTGGTTTTATCTGGGGCATTGTCATAACCCATCATCACATGGAAGCCTCGGGTACAAATTTCACCCAAAACGCCCACTGGCACAGGTTTAGCCGTTTTTGGACTAATGATTTTCATTTCAACAAAAGGTAATGGTTTACCGATAGAACTGCGTTTTATGGGTAATGCATCGTTTGGTAATGTTTGAGTACAACAAGGCGAAGCTTCTGTTTGTCCATAAGAGACGGTGATCCCTTTCATTCCTAGCGTATTTTCAATCTCATTAATTAACGCAGGAGGAAAACTTGCTCCGGCAATAATGCCTTTATCAAGACTAGATAAATCGTAGTGAGAAAACTGCTCGTGTTTCATTAAACGGCTAAAAATCGTTGGTACGCCATGCATAACGGTGCAACGATAGTCTTGGACGACGTTTAAAACATCTTCAGCACAATAGTTATCAAGAAGAACTAATTGGCATCCGGTTGTTAACGCAAAAAAGAGACAAGAAGAGAGCCCAAAGCAGTGGAACAGAGGAACCGCAAGACAAATGACATCGTTATGCGTTACGCCTAATCGCTGTGCTGACAGCATGGCATTATTAATCACATTATATTGGCTTAACATGACACCTTTAGGCATCGCTGTACTGCCTGAAGTCATTTGAATAGTCAGTAAATCTTTTACACTGACTTGTGAAATAGCCTGTTGATATTCTTTCTCTGATATTGTTTGGCTAATTGCTTTTAATTGAGATAATGAGACGCTTTTTTCTGCTGATTTATTTCCCATGCTAATAAATAACTGGGGTAATACATCCTTATTTTCAGTTACTTTTTTAGCAAGGCAATTAATCACTTCAATAAAGTCATTACTTTTAAACCCATCAGAAAAACATAAGGCTTTAATACCGGTTAATCGACATAAATCTAATAACTCTCTTTTTTTAAAATGAAAGTTAATACAAACAACAGGAACACCAATTTGAGCCGCAGCAAGAAAACAAATTATCCACTCTTTACTATTAGCAGACCAAATACCTAAACGATCACCTTTTTTTAAACCAATCGCTAAAAAACCACGCGCAACATTTTCTACTTCTTGTTGTAATTGTTGCCAAGAAAGTGTCTTTTTACTTTGGCTTTCAATCAAGGCTATTTGTGAAGCATATTGCTTTACAATATTGTTTAGACATTCTTTAACTGTCGTTTCTAATAAGGTCATAAATACCTACTCAACCGCTTTTTTGCTGGTGTTTACGTCTGTAATGACCTTATTCTGAGTAGGGGAAATTATTCATTCTTGGTAAATAACGAACTGTTTTTCGTCATTTGAATAGTCTGAGAGAGATTTGTGATTGGGGTCTAGATTTGATGAGTTAAATATAATTTGTAATTGAAGATGAATTAATAACAATGAAATAAATTTGAAACTAAGGCGTTATAAAGGTGTTATTTTTAAAAATAAAAGAGAGTGTGATTTTATTTAAATAATAAAATCACTCTCTTTAATATAAATAGCCTCATCTCTCTTTAAGGTATAAACAAATCTTATCAATAATTATTGGCGTGATAATTTAAATTAAAATAATATAAAAATAAATACAATAACGATTAAAATTTATAACATCTAAATAAAAAATGATTTAAATTGCTTAACTTATTTTCTTGCTTATCAATTAAAGGTGTTATTTACCCCGTCTCATTGGCATGGTTGAAGTCTGATTAAGCGTTAATCCTTTGGTTTCTGGTGCAAACAACACAGAAACTATCATGCCGAATAAAGAGATTGCGGCACCCACTAGCATCGTCGTATTAATCCCGTAAGTAGCGATAAAGGCAGGTAATGCACAAGTTGAAATGACCGTACCAATACGGCTTATCGACATAATTATGCCCACTGCCGATGCACGAATATCGGTTGGAAACAATTCGTTAGGATAGAGCCATTGTAAAATTCCGGGACCACCAGAGAAAAAGGCGTAAGTCGCAAACGCTAAGATCACAAATAAAATAGGCAGATTAGGGAAAACACCCAGCACGAATAATGCCAATGTCATCATGGCAAAACTACCAATCAATAATGGGCGTCGTCCTGTCTGGTTTAACCAAAACATAGCGGGAATACACCCAAACATAAAGAATAGGCTGATGACCACATTACCCAGTGCCGCACTTCGTCCAGTATCCCATCCTAATAAACCGACAATTTGTGGCCCAAAAGTATAAATGGCAAACATTGGGATAACTTGGCAAGTCCAAATCACCGCAACAAACAACACAAAAGAGAAGTGACGTTTATTAAATAGCTCGATAAAACGCGTTTTTTTGGCATCTTCCGCTTCAAAAACCACTGGCTCGCCAAAGAGTTTGATCATCATTTCATTACACTCTTGAATACGCCCTTTACGTATTAACCAAAGCGGAGATTCAGGCAAATCAAAGCGGCCAATTAAAATAATAGCGCAAGGAATAAAAGCACTGCCCAACATCCAGCGCCAGCCATCTGCAACATCATATAAAAGATAACCGACTAAGTTGGCACATGTTGCCCCGATATACCACATTGCGGCAATAAAACCGACAGCGAAAGCGCGTTGTTTTTTATTGGAAAACTCCGTGATCATTGATGTCGCAATCGGGTAGTCAGCACCAATCACAATCCCAATCAAAAATCGCATCACCAACAAGCCCACTGGCGTTGACACAAACATCGTTGCAATCGAAATAAGCGCAATAGCCACAATATCCACGAGGAACATTTTACGGCGACCGACTTTGTCACAAATATAACCAAAGAGTGATGTACCAATAAAAAGCCCTGCTAATGTTGCCGCACCGAGCAGACCGATCCATCGTGCATCAAGCTGTAATAACGGTGTGAGTTGCTCTAATGCCACACCGATAATCACTAACACATAGCCGTCAAGAAAAGGGCCGCCACTCCCCCATAACATCACCCGACGATGTACAGAGGTAAAACGAATATCATCAAAGTTTCTGGGTTGCATGACTGTGTCCTGGTATTTTTCTAAATAAAATAAAAAAGAAAAGCTCCCAGGCCGGAGACAGCTCTGGGAGAAAAGTAGCGATACATCATCCGTAACGATATTCCACGCCAAAAGTTCCGCGTGGATATTCCCATTTTTCAAGCGCACTATCTAAACCAAGAATTCGACACGTTCCACACTCTAAGCATCCTGCATAATCAAAACTGATAGTGCCATCTTCTTGTTTTTTATATAGACCTGCAGGACACGCTTTGACTAAGGTTTCTAATACCTGCCTATCGGGTTGCTCTTTAACGACGATATGTGGATTTTCTTCATCGACATTAAATTTATTGATGCCTAGTTTGACATCGACATTTACGGGAGAACTCATATTGCTTTTACTCCTTTGATCCCATCTTTGATCAGATTCATCCAACCGACTTTTTTGGTATGACGCAGCATGGTTTTACGCATTGGTACGGGTGCTTCACCCGTAACGGTAAAGAGATCTTTTGCGATACCAACGACCATTTCAGGATAAGCAGTGAACATACGAGGATTATCAAGTAAATCAGGCATACGCTGATACGCTTTCATATCGCGCAATGGGCCATCTTCTAAATGTTTGAGATATTCATTGAGTGATTGTTTACTAAAATCATTTTTTGCCATAGCAGAAAGCACCGTTTTTGCAGCCGCTTCACCAGATGCCATCGCTAAATCCATGCCACGGATAGTAAAACCAAGGTTCATACACATCCCTGCTGCATCACCAGCAATTAATACACCATCGCGTACTAATTCGTTTTGCATTCTTAAGCCCGCTTCTGGAACGACATGCGCACCGTACTCCACCATTTTTCCACCCTCAATGAGCGGAGCAACAACAGGATGCTGTTTAAAATCTTCCAACATTTGTGGTACGGATTTTTTCGCATCTTTAATATGGTGAAGCCCACAAACAAGACCTAAAGAGAGCGTGGTTTTATTGGTATATAAAAAACCACCGCCCATTAATCCATCGGTAGGTGATCCCGCGAATAACCATGCCGTGCCTTCGTTATCTTTTAGGTTAAAGCGATCTTTAATCACACTTTCAGGCAATTCGATGATCTCTTTTACACCTACTGCGACATTTTCAGCGGCAACACGTTTTGTCATCCCTAACTGTTCAGCTAAGATAGAATTCACACCATCAGCTAAAATAACGGCTTTAGCCTCTAACACATCACCATCAGCTTCCACACCGACAATCTTGCCATCACGCTCGACGAGCTTATCAACGCGAATACCTGTAATACATTGTGCACCCGCATTTTCGGCTTGTTCCATTAGCCATTGATCAAATTCACCACGTAATACAGACCAAGAGGCGGTTTTGGGGTTATTTTCTTCGGCATTTTGGTAATCAATTGTCATTGCGCCGGTTTCAGTCATAAATGACAATTTTTCGTGAGTAATAACGCGTTCAACGGGTGCTTCTTGCGCAAACTCAGGAATGATGCGTTCAAGAGTATGTGCATACAGACGACCACCGGTTACATTTTTCCCGCCAGCGTAGTTACCTCTTTCTATTAGCAATACTTGTGCGCCTTCCCTTGCCAAAACAAGTGCAGCCACAGATCCTGCTAATCCTGCGCCAACAATAATGGCATCGAAAATATCTTCGGAATCGGACATAACATCTCCAGAATTTGCGATAAACGCAGAGAAGTCCCCTTCCCTGCTTAAATAAATCAGTTAGATAATTGACGGGTTAATTCAGGTAAAATCTTCATTAAATCACCGACAATGCCGTAGTCAGCAAATTGGAAGATAGGTGCATTTTTGTCTTTATTAATAGCAACAATAGTTTGTGCGCCATTAGCGCCAACCATATGTTGAATTTGCCCTGAAATACCGGCAGCCAAATAGAGTTCTGGTTTCAGCATCAGGTTAGAAATACCGACATAGCGCTCGTGTTCCATCCATTTTTCGTTTTCAGCAACAGGACGAGAACAGGCGATTTCAGCACCAATGGCTTTCGCTAATTCTTCTGCAATGACGATATTTTCTTTGCTACCAATACCGCGACCTACACTGACAACAAAGCGTGCTTTATCTAAATCGACTGCATTGATTGCACGCGGCTGAACTGAATTACGAACGATAGTTTGAGATGGCGCAATCCATGCCACTTTTTGTGCATTCCCCGTCGCCCCTGTTTCTGGTGCAACATCAAAGGCACCTACACTTGCAGTCACTACGCAATAAGGCGTTTTCAGCGTTTCATCACCAAAGGCAAGACCACCGTAAACCATGTGTTTTGTTACTAATGCATCACCCTCTGCTTTTAAAGATTGTGCGTCATTAGAAACAACTGCTTCTAAACGATGGCCTAAGCGTGCTGCAAGTAATTTGCCACGACGTGTATTAGGTAATAACACTAAACCTGCATCACCTTTTTGTTTGATGGTTTCAACCATGCTTTGTGCATAGTCTTCAATAATGCGATCGTCTGGTTTGCCTTCTAATTGGAAAACCGCTGTTGCACCTAATTTAAAGGCAAGCGCACTTTGTTCATCATTTAAGGTAAATACATTAATAGATTGACCTACTGAAGAAGCGCCACCCATTAATTCTGGTAAACGGGAAAGTGCATCACTAAATACCCAAACAGTTGAAAACTGACTCATAACTCCCCCTATTACTTAAGAATTTTACGTAAATGTTCTGCCAGCTCAGCAATCTGATCGTCACCATCACCTTCAATAATGATGCGTTGACGCACTTTCTGTTTTGGTGCCGCGACTTTTTGCTCTGAACGCGCAGTAATCACATCCAGACCAAGATCGGCAACACTCCATTGCTGAACAGGTTTTTTGGCAGCGCCAAGAATGGCTTTCATCGAAGGAATTTGAGGTGTGTTAATGTCAGTAGACACCGCAATGACAGCAGGTAATGGAATGGTCAGTGTTTCAATTTCATTTTCTAATTCACGTTCAACGGTTATTGAGTCATTAGAGAGAGAAACAATTTTATTAATGCCATTGATTGCAGGGATATTTAAAATTTCACCCACCAGCAAGCTAACTTGTTGTGAACTGAGATCTGCAGAGCCGTCACCGCAAAGAATTAAGTCATAACCTTTTTTAGTCGCCGCCGCAGCCAGTGCAACCGCCGTTTGATAAGGCAGAGAGGCTTCAAATTGCTCATCAACCACAACAACTAAATCGTCAGCGCCGCGAGAAAGAACGTCTTTACGTGCTTTCGCATTTGTCAGAGCTTTACCACCCACACTCATTGCCGTGATTTGAATACCATCAAGTTGCGTCTTAAGCTGATTAGCGGCTTCAATCGCATTTAAATCATATTGGCTAATTTTGGTATTAGCGCGAGAAAAATCTAGCGAACTGTCCGCGCTATTTACCGTAATATCCTGCTCATCGGGAACACTCTTGTAACATGTAATAATATTCATTACATCTCCTGAAATTAATAAATAATGTCATTTACTCTGGCAATGTAATATAGAATTAACATAATTAAGTGATTAAAAAATTAAACCTAGGTCACCAATATTGAACATTATTAAATAAAGAAGAGATAGCGTTCAATATTGCTAAATACATCACCAATATTGAAATTAGTTTTAATTGAAGTGTTCAACTTTCAATATTGCTACTTCGATCAACAATATTGAACATAATAAATATAACGGTATTTAACATTCAATATTGCCACTCAGATCAACAATATTGAAAGACGGAATATAACAAGCCGATTACATATAATGCAATATCAATAATTATCAATAAGTTATAATGAAAACAAAACGTTATAAACCGTAACATAAAATCGACAAAAAGAATAGTGTGAAGTGAATAACAGAATAGATTTCTTATAATATCCATTATTCTTCATCATTAATGAATTTGTGAATTAGCCAATGACTTTATTTTTCTATTATGATGAATCACCAATAGACAAAATATTCATAAATAAACTTAACTGTTTTATTAGTTATTAGGAATTAACACTACTTAAACTTCTGCGCTAAATATATTTGGAAAATTTACCTATGAGCAAAGATAATAAAAAGGCAGGAATAGAACCGAAGGTTTTTTTTCCGCCATTAATCATTGTTGGTATTTTATGTTGGTTAACGGTTCGCGATCTTGATGCTTCAAATGAAGTGATTAATGCCGTATTCAGCTATGTTACCAATGTCTGGGGTTGGGCCTTTGAATGGTACATGGTTATCATGTTCGGGGGTTGGTTTTGGTTGGTCTTCGGTCGTTATGCCAATAAACGTCTAGGGGAAGACAAACCTGAATTTAGTACCGCAAGCTGGATCTTTATGATGTTTGCGTCTTGTACTTCTGCTGCCGTCCTTTTCTGGGGTTCGATTGAAATATACTACTACATTTCAAGCCCACCTTTTGGGATGGAAGGTTATTCGACTCAAGCTAAAGAAATTGGCCTTGCTTATAGCTTGTTCCACTGGGGTCCTCTACCTTGGGCAACGTATAGTTTTCTTTCTGTTGCATTCGCTTACTTCTTCTTTGTTCGCAAAATGGAAGTTATCCGTCCAAGTAGTACCTTAACCCCATTGGTAGGTGAAAAACACGTTAATGGCTTATTCGGTACTATTGTTGATAATTTCTACTTAGTCGCCTTAATTTTAGCCATGGGGACAAGTCTTGGGTTAGCCACACCGCTTGTCACTGAGTGTATTCAATACTTATTTGGTATTCCTCATACCCTACAATTAGATGCCATCATTATCTCTTGCTGGATCTTATTAAACGCAATTTGCGTGGCATTTGGTCTGCAAAAAGGGGTGAAGATCGCCAGTGATGTGCGTACTTACCTGAGTTTCTTAATGTTGGGTTGGGTGTTTATCGTTGGTGGTGCGAGCTTTATCGTCAATTATTTTACCGATTCTGTCGGTACATTGTTGATGTATATGCCTCGTATGCTGTTCTATACAGACCCTATCGGTAAAGGTGGATTCCCTCAAGGCTGGACTGTCTTCTATTGGGCATGGTGGGTTATTTACGCCATCCAAATGAGTATCTTCTTAGCACGTATCTCTAAAGGCCGTACTGTTCGTGAACTGTGTTTAGGAATGGTTGCAGGCTTAACCGCAGGAACTTGGTTAATTTGGACAATCCTTGGTGGTAACACCTTACAACTGATTGACCAAAACATTCTCAATATTCCACAACTGATTGAGCAATATGGTGTTCCACGCGCCATTATCGAAACATGGGCGGCATTACCACTGAGTACAGCGACAATGTGGGGCTTCTTTATTCTCTGCTTTATTGCCACTGTCACCTTAATTAACGCCTGCTCTTACACACTAGCAATGTCCACTTGTCGCTCTATGAAAGAAGGCTCTGAGCCACCTTTATTAGTGCGTATCGGCTGGTCTGTGCTGGTCGGTATTATCGGCATCATCCTATTAGCACTTGGGGGTTTAAAACCTATTCAAACCGCCATTATCGCCGGAGGATGCCCACTATTTTTCGTCAATATCATGGTCACCTTGTCCTTTATTAAAGATGCAAAAGTACATTGGAAAGACTGATCCGCTATACGCAAAGAATGACATATTAAGAGGTTATTAACATGGATTTTAGATTGAATGATGAGCAGGAACTGTTTGTTGACGGTGTCCGCGAATTAATGGCCAGTGAAAACTGGGAAGCTTATTTCGCTGAGTGTGATCGCGAAAGTAAATACCCAGAACGTTTTGTCAAAGCCTTAGCGGATATGGAAATCGACAATCTGCTTATCCCTGAAGAGCACGGCGGCTTAAATGCAGGTTTTGTTACTGTTGCTGCAATCTGGATGGAATTAGGTCGTTTAGGTGCGCCAACTTACGTGCTTTATCAATTACCAGGTGGCTTTAACACCGTCTTACGTGAAGGGACTCAAGAGCAAATTGATAAAATCATGGCATTTCGTGGTACAGGTAAACAGATGTGGAACTCGGCTATCACTGAACCCGGTGCAGGCTCCGACGTTGGTAGCTTACAAACCACGTATACCCGTAAAAATGGCAAAGTTTACCTCAACGGTAGCAAATGCTTTATCACCAGTAGTGCCTATACCCCTTACATTGTTGTGATGAGTCGTGACTCAGCATCTCCAGATAAACCTATCTTTACTGAATGGTTTGTGGATATGAGTAAGCCGGGCATCAAAGTGAACAAGTTAGAAAAACTGGGTTTACGCATGGATAGCTGCTGTGAAATTACTTTCGATAACGTTGAACTTGAAGAAAAAGACATGTTTGGCCGTGAAGGTAACGGCTTTAACCGTGTGAAAGAAGAGTTCGATCACGAACGTTTCTTAGTGGCTCTCACTAACTACGGTACAGCAATGTGTGCATTCGAAGATGCCGCTCGTTATGCCAACCAGCGTGTGCAATTTGGCGAAGCTATCGGCCGTTTCCAATTAATTCAAGAAAAATTCGCACATATGGCGATCAAACTCAATTCAATGCGCAACATGTTATATGAAACTGCATGGAAGAGTGACAACAACTTAATCACTTCTGGTGATGCGGCTATGTGTAAATACTTCTGTGCAAATGCCGCGTTTGAAGTAGTTGATAGTGCAATGCAAGTGCTTGGTGGTGTCGGTATTGCTGGCGAGCACCGTATTTCTCGTTTCTGGCGTGACCTTCGTGTTGACCGTGTATCTGGTGGTTCTGATGAAATGCAGATCCTGACATTAGGACGTTCAGTACTTAAACAGTATCGCTAATTAATCACGAAAACTCTCTCATGATTAGGTGAGAGAGTATTCACTAAACCACTTACGAGGTGACGCTATGACAGAACATTTACCAATGCCACAATTCGGCCCACTTTCAGGGGTTCGTGTTGTGTTTTCAGGAATTGAAATTGCAGGGCCATTTGCAGGACAAATGTTTGCAGAATGGGGTGCTGAAGTGATTTGGATTGAAAACGTTGCATGGGCTGACACCATTCGCGTTCAACCTCACTATCCCCAACTTTCCCGACGCAATCTTCATGCGCTATCGTTAAATATCTTTAAAGACGAAGGTCGTGATGCGTTCTTAAAATTAATGGAAACAACCGACATCTTTATCGAAGCCAGTAAAGGCCCTGCCTTTGCACGCCGTGGCATTACTGATGAAGTATTGTGGGAGCATAATCCTAAATTGGTTATTGCGCATTTATCGGGTTTTGGTCAATACGGCGATCCGCAATATACCAACCTACCCGCTTATAACACCATCGCTCAGGCCTTTAGTGGTTACCTGATCCAAAACGGTGACAAAGATCAGCCGATGCCAGCCTTCCCTTATACCGCAGACTATTTCTCAGGGATGACAGCAACCACATCCGCATTAGCTGCACTGTATAAAGTCCAACAGACAGGCAAAGGCGAAAGTATTGATATTGCTATGTATGAAGTGATGTTGCGTATGGGGCAATACTTCATGATGGATTATTTCAATGGTGGTGAAATCTGCCCTCGAATGACCAAAGGGAAAGATCCGTACTACGCAGGCTGTGGGCTTTACCGTTGCCAAGATGGTTTTATCGTGATGGAAGTTGTCGGTATCACTCAAATTGAAGAAATTTTCAAAGATATCGGCCTTGCTTATCTTTTAGGTACACCTGAAGTGCCAGAAGGTACTCAACTTATTCACCGTATTAATTGCCCTCATGGTCAATTATTTGAAGACAAGTTAGATGAATGGTTAGCAAAACAACCGATCACTGAGGTTCTTAAACGACTTTCAGAGCTTAATATTGCCAGTGCCAAAGTACTGACTATTCCTGAGCTTGAAGACAATCCGCAATATATCGCGCGTGAATCGATCACCGAATGGCAAACCATGAATGGCGAAACCTGCAAAGGGCCAAATGTGATGCCGAAATTTAAAAATAACCCAGGAAAAATCTGGCGCGGAATGCCATCTCACGGCATGGACACTGACGCAATTTTGAAAAATATCGGTTATAGCGACGAACAAATCAGGGGGCTGGTCGATAAGGGACTAGCTAAAATTGTAAAGTAACACTGTAAAATTCAGGCGCTGTATAGACATAAAACACGTCTGAATTTACAGCGAAAGAATAGGGTAATAGTTTAATGGATGTGATTGGCAAACAAAACTTACGTCAAATGTGGGATGATTTGGCAGAGGTTTATGGCACAAAAACAGCGCTAATTTTTGAATCCGCACAAGGACACGTGAGACAATTTAGCTACAGTGAATTAAATGAAGAGATAAATAGAACCGCGAATCTTTTCCATGCTGGTGGCATAAAAAAAGGTGATCATGTTGCCTTACATCTTGATAACTGTCCTGAATTTTTCTTTTGCTGGTTTGGGCTAGCAAAAATAGGCGCTGTTATGGTGCCCATTAATGCGCGCTTTATGTATGAAGAGAGCGCATGGATAATCAATCATTGCCAAGCTCATTACGTGGTAACACGCGATAATTTCTATCCTATTTATCAACCTATGTTGCAGGATGAACAAAATCCTTTAACTCAGTTGTTTTTAATAACAGAAAACACACTTCCTACTGAGAAAGGGGTTATTGATTTTCTAAAAGAGAAAGCCAAGCACCCTGTTACGCTTAATCATCACACCCCATTAAGTGTGGATGACACTGCTGAAATTCTTTTTACCTCAGGAACGACCTCTCAACCCAAAGGCGTCGTTATCACTCACTATAACTTACGCTTTGCGGGTTATTACTCATCATGGCAAAACGCATTACGAGAAGATGATATTTTTCTTACCGTTATGCCTGCATTTCATATTGATTGCCAATGTACGGCATCACTGCCTGCCTTTTCTGTGGGCGCCACCTTTGTTTTACTCGAAAAGTACAGTGCTAGAGCCTTTTGGAAACAGATCCTTAAGTATCAAGCAACCGTAACAGAATGCATCCCCATGATGATGAGAACTTTAATGACACAACCTGTTTCATCAGAAGAAAAACAACACAAATTACGCGAAGTGATGTTCTATCTCAATCTCGCAGATGAAGAAAAAGACGCTTTCATTGAGCGCTTTAACGTGCGATTACTCACCTCTTACGGCATGACAGAAACTATAGTGGGTTTAATCGGTGATAGACCTGGCGATAAACGCCGTTGGCCCTCCATTGGTAGACCCGGTTTTTGCTATCAAGCCCAAATCAGAGACAAACAAAACAACGAAGTCCCTGATGGGGTTGTAGGCGAAATTTGTGTAAAAGGCGAGCCTGGAAAAACCTTATTCAAAGAGTATTACAACCGACCCGATGCTACAGCAAAAGCACTAGAGCCAGAAGGTTGGTTACATACTGGTGATTATGGTTACCGTGACGATGAAGGTTTTTTTTATTTCGTTGATCGCAGTTGCAATATGATCAAACGCGGTGGCGAGAATGTCTCTTGTGTTGAGATTGAAAACATCATTTCTTCGCATCCTAAAATTCAAGATGTGGCGGTAATTGGTGTACCTGACAATATTCGTGATGAAGCGATTAAAGCTTTTGTGGTACTGGTTGAAAATGAGACCTTGAGTGAAGAAGAGTTCTTCCATTTCTGTGAGCAAAATATGGCGAAGTTTAAAATCCCCTCTGAAGTTGAATTTAGAGATGGCTTGCCTCGTAATTGCTCAGGAAAAGTGATTAAAAAGCATTTGAAATAAGGCATAGGTAAGTTTAACCACAAATTAATAACCTCAATCATAAATGCTTATTTTTGATGACGAAAAGGAATACAACATGAGCCAGTCATTACACCTAACAACTCGTGGTTCTGTACTTGAAATTGTATTAGATAGACCCAAAGCCAATGCTATTGATGCGAAAACCAGCCATGAAATGGGCGAAGTTTTCCTGCGTTTTCGTGATGATCCGAACTTACGTGTCGCGATTATTACAGGTGCAGGTGAACGCTTTTTCTCCGCAGGCTGGGATTTAAAAGCGGCTGCTGAAGGTGAAGCCCCTGACGCTGATTTCGGTGCGGGTGGTTTTGCGGGTTTAACCGAGCTTTTCAATCTAGATAAACCTGTTATTGCTGCAGTTAACGGCTATGCTTTTGGTGGTGGATTTGAATTAGCACTCGCTGCCGACATGATGGTGTGCTCAGACAATGCTTCTTTTGCGTTACCTGAAGCACAACTAGGCATTGTGCCTGACAGTGGTGGCGTATTGCGTTTACCTAAACGTTTACCCCCTGCTATCGTCAATGAAATGCTAATGACCGGCCGTCGCATGAATGCGGACGAAGCATTACGTTGGGGCATTGCAAATCGTGTTGTCAGTGGCGCTGAATTAATGGATAGCGCTCGCGAGCTGGCTGATCAAATCGCTAATAGCGCACCACTAGCTGTGGCTGCTTTAAAAGAAATTTATCGCGCTACCAGCGAACTTTCCATTGAAGATGGCTACAAATTAATGCGCAGTGGTGTATTAAAACATTATCCAAGTGTTCTCCATTCAGAAGATGCCACAGAAGGGCCACTTGCCTTTGCGGAGAAACGTGCACCTGAATGGAAAGGTCGGTAATGATCTAGTGTTTCGATAATACAACAAAGAGGAAAACGGATGAGTATCTACGCGTTTGAAGGCCTTGTTCCTGTGGTACATCCAACGGCCTATATTCACCCTTCAGCCGTATTAATTGGCGATGTGATGATTGGTGCAGGTGTTTATATCGGCCCGCTCGCTTCACTCAGAGGGGATTATGGGCGCTTGATTGTTGAAGCAGGTGCTAACCTTCAAGACGGTTGTATCATGCACGGTTATACCGATATGGATACCATTGTTAGAGAAAATGGACATATTGGGCACGGTGCCATTCTTCATAGTTGTATTATCGGGCGTGATAGCCTAATCGGCATGAATAGCGTCATTATGGATGGTGCAGTGATTGGTGACGAAAGCATTGTCGCTGCAATGAGCTTTGTAAAAGCGGGTTTTCAAGGACAACCTCGCCAAATGTTAATGGGCAGCCCAGCCAAACATTTCCGTGATATTACCGACCAAGATATGGAATGGAAACGGATGAACACTCGTGAATACCAAGATTTAGCGGTACGTTGTCGTCAAAGCTTAGTTGAAACCACGCCATTAACTACTCCTGAACCTAATCGTCCGCGTTTACGTGGGATAACAGACGTTAAACCGAAAGGTCAGTAACAAGTAGCGACAGGTGCCATAGCGCCTGTCGTACTCTCTTTATCGTTAGATCAAACATGATCTATTAGCGTCGCTGTGATTTTGACAACATCCATTGCCATTTTTGCTCATGGTTTAATCCATGAGGGATCATGCTGGCTAATTTTTCAGGTGAGCTTTGACTACTTTTGCCTTGTACATGACCTTTTAAGCGTGAATAAAGCTGAGGATCGATATGACTGACTTTGATCATTCGTTGGCATTGGCAACCTCGGCCTTCAAGCTGATTAGGAACACTTTTTGTTTCACACTCAATTTCTTTTACATCAGAAAGAATGTAAGAAACGATATTAATCGCATTGCATTGAGGGATATCGAATTTTTTCGCGATCTCTTTTGCACTTACCCAACGCTCTTGCTCTTGAACCCAATCAGCAATAGACAGATAGAGTGGCTTATTCATGTATTCTTCACACATATTTACTCCAGTATCACAAATAAAGTTTTATTTATCGCTAAATAAAGATAATAACTGAATATGTTAATTATCATTGCACCGCGGAGTATCGGTTTTCCCTGTTAATTAGGTAATTTAACTACCCCATTAATATAATATTAGTTTTTTAACAACCAAACTCTTTAATTAACACGCCCGTCACAATTTATTATTTTGTTATTAAAACCAAAGTAATAACAATTAAACTGAGTAAAAACAAAAAAACAATTAAATTTAAAAAATATAAAAAAATCGTAACAAACAAAATATAATGGATTGATATATAACTTATTTATAATAACAAAATAAAAAACATAGATTATATTAATAATCCATTTATAGACTAACATTATAGTAATAGATCTGAATTTAGATTGCCAGAAAGGTGGCTTATTATTAGATGTAAATCAATATTCGTTTATTTTAAGCTATATTAACCTAGTTATTAATACATTAGTAAAAATGAAGATTAATAACTCCATATACCAAATTTGATAAATTAAGTGCTATATAGCGCTATAGCACTTAATCTCATATTATTAATTTGATTATAAAAAACGACGTTCGAATGCTGTTTGCCAATCATCCGAAAATCTATTTACTGCATCATCGACAACCGGTGAGCGAATAATGGAGTAAGCAAGCTCAATCGGTAATGTCACCGAAGAAGCGCCAGCTAATAAACAATCGACCACTTGGCGTGGCGTTTTAAAACTCGCGGCGAGGATTTTGGTCGGTAAATTATGCATGGTGATCAAAGTTTGTAACTCTTTAACCACTCTTACCCCATCAGAGCCTTGCCTATCCATTCTATGTACATAAGGAGCAATATAATCTGCCCCTGCTAATGCTGCCATTAAACCTTGTGAGACACTGTAAATTGCCGTGCCTAATACCAACATATTTTTTTGTTTTAATTGTTTAATGGCGACCAAACCCGCTTCAGTAACTGGAATTTTAATCACCGTATTATCAGCAATATTGCCAATACGTAGCGCTTCTTCAATCATAGTATCGACATCACTGGCAATCACTTGTGCAAATACGCGCCCTTTACCACCCATTGCCGCTTTTAATTCAGGTAACAGGGTTTCGATATTTTGTGCCGATTTAGCAATAATGGAAGGATTGGTGGTGACACCTGCAATAGGAAGAACTTGAGAGAGTTTTCTGACTTCTTCGATATCCGCGGTATCTAAATAGATTTCCATAATCGCACCTCAATGATGTTGGTTTTAAGCTAAATAATTATAGGTATAACATAGAAAATAACATTGTAAGCGGTCGATTTCTAGTCAATTTAATGAAAATAGCGCCCATGAAAAGGCGCTATTGATTAAATATCAACAATAAATAACCGTTATTTTTATTTAATAAATAAAAAACTAATCTAAACTTAGATTTTAAATTAAATAGATTAGTTTTTAAATTCTGCATCAATAACTTGATAAAATGCATTCTTTGTATCGGCGATATCCCAGACACCTAAAATAACCTGATAACCTGAACGCTCTGGTATATTACAATTTATCTCTACGGTTTCTTTTGGTATTTCACCATTATCATTTTGTTGGCAGAATGGTGTTAAATCAAAATCATCACGAGTCAGCGGTTTATTAACATCCCACCCTGGTTTAGTAATAAAAAACCGCCATGATTTTGTGCTGTGCTTCGCAGTTAATGTCCATTTAAATGTATTCTCTCCACTTTTCATTGCTACTTTATGCCAGCGATCAGCACTTTGTTCATTTAACTCAGAAAATGCCGCATTTCCACCACTGGCAATTTTACCATCAACAGGCCCTTCTTGAGGAAATTTGTTAGGCCCTTCAATTGATTGAGGTTCATACTGTATTGAACCACAGTTTTTATTTAAATTGTTTCCTTTTGATGAACAAAGAAAAGCTCTGCTAGGTGGCACATCAATATAACCATGTTTTAGCGTTACATCAGCTGACGCTGTTGAAATAAAACCCGCTGATGATAATAATAACGTCGCAGTAAATACCATAAGTTTATTTTTCTTCATAATAAAGCCTCATAATTATTAATAAGTATTTTTAAATATAATGATTGCATCAATCACAATATATACTAGTCAAAAAAAGATAATTAAATATTCATTTATTTATATTTGTGAGCGATATCGATATTTAATTTAATATTAAAATGGAACTAAAACAGTCATTTAATATTTATTAAATGACTATTAATAATAAAAACAATAAATAAATTTATTTTTAATACTTTATTTTATCTTTTATTAAAAAGATTCAAATTATCGGTATGAAGTAAAAACAACCCAAATGAGACAAGAAAACTGTCTCACTGAGTTGTATGTTTTGGGTTTACTCAAAAAATACGAAAATCTCCTTGAGATATTGCCGAACGATTCAAATCGGCAATTTGTATTTGAAAATCAATATAACCTATCTTTCAGTTTATCTTGAATCACTTGACGTCTAGGCTTTCTCGTTTAAATGTGACGATAGTTTGTTCTCCATTCTATTATATTGATTTTTGGGATGGTAATTCGACCACTCACTTTTTCCAAAAATTTCCTCATGAGATATTTTTTTACCATCACGGTAAAATATCAGGTTGGAGCGAACTTCGGGAAGGTCTCTATGTCGGTATAACCAACGAAGTTCACTGGATGTTATACTCGCCCCGTGTCCTTCTTTTGATATAACCACACCAATATCATCTCCAATGAGATCGGTCATAAAATGAAGCGGTTTTTTTCTGACTAGCAGCTGAAACTCCAGCCCGGCTTTACTGGTCTTTTTCCATAAAGGAACCCCAAATTGCATTGCTTTCCATGGTTCTGATATAAGTTTAGTCGCCTCATCCTGATCTATGACATTGTATTTCTCATGAGAAGAAATAAATTGTCTGAATTGAATGGCTCGCTCAGGATCGTTTAACTGTTTTTTTATCATTTTGTTATCAGAATACTCCTTAGGCTTGCTAACATCCCAGACAGCATTAGTGATATCATTTTGAATGATAATATTAGTTTTCTCTTTCACCTTCCGGAAAGATTGTCTAATGAATTTCAAAATATTTTTAGTAGATGGTGGTTCAATCGCTTCTATTCTTTTAAAGCCGGAAGAGCTCAACGCAGATAAAGATTTCTCTCGAGGCTTATCTAAGCCATAAAGAATATCTCCCCTTTGAAATATTTCTGTCAAAGGTGTGCCATTTGGTATGGAGTCAATAGTTGGCATTCGCCCATCAGGATCATGAAGAGTCACTGGGTTATTACGTACCATTCGGTATAAATTTAGCCCATCAATCGTACCGGCGGGGTCGGCACTTAACCAACGACCAATCCACGGCTGATAATAACGGTAACCGTAGTAATACATTCCTGTAGAATCTTTTTCTTTCCCTGAATAACGAATGGTTTTGTAATCCGCCTCTACCGCATTTTCGCTGGACCAAATGGCTGTACCCCCATAAGGGTAATATTCCTCATAACTGACTAATTTCCCTTGACCGTCCGTTTCTAATCCGCTGTTGCCAATACCATCATCATAGCTATAACGCAGTGAGTTATTTTCAATTTCTTTCGGTGAGCCAATCTCCCAACACAATGCCCTGACTTTTGCACTGATACCCGCGTTAATTTGAACGACAGCATATTTCTCTGTAATAGCACTTGCACTCACCTCCCATTGTTCAATATTCGGTAAATAGTGCGTAGTGACTTTTTCTAAATCACCGTCAGCAACTTTGCGCCCGCGTATTTTCGTCATACGTTGGCTCGCACTGTTATATTGATAGGTTTCGCCCTCAGACAAATGCCCACTTTCCATTATCTCTTTGGTGGCTTTCAGATGATTACGGTTATCCCAAATAATGGCATCCCCATTAAGAAGTTGGGTTAAATTACCACTCTCATCAAAATAGCTATCCACGTTTTTTGGATCTGAACATTGTGACTTTAATAAGGCGCGATTGGTTTTATTTGAAACGGTAATATCTTGAGTAAAACTTTGTTGCGCAATAGCTGAGTGATGGCGAATTTGCGTTAAATTACCGCTTCTGTCATAAGCGTATAAGCGGGTGTAATTAGTATAGCTTTGTGCATCTTTCACTAACGTAGTAATTGGCTGAGATTGCATTGAAGCAGGCGTTTGTTGATTGGCGGATTCACGCCCTGTTGCACTGACCAATTGATACAGTGAATCATAAATATAGCGATTTTCAGGCACCACTTTCTGATTGCGCCAATAACGCGTCGCTTCTGCATCATTTTTCAAACAAATAATGTTGCCCACCGGATCATACTCATAACGCAGATCTTGCATGACCTTCGCCCCTAACGCATGACCTTGAGGGCGCTCTGTTTTAATATGCAATAAACGTTGTGTTTCTGGCTCATATTCATAAGTGGTGACCAAGCCATTACCCTGCTCTTCACGCAGTTTTTGCCCCGCAGCTGAGTAGGTTAAAGCACGTAAAATCGCTTGCTCTGATTGTCCTTTTAACGTCAACCAAGTTTGTTTTACAAAGCCTGCAATATCATAGGCAATACGGCGTTGATGGCCTTTAGCATCGGTTTCTTCTAATACAGCACCCGTTGCATCATAAGTATATTGAGTAGTAAATTTTTCAGCTTGTTGAATACTTTGCTCACTGCCGGTACTCCAATTAATGTTATTACCTACAATGAACTGTTGTGTTTCTGATATTACCGCACCTTGTAACGAATAATGGCTATATGTTTTTTTACCTGCAGTATCAAAGTGTTCAATACATTTTCCAACTTGGTTGGTATCGATTAACTCACTCGCGTTTCCTTGTCCCCATTTAAATTTTTGAATAACCTTCGTGTCTGAATTCCCTAATTTTCCTTCTTCTACTTTCTCTAAATATCGTTCAAACCCAGACTGACTATATTTATAGATTGTGACCGTTCCTTTGGCATTAATCTGCTGTGCAACCGTGCCTTCAATATCATTGAAATTAAAGCTATTCCCATTATCAACCCCTTGAGATAAAGTAATGGCGCCACCTAAGCTTATGGTTTGTTGAATATTAGGTTGAATAGAGGTGTCTGACTGTTGTGCGTCATACAGTCTTGCATCAATGCTGCGTTCTAAATAACCACGCGCATGATACTGATGGCGCGTAATGCGTTCATCGGTTTTATCCAGTGAATCAGGATGACGACAATAACTAATCTCACGAATGGATGATCCGCGATTATCATAAACCACCACGCTGGGGGTTCGGGTATATAATAGTTGATTTGACATATTTTTAATTCCTTGTGGTTTTCTCTTTATCGTTAATAATTATTTTATTAGTCATTAACGGTGAATAAATACCTTTGTTTATTAAGATATATTATTAATTTATTTATAGGCTAAATACCTTGTGATTAAATTAACCACACTTAGTCCTTAGCCTCTAATCATTATTAATCGAGTTACAATAAGATTATTCTAGTCTCTGCAGTTTAGGATTATAATTCATATTGGATCTACAAATTTCGCCACGACAAAATGAGCAGACAATATTGTCATAGTGAATATTATTTGCCTTTAAATCATGGAAAATCCCTCCTATATTCGTCGCTGAAGTACCTAATTTGCTATCAATTCTGGTCGAGTTTTTTACAGTAACAATATCCGTTTTTACTGTTTGTTTCTGATTTATTCGTATAATTGCTTGATTGACAGCCAATGCATTACTATTCTATCGGGTGTATTCGGCTCATATTCCGATAAGTTATTGCCGAAGCTTATCTTATCGTCTTTGAGACTGACTAATAATATGTTTATTAAAAACACTATTTATTTACAGGTTTAAGTTGTTCCAAAGAACGTGATGAACTCACATTATAAGTTTCATTGTGACTCAGCATTGCACTTCGGCAAAAACCACAAACGATATTTTTATAATTGATATCATTTTTTTCTAATTCTTTTAAAACACTTCCTAATGTTACATTTGCTAATAAGCTCTTTATATCTTTCCTATTTCTGACAATTAGAAAATCAGATCTCACCGTATTACTATCCATTATTGCAAAATCTCTATTTGAAGATAATGCCGTAGCGACGGATTCAATCGAATCATCTTCATATTTTGATATTGCGTAGTCCTTTACTTTTCCTTTTGAATGGCTACCTGATAACTCCCATAATCCTCGACTATTTAAAATCTCAACCGCATTTTGTTTTTTCGGAATTGTGTCTTCACTCGTAATAGAAACAAATGTTTTACTTTTTCCTGTCGCTAAGTTAGATATTTTAGGATCAGCTAAATACGTTTTATGTGGATTTAAGAAATCTAATGCAGTCCCTTCTGGCGGAGAAATTTCATTGTGCCAAGGGAGATATCCACCATGTGATGTAATCACTAATTGTTCTGATTGATGGTCTGGTGTCGATATTATTTTAAAATATTTACCTAATTCACTAATCCCATATTTAAAGCCTTTTTTATATCCTGTTAATTCTTTATATTCTGTTGGTAACTTATTAACAAAATGATGAGTATTTAAAGTATTCGCAGATGTTTCTGATAAATTAGCCGCTTCACTTGTACTTGTAGATGCTAAAGTATCTTCTTTTAATGGCATTCGCCCATCTGGATCATGTAATGTCACAGGATTATTGCGCACCATGCGATATAAATTTAGCCCATCAATCGTACCGGCGGGGTCGGCACTTAACCAACGACCAATCCACGGCTGATAATAACGGTAACCGTAGTAATACATTCCTGTAGAATCTTTTTCTTTCCCTGAATAACGAATGGTTTTGTAATCCGCCTCTACCGCATTTTCGCTGGACCAAATGGCTGTACCCCCATAAGGGTAATATTCCTCATAACTGACTAATTTCCCTTGACCGTCCGTTTCTAATCCGCTGTTGCCAATACCATCATCATAGCTATAACGCAGTGAGTTATTTTCAATTTCTTTCGGTGAGCCAATCTCCCAACACAATGCCCTGACTTTTGCACTGATACCCGCGTTAATTTGAACGACAGCATATTTCTCTGTAATAGCACTTGCACTCACCTCCCATTGTTCAATATTCGGTAAATAGTGCGTAGTGACTTTTTCTAAATCACCGTCAGCAACTTTGCGCCCGCGTATTTTCGTCATACGTTGGCTCGCACTGTTATATTGATAGGTTTCGCCCTCAGACAAATGCCCACTTTCCATTATCTCTTTGGTGGCTTTCAGATGATTACGGCTATCCCAAATAATGGCATCCCCATTAAGAAGTCGGGTTAAATTACCACTGACATCAAAATAGCTATCCACGTTTTTTGGATCTGAACATTGTGACTTTAATAAAGCGCGATTGGTTTTATTTGAAACGATAATATCTTGAGTAAAGCTTTGTTGTGCAATCGAAGAAGTGTGGCGAATTTGCGTTAAATTACCGCCTCTATCATAGGTATAGAAACGGGTGTAATTAGTATAGCTTTGCGTATCTTTGACTAACGTTGTCACAGGCTGAGATTGCATTGAAGCAGGCGTTTGTTGATTGGCGGATTCACGCCCTGTTGCACTGACCAATTGATACAGTGAATCATAAATATAGCGATTTTCAGGCACCACTTTCTGATTGCGCCAATAACGCGTTGCTTCTGCATCATTTTTCAAACAAATAATGTTGCCCACCGGATCATACTCATAACGCAGATCTTGCATGACCTTCGCCCCTAACGCATGACCTTGAGGGCGCTCTGTTTTAATATGCAATAAACGTTGTGTTTCTGGCTCATATTCATAAGTGGTGACCAAGCCATTACCCTGCTCTTCACGCAGTTTTTGCCCCGCAGCTGAGTAGGTTAAAGCACGTAAAATCGCTTGCTCTGATTGTCCTTTTAACGTCAACCAAGTTTGTTTTACAAAGCCTGCAATATCATAGGCAATACGGCGTTTATTTCCCTTTGCATCGGTTTCTTCTAATACAGCACCTGTCGCATCATAAGTATATTGAGTAGTAAATTTTTCAGCTTGTTGAATGTCATTTACTTCACGACTTGAATTCCAGTCAATAACACTCCCCATATAAAATTGTTGCGTTTCTGCAATAGCATGCCCCAAGAGAGAATAATTTCCATATGTTTTTTTACCTGCCGTATCAAAGTGTTCAATACATTTTCCAACTTGGTTGGTATCGATTAACTCACTCGCGTTTCCTTGTCCCCATTTAAATTTTTGAATAACCTTCGTGTCTGAATTCCCTAATTTTCCTTCTTCTACTTTCTCTAAATATCGTTCAAACCCAGACTCACTATATTTATAGATTGTGACCGTTCCTTTGGCATTAATCTGCTGTGCAGCCGTGCCTTCAATATCATTGAGATTAAAGCTATTCCCATTATCAACCCCTTGAGATAAAGTAATGGCGCCACCTAAGCTTATGGTTTGTTGAATATTAGGTTGAATAGAGGTGTCTGACTGTTGTGCGTCATACAGTCTTGCATCAATGCTGCGTTCTAAATAACCACGCGCATGATACTGATGGCGCGTAATGCGTTCATCGGTTTTATCCAGTGAATCAGGATGACGACAATAACTAATCTCACGAATGGATGATCCACGATTATCATGAACCACAACAGTCGGGGTTCGTGTATATAATTGTTGATTTAACATATTTCTATAATTCCTTAGTTTGTATATTTTTTATTATCTAGCGCATTGGTACCGAGCTAACTTTTTGTTGCCAATATTTCTGCCACCGCTTTTTTATCGGTATTACATTTCTCTAATACCAACATTAAACGCGCCACATAATCAGGATAATCCCCCCACACTTGCACATTAAAAAACGGCGCGGAACAGGGCTGTAATAAGTGTGTTGGTACAAATTTATCTGGCGCTTTAACGACGGTTAAGGGTGTTTTGCTGCAACTGGATAACAGCGTCAGGCACAGACTCATTAGCACAAGGCGCTTGAGCCAAAATTTGCCGTAACTCTTGGCGTATCGCATGATTTTCTTCCTCTAAATAGTGTTGCTCCTTTTGTTGACGCGTTAATGTTTCTGACATTTTTTCGGCTTGTTGATGCCATTGCACTAATTGTGATTGCAACGTGCTTTGTTGATATTCAAGCTGACTATTTTGCTCAGAAAGTCGACTTATTTGGTTATGTTGATAACGAATAACTAGCAATGTAACGACGACAATGAGCGCTCCCCCACCCTTAACCCCCAAACGTAAAAAAGTGCTTATATTCATGGGTATGACTCACGGCATAATTCGTAATGGGGCCCATCGCGAAATGAAACCCAATTTCCCCCCCAATTAATTGAAACACCTAATTGGGAAGATGCTTGTTTCATGGCTTTTGATACTGATTCAAATGCAGACCAATCTTGCCAAGGGATCGCACCATTTACTAATGGCACAATATCAACTGCATGGCCCGTTAAATGGCGACTATTCAGTGTTTTGCTTTTGCCCTCTTTTATGAGTGCTTTTTGACGTTCTAATGAACGAACGCCTTCAATCACCACAAAATCATATTTACTCAATGTCAATGCCAAATGGACAACGCGGACAAGATCTTGATGTACATCCTTTAGGTTATTTTGGCTTCGTTGACTCAATGTATAAGTATTCATTTCGGCTCCTTAAGGTTGTTCACACCAAAAATACGGTGCCACAACCAAATCAGTGTTGTACTCCCCATTGAGCCAAAAAGTCCTGCAATCATGTAAGACATATAACGACTTGCACCACTTTCAAAACTTAACAAGCCCCCCAATAGTCCAGTAAAAACCGAGATAACCACTTGGCTTGTAATTCCACACCAAGACCACTTTATTTGTTTCTGTTTTATTTCCATTAAATACCTCACGATACCTCCCCAGGCTGAAAATCCACCGATAATCATCCAAGCGAGTGCATCACTTTCAGATGGGATTGCGACCAGCATAATAAAATTCCTACGTTAAGCGGGTTAGAGAGAGAAGAGTCAATAACCCGCATTTCATCACCTTATGTTAAAGTGTCATTTTCATCTTCCTGCACAATAAACCAAGGTGTCACAAGGGTATTACGCTGATAACCTTTGGCAGTAATAACCCGATATAAACGCCCCAATGCGTCATAGTAGTGAGTATCAGCAAAACGATTTTGCTGAGCTGAACTATCAGCAAGATAACGCCAGTCATTAAGAAAGTAAGGTTGATAAACTCGCTTTACATTCCCTTTGTTGTCATATTCTGTTTCGCCTGAAATAGCCCAACGAATCGTGGTGCTCTTTTGTTGCGCTCGCTGATTTTTATCAACCCTCAGTGTGGCATTATCGCTACGTAAAAAGGCTTCACCGGCTTCTACTCTGATAGAGGTTTGCAGTAAGCGACCAAAACCATCACTAAAAGCAATTTGCTGGCGAATTTGCTGCAGTGAGTCACTGTCATAACGGTCTGTCATGATTTGCAATGCATGAGGCGGTAATTTTGCTGATGTTGACATCCAGCTATCTGTCACATACACAAAACCCGTTGCAATCGGCAGTGGCGAGGTTAATGCTAAAGCCCCATCGATGGTTGTCGGCATAGTAAACGCTTTATCGCTATAACCGCTTTGTTTGCCGTCTTCCGTTCCTGAAAAACGCGTCGTCGTCACACGACCTAAACCATCAAAAGTGACTTGATGAATATTATGATTGGCATCAGTAATCGAATTAGGCGATAAAAAACGCCAATCGTAAGTGAGATGGAAATCTTGTGTATTCTGAGGGGATCCTTTACCCATTAATGCGCAAAATTGTTTATCCCATAACAGTTTGTAATCACAAGAAAGCGCAGACTGTTTATACACCAGCGGTTTGTGAAACTGAGCTAAAGTACCGTAGGTTGTAACGCCTAATAACTGTTTTATCCACAGCTGTTTCTCTTTCTCTTTTTCATCAGCAAACTGATAATTTGCTTGTGAATAACCCGCATCTTTCAGTACGTTATCAAGCTGTAATTGAGGATAAGGCTGCGATAATACTCTTGCTGTCTCTTCATCCAATTCTGCGGTTTCTGTATAAGCCAAACGAATAGGAAAATCAGGTGTTTCCAAGGTTGCTTTATTATCAGCATCCATATAGGCAAACTGCTGTTGACCAGCAAATACGGATGCGGATTTTTGTGTGAGCAAATTATTGGTTGCTAATAATGCTTCGACACTTAAGCCCTCTTTAGGCTGTTTTTCTGCTCCCAATGTCCAAATGTCTTGACGACTCGCATTAGTAATCGCGAGCTGATAAACCTGTTTTTCAGGATGAACAAGATGATGGCAAGTTTGACGCGATAAACTCAAACATAGTGTCTGTTGTTGTTCGTCATAACTTGATGCCCATAACGTTTCTGGCAGGCTTTCGTAATGCTGATAAGGATTTTTCGCCCCCTTAGCGCGTCTTGGATAGTTAATCGAAACGGCTTTAGAAACAAAACCATAGTCGTCTTGCTCTAAGGTGATCTGTTGATGACAAACAGGATCAGAAGCAATACGCTCATAATGATAGACTCGACTTTCCACGGTAGACGGCATCACGACTGGCGAGCGCCCTTGCGCTTCAATTAAACGCACTTGTGGTCGTTGTTCAGTGACAGCATAAGGCACATCAGCAACCACTGCGTTATCTAACCCATAGATTTCTTTTCTGCGTAACTGACCTTGTAACCCACGCTCAAACCAATAGGCATGTTCCTGATAAATAGCATCATCACAGGCTTTTTCTGAGGTGCCTTCACCTTGTGTAAATCGAGGAGAAAACAGTGGAAATGCAGCATCGTCGCCTTGCCAAAACTCATCAGGCATTTGGGTATCAACGACGGATTTTCCTGTTAAAAACCATTGTCGAGTTAACGCACTTGGCGTTTTGTCTGCCAGATCTTCTTCACTTTTAAATGACTCTGCATTGGTCATTTCAACACAACCAAAACCACGAAACTCTTTTTCTATACCATCCCAGACACCATGACGATAGTGGTAAGTTTGTGTTAAACGGCTTTGCGTAATTTCATCAATAGTTTCAATTTTCCACAGCGTATGCAGTGCAAAAGGTAAATGGCTAACCGCTTTCTTTTTATTTTGTTGTTGACGAGCCAATTTCTCATCCAGCCAATATTGCGCTGAACTACGGTAGTGCAGAGTTTGAATCAAACCCATATTGTTATTAATCGATGTTAATAACCACGGTTTTTGATTTTGTAAAGAAAGCACCCAATGTTGTGGTGTTGGATACGATTTTGTCAGTAAAATACTGGCAATTCCTAAACCTTGCACATCAGCAACTTGTAATTGGCAATGGCTATCAAAACGTATCCCTTTAGGTAATGCGATATCATCACCACGCACAAATTGTTTCCCACTTTGGTTAAAATACACTTCTAAATGGGTCGATTGAGCGTAAATAATATCAGTGGTACCACTACCATCGAGATCCGCTAAATAGAGTTGATTAGGGTTGAATTTAAGGCGATCGGCAGAAAATCCAGGAATAGTGATGGGTAAACTGAATTTCCCCTCACCTAAATGAACCCAACATGTCAGACCTTGGTAATCCACTTTAATTAAATGTTGCTGACCTGAACCCAACACATCACTAAATGCCACTAAGGTACGACGATTGACGTTTTTAATGGGTAACGTTACGCCTTCAGCCTGCATCACCTCTTTGCTTTTTTTCCAACCTTGAGCAGAGCCAGCATAAAGACGAATACTACGAGGACCAATTAAGGCGAGATCAGCAAAACCACTGCCTGTTAATGAAGTCATTTCCGCTCTAGGATGAAAATATTCCACAGGTAATGCATCAAGTGGCACAAAATTCAGCCAACTTTCTGCTTTCGTTTCATCCTGAGTGTAATAACCATTGGCATGACCTTGTGTCACTAACCAATCCAGTTTTCCATCACCTGTTACATCCGTCAGCATGGCTGAGTTTCGTAATGATGGAATAATGGGGAGTTTTTTCGCTTTGTCCCAAGTGACCGCATTTGGGTTTTGCTTATCTTCTTTTCTGATGGGGGCGCGATACCACCAAGCGCCACTGTCTTGATACAACACACCTGCAAGCCCTTCACCCAATAAATCGACATATTGATAAGGCTGTTGTGGTGTAAAAGAAGCCAGTTCATCCAATGATTGCCATTGTGCTTGTTTAGTCGCACCTAGCATTTGCCAATCAAATTTCACAGGGGGCAATGTGACTAACGACTGAGCATCTTTATTATCGTTAAACGCAGATTGTTGCGCCGAAACTAAAATTGAACCCGATCCCGACTCGGCATAAGTCAGTGTTAATCGAGCAACTAACTCTGGAGTTTCTGCTAATGCAGCCTGTTTTTCCAAGCTTTCAAGACGGTGATACATCAACACTTGGCGGCATAAACGACGAGTGCGTACTTCAAAACCGTAATGAAAAAGAGAAAAACAGTCTTTACGTAATGCCCATGCTGAATTGCTCTGCCATTGAGGATAAGTCGCTAACGCACTACTGCGTTCACCGTAATCAAACACCAGCACAAACAGGGCGTTTTTCGATAATGTATTATCGGATTTGACACAAGAAAAAACACGTTCACCCACAGGATTACCGTAATACACTTTCTCTAAATAACGTTGTGTATTGGCATTCACATGCGATTGAATTTCTTGTTGATCACACCCCTGTTCATCTTCAGCACGATAATGATATTCAATTTGTTCACCTGTTGCAGAAACAGACGCATTCAGGTTCCATTGCGCAATGTGCGCGCGGTTTTGGCTATCCACAATCTGTGCTGTTATTTCATAGCCGAACAAATGAGCATCACCGTTTGCATTCAGCATCACCCAAAACTGAGTAGGGATATTTGCAGGGACATTCTCCTCATGTAATGACCAAAACTCAAAACGACTAAAGCTTTTCTCAACACGAGAGCGATAAGTAATTACTTGATATTGATGAGCAAGTTTTACGCCAAATAACTCATCCCGTTGCGCAATTTCAACTTCACCGTTCTTATTGATAATCGGCACAATCACTTCGCCATTAGCACCCACAAACTCATCTAATTGTGTATACGTCGGTACGCCTTTTGAAGTACGACGACGGATCGACATCACACCGACAGACCAACCAAACCCAAATGCGCCGTTACCTGCTTGATTTTGATAGGTTAAGCTTAAAGAAGGGGCATAACCACGACCTTTACTAATAGGCAATGGTAAGCTAAAAGTGGCAGCACCATCCGGACCAACAGCGCCCATATTGCCGGTTAATCCTGTGACAGCACCACCGCCTTTGGGTAAATTTGGCGCATCAAAGGAGAGTTTCTCTGAATTTTGCATGTAGAACTCCTGACAGGCTCCGTAAGGAGCCTGTAATTAATTAAGATTTGGATAATTAACGAATGGTGTAATTAATATGGAGAATGATGTCGTTTAATGTCAGTAACATCTCTTTTTGCTTATCTGTTGCATCAGGGAAGCTTAAAGTCAGTGTACTGGTATCATCCACTGGTAAACCTTCAAATGGTAGATAACGATCATCATTAAAATTCAGTTGGAACTGGCCGCTGTCATTCATGCCATGAGAAATCGCAATCGCACTACAGCCTCGAGGTTTCACTGCACTACCACCATAATTCAGCACTGCACGAATATTCTGATAAGCACCTGTCAACATAGGTAATGTCACACTAATTTGTTTAACGCGACGCAATTTACCTAAATCAGCAGGATAATCTTTTCCTATTGCTAAGTCAGAGAGCTTAATAGAGGCTTGTAGCTGTCCGTCTTTTAAGCTAATACCATTTTCAGCCGTACCAAGCTGTGTTTTCGATTTGTTAATCACATCAGCGACTTGCTCAAAACCAAACTTATTGCTGCTTAAACCTTGATACACATCGGCCAACGACACAATCTTGGTGATTTCCAATACACGGTTATCTTTTTCAAAGTAGCTGTTTTCCATTTGGATCAGGTTATGCATTAAGCTTTCACCCGCCATCAAACCAGAATAGTTACCTTGCCATGCCCTTGGACGAATAAAGGTTTGTGTTTCACCTAAGTCGTACTGATAAGCCAATTCTGCCATACGACAACGAGAAACAGTTAAGTCGTAAAAAGGTTTATAAATCGCCATTAATTTACCGCGTAACCAGCTATACAGGGCTTTATTGGTAAACTTATTTTGCAAGAAGATTAAGTGCTCTTGTGTTTGCTGTTGTTGTAACTTCATACTATCTAACTGCAGTTTCGCCGCTTGTCGACGAACCTCTAATGCGGCAAGTTGAGCATCAAACTGATCTAATTCGGATTGTGCGGTGTCACATAATGAGCCCCACTCTTCATAACGTCGACGATAAGACTCTGATTGACTTAATCTATCTGCGGAAATACGGGTGGCAGAACTTGATAATTGCAGAGCAATTGATGTTGCATTAAAAATAGCGCCAAAACGTGATCCCCCGACAGCCATACCATAAATATTTGGCACAAGATCTGCAGCCGCTGCTGCCATATTGAGCCCTTGACTTGCGGTATTTAGCACAGAAGAGCTCAAATAGAGATCCATGGCTTGTTGTTCTCGCGTGCTAATATTCTGGTTATACAATTTTTTATAATAAGTAAGGCGTTTATCAGCACCTGAACGTAAATCCTGTAATGCTTTTTTATTATGCTCAAACTCTTCCAGCATTTTCTGCTGGTATTTGATATTTTGCAGAATAATTTCGCTACCTTGAGTGATCAATAATTCAGATAATGCTTGTGCATCTTGGCGTTCTGTAATGCTAAAAAGTGAGCTACCAAATTGCATTAGCTGATTGACCACGGATTTTGCGCTATTTAAAATAACAGGGAAGCGCTGTGTTGGCATCACTGCATTTGGCAAACCACCACCACCTTGTGATAGATGCACGGCAGCATTTTGCAGTGCTTTAGGATCTGCTGGTGTCGTATAAATTGGCAGTGACAACGGTTGTCCATCAATCGATAAATTGTGACGTAAGTTAAACAAACGAGCTTTTAATATGTCTCGATACTGCGCTAATTTTTCATTAATTTGCGGTAAAAAAACCGAAGTTAAGGTATTTGCAGTACGCGGTAACTCCCCATCGTCACACACTTCATGAATTACGCGTGTTGAGGTTGTTTTTGATGCTGCATCAATTAGTTTTGGTGCAGACCAAATAGCGTCACTGACTGATTCCGTTTCAGCACCTAACAGTTTCAGCGCCTGCACATACCACATTTTAGCTTCATTTAAAGAGTCTCGTTCAAGTAGACGATAAGCGCTGTCTCCCCTTGCCATAACAATATCGAGGTACTTCATAAACGTAGCCAGCTTATAGTGCATTGGATCAGCTTGTGACACAGCATCAGGATCGGTTGAATCCAATTGGTCATTATCCCAAGCTATATCTGCTAACAATGGCTGCGAATTCCAAACACGATGAGTATGAGTATCACTATCAATATAACCAATTGGACTAAATACATAACGTAGCCAACGATTAGCTTCATCGTAATTTTGTCCTTCTAACATCACATTTGCTAACATCATCGGAGTGTAATAGAACAGTTCCCAAAAATAGAGGGCATTAGCACCATTAAAATCCATCGGTACGTCAGCACCTTCATCCAAAGCAGGTTCAGGTAGCCTCTGAGAACTTAATGTTAAAATAGCATCAATTCCTTTATTCGCACGTTTGACTAATTGGCGTGCAAATAACGTATTTAAACGTACTAACAAAGGTTTATTTGCTACTGTCATTGACATATATTGAGCATGTTTTCGATTTGTTTTTAAGCTAATAACACTTTCATTTATATTTTCCAATTCACTAACTTTGAAAGAACATAAGATTTCAGAAATAACTTTTTGTTTCTTATTAACCGCTATTACTTTTGTAGTTAATATTAATTCACCATCATCATTAAAATCACTTAGCGGCACATCAAGCTTAAGTACATTATTTTTACTATTGAAGCTATTACTGCCTTCATTTAAAGAAGTATTGGCTTTAGACCATTGTTCAAGAGAATAGGTGACTTTATTATCTGGATTAGAAGATAATGTTATCTTAATATCTTCAATCATTTCATCATCAGTATAGATAACTTTATTTAAATCACTCTCACTAATAGTCAATGGGTAAGATATCATTTTCCCATATGCACCCAGAAGCAAGTCACTCTTTGTTTCTCCTGAAACAGAAAAAAGAAATCTTGGCGTTTCTGTGTTTAAAAATTTTTGTAACGATACATCGCCTAACTCATTAGAAAGCGTAAAGGCGATTTCATTTTTCGATGTATAAGTTAATAAATTATTTGACTGTTTAGTGAAAAAAGCCAGTTCTACGTTATAGTCTTCTCCGTTATTAATATCTGAGCCTTTAATTATCGCATTTTTATTATTATCATAAATAAAGAAGTAAACTGTATCTGTATTAATATCAAAACCCAAATAATAACTATAATCAGTTTTTATATTAAAAGCCAAAGTTTCTAACTTACCGACACTACCAGAAGTATAAACAATATCCTCTAATATAGCCCCCTCTTTTAACAAACCTTTAAAAATATCTTTAATAGATGCAGGAGCAAGATGTCCATAATTAACATCACAGTTAATAAAAGCGGAAAGATAACAAGATAACATTTCATTTTTCGATTCTATACTTACGCCATTAATTAAACTGCCTGAAAGAGAAACATTTTTAGAGTCAGTCGTTTTTATATTATCAATAGGATCATGAGAAATAGAATAAGCAAATTTTCCTCTCAACATAAATTTGTTATTAACATTATTAATGGATTCTTTACCAACTATATCAAATTCAGATTTCACATTAATATAAATGTTTTCTGCATTTTCTTCATTTGAGTCCGATATATTAGAAAATATCATTTCATTATCAATAGAATAAACATTATACTCCTTATTTCCATCATCATAGGTATCCTTAGTGATATAAGTTAAAAAGTATAATTTATCAAGCTCTTGATCATAGCTTAAATGAAAATTCCCTTCTTTTTTCTCTATGATATTATTAGAAAATTGGAAATCAATAGGTGAACTCCAAGTTCCATCATAACGGATATGAGATAGATTTAAACTATAATGTGCCTGCTTAGAAATTGGTACAGACGTCGTTTTTTCTTTATTTTCAATTTCTCTATTCTCAACTTCTTTACGTTCAATCCAAGCAACATATAATCGATTATTAAAAATAACAGGGCGAATTAAATTATTGTAAGGGTTAGCACCATTCTCAATTTTCGTCCACTCAGTCCAGGCATTGGATGCCATGACACCTTTTTTTATTTTACTATGATCTGCACTACGCCAATAATAACTTGCTTTTTCTGATGCATTATGACCAATAAAATAAGTCTTTCCATCTTCTAATGTCACACCATCATGGTAACCACTAATTACATCTAAATTAGCAATTTGTTCAAAAGAAGTTAAATATGTTTTAAATGCATCATCAATTGTATCACTGTTAATGCTATTTTGACTGATCGTCTGTAACAGCGTATCCATCATTTTAGTTTGACCAATACGTACTGTAGGATCAATATAATTTTCAGGATAATAAGTTAATAAAGAGATGCCACTCCAAGTGCTATAACGCTTATTATATTTATCCCAATCTATAAAAAATTGACGAGATTTAATAGATGTGTGATTAGCTTTCATATCTAAGGATAAAAATTCATTGATATATAGCTGTATACTTGCAATAGCTTGTTCTATCTTTGTGGTTTTTATTTCAGATGAGATCTTATTATCAATCAGTAAATAATAATAAACATCATCACTAGTTACTAAATTTAACTCACTAAACTGATTAATATAAAATGAACATAATGCAACACTCTTTTTTTCATCCATTTTATTTTTTAGTAAAATAGCTTGTTGAGCGTTTAATCCACTTTGTAAGTTTTTACTGACTCTATCCCAATTCAAATAATCTTCTTCTTTATTACCACTTATGGAAAATTTTAATTTAGTTAATAAATCAAAATTATTTGGTGTAATATTAAAAACTTTAACCATATCAATATAGCTAGAAATTTCTTTGATATTATCAAACTTAATCACATCATCAAGTTTCAATAGAGAGATTATTTGATTAATCACATCTTCACTAACTTTATATATTTTTGATAAAGTTGAAGCTCGATCTCTACCTATAATAATGTTTAACAGCTCCTCTTTATTACTTATTTTATCTAAATAAAAATGATGAAAATCAGATAAATCTTTTATTGACTTGATATTTGGAAGGATTATTTCATTACCAATCGCACGTTGCCCCCCCAATATATCTATCTCATCTTCATTTAAGCCTATTTTAGCAAAAATAGCGATCATTTGGCATAAATTTTGTATATAAGTAATAATATTATTTTTATCCTCTTGTGTTTTATCTTCCTTATTGATTAAATCAACAAAATTATAAATAGTTAAATTTAATGAAGCTGTAGATTCCAGAGTAATCCATACGGAACCAGCTTGCTTTAAAGAAGAAATATGAAAATAAGAAGATATTATAGGTAAATAAGATTCTAATATTGTCTGTGGATATAATAAGGCATTATTAACTAACTTAACATTCATTAATTCTTCAATAAGATTTTTTATTTCATTTGTATAGCGCAAATCATATTGATTTGCCGTCATTACATATAGTTCCGGAATATTCAATTTATAATCTTGAATAAACTTTAAATAATTATCTATTGTATAAATTAAATTAGCCGCATCATCCGATGAAGATTGTTGATTAATGGGTTTACTAAAAGGATCTGACAACATATCGAGTAATAAAGAAAGAGTATAAATATCTAGGCCATGTACTGTTGCCAATAAATATACTCGATATAACAGTGAAATATTTTCTATAGAACAAGTAAATTCCGTTGTTTTACCTGAAGCTAATTTCCACATAGCAGCAATACCAATATCATCGGCATGAAATGCTCTTTTTAAGGTATTAATACGTATAATATCATCTGGAGATGATGAATTAAAATCAAGTGCTTTATTATCTGCAATAAATTTTAACTCACCTAAAGGCGGAGAATTAAATAAAACATCAAATAGAGACAAGGAATTATTTAATGTGTTTTCATTAATATTAGCACCATTAAGCACTATAGATTGTTCAATATTAATATTGTATTTCTCCATAATATATTGCACATGAAGAATAGAGCGGATCACCTCAGAATCAATATTGTTATCATTATTTTTTGTTTTAATTAAAATAATTAAATTATCAACAGAGATCCCCGTTGCTTTATGCAAGCGAATAATTTTATTTAAGATCAACATGCCTTTTGAAGATAATTCATTATTTACTTTAAGTGTATTAAATAATGGTAATATTTCTTCTTCTGGAATAGAATAATATTCAGATAAGAATCTTAGATTATTTTTTAAACTAATATCCTTATTTCCGAAATTTTTCTCTACTAGTTCATCAATATTATTTTCAGAAATTACTTCTGTTAAAATAGTATATAACTCAGGAGAAATCGATGAAATAATTGTTGAGATCCATTCTGTATCCAAAATATCAAGAGAATCCTTAGCTTTCACTAATTTATCAACCAAGCCATCGTGTAATAATAATGTTTCTCGAATAGTTTGATAAGGTTGATGATAAGGATTTTCACCCATTGTACGGTGTGTTGCTAGTTCTTGAAATAAATCTTTATCATTACCTAATTTATATTGTAATGCTGTGGTTAATATTTGATTTGATAAAGACAGTGTTGAAATTTCTTTATCCATATTTTCTTGAGAAAGTACTAATTCTGCTAAATCAGGACGGCGTTTATTAAGGCGATACCTTGGGTTTTCAGCATGTATTTCTTTCGCTTCACGATAAAGTTCTGTTAAATAACCCGCAGGCGAAAACATCGATGCTACAGATTTAGAATCGACATAATAGTTGTCTCGATTTGGGATCCAATTTTCTAATGTATTACTTTGAGCAATCTGAGATCGCATTCCTAAAGCCACTGCATTTTGCACTTGTGGATTACGACGTGCTAAATAGTGTGCTTCATTGATTTTACTCATTTTGGCGGCTTTTTGTGCTTCTTTATATAATGTTTTTGCTTCATGCCAACTGAGTTTTTCTTCACTAAGTGCATAAATTTCATGAAGCGATAATGGTGTTAAATCGTTAAGCGAGATCATGTCTGATGTATTCGCCTTCATTTTTGTTAAAAGCGTATTAATGTTTTTCATTAAATATTTTCCTAATATAAGTTAATTTAAAATAGAGAGAATAAAATCTGTATTTCATCTCGAAAATTAAAATATCAAGAAAAAAAAATAAGAAAATTGACTTTTTTATAAGCTACTATTGAGTTTTTTTATTCTTTACCGACTAATTACTGTTTTCAATTAAAAGATAAGCGTAAAAAATAGAGACAAACAACAAGTAAAATAGATTGATAAAAAGTAATCAATCATTTGATTTTGTTTTTATAAAAAATACGACTATTTATTATTAATATTAGTCAATAATATCGCTTTTTAACTTTAGCTTTGGAATTATTTCATTTTTAGTCGTTATAAAATCATTATTGATAAACATCAATATAAAAATATCACTCAGGGCGATTATTAAAAAATAACTTATATGAGATTTATATGATTTGTGGAGAATGTCTGAATGTTTTTCTCACGAAAAATAAACCAGTTCTTTGCTGTCGCGACTTGTCAAAGTCTAGTAAAAGCAGCAGAACAAACTCGTGTTACCCCATCCGCACTACGCCATGGTATTAATGAACTTGAAAGCCAATTGGGTAAATCACTGATTAAACGTTCTAAAAATGGGATGGATCTTACTCCCGCGGGAAAATCACTCTATAACCGTTTGTATCCTTATTATGAAAAAATCCGAAAAATTGAAAATCAAATAATGAACTCAAACGAGGAGAATACCTCGCTTTGTATCAAGTTAGATGGTCTTTATTATCCTGACTTAAAAACAAAATTATTGGAGATCCGACAAGAAAACAATCGATATAAATTATCGTTAGAAGATGGTTGTATCGATAATATTAACGAAGAACTTTTTGATAAAGAGTTTGATCTTGTTATTTCGTCTCTTGAATTTGATTATTCTTATAAAAAAATCAATGCGATTAATTTATGCACACAAAAGGTCGGTTTATTAGTAAATAAAAAGCTGATTGAAAAATATCCAGATACCAAAACCTTCTTTGCCAAAGAAACCTTAATACAAAGAAGCAGTTCTTTGCGAAATCCGATATTTACAACCATTTTAGAAAGACTAAAAAATAAGGGATATCAATATCACACGTTAGGGTTAACGGAGATGGCAGATGTCTTACATTGTGTTGATGAGGGCGAGGGTTACTGCTTTATACCCGAAAATATTGACTATATTTCAACCATTACAAACGATGAAGTACAATTTATACGATCTCCTTTTCCTTTTGACTTCTTCTTACATCAAAAAGTCTATTTTAAAAAAGAGAATAATAAAAATTTAGCCGATATCGCAATGACACTGCGTTAATGACTTAAAATAGCGAATTAATATATTCAGAGGTAAACCCTCGATATTGCAGATAGCGAATTTGTTTGGCTCTCTCTTTAAAATCTTTGGGTTTGTCTGTACCAAATTTTTTCTCTTTAAGATCTTGGCAGAGTGCGTACCAATCGGTATCTGTTTCTTCTAATACACGATCAATAATTTCGCTAGGGAATCCTTTTAGGCGTAATTCTTGACGAATACGTAACGGCCCATAGGATTTATTTAAATAGCTACGAAAGAAACTATAAATAGTTCGATTGTCATCAAGATATTGGCTTTCAAGTAAGCGTTCGATGACTTGAGGCAAACATTCAGGGGCAGTAGGTGAATCTTTCTCAGTTTCACGAATTCGGCGTTCGATTCGACGTTGTAGCTCATTTGTACTGTAATCACGACGAGAGAGCATAAAAATAGCGTACTGGTAAAGCTCCTGATAGGTCATAACGGTCCTTTCTTAAAAGCGTTCATAGGATATAGCTATTATCATAACGTTTTATTGCCCAAATAACTTATCCCGATAGCCATTTTATCGAAATAATAAAAAGTAATAATTAAAAGAAGAATAATCATTATCTTTTATAGTTTAAATCGACTACTTTTATTAAGATTAGCTTAGAAAAAATAAGGTTTTTTACTTAATAATCCCTTAATAATACTATGATAACGCAAAATATAAGTATCTCTTACTGTATATCGCACTTATAGCTGGTGATCATTAATAAGAAAAAGATTAAAATTTCCGACTACTCTTTTACTACTTACTTTTTTAATTTTCTGTGGGTTATATATGAACTTTTCTAATTTAAATAAGGTGGTATTAACCGCCTCCCTTCTTGTGACTGGCTTTTCTTACGCGGATAGCGATCGCCCACTGCTTTCTTTAAGTGTTAGCCAGTCTGGCGGTACTGCTTTAAATAGTGAAGGTTCATTAGATACTCGTACCCCAGCAAGCCAATCTCGTGTTTTACCGATTTGGGGCGATGAAGCTCGCGCCCGTGGTTATGATTTACCCGAGCCTTTTGGTGCCAGCTATAGCTATATGAATCTGCGCCAAGATATTATTGTGGATAAAATAGGTTTCATTATGCCTAAAAATCCTGCCACCGCAGATGCACTAAAAATAGATGCAGGTCATACGCGTGAAAAAAGTGAAACGCATATGCTAAAGCTTGATAGTTGGGTATTCCCTTTTATGAATATTTACGGCTTATATGGCCGAACTAAAGGTACATCAAAAACAATCCTAAATGGCGGTAGTTTGGGTGGTATGCCTTTACCATTTATAGAAGGCATGCCTTTCGACCTTGATTTCAAAGGTAATACTTATGGTGGTGGTTTTACTTTAGCAGGGGGGTATAACCAATATTTCGCTACTTTTGATTTAAATTACACCAAAACCAATCTCGATATCTTAGACGGTGATATTAAAGCCTTAGTGATTTCACCCCGAGTCGGTTATGAATTCGTCTTTTCACCTTTAATTGCTGGACAAGGAAATACCAAGTTACAAGTATGGACAGGTGCAATGTACCAAGATATTACTCAACGTTTTAAAGGTAATATTAATAATTTAAACCTTCCTCCCGCATTTTCAGGTTTAATCCAAGCTTTAAATGATCCTGACATGAAATTCGATGTTGAACAGCATCTTGCTCATAAATGGAACCAAACGGTGGGTGCCCGTTTAGAAGTCACACGTAACTTTAATGTCATTACAGAACTCGGTTTTAATAACCGTAATAGCTTCTTTGTTTCAGGTGAGTTCCGTTTTTAATGGTTAAATACCCTTTTATTTTGGGGCTGGCTTTTGCCAGCCTCTTTACTTCACACACCGCACAAGCACAACTCTTTCCCGATAGACAACAAATAGACCAATGGTTAGTGGGCTTAGGGGGGGAGAATAACTTCGATCGCAGTAAAACTATCGACTGGGGAATATTACCGGGCCCTTTTTATACACCAGAATTAGAGTTGGGTGTCGGGATTGCCCTTGTTGGGCTTTATCAAGCAGATAGTCGCCCTGATAGCAAAATTTCGTCTTTCTCATTAAGTGGCTTTGGCTCATCAACGGGTGCTTTTGGTATGACCTTTAGCAACTACACCTATTTAGCAGATGATACTTGGCGCTTTTATCTCACTGGTAGATTAAACAATGTCCCTACCAATTATTGGGGTGAGGGTTATCACGAAGGGCGAGTAAAAGATCATTTTGGCGAATTTCGCTCTCAAGAATTGCGTCTAACACCGACTTTACTGCGCCAAATTACCAAAAACACCTATATAGGCTTAGGGTGGGATTACTCCAATCTACAAGCAGCCGCCCCCGATGACCCCTTTAAAGCCTATATGAGTACACGCGATTTACCTTTGCGTTCAACTAGTTCGGGAATAACAGCTCGCATTACTTACGATAGTCGCGATTTCTTACCGAATGCTTATCAAGGTCAAGCTTTTGATATCAGCTATACCCATTATTCACCGAAGACAGGCAGTAATAATCGCTTTAATGCGACCCAAATACAATATAACTACTATTATCCTTTAAGTAATAATGCGGTATTAGCATTTGATAATTATGCACGCTTTACGTCGGGCAATGTGCCTTGGAGCCAATTGTCAAAACTAAGCAATGGGCACCAAATGCGGGGCTATTATGAAGGCCGATACCAAGATAATCACGTATTTTCAACCCAATTAGAGTACCGCCAAAAACTCGATTGGCGCCATGGCATTGCACTTTGGGTTGGTGGCGGTACGTTAAGCGATCAAGCGCGCGATTTAGGTAAAGGTCATTGGTTGCCGAGTATCGGTATTGGTTATCGATTTGAGTTTAAACCCCGCATGAATGTACGTCTCGATTTTGGTATCGGTAAAGAAAGTACAGGATTCTATTTTCAAGTAGGTGAAGCATTTTGATGTTTAAGCGGTTTCTTTTTATCAATACCATTGTCTTCTTCTTATTTATTACGGGTTGCACTCAAGTCACACCGGTTAAATCTCTGCATGCCAATCTTGATAGTGTTACCCACGAAGAAGCAACACAACTTTGGCAAACACCTACACCGTTAACAGCACCCAATGGTTTAAGACCTTGTTGTGCCTTTGGTTACAACTTAAAAGTTAAAGCGTTCGAAATTCCTATCCCGTTTTATCGTATTGATAATGTTGTTGAAGCCTCTGCATTGGGTAATCATCGTTATAACGACAGTTTTTGGCTCGGTACTGTGGCAGTATTAGGGATTGGAAGCGAAAAATCCGGTTTAATTTATTCACACAAAGGGGGATTTCTAGATATCGCCCATATTCGTGACACCGCAGATTATACTTATTATCTCTTTAGTCATATCTTTCCAAAATTAGGCCAAGAGTGGACATTAGCGCTAAGTGATGAGTTAGCACAACGTAAGATCCACTTTAATGCATTTACGCCACCTAAAAACGAATTAGAACGTTATACCTTAAGCGCCTATCTTGCCGCACACCTCGGTTATCGCCTCGCTGTCTGGCATGAAATTGCACAGTGGTATGGTTTTCGTTCTGTCCCCGGTTTTTCAGAAGGTATCTCAGCATTTTCACCTGAAGATCTCTATTCCAATTTAATTGGCGCAAGGCTTTCTCTTACACTGATCTTAAAAGGCCACGCCACCAGCCTTGAGCAATATAATCAATCAATGCAAGGTATTATTCCTTCTGCGCTCTACCAGTTAGAAGCTCAGCCTCGCCAATTAACACAACAATGGTTTGATGTTATTGATGGACAATGGTGGGATAGTCAGCAACGAGTTCCTGATAAATTTTTAGTTTTAATGCGTGATTATCATATCTCAGACCAACGCTATCCAGTGTTACCTTTTGAGGAAACAACGTCACCCCACTACCTCACATTACCAAATACTTATTCTGGTTACGTTTTAGAACAATTAGCAGAATTTCAGCTTTGGCCAACAAAAGAGATGGAGAACTTACCTCATCCCAAAACCTACTGGAGTGAAGTGGACTTTACTGATTTAACAGAAAAAGCGCGTGAAATTGATAATAAAACTAGACCAAAAACAACAAAAATTGACTAAATAACAAACAAAATTGACACATTAAAAATGCTTAATTTTGCTAAATTTGGGTTAAGTCACGTCTTTTTTTATAAGATAAATTTAAGTTTAGAACAAAAAAGCACTTTTTGTTAAAAGAAAAAAGCGATTATAAAACGAGGCTTTCCAGTAAAACTTATACACTTTTTTAACAAATCACTCGTAGTTATCCTAATGTGAGGCGATATTTTGTAGATATGAAAAAAGTAATTTGCTAGTATTCGTTCGATTTTTATCCAGTTAAACGAGGAGAAGCAATGCCCTCTCAATTGATGAGGACAAGTGCCGTCTTCGCTTTCTTGATTTCACTACTCTTTACTGGTGTAAGCTTTGCTTCAACCAGTACCGGCAGTTCCCATATACTGCAAGCGTATTCTTTCAAAAGCACGTCAACACCGTTGCCAGATTTGAAAAAATACCCTTCGGGAACACAGCGTAAGAAAGCGTTTTTAAATGTCATAGTTCCTATTATTGACAATGTTAATAATAAGATTTTGAAAGATCGTGAGTGGTTAACCGCCCAACGTAAAGCCCAGCACTGGGGCAGCGCAGATTTAAAAAAATTGCGTGAGATCTGTCAATATTATGGCGTTACATGTACCAGCCCGAAAAAGGTAAATTGGGATTCGTTATTAACTCGCGTTGATATTATTCCGACACACTTTGTCGCAACGCAAGCTGCAACAGAATCTGGCTGGGGAACATCGAAGTTGGCACAACAAAATAATAATCTATTCGGTATGCGATGTGGGAGTCAATCTTGCAATAACGTTCCAGGGAAAACCAAAGGCTATGCAGCCTACCCTGATATTGAAGGCTCAGTGATTGCTTATATGCGTAATCTCAATACGCACCGCGCCTATAATTCATTGCGCTCCTCAAGAGCACAGCAAAGAATGACGCAGCAACAACTCGACTCTCGCCAGTTAATCACTGACTTGAAAGGTTACTCAGAATTGGGTTCAAGTTATAACGATTATCTGACCGAAATGTTCGACTCAAATAAAAAACTGATCACTCAAGTTCAGTTGCAGTCGAAGCAAGATAGTTAATCTATTAAGCTTTAACAAGCTTTCATCTGACAAAAAGCCACTTTTCTTTTTAGAGAAAAGTGGCTTTTATTTATCACAAGATAATCTTTTGATTGAAAGCCTGCTTAGAATTCATAATATATGTGGTAACACGTTTGGTATGACTTTTAAATCACACCCTTAGAGCCATTTATGAATTTTTTTTCATTCGAGTTTCTCGGAGCCTTTGTTAGCTTTTTTGTTCTATATTGGCTCTTCCAAAAGCACGTCAAGATACAAAATATTCTACTGATTACAGTTAGTTATGCTTTTCTGTTTTATGCAGATTATCGTCCTGCGATTATCTTATTAAGCTATACACTGTTTATTTATTTACTGGCGAACATATTAACTAAGTACACATCTTCTAAAGTCATATACTGGCTATTAGGGTTACTCGTTGCAGTCTATTTTACCGCCTTTAAATATTACTCATTTTTTCAAGAAACACTGACGCAAACATTCCAGCAATGGGGACTCAGTATTGAGCTACCTCTTATTGAGTTGCTTGCACCATTAGGGCTCTCTTTCTATATTTTCCATTCAGTCAGTTATGTCGTTTCTGTTTGCCGAAAAGAGATCCCTAAAGCGCCATTTTTGGATGTCGTTCTTTATTTATGCTTTTTCCCAAGTATTGTCGCGGGGCCAATTAATCGCGCTAAAGAATTTCTCCCGCAAATTCAGGCGCCAACACGTAAAATCATTGATTATAAAGGGGCGATAATGCTGATTGTTTTAGCTATCGCAAAACTCTTTTGGTTAAGTGGTTGGTTCTCAACAAATTATGTCGATCCGGTATTTAATGCCCCCAATTTAGCGCAAAGTGGGCAAGTATTGACGGCTGTTTATGCCTATGCATGGCATATCTATTTTAACTTCTCGGGTTACACCAATCTTGTTACAGGTATTGCCTTATTACTAGGTTTTGTCGTACCTCGTAATTTTAATGCGCCTTATTTAGCGATAAACTTAGCCGATTTTTGGCGTCGGTGGCACATCAGTTTATCTACCTTTATTCGTGATTACGTCTATATTCCTTTAGGAGGTAATCGTAAAGGAGTGATTAGACAGAACTTTAATGCCTTTGCTGCAATGGTGATTTCTGGATTATGGCACGGCGCTGCCATGACTTTCATTATTTGGGGCGCTATTCACGGGATTGGTGTGGTGTTATTGAATATTAAACACCGCCTCTTTCCAACGAAAAAAAATGCTCCTCCTAGTGCGTTATCGTCATTAAACATGTTGTTGTCGTGGATAATCACTTTTCACTTTGTTTGCTTTGCATGGATATTTTTCCGCAGTCAAACCGTGGGAGATGCGTTGGTCTTGATCCAGCAACTCTTTAGTGTGGGAGCTTGGGCATCACTACAAGCTGAAGGCTTAACCCTCTTTATGTTCTGGGGACTTTTTTTACTTTACCCTTGCTTTGTGACATTAAGGGATATTGTGGCTCGTCTTGAGAAAAGAGTGCCGTGGTATGTTTATCCTCTACCACTTGCGTTGATCCTCACGATTATTTTTATGTTGTCTCCAGATGGGGTGCCAGGATTTATTTATGCCAGCTTTTGATTTCTGCTCAAATTTAAAAAAGACAGCAAAAGTCGCCTTAATGGTACTCTTTAGTACTATCCTGTTGATTTGGCTAAACCAAACATCACTAGAGCGCTTTTGGCAGCAACAATATCACCGCCCAGCACCTTGGTCTGGGCTTTCTCACTATTATGCTTGGCAAGTCGGGGGGCAGCTGCGTGATGGCGTATTCGTTGCGGTAGAAAGCTATGGTGATTACCTGCAAGTTAATCATCCTGATAATCAGGCAAAACCAATAGTACAAACCTCAGCGCCTGAGCAACTTCCTGAAGGCTTTGCTGTTGGCCTACACTTCTTTAACGGGTATACGCGACCAGCAACTCAATTAACGCAACGCTTCCCTCAACTGTTAGAGCGTAAGCAAGCAATGAGTGGATTACCCTACCATTCGGTTACGGATGTGTCTGATGACGCCTTACAAGCCTTAAAACCCATCGTTCAGAAAACAGAAATTACCTTATCATCAGAAGACAAAGTGTTATTTGCAGGCGATTCAATGATGCAAGGTGTTGCACCTTTACTTAAGCGTCAACTGAAAACAGATTACAACATCAACAGTATCGATTTAAGTAAACAAAGTACAGGACTTGCTTATCCACGCTTTTTCAATTGGCCACAAACTATTGCGACACGTTTAGCCAGTGATGACTCTATCAAATTATTAGTGGTCTTTTTAGGTCCTAACGATCCTTGGGATATGCCACCTGATGGCGGAGGACGTTACTTAAAATTTGCGAGTGAAGCATGGGAGTCAGCCTACCGAGCGCGTATTGCAAGCATTATAGAAAATGCTCGACAGAATAATGTCACTGTTATTTGGGTTGGACCACCTAATATGCGCAAGCAGAAGTTATCTAAAGGTATGGCATATCTCGATAAACTTTATCGTGAAGAAGCTGAGAAAATGGGCGAAATTTACCTTTCCGTCAATGATATGTTTAAATATGAAAAAGATATTTATTCTGATTATATGGGTGATGGTAGTAGCCGTGTTAAGTTAAGAGCCGGTGATGGCATTCATTTTAGCTTAAAAGGTCAGCAAATTATTGCTCAGCACGTATTCTCACGTATTCATCTTCAAGAAGAAAGTAAAGAAGATAATGCAGCCGATGATATAAAAGATAAAAACACGGTTATTGTAAATGAAACAAATAACGCACATCCTTAAGCGTAAAACGTTAATCAGTAGCTCAATCATACTGGCTTTAGTTTCACTCTTAGTCGCTTGTAACCAAGACACTGAAAAAACAGTAAAGCTCCCCACACCATCCGTATTACCTGCTGATGGTTCAAGACAGCTTTATAACTATCATGATCCTCACTTTGCAGACTTTGTTAAGAAACTCCAGCAAGGTCGCCAAACTGTTCACATTGTCCAGTTAGGGGATTCCCATACTGCGGCTGATTTTTTCAGTGGTAAGTTGCGTGAACGTTTTCAGGCTGACTATGGTAATGGCGGTATTGGTTTTATTCCCCCGACGAATGTAGCTGGTCAGCGTATTGCAAACGTACAATACCAAAGTGACAAAAAAGCATGGACACTGCTTTCTAGCAGAAAAGATAGCGATCCTGATTTCCCATTAGGGGGTTTTATTAGTGAACCTCAAGCGAAATGGGCAAAATTACAGTTATCTGAAAACCCAATAACTCAGCAACGTTATCAGTTACAAGCACTTTATAAAACGCCAACAACAGCGCAAGTGAATGTACAGTCATCGACAAGCAAAGTCCTTTCACTTTCGCAAACACAAGGTAAATGGCAGTTTTCAACCCCGACAACGATGACATTCCCTGTCAGCATTACCGTTAACAAAAACCAGCCTGTTAAATTAGGCGGTTGGTTGATCACCAATCAACAACCTGGGGTAATGCTTTCTTCATTAGGCATTAATGGTGCCACTATCAATATGATGGATAAATGGGGCGCACAGTGGACTGAAACGTTAGGACAATTACATCCTGATATGGTGATTTTAGCTTATGGTACAAATGAAGCTTTTAATGACACCTTTGATTTAATTGCTTATCGCCAACAGCTTACGGATAAAATTCGTCAAATTCGCCAGCAAGCGCCTAATAGCACTATCTTATTAATTGGGCCTTCTGATTCAGTTAAAAATAAAGAAGCCCCTGATTGCCGTTCACAACAACCTCAATGGCTAAGTGATATCATCCGTATTCAAAAAGAGGTGGCACAACAAGAGAAAACACTCTTTTGGGATTGGCGTGATTATATGGGAGGCGAATGTTCAATAAAGGTTTGGGCTCTCTATGATTTAGCAAGACCTGATGGTGTTCATCTTTCTCGTGAAGGTTATGAAAGCAGTGCAAACACACTTTATAGCCAATTAAATACCTTAATAAACAAAAGCTGATCTATACAGTGCAACACACCAAAAGGAGCTTATCGCTCCTTTTTGATGTTCTGATTTTTATTTATCTAATTAGTCAGCCGCTCAGTTTAATAAAACGTCCACATACTTGATAACATCAACACTGGCTTGTTCCATCTGTTTTATATATTGCGTTACTGCGTCTTGATCACCATTGATATTGGCGCTTAGTGCTAAACGTCCACACTCATGGACTAATTTATGTGGCTCTTCTAAACGACGAAAGGCTTCTTTACCCGCGAATTTCCGTCCATCACCTTGGTAATACCACTTTCCTAATCGACATTCAGTGTGCTGATTAACGCAGTGCTCATCATCATGATTTAATAAATGGATATAAATCGCTTCTTTCCATAAAACATGATCGAGTTTGACGGTATTAAAAAATTGCTGCATCGAAATAAAGGTAAAAATATGTTTAAGCTCGCTTGCTTGCTCTGACAATGATGTTAAATTTTGATGCCCTTCTTCAACCTGTATTTTTATTTGTTGAACCTGCTCTTGGTTTTTTTCTGTAGTTTCTTTAACGGGAATAAAGCGCGCACCTAGATTATTATTAATGCTAGCAATAGAAGAAGCCTGATTTTGGATTTCTAATGATAATTTTTTCATCTCTTGGGCTAAGACGGAAAATCCCGCACCTTCTCGCCCTATATGCCCGGCTTCAATCGCTGAATTGATTGATAAAAGGTTCGCCTGACTAGAAAGCCTATCAATATTGCTAGCGCTCTCTTTAATTTTTTTTAGCCAATCTGAGAAATTTTCTATCTCTCCTCGGCTATGCGTAAAATGTGTATCAACTTCATTTAAAAATTGAGTTAATAAGCGGGAATTATCTAACATCTTGCTGAATAGAAGTTCCATTTCATCGAGTAAATTAAGCTTATCTTGTAGCTTATTACTTGATGCTAAAATCGAATCACGTATAAGCGTGATTGTATGAATATTACAATCCGTGTGTTTAATAAAAAGCGAATTATAGTCAACCATATATGATAGCCCTAAATATGCCCACCGAATAAAGAAACCTATAGGTTAATGAGAAATGAGATATTTTCTGTCATATTTGATAGTTATTTATAGCAATGAAAAAGCGCGTCAAAAGACGCGCTAATAATTTGAAACACAAAGATTAGGTATCAAAGAAATGCGAAGAAAATCATACCAATCACAGCACCTGTTGTGCCAAGAATAGTTTCCATTAATGACCATGTTTTTAAAGTTTGTGCTTCTGTTGCACCAGTAAATTTACCAAACAACCAGAAACCTGAGTCATTGACATGGCTAAGAATAATAGAGCCACCCGCGATACACACTGATAATGCCGCCATTTGAGCGCTACTGTAACCCAACTCATTAATCACTGGTAAAACTAAACCCACTGCGGTTAAACAAGCAACCGTTGCTGAACCTTGAATAACACGTACTGCACCTGCCAGAATAAAACACGCTACTGCGATTGGCATACCTGCGCCAATTAAGGCATTCCCTAATGCAGGGCCAACACCTGAATCTACTAATACTTGCTTAAAGACACCGCCAGCCCCTGTTACCAGTAAAATGATCCCCGCAGGTTGGATTGCAGCAGAACAAATCTCCATTACTTTTTCTTTGCTCATACCACGACGGATCGCAAGACCGTAAATAGCCACTAAACAAGCCACAAGGATTGCAATAAATGGATGACCAACAAATTCAAGAATATTATAGAGTTGAGAACCTTCCTCAACGAAACGTGCACCGATGGTTTTGCATCCCACTAACACTAACGGTAATAACACAAGCGCAAGACTGAAACCAAAAGAAGGCATTTTATTCTGACCTAAACTAGGCTCAGTTAAATCTTTTGGTAATTCTAAGGTAACGTAACGGCTAATAAAGTTACCGAAGATAGGGCCAGCGAGTAACATGCCAGGAATAGCTGCACATAAACCAATTAAAATCATCCAACCAAAATCAGCGTTCATTTGGTCAGCTAACAGCATTGGTGTTGGTCCCGGTAATAAGAAGGCAGCAGCACCTGCAACACCAGCAAACAGAGGGATAGCCATTTTCACCACATTGCCACCAGTACGGCGAGCAACGGCAAATACAACACCAATTAATAAGACAACAGCAACATCAAAGAACAAGGGGAGAGCACAAATTAAACCGGCAATACCTAATGCGTAGTTGGCTCGTTTCTCACCAAAGTATTTTAATAATCGGACGGCGATTTGGTCTAATGCCCCTGTTTCATGTAGCACTTTACCAAACATCGCACCCAGAGCGACGACGATAGAGAGGAAACCTAAAGTCCCTCCCATTCCGTTTTGCATGGTTTGGGTAATTTTCTCCAAAGGCATACCCGAGAAAAGACCCGCGCCAATTGCAACAATCATTAATGCGATAAAAGCATGCAAACGTGCATACATCACAAAAAAGAGCAGTAATAAAACAGAGCCAACTGCCGTTAGCACCAGTGTTAATGTACTCATACCGTTTCCCCTTCAAAAGTCCCTTGAGTGACTGAATTTATCTTATTAATTACACTTTCAATCACATCATCGAGTGGCATTGAAATATCAATTTCATACACATCGTTTTCAGCTTTTGTTGGCTCTTCTAAGGTTTCAAATTGAGTCACTAACATTTGAGGTTTAAAGAAGTGCCCTTTACGTGCTTTTAAGCGACTTTCAATCAGCTCATAGTCACCTTTTAAATATAAAAAGTGCAGGCATTGATTACCGTCTCTTAACATATCTCGATACTGTTTTTTCAATGCAGAACAAACAATTAACGAAACATTATTAGTTCTTTGCATTGCAAATGCGGCATCATTTAATGCTTGTAACCAAGGTTTACGATCTTCATCATTTAAAGCGTGGCCTGATGCCATTTTAATAATATTTGAGCGAGGATGGAGGAAATCACCGTCCAAAAATGCAGCACCTGTACGTTGTGCTACACCACTTGCGACCGCAGATTTACCGCTGCCTGATACCCCCATTAAGATAAAAACATGGTGTAGGGATTGGGTATCGTTCATAGAATGCTCCTTTAAGGCAGATATTAAGTCTTTTTTGTAATGTTACCCGTAACTGTTACGGGTAACATATCCGAAGTGATAAGGTAAATACAACAACGAAAATCAACTAAGAAGTGAAAATGTGAGGCGACTCGCAAATGAAAGTAAGATGATCTACATACTGACAACAAAATATTGGAGAAGTAACTCGATATTTATTTAAGGCTCAATAAAAAACCCTACTGTTAATTATTTCATAACAATAGGGTTATTAAATAATAAATGTGAATATTATCAATAAGTTAAATTATTATATGCTTTCACCTGTAATAATGCGAAAACCAACATCAATAACTTGTCCTCGAGCAATTTTACCTTTCATTCGTTTAAGCAATAAATCAGCAGCTTGTTGCCCCATTTCATCACGGGGAGTCAAGATACTCGCCAGACGAGGCGTCATTACTTGCCCTACGTCATGTCCGTGAAAACCTGAGATGGCGATATCATTAGGCACTGAAATTCCTAAACGTTGGCACTCAAAAACAGCACCAATAGCGATATCATCATTGGTACAATAAAGTCCATCTAAATCAGGATATTGTTTACGTGCTGCATGTAATAATTCAGCCCCTAATGAGTAAGATGAGCTTTTTGGCGTCATCACATTACCAATAGGTAAGCCTGCATTTTGCATTGCACTTTCATAGCCTTTTAAACGCATGAGAGTACGTTCATCCTGTCTTGCTCCAAGATAAATAACACGCTTACAGCCACGCTTGATCATTTCACTGACCATCTGTTGTGATGCTTCAATGTTGTCTAAGCCTACAGCAGAGTCAAAACAAGGTGAAACACTATCCATGATTTCCACCACAGGGATCCCTGCTGTTTCTAGCATTTTTATTGTTTTTGGCGTGTGTGTTCTTTCTGCAAGAATAAGTCCATCAATATTATAAGAGAGCAATGAAAGTAGGCGTTCTTCTTCTTTTTCAGCACGATATCCGTAGTGCGCTAACATGGTTTGATAACCGTATTTATCGGTCACTGATTCAATACCACGAATAACTTCAGCAAAAACTTGGTTAGTTAAAGAAGGTAGTAATACCCCAATCGCATGACTGGTAGAATTAGATAAAATATCAGGAGCACGATTAGGAATATAATTAAGACTATCTAACTCGCGCGCAATTTTTTCTCGTAAAGCTTCAGAGACCTGTTCTGGGTTACGCAAAAAACGACTAACCGTCATTTTGGTGACACCAACACGTGAAGCTACATCCTGTAATGAGGGGCGTTTTTTCTTCATTTTATATCGCAACTATCCAAAAACATTCGTATTAATACGCGCTTTAATTTTCCAAGAACACTGATTATAGCCTTAGGTTATACACTATTTCGAATAAAGTTTTTCAGATGTGTGCCTAGATTTGATTTTGACTGATGATCCCTTGACTTAAGCCAAAGGAAATATAGTATTCATCGCTATATAATAAATGAAATAACGATACCAACGTAAAACAATAAAAAGTGTGAACTTATGGCAATCTGTAGACGACAATTTCTAACTTACCTCACAACCATTGCGACATTATCAGCGCTTCCACATTCGGTAAGAGCCGCAATAACCTCGCGTATTGCAGCACAATTTGGTCATGTTCCAGCATCAACCGCGATCCATCGCGTGATCAGTGCAGGACCGCCAACTGATCAATTGTTACTCGCATTAGCCCCTGAAAAACTATTAGGTTTTTCCTCACTTAATTTAGAAAAAAGTTCTTTATTTTCAGATAAATTGCGTAAATTACCCCGTTTAGGGCGTTTGTCTGGACGAGGAAGTACTCTCTCTTTAGAAGCTTTACTGATGTTAGAGCCCGATATCATTATTGATAGTGGTAATGTAGATGAAACCTATCGCTCATTAGCGAAACGTGTTTCCGATCAAACGGGTGTGCCTTATGTGTTAATTGATGGCACATTAAAAGACAGCCCAGCTCAGTTACGTCAAACAGGCGCTTTATTAGGTGTTACAGAAAGAGCAGAAACATTAGCGCTAATTGCAGAGCAATACCTTAATGATGCAGCCCTATTTGCTTCTGAACAAAAAGCGCACCCGCGTTTTTATCTTGCTCGTGGTGCAAAAGGATTACAAACGGGTGCAAGGCACTCAATTCATACAGAAGCCATTGAGGCATTAGGTTTTGAAAATGTCGTCGATGTTCCTGATTTCACCGGGTTAACGGATGTATCACCAGAACAACTGTTAATGTGGAACCCTGAAATTATCATCACACAAGATGAAAACGCCTATCAGCAAATAATGCAAGACTCTGTATGGAAAAGCATTCAAGCCGTTAAAAACAACAAAGTATTACTGTTTAAAGGTTTACCATTTGGTTGGTTAGATGGCCCTCCGGGTATCAACCGTTTAATGGGAATGCGCCGCCTACAGGGCCATTTCGATCCTCGAATCGAAAAACAAGCGGTTCGCGATCTGCAAAATTACTTTGCTCATTTTTACCATACGCAATTAAGTGCGGAGCAATGTCAGCAATTGCTGGGGTATTCATGAGTCAATCGGCACGCATCACACTTCTTTTGGCGTTATTTTCCATTGTCGCGTTAATTGCGATCACAAGTGGTAAGTATTCACTTACTACCAATGAGCTGTGGACGCTAGTGGGTAATAAATTAACCGGCAATGTAGAATACAGTCGAACTGAAACTGTCTTTTGGCAAATAAGATTTCCTCGCGTTCTGGCGGCAATCTTAATTGGTGGAGGATTGGCGATCGCAGGTGCGGCTTATCAAGGCATGTTTCGTAACCCTTTAGTATCACCTGATATTCTTGGTGTTTCGTCCGGTGCTGGTGTCGGCGCAGTTTTAGGTATTTTTCTTGGGCAATCAATGTTGTCGATTCAACTTTTCGCTTTTGCGGGTGGTTTAGCAACGGTTGCTCTAGTCTACTTTATTGCGAGACTTGCGAAACAACATGATCCAGTGCTTTCGCTTGTATTAGTTGGTATTGCTATCAGTGCACTATGTGGCTCTGCAATCTCATTAATGAAAATTCTCGCCGATCCTTATACTCAATTGCCTTCAATTACCTTTTGGCTCTTAGGTGGGCTTTCGACCATTACAGCTTCTGATCTCATTTCTGTTGCGCCTTTAATGTTAGTGGGTTTTATTCCGTTAATTTTACTGCGTTGGCGTATGAATATACTCAGTTTATCTGATGAAGAAGCCCGAGCATTAGGTTTAAATGTCGAGGTCACACGGCTTATCTTTATTTTGTCTGCGACATTAATCACCGCAAGTGCAGTTTCTATTGCGGGTATTATTGGTTGGTTAGGTTTAATTGTGCCTCATATTGCAAGGTTGTTAGTGGGTGCTAACTTTAGCCAGCAACTGCCTGTTTCCTTGCTTGTTGGCGCTATTATGTTATTAATCACTGATACATTAGCCCGCACGATTGCCAATATTGAACTTCCATTAGGTATTTTAACCTCTGCCATTGGTGCGCCATTCTTCTTAATGTTGTTACTTAGAACGAGGAAAGGCTGATGATCATTGCTAATGCCAATCGACTTTCCATTGGTTACAAAGGTAAATCCTTAATTAAAGATCTCTCCTTTCGTATCGAACAAGGGCAAATAATTTGCTTATTAGGTGCCAATGGTTGTGGAAAAACGACATTAATGCGCACGTTATTAGGTCTGATACCTTGTATTGATGGTGAGATTAATATTGCGGGTAAAACACTAAGTGAGTGGTCACCAACAGAACTTGCCAAAGTCGTGGCGTATGTTCCTCAAGCAACACATATCCCCTTTTCTTTCAATGTTATTGATATGGTTGTCATGGGGCGAGGTGCGCATCTCTCCTTTTTTTCTATGCCTAGCTCACAAGATAAAACGATGGCAATGGAAACCTTAGAAATGCTCTCGCTTTCTCATCTTGCTCACCGAACTTTTGATACCTTAAGTGGCGGTGAAAAACAGATGGTATTAATTGCACGCGCTTTAGTGCAACAACCCAAATTGTTGATTATGGATGAACCCGCTGCAAGCCTTGATTTTGGTAATCAAATCAAATTGCTTACCCAAGTTAAAGCATTAAAAGCATTAGGGATCAGTGTTTTTATGTCTACACATCACCCTCAACATGCCGCTTCTTTGGCAGATGATGTCATTTTACTGACACCTCATGTGCCCGTTTTGCAAGATAGGCCTGACATTTTGCTGACACCCGACAATTTAGCGCACCTTTATGGTGTACAACCAACAGATATTCAGGCGCATTTTCACGCTTACTCTGATAATAAAAATGACCATAGGCAAGAATATGAACACAATTGAAACCACGGATTTTGCTGAACTTTATAAAAACCACATGGTACAGGCTGAAAGAACCAAAAAAGAGCCAGAGCATTGGGATAAACGTGCTGAAAAAATGGCAGAAACCTGTGCCAATCCTAACGATCCCTATTTAATAAAATTCCGTGAAATGATGGATTTTACCGGTGCTGAAACCCTATTAGATGTAGGTTGTGGTCCTGGCTCTATCAGTATTCATGTTGCAGATAAATTCAAAAAAATAATTGGCATTGATTACAGTACAGGAATGTTAGCGGTCGCTAAACGCAGAGCCGAACAAGCAGGCATCAACCACGCAGAATTTATAACGTGTTCATGGGAAGATAGCTGGGATGAGCTTCCTCGTTGTGATATCGCCGTCGCTTCACGTTCAACTTTAGTGATGGATTTAAAAGCTGCATTAATCAAACTTAATCGCCAAGCGAAATTACGTGTTTATACCACTCATACTGTTTCACCAACCTTTGTTGATCAACGCATTATTCGCTTATTGGGTCGTGAGGTTCCTACGCTTCCAACGTACATTTATGCTGTGAATATGCTAAACCAAATGGGTATTCACCCTAAAGTGGATTACATTCGTAGCCGTAATTGTCAGAGTAATTTCAATAGCCTTGAGCAATTTATTGAAGGCATCAACTTCTCCGTAGGGCCTTTAAGTGAAGACGAAATTATACGCCTAACAAATTACTATCATGAAAGCATTGAAAAAGGTGCTTCATTGATTTCGCCAACTCGTGATTGGGCAATGGTTTCTTGGGATGTTGTTCCTGAAAGTGAGCTAACTCTATGATTTATTATCCTGATGCCTTTCTTGATAATTTGTTGATGGAAGATATCCAATATGGCGATCTCACCAGCCGAGCTCTGAATATTGGTAACCAACTAGGCACAATGACTTTTACACGCCGTGAAGCAGGTTGCGTCAGTGGGATCACTCTAGGTTGTCGCTTATTGGAAAAATTAGGATTAGTAGTCATCGCACATCAACAAGATGGCGATTTTGCTAATGCAGGTGATTGCTTAATTATGGCTGAAGGCCGTGCTGATGCACTACATCAAGGCTGGAAAGTGGTACAAAACGTTCTTGAGTGGAGTTGTGGCGTGAGTGATTATATGGCAAGAATGCTAGATATTTATCACCGCTATCAACCTAAAGGGCAAATTGCGTGTACACGTAAAAATATCCCTAATACTAAATTACTCGCGACCCAAGCCGTACTGGCGGGCGGTGGTGTCATTCATCGCCAAGGTTGCTCAGAAACTATTTTGCTCTTTGCTAACCATCGTCGATTTTTGTCAGAGCCTAATAATTGGGCGCAACATGTTAAGCAGCTACGCCAAGCGGCACCTGAAAAATGCATTGTTGTAGAAGCTGATGATATTGAACAAGCAAGAGAGGCGTTAAAAGCACAGCCTGATATTTTACAGCTCGATAAGTTCTCTATTGACGATATCGCACAGCTACAACAAGAAGTGCCTCACATTGCACCTCACTGCCATCTTTCCTTGGCTGGTGGTATTAACTTAAACACAATTGAAAAATATGCGCAGACAGGCGTCAACTTACTGGTGACATCTGCGCCTTATTATGCTCCACCGACGGATATTAAAGTTCGCCTTTATCCAAAAGATTAAATAAAGACAACATCTACTGAATGTAAAAAAAGTTATAACAAGGAAATAGTTGTAGTGGCATAGAGGAACATCTTTGCTGAACTTCTTTTATATGAATTTGTTGCTTTATTTTATAAAAAAGCCGAGTGCTAACAGATGTTAGCGCTCTTTTTATTCATTTATTTTTACGCATATCGTTATATAAAAGATTATATATAGATTATAAACTGAGATTGGAATGATGAAATTAAAACCTCTATGCTACTGTTTATCTCTTGCTCTATTACCCAGTATTGCACTTGCTGACACCACTTATGGGCAATCCACTCCTGATTTATTAACTGTTTGGAGTAGTCCTATTGCAGCGAATCCAGATATATTAACGCAAGAACAAATGCTTGAACAAAATAAGGTCAATGCGGCGCAAGCCATTGCAACATTACCCGGTGTTGTAATGCAAAAATCGGGTAACCGTAATGAGTACACCATTAAAGTACGTGGTTTTGATAGCCGTCAAGTACCTGTATTCTTTGATGGTATCCCGACTTATGTTCCTTATGATGGCAACTTAGACTTGGCTCGCTTTACCACAAACGATCTGGCAAGCATTGAAGTCAACAAAGGCTATACCTCATTACTGCAAGGCCCTAACTTAATGGGTGGTGCAATTAATATCACCACCGCGACACCGAAAAAACCCTTAGAAGGCAGTATCGCTTATTCTCAAGGTTTTGCCCGTGGTGCTGATTATGCACACAATATGAGTGTACGCTTAGGTGCGCGTAATGATTTAGGCTTTATTCAAATCAGTGGTAGCCAATTAAAGCAACGTTTCACGCCAATCCCAGGTGCTGATGAAAATAATGCAGCGGCAGGAACTCATGGGCGTCGTGATAACTCTGCAACTGATGATAAACGTGGCATGATCAAAGTGGGTTGGACGCCACGCGCTTCTGACGAATATACCCTAACTTATGTAAAACAAGACGGTGAAAAAAATAGCCCACCGAATACAGATCCTAATGCGAAAGGTAAATATAAATATTGGGCATGGCCAGATTACAACAAAGAAAGCTATTACTACAGTGGTATAACACAAATCACCGATGGTATTAATCTACAAAGTCGTGCATACCACGATAAGTTTGAAAATACGCTCTATATGTACCCTAAAAATAATAAAAAAGATGATGTCAGCTATAGCCACTATGACGACTACAGCACAGGTGCCGCATTACAATTAGGCATCGATACGCGTGAAAATGATCTGCTCTCTTTCGCTGCTCACTGGAAAGATGACGTTCACCGTTCTCAAAAAGAGAAAAATGGTGAGTGGATGCGTTATAAAGACAGAACATGGTCTTTAGCAACAGAATATCAATGGGCTGCCACTAATGATCTCGATTTAGTGGGTGCAATTAGCTATGACTGGCGCGATAGTGTTGAGACTGACAAAGGCGCTGATGATAACAAACAAACAGCCTTTAACTGGGAAATGATGGCAAAATATTCATTAGCTAATGATGATGCTGTACGTTTCTCTGTATCTGATCGTAGCCGTTTCCCTACACAAAAAGAGCGTTACACAAGTGAAAAACCCAAAGATGGCTCAAAAGGGATCATCAATCCAGATTTAGATCCTGAACGCGCATTATCTTTCGACTTAACTTATGAAGGACACATTACAGATAAATGGGGTTATCAAACTAGCGTTTACTACAATCGTGTCAGTGATGCAATTATGGCGCATACCGTTTATCGCAATGGCAACGCATTCTTTCAAAACCAAAATAGCGGGCGTGTTGACTATATTGGTTTAGATTTAGGGACTAAAGGTAATGTGACAGATTGGTTAGAGCTTGGCTTAAATTACAGCTATATCCATAGCGATCCGAAACAAGTAACACACATTGAAGGTTTACCAAAACATAAAGCCTATATGTGGATAGCATTTATTCCTGTAGAACAGATTCGCTTTACCATTATGGAAGAAGCACAAAGTTGGACCTATAACCGCATTGATGAAAATGACAAACTGGCAGGCTATGCAAAAACAGACCTCCGTTTAGATTATGATTTTGGGTATGGTGTTTCTGCTAATGCTTCTGTAAATAATCTTTTTGATAAGTCTTATGAATATACTCAAGGTTATATGGAAGATGGTCGTAATTACTGGTTAGGTGTTGAATATAAATTCTAAATTATTTTTTATCAATGTAAGAGCTGATATTTATTCTAATATCAGCTCTTTTTTATCCCTAAAATCACTTTAATTTCCATAATATCACTTTATCAAAAATTAGAAACGTAGAAATCCTTTTGCCATTTCTAGTAATGTATTCATCGTACTACTTACTATTTTAACAAAATTATCATAATTGCTATTGGCAGCACTGTATTTTTTAGAAAGCTCATCAAGATTACTATTTATATTTTTTTCAAATGCATCCATACCATTTTTTAGTAAATTAAATTCTGATGATAAAAGTTTAACAGTTGCATTATCAGGGGACTTATTCATCTCATCCTCTGATGATCCACCTAATACTAAATCTAATAATTTATCAAAACGAGATAAGTCCACCTTGAAATAAATTTCAATTTTAACTGGTGGGCCAGGTAATTGATTTGTACTAAACTTGCCACTTTTAACATCCTTTAATAAATCTTCTATAGCGTCAATAGGCACCATAATTCCATTAGCATATATTCTTTCTCCTCCAATTTCACGATAAAAACGACCATCACTATCTTGTTCGAAAACAAATTCTCCGAAATAAAGATTTTCATTGGAAATAGAACTATATTTATCAATAAAATCTTTTATTTTTTTATAAAAATCTTTTCGTTTAAAATTAATATGGTTATCATCACTTGCTGCACTAACATATTTACTGATACTTGCTAATATCTCTCTTAATTCATTAACAAATTTCATATAATTAGAAAAGGTATCTTTTAAAACATCTAAGTAATCATTTTTACCTGTGATTATAGAATCTTTGACTTCTTTAAAAAAATCATGCAATGAATCAGCATTAGAACTGCTTCTGTCATTAAGTTGAGAGTCTACATATTGAATTTGAGATATATTTTTCTTTAAAATTCTGGCATTAATACTATTTATTTTATGTTGACTATCGCAAGAATAAATAGATTCTTCTAATGAATTAACATATTTAATGTTTTTCGGCACTGAAAATAAACCGTCAGCAAGATTATTTTTTAATATTAATTTAACCCTCTCCTTTTCTATATAAAAATCTTCAATTCTTTTATTTCTTTCATTATTAGATATCAGATCATGTTGTTTATCATTATTATTTAACTCAAGATTGTTATATTTTATTTTATAATTCTCATTATAGTTAATTGAATTTATCACTATTAACCTCTTACATTACTAGAAATCGTTGAAGCAGCATCTTGATTGGCCCGAATAATTGCCTCTATTGCTTGTATTAATGCTTTAATAATATCTGAGGCTTCGCGTTGGATCTCAGAGTTATTATTATCAATTTGTCCTATTGCGTGACCAGCAGATTCTAATGTCTTAATATTTCCATCTATACGTAATGCGTTATTTTGAACAGTATTATCAACTATTTTTGATGTAGGATCTGCCGCTGCTGAAATAAATGAACCTTTAATCATAGTTTTATTCGTTGTCTCATTTGGTGATTTCAACTCACCCATTCCTTTTATAGAGGTAAAAGCACCAATACCATGAATAACCATAGAAACAGCGGCACTTGAAATAGCAGCAGATAATATAAAGTCTGCTTTTTCATATAGATCATCTTTTATTTTATTCGCAAAATCTAATTGCATTTTTATAAAAAAGTTCCCTAACTTTCTTGATGAATCATATTTTTTTATCATAAACAATAGATAATCAATCATTAAGTTAATAATGTTTATCATTTCTTTAGAAATAAAATTAAAAATATTATTATTTATTGTATTGTTTTCCTTTAACTGTTTACCTTTGTCTAACTCAATAATTAAACATTGTAGATCAGGTTTTTCTATTTTTGGTTTCTTTAACTCAGGTATTACAGTATTGACCTGATTTTTTTCTCTTTCTATCCGTTCATTTATCTCTTTTGACCTTCCTCTACTATCAAATATAAAATTATTAATTTTGGTATTTTCCTTAACATTATCATCAAAAATATTTTCTAACTGTTCTTTTATTACAGGTATATTATTCAGTTGATTACTTACATTGAAAGCCATAATGTTGCCCCTATAAAATGAATTAAATATTCATGTTTTTTACAATAATTGCTCGAGTTTTATTACTTGCAGATAAATTATCACTCATGCTCTGCAACATTTCAGTTAATGTATCTACTTGTTCATGATAACTATCCATAATTCTCTCTATTAATGCTTGGATCATATCTAATATAACTTGTAATTTTTTAGAATCTGCAACAGCTCTAATAATGGCATCAGTAATGAGCGCTGTATATATATTAATAATACTTGAAACTGCTGCTGTGATTAATCTTGATATTAAAAGCATTTTATTCAAAGTATTTAATCCAAATTGGGCAAGATCTTTAGTTAGCAGTTTAGTAATTGATTTTATAATATCCTTCAATGTCTCCATAATTATTTCTTTAACCATTTTACCTAACATGGCTTCAAGATAATCATTCAAGATTTTCTTTAATATCATTTTAGTTTGTTCAGTAAAAATCTTTTTAGCTACATTAGTCACTGCATTAGCCGCTGGACCAGCAACACAACTTAATGCAACCCCTCCCACTAAAAGTCCAATAGTAATGACAATTTTTACTGCCATTCTTATCTTTTCTTTCATTTTATTTTTAGATTCTTTAATAATTTTTTCAATAGCTTCTTTACCCAAACCCGCTTTCGATAATATAGCAGACATGGAAGCATCAATATAAGCCTCAATTATATCGCTAATAACATCAGCAAGTTTATCGACAAGTTCACTTACCGCTTTTGTAACAGGAGCCATTGCTTCTTCCATAAACGATTTATGAGTTATCGCTTGATAAATTTCATCGGCAACCATTAAAGAGACACTAGCTACCATCATCACGACAGCAACACCAAGCAAAGCCAATGAAGCACCCGCCGTGAAAATAGAAGCAGCACCCGCAATAAGTGTTAATAAGGCACCAAGTATCTTTAAGCCAATTCCTGCCCAAAAGTCAGTTTCTCTCTTTTTTTCAAGTTGAGTTTTTTGATCTTCAATTTTTTGTTTTAATGATTTAGTGGTAACTTCCTGAATATCATCAAATATTTTCTGTTCACCCTGGACACGTTGTAAGGTGACTCTTAATGTCAACTCTCGTAATTTTGCTAATAAAAAAGTTAATAATGCCATTCCCGTTAGTGCATGTGATGCAACTTCGAGTTCTATTTTACTTTGCAATTTTGTTAGCTTGTTATAAATATCTTGTGCGCTATCTAATCTGCTATTGATTGATTCATCATGTTTTTTATTAATTAATGAATTTAATTCATCTCTATGTGATGTAATTGAATTAATTTTATCATTACTCAGAGAAACATTTGGTATATATTTAAATGCTTCGTCTAAAAAATTAGCTAATTTATTATATAGTTTATAAATATCATCCAAAGTATAATTTTTAGTGCTCTTAGGTAAACGCATGAAAGGAAAATTATCTTCAAGAAAAACCGCCATTTCCTCTCTGCTATTAATTTTTTTAGCAAGTAATTTACTAACAACCGCATCAGGAATATTATTATTTTTTAAAAAAATAATAATTTCTTTTTTATTTTTAAATTTATTAATCTTAATTTGATTATAGATTTCCATCCAATAATCAGTATAAGCTTCTTTATATTTATTTACATCATCTAAAATAAATTGACAATCATTTTTTAGTCCATTAAAACCTTGAGATAATTTATCTAATTTATCTAGATAATAATCAAGATTATCAATATTTTTTAATTTATCTAAGATGCTTTTATTTATTAGATTTTGATATGATAATTGTAGAAAGAGGTAATCATTTGTTCTTTTTGAAGAGGAAATTTTTGATTTATTTGATTCAGTATATAATAGTTGAATTTCTGTTTCTGTTTCTGTTTCTGTTTTTGTAGAATCGATTGAAAAAGTATTTTTGTTTTTTACAATATAATGACTATCATCATATAGATGCTTTTGATTAGCTAAAATCTCTTCTTTTCTATTTGCCTCAATTGGGCTGTTTAATACATCTTCTTTTTCTTTTTTTTGAGGATATAGCTGGGTCTGATATTCTTGCTCTGACGCTGCTTTAATATTAAAATTTAAATCCGATTTAGTATCGATTTTTTTACTACTTTTTTCTTGTTCTATGGGTGCTCTTAGAATAGGGTATTCAAAGTTATTTTTATCTTTTAAAATAACCTCATTAATTAACTTCTCATTAGTAACCGTATTAATTATTTGAGCTTGTTTTACACTTTCTTTATTAACTTTTTCAATCTCTTTAGAAGGTGAAAAAGTAGAAACTTTTCGCTCATAGATAATATCATTATTAACTTTACCATTCATATTATTCATCCTTACTTTCATCGATGACTATAAGTGGAATATCTTTTAATGACTCTAAATAAACTATTGCTTTTTCTTTTATTGTTTCATCATTAATATTTTTAACCACTTGATCGAAGCAATACTTTGCTTTCTCTTTTTCACCTAAAGACAAGTTACATTGCCCTGCATAAAATACCGGGCGATAATCTTTATCTGCATTTAAATAAGCTAACGCATATAGATCAACCGCCGCTTGATACTGTTTTTTTAATTGATTAACTGCAGCAAGTCCCATAATGTAATCAACATTATAAAAATCGTAGAGACATAAAAATTTGAAAATAGCCTCGGCTTCATCCAACTTTCCCTTCTGGTAGAAGTCATAAGCAAATGAGTAGATTCCTTCCATAAATCCTTCTGGAATAGTGCTTTCATCCTTAAGTGTTGTCCCATTTTGAACAATAGAAACAATATAGTTTGCTAATTGATCAATTTCTTTTTCTGACATTTTTTCATATACTGACATAATGTTAATCCTTTCATCTTAGATGAATAATTAATAATAAAATCATAGAATAATTTTCGTTCAATTACTTTAATAAAACACACGCTACTATTTATAAAAATTAATTATTTTTTTTTATATTTATAAAATTATTTATTAATTTATATAATCTATTTCTTCTCTTAATCTTCCATCGATTTCTATTTTCTTCAACCAGATTAAAATATCCATAATATCCAATAAATCTTGATCCATCATGACTTCAAAAAGGTGATATCTATGATAAATTTTCCGTGCTAATTCGGGATATCTTACAACTGGTGTTCCCACTTCTTTTGCATAGGATTTAACAGCTAATGCTTTTGCATTAACGCATTTCAATGAAACTAATGGCATAATTCCATTATCAGGATCGAAATAGATCCCAACTGCTACATGGGTTGGATTAACAATTACCGCAGAAGAATCTCTAATTACTTTCTTCATAGGCTCATCAAGTAATTCTTGATGTAACTGTTTACGTGTTGATTTTATTTCTGGATCACCCTCCATATTCTTATTTTCTTGTTTAACCTCATGCTTTTCCATCATCATATCTTTTAAGAAAAGAAAGAAATCCGTTATAATATTTAAAATAAGAATAGGTAAAGACAATATAAAAAAAACAAATATAAAACTAACAACTAGCGAGCCCCATTTATCAATAACTTGATTTAATCCAGAACGATATAAAAAAAAGATTTCTCGCCCATATACAATAATAAATAAATAGCAAGTAATGATAAATACTACTATAAAAAGCAGTGTTTTTATAAAATCTTTTACTGTTCTTAAACTAAATATTTTTTTAAATCCAGAAATGGGGTTAATACGAGTTAAATCTAGTTTTATTGCTTCAGTGGCAAGTTTAAAACGTGATTCAAATAAAGAAGGAATAGTACCAACTAATGCGGTTACTACTAATATTGGTAAAATGATATCAAAAAAAACTTTTGATATTACTTCAATATAACTTTTTAATGTAATATTAGTAGGATGAAGTAAAAGTGATTGGTAAAAACGAATAAACTCTGTGAAATCAGTCTGATGAAAGATATACATCATCCCAATAATATAAACTAACCCCGAAGTTAGCTCTTTATTTTTAAAGCTTTGCCCTTTTTTAGCTGAATCATCCAGTTTTTTCTGGGTTGGCTTTTCCGTTTTTTCAGCCATGATAAATTTCCATAAATAACTCATAAAAATATCTGTTGTTAAAAAATTCAGATAAATCATTCGTTAACGCAGAGGAAAAAAAGAGGAGCAACGCCGAAAATGCAATGATCCCCTTAATACACAGTGATAAAGAAAAGGCGTTAAGTTGTGGGCAAAATAGAGAATAAATACCCAATGCAACTTCACTTAAAAACATAATAATAAGTACAGGTGAAACTAACACAATTGCTACTCTCACCATCTCGGTTAACCATTTACCAATAAAAGAGTAGCCAATATTTTGATTAAAATAACCGATAGGAAAAACATCATAACTATCTTTTAAGGTATCCATTAAAATAATTAGACCACCAGTATTCATAAAATAGGCAACGCAAAATAATCCTGTCAGAGATGCAAATTCAGAAGATTCAATACCTGTCGTTGGATTGATGGTATCACCAATGCTTGCACCTCGTTGATTATCAATAAACTCACCAAACGCTGAGGCAATCCAAAAAGGTGTCGCTATTAGCATCCCAATTAATATGCCAATCACTAGCTCACTGATTAGAATAATTCCCCAACTATCTCTAATATTATCAGTAATAGGAATGCTAGCTTTTATTCCCATAGCAACATAAAATACGATAATGTATTTCAATAGCTGACTATTTAATACACGGCTATTCAGAAAGGGAATAAACATAAAGACAGGAAATAAGCGAGCAACTAAAAGTAGTAAATCGACCAAATAAACTTGTAAATACCCGAATAGTATCAACATGTTATTTATCCAGATAATCCTATGACTAACATCTCTTTTGCATAGACTAATATTTTATCGCCCATCCAGCCCATTGTTATCAGCAAACAAACAAAGACGCTTACTAACTTTATACCGAAAGGTAATGTTTGCTCTTGAACTTGCGTAATAGTCTGTAATAAACCAATAATTAAGCCAACAAAAGTTGCTACTGCTATCGGAGCAGCGGAAAGCAAAATAACCAGATAGACTGCTTTATTTGCTGCATAGACCATATCCATTAGCTTACCGCCATAAGATCAAGATATTGATTAATCAATCCTTTTGATAATAAAGTCCAACCATCCATTGCAATAAACAAAATAAGTTTTAATGGTACTGATAAGGTTATAGGGCTCATCATCATCATCCCCAAGGCTAATAAAATACACGACACCACCAAATCAATAACAATAAAAGGAAGATAGAGATAAAACCCGATAATAAATGCAGATTTAATTTCACTTAATGCATAAGCTGGCAATAATGAAAGCAAAGAGCTTTCAATATTTTCACTATCACCATGGCTTTCAGGTCTATTTCCTTGTGCTTTTTCAAAAAACTCAAGTAATTCTGGTTCTGAATAACGATATAAATAGCGTTTGTATTCACCTAGCGCTTCATCAGAAAAGCGTTCTAGTGATTCTGGTGATGTTATGCTAATAGGTTCATCAACTAAATACTGATAGCTATTTTTGGCAATTGGCGTCATTACAAATAGAGCCATCATCAATGCAACTGCATTAAGTACCATATTTGACGGAACTTGTTGAACACCAAGCGCATTGCGTGTCATCACTAATACAATTGAAAACTTTAAATAGCATGTACCTGCTGCAATAATAAAAGGTGCTAATGTTGCAAAAGCAAGCGTCAAAATTAAGGTTGTTGGGCTATCCATAAATTTACTCTTGAGCTGAAAAAGAACGTTGTATTTCAACAGCAAAGTTATCGCCAATTTTAACTAATTCACCTGATGCAACGGATATGCCATTTACTTTTATAATAATATGTTGATAAGCATTTTCTGGTAATTCTATTTTATCACCAGGAGCAAGTGCCTCTATCTGTTCTATCAATAATGTCTTACTCGCTAATAAAAAAGAGACAGTAACAGGAATAGAGTTAATAGATTGTAAGTTGACAGAATTATCATGCACTAGAGTTGGTGAAGTAACATCATTATGATCATCAAGATTTTCTTGCTGAAGTTGAATTAGATCATCAAGATCATTTTCATCAGGATCAAACATTTCATTTAATTCCACGCTATTTTCTCCTTTCCATTCAAATCTCATCCATTTCTTTTGCCCAATAACTAACATTGGAGATACTGTCTTAATTAATAAAATATCGCCTTGTAATGCACTTTTAAGTAATGAAAGGGAAATTTGGCTATATCCCCAATAAAAATCAGCGATAGCACCAATTTTCTTTTCTGATATGTTCATCCATTGAAATTTACCTTTAATTTTGTCAATAAATAATTCACCAATATCACTATTGACTACGGGATAACGAATATCAGCAGATTTTCCCAAGCAGACAGTATTTATCTTAAGAGACATCGGCTCTTGTGAAAAAGGAAGCGTAATTTTTGAGAATTTTTCTAATAAAAAAGCACATAAATAAGATGCAGGAACTTGTGTCCAATCAATATTTTTTTCAGGGTAGATCTTAGCCATAACAGTATTCACTAAAATGAACCCACTTAAAGTGCCTAATGTATTTTCACCTTTAATATGAAAATAATAGCTTGATATATCAGTAGGCAATGAATCAAATGATGCGGATAAATATTTCATCGCACTGCCATCATAATCTTCACTATCTAATGACGTATTCATCAATACTCATCCTCTTTATGCTTATCTGCATCAATTGAATTAATATGTGTATAGCTATTTTTCTCATTATTCTCTAAAGATAGTGTTGAACGACCTTGATACTGATTTAAATTTTCAAATGATGCTTGATAAACTCGTCCAGTTGATGCAATTAATCGAATTTGATTTTCTAGTGCAAAGCGAATTTGCACTTGATGATTATTATTTCCCCAACGTTTAAAAACATAAGTTATATTATTAGGTCCAAAGGACGAAGTATCTATTTTATGTAAAATATTCCATGTCGGTAAATTAAGTAATTGCTTACCAGAAAACGATGTTTTTATTTGAGGTATTAACTGAGATTTTGATACATCATCTAAAAACATATTAGCATTTATCAAAGATATATTTTGCAATTGTTCTTGCTTTCTATTTTTTATTTCTGACTTAAGGTCAGAGTCTAAAAAAGCATGATGATCTTTCGGATTTAATTTATTATTTAACAATAACCCTTCATTCTCTAACGAAGTGATTTTATTATCTTCATTCATAGAGCCATGATGTAGTTTTCTCTCTATCAAACTATCATCTAATTTATTTTTTGAGCTTGAGCTTTTACTTAATATTAAATCATCTATATAAATTTTCTTATTACCATCAATATATTTACTTCTATTTTCTGACTCTAGTTTATGTTTCAAGTTATTATTTTTTAGTAATGGTATTGTATTTATATCTTCTTTTTTATCTAATTGACTATCAAATACCAATTTTTCTTGTTGATTTATGTTCAGTTTTTTATTTTTTATTTTACTATTCAGCGTAGACGACAAATTTTTAAAATCTATCGGTCTATTTTTTTTATCAATATTATTTATGTTATTATATAAATTATTAGCTTTTATATTGATACCTTGTTTAATTAGCTGCTTTTTTAAATGCGATGGGATAGCTGGCTGCATTATTTGCTGATTGAGTAATAAGCCCTCTAGATTTTTAAGCTCATCACTATCCACTTCTAATTCATTTTTGGTGTTTTTCTTTGTGGACAATTTTTCTTTTTTATCCATAACTTCTGCAATATCTTTGTGCTCAATACTATTATCTTTTTTACTTATTAATTGCTGTTGAAAAATAAATTCTTTTTTACTAATTAGAGATAATAGTTGCAGTTTATGTTTAAATTTCTGTAGATTTTTAGACGTTATAGTTTTTAGTTGAGATTCATTATTTTTAAAATGCACCTCATCATTATAAGTAATCTGAGTTAATCTAGCACTATCAGTTATTATTTTGTTCATACAACGCCATCTCCTGTATCTCATTCTGTTCTAAACGTTCTAGATATAGTGTTTTTTCTAACAGCTTTCTATCAAAATAACGTTGCATTTTCTTTTGTTTCTTAACAGCTACAAGATACTCTTTTTGCAAAGCCATCTTATCTTCTTGTAATTGAATTAATTTATTTTCAATTTCTTTAATTTGGGCATAACATATATTTAATGATGATAAAACGATAGCTTGTTTTCGTCGCTGTTGATTTAATGAGATAAAAGAATAGATACCTGCTTTTTCATAAGTCGGTATCTCATTTTTTAACGCATTAGCTAATTGTTGTTGTTCTATTTTTTTATTTTCAGCTTCAATTAATAATTGTTGATATTGGTGCTGTTTTTTTTCTATTTTTTGTTGACGTTTAATAACAGCATTAATAAGAGATTGTTGTTCAAGAGGTAAGCGCATATAGCTTTTCCTGAGTTTCTTGGAATTCAGCCTTTTCTTTAAATGATTGAACTAAAAAACGTTCAATTAAAGCTTGTTTATTGACGGCTTCGTCATTAAGTGCATTATCACCGGCATGATATTCACCAAGTTCTTGCAGTAATTTAATATCTTGTAAACGCATTAAAATTTGTCTTACTTTTAATGCTGCTTGTTGCTGTTTTTCACTCGTGATTTGTTGAAAAACACGGCTTACACTGCCTAAAATATCAATAGCAGGATAATGGCCAGATGCTGCAATTTTGCGCGAAAGATAAATATGACCATCCAAAATAGATCGTACTTCTTCACCTATTGCATCAGGTTCATCATCGCTCTCCAATAAAACAGTATAAAAAGCAGTAATCGAACCGACTTTAGTCACGCCAGGCCGCTCTAAGATTGCAGGTAACTTATCAAATACAGAAGCGGGATAACCTTTACGTACAGGTAATTCACCCGCAGTAAGTGCAACATCACGTAATGCTCGACAATAACGTGTTATAGAATCAATAAATAAGACAACATGCTTTCCCTGCTCACGAAAATACTCTGCAACCGTTGTTGCCACGAGCGCAGCATTACAACGATCAACCGCAGGTTGATCAGAAGTAGAACAGATCAAAACTGTTTTTTTACAGCGACTATCACTTTTCAACTCTTCAACAAATTCAGTGACCTCACGTCCCCTTTCACCGATTAGACCAATAACAAAAATATCAGCTTGTGAAAAACGGATAAACATATTCATTAACATGGTTTTACCTGTTCCTGCACTCGCAAATATTCCCATTCGTTGCCCTAATCCACAACTTAATAATCCATCAACAGCTCGCACTCCTGATTGAAAAAGTGTGTTAATAGGCAGTCTGTCATTAAATGATGGAGGATTTGCGTCAACAGGAAATAACTCATTATACGTTTCTTCAGGTGGCTTACTGTGATCAAACCTCAATAAGCAATGCCCTTTAATATCAATCATGCTACCTAATACATTGTTATTTAACGCAACGGAAAAAGATTTTCCTGTTGGCTCTACGACTATCTGTAAAGAATATCCTTGAGAGCTTCCCATCATACTAAGTATTGTTATGCCATTACGAAACCCAATAACAATAGCTTCACCAACAACCTCTTTATTTTCTATGCCTGTTTTTATTTGGCAAATTTCGCCAATAAAAACATCACGCAACATCACCTCCAAAATATTTCCTTGTATTCGTGTGGGATGAGCTGCGTAACGAAATGCTGAAAAAAAGTTGTTCATTGTTAATTAATAAATTGCTGATGAATTTGATTCATAACTTGAAAAAATTCATCAATTGCTTTTGCCATTGTTTCACCATTTTGTAGTGCAATAGGCATAAAAGAAGCTCTCAGCTCTAAATCAGACTCCACTTTAACTAAAGCAGGCTGCCCAGGATAAAAACTTTCTGTCTGTACATTAATTTGCTCTAATAAAATACCACTACTATTTTGCTGTAATTGATTTTCATCATATTCACGTAATACAGACCAAATCATAGGAACATCGTCGACAGTTAATAAATTGATATCGGGCATTTCACCGAGGCTAATGGTAATTGTTGAATGGTTATCGATAGATTTTCCATTAGAAAAAAGATCATCACGACCAATGACATTCATAGAGTCGATAATTAAACTAGCAAGATCACAAGACATATTCTTCCCCTAAATAGATTGCAAGACATTTATTTCAATATCTGAAGATAATTCGTCATAGGATAAAACTGAAAGCTGTGAAAACTGCGTCTCTAATAATTTTCTGACAAATCGCCTTATATCTATTGCCGTTAAAACAACATAGTTTTGAATATATTTAATTTCATCAAAAGCAACTGTCATTTTTTCCATAATAAGATCAAGTTCAGCGGGTTCTAAATTAAGAAATGTACCAGAAGAACTCTGTCTTATCCCACTACGAATTATCTCTTCGACTTCGTTAGATAATATAACAACATTAATCTTTCCATTTTTAGAAAAAAAACTACTTATATACCGTGCTAACAATGAACGAATATGCTCAGTTAATAATATTGGGTCTTTTTCCTTTCCACCCCATTGTACTAACCCACCAACAATTGTCTTTATATTTCTAATAGGTATTTTTTCTTGTATTAGTCTTTGTAAAACTTCATTAATGCGTTGGATAGAAACTTGTCTATAACACTCTTTCATTAACTCAGGAGCTCGTTCTTCAACTTTATCAAGGATATTTTTAGTTTCTTGAATACCTAAGAATTCGATGATATTAGATGTCATCAAAGATGAGAACTTATTATAAAAGTAATTCTCTGATTTAATAATTTGATAATCTAATTTGGTGAGTTTCTCTTTTTCTATTTCTTTTACCCAATATCTTTTTATTTTATTGTCTTCTTTTTCAACATACTTTAATCCTAACGAAAAAAATTCATCATTCGGTTCTTCTATATTGATAAGAGAAAATGGGCAATCAAATTCGTCGGCTTTTACTTCATTGATTAAAATGATTATCCTGTCTTCTTCAATTACATCAGAATAGTGGATCACAATATCAGGTAGCAAAACACCATATTGTAAAATAAACTCTTTTTTAAGCCATTTCTCAAAAACAATTTTAGTTAGGTAATCTTTTTTTGTCGTGGAAACAGTAACAATTAAAGGTAAAGTTTCTGCTTGTTCTAAAGAGATCGTTTCTGTAAGTAAACTATTTTCTTCTTCATTTTTCTTTCCTGAAAAAAGATTAGAAATAAGTCCTTTTTTATTTTCTCCCTCTTCATTTTTTCCTCCTTCTTCTGTTGTCGATGATGCTGTGGATTTCTTCTTATTTCCCCTATTTTTTTTAAAGAAATAAAAGGCAATGATCGCAGAAAGAATAAGGAATACCGGTGTTGGAAAACCTGGTAAAAAACCAATAATAAATGCCAGTACCGCTGTCACCAATAAAGCAAAATCTTGAGCTAATAGCTCATTCATTATGCTAAAACCTAAATTTTTATTTTCACCACCAACACGAGTAACAATAAAACCAGCACTAATAGAGATAAGTAATGCTGGAATTTGAGCAACTAAGCCATCACCAATGGTCAGTAATGTGTAGGTATGTAAAGCCTGTGAAATCGATAAATCCATTTGAGCCATACCAACAGAAATGCCACCAATAAGATTGACAAAAATAATAACAATACCGGCAATTGCATCACCTTTAATAAATTTCATTGCACCATCAAATGAACCATAAAGTTGACTCTCTTGCCCTAATTCTTTACGCCTTATTTTTACTTCATCATTAGTAATGATGCCGGATTTTAAATCAGCATCAATACTCATTTGTTTACCTGGCATACCATCCAATGAAAAACGTGCTGCAACTTCTGCAACACGTTCAGAACCTTTGGTAATAACCAAAAATTGCACAATAGTGACAATTGAGAAAACAACAAAACCGACGACCAGATTCTCACCAATAACAAACTCACCAAATGAAGTAATAATTTCACCTGCATCAGCATCAAGTAAAATTAAACGGCTAGTACTAATAGAAAGTGCTAAGCGAAAAAGAGTGGTTATCAGCAATAATGCAGGGAATGTCATGAAATTTAAGATTCGGGTAATATAAAAAGAACTCATAAAAATCAAAAGAGAAATAGTAATGTTTAACCCGATAAGAAAATCGACGATGTAAGTTGGAAGCGGAATAATTAGCATCATGATTACTAAAACCATCACAGCTAATACAATAAGTTCAGGACGATTTCTAATGGCAGAAAGAAATTTATAAACCATAATTTATATCCATTAAAATATGTTTAACATTATATTTATATCGATTTTCTTAAGTGATATTTTTCTATATTTATATATTTATCTATAATATTCTGAATAATCATTTGGCACTCAATTCTAAACTCATCAGATAAAAACAAGCTCTCCGGAAACTTATTAAACATGTTTCTTATTCCCTGTAATAACTTCATTTTTATAGTTATTAATAACTTCCCCCACTCACCGGATAATAACGAAATTAAATATTTATTTATATCACCTGGATATGTCATGCCATATAATATTAATTGATAGAGTTGTTTTTCTGATATGGTATTTTTTAACTCTATATTCTTAAAAAAACTCATACTTAACTCTATAAAACTATATAATGCTCTTAGTTTATTGACTCGCTCTAATAATTGTCCAAATTCAGAACTTTGAGCACAACTTGGCATTAAAGATTGCATATCACATAACAAACTTTGGGAAAGAAATGTCAAAATAATTGTGCATTGTTTAATATCATATTCTTCCATCCACATCTGAAAGAAAAAGATCGGTTCTATATCTAAATTAATATAACTTCGATATAAATCACGTAATACTGTGGGATTTAATGCTAATAACTTAGCAAATGTTTTGGCTTTTAAAGCAATATTTATCCCTGCTTTAATATTCTTGGCATTTTTCCCCTCAAGTAATCGAGAGATTTCATTTTCTATTCCAGCATCTAACTGAGCACCGAGTTTTTTCTTTCTTAATAACTCGCGTAATACCATAACGAGGTCACTTTCATCAGGAAACATTTGCCGTAAATAAGCAAGAAGCTCCTGAATACTTTGACCTGACTTTTTAAACATTAACAAAGCTTTATTGAGTTTTTTATCTGATCCATCTTCCGTTATATAGAGTGTACTTTTCCCCCGATTGGCTTTTTTATCTAACCACTTTCCATAGCGTTGAGAAAATTGAGTCACAACCATCGACATATCATCAGCAATATCAGCTAATTGATTTTGGTAATTTTGCTTTTCTGAAATTTTAGGTTGCTTATATTCCGTTTCTTGCTGATTTTTACGGCTAACGTTATTTTCTTTTGTTTCCTGTCTAATTGGTATGGAAGAGTTAATTGGCGCAATCATCACATTACCCCATAAAAGCTTGAAGTTGTTGCAATGCTTGTGTTGTTTTTTTATCCATTGGTTGAAATGGATTTTGGCTTATTGATTCGGATAAATCAGTTTCTGTATTATCTAATAAACGAGGTTGTAACATAAAAATGCGCACCATCTTTTTATTATTATCTGATTTATAACTAAATAACCCGCCAATCAAAGGTATTGAACTTAATACGGGAATTTTAGTTTCAGCATTAATATTATCTTCACGAGTATAGCCACCAATTAGTAAGCTTCCCCCTTCTGAAACTCGTGCGACGGTACTAATATTAGTACGGTTAATTACAGGTAAACTTTCAACCGTCTCATCTTTTGCTTTATCATCTTTTTTTTCTGCCCCATCTTCCAAATTGATGATCATTTCAATTTCTTTATTAGAATTGCCAATTCTTGGCAATACGCTCATCATCGTCCCAAAAGTTGTCGATTCTAATGTTGCAACACGCTCACCTTTAATTTGAGTATAAAAGGTGGTGTTATTATCAAAAATTGCTGGAGTATTTTCTTGAGTTAATAAAATAGGACGAGAAACCATTTTGGCATCGCCATCTTCTGTCAATGCTCTTATTTTTCCTAAGAAATTCAAACCTGATGCAGCACTTAAACTTGATGTATTAAAAAAGAAAGAGTGATTGCCTGAGCTATATCCTGCTTGCCAATCAATACCTAAGCTATCCGCTTTATTTTTTGAAATATCAATAATCCATAGAGATAGTTCAACTTGTCGTTTAGGTTTATCCAGTTGGTCAATCAAGGAGCCGACTAATTCCAATCCTTCTCGACTGGTTTTAACTAATAAGCTATTTGCAGCAGGTAAAGGAACCAATTCAACATGATATCTCCCCATTTGTGTAATAATGGGTGTAACTGATAAGTTATTGTCATTATTATCTGTAGGCTGTGAGACCTCACTTTCCCTTTCTACAGTATTATTTCTTGAAGAGTAAGTGCGCTTTATTGGTGTTCCTGCTTGAGACATAAATAACTGCTGGAGTACCGTTGTAATACCTGGTAATACAATTTTTTCATCTCGTAAATAATAAGTTCTATCTTGCACAAAGGTATTTTTTAGTGCAAATACTTGCACAAATTCCTCTCCATAACGAGAGCTACCTGTTGGTACTTGATTACTTATATTTTCATAGATTTGTTCCTGAACCGCATTATCTAGATAGTCAGCAGCCGCTTTAACTAATTTAAGATAAACAGGAGGTCCTGAAATATAAAAAGTACGCTGATCCTGCCCTGAACGTAATGGGAAACGGGCATCAAATAGACCCACATCTTGAAGATATTCTTTGATTTCACTCATTCCAATATTTTTTACTTGGAACAGTTCTTGTTGGATCTCACTATTATCATAAACATAAATAGATTCCCCATCATTGAAATAGAGTAATGACATTCTGCGCACCATCAAATCAAAAGCATCCTGAGGTGAAGAAATATCAAAATTCCCTGTCACTCTTTTTTTCTTTACAGCGTTACTTAAAATAAATGGTTTATCTAATTTATCTGATAACACAAAGAAAAATTGCTCAATACGAGTATCAACAGCAATAAACATATCAGGTTTTTTTACCTGATGTGTGTAGATAACTTTTCCCTCCGCACCTTGAACAGGAAAAGTTAAACTACAACAAATTGATAGCCCAATAGCACAGCAAATATTATTTTTTATTTTCATAGAGAAGGTGACCAATTCGACGAAATTCCGTCGGTGTAATACCAAACAGTGTTTTTATTTCATTAGAAAAATGGGATGCAGAGCTAAATCCATTATCTACTGCAATTTGTGTCAAAGATTCACTTGTTGATAAAGTAGTAAGAATCGATGATGCTGCTCGCCATGAACGTAATTGGCTTTTACCACAATTACCTAAATAACGTTTACAAAGTCTTCTAAAATGCGTGCCTGATACACCATAGCGCTCTCCAATTTGAGCAATATTACTCTTTTTCTCATCTAAATAACTGATGAGATGTAATACAAGCCAATAGCTTTCGCTATGTCTTATGGTGACAAAAAGAGGTTCTAATTGGCTATTCTCTTTTAAAGCTTCGCTAATTAATATGTACTCTAATGATCCCTCTCTACTTTCTATATAAAAAATCTGCTGATTAATATCAAATTCAGTGCCTATTGCTGTCATTTTTGAAAAATCACGAGCATAATCAATAAAGGCTAATAACCTGGCACAGATAAAAAAAGATCTTTTTTCCATTTTCCAACTTTGATTATCAGACTGAAAAACAACATCACTATTTTTAGCATTATAAATAAAAGCACTTCCTTTTATCATTTTTGTAAATTGTCCATCTCTTATTTTAATTGATGATTCATTATTCAAGGGAATACAAAAAAATAATGAATTCCCCATTAAGATATTTCTATCTCCACTTATTTTTATATCGTTTATCAACATAATTTAAACCTCAAAAATATAAATCAACTCAAAAATGAAAAAGATAACGATACAATATCGCTAACGGAATACAATTTACGTGTTATGATTTGCATGTTCTTCGAATAATACCATCAATAATTAGTGATAAAAATGTATAATTAAAGCAGCAAGTTTATATTTTACAAAATATTTTTATAAAACACACCTTAAATTAGCAAATAAAAAACCTGTTCTTTTTTTTAAAAAAACATTTCAATATTGAAGACCAATATTAATTCACACAATAAATAGGCACGATAACTTCTAGGATATATTTATGCTTTATTATTTATATATTTTGAATGGACCATTAAAGTATACAAAAATATCATTAATTCCAAATGAATATTCAATATCAACATACAACAAGAGAAATAAAATACATAATAATGATGCAAATCAGATTTACATTCCATGCAGTGATGAAGAATTGGTTAAAAAAGTGAATGTCAAACTAAAAAATACAGAAGAAGATCAAAGTACATTAGTTATAGAAGAGAGTGTGATAGCGAATGAAATAGGTGTTGAAATGGATATATATTTTAATAAACCTATTTATTTTAATAATATCCCTATGTTTTTAATTAGTAAAAATGATAACTTGGAAAAAGAGCTATTAGTATTTAAGAATAAATCATCTAACATTACCCCCCGAAAAAAGATAGCCATTATATTGATAACAGTTATCTTTTTTTCATTATTATCTATTTCATTTTTATTTTTTAACAAAAAAGAAATTAACAACATCATACCAGAACCAACGTTATCAGTAGAAAACTATCACTATTTTTTAGGTTTAAAAAATCATTATTGCCTCTATGACGATAGCGCGCCTGAATGGGTTAAAACAAACAATAATAACAGTCGATATTCATATATAGATATTAAAAAATTAAATCTTATCTTTAATAAAGAGAGTAAAATAACAAACAATATTATAATTAAAAATAATTCAAATCCAATAATATCTTTTGTTTATCATAATAATCATGAAAAAGATAAAATCAGTTCAGTTATTCAACAACAGTTTTCTACCTTTTGCCAACCAACTATCAAAGCCATATCTATTCCTAGTTTAATTGAAGAGGTAAATACACTCTCTTTTATAAAAAAAGTCAGTTATCAAATAAAAGAAGATAAGAATGGGATCACGTTTATATTTGATGATGTTTTGAATAAAGAAAGCAAAATAAAATTTGAGCAATTTATAAAAAAACAAACCTTTATTTTTGGCAGAAAATTTATATTTTACCGTGAGAGTATAGGTAATCCTGATTTAATCAATAAAGCAACTTTACAAGAAGAGAACGGATATATTTTTATTGATAGCCAACACCGTTATTTTCCCAAGGGATAATATTCGGATTTCATTAACATAAAATCATAAATATTCAGAGGATTAATATTATGGCAAATAATTCAGTGACCGATGATGTAAGCTCAATTAAAAAAATAGACGATTACTTTCAAGACCCAGTTAAAAATCAAAGTGATGCATTAAAATCAGCACTTGATGCTTTAAAAGCAGATACCTCGAATGCCGCCGCATTAGCAGACTATCAAGCAAGGTTAGCTGAATACAATATTACACGTAATGCTGAATCAACATCGATTAAAGTCGTTAAAGACTTAGCGATGAGTATTATTGGTAATATGCGTTAATTTTAAATTATATAAAGGATATTTATGGCTATTTTACCTGTTTCTACAGTTAATTTATCTGCGTTATCTGAAACTACAGATAATGAAGATTCATTATCTTCAATAATAACAAAAAATATTGCCAGTAGTTTTCAGTATGAAACTCAAATACATGAAAAACTGGCAACATTAAGTCAGCTTTCTGATGTTCATAGCTATACCAAGCTACAAACCACGCTAAATGATTATACCATTACCATGAATTTAGCCAGTACCTTGGCAAGAAAATCATTGAATATCGTAGAAACCCTACTAAAGGCGCAATAGTGATGAAAACCAGATATTTATTAAGCATGTTATTATTTTGTCTGGTTTCACTATTAACTGGGTGTAAAGAGCAGTCATTATTAACCGGTCTGAATCAGCGTCAAGCAACACAAGTGCAAGCTGTATTACAAAAGCATCAGATAACCAGTACCCAAACCGCATTAGGCAAAGGATTATTTGATGTGTCAGTTAAAAAAGAAGATGTTGCTGTCGCGATTCAAATATTGGAACAGTATCAATTGCCTAGTAATACGCGGGTTGAAATTACCCAAATATTTCCTTCTGATGCATTGGTGTCTTCACCACAGGCAGAAAAAGCACGGTTAATTTCGGCTATTGAGCAACGATTAGAACAATCATTACTCACCATTGAAAGTGTTATCGATGCAAGAGTACATATTAGTTATCCTATTTCCCCCTCAGAGCGCATTATTCCTTCTCCTCACGCATCTGCCATAATTTTTTATGAAGACAGTGTGCCTGATGCAGAACAACTTGGTGAAGATATTCGCGCTTTTATTCATAATTCCTTTAACGATATGAATGAAGATAATATTACTGTTCTACTTTATCCACGCAATATCAATAAATTAAATGTATTAAAACCTCTCACTACTGATGAAAATAGTGCTATCACTTTTAATTATTGGTGGTTGTTAGGTCCACTTTTTATTGGCTTACTGTTCATTACAATATTTATTTTTATAAAGTATCGCCAAAAAAAGCTGATGATGAAGGAGAAAAAAGATGACATTCTCTCTTCAACAGTTTGAGAAAATTTCTACCGTGATGTATGAACCATTACAATACATTCACCCAGACTATAAAACAGTAGCAACTCTCGATGATAAACTTATTTGGCAGCAATTTGCTAATTATCAATTAATTAAAGAACATAAACTGATCACTGAAATAGACTGCGATATAGAAACCGACCTTGTCGCCCAAAAACTATTTACTCAATGGTCGTTATTACCTCAATGTGCTCTATTTTTAGGTTATTTTTACTCACCTCAATATATTTTACACTCAGGTGATTACTATCAACTGCCATCATCATTGCAAGCGTTTCTCTCTTTAAGACCAGTCATTTTGATAAATGAGGAAAATAAAAATGATAATAACGAGATAGCCCCTATCACAATAGGTTATCAATTATTATTTACTTTTATTCACTCTATTTCAGTCGCATTAGCACAACGGTTTAAACTCTGTTTTCCTATAAATCAGTCCCAATTAGAGTTATCAACGGATTTATCTTTATCACGCTCACTTTTTCTTTTGGTGCTTAATTATGCTGCGTTCTGTGCATGAAAAACTGCTAGATTATACCTGTGAAGGGGTGCTTATTCGCGCCCGTTATATCCGACAATTGGATAATATCCATAAAATAAATCTCGCGACAAAAAATAATGCGAAAAAACTTATTCGCGATACTGAGAAAAAACTTAAATTACATCATGATGCTGTGGTTAGGCAAGGCTATAGCGAAGGACTGAAAGCACTATTGGGAGATATATTAACCTTGTTCTCTCAGTATCAAACACATTTATTCAACTATGAAATAGAACAAAGAGAGTTGATCACAAGGACAGTTGCTCAATATTTCCAGTCACCGGATATGCAAATAGAACTAACAAAACAACTTATTGCCGCAAGCCCTTTTGATCATAAACTCACACTTAATATTCCTAAAACCTTACAACCTTATTTAGAAGAAACACTGAGTGATCAAAATATTGAATTAATTCCCCATGATAATACGACAATTTCTGTCAGCGCAGGATCACAAATCCTTTTCTTTGATCCTCCTCTTTTTATGCAAGATCTCAAATCTCAATTTCATCGGCCTTATACTGAAAAAAATCAACTCGCATTTTCTCAAGATCTTAAAACGCGTTTAATTGATTATATTCAACAGTTTGAATTATTAGAAAGCCAAGATGAAAATCAAACTCAAAGAGACCTCCCTAATGAAGATTGATCCTTCCTATACACAGCCACTATCTCATTTATCTTCAAGAATAAATACAGATAAAACAGAAGCAATAGAGAATCAACCAGTGCCCCTTCCTAGGGCTACAGAAAGTGATATTTTAGCGCCTTTTCTTAATCGAGATTTTTATCAGCAATTACAAGATCAAGGCATCAATGATACAAAGGCTATCCTTAATTTCCTAAATCAATATGATGTTATGAATGATGGTAATCAAACACTTAAAGAGAATCGCCAACGAAGCATATTAATGTATGCGCATCAACAGAGTGTATTAGATGATACAGAAAATAAAGAGACTATTAATCAAGCGCTTATTTCATTTCTTTCTTACCAAGGTTTCTATCACCAATTCACACTTGATTTACTGGGTATGACTGATAACCAAGAAGACTATGAGGGATTTTTCAAACCAGATAGTGCATCGTTTTCATTTTGATTATAGGATCTGAGGCCCTGCCCCCTTTTCACCTAAAATATCATCAGGATTGCGCAACGGACAATCACTCAATGATAAACAACCACAGCCAATACAGTGGTCAAGCCCGTTACGTAATCGTTTAAGACGGCGAATGCGTTCATCGAGTCGCACTTTCCAATCCGTTGATATTTCGTGCCATTGTTCTGCCGTTAATTTACTATTTGGCGGGTACTTTCCCAATATTTCTTGGATTTCTTTTAATGGAATTCCCGTACTTTGGGCCGCCTTGATAATTGCCACATAGCGCAATACAACTGGTGGATAACGCCGCTGATTACCTGCACTTCGATAGCTTTCTATCAATCCTTTTTCTTCATAAAAATGTAACGTTGAAATCGCAACACCACTACGTTTTGCTACCTCACCGACGGTAAGTGCTCTATTGAAATCTATTTTCTCTTTTTTCATTCTTTCCTCTTGACCTCAACTTAACTTGAGGTTTTATAGTCCTCTCCTCTCATGAAGTCAAGTCAGTGGGATACCGACTTTTGTATTGAAGATTATTGAGGATAGAAAAATGCCTAATTCAATTGCACGTATTCTTGAAAGCCGCGCTTTATGGTTTATCGCCAGATTACTCATTCTTGTTTTATTTCTCTCCTCTGGTTTTGCCAAGGTGTTTGATTACCAAAATAGTTTGGCTGAGATGCGTGCAGCAGGATTAACTCCAGACTGGTTTTTTAATATTGCCACTGCGATCGTTTTATTTTCAGGTTCTTTATTAGTCCTTTTCGATCGTTATTTATGGCTAGGTGCTGGAGCGCTCGCTGTTTTCCTATTTTTGACCATTGTGATTGTACATACGTTTTGGAATATGACGGGAGATAAGGCCATGTTGTCGATGTATTTCGCAATCGAGCATACCTCTGTTATTGGAGGATTAATCACTACGGCAATGGCAAGTCATTTCAGAGCATTATGGAAAAAAACTGACGCATAAAAACGATAAAAAATATAAAAATAATCACTATGGAAACAACAATAGTATGAATAAAAAACTCACTCTCACGGTATGTGCCTCACTCTTTTTAATCAGTGCTGGTGCAATGGTTTATGCAACAACATCATCTGATGAAGATGCATCTCAGCAATTCGCTTATCCACCCACTAAAGTGGCATTAGCAACTGTACAATCATCAAAATTACCAAACAATATGCAAGGAGTTGGTGAACTAGAAGCCGCGCGCCAAGTCTACTTAGCCGCTGAAACCAATGGTCGAATTGCTGTGATTAATTTTGAGTCAGGGCAAACTGTTAAAGCAGGTCAAGTTTTAGCTAAATTAAATGATGAGCCTGAACAAGCGGAATTATTGCGTTTACAAGCACAATTAACTAACGCGGATAAACTCTACTCCCGTACAAAACAGCTTTATAGTAAAAATGTCGCAGCAGCTGCACAATTAGACAGTACATTATCTGAGCGCGATATGATTGCCGCATCCATTCGTGAAGTAAAAGCGCGAATTGCACAGAAAGCAATAAAAGCGCCTTTTGATGGCATTGTCGGGATAAAACTTGTTCATGAAGGACAGTACCTCAATGCGGGTGAACGTATTGCATCTTTAGTCGATGCGAGTCATTTAAAACTCAATTTCTCACTTGATGAACAAGCTGCTCCCAAAATTTCCGCAAAACAGCCCATCAATATCGAGGTCGATGCTTATCCAGAGATGGTATTTACAGGCTCTATTAATGCCGTCGATCCTCTTATTGGTCCATCTCGCACCGTACAAGTACAAGCTGTTTTACCTAATACCGATAACAAATTAAAAGCGGGCATGTTTGCTCGTGTGCAAGTTACTTCTCCAGATAGTCCTATGGTATTAACCGTACCAGAAACGGCAGTTACTTATACTGCCTATGGAGATACCGTGTTTGTAGCGCAATCTGACAATCAAAAAAACCTTATCGCTAAGCGTGTCTCTGTGAAAGTTGGATTGCGCTACAACGGCATGATTGAGATAAAAGAAGGCTTAACCCTTGGTGATCAAATTGTCTCATCTGGCCAAATTAAATTAAGTGATGGCATCTCAATTGAACCTATTGAGCAAGATACATTAGCGCTAGCTCAATCTGCGACAACAAAACCATAACGGGAGTTAATAATGAAGTTTACCGATATTTTTGTTCGGCGACCTGTTTTGGCATTAGTTGTTAGCACATTGATCTTGTTACTGGGTGCATTTGCATTCAGTAAGCTACCCGTTCGCCAATACCCTATGTTACAAAACTCAACGATTACGATCGCAACAGATTATCCTGGTGCATCGTCTGAGTTGATGCAGGGATTTGTAACTCAGCCAATTACACAAGCGGTTTCCTCTGTTGAGGGAGTTGATTATATTTCTTCATCTTCAGTACAAGGTAAAAGCTTAGTTACCGTCAGAATGGAATTAAACCGCGACCCTACTCAAGCCTTGACGCAAGTAATGGCTAAGGTAAATCAAGTTCGTTATAAGTTGCCAGAACAAGCTTATGATCCGGTAATCGAGCTTTCATCAGGAGAGTCTACAGCCGTAGCTTATGTGGGGTTCTCAAGTGAACAGCTTTCTATTCCTGAACTCACAGACTACCTTTCTCGCGTTGTTGAACCGATGTTCTCATCCATTAATGGTGTTGCTAAAGTGCAAGTATTTGGTGGTCAACAATTGGCCATGCGCTTATGGTTAGATGCAGATAAACTGGCTGGTCGCAACTTAACAGCGAGCGATGTGGCAGAGGCTGTTCGCCGTAATAACTATCAAGCAGCACCCGGTAAAGTAGAAGGCGAGTTTGTCATTGCCAACGTTTATGTCAATACTGATCTCACTAATGTCGAAGAATTTAAAGACATGGTTATCATTAATGATGGTAATAATCTTGTCCGCTTACGTGATATTGGTACCGTCGAGCTAGGTGCTGCGGCCACTGAAACTAGCGGTATTATGAATGGTAAAAAAGCGGTATTTTTGGGTTTATTCCCGACACCAACAGGTAATCCGTTAGTGATTGTTGATGGCATTCGCGAACATCTTGTTGATATTCAAAAAACCTTACCGCCGAGCGTCGATGTAGAACTGGCATTTGAAACTTCACGTTTTATCAAAGCCTCTATTAATCAAGTAGTACAAACCTTAATTGAAGCGATTTTAATCGTTATCGCGGTTATTTATCTCTGTTTGGGATCGTTCCGTTCTGTTCTTATTCCTGTACTTGCCATTCCGTTATCAATGTTAGGTGCTGCCGGATTAATGCTTGCCTTTGGTTTTAGTATCAATTTGCTCACTTTGCTGGCAATGGTTTTAGCCATTGGACTTGTGGTAGATGACGCGATAGTGGTTGTTGAAAATGTTCATCGCCATATTGAAGAGGGATTATCACCTGTTCAAGCCGCTTTAGTGGGGGCAAGAGAAGTAGCCGGCCCTGTTATTGCAATGACCATAACGCTAGCGGCTGTTTATGCTCCGATTGGTTTAATGGCTGGATTAACGGGCGCATTATTTAAAGAATTTGCCATAACACTGGCAGGTAGTGTGATTGTATCCGGTATTGTGGCATTAACACTATCCCCCGTGATGAGCTCATTAATGCTAAAACCAAAAGAAAATGAAGGCAAAATGGCTAAAATAGCCGAGTATGTCTTTGATAAATTAGCTCATCATTATGGTTACATACTCAATTTTTCGTTAGCTAATCGCTGGTTAACTGTTATTTTCGCCTTAGCTGTATTTGTCAGCTTGCCGTTTTTATATAGCCAGACAAAACAAGAGCTAGCGCCTTCAGAAGATCAGGCGAGCGTTTTAACCGCGGTAAAAGCACCACAACATGCAAATCTTGCCTATGCTGAACGATTTAATCAAAAGCTTGATGAAATTTATATGAGTCTGCCTGAAACAGACAGCACTTGGATAATTAACGGTACAGATGGGCCTTCAGCCAGCTTTGGTGGTATTAACTTTGATGGTTGGGATTTACGTGATCGCAATGCAGATCAAATCCAAGCTGATTTGCAAAATCGCGTCAATAATGTGGAAGGTACCAGTATTTTTGCTTTCCAATTAGCTTCTCTACCCGGCTCAGTGGGTGGATTGCCTGTACAAATGGTGTTACGTAGCCCATTAGGTTATCCCGTTTTGTTTGAAACAATGGAACAAATCAAACAGCAAGCAAGAGAAAGCGGTTTGTTTGTCGTGGTGGATAGCGATTTAGATTACAACAATCCCGTTGTTCAAGTTGCCATAGACAGAGCTAAAGCCAATAGTTTAGGCATTCGTATGCAAGATATTGGTGAATCACTTTCACTATTAGTGGGTGAACACTATATCAATCGCTTTGGTATGGATGGTCGCTCTTATGATGTGATCCCACAAAGTGTACGCCATCAACGCTTAACGCCAGCAGCACTTGCAGGGCACTATATTCGTACTCAAGATAATGTGTTAATTCCATTATCAACCGTTGTGAATATTACGACTCAAGTTGAACCGAATAAACTGACACAGTTTAATCAACAAAACGCAGCTATTTTCCAAGCGATCCCCGCCCCCGGCGTCACGATGGGACAAGCGGTCGCTTTTCTTGAAACGGTGGCAGATTCATTACCCGCAGGTTTTAGTCATGATTGGCAATCTGATTCTCGCCAATTTACCCAAGAAGGAAATACACTAGTCTTTGCCTTTATTGCAGCACTTATTATTATTTACTTAGTGTTAGCTGCGCAATATGAAAGCTTGGTCGATCCTTTGATTATCTTAGTTACTGTACCGCTATCAATTTGCGGCGCATTAGTCCCTCTCGCTTTAGGGATGGTGACACTAAATATCTACACTCAAATTGGTTTAGTCACACTAATAGGGCTTATCAGTAAGCATGGAATTTTAATGGTGGAATTTGCTAATGAATTACAAGTTCATAAAAATCTAAACCGTCGAGATGCCATTATTGAAGCAGCAAAAATCCGCTTACGTCCTGTATTAATGACCACGGCGGCAATGGTTATTGGGCTCATTCCACTTTTATTTGCCAGTGGTGCTGGAGCGAATAGTCGCTATGGATTAGGGCTGATTATTGTGTCGGGCATGTTAGTCGGCACCCTGTTCACGCTATTTGTATTACCAACGATGTATAGTTTCTTGGCGCGAAACCATCAAATCAGCGCTCAAACTGAGCGTCAAAAACAGTTGCTGCAAGTCAGTGAGCAGTAAAACTAAAAAATAATAAACAGTAATGTCATAAAGCTAATCCCCATTGTGAATGCAATGGGGATTTTATTTATTAATGGGAATTATTTTTTAATAATGGAATACGGTTTGCTAAAGCAAATACTGTTAATTCTGCAAGTTGTCTAATTTCATACAATGCTAATGGTGTTCTTTTTTCTCTCACCTCATGCACCATTTCTTCTAAACTTGTTTTGTGTTTTTCATCAGGTGACATATTCATCATTCTTTCAACGAGAAGCATTTCCATCGTTCTTCCAATACCACCAAGGCAGTGAACTAAACTATTTGAATTAGCAGATAAACCTATTGTTTTTTGTATAGAACAAAGTGCCATTTTTAATTTAGTTGCATCTACTTCGGTATGATCTTTCCAATTAGGAATATGAACAAAATTTATTTCTTGAGTTCCCTGCGGGGAGGTTACGACCTTGGGATAAATATTATAGTTCAATATATAGTCTTTATTTTTAACAAATTTATTCTCCTTAGAGGGGTGCTCTTTTACATTTACATCATTATAACTTCTGTTATTTTTGAAATATTTTACATTATTAACTTTATATTTAATATCATCATCTGATGCGAGAATATAAACAGTGTCAATTTTATTTTGTATCAGAGAGTTTAAATAATTCCCCATGTTTTTTCCATCACTTTTAGGATATTGCGAGGCAACCCTTAAAGCGTTATCTTGAGTACCGCTAATTATATTAGCCGGTAGTTTTTCATTATTATATTTTAATAGGTTTTCATTACATAAATTCATTTCAAACTTAGAATTATCTATTTTTTCATATCGATAAGATAAATACTTATTTGAAATTAAATTATTAAATAATGTCTCACTCGTATTTAAAATATCCACTATACCTAAGGTGTCACTTTTTAGTTTACTGTTTAGTTTACTGTTTACAGCCGCTAAAAAATCCGAAACATTAGCTCTACTCTTATTACCATTCTCATCAAAAACATAAGCTGTAGGTTCTAAAATACTGTATGATTTTGTCTGAATAGGTACTTGTGTATTCAAATGTAGTGAAATATTTTTTAATTTTCTAAGTGGTAATTCTGGCGGACTATTCACTTTAACGTTCTTAGGTGGTAAGGCTGGCGGACTATCATCACGACTTAATTGATTATATATTTGTTGAGTTTTAGTCGTATTATGTAATTGAGAAACTCCCTCGGTCATCGTTCTTTTTTCTGGAACAGGTGTATGCAATTTTTGACTGGTATTATTAATATGACTAATACTATTATGAGAAGTATTCTCTTTTTTAACATACTTCGTTTCTAAATCTCTATTTATTTTATCAAGATTTGGACGGCTAAAAAATTTAAATATTGAAAACATATTTGACCTTTTTATAAATTACATTTAAATAAAAAACCGCCAAATTTTATCCTTATTAAAAATTTTAAATATAGAAAAAACATCTTTTCTAACTAATGTTCATTTTAAGAAAGAGAAAACATTCAATTATAAAATGCCGATACTGTTGAAAAACATATCGGCATTTCAATTTAAAAGGAAAAATAAGTATCTAACTCATATGATTATCTTACATAGTAGAGAATGTATTCATAATTATCCCGCCAGAGATAATCAATGCCATAGAGAATATGGCTGGTAAATCTGGTTTTTGCTTATATAAAATCATCGCCACTAAGGTCACACCGACAATACCAAATCCACACCATAGTGAATAAGCAACACCAACAGGGATATATCCCATTGCGCGTGTTAAGGCGAAATAACAAATACAGTAAGCAGCAATAACTAAAACAGAAGGGGCTAATTTACTAAAACCGTTGGTTTTTTTAATCATTGACGTACCAGTGATTTCAGAACCAATAGACAGCGCCAGCCATAAGAATCCGGTAAACATAATTGTTATCCTTATTTGTTTTAATAAAATAACTATTATTAAAAATAGATTTATTAAAAAATATTTATCAAGAAATAGACTTATTTATTAACTGGCGATGCAGTTTGTTTAATATTAGAGGTTTCAGTTGTTTCTTCTTCCTCTTCTTCAGAACCCATTTTCGAGAAGAGATTCATAATCACAATACCACTGGCAATAACAGCCATACCGATTATGGCCGCAGTATCAGGATGTTGGCCATAAAATGCCATACCTAATGTTGATACAACTAATATGCCTGTACCAGACCATGTTGCGTAAGCCAAACCAACCGGAATATTTTTTACTGCACGCGATAATGAGTAATAACAAATAACATAAAGAACAACAATTAAGCCTAATAATAATGTTTTAGTGGTACCCTCACTATTATCAAACATTTTTAAGGTAGAGGTTGCTGAGGTTTCTGAAATAATAACCGCCAACATCCAAAGCCATGATTTTGCTTTTGGGGACATAATAAGACTCCTGAGTTATCAGATATAGTTTAATATTAATTTTTTAAGCTTTTTAAATATTCAATAGCAGAATCCGTCAATTTATCTTGCGATAAATGATATTCTCCAGGATTATTCATTACTTCATTTAAAGTAATATAGCGATTATTATTCTCTTGTTTAATTTCAGGTTTATGTTCAGGTTTAGCTTGATGGTTAATATCATGGTTTATTAAATTAGCTTCAACATTATTTATAGAATGAAACATAATCCCCATTGATTTTAATCGGCTAATATTTTCCTGAATAAGCAGGTTGTATTCTTTATTTTTATTTAAACCTAAAATCTCATTTAATTCACTTTCTGGTTGGCAAAAATAAGGTAATGCTATAATAGGAATATTTTTAGCAAGCGCAGAATGAATTAATTTCCCTTCTTCACTGATAAATAGACCATTAATAATCTCTCCCACCAGCTTTTTATCGAAATAAGGAATGAATAAAGCGTGATAAGAAGATAACGTATTAATATCAAACTCACCCGCGTTATACATTTCTCCTAGATGACGCCATTTCGACAAATCATGACTGACTTGTGCCTGTGCTGTGACAAAAAGAGAAAATCGAACATGAGAAAATGTGTTGATACGCTGACAGATTTCATCTTGGTATCCCGGTGCAGGTGTAAGTGCTAACAACACCGACTTTTTCATTCTTTTTTCTATTTCAGCCACTATCCTTTCAATTAACAGATGGTCCATTACGTCACCTCATTGTCTTAACTGACAATAAATACGCTATCGTTGTTACGAAGCCCTGCCGCATTGGCCTCATCAGTATCTATATGAAATTCTAAAGAAAACTTCTCACTGACACGAACAACGACTTCATCAAAAATCAGGCTACGCTCACCTTCTGTTTTTACATGTACCTTTTGACCATTCGTAACGTTTAACATTCTGGCATCAATTTCACTCATATGAATATGGCGTTGTGCGCAAATGACTTGTTCTTTTAATTCCACATGACCCGCAGGCCCCATTAAAACAGCATTGCCAGAACCAACTAAATCACCCGATTCACGTACTGGTGCTTTTATACCTAATGCAAAACAGTCAGCTTTTGAAATTTCTAATTGGCTTTGTGGACGAACTGGCCCTAAAACACGAACTTTACTGATCGAACCTTTAGATCCCACAACAATCACACACTCTTTTGCTGCAAACTGACCCGGTTGTTTCAGATCTTTAAACGGAGTGAGTTGATAACCTTTGCCAAATAATGCTTCAACATCTTGTTGTGAAAGATGCACATGTCGATTAGAAATACCAACAGGGATTGCCATTCCTTGCGTCTCTCCCGACATCACGCCGTGAACAGGCAAACGAGAGAGGATTTTTCCCATGAGTTGTTGATTAATCATTATTTTTTACCTTTACGGCCTTCTGGTTTGATCTCTTTCTTACTGCTTTGTACTTTGTCTGTCGTAGCTTTAGTTTCAGCGGCAATATTTTGAGCCTGTAAATCTGCAACAGCTTTTGCAGCCTCTAGCTTCTCAACGTCGTTTTTAACAGGGTCTTCAACGACTGCTTCAAGTGCGGTTTCTTGCACTTTTTCAGCAATAGCGGGCGATTTTTTCTTACTTTTTATTGTCAGTAATTTAGTAATAACGCTTGGCTCTGGTCTTGCAATAACCAACGAGCCAATAACCAGCTCTTTTTGGCTAACCACATCAACACCATGATCAACCGCCGTTCTTACTGCACTGATCTCGCCTTGAAAACAGATTGATACCAACCCAGAGCCTACTTTTCGGTATCCAATAATTTCCACGTTTGCCGCTTTACAAGCCGCATCTGCCGCCTGAATGGCTGCGGTTAATCCTCGTGTTTCAATCACACCTAAACTGTTCATCTTTCTCTCCTACTTAATGACGGACAAGACGGATATCGAAATCAAATTTCTTAAAGAAGGCTTCTAAGCTATCTAGCTCTTCTGGCGTATAACTTGGATCGACTTTTATTGGATAGATCATCTCCAATTTTTCGTACTTATTACGTCCAAATTGGTGATAAGGAAGAATATCGATGCGCTGAAGATTACCGCGTTTTGAGAGCTCCATGGCGTAGTTAATCGCACCAGTGATCGCATCATAAGAATCGTTATAACCTCGCACTAAAGGCATACGAATAACCACATTGGCACCGAGATCCATTAAACGCTCTAGATTACGGCGGACATTCTCATTACCAATGCCAAACAACGCTTTATGCTGAGCAGTATCAATGTGTTTAATATCAATCAGAAATTGATCAACGACTTCCGCTAATTTTTCATAATTCGCCACGTTAGTGGTCGCTTGAGTCTCCACAGCGGTATTGATCATCATCTTTTTACATTCTCGTAAAAGCGCAACCGCGAAATCAGTTTGTAAACTCATTTCACCGCCACCGATTGTGACACCACCCCCAGAAGAGATGTAAAAGTCATAATCTTGCATGATGATTTTCATTAACTCAGAGACAGAAACATCTTTTCCCATAATATCAAGCGCATCAGAGATACAGACCTCTTCACATTTACGACAACCGATACAATCGACGCCACGATCAACACGGTGAACTTGCTTACCATTTTCATTGGTTGTCATGTAATGCACACCCGCAGGACAAACATCAACACATTTACCGCAATCTACACATTTGTCGTGAGAGTACATCACTTGAAATTCACTGCTGAGACCTTCTGGATTGGAACACCAAGGGCAGCGGATATTACAGCCTTTTAAGAAAACGAGAGTACGAATACCATCACCGTCATAAATAGAGTATTTCTGGATATTAAATATCCGACCTCTTGTTTCTGCCGCCGTCTCCATCTTTACGCCTCCAAATCTGCATCAAACATCCCTGTTCGATAAATTTAAATCTTATCTTGTCGATTAAAAGGGATAGCCTGCGCCATCCCTATGGCTATGATTAGAATTTCTCAATCACAGTACGACTGATAATTTCATCCTGAACTTCTTTACATAATTCAACGAAGTAAGCACTGTAGCCAGCAACACGGACAATTAAGTCACGGTATTTTTCAGGCTCTAATTGCGCTTTTTTCAGTACTTCATTATCAACATAGCTAAATTGCATCTGGCCGTTACCCAAAATGGAAGCCGTTCTTAATAAGGTAATTAAACCTTGACGACCTTCATTGGTATCTAACAATCCCTTCAGGAATTTGAAGTTATGAACCATACCAATATTCATGGTTTCAACATTCATTTTACTGATTGATTTAATAATCGCTGTTGGGCCATGTTTATCCGCGCCTTGCGTTGGACTGATCCCATCTGATAATGGTTTCCATGCCAAACGACCATTTGGTGTAGCCGCGGTTAACTCGCCAATTGGCGTATTATTAGAGATAGATAGCGTGCCATGACTGAATGTGGAGTAGAGCATCTTATATTTACGACATTCACGCTCAGTCCATTCCGTAATATCTAATGCATATTGGTCAACAACATCGTCATCGTTACCAAATTTCGGTGCATTTAAGCAGTCACGTAAAAGCTCATCATGACCTTCAAAATTGGCTAATAGACCGTCACGAATTTGTTCTAAGGTGTATTTTTTATCTTCATAAACTAACTTACGAATAGCAGCCATTGAGTCAACATAAGTCGCTAAACCGGAGAAGATCAGACCTGGACCATGGTTAACCATTGCACCACCTGCGGTCACGTCTTTACCTTGCTCCATACAGCCTTCAACCAATAGAGACATTAATGGTTTCGGTGCAACATCGCGGTGAACACGTTGGCTGATCACCGTACCAATTGCAGATAAACGAATGATATGTGCCACTTGTTCTTTTACAGCGCGATCAAAATCTTCATAAGTACGCAGGTCACGTAAATCACCTGTATCTAGACCTTGATAGCTATCAAACAACACCATACGACCGCGGTTTAATACAAACTCAATCGCAATAGGCCATTGGGTGTAACCCGTTGATGTCCATTGATAAATACGGCCTGATTTTTGTGGTTCAACACAACCCATCAAGCAGTAGTCACGCGCATCTTCAAAATCGAAGCCTTTACGCAACATCATCTTGATATGAGAATCATCGAAGTGACATGCAGGGAAGCCCATACCCGCTTTCACCACATCAACAATTTTTTCCATATATTGCTGTGGAGATTGGTTATGAATACGACATGCAAGTGAAGGTTGATACACTTTCACAAAGCGCACAGCATCCATAATTAAGTAAGTTAAGTCGTTACATGCATCGCCACCAGAGCGTTTTTGTCCGCCAATGGTTAAGTTGATAAATGGCTGATAACCTGCGAAATATTTCGCACCTAACTCACTCGACATCCACATTAACTCAGCACATTTGATGATAAAGGCTTGCATCATTTCCAGTGCTTGTTCACGCGTTAAACGGCCTGATTTGATGTCGTTTTCATACATTGGGAAGCAATATTGATCTAAACGACCTAAAGAAAGACCCGTTTGGTTCTCTTCAACTTCAAACAGTGACTCAACTGTCCAGATACTTTGCAGTGCTTCTTGCAGTGTTTTAGGCGGGTTAGCTGGTACGTTTTCGTTGACTTGAGCAATCGTCAGTAACTCTTCACGACGTTGAGGATTGCTCTCTTTTGATGCTAATTCACGCGCATGCTCTGCAATGCGGTGAGCGTAAGCAATCACACCTTCACAGCTTTCAATCGACGCTTTATAGAAGTAAATACGATCGATATCAGCAGGATTTTCCATACTTAATTCAGCTAATTTAGCTTGCGCATCAGCTTTAATACCGTTCATACCTTTGGTGAATAACAGAACGTCATAACCTGGGCAAGTATCGCCACCACCATTGATTTGGTGATAAGAAAGATCACTGACAAAGGTTTCACCACTAAATTCCCACACTCCCGCTTCGCGATATTGAGCTTCACAGATCTCATCTAAAGAGCGCCCTTCCCAAAATGGAACAATCTCTTCACGAATAACTTTTTTGTCTTCTTCTGAAATTTGGAATGGATCTTGTGGACGCGTGCTCATAGTATCGAGTTCATCACGAACCCAACGCCATGCAATATCAGGAGAGAAAGCGCCAGCACGCGGTTTTCCACAAGGATGTCCAACAATTAGCTCTTCATCTTGAATTAAGATAGGTGCGGTTTCACATGCACGACGGAATGCTTTAGCGCGCAGTAAAATGGGTGGTAACCCTGGGTTATTACGGACAATTTCAGTAAATGCTAATGCTCTATAAATGGAGACACTTGGACGTGCTTCTAAATAGCGATTACGTAAACGTTGTAATCGAGGTGTTAAACCTTCCATTACTTTGAATTCGCCAGCATCCACACTAGGTGCAACAAAGTTTGCAGAAGGTGCAGCGTATTGAGGCTGTGAATTCGCACGACCATTATATAAACGTACTTGCAGTGAACTGTGTAAGGTTGACAGATTAGCGCGAGCTGATAACAGCATCTCTGACAGTTCGTTAATACTGACACGTGGATCGTTGATATCAACACCTTGCGTCATTGCATCAAACATTGGATAACCATCAATTTCTTTGGTCGCACGTACTTCGGAAAGCTCTGCTAATTTCAGCCATACACTTTCAATAATTTCATACGCTTGTGCTTGTGTTAAACGACCTTGGTCTATATCACGTTGATAGAATGGATAAATTGCTTTATCAAATCCCATTGGATTAATGGCATAGCTACCATTTTCCAGATGTAAGACTAATTGCAGCAAATAGAATACTTGAACCGCTTCTTTAAAAGTTTCTGCGGGTTTTGCAGGGACTTTACGTAATATTGCTGCGCTATCTAATAATTCAGCTTTACGGTATGGATTACCTTCCATTGCGGCTAAATTTTCTGCTTTTGCAGATAGAATTTGTGCAAAATATAGTGCTGCATCACATGCATAAATCGCTGATTTACAGTAATTAGCTTCATCCATACTGCTACGATTTACGGCACTGCCAATGCTTCTAATTCTGTCTTCAAGCTGTGCTTTGATTGCTAAGAAACCTTGGTTTACCACCAGCATGTAATCTGGTGATGCAATGCTATTGTTAATACTTAAGAAACGGTAAATAGAGTCGCTACGCACTTCTTCTTCAGTGTGGAAAATCGCGCCACGTGGTGTTGATGACTGGCTACCGATAATCAGTTCATCTTGTGCAATGTAGCTTGGAAAATGGCGGATAAACTCATAAAAACGTTGCGCAGGTTTTATCGCTTGAGGCACACCTGCAATGCTGTTGTCTAATGAGTCAAAAATGGTTGCACGCTCTGTGCTGATGGAGCTATTACGTGAAACTAAACGTTCTGCCAGCATTTTTACGCGTGGCGTCAAAGAATATTTGGCCATGTGAGGCTCTCCTGATGTTCTTTACTTGACCTAATCGGTATTAATTCGGTTGAGCATTAACTGTGTGATACACCGGCAAATGCCTGACGATACAATGTTTCTAATTGGTGTGTGTTTACGTCACGCGGATTTGTCGGCGTACAGCTATCTCGTAAAGCCTGTCCGACCATTTCCGTTAAACGGGCATAAAAGTCCGCTTCACTGACACCGGTATCGCGAATACTCTTCGGCATACCCATTTCATCTTTCAATACATTAATAGCGACGATTAAACTGGTGACCCCTTCTCTTACCGTATTAGCCGGAAGTCCTAGGCTTTGAGCAAGATAGGCGTAACGTTTTGCTGCTTCGCTATTGCAATCGCCATGAAAATTCGCATTAAAAGCAATAACATGCGTCATCAATAACGCATTAGCTCGACCGTGAGGAACGTGGAAGACACCGCCTAATGCGTGAGCAAGACTGTGTGTAATACCCAGCGAAGCGTTAGTAAATGCCATCCCCGCAATGCAAGATGCGTTGTGCATTTTTTCACGAGCAAATAAGTTGTCGCCTTGATGATGGCAATCAATAAGATGACCAAACACTAACTTGACGGCTTTCTCTGCCATTGCATCAGAAAAATCAGAAGCAGCTTTAGAAACATACGCTTCTAGCGCATGGCAAAGCACATCCATTCCCGTATCAGCAGTAATTGCTGGCGGTACAGACTTCACCAACTCAGGATCGAGAATGGCGACATCAGGCAACATAAACTCATCAACCAAGACCAATTTTTCACTGCGTGATTTGATCACTGAAAAAGAGGTCACTTCCGAACCTGTACCACTGGTGGTAGGGATCGCAATAAATTGTGGTTTTGTTCTGTTGCTCTCTTTACGGGTATGCCAGAGGGAGTACATAACGGCTTTCGCGGCATCAATCACCGACCCACCACCGAGTGCGATAACCAAATCTGGATAATGGGCATCCATGATTTTCATACCACTCACAATGGCTGAAATATCAGGATCTGACGCAACATCATCGTAAACTTGGAACTCGATACCCCGTTGCAATAATTTATCGGTAACTTTATTTGCAAAGCCAAACTTCACCATTGCTTTATCTGTCACCACAAATGCGCGGCGGGCAGTTAACCCAGAGAGAAAATTCAGTGCATTGGTGCCAAACTGAATTTTGGGTTTTATCAGAAACTCACTCATGTCGTTATTACTCCTTACTGTCCCGATAAACCTTCTCAACAATGGCAACCACTGACATCGCTTTGTAACGTTCTTTGTTCAGTGCAAAGTATTCTTCAGCCAACACAATGTCGTTGATACCTGCACCTACACTGTCCACTGCAACATAGGTTTTGTTTTTCAGTGGATTAAGCTCATCATCTAAAGTGGCAATCATTAATAAATTGCTACCTTTAAGTTCTGGGCTTTTTTGTGTCGCTACTACGTGTCCGATTACCTTTGCGAGGATCATGGTTTATATCGCCTTATATCAATGAGTTATTTACTCAGACGTCCGAGAACTTCCTTGATAATGCGTTCCACGTTTTCTTCAGTAATATCACCTTGTTCAATCACTTGTTGCGCGCAAGCACTTACCGTTGTTGCATAAGGAGATGCACCAAAGCGATCATCACCTTGAGTTTGACGTTGTGCCGTAGCACATTCAGCATGAACAGGGGTTAAAGAAGGTGAACGAAAACGGTCATCATCAAGAATGCTGGTCTGGTGATTTGCACTGGAAACAGAGCAAGCAGAAACAGCAGGTTGAGCAGCTTCTTGTGCTAAAGGACAAGGTTGTTTTAACTCTTCGACGGTACGCACGCCATAACCTACTTTACGAATATTCAGTAAGTTCATTGGGCCGACATTGTCAGAGCTAGAACCGCCACCTACAGCCCCACAGCCTAAGGTTAACGCTGGAGTAATATTAGTAGTTGCACCGATGCCGCCTAATGCCGCAGGGGTATTAATCAGAATACGGTTGACCGGTTTTTCTAGAGAGAACTGACGAATAACATCTTCATTTTTGGTATGAATAACTAAGGTATGACCTAAACCTTCATTAGTCAGTAATTGCACCACGCGATCGCACGCTGATTTCCAATCTTCTTCGATATACATTCCTAAGATTGGGCATAATTTTTCGCGTGAATACGGATTTTTAGGTGAAACGGTATCTTGTAATGCGATTAATACACGCGTATTTGCTGGTACACTAAAACCTGCACGCTGACTTAAATAAATCGCATCTTTACCCACGACGGCTGGGTTAATTGTGCCGTTAGCACGCAGCAACATTGAAGCCACTTTAGTTGCTTCTTCGTCATTCATAAAGTAAGCACCTTGCGCTAACAGCTCGCGGTGAACTTCGTTATAAATGCAACGCTCAACGATAATGGATTGCTCTGATGCACAGATAACCCCATTGTCGAATGTTTTACTGGTGATGATATCACTCACTGCTTTTTTGATATCGGCACTGCGTTCGATAAAAGCAGGACCATTACCTGGGCCCCCACTGATGGTTGGCGTACCTGATGCATAAGCGGCACGCACCATACCTTCACCACCCGTCGCTAAAATTAATGACACATCTTTGCTGTGCATTAATTCTTTTGTTGCTTCCAGTGTCAGTAATGTCACACCATCGACAATACCTGCTGGTGCACCCGCTTCTAATGCCGCTTTTTTAACAATTTCTAACGCACGGAAACTGCACTGTTTTGCATTTGGATGCGGAGAGAAAATAATCGCATTACCCGCTTTCAGTGCAATTAGGGTTTTATAGATAATGGTTGATGTTGGGTTAGTTGAAGGGACTAACGCCGTGATAACACCTAAAGGCACGCCAACATCCATGACTTTTTTCACTTTATCGTCATTGATAATGCCAACGGTCTTCATGTCTTTCATATGTTCATACACACGCAATGACGCGAAGGTATTTTTCAGAACTTTGTCTTCCCACTTACCAAAGCCTGTCTCTTCGTTTGCCATTTTTGCCAGCTCTTCTGCGTGACGAGCCGCTTCAAATGCAATGTGTTTTACAATACTGTCGATTTTTTCCTGCGAAAATTTAGCATAAACAAGTTGTGCATTTTTCGCGTTGCGAACTAGCTCACGAGCCAGTTGTCTGGATTGCAAATCTTTATCTAATGCAACCATGTTTTCCCCCATACAGGAGTTAAAAAATTTAGCTGAATAACGTATTTCTTTGCTTTACAGCACGCCTGAATAATTAGGCTTTATGCTGTTGTGCGATTTTCTCGATATCGTTATGCGGTCTTGCAATAACACGAGAAGTCACCACGGTGCCGATACGTTTTGCCGCTTCAACACCTGACTCAACCGCTGCATTGACTGCACCGACATCGCCTTTCACCATTGCTGTCACTAAACCTGAACCGACGTTTTCATAACCAATCAGTTCAACATTGGCTGCTTTGCACATTGCATCAGCAGCTTCAATGCAAGCGACAAGACCTTTGGTTTCAACTAGACCTAGTGCTTCTTTCATATTTATTTCCTTCGTTATTCAGTCACTTTGTACTGGGCAACGATTTTTTGAATATCGTTATGTGGACGAGCGATGACTAATGAAGTCACAACAGTACCAACACGTTGAGCAGCTTCTAAGCCAGATTCCACAGCGGCTTTAACGGCACCTACATCACCTTTCACCATTGCAGTCACTAAACCTGAACCCACATTTTCGTAGCCGATTAACTCAACATTTGCCGCTTTACACATCGCGTCTGCAGCTTCAATACAAGCCACCAGCCCTTGAGTTTCAATAAGTCCTAATGCATCACCCATACGTTCTCCTAAGGCAAAAACTATGCCTTGTGTTTGATAACAATCTTGTTGATGTCATTGTGAGGACGAGCAATCACGAGCGATGTAACAACTTCACCCACGCGTTGTGCTGACTCCACACCTGAATCTACTGCAGCTTTCACTGCGCCTACGTCGCCTTTCACCATCGCAGTCACGAGACCTGAACCCACATTTTCATAGCCAATAAGTTCAACGTTCGCGGCTTTACACATAGCGTCAGCGGCTTCAATACATGCCACCAGACCTTTGGTTTCGATCAGACCTAATGCATCACCCATTTTCATTTCCTCCGAGAAGCCGTTTAACGGTTTACGTTTGCCCATTGTGTCTGCGTGGTGATTTTTTAAACGCAGACGTTGGTTGCAAAATCACTATAACGCGGAAAAACAAAAACAAAATATAAATCCATGATGTTGCAACATATAGAATTTAACTCTGGGATTTAGTGTTTTTTATCTCTCTATTTATCGTTCTATGCTGTTAATTTGTTTTTTTCATCGTTATAAATTTACCCATTCTCATAAAAGATAGATTAAAAAACAGGCAAATTAACTTTGTTAGGAGGATGTTTAAAAGGTGCAAAAAGCCAGTACATATCGGTGGGAAAGATGTGCGGAATATCACTGATAATTCAACGTAAGATCAATAATTGAAAAAGGCTAAATCAAGTCTATATACAAATCGTGCTCTTTTTTTGTCATGACGTCTCTATCAAGGTAAATATTGATGTGCTTTGTATCAGTAGCAAGACACAGAATCACTATTACTACACTCTATTCAAATAATCAGCAGACAACCTGCAAAGAATAAGCGTATTAAACCGTTACTCATTAATGAGCAAAGTGAGTGAACCTCACTGTTATCAATTTTAATTACTGTCATTCAACTAAGCCGATAAGCACTGATAGAAAGAAGAAAGAAGAGAGTTATAAACGAAGGGGATTAAATCAAAAGGTGATTATAATGCACCACCTTTTGATAAAAAGAACATGAGATAAAACGTCAAAGTTAATCGAATTTACTACCCGGTTTTAAGGTACAAATATAGAGAGGTGAATTAAGCGAACTTAATAGTAAGGTTTTCTCATTAAGCTTTTGTGCATTAATAAATAACCCATCATGACTATCTGACATTTCGCGCATAAAATAATCAAAAATAACGTCTGGAGATTCATCAATTGATGATGCACTAGCATCCCATTGGCTAACAAAATAGTGACGTTCTGTCGGTGAAACACGCTTGGTCGTATAATCAAATTTCACATAACGTTGTAAATACAACCACCCTGCTTTTGAAGTGGTATAACCTTCAACAACAATTGATCCTTTACCATTGGCTCCAAATGAAAAATGAATATTACCATTCACATTTTCATCTTCCATATTTTCAAAACGCATAATGCCTTTGGTTGAGCAAACCATGACACCTTCATTTTTAATCGTTAATAATCTTGTTGCTGCATAAGTGGCGACCAAGATAAAAATCAGGGCCGATAAAAAACATAAAAGTTTCCCTGAGATTTTCATTAGTATTTCCAAGAATAGTAAAAGTAATTATCGCAATAACTGAATGGGTTATCTTCGTTCTTTGCACAATGAGCTAAAAATACCCGCCCTAATCCATTTGTTTGTAATTTATCACCATAAAAGAAAACAAATCGCTCACCTTTTACACACTGTAAATTAAGCTTCTTTCTTACCGCGTCAAAATTACGCACATAATTATCACTTACCGCAGAATTAATCATGGCTTCATTAGAAAGTAGCTCACAATCATTGTGTGTTAATGGTGTTAGTGAAATTGGCTTTGATTGGTGTTGGTTAAAAAAGATGATCACTGCAAGAAATACCGCACCTAATAAAAAACCAATGCTGGCTAAATACCAACAAATTTCTGGTTTCTGTGTTTTTTGAAGCGCTTCTTCTTGCGTAGACGCTAAAGGTGTTTGCGTTAAAGATAAAGGTGTCACTGTTTCAACAGCTATTTGATTTTCATCGTTAACTAAAATAGGCGTTTCTTCATTTTTTTTAGTTGAAGGTAATAGCGTTGAATCATCAATCAATTCAACTGAAATATCTGGATTAAACTCTAATCGTCCTTTCGCAATGGTAACAATGATATTTTCAATACCATAATGGCGAAATGTTTTTCTTAATAAACTTAAATATTGGTTTAAATTACTATTTGATGAAACTAACCCATTATCATCCCAAACACGTTTTAATACTTCATCACGATTAACCACTCCAGGGTGCTGAATAAAATAAAAAAGTAACGCATTTGCAGTAATAGAAAGATGTGTATCAACACTGTCTTTTTCTAATGATATCGCGCCATCCGTTGCGTCGTAATAAATTAAGGCATTTATTTTGTATTTCATTGTGCCCTCATTCATCCTGATTAAAATTACTGATTTTTTGTGTTTGCTATATAGTCAAATGTCATCTCAGATAATCTTTCTACTAATGCGTTACGCTCTTCTTGTGAAAGCGTAGGGCCCTCTGTTAATTCAGATAACCAAAGACCATCTGCGGCATAACGAATTAAAGTACCTAAATAACTATTATCTAATTTATCGCCTTTGGCTAAATGGTCTAGCATCCAATCTCGCCAGCATTTACGCATAATAGGTTCATTTGGCATGGCTAAAGACAATATCGCTAATTGGCGACTTTCGTCAGACTGTTTCAAATCAGAAATATAAGTTAAATACGCACGAGAAAAACGCCCTGCTTCAATAGGATCATTTTCCATAATAACTGCAATACGACTATCCATAATACCTAATAGCCGTTTAAATACGGCCTGCACTAATTCCAATTTTCCGGGGAAGTGATGAAGTAGACCACCTTTACTTACACCCGCTTCTTTTGCTACGGCATTTAAAGAAAGAGAGGCTATTCCTTCATTAGCCACAATAACGCTTGCCGCTTCCAATAATTGTTCTTGAACTCGGATGGGGTCTTTTTTTCGGTGATGCGCAGTCGTATTCATGCATAGGATAATACCGACCAGTCGGTATGTTCCTTATTGATCAAAATCAATCACTTTTAGACTCGTACTAATTATCTGTAAATAATGCAGTTGACTTCACATTCCTTTATTTTTAATCAAATTTAATTTAAAAATTTAAATTAATTTACAGTTTTGACCTAGATAGATAAATTAATAATTTGAAGATAAGTTAAATTTGATTTTTATCAAAAATAAAATTTAACTTATTATTTTATTAAAAACAAAAATCAGAAAAAATAAAGAAAACAATACATTATTTGTTTATTTTAAATTAGGATTAATATTCTTTTCTAATTTAACTTTATATTAAATAGACTTCATAATATGATCATCTATTGAAATAAAATCATCAATACTTTATAAAGAAATCTAGTATCAAACAAACTCAGGGTTTTAAATATTAAAAACCTTCTTTAAATAAAGAAGGTTTTAATTCTTAATGTATAACTTTAATTAAATACTGGCTTTTAATGCTTGTTCTAAATCCTCTAAAATATCATCAATATGCTCAATACCAATAGATAGACGAATTAAATCGCGTGAAACGCCTGCCCGTTCTAATTCTTCATCATTTAATTGGCGATGTGTAGTTGATGCAGGATGACATGCTAATGATTTTGCATCACCAATATTCACAAGACGAACAATGAGTTGCAATGCATCGATAAATTTTGCACCCGCTTCAGCGCTCCCTTTAATACCAAAAGAGAGAATACCCGCGGGCTTACCTGACATATAACGTACCGCTAAATCATGTTCAGGGTGATTGTTTAACCCCGCATATTTAACCCATGCCACTTGAGGATGATTCTGCAGATATTCTGCTACTTTTTGTGCATTTTCAGTGTGGCGATCCATACGTAGAGCCAGCGTTTCTAACCCTTGTAGAATTAAAAAAGCATTAAATGGTGACAATGCAGCACCTGTTCCACGCAAAGGCGCAACACGACATCTTGCTATATAAGCAGCAGCACCAAAGTGCTCAACGTAATTTACGCCATGATAAGAAACATCAGGTGTATTTAATATTTCAAAACGATCTTTATGCTCAGCCCAAGGGAATTTACCAGAATCAACAACAATGCCACCAATCGAGTTGCCGTGACCGCCAATATATTTAGTTAACGAGTGGATAATAATATCTGCGCCATGTTCAAAAGGACGACACAAATAAGGTGTTGCAACCGTATTATCAACAATCAAAGGTACACCATGACGGTGAGCAACATCAGCCAATGCTTGAATATCAACAATATTTCCGCTTGGGTTTGTAATAGTTTCACAAAATACCGCTTTTGTTTTGTCGTCAATTAACGCTTCAAGAGCCGTAATATCATCATGGGGAGTAAAACGTGCTTCAATACCAATACGAGGGAAAGTGTGTGCCATTAAATTATAAGTACCACCATACAGCTTCGCGACAGAAACAATATTGTCACCGACTTGTGCAATTGTTTGGATTGCATAAGTAATTGCCGCCATACCTGACGCTACAGCAACTGCTGCGATCCCGCCTTCTAATGCTGCAACTCGTTTTTCTAATACGTCATTGGTTGGGTTCATTATACGGGTATAAATATTGCCGGGCACTTTTAAGTCAAAAAGATCGGCACCATGCTGCGTATCATCAAATGCGTAAGATGTCGTTTGGTAAATAGGTACAGCAACGGCTTTTGTGGTTGGATCAGGTGAATAACCGGCGTGAACAGAAAGTGTCTCAAGTTTCATAGCAATTCCTTTTTTGTTGCATTTGTTCTTATCGTATTACTTAACACATCTTCATTGGAGATGTTCCAAGTGTAACTTTTCAGTTTATAAGTAATATAGATAAGCCGATATTTTCCTCATCGCATAGTGAAAAAATTTCAACTTACACAAATGCCCTTTTTAAATAGAATTTCTTGATCCAACAACCTCTATTTACGTCAACATTTGACTTAAAAACCCCCTATTTTAGGTTATTTGGTCATTTTAAGTGGTTTTATCGTTTTTTGACGAGTTGCTAACCAGCAAATTAAAGAACCGCCTGTCACCATCATTACCCCCTGCCAAAATGAGAAAGAAAGGGCGGTAGACAATAGTATTGAGGAAAATGCAGTAGAAATAACAGGCGTAAAATAAGAGAGTGTGGCTAATAAGGTTACATTGCCTCTGATCATACCGATTGTCCAAGCCGCATTAGCAAGCCCAATTGCTGCACCCGTGATTAACAAAAGCGTGATACTTTTTATATTAATAATCCATTCAACTGGCGTTGAAAATAGGTATTGCCCCCATAACGCAAGTGAGGTTAATAAGAAAAAAGGCACTATACCATTATTCCCACCAGAAATAAGACGAGTTAAATTGCTATAAAATGCCCATAAAATGGCACCTGAAAACGCCAATATATAGCTTAATGGATTGCTTTGAATATTTTGCCATAAGCCTTCAATAGTTAGAGGATTATCCCCACTAACAACCCAAACTAATCCACTAAATGAACATAATAATCCTATGATCAGTAAAATAGAGAATCGCTGTTTATTGACTATGACAGCAAGTGCTAAGGTAAAACTAGGCCATAAATAATTCACCATTCCTAGTTCTATGGCTTGTGTTCTATCTGTTGCAAATCCTAATGCCAAGGATAAACACACTTCATATGTAACAAATAATATCGCTCCCCAAAAAAGATAACGTTTAGGAAAAAGTGATAGTTTAGGTATACCTAAGATCAAAATAAGAAACACTGTTCCTGTAGTATAAATCAGTGCAGCCCCCCCTACAGCACCAAAATACTCACTAATATTACGAATTAAACCAACAATGGTGCTCCAAAGAAGAATAGCAACAATGCCATATAACGTCCCTTTTGATGAGCTAGATATCATTTTGTGCCTTCAGATTTAAGATTGTGCCATTAGTGCCGATATTAAAATAAAACCAGCATAATTGCTTTAACCATTCTTATGCAAAAAAACAAAAAAAGTTGAATGCTGAAACATTTTGTTACAATTAATATCAAACATAAAACATATTGACCTACTCCCATGAGTAGTAAAAAAAGTATCATCAATTTTATATTTATAAAATACGTCTTTTAATTTCAATTTAAAATGAATAAATAATATTTCTATTTTTTTATTCAAATATAAATTTCAATTTTATATTTGAATAAAAAAGAAACCAGACCGTCTCTTTTGAGCATAAAAAGTGTTATTTTTTGTATCCTTTTATAAATAGTTTCATTGTGAAATATATCATATGAAACATCATCTTATAAGTATATTTACAAAGTCCTTTTAGGATGCTCCTTATTAGAGACTTACAACGAAATAAAAACAAAAAATAAAAATACAATAAATATCAATACGATATGTGATACCATGAAATCATTAGATAAAATAATGTATTATTCCACTTTTTAACACTAGCTATTACCGATAGTTATCAAGATACCAATAGATATCACCTATAAAACAAGCTAAAAACGATCGTTTAAAACGATTTCTCTATTTTTTTTAGCACATCTATAATTTTTGTGAATTTGACTTAGGTATGAATATGACTGTTTTATCGTTTTTACGATAATTGCGGTAATCAGCTCTCTGTTAAATATATATAAACAGCCTTACGTTACACGTCTAAAAAATAATTTATCCCCTTTTATTCTCTATTTAAAAATAGAGAATAAATAGCGTTAACTATTAACTTAATATATTAAGTTAATAGTTAAATATATATTTAAAACATAGGAATAATTAATGAAAAAGTTATTATTGTCTGCAATTATCACTTCTGCAATGGCAGTTATTGTAGCACCTGCATTTGCAGAAGACACCGGCACTCCTGCACCAACAGAAGTCACCGTTAATGGCGGTACTGTAAACTTTGAAGGTTCTGTTGTTAATGCAGCTTGTGGTGTTGATAGTAGCTCAGCAAACCAAACTGTTCGTTTAGGTCAATTCCGCGTTGCCGAATTTACTAAAAAAGGTGATGAAACAGGTCGTATTCCTTTTAGTATTAAATTAAATAACTGCGATATTACTGTTTCAACATTAGCTGCAATTACTTTTAATGGTACAGCCTCTGACGGCGATGCAAGCGCATTTGCGTTGCAAGGTAGTGGTGCAGCGACAAATGTAGCATTAAAAATTACTGACTCAAGCAGTAAAAATGTTATTCCTGGCCAACCATCAACAACTCAAAAGTTAATTGAAGGCGAAAACCAATTAAATTATAACGCATCGCTTGTTTCAACTGATGACACCGTTAAGGCAGGTAGCGCAAACGTTACCACAAACTTTATGGTTACTTACTCTTAATTGCTCATCATTTTTGATTGATATCTGATTGCCAAGGACGGCATATTTTTATCAAAAAATACAATTGCCCTATATTCATTACCTAATATATTTTTATTATGAAAAAAATACTTATATTCCTTACTATTTTTCTCTTTCCATTATTATCTTATTCTAATGGTGTTTCATTAGGTGCCACACGTATTATTTATAATTCAAATATTAAACAAACCAACCTTGTTATTACTAACTCAGATAAAGAAAATAGCTTTTTAATTCAGTCATGGGTTTCTGATAATAACGGAGTTAAAAATAATAATTTTATTGTCACGCCTCCTTTATATATTCTTGATGCCAATAAAGAAAATGCATTAAGAATTATGTATACCGGTGCACCACTACCTGAAGATAAAGAAAGTTTATTTTGGATGAATGTAAAAGTAATCCCTTCATTACAAGATGAACTAGCTAAGGAAAATACACTACAAATTGCAATACAGAGCCGAATAAAGCTTTTCTATCGCCCCGGAAATTTGCCTGCTTATAATGAAAAGTTTGCAAATCAGATTTCTTTTTCTTACCAGAATGGTGAGCTTATTGCGAATAACCCAACACCTTATCATATAACTATGGTGAATTTAGCGGTAAAGGATAATCAACTTCCTACCAGCATCATGATAAATCCGTTATCTCAATTAGTGTTAGGAAAAATAAAAAGTAATGCAAATCTCATTTCATTCCAAACAATTAATGATTATGGCGCACAGACGGCTGTATTAAAAAAAGAAATTTCTCATTAAAGATTACATCAGCTCAAGACTTCTTGGTCAAAAAACATGATTAATAAAAATACAGTTTATTTCTTCTTTTCTGGTGCTATCACAATATTAATGGCTTTGCCATTTTTAGCACACAGTGCAAACCGATTTAATCCTGCATTTTTGGCTGACTCTCCCGATTCTGTCGCTGACTTAAGCTATTTTGAAGCCGGAAATAGTATCAAACCAGGAGATTACCCTCTTGATATTATTTTTAATAATGAATATCTGAGAACAGAAAACATTCATTTTATTAGCCAAGATAAAAGTGTAACTCCTTGTTTAAATAAATCTTTTTATCTATCATTAAATATTAATACTAAACTATTTTCTGATATTGAAAACGCCTCAGATAAACAATGTATTAATATTGAAGACATTATTCCCGACTCTGTTATTAATTATGATATTGAGAAACAAGCATTAAAAATTCAAATCCCTCAAGCAGCTTTAGATCTTAAAGCACGTGGTTATATTCCACCAGAAAAATGGGATAACGGTATTACTGCGGGAATATTAAATTATACCTTTAGCGGTGCCAACAGTTGGGGAAATTCTCATAATAATAGTTACTATTTAAATCTACGTAGTGGGATCAATATTGGCGCTTGGCGATTAAGAGATTATTCCACTTGGCATTCATCTAATGGAAAAAACCAGTGGAACCACATCAACACCTATCTTCAACGCAATATCGTGTCGTTAAAAAGCCAATTACAAATTGGCGACAGTTATACGTCATCAACACTTTTTGACAGCATTAATTTCCGAGGTATTTCCTTAGAAAGCGATGACACCATGTTGCCTGATAGCCAAAGAGGTTTTGCCCCTATTGTTAGGGGAATAGCAAATAGTAATGCCAAAGTCGTTATAAAACAAAATGGCTATGTTATTTACCAAACCTTTGTTGCGCCTGGAGCATTTGAAATTAAGGATCTCTATCCAACATCAAATAGCGGAGATCTCTATGTTTCTATTGAAGAGAATGATGGCAGTAAACATGATTATGTTGTGCCGTATTCTGCAGTGCCCATTTTACAGCGAGAAGGTCAAAAACAATTTGTTATTCAAGCAGGTGAAATCCGCCAAAATAACCAAAATAAAAAACCACGCTTTCTACAAGGCCATCTAATCTATGGATTGCCTTATGACACAACAGTATATGGTGGGGCTTTAGTTAGCGCTGATTATCAATCTTATGCACTTGGAGCCGGTAAAAATATGGGCTCTTTAGGTGCATTATCAACAGATATCACTTTTGCTCATAGTAAACTACCAGATAATTCGACATCAGAAGGCTACTCTTTACGCTTTCTCTACGCAAAATCACTTAACCAATTTGGTACTAATTTTCAATTATTAGGCTATCGCTATTCTACTTCTGGATTTTACACGCTAGAAGAGACGCTCAACACACGTATGTCTGGCTATCTCTATGAAGATAATCAACAGACTCCTTCACGTTATTTTGACTTGCGTAATCATAAAAAAGGCAGTCTCCAGATCAATTTATCACAACAACTTGCCGATTATGGCTCTGTTTTTATGACAACACACTGGCAAAACTATTGGGGAACGAATGAGAAAAACGTCTTAGTCCAAACGGGTTATAACGGCAATATCAAAGGACTTTCTTACAACATTATTTACAGTTATAACCGCATGATGAATAGTGGAGAAAGGGATCAAACACTCTCTTTTGGCGTTTCTATTCCGTTACAACTTCTTATGCCTTCAGGTTATCAACCCATCAATAGTGCCTATCTCACTTATAACTACAGCCACAATAATAACGGTTATTCTGCTCATAATGCAGGTGTTGCTGGCACATTGCTTGACGACAATACGTTAAATTACAGTGTTCAACAGGGATATAGCAATCAAGGTGGCAATTATACGGGAAGTGCTTCTCTTGGATATCAAAGTCGCTATGGCAATTTCAATGCTGGTTATAACTACCATCAAGATGCTCAGCAACTCAATTACAGCCTTGCAGGTGGCATGCTGTTACACAGTGAAGGGATCACATTAAGTCAGCCATTAAGCTCAAATACCATTTTAGTTGATGCTGGCAAAACAGCAGATGTACCGATTGATAATGCAACAGGAATTTATACTGATTGGCGTGGATTCGCGGTTATTCCCTATGCCACAGCTTATCGCCAAAACAAAGTTGCTCTAGATACCACGGCTCTCCCAGATAACATCGAAATTGAACAAAATATTCAACAAGTCATTCCTACTCAAGGTGCAGTTATTAAAGTTAACTTTGACGCTAAAACAGGATATCGATTATTACTGACATTAAAACAACAAGGGCGACCGCTACCTTTCGGTGCTATCGCTACCGATAAACAGAATCATCTCTCCGGTATTGTGGGCGATGATGGTTTGCTCTACCTCTCTGGCGTACCTCACTCAGGCCTATTAGATGTTCGCTGGGGCAATGAATCATCTAAACATTGCCAAGTGAACTATCAATTACCTATTGAACAACACAATGAACCCTTTGTAAAAATGACACAGGAGTGCCAATAATGCGCAGATTAATGCTTGTTTTGGCTTTATTGATACTTTCTATAAGCAAAGGCAATACTTATGATACTTTGATTCAAATTAATGCCCGAGTAACCGGCAACACTTGTACAGTAGAAACCAACTCAAAAACAATTACGGTGAAACTAGGTAATATTGCGACTAAAGATTTCACTTCAACGACAATTACTCAACAACGTACACCTATTATCCCTTTTAGTATTAAGTTGGTAGATTGCCAACCCGAAGCCAGTGGCGTGAAAGTCAGCTTCAAAGGGACGCCTTCTGCATCAGATAATACATTACTTGCAGTTAATCAGGATGGTGCTCAAGGTATTGCTATTGCACTTATGGATAAATCAGGCACACCTATTGCCATCAATGAGAAAAGCCAATCTTACCTGTTATTGCCTAATCAAGATAATACCTTGCAATTCTATGCCCGCTACGTCGCAACACATTTGCCTGTTAGTTCAGGGCAAGCTAATGCGACTGCGACTTTTTTACTGGAGTACCAATAATGAAATATTTCCTTTCTTTCTTATCATTACTGGTTTTTTTAGTGTTTATCCCTGAGAAAAGGGTATGGGCAGTGGCAGATCCTCTTATTGTATCACCTGTACCTATGAGTTTTGATGGTGCTGCTGATGGAACGCCAGCCGGTACGCCAATCACTTCAACATGGATTGGGGAAACATCTGTTTATAATGGTTTCAAATGTGAGAACAAATTCCTACAAAAATGTTGGGTTGAAACACTCTATGCCAATGCATTAGGTTCAAAAATAAGTGGGATCTACTATTATGAAGGCAGTAATCGATATCCTGTGTATGCTCTTGCTGGCGTAAAAGGTATTGGTTATGCCTTTGGGTTAAAAGATAATAATGACAATGTTTCTTATGTGCCTATTGATGTCGGCACAGGCTCAAGTGCAACGATTATTTATCCCGCAGCAGGCTCAACAGTAAACAAAGGCGTAGACCGCGTCTCATTAAAAGCAAAAGTTGTCTTTGTCGTTACTGACGAACACTTAGAAACTGGCGTTTATAATATTCCTTACACCGTAATTGCCAATACTTGGTCTGAGTACGGCGGTGCTCATAAAGGAAATAACACCTCACTTGTCGCGATAAATCCTGTAACAATCACCATTAAAGCTCGTGGCTGCACAGTCAATACCAAAAACCTAACCTATGAGTTAGGTGATATTTCAATGAGAGAGATGAGTGCTGTTGGTTCAACTTCAAAAATACAAACAAAGCCCATTTCAGTGACTTGTGATACCAATGTTCACTTGTACGCCAGTATGACCGATCAATCTACCTATTCTAATAATACGGATATTCTCACCTTAACATCAGATTCAGATGCATCAGGTATTGGTATTCAATTTTTCTTTAATGATACCCCTACCCCCGTAACTTATGGACCTGACATTAGTGCAACGGGACAACCTAACCAACGTTTACTTCATATAACAACATCTAATAACGAAAACTACACATTAAACCTGTCAACTCGGTATATCACGACTGGAACACTAAAACCTGGTAAAGCAAACGGGTTGGCCAGTCTGACTTTTTCTTATCAATGATGATTTGAATTTTTAAGGCTGATAAATGATAGATAACAGCAAAACCATTAATTTTCGTATAGGTCAGCGAATACGCCATTTACGAAAAAAATTAAAATATTCAGGTACTTTATTCGCTAAAGAATTAGAGATAAGCCAGCAACAGCTTTCTCGTTATGAACGAGGAACAAATAGGATCAGTATCGAATTAATTTATCGTATCTCTGAGAAATTTGATGTTCATATTAGTTACTTCTTACAAAGTAATCATATTTCAAGTATTGAACAACGAAGAAAAACTCAAGAAAAAAACAATCGGTTAATTGCCGAAAGCTGTATTAAGAATGATTTTAATTGAACGTAATCTATTTACTCTTTTTCTCATTACTGGCTATCTTTTACTTCTCTTTATTTTTAATTAAATAAATATGTATTCTTTTCTATTATAAAAAAGCCACCTTAACGGTGGCTTTAGGGTAAAAATTAAAGGTAATTAGCGTCCGGCTTTTAATTTTTGGTAATAGCTTTCGTATAATACAGTTGCATCACCCACATCATTTTGCCATTCGCCTTTGTTAATAATCTCTTCTGTTGGATAAAGAGAATTATCTTTAGTGATCACATTTGGTAGTAATTTTTGTGCGGCAAGGTTTGGTGTTGGATAACCAATATTCTCTGCAACTTTGGCGGCTATTTCTGGACGTAATAAGAAGTCGATAAGTTTATGAGCACCTTCGACATTCTTAGCATTAGCAGGTATCGCTAAGCTATCCATCCAGAAAATACCCCCTTCTTTTGGCCACACCATTTCAATCGGGGCGCCAGCATCACGAGCAATAAATGCCGAGCCATTCCAAATCATCCCTAAATTAACTTCCCCTTGCATATAAGGGTTAGCGGGGTTATCTGAATTGAATGCTAATACATTTGGCATCAACTTTTGTAGCTCTTTATAGGCTTCTTCAATCTGTTTAGGATCAGTTGTATTGCCCGAATAACCTAATTTCAATAATGCCATTTGGAACACTTCACGGGCATCATCGGTTAATAACAGGCTATCTTTATATTCAGGTTTCCATAAATCTGCCCATGAAGTAATGCTACTCACATCAACTTCATCGCTATTAATACCAATAGCTGTCGCTCCCCAAATATAAGGGATTGAGTAATCATTTTCTGGGTCGAATGATTTATGTAATAAACTAGGATCGAGATTATCAAAATGAGTTAATTTTGATTTATCGATTTTTTGTAGCATGCCTTCATGACTCATTTTAGAAATAAAATAAGTAGAAGGAACCACCAAATCATATGCACCTTCTTTATAGGTCTTTAACTTGGTATACATGCTTTCATTGGATTCATAGGTGGAATAAATCACCTTAATCCCAGTTTCTTTCGTAAACTGTTCAAGCAAACCAGGCGGCACATACTCCGTCCAGTTGTAGAAATATAATGTCTTACCATCATCAGCCGATGCTGTGCCGATACTTAATGCCATTACACTGGCAGCAAGTACAGAGGACCACTTTTTCATTTATGTTTCCTTCAGTGGTTGATGCGTTAATATCAAATAGGCAGCTAGCCTACCTCCAACAGATTGGTCATTAAGACCCCAAAAAGTGCGAGAAACTCGCACTAATACATGTCATTACGCTTTGCCAGTTCGGTCTTTTAAGATCAACTGACTAATTAACACTAATACTAAGGATAGACCTAAGAGGATGGTTGCAAGCGCATTCACCTCAGGTGAAACCCCAACTTTCACCATTGAGTAAATTTTCAGTGGTAAAATCTCATAGCTTGGTCCCGTCACAAAAGAAGAAACCACCACGTCATCCATGGATAACGTAAAGCTTAATAACCAACCTGAAGCCACTGCTGGCATGGCTAAGGGCATAATGATTTTACGTAAAATAGTAAATTCACCCGCACCTAAATCTTTGGCTGCCTCTAACATTTTCACATCAAATCCACTTAATCGTGAGTACACCGTTACTACAACAAAAGGTAGGCAAAATGTAATATGTGAAAATAAAAGCGACCAAAATCCCAATGAAACACCTAGGATCATAAACAGCACAAGCAATGAAATTGCCATCACAATATCAGGTGACATCATGACAACAAACAACATACCACCGACAAATTTTTTGCCACGAAAACGGTAGCGATAGAGTGCAACCGCTGCTAATGAGCCAATTAATGTCGCAAATGTCGCAGACGTGACCGCCATCGTTAATGAATGCCCAGCCGCTTGAAGCAGACTGTCATTATTAAATAAAATGGCGTACCAATCTGTGGTAAATCCTTTCCAATTAATCCCGAAACGCGATGAGTTAAAAGAGTTAACTATCAGAATGATAATCGGGATATAAAGATACGCGTAAATAATGGACATAAATCCACCACGCAATAACCGTCCTATCATTCTATTTCTACCTTCTTATGCAGTAGCTTCACGGCTCGGTAATACACAAACAGCATTAATCCCATCACCAATGTTAAGCAAATACTGGTTGCCGCCCCAAAAGGCCAGTCACGAATATTTAAGAATTGGCTTTTTATTACGTTACCAATTAGTAAATTCTTCGCGCCCCCCATTAAATCAGCGACAAAGAATAACCCCATAGCAGGTAACATCACGAGTAAACAACCCGCAATAATGCCTGGCATTGTTAATGGAATAATAATACGAATAAAGGTTTGAAATTTATTGGCACCTAAATCGCGCGCTGCTTCTAAACAAGATTTATCTAACTTTTCAATGCTGGAATATAACGGTAATACCATAAAAGGTAGCAAAATATAAACCAGCCCCAGTACAACGGCTTCTGGGGTATAAATAATCCTGAGTGGTTTATCAATAAGTCCAACCCACAACAGAAATTCGTTAAAATAACCTTTTGTACTTAGGAATATCTTTAATCCATAAATACGAATAAGGGAGTTTGTCCAAAAAGGTACAATCAATAAAAACAACATTAATGGCTGTATTTTCTTAGGCATTTTTGCAAGGAAATAAGCAAAAGGATAACCTAATAATAAACACGCTAATGTTGCTACCGCCGCCATATTGATTGAATGCAGTAATACTTCTGCATACATAGGATCAAATAAGCGATAATAGTTATCGAGTGTAAAGACCATCTCGACAAGGTTAGCATCATCACGCGTTAAAAAACTGGTCGCAATGATCATGATATTCGGCAAGAAGACGAACACCATCAACCAACCCACAACACCAGTAATTACGATGTTTTGAAATAGTTTACGTGTTTTCTTCATCTGCCAGCACGACCTCCCAGCTTTCAACCCAAGTCACTGCAATTTTTTGGTCTAACGAGTGATCAACATCTGGATCATCTTCATTAAAGAATTCACTAACCATCACTACCTTGCCATTTTCCATTTCAACAACAGAATCTAGCGTCATGCCTTTATAGTTACGTTCACGAACATAACCAATCAGACCAGGAAGATTTTCAAGATCGTGAATTTCTTCAACCCGGAGATCTTCAGGTCGAAGTAATACTTTGAGTTGCTGGTTTTGTGTCACTGGTAATGTGGTATAAATATCACATTCATGACCTTCAACATCAGCACGAATACGCGTTTCATCAATACGATGGAGTACACGTGCATCAAAGATATTAATTTCACCTATAAATTGCGCAACAAACAGGTTTGTTGGCTCTTCATAAATTTCACGCGGTGTTCCATCTTGCTCAATACGCCCTTCACGCATCACCACGATCCGGTCTGACATAGTCAGCGCCTCTTCTTGGTCATGAGTCACGAAAATAAAGGTTATTCCTAATTTACGTTGTAAGGCTTTTAATTCATTTTGCATCTGTTTACGTAATTTGTAATCCAGTGCAGATAATGATTCATCAAGCAATAAGACCTTTGGTTTATTTACAACAGCACGCGCAATCGCAACACGTTGCTGTTGTCCACCTGAAAGGTGTGCAGGGCGACGTTGGGCGAAATCTTCAAGTTGCACCATACGCAAGGCTTCTTCAACGCGAACATTAATCTCTTCAGCAGGCGTTTTTTGCATGCGAAGACCAAATGCGACGTTTTCAAAAACAGTCATATGAGGGAAAAGTGCGTAACTTTGGAAAACCGTATTTACAAAACGTTGTTCCGCTGGGATATCCGTAATATCTTGCCCATCAAGAATTATTTGCCCATCGTCAACGTCTTCTAAACCCGCAATTAAGCGCAAAACCGTCGTCTTACCACAGCCCGAAGGACCAAGGATGGTTAAAAACTCGCCATGGTTGATAGTGAGATCGAGGCGGGAAATAATTTGTTTTCCGTCGAAACCTTTACTTAAGGATTTTAATTCGACAACTGGTATCAGAGATGTTTTCTCAGTCATTTAAGGTAATACTCTATCCCGAAGAATAATGCAGATAGAACCGCCACTGGAAAAGACTGTGTGAGCTGCCGGAGCATTATGCTCCACAGAAGCCCAAAACCAGCGACGCCGTATGTATAGTACAAGCGGAAAATGATAAACGCAGTGACGTGAAATTGAAAGCAAAAAGGTGCTTAAACAATGAAAAACTATTCATATTTAAGTTTTTCATCATAAACTATGCTCTTTAGGATTTATGATAAAAACACAATAAAATCAAAATACTATTAATTTATATAAATAGCAAAAACCAATTAAGTTTATGATTAAATAAAATTTCGCCTAGAAGTTGTCTAATCGCCTTATTTTCCTATAAATACTTATTAGCTCATTTATTTGCAGTACTATTTTTTTGTATCGTTATTCATACAAAAAGTTAATTAAATTACGCTTCTTTTTATATTTTCATCTTATCATGATGATAAAAACTTTATATATCATATAGATGAAATTGAAATAACACCTCCTAATATTTTGGAGGTGTTAAAGGAATGGATGCCATTTTACTTAATGACGTTTTATTAATTTTTTTAAATACAAAATTGCGTTATTCACATTGGGTAAAGGGCCAATTTTATCATTTAACAGTGGAAACGTACCTGTTCTAATTAATAAGTCACGCATTTGTATCGGCGTTAACACACTGTTTGTATGGTCTTTATACCAAGATTGGATCACCGCTGCAGCTCCTGCAACTAAAGCACTAGCTGACGATGTACCACTAAAATTAGCCGTATAAGTATGGTTATCATCACTTCTAAACAGATCACCATAACCAGCCGTTGCAACATCTTCTCCCCACGCTTGTACATGAATAGGTGAACCATGCGTTGAGAAAGGCAATCGATTTAATGTATAGGGTGAACCCGCACCAACACGTATTGAATTATTATCATGACGTTGTCGATAACTTTCATAAGCAGGTAAATCTAAATCTACCCCTCCATTACCAGCCGCCATAATCACAATGATCCCAGCATCTGTTAATGCGCGAGTCGCTTCCCAAATATGCATTTCATAGTCAGCGGGTACGTAAGCTTGGTGCTCACAGATGGTTTGCATTTCATATAAAACGATATCGCCCGCATGTAATATGCGTTTACTGGCAATAATCGCATCAATGCGCCCACAAGTTAATTCAGAGATGGCATAAAACATATCTAATTTATAAGCGAGCCCTGTGATCCCTTTACCATCTTTTTTTCCCATTATTAATCCTGCAACCGCAGTACCGTGATCAGCCTGACTGGTTTTTTCATTAAAAGGGAGTAATGGTGTAATATTATCCGTTGATAAATCATGATGAGAAAGATTGAAATCCCACTCAATATCAGCGACTTGTATCCCTTGTCCATAAGCTTCTTGTTTCCATGCTTCAGAAATCCCCAATCCATTAATTTTATTAATATTTATCGTTTTTTCTGGCATATTTAGGTATTGCTGATATTGAGTAAAATCAGGCGTAATATTAGGAGGTTCAATAGGCTGTATCGGTATCGTTTGTACATATTCGATATCAGGGTGTTGTTGTAATACTTTAATCATTTCATCTAAAGAATAATGATTACTCTCTGGCAAATTAAGGTAATAATATTTATTTAGATCATTAAAATTTATTGAAATAGAATCAATATAATTTTTTGGGGGTAATTGATGAGCAGAGGACATTATTGGAACTAAAGATATATTAGTTAAAAAGGGATAATATTTTTTATGAAAATTAGAAAATAACAGATTTTTATTATCATAATCAATGTGTTTTACTTTTATAAGGATTTTTCTTTTAATGTTCATATTCAATGCTCCTCTTTTTATTTTTTTGCTTTATAGCGTAAAATATTGAGCAGTGACTATTTCCATTTTTAGTAGAGATAATATAAATAGATTGTTTTATAAAAAATAATATCAAGCCTGTACTCTAAAAATAGGCTTAATATTATTTGAATGATATTTATTAACTAAAATCAATATGTAGACGTAATTTTCCACAACAACAACATTTAAATAAATAACCTTGGCATCCACCATCATCCCATAAGCGCTCTGATAAATCAGAAAGTTCAAAACCAACGTCTTGAATATCTTGTTCTAAAGAAGCAAATTGTTCTAATTTATCCTTGATATCGTCCCATTCTACATAATCAATAAAGGCACAAGGTTCATCGCAATGTATTAGCCAATGTTCTTGTTGCCAGCCATGATAACCAGGCGTCCGTTTTGTTAATTCATCGAGTTTATTTTTATCTATAGGAGGTAGAGTAGAACCACAATACTCCCCCTCTTCGTCATAAAGAACTTCTCCGCCTTCAATGCTTGCAATATCTTGAAATTCACCATCAAACTTTTCACTTGCAGAACCATCCGCAATACACCACGGGCATAGTGCATCAATATCTTCTACTGAGTAGAAAGGGCTACCATAATAGATATCAGTTTCCTTTCCACAACAATCACATATAACGGTATCATCTGTGATAAAAACACCTGTTTTTATCGGTTCAGGATGATATTTAAAATAAGGTAATGCTCTTTTTTCTGTTGGCATATGTTTTCCTATTTTATAGTTTATTATCACTTATCTTCGGCTTTATAAAATTATCCTAGCATCAGATCTAGCATGTGTAAGCTATCCTCTATGCTATAATGCGCGCTCATTTTATCTCCTTTAATAATTTAGAGATAATCACCGCCTAAATAGACGAAAGAATTACAACATGTCAGAAAATATAGAACTCAATAAATCAACAGAAAATCATGATGTTAATAGCAATTCAAAAAAATATAATTTGAACCGCTTCTCTGTTGCACCGATGCTCGATTGGACTGATCGTCATTGTCGTTATTTCTTTCGTCAGCTCAGTAAAAACACGCTGCTTTATACTGAAATGGTGACAACAGGTGCCATTATTCATGGTAAAGGTGACTATCTAAAATACAGTGAAGAAGAACATCCAGTTTCATTACAATTAGGTGGAAGCGATCCCCAAGCTTTAGCGCAATGTGCAAAATTGGCACAAGAACGTGGTTATGATGAAATTAATTTAAATGTAGGTTGTCCTTCAGATCGCGTACAAAATGGGCGTTTCGGTGCTTGTTTAATGGGAGATGCACAGCTCGTCGCAAATTGTGTGAAAGCCATGCGTGATGTGGTTGATATTCCTGTCACAGTAAAAACACGCATTGGGATCGATGACCAAGATAGCTACGAATTTTTATGTGATTTTATTGATACTGTCAGTCGCGATAATAATTGCGATACTTTTATTATTCATGCACGTAAAGCATGGTTATCAGGTTTAAGCCCAAAAGAGAACCGTGAAGTTCCACCTCTAGATTATCCTCGTGTTTATCAATTAAAGCGTGATTTCTCGCATCTCACTATGGCGATTAATGGCGGAATTAAATCGTTAGAAGAAGCTAAGGAACACTTAAAACATATGGATGGTGTTATGGTTGGCCGTGAAGCTTATCAAAACCCATCAATTTTAGCGCATGTTGATCATGAACTTTTTGATAATCAATTGCCTATTGCTGATGCTGTCGCTGCCGTAAGAGCAATGTATCCTTATATTGAAAAAGAACTCTCACAAGGGACTTATTTAGGACATGTTACTCGTCATATGTTAGGGATTTTCCAAGGTATTCCGGGCGCTAGACAATGGCGTCGTCATTTAAGTGAAAATGCGCATAAACAAGGTGCTGATTTATCTGTATTAGAAAATGCCCTGAAATTTGTGACTGATAAATAATGTAAAAAATAAAACCAGCCCCTAAAGGCTGGTTTATTTTAATTAAAGTAATGAGAAGAAACGATTATAATTTGCAATTAAATAAGCGATTTGAAATTCAAAAGCCTCTTTAACTTCACTTTTACCTTCTTCTGAACCCTCTTTCTTTTTAATATCAAAAAAGGCGTTTTGCATTAATTGAACTGATACATCCATTGATTTTTGAAATGCAGATAAATTATTATTTTCACCCAATCGTTTAAATAATGCTTCTATCTTTTCATCAGCCACATCACGAATAAACTGTAATTCAACATTACTGACTTTATTATCCTCATAGATAAAATCAATAAAATCATTTAACTCATTCTTTTGCATAAACACTCCATACTCTATTAATAAAATTAGTAGAAACGTAAATTAAAAGAGATAAAGTTAAAAATAAATATAAAATAAAAATAAGGTTTTTTTTTGATAATAAAAATAGGAGTGCATTATATTTATTAATAAAAGATAAATATTTAAAACCTGTCTAATTTATTTTAAACAGGTTTTTAAATCTTAAAAATAATAATTAAGGAATAAGTAAGCTTGATCCTTGAGATTGTCGGCTTTCAAGATAATGATGCGCTTCTTTGGCATCTGCTAAAGCAAATTTCTGATTATCTGGCACACTGACATCAATTTTACCACTACCAATTAACGCAAATAATGCTTCACTTGCAGCATCTAGCTCTTCGCGCGTTGTGATATAACCTGAAATAGATGGGCGCGTCACATATAAAGAACCTTTTTTATTGAGAATACCTAAATCAACACCCGTTACTGCACCTGATGCGTTACCAAAACTCACCATTAAGCCTCGATGTTGCAAACAGTCTAACGAGTCTAACCAAGTCGCTTTACCAACAGAATCATAAACAACTGGCACTTTTTGGTTATTAGTTAGCGCCAAAACACGTTTCACAATCGACTCAGTCTGGTAATTAATTACTTCCCATGCACCTGCGGCTTTTGCTTTCGCAACTTTTTTATCACTGCCTGCTGTACCAATCATTTTTGCGCCAATGGCTTTTGCCCACTGGCTTGCAATTAAACCAACACCACCAGCAGCCGCGTGAAATAAGAAAGTTTCACCAGTTTGTAATTTATAGGTTTCATTGAAGAGATAATAAACCGTTAATCCTTTTAAAAAAGAGGCTGCAGCTTGTTCAAAAGAGATATTATCAGGCAGACGCGCCACTTTATTTTCTGGTACATTATGCGTATCGCTATAAGCCCCTAGCGGAGATTGCGCATACACAACTCTGTCCCCTTCTTTTAGTGAAGTCACTTTAGCGCCTGTTTTGATAATAATGCCCGCAGCTTCAGTGCCTAATCCACTTGGAAATTGGCTTACAGGATATAATCCGCTACGTACATAAGTATCAATATAGTTAATACCAATTGCCTTATTGGCAACTTGAACTTCGTGATCACCAAGAGGAGCGGGTGTAAATGTTACTAACTCAAGAACATCTGCATCACCATGAGTTGCAAATTGAATACGTTTAGCCATTACTATCTCCTTTGTAGGATGAGAGGTTAAATACACGAGCGCAAAAAGACCTTTAGAGATAATGACAAAGGATAGCTATTTCTACAAGGCACAGATAATTGGGTTAGCGTATACTAATACGCTGACTGAGACTTTTTCGATTTTATGCAGGATTTATGGCCAGAAACAAGACCACTGACAAGCTGATGTCTGATATTAAAGACCGACAAATGGAGGGATTAAAGCTACCTCCCCATTCGCTGGAAGCAGAACAGTCCGTGTTAGGCGGTCTGATGATAGATAATGAACGTTGGGATAATGTTTCTGAACGCGTCACCGCAGAAGACTTTTATAGCCGACCTCATCGTACTATTTTCTCTCAAATGCAACGTTTGTTGGAATTAGGCAAACCTATCGACCTTATTACGCTATCAGAAGCATTAGAACAAAATGCCGAGTTAGACAGTGTTGGCGGTTTTGCTTATTTAGCAGAACTTTCTAAAAATACGCCAAGTGCGGCGAACATCAACGCTTATGCCGATATTGTCCGAGAACGTGCTGTTGTTCGCGATATGATAAAAGTCGCCAACGAAATTGCAGATGCGGGTTTTGATCCTCAAGGACGCACCAGTGAAGATCTACTCGACTTTGCTGAATCAAGAGTGTTCCAAATTGCTGAAACAAGAGCCAATAAAGACGAAGGTCCTAAAGCAATAGATGCCATTTTAGAAGAGACAGTTGAAAAAATAGAACAGCTCTATCAAAAACCTCATGATGGTGTCACAGGTGTTTCAAGTGGTTATCAAGATCTTGATAAAAAAACCGCAGGATTACAAAAATCAGATTTAATTATTGTCGCGGCACGTCCTTCGATGGGTAAAACCACATTTGCCATGAACTTATGTGAAAATGCGGCAATGACAGAAGAAAAACCCGTACTTATCTTTAGTTTAGAGATGCCTGGTAACCAAATTATGATGCGTATGTTGGCATCATTATCTCGTGTCGATCAGACAAGAATTCGTACAGGCCAGCTTGATGATGAGGATTGGGCGCGTATTTCAAGCACCATGGGTATTTTGCTTGAAAAACGCAATATGTATATCGATGATTCATCGGGTTTAACACCAACAGAAGTACGCTCTCGTGCTCGTCGAATTTATCGTGAACATGGTGGTTTAAGTCTTATCATGATTGACTACTTACAGCTAATGAGAGTACCTTCATTATCTGAAAACAGAACTTTAGAAATTGCTGAAATTTCTCGTTCTTTAAAAGCATTAGCTAAAGAACTGCAAGTTCCCGTGGTTGCACTATCACAGTTAAACCGTAGTTTGGAACAACGTGCTGATAAGCGACCTGTTAACTCCGACTTACGTGAATCGGGCTCTATCGAGCAGGATGCTGACCTTATCATGTTTATTTATCGTGACGAGGTTTATCACGAAAGTAGTGATTTAAAAGGTGTTGCAGAAATTATCATCGGTAAACAACGTAATGGTCCAATTGGTACAGTCAGACTTACCTTTAACGGTCAATGGTCACGCTTTGATAACTACGCTGGCCCTGCTTACGACGATGAATAATCACTAACCTTGATTTAATTAGAGGAAGTATTGGAATAATATGAAAGCGGCAACCGCAGTGATAGATCGCCGCGCTCTGCGTCACAATTTTCAGCATGTGAGAGACTATGCCCCACATAGCCACCTGATAGCTGTCGTGAAAGCAAACGCTTATGGTCATGGGTTATTAGAAACAGCGTATACCTTAATGGATAATGCTGATTGTTTTGGTGTTGCACGTATTGGTGAAGCATTAACCTTACGAAGTGGGGGCATTGTAAAACCCATTCTTCTGTTAGAAGGTTTTTTTGATATTGCTGATTTACCTATTTTGGTCGTCAACCATATTGAAACCGTTGTTCACAGCCAAGAGCAATTAGAAGCCTTAGAACAAGCCAATTTAGATGAACCCGTAAAAGTATGGATGAAAATCGATACTGGTATGCACCGTTTAGGTATACGCCCTGAAGATGCACAAGCTTTTTATTTACGACTTTCTGCCTGCAAAAATGTACAACAACCTGTCAATATTGTGAGCCATTTTAGTCGCGCTGATGAACCTGATGTTCCTGAAGCAACACAAAAACAAATCTCACTATTTCAAGATTTTATTCAAGATAAAGCCGGTGATAAGTCTATCTCAGCTTCTGCTGGTATTTTATTTTGGCCTCAAGTTCATTATCAATGGGTTCGCCCCGGCATTATCACTTATGGCATCTCACCTACTGGTGATGAAAGAACGGGCAAAGACTTTGGTTTAACCCCGGCAATGACACTGAAAACAAGTCTGATCGCCGTTCGTAAACATAAAGCGGGTGAACCTGTTGGTTATGGCGGCACCTGGGTCAGTGAAAAAGACACTTATCTTGGTGTGATCGCCATTGGTTATGGTGATGGCTATCCTCGCAGTGCGCCGTCAGGTACTCCGGTGTGGATTAATGGTCGAAAAGTGCCTATTGTGGGTCGTGTTTCGATGGATATGATCAGCGTCGATTTAGGGACTGAACTGATTGATAGTGTCGGTGATGAAGCTATTTTATGGGGAGATGTGCTGCCTGTAGAAGAAATTGCCAAATATAGTGGTATTAGCGCCTATGAGTTGATTACAAAATTAACCTCGCGCGTCATCATGGAATACCTAGACGAACAATAATACACACGATATTGTATCCCTATGACACACTAAAAGTGATTGGAGAAGAAGCCGTGTTTCAACAGGTTGAAGCGTTTCCGGGAGATCCGATTCTCTCATTGATGGATGTTTATAACAAAGACCCGCGTCAGGATAAAATTAATTTAAGCATTGGTCTTTATTATGATGAAGAAGGCAAGACCCCTATTTTAGGAACAGTGTCAGTTGCACGTCAGCAGCTCAATGCCATGACCCCCACAGCAACACTTTATTTACCAATGGAAGGGCTAGCACCTTATCGTAGCGAAATTCAAGATCTCCTTTTCGGTGCAGATAATCCTCTAATTGCAGAAAAGAAAATAGCCACAATCCAAACATTAGGTGGATCAGGTGCATTAAAAGTGGGTGCTGATTTTCTGCATCGCTATTTCCCAGGATCAGAAGTGTGGATAAGTGATCCAACTTGGGATAATCATCGTTCTATTTTTGCAGGCTCAGGTTTCAAAGTGAATGACTACCCTTACTTTGATCCTGAAACCAAAGGCGTAAAATTTGAAGCACTTTTAGATTGCTTTAAAAAACTGCCTGAAAAAAGCATTGTATTGATGCATCCTTGTTGCCATAACCCAACAGGTTCTGATCTGACTAAAGATCAATGGGATCAAGTCACTGAAGTATTAAAATCTCGTCAAGCAATTCCATTTTTAGATATTGCTTATCAAGGATTTGCTGAAAACTTAGATGATGACGCTTACGCGATCCGTACTATGGCAAAAGCAGGATTACCGATACTTATCAGTAACTCTTTTTCAAAAATATTTGGGATCTACGGTGAACGTGCTGGCGGCTTATCCGTTGTTTGTGATAATGCCACTGAATGCGAACATGTGTTAGGTCAGTTGAAAGCGGGTGTACGTCGTATCTATTCAAGCCCTGCAAACTATGGTGCACAAATTGTCAATAAAGTGCTATCAGACCAAGTTTTAACTGCACAATGGCAAAAAGAAGTCGCGCATATGCGTGATCGCATTAAAGAGATGCGTGTTACGTTAGTCAAAGCTTTAAAAGTTGCACTGCCTGAAAAGAATTTTGATCATCTATTAACTCAACGCGGTATGTTCAGCTATACCGGCTTTACACAAGCACAAGTTGATAGATTACGTGACGAATTTGGTATTTATCTTGTTGGTACTGGCCGTGTTTGTATGGCAGGTGTTAATACCGGTAATGTTCAGCGTATTGCTCAAGCCTTTGCGGCTGTGAGTATTTAAACCAATTAACACGATTTCATGATAAAAAAATACCTGCCTATTTTTCATAAGCAGGTATTTCTTTTTACTGCATCACAACATTACTGTCGCTTTAGGTTTTCACCTTTTATATATTGACAACTTGCTTCTTTTCCCCAGCATTACGACGCGCTTTTTCTTCCATAATCTCAATGATTTGAATATCGGTATGTTGCATTGCATGACTCGCTAATGCACAGAGATTCGCTATTGAGCTATCAACATTGTCGCTGACAATACCATCAGTACCCGCAACACTTTGATTTTGCATCGCCATCAATACTGCTTTATAGGCACTCGCTGCACTACTTGATACTTTCATTGCACAGCTATTGGATGCGCCATCACAGATAATGCCACTGATATCACCAATCATACTGTTGATAGACATACTGACAGTGGTGAAATCTTTTGTCAGTAACCATGCCATTCCTGCTGCTGCCCCCATTGAAGCTGTAGTTGCAGCACAAAGAGCAGAAAGTGGTGGAAAATGGCTATGGACATAAATTGCCATTAAGTGTGATAAAACTAACGCACGCAATAAAGTTTCATCATCTGCTTTAATAAATTCAGCAACAACCATTACGGGCAATGTTGCGGCAATACCCTGATTACCAGAGCCTGAGTTACTCATTGCAGGTAATACCGCTCCCCCCATGCGAGCATCAGAAGCTGCTGATGCTCTGATCATGATTTCACTAAGTAAGTCTTTACCTAACAAACCTTTCTCTTGTTGCAGAATTAAGGTACGGCCAATAGCTAATCCATAGGTGTTTTGTAGCCCCTCTTCTGATAAAGCACCGTTTAAACGAGCAGCATTAAGCATAAACTCAATTTCGCTCACGGGTACATTAAGTGCGAAGTTATAGATATCTTCAGCACAAACATCAGTAAAAGGTTTTTCATCAGTACATGCACCATTATTGGTAAGTGCTGATTTATCTTCTTCAAAAACAACGCTACCGTTACATTCACAACGAACAACGTGTGTATGCTCTCTTGCAATACTGACGATGGCATAACCAGATTGGCTATACACTTTCGCTTCAGAATAAAGAACATCCTCACAAGGTGCTTTTACACCCACGGTGACTTTACCTTGAGCAACCAGTGTTTTAGCTTGAGCAACCGCATCAGCGGATGCTTTTAATAAGACCTCCAATCCAGCATCAGGATCTCCTCCTGTCGCACCTAATGCTGCAGCAATAGGTAGCCCAGCCATTCCCGTTCCCGGCACTGTTACGCCCATTCCGTTTTTCATCAAGTTTGGCGAAACCCAAGCTTCGATACGAACAACTGGCTCTCCTAAAAGCGCAGTTGCTTTCGCTGCTGCCAATGCTAATGATATTGGCTCAGTGCAACCGACTGCTGGCTTAACACCTTCACGTAACTGACGAACAAACTGTGACCATAAATGAGAATTTTTGTTCTGGCTCATAATCTAACACCTTGGATTAATTTAGTTTTTAAAAACAACTCCTAACTAGAACCGAAGCTGGCGACTATGAAAATGCCAAGAACGGAGAGATAACGAGCAGTAAACCGGTAAAGATAATCAGATAGAGTGACGCACCTTTGTATTTGTGTAACATAGGTACTTTGTACACTAAGTATGCAGGGATAAGACAACCCACCATACCGAAGATTGGGCTACAAATTGAAGTGAAGCTTAGTACTGGTGCATTAAGGATGATTGCACCCCATGCCAGTAGCACAGCGAAAATCATGATGCCATTTTGTACCCATTTTTGGTTGATTTTTTCTAATGGGATATAACGTTGCAGAATGTTCATGACGATCCCTTGTGTCGCCTCACGGAAACCTAAGTAGACACCAAAGAATGCCGTCATTACAGCGAAGATATTCAGCATAACGCTTACTACTGTAACCCAACCGCCAGGGAAGAATTTCGCAGCAATCGCTAATGCAGAGATATTTTGTTCATACGCTTTAACGGCTTCATCATGACCCATTGCTAATGTGAATGAGATTGCATAGAAGAAAACTGTACAGAACAACACACCAAACGCGATGTTCATTGCACGTAACGCTTTGTGACGAGCAACTTCACGGTTTTTATTACGACCACGGTAAGAGATAACCATTGGACTTAATGTTTGGATAAACAGAATTGAAGTCAGTGTAAAAGGTAATGTAATGATTGCTTCTTTGATTAAACGTCCAGCAGGTGGTAATGCTCCTACGTTATAAAGGTGCCACATACCAATCATGGAGAGCCCTAACGCTGCAACAACCAGCAGTTTAGTCAGCACCATAAAGCTTGATAATTTAAACAGTAATTGCTCACCACGAGAAGAGATGGCCACTAAAGCACAAATCAGGATCAATCCATAGAATGGGTTTTCTGACAGTAAACTTTCAGTCACACCAAATGTTTGTAAGTAAGAAGCACTGTCATTGGTGATGGCTGTTGAGTAAACAAACATCCAAATGACCAACATAACAAAGTAAAGTGCGCCTAATAAAATACCCCAGTTTTTACCAAGATAACCTGTGATAACGCTTGGGTAGTCTTTACACTCTGGAGATTCAGCCAACGTATTAATAAATAGACGTTGGAAAAGGTACATCGCTGGATAACCAATCAGTGAGGATAGTAGGAAAACCCATAATCCCATCAGGCCTACCTGTACAGGTAAAAACACAATACCTGCACCGATCGCCATACCGATGCTCATGATAACCCAGCCCACATCATTGCCGTCGAATTTAATAGCTGCACGCCATTCTTGTTCAGTCATACCTGCGCGACGCGCGCCAGCACTAGTTGCGGGATAGCTTGTTGTCTCTGTTTTTGAGGAAGCCGTTTCCATATTAGTACTCACTTTTTATATTGTAATTGTTAATAGCAAAACGAATTTTGGGGGTAAAAAAAGTCTATCTAACATTGCGATGTCAAAATAACCTTACTCTTTGCAGGTATTATTTATTATGGGTAAATGATAGGAAATATTACGGAGAAAAAAGTTGTTATAAATCGTGATAGCCCGAAATGATTTGGAAAAAAATTCTATCGTAAGGAGAAAAGTAGGATTATCTGTTCAAAGAGCACAGTAAATAATAACCTACCTTCTACCGCGACCTTTAAAAGCAAGTAAATATTTGATAAATAACGAAAAATACATATTGTTATACAATAATAGTCAAGTATAACAATTGAAACAAATCACCAAATAAACTGTGCTGTCTATCACGATATACTATGATAATCCTTTCTATTTAGCTTTGTTATCTCGTATTTGGTTAAAATACTGTTACAAAATAGCATAATTAACCATTTAATCTGTTTTTTATAAAAATAGACGATTGATAAGATAAAAATAGATAAGGAAGTGTATAACCAAAAGAGAATACTTTTTTCGATAGAATTAAATTCTATCGTACTTCATGGATTTACTTTTCTTGAAGAAATCGCGCTACAAACAAGAAAGAAGTTATTGTCTGTAGCGCTTAGATCATAAGGAAATAAGCGGCGTGATCTTAATAACCGCGTTCTAAGATTGGTTTTAAGAATCTTGCAGTATGTGAGCCTTCAAACGCTGCAACGTGTTCTGGTGTACCTGACACTAAAATTTGGCCACCACCGCTTCCGCCTTCAGGGCCAAGATCCACAATCCAGTCGGCTGTTTTGATCACATCAAGATTGTGTTCAATCACAACAATGGTATTACCTTGGTCGCGTAACTTATGAAGCACGTCAAGTAACAGCTCAATATCAGCAAAGTGAAGTCCTGTTGTGGGTTCATCGAGAATATAGAGAGTCTGTCCCGTACCACGTTTTGACAACTCTTTTGCTAACTTAACCCGCTGCGCTTCACCGCCCGATAACGTCGTTGCTGATTGTCCCAAGCGAATATAAGAAAGGCCAACATCAATCAATGTTTGTAGCTTACGAGCCAATGCTGGCACAGCATCAAAGAACTCTCTCGCCTCTTCAATGGTCATATCTAACGCTTCGTGGATATTTTTTCCTTTGTATTTAACTTCAAGAGTTTCACGGTTATAACGCTGGCCTTTACATTGATCACAAGGTACATACACATCAGGTAAAAAATGCATTTCAACTTTTAAAACGCCATCACCTTGGCAAGCTTCACAACGCCCACCTTTTACGTTGAAACTGAACCGTCCCGGTGTATAACCACGAGTACGAGATTCAGGTACACCCGCAAATAGCTCACGAATAGGTGTAAAGACACCGGTATAAGTTGCGGGGTTTGAACGAGGAGTACGACCAATTGGGCTTTGGTTAATATCAATCACTTTATCGAAATATTCTAGCCCTTCAACATCTAAATAAGGTGCAGGTACACTATTTGTTGCCCCATTTAATTGGCGTTGTGCGATAGGAAATAACGTATCGTTGATCAACGTTGATTTACCTGATCCTGAAACACCTGTAATACAGGTAAATAAACCTACTGGTAATTTTAGATTTACATTTTTTAGGTTATTACCTTTTGCGCCAAGAATGGTCAGCATTTTTTCGCGATCAACAGGCACTCGTTGTTCTGGAATTGCGATGCGACGTTCACCACTTAAGAATTTCCCCGTTAATGAATTCGGGTTATTAATAATATCTTCAAGTGTCCCTTGAGCGACAATTTCACCACCATGAACACCTGCACCAGGACCAATATCAATAACATGATCAGCGGCACGGATGGCATCTTCGTCATGTTCTACGACGATCACAGTGTTACCCAAATTACGCAAGTGGATCAGCGTTTCAAGTAGACGATCGTTATCTCGTTGATGTAACCCTATCGAAGGTTCATCCAATACATACATCACACCAACTAATCCCGCACCAATCTGACTGGCTAAGCGAATACGTTGAGCTTCACCACCTGATAAAGTTTCTGCAGAACGAGAAAGTGTGAGGTAATTTAATCCCACATTGACCAAGAATTTTAATCGGTCACTGATCTCTTTTAAGACTTTTTCTGCAATCTTCGCTCGCTGACCGCTCAATTTTAGATTTTGGAAAAAGGTCATGGCATGACCAATACTGTAATCTGCTATTTCAGGCAATGTGGTGTTTTCAACATACACATGGCGCGCTTCTCGGCGTAAACGTGTACCACCACAAGAAGCACAAGAACGATTACTAATATATTTAGAAAGCTCCTCACGTACCGCACTAGATTCTGTCTCGCGGTAACGGCGTTCCATATTATTTAATACACCTTCAAAAGGATGATGACGAACAACAACATCACCACGATCGTTTGTGTATTTAAATTCAATATTCTCTTTGCCTGATCCCGTTAAAATGACTTTTTGAATATTATCTGGTAACGAATCAAATGGTGCTTCAACATCAAAATGATAGTGCTCACCCAATGAGCGTAGCATTTGGAAATAGTAGAAGTTACGGCGATCCCACCCTTTGATGGCACCACCAGCAAGGGAGATGTCTCTATTTTGGATCACTAATTCAGGATCAAAAAATTGCTGAACACCTAAACCATCACAAGTTGGACAAGCCCCTGCAGGGTTATTAAAAGAGAATAAACGAGGTTCTAACTCGCTCATGCTGTAGCCACAAACAGGACAAGCAAAGTTTGCAGAAAAAATAATGTCTTCTGCATTGTTATCATCCATATCAGAGATAACGGCAGTACCACCTGAAAGTTCTAACGCAGTTTCAAAAGATTCCGCTAAGCGTTGAGCCAGATCGTCACGTACTTTAAAACGGTCAATTACCACTTCAATGGTATGTTTTTTCTGTAATTCTAATGTTGGTGGATCAGAAAGATCGCACACTTCGCCGTCAATACGCGCACGAATATAACCTTGAGCAGCAAGATTATTGAGTAGCTTAATATGCTCACCTTTACGTTCTTTCACCACAGGTGCTAACAGCATTAAGCGCTTACCCTCTGGTTGCTCAAGTACATTATCAACCATTTGGCTCACTGTTTGAGCGGCTAATGGAATATCATGATCAGGGCAACGAGGTTCACCAACACGCGCAAATAAGAGACGTAGGTAATCGTGTATTTCGGTGATGGTTCCCACCGTTGAACGTGGGTTATGTGATGTAGATTTTTGTTCAATCGAAATAGCGGGAGATAAACCTTCAATGTGATCAACATCAGGCTTTTCCATTAACGAAAGAAACTGACGAGCATAAGCAGAAAGTGATTCAACATAACGTCGTTGCCCTTCTGCATAAAGCGTATCAAAGGCTAAAGAGGATTTACCTGAGCCTGAAAGTCCCGTAATAACAATAAGTTTATCGCGAGGAATGACCAAATTGATATTTTTTAGATTATGGGTGCGAGCGCCCCGTACTTCGATTTTATCCATGAATATATCCCGGATTGAGAGAGTCGCCGAAAAAGAAATAATCGGATAATTATGACACAAAGTTAACTGAATGGATATACAGTATATATAGTGAAATTGAATGATGATGTAAACCTGTCATTTTGAGACAAAAAAATTTCGACAATGTTCACAATTGAGAAATTCATCACACGTCATATTCAAATTTTAGCGTACGTGATAAACTTATTCGCTTATGATTTCAAAAAATTTACTTTCGCAGGAGTACCTCACATGGCGAGCAGAGGCGTAAACAAAGTTATTCTTATCGGTAATTTAGGGCAGGATCCAGAAATCCGTTATATGCCAAGTGGCGGTGCAGTTGCCAACCTAACATTGGCAACATCAGAAAGCTGGCGCGATAAACAAACCGGTGAAATGAAAGAAAAAACCGAGTGGCACCGTGTGGTAATTTTCGGCAAATTAGCGGAAATTGCAGGCGAATATCTGCGTAAAGGTTCACAAGTGTATATCGAAGGCCAATTACAAACACGTAAATGGCAAGACCAAAGCGGCCAAGACAGATATAGCACTGAAGTTGTTGTTAATATCGGCGGCACAATGCAGATGTTAGGTGGCCGTGGCGGCCAAGACAGCGCGCCATCTCAAGGTGGCCAAGGCGGTTGGGGTCAACCACAACAGCCACAAGCATCACAACAATTTAGCGGTGGTGCTCAATCTCGCCCACAACAACCCGCTGCAGCTCCAGCACCAAGTAATGAACCACCAATGGATTTTGATGACGACATTCCGTTTTAAGTGCGCCATTTTGCTTTGTAAATCAAGCGCTTACGGCTAATTTATGTCGCAAGTATAGGCTGTTGGAAAGCCTATTGCAAGCCTAACTTATCCTTGTCTAGTAATAGACTTGAACCTCGAAAGAGGGAGGGGAGTGCAGCATGTTAGGTCAAAAGGCTGGTGGCGGGGAAACTATCTACTTTGCGCCAGTCATTGCAAGTCCCATAAGGTTAAACCTGATTGGTTGAATCATAGTCCATAGTGGGTTTCGGGATATCTTTGACTCACGATAGTTCAGGAGTCATACCAAGATTTACGATAATTATTGTTAAAAGGCTATCGTATCCAACAATCTTGGCACCTGCTCGGTGAGAGTGGTAATTGGACGTAAGTGGAACCTAAGTGGGACGCATCTTGTTTATAAAGAAATGCGGGATCACCTAAGTTGGTTTGAGATAAACAACCAATATGGTGACGGAGGCTCCATAGTACCCAACGTAGCCTTGTAATGAGGTAGCAGTCGGTTTAAATCCGACCTGAAATTTGAGTATAAGTATCGAGGTAACTCATACGAAAGCTTAAATGTAGGGGGGAAGGGAGACAGTTAGACACGATACTAAAAGAAGCGAGGTTCAATAGTCAGTGCTATTACAAAGAACACTCAATGCTCTGATTGGTATTAATAAAGCAAGTAAGCAAGGCTATAAGGTCAAGAAATTACATAAAATAATGTGTAACCATCAAGATCTTTGGATGCAGGCGTATGCCAACATCTACTCTAATCGTGGAGCCATGACGAAAGGGGTAGACTCAAACACACTCGATGGTATGGGTGTTGATAGAGTTCAAAATATTATCAACCTAATTAAATCAGGTGACTATCGTCCAAAGCCTTGCAGACGCACACACATCCCCAAGGATGCTAGGAATCCGAATGGTAAGAAACGACCTTTAGGAATTCCCAGTGGTGACGACAAGTTGATTCAAGAGGTCATGAGAATGATCCTTGAGGAAATTTATGAACCAGTCTTTAGCGATTGGAGCTATGGATTTCGACCCAACAAATCATGCCACACAGCACTTACTGAAATACGTAATGGTTGGAAAAGCACCAAATGGGTTTGTGATGTCGATATTAAGGGATACTTCGACAATATTAACCATGACTTATTGCTGAAATTTCTTAGCAATAAGATTGATGACCGGGCTTTTCTTGGGCTTCTAAAGAAGTTTCTGAAAGCTGGTTACATGGAAGAATGGCGTTACTTTGGCACCCACAGTGGGACACCGCAAGGGGGAATCATATCCCCTATACTAGCCAATGTTTTTCTCCATGAACTTGATGAGTTTATGAAAATTAAAATCAAAGAGTTTAGCAATGGAGGACGAAGAAAACCTAATCCTGAATACAAGCGGGCACTACAAAATCGAGCTAATCGTATAAAGTGGATAAGACAAGGCTTTGGTGCATCTGGCTACCCTGCTGATGAGCAGAAAATTGCCAAGTGGGAAATGGAAATCAAAAACCTTGAAGAGCAATTGGTTAATACCTCAAGTGTTCTTATGGACGACCCTGACTTTAAGCGTATGCGTTATGTTCGGTATGCTGACGACTTTCTAATTGGGATCATTGGTTCTAAACAGGAAGCAATGCAAGTAATGTCTGACATTACTGAATTTGTTGAGTCGGAATTAAAGCTTGAAGTATCGAAAGAGAAATCAAGCGTAGTTGACCCGAAACAAGGTTTTATCTTTCTCGGATATGAAATTCTATGTCGTAGGGAAAATAAACGAGTTAAATGTGTTGTGGGACACAACTCGGATGGCAGTAAAACTCACGCTGTTAAGCGCACCATTACTGAACACATTCACCTTGGTGTTCCGAGAGCGAAAATACAGAAATTCTGTGCGCTCCGTGGCTACGGGAATTACGAATCTGGCATGGACGGTTGCAGAGGAAAGCCTGCAATGATGTATTTGTCTGACTATGAAATTATTAGTCAATACAATGCTGAAATGCGTGGCTATGCCAATTACTATAACTTAGCACCAGTTCTATATCTGAATAAGCTACATTGGATATGGATGAATAGTCTGTTAAAGACGCTGGCTGGAAAACATCGTTCATCTAGAACTAAAATCGCTAAACGATTGAAGCAGGCTGATGGTCGATATATCCACAGAGAAATTCGTAATGGAAAACTTTATGAACTTGAAGTTTTTCAACTTAAAAATCGAAGTGTGTCTCTAGCAAGTTTTGCCGACCCGTTTCCGAATGTTTATAAATATTCGAGCAGAACTGAATTGCTAGACAGAATGGCAGGTAACAAATGTGAATACTGCGGCACCGTTACTGGATATCTTGAAGTTCACCATGTGCGTAAACTGAAGGATATTAAGGATGGTACAGAGCCTTGGAAAAGACTGATGATTGCCCGACATCGGAAGACGTTAGTTTTATGTAAGGACTGTCATGTCGATCTTCACAGAGGGAAGCTGCCAGACTATAGAAACTTTGCTAAGTCTAGCGGAGAGCCGTATGCATAGAAATGTGCACGTACGGTTCGGTGGGGGGACAACGGCTAACCCTTTTGAGGGCGCACGTGTCCTACCCAACGGTTCAGAACAAATTATCTAAAATCATCTAAAAAATTAACCCAGCTTAGGCTGGGTTTTTGTTACTAATGGCCAGTACATATCAACATGAAAAACCAGTTCGCCCATGTGAATCAACTTGCTTTACACAATAAATTATTACTTATTTATCTCTCTTTAAAAGTATCTACTTTATATTGTTGAAAGAAAACATGTTTTTTTATCGAACAGCAGATCCTTTTAAAAAGGATGTAATACTACAGTTATTTTCACAAAACCCCACTTTACACAAAGGTTTACTCTTGAAAAATATGATAGGATCTATGTTATTAACAACGTCTGAGAGCATCTTATCCCCATGAATGAAGAGAAATTGCTCGCTCAGGCAGAAAAGATCTGCCAGAAACGAGGTGTTCGCCTGACTTCACAACGTCTGGCAGTATTACGTCTGATAATCCAGCAACCTTCTGCTATCAGCGCATATGATTTATTGGATTTATTACGCCAAGTTGAGCCTCAAGCAAAACCGCCAACAGTCTATCGTGGATTAGAGTTTTTACTTGAGCAAGGATTTATCCATAAAATAGAATCCACCAACAGTTATGTGCTTTGTCATCATTTTGATGATGTTGAACATACGTCAGTAATGCTAATTTGTGACCGTTGCTTATCTGTCACTGAAAAGAATAGTCATAAAATCGAAGATGCGATTTCATTACTAGCAAAAGAGAGTGGATTTCATTTACGACATAGCGTCATCGAAATTCATGGATTGTGTTCACAATGCCATGAAGCACAAGAGTGTACCCATCCTGAAGGTTGTCATCATGATCATAGTATGGATGATAATCTTAAGCAGAAAAAAACCGGCGACTATAAGCCTCGTTAAACTTATAAAATACAAAAAGCCAGGTGACTTGTATCGTTGTCATAAGCACTTACGCAATTAAAACACATCATATTGTAATTACATTTGTAGTGTAATGGTGTTTTTTTATACAAATTAGAAAAATAAAAAATGCAGATGATTTTATGTTTTTACACATCATCTGCATCTTTTTAAAATAAGTTTTGTTGACTTACTTTGGCACAAATTACAGCCATTCGCTGTTACGAATAACCCCAACGGCTAAACCTTCCACAGTAAAGCTTTGTTCGCGTAAATCGACGATAATTGGTGAAAACTCTGGGTTTTCTGCATGAAGCTCAATTTTATTACCGCTTTTCTTGAAGCGCTTTACTGTCACTTCATCTTCAATACGCGCCACAATCACTTGCCCATTGTGAACATCTTGCGTTTTATGCACAGCAAGTAAATCACCATCCATAATACCGATATCTTTCATTGACATGCCATTAACACGCAATAAAAAATCTGCACTTGGTTTAAATAGCATTGGGTCAACTTGATAATGGCTTTCAATATGCTCTTGCGCTAAAAGTGGTTCACCCGCCGCGACTCGCCCAATTAATGGCAATCCTTCTGGTTCTTCTTCCATTAGCAAACGGATACCTCTGGATGCACCAGAGACAATTTCTATCACGCCTTTACGAGCAAGAGCTTTTAAGTGCTCTTCTGCCGCATTTGGTGAGCGAAACCCAAGCTGGGAAGCTATTTCAGCCCGTGTTGGTGGCATACCCGTTTGCGAAATGTGATCACGAACCAAATCGTAAACCTGCTGCTGCCTTGCAGTTAATGCTTTCATTCCGCCCCCTGTTTGTTTATACAGTCAAACTGTGAGTATATACAGGTATATGACGATTTGAAACCTAAAATGAATATAAAACACGCATCTCTGGATTATTTTTCGACAAAAAGCGAAATTTTTAACTTTATGCGAAGAAATGCCCCCAAAGAATGGTTACCCAAGTAAATAATCCCAATATAATAGCAATCAGAACGGCGGCAGAACCCATATCTTTTGCACGTCCGGATAATTCATGGTATTCAGATCCAATTCGATCGACAACCGCTTCTATTGCGCTATTTACCAGTTCCAAGATCACAACCAATACAACGGAACCAATGAGTAAAATGCGCTCTAGACCACTGACATCGATGAAAAATGAAAGGATAATTGCAACCAAGGTCACAATTGCTTCTTGTCTAAAAGCGGCTTCATTAATCCAAGCGGCACGAATGCCTTTGTATGAATAGCCACCTGCTTTGATGATTCGGGTAAGACCTTTATTTTGATTAGCCATAATAAACTCTATCGAAAACAAACGATTATTTTGCCACTTTTCTCTATTAATATTGTCACAGCACCACAGATCTACGAAAGACTTTCTGTTATGCTTTCGAAGTATTGCTAATAAGAGGCTACAACTATTTATGTCAGCTTGGCGTAAACTATATTATAACACATTGAATTTACCACTAAAATTACTGGTAAAAAGCAAACGAGTTCCGACTGATCCTATCACTGAATTAGGGTTAGATACGTCGCGATCTTTCCTTTATGTTCTGCCTTATCATTCAAAGGCGGACTTACTGACATTAAGACAGCAATGTTTATCTTTAGGATTGCCTGATCCACTGCAACCCATTGAGATAGGCGGTACAAAGCTTCCTGCTTATGTCTTTATTGATGACGGCCCAAGAGTATTCCGTTACTACTCCCCCGATCCTCGTAAAGATTCCGTGAAGACATTCCACGCTTATCTTGATGCACATCGTAATAACCCACATCTTGATATCGAGATGTTGCCAGTTTCTGTGATGTTTGGACGCTCTCCTGGTCGTGAAGGCCATAATGGTGTTCCACATTTACGCGTGCTTAACGGTATCCAAAAATTTATCGCTATCCTCTGGTTAGGTCGTGATAGTTTTGTTCGTTTTTCACCCACTGTATCAATGCGTGAAATGGCGAACGAACACGGCACGGACACGAGTATAGCGAGAAAACTTGCACGTGTTGCACGTATTCACTTTTCACGCCAGCGTTTAGCCGCTGTTGGCCCTAAATTGCCAGCACGCCAAGATCTCTTCAATAAATTGCTTTCATCAAAAGCAATTGAAAAAGCGATTGAAGATGAATCAAAAGCGAAGAAAATCTCACTTGACAAAGCGCGTAAAAATGCCACAGATATCATGGAAGAAATTGCAGCTAATTTCTCATATGAAGCAGTGCGTATTAGTGATCGCGTATTAAGTTGGACATGGAATAAGCTCTACCAAGGTATCAACGTTTATAATGCCGAACGAGTACGTAAACTCGCGCAAGATGGGCATGAAATCGTGTATGTTCCTTGTCACCGTAGCCACATGGACTACTTACTGCTTTCTTATGTACTTTACCACCAAGGTTTAGTCCCCCCACATATAGCAGCAGGTATTAACCTCAATTTCTGGCCAGCCGGCCCTATTTTCCGCCGTTTAGGGGCTTTCTTTATTCGAAGAACCTTTAAAGGTAACAAGCTTTACTCCACCATTTTTCGTGAATATTTAGGCGAGCTATTTACACGTGGCTACTCCATTGAATATTTCGTTGAAGGTGGCCGCTCTCGTACAGGTCGATTGTTAGATCCTAAAACAGGAACACTTTCAATGACGGTACAAGCCATGTTGCGTGGTGAAACACGTCCTATCTCTGTTGTTCCAATTTACATTGGTTATGAACACGTTATGGAAGTGGCAACCTATGCCAAAGAATTACGTGGCGCAACAAAAGAGAAAGAAGGCTTTATGCAGATGGTCAGGGGATTACGTAAATTACGTAACCTTGGTCAAGGCTATGTGAATTTTGGTGAGCCAATTTCTGTTGTACAATACTTAAATCAAGCTGTACCACAATGGCGTGATGATATTGACCCCATTGAGCCACAGCGCCCAAGTTGGTTAAACCCAACAGTAAGCACACTCGCTGATAACATTATGGTTCATATCAATAATGCAGCATCTATTAATGCAATCAATCTTGTTTCAACAGCCTTATTGGCATCACGTCAACGCGCACTCACGAGAGAACAACTGTTAGAGCAAATAGATTGTTATCTACAATTATTACGCAATGTGCCTTATTCGACGGATATGATTGTGTCTGATAAAAACGCTAAAGCCTTATTAGAACACGCTCTACAGTCAGATAAATTCCAAGTCGAAAAAGACAGCTTGGGTGATATTGTGGTACTCCCTCGTGAAAGCGCGGTATTAATGACTTATTACCGCAATAACACAATCCACTTAATGATCACTCCGTCATTAATTGCAAGCATCGTCTTACATCATGAAAAAATTCATCGTGATGATTTAATGAAACAAGTTGAGCTCATCTTCCCTCTTATTAAAGCGGAACTATTTATTCGTTATGAGAAAGAAGAACTCCCTGAAGTCATTAATACTTTGATTGCAGAATTGTGCCGTCAGCGCCTGATTTGTTGTGATAGTGATGGCTTACTGCGTATCAATCCAGCGCGTATTCGTCCATTACAGCTTTTAGCCGCCAGTGTCAGAGAAACACTGCAACGCTATGGCATTACACTCTCTTTACTCAATTTTGCACCTGAAATTAGCCGTGCATTATTGGAAAAAGAGAGCCGTATCTTGGCACAACGTCTTTCAGTTTTGCATGGTATCAACGCACCTGAATTCTTTGATAAAGCGGTATTCTCTACCTTAGTTTCAACGCTACGTGAAGAAGGGTATCTCAATGATAATGAAGATATCCTAAAAGCAGATGCATCTGCCCTTTACCAAGTGATTGCAAAATTAATGTCACCAGAAATTCGCTTAACCATTGAAAGCGTCGGGATCACTGAAGATAACAATTTAGTACAAACTGTTGACGAAAAAAGTGAGCCTAAAGCTGATGAATAATCAGTAATTAGCATTATGACCGAAATAGAAAAGGGATAAGCTCATTGCTTATCCCTTTTTATTTCTACTCAATAATAGAGAATACTTTAGCGCTTATTTATCTTAAAAATAACTAAATAAAATACCCGCAAACAAAACAAAACCAACATAGTTATTATTCATAAAAGCTTGGAAACACGGCGCTCTTTCACGCTCTGCAATAAGCTTCTGTTGATAAATAAACAGAGCTGTGACTAACAATAGCGACCAGTAGTAGATACCTTTCAAATTCAGCAAAATACCAATACCCACTAATAATGCCAGCATCACCAGTTGTAAAATACCGATAATAATTTTGTCATAACGACCGAATAAAATAGCGGTAGATTTAACCCCTATTTTTATATCATCATTACGATCAACCATTGCATATTGCGTATCGTAAATAACAGACCAGACAATATTAACCAGGAATAATAGCCAGCACACTAACGGCAAAGTTTCAGAAACGGCGGCAAATCCCATTGGAATTGACCAACCAAAAGCCATACCTAAAATAAGCTGAGGTAAGTTACTAAACCGTTTAACGAAAGGATAAAACCACGCCAGTGCAAGCCCTGCCACAGAGAGCCAAATAGTCATGGTGTTAAGTGTTAGAACTAATGCAAATGACAAGAGTACCAAAACGATAAATAAGATTTTGCTCTCTTTTTCTGTCACTGCCCCACTAGGTAATGGTCTATTTTTAGTTCGTTCAACACTGCCATCAATTTTTCGGTCAGCAAAGTCGTTTATTACACACCCAGCGGCACGCATAGAGAACACGCCAATAGTAAAGACAATCAGAATATGCCAATCTGGAAAGCCTTTAGCGGCAATCCACAAAGCCCAATAAGTTGGCCAAAGTAGTAATAGCGCTCCGATAGGTTTATCTATACGCATTAAACGGCTATATGCTTGCCATTTACTTTGCGTCATACTTCCCTCCAATTTTAGCTCCCCTTAATTACTTCTCATAAACTGGTGATGCAGGTAGAAACATCTCGGTTAATAATAAAGGTTTATCTGAAAGCTGAAAACGAGAACGGCGTAACCAATACCCATTTTGTTGCCCGATATGAATAAAATCACGACTTAAGGTTGTTTCCTGAAACAGATAACGCCCAAGTGGAACGGTTCTTAGATTGACCAGTTTTCTGTCTTCGCCTGTCAATGTCTCTTCTGGCACTAACGTCCGCCCTAATAACCAAGGAATATCATCACCACACAATACCACTTCTCTTAACCAATAACGCTGACTTTTGGGTAAACACGCTCTTTCGTCAGCAAGTTCAATAAAGTCAACAAATCCTTCTTGGTAAGGCATTACAGTGACTTTATTACAATATTGCTCAAAACGTCGAGTCATCGAGCCTAATTCCATTAACCAACTTAATGTACTTTCTTTAATACTTTCGTGTTCCTCATTAGGTAACCAATGGATAGGAGCGGGAGTAATTATTGATTTTTTGAACATTATTTCATCATCACGCGTTGATGATCCTAGCTTATGCGATTTATTATTCATAAGGATATCATGATGTGACTCAGGGAAGTTAAAAGCTGATAACATTTCGCATAAATAATCTAAAAAAGCGTTAAAAGAAAATTAGATTGAGCACGAAACATTCGAAAAATAAAGGAGGCCATAAAAACCTCCTTTGTATCTAACCGACTACTTATATTCAGTTTATTCGATTAACGCCATGCTTTATAACGATTAATCAGATTATTTGTTGAGCTATCATGGCTGTTAACACTTTCCTTACCTTCTAATTCAGGAAGAATGCGGTTAGCTAGCTGTTTACCTAATTCAACACCCCATTGGTCAAACGTGAAGATATTGAAAATAACACCTTGTACAAAGATCTTATGTTCATACATGGCAATCAATGCCCCCAATGAATAAGGCGTAATTTCTTTTAATAAAATAGAGTTTGTTGGTCGATTACCTTCAAATACTTTAAAAGGTGCAACATAGTCCATGGTTTTAGGATCTTTTCCTGCTGCGGCAAATTCAGCATCAACTTGCTCACGAGTTTTACCAAAAGCGAGTGCTTCTGTTTGAGCAAAAAAGTTAGACATCAGTTTTGCATGATGATCAGATAGAGGATTATGGCTAATTGCAGGTGCAATAAAATCACAAGGGATAATTTTTGTACCTTGATGGATCAGTTGATAAAACGCATGTTGGCCATTTGTACCCGGTTCGCCCCAAATAATAGGCCCTGTTTGGTAACTGACTTTATTTCCATCGCGATCAATATACTTACCATTTGACTCCATATTGCCTTGTTGGAAGTAAGCAGCAAAACGATGCATGTACTGATCGTATGGTAGAATCGCTTCAGTTTCTGTACCAAAAAAATTGTTATACCAAATGCCAATCAGTGCAAGGATTGTTGGGATGTTATTTTCAGCATCAGCGGTTCTAAAGTGGTTATCCATTGCATGAGCACCTTCCAGTAATTGCTCAAAGTTGTCATAACCAACAGATAACGCGATAGATAAACCAATTGCTGACCATAATGAATAACGACCACCGACCCAATCCCAAAACTCAAACATGTTGGCCGTATCAATACCAAATTTTTCAACTTCGGTGCTATTCGTAGATAACGCGACGAAATGTTTAGCGACAAAAGCACTCTCTTTCGCTGATGCTAAGAACCAATCTCTTGCTGAATGCGCATTTGTCATGGTCTCTTGTGTGGTAAATGTTTTTGACGCAATTAAGAATAATGTCGTTTCGGGATCACATTTTTTCAGTGTTTCGGCAATATGTGTACCATCAACATTCGAAACGAAATGCATAGTAAGGTGGTTTTTATACGGACGTAATGCTTCTGTTACCATATAAGGGCCGAGATCGGATCCACCGATACCAATATTCACAACATCAGTAATTGCTTTGCCTGTATAACCTTTCCATTCGCCACTAATAATACGTTCACTGAACTGTTTCATTTTATTCAGCACGGCATTAACTTCTGGCATGACATCTTTGCCATCAACGATGACGGGAGTATTGCTACGATTACGTAATGCGGTATGCAATACAGCACGATCTTCAGTACGGTTGATTTTTTCACCCGTAAACATGCTATGTATCGCACCTTCTACGTCACATTCCTTAGCCAAAGCCTGCAATTTATCTAATGTTTCTTTCGTAATACGGTTTTTTGAAAAATCCACTAGAATTTGGTCTGAAAATACTTTTGAAAATTGCTCAAAGCGTGATGGTTCCTGAGCAAAAAGTGTTTTCATCTCGGTATCTTTGATAACCGAAAAATGGTTTTCTAATGCCTTCCAGGCGAGTGTTTGGGTTGGGTTTACATTTTTCATTCACAATACTCTCTTAAGATTACAATCTGATATTCTCAGATTGTAGCCTGACATTTAATAGTTACAGTCAATTCTTTCTCATTTGATGATATTGGTCAAAACCATTCAACAAATCTAGTACTAATTACTTTCATAGGTAAAACCGATAATGTAGAGCTGATTATTAATTAAATTGATTATTCTTCACTCTACATTGACTCTCTACTTAATAACCGATATTTCTAAGTTGTGTCCAACATCTCATTTTTGCCTAAAGGAATACGACAATGACTGATAATACTGCTACGCCTTCATCTACATCATCGCCATACACTATCGCTAAATTTGGTGGCACTAGTGTTGCTAACTATTCAGCAATGGAAAAGTGTGCAGATATTATTCTTAAACAAAAATCAGTTCGTGTCGTCGTTCTTTCGGCATCTGCGGGAATAACTAATTTATTAATTGAACTTGCATCAGGGACTGAACTTTCACAACGAGAAGCTTTACTCTCACAAGTGCGTGATATTGAGTATGCGATTATCAATCAGCTTTCTCAGCCAGAAATTATTTCTCAAGAAATAAATCGCCTGCTTGAGAATATTGAGATGCTCTCAGAAGCAGCGTCACTTGCCACATCTGATGCATTAACAGATGAATTAGTCAGCCACGGTGAATTAATGTCGACATTGCTCTTTGTTGAACTATTGCGTGAAAAAGGTGTACAAGCAGACTGGTTTGATGTCAGAAAAGTGATGAAAACCAACGATCTGTTTTGCCATGCTGAACCCGATATGATGCAATTAACAGAGCTCACACAAAGCCTTATTCAACCTCGTTTAGAGGAAACAGTGATTGTCACACAAGGCTTTATTGGTCAAGAGCCAAAAGGTAGAACAACAACGCTAGGTCGTGGTGGTAGTGATTATACCGCTGCATTGATTGGTGAAGCACTCGGCATGTCTCGTGTGGATATCTGGACGGATGTACCGGGTATTTACAGCACTGATCCAAGAATAGTGCCAGAGGCACATCGTATTGATCAAATTGCCTTTGATGAAGCCGCAGAAATGGCAACTTTTGGCGCTAAAATTTTGCATCCTGCGACATTATTACCCGCAGTTCGTAGTGGTATTCCTGTATTTGTTGGCTCAAGTAAAGCCCCCGAAGAAGGTGGCACATTGGTTTGTGCTCAAACAGAAAATCCACCTGTATTTCGCGCGATTGCGCTACGTAGAAAACAAACTTTACTCACGTTACATAGCCTGAAAATGCTTCATGCACGCGGTTTTTTAGCAGAAATATTTACTATTTTATCGCGTCATCATATCTCTGTTGATGTGATAACCACATCTGAAGTAAGCATTGCGTTAACCCTCGATACAACAGGTACCACCAGCGCATCAGGTAGTTTATTAACCAATGCGCTCTTAACGGAACTATCCGCATTATGTCGTGTTGAAGTAGAAGAAAATTTGGCTCTGGTTGCGATTATCGGTAATTCACTCTCACAAGTGAATGGCTTAGGAAGCCAGATTTTTGGCGCATTAGAAAATTACAATATTCGAATGATAAGTCACGGCGCAAGTACCCATAATTTATGTTTATTAGTTGATGGGAAAGATGCGGATAATATTGTGCGTAAATTACATGATACACTGTTTTAATTAATGACTAATTTCAAGATATAGAAGAGAGATAAGACATTATTTCTCTTCTACTTTTCATACGTTACATTAAAAATACTTTATTTTTTTAATAGACTCGATAACCGCCATATTTTTTCGCAAATTGGTTAAATTTACCAAAATCAATTAAAGCAATTTCTAAAGAACGATGAGCTAGATGAGACATCTTTGCAATTTTCTCAACAAAAACTCGGTTATCTTCTAGTAACTTAGCGGTAAGCGTAACTGCAATGATTTCACACTCATTCGGAGTGACAATCCAACCATCATTAGTGGCAAATTTATGAATAGGAATATGACCTTCTTTGTCACTTTCTTTCGCTAATAACGCTTCTTCTTCTTTCATGGCTTGCTTAAATAACACAATTTCTTCATCAACAGGCTCAGGAGAAGTAGGAATTTTATGATAAATATAGTCTCCAACTTCTTCAATTCGTGCAGGCGTCATTTCTGCTTTTAGCCAAATATTGTCAAATGCTTTTTCGTCTAAAATTGCCTCTGTATCTAAACTTCCTGTTAATTGCATCAGATTTAAAAAAGCATTAATTAAAACTTCACTTAATGGATAATTCCCTTTTGCTAAAGAAGGAAACGGCACCTCAACGCCAGCAGGTGGGGTTTTCTGAAGGTACAAAGTATAGTTCATCGTCATGTCCTTTTTTCTGATACAGGCTTATAGCTTATACACCTTTAATGGGAACTGCGAGAGGAAATAACAAGGGGATATCGCTATCCCCTCTAGATTATTATATTGTTGAGATCTTAGAATAAAGACAAATTAAGACTCATACCCTAAATTAGGCGCTAACCAACGTTCAACTTCACTAACACTCATCCCTCGACGTTTTGCGTAATCGTCAACCTGATCTTTTTGAATTTGAGCAACTGCAAAATATTTACTTTCAGGATGACTAAAATACCAACCGGATACTGAAGCACCTGGCCACATTGCATAAGCATCTGTTAGCTTCATACCAATACGATTTTCAACATCAAGCAGTTGCCAAATTTTGGCTTTTTCTGTGTGTTCAGGACAAGCCGGATATCCCGGTGCAGGTCGTGTTCCTTGATATTTTTCTCGAATAAGCTCGTCATTAGAGAGAGCTTCATCAGGGTTATATCCCCAAATTTTTGTTCTCACTTGTTGGTGAAGGTATTCCGCAAAAGCTTCAGCAAGACGGTCTGATAATGCTTTCACCATAATCTTATTGTAATCATCATGAGCATTATCATAAGCATTGGCGAGCGTGTCTTCTTCTAACCCTCCTGTTACAGCAAAAGCACCGAAATAGTCAGGAACACCACTTTCTACAGGAGCAATAAAATCGGCTAAACAGTAGTTAGGAAACTCTTTTTTCTCTGTTTGCTGACGTAAATGGCAGCTATATAACAACGGTTGTTGCCTAGTTTCATCGCGATAAATCACAATATCATCACCGACACGATTTGCAGGAAATAACCCAACAATTCCTTTTGGTGTTAATAATTTTTCGTGACTTAATTTATCCAGCATCGCATTTGCATCGGCAAATACACGTTTTGCTTCTTCGCCCACCACGTCATCTTCTAAAATTCGAGGATATTTACCCGCTAAAGACCACGTCATAAAGAAAGGTGTCCAATCGATATACTCACGCAAGGTTTCAATACTTGCAGCGATCTCCTGCACGCCTAATTGATTAGGCTTTGGTGGTATGTAATTTTGCCAATCAATTTGTAGTGCATTCTGTCGTGCAGCTTCTAAAGAAACAGGAGGCGTACGAGGTTTTTTTCTGGCATATTGCTGGCGTACGACTTCATATTCACGCCGTGTTTTTGCAACAAAATCCGCTTTTTGTGTTTCAGATAATAGTGCGGCAACAACACCTACAGTTCTCGATGCATTTTGTACATAAACGGTAGGATGACTGTAATTGGGTTCTATTTTTACTGCCGTATGCGCTTTAGATGTTGTTGCTCCACCAATCATTAATGGTAAAGAAAAACCGCGCCTTTCCATCTCTTTAGCAACATTCACCATCTCATCCAGTGAAGGTGTGATCAGCCCTGAAAGACCAATAATATCGACTTTTTCATCAATTGCTGTTTGCAAAATTTTATCGCAAGGCACCATCACACCTAAATCGATAATTTCGTAGTTATTGCACTGTAAAACAACTCCGACAATATTTTTACCAATATCGTGAACATCCCCTTTTACGGTAGCGAGTAAAATTTTACCTGCGGAAGTACCTGCTTGTTTTGTCGCTTGAATATAAGGTTCGAGATAAGCAACCGCTTGTTTCATCACACGAGCTGATTTCACAACTTGGGGTAAAAACATTTTGCCTTCGCCAAACAAATCACCCACTGTATTCATACCATTCATCAATGGCCCTTCGATGACTTCAATTGGGCTTGATGCTTGTTGACGACAAGCTTCCGTATCTTCAACAATAAATTCGGTGATCCCTTTTACTAACGCGTATTCTAAGCGTTTTTCTACATCCCATTGTCGCCATTCTGCTAACTGATGATTTTGCTCATCACTTTTACTTCCGCGATAACGCTCAGCAAGTGCTAATAAATTGTCGGTGCTCTCTTCATGGCGATTTAAAATGACGTCTTCAACCGCATTACGCAGTTCATCTGGTAATGAGTCGTAAATGGCAAGTTGCCCTGCATTCACAATTCCCATATCCATACCATTTTTGACGGCATAATAGAGAAAAACGGAGTGAATAGCCTCACGAACAGGATCGTTACCCCGAAATGAGAATGAAACGTTAGAGACCCCACCAGAAATTAAGGCATAAGGTAGTTGAGATTTAATATCTGCACAGACTTCAATAAAATCAACAGCATAATTATTATGTTCAGCAATACCAGTTGCAACGGCAAAAATATTAGGATCAAAAATAATATCTTCAGGTGGAAAACCTGCTTGCTCTGTTAATAACTGATAAGCTCGACGACAGATTTCGATTTTACGCTCTCGAGTATCCGCTTGCCCCACTTCATCAAACGCCATAACAACAACAGCGGCACCGTATTTACGCACCAATTTAGCGTGTTCAAGAAAAGGTATTTCTCCTTCTTTCATCGAAATAGAGTTAACAATGCCTTTGCCTTGAATGCATTTTAGTCCCTCTTCTATTACTTCCCATTTTGAAGAGTCGATCATCACCGGAACCTTGGCAATATCAGGCTCACCTGCAATAAGATTGAGAAAACGTGTCATAGCTTCCACCGCATCTAACATGCCTTCATCCATGTTGATATCGATGATTTGAGCACCATTTTCAACTTGCTGACGTGCAACATCCAATGCTTCTTGGTAATTGCCTTCTTTTATCAAGCGCTTAAATTTCGCAGAACCTGTGACGTTAGTTCGTTCCCCCACATTTACAAACAGTGAATTATCATCAATCACTAAAGGCTCTAAACCTGAAAGACGACACGCTTTCTTAAGAGTCGGTAATACTCTTGGTGCGATACCTTCTACTGCTTGTGAAATGGCAAGAATATGTGCAGGTGTTGTTCCACAACATCCCCCTACAATATTGAGAAAACCCGCTTGCGCCCATTCTTTAATTTGCTCAGCCATTTCTTGGGCATCTAAATCATAGCCTCCAAATGCATTAGGCAAACCAGCATTAGGGTGAGCACTAACATAAGTTTCAGAAATTTGTGAAAGTGTTTGAATATATTGACGTAATTCTTTAGGTCCTAACGCGCAGTTTAGACCAAATGAGAGCGCATCAGCATGACGTAAAGAGTGGTAGAACGCTTCTGTTGTTTGTCCTGTTAAGGTTCTCCCTGATGCATCTGTAATGGTGCCAGATATCATCACAGGTAATTCAATATTGAGCGATTCAAATTCACATTTAATCGCAAAAATAGCGGCTTTCGCGTTTAGAGTGTCGAAAATAGTTTCGACCATAATTAAATCAACACCACCTTTAATTAATCCGCGCGTTGCTTCTCGATAAGCTTCCACCAGCTTATCAAACGAAACATTACGAAAAGCTGGATCATTAACATCTGGGGATATAGATGCTGTTCTGTTTGTTGGCCCTAACACACCCGCGACATAGCGAGGTTTATCAGGTGTTAAGGCACTCCATTTATCTGCACAGGCTTTTGCTAATTTTGCAGCCTCTTCATTTAGCTCGAAACAGAGTGACTCCATGTGATAATCAGCCATCGCAATAGAAGTCGAGTTAAAGGTATTGGTTTCAACAATATCAGCACCCGCTTGAAAATAAGCATCATGTATATCCGCAATAATCTGGGGCTGTGTTAACACTAAAAGATCATTATTTCCTTTAACATCACAATTCCAATCAGCAAAACGTTCACCTCGATAATCAGCTTCTGTTAGTTGATATTGCTGGATCATTGTCCCCATTGCGCCATCAAGTACTAAGATGCGTTTTTCTAATGCTTCCACCAGTTGTTGTTTTATGTTTGCCACGTTGCTTCCTCTTAATCGAGAATGTTTTTATTCTTATTTCTTTATTTTTCTTTCGTTGTTTTTTTATCCTACCATATCTTTTTGCAAAGATTTCTAAGACGAAGATGAGAGATTTTCACTTAGTGATAAATACTTTTAATAAATATTTCTTATCACACATATTGTTTTGAAAAATGCAGTGATCGGAGGAGTTTTATTACACGGGATAGTTCATAATAGATACTAATATGGATAGCATTTCTGGAGTGTATACATGACAGTTTCCCCTACAAATAAAAAAGTGCGTAAGACGAAAACAACTGCCACTCAAAGCACTACACAAGGAGGCCCCGTTCAGTCATTAAGTCGAGGACTGACATTATTGGAATATATTTCCGAATCTCCGGGTGGTATTGCCCTAACTGATCTCGCCTTTCAAGCTGGATTACCTAATTCCACAACACACCGCTTACTCACGACACTTCAGCAACATGGTTTTGTCCGTCAAGTTGGCGATTTAGGATTGTGGGTTGTTGGTACACACGCCTTTATTGTTGGCAGTAGCTTTCTACAAACTCGTAATCTTTTAGTCATGGTGCATCCTATTTTGCGTCAGTTGATGGAAGATTCTGGTGAAACCGTCAATCTGGCTATTCTTGACCAAATTGAATTTGATGCCGTGATTGTCGATCAAGTGCAATGTAATGCGCTAATGAGAATGTCGGCGCCTATTGGCGGTAAATTACCGATGCACGCATCCGGTGCAGGTAAAGCGTTCCTTTCTACGTTGCCAGAAAATAAATTACTGCCTTTGCTCCAGAAAAAAGGCTTAATGGCTTATACACCTCACACCCGAACACTCCCTTCTTCACTAAAAGAAAACTTAGAGCAAGCCCGTAAACAAGGTTTTTCTTTCGATGATGAAGAGCATGCTTTAGGCTTACGCTGTATTGGTGCTTGTATTTATGATGAACACCACCAGCCTTTTGCAGCAATTTCACTTTCAGGCCCGGTTTCTAGAATGACTGATTCACGTATCACTGAATTAGGCGCAATGGTTATCAAAGCAGCAAAACAAATTAGCCGTGAATATGGTGGGGTAAAAAGCTGATCCTCTCTTTCACCTTCCTCATTACCAAACAATGAGGAAGGAACTCCTTAATTAAACCGATTCAGCTTTTTAAAAAGACAGAGTTTCGGCTTTATATTCGTTAAATATTAAAAAACTGTTATTTATCACCTAAAAAAATTGATGTTGATCACAGATGTTGTTTAAGACGCATTAAGAGTATTGCAACTCTTCTTGTTACCCGTAACAATGTTACCGGTAACAAATACTATAGCTAAATTCAAATACTCTCTTTTCATAGCCAATAGTAACGCTCATCACTCTGTGTGAATAAAGGAAGCATCATTATGACCCCTAAAAACCATGACCCAATTCAGAACGACTTTGTTCCGCTTAATGAGACAGTAAAACAGGTGACTGAGCGCATTATTGCTCGCTCACATGTAACTCGTCGTGCTTATCTGAAAAAAATCGAAGCCGCAAAAAGCCAAACTGTACATCGTGCTCAATTGGCTTGTGGTAATTTGGCTCATGGTTTCGCTGCTTGTCAGGCTGACGACAAAAATCGCCTGAAAAATATGGTTCATAATGATATTGCCATTATCACGGCTTACAATGATATGTTGTCTGCTCATCAGCCATATGAAAATTATCCTCAAAAAATTAAAAAAGCATTACATGCTGTTGGTGCTGTAGGACAAGTAGCAGGCGGTGTTCCGGCAATGTGCGACGGAGTCACTCAGGGACAAGATGGTATGGAGTTATCGCTCCTGAGTCGTGATGTGATTGCAATGTCAGCGGCAGTTGGTTTATCCCATAATATGTTTGATGGGGCACTCTATTTAGGGATCTGCGATAAAATTGTTCCCGGACTGACGATGGCAGCGCTCTCTTTTGGTCATCTTCCTGCGATTTTTGTTCCAGCAGGCCCTATGACTAGCGGTTTACCCAATAAAGAAAAAGTCCGTATTCGCCAACTCTATGCTGAAGGTAAAGTAGATCGCCATGCTTTATTAGAAGCCGAAGCAGCGTCTTACCATAGCATTGGTACCTGCACCTTTTACGGTACAGCGAACTCAAATCAGATGGTCATGGAAATGATGGGATTACATCTACCTGGCGCTTCTTTTGTCCATCCAAATACACCATTGCGTGATGCATTAACAGATGCTGCGGCAAGTCAGATTGTACGATTGACAGAAAACTCAGGTAATTATCTTCCTATCGGTCAGTTAGTTGATGAAAAAGTCATTGTTAATGGCATTATTGCGCTACTCACAACAGGTGGTTCAACTAACCTCACTATGCACTTAGTCGCCATGGCACGCGCAGCTGGCATTATCATTAATTGGGATGATTTCTCTGAACTTTCGCAAGTTGTGCCACTTATTGCTCGTATTTATCCTAATGGCCCTGCCGATATCAATCAGTTTCAAGCAGCAGGTGGTATTGCACTGATTATTCGTGAACTACTGAAAAAAGGCTTAATTCATCGTGATGTCAATACTGTTGCAGGGTTTGGCATTGAGCGTTATACCTTAGAACCTTGGTTAAATGAGGGTAAACTGGATTGGCGCGAAGGTACAACGAGCTCTTTAGATAAAGATGTCATTGCTGATATCAATACACCATTCTCATCCCATGGTGGTACACAAGTGATGCAGGGTAATTTAGGTCGAGCTGTAATGAAAACTTCTGCCGTACCTGATGAAAATAAAATTATTGAAGCCCCTGCTGTGGTGTTTAATAGCCAACATGATATTGCCGCTAAATTTGAAACCGGTGAGCTAAATAAAGATTGTGTGGTTGTTGTGCGTTATCAAGGACCGCAAGCTAACGGTATGCCTGAATTGCATAAACTGATGCCACCTTTAGGTGTATTAATGGATAAAGGTTATAAAGTAGCATTAGTGACAGATGGTCGACTTTCAGGGGCTTCAGGTAAAGTTCCCGCTGCAATTCATGTTACACCAGAGGCTGTAAATAGCGGTTTATTAGCCAAAGTACGTGATGGTGATATCATTCGTGTTAATGGTAAAACAGGTGAGTTAACACTCCTTGTTGATGAACAAACACTCAATGCTCGCCAAGATAAGATGCCTGATTTAAGTGCGAACGATATAGGCTGTGGCCGTGAACTGTTTGTGAATTTGCGTCGTCATTTATCCGGAGCTGAACAAGGTGCTTGTTGTATTGATTTTTAATGGCAACAAGTTTTAATGCCTAACGAGGAGCAGATTTAATTCATTTGCTCACCATTTTCTAATTAGGAAATACAAATGATGAATCATTGGAATACAAGTGCAGAGTCTGTACTAAAATCAGGGCCTGTTGTTCCTGTTATTGTTATCAACCATATTGATGATGCAGTCCCTGTTGCAAAAGCATTAGTCGCCGGTGGTGTAAAAGTTTTAGAAGTCACATTACGTACAGATTGCGCGATTGAAGCTATTCGACGTATTGCGAAAGAAGTCCCAGAAGCCATTGTGGGTGCAGGAACCGTGATTAATCCACAACAGTTAGCACAAGTTACTGAAGCAGGCGCTCAATTTGCTATTAGCCCAGGGTTAACAGAAGCGCTACTCAAAGCTGCGGTGGCTGGAACAATCCCTTTAATTCCGGGTATTTCAACAGTTTCTGAGCTAATGCTCGGTATGAGTTATGGCTTAAATGAATTTAAATTTTTCCCAGCAGAAGCGAATGGTGGGGTAAAGGCTTTAAAAGCAATTGCAGGACCATTCTCAACAATTCGCTTCTGCCCAACTGGTGGCATCTCGCCAGAAAACTATCGTAATTACCTTGCACTTGAGAGCGTGCTTTGTATTGGTGGTTCTTGGTTAGTGCCTAATGATGCGGTGAAAGCAGGTGATTTCCAGCGTATTACTGAATTAGCGAAAGAAGCCGTTGCAGGGGCAACGCATTAATTTGATGATTTAAATTCAATAAAGATAGGTTCTTTCCTTTGCGCCTATCTTTTATTTCTATTCATATTTTTTGCTTACTTTGCCTGATATGCAAATCGCTTAGTTTGAGAATAAGCGTACACATCTTCAATATAGCCATCTTTAATTTTTTGCTGTCGTTGTTGCCAATATTCGGGTGATAAAAGCTCACGATGTTGCGCTTCAAAATAGTGGCAAACTCGCTTATCACTACATAGAAAATAGCGAAATTCTTCTGGAAAAACATCATTGAGTGCAACGCTATACCAAGGCTCACTCGCTAATTCATCTTCAGGGTAACGAGCAGGAGGGATCGCACGAAAATTCATATCTGTCATATAACTAATTTCATCATAGTCATAGAAAATCACACGATGATGTCGAGTCACACCAAAGTTTTTAAACAGCATATCACCGGGAAAAATATTCGCAGCAATAAGCTCTTTCAACGCTTGTCCATAATCTTCAACAACAGCCTTAAGTTGATTATCATCGCACTGCTCCATATAGATATTGAGTGGTATCATCCTCCGTTCCATATAAAGATGGCGGATCAGTAGCTTATCACCTAGATCTTCCAATTTATTGGGGATCTCCTGTTCAAAGACAGCCATTAACTCAGGGCTAATTCTTTTCTTCTCGATTATAAAATTCTCAAACTCTTGGGTATCTGCCATTCGTCCAACACGATCGTGCTCTTTAACCAATTGATAGCATTCTTTTACACGCTCCGCCGTGATCGTTTTTTGTGGTGCAAACTTATCTTTGATCACTTTAAAAACACGATCATAAGTTGGTAATGTAAATACCAACATCACCATACCCTTTACACCAGGAGCTTCAATAAATTGCTCTGATGAAAAATTCATAAAGGCAAGGTATTCACGATAGTATTCTGTTTTACCGTGTTTTTGACACCCTATCGACATATAAAGCTCAGCAATAGATTTGCTCGGTAATATATCTCTTAACCATGCGACTAATGCCGCAGGAAATGGCGCATAAACCATAAAATAAGAACGGGCAAAACCAAAGACAATACTGGCTTCATCTGCGGTTATCAAACAAGTATCAATCAACAATTGTTGTTCAATATTATGAATAGGTAATAGAAACGGAATATATTGATTATCAATAACAATTTTACCTATCAGCCAAGCAGCTTTATTGCGATAAAAGAGTTCATTTGCGATATGAAATACTGCGCTCTGTAATTGTTCCGAAGAGAACTGAGCGGTAAGTACATTACAAATAGAGTGAATATCGCGTTGCTTATTTTGCCACGGCAATCGTAAAGGTAAGCGTGATAAAATATCTTGCAGTAATGCGGATAAATCACTTTGAATAACAAACTGCTTTGATAACGGTCGAGGCGCTTGTGTAAAGCGATAAGCTGGCTGTGATGAAAAAACAAAGAGGTTTTTTTTATTCAATTCACGATGGTAAAACAGACGACAATAAACAGAATTAAAAAAACTCTCTGCAATCTCAAATCGAGGGTAATTGGGCAATAATTGCGTATAGTTCTCTTTCACCTTTTGTAGAAAAAGACTATCTTTATCAATGTCATGTCGAATACATTTAAGTTGCTCTACCACTAATCCAACATGATTATCATATAAACGGATGCGCTCTTTCATCGCGATTTGCACACCATGCCAATCCGCTTGCTCAAAACGATATTGAGCTCCTGACGTTATCTCAAGGAAACGACCATATTGAGCATCAAAGCCTTGTAAAATTGTTTGAGCAATTAAATCTTCTGGCGTCATAGCAACCTCACGAAAAAGAGGAGCATCCTGCTCCTGAATTATCACCACAAAAACAGATAATAATATTTTTGGATCTTTAGAATTGCTGCTCTTCTGTTGAGCCTGTTAGTGCCGTCACTGAAGACATACCACCTTGAATAATCGTCGTGACTTTATCAAAATACCCTGTTCCCACCTCTTGTTGATGTGATGAGAAGGTATAGCCTTGATTAAGTGCAGCAAATTCTTTTTCTTGTACTTTTTCAACGTAATGCTTCATACCCTCACCTTTAGCGTAGTCATGTGCTAAATCAAACATGTTAAACCACATGCTATGAATGCCCGCTAAAGTAATAAATTGGAATTTATATCCCATTGCAGAAAGCTCATCTTGGAAATGCGCAATCGTGCGATCATCAAGATTTTTTTTCCAGTTAAAAGAAGGAGAACAGTTATAAGCCAGCATTTTCCCTGGGTATTTATCGTGAATAGCTTCAGCAAACTTAGCTGCCATTTTCAGATCAGGTAGCGATGTTTCACACCACACCAGATCGGCATAAGGCGCATAAGCAAGCCCTCGGCTAATGGCTTGATCAATACCAGCATGAGTACAGAAAAAACCTTCAGGTGTGCGTTCTCCAGTTAAGAACGAACTATCATAAGGATCGCAGTCTGAAGTTAAGAGATCGGCGGCATCGGCATCCGTTCTTGCAACAAGTAATGTAGGCACATCAGACACATCTGCGGCTAAACGTGCAGCAACCAGCTTTTGGACAGCTTCTTGGGTTGGAACTAAGACTTTTCCCCCCATATGACCGCATTTTTTCACTGCGGCTAACTGATCTTCAAAGTGAACACCGGCTGCTCCCGCTTCAATCATCGCCTTCATTAATTCAAAGGCATTTAATACGCCACCAAAGCCAGCTTCTGCATCAGCCACAATAGGAAGGAAAAAATCAATATAATCTTTATGTTGAGGACCAATGCCATTTGACCACTGAATTTGATCTGCACGTCTAAAGGTATTATTAATACGTTGGACAACATTAGGAACAGAATCAACTGGATATAGCGACTGATCAGGGTACATGCTTGCAGCCGTGTTTGCATCAGCAGCGACTTGCCACCCTGAAAGATAAACAGCTTCTAATCCTGCTTTTGCTTGTTGCAATGCTTGCCCACCCGTTAAAGCACCCAATGCATTAACATAGCCTTTCTTCGATTTTCCATTTAATGATGACCAAAGCCTTTGAGCGCCACGTCGTGCTAAGGTATGTTCTGGGTTAACCGAACCTCTTAATTTAATAACATCTTCAGCGCTATAAGGACGGGTAATACCTTTCCAGCGGGGTTGTTCCCACTCTTTCTCTAATTGGGCGATTTGCTCTGATCTACTAATAGTCATAAAAACAGCTCCTATAAATACGGTAGTGATGATGTTTGCAGTTTATAAATACGTTGTGACGTATCTTTTTTAATTTAAAAGTTGGTAACCCGGTAAAGTCAGAAAATCGACTAATTCATCTTGGGTTGTGATCTTATCCATTAAAGAAGCCGCTTCTTTAAAACGCCCTTCTTCAAAACGAGTATCACCGACTTCTTGGCGTATCACCTCAAGCTCTTCTTTCAACATGTTACGAAAGAGATCTTTAGTCACAATTTGCCCATCAGACAGTGTTTTTTGATGGCGGATCCATTGCCAAATAGAAGTACGCGATATTTCTGCCGTTGCGGCATCTTCCATTAATCCATAGATAGGTACGCAACCATTACCCGAAATCCACGCTTCGATATATTGCACGGCAACACGAATATTAGCTCTCATGCCCTTTTCTGTACGTTCACCTGTACAAGGTGCTAATAACATTTCTGCCGTTATTTTTTCATTACGTTGCACATCGAGCTGATTAGAGCGAGCTCCCAATACCGCATCAAAAGCAGATAATACCGTTTCAGCAAGGCCTGGATGAGCAATCCAAGTGCCATCATGGCCATTTGTTGCTTCAAGTTCTTTATCATCAAATACTTTTTTCAAAATAATGCCGTTTTGCTCAGGATCTCGACTTGGAATAAACGCCGACATTCCGCCCATAGCAAAAGCACCTCGCTTATGGCAAGTCTGGATCAGTAAACGCGAATAAGCACTTAAGAAAGGTTGAGTCATCGTGATCCCCTGTCTATCAGGTAAGACACGATCAGGATAATTTTTTAATGTCTTGATATAGCTAAAAATATAATCCCAACGGCCACAGTTAAGTCCAACGATATGCTCTTTCATATGAAAGAGAATTTCTTCCATTTGGAAAACAGCGGGTAAAGTTTCAATTAATACCGTGGCTTTAATGGTTCCTGTTGCTAAACCAAAGCGCTTTTCAGTGAAATGAAAAACATCGCTCCACCATTTAGCCTCTTGCCATGTTTGCAATTTAGGAATGTAAAAATAAGGGCCACTCCCTTTTTCTAATAGGGCTTTGTGGTTATGGTAAAAATACAAAGCAAAATCAAATAATCCCCCTGCAATAGGCTCCCCTTTCCATAGCACATGCTTCTCGGGCAGGTGGAGTCCTCTTACTCTGGCAATCAATACTGCCGGTGACGCTTTAAGTTGATAGCATTTACCTTGTTCATTGGTATAAGAAATAGTGCCTTTAACGGCATCACGCAGATTAATTTGACCATCAATCACTTTGTCCCATGTAGGTGCTAAGGAATCTTCAAAGTCCGCCATAAAGACTTTTACATTCGCATTTAATGCATTGATAACCATTTTGCGATCAACGGGCCCTGTTATTTCAACACGACGGTCTTGAAGATCTTTAGGTATGGGATTAACTTTCCACTCTGAGTTTATAATGGAATCTGATTCCGAAATAAAATTAGGAAGTTCACCATTATCAACTCTGTTTTTCCAGTTATCTCTTTCAGCTAATAAAGTATGGCGTCTATCTGAAAAGTGATTTAACAAGTCAGTTAAAAACAACTTAACATCATGATTTAATATCTCTTTTTCCTGTTTACCAAAAGATTGCGTAAAATTTAGTTCTTCTTTAGTTAACGATTGTGACATTCTGCATTCCCCTAAAAGCGTTTACACACCTGATTAAGATTAATGCAGTTTTTACAAAAATCAAAAATGAATTCCATTTTTATTTAAATAATTTTTAACAATGTGATTACATCGTTGTTTTTTTATTGTACAAAAATCAGAATTACAAAATAATTCGAGAGCTCTGGAAGAGATCGATAATAGACAGAGAAAAGGAATGTTAATGTTTGATAATTTTGGCTATATAGCTTTTTCTTATATGAATATTCTTCATATACAACATGAAGACCTCGACATTCAAAAGGTTATTAGCTAAATTTGGGCTTCTAGATGTCTAGATGTTTTTAGAGGTTATTAAAATGCCAATTAGAGTACCCGATGAGCTACCCGCAGTCAGTTGTTTACAAAAAGAGAATGTCTTTGTTATGACATCCAGTAGAGCGAGTATTCAAGATATTCGCCCTTTAAAAGTGCTTATCCTTAATTTAATGCCAAAGAAAATAGAAACAGAAAATCAATTTCTGCGATTACTTTCTAATAGCCCTCTTCAAATTGATATTCAATTATTACGTATTGACTCTCGTATACCTAAAAATACCCCAGTAGAGCATCTCGATACTTTCTACTGCGATTTTGACCAAATTAAAGAACAAAATTTCGATGGACTTATCGTCACTGGCGCACCATTAGGGCTAGTCGAATTTAAAGATGTGGCTTATTGGAATGAAATAAAAGAAGTAATTACATGGGCTAAAGAGCATGTCACTTCTACACTCTTTATTTGCTGGGCGGCTCAAGCTGGATTGAATATCTTATACGGCCTGCCTAAATACACGCTAGAACAAAAAATTTCAGGCGTATATAATCATAACACTTGCTCACCATTTTCACTGTTAACTCGCGGATTTGATGAAACTTTCTTTGCGCCACATTCTCGTTATGCAGGTTTTCCTATCGACCTTATTCAAAATAATACTGATTTAGAGATCCTCGCGACTTCAGAAGAAGCTGGCGCTTATTTGTTTGCATCAAAAGATAAAAGAGTTGTCTTTGCAACTGGGCACCCAGAATACGATCCCAATACACTAGCAGATGAATATCATCGTGATGTTAAAGCAGGGCTAGATCCTCAATTACCAGAAAATTATTTTCCTAATAATGATCCAAGAAAAAAACCTATCGCTTCTTGGCGTAGTCATGGGCATTTATTGTTTTCAAATTGGTTGAATTACTATGTTTATCAGATAACACCATTCGATCTTGCCCACATGAATCCAACCTTGGATTAAAGAAAAACCCCAAAATAAATTTGGGGTTTTAAGATAATCATTTGCCAAGCTAAGAATTATTTATAGCGATGAGCTAATGCGTTAGCCGCGATCATTGCGTTATAAACATCATCTTCAGTAACTTTCATTGGCATATTGCCCATGGTATCACCTTCAGCACAGGCAATTTTCGCCACAGTACGCCATTCGCTTTCAATAAATTCTTTCATACCCATATCTTCAAGTGTCAGTGGTAATTCTGCCGCTTTAATAATACGGATCACTTCATCAATTTCTTCTTGTGGTGCATTTTCTAACACTAATTGAGTTAATAAACCGAATACTACTTTTTCACCATGTTGAACACGGTGTAAAGACTCAACCGCTGACATACCATTATTTACTGCATGAGCAGCAGCTAAGCCACCGGCTTCAGCACCAACACCACTCAGGTAGATTGTTGCTTCAATAGTTTGCTCTAATGCAGGAGTGGTAATTTTATGGCGAATAGCGTCCATTGCTTTATCAATGTTTTCACTTAACATTTCAAAGCAAAGCTGTGCTAAGCCAAGACCTGTACGTGATGGACGTTGATTGACCAAATTTAAGCCGTCTGCTTGATAGCAAGCACGAGCTTCAAAGTAAGTCGCTAGGGCATCACCAACACCTGCTGAGAAAAAGCGTTGTGGGGCAGATGCAATAATAGCGGTATCTGCAATAACAACGTCCGGGTTTTGTGGCAAGAATAAATATTTATCAAACTCACCATTTTCTTTGTATAACACAGACAATGCAGTACAAGGCGCGTCAGTTGAAGCGATAGTTGGGAATAAAATAACAGGAATGTGCTGATAATAAGCAACGGCTTTAGACACATCTAATGTCTTACCTCCCCCAATACCAATAATCACGTTCGCTTTATTTTCAACCGCAATTTTACCGAGGCGATTAACTTCTGCCTCAGTACATTCGTAATTAAATTTTTCAACCAGTGAAACAATGTTATTTTCTTTTAGAGAAGGAATGGCTTCTTTAGTTACTTTTTCTAAAAAAAACTCATCACTAATAATAAATGCGTTATCACCAAAATCTTTTACATATTTACCGACAGAAGACAGTAATTGGCTGCCAATAAAGAATTTTTTTGGTGAGGTTACAGAGCGAGGTAATATAGATGACATAACTAAATTCCTTTATTTTAGATTTTGCTACACACAATAGCAGAATTAGTATTTCATATTACCTCTCATCATAATATGAATCTAGTAAACTCTCTAATAATCATTATCTAAATCATTTTCGTTAATTATTTTTAATTTATATAAAACAAATAGTTATTTTACATTTTTTGAAAAACAGATTATCTACGTATTTATTACGATAATAAAGGCATCATCACGGTGATGCCATAAAAAGAACAACACAATGAATCGTTATTTGATATACAGTCATGCTATATTCACGATATAACAATATATTATTTTATTAAGGTGATTTCTTGTGGAAGACGCTGTTATTCTCGTAGATAAAAATGATAATGAGCTGGGAACGATGCCAAAGCTTGAAGCTCATATTGTAGGCGCCTTACATCGAGCCTTCTCAATATTTATTTTTAATTCAAAAAAGCAATTACTTATTCAACAACGTGCAATATCCAAATACCACTCCGGTGGTTTATGGGCAAATACATGTTGTAGTCACCCTCTTCCAAACGAATTACTTTCAGATGCTATTAATCGTCGTTTAAATGAAGAATTAGGCATGAAATGTGATATGCAATCTATTGGAACTATTCTGTATAACGAAAAAGTGACTGATGATCTTATAGAACATGAGTTTGATCATCTATTTCTTGGATTTAGTAACGAATTACCCCAGAGTAATCCAGATGAAGTGATGAATTACCGCTGGATCTCCCTCGATTCTCTTTATCAAGATATTGAAGAGAATGCACAAAATTACAGTGTTTGGTTTCGTTATATATTAAATCGAATGGGAATTGAGCAATTTTCTCGTTGGAGCCAAGGTATTATTTAGCAATTATCTTATTAACAACCTAAATATAGAATAAATGGCTCATTTTTTGAGATTTAAAACCCCCCAAACGCAAAAAAGCCAACCCATTGGGTTGGCTTTCTCGTCTTAATTAATGCCTGGCAGTTCCCTACTCTCACATGGGGAGACCCCACACTACCATCGGCGCTACAACGTTTCACTTCTGAGTTCGGCATGGGATCAGGTGGGACCGTTGCGCTATGGCCGCCAAGCAGAATTCTTCAAATTCTTTAATTATTCGTCTCTTCCTGAGACTCACCCCTTTGGGGCCAGTGCTCCGCACTGTTCCAGTTTGTTCCAGACAAACTGGTCTGTTTTATTACCCGTTACTCACCCTTCATCAGTTCGTAACCAGTAATATTCAATCTTAAACAAGCTTACTTCATTAATCTTTGTCTCTCAGACAAAACACCTTCGGTGTTGTCAGGTTAAGCCTCACGGTTCATTAGTACTGGTTAGCTCAACGTATCGCTACGCTTACACACCCAGCCTATCAACGTCTTAGTCTTAAACGTTCCTTTAGGTCACTCAAGGTGACAGGGAAGACTCATCTTGAGGCAAGTTTCCCGCTTAGATGCTTTCAGCGGTTATCTCTTCCGCACTTAGCTACCGGGCAATGCCATTGGCATGACAACCCGAACACCAGTGGTGCGTTCACTCCGGTCCTCTCGTACTAGGAGCAACCCCTCTCAATCTTCCAACGCCCACGGCAGATAGGGACCGAACTGTCTCACGACGTTCTAAACCCAGCTCGCGTACCACTTTAAATGGCGAACAGCCATACCCTTGGGACCTACTTCAGCCCCAGGATGTGATGAGCCGACATCGAGGTGCCAAACACCGCCGTCGATATGAACTCTTGGGCGGTATCAGCCTGTTATCCCCGGGTACCTTTTATCCGTTGAGCGATGGCCCTTCCATTCAGAACCACCGGATCACTAAGACCTACTTTCGTACCTGCTCGAGCCGTCACTCTCACAGTCAAGCTGGCTTATGCCTTTGCACTAACCGCATGATGTCCGACCATGCTTAGCCAACCTTCGTGCTCCTCCGTTACTCTTTAGGAGGAGACCGCCCCAGTCAAACTACCCACCAGACACGGTCCCCGACCCAGATTATGGGCCTAGGTTAGAACATCAAACGTTAAAGGGTGGTATTTCAAGGTTGACTCCATGCAGACTGGCGTCCACACTTCATAGTCTCCCACCTATCCTACACATCAAGGCTCAATGTTCAGTGTCAAGCTATAGTAAAGGTTCACGGGGTCTTTCCGTCTTGCCGCGGGTACACTGCATCTTCACAGCGAGTTCAATTTCACTGAGTCTCGGGTGGAGACAGCCTGGCCATCATTACGCCATTCGTGCAGGTCGGAACTTACCCGACAAGGAATTTCGCTACCTTAGGACCGTTATAGTTACGGCCGCCGTTTACTGGGGCTTCGATCAAGAGCTTCTCCCTAAGGATAACCCCATCAATTAACCTTCCAGCACCGGGCAGGCGTCACACCGTATACGTCCACTTTCGTGTTTGCACAGTGCTGTGTTTTTAATAAACAGTTGCAGCCAGCTGGTATCTTCGACTGGCTTCGGCTCCGTCCGCAAGGGACTTCACTTACCGCCAGCGTGCCTTCTCCCGAAGTTACGGCACCATTTTGCCTAGTTCCTTCACCCGAGTTCTCTCAAGCGCCTGAGTATTCTCTACCTGACCACCTGTGTCGGTTTGGGGTACGATTGTTGGTAACCTGAAGCTTAGAGGCTTTTCCTGGAAGCAGGGCATCAATTGCTTCACCACCTTAGTGGCTCGTCATCACACCTCAGCATTAAGTGACCGGATTTGCCTAATCACTCTGCCTACATGCTTGAACCGGGACGACCGTCGCCCGGACAACCTAGCCTTCTCCGTTCCCCCATCGCAGTTACCACCAGTACGGGAATATTAACCCGTTTCCCATCGACTACGCTTTTCAGCCTCGCCTTAGGGGTCGACTCACCCTGCCCCGATTAACGTTGGACAGGAACCCTTGGTCTTCCGGCGTGCGGGTTTTTCACCCGCATTATCGTTACTTATGTCAGCATTCGCACTTCTGATACCTCCAGCATACCTCACAGTACACCTTCGCAGGCTTACAGAACGCTCCCCTACCCAACAATACACAGTATTGCTGCCGCAGCTTCGGTGCATGGTTTAGCCCCGTTACATCTTCCGCGCGGGCCGACTCGACCAGTGAGCTATTACGCTTTCTTTAAATGATGGCTGCTTCTAAGCCAACATCCTGGCTGTCTGAGCCTTCCCACTTCGTTTCCCACTTAACCATGACTTTGGGACCTTAGCTGGCGGTCTGGGTTGTTTCCCTCTTCACGACGGACGTTAGCACCCGCCGTGTGTCTCCCGTGATAACATTCTTCGGTATTCGCAGTTTGCATCGAGTTGGTAAGTCGGGATGACCCCCTAGTCGAAACAGTGCTCTACCCCCGAAGATGAGTTCACGAGGCGCTACCTAAATAGCTTTCGGGGAGAACCAGCTATCTCCCGGTTTGATTGGCCTTTCACCCCCATCCACAAGTCATCCGCTAATTTTTCAACATTAGTCGGTTCGGTCCTCCAGTTAGTGTTACCCAACCTTCAACCTGCCCATGGATAGATCACCGGGTTTCGGGTCTATACCCTGCAACTTATTCGCCCAGTTAAGACTCGGTTTCCCTACGGCTCCCCTATACGGTTAACCTTGCTACAGAATATAAGTCGCTGACCCATTATACAAAAGGTACGCAGTCACCCCATCCTCAAATGTCCCGCTTGCTTTTACTGTCAAACTGGCGCGATTTTTTAACTTCCGTTGCTCGTGTACTTCTATGTACACTGCGCGACGGCTTGAAAAAATCACCCCATTTTGTAGGTAAACGCTACGCTGTTTTCGAGTGGTTTTGCCAATCACTCAGTGCGAGGCACTTGAGTGATGGGGCTCCTACTGCTTGTACGTACACGGTTTCAGGTTCTTTTTCACTCCCCTCGCCGGGGTTCTTTTCGCCTTTCCCTCACGGTACTGGTTCACTATCGGTCAATCAGGAGTATTTAGCCTTGGAGGATGGTCCCCCCATATTCAGACAGGATAACACGTGTCCCGCCCTACTCGTCGAGTTCACAATAACAGCATCTTCGGATACGGGGCTATCACCCTTTACTGCCGGACTTTCCAGACCGTTCTCCTGATGCTGCCATTGATTAAGACTCTGGGCTGTTCCCCGTTCGCTCGCCGCTACTAGGGGAATCTCGGTTGATTTCTTTTCCTCGGGGTACTGAGATGTTTCAGTTCTCCCGGTTCGCTTCCTGACACTATGTATTCATGTCAGGATAATATCCATGGGATATTGGGTTTCCCCATTCGGAAATCGTCGGGTATAACGGTTCATATCACCTTACCGACGCTTATCGCAGATTAGCACGTCCTTCATCGCCTCTGATTGCCTAGGCATCCACCGTGTACGCTTATTCGCTTAACCTCACAACCCGAAGGTGTCTTTTCTTGAAGACATCTGGGTGGTGATGGCTGCGCAGATTACATTTCGTTGTTGGGCAGTGCTCGCCATGCTCACATACTTATGTATGTTGCGCTGGCTGTGCGCTGGCCGCCTCGAACTGTAAATTGCTCGCTCATCCCACTTTGATGTCGAAAAACACATTCAAAGTTTGAGATTTTGAGAGACTCATCAATATACCTCGGTGATATATTGATTTGTTTTCAATTTTTCAGCTTGTTCCAGATTGTTAAAGAGCAAAATAATTCGCAGTATACTATTGCTAATATACTCTGAATTATTAGTTTATATTCAAGAGATTATGGTGGAGCTAAGCGGGATCGAACCGCTGACCTCCTGCGTGCAAGGCAGGCGCTCTCCCAGCTGAGCTATAGCCCCATAATGCATTCTTAATACCGTTTTTTGTTACTCAGCTTTCTTTCTTATCGGAAATGTTCCTTTAATTAAGAATTGAGCTAATCGTAGTGAGACAAGGCGTGGAGTCACGAAGTTTACTTACAGTAAACGAGTGAGTTCACAACGCAGTATCAATACGATTTGGTAGGCCTGAGTGGACTTGAACCACCGACCTCACCCTTATCAGGGGTGCGCTCTAACCACCTGAGCTACAAGCCTATACCGGTATTTCTGCTCGTTCTTCATCAGACAATCTGTGTGAGCACTGCACATAACACGTATCTCTTAGGTAAGGAGGTGATCCAACCGCAGGTTCCCCTACGGTTACCTTGTTACGACTTCACCCCAGTCATGAATCACAAAGTGGTAAGCGCCCTCCCGAAGGTTAAGCTACCTACTTCTTTTGCAACCCACTCCCATGGTGTGACGGGCGGTGTGTACAAGGCCCGGGAACGTATTCACCGTAGCATTCTGATCTACGATTACTAGCGATTCCGACTTCATGGAGTCGAGTTGCAGACTCCAATCCGGACTACGACAGACTTTATGAGTTCCGCTTGCTCTCGCGAGGTCGCTTCTCTTTGTATCTGCCATTGTAGCACGTGTGTAGCCCTACTCGTAAGGGCCATGATGACTTGACGTCATCCCCACCTTCCTCCGGTTTATCACCGGCAGTCTCCTTTGAGTTCCCGCCATCACGCGCTGGCAACAAAGGATAAGGGTTGCGCTCGTTGCGGGACTTAACCCAACATTTCACAACACGAGCTGACGACAGCCATGCAGCACCTGTCTCAGCGTTCCCGAAGGCACTCCTCTATCTCTAAAGGATCCGCTGGATGTCAAGAGTAGGTAAGGTTCTTCGCGTTGCATCGAATTAAACCACATGCTCCACCGCTTGTGCGGGCCCCCGTCAATTCATTTGAGTTTTAACCTTGCGGCCGTACTCCCCAGGCGGTCGATTTAACGCGTTAGCTCCAGAAGCCACGGTTCAAGACCACAACCTCTAAATCGACATCGTTTACAGCGTGGACTACCAGGGTATCTAATCCTGTTTGCTCCCCACGCTTTCGCACCTGAGCGTCAGTCTTTGTCCAGGGGGCCGCCTTCGCCACCGGTATTCCTCCACATCTCTACGCATTTCACCGCTACACATGGAATTCTACCCCTCTACAAGACTCTAGCCAACCAGTTTCAGATGCAATTCCCAAGTTAAGCTCGGGGCTTTCACATCTGACTTAATTGACCGCCTGCGCGCGCTTTACGCCCAGTAATTCCGATTAACGCTTGCACCTCCGTATTACCGCGGCTGCTGGCACGGAGTTAGCCGGTGCTTCTTCTGCGGGTAACGTCAATTGACAAAGGTATTAACTTTATCACCTTCCTCCCCGCTGAAAGTACTTTACAACCCTAAGGCCTTCTTCATACACGCGGCATGGCTGCATCAGGCTTGCGCCCATTGTGCAATATTCCCCACTGCTGCCTCCCGTAGGAGTCTGGGCCGTGTCTCAGTCCCAGTGTGGCTGATCATCCTCTCAGACCAGCTAGAGATCGTCGCCTAGGTGAGCCTTTACCTCACCTACTAGCTAATCCCATATGGGTTCATCCGATAGCGCAAGGTCCGAAGAGCCCCTGCTTTGGTCCGTAGACGTCATGCGGTATTAGCCACCGTTTCCAGTAGTTATCCCCCTCTATCGGGCAGATCCCCATACATTACTCACCCGTCCGCCGCTCGTCAGCAAGAAAGCAAGCTTTCTTCTGTTACCGCTCGACTTGCATGTGTTAGGCCTGCCGCCAGCGTTCAATCTGAGCCATGATCAAACTCTTCAATTAAAAGTGTTTGATGCTCAAAGAAATCGAAAACTTAGCTATTCATAAATGAATTTACTTTTGTTGTTCACTCTTCAAGACTTGATACATCTAATATTTTAGAAGATATCGTCTCTGCGAGTGCCCACACAGATTGTCTGATAATTTGTTAAAGAGCAGTGCAACCTTCGCTGCCGTTTCCGGTCTTCTGCGTTGTTGCGAGGAGATGCATTCTACATCTTCCTCATTCAGTGTCAAGCGTTTATTTTCAAGGCTTTTCACTTTATTTTTTGTTCTCTCAGTCAGTTCGCTTAGCGCCCTGTGCCGTGACAACGAGGACGCATTATAGGGAGTTTTCTGAGGCTGGCAATAGTTTTTTTAAGAAAAAAAATCGTTTGCTTAATTCCACAGCAAAACCCCTAGTTATACGCACTTATCAACAATTTTATCCACAACCTTCCTTTTTACATAAAATTAGCATGTCAAACGCAATCGTTTGCGTTATTATGAGGGCTTATTAAGTAAGATTGATTTTGTGTCCATCTTCTGAAATGTTAGTTAAGCAAACACAATTTCACTGTATTAATGTGATTTAACTTCATCATTACTACCGTTATACCAAAAACCCAAGGGATAAAACTCATGCAACATCTTCGTCCTATCCGCCGTGCGCTTTTAAGTGTGTCTGATAAAGCAGGTATTTTAGAATTTGCTAAAGCGCTTGTTGAAAGAAACGTAGAACTATTATCTACAGGTGGAACTGCACGTCTATTAGCAGAAGCTGGCTTACCTGTTATCGAAGTTTCCGATTATACCGGTTTCCCAGAAATGATGGATGGCAGGGTAAAAACGCTACACCCTAAAGTACATGGTGGCATTTTAGGCCGCCGTGGCCAAGACGATGCAATAATGGAAGAACATGAGATCCGTCCTATCGATATGGTCGTAGTGAATCTTTATCCCTTTGCTAAAACAGTCTCTCGCCCTGATTGCTCATTAGCAGATGCCGTTGAAAATATTGATATCGGTGGACCAACAATGGTTCGCTCAGCAGCGAAAAATCATAAAGACGTTACGATTGTAGTAAATAGTAATGACTATGAAAGAGTGATTGAAGAAATGGATAATCACGAAAATAGCCTTACTTTAGATACCCGTTTTGATTTGGCGATTAAAGCCTTTGAACACACAGCGGCTTACGACGGAATGATTGCTAACTACTTTGGTCAGAAGGTTGCACCTTATTATGGTGATACTTCACAACCATCAGGTACTTTCCCTCGTACCTTAAATCTGAACTATATAAAGAAACAAGATATGCGTTATGGTGAAAATGCTCATCAGCAAGCTGCTTTCTATATAGAAGAGAATATAGAAGAAGCATCTATTGCTACTGCAAACCAATTACAAGGCAAAGCGCTTTCTTATAACAACATCGCTGATACTGATGCCGCATTAGAATGTGTGAAATCATTCTCCGAGCCTGCATGTGTTATTGTGAAACATGCAAACCCTTGTGGTGTAGCTATTGCGAGCACGCTCACACAGGCGTATGACAATGCATTTAAAACTGATCCAACCTCTGCATTTGGTGGCATTATCGCATTCAATCGGCCTTTAGATGCAAAAACAGCTAGTGCAATCATCGAACGTCAATTTGTTGAAGTGATCATTGCTCCTTCTATTAATGAAGATGCACTACCAATTTTAGAAACGAAACCAAATGTTCGGGTATTAGCTTGTGGCCAGTGGCAAGAGCCAAAACCTGCTTTTGACTTCAAACGAGTTAACGGTGGGCTTTTAGTGCAAGATCGTGATTTAGGCATGGTTAAAGAAGAAAACTTAAGAGTAGTTACTCAACGCCAACCAAGTGAACGTGAACTTAAAGATGCACTCTTCTGCTGGAAAGTGGCTAAATTCGTAAAATCAAATGCCATTGTTTACGCTAAAAACGATATGACAGTTGGTATTGGCGCAGGACAAATGAGCAGGGTGTATTCTGCAAAAATTGCAGGTATAAAAGCTGCTGATGAAGGTTTAGAAGTTGCAGGTTGCGCGATGGCTTCAGATGCATTCTTCCCATTCAGAGATGGCATTGATGCGGCAGCAGTTGCCGGTGTGACTTGTGTTATTCAACCTGGTGGCTCAATTCGTGATGATGAAGTGATTGCCGCGGCTAATGAACACAACATCGCAATGATTTTCACCAATATGCGTCACTTCCGTCATTAATAGGGTATTGATATGAAGATTTTGATTATTGGTAATGGCGGTCGTGAGCACGCTTTAGCATGGAAAGTGGCTCAATCACCGCTTGCAACACAGGTTTTTGTTGCCCCCGGTAATGCAGGTACAGCATTAGAAAATGGTGTTGAGAATGTGGCTATTAGTGCAACAGATATTCCTACATTGGTCGCTTTTGCCCTCGAAAATCAAATTGATTTAACTATCGTAGGCCCAGAAGCACCACTGGTTATTGGTGTTGTCGATGCATTTAAAGAAGCGGGGCTGACCATCTTTGGTCCAACAAAAGGAGCGGCTCAATTAGAAGGTTCTAAAGCCTTCACAAAAGATTTTTTAGCCCGTCATAAAATCCCAACTGCGGATTATCAAAATTTTACAGAAATAGCACCAGCACTTGAGTATCTCAATAAAGTAGGCGCGCCGATTGTTATTAAAGCCGATGGTTTAGCCGCAGGTAAAGGCGTTATTGTTGCAATGACGCAATCTGAGGCTGAAAATGCCATAAAAGATATGCTAGCAGGTAATGCCTTTGGAGATGCTGGGCATCGCATTGTTATTGAAGAATTTCTTGATGGTGAAGAAGCCAGTTTTATTGTCATGGTTGATGGTGAACATGTTATTCCAATGGCAACAAGTCAAGATCATAAACGTGTTGGTGATGGTGATACTGGTCCTAATACTGGTGGGATGGGCGCTTACTCACCTGCCCCCGTTGTCACTAATGAGATCCACCAGCAAGTAATGGAAAAAATCATTTACCCAACAGTAAAAGGCATGGCTTCTGAAGGTCATCGTTATCAGGGTTTTCTTTATGCTGGACTAATGATTGATAAACAAGGCGTTGCGAAAGTTATCGAATTTAACTGTCGTTTTGGCGATCCAGAAACCCAACCTATTATGATGCGTATGCAATCTGACTTAGTTGAGCTTTGTTTAGCTGGAGCAAAAGGCAATTTAAAAGATAAAGATTCTGTTTGGGATCCTCGTCCAGCTTTAGGAATTGTGATTGCAGCCGGCGGCTATCCTGCTGATTATCGCCAAGGTGATGTTATCGAAGGATTAACACCGACATCATCAACAACTGCAAAAATATTTCAAGCGGGAACAACACTCAATGACAAAGGCGAGGTAGTCACTGCCGGCGGGCGAGTACTATGTGCAACTGCATTAGGTGATGATATCGAACAAGCTCAAAAAAATGCTTATGCCTTAGCAAAAAGTATTCATTGGGATGGAAGTTTTTATCGCCATGATATTGGCTATCGTGCAATTGCACGTTTAAAGAAGTAAGTGACTAAATACAGCAGAAGGGAGTGATCACAAGCTCTCTTTTGTTGGCTCCCATTTACAGAAATCATGGTCGGCTACCATAAGCAACTGTTTACCTTCTGGTGAATCAAGCCAAGCAACATAAGAAGGTTTACTTGAATTACGTGTCCTTGTTTTTAACCAGCGTTGCTCTGGGCCTTCAAATGAAACACTCACTTTCTCACCAGCACATGTTGTCATTGTATTTTGATACCAGACACCCTGTACTAAGTTCACTTTTCCAATAGTAAGTGCTTCACTGATTTCACGCTCTTTATTTGCAGCAAATACCATTCTTAAACGTTCATCTTCTGTTAACGCGCGTTTTTGCTTCTGGCTTTCTTGTTGCATGAAAATAACTTCACCACGTTTGTTTAAACGAAGGTGCCAAGATGAAGGATCGTTACGATTAATAACTTCAGAGCGGATTTGCCAAAGTTTATTTTGGCGATACTCATAAAATGTGATGACAGTTTCTGGCTTTTTATAAAAGCTATAAACACTCATGATCACTTGAGGTTCTGACGTTTTATTATTTAGACGCCATAGACGTACAACACCTTCGTCTGCAATATAACCTGTTGCAGAAAATTCAGGGAGTTGCACAGTAGAAGAGCAGGCGCTGAGCAAAAAAGCAGATCCTATTGCTAACAGCCCCTGTCGTTTCAACAAAAGGGGAGTAAATCCCCCTCTATTGTTCATTCCGTTCAAAGGAATTATTTTACTGCGTCTTTCAGTGCTTTACCGGCAGTAAATGCAGGAACGTTAGCTGCTGCAATTTTAATTTCTTTACCAGTTTGAGGGTTACGACCAGTACGCTCAGCACGGTGATTTACCTTGAATGTACCGAAACCAACTAACTGTACAGAATCGCCTTCTTTCAGAGCTCCTGTTACTGAGTCGATAAACGCTTCAATAGCAGCTTTTGCCTGAGTTTTTGTCAGATCCGCTTTTTCAGCAACTGATTCGGTTAATTCAGCTTTGTTCATAAAATAGTCCTTAAAGTATGTTTTATCGTTTGAAAAACATCTGGTGAAAAAACTTAACTTATCTTTTTAAAAAGATGAATTAAGTAAAACACCTGAGCCACTTCTTTTCGTACCCAATGTAGAACATACACGGGGGTGATGTGAAGTCTTTAAACGTCGCTTTTCAAGCACTAAATCACGTTTTTCTGATTTAGTGCGTTAATTCTATACCGATATTGCTCATTCCTGCTTCACGAAGGTCTGCACGTAGACCTTTAATCAGCTCGATATCTCTTTCTTCACACTCTACAAGTAGACGGTAAATTTCCCATTGGATATCGAATTCTTCAATAACAGCAGGTAGCGATCTAAGCTCTTCTTCACTCATTTCTCTTTCTGCTTGTGTCATTTCAAGTGAAGCAACTGTCCCTACTGATAATTTGCTCACTTCAATAGCGTGACTTAACGATTCACCGCTTAAACGAGAGTGAACAATTTCACTAAGCGCAACACAGGCGTCAATCGCAGGATAGACACCATAAATATCAAACTGAGATGCATCAGGGATCGCTTCTTCTAATTTCTCTAATTGAGAATCAAAATTAACCTTTGCATCTTTCACCGTTAAAGTTTCCCAAACCAGATCGAGAATACGGCGATAAAGCGTTGGATCAGCAAATCCTGTTTCGCGACAAAATACCTGATAATTTGGGTACATTCGCTCACACAGGCACGCCATAAACGTCAGGTGTTGCCAAGCCTCTAGCTTTTCTAAACGTAAATGGATTGGGTTCTTCAACATTCGTGATTACTCATTTTCTTAACTTAGGCGCAGTTTACCTGAAAATTAAAAATATCCACATATTTCCCGGTCATTTAGAGCTTATTCTTATTCAATTGCTCAAATAATCGCCTATTTGAAGCAATACCATCAGCCCAACGCGTTGGTTCTGGTAATCGATACCCTTTCATACACATCTCAACCCACTGCAAAGCGCCTTCCATACTCACTTTATGACCCGGAGATATATACAGGGGTTTGCATTTTTTCTTACTGCGATAAATCCACCCTATTTGCTCATTCTTATCCATTAATGGCTCATAGCTTCCCATTTCTTCATTGACTGCTTTATCAATACCACATAAACGACTTTTTGCTACACCAATAGTCGGTGTATCCACTAATAAACCAAAATGGCTGGCAACCCCCAGCCTTCTAGGATGAGCAATACCTTGCCCATCGACAAAAATAAGAGAAGGCTTTTGTTTGATTAATTGCCAAGCAGTCAATAACGCTGGACACTCTCTAAATGAAAGCAAACCTGGGATGTAAGGAAGAGTTGTAGGTATTCGCGCGATTTGGTATTCAAGAATTTTAAAAGAAGGATAATGCATTATCACGATGGCAGCGCGAGTGACTGCGCCACCATCTTCAAAACCAACGTCAGCGCCAGCAATATAAGTAGGCATTGTAAATTGGTCTGTCAAAATAATTTGTTGAGCTTTTTCTGTCTGCTCCTGACGTAATTGTTGGGTATTAATCATTATCCTGATGATAAGGCTTCGATAAACGGTGAACCGCATCAATAAATGCACCAGCATGTTCAGGTGGAACATCTTGATGAATACCGTGCCCAAGATTAAAGACATGACCGTTGCCTTTACCAAACCCAGCAAGAATAGTTTCGACTTCTTGTTCTATTCTGGCAGGTGGTGCATACAGCATAGAAGGATCCATATTACCTTGTAGCGCAACTTTATCCCCCACTCGACGACGTGCATCTTCGATATCAATCGTCCAATCTAGCCCTAATGCATCGCAACCTGTCGCCGCCATCGCTTCTAGCCAGCGACCGCCACCTTTGGTAAATAAAGTAACTGGCACTTTTCTTCCATCATATTCACGGATAAGACCATCAACAATCTTATGCATATAGTGTAATGAGAAAAGTTGGTAATCACGCCCTGTTAGCACACCACCCCATGTATCAAAGATCATGATGGATTGTGCACCCGCTTTAATTTGAGCATTCAGATAAAGGATAACGCTATCTGCGAGTTTATCCAGTAATAGATGTAGTGCTTGTGGCTCTGCGTACATCATTTTTTTAATTTTTGTGAAGGCCTTACTACTTCCACCTTCCACCATATAGGTTGCCAGCGTCCAAGGACTCCCCGAAAAACCGATTAATGGCACACTGCCTTGCAATGCATGACGAATTGCACGTACTGCATTCATTACATAGCCAAGTTCATCTTCAGGATCAGGGATTGGCAGTTTTTGAATATCGGCAAGACTCTTTATTGGTGATTTAAAACGAGGGCCTTCACCCGTTTCAAAGTAAAGACCTAATCCCATAGCATCAGGAATAGTTAAAATATCAGAAAATAAAATAGCGGCATCTAAAGGGAAGCGTCTTAAAGGCTGTAATGTCACTTCGCATGCCAATTCTGTATTTTTGCACAATGAGATGAAATCCCCCGCCTGTGCCCGTGTTTCCTTATATTCAGGAAGATATCTGCCTGCCTGACGCATCATCCAAACTGGGGTGACATCAACAGGTTGGCGCAACAGCGCACGTAAATAGCGGTCGTTTTTCAACTCACTCATGACTAACTCCATTAACAGTAATAGGGCCGCAAAATAGCATGCATTGTAACATGCTGGAAAAATAACTGTTGGCAGACAACGCCTTTATTTAGTTCTTTTCTTTATCTTGTCTAATATTCGCTATCGTATCTTCTATCAAGCGTCGCGCAATAGTATCTGGCGGTGGGATCTGTGGTAGCTGATCGTAACGATACCAAGCCGCACTGGTTAATTCAGAAGGATCATGACGTAGCTCACCACCATCATAATCAGCTAAAAAGCCCATCATTAAAGAATGAGGGAACGGCCAAGGCTGAGAAGATACATAGCGAATATTACGAATACGAATATTACTTTCTTCAAATACTTCACGAGCGACGGCCTCTTCTAAGGTTTCACCAACCTCAACAAAACCAGCGAGCACAGTATAAAGCGGGGAATGTTTATGCCTAACATGATGTGCGAGTAAAATTTTATCTTCATGACGAATACCCACAATAATACAAGGGGCAATTTGTGGATAATAACGTTCATGACAGTTATCGCATAAACACGCCCATTCACTCTCGCTATGGCGCATTTTAGAACCACAATAACCACAAAAACGGTGAGAACGATAAAACTCAGCCAGTTGGACACCACGGCCGACTAATTTAAATAAGTTTTCATCTTGTGAGGCGATAAGCCTTGGTGAACACATATCGTTATCCATTTTTCCATGAATAAGCCAAACTGTTTCACCTTGCCATTCACCCACAATTTTAGCGTGCTGACCAATGAGATCCCAATCTTTAGCTAAACCAAACGGAAGTTCACCTTTAGGCAACCACACTCGCCCACCAAGACTGACTGTCCACCAGCCCTTTTCTGAGCCTGTTAATGTATATAAATGCATAACGACCATTCTATCCAAAATAATGATATAGAATAGAGGATACTCTCTTTAGTTAGACCCTCTCAATGTATTATGATTATTCTCTATAATTTATTAACATTCAAAAAGGAATTTTATAAATTATATTTATAATAAAGGAATACTAGCATGATAGATAAAACCCAAAATAAAATTGCGATTTTTGATTTAGATGAAACGCTTTTAGCGGGTGATTCTAGTCGTTTATGGACACGCTATTTATGGGATAAAAAAATAGTCACTGATCCTCATTTCCTAAAACTAGATGAGCAGATGATTGCAGACTATTACGCTGAAAAATTGGATATAAATCAATATCTTTATCAACATTTATCTTATTTTAAACATCATGATATAAACAAAATAAATCATTGGGTTAATGACTTTACTGAAACAAAAGTTCAGCCACTATTTTACCCAGAAGGAATATCAATAATTACACAATATCGACAGCAAAATATTCCTGTTATAATTATTTCAGCAACAATGTCTTTTCTCGTTCACGCTATTGCAAAACAACTCAATGCAGATATTTCAATGGGCATTGATATGCAAATTAAAGATAATTATTACACTGGATATATTGAAGGTACACCTACATTTCGAGAAGGAAAGGTGCAGCGTCTAAATCAATGGAAAGAAGCCAATAACATTAACAATACTTATATTTATTTCTATACTGACTCTGCTAATGACCTCCCATTGTGTTATCAAGCTGATAACGTCACAGTTATCAATCCAGATGAACAGTTAGCTCAAATTTCACACATGAAAAACTGGAAACAGCAACATTGGAATTTAAATAAATAACCCATGTCAGACTTGTAGTTTTCAAAATCTTTCATATACTGGAGTTCTTCTTGTCGGAGTGCCTAGTGTTTATAAGGCTATTATAAACACAGGCTGAGACCGTTAATTCGGGATCCGCGGAACCTGATCGGGTTAATACCCGCGAAGGGAACAAGAGTGATTCGACCTTTTGATAGCTTTATTGCGTATATTTTTACACTCCCATATACACCTATCTGTCGATACTCCCTGCGACCTCCAGACAAGCATTTTTCTCAATATTCACCCGACAGGCGATTAGCCTGCATGATATTTATTAGGAAATGCTATGTCCCAAAATCAAACTATATCCGTTAAAGATATTTCACCAACAAACAACAAACAACGCCCACGAAAAGAACAGCGTGATGCTGCTCAAGAGTTTATTAGCACCATTCAAGGCGTAAGTTTCCCAAATTCAAAACGTATTTACCTTGAAGGCTCTCGTAGCGATATTCAAGTACCAATGCGTGAGATCCAGCTTGATAAAACATTGGTAGGCGGATCAAAAGAAAACCCTGTTTTTGAAGATAATGAACCAGTTCCCGTATATGACACTTCTGGCCCTTATGGCGATCCAGCTTCTCAACTCGACGTTAATCTTGGCTTAAAAAAAATACGCCAACCATGGATTGATGAGCGTAACGATACTGAAGCACTTTCACTCTTAAGCTCTGATTTCACGCAACAACGTCTTTCTGATGCAGGATTAGAGCATCTGCGTTTCCCGTTAAAACCAAGCCCTAAAAAAGCGCTAAAGGGGAAAAGCGTGACGCAATTGCATTATGCTCGAAAAGGTATTATCACACCTGAAATGGAGTTTATTGCGATTCGTGAAAATATGGGGCGCGAGAGAATTCGTAGCGAAGTTTTACGCCAACAGCATGCAGGCTTTAGCTTTGGGGCTCATCTCCCTGACAATATTACGCCTGAATTTGTGCGCCAAGAAGTTGCCGCTGGTCGAGCCATTATTCCCGCCAATATTAATCACCCAGAATCAGAACCGATGATTATTGGGCGTAATTTCTTAGTGAAAGTGAATGCCAATATCGGAAATTCTTCTGTAACGTCTTCGATTGAAGAGGAAGTTGAAAAGCTAATTTGGTCTACACGCTGGGGTGCAGATACCGTAATGGATCTGTCAACAGGCCGTTACATTCATGAAACGCGTGAGTGGATCATTCGCAATAGCCCTGTTCCTATCGGCACAGTTCCCATTTATCAAGCACTCGAAAAAGTTAACGGTATTGCTGAAGATCTCACTTGGGAAATGTTCCGCGATACGTTACTTGAGCAAGCAGAGCAAGGGGTTGATTACTTTACTATTCATGCAGGTGTATTGTTACGTTATGTGCCAATGACGGCAAAACGCCTAACCGGTATTGTGTCTCGTGGCGGTTCAATAATGGCGAAATGGTGTTTATCACATCACAAAGAAAATTTCCTCTACGAACATTTCCGTGAAATCTGTGAAATTTGTACCGCTTATGATGTTTCCCTTTCACTGGGCGATGGGTTAAGACCCGGTTCAATTCAAGATGCAAACGATGAAGCACAATTTGCTGAGTTACATACATTAGGTGAACTAACAAAAATTGCATGGGAATATGACGTGCAAGTCATGATAGAAGGCCCTGGCCACGTTCCAATGCAGATGATCCGCCGCAATATGACAGAAGAATTAGAGCATTGTCATGAAGCACCCTTTTATACATTAGGCCCTCTTACTACGGATATTGCACCAGGTTACGATCACTTCACATCAGGTATTGGTGCAGCAATGATTGGCTGGTTTGGTTGTGCAATGCTCTGTTATGTTACGCCAAAAGAACACCTTGGCTTACCAAATAAAGAAGATGTAAAACAAGGCCTTATTACTTACAAAATCGCTGCTCATGCTGCCGATTTAGCTAAAGGACATCCTGGCGCTCAAATTCGTGATAATGCAATGTCAAAAGCGCGATTTGAGTTTAGATGGGAAGATCAATTTAATTTAGCGCTTGATCCTGAAACCGCACGTCAATATCACGACGAAACCTTGCCTCAAGCATCAGGTAAAGTGGCTCACTTCTGCTCAATGTGTGGTCCTAAATTCTGTTCAATGAAGATAACGCAAGAAGTACGTGATTATGCAGCTGGTATGGAACAAATGTCTCAAGCCTTTAAAGAGCACGGCAGTGAATTATACCACGGTGCAGAAATCGCCAGTGTTGAGGTGACTGAAAATGAACAAATCCTCTAACACACCGTTTGCATCAACAGAAAAAAAGCTTGGGCTTTACCCCGTTGTTGATTCTATTGAATGGATAGAACGCCTGTTAAAAACAGGCGTTACCACACTTCAATTGCGTATAAAAGATAAACAGCCAGAAGACGTTGAACAAGAGATCATTGAGGCGATAAAACTAGGTAAACAGTATCACGCAAGACTGTTTATCAATGATTATTGGCAACTCGCCATTAAACATCAGGCTTATGGTGTTCACCTTGGTCAAGAAGACCTTGATATTGCTGACCTTAATGCTATTAAACATGCAGGATTACGCCTTGGTATTTCCACTCACGATGAAGCGGAATTACAAAAAGCAAAAGCGTTATACCCATCTTACATCGCATTAGGGCATATATTTCCAACCACAACAAAAGAGATGCCATCTAAGCCTCAAGGTTTGAAAGCACTCAAACATCAAGTAGAACAGACTCCTGATTTTCCCACTGTTGCTATTGGTGGGATCTCACTAGAAAGAGTGCCTGATGTTGTTGCAACTGGTGTTGGGAGTGTTGCCTTAGTCAGTGCAATAACAAAAGCACCAGATTGGCAACAAGTGACTCGTAAATTATTAGAATTAGTAGAAGGAAAACCATCATGCTAAATGATAATGATTTTATGCGTTATAGCCGACAAGTGATGTTAGAAGATATTGGCTTAGAAGGTCAAAATAAACTTCAATGCGCTAAAGTCTTAATTGTCGGTCTGGGTGGATTAGGCTCTCCTGCTTCTCTTTATCTTGCTGGTGCAGGTGTTGGCGAACTTATTTTAGTTGATGATGATGAGTTACATGTTTCTAATCTACAGCGTCAAATTCTTTATCGTACCCAAGATATTCCTGATGCAAAATCAGAGGTCGCAAAGCAGTCTCTCCTTGCATTAAATCCGGATATAAAAATTACCTCTTATAAACAACGTATTAATGATGATTCATTATATAAATTAGTTAAAGAGGTCGATTTAGTTTTAGATTGCACAGATAACATGCTTACACGCCAAGCGATTAACCGTGCTTGTGTCGCACAGCAAACTTCACTTATCAGTGGCAGTGCCGTAGGGTTTAGTGGCCAGCTTATGGTGTTTGAACCTCCTTTTACTTATGGCTGTTATCACTGCCTGTATCCTGATGAAACTGAACCACAAAGAAACTGCAAAACAGCTGGAATTCTAGGTCCTGTTGTGGGTGTAATTGGCACACTTCAGGCACTTGAAGCAATTAAATTGCTTTCTGGTTTACCCTGCTCTCTGAGTGGAAAACTTCGCCTTTTCGATGGTAGAAAACAAAATTGGAGTACTTTGCGTTTAACACCATCAAAAACATGTCCTGTTTGTCGAGGGGTAGCATGAACATCACCGTAAATGACGAACAATATTCTCTGGATATGCCTGTCACCATCTGTCAGCTCCTTATTCAGTTAGAGCAACCACCAATTGGTGTGGCGCTTGCTATCAATGAAACCATTGTTCCCCGTGAAAATTGGGAAACACATTTTATCAATGATGGCGATACTATTCTTCTCTTCCAAGCAATTGCAGGGGGCTGATATGTTAAAAATTGCTGATACAACATTCACATCTAGACTATTTACAGGCACAGGGAAATTTGCAACATCAACACTAATGACAGAAGCTATTAAAGCTTCAGGTAGCCAATTAGTCACGATGGCCATGAAACGTGTAGATCTAAAAAATGGTAATGATGATTTAATCGCACCACTTAAATCATTAGGAGTAAAATTATTACCTAATACTTCTGGCGCAAAAACAGCACAAGAAGCTATTTTTGCGGCTCGTTTAGCCAAAGAAGCCTTTGGCACCCATTGGGTAAAATTAGAAATTCATCCTGACACCAAATATTTACTACCCGATCCTATTGAAACACTTAAAGCCGCTGAGCTTCTCGTTAAAGAAGGTTTTATTGTTTTGCCTTATTGCAGTGCAGATCCTGTTTTATGTCGTCGTTTAGAAGAAGTTGGCTGTGCCGCTGTGATGCCTTTAGGCTCTCCTATTGGCTCCAATCAAGGCTTACAAACTCGTGACTTTCTACAAATTATCATTGAACAAGCCTCAATTCCTGTTGTTGTCGATGCCGGAATTGGTGCACCAAGTCATGCACTCGAAGCTTTAGAGTTAGGGGCTGATGCCGTATTGGTTAATACCGCAATTGCTGTTGCAAAAAATCCTATTCTAATGGCACAAGCATTTAAAGCAGCGCTTGAGGCGGGTGAACTTGCTCGACAATCAGGACTTGCTACACCTGCTTCAGTTGTAAATATGCAAGCACAGGCTTCTAGTCCATTAACTCAATATTTAGAGGCATTCTAATGGACACTTTTTCTGATTATTGGCAACAACTTGATTGGGATGACATTACACTAAAACTTAATAGTAAAACCAATGCGGATGTTGAAGTCGCATTAAATCGCCACACGCTGACACTTGATGATTTTATGGCGCTGATTTCACCCGCGGGTCGTCATTATTTAGAGCCAATGGCACAACGCGCTCAACAATTAACGCGTCAGCGTTTTGGTAATATCGTAGGATTGTATGTGCCACTTTACCTTTCTAATTTATGTGCGAATGACTGTACTTATTGCGGTTTTTCAATGAGTAATGCCATTAAACGTAAAACATTAAATGAAAGTGAAATCATCGCTGAATGCAATAGTATCAGGCAATTAGGTTTTGATAGCTTGTTATTAGTGACTGGAGAGCATCAAAGAAAAGTGGGTATGGATTATTTTCGCCAATATATCCCTCTTATTCGAAAGCATTTCAGTTCATTAATGATGGAAGTTCAACCTCTTGCTACAGAAGAATATGCCGAGTTAAAAACACTCGGTATTGATGGTGTGATGGTTTATCAAGAAACCTATCATGAACCAACCTATCAATTGCATCATCTAAGAGGTAAAAAACAGGACTTCCATTGGCGACTACAAACACCTGACAGATTAGGGCAAGCTGGAATTGATAAAATTGGTTTAGGCGCATTGATTGGTCTTTCAAGCCAGTGGCGTAGCGATTGTTATATGGTGGCAGAACATCTCTTGTTCTTACAAAAACGCTATTGGAAAAGCCGTTATTCAATCTCTTTTCCTCGTTTACGTCCTTGTGCTGGTGGACTAAGCCCTGCATCAGTAATGAGTGAAGCGGAATTAGTGCAATTGATCTGTGCTTTTCGTATTTTGGCACCTGATGTTGAACTTTCACTTTCAACCCGTGAATCTCCTTATTTTCGTGATAACACAGTGCCATTAGCCATTAATAACATTAGCGCGGGCTCTAAAACTCAACCGGGAGGATATTCTGATAGTCATGAAGAATTAGAACAATTCTCGCCTAATGATAATCGCCATGTTAATGATGTGATTAACGCATTAAAAGAACGAGGATTACAACCCGTATGGAAAGATTGGGATAATTATTTGGGGCGTTAATTAAAGTTTAAATCATATAAAACCACCTTTAGTTTATTTAGTTAGATAAATATGATTATCAAGCTGCTTTTAAATATCGAGATGAATGGTAATTAATCCCTCGGTTATAAAATATGAATACTCCTCTTAAATGATAGAAAGGAGTATTCTATTTATAATAAATACGTAAAGAGATAAAATAAAAAGTTACTCTAATAAATTATTGGTGTTTAATTAATAATAGCTATTGATTATATTTACGAGACTATCAATAATAATTTAATCTCGTGTAGACTTAAACCAGACATTCGTTCGATAAATGGAAGATCAAAATTCTCTTTTAATAATTTTTGTGCCAATTCTAATTGCACTGATTTTCTTCCTATTTCAATACCTTCAGTTTTTCCTATTTCAATACCTTCAGTTTTCCCTAATTCAATACCTTCAGTTTTTCCTATTTCAAATCCTTCATCTATACCTAATTTAAACCCTTTATTTTCTAATCTCCATGCGATATTCATAATTGTCTCTCTGTGGTTATCTACTCGTTCAGCTATCTTATTTATAATAAATTCGAAATCTGATGCATCCATGATTGAGAATAAATATTGTACAACAGCAACAGTGTCTTCATCTCTGCAGTTTTTCTGATTTATGGCTTTTGATAATAGCATTGCAATCTTATTAAGATCATGACAGCTATTAACATGCTTCATTGCAATTTCCATTACCGCCGCTTTTTTATGTGTCAGCAAAATATCATCATCAATCGAGGTCAAATCAATTAAAGAAAAGTCATTAGAATAAATATGATTAGCAAGTGAAGAAAGTGGAAAACATTCCATCCAATTAACAGGAAAAGGATAAGGTTTCTTCTTTCCATGATAAAACAAGATTGGAACAACGAGAGGCAAAGACTTATAACCTTGCTGTAAATGCTGATTCATGGTGCAAAATGCATAGTGCATCATACGCCAAGCTATCATTTTATCAGGTCTAGATTGATGCTCTATCAATAAATAAATGGGCACATCACCCTCTTTGGTTTTCACCAAATATAAAATATCAGACATACGAGAACGTAATTTAATATCAATAAAAGAAGAATTCTGTAATTGCAAAGTCGAAAAATCACACTGGCTTTTTAATTCTTCAGGCAAATGGATAAAGAAAAAGTCTTTGGCATTACTGACATTCATCATAAAACGTTTGAATGCAGAATCATGAGAAGAAATTGATAGGGGCTTATTCATAGCTGACTCCATGCCGAATTTGGACTGCCAGCTTACAGAAAAAAATGTATTCCCCTTACTGAAAAATTATCATAATCATCTGAAAAATATACGTTATTTATTAATTTAAAATGAATTTGTAATAATAGAGAAATACCCTCGATAATTGTCGAGGGTAACTATTAATAATTTTACATAACATCTTTGGTTATTTATCAACAACGATATTTTTATTCACTACTTCATACTCATCATTGCCCACCATCCTCGCAAATTTCTCAATTGGATCGGTACTTAACGCATAGAGTCGTTTTAAAGCAAAAGGCGGATCACCTAAACGTACTTTTCCTTGTTGTGTCGTCACTGCCAATGTCATTCCTGATGCTTTGACTGCATTAATTGCCCTTTGGTTATATCCACCAAAAGGATATGCAAATGCATATTGATGTGGATTTAATAAGCTCAATACACGTTGTGAACGTTGCAAATCCAATATAATTGTGTGGGACTGACGGCTAAAGATAATAGGTTTTTTATTATTATCTAAACGATGTAAAAAATGGGAGTGTGATTGAATATCAAAAACATCACGACTCGATCTAAGTGACTGCCAACTCATAAACTGTAATGAATTAGGTGCCCATTTGGACGTTTTAGATTTTATCCGCGATGAGATAACAAATAGTGTTGCACGTTGGCCATTTTCTTTTAAAAGAGGATAAGCATAGCGATAAACGGATTGCAAACCATCATCAAATGTTAATGCAACAGCTCTCCCTGGTAAATTAATACTCTTATTTAAATAGCCTGCAACTTGATTTAGTGAAAGCGTTTCATATCCGGCTTCTTTTAAATAATTCATCTGCTCTGTAAAGGCAGTTAATGATGTTGTTGTTGATGTATGGCGAAATTTATGGTTTTCCGTTGCTTTGAGAATATGGTGATAAGTAAGTATTGGTATTCCTAAATCAGGCTTTACATCCCTTGATGAAATATAACCTAAGCGGTCACCTAAAGAGATTTCAAACCAATTGATCTTACTTCCATTAGCCTCTTCTTTTATTGTGCGAGAGAGTACGGGATAACGTAAATTGGATAAGAGAGTCGCTATTTGTGGGCTAGCAATATCTTTATCACTATAGATAGGGGTATTTTTTGTTGTGATCAGATATCCATAGATAGGGTAATCGGTTTTCTTCGTACTATCTGATAAGAAACGTATTTTCTTATCAGCCGAAATAGAAGCAATATCTTCAAAGTAACCATCTTCTAAATAACCTGCTTCCAAATAACCTTGGGCATTTCCAAATTGTATTTTATGGTAATTATTTATCTCATCTGAAACATAAAATCCCTGATTAGGATATAGCTCAGCAACAGGTCTTAATTTATTACCAATAAAAGCATATAAGGTTTTTTGTTGGCGAACCTGCATCAATGTTGTGGTCGGAGTTTCTAAATCCCATTGCGTTTCTGTTGGTATTTCCCTTTCTAAAGAGGTTGCAAAAGCAAAACCGGTAAAAATAAAAAATAGGATAATCAATCCGTTAGTTATTATTCTCATCATTTCGCCTACTTATTGTAGAACAGAAACAAAAAATGCCCTCACAATGGAGGGCATTTCAATCTAATCTAAATTAGATTTTAGTCTTTTAATCCACCAAAACCAGCATTCAGTAATTCTGCTAAGTTCGCAGAGGCTTCATCAGCACTGATTGTTGTTTCAGTTTCATCTGTCGGCAGTTGTGATTGACGACGCTTCATACGATCTTGGTGATACGCATACCCTGTACCTGCTGGGATCAAGCGACCAACAATAACGTTCTCTTTCAAGCCACGTAATTCGTCACGTTTACCTGCTACCGCCGCTTCAGTCAGAACACGAGTTGTTTCTTGGAACGATGCAGCAGAGATGAAAGATTCAGTTGCCAGAGATGCTTTCGTAATACCTAACAGGTCACGAGCATACGTTGCTGGTACTTTACCTTCCTCTTCCAGAATACGGTTTGACACTTTAACGCGAGCGTATTCAACCTGTTCACCTTCGAGGAACTCAGAGCTTCCTGCATTCTCAATGGTAACTTTACGTAGCATCTGACGAACGATAACTTCGATGTGTTTATCGTTAATCTTAACGCCTTGTAAACGGTAAACTTCCTGTACTTCGTTAGTGATATAGCGAGTAACCGCATGAACACCACGTAAGCGCAGAATGTCGTGTGGTGACTCTGGACCATCGGAGATAACATCACCGCGTTCCACAACCTCACCCTCGAATACGTTAAGCTGACGCCATTTAGGGATCATCTCTTCGTATGCATCGCTACCGTCTAATGGAGAAATAACTAGACGACGTTTACCTTTAGTCTCTTTACCGAACGATACAATACCGCTGATTTCAGCAAGGATTGCAGGCTCTTTCGGACGACGAGCTTCAAACAGGTCAGCAACGCGTGGCAGACCACCGGTGATATCTTTAGTACCGCCTGATTCTTGTGGAATACGCGCTAAAGTGTCACCTGCGTTAATTGTAATGCCATCGTCTAACTGAACAATTGCTTTACCTGGCAGGAAGTACTGTGCTGGCATATCAGTATTCGGAATTAATACGTCATTACCTTGTGCATCAGTGATGCGTAATGCTGGACGTAAATCTTTACCGCTACCTGTACGCTCTGCTGAATCCAGAACAACCAGTGAAGAAAGACCTGTTAATTCATCTGTTTGACGTGTGATAGTTTGACCATCAACCATGTCAGCAAAACGGATGATACCAGATACTTCACTCACAACTGGCATTGTATGTGGATCCCAGTTAGCAACAGTTTCGCCACCGTTAACCGCTTCACCATCACCTTTCGCTAATTGAGCACCGTAAGGCACTTTGTAGCTCTCTTTCGTACGACCGAATTCGTCAATTAAACGTAATTCTGTGTTACGAGAAGTGATAACTAATTTACCCGCAGTATTGGTAATGAACTTCGCATTGAACAGCTTCAGAGTACCTTTGTTACGTACTTGAATACTAGATTCTGCTGCCGCACGAGATGCCGCACCACCGATGTGGAACGTACGCATCGTTAACTGTGTACCTGGTTCACCGATTGACTGTGCCGCGATAACACCGATAGCTTCACCTTTGTTGATGATATGACCACGAGCAAGGTCACGACCATAACATTTAGCACATACACCGAAGTCTGTGTTACAGGTTACAACTGAACGTACTTTCACGCTGTCAACTGAGTTTTCTTCTAACAAGTCACACAGTTTTTCGTTTAACAGGGTGTTACGTGGAACAAGAATATCGGCAGTACCTGGTTTCAGAATATCTTCTGCAGCTACACGACCTAATACACGTTCACGCAGTGGCTCTTTAACATCTCCACCTTCGATAACCGGAGTCATCATAACGCCTTCGGTTGTACCACAGTCGTCTTCTGTGACAACTAAGTCTTGTGCAACGTCAACTAAACGACGAGTCAAGTAACCGGAGTTTGCTGTTTTCAGTGCGGTATCCGCAAGACCTTTACGAGCACCGTGGGTTGAGATGAAGTACTGGAGTACGTTCAGACCTTCACGGAAGTTCGCTGTGATTGGTGTCTCGATGATTGAGCCATCTGGCTTAGCCATCAGACCACGCATACCTGCTAACTGACGGATCTGAGCTGCAGAACCACGAGCACCGGAGTCAGCCATCATAAAGATGCTGTTGAAAGATACTTGTTGTTCTTCTTCACCATTACGGTTAATAACGGTTTCAGTAGACAGGTTTTCCATCATCGCTTTTGCTACGCGCTCATTCGCCGCAGCCCAAATATCGATGACTTTGTTGTAACGTTCGCCCGCTGTTACCAGACCGGATTGGAACTGTTCCTGAATTTCTGCAACTTCTGCTTCTGCTTCTGCAATGATCTCTGCTTTTTTCGCAGGGATAACCATGTCATCGATACCTACTGAAGCACCTGAACGTGCTGCGTAAGCAAAACCGGTATACATGATTTGGTCAGCAAAAATAACGGTTGGCTTCAAGCCTAATACGCGATAACAGGTATTCAGCATTTTAGAAATTGCTTTCTTACCTAATGGTTGGTTAACCAGCGCGTAAGGTAGACCTTTTGGTACGATCATCCATAAAATAGCTCGGCCGATAGTGGTATCTTTTAAGCTAGTTTCAGTGGTGATGTTACCTTCGCCATCTTTGATCTCTTCAGTGATACGTACTTTAACGCGTGCGTGTAAAGAGGCTAAACCAGCGCGATAAACGCGTTCAGCTTCTTTAGGGCCACTTAGCACCATGCCTTCACCTTTGGCATTGATGCAGTCACGAGTCATGTAGTAAAGACCTAATACAACGTCCTGTGAAGGAACGATGATTGGGTCACCACTTGCTGGAGACAGGATGTTATTTGTTGACATCATCAGCGCACGAGCTTCTAGCTGTGCTTCTAATGTCAATGGTACGTGAACCGCCATTTGGTCACCATCGAAGTCGGCGTTGTATGCCGCACAAACGAGTGGGTGTAACTGAATAGCTTTACCTTCGATAAGGATTGGTTCAAATGCCTGAATACCTAAACGGTGAAGTGTTGGTGCACGGTTTAGCATCACTGGATGTTCACGGATAACTTCATCTAAGATATCCCAAACAACCGCTTCTTCACGCTCAACCATTTTTTTAGCGGCTTTGATTGTTGTCGCTAAACCACGGGTTTCCAGTTTTCCGTAAATAAATGGTTTGAATAACTCAAGCGCCATTTTCTTCGGCAGACCACACTGATGCAGACGCAGGTATGGACCAACGGTGATTACAGAACGACCAGAATAGTCAACACGTTTACCTAACAGGTTTTGACGGAAACGACCTTGTTTACCTTTGATCATATCAGCCAAAGATTTCAGAGGACGTTTGTTCGAACCTGTAATCGCACGACCACGACGACCGTTATCTAATAACGCATCCACAGACTCTTGCAACATACGTTTTTCATTACGTACGATGATATCTGGTGCTGCTAAATCAAGCAGACGTTTTAAACGGTTGTTACGGTTGATCACACGACGATATAAATCGTTCAGGTCAGATGTCGCAAAACGACCGCCATCAAGTGGAACCAGTGGACGTAAGTCTGGTGGTAACACAGGCAGTACAGTTAAGATCATCCACTCAGGTTTATTGCCTGATTGCATGAACGCTTCAAGTAACTTGATACGTTTAGTCAGTTTCTTACGTTTAGTTTCAGAGTTAGTTTCGTTTAACTCTTCACGTAGCGTTTCACACTCTTGTTCCAGATCCATGCTCTGTAAGAGGTTCTGAACAGCTTCAGCACCCATCTTCGCATCAAATTCGTCACCGAACTCTTCTAATGCATCGAGGTATTGCTCTTCTGTTAAGATTTGACCACGTTCAAGGCTAGTCATCCCGCCTTCAACAACAACGTAAGATTCGAAATACAGTACACGTTCAATATCGCGCAGTGGCATATCCAGCAGCAGACCGATACGGGACGGCAGTGATTTCAAGAACCAAATGTGAGCAACTGGAGAAGCTAATTCGATGTGACCCATACGTTCACGACGAACTTTAGTTTGTGTAACTTCAACGCCACACTTCTCACAGATAACACCACGGTGTTTTAAACGTTTGTATTTACCACACAAACATTCGTAATCTTTTACTGGTCCGAAAATACGGGCACAGAAAAGACCGTCACGTTCTGGCTTGAACGTACGGTAGTTAATTGTTTCTGGCTTTTTAACTTCACCAAATGACCATGAACGGATCATATCAGGTGATGCCAGAGCAATTTTGATCGCATCAAACTCTTCGGTCTTGGTTTGCGCTTTCAGAAACTTTAATAAGTCTTTCACGAAATGGCTCCTGTCGGAGTTAGACCTGCCAGGCAAATGACCCCTGTCATTCACCCCTTTAAACCAGTGTAGTCACTGTTTGACAGACTGCCATCTCTAGCAGTCTGTCTATATGGAATCCGTTATTCGTCTTCCAATTCGATGTTGATACCCAGTGAACGGATCTCTTTCAACAATACGTTGAACGACTCTGGCATACCTGGTTCCATCTGATGGTTACCATCAACGATGTTTTTGTACATTTTGGTACGACCGTTAACGTCATCCGACTTAACAGTAAGCATTTCTTGAAGAGTATAAGCTGCACCGTATGCTTCCAGTGCCCACACTTCCATCTCCCCGAAACGCTGTCCACCAAACTGAGCTTTACCACCAAGAGGTTGCTGAGTAACTAAGCTGTACGAACCGGTTGAACGGGCGTGCATCTTATCATCAACTAAGTGGTTCAGTTTCAGCATGTACATGTAACCAACAGTTACTGGACGCTCAAATTGTTCACCTGTACGACCATCGAAAAGTGTAATCTGACCAGAAGTTGGAAGATCAGCTAATTTCAGCATCTCTTTAATTTCCATTTCTTCTGCACCATCGAACACTGGTGTTGCGGTTGGCATACCTTTTTTCAGGTTTTCAGCCAGACGTAACACTTCTTCATCGCTGAAGGTGTCCAGATCAACTTTCTGACGAGGTGCCATACCCAGATCGTAAGCTTTCTGGATAAATTCACGTAATTTAGCAACTTCTTGTTGCTGTTTCAGCATCGCATTGATCTTATCACCGATACCTTTAGCAGCCATACCCAAGTGAGTTTCAAGGATCTGACCGATGTTCATACGTGATGGAACACCCAGTGGGTTCAGTACGAGGTCAACTGGGTTGCCGTTTTCATCGTATGGCATGTCTTCAATTGGGTTAATCTTAGAGATAACACCCTTGTTACCATGACGACCCGCCATCTTATCACCAGGTTGGATCTGACGTTTAACCGCCAGGTAAACCTTAACGATTTTCAGCACGCCTGGTGCCAAATCATCACCTTGAGTGATTTTACGACGTTTAGCTTCCAGTTTCTTCGCGAACTCAGCTTTCAGTTCATCATACTGTTCAGCTAATTGTTCTAACTGGTTTTGCTTCTCTTCATCCGCAATACCCAGTTCTAACCAACGTTCGCGAGGTAATTTATCTAATTTCTCAGCTTCAATACCGCCAGCAATCAGAACACCACGGATACGAGCGAATAGACCAGCTTCAAAGATACGCAGTTCTTCAGTTAAGTCTTTCTTAACTTCACGTAACTGTGACTCTTCGATTTCTAATGCACGTTTATCTTTTTCTACGCCATCACGGGTGAAGACTTGTACGTCGATAACTGTACCAGACACACCATTAGGAACACGCAGAGAAGAATCTTTAACATCAGACGCTTTTTCACCGAAGATAGCACGCAGTAGTTTCTCTTCTGGAGTCAGTTGAGTTTCACCTTTAGGTGTTACTTTACCAACCAGAATGTCACCGCCTTTCACTTCAGCACCGATATAAACGATACCTGATTCATCCAGTTTAGATAACGCTGCTTCACCGACGTTCGGGATATCAGCAGTGATCTCTTCAGGCCCTAACTTAGTATCACGAGAGACACAAGCCAGTTCTTGAATGTGGATAGTTGTGAAACGATCTTCTTGAACAACACGCTCAGATACAAGGATGGAGTCCTCGTAGTTATAACCATTCCATGGCATAAATGCCACGCGCATGTTTTGACCTAATGCTAACTCACCAAGGTCTGTTGAAGGACCATCAGCTAACACATCACCGCGATCAACAGGTTCACCTAAAGATACGCAAGGAGTTTGGTTAATACATGTGTTCTGGTTAGAACGGGTGTATTTAGTCAAGCTATAGATATCAATGCCCGCTTCACCAGCGTAAGTCTCTTCTTCGTTAACTTTGATAACGATACGAGAAGCATCAACATACTGAACAACACCACCACGTTTAGCAACCGCAGTAACACCGGAGTCAACCGCTACAGCACGCTCCATACCTGTACCTACTAGTGGTTTATCACCACGAAGTGTAGGAACAGCCTGACGTTGCATGTTCGCACCCATCAATGCACGGTTGGCGTCATCGTGTTCAAGGAATGGGATCAGTGAAGCACCGACAGAAACAACCTGTTGGGTTGAAACGTCCATGTACTGAACTTGGTCACGACTAAATAAGCTTGACTCACCTTTATGACGGCAAGTCACTAATTCTTCAACGAAGTGATTGTCATCGTCTAATACGGAGTTAGCCTGAGCAATGATGAAGTTACCTTCTTCGATTGCAGACAGATAGTGAATTTCATCTGTTACAGCGTTATTTTCAACAACACGGTAAGGCGTTTCAAGGAAACCGTACTCGTTAGTCTGTGCATAAACAGATAATGAGTTGATCAGACCGATGTTTGGACCTTCAGGCGTTTCGATTGGGCACACACGACCGTAGTGAGTTGGGTGTACGTCTCGAACTTCAAAGCCTGCACGTTCACGGGTCAAACCTCCTGGGCCTAATGCAGAAATACGACGTTTGTGCGTAATTTCTGATAGCGGGTTATTCTGATCCATAAACTGTGATAACTGGCTAGAGCCAAAGAACTCTTTGACAGCAGCAGAAATCGGTTTTGCGTTGATCATATCTTGTGGCATTAATGCATCAAGATCGCCTAAAGACAGACGTTCTTTAACTGCACGCTCAACACGCACCAGACCAACACGGAATTGGTTTTCAGCCATTTCGCCAACAGAACGAATACGACGGTTACCTAAGTGGTCGATATCATCCACTTCACCTTTACCATTACGGATATCAATCAGTTTTTTCATTACTTCAATGATATCTTCTTGGCTTAAGATGCCAGAACCTTCAACTTCGTCGCGGCCTAAAGAACGGTTGAATTTCATACGGCCCACAGCAGACAGATCATAACGATCTTCAGAGAAGAATAAGTTCTCAAATAAGTTTTCTGCAGCTTCGCGTGTAGGTGGTTCACCAGGACGCATCATGCGATAGATTTCAACTAATGCGCTTAAACGATCATTTGTAGGATCGACGCGAACAGTTTCTGAAATATAAGCACCATGATCTAAGTCATTAGTAAACAGCGTTTCAATCGTTTTATGACCAGCTTGACTTAAGCGAGCTAACACATCTAAAGAGATTTCCATGTTAGCAGCACAAATCAGTTCACCTGTTGCTTCATCAATATAGTCACGAGCAACCACTTTACCTGCAATGTATTCAACAGGTACTTCAATGCGGTCAATTTGCTCTTTTTCTAATTGACGAATATGGCGAGCGGTAATACGACGGCCTTTTTCGACATACACTTTGCCGTTTGCTTCAATATCAAATGAAGCAGTTTCACCACGCAGACGTTCAGGCACTAATGTCATCATCAGCTTGTTGTTGCTGATTTCAAACAATGTTTTTTCGAAGAATAAACCTAAGATTTCTTCGGTGCTGTAGTTCATCGCGCGTAAAATGATAGTCGCAGGTAATTTACGGCGACGGTCAATACGGACAAAAAGGTTATCTTTAGGGTCGAATTCGAAGTCTAACCATGAGCCACGATAAGGGATAATACGTGCGTTATACAGTACCTTACCAGATGAGTGTGTTTTACCTTTGTCACTATCAAAGAACACACCAGGGCTACGGTGTAACTGGGAAACGATAACACGTTCAGTACCATTGATTACAAAGGTACCGTTATCGGTCATTAATGGGATTTCACCCATATAGACTTCTTGTTCTTTGATGTCTTTAACGGTGCCTTCTGGGGCTTCACGTTCATAAATGACCAGACGCAGTTTTACACGCAAAGGTGCAGAATAAGTTACACCGCGGATCTGACATTCTTTAACATCAAAAACAGGCTCGCCTAAGCGGTAGCTGACATACTGTAATTCAGCATTGCCACTATAGCTTTGGATAGGGAATACGGAACGGAAAGCTGCTTCCAGACCGTTTTGACCTTCAGGATCTTGCTCGATGAACTTCTGGAACGAGTCAAGTTGGATAGAAAGGAGATAGGGAACATCCAGAACTTGTGGACGTTTACCAAAATCCTTACGAATACGTTTTTTCTCGGTATAGGAGTAAACCATAGGGTTCCTCAGCTCGCTGAAAAGTGACCCACTCTGCCTACCCTTAGTTATTAAGGGCGACACGACATTCTGCTAACACTATTTTTTGTAGGTAGGAAAATGTAATTTTCCATAATACTTATTGCTATTACTCTTAAATCATTTCATTGCATTGAGCTCACTACCGAGCTTTTGGACAACGTGGATCGTAGTGACTAACACAGTATATTAAGTCGTCAATAGCAAAAAATATTGAGGTAAAGAGAAAGCCAAAAAGTGTGAAAAAGCTACTCTTACCTTACAGCGCAAAAAGGCTGGTGACCAAAAAATCACCAGCCATCAGCCGTTAGGCTGCACTCTGGGAAGTTAAATTATTTAACTTCAACCTCAGCGCCTGCTTCTTCCAGAGCTTTCTTCAGAGCTTCAGCATCATCTTTGCTTACGCCTTCTTTCAGAGCTGCTGGTGCAGATTCTACTAAGTCTTTAGCTTCTTTCAGGCCAAGACCGGTAGCGCCACGTACTGCTTTGATTACTGCTACTTTGTTACCGCCGATAGCTTTCAGGATAACGTCAAATTCAGTTTTCTCTTCAGCAGCTTCTGCTGGACCCGCAGCAACAGCAACAGCTGCAGCAGCAGATACACCGAATTTTTCTTCCATCATAGAGATCAGTTCAACAACGTCCATTACAGACATTTCAGCAACTGCGTTTAAGATATCGTCTTTAGAAATAGACATAACAAGTGTTCCTAAAATTCAGAAAAAGTTTATACGTAAATAAAGCAACGAAGAAATTGGCTATTAAGCAGCTTCTTTCTGATCGCGCAGAGCAGCCAGAGTGCGAACCAATTTGCCTGCAGAGGCTTCTTTCATGGTTGCCATCAGGCGTGCGATTGCTTCATCGTAAGTTGGGAGTGTAGCCAGACGATCGATGTTCGAACCTGGGATAAACTCACCTTCAAAGGCAGCCGCTTTAATCTCGAATGCTGGGTTCGCTTTCGCGAAATCTTTGAACAGACGAGCAGCAGCGCCCGGATGTTCAGCAGAAAATGCAATCAAGGTTGGACCAACAAATGCATCTTTCAGTACTTCATAAGAAGTACCTTCAACAGCACGACGCAGAAGAGTGTTACGCACTACACGTACAGTAACGCCAGCTTCACGACATGCTTTACGCAGTTCGGTCATTTTAGCTACAGTAACGCCACGGGAATCCGCAACAACTGCAGAAAGCGCACCTTTGGCAACTTCGCTGACTTCAGCAACAATCGCTTGTTTGTCTTGAAGATTTAGTGCCATTAGCTTCTTGCTCCTGGATTAACCGAGTAAAAACTCGGGACTCACATCACTTATAACCACAATGGTATAAGCGCTAAAACACGGTGAGTAGAATCCAGAATATATAATTCTTTATTGGCTCTCTCACCGTCTACGCAGGAAAATTAAGTAATCACTTACACCTGCGGTCTTGGACGGGGTCTGGATAGGCCAGACTCCAACCGAAATTCAGAGAATTTAGTTATGTAGACTTAAATAAAATACCACATAGCTAAACTCAAGGCGTCAAATTCTATACAAATTTGACGCCAAGGTAAAGTCTTTTATGACTTTAGTCTAATCTCAGATTAAACTGTCGCGCTCAAGCTAGCTTGATCAATAGCAACACCTGCACCCATAGTAGTAGACAGGCTTACTTTCTTGATATAAACGCCTTTCGCTGCTGATGGTTTTGCTTTTTTCAACGCAACCAGCAGAGCTTCTAAGTTTTCTTTCAACTGAACTTCGTTGAAATCAACTTTACCGATAGTGGTATGGATAATACCATTTTTGTCGTTACGGTAACGAACCTGACCCGCTTTAGCATTTTTAACTGCTTCAGCAACGTTAGGCGTTACAGTACCCACTTTCGGGTTTGGCATTAAGCCACGTGGGCCAAGGATTTGACCTAATTGACCTACAACGCGCATTGCATCTGGAGATGCGATAACAACGTCAAAGTCCATTTCGCCAGCTTTAACTTTAGCAGCTAAGTCGTCCATACCGACTAATTCAGCGCCTGCTTCTTTAGCAGCTTCTGCATTTGCACCTTGTGCGAATACAGCAACGCGAACTGAACGGCCAGTACCGTGTGGAAGTACAGTTGCACCACGAACGTTTTGATCTGATTTACGTGCATCGATGCCAAGGTTAACAGCAACGTCAACGCTTTCAACGAATTTAGCAGTAGCCAGTTCTTTCAGTAAAGCAACAGCTTCAGTAATTTCGTACTGTTTAGTTACTTCAACTTTCTCACGGATATTGCGCATGCGCTTGGTTAGTTTAGCCATCAGATTAATCCTCCACTACCAGGCCCATGGAACGAGCAGTACCAGCAATTGAACGCATCATAGCTTCAACGTCAGCACCAGTCAGGTCCGCAGCTTTAGTTTCTGCGATTTCACGAACTTGAGCAGAAGTAATTTTACCTACTTTCTCTTTGTTCGGTTTGCCAGAACCTGATTTCACGCCCGCTGCTTTCTTCAGCAGAACTGCTGCTGGAGGAGTTTTGGTAACGAAAGTGAAAGAACGGTCAGCGTAAACTGTAATAACAACAGGAATTGGTAAACCTTTCTCAACGCTTTCAGTTTTAGCGTTGAATGCTTTACAGAATTCCATGATGTTAACACCTTGTTGACCCAGAGCTGGACCAACTGGTGGACTTGGATTAGCCATACCTGCAGAAACCTGCAGTTTGATATAGGCTTGGACTTTCTTAGCCATTAATTAATTCCTCAATTTGGGTATATCGCCCGGCTAGGGCTCCCCGATTTTACTTTGTTCTGTCTTATGACAAAACAACTCAAAACGAAAGGTGGAAAATTGTAGATAACTTTTCCACCTTTTGCAAGAAAGCAAGGTAAAAAGGTTTAACCTTTTTCAACCTGACTAAAGTCTAATTCAACTGGTGTTGCACGACCAAAGATTGATACAGAGACTTTTAAGCGACTTTTTTCGTAGTCAACTTCTTCAACAACACCATTAAAGTCAGCAAATGGACCATCACTAACACGAACCATTTCGCCTGGTTCAAACAGTGTTTTAGGACGTGGTTTATCACCAACTTGTTGTAAGCGATTCATAATCGCATCAACTTCTTTATCGCTAATTGGTGCAGGTCTGTCTGACGTTCCACCAATGAATCCCATAACACGAGGTACATTACGTACTAAGTGCCAAGTCGCATCATTCATGACCATTTGGACAAGAACATAGCCTGGGAAAAATTTACGCTCACTTTTGCGACGTTGACCGCTACGGATTTCAACCACTTCTTCAGTTGGAACCATAACTTCGCCGAATGAGTCTTCCATTTCGTTTAATTTGATATGTTCACGCAAAGACTGTGCAACACGGCCTTCAAAGCCTGAAAATGCCTGAATGACATACCAGCGTTTTTTTGGAGAATCAGTCATGAACACCTCACAGGCCAGTAATAAATGAAACAAAACGAACCAGAATGCCATCCAGTCCCCAAAGAACTAATGACACAATAGCCGTCACCGCAGCAACAATCAGAGTTGTCTGCAATGTTTCTTGACGTGTTGGCCATACTACTTTACGCATTTCAATACGCGCTTCACGAGCAAATGCTAACGTTGCTTTACCTTGTGTTGTCCACAACGCGAAACCACCTGCTGCTACGAACAAAGCAACAACAGCTAAAGCTCGCAACGCTAGGTTAAATTCACGGTAAAGATAGTTGCCACCCACTGCTACTGCCAGCAATAAAACGGTAATGATCCACTTAGCGATATCACCACCGCGTTTGCTATCTTGAGCTCCGCTATTCGCACTCATAAATTAACCTGTCACTATGATGTAAATAAATAGCCAGCTTGCCTCGCAAGAGCAAAACAAATCAGACTAACCATAAAATCAACTATGATTGCATCTGACACAGTGTCATATCTCTATGACATTCGTATCTGCAAGATACTGGACTCGATTCGTTGTATCAGAGCCTATCTCACCAATAATTTACAACAAACTAGTGATGAGATAGGTTCTTTTTCAAACAACGCATAAAAAGGGCATCAATTGATGCCCTTTTTTAGGAAATTACGCGAGTAATTAACCTAATACTTTAGCAACAACGCCCGCACCTACTGTACGGCCACCTTCACGGATAGCGAAACGTAAACCGTCGTCCATCGCGATTGGGTGAATCAGTTCAACGATCATGTTGATGTTGTCACCTGGCATTACCATTTCTACGCCTTCTGGTAATTCGATAGTACCAGTTACGTCAGTTGTACGGAAGTAGAACTGTGGACGGTAGCCTTTGAAGAATGGAGTATGACGACCACCTTCATCTTTGCTCAGAATATAAACTTCTGATTCAAATTTAGTGTGTGGGTTGATTGAACCTGGTTTCGCCAGTACTTGTCCACGTTCGATTTCTTCACGTTTAGTACCACGCAGAAGAACACCTACGTTCTCACCTGCACGACCTTCGTCAAGTAATTTACGGAACATTTCAACGCCAGTACAAGTTGTTTTCGCTGTTGGTTTAATACCAACGATTTCAACTTCTTCACCAACTTTGATTACGCCACGCTCAACACGACCTGTTACTACTGTACCACGGCCTGAAATTGAGAATACGTCTTCAATTGGTAACAGGAATGGTTTGTCGATTGCACGCTCTGGTTCTGGGATGTATGAATCCAGTGCTTCTGCTAATTCAACAATTTTTGCTTCCCACTCTGCTTCGCCTTCCAGTGCTTTCAGCGCTGAACCACGGATTACTGGAGTGTCATCACCTGGGAAATCGTACTGAGACAGAAGTTCACGAACTTCCATTTCGACTAATTCCAGTAACTCTTCATCATCTACCATGTCACATTTGTTCAGGAATACGATGATGTAAGGAACACCAACCTGACGACCTAACAGGATGTGCTCACGAGTTTGTGGCATTGGGCCATCTGTCGCAGCAACAACCAGGATAGCTCCGTCCATTTGCGCAGCACCAGTGATCATGTTTTTAACATAGTCGGCGTGACCTGGGCAGTCTACGTGTGCGTAGTGACGAGTTGGGGTGTCATATTCTACGTGTGAAGTAGAGATGGTGATACCACGAGCTTTTTCTTCTGGTGCGTTATCGATTTGATCGAATGCACGAGCAGCACCACCATAAGTTTTAGCTAAAACTGTAGTGATTGCAGCAGTCAGAGTTGTTTTACCGTGGTCAACGTGGCCGATAGTACCAACGTTAACGTGCGGTTTTGAACGTTCAAATTTTTCTTTAGACACGACTATATTCCTTAATATCGCTCCCTCAAATAGAGGGAGCGTAAACTAAATTGAACTCGAAAGGATCTTATTTCGCTTTACGAGCTTCGATAATAGCCTGAGCGACGTTGCTAGGCGCTTCGCTGTACTTCAAGAACTCCATAGAGTATGAAGCACGACCCTGAGTTTGTGAACGCAGGTCAGTTGCATAACCGAACATCTCAGCCAGTGGTACTTGGGCACGGATGATCTTACCGGTAGGCAGATCGTCCATACCTTCAACCATACCACGACGACGGTTTAAGTCACCGATAACGTCGCCCATGTAATCTTCTGGCGTTTCAATCTCAACTTTCATGACTGGCTCAAGCAGAATTGGCTTAGCTTTCATGAAGCCGTCTTTAAATGCCATTGATGCGGCGATTTTAAACGCGATTTCTGAGGAGTCAACATCATGGTAAGAACCATAATGTAAACGAGCCTGAATATCCACAACAGGATAACCTGCTAATGGACCAGATTTCAGCTGTTCTTGAATACCTTTATCAACAGCTGGGATGAATTCTTTAGGAATTACACCACCAACGATATCGTTGATAAATACGTAGTTCTCTTCACCACCTGCTGGTAATGGAGACAGGTCGATAACAACATGACCGTACTGACCACGACCACCAGATTGTTTCGCGTGCTTACCTTCGATATCAGTTACTGTATCACGAATAGTTTCACGGTAAGCAACCTGTGGTTTACCTACGTTCGCTTCAACTTTAAATTCACGACGCATACGGTCAACTAACACGTCTAAGTGCAGCTCACCCATACCAGCAATGATAGTCTGACCAGTTTCTTCGTCACTTGATACGCGGAAAGATGGATCTTCCTGAGCCAGACGGTTCAGAGCGATACCCATTTTTTCTTGGTCAGCTTTAGTCTTAGGTTCGATAGCAACAGAGATTACTGGCTCTGGGAATTCCATACGTTCTAAGATGATTGGTGCCTCAATTGCACACAGAGTATCACCTGTAGTAACGTCTTTCAGACCGATAGCAGCAGCGATGTCGCCTGCACGAACTTCTTTAATTTCTTCACGCTTATTAGCATGCATCTGAACAATACGGCCAAAACGTTCTTTTTTGTCTTTAACCGGGTTCAGAACTGTGTCACCTGAGTTTACAACACCAGAGTACACACGGAAGAATGTTAAGTTACCAACAAATGGGTCAGTTGCGATTTTGAATGCCAGAGATGAGAACGGCTCTTCGTCGCTTGAATGACGTTCTGCTGGAGTATCTTTACCGTCTGGTAACATACCTTTAATTGCAGGAACATCTGTTGGTGCTGGCAGGTATTCAATTACCGCATCCAGCATTGCCTGAACACCTTTGTTCTTAAACGCAGAACCACAGGTAACCAGGATAATTTCATTATCTAGAACGCGTTTACGCAGAGCAGCTTTGATTTCTGCTTCTGTCAGTTCTTCGCCGCCCAGATATTTGTCCATCAGTTCTTCTGATGCTTCAGCTGCTGATTCGACTAGGTTGTTGTGCCATTCTTCAGCTAAATCTTGCAGATTTGCAGGAATGTCTTCGTATTCGAAGGTAACACCTTGGTCTTCTTCATTCCAACGGATTGATTTCATTTTAATTAAATCAACAACACCGGTGAAATGTTCTTCAGCACCTACTGGAATTTGCAGTGGAACTGGGTTTGCAGCCAGACGTGTTTTGATTTGTTCAACAACACGCAGGAAGTTTGCACCCATACGGTCCATTTTGTTAACGAACGCGATACGTGGTACATGATATTTGTTAGCCTGGCGCCATACTGTTTCTGACTGAGGCTGAACACCACCAACTGCACAGTAAACCATAACCGCGCCATCAAGAACACGCATAGAACGTTCTACTTCGATTGTGAAGTCAACGTGTCCTGGGGTGTCGATGATGTTTACACGGTGAGGCTCAAACTGTTTAGCCATACCAGACCAGAATGCAGTAGTTGCTGCGGATGTGATAGTAATACCACGTTCCTGCTCCTGCTCCATCCAGTCCATTGTTGCTGAACCTTCGTGAGTTTCACCAATTTTATGGTTTACACCGGTATAAAACAGAATACGTTCACTTGTAGTGGTTTTACCGGCATCGATGTGCGCACTAATACCGATATTACGGTAGCGTGCTATGGGGGTTTGACGAGCCATTTTTTCCTCTCTCGTGGGCGTTCAATTCAGGTAAAGGACAGCAGAGCTGTCCTGAAAAGAGTTGCGATACTCCGTGGATTACCAACGGTAGTGTGCGAACGCCTTGTTTGCATCTGCCATACGGTGAACGTCTTCACGTTTCTTAACAGCAGCGCCTTTGTTTTCAGCCGCATCAGATAATTCATTTGCCAGGCGAAGAGCCATGGATTTATCACCGCGTTTACGAGCAGCTTCAACAATCCAACGCATTGCTAATGCATTACGACGAACTGGGCGTACTTCAACTGGAACTTGGTAAGTTGAACCACCAACACGGCGGGATTTAACTTCCACAGTAGGGCGTACGTTATCTAATGCGATTTCGAACGCTTCCAGTTCAGTTTTGCCTGAACGCTGAGCCAGGGTCTCAAGCGCATTATATACGATAGATTCTGCAGTAGATTTTTTACCGTCTACCATCAGAATGTTTACAAATTTAGCCAGCAGTTCTGATCCGAACTTAGGATCTGGCAGAATTTTACGTTGACCAATTACACGACGACGTGGCATGGAAATACTCCGTTTAAAATTCAGGGTTGTCCAAAACTCAATGAGTTTATTTTGACATTATTGGTGAAAAAATGTTTGGCCTTACTTAACGGAGAACCATTAAGCCTTTGGCTTCTTCACACCGTACTTAGAACGAGCTTGTTTACGGTCTTTAACACCAGAACAGTCCAGCGCGCCGCGAACAGTGTGGTAACGCACACCTGGTAAGTCTTTAACACGACCACCACGGATTAAGATTACGGAGTGCTCCTGCAAGTTGTGGCCTTCACCACCGATGTAGGAAGAAACTTCGAAACCGTTAGTCAAACGCACACGGCATACTTTACGCAGTGCTGAGTTTGGTTTTTTTGGAGTGGTAGTATATACACGAGTACATACGCCACGTTTTTGCGGGCAAGCTTCCAGAGCTGGAACGTTGCTTTTAACAACTTTCGAGCTACGAGATTTGCGTACCAGCTGATTAATAGTTGCCATTTAAAAAAAGCTCCTGGTTTTTGCTTCGTAAACACGGATTTGAACTCTGTCTTGTCAACAAGACAAAACATGAGGACGCAGAATTTTATTGCTGACGGGCTCATGTGTCAAGAATTATACAGCAATTCTACGCTCCCCAATGAATTTGTTGGGGGTGTTTTACCGTTAAATCGACAAAATCACCATAATTGATGAGTTTAATATGATGAGATACTTGATCTTTTAAGCCTCTTGCCAAAACATCATCAATTAATGCGTAAATTGAAATTTGCTGTTGAAGACAATATTTTAATAAGGGATTCTCTTCAAGAACTGCCAGTACACCATCTTGTATTAACAAAACATCATCTTCTTTTGTCAATAAAGATAAAAAAGTCTCTAAATCACTTTGATAAATAGAGACGGAATAAGTATACAACATAACCGTTCAACCTTCCTGACTAACTTCTGTATTAAAAGCGCAATACCACATCATATTCACTCAATTTTTGAGCAATATCTTGTTGGGATATCACCTGTGCATCCAAGACAAAAGAAGTTTGAGAGGATAATCCACGATGAACCATGTCTTTCAGTGATATATAGACGCTTGTCACATCATACAAGGGTAGCACTTTAAATGTTGCTGCATGATGACGTGATAACACCCCTTCAGGCTGTTGATTTTCAACGAGTTGAAATACACCATCAGAGATAAAAAAAACGCCAATATCTTCTGTTAAGGCTGAGGTTGCTAGTAAAGCATCCAAACCTTCTCGACCCGCACTATTACCATGAGGTGCTTGAGTAAAAAGGAAGGCAACTGAATTCATTTTCTTCATTTAAAATTGCACCACACGAGAACAAGTCAACATAGCTTGAGCCAGTGAACCCAAACCACTTAACTCAAATTCAGGCGCCATGTTATCGTTCATCATTTCCAGTTCTTTGGCCTGTTGTTTATCAATAATTCCTCTACGCAATGCCGCAGCAACACAAACATGTAAAGGGATTTGATGTTTTTTCGCCAACGCAACCCACGCTTTATGAAGATCAAATTCATCATTTGCAGGCGATACCAATTTATTAGCATTCACAACACCTTCTCGATAGAAGAAAATTTGTGCAATTTGATGCCCTTTTTCAATAAGGGCATTTGCGAATAAATAGGCACTTGAAGCTTGTTCAGTTCCGTAATGAGGCCCCGTAACCACTAAACAATATGTCAAGGAACTCATAATGTTGCCTTATTCTCCATTTTTAAATTGGCGAATATAAAGATACACAGTATGTTTTGAAATATTTAAGCGGTCTGCAACCTGATTAATGGCATCTTTAATATCAAAAATACCTTTTTCATAAAGATTTAACACAACTTGCTTATTCTTGGCATTATTCGCGACTTCACGATCATTATTTACTTCTTCAATCGTGAACTCTAATGTTTGAGCCACTAAATCATCAACTGATGAGGCAAAGTTAACATCAGATGCAACTTCATGTGTTTCTTCAGGAATAAAGGTTTTAATTACTTCAGAGAATGGAACATCAAGGTTCATATTGATACACAATAAACCAATGACTCGACGTTCACGATTACGAATAGCAATCGTGATTGATTTCATCAGTGCACCACTTTTCGCTCTAGTAAAGTAAGCCTTTGAAAAACTTGAATCTTCATCTGTAATATCATGTAACATTTGTAATGCCAAATCGGTAATTGGAGAGCCAATCTTACGACCAGTGTGTTCTCCATTGGCGATTTTAACCGCTGAACATTTCAAATCTTCCAGAGAGTGCAATACGATTTCGCAATGGTTACCGATGAGCATAGCCAAACCATCCACGGCTGCTTCATAGGACTTCAATATTTCGTGATCAGTTTGAGTAAAAGGTCGGCTATCTAGTTTTTCAAACTCGCTGCTGTCACCATTAAATAACGGGCTAGACATTTGATTATATAATCCTTAAAGGCTTTAATTATGATAATGACTTGAGGTTCTATTTTTTATAACGATTCGTCATTGCGGATCAATTCAATATTGAAAAAATTTAAATATAAAAACAGAATTAAGAACGATTCTGACGTTAGATCGTCAGAAGATCTACGTCAAGTGACTTAAAATAAGAGCTTTGTGATAGGTCACAGCTTTTTTCATTTTTCTTCATATTTTGTACTCATCCCCTCTCTTTATTTTTGAAGAATTCCTTTTTTAGGCGTGAGAAGGATCAAAATTGACTCTATTGAATAGATTACCTATATTCCAATTTATTGTTATTTTAACTAGCGATTAATCCCATGAATATACTGATGATATGCCAATCTCAGCAAACTTCATCAATAATAGGATTAATTTCTGTCGCTTCTATGCCTATTGAAACTCTCTTTCCACCACCTCAACCTATGAAAGAGGTTGTAGTCAATACAACGGTTATTGTTGCAACTTGCATCGCTTGATCTATTTAATCGGCTTAATCGCATATTTAACCAACAGGCTAAATTGATGTGTTATTTACGTTTATTTATTGATGTTTTATCAATCGCCAACCATGACTAAAAATAATCAAGCTATCTTACTGCTCATTTTACAGGTGTATCATCATGCATTTACGTCAATATTGGGCGAGATTCGGTCCAACGACATTATTTGTTTTATTATGGAATAGCGGTGCTATCTTTTCTCGTTGGGGCTTAGATAATGGTAGCGCATTTGCTATTATACCGCTTACTCTCAAGCGGTAACTTAGTTAATGTCACGAGCTTATTCTATTTAGTACCCTAAGTGACAGCCTTAATGGATTATATTTTCTTGGGCAATAAGATGTCGCTACTTAGCTTAGTAGGAATGGGGCTATTATTATTGGTTTGCTGTTTTTATTAAAAAAAACAAAAATCGATTAATACTATATGTGTTAATAAATAATGTATTAGAAACAAAAATGCTGACATTTATGTCAGCATTTTTTTCTTTATAAATAAATTACTTGTCGCTTTCAACACTCAGTAATTCAATTTCAAACACTAAGGTTGAATTAGCTGGAATACCGCTAGTTGCACGTTGTCCATAACCTAATTCAGGTGGAATAACTAATTTGATTTTACCGCCTTCTTTGATGTATTTCATACCTTCAGTCCAACCAGGAATAACGCTTTTCAGGCTAATTGTCAGAGGTTCTTTACGATCATAAGAGCTATCAAATTGTTTACCATCAATCAGCATACCCTTGTAGTTTACAGTAACACGGTCAGCATCTGTTGGTGTTTTTCCTTTACCCGGATTTTCAACTAAATACAGTAAACCGGATTTTGTTTTTACCACACCTTTTTCAGCAGCAAATTCTGTGCGGAATTTATCACCAGCAGCTTTGTTTTCAGTCGCTTCTTTTTCCATTTTTGCCGTTGCTGCAGTACGGACTTGATCTTCAAAAGCCGCTAATGTTAATTCAATTTCAGCATCTGATAATTTTGATTTACTATTAAATGCATCCTGAACACCGGCTAACAGTTGTTTAGAATCTAAAGTAATACCAATATTTTTTTGTTCTTGTAATGCAGCTTCCATATAGCGACCCATCGACGCACCTAACGCATAGGCATTTTGCTCATTTTGAGTTTTAAATGCGCTATTTAGTGTTGGCACTTTAGCTGCTTCTTCAGCGAATGCATGCGATGCACTGAATGCGAAAGCTAAACTGGTTGCCAACAACGTCGTTTTTAATAAAGATTTCATCCCATTCTCCAGTATATGTTAGTGAGTCGCTACGTTTTGCAAACGATCATCATAGACCTTCACTAAAACGTTTTGCATCACTTCTTGCTGTCGTTGCGGTATGTACTCGTCATACTTCAAGTTGTCGAGTTGTTGACTGAGTTTATTTGCACGAGTCACATACGATGTATGTTCTTAGTGACTTATTCACTTGTCGCCTAGTCGCACCTCGAATATTCAGAGTATAAACCTCATCTACGGGTAGCAATTTTATATGAATTTAAAAAATTTTGCCGACACTCTTAACAGTTAATGTTAGGATTTTTGTCAGCACTGAGTGCTACCACATTAGCAAAATAGTCTTTTATCTCAAACCAGATTTATGTCTTCCTGTGTATATATCAGTAAATAAGATTAAATTTCGCAAGTTTGTTAGTCATAGTCGTCGTAATAGGACATTTTAAAGGAGGAAAAACACAATGGATATTAAGGAAGTAGAGCGATTGCTCATTCAATTAGAAAGCAAAGTTGCTTTCCAAGATGCGACTATTGAAGAATTAAATCAGGTGGTCACACAGCAACAAATTGAAATCAGCCGCTTTAAAGAAGCCTTAAAAATTGTTTCTGAGCGCCTAAAAAATTCTCAAACCTCAATACTTGCTAGACCTGAGGATGAAACACCGCCACCTCACTATTGAGTTGTTGTTCGCTGTTAATATCAAAGCTGAAAACAAAAAAGGAGCGCTTAAACGCTCCTTTTGATCTTTTCAAAGAAAGATTAGTGCTGACAACCACAACCGCCATTGCCGTGACCGTGACCACCGTGACCATGACCGCCGCCACAGCATCCACCTTCTTCACCGTGTGAATGACCATGACCGTGACCACCGCCACAGCATCCGCCTTCTTCACCGTGACCGTGGCCACCACAACATTCGTGCTCTTCTTCACCATGTACGTGACCGTGAGCTAATTCTTCTTCGGTCGCTTCACGAATTGCAACGATTTCAACATGAAACTTCAGGTTTTGACCTGCTAACATGTGGTTACCATCAACAATAACTTCGTCACCTTCAATACCAGTAATTTCTACTGGTACTGGACCTTGGTCGGTATCAGCCAGAAAACGCATACCAACTTCTAACTCATCAACGCCCACAAAAACATCTTTCGGTACGCGTTGAACTAAGTTTTCGTCATATTGACCATATGCATCATCAGAAGCCACTTCTACGTCGAATTTCTCACCGACTTCGCGACCTGTTAATGCATTTTCTAAACCACTGATTAAAGAACCACGGCCATGCAGATAGTCTAACGGTGCGCTCACCGTGGACTCATCAACTAAAACACCGTCTTCCGATCTTACTTGATAAGCCAGACTAACTACCAAGTCGTTTGCTACTTTCATGACATCTCCTACATACCCGTGGGCAAAATTTTCCCGATTGTAACGAAAAATAAATCTTCTGTATCGGGTTATATCAAAAAACCTATAATTATTGTGGTGTAAAGATCCCAATGACTTGTTCATTTTTACGAACAAGTGAGTTAACTTCACCCTCTGTTTGCCGTTGTTGATGGCCACATTTCGCACATTCCACAATATCCACTTTATCTTCACGCCACATTTTAAGTGTATCTTGAGCTTGACAGTGTGGGCACACAGCTCCTGCAATAAAGCGTTTACGGGTTGCAGACATGGGGTCAGTTCTCCTGTTTATCAATAGATCTTTTTTCTTTACTTATTTGAGGAATATCCTCTGTTAAAGACTCATCCCAAATATCCGGTTGGTGATGCTCTTGACGAATTTCTTCACTAAAAAGTTCTTCAAGCTCTCGCCTTGCTTCTTTTACACGAGAAACATTGGAAACTTCTTCAGGTGATTCATCCACCAACTTTCTAAGTAATTGCATATCCAAACGACGAAAATGCTGTTGTGCTCGATAAGCTTGGTGAGGATGCATACCTAATTCAATTAATGTCTTACGCCCTAACTCTAAAGCACTAGAAAATGTTTCTCTGCTAAAATCTGTTACACCTGCTTTAAGCAATTCATGAGCCTCAACACGTCCTCTTGCTCTGGAAATAATATGCAAATTAGGGAAGTGTCGCTGACAGAGATGAACAATTTCCATCGTTGCTTCAGGTTCATTACTAGTGATTACAATCGTTTTTGCGTGTTCCGCACCCGCTGCACGCAATAGATTGAGATCGGTTGCATCACCGTAATAAACTTTATAGCCGTATTTACGCATGGTGCTTATGCTTCCGACATCATGCTCTAATACCGTGACATTAACCTTGTTCGCCATTAATAAGCGCCCTACAACCTGTCCCATTCGACCAAAACCAACAAGAATAACTTCTGGATGATTGTTTTCAACAAAAGGCTGTTCGTCTGTTTTAGGATCATTATAACGGCGAGATAATACAGCGTCTGTCATTTGCATCACAAGTGGCGTTGTCATCATAGAAAGCGTGACAACAACCAACAATAATGCCATTTGCTGACTTTCTAATACGCCCATTGCCATAGACGTCGAGAAAACAACAAACGCAAATTCCCCACCTTGGCTTAATACAGCTGAAAATTGTAAGCGCGTGGAAAAACGTAATCTGGCTAACCAAGCGATACTATAAAGTATTAATGCTTTCACAATAACCAGCACTAAGACACCTAATAATACTTGTGGAAGATAACGCCATAAAATACCGATATCTAAAGACATACCGACAGAGATAAAAAAGAGTCCTAAAAGAAGACCTTTAAAAGGTTCAATAGAGATCTCTAATTCATGTCGATATTCTGAATCTGCCAATAACACCCCTGCAATAAAGGTTCCCATTGCCATTGAAAAACCTAGGGTTTCCATAAAAATAGCAGCACCTAATACAACAAGTAGCGCAGCCGCAGTAAAAACTTCCCTTACTCCAGATTTCACAACTAAGCGTAAGAGTGGACGTAATAAATAACGCCCACAAATCAGCAATCCAGCAAAAGCAGCTACTTTCAACGCAATTCGATACCAATCGCTACTTGCTGTTTCTCCGGCTAACAAAGGAATAACGGCAAGGATAGGAATAACCGCCATATCTTGGAAAAGTAAAACAGCAAAACCTAATTGCCCACCTTCATTATGGTTCATTCCTTTCTCATTCATAAGTTGCAATGCCATCGCCGTAGAAGACATCGCAATACCTAATCCACCAATAACGGCAGCCTGCCATGAAAAAGAAGTAAAAACGAGAATGAGCCCTGAAAAAATAGAAGCGGTTAATACCACCTGCATTGAACCAACACCAAAAATAGCACGTCTCAATTCCCATAACTTAGCTGGATTTAATTCCAAACCAATAAGGAACATTAAAAAGACCACACCTAGCTCAGCAAAATGCAAGATATTATCGACATCTTTAAACAGCCCGAATCCCCAAGGTCCAATGACAATCCCAGCAATCAAATAACCGAGTACTGCACCAATTTTAAGACGTTGAGCAATAGGTACCATAACTACAGCAGCACACAGGAAAAAGAGCACCGCCTTAATCATCCAATTATCTTCCATTAAGCTTGCTCCCCTTCAAGTGGCGCACTTAACCAATGACGATAAGCTTCACCAATATGGGTCAGTGTTGTTTTAGATTGTTGTCTTGCTGAATACACAATCATGGGTGGTAGCCAGCGCATACCACACATTTCTGCCATTAATTCCAAGGGACGTAATAGTTCTGTGAGTGTATAGTGATTTTTTCCATTATGTTGGTAAGCATATTCAGGCTCACCGGTGGTCACAACACAGCGAAATGCTTTCCCTTTTAAATGTGACCGTCCACTTTCATTCGCAAATGGACGTGTTAACACTCTGTCTTGCCACTCTTTTAATAACGCAGGGCAACTATATGTTTGCAATGGAAATTGAAAAACGATCACTTGATGCTTACACAACAAGGATTGTTCATAGTGTATATCAATAAAAAAATCAGGATAAGTAGCATATAAATCATGGATAGTTATATTCTCTAAATCCCTCACCGCTTTTAATAACGCTTTATTGGCGACTGATTGGCGCGGCTCGGGATGAACATACACCAGTAATACATTTGATGCGTTTGACATCATTCCTCCTTACAAAACGTGTCAGAAACTGTTTTTTCCGTTACCATGCACGCATTGTGACCAACTGTTACGAACAACTTACTCTATATATTAATTTACATACTCTTAATAGACGATATTTATGATTGTTTTTTCTTCTTTGCAAATTCGCCGTGGCGTCAGAGTGTTACTGGATAATGCCAGTGCAACCATTAATCCAGGGCAAAAAATTGGTCTAGTCGGCAAAAATGGTTGTGGTAAAACCACATTGCTCTCTTTATTAAAAGGTGAACTTCAAGCAGAAGCAGGCAATGTCACCTATCCTAGTACATGGTCAATGGCATGGGTTAACCAAGAAACACCGGCACTTGATGTACCGGCTATTGATTATGTTATTGATGGTGATAGAGAATATCGCCAGTTAGAGCAACGATTACAAAAAGCTAACGAGATAAATGATGGCCACGCCATTGCACTAATACATGGGCAATTAGATGCAATAAACGCATGGACAATACAATCTCGTGCAGCGACCTTACTAAATGGTTTAGGTTTCAGCCAACAGCAGCTTAGTGAACCTGTAAAATCATTTTCAGGTGGCTGGAGAATGCGTTTAAACTTAGCACAAGCGCTGATTTGTCGATCTGATTTACTACTACTCGATGAACCCACCAACCACTTAGATTTAGATGCTGTTATTTGGCTAGAAAAATGGCTGAAAAGCTACACAGGCACACTTATTTTAATTTCCCATGACCGTGATTTTCTTGATCCTATCGTGGATAAAATATTGCATATTGAGCAAGAAAAAATCTTTGAATATTCGGGTAACTACTCTTCGTTTGAAATGCAACGTGCAACCAAACTCGCACAACAACAAGCTTTGTTTGAAAATCAACAAGCCAAAATTGCACACTTACAGAGTTTTATAGATAGATTTAAAGCAAAAGCGACAAAAGCAAAACAGGCCCAAAGCCGTGTCAAAATGCTTGAACGAATGGAACGAGTCGCTCCTGCACATTCAGATAACCCATTCCAATTTAGTTTCCGCCAACCCGAAAGTTTACCTAATCCACTTTTATCAATGGAGAAAGTCAGCGCGGGTTATGGTGAAAAAGTTATTCTTAATGACATCAAACTCAATTTAGTTCCTGGCTCACGTATTGGATTATTAGGGCGCAATGGTGCAGGTAAATCAACACTGATTAAATTACTTGCAGGTGAAATTCAACCATTACAAGGGAAATTGGCTCTTTCTAAAGGTATAAAGCTTGGTTATTTTGCCCAGCATCAATTAGAGTTTTTACGCCCTGATGAATCGGCACTACAACATTTAACTCGTTTAGCGCCCAAAGAAACTGAACAAAAATTACGTGATTACTTGGGGGGATTTGGTTTCCATGGCGATAAAGTCACTGATGCTTGTGGTCAATTTTCTGGTGGTGAAAAGGCACGTTTGGTCTTATCACTTTTAGTTTGGCAACGCCCTAATTTGCTATTAATGGATGAGCCAACAAACCACCTTGATTTAGATATGCGCCAAGCACTGACCCAAGCTTTAATTAGCTTTGAAGGGGCAATTGTAGTCGTATCGCATGATAGGCATTTATTACGTTCAACCACTGACGACCTCTATCTTGTTCACGATGGTCAAGTTGAATCATTTGATGGCGATCTTGATGATTACCAACAATGGTTAGTTGATCAAAATCGTCAAGAGACACAGGCAAATAAGAGCCAACAAGAGAATGGCAATGCTACAGCAACCGCCAATTTAAGTGCGCAAGACAAAAAAGAACAAAAACGTAAAGAAGCCGAGTTTAGACAACAAACTCAACCGCTACGTAAAAAACTGACTACCTTAGAAAGTAAAATGGATAAACTCAGCCAAGAGCTTACCCTCATTGAAACAGCACTTTCTGACAGTGGCATTTACGATATCAGCCGTAAAAATGAGCTTTCAGATTGTTTAAGCCGACAAGGTATCGCAAAGTCAGCACTTGAAGAAGTTGAAATGGAGTGGATGGAATTACAAGAAACGCTGGAAGAAATGACAAACGCATTTGAAGCCCAGTAATACAACGCAATTCACTAATAAAGGAACAATTTTACTTAAAATCGTTCCTTTATTTTTACCCTTCAATTCATTCTTAAAATTTATACAATTCATTTCGCTTAGGGGATTTATATCATTTTACAATAGCACTATTTACACAAAACATAATCTCACCCTATCTAGTAATAACCCAATAAAAATAACCATCTAACGTTTATTTTTTACCTATTTATATTAAGTAAAGGAAATAAATTCTTTCTCGCTAAAGTTTTTAACATTCCAGCCGAATTAATCATTCTGCTAAGTGGACCTCCCACTTACCAACGAAAAGACAAAGCTAATAGGTAGGGTTATGTTAAAACGAATTAAAATCTCTCAAGGTTTAATGTGTGTCCTGACTCTGTTTTGTATTATTCAGATCATTTCTGGAGTACAGAGCATTCACGATGCCTACCAAACTCAAAATAAACTCAAGCAAATTTCATACAGTTTCGACCAACTACGCACAATGGATAATACCTATGCGGAGTTGAACACATTGCGTACAGATATTATTGCGCAAGCATTTAGCTATATATCAAACCCTCAAGCAGAAGATGCAAACATCACCGCATTTATGCAAACCATGCCAGCACGTAAAGCGCAAGTTGATGCTTTGATGAATGAGTATGTTGAGTTATCTGCTCAAACAGGTTTCGATCAGCAACGTATGGCACAGATCAAACAGCTCTATCAAAAGAGCCGCGCTGATCTTGATTTATTGGCACAATATTTAAATGAACGAAATACTAATGCTGTTCGATTGATCTTAAAAAGCCCAGCGAATACTAACTTTACTAACTCACTGTATGAAGCCACAGACTTTATTACAGATGAAGTGGTTAATCCGTCAGTGACCGAAGCGGAAAAGAACTACGACAGCATGCTGTGGATAGCGTCTACCTTTATGGGGATTTTCCTTATTTTCACCACATTAGTGCTTATTTGGATACGTAAATACATCATTGCTCGTATTAATCAAATGATCACCTATCAAGAGACAATTGCTAAAGGTGATTTAGTCAGTCGTGTGGACAGTGACATTTCAGGTAATACTGAAATAGACCAGCTAATGCTGGGATTACAGCAAATGCGCGCACAATTAAAAGAGATGGTAAGCTCTATCCGAAATAGTAGTGCGGCTATTTATACAGGTGTACAAGAGATTGCTGCGGGTAATAATGACTTATCGAGCCGAACTGAAGAACAAGCTAGCGCACTAGAAGAAACGGCGTCTAGCATGGAGCAGATGACCGCAACCATTCGCAATAACACAGAGAGCGCTCGTGAAGTCACAGAGTTGGTGATGAGTACTGCAGATATCGCCGTTCAAGGTGGCGAACACAGTAATAAGATGGTTATGACAATGACAGATATTGCCGATCGTTCACAAAAGATTGGTGAAATTACGGCTGTTATTGATGATATTGCATTCCAAACAAATATCTTAGCCCTTAACGCTGCCGTTGAAGCAGCCAGAGCCGGCGAACAAGGCCGAGGTTTCTCTGTAGTGGCAAGTGAAGTCCGCAATTTAGCACAGCGTAGTGCAGAAGCAGCGAAAGAAATTAAAGAGCTTATTGAATCGACAATATTACGTGTTAGACAAGGTAACGATCTCGTCGAACAAGTTAGTTTATCAATGGGCGAGATTGTGACATCGGTTAATCATGTCTCGGGTTCGATGAAAGAAATTTTATCGGCATCAGAAGAGCAAACACGTGGCATTACACAAATCAGTCTTGCTGTTAATGAGATGGATAAAGCAACTCAGCAAAATGCAGCGATGGTTGAACAGTCAACAGCAGCTTCTGCCACATTAAGTGAACAAGCAAGTATGTTGGATACTATTGTGAATACATTTAAAGTTGAGCATGAAAAAGTCACACCCGTTAAAGCTATATTGCCTACATTATCAGCTAAATCACAAGACACTGAAACACTAAAAACACCAACAATAAAAACCAATAATCATGAAACAGATGATAATTGGGAAAGCTTTTAATGATATTTCTCACACAACATCGTGTGAGAGCTCTGTGTAGAAAATAGTCCAGAACATATAACAAAACCTCTACCTACCCTACTCCCAGTGATTTTTCTGGGAGTATTTCTGTTTCTGTCGTACATAAACACCCAAAAAAGATCGTTTTTCATACAAAATAAAGAATTTTTTAAGAAAGATTAAGAGCATTTATGAAATAGAAAATTTTATTTTACTTATCATAAGATAAAAAAATAAATAAAAACAAAATACTGCTTATTATCGTTTTAATATTAAACAATGCATTATTAAGATTTACATATTAGTAATTAACACAAAAAATAAGTAAGGTAATATACTTATGGTTTTTTCTATTAATCATTAGAAAATTTTAGCCATTAGCTGACAATTAAAGCTAAAAAAAGAAATATAAGTTGTCTTTACTATCAAACTGAGTAGAAAAGGTAAAGTTTTTAAATATCAAGCCGAATAAGTTTAATTGATAAATAGTTATCGCTCCTTGCTGTGTGTCCTATAAACCAATTAAATAGGTAAGGCTATGCTGAAACGAATAAAAATATCTAATGGCTTAATGTTTATCTTAATACTGTTTTGCGCTATTCAACTTTTTTCAGGTGCAATGAGTATCCGTGATGCGAGTTTAACAAATAAACGGCTCTCACAATTAGCGAATGGTTTTGAACAGATACAAACGATGGATTATGGTTATGCCGAGTTAAATAAATTACGTGAAGATATGCTAAATGTTATGTTTGAAGCTCATCTCACACCCGATATAGCAGAAAATAAAACCTCTGATTTCCTTTCCTCTTATCCACAAAGAAAACAAGAAGTTATACGTATTATTACCGAATATTTTACAGCTACCGAAAAAGCAAATTTTGCTCCCGAAAAAATAGAGAGTATGAAAAAACTCTTTAATCGTGTGCTTTACGACCTTGATCAACTTGCATCATGTCTAGAGATCCGCGATTACTACGGTTTTCAATCTATTTATGCACATAATACCAATGAACGCTTTACTCAATCCCTTTATGAAGCAACAGATTATCTCAGTGATAACGTTGTTACTCACGCAATAAAAGCCGCTCAAGGTAATTATGAACGTACCTTGGTCTTAGCTTTTGTCTTTATGTTTATTTTTATTCTTTTCACTATTCTTGTTGTAGTTTGGATACGCCGAAATATTGTTTTACGTATCAATCAAATTGTCGGTTATATGTCGGAAATTTCACAAGGAAATTTATTAGAAAATAAAGATATCACCGCAAAAGGGAATAATGAAATCGACCAATTAATTACAGGTATTCAATATATGCGTACCGAATTGTCATTAATTGTGAATGCGATCCGAGGGACAAGTCATCATATTTATACAGGTGTTCAAGAATTATCAGCAGGAAATACTGACCTCTCTTGTCGTACTGAAGAGCAAGCGAGTGCCTTAGAGGAAACTGCATCAAGTATGGAACAACTCACAGCAACAGTGAGAAACAATACAGAAAGTGCTCGTGAAGTTTCACACCTTATCAGCCAGACCTCCAATATTGCCAGCAAAGGGGGCGATGTCACCAATAGAATGGTGAAAACGATGACTGATATAGCCGATAGCTCACAAAAAATTGGTGAAATCACTGCCGTTATCAATAGCATTGCGTTCCAAACCAATATTCTCTCCTTAAACGCAGCCGTTGAAGCAGCTAGAGCGGGCGAACAAGGGCGTGGTTTTTCTGTGGTGGCGACGGAAGTCAGGGAGTTAGCACAGCGTAGTGCTGAAGCAGCGAAAGAAATTAAAGAATTGATTGATGCCTCTATTAGCCGTGTTCGTCATGGTAATGATCTCGTTGAACAAGTTAGCATTTCTATGGGTGAAATACTGACATCTGTAAAACATGTTGAAGACTCAATGACTGAAATTTTATCTGCGTCAGAAGAACAAACTCGAGGTATCACTCAAGTCTCTCTTGCAGTCACTGAAATGGATAAAGCAACACAGCAAAATGCAACGATGGTTGAACAATCTTCCGCTGTTGCCAGTTTATTGACTGAAGAAGCAGGTAATCTTGAACAAATCGTTGAACAGTTTAAAACAGCGGAAAGTGAACTGTTCAATAACAAAAAGGCACAACACAAAGCAATAGAAAAACAGTTCTCATCTGAAAAATCACTACAGACAAAACATGAGGAGAGAAAAAATACAGTCAAAGATGAAGCGAAAGAGAGGAAATCGGCGAAAGGAACAGCGACTGTAAATGATGATGAAGATGATGATTGGACAAGTTTTTAATCCATTAATTTGATCATGACAAAAACATGATTTAGATAAACACAAAGACACCTATTTTAGTGGGTGTCTTTTATTTTTTAACTCATGACAAATTAATGAAATACATTGATTGCACTAACTAAGTAGTTAGTTTGTACTTTCATTTCACCTGAAATCATTGAGGCTTTGGAAACATAATTCGCATTTTCATGCGTAATCGATTCTAATTTTTCAACCGCACGACCAAGCTCTTTTAACCCCGCACTCTGCTCTGATGAGGCTAGGCTAATTTCACCAATTAAATCAGTCACATTTTTAACATGCACCACAATATCTTCCATAGTTCCGACAGTTTCATTAACTTGCTTTGAACCGACTTTGATATTGCTACTTGAGGCACTGATCAAGGCTTTGATCTCTTTAGCCGCTTCTGCACTACGCTGAGCCAGCTCCCTGACTTCGGTCGCAACGACGGAGAAACCTCGACCTTGTTCGCCGGCTCTGGCCGCTTCTACGGATGCATTAAGTGCAAGGATATTAGTTTGGAAGGCGATACTATCAATAACACCAATGATATTACTAATGCGATCAGAGCTTTTCGCAATATCATTCATTGTATTAACGATACTATCCATTGCACTACCTCCTTTTATCGCAGCTTCACAAGTGATATTAGAAAGACTGTTTGCCTGCCCTGCCGTTTCACTATTACTACTTACCGCTGTTGTTAACTCATTCATTGTTGAGGCAGTTGCTTCAACATTACTAGCGGTTTGCTCCGTTCTCACATACAGATCGCGATTACCTGCGGCTAATTGATCACAAGAGATATCGACTTGATGAATTTGATGACTCACATCACTGACTAACCAACGGAACATACGCCCTAATTGATTAACTGAACGCTGTGTCATACCCACTTCATCAATGCGGTTTATATATGTCACGTTATGTTCATCGCCAGTTGCAACACGATTTGCTTGTTCATTAAGTAGTCTAATTGGCTTAACAAGCTGAAAATAGAGAATACGCTCATTTGCCATCAGTAATACCAGCAAAATCATAATATGCATAAAAAGAGCATAACCCGATAAACCAGCAAACCATGCACTTAACAACATGAAAGGTAGAGGTAATAGGATAAAAAGACGGAGTCGTTTTTTTAATGAAATGGTTTGATTCCATGAGCGCCAACGTTGCCATCCTTTATACACAAAAGCGCCTTTTAAAAACATATGTGAAGGATACTTACCTTGATTAAATGCAGCGTAAAGTGCTGAAGCCTGTGCGATTTCCTCTTTTTTTACTGAAGTCCTTACCGACATAAAACTTTGAATTTTACCCTGACGTATAATTGGGGTGATATTCGCTCTTACCCAATAATAATCCCCATTTTTACGTCGATTTTTCACGATCCCTGTCCAAACTTCTCCTTGCTTTAACGTTTGCCACATATCCTTAAAGACTGCTGAAGGTATATCTGGATGTCGGACAATATTATGGGGTTGCCCCACAAGCTCTTCCATTGAAAATCCACTGACTTCAATAAAGTCCTCATTGGCATAAATAATATTGCCATCAAGATCTGTCGTCGACATCAGTGTTGCGTTTTCAGATACCGGGTATTCTCGCTGTGTCACCGGTTGATTGTTACGCATTAGTTACTCTCCTCGATATTGAAATTAAAACATCTCAACAAAAAAAGACTGCCTAAATAACTATCGTTTCGGCCGTTAAGAGAATAACTTTAGTAATAAGTGTAAATACTTATCTTTAAATATTAATTTTTTGAATCAGTTCAAATTTTTTAATTATCCAGACTATTAATTAATGCCTGTGAACTTAGTACTAATGTCTTCGCACATTCATCACGTTTCTTTAATAATGCCATAAAAATAAGGTCAGTGATCGTGTTTTGTGCTGTACGTGAAGAGATTGAAGCGCTTCGCCACTCTCCCTCATCCGCAATTGTTTCTAATATATAGTCAGAAATTTGGCCCAATGGTGAATGTTTTTCTCCTGTAATAGCAATGATTTTGGCCCCCTGTTTTTTAGCCACAGAGGCTGCAACTAACATGTCTTTCCTTTTACCACTATAAGAAATTACAATCTGTAAATCCTTTGGACTTAACATTTGAGCAACAGATATTTGTACATGATGATCTGTTTCAATCAGCGTTGTTATTCCTATTTTTTGCAATTTATAACTTAGATCTCTCGCAACTAACCCTGAGCCACCAATACCGATAATTTGAACACGTTGTGCTTCATCAATAAGCTGAACGACTTTTTCAAAATGAAGGTAATTAATTTGACGAGTCGTATCACAAATTGAATTACTTTTCTCTTGAGCGAGTTTCTGTGCAATAACAACTAAGCTATCATCAGCGTCTATTTGGTTATGTAATATATTAGGGTTGGTTCCTGAGTTCGCATTTTTCCTGCCAAGATCTTCACTGATTGCAAGTTTCAAAGAAGGAAAACCTTTAAATCCTATTTTTTGGCTAAATTTAACAATTGCCGATTGACTCACCCCCATAATTTGAGCAAGTTGTTGTGATGAAAGAGTCACTGTTTTTTCCGGATTGTCTAAAATATAGTCCGCTATTTTGCGCTGATTTGTAGCCATACCTGGCTTTATCCAGGCAATTTTTGTTAATGTTGGCATAATGACAATATCCACTTCGAGTTCTATATAATTATATCTGGAATAGTTCTTAGTACAGCGTTTACTACCTAAAAAATTAAATTTTCAGAATAAAATCAATTAAAAATAGAAAATAAACAATCATAAAGTATAGGGGAAATTACCTTATTATTAGAATACTTATTTTTATAATAGTTTTATAATTATCTTTTCAATCCAATCTATGTTTATCGAACCCAGCTTTTATAATACTTAATTTACTTTCTTCTTTGTTTTAAATAATAATTTATTCTTTTAGGTCAATAGGACGATATAGGCTTATTCTATTTACATTTAATTATTTATTATTTTCAAATAGTTTCATTAAGTTAACAACAATTAAAAAACGTAAACGTAATATAAAATATTTTAAAAGAAAACCACCAAAAAAGAATAAATAATTCTCTATAAAATAGTTATTTTTTCATTTTAATGATGTAAAGAATGAAAAATAAAAAATCAAGTCGTTAAATAATAACGATCTGTATAGCGACTAAAAATGAGTCATCTATTTATATAAAGTAGTATTTTAACATGAATAATTGTGTCAGTGGGCGATCGTAGATCGCTCTTTTTATAGAGAAATACTCTTTTTTTAACACATATCAAAAGATATCATTTCAACCAATCTTAAAAAAACATCATTTACATCAAAAAAGGTTTATTAGTTATTGATTTTAAATTATTTTATTAACTTATTCTATCCAGATCAACGGCACACAGAGCGCCGTTAATAATCCCATTGAGATATTGAAAATAAACCAAGCGCGTCGGCTTTGTAAAAATAGGCTAATTAATGTTCCGCCTAATATCCAAACAATACCCGCAACGAAATTAACAATGACCATAACAATACTAATAGTAATAACCGAGCTAAAATAAGCATCGCCCGATAAACTGAAGCTTCCTACTGCACCTAATCCCATCATCCACGCTTTTGGATTTAGAAATTGCAATAATCCACCCTGAAACCAACTTACTGCCTGCAAGGTTTTTGCTGGAATATCTAAACGCTGATAAGATGATGCTGCGGTTTTCCAAGCAAGCCAAAGCAAATACGCACTCCCAACTATCTTCAATCCGACATGCAGAGCAGGATAAATTATCAATAAAGTGGCAACACCAAATGCAGAGCTCAATAAAACGCATTGCATACCTAGCATAATGCCGGCCATTAGTTTTAACGAGCCTTTGAAGCCTACATTTGCCCCTGATGAGGTAAGCAGTAAGTTGTTTGGTCCAGGTGTTATCGCGGCAATAAACAGGAAAATAGTTAAGGAAAAAATAAGGCTAATTGTCATGATAAAGACTCAAAAATGTGACAGGCGTTTTATTTTCACCGAAAATAGCAGTATGTTATTTAGCAAACAAGTGTTAATTCATTTTGATAGACGGAAAATATGTCTCAATACTTTAATCCAATGCGTTGGGCTAAAAATCCACATTTACAGACACTCTTACCGAGAATTATACGTAGGACGCCACAACTGACGCCACATTGGCAACGACTCAATCTTCCAGATAACGATTTTGTTGATTTAGCGTGGAGTGAAGATCCGACAACAGCACTCAATAAACCGCGCTTAGTCATCTTTCATGGCTTAGAAGGCGGATTTAATAGTCCTTATGCTCACGGCATGTTAACCGCAGCAAAAGAGAGAGGCTGGCTAGGCGTTGTGATGCACTTTAGAGGATGTAGTGGTGAACCCAATAGACAAAACCGTATTTATCACTCAGGTGAAACGGAAGATGCTCGCTACTTCTTAAATTGGTTGAAAAAGGAATTTGGTGAACAACCAACAGCCGCGGTTGGCTATTCTCTTGGTGGAAATATGCTTGCCTATTATCTTGCAGAAAGTGGCGAAAATGCCGTTGTAGATGCAGCCGTTATTGTCTCTGCACCATTAATGCTAGAACCTTGCTCAACAAAAATTGAACATGGCTTTTCTCGTTTTTATCAATGGTATCTGTTAAAAGAACTCAAAAATAACGCAACACGAAAACTTATTCGTTATCCAGAATCCTTACCAATCAGCTTATTAACGATAAAATCCATCAAAAAACTACGCCAGTTTGACGATCTTATTACATCTAAAATTCACGGATTTAAAGATGCGTTAGATTATTATCGCCAATGCAGTGCATTACCTTTATTAAATAAAATAAAGAAAACTACACTTATCATTCATGCTAAAGATGATCCATTTATGTCTGCGGATGTTATTCCTGATGTCAGAACACTCCCCAACAACATTGAATATCAACTTACAGAATTTGGTGGGCATGTGGGATTTGTTGGTGGAAAACTCTCAAAACCTGTGATGTGGCTTGAAAGCCGAATACCTGACTGGTTATCCGCTTATTTGGAGAAAACCCAATGATAATTCCTTGGAATGAGCTTTCCGCAGAGACACTTGATAATCTTATTGAAAGTTTTGTTTTACGAGAAGGCACTGATTATGGTATCCAAGAGAAAACGCTTGAACAAAAAGTCGCCGACGTAAAAAAACAACTTAAATCGGGTGAGGTCGTGTTGGTTTGGTCTGAACTTCATGAGAGCGTTAATATTATGCCAGCATCGCAGTTTCGCTCTGGTTAGTTATTCAAAGCAAACAATGCATCGCCATCAATAAGGGCCAACCTTATTTAGCAAAAGGATAACCTATGTCAATCAAGCATCCTATCATCGCAGTGACTGGCTCGAGTGGTGCAGGAACTACCACAACAAGCCAAGCTTTTCGTAAAATATTCCAACAACTCAATGCAAATGCCGCATTAATTGATGGAGATAGTTTCCATCGCTATACCCGTCCCGAAATGGATATGGCGATAAGGAAAGCGAGAGAACAAGGTAGACATATCAGTTATTTTGGCCCTGAAGCAAATGATTTTAGCCTACTGAGCAAGACATTAAGTCAATATAGTGATACAGGACAAGGTCAATCCCGCAAATATCTACACTCTTATGATGAAGCAACACCTTACAATCAATTACCAGGAACATTTACCCCTTGGGAACCCTTAGCCAATAATACTGATGTTCTCTTTTATGAAGGATTACATGGTGGCGTTGTTACTAACGAACATAATGTAGCTCAACATGTTGATTTATTAGTCGGAGTTGTTCCTATCGTAAACCTAGAGTGGATACAAAAGCTTATTAGAGACACCACTGAAAGGGGACACTCGCAAGAAGCGGTAAGAGATTCGGTTGTACGCTCAATGGATGATTATATTAGCTACATTATTCCTCAATTCTCGCGCACTCACATTAATTTCCAACGAGTCCCAACTGTTGATACTTCAAACCCTTTTTCTGCCAAAGCAATTCCCACTCTTGATGAAAGCTTTATTGTTATTCGTTTTCGAGGCTTAACCGATATTGATTTTCCCTATTTACTTGCGATGCTGCATGGCTCATTTATGTCGACAATAAACACAATTGTTGTACCGGGAGGGAAATTAGGATTAGCGATGGAATTAATTATGGCGCCATTAGTCAAAAAATTATTAAATGGCGAAAAGATAAGTTAACCAAAATAAAAATTATCTCTATAAAAATAATATCCCATTAATTAAGGGATATTATTTTTCAAATTAAACTTTATTTTAAAATATCAAATTTAGTCAGCGTTTTTTATTTCAAATGAATGCGTAATATTGGCTGCTTTTCCTAACATTAAAGAAACAGAACAATATTTTTCTGCAGATAATTGAACAGCTCGTTCTACGATTTTATCCGTTAATTCCTTACCTGAAACAATAAAATGTAAATTGATATCAGTAAATAAACGAGGAGCTTCTTCGCGTCGTTCTGATGTTAATTTTACTTCACAATCAGTCACTTGGTGACGACCTTTTCGTAAAATGCTTACAACATCAATAGCGCTACACCCACCCGCAGCAATTAATACCATTTCCATTGGGCTTGGGGCTTTATCTCCTGAATTCCCATCCATCATAATTTGATGGCCAGATGAAGATTCGCCGACAAAAGATAAATCTTCAACCCACTTAACTCTCGCTTCCATTTATTTTCCCCCTAAAGATGACAGAAACTAAAAGAGTACATTCTCATAATTCAACTAGCAATTAGCAAATAGGTTTATTATGCTGACTGCGTAAAACGAGACTTAATGCACTAATTGTGTTAAAAACAATATCTGCTTGATGATAGTGGTTAAGATCAATGCATTATTTTCTCATTTATTATAATCTACTCCATATTAACTTACCGTGTTCTCAGGAAGTTAATAGGTCAAGATAGGATTTTTAAGCACGCTGTCTCAAAAGGGAGCCTATCCGTTTTGAAAGGCTGCATTTAACGTACAGAGGATAACGCGAATGGTTCTCGGCAAGCCGCAAACAGACCCGACTCTTGAATGGTTTTTGTCACACTGCCATATTCACAAATATCCATCCAAGAGCACGCTGATCCACCAAGGTGAGAAAGCGGAAACACTTTATTATATTGTTAAAGGTTCCGTGGCTGTTCTTATTAAAGATGAAGAAGGAAAAGAAATGATCCTCTCCTACCTAAATCAGGGGGATTTCATCGGTGAACTTGGATTATTTGAAGAAGATCAAGAACGTAGTGCATGGGTTAGAGCAAAAACAGCCTGTGAAGTAGCAGAAATTTCCTATAAAAAATTCCGCCAATTAATTCAGGTTAACCCTGATATTCTGATGCGCCTTTCTGCTCAAATGGCGAACAGATTACAAACGACATCAGAAAAAGTAGGCAACCTTGCTTTCTTAGATGTAACAGGTCGTATTGCACAAACCTTATTAAACTTAGCAAAACAACCCGATGCAATGACGCATCCTGATGGCATGCAAATTAAAATTACACGTCAGGAAATCGGTCAAATCGTTGGTTGTTCACGCGAAACTGTAGGCCGTATTCTGAAAATGTTAGAAGATCAAAATCTGATCTCTGCACACGGTAAAACTATCGTCGTTTACGGGACTCGCTAAGTTTCCCAGCCCGAACAAACAATAGCCCGATACAAAGGGCTATTGATAACAAATCTGTATAAACCCCATTCTTGCGATGGGGTTTATAATAATGCCTACCCTTTTACAAACTCCGCAATAGCCGCTTTTAATGCCGCCATTCCTTCTTGTAGCTCTTCTTGAGTAATAATTAATGATGGTGTAAAACGCATCACATTCGCTCCTGCGTTTAACATCATTAAACCATGTTTGGCAGCAAGGCCGAGTAACTCTTTGGCTTTACCTTCATATTGTGGTGCCAATTGCGCACCAATCAGTAAACCTTGCCCACGGATTTGCGAAAAGACATTGTACGTTTGATTGATTACCGCCAGCTCATCTACAATCCATTGATAGCGCTTTTCAACCCCCTCAAGTACTTCAGGTGTATTAATCAAATCAAATGCGACATTGCCCACTGCACAAGCTAATGGATTACCACCATAAGTTGTGCCATGAGTCCCTACGCCCATTACAGAAGCTATTTCATCTGTTGTTAACATCGCACTGAGTGGAAAACCACTTCCTAGCGCTTTTGCAGTGGTAATAATATCAGGTGTCACATCATAGTTCATATAGGCGAAGAGCTTACCTGTACGGCCCATACCTGTCTGTACTTCATCAAGAACAAGCAGAGCTTGGTGCTTATCACACAATGCACGTAACCCTCTCATAAACTCAGATGTTGCAGCTGTTACGCCACCTTCACCTTGAACTGGCTCTAAAACAATGGCGCAAGTGTGATCATCTATTACTGCTTTAACAGCATCTAAATCATTAAAAGGAACATGTACGATATCGGCAGGTTTTGGGCCAAATCCATCGGCATATTTAGGTTGTCCACCAACAGATACTGTAAACAACGTTCTACCATGAAATGCATGGTGAAAAGCAATAATTTTAGTTTTATAAGGACTATGGCGAGTGATGGCATAATGGCGAGCCAATTTAAATGCTGCTTCATTCGCTTCTGCGCCTGAATTGGCAAAAAAGACACGTTCTGCAAATGTGTTATCTATTAATTTTTGAGCTAAACATAATGCAGGTTCATTAGTAAAAATATTACTAACATGCCAAAGTTTTTCACTTTGTTCTTTCAAGGCTTGGTTTAGAGCCGGATGAGCATGCCCCAATGCTAAAACAGCAATACCACCAGCAAAATCAATATACGATTTTCCTTGCTGATCCCAAACACGACTCCCCACCCCTTTTACAGGAATAAATTCTGCGGGTGAATAAATTGGCAACATTACTTGATCGTAAGTTGCCCTGTTAATGCTTTGCGTTGTCATTACCCCACCTGATCGTTATTCATGTTCAATATGAAAATATAATCACTAAATATGAATAAAAAATCAAATGTGGTTTTGTATAAAAAGACGTTATTTCGCTATTTAAATGCTATCCATTTAATATTTAAGGAAATTATTTAACAGCTCATGTCCTTGTTCACTTAAAATACTTTCAGGGTGAAATTGAACTCCTTCAATTGGCAGAGTACGATGACGAATTCCCATAATTTCATCAACATTTCCATCATGCTGGCTCCATGCCGTCACTTCAAAAGGTACAGGCAATGTTGTCGCATCAATCACTAAAGAGTGGTAACGCGTCACACTTAAAGGTCGATTAAGTCCTTTAAAAACACCTTGTTGATTATGATGTATTAATGAATTTTTACCATGCATCACTTCTCGCGCTCTGACAACCGACGCACCAAAAGCTTGCCCTATTGCTTGATGTCCAAGACAAACGCCAAGAATAGGAATTTCACCGGCAAACCGCTGTATAGCCTCAAGAGAGATCCCAGCTTCATCAGGAGTACAAGGTCCTGGCGAGATCACTAGATGTGCTGGCATCATCTTTTCTATCTCTTTAAGTCCGATCTCATCGTTACGCTTAACAACAACCTCAGCACCCAATTCACAGAAATACTGATAGAGGTTGTAAGTAAACGAGTCGTAATTATCAATAAGTAACAGCATATTAGCCTATCCGACTGATTTTCTTATCATTATCTATTTTATTACTATTTTAAAGCGAGTGTAGATTTGCCAAAATAGCTCGTTGTTTAACCGACTTGGGTACAACAAAGCCGATTATCATAGCACAGGTATAAAATATGAATAGTAAGCAAGAAAACCTGCTGGTTTATTGCGCAATAACAAGAATGACGGTAATTGATGATGAATAGAGTGATTAATAGTGTAATGAATACTTATTGCAGGAGATCACACGAAAAAAAGAAGGATAAAAATATTTTTTTCGTACTAAAAACCCCGGAATGAAAACATTCATTCCGGTTTATATGCTTTCTATCTTATTAGAATAAGTAAATATCCTATCCTAATAATGCGTTTATTGTTTTACAACTTCCGCAGATAAAATAGTGACCGTTTTTACTGGCACATTTTGGTAAGGTCCAATATTCCGAGTAGGCGTTTGTGAAATTTTATCAACGACATCCATTCCTTTCACAACTTTACCAAAGACAGCATAGCCAAAATCACGTTGGCCATGATCTAAAAATGCATTATCAGCCACATTAATAAAGAACTGGCTGGTTGCACTGTCTTTATCTGACGTGCGCGCCATGGCAATAGAGCCTTTTACATTACGTAATCCATTGTCGGCTTCATTTTTAATTGGTGCTCTGGTTTGTTTTTGCTGTAAATCAGCAGTAAAACCACCACCTTGAACCATAAAACCAGGAATAACACGATGAAAAGTGGTGCCGTTATAGTATCCATCTTCGACATACTGAATAAAATTTTTCGTTGTTATTGGGGCTTTTTTATTATCCAGTGATATTTCAATATTGCCTTCAGAGGTGACTAATTTAACGAAGGTTTCTCCCGTTGCCATTGCAAAAGTCGCTGTTGTTAAAGTGCAAGCGGTAACGAAGGTGACAAGAAAACGTTTTAACATGCAGGGATCCTTTACTTTAATAGTCTACAACTTACTTAATATGCAGCGATTCTAATTCGCTGAGGTAAATAGTGCCAATCATTTACCTTTATTTACGCTCAATAAGTCTAATTACGCTATAGCGGAGTAAATTTTAATTTTTAATCGCTGTTATAAGTCATTAAATTGCGCCAAAATAGAGCAAATAGATATTTTAGATATTCATTTTCATGCAAAATTGAAATGAGTATGCATGAAAAGCCGCATTATTTCAGAGAGGTTTATACCATAATGACCCAATTTAATTACCAAAAAGCACATTTCATCATCAGTGCACCTGATATCCGCCATTTACCACCAGATTCAGGAATTGAAATTGCCTTTGCGGGTCGCTCTAATGCCGGTAAATCCAGTGCTTTAAATGCGTTAACCCAACAAAACGGATTAGCCAGAACCAGTAAAACGCCAGGCCGTACGCAATTAATCAACCTTTTTCAAATTGAAGAAGGTTTACGCTTAGTTGATTTACCTGGCTATGGTTACGCCCAAGTTCCTGAAGAAATGAAGCGTAAATGGCAACGCTCTTTAGGTGAATACCTACAAAAAAGAGAGTGCTTAAAAGGTGTAGTTATTTTAATGGATATTCGTCATCCATTAAAAGATCTCGATATGCAAATGATTGACTGGGCTGTTGGCTCAGAGCTTCCGACTCTCGTTTTACTGACTAAAGCAGATAAACTAGCATCAGGCGCGCGTAAAAAGCAGCTCATGAGCGTACGTGAAGAGCTAGCAAATAAAGTAGGTGATATCCGCGTAGAATATTTTTCATCATTGAAAAAAATTGGCATTGATAAACTACGTAACACGCTTAATGAATGGTTTTCAGACAAAGAAGAAGCACCTGTAAACGACAATAACGTTTAATCTCTTCTTCCCACCCAAAACTGACTGATCTTTTATTGATTAGGGGAAAATCACCTTTCCCCTTTCACTTCTAGCACAAACCACTTCAGCAAATTTTAGGCAAAAAAATGCCCCAGCCGAAATAAAGTCGACTGGGGCAGCTAATATTCAGCTAAATCCGATTACGTGAAGTAAAAGGTCTGAAAGATAGAACATCTTACCTCTGTACCCTACGAGAGATAATGTACTCTATTTTATTGGTTAATAAAAGCCCTTTTGTAATTTTTTTTCACAGGCAGACACGATTCAGCTATGCATTTATGTATTCAAATCATAAATAAATGTAGTTTAATTACATAATTATGAGACTTTAATCACTCGCATGAATATGATTAAAAATAGAACAAATCACACAAAAGGTGCGGTTTCTCCTTAATGATTTTGTGATACGCTTACCGCGAGACCGTAGTAAATATGTAATTAGCGATAAAATGAGGTATCCATGGCTGTATTACCGCTCCTGCGTTTTCCCGATGAGCGTCTGCGCAGAGTCGCAGTACCAGTGGAAAAAGTAGATGACGAAATACGCACATTAATCGATGACATGATTGAAACCATGTATGCAGAACGAGGTATTGGCTTAGCAGCACCTCAGGTTAATGTATCTAAACGCATTGTTGTAATTGATGTTTCTGAAAACCGAGATCAACCGATTGCACTTATTAATCCTGAAATTATCAGCACTGAAGATGAAGTGATGGATATGATGGATGGGTGTCTATCTATTCCAGATTCTTTTGCCCCAACAGAACGTTACCGCTTCTTAAAGGTGAGAGCATTAGATAGAAATGGTGATGAAATTGAACTTGAAGCCTCTGATTTGTTTGCAGGCTGTATTCAACATGAGTTAGACCATCTTGATGGTAAACTCTTTATTGACCATTTATCTCCGTTAAAACGTCAACGTATTGAGAAAAAACAGAAGAAATTAAGCAAACTGATCGATTCACAAGTTGCTTAATAATTCACTTATCTCTTTTTCATATTTTGATAAGTTTTGACATAAAAAAGCTCGGTAATTAACCGAGCTTTTCTTTTTTCTACTTTAAACAAGAATAATATTTAAAAATTAATGTGCTTCATCCCAGTTATTACCCACACCCACTTCGACTTTTAATGGGATAGCTAATTCCATACTACTTTCCATCAATTTATGGATCATGATATTTGCGTTCTCTAGGTAAGACTCCCGCACTTCAAACACCAATTCATCGTGTACTTGCATAATCATATGCACATCAGCAGGACATTCATTGCAAATCCAATTATCCACAGCAATCATTGCTTTTTTAATGATATCCGCAGCTGTACCCTGCATTGGAGCATTAATCGCTTCACGCTCTGAAGCTTTACGACGAATTGCATTCTTTGAATTAATTTCTGGTAAATAGAGACGACGACCCTCTAACGTTTCAACATAGCCTTGTTCAGAAGCTTGTTTACGTGTGCGCTCCATATAATCCAATACGCCAGGATAACGCTCAAAATAGAGATCCATATAACGCTGAGCTTCTCTTCTCTCAACACCAATCTGCTGCGATAAGCCAAAAGCGCTCATGCCATAAATAAGACCAAAGTTAATGGCTTTCGCACTACGACGTTGTTCAGAAGTGACTTCTTCTAAAGGTATACCAAACACTTCAGATGCCGTTGCACGGTGAATATCTTTACCTTGAGCAAAGGCATCTAACAAGCCTTTATCTTGCGATAAATGCGCCATGATCCGTAATTCAATTTGTGAATAGTCGGCTGCAACAATTTTAAAACCTTCACGTGCGATAAAGGCTTGGCGAATACGGCGTCCTTCTTCGTTTCTCACTGGGATATTTTGAAGATTCGGATCGCGAGAAGATAAACGACCTGTTGCCGTCACTGCTTGATGATATGAAGTATGTACACGCTTCGTTTTACTATTAACCATCAATGGCAATTTATCCGTATAGGTAGATTTTAGTTTCGCAAGACCACGATGCTCTAAAATCAAACGGGGCAGTTCATGGCTATGCGCTAACTCTTCCAATACTTCTTCATTGGTAGATGGTGCCCCTTTTGGCGTTTTCTTAATAACAGGTAATTGCAGTTTATCAAATAAAATTTCTTGTAACTGTTTAGGTGAAGAGAGATTAAATTCTTGTCCTGCTAGCGCAAACGTCTCTTTTTCAATTTCAGCTAAACGCTGTGTGATTTCTTGAGATTGAACAGCTAACACTTGAGCATCAATTAATACCCCCTTGCGTTCCATTCTAGAAAGCACTGGGACTAATGGCATTTCAATATCGCGGTAAACATGTTTAAGAGGCTCAATGGCTTCTATTTGAGGATATAGCGCTTGATGGAGTAATAAAGTGATATCCGCATCTTCAGCAGCATATAACGTTGCTTGCTCAACCTCAATTTGGTTAAAAGTCAGTTGGCCTTTACCTTTACCCGCAATCTCTTCAAATGTTGTAGTTTTATGATTTAAGTGCTTTTCAGCCAACGTATCCATATCATGTCGATTACTGACACTATTTAATACGTAAGACTCCAACATCGTATCAAAATGGATACCGTTTAATTCGATGCCTTCATTTTCCATAATGCCACGGTCAAACTTCAAATTTTGCCCAATTTTTAGAATGTTCTTATCTTCTAAAATAGGTTTTAATGCCGCTAGCACATCATTAACAGGAAGTTGCTCTGGTGCATCTAAATACTCATGACGCAACGGAATATAAGCTGCTTTTCCTGGCTCAATCGCAAACGACATGCCAATTAAACGTGCATCAATATTATTTAAGCTGTCCGTTTCTGTATCGAATGCAAATGTGGGTGCTTTTTTGAGAAGCTCAACCCATCGTGCTAAGCTTTCATGTGTCAAGATAGCTTCATAATTCTCTTGTGTAATAACAGGGAAATTAGCTGATGCAGAGGCTTCTTTGGGTTTAACAGCTTCAGAGGTATAAGGCACAGCAACTTTTTGTGTACTACGTTGTGCTAACCACCCACCATTTTGAAGATCACTTATCCAGCGTTTAAATTCATAACGCGTGAACATTTCTAGTAATTGCTCTAAATTTGGCTCACTAACCACTAAATCATCAAACGTTTTATCGAGTTCAACATCCGTTTTAATTGTTGCCAACTTATAAGAAAGTTTTGCCACTTTCTCATGCTCTGCCATTTTAGCGCCAAGTGTTTTAGCACCACGGAAACTCAACGTTGCGATATTATCAAGCTGTTGATAGATATCATCTAAACTACCAAGCCCTTGTAAAAGACCTAATGCAGTTTTTTCTCCCACTCCTGGAACACCAGGGATGTTATCGGATGAATCGCCCATTAATGCGAGAAAATCAATAATCAGTTCAGGAGGAACACCATATTTTTCTTTAACTTCATCAGGACCTAAAATAACGTTGGTCATAGTGTTAATTAGCGTGATCTTTGGCGTTACTAATTGCGCCATATCTTTATCGCCAGTACTGATTAAAACATCACGGCCATCAGCTGCCGCTTTTAGTGCCAATGTTCCAATGACATCGTCTGCTTCCACACCTGAAATAGATAACAAGGGTAAACCCATTGCTTGTACCATTTCATGCAAAGGTGCTATTTGCTCGCGTAAATCATCCGGCATTGGAGGACGGTTAGATTTATATTCCTCATACAATTCATCACGGAATGTTTTACCTTTAGCGTCAAACACAACCGCAACATGGCTTGGTTTATACTGTATTATCAGGCTACGTAGCATGTTCAACACGCCATACATCGCACCTGTTGGCTCACCTTGGCTATTGGTTAGAGGTGGAAATGCATGATAGGCGCGGTAAAGATATGAGGAGCCATCTACAAGGATAAAGGGGTTTTCTGCTATCTGGACCATAATCTGTTCATCATTGTTCTGAGGTTCGTTGATATGACTAGAATGCCACATCACAGCCCAATAGACGAATATTACCTGTTCTTAAATGCAGAAATTCGGCTTAAATACTCAATTATTTATTATTAACCAGACTTAACAAAAAGAATAAGTATGAATGATAAGTTAATATTCATTAAGGTCATTTTGTCAGAGTAGATATCCATTAATCTAATTTCAATTAAAAACAAAGAATAAACAGTAAACTTATTGTGTAATTTAGAAAGTATTTAAGAAAGAGCCATTTACTCATCATTAATATTAACGTTCATATTAGTGTCATCTTTTTTATTAAGAATTTATTTTGTAACCAATATCAAAAAAACCTGTGGATAACTCTGTGAGTAGTTTTGTAACCCTCTCTATATTAATAAGTTAGCTTCCTTTTCAATTTATTAACATAATTAAAAAATCAATCACTTAGCAAATTTATTAAGATATTATAAATTAATATCTGTATTTTTTATTAATGTGGATAGTTATATTATGACAAAATTATGAAAGTAAAAAAATAGCACTCCTATTTCTTGAGTGCTATTTTTCATATAAGAACCTATATACTTTTACTTAGTCTACATAGGAAAAAATTAAGCCTATATTATTTTTTCAGCAATAACTGATTCACAATATCAGAATATGTCTTTGCATACTCTTCTGGTGATTTTGCGCTAATACCATCATTTTTCATTTTATATTTACCACCAATTATCATGGCAGGCACACCATTGATTTGAAAATCCGCAACAGCATTTTGTTGTTGGCTAACTAAAGAGTTCACCACAAAGCTATTCATTGCCGCATCATAATCTTCGCCTTTAACGCCGGCCTTAATAAAAGCATTACGGATATCATCAACAGAACGAATAGATTGAGTTTCTTGAATACCTTTAAATAAAACAGGAGAAACTTGATCTTCAACACCTAAGGCCATTGCCACAGCCCAAGAACGTGTTAAGTCCTTACCCAAAGGCCCTAAAAAATCAACGTGATAGCGGACAACATTGGTATTTTCTGGCACATTCTTTTCAACAGTACTATTGACTTTATACACTTCAGAAAATTGATAACAATGTGGGCAATAAAAAGAGAAAAACTCAACAACATCCGGCGCAGCCGCAACAGGTTTAGAAAGGTTAGTGTACTGTTTTCCTTCAGATATATCAGCAGCAGAAACACTGAATGCTAACACCATACTTGCTAACGCCAGCCAAATTTTTTTCATTTCTCATCGTCTCCTAAAAATTAATACATTGGACTAAGTTGTAAAGGAGGCTCATTTAGTTGCTCCACTTGTCCCTTGAATAAGGCTAATTGTTTAAACCAAAAATCTTGTTCTTGAAACCAAACAAAAGCACGAGGAAAAGCAGGATCATTCCAACGTTTTAATACCCACGCGAGATAATGCACCATTCTCATTGCTCTTAATGGTTCAATCAATGACAATTCACGTAAATCAAAATCTTGATATTCATAATAAGACTCAAGGATCGTATCTAATTGTATAACCTGCTCTTGCCGTGAGCCGTTTAATAACATCCAAAAGTCTTGTACTGCAGGTCCCATTCGGGAATCATCAAAATCAACCATTACAACTTCATCACGCCACAATATATTACCAGGATGGCAATCACCATGTAGCCGTAACATTTGCCATGCAGAGTCCTCTATTCTAGGACGCACATCATGAATAAGTTTATCTATAACCTCTATAAATTGAGGTTTCAGGTTATTAGGAATTAACGCACTACTTTCAAATTCTAATTTTGGCGCTATCAGATATTCTGCAATAGAAACTGTCGATCGATATTCATAACTCTTTTTTCGGCCTATTTGATGAATACACCCTAATGTGCGTCCAACTTCTTCTAACTGAAATAAATTATCAGTTTCATAGGCTCTTCCTCCTATACTAGGAAAGATTGCAAAATAAAAGCCACCATCAGAAAGATGAACCGTCTCACTATTAATCATTAAAGGAGCAGCAACAGATATCTCAGCCTCCTTTAATGCTAAAACAAACTCATGTTCTTCTTTTATTTGTTCATACGACCAGCGTTGAGGACGATAAAATTTCACCACATAACGTTGTCGATGCTCATCCATAAATTGAAAAACACGATTTTCATAGCTATTTAATTCTGTTAACCCTGACTCAGGATAAAAACCAATTTTAACTAACGCGTCCCAAATGTTGTCAGGTGACAGTCCCTGAAAATTAAATGAGGCAGACATTTCCATTTTCTATCCTGAATTTAATCTTTAATCACACCACGAGCACGTAAAATAGCGGTTTTAAAATCTTCTTCGTAATCTTTTTTTAGTCCTGGTATCACTTCTGTCGGTGCTGAACCACGCATTTTCAGATGGTAAATCAAAATATCATCAGTCAGATCAGATAATTGACCTTTAAAACCCGCTTCATCAGCCAGTTTCTGCAATAATTGAACTAAGTTTAAATCAGAATTTTCTTCCCAAACTGGGTGCAGTAATTCCATAACTTCATTAAGACGGTGACATTTCATACAAAAAATCCTTATTATTAATTACAACAACAAAGTACCAATTATTATCCGATAGAAAAAGGAAACCTCTGTCAATATGCGTAAATATTACGCTTTTTTGATAAAAATTGCTGTCGCTTTACATGAAATCTCATTATGTCGATATTTTTTATTAGTATATCGTCTTTACTTGATAAAAATCGTTCGGAAATTTTAGCCAATTTATTCACAAATATTGAATATGAAAATGAAGAATATTACAGGTGGTATACTTGCGGGTGGTCAAGCAACACGAATGGGTGGCGCTGATAAAGGACTTCAAATTCTACATGGACAGCCTTTATACCGCCATATAGCCCAAAAACTAGCACCTCAAGTTGATAATATACTGATTAGTGCTAACCGCAATTTAGAACAATATCGCCAAAGCCAATATCCTGTTATTACAGATGAAATAGAAGGATTTTCAGGGCCTTTAGCTGGCATGCTCACATTATTAAAGCAAGCCCCAACACCTTGGGTTGCCTTTGTGCCTTGCGATGTTCCCTATTTCCCTCTTAATTTAGTTGAAAAACTCTATGAACAAAGAGGCGAAGCATTAGCCGTTTATGTTGATGATGGTGAAAGAGAACATCCTACCTTAGCACTACTAAATCGTCGTATTATTCCTATGCTAGAAGCTTATTTAGCACAAGGCGATCGAAAATTAATGTTGTTTATGAAGCAAATAAATGCACATCCTGTTTTATTCGCGGATCAAGCAAGTGCTTTTATTAATTTAAATACCCCTGACGATATTGAAAAAGCCAATAAATTAAAAAATAGGAATGAAAAATATGGCGCAAGTTGATCTACCCCTTTTAGGGATCACCGCATGGAGTGGAACAGGTAAAACAACATTACTAAAACAACTTATTCCACAATTACGCAGAAGAGAAATTCGTGTAGGCATGATCAAACACACTCATCATGATATGGATGTGGATAAGCCTGGCAAAGACAGCTACGAGCTTAGAAAAGCAGGTGCAGATCAGACATTAGTCGCAAGCCAACAACGTTGGGCATTAATGACAGAAACCCCAGAACTACCAGAATTAGATTTGTATTACCTCGCATCTCGTTTTGATACAAGTAAACTAGATTTAATCTTAGTCGAAGGATTTAAAGGCGAAACCATTCCTAAAATTGCACTTTATCGCCACATCAACGAGCGTGATTTTAATGAATTACTCGATGAGCATGTTATTGCCATCGCCAGTGATTGTGATTTAAGTGTGGACTTTCCACTACTAGATATCAACGCACCCGAAGCTATTGCAGAATTTATTGCAGATTGGCTGAAACAAATGAAATAAAAATGGCCAATAATAAAGCGCCCAATAAAGGCGCTTTATTTTCAATCAAATAGAAGAAATTAAGCAAAAATAATCGCTTGATAAGGCTGAAGGATAAGGTCGCCGTGCGCATTTTTCACTATTGGGCTGTTATGCAAATAGATATCCTTAGCTTTAATGGTTAGTGCCTTTTCTTCACCACTAAAATTACAATAAATATTGATTGAATTACCTTCATAAGTACGCTTAAAAGCAATCACATTTTCTGGTGAATCTAATGGCAAAAATTCACCATAAATCAAAATATCACTGATCTCTGAATGCCGTCTTAATGCAATCAATTGCTGGTAATAAGCGAAAAGAGAGTGATTATCTTGCGTTTCTTTCTGTGCATTAATATCGACATAGTTAGGATTAACTTTTAACCATGGTTTACCTGTACTAAAACCACTATTTACTTCGCTATTCCATTGGAAAGGTGTTCTTGAATTATCACGGCTACGGTCATTAAAGTATTCAATGATTTGCTTATCGCTGTAACCTAATTTCTTACCCCACTCATGTAATTTAAACACATGTAAATCATCATGTTCTTCTAATGTCATCGGGCAATTTGTCATGCCAATCTCTTGCCCTTGATAAATAAAAGGCGTGCCCCGTTGCGTTAATAAAAATGTTGCTAACATTTTGGCACTAATGGGATTAATAGCACCTTTAGGGAGAAATTTATTTAATGAACGAGGTTGATCGTGATTTTCTAAATAAGGCGCTCCCCACCCTACTCTTTGAGTATCTAATTGGCTTTTGATAAATACAGGTTTTAATCTTTCACCTGTAATTGGGTTAATTGTAAATGGCTTTTCATTGCGGATATCTAAATCGGCAATGCTAAAATCAAATACCATAGAGAAATAACCATCCTCGCCGACATAAGCACGTAAATCTTTTTCTGGCACATCAATTTCTGCAACGGTCATACTGTTCGCAGGCTTAAAAGTTTTCTCGGCTAATTCAGTTAAGAATTTATCAATACCTGGTTGATTTAAAACCCAAGGCACTAAAGATGCAGTACCATCATCTTTATCAGGTTCAAATTGATATTCAGATAAGGCTTCAGGGGATTTTTTTAAATTACCAATCGCATCAATGCGAAATCCTGCAACCCCTTTTTTGATCCAGACATTTATCATGTCGATAATATCTTTACGTAATTGTGGGTTTTCCCAATTTAAGTCCGGTTGTTCCGGACCAAATGAATTAAAGTACCAACGATCAGTTTTTCCAACACGACTCCAAACAGAGCAATCAAAATAAGTGCGTAAATTATTAGGAGGAGTCGGCTTATCCCATTGTTTAAAAATATAATAATCATTATATGGGCTATCAGGATCTTCAATTGCCGATTTAAACCATGGGTGCTCATCAGAAGTGTGATTTAATACTAAATCTAATAAAATTTTAATATCACGTTTTTTAGCTTCGCTAATCAGTTTATCTAATGCATTATTATCACCAAAGATAGGATCGACAACAGAATAATCAGCAATATCATAACCATTGTCTTTCATTGGCGATTTAAAAATGGGGCATAGCCAAATAACATTTGTACCGAGTGACTGAATATAATCTAACTTCTCTGTGATCCCTGCTAAATCCCCAACACCATCCCCATTACTATCATAATAACTCTTGGGATAAATTTGATAGACCACTGCTTCTTTCCACCAAGTTTTAGACATATTCACCTCACCAAGGTAATTAGTATATATGGAACTGTTCCATAGTTAATATAAGATACTATAAGCACTAAAAAGGAGGGTAAGGTAATTAACATACTAAAATGTGAAATAGCTCATACTAAAAAAACACAATTACCTCAATAAAAATGGGTTTGTAATAATCATATTAAGATATATTAGGACATCAACGAATTGAAAGGAGCAACAGCATATTCAATGGCCGGGATCCGTGATGTCGCAAAAAAAGCAAATGTCGCAGCAAGTACTGTTTCCAGAGCATTAAATAACAGTGGTTATGTGTCTCAAGCTGCACGAGAAAAAATAAAAAAAGCGGTAGAGGAATTAGATTATATTCCTGATACTTGGCTAAGAAATTTATATCAACAAAAAAGTGCAGTTGTTGGTGTCATTATTAATAGCCTTGAATACCCTTATTTTGCGACAGTAACCCGTTTTATTGAAAATAAACTCGCTGAAAATGGCTATAGCATGATGTTATGTGCAACCCAAAATAGCAAAGTACGTGAGCGTATATTTTTTGATATGCTTAAACGTGGTCAGATCGACGGTATTATTGCAGAATATCTGTTATTGGATGATAGTAAATATCAGCATATTCAAAGACCTGTAGTCACACTAGATCGCCATCTTCGTGATATTCCATTAGTTTGTTCTGATCACCACACGGGGGGTCGATTAGCAGCAGAACACCTTATTCAAAAAGGTTGCAAGAAAATCCTCTATATTGAAGATAACTCAAGTTATTTATCATCAACCCCTTCATATCAAAGCTGTTTAGCCTTTAAAGAAACGCTTATTCAGGCAGGTATTAACCCCATTCCTTGCAAAGTAAATTGGAAAGAAGAAGAGAAAGACTATTTTCACTCTTTCGCAACAAAAATACTTTCTTTGCATACAGATATCGATGCTATTTTTGCTGCTGATATTCCTGCCATGGCATTGTTTAATGAAGCTACAAGGCGAAATATTACCATTCCAGAGCAACTAAAAATTGTTGCTTACGATGGTAGCCCTTGGTTAAATCAAACACTGCGCCAGTTAACCTGTATTGAACAACCCTTTGAAAAACTAGCTGAAAAAAGCGTAGAAGTGATTAGTACATTAATTGAGAATAAAGAAATAACAGATAACGTTTCTGTTATTCCAGTGAAGTTTATTCAAGGTGAAAGTAGTTAGAGCCCCTGTAAAAAATACTTAATTTACCCCTTATAGTTTAAAGGCTATAAATCAAATAAAAAAACGCCAAAGAAAGTTACCCTTCTCTAGCGTTTTAGTGGATTGTGTTTTACGTCGAAACTGAATAAAAGCTATCGTTCTTATTTTGCAGGACGAACCGCAATCACTTCAATTTCTACACGCCATGCTGGATTCGCCAGTTTAGCGATTTGGAAAGTTGAGCGTGCTGGCAGTTGGTCAGTTTTCGAAGCATCAAAGTACTTAGAATAACCATCCATAAAACCTTTAAAGTCCATCTCACCTTTAGTTTCTTCACCACCAACTAGGAAGACTTGCATTTTAACAACGTCTTTCATGTCTAGGCCAAGTTCATTTAAGTGAGTTTTAATTTGTTCTAATACACTGATAGTTTGTTCTTCAGTGTTACCATAAGACGCTAATACGCCTTCTGGTGCATCTGCTGATTTCTTAGCGGGTACTTTACCGCTTAAGAATACAAGGTTGTTACCTGCACTCACTTCAACAGATTCTGAAATAGGCATACCGTTTAATTTATGGTGCACAACACCCTCCGCATTCGCGCTTGCTACACCAAAGATAAAAGGCAGGGCAACAAGTAAACTTTTATAACGCATGAAAACTCCTTAACATGTTTAATTTACAGTAAAACAAGGGGTTATTTACTTCTTAAAGCGATCCATACTAAATGGTGTTGGATCAATAACTGGTTTTTTGCCCGTTACGATATCAGCAGTAACTTCACCTGCTGCTGGGCCTTCGGTCATACCCCATACTGTCGCCGTATTAATGACAAGACCAGGGTATTCTTTAACCTCAGAGATAATTGGTAATTCATCAAATGTTGGGCTAACAACAGCACCCCAACGCTCCACAACTTGTGATTTTTCAAATACTGGGAATTCAGCTTTCATTCTTTGGAATACCGCATCTAAGTGCTCAGTATTTTGTGTTGCTGTTGCAATACGATATTGTTCAAACGGTGTTTTTTCATCTAATTTCCAAGATGTTGGCATCTTGAATGAATTAAACAAGTCTTCACCGATAGAGAATTCTAATGGCAGCTCACCACCACCTAATAGGTGCATGAACTTAGGCCCTAATAAGAAGCTATCTTTCACAATAGAACTGGTGAAAATACGCGGTGCGACAGCATAAGTACCGTCGGCTTGTTCACGGAAGTGAATACCATTCGGTAAATGCACGTTACCACGAGGTGCGCCAGGAACACCTGATACACGTTGTTGTGATAAGTAAACATTCAGCGTTGGAATATCAATGCCCATGTTACCCATAAATAAACGTGACCAAATACCACCAGCAAGAACAACGTGAGATGTTCTAATTGCGCCTTTTTCTGTTACAACATCAGAAATTTTACCACCGGCAGTTTCAATGCCTCTTACCGCGCAGTTAGTATAGATTTTTACGCCAATTTGTTTAGCGTAGCGTGCTAATGCAGGTGTTCCTGTTTCGGGATCAACAGAACCTGAGTCTTCTTCAAAAGCAGCAACTGTCCATGGTGTTTGAGCACCAACAAGACGGTTTGATAACTCTTCACCTTTAATAATGCGAGTATTTAATGGTGTATCAAATCCCGCAGTTTCTTTTGCTGTTTTGATCCACGCTTGAGCTTTATCAAATGCTTTTTCATCAGCAAGCGCTTCTACACGACCTTGTGTACGATAACTAGTATCAGCACCAATTTTCTCGTTCATTCCGCGCCATAAGATTTTCCCGTAATGGTGCAATGGGAAAATTTCTGGTGATGTTTGATAACTAATAATTTGGCTGTATGCACGGCCAGATTGTTCACCGCCAATCTCGCCCTTTTCTAAAATAGTGACACTCATGCCACGTTCTGCAAGGTTGATAGCAGTCATGATACCTTGAATACCACCACCAATAATCACTGCATCAGACTCTTTAGGCAGCGCACCCTCTGTACCTTCGACAAATGATGCTCTAGATTTAGCTTCAACGAATTTGCCATCACGGCGCACCATTGGAACTAATGCAGCACCACCGGCCAAAACCCCCGCAGCACCAACACCTAAAAGCAGCTTTCTCCTTGAAATTTTCATCTTCTACCTCAGTAATGGATTTACCATTTATATTTATAATGTCATTCATTTATTGCCTTAAAATTGAATAATACCATAGTTTATTATATTGTTAATAATTATAATTATTTGTTAACCATTTCTTAGAATAACAATATCCATAGATACAATATGGTTACTTCAATCGTTTTTTTTCATAGAAATTCATCACTCAATGAAATGACAATGAGAACTTTATCTTTATTACATATTGATAAATAATGAGATAATAAGAATGGAATAAGTTTTAAATAGAAAAAGTAATTGTTTAAATAATTAACATTTTGATACAAATAACAAGGAGGGTCTGTAAAAAATTATTTACAAAACAAGCAAAATCGGTAGCACAATTGCATAAATAAAAAGATGATCCTAATCCTGTAATAACCTTATTTTCACAAAATAAGTAAATTCACTTAATAACTGGTTTATTGGTCAGTAAGTAGACGAATATGCTTTTGGGAAAATGCATAGAAAGAGGAGGTTTGAGTTCGAAATAAAGCTAGGTTAAGTCAAAATTTTCAATAAAAAAGCCAGAGCGTTAAACTCTAGCTTTTGCATATTAATATCAAAGTAAGCCGTATTACGTGCTTATCTCATCGTAACAAATTCTTCTGCCGCTGTAGGGTGGATTGCCACAGTATCATCAAAGTCTTTTTTCGTTGCTCCCATTTTCAGAGCCACAGCAAAACCTTGTAGCATTTCATCCATACCAAACCCAATACCATGAATACCAACAATTTTTTCATCGGCACCAACACAAACTAACTTCATACGGCATGGTTGACGATGACGAGTCACGGCACTATACATTGCGGTGAAAGACGATTTATACACTTTAACTTGATCTGCACCATATTGCTCAATCGCTTGAGGCTCTGTTAAACCAACAGTACCAATAGCAGGATGGCTAAATACAACGGTTGGAATATTTGAATAGTCTAAATGTTCGTTAGGTTTGTTGTTAAATAAACGCTCGGATAACCGACGCCCTGCGGCAACAGCAACTGGCGTTAATTCAACCGCACCAGTATTATCGCCAACCGCATAAATTCCTTTTACATTGGTGTTTTGGAATTTATCGACTTTGATATAACCTTTTTCATTTAACTCAACACCCGTTACTGCCAGATTCAAATTATCTGTTGCAGGTTCACGACCAATCGCCCAGATTAAGGTATCAACAATCTGTTCTGTACCATTTTCCAGTTGTAGCGTTAAACTTCCGTCGGCATTTTTAATCACAGCTTTAGGAATGGCATGTGTGTGTAACTTAGGCCCTTCGGTTTCCATCACTTCTAACAGTGTTTCAACAATTAATGGGTCAAAATTACGCAGTGGCGCATGTTTACGCACAAATAAATGAGTTTCACTACCTAAAGCATTTAACACACCAGCAAGTTCAACAGCGATATAACCAGCACCAACAACAGCAACACGTTTTGGTAAAGCTTTTAATTCAAAGAAACCATCAGAATTAATACCATATTCAGCACCTGGAATATTAGGCTGAACAGGACGACCACCTGTTGCAATTAGAATATTATCCGCTGTGATCTTTTCACCATTAACTTCAATAGTATTGGCATCAACAAAACGAGCAAAACCTTGGATAACATCAACTTTGTTATTACCTAAGACACGGTCATAAGATTGATGAATTCGGTCAATATAAGCAGAACGGCTACTGATGAGTGTATCCCAATCAAAACGGTTCACCGTAGTGTCAAAACCATAATCAGGGCCATATTGATGAATAGCTTCAGCAATTTGCGCCGCATGCCACATCACTTTTTTAGGTACACAGCCCACGTTAACACAAGTGCCACCTAATGCTTTCGCTTCAATTAATGCACATTTTTGTCCATACATTGCTGCTCTATTAATTGACGCGATACCGCCACTACCGCCACCGATGGCGATGTAATCGTAATGTTTGCTCGTCATTTATCTGATCCATTTATCTGTAGAAAAATAGGTAACTCACAGTCTAAGCCTTTCATATCATGATATCTATTATGACAAAATTTAAAACATAGCTCGTCAGATTTTAGCTTTTACAGTAATAGACAAAAACAATAATAAAGATACTTATTCTGGTACAACCCACTCAACTAATGTATGTCCAATACCCTCAGGAACTAAGGTTTTATGTAACCAAGGAAGTATTGATTTCATTTGTGATTCTAATTTCCAAGGTGGATTAATCACAATCATGCCTGATGCCGTCATCCCGAGTTGATCACTATCGGGTTTCACTGCTAATTCAATTTGTAAAATTTTACGGATCCCTGTTGCTTCAAGCTCTTTTAACATGCGTTTGATTTGCTGACGATGAACCACGGGATACCAAATCGCATAAGTTCCCGTCGCAAATCGCTTATGACCTTCAACAATACCTTTAACAACGGCAGAATAGTCTTGTTTAAGTTCATAAGGTGGATCAATTAATGCGAATCCACGCCGACTTGGCGGAGGTAACTTAGATTTTAATTGGCCAAAACCATCTTCACGAGAAACTCTAGCTCGCTCATCACGAGAAAATTCTGTGCGTAATAAAGGAAAATCTGTTGGATGTAATTCTGTTAGCATTAAAGAATCTTGTTCTCTTAGCAATTTACCCGCTAACAGAGGTGATCCCGGATAATAACGCAGTTCCCCATTTGCGTTTAATTCTCCAACCGCTTCAAGGTAAGGCAAAATAAGCTCTGGCACTTCTTCTTGCTGCCATAAACGCGCAATCCCTTCTAAATATTCACCGGTGCGAGTCGCATGAGCATTGGTTAATTGATAACGTCCAGCGCCAGCATGAGTATCAAGATAAAGGAAAGGTTTCTCTTTCTCTTTTAAAGACTCAATGATCAGTGTTTGAACAATATGTTTTAAAACATCGGCGTGGTTGCCAGCATGGAAACTATGGCGATAGCTCAGCATTCTTTATCTTCCGTTAGAAATAAGTATAGCTTAGTAATTAATTTACTCTGAAATAGTGATTGAACTCAGTGTATCAGAAAAAGCCGAACTTCTTCATTGAAAGCGAAAGAAACGTTGTGTCTTAGTACCCAACCGTTATGATAAGTCCATATTTCACTTAAGTTTAAATAGGATATTAAAATGAAAAAAGTACTCTTTACCACAATTGCATTAACACTCTCCATTAGCAGTGCGTATGCCAACAGCTCAATAAATGGCTGCGAGATTAAAAAACAAAATATCCAAAAACAGATGGAATATGCGAAAGCACACGGTAATCAATACCGTATCCAAGGCTTAGAGCGAGCATTACAAAATGTTGAGCGCTATTGCACACCAGAAAGAGTGGTTGAAAACACGCGCCTTGAATTACGTGAAAAACAACTTGATATCAAAGAGCGCGAGCTCGAATTAAAAGAAGCACAACTTAAGGGTGATGCAGATAAAATTGCTAAACAAGAAAGAAAGCTAGCTGAAGAAAAAGCAGAATTAAAAGCTATTGAAGAAGAATTAAATCTACTGACAAAGTAGTTATCATCAGTAATTAATGCCTACTCCTTATTTGACTGTGAAACACAGAATAAAACAATAAGTGAGTAGCCATTCTCTTATTAAACCAAACTTAATATCAGAATTGCTGTATTGGTTTTTTATCTTTTATTAAGTACAAGATTACCGACACCTTTTGGCAGAGCATCATCTACACTTAAGCCAGAACAAACAAATAGATCGCTTAAAATAGTGGCTAATGATAAGAAGCATAAGGTGTGTAATAGAAATTAAGCTATGCTATTTTTGAGTAGAAATTATAGTAATGCCACTAATTTATTAAAAATGGACTGATCTAATTAAAGAGGATATATGTCAGAAGAGCAACAACCCAAAACAGAGAACGAAAAAACTCAACTGACTCAGCCACTCAAGAAAGGGCTGGAAAAAGGATTACATGGTGGAAAAAAAGCCATCGGTATTGGGATAAAAATTAGTCATTTCATTACCAATATTCCTTTTATTGCACATCTTATTCGTGCCGCAGAGCGCTTTACTGACAGAATGGGAAATCAGTTTGGTGCTGCTATCACTTATTTCTCATTTTTATCATTAATCCCTGTATTAATGCTTTCCTTTGCCTGTGCCGGTTTTGTTTTAGCCTCAAATCCCGATTTGCTCGCTAAATTAATCACAGGTGTCGCAAATAGCATTGACGATCCAACACTTGCATCTACGGTCCAACAAAGTATTGATACCGCAGTTCGCCAGCGTACAACCGTTGGTTTAACCGGTTTAGCGATTGCTCTTTATTCTGGTGTTAATTGGGTGGGTAATTTACGCCAAGCTATTTTGGCGCAATCACGCCCCGTATGGGAAAGAAACAAAGAAGAGCAAGAGAAAATCTATTTCCGCTATTTTCGTGACTTTTTAGCGCTAATTGGCTTACTTTTTGCGTTAATTTTCACTATTACACTCACATCTGTAGCGGGTTCGGCCCAAAGAATGATTGTTCATATATTGGGATTAGACGGTATTGAATGGCTAACGCCAGTATGGACAACAATAGGTTTAACTATTTCCATTACTGCAAACTATTTACTATTTTTATGGATATTGTGGATCTTACCTCGCCATCAACCCAAACGAATTTCGCTTATGAAAGGCACGCTTATCGCTGCCATTGGTTTTGAAATTTTAAAATCCGTTATGACATGGATGCTACCAAGAATAGCAAGCTCACCTTCAGGTGCTGCATTTGGTTCAGTGATAGGTTTGATGGCTTTCTTCTACTTTTTTGCCCGATTAACACTCTTTTGTGCCGCTTGGATCGCCACTGATGGCCCAAATATGCGCAAAGAACAGTTGGTTGAAACGCAATCAACATCTTAACTTTATGATAAAACTATATGGTTAATTCCCTACATTAACCGCCTATAAATAACGTAATAAGGAAAAACAATGCCATACGTTAATATTAAAATTACACGCGAAGGTGCAACCGCTGAGCAAAAAGAGCAACTCATTGCGGGAGCAACACAACTTTTGGTTGATGTCTTAGGCAAAAATCCAGCAACTACCGTTGTAGTAATTGATGAAGTTGAAACAGATAACTGGGGAATAGGCGGTAAAACAGTAACAGAATTACGAGCAGCAACAAAAAGTAAATAAAAAATTTCTGCAATATAAATAAAGGGTGTCAAGTACACCCTTTTTGCTGATTTATTTTCCTGACAGATAAGGAAGTAACTATGGTTAAATCAATGACTGATGCTTTTCATGCTTTACCTTCAGCAAGCGCTATCTATATTACAGGTGCAGGCATTCAATACCCTTTTGGTATGGCTCACGGATTTGCTGACGAAAGTACCCAGAAAAAATTAACTGTAGATACCCCATTTCGCATCGCTAGTAATACGAAAACCTTTCTCGCCGCTGCTTTTTTACGTTTATGGGAGCAGGATGCTTTATCCCTTGATGATGATATAACTAAATATTTAAGTGCGAATTATCAACAGACATTATTAGAGCTAGGCTATGATCTTAAAACCATTACACTACGCCATTTATTAAGCCATAGCAGTGGATTACTCGACCATGCAAATGAAGCTTACTTTGAAGAAGTGATTAAAGATCCCTCTCATAAATGGACACGAGAAGAGCAAATAGCACACTATGCTCAACAAGGCTTTCCCATTATTCCAGCCGGAAAACGCTTCATTTATTCAGATACTGGATACATTTTGTTAGGTGACATCCTTTCTAAGTTTATGAGAAAAAATATGGCCACCGCCGTTCGTGAATTATTGCATTTTCAAGACTTAGATTTACCACAAACGTGGTGGGAGGGTTTAGAACAACAACCTAAGCATCCTAAAGTACGAGCTAGACAATTTGCAGGTGAGCATGAAGGTACTCATATTGATGCATCAATGGATGCTTTTGGCGGTGGCGGGCTTGTGATGACAACCCTTGAGTTAGCTAAATTTACAGCTGATCTCTTCGAAGATAGAGTTTACTTGCATCCATCAACCTTAAAAGAGATGAAATGGCAAGGTTCACATACAGGTGCGACAAATTATCGTTTAGGTCTAATGGCCGAAGAAACTGACCTAGGCACACTTTACTATCACCTTGGTTATTGGGGCTCAGCAGCTTACTACTTACCTGAAAAAAAGATTGCTATTGCAGGTTTTATAACTCAAAGAAATAACCGTGAAGATTTGATTACCATTATTAAAGAAGCATTTAAACGCCTTTAATATCAAAAAAACAAAAAGCCAAAAATGTATCAATAACACTTTTAGCTTTTTGTTTATTTTATCGCGGATATTTTTTCAATATCTGTCTATTTCTGTTCTATTACTATTTCGCTGTTGTTACCACTGACGTTGTTACAGCAGGTGCAGGTGTATTTGCCGTTTCTGGATGAACTTGCTTTTCAAATTGAATACGTAATTCACCTAAATTTACGGTTGGCGTTTCACCACTTTGTGTTAATACAAAAGTAATATCTTCAGATAGAATTCTTGAAAGTTCCTGATTTAATGTCTCTTTTGTTAAACCCGCTAAAAATGCTTGGCGTAAACGTTGATATTGTTCAGGTGGAATATCAATAATATTGCTTTGTTGTGATAACAGACGCTGATTAATTAAAATCGCTGTGCTGGTTTTTGCATAACGTGCAAACAACTGAGTTAACTGTAGCTGTTTCTCTTGTTGCAACTCTTGGTATAACTCATCGCTGATGCCTTGATTACGCAAGCGACCCAATTCTTCTCCCACCCATGATGCTAATGCAGGAATATGCGCTGTGACAGTATCAAGATTTAAAGAACAACTTGCACGTTGATATTGTACTCGGCAATCAATGTTAATCTGAGTGCTGTCTTTTTCCTTACGTTGTTCAAGGCTACGACCTAAATGCACAAAAATCACTTCACGAGCTAAATCACTTAACCAATATTTGTTTAACGTGTCAGAGTCTTTTACTGGCGACCAGTCTAAATCCCAAATTAAAGCAATTTGGTCTTTTACACGCATAGGCTCTTGCACATATAACGTTTCAGGTTTCATATCGGCAAGGACAGGTACTGGAACGGGTGTTACACGCTTTCCTGATAGCGATGAAAAGGCTTGATTAATACTTTCAGTCAATAATCGATTATCAACATTACCTGCAACATAAAGCGTCATCATATCCGGGGTATACCAACGCTGCTGATAATCTGACAACTCTTTAGTATTTACAGATTGATTAACAGGTTTTCCCGGATTGCGGCCTTTTAAATTAGAGCCTTCAAGACGTGAACGCCAGATAGGATCTTCAATGTTAAGAGGAAACGTTGCAATCGGAAGTGGCGATTGAATTGCGTTACGAACCGCATCTTCAGTATATTGTGCGGGTTTAGCAATACCTGCTAACAATGCAAAAGCATCCTTTAACAGCTCAGGCTGGTTGTTCGGTAAACTTAAATTATAAACAGTAAAATCATATGAAACGATCATTGGAGGCAACGGATAGTCAGGATCTAACGCATTTTTCCATAAATTATCGCGTTTTTCTGGTGTTAAACCTGTATTTTCCAAAACGTTGAGTTTGGACACTAAGGATGAAAAACCCGTTTCACTGCTTTTTTCTGACAAAGATCCCGTATTAACTAATAAACGGATCTGTATTCTATCATTTGGGCGTTGCGGTGTTTGTAAGATTTGCCACTGAAAGCCATTTGCTAGTCGCCCTTCTTGCCAAGCAGGATCAGGCTGTAAAGCCTCCGCTTGAACTTGGCAAACAACAGCGCCAAACATAACGCTTCCCAATAAAATTCGTGTCATTACACCCTGCATGTGAACCTCTATTGTATTAATCCTTGGTATTAAACCACTTATGAGGTTTAACAATAAGTGCCAAAAGACATGTTAGATGTTGGATATCTATTTTTTGTATTATCATTCTTTATCACCACAGAAACATGAAATAAAATCACTATAGTGATTAGACTCATTATGGCGTAAGAAGGTTCAGACCTTCGGCAATTTTTGATCAGATTTTTGATGATTATATCCTTTAACCAGCAAACCAATCTCATCATCACAATGTGATTTTGGACAAGATAACGCTGAAACTTGGCTATCTTTATTGAGAGTGACGGCAATTTGGCGTAACGGTTTTACAACAATACGATTAATACACCAACTAATAGCGACCGTTAGAATAAGCCCCATCAACAGATATGTTGTTAGCATTAATGCAACAGTATTACTGGTAAAACGATAAAAACGATTTGTGTCAGCCTGTAAAATGAGATGACCACCATAGGACTTATCATCTGTTGAAGTAATACCTAAAGGCTGTAAAGGAATAACAGCTTCAACGGGAATACCAAAAAGCCAACTTGAGAATTCAGAGACTTCTTTCTTAGGTGCAAAATCTAAATTCATCACTTGCACATTTTCAGGTTGCATAACAATCGCTTTACCCAAAATACCCGTCGCTTTTAGTGCAACTATTTGTTGTTTAGCATCATTCAAATCTGATCGTAACAATGCATCAGCGAGTGGTTGCTGAATACTGACACCGGCATTAAAAAGCTGATTTTGATAATCTTCGCGGCGTTGATCAATCAAATAAACAAGTTGAATACTGATAAAAATAGCAATAGTCACCAACGTAACGCCCGCAACAGCGGCCATCTGTTTTATTGTTAATGAATGTTTAAGATGAGGTTTCATCGTTGCTATTTCCGGTAACCATGCTTGAACAAAGGGGATTATACTGTATTTTTTCGATTATGTATCACTCTCAATAAAGAAAATAACATTATAAAAAGCGCTTATCCATTAAAATGGAAGTAGATAAATATATAATAATTATTATTTGAGTATAGTTATAAGATAAAAATAGTAAAATAAAAATAAAACCTTACTCTCTTCTTATTACTTACAACTAATCTACTTTATTTTAATAAAAAGATACAATTCACTAAAAAATACCAAAGTATATAAAATTAAACGCTACAAACCCCTTATTTTAAAGTTAAAATACAATACTAAGCGTAATATACTTCTTAATAAAAAACATTATTTCCCTTTAATATCATTGAGATTTACATTTTAAAAGCTCACATAAATATAATATTTTACATTTATAAAATTATTATTAGATTATTTAGTTAAAATTTATTAAACATTATTAATGAAAAAAATAAGAACAATATAAATAAGTATATTGTTCTTATTTAATGAGATAAATTTATTTTATTTAAACTATCACGCTATCTTGCTCCACCGCAAAACAAGCAATAAGTTGGCCATTATAATCTTTTAAAGTTGGCTGTAATTGACTGCATGGCCCAAATGCACGACGGCAACGAGCTGCAAAAGCACAACCTGGTGGTGGATTTAACGGGCTTGGTAATTCTCCCGTTAATTTAATACGCTCTCGTCTTAATTCAGGCGTCAATCTTGGGGTTGCTGATAACAATGCCTGCGTATAAGGATGTTGCGGATTTTCAAAAATTTGAGCTTTTGTTCCTTTTTCAACACAACGTCCTAAATACATTACAATAACTTCATCTGCAATATGCTCAACAACCGACAGATCATGAGAAATAAAAACATAAGAAAGTCCCATATCTTGTTGCAGATCCATCATCAAATTCAGTACTTGAGCACGAACTGATACATCCAGTGCAGAAACAGGCTCATCCGCTACCACAATGTCTGGATCAAGCATCAAACCACGAGCAATAGCAATACGCTGACGTTGACCACCAGAAAACATATGTGGGTATCGACTATAATGCTCTGTCTTTAATCCCACTTTAGCCATCATTGATAATACTTTCTCTTTACGTTCAGAGGCATTCAATGTTGTATTGATCAATAAAGGCTCTTCTAAAATTTGCCCTACTTTTTTACGCGGGTTTAATGATCCATAAGGATTTTGAAATACAATTTGGATCTTTTGGCGGCGCAATTTCTCTGCTGATTTATCTTTGATCAACAGATTTTGCCCACGGTAAGAAAGCTCCCCTGAGGTAGGAATTTCAATCATGGTTAATAATCGACCTAATGTCGATTTTCCACAACCTGATTCGCCAACAACCGCCAATGTTTTACCGCGCTCTAATTCAAAAGAGACACCATCAAGCGCTTTCACTGTTCTCTCTTTTGAAAACAGCCCGCCTTTTACGCTGTAATACTTGGCTAAATTGACCGCCTTTAATAAGGGAGTAGTGACATTTGGATTAACTTCAACCATGAGTAGGTCTCCCTGTATTATCTAACGGTGTATGGCATTTCACGCGATGTGTTCCCAATTCTCTTAAAGCAGGTTCAGTTTTATAGCATTCATCATGAGCATAAGGACAACGTGGATTGAGTAAACAACCTGTTGGTCGATCATAGCGTCCCGGTACAACGCCCGGTAACGATGCTAATCGCGCTTTATTACTCGCGAACTCCGGAAGTGCTCTTAATAATGCTTGTGTATAAGGATGGCGAGGCGCTTTAAAAATTTCTGATGCTTTTCCGGATTCCACCACTTGCCCCGCATACATCACAATAATGGTGTCGGCAGCTTCTGCCACTAATGCTAGATCATGGGTGATCAACACTAACGCCATATTTTCTTGTTTTTGTAAATCAAGCAAAAGCTCTATAATTTGAGCCTGAATAGTCACATCCAGTGCCGTAGTCGGTTCATCAGCAATCAATAATTTAGGGCGACAAGCGATCGCCATTGCGATCATAACACGCTGACTCATTCCCCCCGAAAGCTGGTGTGGATAGATATCTAAGCGAGAAGCTGGATCAGGAATACCCACCAGCGTTAAGAGGTCGATAGCACGCTGCTTACGTGTTTTACGACTTCCTCCCTGATGTACTTTTAACGCCTCCATAATTTGATAGCCAACCGTAAAGCAAGGATTCAAGCTTGTCATCGGATCTTGGAAAATCATCGCAACATCAGCACCAACTAAATTGCGTCGCTCTGATTCAGAAATTTTCATCAGATCTCTACCATCAAAATAGAGCTCTTGTGCACTCACTCGCCCAGGGAAATCAATAAGCCCCATAATCGCTAATGAGCTGACTGATTTACCTGAACCTGATTCCCCTACAATACCGACCACTTGCCCTTCTTCAACTTGATAGCTAATTCGGTCTACCGCTTTAAACGGAGTATCTTCATCACCAAAGTGAACAGATAGTTGATTAATATTTAGTAATGCCATGTTCTTACTCCGTTACTGCTTTAATTTCGGATCAAGCGCATCTCGTAAACCATCACCCATTAAGTTAAAGGCTAATACGGTAAACAAAATCGCCAAACCAGGAAACGTCACAACCCACCATGCACTTTGTGTAAACTGCAACACATCAGATAACATGGTTCCCCATTCAGGTGTTGGTGGTTGCGCACCCATGCCTAAAAAGCCCAATGCCGCCATATCTAAGATTGCATTAGAAAAACCGAGAGAGGCTTGAACAATTAAAGGTGCAAGGCAGTTAGGTAAGATATTGATAAACATTTGACGCAGTGAACCTGCACCAGCAACGCGAGACGCAATAACATAGTCACGGTTTACTTCAATCAAAACAGCAGCTCGTGTTAATCGGACATAATGCGGTAAGGCGACAAAAGTTAATGCAATAGACGCATTAACAATAGAAGGCCCAAAAATGGCTACCAACACTAATGCTAATAATAAACTGGGTAATGCCAGCATAATATCGACCACTCGCATAATGCCGATATCCACAAGTCCACCGAAATAACCCGCCGCCAGTCCTAGAATAATTCCTAAAATAAGTGATAGTACGACAACGATACAGCCAACTAATAACGAAAGGCGAGCACCAAACATTAAGCGAGAAAGAATATCCCTGCCAACATCATCAGTACCTAGAATAAATTGCCAACTTCCCCCTTCTTGCCAAACAGGAGGCGCTAATAAGAAATCACGAAATTGCTCATTCGGTGCATGAGGTGCAAGAAAGCCTGCAAATAACGCAATCAGCAACATAATTACGATATAAATTAATCCAACAACTGCGCCCTTATTTTGTTTAAAATAGTGCCAAAATTCTTGGAAGGGTGTCATGGGAGCCGGTGCATTGATGACCGGTGTAACTTTATTTTCAGTCATTATGCATTCCTTATTTTTTATGGCGAATACGTGGATTCACAATGCCATAAAGAACATCAACCAACAGATTGACAAAAATAATCATCGTTGCAATTAACAGCACACCACCTTGAACTACGGGGTAATCTCGTCGTTGTAAGGCATCAATTAACCAGCGCCCTAATCCCGGCCATGAGAAGATGGTTTCTGTTAAGATTGCGCCAGCCAGCATTGTCCCAACTTGTAATCCAATTACAGTGACAACAGGTAACATCGCATTGCGTAGTGCGTGGATAAGAATAACACGAGCACGACTTAAGCCTTTTGCTCTAGCAGTACGAATATAATCTTCACCTAATACTTCAAGCATTGAAGAACGTGTCATACGCACTATCACAGCTAAAGGAATGGTTCCTAATACAATGGCAGGTAAAATAATGTGATGGATAGCATCAATAAAATCCCCTTCTTCACCCCAAATAAAGGTATCAATTAGCATAAATCCGGTAAGAGGATTACTGTCATCTAAAAAGACACTATCAGCGAGGCGGCCAGAAACAGGGGTTAAGTCTAATTTTACAGACACTAACATGATTAACATGATCCCCCACCAGAAGATGGGCATAGAATAACCGGCTAATGACACACTAATCGCAGTATGATCAAAAATAGAGCCACGTTTCACCGCAGCTAAAACACCTACGGGAATACCGACTGAAACCGCGAAGATCATGGCACAAACGCCAAGTTCTAAAGTGGCTTTAAAACGTGGTAAAAATTCATCCCAGACGGGAATGCGGCTTTTTAACGAAATACCCAAATCACCATGAAAAATACCATTTAGGTAATTGAGGTATTGTTGCCATAACGGCTTATCCAAGCCTAATTCTGCCATTAAATAAGCATGTCGTTCTGGAGAAAGTCCACGCTCACCCGCCATAATCATGACCGGATCACCGGGAATAAGATGAACGAAAATAAACGTCAGTAATGTAATTCCGATAAACGTAGGGATCACAAGTCCCAAACGTTGAAGGATAAATTGCAGCATATCCTAATTCTCTTTTCAAACATCAGCTAAAAGATAGCGCTGATAAATCAGAGGAAAGTCCTCTGCGCTCACAGTGTACTGAATGTATTCGTTATTATTGAATAGCGGTGTCTTTCATCAAGAAAGACACCGTACTTAAAGCAACCCAACAATTAGGTATTGCTCTTATTTAAGAGAGACATTCTCGAAGTGATGTTTGCCTAATGGATCAACCACGTAGTTTTCTACTTTTTTACTCACTGGTTCATAAACAGTCGAGTGAGCAATAATTAGAGCAGGTGCTTGATCATGCATCACAACTTGAGCTTGTTTGTAGAGTTCAACACGTTTGTCGTGATCGGCGGTGATCCGTGCTGGTTGGATCAGATCTTCAAATGGCTTATAGCACCATTTTGAATAGTTCGAACCTTGCTCTTTTGCTGCACAACTAAATAGCGTAGCGAAGAAGTTATCTGGATCCCCGTTATCGCCTGTCCAACCCATCATAACCGCTTGGTGTTCACCGGATTTAGCACGTTTGAGATATTCACCCCACTCGTAACTTACTATTTTGGTTTTAACGCCAATTTTTTCCCAATCCGCTTGTACCATTTCAGCCATACGACGTGCATTTGGATTATAAGGACGTTGTACTGGCATTGCCCATAAATCGATGGTAAAGCCATCAGCAAGGCCCGCTTCTTTTAGCAGTGCTTTAGCTTTTTCAGGATTATATTCATAATCGACGATATCATCGTTATAACCCCACATTGTTGGTGGAATAAGATTTTTCGCTTTCTGGCCAGCACCTTGATAAACCGCTTCAATAATGGCGTCTTTATTCACAGCCATACTTAATGCTTGGCGAACTTTTTGGTTATCCAGTGGTTTTTTCTCGACGTTAAACGAGATATAACCCACATTTAAACCGGGTTGTTCTAACAAATTGATATCGCTATTTTGTTTCATCTTCTCAATATCAGCAGGATTTGGGAAAGGCATTACCTGACACTCACCTTTTTGCAGTTTTGCATATCGTACAGAGGCATCAGGTGTAATAGAGAAGACTAAACGGTCAATATCTGGTTTTTTACCCCAATATTGGTCATTGGCTTTATAAAGAATACGAGAATCTTTTTGATATTGCTGTAATTGAAAAGGCCCTGTACCGATAGGCTCGAGATCTACTTTCTCAGGTGTACCTGCTTTCATCATATTATCCGCATATTCAGCAGATAATATGGATGCAAAGTCCATCGCCATATCAGCAATAAAAGGGGCTTCTGAACGAGTTAGAACAAAACGAACGGTATGATCATCAACTTTCTCGATCTTCTCGATCATGTTGTTCATATCCATTCCTGAGAAGTATTCATAACTTCCGCCAGAAACTTTATGGTAAGGATGTTTTGGGTCCATTTGACGCATAAACGTGTACATCACGTCATCCGCATTAAATTCACGGGTAGGCTTAAAGGTCTTACTACTATGCCAATTCACCCCTTTACGCAAATGGAAGGTATACACTTTTCCATCATCGCTCACATCCCAGCTTTCAGCTAAGCCCGGAATAATTTCTGTTGTACCCAGTTTAAATTCAACTAAACGGTTATAAATAGGCACTGAACTTGCGTCATAGGTTGTTCCAGAGGTAAATAACTGAGGGTTAAATCCTTCAGGTGAACCTTCAGAGCAATACACCAATGTTTTGGCCTGTACACCCGCAGAAACAGCGAATGCAAGCAATCCAATTGTGGCGGTCAAAATTCCTGTCTGTTTTTTGGAGCTTTTCATCATTACTCTCCGAAATTGTTCTGTTGTGTTTTGGTTTCCTATTTAAAAACGGAATACCTTTTTATTTTGTCATTGTTCAATTAACCAACTGTATTCCCTTACGTCAATAAGGCATTAGAAGGTAAAAAGAACTCTTTATAAACACAAATGAAACAAATATCGAACAAACTCAGAATAAAAAAATAAGTATCTGGCTAATATCTAGTCAAAAAAACCACATATTAAAAAATCCTTAAGTGAAATAACTGTTTTAAAAAAAGCCATAATTTGTGATTGAACGCTTAAATATTAAACGAATATATTGAAATGAAACAAAGAAATGGATGATTTATTCTGTTAGCCCTAAAAAATAACACCACACATAGAAGATAATCAGTGCAATACTAAGCTAACTTAAAAAGAGAAAAATGCCTTTTTCTCTTTTTAACTACTAGAATGCTATATAAGCCAATAATATATAGTTATTTATCAAATGATTTACAAAATCAATAGTAAAAAATATAAGATAAACCACCAAAATCAGAAGTTAAATTGGGCGTTGAAATTAAACTGTGATCCTGTTGCTTTTCTACTAGAAGGGGCCGATAACGGTATGCTCCATATTAACTGATAACTCAGCTGTTTAAAGCTTCCTTCTAGCCCTGTTGCTGCACCAATCAAATATTTATTTTTATTATAAAAAACGTTTTTTCTCTCTTCAGAGACGGAACCATAATCTATTGCAGAGAATAGCATTTGGTTATTAAAGGGTGTAAGCCAAGTGACCTTGTGTCGGGAAACAAACTGATTTGCATCAGAATAACCTTTGCCTGACTCAAAACCATACACACTATATAAACCGCCGATATTTGCTTTATCAAGTAACCCATCAATATCCGATCGAGTTAGTTGAAACAGTATTTCTGGCTGATAAAAAAATAACTGTGAATTAATTTTAAAAGGAATTAACGCTTCTAAATTAATATTAAAAATTGGCACACCATTAAGCGAATCTATCGGAGAAAGTTTAGCGCCAGGAATAAAAACGCTCTGCTTATAATTAAATTTAGTATTAAGATAACCCCCTCTCATAAAACGATAATTTTGCTCAATACCCGCATTAACATAAGGGCTACGACGCTCATGTACTGATAAGCGATAGCCTGACATTTCATTTCGGTAAGTGTAATACTGAATTCCCCCTTTTAAAGTCACTGTACGCTGCGTTGAGGGTCTAAACTGGCGCTGGATCTCAAAGGAAAGAAGTTGTTGACGCGTTTTTTGTAACTTTTTTGTCGTTTCCGATATTCTACGGTTTGATCCAATGTTATAACCAAATAATGTCGCACGCCAATAATGATAAGGTACCTGCCATAAAAAGATCTGCTTTTTGATACCTCTTGATTTTAAGGTATCAAGTTGACTTGAAAGAATAACCATTAATGTGTCATTAAGTTGCGCTAAATTACCAAAGCTTAACCTTGTCGTACCAAATAGATCTCCGTAAATTTTTTGCTCTTTATTATCAATCGATACCGAGCCTGCGACTGTCCTTTTTCCAACTTGAGAAAGAGAAATAATTGACTCATTTTCTTTTGATGATGGTTCTATCTGAATTTTGACATTACTTTTAGGAATGGTTTTGAAATTTTCAGCGCCCTGTTCAATATCTTTAATATTTAAAATATCGCCTTTTTTTATAGGCATCGCCTGTGAGATCAAATAGTGTTTATCTGTCGACGTTTTAGAAACAATGTCTTGTACTTTCCCGACATTTAATGTGATATCCAATACCTCGTCATCAGCATAAAGATCAACGTTACCCACTTCACTCGTCACATAGCCAGCATCATAAAGCATCGCATTAAGAATATTGATATCTTGTTCTAATAATGATTGCGAATGACAATGCCCTATTAATGCTGCTTGCCATTTCGCCACTTGGCGTTGTAATGATGGAGAAGAAAACTCCTCCAAATGATGAATTTTTACCTGTTTGATTGAAAAACATGGCAAAGAAGGCGTGACAAACTCCATTTTATTTTGTTGCGCTAAATTCACTAAAGAGACACTGTCATTTTGTTGTAGTAAGTCATCTCTAAGTTGTGTCTCTGTTGGTAAATCTACTGGTACGGAAAGATCAATATGACTTTCATTCGCTACAGAGAAAAAGGCACAACACCATAAAATACAGTAGATTAGAATAGACAACTCAATACGCATTCAATTTACACTCTTATACAGGGAATAGGAGTGTTATGTATATGTAAAGAGAAACAAAAAAGATTTATAAAAAACGTCTTTTACCTACATAGGTGCCAATAATGCAACCATGCCTATCTATCAGAAAGTAAAAAGAGATGATTGATGAAGAGATGCCCAAAACGACAAAACCCCGCTTTAAAAGCGGGGTTTCTTAATATGGTCGGCGAGAGAGGATTCGAACCTCCGACCCACTGGTCCCAAACCAGTTGCGCTACCAGGCTGCGCTACTCGCCGAAAACGAGGTGCATCTTACTGCCAGAAACCCACTCCGTCAATACTTTTTTAGTATCACCTGACTGTTCGTACGGTTTTCGACCAAAATAGTTGATTTTTAACTTTTTTATCATAAACAAGAGGTGATTTTTAGCGTTACTGTAACAAGCTTAGCTTTCTTTCTTCGCTTTACTATGGCTTTCTTTACGTTATCTATAAAATATGAAAAAAAATAACAAATTTATTCTTAATTATTATCGTCTAATTAGTGTACTTTTTATATAATTCGATTATGTCAAATAAGGTGGGTAATTTAGAGAATGAAACAATGTTGGTTGGGTGTCGCATTACTTTTATTGTCAATCACACTTCCAGCTCAAGCATCTACAGTTCATGCTTGCCGAGTGTACTTTAAAGAAGCGGATAAATTTATTCAGTACATTTCTGAAAGAGAAGATCTAAAACATAATATGCCGGAGATTAAGGCTAACTTCGAGCAAAGCAAAAAGCAGATAATGACAGCACCTCAAGCAGAACAAAAAGTTATATGTGACAAGGAAATGCAAGAGCTTAATAGTTTGAATAAAATGTTTGGCCCTAAAGAAGAAACAGCTTTACATAAATAATCAAATAGATAATGACTAAATATAATTACTTATTTATTATTTAGTCATTAATTTTTATATTAATTCTTATTTTCATGATTATTATTCGCAGTTGTATTTTCCAATCTTTTTATACGTTCCTTAGGTGAATTATCACTTTTATCATCACCTTGAGTATAATAATCATATGGTAATAATAAAGTATCTAATACGGCACTAAAAGGGAAATCGAGAATAACCAGTGGCTTCATTGCCCATCCGGTTTCATCATCTTTTAACATTGTCATGTTATTTTTTGTCCCTGAATAAAGTTCTTTATTCGGGCCAGCATGAGTCATAACACTTGAGCAACCTGTCAGTAATGTCGTCAAAAATGTAACTAATGTTAAATTTTTACTTGTCGTTCTGAATATCATAGGGCACCTATAAAACGAGAGCTGTAATCAACGCTTTTTATCATATAGTTAAACCTGTTTTCTCTTACAGGACAAGAGAAAGATGATATAAAAAAGCTTAATTTTTTAGTCAGTAAATAAATAGTTCTAGTGTAAGAAAGTTTCATTTTCTCTAATTAAAAAAATCATAATAATATTATTAATGATTATGTTTTGATGATATTAAAATTCAACCTTCATTATTTTAAATTAACACTTTAACGCTATATTTATCTTTCTTGTTAGTTTGATCTCTATATATGTTGAATCTGTGCGATAAGACACAGCGACTTTCATTATTCTTTGCCAAAATAGGTTTATCGTTTTAGCTCAAATTTCTTCTTTTTTTATTTTTTGGGTACAGGATCTTTTTTATGAGTGATATTGCATTAACAATGGTGATGTTGTCATTAGCAGGCGCTCTAGGTCTTTGGATTGGCAATATCAAAATTTATCGGGTTAGCCTAGGAATAGGCGGTGTTCTTTTTGGTGGAATTATTATTGGCCACTTTGCTCAGCGCTATAATTTCTTACTTAATGCACAAACTCTTCATTTTATTCAAGAATTTGGGCTTATCCTTTTCGTTTATACTATTGGTATCCAAGTCGGTCCTGGTTTTTTCTCCTCACTACGTGTTTCGGGCTTAAAACTAAACGCCTTTGCTATCCTAATTATTCTTCTTGGTTCAATCATAACCGCGTCTATTTATCATCTATTTGATGTTCCTTTACCTATTATTTTGGGTATTTTTTCTGGTGCGGTTACCAATACCCCTTCTTTAGGGGCAGGACAACAAATACTGACTGATCTGCATGTCGACCCAGCATCAGTGGGACAAATGGGGATGGGCTATGCCATGGCTTACCCTATGGGGATCTGTGGCATTCTGCTAGTCATGTGGCTTATTCGTGTGTTCTTTAAAATCAACATTGATGAAGAAGCAAAAGCCTTTAGCAACCAACAAAACAACACTAAAGATGCACTACATACCATTAATATTGCAATTAAAAACCCCAATCTAGATGGCTTATTAATGCAAGATATTCCTCTGCTCAATGAAGATGCCATTGTCTGCTCTCGCTTAAAGCGTGGAGATAATATTATGGTACCGATGCCATCAACAATTATTCAGTTGGGAGATTTACTGCATATTGTGGGTTCAAAAGAAGATCTCAATAAAGTACGCCTAGTACTTGGTGAAGAGGTCGATGCTTCACTTTCAACATCAACAAATTTATTGCAATCAGTACGGATCGTTGTAACAAATGATTCCGTTCTCAGTAAGCGTTTAAAAGATCTGGATCTTAAAAGAAAATACGATGTTGTCGTGACTCGATTGAACCGCGCGGGTATCGAACTTATTCCAAGCAATAATAGTATGTTACAGTTCGGGGATATTCTTAATGTCGTTGGGCGCCCTGAGTCTATTGAAGCCATTACAGCCCTGTTAGGTAACGCTCGTCAGAAATTAGAACAAGTTCAAATGCTTCCTGTTTTTATTGGTATCGGTTTAGGGGTTTTACTTGGCTCTATTCCTATTTTTATTCCTGGTATTCCTGTGGCACTTAAACTGGGATTAGCTGGTGGTCCCCTTGTTGTTGCCTTAATTTTAGGACGTATTGGTACATTTGGTAAACTCTATTGGTTTATGCCTCCAAGTGCTAACTTGGCATTGCGAGAGCTCGGTATTGTCATGTTTCTTGCGGTGGTAGGATTAAACTCTGGCGGTGAATTTGTCGAAACATTAATTGATGGTCAAGGCTTGAGTTGGATTGGCTACGGCATTTTGATTACGTTATTACCGCTATTGATTGTTGGGGTGATCGCCAGAGTCTTCTTTAAACTTAATTATTTAAGCCTCTGTGGAATGTTAGCAGGTTCAATGACAGATCCGCCTGCATTAGCCTTCGCAAATTCAATTCATAGCTCAAGTGGGGCAGCCTCACTTTCCTATGCTACAGTTTATCCCTTGGCTATGTTTTTACGCATCATAACACCACAATTAATGGCACTGATTATATGGACTTTGTAGTGAAAATAATAAATATATTAAATAATTGAACCGAAGTTGTTATCAAAATCTATATTTAGCTTAGCAGAGTGATAATTAAGGCAATGAATAGCCCTTATTTAAGCCATAGATTTTATAAATGTCTGTTTTAATAGTTCTCGTGCTAAGAAATTTAGATTGAGACGGATTACTAAATTTTTAGTAATCAATTTCTTTCCGTCAAACTTATGCTCAAAAGTCCTCGTTATTGTCTTTGCCCCTTCTTCTCGCTGAAGGGGCATTTTTATTAGATATTCACTGGCTGATAGATGTTCTCGATTTCTTCAGCCAGAATTTTTATTCCTTTCTCTATCAATTCAGGCTCTGGTACATAATTCATTCTCATACATTGATGAGCATGATCCCATGAATCTTCTAATCCCGGAAAGAAGTAATGTCCCGGCACCATTAATACACCACGTTTTTTCAAACGACGGTAAAGCTCTTCACAAGAAACCGGTAAATCTTTAAACCAAAGCCATAAAAATATCGCACCTTCAGGCTTATGAATAAGACAACGCTCTTCAGGTAAATAACGACGAATAATATTAATAGTTTCAAGTACTCGTTGATGATAAAAAGGCCCTATCACATCTTGAGATAACCGCATTAAATCATCGCGTTTTAACATTTCTAATGCCATTGCTGGTCCAATTCCACCAGGTGCGAGACTAATAATGCCGTTAACATTTGTAATGGCTGAAATCAGTTCTTCATTGGCAATAATAATGCCACAACGTGCCCCCGGTAAACCTAGTTTAGACAGACTCATACAGAGAATAGTATTGTCATTCCAACGAGGTGTTGCTTGAGTAAAAATAATACCCGGAAAAGGAACACCGTAAGCATTATCTATAATCAGAGGAATATTATGTCGTTTAGCTAAAATCTCTAGCTTTTCAACTTCGTCATCTGTAATCACATTACCCGTTGGGTTTGTTGGTCTTGAAACACAAATAGCCGCAATATCATCACTAATTTCAAGATGAGCAAAATCCACATGATATTTAAATTGCCCATTCGGCAACATTTCTATTGTTGGCTTATTCGCAACAAACAGATCTTCTTCTAATCCAGAATCAGTATAACCAATGTATTCAGGCGCTATAGGGAAAAGAATTTTTCGTTTTTTCCCATCTTTAGTTGTGCCACCTAATAAATTAAACAGGTAGAAAAAAGCACTTTGGCTACCATTGGTTAATGCAATGTTTTTCGCCGAAATATTCCAACCCAGCTTCTCTTTTAAGCATGTCGCCAACGCTTGTAACATAGCATCTTTGCCTTGCGGACCATCATAGTTACAAACTGCATCACTTAACGTACCATTTTCTGTCATCTCTTTAAGTAATTGACGAAAATAGTTGTCCATTTCAGGAATATGCGCAGGATTACCACCTCCCAACATCACGGCACCCGGTGTCCGTATTCCTTCATTTAAATCTTGCATCAAGCGAGCAATGCCTGAGTGCTGAGCAAATTTTTGCCCGAATTGTGATAATTGAGTCATCTTTGCAGGTATCTTCTATGTTGCTTTCTCGTTAAGAAATACCATACCGCGAGCTTTAATCTGCATCAATAGTTATAATGGAAATGATAAAATAGGAATATTAATACAGATTTAAATATTGAAATATAAAACCAATAATTTCTTAAATTAAAGATAACTCAACCCACATTTTAATTTTTATTGGTGTTTTTACTCTCTTCTTGGCGACAAAAACAGGAGAGAATATGGTCATTCACCATACCAACGGCTTGCATAAAAGCGTAGCAAGTTGTTGTACCAACAAATTTAAAACCTTTTTTCTTTAACGTTTTTGCCATTTTATCTGAGATTTCAGTGGACGCAGGTACTTGGGATATATCATCCCACTGATTAACAATTGGTTTATTATCAACAAATTGCCAAATAAACTGGCTAAAATCCTCAGCTTGCTCTTCCATTGCTATAAAAACACGCGCGTTATTAATAATGGCGTTAATTTTTCCTTGATGACGGATAATAGCGGGATCTTGTAATAAAGCTTCGACATCTTTCTCTGTCATTTTGGCAATTTTTTCAGGTGAAAAACCAAAGAAACAGCGACGATAACCTTCTCTTTTTTTGAGTACGGTATACCAAGATAGCCCAGCTTGTTGGCCTTCAAGGCAAATCATTTCGAAAAGCTTGTATTTATCTCGTTCAGGTTTTCCCCATTCATCGTCGTGATATGCCAAATATTCAGGATCATTGGTTACCCAATCGCAGCGTTGTTTACTCATTCACTCATTCCTTGTTATCAATAACTTTCAATAGCATCACTTATATACTGTATAAATATACATGTAAATAGGTAAAAAAAATTCAATCTAATTCTTTGAGCATAGTCATAAAGTCAATTAAAGGATTATTTTTTTGATCGAGGGAAAATTGCCCGCATTCCTTGCTGTATATCTTTCGTCTAGAAGGTATACTGAAACCTTTCTTTTTATTCTATGTATCGCCATGCGGATATAACATGCAAAAGTTTGATACCAAAACCTTTCAAGGTCTTATCCTGACATTACAGGATTACTGGGCTCGCCAGGGCTGTACCATTGTCCAACCATTAGATATGGAAGTGGGCGCAGGCACATCACATCCAATGACTTGTTTACGAGCATTAGGCCCAGAGCCTATCGCTGCGGCTTATGTACAGCCTTCACGTCGTCCAACAGACGGACGTTACGGTGAAAACCCTAACCGTTTACAGCACTATTACCAATTCCAAGTTATCATTAAGCCATCGCCTGATAATATTCAGGAGCTTTATCTTGGCTCATTAAGAGAGTTAGGTTTGGATCCTACAATCCATGATATTCGTTTTGTGGAAGATAACTGGGAAAACCCAACACTGGGTGCTTGGGGCTTAGGCTGGGAAGTTTGGCTCAACGGCATGGAAGTCACGCAGTTTACCTATTTCCAACAAGTGGGTGGATTAGAGTGTAAACCGGTTACAGGTGAAATCACTTACGGCTTAGAACGTCTTGCCATGTATATTCAAGGTGTTGATAGCGTTTATGACTTAGTTTGGTGTGATGGCCCATTAGGTAAAACCACCTATGGCGATATCTATCATCAAAACGAAGTTGAACAATCAACTTATAATTTTGAATACGCAGATGTAGACTTCTTATTCTCTTGCTTTGAGCAATATGAAAAAGAAGCTCGTGAGTTGTTAGAATTAGAAAAACCTCTGCCTCTACCTGCCTATGAACGTATTTTAAAAGCAGGACACACTTTTAATCTATTGGATGCACGTAAAGCTATCTCTGTAACAGAGCGTCAGCGTTATATTTTACGTATCCGTACTTTAACCAAAGCGGTTGCTGAAGCATATTATGCTTCTCGTGAAGCGCTTGGTTTCCCTATGTGTAAAAAGTAAGAGGCTATCATGACAACTGAGACTTTCCTCGTGGAAATCGGCACAGAAGAATTACCGCCGAAAGCGCTTCGTTCTTTAGCCGAATCTTTTGCTGCTAATTTTACTGCAGAGCTGGACAACGCCAATATCACTCATGGTGATGTATCTTGGTTTGCAGCACCTCGCCGTTTAGCCATTAAAGTCGCTAATATGGCGAAATCACAAGCAGATAGAACCATCGAAAAACGTGGCCCTGCAATTGCTCAAGCATTTGATGCTGAAGGTAAACCAACCAAAGCGGCTGAAGGTTGGGCAAGAGGCAATGGCATTACTGTTGACCAAGCAGAACGCTTATCAACAGATAAAGGCGAATGGTTATTTTATCGTGCAGAAGTAAAAGGTGAAGCGGTTAACCAATTACTGATTGGCATGGTAAGCACTGCATTATCAAAATTACCAATTCCAAAATTAATGCGCTGGGGCGATAAAGAAACTCACTTTGTACGTCCTGTTCATACCGTCACTTTATTATTAGGTGATACTGTTATTGATGGTGAAATTTTAGGTATCCAAAGCGATCGCGTTATTCGTGGTCATCGCTTTATGGGTGAAGCTGAATTCACTATTGATAACGCAGATCAGTATCCTGAAATTCTTTATGAACGCGGAAAAGTGATTGCTGATTACGAAACGCGTAAATCAATTATTCTTCATGATGCTCGCCTTGCCGCTGAAAAACTCGGTGGTATCGCAGATTTAAGCGATAGCTTAGTGGAAGAAGTCACTTCATTGGTTGAATGGCCAGTTGTACTAACAGCAAAATTTGAGGAAAAATTCCTTGAAGTGCCTGCTGAAGCACTGGTTTACACCATGAAAGGTGACCAAAAATACTTCCCTGTTTATGATAAACAAGGTGGATTGTTACCTAACTTTATTTTCGTCACTAATATTGAATCTTCGGATCCACAACAGATCATTAGTGGTAACGAAAAAGTGGTACGCCCTCGCTTAGCGGATGCTGAGTTCTTCTTTAAAACTGACCGTAAACAACGTTTAGAAGATAACTTGCCGCGCCTTGAAACCGTATTATTCCAGAAAGATTTAGGCACACTGCGTGATAAAACCGACCGTATTCAGGCATTAGCTGGCTTTATCGCAGGTAAAATGGGTACTGATGTTAATAAAGCAACCCGTGCAGGTTTACTGTCAAAATGTGACTTAATGACCAATATGGTGTTCGAATTCACAGATACCCAAGGTGTTATGGGTATGCATTATGCACGTCATGATGGTGAAGCCGAAGAAGTTGCGGTTGCATTGAAAGAACAATATCAGCCTCGTTTCGCAGGTGATGAATTACCGTCTAATCCTGTTGCTAGCGCCCTCGCTATTGCAGAGAAGATGGATACCCTTGCGGGTATTTTCGGTATTGGTCAACATCCGAAAGGGGACAAAGATCCATTTGCTCTACGTCGCGCATCATTGGGTGTTTTACGTATTATCGTTGAGCAAGATTTACCGCTAGATATTGAAGAATTAACGCAAGAAGCCGTTCGCCTTTACGGCGAAAAACTGACAAATAAAAATGTCGTCAGTGATGTGGTTGAATTTATGTTAGGTCGTTTCCGTTCTTGGTATCAAGAATTGGGTTACAGCATTGATACTATTCAAGCTGTATTAGCACGTCGCCCAACACAACCTGCAGACTTCAATGCTCGCGTTAAAGCGGTAACTTATTTCCGCACATTAGAGGAAGCCGCTGCGTTAGCAGAAGCGAATAAACGTGTTTCTAATATCTTAGCAAAATCTGCTAACGTAAAACTAAACGACACGGTTTTAGCTTCCGTCTTAAAAGCACCAGAAGAAGTTCAATTAGCGGCGAATCTTTCTGTATTACAAGATAAGTTGGCGCCATTATTTGCAGAGCGCAAATACCAAGAAGCCTTAGTTGAACTGGCATCATTACGTGATGTGGTCAATAACTTCTTTGATAAAGTTATGGTAATGGATGAAGACGAAGCGGTTCGTATCAACCGTTTAACCATGTTAAGTCAATTGCGTGAACTGTTCTTAAAAGTCGCGGATATTTCTGTTTTACAATAAATTGTAGAAATACAAAAAAACACAAAACCGGCATTGTGAAAGCAATGCCGGTTTTTTTTCCAATGAATGGTGAAAATATAAAATGAATTCGTGAACAAAATAATATTCCGCAATCGTCTCTTGCTTTAATACTCAATATGACAAAAGAGAGTGTATCAAAATGGGAGCGGAACAAAATTAAACCCAACGGAGCTACACTGAGACGTGTAAATTTGATTGCTCAAAAAGTCACTTATAATCTAATTCATTCTATTTTTAGAGCCTATATAATACAGGCTCTATTTTTAGAATAATAACTACAATCCAGTCTCTACCGTAAATATCTGACGATAACCATCAACATCACGCATAAAGGCGATATATTGATCATCAGGAGAGAATACAACAGCATCACTACTTGGTGCTTGTGCTGTTTTTTCTGTTAATCGCGTTAGTTCACCCGTTTTTGCATTACATAACATCACACTATTATCACAAATAAAAGTGAGATATTGTCCGTTACTATTCCATGTAAAGGCGGACTGAATATCCCAATCCTGCGAGGTAACTTGCTTTATTTCTTTCGTACTTGGCGAGACGGTATATAACTGCACAACACCGTTATCATCTTTCATTAAAAAAGCAATCGCATCACCTTGTGGGGAGCTTCTTAACCAATGACGAGGCTGATTTAAAACACCTGCATATTTTCTATTTGCGGTATTTGTTAGGCGAACTTGATGAATACCTTTAGCCACTGCTGGCATTGTTGTCTCGGTTCCTGCCAGTGGTTTATCACCTTCAATACTGAAAGCCTGATTATCATCCGGTAAATCCACTAAGAAAATATCAGAAACTTTATCACCCGTTTCACTGACGGTATCGCCAATAAATGCAATAGCCCAACGTTGTTGTGAACCATCAGCCTTTGTATACCCCTGAGTACCAACCCAACACTCTTCATAAGCTTTATTAATTTCATCGCTCCCCTTTTGTGGATGAGCGACAGTTTGGCTTATGACAGTGCAAAAATATTCACCGTCATATTCACGAGGGTGTTTTTTAACAACATTAATCGCTTTCAGTGGCACAGCAACAGCCACATTACGTTGATCATATTCGCCACCCAGTTCGTGCATAATATGATCGTTATATGTAAAGCTTAAACGCGTGCCGTCAGGACTAAAAACATGAACATGCGTACCGCCACGTAAAGCACCAGCCTGATAAGGTGATGTCAACGAACAAGCGTCGATATTAAATGCACGATTGTTTTCTGATCCATCAACAATCACTCCGCGACGATGATGAAAATCATAATGCCATTCATCATCTGGGTTTTCAGGTCCATGAATAAAAGCATAACGCACAGGCTCAATTGGGCATACTGTAGCCACACCAACATGTGCCCCTTGTGTTGCTGTGTAAATTATCTGTTGCTGTTTTGTTTTCGCATGAATTTTTTCTATGGTTAGACCTGTAAAAGATCCTCCATTGGGACGTACATCATAGACTAACCACTGGCTATCTGGCGTCCAAACATTTATATTGGTTAACTGATGATGACGGCTATCAAACGTAATCTGGTGTTCCTGAAAAGACATATTTATCCTTATCGGGAAATAAATTTCCACATTATAAAAACTAATTAATTTTACCTGGCACTAAAAAAATTCAGTCGAGACTTTTTCGCAAGGTAATTACTCTACCCTCACTAAATAGTCAAAAAATTAGAAAATCATGTTACTTAGTGTTCTCTATATTATTGGTATTACTGCAGAAGCCATGACCGGTGCACTTGCTGCTGGTCGTCGTAAAATGGATGTTTTTGGCGTTATTATTATCGCCTCTGCAACTGCCATTGGTGGTGGCTCTGTCAGGGACATTCTACTGGGCCATTACCCCCTCGGTTGGGTAAAACATCCTGAATATATTGTCACTGTTGCATGTGCTGCTGTTATCACCATGTGGGTTGCTCCCATGATGAAACACTTACAGCGACTCTTTCTTATCCTAGACGCCATCGGTCTAATGGTTTTCTCTATTATCGGCGCACAAATCGCACTCGATATGGAGTATGGCCCAATTATTGCTGCTATTGCCGCAGTGATTACAGGTGCTTTTGGCGGTGTATTAAGAGATATGCTTTGTAATACCATTCCTCTCGTGTTCCAAAAAGAAATTTATGCCGGTATCGCTTTTGGTGCTGCGTGGCTTTATATGGGATTACTGTTTTATACACCGTTACCAAGAGACGTCATTATCATCATTACCCTAATTGCTGGGTTAACAGCTCGACTTCTCGCTATTCGTTATAAATTGGGCCTACCTGTCTTTAATTACGAGAATCAAGATTAACGAATCGCTATTTTAACGACAGCGGTTCTTTTTGATTCTGTGGGGTATCTCAAAATATAATCTCTTTTCGCTATTGTGATAAAAGGTAATTCCTATCACTGAGCCTTTAATTGTATGTTAATATTGACATAGTTTAATTTTTCTCTTGTTTCTATATTCAGAAAATAGAATGTAATAAGAAAAAAATAGCTCTGTATTAAACATGGGCGCTGTATGTCATTCATTGTATGTGTATACTATATGGGGGGATTTACTCCCTAAACATGTATTTATACTTAATTCTCCAGTCAAATTCAGAAAGTCATCATGATCCAAGGAACACTTTATATTGTTTCCGCCCCAAGCGGTGCGGGTAAATCAAGTCTTATTCAAGCGCTGTTAAAAACACAGCCTTTATATGACACGCAGGTTTCTGTCTCTCATACAACCCGCCCAATGCGACCGGGAGAGAGCCATGGTGAACATTACTTCTTTGTTACTGAAGAAGAATTTAAAAGCATGATAGACAGCGGAGATTTCCTCGAACATGCTTGTGTCTTTGGTAACTATTACGGCACATCAGGCAAAGTTATCAAAGAAATTTTAGCCAGTGGTGTTGATGTCTTTTTAGATATTGATTGGCAAGGCGCACAACAAGTGCGTAAAGCGATGCCTGAAGCTCGCAGTATTTTTATTCTGCCACCGTCAAAAGAAGAGCTTTACCGCCGACTTCGTGGACGTGGCCAAGATAGCGAAGAAGTGATTACAAAACGTATGTCACAAGCTGTATCGGAAATGGAACATTTTAATGAGTATGATTATTTGCTGATTAATGATGATTTCAATACTGCGCTTGCTGATTTACAATCAATTATTCGTTCAGAAAAATTACGCCTTGATCGTCAAACGCTACGACATGGTGATTTAATCAGCAAATTATTGGCAGACTGAGTTAACTTTCAGTATTATGCCCAGTCATTTCGTTAATGGTGGAGTAACACAAATATGGCACGCGTAACCGTTCAAGACGCTGTAGAAAAAATTGGTAACCGTTTTGACCTTGTTCTGGTCGCAGCACGTCGTGCGCGTCAGCTACAAGTTGGCGCTAAAGACCCTTTAGTTCCAGAAGAAAATGATAAAATGACTGTTGTCGCGCTACGTGAAATCGAAGAAGGCCTGATTAACGGTAAAATTCTTGATGCTCGTGAACGTCAAGAGCAGCAAGAGCAAGAAGCAGCAGAATTACAAGCTGTTTCAGCGATTGCGGAAGGTCGTCGTTAATCGTTTATAAAATAGGGGTAGGTCTGCCTTGTACCTGTTTGAAAGCCTGAATCAAATCGTTCAAAAATACTTGCCATCGGAGCAAGTTGAACAACTTAAAAAAGCCTTTATCGTCGCCCGAAATGCCCACGAGGGGCAAACTCGTTCAAGTGGTGAGCCTTATATTACTCACCCTGTTGCGGTTGCGTGTATTCTTGCAGATATGCGATTAGACCACCAAACGCTAATGGCGGCGCTATTGCATGATGTTATCGAAGATACTCCTGCAACCTTCCAAGATATCGAAAACCTATTTGGTAGTACGGTGGCCGATCTTGTTGAAGGCGTGTCTAAACTTGATAAATTGAAGTTTAGAGACAAAAAAGAGGCTCAGGCTGAAAACTTCCGTAAGATGATTATGGCGATGGTAAAAGATATCCGCGTCATTTTGATCAAACTGGCAGACCGAACTCACAATATGCGCACTCTGGGATCATTACGCCCAGACAAACGTCGCCGTATTGCTCGCGAAACACTCGAAATTTACAGTCCTCTTGCACACCGTTTAGGTATACACCATATCAAAACAGAGCTTGAAGAGCTGGGTTTCGAGGCGCTACATCCTAATCGTTACCGTGTAATCAAAGAAGTCGTTAAAGCTGCTCGAGGCAATCGTAAAGAGATGATTAATAAAATCCTCTCTGAAATTGAAGGTCGCCTAACGGAAGCGCATATCGAATGCAAAGTTAACGGTCGCGAAAAACACCTTTACTCTATCTATCGAAAAATGTTGTTAAAAGAGCAACGTTTTCACTCGATCATGGATATTTACGCCTTTCGCGTTATTGTGAAGGAAGTCGATACCTGTTATCGGGTTTTAGGGCAAATGCACAGTCTTTATAAACCACGTCCCGGTCGAGTTAAAGACTATATTGCCATCCCCAAAGCCAATGGCTACCAATCTCTTCATACCTCACTAATTGGCCCTCATGGAGTACCCGTTGAAGTGCAAATTCGTACGGAAGATATGGATCAAATGGCTGAAATGGGGGTTGCTGCGCATTGGGCTTATAAAGAGCAAGGTGAACAACCGGGCACAACCGCACAAGTAAGAGCTCAACGCTGGATGCAAAGTCTACTTGAATTGCAACAAAGCGCGGGTAGCTCATTTGAATTTATCGAAAACGTAAAATCCGATCTTTTTCCTGATGAAATCTACGTTTTCACGCCAGAAGGTCGCATTGTTGAATTACCAACGGGTGCGACTCCTGTCGATTTTGCTTATGCGGTCCACACAGATATCGGCCATGCCTGCGTGGGCGCAAGGGTTGATAGACAACCTTATCCTCTTTCACAATCGCTACGCACAGGACAAACGGTTGAAATCATTACTGCTCCAGGCGCAAGACCAAATGCGGCTTGGCTAAACTTTGTCGTCAGTTCAAGAGCACGCTCTAAAATTAGACAACTGCTGAAAAACCTAAAACGTGAAGACTCTATTAATTTAGGTCGCCGTTTACTCAATCACGCATTAGGTGAGCACAAGCTTGCTGATATTTCAGCAGAAAATATTGAGCGTGAGTTGAAACGGATGAAACTTCATTCAATCGACGACTTAATGGCTGAAATTGGTTTAGGTAATACCATGAGCGTTGTTGTTGCGCGTAATTTATTGATTGATAGTCAAAATCAAGATGAAAACGCACAAACCGAAACAACCAATGATGCTCCACCTAAACTCCCAATTAAAGGTGCTGATGGCGTATTGATCTCCTTCGCTAAATGTTGTCGCCCTATTCCGGGAGATCCTATCGTTGCACATATTAGCCCGGGTAAAGGTTTAGTTATTCACCATGAGTCTTGTCGTAATATTCGTGGTTACCAAAAAGAGCCTGAAAAATTCATGCCTGTCGAGTGGGACAAAGAGATCAACAGCGATTTCATTACTGAAATTAAAGTCGATATGATTAACCACCAAGGTGCTTTAGCAAACTTAACCGCAGCTATTAATGATGCAAATTCAAGTATTCAAAGTATGAATACAGAAGAGAAAGATGGTCGCGTGTATTGTGCTTTTATTCGCTTAACAGCAAAAGACCGAATTCAATTAGCCAATATCATGCGTAAACTTCGTATCATGCCAGACGTTCTGCGCGTTAGCCGTAATAAAAACTAGTCATGAATTCAATTCGATATGCCCGCATCTGTCAAATGATGGCGATGCGGCAACCTGACCTGACGATTTGCCTTGAAGAAGTGCATAAATCCCATAATGTGGCTGCTGTTATAAGGACAGCTGATGCCGTGGGTATTCCTAAAATTCATGCTATTTGGCCTGAAGAAAAAATGCGAATGCTCGTATCACCAGCAGCCGGAAGTAACAGTTGGGTTAATGTAGAAACACACCCCACAATCACTGATGCCGTAGGTGCCTTTCGTACTCAAGGTATGCAAGTTCTTGCGACACATCTCTCAGATAAAGCCGTCGATTTTCGTGAGATTGATTACACTCGCCCAACTTGTATTATTATGGGACAGGAAAAAACCGGTATCTCACAAGATGCGATAGCGCTTGCCGATCAAGATATCATTGTTCCTATGATGGGGATGGTGCAATCACTGAATGTTTCAGTTGCCAGTGCTTTAATTTTATATGAAGCACAACGCCAACGTCAGGCTGCGGGTATGTATAATCGAACAGAGAGCACCTTAACAGAAGAAGAACAACAAATTCTGCTATTTGAAGGTGGATACCCAGTATTGGCAGAAGTTTCTCGTCGAAAAGGCCTGCCTCGCCCATACATTAATGATCGTGGTGAAATTGAAGCACCTGAGTCATGGTGGGCAGAAATGCAAATGACACAAAAGCAACTTAGGAAATTAAAAAAGACGGAGTATTGATCCCATGAAAGGAAAACTGCTTGATGCAATCCCCTTAACCACTCTTCACGGCGTAGGTGCAAGTCAGGCAGACAAGCTGGCAAAAATAGGGCTTGTGACTATTGAGGATTTGTTACTCCACCTTCCTTTGCGTTATGAAGATCAAACGCACCTCTATGCTATTAGCGATCTTCTTCCCGGTATCCCTGCCACTGTTTCAGGTGAAGTATTAAGAACTGAAGTCAGTTTTGGTCGACGAAAAATGATGACCTGCCAAATTTCTGATGGCTCAGGTATTTTAACGCTTCGCTTTTTTAACTTTACAGTTGCAATGAAAAATAACCTTGCTCAAGGTAAACAAGTCATCGCCTATGGTGAAGTAAAGCGAGGAAGTCGTGGCCCTGAAATTATCCACCCTGAATATAAAATCAAAGTGGCAGGTGCTGAGGTTAAACTACAAGAAACACTCACCCCGATTTATTCAACAACCGAAGGCTTACGCCAAACATCATTGCGAAAACTGATAGAGCAAGCGTTAGAATTACTTGATACCTGTGCTATTAATGAATTATTGCCCGATCAATTTATTCATGGTTTACCTCCATTAGCCACCGCATTACGTACACTGCATAATCCTCCCCCTGATATCGCTTTTGCACAGCTTGAAAAAGGACAGCACCCTGCTCAAAAAAGACTCATTATTGAAGAGTTACTCGCCCACAATCTAGGTATGCTCAATGCCAGAGCTGGTGCGCAATCTTATCGTGCAGAACCGCTGTTTATGCCAAGCACTTCCACATTACGCCAGCAATTTCTCGCAATGCTACCTTTTACCCCGACAAATGCTCAACAACGTGTCGTCAATGAGATAGAAACAGATTTAGAAAAAAACTATCCGATGATGCGATTAATCCAAGGAGATGTAGGTTCAGGTAAAACGCTAGTTGCAGCATTAAGTGCATTACGTGCTATTGCAAATGGTAAGCAAGTGGCGTTAATGGCTCCAACAGAATTATTAGCAGAACAACATGCATTGACGTTTAGAAAATGGTTTGAGCCTTTTGGTATCCAAGTGGGTTGGTTGGCTGGAAAGCAGAAAGGGAAAGCTCGCGAGGCACAGCAAAACGCCATTGCGAATGGTGAAGTATCGATCATTATTGGAACGCACGCTATTTTCCAAGAACAAGTTAAATTCCACTCTCTAGCCTTAGTGATTATTGATGAACAACACCGATTTGGTGTACATCAACGCCTCGCATTATGGAAAAAGGGCGAAGAGCAAGGCTTTCATCCCCATCAATTGGTGATGACAGCAACGCCGATCCCTCGCACATTAGCCATGACAGCCTACGCTGATATGGACACCTCTATCATCGACGAATTACCACCGGGACGCACACCTGTTACCACTGTCGCTATCCCTGATACTCGCCGTAATGACATTATTGAACGCATTAGGTTGGCTTGCACAGAAGAAAAGCGACAAGCCTATTGGGTATGTACCTTAATTGAAGATTCTGATGTTCTTGAAGCGCAAGCAGCCCAAGTTATCTATGATGAGCTTACAATTGCACTCCCTGAAATCAAAGTAGGGTTGGTACATGGGCGAATGAAGCCCGCAGAAAAACAGGCCGTAATGACCGCATTTAAAGAAAATGAACTCCAACTTTTAGTTGCAACAACAGTGATTGAAGTTGGCGTTGATGTGCCTAATGCCAGTTTGATGATTATTGATAATCCAGAACGGCTAGGCCTTGCACAGTTACACCAACTACGTGGACGTGTAGGTCGAGGCGCAATCGCCTCTCATTGTGTCTTGTTATATAAAACACCACTCACTCAAACGGCACGTTTGCGATTGCAGGTATTAAGGGATAGCAATGATGGCTTTGTCATTGCACAAAAAGATCTAGAGATCCGTGGCCCCGGTGAGCTTTTAGGTACCAAGCAAACGGGTAATGCACAATTTAAAGTCGCTGATTTATTGCGCGACCAAGGACTTGTTCCTGAAGTTCAGCGTATCGCTCGTTACCTGCATCAACACTATCCTAAACATTCTCAAGCCTTAATCGAACGCTGGCTACCTGCTAAAACACAATACAGCCAAGCTTAAAGTTTCTCTTTTACATGGCTTAGCGTGCGTTTAAACTCGCTTTAGGTCGATCTTGAAATATATTAGTAAGTTACATATCACATAGAAAAACACCTCAATGCCGATATCCAACATTGAGGTGCTCTTTAACGTTTTTGAAGCTATTTTAATTTATAGCAACCAAACTATCCTGCAACTATAGGCGTAAAGAATGGCAATAGTAGATACAGTTTGATCACTATCGCATTCACAATATCAATAAAGAATGCCCCTACCATTGGTACGACTAAGAACGCAAGATGAGAAGGGCCAAAACGATCTGTAACAGCTTGCATATTCGCAATCGCCGTTGGTGTTGCTCCTAAACCAAAACCACAGTGACCCGCTGCTAAAATCGCCGCATCGTAGTTTTTACCCATGACACGGAAAGTAACAAAAATTGCATAAAGTGCCATTACACCTGCTTGAACACCAAGGATAACCAGCATTGGGATCGCCAGTGAAGCCAGTTCCCATAATTTCAGGCTCATTAATGCCATTGCTAAGAATAACGATAAACTCACGTTACCTAAAACTGACACCGCTCTATCAAAAACACGGTAGAACCCAAGCATTGAAAGGCTATTACTTAAAATAACACCAATAAACAGAACACACACAAAGGTTGGTAGTGAGAATGCCGTGCCTTCTAACAATTGAGAAAGGAACGTACCGGCCATTAAACAGATAGAGATCATCGCAATGGTTTCTAACAATACCATTGAAGTAATCATTCTACCTGTAGTGGGTTTCTCAAAGGCCGTTGGCATTTCATGATCATCAGCACCAATTCCTGGTGTTGGAATATTTTTGATTAAATAACGCGCAACTGGGCCACCAATCAATCCACCTAAGACCAAACCAAAGGTTGCACACGCCATTGCGACTTCAGACGCACTCATGAAGCCATAACTTTCAACGAACGTTTTACCCCAAGCAGCCCCTGTACCATGACCACCCGATAATGTAATAGAACCAGCCAATAATCCCATAAGAGGATCAAGGCCTAACATTTTCGCCAATGCAATACCGACAGTGTTTTGCACTAATAACAACCCAACAACAACGAAAACGAAAATAAAAAGCGCTTTTCCTCCCGCTTTTAAGCTTGCAAGGTTCGCGTTTAAACCAATTGTTGCAAAGAAGGCTAGCATTAATGGATCTTTAAGTGAGAGATCAAAACTGACTTCCCAATCCATAAAAGATTTAGATGCTAATAGAAGAACTGCAACAAGTAGCCCACCTGCAACAGGTTCTGGGATCGTATACCGTTCTAAAAAAGGAACAGATTTCACTAACTTACGTCCGATCAAGAGAACCAAAGTGGCCGCAACCAGCGTGCCATAAACATCAAGATGATACATTTATGTACCCCGTCTTATTTGTTAATTTTATATAAAAATACTACGACGCTAAGTTCATCCATAAACAACGCCAAAAGCAGGTATCCCCGATTAGAAAAAAAAACGCAGACAAACACAAGTTAAAACATATAAAAATGTGAGCGCCTCTTATGCATTTTAATAACATCATTTTCACGCAAACGATTGCTTTTGTGGCGCAGATCATTAAAATACTGTTTTTGTCGAATAAGAAATTCACACCATGGTTACTTCAGAAAAACAAAATTTGCCTAAAAATAGTGATGTTTCAATTAAAAAAAATAGCGAACTTCTTTTTGCTTTAGAAGAGAAACCGCCATTACCACAAACACTTTTTGCTGCTTGCCAACATCTTTTAGCTATGTTTGTCGCGGTTATCACGCCTGCGATCCTTATTTGCCAAGCATTAGGATTACCTGCACACGATACTCAACGCATTATTAGCATGTCTTTATTTGCATCAGGTATTGCCTCTCTTATTCAAATTCGAGCATGGGGACCGATAGGTTCAGGATTATTATCAATCCAAGGAACAAGCTTTAACTTTGTTGCTCCGCTCATTATGGGAGGATTAGCACTTAAAAATGGTGGAGCAGATATTCCTACAATGATGGCGGCCCTTTTTGGGACATTAATGGTCGCCTCATTAACCGAAATCATCCTTTCTCGTGTACTTCACTTAGCAAGACGTATCATTACACCATTAGTTTCAGGTGTCGTAGTAATGATAATCGGCCTCTCTTTAATTCAAGTTGGATTAACTTCAATTGGTGGTGGTTATGCTGCTATCGAAAATAATACCTTTGGTTCACCACAAAACCTGTTATTAGCAGGCTCTGTTCTTATCGTTATTATTTTACTTAATCGACAAAAAAATCCTTACTTACGCGTTGCTTCTTTAGTCATTGCAATGGCTGTGGGCTATGTTCTTGCTTGGGCTTTAGATATGTTGCCCACACCAGTAGAACATCAAGAAACACCTTTTATGACTATTCCTGAGCCGTTTTATTATGGGCTGTCATTTGATTGGCACTTGCTTATTCCTTTAATGCTGGTGTTTATGATCACTTCACTAGAAACCATTGGCGATATCACGGCAACTTCTGATGTTTCAGAACAACCCGTCAGTGGCCCTTTGTATATGAAACGGATCAAAGGAGGCGTATTGGCTAATGGAATTAACTCTATGGTTTCGGCATTTTTCAATACCTTTCCAAACTCTTGTTTTGGTCAAAATAATGGTGTGATCCAATTAACTGGTGTTGCTAGTCGCTACGTAGGCTATGTTGTTGCCGCGATGCTCATTATCTTAGGATTATTTCCGTTTGTCGCAGAATTTGTGCAAAGAATTCCTGAACCAGTATTAGGCGGAGCTACATTAGTCATGTTCGGTACGATAGCTGCGTCTGGTGTACGCATTGTTTCTAAAGAAGCGTTAAATCGCCGAGCCATCATGATCCTTGCGATTTCACTTGCGGTAGGGCTGGGCGTTTCACAGCAGCCTCAAATATTACAATTTGCTCCAGATTGGCTAAAAACATTGCTGTCATCAGGTATTGCTGCAGGTGGCTTAACGGCAATTATTCTTAATCTTATTTTCCCTCAAGAAAAGTAGTTGCCATAAATTATAACAGTTAAATAATCTTGTTTTATCTAGTGATGAATACTTGAGCATCGCCTAGTTTTCAGGCATAACTGTATACTGTTTTGATGGAGTATAAAACAGGAGAAGGGCAATGCGCTGGCTGATGAAAAGTATGGTATCTCTGATACTTATTGTTATTTTATTTATTATTATAATTTACGCTTTTATTCAGACTCAGTGGGGAGCGCAAAAGACAAGCGAATGGCTAACAGAATACACTGATTATGATATTCGCTTCTCAGGTATTGAACATGACCTTATGCAGCCCGAACAAGTTATTGTTTATGATCTCCTCGTTAATCCTAAACAAGATAAAGCCAGAGTATCGGCAAAATCAGCACAAATCCGATTTGATTGGCAATTTTTTACCACCCCTTCCCATCTGCAAAAAATTACATTAGAAAATGGCAATATTGAATTTACCAATAAGTCTCCATCAATACCGTTAAGTGCTGATATTCTGCAATTTAAAAATATGATTTTAAACAGCACCAATGCGGATTTTTCTTTCGAAGCAAACAAAGTGACGGGGGGAATTACACCTTGGGCACCTACATCGGAAGATTTTATTGGAGCAGGCCATTTTCAATTTTCTATTGCTGATGGAATGATAAATAATAATAAATTCAGTAACTTTATTATTTCTGGTCAATATCAGCCCAATAATATTCAAATAGAAAAACTAGGAACGCATTTACTTAATGGCTCACTCTCATTAAGTGGTCAGTATCAAGATAATCAATGGAAGTTTGATGAAGTTTATATGAATGGCTTACGCTGGCAATCTTCGCAAACTTTTAATGAATTAATTCAATCTCTCTCTGAGTACCCACGCATTAGCATAAGAGCGCTTAATATTGTTGATTTTACGGCTGAAGGGAAACAGTGGGCAATGAGTGGTTTTGATGGGCAATTTTCTCAATTTAATTGGGATAACGCTCTTTCATTTACAACCGGCGAGCTCAATACAAATGACCTTGTTTTTCAAGATGAGCATTTCACTGATCTTATCGCAAAACTCAACCAGCAGAACAATCAACTCAATCTAGATAACCTCAGTTTACGCTATGAAAAAGGCTTAATTAAGCTTGCTGGTCATTGGAATAAAGACAATAAAACCATCACGATCCAAGATGCCACACTATCAGGTCTTTTATATACGTTACCTGAAAATTGGCTCAATTTTTTAGCTAAACCGATAGATACCAAGAGTAATATTCAAAATATCACTATCGAACAGTTATCTATCAACCAATCTATTTTGATTGATATCACGCCGGAATTTCCATTTCAATTCACCAACTTAACAGGAAAATTGCAAAATTTAATGGTTGCAAAAGAAGGTGAATGGGGATTATGGCAAGGTTCAGCCGTATTCAATGCAGATAGTGGAACATTAAATCGCATTGAATTACGTCGCCCTGATTTAAAAATTGTCACTCAGCAAGATAACGCTATTATTGAGCAATATTCAGCATTTATTGGTGACGGCATTGTTCGAGGTTCAGCCGGCTTAATCCAATCTAACCAACAACGCCAATTTTCACTTATTACTAATGGTTTAAATGTACCTTTATCAATACCTTATACATTAGGTTTAAAAACAACCTACTCTGATGAAATAGGTCAATTTACACTAAAATTGAAAGGTAATTTACGTGCAAGCCCAGTGATATCAACACTCAATGGCACATTGACTGGAAGTAAAGGTGAGCAACAAATACTCAATTCAGAAATACAAAATGGTGAAATAATTAATCACCTATAATATTGATCTTTCGCAGGAGCACGGATTGCTCCCTTAATAAAAAGCGTTACAATGCGCTATTGCCCTTTTCTTTATCGTGGAGTTTTCATGTCTGACGAAGATTTTTCCCCTGAAAAAATATCTTTAAACACGTTTCAACAATCTCCTTTAACTGCACTTAAAGATAACAGCACACTGCTTGTGTGTGATGACAACAAAACTCCGTTGTTCTATTGCCTTTCTAAAGAAGACTATGACGCCTTAATTGAACGAGTTATGGATGCCGAACTTGCCGCGATAGTGCTTGAACGTCGTCAAAATAAATTAGATGAGTTGAATTTAGACTAACTTTATTGATGCCTAAATAGAACAAACAAAAAACACCCTTTCAGGTGTTTTTTTGTTTTTATCGCATCTACAAAAATGAAATTAACGTTTTTTCTTTTTTCGACCCGGCTGAGCAAAGCGCTTACGAGAGTTATTTTCCGTTTCTTTAGTTTTTGTTTGAGGAATGCGAATACCCAAGGCTTTTGCATTACTGCTGATTTGTTTCTTCGGCTTATTTTGCTTAGCTTTTGGTGGTGCTTCTGACGTTGATTTTTCAATCGCATCAAAGAGTTTGATCAGCTCATCATCCGTCAAGTCTCGCCATTCACCGACTGGTAATCCAGATAAGCTCACATTCATAATACGAACACGTTCAAGCTTAGTGACTTCATAACCAAAATATTCGCACATACGACGAATTTGGCGATTTAACCCTTGAACTAAGGTTATACGAAACACCATCGGCGCTTCTTTCTTGACCTTACATTTCTTGGTTTTTTGTCCCATGATAGGAACACCCGCACCCATTCCATGAATAAATTCATCAGTGATCGGTTTATTCACTGTCACAAGGTACTCTTTTTCGTGATCATTACCCGCACGTAGGATTTTATTGACTAAATCACCGTGGTTGGTCAAGAAAATCAATCCTTGTGAATCTTTGTCCAAACGTCCAATTGGGAAAATGCGGGTGCTGTGGTTAACATAGTCAACAATATTATCTTTTTCGCCATCATCTGTGGTACTGACAATACCCACAGGTTTATTCAGCGCAATCAGCACCAGCTCAGAATTATCCTGTGCTTCAATCAATCGACCATTGACTTTGACTTCATCGCCAGCAAATACTTGGTCGCCAATACTGGCGCGTTTGCCATTAATAAGGACAAGTCCTTGCTCAATATAACGGTCAGCCTCACGACGTGAGCAGATCCCGCTTTCACTGATATATTTATTAAGACGAGTAGATAAATTGGTGTCCATGCTTCCCTCCGTAAACTGCGAAATATACATCAATTGGATAGGGATAGAAACTCTATAACACTAGCATTCAAGAATAGATTTTTTATACTCTGTTTTTTTAATTAAAAACGCAGAAAATAGAAAAAGTAACCCAAAAGAAAATAATAATTTCCCTTTAAATTACTTTTAAAGATAGCTAGCTGAATTAGCACTGCTTATTTTGTGAAGGTAAAACAATATAAGTACCACTAAAAACAGCACCAACACCTTCATCACCACAAATATCAACATCTAGCTTAATTCGTGCCTTACTCCCCTTCGCTAATCGCCCTAAATCTCCGCTTAAATTTTCCATATCAGCAACGGCAGCAGGACGCCCTGATACAGGTTTGCGATAACGAATATGCGCATCCACCAACACAATATCACCTTGCAACTTATGTTCTTGCATTAATAGCCAAATCAATCCCCAACCCGTTAATGTTGCGAGTGAAAATTGGCTGCCTGCAAAAATAGTGTGGTGAGGGTTTTGGTTCCCCGCTTCTGGAATAGTGGTGTAAAAACGTGTTCCCGTATATTGAGTAATACGTAACCCCATTTTTTCACTTAAAGGAATATGTTGATGCCACTGTTTTTGTAATTCAGCACACCAATCAGGCCGATGAAGAATATCATCTAAAGACTCAATACTTTTTTTCATAAAAAAGTGCTTAATGGGTGTTGTTTGCGGGCCTGTCACTAAACCACAATTTTCATAACCCAATTTTTCAAAGAAACTTACAGATTCTTCTCTCGCACTACACACTATTCGTTTTATACCCTCTTGGCGAGCCAATGACTCAAGTGCCATAGCAACGAGAGTACCTAAACCTTTACCTTGTGCATCCGTGTGCACCGCCATAAAGCGAATAGCACCCTCATTATCGGCATTGATATAGAGTCGTCCAATCGCAACAGGTTGTCCTGTTTCATCGACAACCATTTGGTGATGTGCAAAGGTGTCATAACCGTCTTTTTCAGAGCCTTCAGGTTGATGTAGAGGTTTACGAAGCATTTCCCAGCGAAAAGCATAATAGGCATCAAATTCGGCCTCTGTTTTTGGGGTTCGTAAATGGTACATATCTGAGCTCCTTTTAACATCACTGCTCGTTCGATGTTATACCTGTAACCAGAAGGTAACAGGGCCATCATTCGTCAGTGTAATTTGCATATCTGCGGCAAATTGGCCTGTTTGCGTTTCTAAGCCTTGTTGCTGACATTGTTCAATAAAGTAGTGATAGAGATTTTTCGCTAATTCTGGGGGGGCGCCATTCGAAAACCCAGGACGCATTCCTTTTTGTGTTTCCGCGGCAAGTGTAAATTGAGAGACAACTAATAAACTGCCACCAGCTTGTTGCACATTTAGGTTCATTTTGTCGTTTTCATCACTAAAGATGCGATAACCACATACTTTTTCACATAATCTTTTGGCTTTCTGTTCGTTGTCGTCTTTCTCTACACCTAATAAAACCAATAAACCTTGATTAATAGCACCGACTGTTTCACCTGCAATATCCACTTTTGCCTGTGTCACTCGTTGAATTAATGCGATCATACTCTCTCCAAAATAAATCAATAAAAAAGGATAACAAACTCAGCCTATTGTTATCCTTACGATAGCATTATTCTTCTACTGGGAGAGAAAAATCATAATCTTTGAAGTAATCAATAATGGTATTTTTATCAACCACATGCACGGCTTTCATACCAACCGAAAGAGCAGCATCGACATTAGCTTGTAAATCATCAAAAAAAATGGCGTCTTGTGCTTCAACATTTTCAGACTCCAAAACATACTTAAACAGTTCAGGATCGGGTTTTCTCATACCAAGATCTTGCGATAAGTAGAGGAAATCAGCGGAAGCTGCGATTTCAGGATAATGCTCTGGCCAGTAATCATGATGCAAGCGATTCGTATTTGATAACACCACAACCCGATGTCCTTGCTCTCTTAATTTATTCATTATATCAATGACTTCAGGTCGTACTGCGATAAAAATAGCCTGCCATCCTTCAGCAAATTGCTCAAAACTTAAGTTCATGCCAAGTTCTGAGTTAATTTCTTCAGCAAATTCGATATCTGTAATATTACCGCGCTCATGTAATTTAAAAACTTCGCCGGCTGTGAAGTTCTTTTTTATACTTGCTAATGGAACACCACTAAGCTTACTCCATACTGCGAATACTCGGTTAAAATCGATATCAATAATCACATTACCCATATCAAAGATATAAAGCATAAATCCTCTCCATAATAGAAAACTCGTTTTACTTTAATCATAAATCGCGTTACTGAACAGGCTTAAACGCTAAAAAAGTACAATAATCACACTTAATTTTTTGTAAAACATAAAATCCAAAGAGGGAGAGATAAAAAAAGAGATGAGAAGCATCATTACCTAGAATGGAATTATGAGGTGATGATAAAACATGATAAAAGGTGGGAGAAGAAAGGATTGAGAGAAAACTTATGCGGCAGAGATTATTTTCCACCGCATTCGTCTTTTATAGCAACATAGACTCTTGATGAGTATAAACTCAGGGCGCTAAACGCGCCCTAAGAATTATGTTATCAAAATAACGAATTAGTCTTTGCTACGGTAAGCACGACGACGATCGTTTTCTGACAGATAACGCTTACGCAGACGAATAGACTGCGGAGTAACTTCAACTAACTCATCGTCATCAATAAATTCTAGTGCTTGTTCTAATGTTTGTTTCAGGTGTGGAGTCAGCGTTGTCGCCTCATCGGTACCAGAAGCACGCATGTTAGTCAGCTTTTTACCCGTTAAACAGTTTACTGTTAAGTCATTAGAGCGAGTATGAATACCAATTACTTGGCCTTCATAAACTTCTGCACCATGAGTAACGAATAATTTACCACGGTCTTGTAAGCTATACAGTGCGTAAGCAACGGCTTTACCTTGGCCATTAGAGATCATAACACCATTATTACGGCGACCAATTTCACCTGGACGAACATCATCATAGTGACTGAATGTTGCATACAGTAAACCAGTACCTGATGTCATGGTCATAAATTCAGTACGGAAACCAATCAGACCACGGCTAGGGATAATGTAGTCTAAACGTACACGTCCTTTACCATCTGGTTGCATATCACGCATTTCGCCTTTACGCTCACCCATCGCTTGCATCACATCACCTTGGTGCTGTTCTTCAATGTCGATAGTCACTTGTTCAAAAGGCTCTTGTTTACGACCGTCAATATCACGGAAGATAACTTTAGGGCGAGATACGCCTAATTCGTAACCTTCACGACGCATATTTTCAATCAGAACTGACAGGTGAAGCTCACCACGACCTGATACACGGAATGCATCTGGATCTTCTGTTTCTTCTACACGTAATGCAACGTTATGGACTAACTCTTTTTTCAGACGATCTAAAATCTGACGAGAAGTCACAAACTTACCTTCACGGCCACAGAAAGGTGAAGTATTAACACAGAAATACATGCTAACAGTTGGTTCATCAACGGCTAATGCAGGTAGCGCTTCAACAGCACCCACTTCACAAATCGTATCAGAGATATTCAGTTCACCTAAACCAGTGATTGCAATGATATCGCCAGCTTCAGCAACATCAACTTCGATACGCTCTAAACCTAAATGGCCTAAAACTTTACCGACTTTACCATTACGGGTATTACCTTCGCTATCGATAATAGTCACTTGCTGGTTAGGTTTAACCTTACCACGCTTGATACGACCGATACCGATAACACCTAGGTAGTTGTTGTAGTCCAACTGAGAAATTTGCATCTGGAATGTACCTTCCAGATCAACTTTTGGTGGCTCTACATATTTGACAATAGCTTCATATAACGGAGTCATATCTTCAGCCATGTCATTATAATCTGTTCCCGCAATACCGTTTAATGCAGATGCATAGATAATTGGGAAATCAAGTTGTTCGTCAGTTGCACCTAAGTTTACGAACAGGTCAAATACCTGATCAACAACCCAGTCTGGACGCGCACCAGGGCGGTCAACTTTATTGATAACAACAATTGGTTTTAAGTTGTTAGCAAACGCTTTTTGTGTCACAAAACGAGTTTGTGGCATTGGGCCATCCATCGCGTCAACCAGCAATAGAACGCTGTCTACCATAGACATAACGCGTTCTACCTCACCACCGAAGTCGGCGTGTCCTGGGGTATCTACGATGTTAATACGATAGTCATTCCATTTAATCGCTGTGTTTTTCGCAAGAATAGTAATTCCGCGCTCTCTTTCGAGATCATTTGAGTCCATCACGCGCTCAGCAACGGTTTCACGTTCACCGAACGTACCAGATTGCTGTAGTAATTTATCGACGATAGTTGTTTTACCATGGTCAACGTGGGCGATGATGGCGATATTACGCAAGTTTTCGATCACAAAATTTGCCTCAGGCATTGTAGAAATAAGCGCAGTATTGTACACGCTTTAGACGAGAGACTAAACAAGATCACAATAATGATTGCTTAACAATATGCAATTAATTGAATTGTGATCCTTTTCACGCCTCAGAATTTAGTAGTATCCGTTCCATTGCACCAAAACAGTGCAACTAATTAGGCTTAATTTGCACCAAGTTTGTGCAATAATTAAAAAATCACAGGAGATATTCTACACTAAACTTCATCAATACAGTATATATCCCTTTTTAGATAAGTTGGCATGCTTTTCGCAATAGAATTCAGGTGAGCAAAAAATTCACCGAAAAATGTGTAAGGCCACTGCACTCAATAAAACCATTCGCCAGGAGAGTTCCTATGTCCCTTGAACATGTGTTATCCATGATTGAAGAACATAAAGTTAGATATATTGACTTACGTTTCACTGATACCCGCGGTAAAGAACAACATCTTACTATTCCGGCTCATCAGGTTAACGATGATTTCTTTGAAGAAGGAAAAATGTTCGATGGTTCCTCTATTGGTGGCTGGAAAGGCATTAACGAATCAGACATGGTACTGATGCCTGATGCAACAACCGCAATGCTCGACCCATTTTTCCAAGATCCAACCCTGATTATTCGTTGTGACGTTTTAGAACCAGGCACAATGAAAGGTTATGACCGCGACCCTCGTTCTATTTCAAAACGTGCTGAAGACTATTTAAAATCAAGTGGTATTGCAGACACAGTACTGTTTGGGCCAGAACCCGAATTCTTTCTATTTGATGACATTCGTTTTAAAAACGATATTTCAGGTGCTTCTTACGCTATCAACGATATTGAAGCAGCTTGGAACACCAATACCAAATATGAAGATGGCAACAAAGGTCACCGCCCTATGGTGAAAGGGGGTTATTTCCCACTGCCACCTGTTGATTCATCACAAGATATTCGTTCTACCATGTGTAACATTATGGAAGAAATGGGCTTAGTGGTTGAAGCACATCACCATGAAGTAGCAACTGCAGGTCAAAACGAAGTAGCAACTCGCTTCAATACCATGACCAAAAAAGCAGATGAAACCCAAATTTATAAATACGTGGTACAAAACGTGGCTCACGTATTTGGTAAAACAGCGACCTTTATGCCAAAACCTCTCGTGGGTGATAACGGTTCAGGTATGCACTGCCATATGTCACTGTCTAAAAACGGTGTAAACCTGTTCGCAGGTGACAAATACGGCGGATTATCTGAAATGGCGCTGTATTACATCGGCGGTATTATCAAACATGCTCGTGCACTCAATGCGTTCACTAACCCAACCACTAACTCTTACAAACGTTTAGTCCCAGGTTTTGAAGCACCTGTAATGCTGGCTTACTCTGCGCGTAACCGTTCAGCGTCAATTCGTATTCCAGTGGTTGCCAGCATGAAAGCACGCCGTATTGAAGTACGCTTCCCTGATCCTTTAGCAAACCCTTATCTCGCGTTTGCAGCTCAATTAATGGCTGGTCTTGATGGAATTATCAATAAAATTCATCCTGGTGATGCTATGGATAAAAACCTCTATGACTTACCGCCAGAAGAAGCAAAAGAGATCCCAACGGTCGCAGGTTCATTAGAAGAAGCATTAAATGCATTAAATGCAGATCGTGAATTCTTAACCCGCGGTGGTGTATTTACTGATGATGCTATTGATGCTTATTTAGAGTTATTACGTGCGGATGTTCAACGTGTACGTATGGCGCCACATCCTCTTGAATTTGAAATGTATTACAGCGCTTAAGATAAGTTTTACTGATAAAAACTTAAGCCAAGATGTAAAACTGTTTTTTTTTGCCGTGAAGCTATTTTGCCCATCTTCGGATGGGCACTTTTCTCCCACTTAAGGAGTCCATCTATCACTTACGCATTGGTTCATTAATGCAATAAAGGTAAGATGCACTAAAATGGTGCAAAGAGGTATTCAATATGGAAACGGCAGACTTACCTGACAATACATTAATTTTAGACTCATTGATTCACTCAGTATTGGTTATCAACAAAGAGTTTATTATTTGCTACGCAAATCATTCTGCGTTACAGGTTTTAGCACAAAGCCGTCGAAAATTATTTGAAACACCTTTCACTGCCCTTTTCAGCTATTACTCCTTTGATGCTGATTTAATGCGTGAAACATTAGCAAATGGACAAAGCTTTACCGACAATGAAGTGATATTGGTTGTAAATAACCAATCACACACAATGTCGCTCAGTGCCCAACCTATTTCCGAGCAACATATTTTGCTGGAACTGGCGCCTATGGATAGTCAACGCCGGTTAAGCCAAGAGCAGATACAACAAGCCCAGCAAATGGCTGCTAGGGAATTGGTTAGGGGGCTGGCACATGAAATTAAAAATCCGTTGGGCGGATTACGGGGTGCGGCTCAATTGCTCGCAAAATCCTTACCTGATCCTGCTTTAACGGAATATACGCAAGTCATTATTGAACAAGCTGATCGCCTACGTGTGCTGGTGGACAGATTACTCGGCCCCCAACATCCAGGCACAAAAACACATCAGAGTATTCACCATGTCGTTGAGCGCGTTGCTCAACTTATTTCTCTCGAATGCCCTGAAAATGTTACCTTGCTAAAAGATTACGATCCCAGCTTACCTGAGTTATCACATTACCCCGATCAAATAGAACAAGTACTCCTAAATATTACTCGTAACGCCTTACAAGCTGTTGAAAAAACAGGAGGGACGATTATTTTGCGTACCCGTACTGCTTTTCAAGTCACACTCCATGGTGAGCGCTACAAACTGGTTGCGCGTATTGATGTCATTGATACGGGTGATGGCATACCTCCTCATCTACAAGATACACTTTTTTATCCTATGGTAAGCGGTAGAGAAGGAGGTAATGGATTAGGGCTCTCTATTGCGCGTAATTTAGTCGATCAACATGCAGGTAAAATCGAATTTACCAGTTGGCCCGGAAATACTGAGTTTTCTATTTATTTACCAATTAAGTAGGAGATAACCAATGCAAAAAGGAAATGTATGGGTTGTTGATGATGACAGCTCAATTCGCTGGGTACTTGAACGTGCCATTTCTCGTGAAGGTATATCTTGTAAAACCTTTGAACATGCGAATGATGTGCTTAATGCACTCAATACAGAAATACCTGATGTGTTGTTATCAGACATTCGTATGCCTGATATTGATGGTTTATCTCTTCTTAAAATCATTAAAGAAAACTACCCTACTTTACCCGTGATAATTATGACTGCACATTCTGATCTGGATGCTGCAGTAAATGCTTATCAACAAGGCGCTTTTGATTACTTACCAAAGCCATTTGATATCGACGAAACATTAGCATTAATTGACCGCGCTATTACGCATTATCGCGAGCAAAAACAACCGAATACCGATGAAACCTCACTGCAATCAGTTACCGATATGATTGGTGAAGCGCCTGCAATGCAAGAGGTTTATCGTATTATTGGTCGACTTTCTCGTTCCTCAATCAGTGTACTTATTAATGGAGAATCGGGTACGGGAAAAGAGCTAGTCGCACATGCATTACATCGCCACAGCCCAAGAGCTTCCTCTCCTTTTATTGCTCTCAATATGGCAGCTATTCCTAAAGATTTAATTGAATCAGAGCTTTTTGGTCATGAAAAAGGGGCATTTACAGGTGCTTCTCAAGTACGACAAGGGCGATTTGAACAAGCCAATGGCGGTTCTCTTTTTCTTGATGAAATTGGTGATATGCCTCTCGACATTCAGACACGGTTACTGCGAGTGCTTGCTGAAGGGCAATTTTATCGAGTCGGCGGTTATGCTCCAGTTAAAGTTGATGTGCGCATTATTGCCGCTACACATCAAGACTTAGAAAAGCGCGTTCAAGCCGGTGATTTTCGTGAAGATCTCTATCATCGACTTAATGTAATACGTATTCAATTACCACCATTACGTGATAGAACGGAAGATATTCCCAGCTTAGCGCGCTATTTTCTGCAAAAAACAGCTAAAGAATTGGGCGTCGAAGCCAAAGTATTACATCAACAAAGTTTGCAAATCATGATGGAATACAACTGGTCAGGCAACGTTAGACAATTAGAGAATGTGTGTCGCTGGTTAACGGTAATGACGGCAAGCCAAGAGATTATGCCTCAAGATTTACCACAAGAAATTCGCCAACCTGATGAGAGAGCCAAAAATATCAATCGAATTGCTTCTTCTCAACATTGGTCACAACATCTTTCATTATGGGCAGATGAAGCATTAGGGGAAGGAAAAGAAAACATCTTAACAGATGCTCTACCTCAATTTGAACGCACACTATTACTCAGTGCCTTGGCATATACACAAGGGCATAAACAAGATGCCGCACGACTATTAGGTTGGGGCAGAAATACACTAACCCGTAAATTAAAAGAGTTGGGGATAGAGGAATATTAATCCTCTATACTCGTCATCCTTCAAGTTGCAAGGGTGTTGGCTACGCTCAGCTATCCCGAATCACATACATGAGTATGCTCATCGGGATATCTTTGCTTGCCGCCTACCTGCAACTCAAATGATTTAGAATATATACCCTCTTTTGTATTTAAATTACACGAGAGAATTGACGTTGGCGCATTTGATTTCGTAAATAGGTATCAAAACACATGCAGATATTACGAATAAGCAAACGTCCTCTTGGTGTCACTTGAATGCCGTCAACTGTTATTTCAACTAAACCGTCATCTTTCATTGGCACAAGTAATTCTAAATCTTCTTTAAAATAGTCATGGAAAACAATATCGTGCATTTTTTCAATATCAGAAAAATGCAGATTAAAATTACAAATTAAGGTTTTAATTACATCACGGCGAATACAATCATCATGAGTCAGTGATAAACCTCGCCATAGTGCATTACCTTCACTATTTACGCGCGCATAATACTCTTTCAATACCTTCTCATTTTGCGCATAGTTATCCCCTAACATACTAATTGCAGAAACACCCATACCTAATAAATCACACTCTTCATGAGTGGTATAACCTTGGAAATTACGATGTAAAATACCTTTGCGCTGAGCCACGGCTAATTCATCATCAGGCTTTGCAAAATGATCCATCCCAATAAATTGATAGCCATTTGTCGTTAGCGTAGAAATGGTTTCTTGTAATATTTCTAATTTTTCTTCCGCTAAAGGGAGGTCTTCATCTTTAATTTTACGTTGAGCTGCAAATAAATTAGGCAAATGAGCATAATTAAATACACTTAATCTATCTGGTGATAATTCAATGACTCGTTTTAATGTAAAGGCAAAACTCTCTTTGGTTTGCTTAGGTAAGCCATAAATTAAATCAATACTGGTGGAGTGAAAACCCACTTCACGCGCACGCTCTACTAATGCAAAAATAAACGCTTCATCTTGCTCACGATTGACTTTTTGTTGTACTTCTTTATTGAAATCTTGCACGCCCATACTCAGACGGTTAAAGCCTTCATTACGCAAATGATCGATAACATCTAATTCAATCTCACGCGGGTCAATTTCAATAGAAAGCTCTGCATTATCGACAAAATCAAAATGCTGACGTAATAACGAAACCAATCGACTAATTTGTTGCTTATCTAGAAAAGTCGGTGTCCCCCCACCCCAATGCATTTGAGTCACTTTTCGGTCTTTAAAATAGCGTGCTCGATTAATAATTTCTTTTTCTAAAACATCAAGATACTCATCTGCTTTATGTTTATGGCGCGTAATAATTTTATTGCATCCACAGAAATAACACAGCTTATGGCAGAAAGGAATATGGATATAAAGTGATAAAGGGCGCTCAGGATAACGTTGAGTCGCTTTGATAAAATCAGCATCGCCATATTGCTGATTAAACTCTAATGCTGTTGGGTATGATGTATAGCGAGGACCTGAATAGTTATACTTATGGATCAGGTCAAGATCCCAAATAATTGTTTGTTCTGACATGCCTCTACCTTCCAAAAGTGAACCGCTGATATTTCATACCAGCAAACAGACATTATGAATATCTGGAAGATATAGTGTAACCAATAAATCAGAAACTGAATATGATCGAAAGAGGTATCGCATAAATCTCTATCTTCTTATTGATAGACGATAACTCTCAAATATACGGCGTGATGTAAATCACATTATATAAAAATAGTCTTATCCATTAAAGATATTCATGAATAAATTAAGTTTATTCAATATGTTAGTCGTTTAAATTTATTGTGGAATATCAGAAGAAAACTTTTACACCGAGTTTAAAGCGATATATTACTCAAAATACGATTTAAATTAATTAAATATCTCGTTATATTGGTTTTATTATTCTTTTATTCCCTCTTAATTCGATGATTATAATAATAGTAACATTTATACCTTTACCTAAATTATAATATTACATATCCTAGAGACAAACATTGATTAATATCCAAATCAGTCGTGTTTTGATTTAAATTTGAGAGTCATTTAAAGAATAGAGGTCGCTATATTACAAGGAAAGATAGCATCCCCCATACCTTATCTTATTCTAATTGACCATTCTCTTATTTTATCAGTCTCTTTTATACCCGAATTATGGATTATTAACTATGGAAGGAAATGGACTAGCAACCAAGGATGGTTTATCTTTTCAATAACAGCACTTCTTTTTTATTTCCTCTCTATCTCATACTTATCAGATCGTAAGTATAAGCAGTATTACCTAACATTAAATAAGAATAATTATTATCTGTAAATAAAATAAGGCTCTGCTTATTTTAAACTAATTAAACAGAACCTTTCATTATGATGCTTATTTTAATGCATTTACTTATTCTGCATCTTTACCATAATTAGGTGAGCGAGGGCCGTATAAAATACCATTTACTTTACCGGCTGAAAGTAACCGCACACTGGTTATTCCTGCAATTTGGTAACTCTTATCAGAAACGGTATTAACAATTTGATTCACAACAGCTGAAACCAACATCCCGACTAAACTACCTGATGAACCTTCTGTTTCTGTACTTGATGCCGTTGCAGAGCTGCTCCACAACACGCCACCATTACGAAGATCAACAAGCTTAGCAGTCACGGTCACTCTCGTATCACTGGAAATAACTTGATATGACGTTCCAAACTCGGTGATATCTAAGTATAAAACAGCATCTGCCCCAAAGATTTCACGTAATTTATTAGGACTTACCGCGTGAATATCCCCAGCCATGGATAAACCATTTTGCTTAAATGTCTCTTCAACGACAGCAACAGGGAAAACATAATATCCTGCTTCTGCCAAAGGGTATGTCACTTGAGATAAGAAACTGTGCCCTGCTTCAACTTCCGTTGTGTGGTTTTGCGGCACTAAGACTAAAATACTTTTTGGTTTACTCTGTTTAAATGCAGTGTAATCTGTTTTAACTGGCTGGGCGCAACCCGTTAATACCAACGTAAAAGCCAAGCAAACTAAAGTGAATAAGCGACTCATTTTTGCATTCCTTTATTTTTCATCAGGCGATCCATAAATTCTGCTGATTCAGGGTAAAGTGCTTTTTCCTCATTAAATTCAGCCATCGCTAAATCTAATGCACCTGTCGCACCATATAACATGCCTAAATGCGCATGTAATCCTGGTGGAATACCTAATGATTTAGCACGAGAAAGTTCGATGCTTTTCTTTAATGCATCAATCTGTGCTTGAGGGTCACTTTCACTTTGTTGATAGTGTTGATAAACCACTTGTTGATAACTGTCCCAGTTATAAAGTGGTTTAGGGCCACTTGCACAGCCCGTCAGTAATAATGCCCCAAAAGCAAGGCTTACTAATGATTTAGACATCGTTATATCCTTATAAAGACATATTATTTTGAAGGCTGCCAAGCATTGCTCTCAATACCTGCAACTAAGTTATTAACCGCTTCACGAATTGCTAAATCTAGCACTTTACCGTTAAGTGTTGAGTCATAGCTTGCTGTTCCACCAAATCCAATGATTTCACGGTTAGAAAGCTCGTATTCACCCGCACCTTGAGATGAGAACACCACTTCTGATGTGTTTACATTCACAACGTTTAAATTGACTTTTGCGTAAGCAACTTGGGTTTTACCGCGGCCTAAAATACCAAATAATTGGCGATCACCGACTTCTTTACGGCCAAATTCAGTGACATCACCTGTAATAACATAGGTTGCACCTTTTAATTGCTGGCTTTGGCCTTTAATACCCGCTTCTTCTTTTAATTCAGATAAATTAGCTCTATCTAATACATTAAAACGCCCAGTCTGTTGTAAGTGCGTCATTAAAATGGTTTTGGATTGATTACCTAATCTATCAACACCATCAGAGAATATTCCATTCATATAACTAGAACGGTTATCAAACTTACCAATTGAAATAGCGCTCTTAGTGCCTGTATAAGTTGTGTGATAGGTTGCGACTTTAGCAACCTCTAAAGAGCGTGAAGATTCTGATGCACAGCCTGCTAGTAATGAAGCAGAAATCATGATCAAACCAAACGATAATTTATTTAAATTCATATTAATAACCTAATAAAGGTGAAATAAACCTATAGATATTCATTCTATTAATTAAGATAGAGTTGATATAAACAGAAACAATGGTTCCCAGTTCTAGCTCATAGACGTTCACTTAAAAACCTTAATAATAATAAGGTTATAAGGCGATCAACTCATATTTATAATATAAAGGTAATCAGCGATAGGGAGAATAGAAGATGAATGATAAAAATAATAACAAATAAATATAGAGATAAAACAGAGAATGCTTTGTTTATTATTTTTTTAATATCACTTAAGTCAGTTCAATATTAAAGCTATAAAAAATGGAAGAGAATTTATATTACCTTACTATTTAATTAATTCTTATAAGTATCTTTATCAAAAGAAAACATCTAAATAATGTGTAATAAAAAAGGCGATATAACCTATATTAGTTATATCGCACTTATTATTCTCGTTCTTTTTACCAACTACCAACTAATAGGGTAGCAATAAATGCGCTATTAGCGTTTTTTTCCAAATGCTGCGGCTAAAGCATCACCCATTGCACTATTTCCTGCATTATTACCATTACTCATTGGCTGACGGTTATTACGAGCTGTTTTTTGCCCTTTGTTATTTCTAACAGAATTCGTGTTATTTGATGATGACTGTTTTTTATCACTATCACCCGCGACTTCATCTAAACGCATAGTCAGTGCAATGCGCTTGCGAGCTAAATCCACCTCAAGAACTTTAACTTTAACAATATCACCCGTTTTTACCACAGTATGTGGATCTTCAATAAATCGATCTGCTAAAGAAGAGATATGAACCAAGCCATCTTGGTGTACACCGATATCAACGAATGCGCCGAAGTTCGTCACGTTAGTCACAGTTCCTTCAAGGATCATACCACTGACTAAGTCATTCATTGTTTCGACACCTTCAGCAAACGTTGCCGTTTTAAACTCTGGGCGAGGGTCGCGCCCTGGTTTTGCTAACTCTTTTAAGATGTCATTAATCGTTGGTAGACCAAATTGCTCCGTGATAAATGCTCTTGCATCAACCTGTGAGATCAAAGCGCTATTTCCCATTAAATCGTCAATCTTTTGCTGCGTAGATTGCAAGATATTTTCCACAACAGGATACGCTTCAGGGTGAACTGTTGAGGCGTCAAGTGGGTTTTTGCCATCTCGAATACGCAAGAATCCTGCGCATTGCTCAAAGGCTTTTGGCCCTAAACGCGCCACTTTGAGTAACTGTTTTCTATCAACAAAACGACCGTTTTCATCGCGCCAGCTAATAATATTTTGAGCAATAGATTGGCTAAGTCCTGCAACACGCGTTAATAATGGTACTGATGCTGTATTTAAATCCACACCAACACTATTCACACAGTCTTCCACGACAGTATCCAGTTTTCTGGCTAATAATGTTTGGCTAACATCATGCTGATATTGACCAACACCAATTGATTTAGGATCAATTTTTACCAGTTCAGCCAACGGATCTTGTAAACGGCGAGCGATAGATACCGCACCACGAATAGAAACATCTAAATCAGGAAACTCGTTAGCAGCAAGCTCTGATGCGGAATATACGGACGCTCCTGCCTCACTCACAATTACCTTTTGTGCTTTGACATCTGGGTAACGTTTTACAGTTTCAGCAAAAAAGCGTTCGGTTTCACGAGAAGCAGTACCATTGCCAATTGCCACCAGTTCAACATTATGCTTAATACATAACGCCGCAACACTGGCTGCCGCTTTATCCGCTTGGCCTGTATGTGGATAAATCGTATCTGTGGCGATTAATTTACCAGTGCTATCAACAACCGCAACTTTAACACCGGTACGTAAACCAGGATCAAGCCCCATTGTGGCACGCATGCCGGCAGGAGCAGCCATCAATAGATCATTAAGGTTACGAGCAAAAACATTAATCGCTTCTTCTTCCGCTTTTTCTCGTAATTGGCTCATCAGTTCTGTTTCAATATGCATTAAAACTTTTATGCGCCAAGTCCAACTTACAACCGCTTTACGCCAGCTATCTGCGGGTTGATTATTTAAACGTAACCCTAAATGTTCCGTAATCAGTTGTTCACCGTAGCTCTCTTTGGGTGCTTCTTCAAATTGTGGATCTGGATTAAGTGATAATTGAAGAATACCTTCATTTCGACCACGAAACATTGCTAATGCGCGGTGAGAAGGAACATTAGCAATAGGTTCATGATGATCAAAATAATCACTAAACTTCGCCCCTTCTGCTTCTTTACCCTCAATCACTTTGGCAACAAGGTGTGCATTTTTCCATAGATATTGACGGACTTTCGCTAATAATCCAGCATCTTCTGAAAAGCGCTCCATTAAAATATAACGCGCACCATCTAAAGCGGCTTTCGTATCATTCACGCCTTTTTCTGCGTCGATATAAGCGGTTGCCACTTCTTCTGGATTATTTTGTGGTTCATTCCACAGTAAATCCGCTAAGGGTTCTAATCCATTTTCAATCGCAATCTGCCCACGAGTACGGCGCTTAGGCTTATAAGGAAGATAGAGATCTTCAAGCTCTGTTTTACTTTGAGTGTCATTAATTGAAGAACGTAACTCAGGCGTTAATTTTCCTTGTTCTTCAATTGATTTTAAAATTGTTTGGCGGCGATCGTTGAGTTCCCGTAGATAACTAAGGCGAGTTTCTAATTGACGTAATTGCGTATCATCTAGTCCGCCGGTGACCTCTTTACGATAACGGGCAACAAATGGCACCGTATTCCCTTCATCCAGTAACGTTATAGCCGAAAGGACTTGCTGGGGCTTAACTGAGAGCTCATCTGCAATAATTCGGCTTAATGATTCATTCATAAAATATTTACCTACCGAGAGGAATAGTTAAAAAAAGATGGTTATTATACACGCAGAGCACTAAAAAAATTGGGCAAATTTCCTATCTATCTCGACAATTATGAGGAAATTAACAGATTATTTTAACATTCACGTTATAGTATCTTTATGAAATTCAATGTTGATGATAGTTTTTATTTGTAATGGCAAAAAGTAACTATATTACTCGTGATGGCTGGTATGCCTTAGACAAAGAGCTAAAATATCTTTGGAAAGAAGAACGCCCCCGTGTCACACAATCGGTTTCAGAAGCCGCGGCACAAGGTGACCGTTCAGAAAATGCTGAATATATTTATGGAAAGAAGCGATTACGCGAAATTGATAGACGTGTTCGTTTTTTATCAAAACGTCTTGATGAGCTAAAAATCGTTGACCCCGATCCTCGCCAAGAAGGAAAAGTCTATTTTGGTGCTTGGGTTACGCTTGAAGATGATGACGAAAATGTCAAAACCTTTAGACTTGTGGGTCCCGATGAATTTGACCCAGCAAAGCAGTGGATTTCTATTGATTCCCCTGTTGCCAGAGCGCTTATTGGTAAGCAAGTTGATGATGAAATTAGTGTGCAAACACCAGGTGGTGAAGTTAATTACTGCGTATTATCTATCAAGTATCATTCAGAATAAGGCAAATAAATAGATTTATTCTCTTTATCCTCACCAAAGAACAAGTTTTATCTATAAATTATTAATATTTATTCTTTGTTTTTGGTTTAATATTCTTATCGATGATAGAATTCGCTAATAGAAGCATTTGCACTTCGGGAGCTTAAAAAATGCAAGAAAGTTATAAAGTGCTAATCGTAGATGATGATTTACGTCTACGTTCACTACTCGAGCGTTATTTGACAGAGCAGGGTTTTCAAATCCGTACTGCTGCAAACGCTGATCAAATGGATCGTCTGCTCACACGTGAATCTATCCACCTTATTGTGCTCGATTTAATGCTTCCAGGTGAAGATGGCTTATCTATTTGCCGTCGCTTAAGAAGCCAAAATAACCCTATTCCTATTATTATGGTTACTGCAAAAGGGGAAGAGGTTGATAGAATTGTAGGGCTTGAAATTGGCGCTGATGATTACATATCAAAACCTTTCAACCCAAGAGAATTACTCGCACGTATTCGCGCCGTTCTTCGTCGCCAAGCGAACGAACTGCCCGGTGCACCATCACAAGATAATGCCATTATCTCTTTTGGTAAATTCAAGCTAAACCTTGGTACACGTGAAATGTTCCACGAAGAAGAGCATATGCCTCTGACAAGTGGTGAATTTGCTGTATTGAAAGTGTTGGTATCACACCCTCGTGAACCGCTTTCTCGTGATAAGTTAATGAGCCTTGCTCGTGGTCGCGAATACAGTGCAATGGAGCGCTCAATTGACGTGCAAATTTCTCGTTTACGCCGCATGATTGAAGAAGATCCAACACATCCTCGCTATATTCAAACGGTTTGGGGTCTTGGTTACGTCTTTGTTCCTGATGGAACCAACGTTCAATGAGAAGGCTGAGGCTTTCCCCTCACAATAAACTGACACGCTCGTTATTTCTGGTTATCTCGCTGCTTTTTTTTAGCTTGATAGCCAGCTATATCCTTGTGCAGCATCTTATTGTTGGGCCAAGCCTTCAGCAATTTAATAAAGTATTAGCGTATGAAATACGCACATTAGTACCTGAAGAACTGATCCTAGTTGACGGCACTCCGCTAAAAATATCCCCGGCTTTACGCAATAAAATCTATAACGAATTAGGCATTTCTTTCTTTGATAAAGAAGCTGCACTTAAGGAAGGGCTCTATTGGGCAAAAATAGACGATGAATTAAGTGAACAGATGACTGAATATCTTGAGGGGAAAACTGAAATTTGGATCGAGAATACGCTGGAATATCCTGTTTTATGGGTCAATACACATATTTCCCCTTCTCTTTGGATCCGTGTACCACTAACTGAATTAGGGCAAAACTTCTTACTGCCTGTTTATCGACAAGCGATTATTTTTATTATTATCGTTGTCGCTTTTTTCTGGCTTTATAGTCGTTTTCAAAATCGCCCACTCAATGAAGTAGAGTATGCTGCGCGCCGGATTGGAAAAGGCGTCATTCCTCCTCCTATTCCTGAATCTGGCTCTTCAGAAATGCGTTCAATCATTCGCGCCTTTAACCAGATGTCATCAGGAATTCGCTCATTAGACAATGATAGAACACTTGTTATGGCAGGTGTTAGTCATGATTTGCGTACACCACTGACTCGTATTCGTTTAGCAACTGAAATGATGAGTCCCGAAGATAGTTACCTCGCAGACTCTATTAATAAAGATATCGAAGATTGTGATGCTATTATTGGGCAATTTTTAGACTATATGCGCACGGGTAAAGAGATATCTTTAGAACTGTGTGATATGAATAATCTATTACAAGAAGTCATTTCAGCTGAATCTAATTCAGGAAAAATCAGTGAAGAACATCTTTATCCAGAACCCATTAATATCACAGCTAATCCTATCGCTGTAAAACGAGCACTTGCCAATATGGTTGTCAATGCCACCCGCTATGGCAATGGCTGGATAAGCGTTTCAAGTGGAAAAAATGAAGAATATGCATGGTTTCAAGTCGAAGATGATGGCCCTGGTATTCCACAAGAGGATAGACAACGTCTTTTCCAGCCTTTTGTTCAAGGTGAACAAGCGCGTAGCTCAACGGGGGCGGGTTTAGGATTATCCATTATTCGCCGTATCATGGATGCTCACGGTGGTTATGTTGAGCTTGATGATAGTGTTAAAGGTGGATTATTAATTCGAGCTAACTTTCCATTAAAAGAGCGAGAAGACGAAGACGATTAGGCACATCTTAATCTATCTCTTTTTATCTTTCTCACTTCCTTTTTTTCTTTCTCCCCTATAAATATTTCATCATTTTTATGCTTTGTCATAAAACTGTCACAATTAAGACATTTAATTGTCATCTAACTGACCTATTGTCTGTGCGTACCGTAACCGAAGTTGATAGATGTCGAAAATTATTCTACCTATCCCACAGGAGGGATTATGAAACTGATGCGTACCACCCTGACTAGTGTCATTGCCGCTGCGTTTTCAATGACCGCTCTTTCTGCACAGGCAACGACCTCGCTGACTGGTGCTGGCGCAACGTTCCCTGCCCCAGTTTATGCTAAATGGGCAGATTCCTATCAGAAAGAAACGGGTAACAAAATTAACTACCAAGGCATTGGCTCCTCTGGTGGTGTTAAACAAATCATTGCTAATACCGTTGATTTTGGTGCTTCTGATGCGCCATTAGCAGACGATAAATTACAAGCTGACGGTTTATTCCAATTTCCTACTGTGATTGGTGGCGTTGTTATGGCAGTCAATATTCCTGGTATCAAATCAGGTGAACTGACCTTAGATGGCGACACTATCGGTAATATCTATCTAGGCAAGATCCAAAAATGGAACGACCCAGCCATTGCTAAACTCAATCCAGGCTTAAAATTACCAGACCAAAATATTGCGGTTATTCGTCGTGCTGATGGTTCAGGCACCTCTTTCGTTTTCACTAGCTACTTATCAAAAGTAAATAGTGCATGGAAAGATGGCGTAGGTGCTGGCTCTACCGTTAAATGGCCAACAGGCTTAGGTGGAAAAGGAAATGATGGTATCGCTGCATTCGTTCAACGTGTACCGGGTTCAATTGGTTATGTTGAATATGCTTACGCGAAACAAAACAATCTTGCTTATACTAAATTAGTCACCGCTGACGGCGAAGTCATCGCGCCTACAGCAGACAGTTTCAGTGCGGCAGCAAGAAAAATCGATTGGAGCAAAAGCTTTGCACAAGATCTGACTAACCAAAAAGGTGAAAATGCATGGCCGATTACTTCAACCACCTTTATCCTTGTGCATCAAACACAAAAAGATGCTGTGAAAGGTAAAGAAGTACTGAATTTCTTCAACTGGGCTTATGAGAAAGGTAATCAGGAAGCGAAAAATCTTGATTATGCCGTCTTACCAACCGAAGTTGTAGAACAAATCCGCACAGCGTGGAAAACAAGTATTAAAGACAGTAATGGTAAACCGATTTACTAATAAAACGGCAACCATTAAGAAATTAGTTAACGTTCACCCCCTGTAAAACAGGGGGTAATAAATTAAAAGAGGCTTTATGGCCGAGCACACAACGGTAATAAAGGCCCCTAGTAAACGAGGGGACGTTATTTTCAGCGCACTAGTCCGTCTAGCTGCGTTGATTACGCTTTTGCTTTTAACAGGTATCATTGTTTCACTGATTTTTGCCTCATGGCCAAGTATTCAGCAGTTTGGCCTTTCATTCTTATGGACAAAAGAATGGGATCCACCGGCACAGGAATTTGGTGCATTAGTGCCAATCTACGGTACCATTGTGACCTCAGTCATCGCACTGATTATTGCTGTTCCTGTCAGTTTTGGTATCGCCCTTTTCCTCACTGAATTAGCGCCTAATTGGCTAAAACGTCCATTAGGTATTGCGATTGAGTTACTCGCGGCTATCCCAAGTATTGTTTATGGTATGTGGGGGCTATTTGTCTTCGCACCACTGTTTGCCACCTATTTCCAAGAGCCTGTCGGTAATGTGCTTTCATCCATTCCTATTGTGGGTGAGCTTTTCTCAGGCCCTGCTTTTGGTATTGGTATCTTAGCTGCAGGTGTTATCCTCGCTATCATGATCATTCCTTATATCGCTTCTGTGATGCGTGATGTGTTTGAACAGACACCTGTCATGATGAAGGAATCAGCCTACGGTATTGGTTGTACAACATGGGAAGTGATTTGGAATATCGTTCTACCTTATACCCGTAACGGTGTTATCGGTGGCGTTATGTTGGGATTAGGCCGTGCCTTAGGTGAAACCATGGCGGTGACCTTTATCATCGGTAATACCTACCAATTAGACTCTATCTCACTGTTTATGCCAGGTAACAGTATCACGTCTGCATTAGCGAACGAATTTGCTGAAGCAGAAACGGGATTACACACTGCTGCATTAATGGAATTAGGGCTTATCTTGTTTGTCATCACCTTTATCGTTCTCGCGATTTCTAAGTTTATGACATTACGTTTATCAAAAAATGAAGGGGCGCGCTGATATGTCTAAAACATCCTCTTCTTCATTACGAGTTCAAACAGAAAACGAACTGCGTGTACGCCATAAACGCCAACTTTGGCGTCGTCAAAAAAACCGTATCGCGCTGTTTTTATCTATCTCGACTATGGCATTTGGTCTTTTCTGGTTAACGTGGATTTTATTCTCTACGTTCACCAAAGGCTTTGATGGCATGTCAATCGCGCTTTTTACTGAAATGACTCCACCACCGAATACTGATGGTGGTGGATTGGCGAACGCCATTGCTGGTAGTGGCTTACTGATTTTGTGGGCGACGGTTATTGGAACACCGTTAGGTATTCTTGCAGGGATTTATCTGGCTGAATATGGTCGTCGTTCATGGCTTGCTGAAACTACACGTTTTATTAACGATATTTTGCTGTCAGCGCCATCAATCGTCGTCGGACTCTTTGTCTACACCATTGTGGTTGCACAGATGCAGCACTTTTCAGGATGGGCTGGGATTATCGCATTAGCGTTACTGCAAATTCCTATCGTGATACGTACCACTGAAAATATGTTGAAGTTAGTCCCTGATAGCTTACGCGAAGCCGCTTACGCATTAGGAACACCAAAGTGGAAAATGATCTCTAAAATCACCTTAAAAGCCTCGGTATCAGGCATTATCACGGGTGTGTTATTAGCGATTGCACGTATTGCAGGTGAAACAGCACCACTGTTATTTACTTCACTATCAAATCAATTCTGGAGCACAGACTTAAACGAACCGATAGCTAACTTACCTGTGACTATCTTTAAGTTCGCCATGAGTCCTTTTGCACAATGGCAAGAGCTTGCTTGGGCTGGCGTATTACTTATCACCCTCTGTGTTCTATTTATCAATATTATTGCGCGCGTGCTGTTTGCTAAACGCAAGCACGGTTAACGCAGAAAGTTAAGCAAGAGAGACGTTGAATGATTATGGCTAATGATAACGCAGGAAATAAAATTCAAGTTCGTGATTTGAACTTCTACTACGGTAAATTCCATGCGCTGAAAAATATCTCTTTAGATATTGCCAAAAATAAGGTGACTGCATTTATCGGCCCTTCTGGCTGTGGTAAATCAACCTTACTGCGTACTTTTAATAAGATGTATGAGCTTTATGGCGAACAACGTGCAGAAGGCGAGATTCTGCTAGATGGCAACAATATCCTGACAGATAAGCAAGATATCGCGCTATTGCGTGCCAAAGTCGGTATGGTGTTCCAAAAACCAACACCTTTCCCGATGTCAATTTATGACAACATCGCTTTTGGTGTACGCTTATTCGAAAAGTTATCTCGCGCTGATATGGACGAACGTGTTCAGTGGGCTTTGACTAAAGCCGCATTATGGAACGAAACCAAAGATAAATTACATCAAAGTGGATATAGTTTATCTGGTGGTCAACAACAGCGTTTATGTATTGCACGCGGTATCGCTATTCGTCCTGAAGTGTTATTACTCGATGAGCCTTGTTCAGCACTTGACCCAATCTCAACAGGTCGTATTGAAGAACTTATCAGCGAACTCAAATCAGAATATACCGTGGTTATCGTGACACATAACATGCAACAAGCAGCACGTTGTTCTGATTACACTGCATTTATGTATTTAGGTGAGTTAATTGAATTTAGCGATACGGATACGTTATTTACGCGTCCTGCGAAAAAACAAACTGAAGATTACATCACTGGGCGTTATGGCTGATAACGAGGCAATCAATGGATAATTTAAATCACAACAAGCATATTTCTGGTCAATTTAATGCTGAGTTAGAGCATATCCGTACCGAGCTGATGGTTATGGGTGGGCTTGTTGAAGAACAACTGAAAAAAGCCGTTATGGCAATGCATAATCAAGACCAAGCATTGGCAAATGAAGTTATTGAAGGTGACCATAACGTCAATATGATGGAAGTCGCCATTGATGATGCGTGTATGCGAATTATTGCTAAACGCCAGCCAACCGCGAGTGACTTACGTTTAATTATGGCGATATCAAAAACGATCGCTGAGCTAGAACGTATCGGTGATGTTGCTGAAAAAATCTGTAAAACGGCGCTTGAAAAGTTTTCACACCAGCATCAACCTCTGCTTGTGAGTTTAGAATCTTTAGGTCAACACGCCATACAAATGCTTCATGATGTTCTTAATGCGTTTGCGCGCATGGATTTAGATGAAGCGGTACGCATCTATCGTGAAGACGCTAAAATTGATAACGAATATGAGGGGATTGTCCGTCAATTAATGACTTACATGATGGAAGACCCTCGCACTATTCCAAGTGTGTTAACCGCACTCTTTTGTGCACGCTCAATTGAACGCATCGGCGACCGTTGCCAGAACATTTGTGAGTTCATTTTCTATTACGTAAAAGGTCATGATTTCCGCCATTTAGGGGGCGACCAAGTAGAAAAAATGCTCACCAAAAGTGACGACAGCAGCACCTCTAAATAAATTTATCTCTCTTTTTCTTTTCTTCAAAACAGCGACGCTGATGTCGCTGTTTTTTTATTTTCTTATCAATTAATCCCCTTCTAGCTCAACACGTTTTTTTATCTTATTCCTTAAAAGCATATACATATCAATTTTTATTATTTTATGAACTTAGATCAACTTGATAGCGTGATATCCAACATAACGATGATAATTCTTTTCTTTGGGGTGAATAATGAAACTACGTGTTTTGGCAACCGCATTAATTGCAGGCTCTGTGCTTTTCTCTGGTCTTGCAAAAGCAGATAAACTCGATGATATAAAAAAAGCAGGTGTAGTACGTATCGCGATTTTTGATAGCAATCCTCCTTTTGGCTTCATTGATCCTCAAACCAAAAAACTGGCAGGTTATGATGCGGATATCGCCAATGAGATCGCCAACGATTTAGGTGTAAAACTGGAACTTCGCCCAACAAACCCAGCAAACCGTATCCCACTTTTAAGTTCTAAGAAAGTTGATTTAATCGCGGCCAACTTCACCATTACCGATGAACGCGCTAAGCAGGTTGACTTCTCTATTCCTTACTTTGCAACCGGACAAAAATTTATTGCACGTAAAGGGGTTTTAACTAACCCAGAACAAATTCATTCACTGCGCATTGGTGCAGATAAAGGTACTGTTCAAGAAATCACGTTACGTGAACGCTATCCTGACACCAAAGTTATCTCTTATGACGATACACCACTGGCTTTCGCCGCATTACGTAATGGTAACGTACAAGCCATCACACAAGACGATGCAAAATTAGTGGGTTTATTAGCCAATCTTCCTGATGCCATTAAAGCAGATTTTGAAATTTCACCGTTTAGCATCACCCGTGAATACCAAGCAGTTGCAGCAGCTAAAGGTGAAGAACGTTTAATTAATGAAATCAATAACACACTATTAAGATTGGAAAAAGAAGGCAAAGCAGAAGAGATCTATAACCGCTGGTTTGGCCCTGAAACCAAATCAGCTCAACCTCGCGGTGATTTTAAATTTGCCCCACTATCAGAGCAAACACCACAATCTTGATCTTTAAAGCGTAATAACTTTCTTCTTTCATCAAAATAAAGTTATTCCTTTACTAAAACACCTACCCCGCTTTTGCGGGGTTTGGTGTCTACAATAGGCCTATTATATGTTTGAGCAATTTCTATCACATTACCTTCTTGAGCCACACTATTTAAGCTGGCTCTGGAACGGTTTTCTAATCACTTTGCTTATCTCTTTTTGGACTATTGTCATCGCAACATTAATGAGCTTCGCCCTTAGTGCTGCAAGAGATAGCACGTTTGCGCCATTACGCTGGTTAGCCACTGCTTATACTTCACTATTTCGAAATACTCCACTGTTAGTACAGTTGTTCTTTTGGTATTTCGCCTCAGGAGAATTTCTGCCACAAAGCGCCATGATGTGGTTAAACACACCTCATGAGATTGTATTCTTAGGTGTAACACTTTCTTGGCCTTCTTTTGAGTTTTTGGCTGGCATTGTGGGGCTGACATTTTACTCAACGCCATTTATTGCCGAAGAGCTGAGAGCGGGCATTCAAGGTGTTAAACAAGGGCAAAAATATGCCGCTTTAGCACTAGGCTTAACACCGTGGCAATCTATGCGTTATGTGATTTTACCTCAAGCGTTTCGTATTGCTCTGCCTCCTTTGTTGGGTCAATACATGAATGTGATAAAAAATTCATCACTGACTATGGCTATTGGTGTTGCAGAGCTTTCTTACGCATCAAGACAAGTCGAAACAGAATCACTACGTACCTTTGAAGCCTTTGGTGTCGCAACCATTCTTTATATTGCGGCGATAGCCTTGATGGAGGCTTGGGGACAATGGCATCAGCAACGTAAATTAGCACAAGGATATTAAAATGGATTTTACTGTTATTGCTGATAACTGGCAGTACTTACTCTTTGGTGCTTATCCTGATGGGCCTTTAGAAGGTGCAGCGCTGACCATCTTTATCAGTATCATTGCGGGTATTGCATCTATTATTTTAGGTACATTAGGTGGCATTGCCCTAGCTATGCTCAGAGGCATCTGGGTTAACCTTTTCGCGGCTTTTTTAGGTTTTTTCCGCGCTATTCCCGTCATTATGTTGATATTTTGGGTCTATTTTTTATTGCCCGTTGTATTAGGGATGGAAATACCTGAAATCACCACCGTAATTTGTGCATTGGCGTTAATTACATCGTCTTATATTGCACATGGCGTCAAAGCTGGCATTTTAGCAATAGGAAAAGGGCAATGGCAGGCTGGATTATCTTTAGGCTTTAATCGCTGGCAAGTGTTGTGGCATATCGTATTGCCACAAGCATTACGCATGATGGTGCCTTCATTTATTAATCAGTGGATAGCCTTAATCAAAGATACTTCATTAGCTTATGTCGTCGGTGTCGGTGAGCTTTCGTTCTTAGCGACACAAGTCAATAACCGCAGTATGGTTTACCCAATGGAAGTCTTTCTGTTTGTTGCTTTTATCTATTTTGTGCTCTGTTTTTCATTGGAAATTATTGCCAATAGAGTGGCTAAATTATTTTCCACACAAAAAGAAAAGCGCCCTTTTTGGCAAAGGGTGTTGCCGTTTAGAAAAAAATATTTCACCGAAAAAGAAAAGGCATAGAAAAGGATTTAAATGTATGACTGATCTCGCTATAGAAATTGCATCATGTCGATACCATTATTAGACTTATTAGCCTCCTTACATTTATCCAGTTTAACCCTTAAAGGATCTCAACGTTTTTTAAGCTTTAGATTTTCCCTCTACGCAATCGATTACTTTTTTAGGTGCAGTTATGGTTTTATTTGTGTAGGATAAAGCGAAAAACATTTTTTTTGGGATCTTTTGTCTATGAGCATGTCATCACCAAACTCTGGTTCACAGGGTTTGCTCCAACGTGTGTTTAAGCTACAAGAACACGGTACAAACGCTCGCACTGAACTAATTGCGGGTATCACGACTTTCTTAACGATGGTTTATATTATCTTCGTTAACCCTCAAATTCTCGCCGCTGCCAATATGGATATCAAAGCCGTCTTCGTAACGACCTGCTTAATTGCGGCTTTCGGCAGTATTTTAATGGGATTAGTGGCAAATTTACCTATCGCCGTTGCCCCCGCTATGGGTCTAAACGCCTTCTTTGCTTTTGTGGTTGTTGGTGCAATGGGCTACTCATGGGAAGTTGCTATGGGAGCGATTTTCTGGGGTGCCGTAGGTCTGTTTTTACTCACGCTCTTTCGTATTCGTTATTGGATAATTGCCCATATTCCACTGAGTTTACGTGTGGGTATTACGAGCGGTATCGGCCTTTTTATCGCCATGATGGGCTTAAAAAACTCCGGTATTATTATTCCTAATAACGACACTATCGTGACTATCGGTAATTTTGCTTCTCATAACGTATTACTAGGTGCATTAGGCTTTTTTATTATCGCTATTCTTGCTGCTCGTAATATTCATGCCGCAATTCTTATCTCAATTGTTATCACCACTATCATTGGTCTTTTCTTAGGGGATGTTCAATATCAAGGTATCTTTGCTATGCCACCTTCTATCACTACCGTGGTAGGTAAGGTGGATATTGTTGGCGCGTTAGATATCGGCCTTTCTGGTGTGATTTTTGCCTTTATGTTAGTTAACCTATTTGACTCTTCAGGCACATTAATTGGTGTGACAGATAAAGCGGGATTAACCGATGACAAAGGCAAATTTCCACGGATGAAACAAGCATTATATGTCGATAGCTTAAGCTCTGTTGCAGGCTCTGCAATGGGAACATCGTCTGTCACTGCTTTTATCGAAAGTACTTCGGGTGTTTCTGTCGGCGGTCGTACAGGTTTAACGGCGGTCGTTGTCGGTGTTCTTTTCTTACTCGCGATCTTCTTATCACCACTCGCAGGCATGGTACCAAGCTATGCGACGGCAGGCGCACTGATTTATGTGGGTGTATTAATGACATCCAGCCTTACGCGCGTGAAATGGGATGATTTAACAGAATCTGTTCCAGCCTTTATCACTGCTGTCATGATGCCATTTAGCTTCTCAATTACTGAAGGTATTGCTCTTGGTTTTATTGCCTATTGTGTGATGAAAGTGGGTACTTTCCGCTGGAAAGAAATTAATCTATGTGTTGTGATTGTTTCACTGCTATTTATTTTAAAAATATTACTAATTGATACTCACGTGATTGATTTAAATAATTTATTTTAACATTTAATAAATTAAGATCATGATGATACAGACAAAACGGCACCAATAACGTGCCGTTTTTTATAAGAAAAGAGGTGATTATGCAACGTTCGTGGGCAACAACAAACCAAAGATAATCGAATCAGAAACCTCATCACCGACTATCCAACGCTGTTTAAGATACCCTTCCTGTTCAAAACCTAATTTCGCTAATAAAGCAGCTGAAGCTTTATTATCAGGGTGAATATCGGCCTCTAAACGACGAACAGATAAATGCGTTTGGAGATACGTGATAAACGCAGCCATAGCTTCTTTCATCACCCCCCTGCCTTGATAAGCCGTATCAAGGCAATATCCGATTTCGCCACGTCGTGAATTAGGGTAATGATTAAAGAAAACACACATCCCCATCAGTGTATTAGTTGCTTTATCTATCACCGCTAAACGCAGATACTCTTTTCTTTCCATATGGGTGATATCTTGAATGATATCTTCTTGCGCTTCTTGCAGAGATTGCCAAGGAAGATGACTCCAGTAGCGCGTCACTTCAGGTGAGCTCATGATCTTAAACCAATCTTCCGCATCCCCCATTTCAAAAGGGCGCAATCTTAATCTTTCTGTTTCAACCTGAATATCGGCGTAACGCATCTCTACTTTTCCTTATGTGTTTTTGGCGCCACAAATGCAATACAAACTGGCTCGGCAATGGCATCAGGTTCAGCACGAAACATTATCTCTTGAGTATCCGCTATTTTTAAGCTCGGCCAGTGCTTTAATCCTTCATCAAAATGTGCTTTTTCACAGTAATAGCCGACTGCACTCACTAAGACGACACCTTTTTCTTCTAATTGTTGAAGTGTTATATATCGATTATAAATATTAGGTGGTTGAACATTTTCTTCTAACACCCAAGGCTGTGAAGATAATGGTCTATCTTTACCATAAAAAGTCACCCATTCATGCATATACTCACCACCAACATATGCAAGTGGCGTGTGATAATGCTGATGCCATGCTTGTTCAACCTCTTGCACAAAGGTTTTTACACCAATAAATTTTTGACCTGCATTACGCACATTAGCAGCTTGAACGACGGTATAGCCAGAAACAACCAACATGCCAAACACACCTAAACCGTACAATACACCACGCAATGAACGCTTAGGCATGACACTGATTGAACCCACAAAAAGCGCAGTTGCAACTGACATAAAGGGCTGTAACCATTCCGTGATACGTCCACCTTCATGAAAACTAAACCAGACAAAAATAATTACCAATGGGAATAGCAATACAAAATTCAACAATTGGCTATCTTTAGATGCAGACCAACTTACTCGGCCACCATAAAGACGTAATATTACCCACATCAAGATAATGGGATAAAAAACCGTCAGTACAGCACGCGTTGTACGCAAATTAAAACGGTTTTCTATTTGTGAATCGACCCACTTAAAAGCGGCAAAGTCGGTTTGCCATAACCAAATAAAATTAGGGATAACAAAAGCAAACCAAATAACCAACGCTATATAGAAATAGGGAGAACAATAACTTGCTCGAACTTTAGGTACAAAAAGGCTTGATAAAAACACAGAACCCATAAAAGCTAACGATGAATATTTCCCCATTGTGGCGATACCCATCGTAATCGCAAAACCAATCCAATATTTTTGATTGTCATTAATAGCACAAAGGAAAAAATAGAACGCCCATGCCCAACAACCCACTAGAATATAATTATCGTTATACGGGATAATATCAAAGTTGATAACGCCAGATAAATTAAGCGACAACATAGCAAACCAAGCTAGATTAGTATTTTGTGTCAACTTATAGGCTAAGTTCCAAACACCTAATAGCCCAATGGCAATGACAATAAAGTGGATAAAATACCAATAAAAGCTAAAATCGATACCGCCATAAATAGCCGGTGTCATTATAAAACCAACAAACCAAGGATTTTTTGGAGATCCCCACCCTCCATTAGTGCCCCAATTAACAGCCTCAACAGCATCATAAGGCACGGTAGGGTCAAAGAGATAACTCACTAAGATCCAGAGCGTCGCATAACCAATAACCCACCAATATACTGGTTTACGTAATTGTGCAGATAATAATGTCATAATAAATAAAAATTTAAGTTAATTAATTTAGTTTGGTCGTTGATTGACGTCACAACACAGTAAAGTATAGTGAAACGAACCGCACATTGTACGTGAGCAAAAATTAAATTGTCTTAAATTTGCGCTTTTATTGAAAATTTGTTTCTGATAGATTGCGCAACCAAGAAGATCACTATCGAGTTACCATTATGAATATGATTAAAAGAAAACCCGCAGCTAAAACACGTAAGAAATCTCGTGAAGAGCTGAACGCGGAAGGACGTGAACGTAAACGTCAAAAAAAACACCGCGGCAATCCTGCCGGTAACCGTCAGCAGGAAGCGGAAAATAAACAGCAAACGAAAAATACAGCGCCGAAAGATCCCCGTATTGGTAGCAAAAAACCGATCCCTCTGATTGTGGGTGATACACCAAAAGTGGCGAAGAAAAAACCGGCACCCGTTAAAGAAGAGCCCGTTCGTTTAACATCTGAGCAAGAATTAGACCTGTTAGAAAACGATGCTCGTTTAGATGAATTACTGTCTCGTCTTGAAAACGGTGAAAAACTCAACGCAGAAGAACAGGCTTATACTGAGAAAACCCTTGATCGTATTGACGAATTAATGGTTGAACTGGGTATTGAGTTTGAAGATGATGACGATGAAGAGAAAACAGAAGACATCATGCAATTGCTGAAAGGTAAATAATCAAAAGATTAATTATTTTCCTTGATTAGCTGACATCTAACGGATATTAATAACTTATTGATATCCGTTATTTTTTATAACGTTTTCTCTGTTTTACTTTTCATTAATTTTTATTATCAACAATAGATTAAATAACCCTCACAAGCTCAGATAACTCCATCTATTCCTCTCTTGTTATCCCTGATATCCTATTTTTCTATCTTTAATATACGAGTGATAAAAAATATGGATAACAGACAGCAGTACTTAGATATCGCAGCCGGGCAAGGAGAAAAAGTGCCCTCTCGTATAGTGGCCTTCCCTGCACAGCCACTAAACTATGCGCTTATTGAACAACGTCTAGACGAACAGACAGATTACACTGATGGTGAAATAAATTATCTCAGTGAAAATATTGATGACGGTTTTTTCTATCGTTGCCAACATGGTGATGACGAGTTACATTTTTTTGTCTGTCTTTACCCTCGTGATGAAAATTACGAAATACGCCCAATGTATTCAACAGATGAACTTACCCCGCAATTATTAGCGCACGCAAATGCCACAACTCAAGATTTATTGTTGGAAACACTGTTTACTGAAACCTTGCATCCTTTAGCGAGTTATCGCCATCAACTGAATTTTCTTAATATCATCGCACCCGAAATAGTTTTAGCATTAGATGAATCAGCGGCAGGTAAAGCATTAACGCCTGAGTGGATACGCTTCCAATTAGAAACGCCCGATCTTTATCCTGAAGTAGAAAGCTTATATGTTATTCATGCTGTCTATGACACAGAAAATGAACCACCAACCATGTTCTGGTTCCATACACATGGATTAGCTCGTTGTGGTTTAACAGAAGTCGATTTAGTTATTCCAAGTATGCTTGAATCTTACTATGGTATTCCTGATCTCTTCCGTTGCTTTGTTAATAACAGCATTAATCATCGCCAAATTGCATTTGGTGAACCAATGCTTTGCGGTCAAACATCATCAGGCTTGGAGTATCTTGTCGCATTACCTTTTGAAGAAGGTATTCGCCATATTAATCAATCAACACCACTCGAAAGCCTTAGACCTTTAGAAGAGATGCGTTACGACACGGAAGGTGCACCACACGGCGTTTTCTTGGGTGATTTGGCCGATCGTGATGAATATCATCAACATCCTTCTTCTATGCTATTTAGAACCAATGAAGAAAATCCTGTTTTAGAAACCTTCTTTAAAGGTTATGAAGAGCAGCAAGCGATGATGCTACTGCGTAGCAATGAAGAAACCTATGAGATGTCTGAAAAAGCCAAGCGACGTTGGGAATACTTCGTTTCTATGTTTGATAACTACAATCAACCACCTGTTGAGAAAAAAAGTGGGTTTCTCTCCAAGTTATTAGGAAAAGACAAACCCGAAGAGACCGAAAACCCGTGGCAATTTATGATCAAATTCGGCATTCCTTATGGTGAAGAGGAAGAGCTAGAGCATATGTGGTTTGTGCCACAGTCTCGTGATGGAGACACTGTTTATGCAAAATTACTCAATGTGCCATTTTATGTGAAAGAGATGCAAGAAGGTGAAATCTATCCCATCAATATAGATTTAATTACTGATTGGGTCGTTTCATTTGAAGGTGATAGCTATACCCCTAACAATATTTACCAGCTTTTTAGCCACCAGCAAACTCACTAATTAGTAGGCATTCACAATAACAACGCGAGCTTTTTTACTTAAGCTCGCGATCTTCATATTCTTGAAATCTACGTTTATCTTGTTCCCTGTTAATACTATTAATTGATTATTATTTTATTGCTACATCGACATCTCAACACTTCACATTTTGTTTTTGTCTAGTAACAGATAGAGAAAACAGCCTGATTTCCTCCCAATATCTTTTCTCTGGTTGATTTAAATCAAGTGCAGATAAGTGTAGTCTAGGCTAAATTATACCCAATAAGGATAATTATAATTCTCATTAGCATTAAAAATATTTATTATAATTATCCTGACTATTATTATGTGAATTCTCATACGCGTTAATAATTATCAGTATCATTATTTTTTGTATCAACATTCGTGGAAGGACGATTATGTCTCTGATCCCAAATCACAGTTATAAAATCTTGAGCTACTCACCTCAGATTAGCCCTGCATACAGACAGAAATTGTTATCTTTAGGTATGTTACCTGGCGCTGTGTTTAACGTTATTCGTATCGCACCACTGGGTGATCCTATTCAAATAGAAACGCACCGAGTCTCCCTAATTTTAAGAAAAAAAGATCTCGCATTCATTAATCTTAGCGAAGTAGTTCATAGCGAAAAATAATCGTTATTTCTCATTCAACCTGGCAAGACAACTATTGGCATCACTATTATGACTCCTCTCACTATAGGCCTTATCGGTAATCCCAATGCCGGTAAAACAACACTCTTTAATCAGTTAACAGGCTCTCGTCAGCGTGTGGGTAACTGGGCGGGTGTAACGGTCGAACGTAAAGTTGGTCGTTTCACAACTGCAAATCATAAAATTGAGCTCGTCGATTTACCCGGAACTTACTCTTTAACGACAATCTCAGAACAGACATCGCTTGATGAGCAAATCGCCTGCCATTTCATTTTAAGTAATGAAGCTGACATGTTGATTAACGTGGTTGATGCATCAAACCTTGAGCGTAACCTCTATTTGACATTGCAACTGCTTGAGCTTGGTATTCCGTGTATCGTGGCATTAAACATGCTCGATATTGCAGAACACCAAGATATGCAAATTGATATCAAGGCACTTTCAGAACATTTGGGTTGTCCTGTTATTCCAATGATTTCAACCAAAGCATCTGGCATTGATAAGCTCAAAGAAGCCATTGATACCTTCCCGGCTGAAAAGAAAAAACCACAAGAATTACTCACTTCTTATCCACTATGGTTATTAAATGAAGTTGAGGTACTTGCTGAAAAAATTAATCATGATGAGTTTAATTTACAGCAACGTCGTTGGATGGCATTACAGTGTTTAGAGGGCGATATTTATACTCACCAACGAGCTCAAATCACGAGTGAAGATATCAAAAACATCCGCCAACGCATTCAAGACGAACAGAATAATGAACCAGAATTAGTCATTGCGGATGCCCGTTACCAAAATATTGAGCGCATCTGTCATACCGTGATCAATATGGAGTCCATTAAGCCGAATATTCTGACACAAAATATCGATAAAGTGATATTAAACCGTTGGTTAGGTGTTCCTATCTTCCTGTTTGTTATGTATTTAATGTTCGTTCTAGCAATTAACATTGGTGGTGCATTACAACCTGCTTTTGAAGGTGGCTCCGAAGCTATCTTTATTCATGGTATTCAATGGGTTGGTGCAACGTTTAACTTCCCTGAATGGCTGACAATTTTCCTTGCTCAAGGTGTCGGTGGCGGTATCAATACTGTTCTTCCATTGGTGCCACAAATCGGGATGATGTACCTCTTTTTATCTATCCTTGAAGACTCAGGTTATATGGCTCGTGCCGCATTTGTTATGGATAGATTGATGCAAGCTCTGGGATTGCCGGGTAAATCATTCGTACCACTGATTGTCGGTTTTGGTTGTAACGTACCTTCCATTATGGGTGCGCGTACTCTAGATGCACCCAGAGAGCGATTGATCACCGTATTAATGGCACCGTTTATGTCTTGTGGTGCTCGTTTAGCGATCTTCGCGGTATTTGCGGCAGCTTTCTTTGGTAAAAACGGCGCGAGTGTTGTTTTCTCGCTTTATCTTCTGGGTATTGTGGTTGCTATCCTCACAGGCTTGTTGCTAAAACACACCATTATGCGCGGCGAAGCGTCACCTTTCGTGATGGAACTGCCTGTTTATCATGTTCCTCACCTAAAAACGTTACTAATGCAAACTTGGCAACGTTTAAAAGGCTTCGTGGTACGTGCGGGTAAAGTCATTATTATTGCCAGTATGTTTATCGGTGCATTAAATAGCTTCACTTTCTCAGGTAAGCCTGCCGATAACATCAATGACTCTGCATTGGCAGAGGTCAGTAAAGTGATCACACCATTATTGCAACCTATTGGTGTTCATAACGATAACTGGCAAGCAACGGTAGGTTTAGTCACCGGTGCAATGGCAAAAGAAGTGGTTGTGGGAACATTAAATACCCTTTATACCGCGGAAAGCATTGTGAACGAGCCTTTTGATCCTGAAGAATTCGATCTGTGGGGTGAAATTGGTGACGCCTTTGGTGAAACATGGGATAGCTTAAAAGAGACTTTCACGCTAGCTGCACTTTCTAATCCAATTGAAGCAAGTAAAGGTGATGGTGAAATGGATACCGGCACAATGGGAACTATGGGGGCAAAATTTGGCTCCGGCATTGCTGCATACAGCTATTTAATCTTTGTTTTACTGTATGTGCCTTGTGTTTCAGTGATGGGTGCTATTGCGCGTGAAACCAGTCGTGGCTGGATGACCTTCTCTATTCTTTGGGGATTAAATATTGCTTACTCACTGGCTGCGCTGTTCTATCAAACCGCAACCTTTAGCGAGCATCCACAAAGTAGTGGTATCACCATTGCGGCTGTAGTTATCTTCAACTTAATTTTGTTTATCTTGTTGCGTAATGCCCGTAATCGTCTAACAATTAACTTAAGCAATAAACCTTCATTGGCTAAACAATGTTGTTCAAAAGGTAGTTGTCACTAAGTGACCAAGGAAAAGTAAGATGGCTAGTTTGATAGAAGTACGTGATTGTATCGCCCTTAATGGTCGAGCCGATGCCCGTCTTATCAGCCATCAACTCAATATGCCTGAACCGTTGGTGCAAGCAATGTTAGAGCGGCTCACATTGATGGGTAAGCTTCAAGAGGTAGATGTCGAGGATTGTCTTACGGGCAGTTGTAAAAGTTGCCCTGAAGCCACCGCCTGCCAGACAAAGCTTTATCAATTACGCTAACAATAATAGTGTATAACCGACTTAAATCCCCTATTTTTATAGGGGATTTTTCTATCATCACACTCGGTTCTATCTTGCTTGGTGCATAATAGTAGTTCATTCTTTACATGCGTGAATAAGTGCGTCACTAAATTCATCTGGATGTGAAATAAACGGTGCATGAGCCGCATTACGGAAAATAACCGAAGGTGATTGTGGATAAATAGCATCTAATAACCCAGCTACTTTTCGAGGTACTAACCCATCTAAATAACCGTAAAAACGAATAAAAGGGCAACTCAGCATTTTCAACTCTTCTCGTAAATCCTCAGTACGCAGAATTTCTAATCCTCCATTAAGCACTTCAACAGAAGGAAGAGGTTGTTCTAATACCACTGATTTTAATGCCTTCATATCTTCACGCGCACTTTGAGTACCTAATGTTTGCAGTGCTAAAAAGCGCTCAACTGTACGATGAAAATTCTCATTTAACTGCTGTTCAAACCCTCTTAAAACCTCAGGTTTGATACCAGGCCAATCGTCATGAGCACCAAAACAAGGTGAAGAAGCTACGGTAATCAACGCTTGCACATTATTAGGATTATCTAAAACAACACGGCTCGCGACTAATCCACCTAGAGACCATCCTAGCCAAATAGCATTAGCAGGCGCTTTTGTAAAAACAATCTCTGCCATCTCTTTTAATGTGAGGGCAGGAAAACCTTGGCTACGCCCATAACCCGGTAAATCAACAAGATGCAGTGTAAAATGCGAGCTTAGCCGCGGTATTAATGATTGCCAGACCTCGGCATTCAATCCCCACCCGTGTAATAGCACAAGATCTGTTTTTCCTTCACCGATTGTCTGCCAATACAATTTATTCATTGTTATGATCTCTTCTCTTAATACAGGGATTTTGATTATGTGGATAACAATAGCAGGATATTGTTGGTTATGTCGCCAACCCTTACATTATGATACTAAAGGTATTTGTTCGAGTTGTATTCGCTATTTACCTAAACAACATAACCGTTGCCCATGCTGTTTATATCCCTCATCTCACGCTATGATGCTATGTGGGCGCTGCTTACAATCGCCTCCACCATGGAAACAGATGTTGACAGTCACAGACTATCAACCTCCATTAAATAAATTATTACACCTTTATAAATACCAACCTCGCCCTCAAATAGCTTTATGTCTCGCACGACTTTTTCTATTGCGATGGCTTTCACATCATAGAGAAAATGGGGTGCAGAAACCCGATAGAATTATTAGCGTTCCTTCGCATCGCCATCGCCGTTGGTCTAGGGGCTTTGAGCAAGTAGAAGCGATTGCTAAGCCTTTGGCAAGGTGGCTAAATTGTGCTTATCAACCAGATACCCTGATAAGAACTCGTGCTACACTGGTGCAAACGCATCTTAATGCCAAGCAAAGGCAACAAAATTTAAAGAATGCATTTATATTAAATAACACAGTGTCGGTATCAGGGAAAAATCTGGCACTAATTGATGATGTTATCACTACAGGCGCGACATTAAAGAGTATTGTCCCCTTGTTATTTCGTGCGGGAGCACGCTCTGTTGAGGTATGGGCGATTTGTCGAACCTTGTAGTTAACCGCCAATTGGGCGTATGATAACCAACCAGAACAGTCAACTATTGAGCAAGACGATATGATTATTATTACTGATGCCGCACAGGCGCATTTTGCCAAACTACTGGCTAACCAAGAACCCAACACCCAAATTCGCGTATTCGTTATCAATCCAGGCACACCTAATGCTGAATGTGGCGTTTCATACTGCCCACCTGATGCCGTAGAACCAAACGATACTGAAATTAAGTTCGAAAAACTTTCTGCGTATGTTGATGACATCAGCGCACCTTTCTTAGAAGATGCAGAAATTGATTTTGTTACTGACCAACTAGGCTCACAATTAACCCTGAAAGCACCTAACGCAAAAATGCGTAAAGTCGATGCTGATGCACCATTAATTGAACGCGTAGAATACGTACTACAATCACAAATTAACCCACAATTAGCAGGGCATGGTGGTCGTGTTAGTCTAATGGAAATCACAGAAGATGGTTATGCTATCTTACAATTCGGTGGTGGGTGTAACGGTTGTTCAATGATTGATGTCACATTAAAAGATGGTATCGAAAAAGAACTGTTAAACCAGTTCCCAAATGAATTAAAAGGTGTGAAAGACTTAACTGAACACCAACGTGGTGAACATTCCTACTACTGATCCTTCAGTATCACATCCCCTATGATACTCACCTGCACGGATATCATGGGGGATTTGTTTATTAAAATAATCATTTACAAAGTATAACGTCATCTTTACCTATTTGACGTTATGATAAATGTACCGTTCTCTCGCTCAGAACAAATAAATCAATTAACAATATAATAAATAAGACAATTATGGATAAGTTTCAATTTCTCAGCATTGAACAAGCCTATCAATTCTGGACATCTCAATCGGCAATCTTAGTTGATGTTAGAGATCCTCAGAGTTACCGCATGGGTCATGCTACCGGCGCATTTCATCTCACCAATGATACGCTAAACAAATTTTTACAAGATGCTGACTTTGATGTGCCTGTGATGGTGATGTGTTATCACGGTCATAGCAGTCAAGGAGCAGCTCAATATCTGGTCAATATGGGCTTTGAAACCGTTTACAGTGTTAATGGTGGTTTTGAAGCATGGCTAAGAGAGTTTCCACAAGCGATAACCTCTCTGCAATAACTACAGATGAGTTTTGTTAATGATCCACATTATTACGCTTTCTAACCCTCAAGCAGCTGATTTATTTGTCAATTATATGGCAACAAAAGGTGTGCGAATTCACGCAAAAAATGAAAATCAGCAGATCTCACTTTGGTTAGAAGACCAACATCAATTGGATATGGTTGAAAAAGAACTCAATACTTTTTTACGCGAGCCTTTTCACCCACGTTACCAAGCCGCAAGTTGGCAAACCGGTAATCCGCAAAATACGGGTATCAAATATCGCCCAGCTTTTTCGATAAAAAATATGGTGCAACGTTCAGGGCCGTTAACGGTACTGGTGATTATTTTATGTATCCTCGTTTTTATCTGGCAACAAGTGGTTGGTGACTATGATGTCATGCTCCATTTAGCATGGCCTTATGAAGAGAGCTTAAACCTTGAAGTTTGGCGCTATATTACCCCAGCGTTTATTCATTTTTCACTGATGCATATCGCCTTCAACCTTGCTATGTGGTGGTATCTCGCAAGTCAAACAGAGCAACAATTAGGCACCGGTAAATTATTTGTGATCATGCTCGTTTCTGCGCTCTTTAGTAATTGGGCACAATCCTTGTTTACAGATTCCAACTTTGGTGGGCTTTCTGGCGTTGTTTACGCATTAATTGGCTATGTCGGTTTAACAGGAATACGTAATCCAGAAAAAGGTATTGGCGCTCCAACAGGTTTAATCGTCTTTTCAATTTTGTGGATTGTTGCTGGTTATATGGGCGTTTTAGGTGACTCTATCGGGAATGCTGCACATTTTGCAGGCTTCCTTATCGGCTTATTGATGGCTTTGTGGGATAATCGACATCAATTATCTCGTAGATCATAATAAAATTAACATGATATTTTTAACATTAGGGGATACCTGTGAAGCAAACGCAACGACATGATGCCATCATTGAACTGGTACGCCTACAAGGCTATGTCAGCACTGAAGAATTGGTGGAGCATTTTGAAGTCAGCCCACAGACCATCCGACGTGATTTAAATGAATTAGCGGAAAAGAACAAAATCCAACGTCATCACGGTGGTGCGGCATTACCTTCAAGCTCAGTGAATACGGCTTATCATGATCGTAAAATTATGTGGTCTGATGAAAAATCACGTATCGCACAACGAGTAGCAAGCTTAATTCCTGATGGTGCAACACTGTTTATTGATATCGGTACAACACCTGAAGCGGTCGCACATGCATTAATTAACCACAAAAACCTACGTATCGTGACCAACAATCTCAATGTGGCAACGTTACTGATGGGCAAAGAAGACTTTCGCTTAATTCTTGCGGGTGGTGAAGTACGTACACGAGATGGTGGCATTGTCGGTGAAGCGACACTTGATTTTATCTCTCAATTCCGTCTTGATTACGGTATTTTAGGGATAAGCGGTATTGATATGGATGGTTCTCTACTTGAGTTTGATTACCATGAAGTTCGCACTAAACGCGCAATTATCGAAAATTCACGCTGTGTAATGTTGGTGACTGATCATTCTAAGTTTGGTCGTAATGCGATGGTGAATTTAGGTAATATGAATCTAATCGATTACTTATTTACCGATCAAGAACCCCCCGCAGGGATCCAAAAAATTGTTGAGCAACACAACGTTCAACTCGAATTATGTTAATTGAATAAATTCCTCAAAAAGTACCTTATCAGGTACTTTTTTTTCGCCTATTTCCTACTAAACTCAGATTAAGCCATTCTATTTGCTCTCATTTTTGATCTGTCTACACTCTTTTTCATTAATACATGAACAATGTTGCTTATTATTAATAAACCCACAAAAAATGTGGATATGATAATAAATTGTTACCCATATCACGCGGTTATGTTTTTTATCAGTTATATAGTTGGCATTTTCATCAAACTTTATTACAATTGTGAGCGAAAACGAACATTAAAGAATTATTTCGCGCATTCGTAGGAGGATGTTATGAAAACTCAAGACTTGATTGTCATCGGCGGCGGGATAAACGGCGCTGGAATTGCGGCGGATGCAGCTGGCCGAGGCCTTTCAGTACTTATGCTGGAAGCTCAAGACTTAGCAAGTGCGACATCTTCCGCGAGCTCTAAACTTATTCATGGTGGTTTACGTTATTTAGAACACTACGAATTCCGCTTAGTTAGCGAAGCACTGGCAGAGCGTGAAGTATTATTACGCTTAGCACCACATATCGCATTTCCAATGCGGTTCCGCCTGCCACATCAAGCACACTTACGCCCAGCTTGGATGATCCGTATTGGTCTATTCCTTTATGATCATTTAGGAAAACGTGTCAGTCTACCAAGCAGTAAAGGCATTAAATTTGGTGCAAACTCTGTTTTAAAACCAGAATTAACACGCGGTTTTGAATATTCAGATTGTTGGGTTGATGATGCACGTTTAGTGGTACTCAATGCACAAGAAATCGTCCGTCGTGGTGGTGAAGTGCGTACTCGCACAAAAGTAACCCGCGCTTGGCGTGAAAATAATTTGTGGATGGTAGAAGCGCAAGATTTACGTACTGGTAAAACATCGCTTTATCAATCAAAAGCTCTTGTCAATGCGGCTGGTCCTTGGGTTAAAACCCTGTTTGACGAAGGCTTAAAACTGAAATCACCTTATGGTATCCGCTTAATTAAAGGTAGCCATATTGTTATTCCTCGTGCTCATAACGAACCACAAGCTTATATTTTACAAAACGAAGATAACCGTATTGTCTTCGTTATTCCTTGGATGGATGAATTCTCTATCATCGGTACTACGGATGTTGAATATAAAGGTGATCCTAAAGATGTCGCTATTGATGACAACGAAGTTCAGTATTTACTGAAAGTTTATAACGATCACTTTAAAAAGCAGTTAACCAAAGAAGATATCGTTTGGAATTACTCTGGTGTACGCCCATTGTGCGACGACGAATCCGATTCACCACAAGCGATAACCCGTGATTACACCTTAGATGTTCACGATGATAATGGTCAAACACCACTATTATCTGTATTTGGTGGTAAATTAACGACTTATCGTAAATTAGGCGAACACGCCGTTGATAAACTCGTAAGCTACTTCCCTAACATGGGTAAACCGTGGACCAAAAATGGTCAATTACCGGGTGGTAATTTAGAAGGTTGTGATCGTGATGGTTATTCACGTTTAATTCGTCAACGTCATCCTTGGTTACCTGAAGCACTGGCGCTGCGTTTTGCCCGCACTTATGGTAGCAACACTGAATTACTGCTTGAAGGTATTACTGATTTAGCCGGTATGGGCGAAAACTTCGGTCATAATCTGTATGAAGCAGAATTACGTTATTTAGTGAAACATGAATGGGTTATCGAAGTTGATGATGCGATTTGGCGTCGTACCAAACTCGGCATGTGGCTAGATGACGAACAAAAACAACGTATTAGTCAATGGTTAGCGGCTAATACACAAAATTCATAAGAATAGTCACCCTATTCTCTGACTCTGTTCGATGTTTTTATTAGCAATTTTTGTGGCGCCTAATACCGCGCCACTTTTTTTTGCTTTTTTTACCAAAACGCTAAAATTATTCATCATTGATCATGAGTTAACTGCTTTTCTAGAAAAGCTTTTAACACTGTTGCATTATTTTGTTGCTCGTCTTTACCTGAATAAAGTAATACCAGCGGTTGCTTTTTGGCTATTGCGACAAGTGATTGCCAATGTTCAGGTGCAGCCATTAATTCTTGCGTATAACGTTGCCTGAATTCAGTAAAATCGCCCCCTCCGCCATGAAACCATTTTCGTAATTCAGTCGAAGGCGCGACACCTTTATTCCATTCATCATAATGAAAATCGGTCTTTTTCACACCCCTTGGCCAGAGCCTATCGACTAACACACGATAACCTTCATGCTCGCCGTCTTTATCATCATAAACACGTTTACAAGTGATCATTTCGCCTCTCATCAATACGTTAGTTAACTTTATTGTAGAAGAAAAATGAGAAGATTGACCTCTCAATACGCTCATTTTCATCATAGAGTCTCTTTCAACATGAAATTTTCTCTCCTTTTGATTGAATTATCCTCATCAAAAACAAGGTGAATAGTTGTTGACTAAATAACCTAATTAAGAGAATCTACATCTAGACGTCTAAATGGTTAGATGGGTAACTAGGTAGTGATACTTAAATAAGAATAACAACACAGTGACATGATTGATGAGGTATAGGTATGAGCTTTTATCACGCAAGCCAACATGAAGCATTAAACCAAAATCTTGCCGAACTTGATGGCCAGATCCAAGTTTCTTTTGAGTTTTTCCCACCTCGTACCGAAGAGATGGAAAATACTCTTTGGCAATCTCTTGCGCGCTTAAATACCTTAAAACCGAGCTTTGTTTCTGTGACTTATGGTGCAAACTCAGGCGAGCGAGATAGAACGCACTCGATTATTAAAGGGATCAAAGAGCGTACAGGATTAGAAGCCGCACCGCATTTGACTTGCGTTGATGCTAGCCGTGAAGAACTACAGCATATCGCACAAGATTATTGGCAAAGTGGTATTCGCCATATTGTTGCCTTACGAGGTGATTTACCGGACAACACTCAAAAGCCCGATATGTACGCCACCGATTTAGTTCATTTACTCAAAGGCGTGGGTGATTTTGATATCTCCGTTGCAGCTTATCCTGAAGTCCATCCTGAAGCAAAAAGCGCACAAGCGGATTTAATTAACTTAAAAAGAAAAGTCGATGCGGGAGCAAATCGCGCCATCACTCAGTTCTTCTTTGATGTCGAAAGCTATTTACGTTTTCGTGATCGCTGTGTTTCAACAGGTATTGATGTGGAAATTGTGCCAGGTATTTTACCTGTCACTAATTTTAAACAGTTAAAACGCTTTGCCGATTTAACCAATGTAAAAATTCCGGGATGGATGCATAAAATGTTTGATGGGTTAGATAATGATCCTGAAACCCGTAGTCTGGTAGGTGCATCAATTGCAATTGATATGGTGAAGATCTTAAGCCGAGAAGGCGTCAAAGACTTCCATTTTTATACACTTAATCGCTCAGAACTGACCTATGCTATTTGCCATACGCTAGGCGTTCGTCCTGAACTGGTACAAGCCTGATCCTAACTTACAATTACCCCGCTAATTAAGCGGGGTGACATCGTGATAGATTACTCACCAAAGTGATATGGCTTTTCTACTGGCAATAGGCTGTATGCGGTGTCGAGATCACCATTAGCAATACAATTATCTATTTTACGTGCCTTATCGGTAATATCCGTAATATTCACAATCCACTCTTGGCAATATTTTTCAACTGCTTGATTTCGCAAACCAATTTGGATAGTGCGATAACTGAGTCGATTCAGATAAATATCACGTTCAGGATCCCACTGAATACGGATATTACTGGTTTCTGATGCCGCTTTCCAAGCCTCAGCACTGACATAGCGGTCTGGGTCAAAATGACTCACAACACCTTGTGTCAGCATCTCTTGAAAGCCTTCATGGGTAATATCAACGGCAAGAATAGAAGCTTGGTTAGCATCTTTACGTCCCCAACCAGAACGGTACATCATCCAAAGAAAGGAAGGTTTTACCCAAGTCATGCGGGTCATACTAAAGGGGGGCGAAACAAATGTTCCGTTTGCGACTGCGCTCTGAGCAATAGTATTTGAATAGGCTTGATAAACACGAACAAAATCATTCGTATAATATGCCCTTACTTCGCATTCAGGACATCGGTCAACATCATCGTTCATCTTTCTTTAATATCCTTTTATATTAATAAAATGGAACTATCCGCTTAAATTATGAGCCTCTGATTACAGATAATCAAGAGTCCCTATTTTTTATAAGGCTATATAAATAGCGTAACGCGTGCCCACAGAAATAAAAAAAGAATAACAATAAAACGAGCAGACTCATGTTCCTATTGTATTTTATTTATACAGTGATAAGTCAATTAATCTTGCTAATCTACTCACAAAGTGAGGCGAATAAGCAATTTAATTGACTCACTGGGTAGAGATTAGGCGCTCGATAAGCTGCGTTTTGATAAGTGAAGGGGATTTCACGGTATTACCTGAAATTTTTGCCGTCATGATTTCAAACGCTTTTTCGACTAATAAAGCCTCATCTTGCTTCATTGACCACACGTTATTAGGTAAAAAGCTCAACATCACATGATCATCGAAGGTACCAATATGGAGGTGAGCAGGAATAACACCTTCACGCTGACGAATAACACTCAATAGACCTTCAAGAATAGGCAGTGATGAGGCAATAAAATGAGTCGGTATTTGCTGATGTTGCTCTAAATACTGTTTCATCATTTGTTCGCCATCTTTGGTCGTATTCTGTTCTGCATAAGAGACCGTGACACGACTATCATCGCCATAATGCTCTTTTATCGCTTGCACATAACCGCGCAAACGCGCTGCAATCGTAGGCAGTAATGCATCTCCCGCAAAAAAATGGATTGGTGCATCTTGCTTTATCATCGCTCTTGTCAGTTGAGCACCACTGTCACAGTTATCTGAAGCGACACAAATAGCCTCACTCACAGAGAAATCTCTATCTAAAAATACCAATGGTTTTTGACGATGCTTAACATGGTGTAGCTGATTTTTGCGGCTTGATGAAACAATGAAAATACCATCAACATTGCGTTCATCCATTGATTTAACAAGCTTATTTTCATTTTTGATATCACCATAGGTACAGCTAATTGTTAGCTGGCAACCAATTTGGTGACAATGCATCTCTAATTTTTCTGCTAAAGCGGCGAAGAATGGGTTAGAAAGACGAGGGATAACCAATCCGTAGGTATCTGTTTTATTCAGCTTTAAACTTCTAGCTGCATGATTGACGGTATAGCCAAACACCTCAACATAGTCCGCTATTTTCTTTTGCGTTTTTGCACTGATCCGGTATTGATCACCTTTGCCATTTAATACCAATCTGACTGTGGTAATAGACAAATTCAGGTCATTTGCAATCTGTTCAACTGTTTTTGCCATTAATATTCCATTATTGATATTGTGCCCTCATCGTAATGATGAGGGCCTGTTAACCTTTACTGAGCAGGCTTAGCTCGGTATTTCTTCCACATCGCTTTTAACGAAGGTCCAATAATGGGTAGGATCAACGTCAGTATCGCAATACCTAAGAATGTCGCTGTAATCGGGCGTGTATACAGGATAGATAAATCACCCTGAGACATCATTAAAGCACGACGTAAGTTTGATTCTGCCATCGGCCCTAAGATAATCCCGATAACCACAGGAGACATGGAAAAATCGAGCTTAATCATAATGTAAGCGAGCAATCCTGCCCCCATCATCACAAATACATCGATGATACTATGGTTCACAGAATAAGCACCGACACTACATAATACAAAGATAATAGGTACTAATACACGGCGTGGCACATCCATCACTCGAACAAAGAGTTTCATACATAAGAAACCTAAGATACCGAGGAAAATATTCGCCATCATCAAGCCAATAAAAATACTGTTTACTTCAACGGGATTGTCCGTAAAAAGCTGAGGCCCCAATGCCAATCCTTGAACCATAAACGCACCCATAATAATGGCGGTTGCGCCATCACCTGGGATACCTAAGGTCATTAACGGCACCATGGTTCCGCCTGTGACTGAGTTTGCACCAGCCTCTGGTGCAGAAACACCTTCTGGTGAGCCGTGACCAAATTCTTCAGGGTGTTTAGACCAACGTTTCGCTTCGTTATAAGAGATAAATGATGAGATATCTCCGCCCGTTCCCGGAATAGCCCCAATCGTTGTACCAATGGCAGATGAACGAAAATAAGTTGGTAATACACGTTTAAAATCAGCCCATGTCGGTAATACACGGTGAATACGTGCGTTAATTTTTTCGCTCTTCTTCTGTTTGCGTTCACGGTACTCTTCTTCAAAGCTAATAAGTCCTTGAGAGAAAGCAAACAGACCCACCAAGATAGGGATAAACGAAACGCCACCCATTAGGTAAACGGTATCAAAGGTGAAGCGAGGCCCAGATGTCATTGGATCAAGACCAATAGTTGCAATCGCTAAACCTATCGCACCACCCATTAATCCTTTCACAATCGATTGCGATGATACACTGGTAATAATACTTATGCCAAATACAGCGAGCGCAAAATATTCAGCCGCCGAGAAACCCGTCGCCACTTTTGCTAATTGAGGCGCAATAACAATCAGGGCGATCGTACTAAAGACGCCTCCAAACATAGAGCCCATCGTAGATAAACCCAACGCTCTGCCTGCTTCCCCTTTTTTCGCCATTGGATAACCGTCCAATACCGTTGCAGCGGAAGCGGGAGTACCCGGCGTACTAATCAATATCGCAGTAATTGAGCCGCCATAAACGGCACCACAATACATGCCTAATAACAGGAGGATCCCTGTCATTCCTTGGAAGGAATAAGTTAATGGGAGAAGTAATGCAATCCCCATATTCACTGTTAAGCCTGGTAATGCGCCGATAATAATACCCGCGAACACCCCTAACAGGATCATCGTTATCGTTTCCAGACTGAAAACGACCATTAAAGCGTCTAGTATTTCCATCTCAAAGCTCCTTTACCGCTTACTCAAAAAAGACGGAGGTTGGCAGAGGTGAATTAAAGATAATGTCAAAGAAGACATAAACGACGGCAACTATTACAACCGGAATAACAACCAATGCAATAGGTTTTCTTTCATTCATCAGCCACATAATGATCGGGATAAGAAGCAGTGACGGAATAATAAAGCCAAAAAAGTGCAGGCCTGTGGCATAGACCAACATAAAGAGGCCCAAACCGTAAGCGCGTTTAACTGCAGTAGAACTCAGGTCAACAGACTGGTGTACATGTTTGATTTTATCAACCACAACACTGATCCATTGAAAAATCCCCAGTAAAATAAATAAGATGGCTAAACCGTAAGGCCAGAAACGTTCCCCTGGTACACCATAATCATCAAACATGCTCATATCACGGGAGAGATAGATAATTAGTGCCCCGAAAGCCACTGAAATCGCACCGATGATTGTATTGATTTTTGTCATGTCGGGATCTCCCCGACCCTACCTGCCGTAACAGGTAGGGTGGTTTATAATAATAGAAAGGTTATTTTTTCAGGGTTGTTGAAATTAACTCAGCATACATCTCGTGGTCTTCTTTCATCATTTGGTAAGCATCGTCACCAGTGATGAATACAGGCATAATACCTTGTTTTTTCAATGCTTCTTGATATTCAGGTTTTTGAACCACTTCAGAGAATGCATCCACTAACTCTTTCTTCACGTTATCAGGTACATTAGCGGTTGTTGCTAATACAGCCCAAGCACGCATTTTCACGTTAGTATCTAATTTCAATGCTTCTTTGAAAGTCGGTACTGCTGGGAATAATGGGAAACGACGTTCATCCATTACACCAAGAACACGTAAAATACCCGCATCAACTTGAGATTTAACCGCACCTGGTGTGGTTAATACGCCATCAATGTGATTACCCACTAATGCTGCGATTGAAGGACCTGTACCTTCGTTATAAGGGATATGGTTAAATTTAGCGCCAGTAGTACGTTCGATATTCACGCCCGCTAAGTGATAAATAGCACCCATACCCGAGTTACCGACTTTCAGTTTACCCGGATTCGCTTTCGCGCCATCGATAAACTCTTGTAACGTGGTGTAAGGTGATTCTGCATTAACAACTAATACCACTGGGTCGGCAATAGTTGTTGCGATTGGGGTAAAGTCTTTATAAGTAACAGGTGATTTTCCTTGGTGTGGGAACATCGCCAATTCGACGGTTGTCATCACTAATTTTGTGCCATCTGGGCGCGCATTAGCAACTTCAATCAGACCCGTTAAACCATTACCAGCAGGCTTATTCACAGGAACGAAGATACGTCCAGCTGGCATAACATCTTTTGCAAATTCAATGATAGTACGAGCAGAAGTATCAGTACCACCGCCCGGATTTTTCGGGATGACAACATCAATATTTTTTGTAGGATACGTTAACTGTTGGGCAACAGCATTCCCCATGCCCAGTGTCATCGTAATCGCCAACGCTGCGAGTAGACTCTTTTTCATAAAACCCTTTCTCCACATTTTTATTGAGTAGCCATTAATTGCTGATAAACAATGTTTTTTCGATTCCAAGTAAAGGTCACGTGTAGGGTATTGTTTTCAGCAATAATAGCCGGATATGAAAATTCGCCTTCCCCATCGAGTAAATCGAATGGTTCAGACCAAGTACTGCCATTATCGGATGAAAGACTGACAGAGATAGGATAACGACGGCTCCAGTTACCTGAATTCGGGTTATACACCAATGCCAGTTGACCATCTGCGAAGGAGACGACATCAATGCCGCTATTATTATTTGGTAATATTGTTGCATAAGCCGGACACCAACTGCGCCCATAATCCGTTGAATCGCTACGATAAATAGTACCGCGCGTACTCCGCATCATGGCATGCACATGCCCAGGCTGGGATTCCCATAGTGTTGGCTGTATCACGCCATCCCATTGAAAAACGCGTTGTAGATCAGTCTCCCATAGGGCATCGTCCTTTAAACCCTGCCAGATTTCATGTTCCGTCTGCCCACCTTTATGATGTTCAATCGGAATATCCACTCGCAACCAGTGTTGACCGTTGTCACTTGAAATATCGACAAACGCATCCCAGAATTGATCATCCTCAACCGATCCTGGTGCCAACCACTCGCCATTCGACATCACTAATACTTTGTTCTTCACAGGACCTCTAGGTGCTACATCACCAGAAACCAATTCACTCGGTAAACTCCAGCTATTTCCGCCATCCTTCGAGATAACGTATTGGGTCGTCCAACTATGTACATCGGGACCCGTTTTATAAAACAGCCAGATATTACCTGTTGATGGGTCAACATGTAAAACTGGATTCCAGTGTGCAACACCCGGATTTTTAACAACAGGTTGAGCGTGTTGCCAATGATCACCCTCTTTCATCACTAGCCAGATAGCGGTATTACCGCTACCTTCTTTATCGCCAGCGAAAAAAGCGGTTAACAAACGCTCAGAGTTAGGCACACGCACAATCGTTGAAGCATGGCAGTGATTAAAAAGTGAATGTGCATTATCAAGCACAAACTGGGTTTCCTTCATCACGAAAGGCATATTCCTACTCCTGTGTCCTAAATTAATCTAACGAAAGCCACTTCTTCATATTCTCACCCAATGCAGTCATGCTATTGACGGCAGAAGGGAAAAATGAGTTTTCAAACTGACTGCTGTTACGGGAACGGCAGACCAGTGTGCTGAAGTTACCAATCAGGCGCTGATGATATTTAGCGCATGCTGGATAATCCAGTGTTTCGGTCATCGCTGCTGTTGATAAATAATCTGCTAACACCGCAGCCTGCTCTGGTTTATCTTTCCAATTCTCATAAAGCCAAACATAAAGCTCTGGATGGAAATTGGCCATAACACCGCTATATGCCTGACATCCTGCTTGGAATGAAGCTAATAGCGTTTGACTGTTGGCGTTTGCAAGATGCAAGCGAGTTCCTTTTGATAATGCCAAACGGCGCTCTATCATTGGTAGAGAACAACACGTATCTTTGATGAAAGTAAAGCGATCACTTTGTGCACACCACTCTACAATCTCTTCAGATAACAAGCGTTTGTAAGGATGAGGACATTCATAAATGCCCAAATCAATCTCTTTTGGTACCACATTGGTTAAGACTTGCAGTGTTTCCAGCGCTTTATCATCAGACTCACCAATAAGCGCTAAGCGATTACTGATCATAATGACGCCATCAACACCTGTACCTGCCATTGCCTGCAATTGTTCTTTTTGCTGGCTTAATGCGGTTGCAGTATGGCCAGAAGCCACTACAGGTACTCTTCCATCTGCTTTTTCAACGATAAAGCGGGTAAGTGCTTGAGTTTCCTCATCACTTAAATAAAACATTTCGCTTGATTGGCAGGCAGCAAAGAGTCCATGTACACCAGAATCGATATACCAGTCTACAAGGCGCTCTAATGACGCCCAATCAATCTCCCCTTTGGCATCAAAGGGAGTTAACATAACAGGCCAAACACCGACGTATTTTTGCTGGCTCATCATCAATTCCTTACAGTAAGTTAATGGCATCGCCTGCCACTTTCACTTGGATACCTTGAGTCAATGCTTGAGCAACGAATGCTTTAAGCACAAACGCCAATTTATCTTCATCAACATAAGCCACGGTAATGTGGTTACTTTGATGCCCCGCCATAAGGTCATCACGTGTTACGCCATCTAACGTACAGTTCAGTAATGGCCATTCGTAGTTAGTTGCTCTACGACGACGTTCAAATTCTGCTTCAGGTAATTCCACCGCTACGCCAGTACCAATATGCATAATTACATCAGTACCTTCATAGTGTGCACGCGCCCATAACAAACGCCCTGCTTTACCTTGACCTGCGATAGTTGATCCTCCTTTAGGGAAGAACATCGGAGGCTGACGATAACCTGTCGCACCTTTTAAGCCGCCTTTGAGGTGTTCAAAAGGAACCGATCCTGAAATTTCCATATCCCAGTAGAACGTGCCTTCATACTCACTACCCCAACGAATATCATGCAATGTGGTTTCAGCCGGTAATCCTAATGAGGTTAATAAACGCCATAACATCGTTTGAGGAATAGCCGTACCCATATCCACTTCGTTGATACAAGGAATTGGTGTATTAGGGCAGATAATCTCGCCGTTTTCATCTGGTAGTGGGAAACGCGCGGTTGAACCAATCGCACCTTCAGCAAAGTCAGACGCTGGGCAACAATCTTTTAAGCCCTGCTGATATTGCACACCCACCGCAGTTAAACCAAAACGTTTGACGAAACGCGCCATTGCAATCATCATGGCGCACTGCTCCATTACCTGTTCACGAGTGAGTTCAGTTTTGTCATCTTGACCAAACATAAACGTCATCCCGTTATCTTCGTACCACTGTAAACATGCCTCTCTTAATTCTGTCGGCACTTTCGCCATTTCGACCAGTAACGCAGATTGAGAAAGGGATTCAATTGGCATACCAATATTGATCATCGCCTGTTGTGGGAAGACCCCGTTAATCATTCCCATACAGAATGTATCGAACAAACCAATTATTTCTTTATTTTTAATTATATATTCGCCGACTTTACGACCCACTTCGCCAGCGTCTGTCGCCATTACCCTGTGTGTTGGCGCAATATCTGTAAGATAGCTAAGCTTATGATTTACATAACCATATTTTAACCAAGTCGCTAAGCCATCTACAAAAAATTCATCATCAAATTCTTCTGACCATAAACGTGAATAATTTTTACCTAAACTGGTCATCGTGCCCGCTAAACACAACATTCCTACCAAACCCGGCCATGTACCATCAAAGTTAGCTAGCAGTAAAATAGGACCACGATGGTGTGCTAATGAAGAGGCAATATGGTGTGAATATTGCCATGCAGTTAATAACACGATAACCGGCGCATCAGGATCGATAGCGGCAAACATGTCGCAACCTTCACGCTGACTACTGATAAAACCATGACCGCGAGCTTCATTAATTTCATGAGCACGCTTCATTTTGTAACCTTGAGCTTCTAATGCTGCAGCCAATTTATCTTCAAATTTTTTCTGTACAGGCCAGCATGTTACGTTTGCAGGCTCACGTAAGTCTGCGTTGGTGACCATCAGGATCTCTTTCTGACCTGCTGTGATGGTTGTTGGTAATTTTGGTAGATTTAAGTTCAACATAAGATATCCCTGGTGAGGTAAACTTGGTTCATAATCGGAAAAATTAGAGGTCAACAATCTGACATCATTTCGTTATAACGCTGCTGATCTTGATACATCTGCAAATAAACTTGATATTTAGCTTGATGGAAAGCAAACGTGTCGCTATCTGGTGTGATAATGCTGCCTTCTCGTACCATTGCGCTGGCAGCTTTTGAGAAATCATCAAAGGCTTTACACGCGACAGCACCGAGTAACGCAGCCCCTAAATTCACCGCATCTTCTTCTTGTGCTAAATGAATTTCACGACCTGTCGCATTGGCGTATTCGCGTAGCCACAATGGATTTTTCGTTGCTCCACCGCACATCACGATGCGATTGATTTGATGTCCAGCATCTTCAAGTGTGTCGATAATATGGCGTGTGCCATAAGCAATAGATTGCAGTGTTGCAAGATAATAACGAGCCAATGCAACACGACCACTTTCCAGTGTTAATCCGCTTACCATACCTTTTGCAGCAGGATTGGCGCGCGGAGAACGATTGCCATGATGATCAGCTAAAACATGAAACTGTGTCGTTGGATATTGTTCATTCTCTTCCAATTCAGCGACAGCTTCGTTTAATAAGGCATAGTAGTTAACGCCTTTTTCATTCGCTTCTTGCTCTAATTCAGCCCATGACTCATGACGGCGGATAGACCATTCAACTAACGCACCAGCGGCACTTTGACCACCTTCGTTTAGCCATAATTCGGGTAACATCGCGCCAAAGTAAGGTCCCCAAACACCGGGCACCATAATGGGATATTGGCTCACAATCATATGGCAGTTAGATGTACCACTGATAATTGCCAAACTCCCTTCAGGTTGTGATGCCGTTAATGCCAAGCCACCCGCATGTGCGTCAATAATGCCTGAAGCAACAATGACACCTGTGTGCAAGCCAAACGCATTGGCAACCGACTCATCTAAACAACCTGCTTGTTCACCCAATGCCAGAATGGTTTGTGGTACTTTTTCTAATAATTCATCCAAACCTACATCGGCTAACAAACTCTCACTGAATTGTCCCTGATGTGCTAAATAGTTCCATTTACAGGTTAATGTGCAGGTACTTGCTACATCTCCTGATGTTGCTTTCCAAACTAAAAAGTCTGCTAAATCAAAGAATCGCCATACATTTTGATAACGTTCTGGGTAATGGTTTTTCAACCACAGAATTTTTGGCAATTCCATTTCAATACTCACTTCACCACCGACATATCGCAGTGAAGGATCATTGGTCAGATTGATGGTGACCGTTTCTTGTACAGCTCGGTGATCCATCCACATGATGATATCTTGTTCAGTGTTACCGCTTGGTGAAACAGAAAGCCCTTTACCGTCCTTACCCACTGCAACTAAAGAACAAGTGGCATCAAAACCAATAGATTTCACATGGATAGGATCAATAGCAGATAACGCCACCGCCTCTTTTACGGTAGTGCAAACCTGCTGCCAAATATCGGTAGACGATTGCTCAACGAAATCCGTTTTTGGACGGAATTGAGCAATAGGGCGGACAGAAAAGCCCAAACGCTTTCCATTGCTATCAAATACCGCTGCACGGACACTGGCTGAGCCAACATCAACGCCAATAAAATATTGTTGTTCCATGCGAACCCTCATCATTTGCTAACGCTATGCTAATTTTTGCTACTTCGAGTTAGCAAGTTAATTCGAGCATGACGAAAAAACAATCACAATAAGAGTAGTTTGTGATGCAGATCTACATAGATAATTTAACTATATGATTTTATAGGTAATTTATTTATTTGGCTTTATGCATTATTTAGATGACGTACTGAATCGATTATGTTCGCTATGAAACTAACGAACATTTAATTAATAATGTAAGTAAAAACACTTAAAATAATATTAACGCCTCAACAATACCCTCTCTTCTATTAAAAGATATCTCACTAATAATGAAAGATATTATTCAAAAAATAATGAAATCAGGGAAAACAATAATATTCCTATTGCTATAACGCTCTATTACTTTATTTTTAATAAGTTAATTTAAATTTATATATTCATTTTTGGAGTGTTTGATCATGTTAAAAAATATTGCTGTCAGTCTCTCTCTACTACTTTTTCAGCGACATTAGCAGAAAAAGAATCACATCAAAAAATACTTAACAGTATTGCTGTTTATTAATTAGATAACAGATTGAATAAGTTTTTTAGAATAATCATGTGTAACATTACCTAGATTATTTACCTCACATAATTCAATTTTCTTACCTTGTAAAAAGAACATCACTTTATCGCAGAAATAAGCCACCGTTTGAATATCATGACTAATAAAAAGATAAGAGAGTGAAAATTCTTCTTTTAACTGTTTTAATAAATCTAATATTTGAACTTGAGTGGGAATATCTAAAGAGCTAAGCGCTTCATCTAATACAATAAGTTTTGGATAAGACGCTAATGCACGACATAAACATACCCGCTGAGCCTGACCACCAGACAGTTCAAATATATAACGGGTATAGCAACTTTTAGGTAATTCTACTTTATCTAAAAAAGCAAAAATAAGTGTTCTGAGTGCTTGATGGCGAATACTTGGATTAATGATTTTAATCGGCTCAGCAATAATTTCGCCTACCGTTAATGTCGGATTAACAGAAGTCAGATAATCTTGAAAAACGATACTGATTATACCTTGGCGATGAAGTCGTTTTGTAACGGGCTTATTATTTAAAGAGATAACACCACTATCAGGTAATTCTAATCCACAAATTAAACGAGCTAAGGTACTTTTACCACTACCACTTTCCCCTACTAAACCAAAAGTTTCTTGGGTATTTATATTAAAAGAAAGCGCATCAATAACCTTCACTTTTTCACCGAATAAAGTGTTATTTCTTTGAGTATAAAACTTACTGATATTCTCAACGTTTAATAACATAGCATCTCTTTTATTATGATGATATTAATCTGTTTTTTTATTAATCAATTGCTCAAAACGTAATGAAAGCTGTCGGCGTGCATTAATTAAATAACGCGTATATTCCTGTGTTGGAGATGTTAAAACGGTTGCTTTATCACCACATTCAACCATTTTTCCCTCTTGCATCACGACAATATCATCAGCAATTTCATTAACGAGTCCTAAGTCATGGGAAATAAAAATCAGCGTTGAATGATGAGTGGTGACGACATGCTGGAGTAGCTTTAAAATCTCTCGACGAAGGGGTGCATCAAGCGCCGTTGTCGGTTCATCAGCAATTAATAGTTTAGGTGACAACGCGAGCGCAATTGCAATCATCACACGTTGTAGTTGTCCGCCACTTAATTGATGAGGGAATGCCTGCATAATAGATTGAAATTGATGAGGAAAAACATGAGATAATGCCAACTGAGTTTCTTCCAGCGCTTGCTTTTTAGTATAGGAAAAATGGTAGATTAAAGTTTGGCTGATTTGCTTACCTATTTTCATCAAAGGATCAAACGCACTCATGCCATTTTGAACAATCAAACCTAAAGATGTTCCCAATAAAGCTCGACGTTGAGAAAATGCCTCATCACTGATTTTCTTTCCTTCAAAGAGGATCTCCCCTGATACTACTAATTGTTCAGGCAGTAATCCCATAATGGCTTTACTCATCAAGCTTTTGCCACTTCCACTTTCTCCGATAATTGCGAATGTACGCCCTTGCTTTATCGAGAAAGAGACATCATCAATCAGCTTTTTTCCGCTTTCTTGATGAGTAATAGAAACATGCTCAAGCGTCAGTAAGTTGTTCATGCTTTTCTCCTACTGACTGGCGATTATCAGGATCAAACACATCACGTAAAAAATCACCCCAAAAATTAAAGGCAGTGACAACAAGAGTGATAGCAATCCCCGCAGGCAACATCTGTTCTGGATGTAATACCATGACATTTTTTGCTTCACTGAGCATATTTCCCCATTCTGGGATCGGTGGTTGTACGCCTAACCCTAAAAAAGAGAGCGCCGAGATCATTAAAATAACACTGCCAATATCGGTTGATGCTAAGACGATAGTTTCAGCAAACGTCACAGGTAATAAGTGGCGTCGTAAAATATGGTGAGAAGGCGCACCAATCACGCGGGCGTAAGCAATATAGTTACGATGTGAATATTGGCGAACAACCCCCCTGATCATTCTGGCATACCATGCCCATTTCACTAAAACAACGGCAATTAAGATATTACCAATGCCCGGCCCCATTATTCCCACTAACGCTAAGATCATAATTTCTGCAGGAAATGACAAAACTACATCACATAATCGCATAATCAAGGTATCTGTCTTTCCATGGAAAAATCCGGCTAACATCCCCATTAACCAACCAATGATTAATGTCACACTCATGGCAAATAAGGCATAAAATACTGTCGTTCTTACACCAAACAATAACCTTGAAAAGATACAGCGCCCTAAATTATCCGTACCTAACGGATAATCAACACTCATGGGCTTAAATTTCAAACGTATTGAAGTTAATGTGGGATCATGCGGTGCTAACCAAGGGGCGAATATTCCTGCAATAACCACAATCATAATCACCAATAAACACAGTTGTGCACTTTTATCTTTTGCGAGCCGTTGCCAAAAAATCCGCCACATTATTCTCTCCTTAACCGTGGATCTGCCATCATTTGAATGACGTCCATCAGAAAATTAAAAAACAGAAAGAGCAGTGACATCAATAAAATATAAGCTTGTATCATCGGATAATCACGACCAAATATGGCGCTGATACATAGTCGCCCAATTCCCGGCCATGCAAAAATATTTTCAATGACCACTGTACCTGCAATAAGCTTCGGAATACTCATACCCAGTGCCGTTAAACTGGAATACAGCGAATTTCGTAAAATATGGCGACGTAAAATCAGGTTATCCGGTAATCCTCGTGCTTTGGCATAAAAGACGTAAGGCTGATGCCATTGGTTTAACATCGCACCTCTTAACAAGCGTAAATAAGTACCGATATACCCTAAAGAAAGCGCCAGAGCAGGCAAAATAACAGATTGTGGTGATAACATTCCACTGACAGGGAGCCAATCTAAATAAACGGCGACTCCCCAGATTAATAGCAATCCTAACCAATAATTAGGTATAGCCGTTAAAACAAACACAATGAAACGAATACATTTATCTATAAAACTTTGAGGTTTAGCCACACACCACAATGCTAAAGGCAGTGCCAAAATAATCGTAAAGAATAGCGCCGTCGAGGCTAGCCAAAGTGTTGGAGGTAATGCCCTTAACATCTCTTGAATAACAGGGGTTCTGGTAAGAAAAGACGTACCAAAATCGAGCTGGAACCCCGCCATTAACCATAAAAAATAACGCGTAAAAAAAGGCTTATCTAAACCTAGCTCATGACGCATGCCTTCAATGGCTTCGGGTGTGGGTACGATTTCATTGACACGTAGCGCAACCTCCGCAGGATCAGACGGGGCTAATTCCAACAGAATAAAAGCAATAAATGAAATCATCAGTGCCAGTGGGAAGATCGCCAGCACTCTCCAGAATATATAACGTAGCATAAGATTTAATCAGTGTGGCATGTTGATATTACGTGCCACACTTATTTGGGTTAATCTCATTGATGTATTAATTAAGGCTTAAAACGCATCTTTTCAAACGGTATTTCATATTGAGACGGATTAAAGCCAACATTTTCTAATTCACTGCGATGGATAGCCTTAGTACGTGAATAGGTTAATGGGATATAGACCGCTTGCTCTGCTAATGAAGTAAATAAGGTTTTATAGAGTTCCTGACGTCGTGTTTCATCAGGTGTAATTAATAGCTCACCAATCATGGCATCTAATTCGGCTTTATTAGCCAACCCTTTTTGCCCTTGATAATCCGCATGAGCCGGTATTCTAAATGATGAAACAAAAGAAGCCGGATCGTAAGGTGTTCCCCATGAGAGTGAATATTGTAAATCGAAATCACCATTTTTTTGTCTATCTAAATAGGCTTGTTTCTCTTCACCTAAAATCGTTAAACCGACACCAATCTTTTTAAAATCATCTTGAATAAGTTCAGCTATCTCTTTCTCAACCGCATTGTTCACATTATAAGAGAGCAACAGCTGTAATTTCTGACCTTGTTTCTCACGGATAGCCTGACCTTTTGGTAATACCCAGCCTTCGGCTTCTAATAGCTCAATCGCTTTTGTCGGTCGATAAACATAAGTTGGAGAAGTAAAATCACAGTAAGGCACGCTACGCGCCATTAAAGTATCAGCGACTTTTTCACTGCCCGCTAAAATACCTTGTGCTATCCCCTCTTTATCGACGGCATATTGTAATGCTTGACGAACTTTTTGGCTGGATGTTATTGCACGACTACTATTGAGCACAATCGCGCGAGACGCGATCGGTGCACTCATTTCAGTATTGAATTTATCTGATGCCATAAGAGCTTCAAATGAATCCATATCTAACATGTCGCCATCTGCACCAAAAATAAGCTGAATATCCCCTTTTTGTAGAGAAAGTAACATGGTTTGTCTATCGGGGATCACTCGCCACATTACCCCATTTAATACAGGTTTTTCTCCCCAATAATTTGGGTTAACTTTAAACTCTGCATATTGGTCTTTTTTATGTTCAGTTAATACCCAAGGCCCCGTACCAATATAGTTCGCAACACCTGTTTTTGTTTTGCCATTAATAAATGAATTTGGCGAAATAAAGCGGAATGGGCGAGTTAAACCTAATTCAGTTAATGTTGGGTAGTAAGGATGTTTTAAATTTAATTTAACGGTAAATTCATCGACAATTTCAACGTTATCAATCTGACGCACTAATTCTAACCATGCATGTCGTTCATAGTTGTCTAGCACAGCTTCAATGTTTAATTTTACCGCGTTGGCATTAAACGGTTCGCCATCACTGAAGGTCACATCATGACGTAAATAAAAGGTATAACTTTTGCCGTCTGGGGAAATATCCCAACGTTCCGCTAAATAAGGTGCAACACCTTTTTCGGTATTTAATACAAGGGATTCAAATACCATATTTTGAGCCGCCATCTCACCTGAGTAGAGATGCGGGTTAATATCACGAATATCTTTTGTGCTAGCATAATCCAACATATTATTACTTTTATCTGCTAACGCAGGAAAAGCACATGTAAATGTTAATAATAGTGTTGAGAACACTGAAAATAAGGGCTTCACGTTATTCTCCTTTAATCATTTATTCTTTGTTTTTGAGCGTGGATCATAAACATCGGTGTTGAACCATAATTAATTTTTTCTTCTTCGTTCCATACAAAATCACCAATGCGAGTATCTATCATATATCGACTAAAACCGACTTCTAACAAAGTATTAATATCCCATTGAGGACGCTTTATTTGACTCAATGGAAGTTGGCGGGCAATTCGTTCCATCTCTTTGGTATCTGTATTGACGTAATGATCTTCAACTTGCTTTTCAATTGAACGCTCTCTATCTGCTACAAAACCTTGCCAATAATTCTCATCAAAGAGATGTAAATACCAATTAGCATCAAAATTAATTAAACTGCCTCCCGGTTTTAATACACGAAACCACTCCGAATACGCTTTTTGCGGCGCTTTTAAATTCCAAGTGACATTACGGCTGACAACAAGATCAAACTGCTCATTGGCAAAAGGCAGTTGATGTACATCGCCTCGAATAAATTGAATATTTACCTGATGTGTTTGTGCATTTTGTTTAGCTTCCTGCAACATGCCCTCAGTTGCATCAATTGCCGTGACATCATGACCCGATAACGCTAATAAAATGGCAAAAAAACCAGGGCCTGTCCCAATATCAAGCACCTTTAAGGTTTCGCCTTCTTTGATATGCCCCAATAACAGATGACGCCATTTCTGTTGTTTCTCGCTCAGCAATTCCTGTTGATTAGACTCACTATAACTTTCAGCTCTGATATTCCAGTAGCGAGTTACATCATTAAGTAATTGGTTATTATTTATTTTATTTGTCATCAGAAACCTGCTGTTATATCCACATAAAAAGAGGAATAAATTCCCCTAAAAGCGAATGATTTGGCTATTTTTTAGTGTGGGTAACATACCTTGTAACCCCAAGATGCTCTATGTGCTATATCAATATTCACCAGTACTTAATCAGGAAGATCAGCCAATTTGCGATCTTCCTCTTTAACATAAATACGCATCCTAATAGGGGTGAAGATAAATAAGCAAATGGATTATTTCTCCTGTTAAAATAGAGAAATAAATTGAGCGAATTTAGAAATAAAAATAAAATTTGTCTTGTATTAAAAAAGTGGGCGCTTTAATTTCACCTTTTTTATAAAACCGTTATAGTCAATAATATTGTTATCTTAAATTTCTTTCTTTAAACGAATAAAGCCGTCACATAAGGCTCTCTAAAATATGAATCGAATCTCACGATTAACGGCTGATATTACCCGCGCCGATTTTGCCTTCACGCATCAACAGCAATTACTTCAATTGCTGACCCAACATTTTCCGACTAAGTATCATTCTCTATTTGCTACTCCAGAGAAAAAATCGGATGACGTGATTGAATGGTATTCTCCTGTTTCTGGCAACCCTGTCGCTTTAACCTCGTTACAAGACCAAGAACAACAAGAAATAAGACGCATTTTAGATGAACGCCTTAACGATATTAAAACGCAAACAGCGTTATTGGCTTCACAAAATAGAATTACGGATGAAGAGCGCCACCTTTTAGATACCGCATCAACGCTGCCTGATAGCGAAAGTGTCTATGTAATTAATGGGCAACCTGTTATTACATGGTGGCCTCGCACAACCCCATTACCACCACCTATTGCTCAAGTTACTGCGGGTGCAAGTGCCGCGGCGGCGGGTGCTGCACTCGCTGATGTGCCAGCCAAAACACGCAATCGCTGGTTACGTTGGCTATTACTCTTCTTATTCTTGCTGTTTTTAATTTTATTGGCTTCTTGGCTAAAAGGGTGTTTTGATCCCAAGACCGTTCCTCCTGTTGTGGAAGAAAAACCGGCTGTTGTTATACCGCCAAAACCAGAGCCTGCCCCTGAGCCAGAGCCGACCCCTGAACCCACTCCTGAACCTGTACCGGAGCCTATTCCTGAACCAGAGCCAGAACCAGCCCCAACACCTGCACCTGTGCCCAAGCCTATGCCAGTGAAAAAACTCACACCACTAGAAGCTTGTGTACAAGATGAATTGAAAAAAACCGGTGTGACAGAGAAAACGGCAAATGCAACTTGTGAAAATCGCTTGGCAAATAAAATTAAGCAAATGTGTCCAGCCGAACGTCCACCAGAATTAGCACCACAGGTCATTCTTATTTTTGATGCTTCTGGCTCGATGGCACTGAGCATGAATTTAACAGAAAGTGATTTAGATTATATTGCTTCAACTGGACAACTTTTCCCAGGTTATGATGCCGAACCCCGACGGATCACGACAGCAAGAAACGCCGCAATAAAAATCATTAATAACATTCCGTCAGATATGAAAATCACTACCGTTGTGGCATCTGACTGTGGTGTTGTGAAATCAAGCCCTGCTTATGGGGGTAATGAGCGGTCAAAATTGCTTAACTACATTAAGCGTATTGAGCCAGATAGTGGCACACCATTAGCCGAGTCGATTAAACGTGCGAGTAATCTAATTAAAGGCAATAATCGTGACACCATTATTGTGTTGTTATCTGACGGTTTAGAGTCTTGCGATCAAGATCCATGTTCAGCAGCCAGAACATTAAAACGTGCTCATCCTCGCGCAGTTATTAATGTTGTCGATATCTTAGGAACGGGTGCAGGTAACTGTGTGGCGAATGCAACGGGCGGTAAAGTCTTCACTGCACGTAATGCGAATGAAGTCAGTTTAATGACTCGCAAAGCGATTGAAGATTATATTCCGAAGAACTGTAAATAATGATTAATTACTATTTCTAATATTTAATTCACCCTCTTTGGTTTCACATTGAGGGTGAACTTTTTCACGTATCGCGTGTATTTTATTATTATATTGAAGTTAGCAATCTCTATATCTTATCGATTGCAGACCATTCTTTAATTATGTTTTTTTCTTTTCTTGCTCTCTCATTATTCAGAATAAACCTATTTTGTGATTATTATCACAGTGACTAGATGATTATTAATAGTTTATTCTTTTATATTTTTTCTTTTTTTCTTCTATTTCCTTATTTTTTAATGTAAAACCCAACATTCCAGTGATTTAATCTATATATTTCAAAAAATATAGCGCAACCTATATTGCCACGATTTAATTATCATAATCGCTATCTCAATATTCCCGCTTTCACGCAAGAAAAATAAAAAAGTGTTTAATAATAATCAGTTAATTAACCCTAAATAATCCGCTAGATAGACACCTAATTTCTGATAATATAAAATGTATATCAATTTTATATCTTTATTTTTAGCCTTAAAGCCTATTTACGGATAAGCCAACTTACCCATAGATAATCTTGCCTAGCGGAATGATCGTCGTGAATAAAGCATTCTTACGAAGTGGTAAATTAGAAAGTTACCTCCCGATGGGAGAAAATGGACAGGCTGTTTATATCTCTGCACTGCAGCTACGTGAAACTCTGCGTTTGAAAGGAAAGGCACATATTTCTCAATGCCTTGCCATTCCTCAGCCGAATGAAACTGGCGAGCGCATTGACTGGTATTCACCGATTGATGGCTCGGTTATTCCTTGGTCTGCAGCTTCCGAAGAAGAGCGTACAGCTGCTTATGCTGTGCTGAAAAAAAATCAAGATGATTTAATCGCTTTTAGTGAACAAGAGAGGCAAAAGGCTGGAAATAAAGAAAGTCAGCTTTTTGGCGCACTCCTCAGTAAAACCATCCAATTTCCTGACGAAAACCATATTTTTATTGTTGATGGCCAACCGATTATTACCTTTTGGGGATTTGTCAGCGCCAATCAACAACTAAGAATTGATCCTGTTGCTTGCTTAAAACCCGTTGTTGCGACAATCGCACCAACATCAACAACGATCCCACCAGCGCAAGAAAAAGTCATTATCACTGAGACTAAGCGCCCTTGGTGGCGTTTCTTATGGTGGCTGTTACCTTTATTATTACTTCTACTCGCTATTTTCTTCTTAAGAGGCTGTTTCTCAGCGCCAACGTTACCTACGGTCGATATTAAAACACCCAATATTGAAGCGCCTCAACTACCCGATCCTACGCTTGAAAAGCCAAACGTTCCCACTGTGGTGACTAATGGTCATACCGTTGGTATACCAACAGGTACCGTTCACACAGGTACATTAGGCACCGTAGATGCAAATGGAAATGTGATTAATAGCACTGATGGGAACAGTGCAGTAGTTGATCCTAATACGGGGTTACCTGTGGTTGATCCTCAAATAGATAATAACCAAGGTGCTTTACCTGAAGGAGCCGCGCCCAACGATGCGCAACAATCGAATGTGCCTCCTGTTGATCCCACAACACAAAATGAGCAACCGAAAACAGATACTCCTCAAAATGCAGGGAATGAGAACAATACCGCCAACCCTCCGGTTGATCCTAATGCACCACCCGATGTCACACCACCAGCCACGGCTGATAACACAACACCACTGACTATTCCTGCAAATGCGTTAGCTAATGGCTCAACCCAATTCCTTAATGGCCAATGGAAAGCAGGTGCCGGTATTCAAGATCAAAAAACAGGTAAACCACTGAGCTTGAACTATCAATTAGATAATGGTAAAGGGCAAGTCGTCATGACACGCAGTGATGGCGTGACCTGCAAAGCCCCTGTTAACGCAGCCGTCAATCACGGTGGGCTGAATATAAATAACCAAGGTCAGGCTCTGTGTAGTGATGGCTCAAACTATTTGATGCCAAATATTATTTGCCAACCTGGAAGCCAAAATATTGCTGATTGCCAAGGGAAATATGAGAACAGTCAGCCATTCCCATTATCAATGAAGCGGGAGAATAATTAATTCATGTTAGCGCCACTGACCGATTATAAAGATAAAATCACCCTTATCCGTGACAGCAATATTCAGTTTCTGGATTTTGGTTTTACGCTACCACAGCGCAAAGAATATGGTGAGTTTGTTAAAAAAGGCGAAAACGGCCCGTTAATGCGACTCATCTATAATGAGCGAGACGATAACTATCTTTATCCAGCGCCGAAAAATCAACCACAAACACCGAGAGAAGCAGAATTTAGCTTCTCTCTTGAAGAGTCATTAAATTTACTCAATGACACTTGGTTGCCAGTGCCGTTTTTTCGCTTTAATCCGCCACGCTCATTCTCTCAAGGCCCTGATAACTGGGTGAGAATGATGTTTCACCAACTGCCAGAGCCAGATGAAGATGGGCATACACATCGCATTGTAGTGGCTTTTGATACTCGCATTGAACCCAATCGCACTAATACGGCTTATCTCGCACCAAACGAAGAAGATGTTCGTTCTGGTGTTGCTTTTGCTCTCGCCTATCTAGGTTATGAGGTGGAAAATTTCCTTGAAACACCTTGGATTGATGGTTGGTTAAAGGAAGTCTTTAGTGAAAGAGCGCTGACTGTAACCAAAATGTACCATGATGAACTGGATGAGGCGCTGAAAGAGTTTCAACATCAGGCACATTATCTCAATTTGCTCAATATATTAGGTGAGAAACTCCACTTACCTGAGATCAAAATTAATGAATCCAAACCGCAAGAGCCTGCCATTGAAGTTGACCTTATCCTTGATGTGGGTAACTCACGTACATGTGGGATCTTAATTGAAGATCATATCAATGATAATAAAGGGTTAACTCAACTTTATGAAATGACATTGCGTGATTTAAGCCACCCCTATCAAATCTACAACGAGCCATTTGAAAGCCGTGTTGAATTTGCGCAAGCGGAATTCGGTAAACAAGATTTTTCAGTTAATAGCGGTCGAAATAATGCCTTTATGTGGCCAACTATTGGTCGCGTTGGCCCTGAAGCTAACCGCATGGCAGCACAACGCTTAGGAACCGAAGGCTCAACAGGTATTTCAAGCCCTAAACGTTATTTATGGGATGACTCACCCTATTCTCCAGGTTGGCGCTTTAGTCGCTCTTTTGGCCAAACAGACAGAGAGCCACTGGCAACCGCTGTACCTATGACATACCTTCTAAACGATCATGGTGAACCGTTATTCCGTTTAGAGCCTGATGAGCGTATGCCTGTCTTTACGCCAAACTACACACGTAGTTCATTAATGACCATGATGTTAACCGAGGTGTTAGCACAGGCATTAACGCAAATGAACAGCCCAGCTCAACGCCTTAAAATGAGTCACGCAAGTGCGCCTCGTCAATTGCGTAATATCATTTTAACGATCCCACCTGCGATGCCAAAACCAGAGCGCGCGATTTTTGAAACGTGCATGGAAAATGCATTAGGCCTCATTTGGAAAGCGATGAATTGGGACCCAACTGATGAAAAACTGCGTTTTGATGGTAAAGATGAACAATGTCGTATACCAATGCCAAACATCCATGTGAAATGGGATGAGGCCACTTGTGGTCAATTAGTTTACCTCTACAACGAAACACAAATTAAATTTGGCGAGCGTACTGAAGCCTTTTTTGCCAGCCAAGTGCGGGAAGATAACCGCGCATTAACCGGTGATAGCACGTTAAAGATTGCCTCAATTGATATTGGTGGCGGAACAACCGATCTCGTTATCACGCGCTATAAACTGGATACGGGTACCGGTAGCAACGTCAAAATTATTCCAACACAACTATTCCGCGAAGGATTCAAAATCGCGGGTGATGATATTTTATTAGATATCATCCAGATCTGTGTTTTGCCTGCATTACGCACAGCATTAACAGATGCGGGTATTTCTGATGCCGATGCTCTGATGTCTTCTCTTTTTGGTAGTGAAGGTTTAGATGCGGGTCAGCAAGTATTGCGTCAACAGCTTACCTTACAAATCTTCAATCCAATTGGATTACGTATTTTAAGCCAATACGAAAACTTCGATCCATTAGTGCCTCATGAAGGTATTAACAGCACCTTTGGCGAATTGCTAGATGTCCAACCAACAGAGCATGTGCGACGTTATATTGACGATGCCGCCAATAAAGAGTTAGGTGGCGGAGATAGCTTCTCTATCTTGAATGTGCCAGTACAAATTAACTTTACACAACTACACGCTGAATTTATTTCAGGTGAACGTATTAACATCACCCGTAGTTTAAAAGCATTGTGTGAGGTACTTTATTACTACTCCTGTGATGTTTTACTACTCACAGGTCGCCCTTCTCGCTTACCGGGTATTCAAGCACTGTTAAAAGTATTACAGCCTGTACCACCTTCTCGTATATTGCCATTACATGGTTACAAAACGGGGGGTTGGTATCCGTTCAATAAAAAAGGCCGCATTGACGATCCAAAATCAACCGCTGCGGTTGGTGCGATGTTGTGTTTAATGGCTGAGAATGCACGTTTACTCAACTTTTACTTCTCGACAGGTAATTTTAAAACTTACTCAACAGTCCGTTATTTAGGGATGTTAGATAATAACAACACGATTTCCGATAATGACGTTTATTACCGAGATATTCAGGATAAATTTGAACCTGATCCTGATACCTATTTTGAAGTCAGAGGCGGAATACGTTTAGGTTTTCGTCAATTAGATAACGCCCGTTGGCCTGCCTCGCCACTTTATACCTTACGCATTAAAAATCCGAAGTTGGCACAACAGTTAAGCCAAGAAGACAGCGTATTGCATATTAAGCTAGGCGAAGAGCGCGGAGCCTCTAGCCATAATAATGACAATAAATCTGAAAAATTACGGATTGAAGAAATGGAGCTTATTAATGGCAAAGGTGGCGTTAATAAAAACGGTTTAAGCTTCAAACTCAATACGTTAGCAGATAGTGGTATTGGTGAAACATCCTATTGGCTGGATAGCGGGAGTGTATTAGGTAAATGAATATGATGGATGAAAAACAGTTAACAGCCAAATGGGATGCCATTTATCAAGGTGCAGGCAAAGCCATTGATTGGGTAAGTGCTGTAAGAGGTAATGCACCTCGTTTAAATACCGAAGCCGATAGCCTTATCTATCGCCTGCGCCGTAGCCGTAATATGGCAAAAAATCTCAGCTTAGCGACCCAACGCCCAATGTCAGTGGGCTTTTTTGGTCTGTCTCAGGCAGGAAAATCGTATCTGATCTCAGCCCTTGCCGCAGGACAAGAAGGTCGTTTAAGAACCAGCATGTCAGGTAAAACACTTGATTTTATCGACCATATCAACCCACCAGGTGGCGGCAAAGAAGCCACAGGCTTAGTGACTCGCTTTAGTCGCAACGCCACAAAAGGTACGCAAGCGTTTCCTGTCGAGCTACATCTTTTTAGCGAAATTGAGATCGTTAAAATTCTCGCTAATGCTTACCTGTATGACTTTAATCAGGAAAAAATTGATTTTGAATTAGATGAGGAAAAAATCTCTCGTTTAATCAAGTCATTAAGTACACAACGCAGTGCGACACCTGTTGCTGGTATTACTCATGATGATGTTGTTTCATTATGGGATTACCTGCAACGCCACGCGGAAAAAAGTCAGAAGAAATTAGCGACAACCTATTGGCCTAAAGCGATTGAATTAGCGCCTTATCTCAGCATAGCCCAACGTGCTAAGTTATTTTCAGTGTTATGGGGCGACATTGCAGAACTGACATCTGCTTATCAGCGTTTTAGTACCACACTTGCCTCTTTAGGTAATGCACCTTTAGTTTTGGCTCCGCTTTCTTCTTTAGTCAAAGAACAAGACGGTGTGTTAGTACAAAACGACAGTATTATGAACGTAGATATGTTAGAGCGTCTCAATACTGCTAATGATAGCCAGATCAGCATTTGTCCTGTTCATGGTGATCGTATTGATACCCCTGTAACCCTTTCGTTAGCAGAGTTAACTGCACTCACGGTTGAATTAGTCGTCCCGTTATTAGATGCACCAAGTAAAACGCTGTTTGAACAGGTTGAGCTACTGGATTTTCCGGGTTATCGCGGGCGTTTAGGGGTTGAAACCATGGCGGATGTGCGCCGTCAGGTTAATGATGATAGCGCAAATCCACTCGCTCAGCTTATTCTTCGGGGTAAAGTCGCCTATCTGTTTGAGCGCTATACCGATAACCAAGAGATGAATGTGCTGGTGGTATGTACCGCATCAAACAAACAATCCGATGTAAAAGAAGTGGGAGCTGTCCTCACAGAATGGATCAATAACACGCAAGGTAAAGATGCACAAACTCGTGCTAAACGCCCTTCTGGCTTGATTTGGGCGATGACCATGTTTGATATGCGTATTACCAACTCTTTAACCATGAATGAAGCGTTATTACGCCAATCATGGGGTAAAGGGGGCATGATAAAAATGGCTATGTTAGAGCGCTTTGGTCAATACGAATGGATGTCATCGGATTGGATCAATGGTGAAGCGTTTAATAACACCTTCTTAGTGCGAAAACCGGGCGTACCCACTCCGTTTATTCAAATCAGTAATGGTAAAGAAACGGTTCTAAATGAAGACAGTGTTTCACAATTACATCTGATGAAAAAAACCTTTGCTGAAGACGAAACTGTCCAACGTTATATTCGTGAGCCTGACCAAGCATGGGATGCCATGTTGTCGCTTAACGATGGGGGTATGCAACGCCTTGCCGATTATCTTGAAACCGTTGCCTTAAAATCACTAAAACTTGAACGTATCAGTGAGCAACTGCAAGAAATTCAACGTGATTTAATCGGTCATCATCTTGAGAAATGGTATCAATCAGGTGGTGAAGAGGAATTACAAGTAAAACGTCGTAATGCCGCGACTATTTTGCGTTTTATGCAAAGTCGCCCTTATTTACAAGGTGCTTTACTAGATTACCTGTTGCCGTCTCGTAAATCTCTCTACGACCTGTATATGCAGGAAAAAGAGGTTGTCGATACCCTTTCAGACAACAAAAAAGCAACACAAGCCCCAGTTTCTGCCTTTGCTGCTATGGAACAACCGACTTTTGATCTCTTTAGCGATGCGCCAATCTCTTTGGTGCCAGAAGAAGATGAAGCCCCTAAAGGCCACGGCAATGAGGTTACCTACCCTAAAAAAGTGATGGCATTATGGATAAACCATCTGCGTAGTCTACCTGATAACAATACATTGTTAACCTATCTCGGTATCGACCAAGAAATTATGGTGCTGTTAGTTGATGAACTTATTACCGCGATTAATCGTCTTGGTGTTGAACAACGCATGTTGAAAACTCTGGCAGGAACTGAAGCCATTGCCCGCCGTGATGACTTAGCCGAACAGCAATCATCTCGTGTTTATAATGTATTGGGTGATTTTATTACTTGGTTTAATTTCAAAGATAACGGTGTTGAGAAGCCAGATAGCAAAATCAATGTAGGCCATAAAATCTTTGAAAGACCCGATAACACTAGCGTGCAATGGGGTGATGATGAGCGCTTAGTCCGCTTACCTACCAACCCAGTTAACTATACCCTTTTATTTGTGATTGATTGGCTTATCGCTTTATCGGCGGTTATTACTGAGAATGCAGGTCATTCAGCAGGAAGAGAAATCAGTGCTGAACAAAACGCACAGTTAGGCCAAATCATTCAAACCATGAAATCATCCGTCGTGGAGTCATAATTCGTGTTTAATCCAGAATTAAAACCCGTACAACCTGCTCGTCCTGGCTTTGCGGTATTAAGTATTCGTAATTGGGAAGGTGACGCTTCCCCTGTTTATTTAAGCATTCAGCGCAACCAAGATCGCTATTTCTTAAATGATAAAGGGGAGTGGGTAGGTAATGCCTTTTTCCACCAGCTGTCTCTTGAAGATGCTGATGACGGTTATCAAATCGTTCTTGATAAAACGTTAGTTGATCCCCTCGTTAGCAACTTACAAATGGCGTATCAATTTACGTTAAAAGACGATAATGAAACACAAGATATCGGTCGATTACGTATTCGTGATGGTGTATTAGCTTCTCAAGCACAAGGTCAAAGTGAAGCATTAAAATCAACGGCAACATTAGATACTCAAGCCGTTCCACCGGCTCCGATTGTCGAAACACCGCCAGAGCCGGAGCCTGAAGCAATCAAAGAGCCTGAGCCGATTATTCCTGAAATTAAAGTAGATGAACCGCCACAACGGCCGACACCACCTGCACCGAAAAAATCTAAAATTGGTTTAATTTTAGCAATTATCCTGATCTTAATTTTAGCGGGTATCTTAACGTGGTTCTTCTTACTAAGAGGCAATCCAGCAGGTGAACCAGCACCACAACCGATATCAGAGCCATCAACACCAAGTGTGTGTAGTGTTGAAAATATGAAATCAGGTACGGCGCTCGCTTTTGTACAAAGTTGCATACAGAGCCAACCAGATAGCAAAACTATCCTCGCAACGATCTCACTCGCAAAACAGAACAATCAATGTGATGTTGCTCAGCGTTTATATGCATATAAAGCGCAATCAGGTGATGTTGAAATCGCACTAAATTATGCTCGTGAATACGATCCAGAAACCGCATCAGCACAAGGTTGCTTTAGTGCAGACAAAGAGACCGCTATTTATTGGTACGAAGCAGTTTTAAATCATGATCCACAAAACAGTGACGCAAAAGCGCGTCTTGAAGCTTTGAAAAAATAGGAAAGTCACATGAAAAAGGCGCATTGGCTGACACTTATTCTCAGTGGTTTAATTCTAACAGCACCTGCCAGTGCTGAAGAGAAAAAACCGCTATTACAAGAGGGGAAAAAGACGCTCTATCAGCGTGTATTAACCTACCCAGGTTGCCAAGTGGCAGACACAATTGGTGCAGCAGGTAAAGAACAACCCGCATTTAGCCGTTTTTATGTTTATCAACGTCAAAAACAAGGCACCAATGAGTGGTTACAAGTCGGCCCTGATAGCTTGGGACATATTAGCGGTTGGATGAATGCAAGCTGCACATCTGAATGGAAAATGCAGTTAACACTCGCATTTACTAACCCTGCGGGTCGTAACCCAATGCTGTTTTTCAAAGATAAGCAAACGGTTGAAGGCTTACTTGAAAGCCCTACTCCCGAAAAACAGTATCAACCTTTTTTAGCTGATATCAAAAATCAAAAAGTCAATCCGGCTATTTTAGCTAAAGAGCCCGATTATATGATTGATCAGAAAAGTAATTTTTATCTGTTACCTGTACTAGGCTCAGATGAAGTCTTTACTGACGCGGGCTATAAAGTGCGAGTGCTTAATGTGGCATCGGTCTCTTCACAAACCAAAGACAGCAAAGACGCACAGAATACAAATGCAACCGCAAACAATACAAAACCAGCAACGCCAGATAGCAAAGATGCTGACAATATGATGCAAGGTTTTTCTGCGGCTGTCGTGTTTGTTATCGACTCAACAATATCAATGGACCCTTACATTGATAGAACCAAAGAAGCGATTCAGAAAGTTTATACTCAAATCGAAAAAGACAATATGTTGGATAAGGTAAAATTTGGTTTAGTGGCGTTTCGCTCTAATATCAAAGCCGTTCCCGCATTGGAATACGATAGCAAAATGTTTGTAAACCCCAATGACGTAAAAGATGGCCCTGATTTCCTGAATAAAGTAAAAGAATTGCGTCAAGCAAAAGTCTCAAGTAGTCGTTTTGATGAAGATGCATATGCTGGTGTTATGCAAGCCCTTGATGATGTTGATTGGACTCGTTTTGGTGCGCGTTACGTTATTTTAATCACCGACGCGGGCGCATTAACGGGCGATGATCCTCTGTCATCCACTAAACTCGATGCTGAACAAATTCGCCAAGAAGCCGCTTATCGTGGTGTTGCACTTTATACCCTGCATTTAAAAACCCCGTCAGGTGCAAAAAATCATGCTTCAGCACAAACGCAATATGAAGCATTAACGCTGAATCCGTTCTTACACAAATCGCTTTACTACCCTATCAACTCAGGAGATGTAAATAGTTTTGGTCGTATGGTAGACAGTTTAGCAACTGCTGTCACCACGCAAATTCAAACCGCTTATCGTGGTGAAGCTACTGTGGGAAGTGCATTAAATGCTGATCCTACTTATGGCAAAGATAAAGAGACTGACACCTTACTTAGTGATGCACACGATTTAGGCTATGCCATGCGTTTAGCGTATTTAGGTGAAAAACAAGGTACAAAAGCGCCTCCGGTCTTTAAAGCATGGATAAGTGATCGTGACTTATTACAGCAAAATATCCCAACCACAGAAGTACAAGTGTTACTGACCAAAAGTGAGCTTAGCGATTTGAGTGACGTGATGAAAAAAATCGTTAATGCGGCTAATGAAGGTTTGATCTCACCTGACAATATGTTTGCAGATTTACGCTCGATTGCTGCCACAATGGGTAACGATCCTAATCAAATCAAACAGGGTTCGGCAACCAAATTAGGTGAAATGGGCTTACTCGGTGAATATATCGAAAATCTCCCTTATTTAAGTGAAGTTTTAGGCTTAGATGAAGAGACATGGAAAAGCTGGGATGGCCTTGAGCAAGAGAAGTTTATCCGCCGACTCAATACCAAGTTGCAATATTATCAACGCTATAACGAAGATGTTGATCGTTGGATATCCCTCGCACCACAAAGCGATCCGCGCGATCACGTTTATCCTGTCCCACTGGAAAACCTGCCTTAATGATCCAGATTGAAGACATGGCAATTACGCGTGGTGATGCGCAACACGGTTTTCGTGTTGCGCTTCCTTCATTGACCCTTAAAAAAGGGGAAATTGGCGCGCTAACAGGATTAAGTGGTTGTGGTAAAAGCACCTTACTAGAAATGATCGGGTTAATCTTACGTCCTGATAAATTAACCCATTTCCAACTCGGTGATGATGTCATTATCACACAAGCGGTGTTGAGTAATGAGCAGGCACAACTCGCATCATTGCGTGCCGAAAAATTGGGTTTTATGCTCCAAAGTGGCGGATTGCTTCCCTTTTTAACCGTCATGCAAAATATTCAATTACCTCGCAAAATGCTGGAATTACCGCCACACTCCGCTTGGCTTGATCACGCCATTGACCATCTGCAATTACGCCCATTGTTAACTCGTCTTCCTCGCCAACTCTCTATTGGTGAGCGCCAACGCGCAGCGTTTATTCGCGCAATCGCTCATGAGCCTGCTTTATTACTTGCTGATGAACCTACAGCAGCCCTTGATCCCCATAATGCACAAGCGCTGTATGCACTCATTGTAGAGATGGTAAAGCAACTGGAAATTTCTGCGCTGGTTGTTAGCCACGATTGGTCTTTAGTCGAGCGTTTTGGATTTAGCCACTATCACGCACAACTCGAAGGAGGCGGTAGTGTCTTTATCAAACAATAGTGCCAATCCTAATCGCCTTGGGTTACTCAGCTCACTCGCTTGGCGCGACTTAATTTACGATCGCAAAGTCGCATTATGTATTGTGTTTTCTTTGGTCTCAGTGATTGCGCCACTGCTACTGCTGTTTGGATTAAAGAATGGCATTGTAACGCAGCTTCATAATCAACTGCTAAATGATCCTCGTAACCTTGAAATACGGATGTTGGGCAATGGTAATTATCCACAAAGCTGGTTTGATGAAATTGCGCAAAAAGAAGAAGTCCGTTTTGTTATCCCATTAACACGTAGCTTAAACACACAAGCCGATATTGTAATTGATGGACAGCATTTTATTGATAACGCTGAAGTTATCCCGACGGCAGACAACGATCCTTTATTAGAAGGTGTAGCTATTCCCCAAAATGCAGACACTTTAGTGCTTTCTGCCAATGCAGCACAAAAGCTACAGGCAAATGTAGGCGATAGAGTGCGCTTATTTATCAGCCGTAAGCTTAATGGCGTTAATGAACGGGCCAAACGCACCTTTACTGTCGGCGCCATTATCAGTGATAGCAAATTTTCAAGAGCGGCGGCCTTTGTTTCTCTTGATATTTTAGTCGCAATGGAAGATTACCGAGATGGTTATCAGGCGCCTCTTTTTGGTATTACACAAGGAGTTGAGTCAAAACCAAGAACCCAGTTTGCTAAAGCTCGCCTTTACGCCACAAATTTAGATGCCATCGCACCATTAGATGATTGGTTTAGGCAACAACACATTGATGTAATAACACAAAAAAGCCAAATAGAGTCTGTAAAAGCGATCAGTTATGTCCTTAACGTTATTTTCTCTGTTATTGCTTGGGTCTCACTATTAGGTTGTATTGCCTCATTAATTGGCGCCTTTCTTGCCAATATTGATCGTAAACGCAAAGACATGGCAGTCCTTCGCCTATTAGGTTTTCGTCAATTTGCTGTTTCTTTATATATTGTATTGCAAGCGCTGCTATTAACGAGCGTTGCCTTTATTTTAGCCCTTGGGCTTTATGGCATTGGTAGCACCTTATTTACCACATTATTAGGCACCCATTTACCTGAACAAGCCTTTGTTTGTCAGTTAACGTTTTGGGATTTATTGATCGCCATGTGTAGTGCCTTACTTGTGGCCTTAGTAGTGGCAAGTATTGGCGCATTACGTGCCGTTTCGATTGAACCTGCGGAGAGCTTACGTGAAATTTAATTTATCGCTTTTAACTTTATCATTTGCGCTGTTATCTAGCAGTTTTACCGTATCTGCCAAATGGGACGATAAATTCGTTAACCCAAAAGCGTTGCCTGATGATGTGATCTTGCCTTTCCCTTGTGAAGGTTCAATGGTATTTCGCCAAGTGACTATCCCTCTCAGTCAGCCTTTACAAGACTACAGCGTGACTTTAGGGCAAGAAGGGGATGAATGGGGGTATTTAGAACAATCACGAGCTGAACATATCGCGGGTAGTTTCCCACTAAAAGGCAAAGAAAAAGGCCGTTACTACCTTATGGCAAAATACCCCGTTACCGATCTGCAATATAACGCCATGCAGAGCGTGATTAACAATAAAGAGTGCCCTGTCGCTTCAAATAAATTACGTTTACCAAAAGTGAATATTAGTTGGTACGAAGCGATGCAATTTGCAGACCAATATAACCAATGGTTAAGAAGCAAACATCCCGAGGCATTACCCGTTGAAGATGGCGCAAAAGGTTTTGCACGATTACCGACAGAAACAGAATGGGAGTTCGCAGCGCGTGGTGGCCTAAAAGTCTCAGCCTCCGAGTTTCGTGATGTGCGTTTTCCAATGCCAGAAGGTACCAAAAATTATATTTGGTCAGCAGGCAGCCAATCTGCTAATGGCTCATTACAACTCACCGGTTTATTATCACCCAATCCATTAGGCTTACATGATATGTTGGGTAATGTCGCTGAAATGATGTTTGAGCCTTTTAGATTAAATAAACTCGACCGCTTACATGGGCAAGCAGGTGGATTTATTGTACGTGGCGGTAGTTATCTCACGCCGGAGAGTGATATACGCAGTTCATGGCGTCAAGAAGAGCCTTATTACACTGACACTGGTGCAAATAAAAACAAATACACTGGCTTTCGTTTAGCCATTGTTGCCCCAGCATTAACATCACGCGACAAAATCAAAGAGATAGAAAAAGAGTGGCAGCAATTAGGTAATGAGAAGCCAGCAAATAATAAATCGAAATCCAATAGCGATAATTCCATTAATAGCCTGAATACACTGTCAACTCAAGTGCAAGATGAAGCATTGAAAAAACAGTTAGCTGAATTGAAAAATACATTACGAGCCAATGCACAACTGCGTGATGAGCAACGTGATCAAGCTATCCGTACTTCACTACAATTAGGTGCTTTTTTATGTACCAAATTAAAAGATGATGGCGAGTTCTACGACCGATTAATCGCATTACATGAAAAAAACTGCCCTGCTGGCACTAAAGATGCCACTTGTGAACGACGTCAAGAACAAGTCAACGAACATAAGAAAACCCTCGACTTTGTTGTGAGCTATTACGCTGACACGTTAGTGGATATGGCAACAACATACGACGCCTCTTTAGTAAAACCGCAAATTGACGTTGTACGCCAATTGATGGAGGCCAGAGGTAAATCAAATTTAAATACGTACCTTTCAACGTATATGCAAGGACTTCAAGGATATTGGGCTAACGGTAAAGTTTCACGGAATGAATGGCTTGAAGCGTGTAAAAAACAATAACAGAGACTTTGGGATAGGTGTGGTATGAATAAACAACTTATGGCGGTACTTAGCATTAGTGCTTTACTTGCCTTATCAGGGTGCCAAAGTAATAACGGTACTGATCCTCGTTTGAAAAACAACAGTGATATGGAGTTTTTCAGCAAATCAGGTATTACAGCCTGTGCGGGGGGTGCCGCGATTGGTGCATTAGGCTGCTTAGTTTCAAATTCCAGCAATAAAGGCGCATGTATGCTCATTGCTGCTGTCGCGGGTTGTGGTGTTGGTATTGGTGCCAATGCCTATTTAGACAATAAACGCCAAAATTACGCGACAAAAGAAGAGATGCTCAATTCCATGATTGCTGATATTCAAAATGAAAATCAGCGCTTACAAAATGCTTCTAACACGGCGAAAGCCGTTATTGCTGATGATAAAAAAGCCATCGCTAAAATTCAGCAAGAGATGAAACAACAACGTTTAAATAAAGACGCCGCAGAGAAACAACTCAAAGGTATTGATGCCAACATTGCAGCACTTCGTTCGCGCTTAGCTGATATGAAAAAACGTGAAGGTGAATGGCGTGATATCGCTGCTCAAAGTCGTCAAGATGGCTTAAAAACCGCACAGCTTGATAAACAAATCGATGGGATGAAGCAACAAGTTGCCTCTTTACAAGAAGAGCTTGATAGTCTTTATACTCAACGCACAGCAATAAGACTTAGTTAACGTTAAAAAGGATGATAATGAAATTTTTACCTCTTTCCCTTGTTGGCATGAGCTTACTTTTAAGTGGATGTGTCACCAATCCCGCGGATTGTGATCCGACAACGGGTGATGTCAGTATAATTACTAAATTTAACTGTAATTATTCAGGGACTTATGACAATCGTATTGAACAAAAAAAAGCGATTTTAGGTAACGAACAAGCATTAAACACCGAGTTTAAAGCCGTTCTTGCTGCCATTGAGAAAGAAAAACAACAGACCAATGCAGATCTAAAAAGTAAACAAGCTAGTCAACGTGCATTAAGTCAATCAATGAATAATCTGTTAAATCAAATTCGCCAAAAAACCAAAGGGCAAAATGATATTCAAAAGCAGATCAATGAAATTGATAAGCAAATGAAAGCAGCACAAAACAACCCATCAAAATCAGTGATGGAAAAACAGCTTGAATTAGAAAACTTACAAAATCAAGTCATTAGTCTACAAAGTGATTTAGGACTAAAATAAACCTAAAAAGGCTCTCTATTATTATTTAGAGAGCCTTTATCTTAATTCTTATTTATTTTTATGATGATTTACACCGCATATATATTATTATTTATATAATATTGATAATAATTAATAAGGCACTTTAATAAAACAACCATATTTAAATTCTCGTGCTATTTTTTATTCCATTAGAAATGGACTCGTTATTATAATTTGATCGCTTAATAATGCGTTCTTATTATTTTAATTATGGGATATAACTATGAAAACCAAATTACTATCAACTTTATTTATATCTAGTTTATTAGCTGCATCTTCTGTTTATGCTCAAGAAGATTTTAACCTTGGCAAAACAACACTTTCAGCGGGTTACGCACAACTCAAAATGGAAGGCCAAAAACCGATGCATGGTGGCACAATTTCGTTACGCCAAGAACTTAATCAACAACTCGGTGTTCTTATCACAGGTTCATACGCTCAAAAAGATTACGATTTAGATAAACCTGTTAAACAGTTCTTAAAAGATGTAGATACTCGCTATTATTCTGTTATGGCAGGCCCTACTCTACGCTTAAATGATTACCTAAGTGTTTATGGTGCCGCAGGGATTAGCCAAATTGAGATGAAGAATATTAAAGGTGTGGATCTCAACGAAAAAATCAAGAAAAATGCATTTAGCTGGGGAGCTGGCTTGATCATTAATCCTGCCGAAATGGTTTCTATTTCACTTGGCTATGAAAATAGCCGCTATAAACTTGATAAGTTGAGCGATAGTAAAATTGTCATGGATGGATTTATCGCTAATATCGGTTATCGATTCTAATAAAAAAAGCACATATTATTTTTATAATATGTGCTTTTTTCTTATTTTGATTATTATTAAATTCATTATTCTTATGAAAAAAATATTATTATCACTATTCTCTTCTACATTACTTTTTACTTCTTTCACTTATGCTAAAAGTGATCGTCCTTTATATTCTATTGGTTATGCTTATATTAAAGTGAAAGATTTACCCACAGCAAATGGGATTAATATGAGAATTCAAGCATTACCGGCAGCTAATAAAAAAATCTCAATACAACTTGCAGGAACTTTATCGAATCAATCATTATCAGATAATGGCAGGTTACGTTATGTTTCTATCGCTTTAGGACCTGCTTATGCTCTAACATCTTTTATTGATCTCTATGCCACAATTGGTGCCAGTGGAATAAGTTATCAAACCAAAGAAAATATAAATAAAGATAATTCATCTAAATCTGTCAGTTGGGGAACAGGTATCACATTTACATCACCACAAAATATTACACTTACTTTAGGCTATGAAGGCAGTTACTTTAAAATGGCAGGGAAAAGCTATCCAAGTTATGCACTTATCAGCAATATTGGTTATCGGTTTTGATTTCTACGGTGGTAAAAACAAAAACGCCTCTGCGTTATAACAAACAGAGGCAAAATAACTCAAAAAGACCCACACCAGGGAATAACACAGACATCAATCATCCAAATCACATTCCAAATCATTTCATTAAATCTTGATACGTTCCCAATTGATAACCTCGTTCAATAATCGCTTGTTTTAACGTCATATCTGTTAACACTTCAAGTTCCATTAAGCGCTGAAAACAATAACCACTCGCACGTAATGGATTATCCACAAAAGCTGGATGTGTCATCACTTCAATAGAGTGCTCATGACGCGCTTTCGACTCATCAAGCACCTTTAAAAATAAAGCTTGAGTGATTTCATCTCCATAAAATTGACTATCAAAACCATCACTACTTATCACACCTTGGGTATCAATCCCTTCTTTTTGCGCTAACGGTCTATCAACCCGTATCGGTAGCGATTTTTCTTTGGCAAACTCCGCCACGATAGGAAAAACTTGCTTAAACATATGTACATGATGGTGGCTATCAATATGGTCAGGCTCACGACCAAAGATCTCAATAAAACGCTGATATTGTGCGTCAAGTTCAACTCGAATTTCATCCAGCGGTAAATTGCCCTCTTCTGCCATTTGCCATACCCATTTCCCTAGTACACCTTCACGCGTTAAAGAAGGTAAAGGAGACAGCGGCTTACCCATCGTCAAAGTAAAATGAAGCCCAACACCCAGACCGGGTAACTCATGGCACAATTGTGCTGCATGTTTAATTCCTTCAGCGTTGACAAGTGCCGTTGTTGAACTAACCACTCCATGACGAAAACACTCTACAATGCCGTAGTTTTGGCCTTTACTCAGTCCGAAATCATCTGCATTCACAATTAATAAACCAGCCATTCTGTCTCCTTATTACTTATTTTTATCTACCGACAATTAATGAGCGGCTTTTTCTAACTCAGCAATTGTTTTAGCAAAATTAGGTAGATGCGCTTTATGTGCTAATAACATTTCGCGCGTAAGCACTTCTGAATCTTTATCTGAAAGTACTAATGGCGTTAAATTCATTGCTAATAAAGCATCATTTAATTCACCACTAATAGCCGCTTTGCTGGCCGCGATTTCAAAGGCTTTAATGGTATGAATTAATCCCATCACTTTTTCATCAAAATGTGTTAAACGTGGATGAGGTTTAGCACCATCTCGCCCTAAAATCGCGGTCACTTCAATTGACCAATCTGCTGGAATATTATCGACATGACCATGATGAGGAATATTCACATAATGCTCAGCTTGTTTATCATTATAAATAGCATTAATCACTTCACAGGCCGCATCCGAATAATAAGCCCCTCCACGTAATTCCAACTCTTTCGGTTTGATATTCAAATCAGGATTTTTATACAATTCAAACAGTTGCTTTTCGACTTTTTGTACTACTTTAGCGCGAGCACCACCTTTATAGTATTCGCCCATTTCAATAGCTAACATCTCTTTTTGCTTGAAGTAATACAACAAATAAGAGCATGGCAACAGATTAAGAGAGCGGATCAATCCCTCACTAAAGGGTAGGTCAAAAATGTTCTTCACAGAGCCAGCAGTTAATGTGCCTGAAGCAACACCGTCTAATAATTCAGGGAAACGAGACTGGCCATTTACAATAACGTCTTTAATAAACACCATGTGATTTAAGCCAAATAAATCAATGGAGAGTTCATCTTTATCTGTTAACTTAAGAACATCTGTAATAAACATCTTCATACCAATTGGGATATTACAAACCCCAATAAATTTCTTAAAGTTGGTATGACGATAAACCGCTTCTGTTACCATGCCTGCTGGATTGGTAAAGTTGATGATCCACGCATTAGGGCAAATTTCTTCAACATCTTTAATAATATCGAAAATAACAGGGATCGTGCGTAGCCCTTTAAATAACCCGCCCGCACCATTGGTTTCTTGTCCTAAATAGCCGTGACTTAACGGAATAGATTCATCAAGTTCTCTTGCTTTCAATTGACCAACACGCAATTGTGTTGTGACAAAATCAGCATCTTTTAACGCTTCACGACGATTAAGGGTTTTATAAATGGTTAAAGGAATACCCGCCTTTTTTACCATGCGTTGGCAAAGCTCAAAAATAATCTCGAGCTTCTCTTTTCCTTCTTCTACATCCACCAACCATAATTCAGTGATCGGCAGTTCATGATAACGTTTAATAAAACCTTCTAATAACTCAGGTGTATAACTGCTTCCGCCACCAATGGTAACAACTTTTAATTTATGACTCATAAAACACTCCCATACAGCGTAATCATGCTGTTATTTGTGTATTAATGGCAAAATTAAGGCGTAAAGAGCCATAAAGAAAATAAGCTTATTTTCTTCTTTCTCTTTTATTTTTAATAAATTTAATCTTTATTGTTGATTAATTTATTACGCCCAATAATGAATTAGTTTGTTTCTTTAATACTACATAAATTTTTTCGATAACTATTTGGGGTTAGCGAAGTTATTTTCTTAAATGTCTTAATAAATAAACTAGGACTACTGTAACCCGCATCAAAGGCAATATCTGTTATCGAATAGTTTGTAATTTCCAATTGCTTTTTCGCAAAATTAATTCGAATATCATGAATAATTTGCATTGGTATTTTATCGTAATAACGCCGAGTTGCTCGGGTTAAATATTCTTGTGATTTCCCTGATAACATCACCATATTAACCAATGCATTTTCACCAAATTTTTGTTTGTCATGCATCTCGCTTACGGTATCTCTTAGCCATAAAGGAATATCATCTTCAATACGATTATCTCGATGGTGTCGTAATCTGTTCACCACATTAAAGGTGACAATTTCAATAAATTCATTAAATTCCGTATGGCGAAAATTCAAAGAGCCAATAACGGATTCAATATAGGAAAGAAATTCATTTTTTAATTCATAAACTTGTGAAGCGATAAAATAAGCAGGCAATAACGAGAAGTAATGTTTATCAAAAAAGGCCTTACTAATTCCCACATTTAAAATACGTGTTGCACCAAAATCATAGAAACTTTGATGATGAGAGCCTATAGGGATAAAAACAAAATCTCCTCGCTCTAATAACACCTTCTTACCATTAATCTCTTGATAATAACGCCCTGTTAAAACAATGGTGAATTCATAATAATCATGTTGATGCAGTCCGCTGACACTTTCTGTTTTATTATAAATAAAGACATGAAAGTTTTTGCCATTAAATAGCTGATCTTCATAGACCATGCGTATTTCGCTTGGTGCTCTCAATGACTCCACCACAATATTCATCTTATTTTATCTTCTCATGTAACTCGATTAATTCTGTCACTAACTCTCTGGCTAACATTGATGTCATTAAATGATCTTGCGCGTGAACTAATACTAAACTGACTTTCGTTTTTCCTACACCTTGGTCATCACCAATTAAACGAGTCTGTATTTTATGTGCTTCATTTAATGCTTCACGAGATTGTTCCATTAACTTTCTAGCGCCTTCAAAATCGCCTTCTTTGGCTTTTTTTAATGCGCCATAAGCCACACTACGAGCTTGGCCTGAGTTAATGATAAGCCCCATAATGATCTCTTCAAATTCATCATCGGTTGCACTGCTATCAACGACATTTTCAATATCTAACATCATATTTCCTCTTTGACACTGGCAAGTGCAGAGAAACCTCTGCACTTGTATTTTCTATCACTTAAAATTTCAACGCGTTAGCAATATCTTCTTCACTTTCTTCTTTTTCAATTTCAGTTTGAGCTTTATTTGAAATAATCACGAAAGGAAGATAAATCAGTGTTGCTACACCCAAGTTAAACAGCGCTAATAACAGTGCTGCGATACTGCCGTTAGTGTTAAAGAATGCACCTAATCCTGTTGGCATCGTCCATGGCGCTATATTTGTTACCGGTGGGATTATCCCTAAGTAATAAGCCGTCACAGTAATTGCGGCAAGAATAGGCTGAATAAGAATAAAGGGAATAAACATCACTGGGTTCATGATAATAGGCAAACCAAAAATAATCGGTTCATTAATTTGGAATAAACCTGCTGGTAATGCCAGTTTTGCCACTTGGCGATGATCGGCGCGACGAGATGCGATAAAGATAGCCAGAATCAGCCCCAGCGTTGCCCCCGTACCCCCTAAGAAGATAAAGGAGTCTAACATCGGTTTGGCCCAGAGATGGAATGTCTTACCTGCCGCTAATGCGGCTTCAACAGAACCGTACTCTGTATAAATCGCAATATTCTCTAATGCCCATGGTGTCATAATGCCACTATCAAGCGCTGTCAGCGCTAGTGAACCATGAATACCAAAGAACCATAACAATGATGTGAAGATAACATACGCCCAACCCACTACAGAACCTAACGAGGCTAAAGGTGTTGAGATAGAGTCCAAAATAACTTGGTGGAAATGTGTCTCATAATGTCCTAATCCCCACGAAACTATTCCCATAACAGATAAGATAATAAAACCAGGGATTAAGGCCGAGAATGAACGTGAAACAGAAACTGGTACGCTATCAGGTAAGCGGATCACCCAATTACGACGCACAATAAAGGTAAACATTTCAGCCACAACAAGACCGATAATAATACCTGAAATAACATTTGCGCCCCCTAACCAGTTGGCGCCAACAGCATACGCTCCCCCAGCATTATAAGGTGTGACAGTCATAAACGCGGCGATAGAGAGTAACCCCGCGGCGATAGGATCGACCTTTCGCTCTTCGGCTAATCCCATACCGATAAAAAAGGGTGTCATTAATGACATGATACCCAATGTTCCGTTATAGACATTCCCCCCAATGGCTTTAAAACTATTGAGTGTTTCTATTGTTGATGCATCAAGGCGGATACCTAAAGAATAAAAAAAGGAGCCCTCACCAAAACTAAGAAAGACGTTATTGATAAGTACAAACATTGCCCCTGCAAGGGTTAACGGCATTAAACGAATAAAACCATTTTTAATCGCATTAACGTGAGGTTGCTTTCCAATTTTAACCGCAAAAGGAAGGAGTACCTTTTCAAATGAACCAATGAACTTACTCATAGAAAAATACCCTTAAAATGCCGCTAATTACTCGGCTTGCTGAAAAATTCGCTCTTTGACTGGAATAAAAAATTAAATAATAAAAAAATAAAATTAATTTGTTGTTGCAGATGCTTTTTTAATAGAGGCGACAGCGGCTTTTAACACGCCTAAGCCATCTACTTTTCCATATAACAGAGAGTCGATCACTTCGACCGGTTTATTCGGGAGTAATTTTTGGATATCAGGCAACATCCAACTAATTTGTGGACCAAGTAAAATTAGATCCGCATCCTGTCCTTTTTGTGCCGCTAAGGTTTCAGGAAATGCTTCAATAACCACAGGCACTTGATATTTTTCTGCTTGTGCTCGCATTTTGGTCACGAGAAGAGATGTTGACATGCCAGCAGAACAAAATAAGTAAATATATTTCTTTTGCATAAAACCCTCTTGAGTTGGCAACGATTTACCCTAGAGATAACAAGGCTTTCTCTTGTGCATTCATTACTGTGTCAGTACAGAAACCGAAGTAAGATTAAAATAAGGATTGTTTCTGCTTGAATGAAGTATACGCAATGATACTGGCTAACGATATTTCTTAGTGGTTCAGAATTGTCTCTCCTTGACCTACTCTTTTGACACTCTTCACAAATTGAGCAAATAATCTTAAGAGTTCTTTCACGTCACAAAATTTGTTCTTTATTTTCCTTTAATGATCTCTCACAAAATTTCGCCATTTTAGTCAAGTTAATCCTTTATTATTATGAGAATGTGAATTAGTATCATTACTCTTTATGTTTTTGATGGTATTATCGCCTTCTTTGTGGATCGACATTTAAGCCACTGCTGTAAAGATCCGTGTTATTTCGTGTTGCAACAATATGGGAAAGAGAATGTTTAAAAAGTCATTAAGCCCACTGTTTTTACTGCTTTCTTCACTTGTTATCGCAGGTTGTGATAACGCTCAAGACGCATCAACAGCACAATCAGCGGAGAAACAAACTCTCACGATTGAACATTTCCAAGGGACAACTGAAATCCCTGCACACCCGCAAAAAGTGGTTGTGATGAATATGGAAACCCTTGATATTATTGATGCATTAGGTGTTTCTATTGTTGGTCTTCCACAAACGAATGTTCATTTACCAAAGTTCTTAGAGAAATACACCAATCCGAACGACTATATCAATGAAGGTGCTTTATTCGAGCCAAACTATGAAAAGCTCAGCACAACAGCGCCTGATTTAATTTTAAGTGGTAGCCGTGCTCGTGATGCATATGCAAAATTAAGTGAAATTGCACCTGCGATTTCAATGGATATCGATCCGAAGCGTTTCGTTGAAAGCCTTGCTGAACGCACCACAACATTAGGTCAAATTTTTGGCAAAGAAGAACAAGCTAAAAAATTACTGGCTGATTTCAATAGCAAAATTGATACCGTAAAAGCCAAAACACCAGACGCAGGTAAAGCAATGGTGGTTTTAGTCAGTGGCGGTAAAATTTCGGCTTATGGCCCAAGCTCTCGCTTTGGCTTTATCTACGACGTATTAGGTTTTGAACCCGCTTATGTTTTTGATAGCCCAGGTTCACACGGCAACATCGTCAACTCTGAATTACTGTTAAAACTTAACCCAGATTGGCTGTTTGTCATTGACCGTGATGCAGCCATTGGTCGTGAAGATTCACAACCAGCTCAACAAGTTCTTGATAATGCACTAGTTAGAAAAGTAAATGCTTGGAACAAAGACCAAGTTATCTATCTTGATGCAAGTTCCATTTATATCTCCGGCGGGATCCAAACTTACTCTCGTTTAATGGATACAATTAATCAAGCCTTGGATCAAAAAAATAAAGTAACTGAATGAAAACGTTCCATTTATCATTGGGGATAGGGGGTATCGCTATCCTCTCAATGATCAGTCTATTCATCGGCGCAGGAGATATTACTCCTGCTTCGCTTTTTACTGATCCCGATATGCGCGATATCTTCTTTATCAGCCGTGTTCCAAGAACGCTATCATTATTACTCGCCGGTGGTGCCATTAGTGTTGCAGGATTGATTATGCAACTGCTTACCCAAAACCGCTTTGTCGAACCTTCTCTTGCCGGAACAACGCAATCTGCAAGTCTTGGATTATTAGTCGTCATGCTGCTCTTTCCAGCGGCAGGCATCTTCACCAAAATGATGGTCGCAACTGTTTTTGCCCTTCTTGGTACATTGTTGTTTATGTTGTTGCTGCAAAAGATCACCTTAAAAACAACACTGATAGTGCCTTTGGTCGGCATTATGCTTAGTGCGGTTATTGGCGCACTTACCATCTTCTTAGCGGTGTATTTCGATTTACTGCAATCATTAGATGCATGGACAAGTGGTGATTTCTCAAGTGTGCTACAAGGCCGTTATGAGCTGTTATGGCTTGTTGGTGCTCTAGCAATCATGGCGTGTTGGGTTGCAGATAGTTTTACTGTTGCCGGAATGGGACGAGAGTTCTCCATTAACGTGGGGCTGAATTACCGCAAAGTGATGATAATAGGATTATCGATTATTGCACTGATTAGTGGTGTTGTGGTGTCTGTTGTTGGTGCATTGCCTTTCCTTGGTTTGATTGTGCCCAATCTGGTGAGCTTAGTGATGGGGGATAATATCCGCAAAACCATCCCTTGGGTTTGCTTAAGTGGTGGTGCGATTGTTTTATTATGTGATGTCATTGGCCGACTTATTCGCTACCCATTTGAAATTCCTGCCAGTGTTATTTTAGGCGCGGTGGGTGCCGTTATTTTCCTTTTTTTACTACTAAAGCAGCAACGTTATGCAAAAAGTTAATTCATCCATAATTAGCAAATGTACTGGCGCTGCCGAACATAAGAAAACGCGCCTTTCGCCCATGTCACGTATCTGGTTATTATTAGGGGTATCGTTATTATCTATTGTGTTATTTATGACGATAAACCTAAACGGCAATATCTCTTATATTTTGACTCATCGTGCTTACATTATTCTCACCATGATTGTGGTGGCTTTTGCCGCGGGTGTTTCAACAATATTGTTCCAAACTATTGCAAATAACCGTATTTTGACACCATCACTTATGGGATTAGAAGCCCTGTTTGTATTGCTACAAACCGTATTTGTCTTTTTTGAAGGCGATATGCCTGCGTCATGGATGTTGAACTTATCAAAATTCTTTTTAGAATCAACATTGTTGGTGCTATTTTCGGTTGTACTTTATCGTTGGTTGTTTAGCTCGGTACGTTTTAACATCAATTTAGTCCTGATGATTGGGATCATCTTAGGTACGTTATTTCGTAGTTCAGCCACACTATTACAACGTTTGATGGATCCTAATGAGTTCTCCATTTTACAAGGTCGCATGTTTGCCACCTTCACCCGTGCAACCCCTGATCTTATCTTTTGCGCTTTAGCCATTATCGTTGTCGTCGGTGTTTTACTTTGGCGTATGCGCTATAGCTTTGATGTAATGGCATTAGGCCAAGCGAATGCGATTAACCTCGGTATTAATTACCGCAAACAGACCACTTATATTCTGTTACTCATTTCTGTCTTAGTGGCTGTTTCGACCGCTTTAGTCGGCCCGTTAACCTTCTTAGGTTTAATTGTTGCTAACCTTGCTTACCATATCAGTGGCAGTAGCCAACACCGTTTCTTAATGCCTGTTGCCTTCCTACTAGGTACTATTGCCTTAATCGGTGGGCAACTGGTTTTAGAATATGGCTTAAAAATGACAGGAACACTTTCTGTTGTGATTGAGTTTGTTGGTGGGATGTTCTTTATCTATTTGGTGTTAAGAAGACTTTAATATGATTGAAATCAGTAAGATATCAAAGCATTATCAAGATATAACCGTTCTCGATAATATTACAACAACCATTCAACGTGGCGGTATTACTTCGATCATTGGTCCTAATGGCGCGGGTAAATCCACACTACTTTCTGTTATTGGGCGTTTATTGCTTCCTGAAAGTGGCATGGTCAGTGTTAATGGTATGGATGTTGCGGCAACAGATAGTGATGTGCTGGCAAAAAACCTCTCAATACTGCGCCAAGAAAACCAGTTCGTCAGCCGTTTAACCGTAGAAGAATTAGTTGGCTTTGGGCGTTATCCTTACAGCAAAGGGCGGTTAACACTCGACGATAAAAAAGTCATTGATGAGTCATTAGCCTTTTTAAATTTGACTGAATTTCGTCATCGCTATCTAGATGAGTTATCAGGCGGACAACGTCAACGTACCTATGTTGCGATGGTGCTATGCCAAGATACAGAATATGTCATGCTTGATGAACCACTGAATAATCTTGATATGAAACATGCGGTAATCATGATGAAACTTCTGCGAAAAGCCGCAGATGAATTAGGAAAAACCATTATTATCGTTATTCATGATATTAATTTTGCTTCAGTCTATTCAGACTATATTTTAGCCATGCGTAATGGACAGCTGTATTATCATGGTTCACCAAAAGAGATCATGAAAGCCGATATTATCGAGGATATTTTCGATACCCCCGTTGACGTTAAAGAGCTCGATAATAAACTCATTGCTATGTATTACTAATTCCATTTAGCCATATTGTCTTCAATAAAAAGCATGTTGTTTTTATTATTAGCAACATGCTTTTTTATTGTTTTTTCTCTTGTTCAAGCAACTCTGAATCAATATCTTCAAAGATAGATTGCCATTCGTTATCATCAATATCCATTAGTCCAAAATAACGCAATAAAAAGGTGCCTTCTGTCGCTAAAAATGCCAATCGTGCACGTTTTCCAACCTCCGTTGTTGTATCTAATCCCGCCAATCGCTGTTGATACCACTCTTTGGTACTTTGTAGATACTCAGGCGTCTGTAACAATGCCGCCATCAAACTCGCACCTTTGGCAAAAGCGACTTTGTCATGATTATGGGTCGCATGAATATGTGCAGCAACACGATTTTCTGGCGAGTTATCGTTTTCAACACTCTTTTGAAACTGCGCTTCATAGTGACCTTCCCAGTGTTCAAACATGGCATCAATCATCGCCTCTTTACTGCTAAAACAGTATTGAACACCCCCTTTAGAGATCCCCATTTTTTTTGCAACAGTATCAATCGTCAGTGCGGCAGCACCTTGTTCCATAACGATATCGAAGATCGCTTCTAATAATTTTTCTCTATCAATCGTTCTTTGCCGTCCCATAAAAAAACCTCTTTTCAATACGACCGTATGGATTTATATTGTAGCCGTTAGTAAAAATAATACACATAAAAATAACTGAGATTTCTATGATAAAAGATTATAAACGTTGGATAGTACTACTTTTGGTATCGAGTATGCTGTTTCTCATTGTTGTTGATGTCACAGTGCTTTATACCGCATTGCCACGTTTAACTCATGATTTAAACGCCAGTGCATCAGAAAAATTATGGATAATGAATGCTTACCCGTTAATTGTTGCTGGATTACTACCTGCAGCGGGTATGCTCACAGACAGGATTGGCCATAAAACACTCTTTATTTGTGGGTTACCGCTATTCGCTCTCGCTTCTTTGTGTGCAGCATTTTCACCCTCCGCAACGACCTTAATTGCCTCTCGTGGTTTTTTAGCAGTTGGAGCCGCAATGAGTATGCCAGCTACGCTGTCGATAGTGCGACAAGTCTTTAGCGACTCGCAAGAACGCGCTATTGCGATTGGCATTTGGTCTGCGGTTGCTTCTGGCGGTGCGGCTTTAGGGCCTTTAATTGGTGGAATGTTGCTTGAACATTTTTGGTGGGGCTCTGTCTTCTTAATTAACGTCCCTATTGTGCTTTTGGTATTACCATTTTCGATTTGGCTTATTCCTAAGTTTGCTGGACATGGTAACCATAAAATTGATTATTTAAGCTCAGTACTGATCCTAATCGGTTTAATCAGCGCTATTTATGCTTTAAAAGAACTAGGAAAACCTTATACACAGTGGAATGAAGTCACTATTACAGGTGTAATTGCGGTAATTTTTCTCACACTATTTACCTTGCGCCAACGTAAACAAACTCACCCGATGATTGATTTTGGGTTATTTAAAAACCGCTTTTTTAGTATCGGGATTTTAATGGCAGTGCTTTCTATGGTGATCATTGTGGGCATTGAATTACTACTTAGCCAGCGTTTACAGCTTGTTGCGGGTTTTACCCCTTTAAATGCAGCATTAGTGATCTTACCTATTCCAATTGGCTCTGTGTTGGCATCCCCTTTAGCGGGCTATTTTTTAACACGACTAGGGGAAATTCGCTTAATTATTGCTGGATTTATGCTTACTTTGATAGGAAATCTGTGGTTAATTGCTGTTTATCAAACAACATCGCCAATGGTGTTAATTGGTAGCTTATTTTTAATCGGCTTTGGTTTAGGTATTATTTTTACCACCGCATCGACATCCATTATGTTAAGTGTCGCTGATAAACAAGCAGGAATGGCGGCCTCCATTGAAGATGTGGCTTATGAGCTAGGGAGCGTGATTGGAGTGACATTTATGGGCAGTTTGATGAGTACAGTGTACACCTTAAAACTCGTACTACCTGATTCATTAGCTATCAATGATGCAGCCTATGACAGTTTAGATGAGGCTCTTATTGTGGCAGAAAAATTACCAAATGATGTGGCTTCTCTTGTGATATCTCAAGCAAATTTAGCCTTTGAAAATGCCTTTTTTGTTGTATTAATTGCCACGGCTATTATGACTGCATTAAGTTTATTCTTTTTGCCTTATTGTTTACGTCATACTGTAAGAAAAAAAACAATTAACCATAATTCACTATTAGATAAATAGTATAAATAACCTCACGCATCACCATGGTACGTGAGGTTATTGATTGCAATATGAGAGAATATTAAAGCGTGATAATTCCTTTCATCAGTAAACCGATAACTATCACATCAAGTAGTAATAAAATAACGAGATAAAGCGTCTCTTTTTTCTGAAAAATAGGTTTATTATCGTGTTTCTCTTTACGTGACCAAATAAAAACAGGCAGTCCACATGTCAATAAAATTGGGACTAATGCAACATATTGAATTTGGCTTGCATACAAAATAAAGAGGCAGAAAATAACACCTAATACACCACTTAATAAGGCTAATCCTCTTCCTGTTTTTGCATATTGATCATATTGGCGGTTAATACAAATCTTAGTGATATATAACGTTGTAGTGATGTAAGCGGGAACAACCATTAATGCGCTAATGTTATACATGGTATTCCATGCATTATTTGAGAAATAAACCAATAACATCGCTGCTTGCATCACAATACTGCTCACCCATAGAGATGTATTTGCGGCTTGGTTTTTATTGGTGCGTGCAAAGGCTTTAGGAAATGCACCTTTTTGCCCTGCGACCATCGGAATTTCTGCACATAACATTGTCCATGCTAACCATCCCGCTAAAACTGAAATAATCAGCCCGACATTCATTAACCAGTCCCCCCAATTACCAACAACTTTGGCTAATACACCCGCAGTTGATGGATTACTTAATTGAGACAGTTGTGGTTGTGGCATAATGCCAAAAGGTAAGATGGATAATAAAATATAAATAATTAATGCTAATAAAAAGCCTAATAAGGTTGCTTTACCAACATCTTTTTTATTTTTTGCTCTACCAGATAAAACGACAGCACCTTCAACACCAATAAATGCCCATAGGGTTACTGTCATCGGTGCCAGTATTTGGGACATTAATGACACTGGCTCTGCCTTATTATCCACCGTACTCATAATTTGTGGTGATGTACCCCAGAAGTTACTAAATAACTGGTAATAATCATTCAGTACACCCAGAATAATAACAAATAAAATCAATGGCACTAATTTAGCAATGGTTCCGAGTGTATTAACAAAGCCCGCAACTTTCGTTCCTGATAACACTAAAAAGTTATAGCCCCAAATTAAAATGGAACCACAAATAATGGAATTTAAATTATTGCCATCGGTAAATACACCGGGGAAAAACTGATCGAATGCATCCATCAAGATAACAGCGAAAGCCACATTACCAAATGCGGTCATTAACCAATATCCCCATGCAACATTAAATCCAATAAAAGACCCAAACCCTTCTTGTGCGTACATATAGACACCAGCTTGAAGATCAGGTCGTAAATCAGATAATAAGCGAAACGCATTAGCAATAAAGTAAATACCAATACCCGCAATAATCCATGCGATCAAAACCGGCCCTATCGCTGAACTTGCCGCCGTATTTTGTGGCAAGCTAAACACACCACCGCCTAACATAGAGCCCACAACAATTGCAATCAGGGCAAATAAACCCAACTTTGCACCATTATCACTCGCCGCGGGGGGGGTATTCTTTGACGATGTGGTTTCTGATTTGTTTGCCATAAAAACCTCTTACCTTAAGATAATAATATCTGGCGCCTAATCCCACGCCAGATATTTTCATCGCATCATAATGTTGTCATTAATTACTGACGGCCTTTTTTAATTGCTGACACACGGCGTTTGAATTTCACATGTGAAGGTAATTCTTTCGCAATGCGTTCATCTTCAACAATCGCTCTTACCCAAAAATCACCCTTCTCATCGACATTGATCCCTTGTATTTCATGCTCAAACCCTGGAAATGCCTTATCAAAAATTTGTAAGGCTTTTAGGTAACCAATAATACCTTGATCTCCTTTAGGTAAGCGTTCACCAGGCATAAGAACAGGAATTCCCGGCGGATAAGGAACTAACATACTCGCCGAAATACGACCTGAAAAATCATCTAAAGGGATATGTTCTGCTTTATAGCGAACGACTTTTTGATAAGCCTCCGCTGGTGACATGACAGGTTCTGGATCACTATTTACTGCATCATTAATATGTTTCATTAAATCAAGCTCATCCATCTTTTCATGCATAGATTGGCAGAGTTGTTTTAATGTCATTTTTGCATATTGAGGAGAGATTTCTTTTAATGAGGGAATAGCATCTATCGCTAACGCATCGGAATCATAGAGCTTTTTAAAGGTCAGTAAACTTTCTAATAACGTTCCCCATTTACCTTTAGTTACCCCTACAGAAAAGAGGATTAAAACGGTATAGTCCCCCGTTCTTGCAATTTCAATACGCCGATCGTCCAAGAATTTAGTAATGACATAACCTGGGATACCCATCTTTTGATATTGACCATCGGCAGTAATACCAGGGCAGGTAATTGTTACTTTAACAGGGTCTAACATACTGTCGGTATCAGCAATATCTTCATCAGAAAAACCATGCCATTTATCACCGATTTTTAATGTCCAACAATCAGACTCTTGGCTTAACAAATCGAGAGGTGCTTGCTCAAAGCTGTGATTTTCGCCAGTTTTCGGATCACGTACTTGAGTTGGCTGTAATACATCAAAGAACCAATCAGAATCACCATTTTGCTCTTTTAATTGGCGTTTGACAGAAACGACGGCCTTACGAAATGCAATGGCTTCTTCTATCGATTCTTGTACTAAAGAATAACCAGATTCCCCTTTCATCATTCCGACTGCAACATCAATGGAAGCAATAATAGGATAATAAGGTGAAGTGGTGCCATGCATCATAAATGAGTCATTAAAGTCATCGAAATTTAACGGCGCTCGTTCGCTTTTTTTCACGTGGATCATTGATGCCATAGAGAGTGATGGCAACATTTTATGTGTTGATTGCACGGCAAAAAGGGTAGGACAATTAGGAATATCTTCAGATACATCCATCGCAAAACGATTTTTATATAAAGGATGGAAACGCGCATAAGCATACCATGCTTCATCAAAATGAATTCGAGGTACGCTGGTTGCTAAATTTTTCACCACATCATTTACGTTGTAACAAAAACCATCATAAGTACAGTTTGTCACAACAGCATAAGTCGGTTCAGGGCTGATAGCACCTTCGGCTAGCGGACTCTCTTTTATCAGTTTGCTAATACTGGCTTGTGTTAAGCGTTTGGTTGGGATCGGACCAATTAAACCGTAGCCATTTCGTGTAGGTTTTAAATAAACAGGACGTCCTTGTGAAAGTGTTAAGCCATGATTCAATGATTTATGGCAGTTTCTATCCACAACAACAATCTCGTCTGCCCCAATAGCGCCTTGTGCCACAATACGATTGGAGCCGGATGAACCTGAAACACCATAAAATGTCCAATCAGCGCCAAATAGTTCTGCTGCTATTTCTTCTGATGTTTTTGAAGGCCCCGCATGAATAAGGTAATCCCCCATTTCAGCCGTTGCGACACCAATATCAGCACGCATCATATTTTCACCAAAGAAATTGATGAACTCAATACCAATAGGATGTTTCAAATAAGCCATACCGCCCATATGTCCTGGGCAATCCCAATAATAATCACCATCCTCAGTGAAATCTTTTAATGTTTTAAAATATGGAGGTAAAAGGCTCTCTGCATAGCGATGAATTAAAGTATAAATACGATTAGCTGTAAATGTTGCGGTTTCTGAATAGAGATAGATATATTCACTTACTTCTTTAAGAATATTAATAGAAACATTATCGGTAATATTCTCTTCAGACAGTAGAATAATAGGGGTCGTTGGATTTCTTTTTCTAAATAATGAAATAAAGGCTTCACTCTCTATATTCATTTTTGGATTGTTTTTATCCCAGAAAATACCTACCGCACTGTATTTAGGGCTCTCTTTTATATATTTAATCCCATGATCAATATTATCTGCAATTTGAGCGATAAAACCACGCTCTGTAATTGCATGTTTTAATGATCCTAATGCTTGTTTTGCAGGGCTATCTTCTTTTAGTCCCGCAGATGAGACAAATAATACATGATGATTAAACTTCATAGACACCTCCATAGGTATCAATATTGATTGATATTGCCATTATCTGATTCATTTCATTGAAAAAATTTCAATTAATAATTATGCAATAATTAAAATTCAATATAATTATTGAGATATAGAAAAATCGTCAATACGTCCAGTAAGATAATAAAAACAAATAAAATACGCTCTGTTGGATTAAATAGCGTCTTCTGCTCTTGATATCTCGACCAAATAAAAAGGGGAATACCTAATGTCAGTAAAATAGGCACCATCGCTAAATATTTAATTTCACAAGCATAAAACATAAACAAGCAGAACATTAATCCAATAAATCCACTAATTAAAGCAGAAGCCTTACCTTTATTGGCATATTTTGAAAAGTCACCCGACAAACAAAGCTGTAATAAATAAGCTGATGTTGCCAAATAAGCAGGTAGAACCATTAATGCAGAAATAGCTAACATTGTTAGCCAAGCATCATTAGAAAAATAAGCAACAAAGACAACCAATTGCATAAATAGGCTACTCACCCACAGAGAGGTAGAGGCAGCGCCATTTTTATTTTTTACTGAAAATGCTTTAGGAAAAGTACCATTTTGAGCCGCTACCATAGGTATTTCAGCACAAATCATCGTCCAAGCTAGCCAACTGGTTAATACGGACACTAATACGCCGATATTAATTAACCACTCCCCCCAATCCCCAACAACAGTTTTTAATATTCCGGCTGTTGATGGTGTTGGTATTATGCTTAATGCTTTTTGCGGTAAAACACCAAAAGGTAATACTGAAATAAAAATACAAATAATCAGTGAGACAATAAACCCTATCAATGTTGCTTTGCCCACATCTTTTTTATTGCGCGCTCGACCAGATAGCGCAACCGCACCTTCGACACCGATAAAACACCACAGAGCAACATCTAAAGGCGCTAAAATTTGTGCAGGAATAGGCCCTAAATTATCAGCTGAAATAGGTGCTGAATTTCCCCAAAAATTATTAGTTAGCTCTTCATAATTCAAGAAGTAAACCAGTATAAACACGAAAATACTTAAAGGAATTAACTTCGCAAACGTACCAATAATATTAATCGCACCCGCCAATTTCGTGCCGGATAAAACAAGGTAATTAAATCCCCAAATAAGAATAGAAGCACCGATAATAGAGGGAATATTATTTCCGCCTTTAAAATCACCAGGTAAGAAATAATTTAAGGTATCCATCACCATAATAGCAAAAGCAACATTGCTAAAAATGGTCATTAACCAATAACCCCAAGCAACAATAAAAGCAACAAAAGCACCAAATCCTTCACGAGCATACATATAAATACCTGATTGAAGATCAGGTCGAATATCTGAAAGCACCATAAAGATCCGGGCAATAAAATACATACCAAAACCGCAAATTAGCCAAGCAATAATGACTGGACCAATTTCAGATGTTGCTGCCATATTTTGCGGTAATCCATCAACACCACTACCTATCATTGAGCTGATTACGATGGCAATCAACGCAAGTAGTCCTATCTTCTGGCCTGTATTATTATTTGAATTGCCTTTTGACATATTCTTAACCCTATTGTAACGACTTCTGTATTAACATGATGAGCTAATGAATGAGTATAGTAGAATATAAAAATCATACACTCCAAACTATTACGATAATTGTAACTTATTATGTCTAAATGAAAAAAACATGACTTAAATATTAATGGGTTTTAATATTTAATCACCTAAAGAAAATAAATAACAATAGATCCCTTTCAATAGATAAGAATCAAAAATTAAGTGTTTAAAATTTTATACATATAACAACCATCTTCATGAAAAGTAAAAAGATATATTTTTCATCATCAGATAATAATTATATTCATATAAAACGAACATTAAAAGTATTTGTTATTTTATATATATCAATCAACTAGTTAAATATAAATTTAGTATACTTTCCTTTTATTAAGATAGTAATAAATACGTAATTCACATATAAGGTAAATCTTAAAAAGAATTATTCTTTATTTAAAATATTGGAAAGAATCTTAAAAAGAATAGTAATTGAAATTAAATATTAAAAACGATCTAATTTCAGCCCATCCGCACTAAAATGAGAAGGCGATTGTCCCATCTGTTTTTTAAACATTGTCGAGAATGAGCCCGCGCTGTTATAACCTAAATCAAAGGCAACTTCAGTAATACCGCGCCCAGATAAAATTTGTGTTAATGAATTCAATAAACAGACTTGTTGTCGCCATTGTGAAAATGACATTCCTGTTTGTTTGCGGAAAAAACGGCTAAAAGAGCGCTCACTTTTATGTAATTTATCTGCCCACTGTTGCGGTAAAGAATCTATTTTTGGGTTACGAATAAAATCACGACATAATTGAGCTAATTTACTGTCTTGTGGAATAGGCGCAAAAAACGGTAACGGTTTTGCTTTTGCTAACTCACATAAGATTAACTGCATTAAAAAACCATCTCGCCCTTTTTTATCATATTCTGCAGGCACATCGACAGCTTCAAGCAATAGTTGGCGAAAAAGCGGTGAAACACTGACAACTTCACACTGTTTACTGTGCCGAGGTGCAGCTGAAGGCTCAATATAAAGGCTGCGAGTGCTTACATCTAACATACGCGTTTCATGCCCAGTCTGCGGAGGTATCCACACACCACAAGACGGTGGAATAATCCACTCACCATCATCTGTACTCACTTCAATTAAACCCGTAGCAGGGTATAAAAATTGCGCTCGACGATGTTGATGTGTTTCTAACAGCGTATTGGGCAAATAGTCTGTACCCAGCGCAATAACATCTCGGTCAAGTGAATCAACGCTTTTTAACGGTACATTTCTCACAGTCTAGGTTACCCTTTTTTTATTTTCGTCCTTTTTAATATAACAGTTCTCACGCACTCTACACACTGGCAAATAATGAGTTATATAATTAAAATCGCTATATGTTTTAATAAATAACGAAGATATTTTATGTGAAATTTCAACCTTCTTGATATCTATTAAATAAACTTCGTTAACAATCAAAAAACGCGCTTTTAACACCCTTAGTAAATAGGCTGAAATTCAAATGTCATTGTCTGGTTTTAGAATGTTGGCAAAAGATTAATCAACTACTATCCCTCTCGCAGAGGTTAATTCAAGCATTCTGCAATTATCTATGCATTCAATAATAATGCAGCGGATACCAGACATTCCCTTTATTCATAGCCTAGAAAAATCACGCACGTTCTTTATATCAAGTATCGGGTATATCGGGGTCCGCCTATTATGTTTAAGGTAGAGTTCATTATGAGCAATCAGTCCGATCACGATCATGATACAAAGAGCATTCTCAACGATGTTAGCCGCCGTCACTTTATTCAAGCGAGCTCAGCATTAGTCACCCTTCCTTTTCTCGCATCAAACTCCTTTGCTGCGACAACCGATAACGCTATCCCAGTAAAATCAATAACGACCGAAGAGGGTGAACGGGTTGTTTCAACTTGCAGTAGCTTTGACTGTGGCGGTAAATGTGATATTCGAGCCCACGTAAAGGATGGCAAAGTCACCCGTATTAGCACACGTCCCGATGCTGATCTAGATGAAGAGATGCCTATTATGCGTGCCTGCGTTCGAGGTCGCGGTTATCGAAAATTTGTCTATCATCCAGACCGTTTAAAATACCCAATGAAACGCGTTGGCAAACGTGGCGAAGGCAAATTTGAACGGATCACGTGGGAAGAAGCGACCACTCTTATTGCGCAAAATATGCAGCGTATTAACCAACAATATGGCCCCGCATCACGCTTTGTCAGCTTAAGTACAGGTGTGACTGGCGGTATTTTCTCGGGTGCGAATATGTTACGTCGCCTGTTTAATATCACAGGGGGTTTTCTAGAAAACTATCACTCCGTTAGTAATGGAAATACCCTTGCAGTCACCCCTTATACTTACGGTACAGCTGCTAGTGGTAGCACACTTGATACATTAGAAAACACCCCTCTTGTGATTTTATGGGGCCATAACCCTAACGAAACGATTTTTGGTCACTCAAACCATTTCTTCCAAAAAATGAAGAAAAATGGCACTAAGTTTATTGTTGTTGATCCTCGTTATTCTGATACCGCCTCTTCTTTAGCTGATCAATGGATCCCATTATTACCAACAACGGATAACGCCATGATGGATGCGATGATGTATGTCATCGTCAGTGAGAACCTTCACGATCAAGCATTTATCGATAAATACACTATTGGCTTTGACGAACACCAAATGCCAGAAGGTGTAGGTAAAAATGAATCTTTAGTTGCCTATTTGATGGGTAAAAAAGATGGCATTAAGAAAACACCTGAATGGGCAGAACCTATCACTAAAGTGCCTGCTGATACTATCCGCCAATTAGCCCGTGAATATGCATCGACAAAACCGGCAGCATTGATGCAAGGTTGGGGGCCTCAGCGCCATATTTGTGGTGAACGGACGGCACGTGGTGCAACATTACTTGCAACGATCACCGGTAATGTGGGGGTTCGAGGTGGTTGGGCTGCCGGCTATGGTATGGCTTTAAACTCTGAATTGCGTAAAACCATCGCAGGGCCAAGCCTATTAACCAACCCAGTAAAAGCGAAAATTAATATCACCAACTGGGTGCAAGCGTGTGAAGACAAAAATTTAGTCACACCACAAAATGGGTTACTGAACGCCGAGAAACTTGATACTGAAATCAAGATGATTTTCTCAATGGCGGGTAACTACATGACAAACCAAAATACCGATATTCTTCATGCTGCTAAAGTCCTTGAAGATGAATCAAAGGTAGAATTTATCGTCTGTAGTGATCTGTATCTGACACCAAGTGCAAAATATGCCGATATTTTACTACCTGAAACCAGCTTTTTAGAACGCTGGAACATCGGTGGTACATGGAGTTATGGCGACTACATTATTCTTTCTGAAAAAGTGATTGAACCTGAATTTGAACGTCGTACTGACTACGATTGGTTACGTGAAGTTGCAGATAAATTAGGCGTTGGTGAACAATTTAGCGAAGGCAAAGAGACTGATCGCGATTGGATTGAATATTTAGTCGATGACGCCAGTGTGAAACGTCCTGAAGACGGCATTCCAACCTTTAAAGAGCTATTGGTTAAACGCCGTCATCTATTAAAACATCGTCCTCATACTCAAAATGTAGCGTTTGAGAAAAATATCCAAGATATCGAGAATAACCCATTCCCAACACCATCAGGCAAAATTGAGATTTTCTCTAAACGCTTATATGACATGAATAATGTCGATATTCCGGCGCTCTCTCATTACGTACCCGCTATTGAAGGCCCTGAAGATACGCTAACGGATAAATTCCCGTTACAACTTATCACATGGAAAGGGCGTAATCGCGCAAACTCAACGCAGTTTGCCAACCCTTGGTTACAAGAAGTACAACGCCAAGAACTCTGGTTAAACCCGTTAGATGCCCAAGATAGAAACATCAAAGAGGGCGAGAAAGTCAAAGTGTATAACGATCGTGGAGTAACGATGGTGCCCGTCAAATTAACACAACGAATTATGCCTGGCGTCGTGGCCTTGCAAGCAGGAGCTTGGTGGCAACCTGATGCAAAAGGCATAGATCAAGGTGGATGTGCCAATGTATTAACATCATCCCGTAGCACCGCAATGGCACACGGCAATGCTCACCAAACATTATTGGTCGAGGTAGCAAAAGTATGAGTCAATTTATCGTTTATCCCGCTGTGAGCAACAAACAGTTAGGATTTTATATCGACAGCGCTCGCTGTTCAGGTTGCAAAGCGTGTCAGGTTGCTTGTAAAGATAAAAACAACCTTGATGTCGGACGCAAATTTCGCCGTGTCTATGAAATCACTGGCGGGGGTTATACCCGTAATTCGAAAGGTGCGCTGATCAATAATGTCTTCGCTTACACCTTATCTATCTCTTGTAACCATTGTGACGATCCGATTTGTGTTAAAAACTGCCCAACAACAGCAATGCATAAGCGTAAAGGCGATGGCATTGTCATGGTAGATACCGACAAATGTGTCGGTTGTGGTGCTTGTGCGTGGTCTTGCCCTTATGGCGCGCCACAGATGAACCCAGAAACCAAACAGATGTCAAAATGCGATTTTTGTATCGATTTACAGCAAAAAGGTGAACAACCGGTTTGTGTCGCCACTTGTCCGCTAGGTGCAATCCAATTTGGCCCTATTGATGAACTGCGTGAACGCTATGGCGATTTAGATTATGTCACGGGTTTACCTTCCCCTGAAATAACACATCCCAACCTTGTTATTAACCCACATCAGGGTGCAAACAATGACGGAATTAATAATAAGGGAGAAAGAAAATGAATGAATGGTCATTATTAATCTTCACATTTATGATGAATGCGACCATTGGTCTTGCACTAACAACAGGGCTTTTTGCTCGTCGCCTTTCTCATTATCTCAATGCAGAAAGCTACTATCGCTTTATGCTGTTGACCTTATTTGTTATTTGTGGATTGGCAGGTTTAGGCTCTATCGCTTCAATAACTCACTTAGGTGTGCCATTAAATGCCCCTAATGCCATTAGAAATGTTTTTTCTGCTTGGTTAAGTCGTGAAGTCGCCGTCACTGCTATTTTTGTCGGTTGCCTAGGATTAACCTTTTTATGGCTCTGGCGCACTCGCAAACTCTCAATGCTGTTATTAAGTAGCAGTATTCTGATTGGGTTATTTGATATTTATTGTATGGCATCGATTTATCGCCATACCTCTATTTTGACATGGATGGACCCTAACACTTACATCATGTTCTTCGGCACGATGTTAACACTTGGTGCCGCTATTTTCTTTTTGCTGATCAAAGTATTACAACACGTAGGCAGTAAGTTAGGTATTGAAATACCACAAGACTCATTCCCAATACGCTGGAAATGGCAATTATGGGGAATAATGGCATTTAGCTTAATTGGCCGATTACTGTATCAACCTTTTTATGAGCAATATTTAACTCGCACACTCTATAGCCAAAAATCGGTGACATTCCCGTTATCACCTATTCAAGTGTATTACTCTATTGGCTCGCTACGGACTGCCTGTTGGATCTTAGCCACCTTTGCAGTATTAGCTTGTGGCTATAGTTTAGTGAAATTCCTAACCCCTAAAAATCAAGGTCAATCAACTGAGTCTATTTTTGCACTTGGCTGTGTTATCGCAATTATCGCTGACTTTATGTTGCGCTATGTTTTCTACTCAATTCACTAATTGCAATTGAGTATGGTTGTTTTAAGAAAGTATCAAAATTTATGAGCAGACTCTCTTAATTATTTAAGGTAATTTGGATCACGCACCCAGATTACCTTTTTTCGTTTAGGGCATTCCTTTTTAAAATTATTATTATTTTAGCCCTAAACGTTTTGTCAAACGACGTAAATTAGCCGGATCAAGCGATAATTCTCGTGCCGTTGCCGCCCAATTTTGGTTATTACGTAGTAATGCTTGTTTAATTAAATCTCGTTGAAACTCATCCGTAGCTTCTTTTAAATTTTTGTCCGCTGATGGTAATGATTGTGATATTGGATGAGTAAGATTTTCTGTGCCTAAAGCAAAATGACTAACTTGTAAAATAAGACTGTCTGTCTTATTCCCTGCTCTCGCTAATACGATTGCTCGATGAATAGTATGTTCTAATTCACGCACATTACCCGGCCAAGAATAATGCAATAAATAAAGGCGTAATTCAGGACTAATAATCACTTGTGTAAGATTAAAACGCTGACGATATTGCTCGCAGAAATAACCCACTAATAGCAAAATATCGTCGTCTCTTTCTCGTAATGGCGGAACATGCAAAGGAAAGATACTTAAACGATGGAAAAGATCGGCACGGAAATTTCCCGCCAAGACTTCTTCCCATAAATCACGATTTGTTGCTGCTATTACACGCACATTAACGCGTAAGTTACGATCATCACCAATACGTTGAATATCGCCATATTGTAAAACACGCAGTAATTTTGCTTGGAGTGATAATGATAACTCCCCAATTTCATCAAGAAATAAAGTGCCATTATCTGCCATTTCAAATTTACCACTACGATGGCTAATTGCTCCGGTAAAAGCCCCTTTTACATGCCCAAATAATTCACTTTCTGCCACACTCTCAGGAAGTGCGGCACAATTTAAATAGACTAACGGATTATCTGCACGATTAGACATTTCATGAATGGCTTTTACCACCAGATCTTTACCGGTTCCTGTTTCGCCATTCACTAAAATATTCATATCTGCGGATGCAACAATTTCTATCTCTTTTTTCAGTTGCATCATCGAAGGCGATAAACCAATAATTTCTGTTTTTACTGTGGGCTTAAACGTATTAGTTGGCATAAATAACATATTTTGATTTTCGAGTTGCTCAATCAATAACGCATTATTTAATGCACCAGAAGTTAAGGCCGCAATTAAACGAAGCTCTTCATCACTGAAAGTATCAAACTGATGAGGGTCCATTCCATCAAGTGTTAAAGTGCCAATTAAATCTTGTCCTGCAAATAACGGTAACCCCACACAAGCATGCACTTTTAAATGCTCTCTATCTGGAATAAGGCCATCATAAGGATCGGGCAAATCACTGTCTGCAGGAAAACGCACCACATCCCCTGCTCGCGCTATCGTTTCGAGACGAGGATGCCCTTCTAGTAAAAAACGACGCCCTAATACATCAGGCACGAGGCCATCTATGGCTAATGGGATAAACTGATGAGGCTCGTAGCGAAGCAACGCGGCAGCATCGCAATTTAGCACTTGCCGAAGTGTGGTCACCAGCCGCTGAAATCTATCTTGGTGACCAACATCTTTTTGTAATTCAATGGCAATTTTAGCCAACACATCAACAGAAAAACCCATAAAAACACCTCATAGTCATTATGATTGTTATTATGGTCATTTTGACATGACAAAGATAGTCATATTGACAATATATTAAATAACTATAAAAACAAAAATTATTTTAAAACAATAAGATATTGACCCTAATGTGTTTGTAAAAAGCGATAACGTCGCCAAAAGTGATAAAATGGAAAGTAAATTAATTGCTCGGTCAGAGCAATCATTAGAAAAATCAGTAAACCTTACCGTTCACCTTGTGTATCAATCAATAAACGCTGATTTATATACTCAATAGTCTCGTCTATCGTCATAATATTATTAACGACATTAGTAATACCTTGCCCAATAATAACTTCGGCTTGGCGTAAATTAAATAACTTACCATTAGGCACCGAAGATTCTCGTATTCCTTTATTAATTTCTTGATAAGCTAACGTCATCCATGGATAACGATGGCTAATTTCTTGATTATGGCTAAAATTTTTATGATTACTATTTCCACCTAATAAAATTAGGTGATCCATTACCATTGGGGAATAAAGCCAACGATAAAATTGCTCTGCATATTGTGATTTTTGGCTATAACGTGAAACCCCTAATACCCCACCGCCTAATTGTGGAATACTACCGGGTACAGGTGCAAAACCTGTTTTAGGTAAAATATTGCTATGTGCGACATCGTTAAATAAATTCATATAAGCGATCAGCATAGCAAGATGCCCTTGCTCAAATTGCCTAACCGACTCACTCCACCATTTATTATGAATATTCTCAGTGATCGACAACTGTTTTAAATATTCTTCTAATATTTCGCCGGCTAAAGGCATTTTTAATCTAGGAATATTATCGTTTCCTATTAAACACCCACCTTTGGCGTAATAACGTAATAGATACTCTGTTGCAATCAGCCCCGCACTACCTAATGTTGTTGAAGCCCCCATTGGCCGACTTAATTGCCCTTCTTCATGTTGTTCAGTAAAAAACTGCGTCACATTATCGTATTCTTCAAATGTTGTTGGTACGGTTAACTCATTACCTGTTTTCTCGTAATACATTCTTTTTAAGATAGGATCTTCAAACAAGTCTTTTCGATAAAACAGAAGTTGCGCACTGGCATCAAAAGGCATGGCATAAGCAACATTATTCACTAAACTAAATTTTTGCTGAGTAGGTAGTGAAAAATTATTTAATAAGTCCGTTAATCCATTACCAATCTTATCTAATGGCTGTAATATTCTTTCTGCAAACCAAGGAAAACAGGCCATATCAATACGCAATAAATCATAATAGGGATGCAAATGTAACTGACTTAAAATTTGATAAACTTCATCGTAAGGATGTATCGCTAAATTAACTTTAATCCCTGTTTGACGATAAAAATGAGGTAGCAACTTTTTTAATGCACTGGTTGAAGGGCTAGGTAAAATCAGTAAGTTAAGACTTATATTTACTTTATCCTCACTGATAACCGCGGGTGTTAAAGTATAAAGATGATCACTTTGATTACGCACACAAGTTACATTATTCTCGATAATCTTCTCATCCTCTTCATTTTGAATGAGTGCATCAATCACTTCTAACCCGAGTTGAGCATAATTCATAGGAAAGTAATATAACCCTTTTAATACAGGTGGAATATTGTCGCTCAATGCAAAAATAGGCGGGCAATCATTATGGCTACCAAAATAACTCGCTTGCGTTAAATAACGTGCCTTCTCTATATCTTGAGCAATAAAGATGTCTGGGATTTGCTCCAGAGAAAAGAAATCAAACGCAATTTTATAACTCTCTTCATCTGATGCACAAAGCACCACATTTTTTTTATTGGGAGCAGTCTCTAAAAGTCGATGTTGTAATTGATTGGCAAAGTTTTGATTATTTAAATAATCACTACTCCCCATAAAAATGCCCACTAATTTACCAGGGGTTTTTGCAACCTGTTGGCAAATAGCCTCTGCGGCTTGAGCAAAATCTAGCGTGAAAAATCGTTGAGTATTAAGTGGCTGGCGATAAACAAACGCAACTTGAGAGGGGGGTAATTTTAACGTGTCAAAATAGATATTTGCATCTTTGAGACAACTTACCGTGATCACTTGTTTATAACCACCCGCGGCAATTTTCTGTAATGCCTCTAATTCTGTGGTTTCCAGATCATCCGTTAAAAAAAGATCGTAAGTGACCTCAGGAAAGTGAGCAATAGATTGCCTTAAGGAATTAAAGAAAACCGCATATTTTTCAGAAACTAATTGAGGTAAAAGTATAGCTATTTTATGGCTTTTATTGGTTCTTAACAGTTGAGCTTGTGTATTTAACTGATAGCCCATTTGTTTGGCGGCTTGATACACAGCTTCAATTTTCTCAACACTCACATTCCCACGTTTATTCAATACGTTAGAAACCGTTCCATGAGAGACACCTGCTAGTTTTGCAATATCTTTAATCGTTGCCATTGACCTTTTTCCATCTCAATTTCTGCTTTCACTAGCATACCTGAATTATTTATCGCGACTACTGCTAATTGATTTGAACGTTCCATCTTTAATTTGTTTATAAAACAAGCGTTTGTTACTTATCAAAAATAAATAATTATCAATATCAATTAAAATATATATCAATATTAATCAATGTGATAAGAAATTTAATTTGAATAAGATCACTGATCTGATCTTCATTTATTGGCAAATGAATACCACCATTTTATTATTGGAACGTTCAAATTAATCTATAACTTATAGATAGCCAACACCAGATAATTAATAAAATCATAATAAAACAATAGGATAAGGGGATTTCTTATGAAACTTCATTTTTTAGGGACGGCTGCCTCAGAAGGCATACCCAATCCCTTCTGCCGTTGTGAACACTGTCTGAAAGCAAGAGAACTTGGTGGGAAAGATATCAGAACTCACTCTTCTGCCATTGTCGATGACATTATGTTAATCGACGTATCACCTACATTTAGTTACCAGTTAATGCGTGATGGGATGGATGCAACTAATTTTGAAAGCCTTCTATTCACTCACACGCATCCTGATCATTTCAATGTTGGCGATCTGTTTAGCCGAATGGAAGGTTATGGTTTTGAAATTAACCATCCCCTTCATATTTTTGGTAATGATCGCGCAATTAATGGTTGTATCGAAGTTTTACCTGGTTACAGCAAAGAGCGTTTTGCTTTTCACTGCTTAATTCCTTTTGTTACCGTCGAAAGAAACGGTTATAAAATTACGCCATTACTCGCTAATCATGCGAAATGGGAACTTTGCTATGTTTATCATATTGAGAAAGATGGCAAGGTTATTTTCTATGGCCATGATTCTGGTTGGTTCCCTGAACTAACATGGAAATGGTTAGAAAACAAGCCACTGGATATCGTTGTTTTTGAATGTACTTATGGACTCAATGGTAAAGATCGAACTGATAATCATATGAGCCTAGAAACCGTATTTGCAGCGAAAGAAAAACTGCAACAGCAAGGTTGTTTACATCAAGATACACAAATTGCTGTTTCGCATATTTCACATAGTGGCAAATTGCTTCACCACGAATTAGAAGCTGTTTGTGCTCCTCACAATATCCGCGTTGCCTATGACGGGTTAACGTTAGAAACAAATTAAGAGGAGAACGATGATGGATATGAAAATAACCTCTCGCTTACTGATTATGATGTTTGTGCAATATTTCATGCAAGGCGCATGGAATATGACCATGGGGCTAGTATTAAGTAGCTATGGTATGGCAAGCATTATTGGTAATGCCTACGCTTTATTAGGCGTCGCAACCATTATTTCCCCATTATTTATTGGTATGGTGGCTGACCGTTTCTTTGCTTCACAAAAAGTCATGGGCATCCTTCATTTAATTAATGCCGCTGTCATTATTTGTGTTCCTCAATTTATTGAAGCACAAAACAGTGGCATGACATTATTCTTAATTTTCATTATTGGATTATTGTTTTATCCAACAACTGCGCTTTCAAATAGTATTAGTTTCTCCCATATTAATGGCGTGAAATATTTCCCTATTATTCGTGTATTCGGTACGTTTGGTTTTATGACTATCGGATTTATATTAGGTGAAATGGGCTTCTCTGGTAGTACGATGACTTGGTATATCGCTTCGGCTGTGGGGGTTTTACTCGGTTTCTACTGCTTTACTTTGCCTAATACGCCACCTAAAGCGAAAGGTAAGCCATTCTCTGCTCGTGATGTTTTATGTTTAGATGCACTTTCATTATTTAAAGATCGTTATTTCGCTATCTTAATGTTTAGTATCTTTATTTTAATGATCCCTAAAACAGCTTATTCCGCTTATATTCCGGTATTTATTAAAGCATTAGGTTTTAATAATGCGGCGTCTATTATGCAAATCGGTATAGCCTGTGAAGTGCTGTTTATGTTTGTGTTGTCATTCTTCTTAATGAAGTTTGGCTTCAAAATTACATTACTTTTAGGGGCTGTTAGCTGGATCATTCGCTCAATATTCTTCTCTTATGCAGCGGTAAATACAGAGTTTTATTTTATCGTTATCGGATTAATGTTACAGGGATTATGTTGGGACTTCTTCTTTACCGCTGGTGATATCTATGTTGACCGCAAAGCTAAACCTGAAATCCGCGCTCAAGCACAAGGTCTACGTTTTATTGTCTCTAATGGTTTCGGCTTATTATTTGCTTCCACTATTTGTGGTCAAATCTTTAATTCAACCGTAACAGAAACAGGTGATGCTGCATTACCACAGTGGTCAACATTCTGGATATACCCAGCTATCGTTGCCGCTGTTGTGACAATATTCTTTATCTTCTTCTTTAAAGATGATGTGAGTAAAAAGAAAAATAACGAAGATAAAAAAGTACAAGAAAGTATTGCAACACAATAGTCTTAAAATAAAGGAATGAGCCAACGTTAGGAGCAAACCATGGACGCATTAATTCAGTTTGTTGACAGCATTGGCCCTTTATCACTATCAAGTATCGCTAAATTATTGGCCGCCTTTATTTTGGGCGGCTTTATTGGCTTAGAGCGTGAATCAAAGGGAAAACCTGTCGGTTTTAAAACTTGTGTCATTATTGCCGTTGCCAGTTGTTTATTAACTATTGTTTCTATTCAATCTGCAGAATATTACGCCAATATCTCCGACAACATTCGTAGTGATCCAATGAGATTAGCAGCACAAATTATCAGTGGTGTCGGCTTTCTTGGGGCTGGTGTTATATTGCATCGACGTGATGATGCCATTTCAGGACTGACAACAGCCGCTATCGTATGGGCATCAGCGGGTGTTGGTATTGCTTGTGGCTCAGGTTTTTATTGGCATGCCATGATTGTGACGGTTCTATTTTTTATGGCTATTCAACTTAGCCCACAAGTGGTGTTATTTCAGATGAAAAACCACCGTTTAGGTAAGATAAAAGTGCGTATGTTATTTACTCATGAAAGCGGTGTTCCTCTGTTAATTGAGTATTTAAAAAGCCACAAAGACGTGATTGAAAATCTCACTATTCGCGACATTAAAAAAGAACGCGTTGAAGTGAATTTGAAACTGTTAGTGAGACAAAAAATTACTTTACCTGAATTTTATTGTTCATTAAAACAGCTTGAACATGTTCATTCTGTTTCGTTGGAGCATTAATATATTTAAAAGTAAAAAAGCAAGAAAAGATGAATAACTATTTAATTTTAATAACACCTAAATGGCCATAACTGATTAAATTCCATCGTTAAACCTATCTGTACTTCAGTTGAAAGTGAACCCTTGCTCACTACAAATTTAGGGTGTCGAATAACAATAGGAGTATTAATCGCATTATGTATTAATGATGATCGGTTTTGCTCTAATTCATCATAAAGCTTCTTCATTTCTGCTGATGACGTATTCTCACTTAATCGCCCAAGCGTAATATGAATAATATTTTTATGAAGAGTGTTATCAATAGGGATCTGCTGATAAATCTGCTGCCTGAAGCGTGTTAATTCCTCGGAGATACCCGTTAATATCAAGCTACCATTGGATGTTAGGATAACGTTTTTAAATAAAATTTTGATACTTTTTATTTGATTAAAGATTTTTGCAATCTCATGACACCATGCCAATAATACAGGTCGTTGCAGTTTAAACTGTTCATTTTGTTGATTAAAAATCGTTAATAACGTGGAATGAAATTCTTGTGGCTGAGCAAATTCAATAAATGGAAATTTAAGCTTAAGCTGTTCACAATAAGCCATTAGCTTCTGGCTAAAGGGAATAAAGCTTTCTTCAATTTCAGGCTGACAAATTATTAATTGCCCAGCATTTAAGCTGACATCAATAATATCTTCATCATTAACTTGTCGTTGCCAAGCGTCACCTGTTGCCAATTTTTTGAGTGTTGCTTGTGTCAGGAATTCATATGCCATCCGCGCACCTTAATTAAGAATAAAATAATAACTCATACTTTGGTTTGAGTGACATTTAAAATCAAGCTTTAGAAAGAAGAATAAAAAAGTGGCTTTCTTCTGAAAGCCACAGTCACATCAAAGGGGGAGATGTTGAAAGATGGGTCTATCTACAAAGAACTCAATCAAAGTCAAATCGATTACAGAAAATTAGCCGCTTTAAACTTCGCGAGTGCATCAGCTTTTTGTTCTGCTGTCATTGGGCGTAACGGACGACGGGGATCACCCACATCAATGCCATGCAATTGCATTGCCACTTTTCCTGCTGCAACACCACCGTATTCGACTAATACACGAATAATCGCAATCACTTTATCCATGCAAGCAGTAACACCTTCATGATCACCAGTTTTAAATTTTTCAATAATTTCAAGATATAATGGCGCAGCATAATTATATGTACTGCCGACAGCGCTTAATGCACCACAAGCTAATCCTGCAGGAATAAATTCATCAACACCAAATGGAACATCGTACTTTCCGCCATCTACGCGTAAGCAACGCTGGAATTCATACATATCAGGAGAATTAAATTTCATACCAGATAAATTAGGTATTACTTTACCCGCTACTTGTAGGAATTTTTCCATATCAATACTTAAGCCTGACATGGTGGAGTGATAATAGTAAAAACCTTTAGATGGCGCGCTAGCAGCAGCCAAACGACAATATTCAACAAGATCATCAACATTGCCGGGTTTAAAGAAACAAGGGCCAATAACGGATGTTGCTTTAATATCTAAAGTTTCGGCATGGCGGGCAAGTTCTAGCGTATCAGCAATACTTAATGCACCGGTATGAATAATAAGATCAAGCTTGCCCTGACTTGCCTTAACCCAGCGTTCAGCCACTTTCTTACGTTCTTCAACAGAACAATGAATACCTTCGCCTGTTGTTCCTAATACGTAAGCACCTGTCACACCACTTGTAATCAGGTGTTTTGCTATCTCATCAATGACAGGATAATTAACGCTACCATCTGTTGCAAAAGGCGTATGAGGTGCGGCAATCAGTCCAGAGAGTTTGTTCATGATAACTTCCTTTGGAGGTTAATTTCTTTTGTATTAATCTTATGGAGCTTAACTCTATATTAGGGAGCAATACTTCAGAACGCAATAACGAAATGAGCATTAAAGGAAGAGAAAAATGAAAGTGTGATCTTTAGCCAATTTTCACTAAAAACCACACAATAATGTAGAGATAAACTTATGCGGAATGAGTCTGTTTTAGTGCATTCAATGTTCGTAATTTTTGCTCTTTAACCATGTCAGGTTGAGCTTGGACTAATAGTGTATAAAGAAGATCTAATACAAAGAGTTGTGCTGTTTTTGTACCAATAGAGTCACCTTGCAGTTTCCCTTGTCGGTTACCATTAATTAAATGGTGATCAGCATACTCCATAATTTGTGAGCCTAAATTATGCGTCAATGCAATCGTGCTGGCTCCTGCTTCTTTAGCCAATTTAAGTGCATGAACAGTTTCTGGAGAATTGCCTGAGTGGCTAATTCCAATCGCCACATCACCGGGTTTTAATAATGAAGCTTGCATATACATAAAGTGATTATTTGTCACAGCATCAACACGATAACCAATTCGCATCAGTTTATTTTTTAAATCTTCTGCGGTAATTCCTGAAGAGCCAACACCACAAATAAAAATATAGTTTGCAGATAATAAAGCATTTACAGCACCTTGAACTTGCTTCATATCGAGCAGATTCAAGGTCTCTGATAGTACGTTATTAATCGTTGCTTGAAGTTTTAAACCAATAGTATGGATATCGTCTTGATGGGTTACTTCTGCATCAAGAATAGGTGACTCGTCATTATCAGAGGTCGCCATTTCAATCGCCAAATCCATTTTAAAATCTTGAAACCCTTTATAACCCAATGTACGGCAAAAGCGCACAACAGTCGCTTCACCCGCTTTTGTCGCTTGTGAAAGTTGAGCAATAGAGAGCTGAGTGACTTCTGTAGGATGGAACAGGATATAGTCTGCAATACGCTGTGATACTCGCGTTAGACTATTTTTCATTGCGCCTAGCGTATCAAGTATTTTACCCGGCTTTAATCGGGTCGTTGCCTGTTCTGTCATGGAGATTATCCTTGGTTGCAGAAGATACACGGGAAAAAAATTCTGCCAACAAGAGTACCAATTCCAACAGGTTAAAAAAAGCCTTGCCCATACAATAATGTGATAATAAAAAACGCTTTATTCCTTAATATCATCAGAATACAACTTACTGATACATCAGAAATAAAGCGCTTAATAAAGACCGTAATTGCTAGTCAGTTAATGTGGTGACATCTAGCTTAACAACCACTTTCTTCAGTACATTTACACTCTTTTCAGCCGAAATTCCCGGTTTATGTGGTTCATAAGGCATAAAAACAGCAAACATGTTTGGTGTAAGCGTTAAAGTTTGTTGACCTATTATTGTATCAGTGAGTTGATAATCATCAGTCTCATTATAAGGTGTCACATCTTGAGCTGAACCCTGTATACCAAAATCAATGATCTCTTCGCCACTAAGCAATATTTGAATATCAATATAACGCTGATGCAACTCAGCTCGCTTCTGTTCACGAGGCTGAGTTTCAAACGTCATCACATTCATAAACAGCGTTTCGTCATCAATTTTATAACTACCCGGAGCAAGTGAAGCGGGATCTAGTGCTAATGCTTTTTCCATCGCGTGACGTAACGCGGGATTCATTTCTGGCATTGTAGCCAAATCTGATATGTGTCCAAATATCATAGATTATTCCCTATTAGTTTCCTGATGTTTCGTTCTCATCTAATGAAATTTGTTTTGCTGATGCGAAAAGCGGTGCTGTAACTGTGCCTGCAATAACAACAGACATTGCACCAATCACTCCATAGAAGAAGAAATTGAGATCACTGCCATAACGCGCGGCTAATACTGCAATAATACTGACAATGATCCCAACAATGGCACTACCTGCATTCGCGCGTTTAACAAAAATACCCAGCATAAACAAACCCGTCATGGGGCCACCCATTAAACCAATCAGACTATTAAAGGCATCCCAAATTTCAGATTCATCAGATAAAACTAACCAGATTGCTGCCAAGCTACTGAAGACGCCAGCAACAATAATGACTAACCTTGCGACTTTCATTTTTTGTTCGGCACTGCGCTCAGATTTACTTAAACGAGTATAAATATCAGAGTTAAAACAACTTGAAATACTGTTTAAGCTACTCGAAATACTGGATTGAGCCGCAGCAAAAATAGCGGCAATAATTAATCCTGCAATACCAACGGGCATTTCAGTCACAATAAACAGAGGCAAAATCCCTCCCGTATTAAAGCCTTCAGGTAAGAAATTAGGATTCTGTTTGTAATACACAAACAAGGCAGATCCAATAGCAAAGAAGAAGATAGGAATAATGGCAACTAATTTCGCATTCGTTATCAGTGTACGTTTTGTTTCTTCAATGGAATCTGTCACAATATAACGCTGCACCACATCCTGGCTTGCAGTAAACTGTTGAATATTAGCGAATAAAAAACCGATCATCAAAACAGGGATGGTGCTATCAGTCCAACTCCAACGAAATTGAGTCGTAGGAAAAAATTTATCGGCTTGTGATGTTGCAGTGAAAATTTCACTAATTCCGCCATCAACTTTAAAGCAGATCATAATAAAAATAAGAACTGCACCACCTGAAAGTAATAACCCTTGAATAACGTCTGTCCAAATAACCCCTTCAATTCCGCCCATCCATGTATAAATAATACAAAGCAAGCTAATCAGTACAATTAAGACAACAGGATCGATACCCATAAAAGGACGTAAAGCCAGTACAGTTAAATAAGTAATAATGGCAATCCGACCAATATGGAATAACATAAATGAAAGGCTGGCAAATAAACGACTGCGTACATCAAAACGTGCTTCTAAATATTCATAAGCCGAAGTGATTTTTAATTTTCTAAAGAAAGGAATATAAAAATAAAAAACTAAAGGCAAAATAGCGATAGCCAAGTATTGCCCGATAATAAAAGTCCAATCAGAGGTATAGGCTTTTGCTGGGATCGACATAAAAGTAATGGAACTTAAAGTCGTCGCAAAGACAGAAACTCCTGCCGCCCAACCTGGAACGCGACCTCCTCCACGAAAATAATCATCCGCTGTTTTTTGGCGTTTAGAGAAATAAACACCCACGAGTAACATTGCTGCCAAATAACCAAACAGCACTGCATAGTTAATAAAACCAAAATCATGTAATTGCATTTTTTAGTCCTGCCATATGTAGGGTAAAAGGTAAGTTTTACGACAGTTTTTTTATTGCTCTCTAGCCCAAAGGACAGCGCCCCAGAGCCCGGCATCATGATGATAGTGAGCCGATAATATCGGCACTTGTAATGCAACTGGTTGCTTTATCTGGGCAGCTTGAACGAGTTCGATATATCCCTTAGCTAGCCCGACACTTCCCCCAAGAACAACACAATCAGCATCCGTTGTTGCTTTAATATCGGTCACCAAATTTGCAATGGTGTTTGCTGAACGTTCAATAATTGATTTTGCTTGTGAGTTTCCCTGATGAAAGGCAGCAAAAATCGCTTTTGCATCTTTTCCAGCAAGTTCCTCTGTCGCTTGCGACGCAATTGCACGGCCAGAAGCAATTGCTTCAACACAACCATAGCGACCGCAACCACAAAGTGGACCATGAGGATCAGCAAGCGTGTGACCTAAATGGCCTGCAATACCTCTTTTTCCTGTAAAGAGTTGTCCTTGTTGAATTACGCCACCACCCACACCTGTGGATACAGTGATAAATGCCATATCAGAAATAGTTTCACGACGATGATCATACTCAGCCCATGTAGCTGCTTGAGCATCGTTGAGTAGCCAACAAGGCAATCCTGTGAGTTCAAAGAGTGTTTCTTTTAAAGGAAAATCTTTTAGCCCACCTAAATTATCAGGATTTAATGCGGTCAAAATGCCATTACAAATAATTCCTGTTGATGCAACAGCAACACTATCTGCATAGCTTTTTAGTGGTGTAGTAATAGCAACTAAGGCTTCATAAAGTTGCGTTGGTGATGCACTTGCTGGTGTGGCTATCTGAGTATGTTGTGTCAGTTCGTTATCTCGACTAATTAGTGCTGCCGAGATTTTTGTTCCTCCAATATCAATGGCTAATGTATTCATTTATCTAACTCCTGCTGCCACTTTAATGCCTGAGTAAACCAATCACAGACATGCTCAAGACGCGTTAATGCAGAACCTACTGTGACAGCCCAAGCACCAGCTTGCATTCCTCTTGCGGCTATCATTGGTGTGTTATAACGCCCTTCAGCAATCACTCGACATCCTTTTTCAGCCAATGCGGTAACCAGCTGCAAATCAGGTAATTTCGGTATTTCGCCACCGGTATAACCCGACATCGTTGAACCAATAAATTCAGTGCCTAACTCTTGGCAATACATGCCTTCATCAAAAGTGGCACAATCTGCCATCGCTAATTTTCCTAGGCGATGAATATGGGCTAGTAGCGTTTTCACTGGCACAGGACGTACACGATCAGTACCATCAAAAGCAATAATATCGGCACCCGCTTTAGCCAAGTCATCAACATCACTAAGCCACGGAGTGATCCTCACAGGGCTATCAGGTAAATCTCGCTTCACAATGCCAATAATCGGCACATCAATAAGAGGACGAGTTGCTCTTAAATTATCAATTCCCTCAATACGCACAGCAATTGCTCCTGCATTTACCGCTGCTTGAGCCATTGCAGCAACAATTTCTGGCTTATCCATTGGGCTATTATCAACAGGCTGGCAAGACACAATTAGTCCACCTTTTTGTTGAATATCTTTAGTCATCTTTTCAATTAGCGCCATTTTGAACTCACTGTTCTCTTTTTTTGAAATGTAACTCCAAATTATAGTATTTTACGGAGTTTAATTTCTCAATCAAAAAAACAGTAAATTGTGAAGAAGATCAAACAATAACCAAAATCACACAACTCACTGATAAATAAATAGAATAAAAAACAGAATGATGTTTACACCACTCTGCTTTTTTATTCCGTTTTACTTAAATTAAAAATGGAATTGCAACCCAACTCGATAACGAGTCTGACGATCATCGCTGAGAGGGCTTACAGCCATATTGCCAACTTCAATATAAGGTGTGAAAGTACTGTTGATTTGATAAGAGAGAGCGACGTTATGCTCATAATTGCGTTTCTTATTATCATATTTTATAGCGTCGCTATACATTTGGGTATAATCATATTCCACTTTAAATTTGTTATATTTATAACCGATAAAACCATCAAGGCGATTTGTTTTTTCATCATCAACACCTTGTTTTGTTTTACGGGCATAATCAAAACGATAACGTCCTGCAATATATAAACCATTATCAAAGTTATATTGTGCTTTTAAATAGGGTTTATATATAGAAGTATCTGTTACAGTTTCAAAAATAAGGCCAGGCTGCAATGTAATATGGTTATTTAGTTTATAGTTATAACTTAATCCCATTTCAATCGCATTATTAACAACATCACTAAATAGTTTATCTTTTTCACCATCAACACCACCCGATTTAACGCTAGCATCAATATAAAAACCAACGCCATTTGAAAAAGAGTGAATAAATGCAACTCTATCTTTATTAATTCGAGTAGAGTCTGCATATTCATGACGAAAGTCCAACGTAGTCGCATATAATTGAGATGATATTAATAAAGTACAGCATGACAATAAAAGTTTTTTCTTTTTATTTAGCATAATATTTATCCAAAAGGTGAGATCCCCTGAATTAAACAAGGAGATCTTTATAATTTATTTTAATTTATATGTAGGAAGAGATTATTCAATAATTAATTTTTTATCTTTCATCGTTAAAGTAATAACTGAATTAACAGCTTCACCTTTATTTGTTTCACCTCCAATTAAATAAAGTGAATTATTATGTGAGATAGTGACACCATAACCAAGAGGAAGAGGTAATTCACCAATGACTTTCCATTGATTATTAATAAAACCATAAATTTCTTTATGCCATGTCTTTTCTAATCCTTGATGCGCAAAATAATGTTGCTGTGCATATTTTTCCTGTGCACCCGGAAAATTAGCCCCACCAGCAACAAGTAAAGTATGCATACTATAACCTGTAAACGCACCAGCTAAGCCATCTTGCCGTTGATTAGATATAGGGGCGGGTAGTTTCTGAGCAACAGAATTCCATTGTAATTGATTATTTTTTAATGTGGCAGTTTGTACTTCACTGGTACGTAATCCAGGTTTTATTTCACCATTGATTAAAGTGATTTTATTGCCATCATAAGCTAATGCAGAACCTGCTGTTCCATTAAATGGCATAACACCTAATAATCGCCATTGATTATTTTCAGCATTATATTCCATTACATTTCGATTAAAAAAATAGCCTTCTACTGGCTTATTAAAATAATCACTAATGACTTTTTTATTTTCAATTTCATTCGATTTAGTTCGATTTAAATCCACGAAATAACCGTCAAATATTTGTTGATTAACACCACCAAGAATAATGGCTTGATCATTGTTAATGTTAATCCCTGTGTGCCCCACTAATCCATAAGGCGCTCGTGTATTGACCTTTTCCCATTTATTTTCTTTTGGTAAATAGCGATAAACATCCGTAAGCGCACTAATTGTTGCGCTATTTTCATTTTCTTTACCTGCTCCACCAAAAATATAAATATCGTTATTTAACTCTAGTGCAATAGCTTGCTCTCTTTGTGTTCCAGGAAAGTCTGCCATTTTTTCCCATTGTTTTATCGAATTATTGAGATCAAGCTTGTACCATGATTTCCCCGCTGTACCTAAACCAGCATAAATAACATTTTCGCTGATTGTTCCAGCCCCACTTTTAAATGTTACGGGTAAATTAGGGAGTTTTTCTGCAAAACTAGCAGACGTGAATATTGTCGTCACTAGCATTACAGAAAGACAGGTGTAAGATATTTTCTTTATTCTGTTCATACTTATTAGCTCTTATTATTGTCATCAAGTAGGGTATTTTTCTTGTATCTTAAATATCACTCCAATATATAATTATTTTCGGAGTTAAACTTCAAATCGATCTTTTCTGAATTGTGAAGGCGATCAAAATGTCTATTTTTTAATCTCATATTTTTACAGCTTTCTTTAAACTAAATTTAGGAATAAAAATCTGACTATGAAATGAAAAATAGTCACAACAAATTATTATTGAGATTTTATGCAGAATATAATTTTACTTCTTTTGCAGTAAAAAAATTTTATGACACAGGTAAAAATGGAGTTTTATTTCAAGTGCCTTTTTAATCGATTTAATGCTTATTTTTACCTTGTGTGTTAATTAAAAAACGAGTTATGTAACATGATGGAGTGGTGAGTTGATCACCTGAATATAAATAAGGTGTGCCCATATCTTCAATATCAGTGTAAGGCCATTGAATATGCGCTAAACCTGCCAATTTTTCATAAGTGACACCCAAAAATAGCGGACATATTCCATAACTTATTACGACCTTCAACTATTGGCATCAGAAAAACATTTAGAAATAAAAATTAACACTGAATTCTAATAAAATTTCTTTCTTTAGTTTGAATTTATGATATAAATAATAAATACGCATTTTGAAAAACAATATTTCATATTGCATTGCGATCATATCCATTTCAATAAAGAGCAAAAAGATGAACATGAACACCGATAACCGACTTTTAGGCCTAAACCTACTACTCCTTCGTTAGGTGGCCAAGCACGTTCATTTTTTTGCAAAAGCCACCAGTAAGGTGGCTTTTTTGTCTGTAGCCTTCTGGTGGAGCTGTTTTTAGGGGAGTTCTATGATGTATAGTTTCACCACAAGGATTAAAAGTTACAGTCACTTACCAACAACCTATTGTTTGGCAATCACCTCCATAACACACATGATTAAACAGGGGGAAAAATGAGCCAACAATGGACATCACGAATCGGCCATATCTTAGCAGCCGCAGGCTCTGCAATCGGTATTGGCGCAATCTGGAAGTTTTCTTATGTTGCCGCCAGTAATGGGGGAGGCGCATTCTTAATCGTCTTCTTATTATTCAGTTTTATTATCGGGCTTGCGGTATTACTGGCTGAGAATATCTTAGGTAGCAGCACTCACGCTGAAGCCGTTAATGCCTTTAAGAAAATGATGGGACGCAATTGGGTCATCATTGGCGTTATTGGTGTATTCAGTTCATGGTGTATTTATAGCTTCTATAGTGTTGTCGGTGGTTGGACAATTGGCTATACCGTTATGGCAGCAACAGGTCAGTTGAATATTACAGATAGCGCTGAATTAACTGGTATTTTTACCCACTTTATTAGTGATCCTTTATGGCCTATTTTGGCTCACCTTGCCTTTGCTGGATTAACCTGTTTTGTGGTTTTAGCTGGTGTACAACGTGGATTAGAAAAAGCCGTCAAAATCATGATGCCAATGTTATTTATCATTATGATTTTATTGATTATTGTTGGCATCAGCTTACCCGGTTCATCTGAAGGCTTAAAATTATTTTTATACCCTGATTTTAGCAAGTTAACCCCTCAAGGCGTGTTAGATGCGTTAGGGCTAGCCTTCTTTTCACTGTCTATCGGTTTAGGTATTCACATCACTTATAGTGCTTATTTAGCGGATAACAAAGGTATCGCTAATTCCAGCATGTGGGTGGTTATTTTGTCCTGTATGGTGTGCGTACTTGCTGGATTAATGATTTTCCCTGCTTTATCTGCCGCAGGTTTAGAGCCTAATGCTGGCCCTGGCTTAACCTTTATGACGATGCCGGTTTATTTTGCTCACTTACCCGGTGGCAATATATTAGCTGTGACGTTCTTTGTCCTGTTATTAATGGCGGCATTAACCTCTGCAATTTCATTACTTGAGCATATCGTCGCTTATGTGCAGATGCGTTTTCAGTGGACTCGTCGTCGTGCAGGGTTAGTGGTTACCGCCTCTATTATGTTGATGGGTATTCCAGTTTCATTATCTTTCGGACCGATGAGTGATGTGACACTGGGGGGGAAAACAGTCTTTGATTTGTTGGATTACCTGACTTCTAATATTTTGATGCCACTGTTTGGTATTGCAATGTGTTTAATCTTTGGTTGGTCACGTAGAGCGAATGCATTTATTCCTGAAAATATCACGGGATTAAAACGTCAAAGCTTATTATTGGTGTGGCGTTATATTGGTCCAATCTGTATCGGTATTATTTTAGTTCATGGTTTAATTGGCTAACTATCAACGAAAAAGAGCTACTCAAATGAGTAGCTCTTGACTTAACTGATAATGATTTTTTTTGGATACTTGATAGTTTTTACTATTTATTTATAACTTTGTTTAATTTCTTGAGAAATCGCTAACCCACGTTTTGCTTCTTTTTCAGCAAGCTCAACAGATAAACCGATGTAAGAGCGAGGATCTAGCATTGCTTTAATTTCATCCGCATTAAAGGTAGCGCTAATGATCTCATTCTTCATTAGGTTAGTGTAAAAATCCTCACCATCTGCTGCTGTTTTAATGGCTTCTTCATATAACAGTGAATGCGCTTTATCTTTACCTAATTTTTCTGCCATTTTCATCATAACGTATTCGGTATTATCTAATCCCTTATTTCTCATCACGTTATGTAGCATTCTCTCTTCATGAGGAACAATGGTTCTTGAAAGCTCTTCCGTTCTTAACAAAACTTCTGTTGTCAGTTCTAACGCTTCTTCAATTAAGCCATCGAATAACATATAAGAACTGCTATCACCTTCATAAGGTCTTACCGCAGAGTACATCCCCACATTAGGTAACGAGTACAATTTCTGAGAGTTAGCAATAATACCTTTCGCTAATTTTGGATTAATTTTATGAGGCATCGTGCTACTACCCACAGTGCCTTTGGTAAATCCTTCAGAAACCTCAGCAATTTCTTCTAATGTAGTGCTATAAACTTCTTCACCAATTTTATGGCAGATATTAGCCATCAGTGCCAAGTTCATCATGTACTCTAATTTATGTGTACTTAGGTTACGTGATGGCACTTCCATTGCTTGCATACCCACCAATTCAGCAACGCGTTTTTGTACTTTCATTCCCACTTCAGGCATTGAGTTAAAAGCACCTACAGCGCCACCCATCATAATGGTGAATACACGCTTCTCACACTCTTTCATGCGCTGATAGCAGTCAATAAAATCGCTGATCCACACTGACACTTTATACCCGTAAGTGATAGGAATAGCATGACGACCGTGCGTTCTACCCGCCATTACCATATGTTTTGTTTTTTCAGCGAGGTTTGATAAGTTTTCAATAATTTCGCTTAACAACAACATAAATTTGTTATGTACGGTTTTCATCATATACAGCTGTGAGCTTTGCTGTATATTTTGTGTGGTAATGCCGTAGTGCACATATTTACCACTCTCTTCAGAGCATGCATTCACTAGTACTTTTAAGAAAGGCACAAAGCCATGACCGATTTTTTGATAAATACGGTTCATCTCTTCAAAATCAATATTCTCTATAACCGCCTTTTCTTTAATTTCATCTGCGGCAGACTGTGGAATAAAACCATATTCAGCTTGTGCTTGCGCTAACATTGCTTCAAACATCAACCAAGTTGAATATTTAGCTTCATTGGACAGCAGCTTTTTTATACCGCGATCATCGATTGTTTTACTTTTAGAATCGTATAACGCTCTCATCATGTATCCTTTTATTTCTTCATTGCTTCATCAACAGCATTGCGAACAAATTCGACTTTAGGGCCATAAACGACATGGACATGGTTTGCTGCCGGAAAGAAGAATGCTGTACATCCAGACTCCAACATTAATTCTTTATCTATTTGATTAACTTCATTAATATCAATACGTAGCCGTGTAATACAGTTATCAACATTACGAATATTTTGTTTGCCACCTAACGCCTGAATAAGAATGTCTGCAATTTCGCCATAACGTTTTTCTTTGATTAGCGTATTTTTCATATTGCTTGATTCTTCTCTACCTGGCGTTTTGATATCGAATTTGACGATAGCCCAGTAGAAAATGAAGTAAGTCACAACCGCCAGTGCGCTACCAATCAACACTAAGAAGATCCAGTTAGTGTGTTCGTACAGCAAACCAAAGATAGTGAAATCAAAGACGGTGCCTCGGATATAACCAATTGCAACACCAGCAAAAGAGAGCAGAACTGCGCCAATACCTACGATAATCGCGTAAATTAAATAAAGTAACGGTGCGATAAAGACGAAGGTAAATTCAAGCGGTTCGGTAACGTTACCTAACATGGCAGTTAAGACCATCGTCACCAACATCGATTTAACTTCAGCGCGGTTCTCTTTTTTCGAGGTTTTATAAATTGCTAATGCAATCGCAGGGAATAAGAACAACGTAACCAACATTTGTTGCTGAGCCATAAAACGTGTCAAGCTTGGCATCATTGCCCAATATTCACTACTTGGCCCTTGGTTAAATAACACTTCTGTCATTGCTGGAACAACGCCCACATAGGTTTGGCCGTCAATCACATAAGAACCACCAGCTTCAGTAAATCTAAACAGAACGTTCCAGACATGGTGTAAACCAAATGGAATAAATAGACGCTCACCACCTGCGGTAAAGAAAGGTCCGACAGGACTTAAGAAGACAGCCGAGAGCTTAGTTAAGCCCATGACTAATACTTCCCAAATAAATGGCAGTAATGCACCAACGCCAATCATTAATCCGACCATAATAATGGCGACAGATTTTTTTCCTGAGAAGAAGGCAAATGCGGTCGGTAATTCAAGGTTATAGAATTTATCGGTAGCCCATGCAGCGATTAATCCGGTGATAATCCCCCCTGCGGCACTGATGTTCATAGTTTGTATACCAAGCACCTTGATTTGCCCCACCTGTGTCATAATCGCAGGATCGGCAAGTTTTCCAGTCAATACCAACCAGATATTGATTGTACTTATCAAGGTTAAATAACCCACCACAGAGGCAAAGACCGCTATCCCCTTATCTTTGTGGCTCATACCATATGCCACACCCATTGCAAATAAGAGTGGGATATTGTCAAACACAACGCCCGCAATAGAACGGATACTCACTAATAAAGCATTGACTGTTTCATTTCCTAAAAAAGGAAAGCGTGCAATCATATAAGACTGAACTAAAGCACCACTGATCCCCAAGATCATACCGATAGGTGCCAATACGCCGATTGGTAGAAGTAGGGTTCTACCAAAGCGCTGAATAGATTCGCTGAACTTTTTCCTGGCCATATTTGTTTCCTTATGACTTCTCGAATATAAAAGAATTACCGAGGTACTCTAGCTTAGGGATTATAGGAAATGAATGACGTGGCGGTTTTAAATATTATCTCAGGTCACAACTTATGACTTAGGTCTTTTTTAATTATCAACTTAATCAATAACAGTGAATAAATAATTTTACTCTATTAAATAATATTTATTTTAGAACTTAGAAGTAAGATTGAAAAGAAAGACTATTTTAGAATAAATGATAATTATTCTAACGGAATAGATTAATACTATTCACGCTTTAATAATTAAAAGAGGAGCTAATAAATCAGATAGATGATGTTATCTTTTTTTAAAGTAGATTTTCCAGCTCGTTAATCAATAAATCTACCAGCATAAAAAAACCAATACGTGATTTGGTATCGTCTTTTTTTGTATCATGATTATCCGCAAAACAAAATAGCGCATGTGTTGCGTAACTGGTTAATTCATTAGTATTAAATGCTGTCATGCTAATGATATTGGCATCTTTTAACTGAACGATTTTTGCTGTCTCGATGATTTTCTTGGTGCCACCAGAAAGAGAGATGAAAATAACGGTGTCGTCTTCATTAACAAGACGCGTAAACGAATCAGATAAATTGTAATCATTAATAAAAAAGCAATGTAGACCTAATGCAAACAATAGGTGTTCAAGGTAATACCCTACGGCTTTACTGGTGCCTCTTGCAACAATAAAAATATTCCTAGAATGGCGTAAAGTTTTTGCACACTCCTGAATTTGTGCTTCATTAATTAAGGTAAATGTTTTATTAATGTTTTTTTCTAACTGTTTTTTATAAGATGCCGCACTCGTCTTTTCAACCTTATTTCTGGTCAAAATATAATTATTAATTTGGAATTTAAGCTCTTTAAATCCACTAAACCCTAATTTTTGCGATAAATTAATGATCACCGTTTTTGATACAAAGGTTTTGGCAACTAAATCATTAATATTTAAATATGGAATATCCGCAATATTATCGGTGAGATATTTTAATACTTTTTTTTCGCTGATCGTTAAATTGTCATAATTTTTTAAAAAATCCAGCATATCTCACCCAATAAATTAATCTAACGCATTCTATGAAAACAGCAAACATCAAAAAAGCAGCTCTGTTCTTTCTGCGAGTTTATGTGAAATAAAGTACATTACGAGTATACGTCAAATCATACAGTTATGTAGGCTCAGAGTGATATTTTGTGAATTAGGATAATATTGAGCCCACTTTTTAATGAGCCCAATACGTGTTATTCATTACCCCAGCGATTTAGAAATTCAGCGATATCATCAATGCGTTTTTTATCAATACCCGCTTCTTTTGCCATCTCTTGTTGTGCCGATTCACTAATTTCTTCGTTATTTGTGAGTCGAGTGAGTAACAACTGAAAATAAAGTGCCAGCGCATCTTCTTCAGCTTGAGCGACAGGCTTTGCGGATTCCATCGCATACTCTTCTACCATGTCATAATATTTAAAATGAATGTCATTGTTCATAAGTTATTCCCAAGAATTAACGTTTATACTCGCCATATTCAAATGAGTAAGAGTATATCTCTACATTCGCCTGATAACCTAAAATTCGCTATCATCCACTTTCTTCTTTTTTGCGGATAAGCTGATGTCTACGATTATCGATACTTTTATCGCCCCACCTTGCCATGATGAAATCGAGATCCTTTATCAAGACGAGCACTTAGTTATTATTAACAAACCAACCGGACTATTGAGCTTATCGGGAAAAAATCCACAAAATATCGATTCGGTGCATTATCGATTAGTGAAGCTATTTCCAGGATGTACGCTTGTTCATCGGCTTGATTTTGGCACATCTGGATTGATGATTGTGGCACGCAATAAAGCAATCAATGCGCTTTTATGTCAGCAATTTAGCCAGCGCAATATAACCAAAATATACAACGCACTACTATGTGGTCATTTGAAAAAGAATGAAGGGGTGATTGATGCACCAATTGCAAAAGATCCCGCTCTATTCCCACGCATGTCGATTTGCCCTATTAATGGTAAACCTGCACGCTCTGGTTATCACGTTATTGAGCGTTTTTATCATACATTAGAAGATGGAACATTATTGCCTTTAACACGCGTACAATTTACCCCTGAAACAGGAAGAACGCATCAACTTCGTATTCACAGCCAGTTTATAGGGCATTCTATTTTAGGTTGTGATTTATATGGTGGATGCGACGGAGGTTTAATTGAAAAAAGGGAAGGAACTGAACGGACTCCGCGACTTATGCTTCATGCAAGTGAACTTCATTTTGTTCACCCTATTAGCCAAACACCAATAAAAGCGCGTTGCGAAAGCCCGTTTTAAATGTCGATATTTACAGTTTGAGCGCTTTTACTGTTTCATCGATATCGAGTTCATCTTCAGTAAAAACTATCTCTGTTCCATGCATTGTCATGATCGCCAGTTTTCTCAAAGTACGCATATTATTAGCACCATCCGCTGATTTTGGTCTGATGCTATTCATTAAAGTCCCGACAGAAAGTACCGTGTTTTCTTTATCGATATGCGTATCTGCGGATACTTCCTCACTATAAATTCGAAATGATTTAATAGATGTTAGCTTAATTCGCTCACCTGCAATATAAACGTATTTGCTGTCTGGGATCACTTTAACCGCATACGCAGACAGCCCTTTGGTATTGGTGGTCGGCTCAAAAGTGACATTTGCATCTGTCTTTATCAAAGCAGGGTTGGCAACTTTAATCACATGAAAATAACGGTTATCCCCGTTTTCATCTTTAATAAATCCAAAACCTTTATCTTCAAACCACTTTGTGATTATTCCGTTCATTGCCATTATTATCGCCTACTTAATCGTTTATCTACAAAAATTTGCTGATGCAGTATAAAGCACAATGCTTATACAGACTATGCCTGTGAGCGAATATGCTACGTTGCTTACTACCACATCAAATCATCTGGAATTTTAAAATCAGCATAAGGATCGTCTTCATCTTGTTCTGTCTCGCTAAGCGCGTTATTTAACAAGATACAGTCCACATCTCTTTGTGTAATTTTATCCGCAACACTGGCTGGAATAATCGCGTATTCCGTTTTATCTGCACTATCCAGACGAGCAATAGCAAGACGCCCACTAATTAATTGAGATTGCGTTAGTTTATCCACTACGATGTTTTTAATCACATTATTGTCAGTGAAATTAAAATCAATATCACCTTTTGCTGGTGTAATTCTATTCATCTCAATAAGTTGCTTAACTTGCGCTTTATATTCTTTAGATAAAGTTGCTTGTTTTTGTTGTTCACTAAGCAGTCTATCGCGCTCAAGTTGGGCTTTTTTATTTTCTTCTACGGCTTCTCTTGCTTCTCGCGCTTGAACGCGTGATTTTTTTGCCGTTCTTTGGACTTTTGCCATTTTTTTACTGGTCACAAGCCCTGCTTTTAACATTTGCTCTTGTAAGGTAAGTTTTGCCATTTTTATGCCTAAATCTGCTCAATCATTTTTGAAATTATACCTGTAATTTTCAAGAGTGCATCAGATTGTAAGATTGGTCGTTTATTAGAAAAATAGGACTAGTGCGATTTGAACCTACCTGTGTATTTAGAGTATATTGGAAAAACTATCGCCAAACCTTCTCTTATAACAGGTAATACTAACAATGGCTCTGATCCCCAAAAACTATGCACGGTTAGAAAGTGGTTACCGTGAAAAAGCACTGAAAATCTATCCGTGGGTATGTGGACGTTGTGCTCGTGAGTTTGTCTACTCGAACTTACGTGAACTAACCGTTCATCATATTGATCACGACCATACCAATAACCCAGAAGATGGTAGTAACTGGGAGTTATTGTGTCTGTTTTGCCATGATCACGAACATTCAAAATATACAGAAGCAGACCAATACGGCACAACTGTTGTCGCAGGTGAAGATGCGCAAGATGATGTCGGTGCAGCAACCTATAATCCTTTTGCTGATTTAAAGTCGATGCTCAATAAGAAAAAATAGTATTATTAACATCTGCAAATAATATAAAAATAACACTGTGATTTAGTGAATATAATAAAAATAGTAAGGCTTCTCTTTTTACTGATTTATTTCAGTAAGCCTTTCTATACTCTACCTCTCAACTTTTTATCCATATTTAAATTATCATAATGAAGTTTTTAATACTCTTTTAATGACAAAAAATAATTAGCAAATTAAATTCATTTAAATAACCTGATAACCAATACTATTAAAGAGTTCTTTTCATTAGAAAACACAATCAATCTATTAAATAGAAAACCAATCACCCCACATCAAAAAAACCTTTGTTTTCTTTATATTAATTGGATCACATCTCAATATTTCTATATGACTTCTTAAATAAATTATTAATAAATAATAAGCGCAATTAATCATAAATACCATAAAAGAAAACTATTTAAATAGTTTATTAACTTATAAAAAAACAATAAGATAAATTTAAACTTATTAGCAATATAATAAATCTCAAAATTTTAAATCAATACAAAATTACCTTGATTTCTTCATACTAACTTGGCTAAATTAAAACCAAGGCAAATCTAATTAAGTTATTATTTTAAATATTCATGGCATTACTTCTTATATATATTAGCGATAAATAGCATCGCCATTTTATTACTGCGTGATATATAAAACCATTGACTAACAATTAGCATTATTAGGAAGTTATTCAAACAATGAATAAACATCATTATATAAAATGGGGATTGTTCTCTTTTTATTTTTTATCTATTCCGTTAATTGCAGTACCATATACTTCCCCTATACCGGCAGAACAAGCCGTGTCGATTGATGATCGAGAACAACAACGCCAAAAAGAGCGAGTGCGTATTTTACAACAACAAAATAGACCTGATATTGATACTCGTCTTTCTCACTCAGATATCGAACTTCCTGACTACCCTATTAATGAAAAACCCTGTTTTTGGATTAATACCTTTACGCTTGAGGGCGAAACTTCTCGTGATTTTCAATGGACACTAAAAGCGGTAGATGACGCTAAAGATCATTGCCTTGGTGGACAGGGTGTTTTGTTAGTCGTGAACAAAATTCAAAATGAAATATTATCAAAAGGCTATGTCACCACTCGAGTTATGGTACAAGAACAAGATCTTACACAAGGTCATTTAACGCTCACACTACAACCCGGTCGAATTCATGAGATCCGTTTTGATGATAATGTCTCTTGGCGTGCTCGTTTATGGAATGCGATCCCCACATCATCAGGCAATATTCTTAACTTACGTGATATTGAACAAGGGCTGGAAAATTTTAAACGGGTACCGAATGTCACAGCAAACATTCAAATCGTCCCCGGCAAAGAAGATGCCACCAGTGATTTAGTTGTGAGTTGGCAAGAACAGCGCCCTATACGGCTAAGTTTGGGGTTAGATGATAGCGGTTCAAAAAGCACTGGGCGTTATTTAGGTTCGGCGACATTGGCCATTGATGCACCTTTCTCTCAAAACGACCTATTTTATGCCAATGTGGGTAAAGATTACTTTGATAATGGCCCATTTGGTAATCGTTCTTACACCTTTAACTATTTTATTCCTGTTGGAAACTGGGGCTTTGCCGCTAACTACAACCATTATACGTATCATCAAAACATTCCTAATGCGAATGAGATATTGCGCTACAGCGGTGAAAGCGACAATACCCAATTTACCGTATCCCGATTGCTATTTCGTAATCAGTTTCATAAAACCACACTCAATATGCGGGTCTATCGCAAGCATTCTACCAATGCGGTCAATGGGATTGATATTGACCAACAACACCGCCGAACCGCAGGGTGGGAAATCGGTTTTAACCAGCGGAGTTATTTCGGTAATGCCACCTTAGATGCCAACCTCAATTGGCGCCGTGGTACGGGGGCATTTGGTGCTCTACGTGCCCCCGAAGAAGACACTCACAGTGGGAGTGCCAGAACCGGACTTTTTTTAGGTAATATCGGTTTTAATCAGCCTTTTTCTTTGGGTAAGCAGCCTTGGCGCTGGAACACCTCGCTACGTGGCCAATGGAGTCAACATGCCTTAACTCCACAAGACAGAATGGCAATCGGTGGACGTTATACCGTGCGCGGTTTTGATGGCGAGCAAAACCTATCTGGTGAAAAAGCCCTGCTTTGGCGCAATGACATTGCGTGGAACCTGTTTTCTCAAGGACAAGAGCTCTATTTAGGTATCGACTATGGTCGTGTTGAAGGACAAAACACACGCTACCTCGTGGGACACCAATTAGCGGGTACAGCATTGGGTTTACGCGGCTCACTATGGTCTCGAATAAGTTATGACGTTTTTGTGGGTACACCACTTTATAAACCCGAAGGTTTCCATACTTCAGGTGCGACCGCTGGTTTTAATCTTAATGTAGAGATTTAGTCTTTCTGTGGCAGTTATTCCCTTGGTTTAACTAATCCTTTCTCTTTTTTTGGATTGTTGATTTTAAAGGTATTATTTATGAATAAGCATTGTTATCGCCTTATCTTTAGTCGTACCCATGGGGAATTACGTGTTGTTTCAGAATTAACCAAAAGTTGTAGTACTGAAGCAGGACAAACAAGAGGCTCTCAAGGTGCTCGGATCTGGGTTACACTTCGCCGTAGTGCGCTTTTACTTTGGTTAGCGTTAGGTTCTCCTTACGTATTGGCTAATGGTATTGTTGCTGATAACAACGCGCCACAAAATCAACGACCAGAAGTCATTAATACTCAAAATGGTTTACCACAGGTTAATATTAGTGCGCCTAATGAGGCGGGAATTTCTCATAACCAATACAAACAATTCGATGTCGATCAACGCGGTGCTATTTTAAATAACTCAGCGGTCATGACTTCAACACAGACCGCAGGCATGATCCAAGGTAACGCCAATCTTGATCCGAACAAAGCGCCAGCTCGCGTTATTTTAAATGAAGTCAACAGTAATAATCCAAGCCAATTGAAAGGGTTTATTGAAGTTGCTGGTGGGAAAGCACAAGTGATTATTGCTAACCCTTCGGGCATTATTTGTAATGGGTGCGGCACGATCAATGCGGGTCGAATGACGCTAACAACGGGTAAACCTCAACTTAATCCTGATGGAAGTTTAGCGGGATATCGTGTTGAAAGTGGCGTTATTCATGTTGAAGGTGGTGGGTTAAATGGAGATAGTCGCCATGATACACAATACGTTGATCTGCTCGCCCAAGCGGTAAAAATCAATGCAGGCGTGTGGGCAAAAGAAAAAATTGAAGTTGTCGCAGGGCGTAATCAAGTCGATACGCAAAACAATGCCACGGCACTTGAACAAAAAGAGAAGACTGCAAAACCGGAATTTGCCATTGATATGGGACAAATGGGGGGAATGTACAGTGGTCAAATTAAAATGGTGGGCACTGAACAGGGCGTTGGTGTACGTAATCAAGGTGGTCATCTACAAGCCAATAAAACCTTAACGGTGACAAGCCAAGGGCAACTCGTTTGGCAGTCAACAAAAACGCAAGAAGCAGTGACACAAGCAGGTGGCGATATTAACCTGATTGCCAAAGAAGATCTTATTCATCAAGGTAAACTTCATAGTGGCGGTCAGTTACGTGTAGAAAGTCAAGACGGTGCGTTGAAGCAATCAGGCACATTAGCCGCAACAAAAGACGTGACTTTAATTGCCCAAAAAGAGATCCAAACACAAGGAAATTTACTGGCGGGCAGTGATCTTAATAGCCAAATCATCCAAGACGCAAATCTCACTTTAAACAGCCAAAATAATATTCGCGCTCAAGGTAATTTACTGAATAAAAAAGCGATTAATATTACGGCAAAACAGGTCGATTTAAGCCAAAGCCAAATTGCTACTTCAACGTTAGCGATAAAAGCAACACAAGGTGATGCTCGTTTAGACAATGCACGAGTTGATACCCATAAAGTTGATGTTATCGCAACGGGGAATATTTCTTCTCAACAAGCCAAAATAAAAGCCCAATCTTGGGATATCGATGGGAATCATCTTTTCAACCAAAAAGGTATTTGGACACAAACAGGAAAAAGTGAAAGTCGTTTTGCATTAAAAGGCCTATTTGATAATACGAAAGGCAGTGTTGAAGCTTATCAATTATCCCTTAATGGCCAAGACTTAAATAATACCGATGGGCGTTTAGTGACGTTAAATAACTCGCAACAACATTGGCAATTTAATCAATCGATAAATAATCAACGTGGCGAGTTAGGGAATAATGGGAATTTACAGCTTGATACTCAACATCTTAATAGTGAGTCAGGGAGTATTAAAAGCCCAACGCAATTAATAATAACAGCAAAATCAGGGATTAATAATCAAAAAGGTCAGCTTCTTTCTGGTGAACAGCTTATTTTAAATACGGACAATTCTCTTAATAATCAATCCGGAAAAATAAACAGTAACCAAATTGACATTAAGACGTCTTTATTCAATAACACGCAAGGACAGCTAGTTGGTCAAGATACTTTAACGCTTTCTACCCAAAAGACATTAACCAATACTCAAGGTTTTATTGGTGCGGGTAAAGCATTAACGTTGTCTGCACAAGGTGATTTAAATAATCAAGCAGGCATTGTGCAAAGCGAATCTCTATTTAACCTTGTTGCCAACCATATTGATAATCAAGAAGGACAATTACTTTCTGGTCATCAAATGAAGGTGAAAGCAGCTTCATTAAGCTCATCGAAAGGTAATATCAGTGCAAAAGAGATTGATCTTAATGCAAATACGGTCAGTAATGTTGCGGGAAAAATTATTGGTCAAGATAGGTTAACGCTCACAACGCATCAATTGCTCGATAATACACAAGGTACATTATTAACAAATAAAGCTTTGGTGCTTTTAAATGAAAATAACCTTATCAATGATAATGGTCTGATACAAAGTGGCAAAATTACGAAGATTGATGCTCAAAATATTAGCAATAATCAAGGTAAGCTTATTGCTGGTCAACAGATAACATTAACCACTCCAAAAAACCTCGATAACCAAAAAGGTGAAATCAGCGCCAAATCGTTAGCCGTCACCACCGATCAGTTAACAAACCAACAAGGTAAATTGGTTGCCACTGACAATCTCGACCTTATTGCTCACCAATCTCTTAATAATACTCACGGTTTATTGGAAGCAGGGAAAACACTAAAGATAACCACCGCAGGACGTTGGAATAATCAAGAAGGGATCACCCAAGCAGGGCATCAAATTATTGCCAGTGCTGATACCATTGATAATACCCAAGGGCAGTTACAATCAGGGGATAAACTTACCTTCAAGACGACTCATGATGTCATCAATACATTAGGTAAAATAACCGCACAACACCTATTACAGTGGCAAGGTCACGATAATAGCCAATTTAATAATAATAACGGGTTACTGCAAAGTAATGGCACGCTAACGTTAGAAGGCGGGGCACTGAGCAATCAACAACAAGGCAATATCTTTAGCCAAAAGGCGCTACAGTTAGTGCTAAAAGGTGATTTACTTAATCAACATGGCAAAATCACGAGTAATGAAAATAGTGTGATTAAAGCGAATAATCTTATCAATACACAAGGTGAGATAAATTCCCTTAATACACTCAATATTGATTTATTGGAGCAACTGGATAATCGCCAAGGTCGCCTGTTTAGTCAATCATCACAACACTTACAAGCCACGGATATTCTCAATACCAAAGGTTGGATGGGCAGTTTAGACACATGGTTTGCAAAAGCATCAGCCTTTAATAACCAAACGGGACAAATACAGAGCCAAAAAGAGGCCTCTTTAGTTGCTAATACCTTTGATAATACAAATGGATTGCTTCAATCTAGCGATAGCGCTCAATTACGTATTGCTAAGAGTATAAACAATACCCAAGGTAAAATTAGTGCACAGAATACAGTTGATGCACAAGGTACACAGCCTAACGGTGCTATTGAAACGGTTAATAATATTGCTGGTCAATGGTTAGCAGGCAACAGACTCAATTTACATGTACTCAATCTCGATAATTCACAGCATGGCTTGTTATATAGCCAACAGCATACACAGTTAGCGGTGGATAATGCCCTGAATAATCGTCAAGGAAAAATTCAAAGCGGTGATAATCTCGCCTTAACTGCCAAAACGCTATACAACCAATCAGGTTCAATTGATGGTCAGCAAGGGATAACGCTGACGCTAGCGGATTTACTCGATAACTCACAGGGTAAAATAAGAAGTAATCAACACCAATCCATTTATGGCTCTAGAATTCAAAACCATCAAGGTCATATCAGTAGCCAAGGTGAATTAACGGTTAATGGTGCACAGCTTGATAATACGCAAGGTATGCTGATTAGCCAGAAAAACAGCCATTACGATATTGAACACATTAATAATAATGCAGGAAAAATACACAGTGGACAGTCATTAACACTGACTGCAACTGATCTTCAAAATCAGCAAGGCCAGCTCGTTTCAACACAGGCGTTAAAGGTTAATACCGCTCAATTAGATAATCATAATAACGGTATTTTAAGTAGCCAAGATGCCCTTAATATCACCACAAACACGCTAAATAATCGCGATAATGGCTTAATTTGGGGTACCACCCAAAATGTGATTTCAGCAAAAAATATTGATAACACCCAAGGGCGCCTACAAAGTAATGGATTGTTATCCTTAAATTCTCTCTCTTTATTGAATAACCAAAAAGGGCATATTTTAGCTAATGGGGCGATTGCAATAAATGCGAAAGACGCCCCTATTGCCTCAACCTTAATGTTATTGAATCAGCGTGGCGTTATTCAAAGTGGTGATAAACTCACACTTAATACTCAGACTTTCAATAACCAAGGTGGCACGTTACAAAGCGAAAAAGCTTTAACGCTTACCGCAAAACAGGATTATACCCGACGTGATGGAGATATTTTAAAGAGCAATCAATCTGTTTCCCTTTCTATTTCTGGCGTATTTACGAATTTAGCTGACTGGTTATTACCCGCTTCACTGACGATAAAAAGCCAAGATATGATTAACTCGGGCACGTTAGTTAGCCGTGCACTAAATTTCAACACGGGTTTACTGAAAAACCGCGGTCGCCTTGAAGCTGACGATTTTACCTTTAACCTGACAAGCTTGGATAATTCCGCCACTATTATGGGTGATAATGGGGTTATTCACACTCAATTACTGGAAAATAAAAGTAAAAATGCCGTTATTGCAACGACACAATCTCTTGATTTAGCCGCTCGTGACAAGTTGATAAATCATGATGGTGCGTTGATTTATAGCGGCGATAAGTTATCTCTATCCGGTTCATTTATTGAAAATAAAGCTAGCTTTATTGAAGCCGAAGGCGATGTCTCAATTACCGCAGACCAATTGCATAATTTACGTGAAGGGCTTGAGATCGAGAAAGAAGCGGAGAAAAGTGATTATCGCTGGCATCGTTATCATTATTTCTGGCGTTCTTATAATTCAAAAGTTATTACAGATCCCACACCTTTTGCGCCTACAACCCAAAAGTTAACGTTTAATGATGATAATGCTGTTCTTAATAATAAATATGGAACATTAACAGCAATAGATGCCTCAGGTAAAAGAGCTCAAGTTCTTGTTAATAATGTAAATGACAATACACCGATAAGCTTATGGGTACATTATGAATCGCTTATTCCTAATAGCGATGGTACCTATAATATGACCTTTTATCAGACGACTGGATTTGAACAGATAAATGGCGTTCCTACACCGTATCATAATACGGTATGGAGAGAATTCTCAGGCGAACCTCGTATTGAACAATGGGATCCAAATATACATGTAAGTAGCTATGATCTAAAACTTATTAGTGATTATAGTAATTTCCGTGAACGCACAGTATCAGGAACAGCAACACGAGATAAATTAATTTCTGAAGGTATTGGCGCTCGTATTCTCTCGGGTGGCAATATGAAGGTGAATATTTCAGAACGACTCTTTAATGATGCCAGCATGATTACTTCAATGGGCGATCAACATATTGAGGGAAACGGTAAAATAGACAATAAAGCCTATTCTGTTAATGAACGCCGCCAAGAGTATATTGTCGATCACTACGATAAGGATACCAAGCACTGGTACCCAAGCTTTAATAATGATGAGACTACAGCATTAGCTACCATTGATAGCATCATTTCAGGCAATGGTAATGTCACAATTAAAGGGGCATCAATCACCAATACTACGGTGAATGCCGCGCAAATTAACACGCTTGAAGCTGCATTAAAAGCCGTTGAAGCAGAGCGCGCAGAATTTGCCCGTAATCCGTTAGCGTTTAATATAAAAGGTGTGGATAAGCAGACCGCCAATACAGAGGTCACAACGGGAAGTAAAAGTGAAATAACCCATTCTGATGCTACATCGCCTTTGGCTCGTCCATTATTACCCTCAGAAATTGCACTGACTGAAAAACAACATTTAGGCAATGTGATCACCGATTTGCCTGATAATGGTCTATTCCGACAAAATATCGCCCCCGATAATCCATTCTTAATTGTGACGGACGAACGTTTTACCAGCCGTACTAAATTTATTAGCAGTGACTATTTACTTGATCGTGTGGGGTACGATCCTGCGCAAGTACCTAAACGATTAGGGGACGGATTCTACGAACAACGTCTTGTGCGTGAGCAAGTATTAAAACTGACGGGGCGCCCCTCACTTTATGAAAGCGATGCCATGGCACAGTATCAATATCTTATGAACAATGGTGTGAAAGTCGCGAGTGATTTCCATTTACGCCCCGGTGTTGCGCTTACACCAGAGCAAATTGCGTCATTAGAACAAGATATTGTTTGGTTGGTCAGTGAAACAGTCGATACCGCACAAGGGCCACAAACTGTTTTAGTGCCAAAAGTGTATTTAGCGAATAAAACCTTAAACTTATTGAACAGTGGCGCGATTGTAAGTGGCGATCATTTACATCTTTCTGCTGATAGCATCAATAATGCAGGACAACTGCTTGCCAATAAAGGGCTTGAAATTGATGCCAACCAATTTGAACACCAAGGTGGCGATATTCGGGGTGAAAATGTCAATATTCAAGCGGATAGCATTAATTTAAGTACTAATCTGCAAGATGCTCTACGCCAAGCCCGTATCAACGGTACCGATATCACGCTAAAAGGCCACGATATTCAACTGCAAGGGGCAAAACTGGATGCATTAAACGACATTAATCTAAATGCGCGTGATAATCTCACTATCACTACAGCAAAAAGTACCCATTCTAGTGAATTTGATGTGATATCAGGTTCAATGGGTAGTCGGACTGAAAATTTTATAGAAGAACCGGGTGAACACCGCCTTGCTCATCTCAGTGGTGAATGGCAACGAGCACAAGGAAGCGAGTTGAACGCCGGCGGTAACCTTAATCTCACCGCGGTGAAAGATGTCACACTGCAAGGCAGTCAAGTCAAAGCGGATGAACACCTGACCGTAAATGCAGGCGAGAACCTCAATATCCTCGCTGACAGTACCACAACCAAAAGCCACCTTGATGCCAATAGTAAAAGCACCTCCGTGAGCAATACTCGTGAAGAAGAGCGTTTGCAATTAAGTACACTCAGTGGTGATAAAGGCGTCAGCCTAAATGTGGGGCATACCTTGACAGCACAAGGTGCTCAAGTAGATAGCACCGAAGGTAAAACCACCGTTCGAGCTCAAGATGTAGATATCCAATCCGTCACAAAACAGATTGAAGACAGTGACTATCAGCATTCAGGCGGAGGACGTAAAAGTTACAGTCGTCTTGTGGATACCGCCCAAGAAAACGTGGTTGGAAGCACCTTTAGCGGACAGCAAGGTGTTGAAATTACCGCCCGTGAGGGTGATATCAATTTAACAGGTAGCACTTTACACAGTGAAAAAGGGGCTGTTGATTTAAGCGCCACACAAAATATTAATCTCAATACCGCGACAGAAACCCATACGGAGTTTTTAGAAGAACATTCAAAGAGTAAAGGATTTTTAAGTTCTAGTCAGACTCATACTCTCCAAAATGATCATGTGACACGTGAGCAAGGTAGCGTCGTCAGTGGAGAGCAAGTCAATATTCAAGCGGGTAAAGATATTCAAGTTACAGGCTCTTCGGTGGTCGCAGAAAACGATGTCAGCTTAACCGCTGGTAACAATGTCGATATCACCGCTGCGACCGAGACCGACTCGCATTATCTCCTCGAAGAGAAGAAAAAAAGCGGTCTAATGAGTAGTGGTGGCATTGGTTTTAGTGTGGGTAAACAATCCTCCCGCCATGAAGTGGATGAAAAAGGCACCACCCAAAGCCAAAGTGTCAGTACCATTGGCAGCACACAAGGTAATGTCAATATCACCGCAGGTAACAAACTGCATGTGGGTGGCGCTGATCTGATTGCCCAAAAAGACTTAAACCTCACCGGTGATAGCGTCCAAATCGACCCGGGCTATGATGAACGGACTCGCACTGAAACCTTTGAAACCAAACAAAGTGGGTTTAGTGTTGCACTCTCTGGAAGTGCAGGTAGCGCCCTCAATACTGCCGTCAGCACCGCACAACAAGCTCGCAAAGAAAGTGACGGTCGTTTAAGTGCCCTGCAAAACACCAAGGCAGTATTATCCGGTGTCCAAGCCCAGCAAGCGGTTGAGTTAGATGGGCTGAAAACCGATGCAGCCAATGCACACAACCTTGCCAACAACCTCAAACCGGGCGATGAAGACTATCAAAAAGGCGCCACCAATACAGTTGGTGTCAGTGTGTCTTACGGTAGCCAATCGTCGAAAAGCGAAACCCATACCGACAGTCGCCAGTCTCAAGGCAGTACCTTAAATGCCGGACAAAATCTGTCGATTACCGCAACGGGTAAAAATAAAGACAGCAACCCAGACAGCGGTAATATCACGGTTGTTGGCAGTGAACTCAAAGCCGGCAAAGACTTATCACTGTCTGCCACGCAAGATATCAACCTTGTTTCTGCCCAAAATACCGAGCAAACCACAAGCCAAAACCGCAGCAAAGGCGGCAGTATCGGGGTTGGTGTAGGTGTGGGTGAAGGTGGCTATGGGGTCAATGTCTCTGCCTCCGTCAACCAAGGCAAAGGCCATGAAAAAGGCAATGCCCTCACTCACACCGAGACCACGTTAGATGCAGGTAATAAACTCACCTTAAACAGTGGACAAGATACCACCCTCAAAGGTGCTCAAGTCAGTAGCGAACAAGTCACTATCAATGTCGGTCGTGACCTCACTTTACAAAGTGAGCAAGACAGTGACCGCTATGACGCCAAACAGCAAGAGGTCAGCGTCGGTGGCGGTTACACGCTAGGTGGCACACCAAACATCAATATCAGTGCCAGCAAAGACAAGATACACAGTAACTACGACAGTGTGAAAGAACAAACCGGTATTTTTGCCGGCAAAGGTGGTTTTGATGTCAACGTCAAAGACCATACTCAGCTTGACGGTGCGGTGATTGCTTCTACCGCCGACAAAGGCAACAATCACCTTGAAACGGAGACGTTAGGCTGGAAAGATATTCACAATAACGCGGAATTTGAAGCGTCACATTCCGGGGGGACTATCAGTACCGGTGGTCCTGTCGGTGAACAGCTCCTCACAAATGCCGCTGGCGGATTATTATCAAACGCCAACAACAGCGGACAGGCTGAAGGCACTACCCACGCAGCCGTCTCTGAGGGGAAATGGTTAATCCGTGATACGGACAATCAAACGCAAGATATCACTCAACTCAGTCGTGATACCGACCATGCCAATGACGGCAGTATCAAACCTATCTTTGATAAAGAAAAAGAGCAAAATCGCTTAAAACAAGCGCAACTGATTGGCGAAATTGGCAATCAGGCGATGGATATTATTCGCACCGAAGGAAATATTGCGGGTCTGAAAGCGCAGAAAGACCCCGATGCGTTAGCCATTGCCAAAAAACAACTGGAAGCGGCGGGTAAAACACCTACCGAGCAAACCATTAAAGACCAAGCCTACAACAATGCCATGGCACAATATGGCACCGACAGTGATTTCCAAAAAGCCGCCCAAGCGGTGACAGGATTACTGCAAGGCCTAGCAGGTGATAACTTAGCAGGAGCGTTAGCAAGTGCTTCATCGCCGTACTTAGCAACGTTGATAAAACAACAAGTGGGTGAAGAGAATAAAGCCGCGAATGCCATGGCGCATGCCGTATTGGGTGCTGTAGTTGCAGAGCTAAATAACCAATCCGCCACCACAGGAGGATTAGGCGCTGGTAGTGGTGAATTAGCAGCGAGATATATCGCTAAAGAACTCTTCCCGAATAAAGACGTGAGCGAACTTACGGAAAGTGAAAAACAGCAAGTCAGTGCATTGAGTCAACTGGCCTCTGGTCTTGCCGGAGGACTGACTACCGGTGATATAGCTGGTGCAATTACTGGCTCGCAAGCTGGGAAGAATGCGGTTGAGAATAACTTTTTACATTCTGAACAAATTATGAGTTTTGTTGACGCTCAAGCGAAAACTAAGACCCCAGAAGAGAGAAAGCAGTTACAAAAAGATATTGATACACTAGACAAGCAACTTCAATCACAAGCGGAAAGATGGGGAATATCAACCAATGATATGAAGAGCGCTTTAGATAGCTTGAAAACATTGGAAGGTTTGCCAGATTGTAATGCACAATGCCAAGACATGGTGAAAGATTCAATATCTAAACTTGAGCCAGCATTAGAAAATAGAATTGCTAAGCATTCATCACAAACAGAGAACCTCAAAGAGCTAACAGGTATTTTAGCGACGGTGATTGTACTGAATGAAAGCGGATTGATTGATGGTATAGCCACTACATCAGGAGGTGGAAAAGGGATATCTAGCGTTACAGGTTCTTCTAAGATTGATAATGCTGTAAAAGGTGACAAGGGGAACTCTAACAAACTAGAAAATGAACAAAAAAACAATTCAAATACAGGCAATACGAATACAGTACCTAATATAGATAATAGTAATTCTTCTGCTTTAACTGGCATTACTCAGAGACAACTAGATAAAAAATTTAAGCATGCGGTTGATTTTGGTATAACAACAACAAAGAAAAATCCTGAAACTCTTCATCAGTATGAAAATGCAATCAATAATCATATGGTCGATAAAGCTACTACACCTCATGGAACTTATGGTTTTGTAAAAGATTCCAAAGTTTATTTTAATTCAAACACAAATAATGTAGTTGTACTGGATAACTCTGGTAATTTTGTTACTGGTTTTAAGCTTACTCCAGGAACACCTCAATATGATAATTATATGAAAAATGGAGTATTACGATGAGTTTTATGTTATTGGCATTCACTAAATCATATGCTGAGGGTAGAATAAAACCTGAAACTTTTAGTGAGGCTTATATTGAGCTTTATCGGCTAGAAAGAGATTATGATCTTTTATTAAAGGATAATAATAAATTAAGTGAGTGTCTTTCCAGTATTTTTTGTATTGCAGATCTTTACAACCCTAATTTAGATAAAGAAGAGTATGAACTAAATGATGAAGAACTTCTCATTCAAGTAAATGCAGAATTAGAAAAATTAAATAGCTAAATATATCTTTCAATAATGCTATGAAAAAGATCCCAGCTCCACACTGGGATCTATCTTAGCTATCTTATTTGTTCTCAGCCAACCAGATAATCAACTGTCCAGCTTGGCGAGTGAGGGTGTAGTGGCTACCCACCTTAAACCCTAATTTACTCAACCATTTACCGCTGAATGTCAGTTGTGGGCTGGGGTTGTGTTTACCACAATTCAGTAAGTAACCCACTGTATATTGTCTGGTTTTACCCCCCTTCTTCTTTTTTAGCTGTCTAGCTTTTTGCCTTACAACTGAGCACTAATGCCAACCGTCGAAAAGCGAAACCCATACCGACAGCCACCAATCTCAAGGCAGTACCTTAAATGCCGGACAAAATCTGTCGATTACCGCAACGGGTAAAAATAAAGATACGAACCCAGACAGCGGTAATATCACGGTTGTTGGCAGTGAACTCAAAGCCGGCAAAGACTTATCACTGTCTGCCACGCAAGATATCAACCTTGTTTCTGCCCAAAATACCGAGCAAACCACAAGCCAAAACCGCAGCAAAGGCGGCAGTATCGGGGTTGGTGTAGGTGTGGGTGAAGGTGGCTATGGGGTCAATGTCTCTGCCTCCGTCAACCAAGGCAAAGGCCATGAAAAAGGCAATGCCCTCACTCACACCGAGACCACGTTAGATGCAGGTAATAAACTCACCTTAAACAGTGGACAAGATACCACCCTCAAAGGTGCTCAAGTCAGTGGCGAACAAGTCACTATCAATGTCGGTCGTGACCTCACTTTACAAAGTGAGCAAGACAGTGACCGCTATGACGCCAAACAGCAAGAGGTCAGCGTCGGTGGCGGTTACACGCTAGGTGGCACACCAAACATCAATATCAGTGCCAGCAAAGACAAGATACACAGTAACTACGACAGTGTGAAAGAACAAACCGGTATTTTTGCCGGCAAAGGTGGTTTTGATGTCAACGTCAAAGACCATACTCAGCTTGACGGTGCGGTGATTGCTTCTACCGCCGACAAAGGCAACAATCACCTTGAAACGGGTACGCTGGGTTGGAAAGATATTGACAACAAAGCCGATTTTACTGCCGAACACACGGGCGGATCGATTGGCACCGGTGGCCCAATTGGTAGCCAACTGGTGACCAATGCCGCGGGCGGGCTACTCTCTAACGCCAATAACAGCGGCCACGCCGAAGGCACCACACAATCAGCGGTCAGTGACGGTAGTGTCATTGTTCGCAATGAAGACAAACAAAAACAGGATATTAACAAGCTAAATCGCGATACCGACCATGCCAATGACGGCAGTATCAACCCTATCTTTGATAAAGAAAAAGAGCAAAATCGCTTAAAACAAGCGCAACTGATTGGCGAAATTGGCAATCAGGCGATGGATATTATTCGCACCGAAGGAAATATTGTGGGTCTGAAAGCGCAGAAAGACCCCGATGCGTTAGCGGTCGCCAAAAAACAACTGGAAGCGGCGGGTAAAACACCTACCGAGCAAACCATTAAAGACCAAGCCTACAACAATGCCATGGCACAATATGGCACCGGCAGCGACTTCCAAAAAGCCGCCCAAGCGGTGACTGGATTACTGCAAGGGCTGGCGGGTAATAATTTAGCTGGTGCATTGGCAAATGCTTCTTCACCGTACTTAGCAACGTTGATAAAACAACAAGTGGGTGAAGAGAATAAAGCCGCGAATGCCATGGCGCATGCCGTATTGGGTGCTGTAGTTGCAGAGCTAAATAACCAATCCGCCACCGCAGGAGGATTAGGCGCTGGTAGTGGTGAATTAGCAGCGAGATATATCGCTAAAGAACTCTTCCCGAATAAAGACGTGAGCGAACTTACGGAAAGTGAAAAACAGCAAGTCAGTGCATTGAGTCAACTGGCCTCTGGTCTTGCCGGAGGACTGACTACCGGTGATATAGCTGGTGCAATTACTGGCTCGCAAGCTGGGAAGAATGCGGTTGAGAATAACTTTTTACATTCTGAACAAATTATGAGTTTTGTTGACGCTCAAGCGAAAACTAAGACCCCAGAAGAGAGAAAGCAGTTACAAAAAGATATTGATACACTAGACAAGCAACTTCAATCACAAGCGGAAAGATGGGGAATATCAACCAATGATATGAAGAGCGCTTTAGATAGCTTGAAAACATTGGAAGGTTTGCCAGATTGTAATGCACAATGCCAAGACATGGTGAAAGATTCAATATCTAAACTTGAGCCAGCATTAGAAAATAGAATTGCTAAGCATTCATCACAAACAGAGAACCTCAAAGAGCTAACAGGTATTTTAGCGACGGTGATTGTACTGAATGAAAGCGGATTGATTGATGGAAATTCGAAAGGGAATAATACATCATCAGTAGTTACTAAGCCTAATGTAACGACAACAAAACCAAATGAACAAGTACCACCGAAAACTGTACCTAATCAGACAGGTGGTGATAAATTAGGTAATTATCAAGTTCACGACTTGAAACAGGTGACTGACCCTGCTTTAAATTTAGATTCTATTAGGAATGCGACTCAACAATATTTGAAAAAACCGTTACAGCAAGATGGTGCAGCAGTTAGCTATGCTACTGCTTCAGTTACAGTAAATGGTAAAACTGAATATTATCTTTCGGTGAGTGGCAAATCTTGGTCAGGGAAATCTCCTGATACGGTAAATATTGATGGGGTTACTTATAAAGTTATTCGTGATGATAAGAATAGTTTTACTAGTGTAGGAAACATTGAGTCGAAGAGAACAAATTTTAATCATGCAGAACAAAAGTTATTTAATCATATTCAAGATGCTTATAAAGGACAAAAAGCAGATGTAAATATGGCAATACAAAATACATCGAATCGAGATCCGGGTATGTGCGTAAGTTGTGGCTATACAAGTAAAAATTTTGCAGAAAATAATAAAGATCTTAATGTGAAAATTTATCAAGGCTCTACGGGGGAAAATAAGTAATGAACAATGAACTGATAGAGTATCTACATTCGGTATATCCTGAGTTACCGATTGATACTAGCTATATGCGGGGTTACTCGAATGAAGAAATTGGGAAAATTGAACGTTTATATGACATCAAAGTCGAAGGTCAATTGTATGATTTTTTAGCTAATATTGGTCGTTGTAGCGGTGGCCTTTTTGGCGATGAACCGCTTGTTTTTTATCGATATGGTCAGACGGTTAGAGGTAACATCTTATATCAAGATTCAATGAGAGATGAAGTCCCACATGTTCAGCCATATAATCTTCGAAAACAGAAAGCGTTATTTATATCAGTAGAAAGCTATACTCAGTATTTCTTTTTACTTACAGAGTCTGATGATCCTAACCGAGTTTATCAATATGATGAAAATGAAGAGACTGTAGAAGCGACTGACTGGGATCTAAACAGTTATTTAAGACATATAGTTAATGTCTATACGCGAAACTACAAAATAAAAGCTCCATTTGACGAATGCGGCGAGCTTATTGTTATTTAAATTATAAAGATCCCAATTTAATATTGGGATCATCTTTAATAATCTTATTCACTCCTCAGTCGACCGGATAATCAACTGTCCAGCTTGGCGGATAAAGGTATAATGATCACCACCTAAAATTCCTGTTTATTCACACACTTACAACTAATTATCAGTTGGGGGCTGGAGTTGGATTTTCCGCGTTTCGGCAAGTGACCCACTGTATATTGTCTGGTTTTCCCCCTTCTTCTTTAGCTGTCTAGCTTTTTGCCTTACAACAGAGCACTAATGCCAATCGTCGAAAAGCGAAACCCACACCGACAGCCGCCAATCTCAAGGTAGCACCTTAAATGCCGGATAAAATCTGTCGATTACCGCAACAGGTAAAAATAAAGACAGATTCAAGTGGTTACAGGATTACTGCAAGGCTTAGCAGGAGGATTAGGCGCTGGTGGCGGTGAATTAGCAGCGAGATATATTGCGAAAGAGCTCTTCCCTAATAAAGACGTGAGTGAACTCACTGAACGTGAAAAACAGCAAGTGAGTGCATTGAGTCAACTGGCCTCTGGTCTTGCCGGAGGACTGACTACCGGTGATATGGCGGGTGCAATTACTGGCTCGCAAGCTGGGAAGAATGCGGTTGAGAATAACTTCTTCAAACCTACAGTTCTGCCAACAGATATGGCTGATTATGGGCAATCAGTTTCATCACTAGCGGTTTCAATGGCCCAAAATGATGGCAGTATAGAAGAAATCAATGCAGAGTTATATCCTTCTCACTCATGCAAAATCATGCTCATCGTGTGGCGAAATCAATGTCCTGCCAACAAGCAAAGCGGAGCTCTTGTGTCCGAACAACCGTTAGCAGAATAATTTTAGTCGCTATTTTGGTGATCACACTACCTGTATAACCAGCTAGATCCTTCAGAAAATAAGGTAACTCTTCAGCGGTTAAGAATGGGAAATGTTGTTTCTTCGGTGGGGTTAGTGCTGTTGCCAGATCAGGTGCTGGATTGTATTCGATCACATAAGGAGAAAGTAGACTTTAATAGACGATGGTAAGCTAGGCGTGGCGGAAGATCACAGGAGTCGAACCTGCCAAGGACCGCTGGCGGCCCCATCTGGATTTGAAGTCCAGCCGCCCCACCGGGGACGATGATCTTCCATTTTTAAATAGGTCAAAAGGAAATAACGGGATGATTATACGCTGAATTATTTTTAATCCCAAGTGCATCAAATCAATAAAACCCCTTTCAAATAAAATAATCCCGTTTTTGAGTAAAACCTCGGATAATTACCGCGATACTATTGAACTTATACAGTTTCATCCTCATCTTACTATTTATAACGAATAAACTCAGTGGTGTGTTTTACGTCACTGCAAACCCAAATACAGGATGTTTTTTATGTCAAATCCATTACTTAGCACAACGGGATTACCTGCATTTTCCCAGATCAAACCAGAACATGTTGTTCCTGCATTAAAAGAAGTGTTAACAAATTACCGCGAAACAGTTGAAAGATTACTAGCTGAAAATACTCAATTTAATTGGAATAACCTTTGCCAACCCTTAGCAGAAGCAGGCGATAAACTTTCTCGTGTTTGGTCCCCCGTTAGCCATTTAAATTCTGTTAAAAACTGTGCTGAACTGCGTGAAGTGTATGAACAAAGTTTGCCGTTGCTATCTGAATTTAGTACATGGATGGGACAACATGAAGGCTTATATCAAGCTTATAAATCAATTAAAGAAAGTGCTGATTTTAATGCGTTAACTCAACCACAGAAAAAAGCGATTGAAAACGCATTACGTGACTTTGAATTATCAGGTATCGGTTTACCTAAAGAGAAACAACAGCGTTTTGGTGAAATTAGCGCGCGTATGTCTGAGTTAAGCGCTAAATATGGAAATAACGTATTAGATGCAACGATGGGGTGGTCTAAATTAATTACTGATGTAGAAGATTTATCGGGTATGCCTCAAAGTGCTATTGATGCCGCAAAAGCTATCGCACAAGCAAAAGAACAAGACGGCTATCTGTTAACACTTGATATGCCTAGCTATCTCCCTGTTATGACCTATGCGGATAATCGTGAACTTAGAAAAGAGATGAGCATCGCTTATAGCACGCGCGCATCAGATCAAGGCCCCAATGCAGGCCAGTGGGATAATAGTGAAATAATGGCGGAGATCCTCGCATTACGTCACGAACTCGCCCAACTGCTTGGTTTTAAAAATTATGCTGAAAAATCACTTGCTACTAAAATGGCAGAGTCTCCGGAGCAAGTTCTTAGTTTTTTAACTGACTTAGCACAACGCGCTCACCCACAAGGTAAAGAAGAGTTAGCGGAGTTAACTCAATTTGCAAAAGAGCACTATGGCATTGATAAATTAGAATCTTGGGATCTGGCTTACTACAGCGAAAAACAGAAACAACACCTGTTCTCAATCGATGATGAGCAATTACGTCCTTACTTCCCTGAACAGCGTGCTTTAAGTGGTTTATTTGAAGTTGTTCATCGTATCTATGGTTTAACAGCCAAAGAGCGTAACGATATCGACACTTGGCATGATGATGTTCGTTTCTTTGAGCTTTACGATGACAGTAACACCTTGCGCGGTAGCTTCTATCTTGATTTGTATGCACGTGAACACAAACGTGGTGGTGCTTGGATGGATGATTGCATAGGAAGAATGCGTCATGCCGATGGCAAGCTACAAAACCCTGTTGCTTATCTCACCTGTAACTTCAATAAGCCTGTAGGTGATAAACCAGCACTGTTTACTCATAATGAAGTCACCACACTATTCCATGAGTTTGGTCATGGCTTACATCATATGTTAACGCAAATTGATACTGCCGATGTTGCAGGTATTAACGGTGTACCATGGGATGCTGTTGAATTACCAAGCCAATTTATGGAAAACTGGTGCTGGGAGCCAGAAGCATTAGCCTTTATTTCTGGTCATTATGAAACTGGCGAACCATTACCACAAGCAATGCTTGATAATATGCTTAAAGCAAAAAATTATCAGTCTGCAATGTTTGTGTTACGCCAACTAGAATTTGGTTTGTTTGATTTCCGTTTACATGCAGAATATGACCCAGCAAAAGGGGCTTGTGTAATGGAAACCTTAAACCGTGTGAAAGAACAAGTTTCCGTTGTTCCTTCAACACCTTGGGCGCGTTTTCCTCATGCCTTTAGCCATATCTTTGCAGGTGGGTATGCTGCCGGTTATTACAGCTATTTATGGGCTGATGTACTGGCAGCTGATGCCTTCTCTCGCTTCTCCGAAGAAGGCATTTTTAACCGCGAAACGGGTCAATCATTCCTTGATAATATTTTAACTCGTGGTGGTTCAGAAGAACCAATGGAGCTATTCAAACGCTTCCGTGGTCGTGAACCGAAACTTGATGCTATGCTCAAAGGCTACGGCATTAAAGGATGATATGTGAATATCTGTTTACTTTGTGAAGAAGGCGCTGATAACAGCGCCTTATCTGATTTAGCGCAACGTTGGGGACTCGTGCACGACGAAACGCAAATCATGGCTTTAGTATTAACATCGACCCACCTTGAATTACGCAAACAAGATGAACCTAAATTAGGTGGCATCTATGTGGATTTCGTAGAAGGCACCATGGCGCATCGTCGTAAATTTGGCGGAGGTCGAGGTGAGGCGGTAGCAAAAGCGGTTGGGATCAAAAAAGACTATCTGCCTGATGTTGTTGATGCGACAGCCGGACTTGGTCGAGATGCATTTGTATTAGCATCTATTGGTTGCAAAGTCAGAATGGTAGAGCGTCACCCTGTCGTTGCTGCATTACTTGAAGATGGCCTAAAGCGTGCTTATCGTGATGCTGATATTGGTGAATGGATGCAAGAGAGAATGACATTAATTCATGCCTCTTCGGCCCAAGCACTCACTGAGATCACGCCTCCTCCTGATGTTGTCTATCTTGATCCTATGTATCCCCATAAGGCGAAAAGTGCATTAGTAAAAAAAGAGATGCGAGTATTTCAGTCTTTAGTTGGTGCTGATGAAGATGCAGATGCGCTATTAGAACCCGCAATGACTTTGGCGAAAAAACGTGTCGTTGTAAAAAGACCCGACTACGCAGAACCATTAAATAATCAGGCTGCACATGCCAATGTAACAACCAAAAATCACCGTTTTGATATTTATCCTTGTATTTAAAGTTATCCTTTTATAATAAAGGGGCTATAGAGCCCCTTTATTACACCACCACCGCTTTTCTTCTAATTTCTGATTATTGAATACTATACCCACCATCAATAACAAGATTATGACCATTTATCATATCTGAAGCATTACTTGCTAAAAAAACAGCAGCAGCAGCAATCTCTTCAGGTTCTGCAAAGCGTTGGGCTGGAATTTGAGCTTTCATCTTTTCACCTTTCTCACCTTCCCAAGCTTTTTTACCTAAATCGGTCATCACAATTGTGGGTGATATCGCATTGATTTGTAAGCCTTTAGGTGCCCATTCTAATGCAAGAACTTGTGTCATACCAATAACGCCCGCTTTGGTAGCACAATAGGCGATATGCTCGGGCAGTGCTATCACCCCCGCTTGAGAAGCAAGATTGATTATCTTACCTTGTCCTCGCTGTAACATGTGTCGCCCAACTTCTTGGCATAACAAAAAAGTCCCCGTTAGATTCACTGATAGCGTTTTATTCCAATCTTCAAGCGAGAGAGACTCCGCGGGTGCTAATGCTACAATGCCTGCACAATTAACTAAAATATCAATACGATCAAATTCTTCTAATACAGAATGTACAGCTTTTTTTACCGAATCTTCGCTTGAGATATCACATTGAATACCTACTGCACTATTTAATTGCTGAGCAACCTGTTCCACTTGCTCTGATCTATCTAATAGCGCAACTTTTGCTCCTTTCTCAATAAACATTTTCGCAATAGATAACCCAATTCCTGCAGCTCCCCCCGTAATAACAGCGACTTTATTTGGTAAAGTAAAATCTATCTGCATAGCCATAAATACCTCCCACAAAAATAATCACTTTATAAAGTGCCTCTTTTTTAAGGATAGCAGATGAAAAATTAGATAAAGATGAGATAGGTAAACCAAGGAAGGTTCGTCGGGGATCTGACGGGTGTTAAACACCCGTTCAGAATTAATAAATTTTACAGTACGCCTTGCGCCAGCATTGCATCAGCGACTTTAACAAAACCAGCAATGTTCGCGCCTTGAATATAATTAGTCTGCTTACCTTCACCACCGTAATTCACACAAGCATGGTGAATATCTAACATGATGTGATGTAAGCGAGCATCCACTTTCTCAGCTTTCCAGCTTAAACGTGCCGCATTTTGCGCCATCTCTAAACCAGAGGTTGCAACACCACCGGCATTAGCGGCTTTTCCTGGTGCAAAAAGGACACCCGCTTCAATAAAGGCATCTGTTGCTGCAATCGTTGTTGGCATATTCGCACCTTCCGCAACGGCTTTAACGCCATTGTTGATCAAGACTTTTGCAGCCTCTAGATCTAATTCATTTTGTGTTGCACAAGGTAGAGCAATATCAACAGGAACAGCCCAAGGTTGTTGCCCTTCAAGATAGGTTAAACCAAATTCTTTGGCATACTCTTCAACACGACCGTAATTATTTTTAATTTCAGTGAGTCGTGCGAGTTTTTCTGTCGTAAATCCAGCTTCATCAACCACAGTACCAGCTGAATCTGATGCTGTTATGACTTTAGCGCCTAACTCTAAACATTTTTCAATAGTGAACTGTGCAACATTACCTGCACCAGAAACCGCCACACGCATTCCCTCAAGAGACATACCATGACGTTTAAGCATTGCATTAGTAAAGTAGACTAAACCGTACCCAGTAGCTTCTGGGCGGATTAAACTGCCCCCGAATGAAAGACCTTTACCTGTAAATACACATTCATTGCTATTAGACAGTTTTTTCATCATGCCTGCCATAAAGCCGACTTCTCGCGCACCCACACCAATGTCACCAGCAGGAACATCTGTATTAGCCCCTAAATGGCGATAAAGTTCAGTCATTAAAGCCTGACAAAAACGCATCACTTCCCCATGACTTTTACCTTTAGGATTAAAATCAGAGCCACCTTTTGCGCCCCCCATCGGCAATGTCGTTAATGCATTTTTAAATGTTTGCTCAAAACCTAAGAATTTTAGGATGGAGAGATTGACTGATGGATGGAAACGCATACCACCTTTGTAAGGTCCAATGGCTGAGTTAAATTGGATACGCCATGCACGGTTAACTTGTACTTGCCCTTTGTCATCTAACCAACAGACGCGAAACTGAATAATACGTTCAGGCTCAACTAAACGCTCAAGTAATGATTGTTCACGATATTGTGGATTTTTCTCTAAAAAAGGCCACAAAGTGGTAAAAACTTCACGAACCGCCTGATGATACTCAGGCTGATGAGCGTTATATTTTTCTACCCCTTCTAAAAACGAAGATAAAGAGCCAGATCTATTCATTCAGCTATTCCTTTTTTGTGTAATGTGATGATGATATAACCTCATTTATTCAGAATATTTTTGGGTTTTTGTGAGGTTGATATTGTTTTGCTTCTTGAATATATCATTAAAATGTATTCACACTTCAAGACATTTTTTTCATAATTAGACAAAAAAAAAAGATTGACTCCGTTTAACTGTAAGAAAAATAGGAATTTTGGGCAAAAAAATACCTGCATAAGCAGGCATTTTTTTTGCTTAAACAAGCAATCGATTATTATTCATCATCTTTCAGAGGTACAATTAGCATATCAACATGCACAGTATTAATTAGTTGGCGTGCCGATGACATCAATTTGCTCCAGAAGTCTTGGTGATGACCACAAACGACTAAATCCATATCGTATTTCTTAATCGCATCAACCAGAACTTGACCTAAATCGCCGCTACCGCTCAGGGTTTCTTGAATTTCATAACCCGATTGATCAGAAAGGTTTTTTAACGCGTTACGGGTTTCATCAGTAATACGTTGTTGCATATCACCGAGGTTGACATCTATAAGACCGGTATAAAGATCAGAGTAGTTAACATCAACGTGAATTAAGGAAACTTTGGCATTATAGGGTTTTGCCATAGATACAGCTTTCTGTACCAAGACGTTACTCTCAGGGGATAAATCAACTGCCACTAGAATATGCTTATAAGCCATCGTGAACTCCTTCCATAAGCTGATTAATCGGTTGGAAAGGCGGTTAAGCCTAAATCCTATGTATTAAATATAACGTTTTAAGATGAAAGTTAGATGTTGCCTTGATCACAACTTATGTCAAATTCATCAAGAAAGCATCTATCGATGAATAACAATATACACCATTTTAGATTAGCACGATGTCATTCACCGATAATATCATCATAATAATGAGAATTGAGTAGAAAAAACAACAAAAACACCCTTTTAGAGTTATTTTTTATTTTTTTTTCTAAAAAAGGAAACAACTTGAAAAAGTCACTTTTGTTTATTGCTTAATTTCACCTAAACTTAAATTAGAGAAAAAGTAACCTTTATTGGTAAAGATTTTCTCATCTCAGAATCTATTATTCTAGGGAGGGGATTATGTTTAATGTCATTGTTGTCTTTTGGGCGCTATGTATTCTTTGCCTGATCAATATGATGCGTTATTTTTCATCTATTCGGGTGTTACTCACAATACTGCGCCAATCCGATCCTTTGCTCTACCAATCGGTGGATGGTAATGGATTTTTTACTATGCATGGGCAATTTTCAAAACAGTTGCGGCTTATCCGCTATATCAACCAACGCCAATACATCAATCATCATAATCCTGAAGTTATTATGCGTTGCGAGCGAATCTATCGGCAATTTTATCTTGTTAGTCGTTTTTGTATTTTGGCTGTCGCAAGTTTAATTGCGATGCTTTTCTGGTAGAGACAAAAACAAAAAACGGTGACTAAAAGTCACCGTTTATAAACAAACTTAGGTAAGTTACCGCTATTAGCTATTCACAATAAATGTCAGTGATATCCAATAAAGTAAACCTGATAAACCAATGCTAACTGGTAATGTTAAGATCCAAGCCAGTGCAATGTTTTTCACTGTCTTAGTTTGAACACCACCACCATCAACAATCATCGTACCTGCAACTGCAGATGACAGAACTTGTGTTGTTGATACAGGCATACCCGTATAACTTGCTACACCAATGGAAACTGCTGCTGTTACCTGAGCAGAAACCCCTTGTGCGTAAGTCATACCTTTTTTACCAATTTTCTCACCAATAGTTACTGCAACGCGTTTCCAACCTACCATTGTCCCGATAGAGAGCGCTAATGCCACTGCGATAATGATCCAAATCGGAGCATATTCCACCGTGTTTAGCAGGTCACGACTCAATGTTTTTAAGAACCGTGCATCTTGGGCGCTAGTTTCTGGTAATTTAGCCACTTCTGTTGCGGTATCAGCGATACACATAAGTAATCGACGCATTTGAGCACGCTGGTCTGCTGTTAGCTCGTCATAAGAGCTAATATTTGCAAGCATCTGTTCTGTTTGATTCAGAACAATTGGCGTTCTTGCGCTATTACAATGAAAATCTGTATCACTAGCATCAGCTTGTGCTGGTACTACTGGTGTATTATCAATAGCATGCTGTAGCGCTGGCTGATGTTTCTCATAATATTGTTGTAAGTGTACAACTGCATCATGAGTTTTGGTGATATCGTATCCGCTCGCATTCATATTGACGACAAAGCCCGCAGGCGCTACGCCAATTAATACCAACATGATAAGACCGATACCTTTCTGCCCATCATTTGCACCATGAGAGAAACTCACCCCAACTGCTGATAAAATCAGTGCAGTACGGGTCCAAAATGGCGGTTTACGCTTACCATCTTGCTTCTCACGTTCGGCAGGTGTCAGGTGAATACGACGACGCTTTTTCGTACCACTCCAATAACGGCGCAGTAAGAAAATCATCGCACCTGCAATAATCAAGCCGATAATTGGAGAAAGAATGAGTGACAGGAAGATACTGATCATTTTAGGTACGTTTAACGCATCAACGATAGACGAATCTGTCACGATAGCATTTGTTAAACCAATACCAATGATAGCACCTATTAGCGTATGTGAACTTGATGCTGGGATACCAAAATACCATGTACCTAAGTTCCAGATAATGGCAGCTAACAACAACGAGAAGACCATAGCAAGGCCATGACCTGAGCTCACATTCAGCAGAAGATCTGTCGGTAACAAGTGAACGATAGCATAAGCTACGCTCAAACCACCGAGCAAAACTCCAAGGAAGTTAAATACACCCGCCATCACGACCGCAAATTGCGCACGCATAGCACGAGTATAGATAACAGTTGCTACCGCATTTGCGGTATCATGGAAGCCGTTAATAGCTTCATAAAATAGCACAAAAAGCAGTGCTAAAACCAACATTAAACCTGTATGAAATTCTAGGTCAGTAAACAAATGTAGCATAGACGTTAAGCCAGTTAGTTGGACATGAACGCGGCGCATTATCAGCGACAAATGCGAACGGTGGAAGCGAAATTTAACCTTTTTTTGATTTGATAACCAACAAAATCAGAGTCTTTTTAAGATAATTCCTTATATATCATCCAATTAATAAAAATAAAAAAAAAGTAAATTTCTGACAAATTTTTTCCTTGCTAATACGAATTTAGGTGAAAAATACAGATTTCTCCATATAATTTTACAAAAACATGCTGATCTTACGCGAAAATCATTGATTAAGTAGTCAGTAAAAACTAAGAACGAGGCATCATTGTGGGATCATACGATACAGTAATTATAGGTGCAGGTGCCGCGGGGCTTTTTTGTGCATCTTTAGCAGGGCAAGCGGGGCTATCTGTTTTAGTCCTCGATAATGGCAAAAAAGCAGGTCGTAAAATTCTAATGTCAGGTGGTGGACGTTGTAATTTCACCAATATGTATATCGAACCTTCAGCGTATTTATCAGAGAATCCTCATTTCTGTAAGTCAGCGCTTGCTCGCTATACACAATGGGATTTTATTGAATTAGTGCAAAAATATAACATCGCCTACCATGAGAAAACGTTAGGACAGCTATTTTGTGATGATTCAGCACAACAAATTGTTGATTTATTACTGACTGAATGTCAAAAAGGGAAAGTAAGTATTCGCTTACGTAGTGAAGTTACGCAAATCGAGAAAACTGACGTAGGCTTCACTGTTTTTGTTGATGGAAAAACTATCACAACATCTTCAGTAGTTATTTCCAGTGGTGGGCTTTCTATGCCCGGTTTAGGTGCTACTCCTTTTGGCTATAAAGTCGCAGAACAATTTGGCCTTCCTGTTTTACCCACTCGTGCCGGCTTAGTGCCTTTTACATTACATAAACCCCAGCTTGAGCAATTAAGCCAACTATCTGGCGTAGCTGTACCGGCCATTGTGACAGCAAAAAATGGGACGAATTTTAAAGAAAATATTCTTTTTACGCATCGTGGTCTTTCAGGCCCTGCTATTTTGCAAATCTCTAGTTATTGGCAACCAGGTGAGTATGTAAGTATTAACTTACTTCCAAGTATTGACCTTGAAAGCCTTCTACAAGAAAAACGTCAAGAGCACCCAAATCAATTATTAAAAAATATGCTTTCTCGCTTATTACCAAAGCGTTTTATTGAAATAATGATAGAAAATAAACAGTTACCTGATATTTCTCTGACTCAACTTAGTAATGAACGCATTGCGCAAATTGCAACGTTATTACAAGAATGGCAAGTTCAACCCAATGGCACTGAAGGATATCGCACCGCAGAAGTCACTCTAGGTGGCGTAGATACTCGTGCCCTTTCCTCTAAAACAATGGAAGCCACAAAAGTCAAAGGACTCTATTTTATTGGAGAAGTGGTTGATGTGACGGGGTGGTTAGGTGGATATAATTTTCAGTGGGCATGGAGCTCAGCTTATGCCTGTGCACAGAGCCTTATCTCAACATCAAAATCGACTTTTGTTGAGTAATAATAAATAAATGTGTAAATACTAAAGTTATAAATATTGGTTTTATAATTCTATAAACTTATAAGTCATATATAATGGAAACCAGCCATCATTAATCAGTGATGGCTTTTTCTTCTGGTATTGCTCTGTAGTGACTCAAAATGCTTTATCCCCCTCCATTTTCTCTGGTTTTTTGCCATATTTTCTCTTCTTTTTCCTATAAATGACCCCATAAAGAATATTGTTAACTATTTGGTTATATTACTATTTTAAAAAATTATTAAAATAAAATAACTCGTTAATCAGTGAGTTAAGACTTTTTTGGCTCTTTTTTCTAATTTGATTAAAAAAAAGACTTTACAAATGATACTGAGAACTATTATCATTACTATCACTTTCAGATGCACCTCCTTCAGGGTCATATGAAAGAACGACATTGCTCACATTGCTTCCAGTGTTTTACTTTAGCCAGCCGGGTGCTGGCTTTTTCTTTTCTATAACTTATTCGATGTTTTTATTTTCTCTTATTCAAATTATTTGGATCCTCAGGTTAAATTCCTCCGCTTTTTTACTTTGCGCTATTGAGTAAACTGTGTTCAACAACTTCAGAGAAGGAAACACATTATGATTTATCTACGCAAAGCAAATGAAAGAGGACACGCTAATCATGGTTGGCTAGATAGTTGGCATACCTTCTCTTTCGCAAATTATTACGATCGTGATTTTATGGGATTTTCTGCACTACGCGTTATTAATGAAGATCGCGTAATACCCGGTGAAGGTTTCGGTACTCACCCACATAAAGACATGGAAATTTTGACCTATGTGCTTGAAGGTAATATTGAGCATAAAGACAGCATGGGTAACAAAGAAAATGTTCCCGCAGGTGAGTTTCAAATCATGAGTGCAGGTACAGGCATTACTCACTCAGAATATAATCCAAATAGTGATAAAGGACTGCATTTTTACCAAATTTGGATTATGCCAAATACCGTCGGTATCACACCACGTTACGATCAACGTCGTTTTGATACGACAGCAAGCAAACAGCTTATTTTATCGCCTGATGCTCGTGATGGCTCTTTAAAAGTCTTTCAAGATATGACGTTATGGCGCTGGAACCTGAAAAAAGGTGAAGAAGCACAATATCAAACCGAAACAGGTCGTCATATTTGGCTACAAGTTGTGAAAGGCAAAATAGCAATTAATGACATTATTGCGACCACAAGTGATGGAATAGCAATTGCTAATGAAGATATGATCCGTTTCGTTGGTGATGAAGATAGTGAAGTTTTACTGTTTGATTTACCTCCTGTAACAGCATAGTTGGGTTATCCACCCTCTAAAGTCACTTTTTCTCTAATAATCTATTTCACTTTATTTTTCTATTCCCTGAAAGCTTCTCGCATTTCAGGGATTTTTTTTATCTAAGAGATCTCAAATAAAAAAACACCAAAATCACATCCTATGAGATTGGTGTTTTTTATTCATACTAATAAAAATTAACGTTTTGGCCCAACTTTAGTTAACGCTTGACCCGCAGGGGTATCCGTATATTTATCGAAGTTTTTCACAAAACGATCGGCAAGATCGTCTGCTTTAGTATCCCATTGCGTTTTATCCGCATAAGTATCGCGAGGATCTAAGATTTCGCAGTTAACGCCTGGTAATGCTGTTGGGATCTCTAAATCAAACACGGGTAATGTTTTCGTCGGTGCTTTATCAATATCACCATTTAAGATGGCATCAATGATAGCGCGTGTATCTTTAATCGAAATACGCTTACCCGTTCCGTTCCAACCTGTATTAACCAAGTAGGCTTTTGCACCTGATGCTTGCATACGTTTTACCAATACTTCAGCATATTGTGTCGGGTGCAGTGATAAAAATGCCGCACCAAAACAAGCTGAGAATGTTGGCGTTGGCTCAGTCACACCACGTTCGGTCCCCGCAAGTTTAGCGGTGAAGCCTGATAAAAAGTGGTATTGCGTCTGTTCTGGTGTTAAACGTGAAACAGGAGGTAGCACACCAAAAGCATCTGCAGTTAAGAAAATAACTTTCTTAGCGTGACCAGCTTTGGAAATTGGTTTAACGATATTATCGATGTGATAAATAGGGTAAGAAACGCGGGTATTTTCTGTTTTCGAACCATCGTCAAAATCAACAGAGCCATCCGCTAAAACAACCACATTTTCTAATAGTGCATCACGTTTAATTGCACCGTAGATATCGGGTTCAGCTTCTTTTGATAAATGGATAGTTTTCGCATAACATCCACCTTCAAAGTTAAACACGCCGTCATCATCCCAACCATGTTCATCATCACCAATCAGCTTACGCTTAGGATCAGTTGAAAGTGTTGTTTTGCCAGTACCAGATAAACCAAAGAAAATAGCAACATCACCACTTTCGCCAACGTTTGCCGAACAGTGCATAGAAGCGATGCCTTTAAGAGGAAGGAAGTAGTTCATCATAGAGAACATACCTTTCTTCATCTCGCCACCATACCAAGTACCGCCAATTAACTGAATGCGTTCAGTTAAATTGAAAGCAACGAAGTTTTCTGAATTCAGACCTTGCGCCTTCCAATTTGGATTTGTACATTTCGCTCCGTTCATCACAATGAAATCTGGTGTGAAATTCTCCAGCTCTTCTTGTTCAGGACGAATAAACATATTTTTAACAAAATGTGCTTGCCAAGCAACTTCTGTGATAAAACGAACTTTTAAACGTGTATCCGCATTCGCACCACAAAAGGCATCGACAACAAACAAACGTTTGCCTGATAGCTGGTTGGTTACTAATGATTTTAAGTCATCCCACACTTCTTGTGAAAGTGGCTTGTTATCATTCTTACCTTTCCCCTGATCAGCCCACCATACGGTATCACGAGTAACATCATCACGAACAATGTATTTATCTTTCGGAGAACGTCCAGTAAATATACCTGTATCAACGGCAATAGCGCCTAACGAGGTTTGTGTACCTCGTTCATAACCTGTTAATTCTGGTTTAGTTTCTTCATCAAATAACAGCTCATAGCTTGGGTTATAAATGATTTCACTTGTGTCCTTAATACCGTACTGCTGGAGATCCTTAGGGGTAAGACCTTTAACGCTCATAGTTTCGCTCCTGATAAATAGACCTTTCTACGAATAATATTAAGGTGTTACAAGTAATTAACAGCGATTGTTATCAATATTTTGAAAATTTATAATTTTTTTATGTTAAGAACGAGAACTAATGCACAAAACTAAAGAAAAATTATTGAATAAAAAAGGACGCAAAATAGCGTCCTTTTGATAAAACAGTCTTGCTAAATCGAATCAGTGTAATTCAGAATCATCTAACGCATTGATATTATTAATATCATTTTCAGTGAAGATGTAATGTGTTCCACAATATTCGCATTCCATATCAATATTTCCTTGTTCTTGCAACAGGTGGTTTACATCTTCTTTAGACAATGTTACTAATGTATTTTCACAGCGTTCACGCGAACAAGTGCAATGAAATTCAATAAGTTGAGGATCATAAAGAGTGACATCTTCTTCGTGATATAAACGATGTAAAATCTCTTTAGTTTCTAGCGTAAATAGCTCTTCAGCTTTGATGGTGTGTGTTAACTGTGTGAGCAGTTCAAAATGTTCCGCTGTATGTTCTGCTGTGAACTCTTCTGAAGCAGGCAATACTTGTAATAACATCCCCGCTGCAGCTGGCTTGCCCGCTTGCATACCACTACGAATAAATACTCGTGTAGGTAACTGTTCTGACTGCTTAAAGTAGTTATCAATACATGCTTCAATAGTTTCACCATCAAGAGCAACAATACCTTGATAACGCTCACCTTTTTCTGGCGTCACCGTGATGACCATAAAACCATTCCCGATCATCTCTTTTAAGCTACTACCTGCTTTAACATCATCCCCAATACGTGCAACACCACGCATTTGTTGATTGTTATTTCCATTGATCACAGCTAATCGCACAGGACCATCACCTTGTATTTGAACTGTAATATCACCTTCAAATTTAAGCGTAGCTGTTAACAAACTGGTTGCCACCAGCAAATCACCCAGAAGGTGTTGAACTGGCTCAGGATAATGGTGATTTTCAAGCATTGATTGATAGGTTTCAGTCACATTGACCAATTCACCACGTACCGCGTTTTTTTCGAATAAAAAACGTGATAAAGAGTCTTTTTTAGACATGATTTTCTCTCATTTCAGGGAATCGGTTAATCCGATTCTTGTAAATTTGTCTGTTTGAAGCGAAGTAAGGTGCGTCTTTCCTTTTTATCTGGGCGACGCTCAGGATGAGGCATTGTTAACGCATTCATTTTTCTTGCCAGAGCCATTTTTTCTCTTTTAGCAATACTCTCAGGTGTTTCACAATAAAGCGCTTGAGCTTGGGTAGCACCTTGTCGCTGTGAACTTACCATAAGAATGGTTACCGTCCGTTCATCATTACCTTGTCGTAGGCGTATTTCAGCGCCCTCTTCAACGATTTTACTTGGCTTACCTCTCACACCATTGTAGTGAACTTTGCCACCTTCAATCATTGTACGAGCGATAGCACGCGTTTTATAAAAACGTGCGGCCCAAAGCCATTTATCTAAACGGACGCCACTTTCTTGCGATGGTTGACTCATCCCTTTCTCCTTAACTTCAACTTCTTTATGAAGGCGATAGTGTAAACACATAGCCTTCCACAACAAGGGACTTACTGGGGAGGGCGATAAAAACAGTGCTCATAGTAGAGACTGATTTTATTCATGCGTTGGTTATTTTGTCGCCGACGCCGGATGATAAGAAATAGGTTCAATATTAAGAACCCAATAGCGATAAACAATAATAACGTATTACCGATGTAATATAACATCGTCATCGAATCTGGCAGGCTATGTAAAAATATCTGTAACGTACCATTCGCATCGACAACCATGCCCGTTATTACTCCACCCGTATCAAAAGGTGTATGTAATAAAATATCGGATAAACGTTGTAGTTCTCGCCACTGTTCTAACGGAGTAGGTTCAAACACGGAGTTTGAACTTGAAGCGTAATCAACAAGCTGTTTTCTTTCATCACTGATTAATAGCACACCACCTGGTGGCGGACTATTTAACAGTATTGCGGCTTTATCTATTTCTCGGTAGATAAAAGAAGATGTGGTGGTGTCGATAAGCTTTTCCAAGGCCTCAGCACTCACTGCACGTAATAAAACATTAGTTCCAGTTAATTTACCACTTTCAGCTCGTTGAACCAATGCATCCCAATCATTGACATTACTTAAGTTAACTAGTGCCATTTTCAGGCGAATGCATTCATTTTCTCGTGGACATAAATCCTGAGTTTTCAACACAATACCATCAAAATTATCTAACAGGTTCATCCCTGACTTAGTAATCGCTTGGCCTAAACTTGGGTTAACTCGGTTATTAGAAACTGGATGTAATTGCTCTTCGACCATATGTAATAAAGCGGCAGCTTTTTCTATCGTGCTCGATTCAGGCATTGGCATTGGATTACTGTTATTCCAGTAAATCCCTGAGCAATCAAAAGGTGCAAAAATTGTTTTATTATTTTTACTTGATAAGTTAGGTGGCATGTAGCACATCCCAACCCCTTTCGCTTGGATAATATCCCCGACATGCAAATCAGTTGTTTCCAGCTCAGTAAAATTGGTGACTAAATGAGGTTTTGTATCTTTAAGCCATGAAAAACTGAGTTTCATTGAAAGAGACAGAGGTTGATAAAGATACAACATGCCAATAATAAACAGGCTCCAGAAAACGAAAATAATATTTTTAATATAGCGTTTATATGGATAATTTTTTTCTTCATCATGCAATGAAAGGTAGTTTCCTTGCTTTACAACATGATGATTTGGATACATTTCTAAATAAGTCACCTTATCAATATCGCTTTGAATATAAGGCTCCCAATGAGGCGGATAAACAAGATCAATCCCCCCCAAAGAAACATTCTTTACCTGCCCATGATCAAAATTGCCAAAAAGTCCCCAGCGCTTTAAGCGCCCTTTAAAACAGTGGATTTCTTGTTTACGTGGTTTGATCAGCGGGTTGTGGATCAAAAAAATACCCACAGCAAGAAAAGCACCACCAGTCGCTAAGATCCACGGAAGAAAAACTTGGGGCATCATTAAAGCAGTTAAACACAACGTGAACCCTATACAAATAAAAGAGCCATCCCAAAAACCAGATGAGTTATGTAATCGATATTCTTCGTTGGTTTCTTCTCGGATTTGCAATAAGTGAGCCGCATCACCTTCATTCTTTTGAATTGTTGATGAACCATTTGCCAATATAGGTTCAGAGCGCTGTTTTAAACTTAAAGCAGAAAAATGAATTTTTTCATCTTTTAAGAAATGCCCATTCACACCAACAACGATGGGGATCGAAGGGGTACAAACAACATCGAGAACGTTTTCTTGCTGAAGATAAGGAACAAGTAGCGGGGGAATATGGATTTCTACAGCATCAATATAATAACGCCAATGATTTAATCCTTCACTAGAGCCAGCAAAGCGATTGACGATATTTCTTAAAGTCGTAACGACTTCACCTTTAATCGGCATCTCGGGGAAGTTTTGTAATGAATAGCCAGAAGAGAAATCAGAGGTGCCAAAATAAGATAAATAATCACTAATAAGCCCATAGTCATCAGAAGTGAGCTTGCGATAAGTAGGTTTAGCGAGAGAGGGTAGATGATGTGAGCCATCAAGCCGCCTTCTTTTAAAGAATAGAAAGGCGGCCATTATAAATAGGCTTATCATCAAGATAGCCAATATAATGACTGATAGTCTCATTTTTTCCCCATACTTATACTGATGCTGCGTAGTAACAATAACAAATTTAAAACCCTGCCTAACATAAGGCAATTCCTATTCTTTTGTTCTATTTTTTATTTAAATACAATAGATTATATTTTTTTTGGCGCGTTATCATTTATTTATTTTATCAATTTTATATCCACTAACAACGCGATCTTCAGGTAAAATAGCGGATCAATAAATAATAATATTCTCAAAAAATCAATAAATAACTAGGTTTAGTTGCGGAGTGTACTCAATTTTCACTTAAAAGCTAAATCTAATTGTTAGATTTATTTTGTCATTAATGTGTTAAATTCAGGTTAATCTCTATTCTGCCAGGGGCTGTTATGAAAGAACTTAAAAAACCCAATATATTAAACATTGATAACATCGCCCGTTCTCGATTATTTCAGATCCAATCCGTTAATCTGGAGTTCAGTAACGGGGAAAAACGCATTTATGAACGCATGAAACCAGCGAACCGTGAAGCCGTGATGATTGTTCCGATCATTGATGACAACCTTATCCTTATTCGTGAATACGCTGTAGGTATCGAAAATTACGATTTTGGTTTTCCCAAAGGCGCAATTGATCCTGGTGAAAATGCCCTACAAGCCGCCAACCGTGAACTAAAAGAAGAAATTGGCTATGGTGCCCACTCATTAATAGAACTTGCAAAGCTTTCTATGGCGCCATCTTACTTTTCTAGCAAAATGAACATTGTCATTGCGCATAATCTTTATCCAGAGCAACTCAAAGGGGATGAGCCTGAGCCACTGATCCAAATACGTTGGCCTATTGCAAAAATGATGGACTTACTCGATCACCCCGATTTTACAGAAGCTCGTAGCGTCAGTGCTCTTTTCTTAGCCCACCGCTATCTATTACAAAATAAATAGATAATAAAAAACCGGACTTTAACATCCGGTTTTTATTTTCGATTAATTAGAATAACTCGTTAGATTCGCCATTATCCTCAAAAATCTGTGTTCCTACTTCATTTTTTGCTCTTTCTGTCGGTTGAGTACCTTCAATAAAATATTCTTTCATTGAAGGACCATCACCCGCTAGTTTCCCTGTTTTTCTATCAATTTGAACAGCCACAACACCTTGTGGCATTGGCATCATATTAACAGGTACACCATCTAGAGCCACTTTCATAAAGTCGTTCCAAATGGGTTGGGCTGTTTTAGCCCCCGCTTCGCCACCACTAGCGGCAGTTCGACCTAAACTACGACTACTGTCATCAAAACCAATCCAAGCTGTGGCAACAATATTGGCACCATATCCAGAAAACCATGCATCTTTAGAACTGTTGGTGGTTCCTGTCTTACCACCAATGTCTTGACGTTTAAGATCACGAACTGCACGCCAACCTGTACCAGACCATCCCGGTTCACCCACTAGGTTTGTTCTTAATGCATCATGCATTAAGAAAGCGAGTGGTGTGCTGATAACGTGTGGCGCATAAGGGCTTTCTTTTACAGTCTCAGCTAACGGTGCTTGTTCTAATTCAATTTCAGGCGTAGCAACTACTGGCTGAGATTTATTAGATTGAGCAACGTTTTCCATATAGTCATCAGATAGAGCGATAGAACGCATGGTATCACCATAAATAACCGGTATATCTGTACAGTCTGGGCATGCTACTTTTGGCTCTGCAGTAAACAGCACTTCACCTTCTGCATTTTCAATACGTTGGATATAGTAAGGTTCAATTAAATATCCACCATTCGCCATCACAGCAAAACCGCGTACCATTTGCATTGGTGTAAATGATGGTGATCCTAATGCTAAAGATTCTGTTCTATCGATATTTTGATTAGGGAAACCAAAACGTAATAGATAATCAGCAGCATAATCCACCCCCATTGCGCGCATTGCACGTACCATCACCACATTTTTAGACTGACCTAAACCTTGACGTAAACGAATAGGACCGGCATAAGTTGGCGGTGAGTTTTTAGGACGCCAATCGGTACCTGCGCCCGCATCCCAACGGCTAATCGGTAAATCATTAAGCAGCGTCGATAACGTCAATCCTTTATCTAATGCTGCCGCATATAAGAAAGGTTTAATGTTCGAACCAACTTGGCGTAAAGATTGAGAAACTCGGTTAAATTTACTGATCTCAAAATCAAAACCACCAACAAGCGCAATAATCGCACCATTAATAGGATCTAATGCAACAAATGCCGCATTTACTCCTGGAAGCTGTGCTAATACCCAATTATTTTCGTTATTTTGACGTACCCATATTTGCTCGCCCACATGTACAACGGCATCAACTTTTGTTGGTGTTGGGCCTTGCGAGGTGTCAGAAATAAATTTACGTGCCCAACGCACCGCTTTTAAATCTAGCGTAATATTCTCGCCCGTTTTTAAGATAACTTTGGCTTCTTTCGCATCAGCAGATAACACAACAGCAGGAATTAAAGGACCATAAGTTTGGATCCCTTTTAATTTTTTGTTGATAGCTTCGTTATCCCATGGCGTTTGCCCTTCACGCCATAGAACTTCTTGAGCACCACGGTAACCATGGCGCATATCATAGTCTATCACATTGTCACGCAAGGCTTTTTCTGCTGCTAATTGATCTTTACGAATAATGGTAGTGTAAATTTTATAGCCATCGGTATAAGCATTTTCACCATAGCGCTCATACATTTCCATTCTCACCATTTCTGTTAGATAAGGTGCAGAGAAATCAATTTGCGGTGCATGGTATTTAGCAACAATAGGCTCAGCTCTTGCACTTTCATATTGTGCACGAGTGATATAGTTCTCTTCATACATGCGCTGTAAAACGATATTACGACGTTTTAAAGCACGATCATAAGAATACAGTGGGTTAAGCGTAGATGGTGCTTTCGGTAAACCAGCAATCACTGCCATTTCATTTAAGCTAAGCTCATGAACACTTTTACCAAAATACACATAAGCCGCAGCACCCACACCATAAGCTCGATTACCTAGATAAATTTTATTTAAATACAGTGCTAAAATTTCATCTTTAGTGAGCTCTTTCTCAATGCGAATCGCCAAAAAGGCTTCTTTTATTTTCCGCATTAATTTCTTTTCAGGTGTTAAAAAGAAATTTCGAGCTAATTGTTGCGTAATGGTACTCGCGCCTTGAGAGGCTTGTCCTGATGTTAATGCCACTACAACAGCACGCGAGATCCCAATAGGGTCAATACCGTGGTGTTCACGAAAACGTGTATCTTCTGTTGCGATAAAGGCATTAATCAGTTGAGGAGGCATCTCCTCCAATGTTAGCGGTAAGCGACGTTTTTCGCCGTATTGCGCGATCAACTCTCCGTCTGCACTAAATACCTGCATAGGGGTTTGTAAACGAACATCTTTTAATGTCGCGACATCGGGTAACTGAGGCTCAACATACTTATACATACCATATATCGAGGCTGCTCCCAAAATTATGCAAGCAAAAACGAAGATGAAAAAATATTTTAAGAACTTCACCTTAAATTTCCCATGTAGTGTGAATTGGGCGGTTTATCAACAAACAGTGTGTAGTATAAAGGTAACGCCTCTTTGAAAATAGGCAATTACTCATCAATAGATATGGATATCTCTTATGGAAACACACAATTATCAGATTGGTATTGAAATTAACACTCATCATATCAATGCAATTTTGATATTTCAGCAGAATAAACAATGGAAAATCAGTACATTTTGGCAATTCCCTTTACCTCTTAATGACGATTTTAATGATATAAAATTAAGAAAAATCCTAATGAATTGGCGTAAAAATTTACCCTTTATTAATAATGTTACGCTTTCTCTACCAGATAGTTATGAAAGCTATCAAATTATCCCACTGCCTCATGCAATTTCCCTTACATCAGCAGCATGTTATCGATTAGCACAACTACGAGCCACATCTTACACACAAAATACGAAAATCCCTGTTAATTTTGATTATCGACAGAATAAGGATAAACTCGCCATTCATCTGTGCCATAAAACGATTTTAGATAAGTATATTGACTTATTCTCTCAAATAAATTTAACAATAACGGCGATTGATACCCCTGCATGTGCACTGCGTTATTTAGCAACTTACCTTGACCTATCACCCCAAGATCCACTTTTACACTGTAAAAACAAAACACTACTCTGGGTATCATCTGATGAAAATATGCCTCATTACGGTACTCTCGCCTATGAAAACCAACAAGAGCAACAAACTTGTATTTACCAGTTAGTAGAAAAATATCATTGGTCACTAAAACAGTGTTACTTAGCAGGCGATAACGAAGAATATTTTAGCCAGTTGATGCCTATTTGGCCCAATCGTTCCCACAGCTTATTTGAAACAACGTCAGATAAAGATCTCATTCCACTTGTTGCTTTGGGTTTAGCATTACGCCCTGAAGAGGTGTTATGTATCAAATAAATTATCTCCCTTGGCGCCACAATTTATTTAAACAAAAAGTATTGTTATGGCTTTATCAAACGCTATCATTGGTCACGATCACTTTCGTTGTATGTAGCTATTACACCTACCATTTGGCACAAAAACGAACACTCATAACAGCGCAACAGCACCAGACTCAACAACAAGAAGATTTATTACTAAAACAACTCGATATATATCAAAAACAGAAAAAACAGACACTTTTACGCTATCAACACTATTCACTCTATTATCAAAACTGGTTACGCTATTTACATTACATTCGCTTCTTTCGAGCTATCGAAACACATCTTCCCGCAACCGGTTGGATTAGCCACTATGATGAGGCAGATAATCAACGTTCACTGCATCTCACTCTTCCCAATACACAATCACTCTCTTTTATTACCAACCTTAAAAGCCACCCTGTTTTAGCCTCTTTAGCGTTGAATTATTTACAACAAAGCAAAACTGATCCGTCTTACACAGAAGTACATTTAAACGGAAAATTAGAAAAACAAGAGCAATGGAGTGAAGAAGATGGGGAACATCAATGAAAATAAATGCACAATGGTTGTTACTTATTGCGTTTTTACCTAAGTGGAAACTCACTTTACTAAGCTTAATTATACCTTTTATTACCCTGCTAGTTTATTACCTCTTTATCTACACGGACTATCAGCAAGAAATAACCCAACAACACGTAGAAATGGCTCAAAGACGAAAGCGAATAGATCATCATCAAAACACGTTAAACACAATGCCATCAATTAATTCACTAATCACACAACAAATAGATTATGACATTCCATTCAATAACTCACCGGTTAGTGAGCAATTACAACACTTACTGATGACTTATCATTTTATACCAGAAATTTGGGAAAGCACGCCCAACTCGTTATATAAACTCACATTTACTTTGTCTTATTCTCAGTTTTTAACACTGTTGGAATGCCTCAATCAAACAAGTTTAGCACTTATTTCTCTGAATATTTTTCCAATAGAAAACTATCTAATTTCAGTACAAATGAGCCTTATAGAACTAAGTTATCCTCACACAATACAGGATGATATATCATGAAAATAGGTATTTTAATCGCCATATTATCTATGACAACCACCATTTGGGCTCACACCCGAGATCCCTTTTTTCCTCAGAACATCAATAATGAAAAGATATCATCTACCTTTATTGAAGAACGAACATCAGCGACAGAGCAATCTGAAGAATTGCATCACCAACTTTATCCTTTAAATTATGCTGATGCTGAGAGACTAGGTGAGCAACTCACTAATCACACTATTCCATTACTGAGTCAGCAAGGGCGGGTTATTATTGATAGAGAAGCAAATAGTCTTTCAATTATTGATAATAGTAAAACACTGTCTGAAATAGAAGATTGGCTAAAACTACGAGACACCCCACAACAACAAGTTCACATCACAGCGCATATTGTCAGTAGCAGTCAGGATGCTTTAAATGAATTAGGCACTCAATGGGGGTTACAAGCATTAAAAACACAAACCGAAGCAACATCTACAACAGTATCTAATACGATTTCAGCAACCTCCTCACTTAATTCGGCGCTATCAACACCTTCACTCTCTGCATTATCACTCCATCAAAACACCAAAAATCCCCTTCACTATATTGCATTCAACATTGCCAGAATCAATGGACGCCTATTAGAGCTTGAATTAAGCGCGTTAGAACAAGAGAAACAATTATCTATTATTGCAAGTCCCCGGCTAACAACCGCTCATGAAAAAACAGCATCCATAAAACAAGGAACGGAGATCCCCTATGTCAGTCGAGATAATGAAATTACACAAGTTCAATTTAAAGAGGCTGTCTTGGGTATGGAAGTCACACCCATTATTCAAAGAAATAAAAAGATAAGGTTAATACTTAAAATTAGTCAAAACACACCGGGCATTGCACTTGTTCAAAGTGGAAGTGAACATCTGTCTATTGATAAACAAGAGATCAGCACAGAAGTGGCGATTCGTGATGGAGAAACCATTATGTTAGGAGGTATATTTCAGCAGAAACAGCAAGAACACACGGCAAAGATACCCTTCTTATCCTCGATTCCTTTACTTGGCGTACTTTTCAGTCATAAAAGAGATCAACACAGTCGTCATGAATTGGTTATTTTTATTACACCCAAATTAATCTAATTTTTTATGTGAAAAGTAATTTCATTATAAAATACAATTAATTACATGTTTTTTACTAAGATTAAATTGAGAGTTATTCATTGTTTTTTCTTATAATCTGTATTTATAGATTTGACGATGAGGACGATTTAGCTTACAAGGGTTAGCTAATTTGAGTGAGCCTGAAACATCACAATAAAAATACGGATACATTTTATGCACTTCCTCTATTCTTGGAGGTAGGGCTTTTTATATGTAATATTGATCGCTTGATGACGAAAAAGACAATATTATCAGATGCGGTTTTCCGACTAAATTGTGTTAGAATCTCCGCATTGCCAACAAAGATAATTACTTTTTAGTAGTTTTTGTTATGTACTGTGGGCAAAGGGATTTTTATCCTATGTTGTCACTTATGACAGCATGTGGTTATTTTATAGCGATCTACTGAAAGAACTCAGTCTTATTATGAGAGTAGATAACAAATGTTATCAGGCGTGAATTAGATAAACACTCATAAATTTCAGTTTAGGTCCCGTCGCTGAATGAATTTGGCGGGGCGGGTTATCATTAACGAATATCTTAGTAATACCAAAAACATGGCAGAGAAACGTAATATCTTTCTGGTTGGGCCTATGGGTGCCGGCAAAAGCACTATTGGTCGTCAGTTAGCTCAACAACTTAGTATGGAGTTTTATGATTCCGATCAGGAAATTGAGCGGCGTACAGGTGCGGATGTAGGTTGGGTATTTGATGTTGAAGGCGAAGAAGGCTTCCGTCAACGAGAAGAGAAAATAATCAACGAACTTACTGAAAAACAAGGCATTGTACTTGCAACAGGTGGTGGTTCGGTGAAATCGCGAGAAACCCGTAACAGACTATCTGCACGTGGTGTGGTTGTTTATTTAGAAACCAACATTGAAAAACAACTCGCTCGTACCCAACGTGATAAAAAACGTCCTTTATTGCAAGGTGTTGAACCTGTGCGTGATGTCTTAGAGACATTAGCTGAAGAACGTAATCCTCTTTATGAAGAGATTGCTGACATCACTATTCATACTGATGATCAGAGTGCAAAAATTGTAGCCAATCAAATAATTGAATTATTAGAACAAAACTAATACATTCAGCTATTTATAAGGTTAAGTAAAGACAATAAGAAGAAGGCCACTGTTATGGAAAAAATCACTGTCACATTAGGTGAAAGAAGCTATCCCATTACCATCGCTTCTGGCCTTTTTCATCAAGAAGATACCTTTTTACCATTAAAGTCAGGGCAGCAAGTGATGATCGTCACAAACGTGACGCTTGCTCCACTCTATTTAGAAAAGGTAACAGACACCTTAAAAAAACAAGGTGTTTTGGTTGATAGCGTAATTTTGCCTGATGGCGAACAATATAAATCGCTTGAGATCATGAATGATGTCTTTACTGCATTATTAGAAAAAAATCACAATCGAGATACAACACTTATCGCATTAGGCGGTGGTGTTATTGGTGATCTAACTGGTTTTGCTGCAGCAAGCTATCAACGTGGTGTTCGCTTTATCCAAGTACCAACAACACTATTGTCACAAGTCGATTCTTCTGTAGGTGGAAAAACCGCGGTTAATCATCCTCTTGGCAAAAATATGATTGGTGCGTTTTATCAGCCCGCTTCTGTGGTTATCGATCTCGATTGTCTTGCCACATTACCGCCCCGTGAACTTTCATCGGGTTTAGCTGAAGTTATTAAATATGGCATCATTTTAGATAAAGACTTTTTTATCTGGCTTGAAAATAATATTGATAAACTCTTAGCTCTTGATCCTAAAGCCATGGCATTTTGTATCCGTCGTTGCTGTGAGCTAAAAGCTGACGTTGTTGCCGCTGATGAAAAAGAAACAAGTGGTTTGCGCGCACTACTCAACCTTGGCCATACCTATGGACACGCCATTGAAGCGCATATGGGATATGGTGTTTGGTTGCATGGTGAAGCCGTTGCCGCAGGCATGGTAATGGCGGCAAGGACATCTCAAGCACTTGGTCAATTCACTGAAGAAGAGACTCAACGTGTTATTCAATTGCTTGAGAAAGCCAACCTCCCCGTCAATGGCCCTATTGAAATGACACCTGATGACTATTTACCTCATATGATGAGAGATAAAAAAGTATCTGGTGGCAAATTACACCTTGTTTTACCAAAAGGTATCGGTCAATCCGAATTACGTGCCGATATTACTCGCGAACAAGTCCACAAAGCGATAACATCTTGCATTAATGCAAATTAAGCACCCCATTACCTGACCAGAAATAAACCAGAATATTCATTTAAGGAAAATTCTGGTTAATATTGTCAAATGCAACGTTTCAGAAAAAGCGTTTCATCCTTATACTATGAGGTAATGGTTAAGCTGAATAGAATATTTTTCGCTTTTTGACGCTCTGACGGAGGGCATAATGGACGAGTTCAAACCTGATAATGAAACCAAGGGTAATAATTCACTCAAACCTGATACATCGGATAGGCCTGAACGTCGAACCAATCGACCTCGTAGCAATCCATTAAAAAATGCTCGATTCTCTGTATCCCGTCAACAGATGATGATTGGTGTCGGTGTTTTAGTCCTGATTCTGCTAATTATCGCAATAAGCTCAGCATTAAAATCACCAGAAACAACTGAACCAGCACCTTCAACCAATACAGAAAGAAATATCGATCTATCTCAACAACCGTCATCCGTTACACCTTCAGAAAATGGTCAGCCATCGACTCCTCAATCTATTTCTGGGCAAGAGATACAGCCAGCAACACCACCTTCACAAAACTTACCACCAATGATTGATTCACAAGGTCAACGTGTTGAGATCCCTGGAGATATCGTTGATTCTTTAAATCAACAACAAGCGGGCATCAATCAAGCGGCTAATCAGCAATTAAACGCACAACAACCAAAACCGGAACAACCTGTTACACAAGCCCCCGTCACCAAACCAGTACAACCCGTACAGAAACCGGCTGAAGTAAAAACACCACCGACAAAACCAGTAACACCACCAGCAACAACGCAACCTAAACCAGCAACAACTAAACCGGTTGTTTCAGGCTCATTATCTGCTGGCAATTTAAATTCTATTCCAGCTGCAAATTATACATTGCAATTAAGTGGCGCAAGTCGCCAAGATACCTTGGAAGCTTTCGCTAAAAAGAACCTAAATGGAAACTACGCTATCTATAAAACTCAGCGTAATGGTAACCCTTGGTATGTACTCATCTATGGTAACTATCGTAATATAAGCGAAGCTAAACAGGCTGTTTCTTCATTACCAGCACCGGTACAAGCGAAACAACCATGGGTTAGACCGATGAAACATGTTCATCAGGATCTAAAAAAATAATTAAGACGAGGTTCACCGCTGATATGCTGTCTGAAACAGAGTACAATCGGCGACTCTGAAACGATTGAGAAATTTGGACGGCATGAAAAAAAAACGCGCATTCCTAAAATGGGCTGGTGGTAAATATCCTTTGGTAGATGACATTAAACGTCATCTGCCTGAGGGTAATTGTTTAATTGAACCTTTTATGGGTGCTGGTTCTGTTTTTCTAAATACAGAATACGATTCATATATTCTTGCCGATATAAATAGTGATCTAATTCATCTCTATAACACGGTAAAGCAATATCCTGAAAAATTTATGAAGGATGCCCGCTTATTATTTACCCCTCAAATGAATATCGCAGAGGAATTTTATCAACTACGACAAGAGTTTAATCGCTCAACTGATCCTTATCAGCGTAGTGTCCTATTTCTCTATCTTAACCGTCATTGCTACAATGGGTTATGTCGTTATAATTCCAAAGGTGAATATAACGTCCCTTTTGGCCGTTACAAAAAACCTTATTTTCCTGAAATAGAGTTAATTTGGTTTTCTGAAAAAGCACAAAAAGCCGAATTTGTTTGCCAAAGCTATTCATCAACGATGACTAATGCAGAAAAAGGTGCTGTCGTTTATTGCGATCCGCCTTATGCGCCATTATCACCGACTGCAAATTTCACGTCATACCATACAAATAGCTTTAGTTTTCAAGAGCAAGAACATCTGGCTCAACTTGCCTCAATGCTGGCTTACGAGAGACAGATACCCGTGTTAATATCAAACCATGAGACTGCGTTGACAAAAACGTGGTATGTGAACGCAAAAGAGCTACACAGTGTGAAAGTCCGAAGAACAATCAGTAGCAACACACTTGGTCGTAGCAAAGTGAACGAATTACTTGCCTTATATAAATAATCGTTAACACTTCCCGACAATGGGAGTGTTGTCTGGAGAATGCGATGAAAGATTTTCTGATTGCCCCTTCTATTTTATCTGCTGATTTTGCTCGCCTGGGTGAAGATACTGAAAAAGTACTCGCTGCAGGCGCTGATGTTGTCCACTTTGATGTTATGGATAACCACTATGTTCCTAATCTGACCTTTGGTGCGCCAATTTGTAAGGCATTGCGCAACTACGGTATTACAGCCCCCATTGATGTTCACCTAATGGTAAAGCCCGTTGATCGCATCATCCCTGATTTTGCAGAAGCAGGCGCAACTTATATTTCATTTCATGCAGAAGCCAGTGACCACGTTGACCGTACCATTCAATTAATCAAAGATTGTGGTTGTAAAGCGGGCTTAGTGCTTAATCCAGCAACCCCATTAAACTATCTCGACTATGTTATGGATAAATTAGATCTTATCCTGCTGATGTCTGTTAACCCTGGTTTTGGTGGCCAATCATTTATTCCTAACACTCTCGATAAATTACGCCAAGTTCGTAAGATGATTGATGATGGTGGTTATGACATTCGTTTAGAAATAGATGGCGGTGTCAAAGTCGATAATATTGCTGAAATTGCCCAAGCGGGTGCAGATATGTTTGTTGCTGGTTCGGCTATTTTCAATCAGCCTGACTATAAACATGTTATCGACAATATGCGCCGTGAATTAAAAAAGGTATCGTAATGACAGATAAAAAACTCAAAGGTATCCGTGCTATCGCCTTTGATCTCGATGGCACACTCACCGACAGCGCTGTAGGGCTTACAGAAGCAACGGATTACGCATTAAAAGCAAAAGGCTTTCCTCCTGCTGGAAAACATAACGTCACTATTTGGGTGGGTAATGGCGTTGATATGCTACTTACGCGTGCTTTGCATAATGCTGGCGTTGAGGATGTCACTGAAACCTTATTAAAAGAAATGCGTGATCTTTTTGATGAACATTATGCAACTTCCGTCAAAACAGGCAGTGATTTATTCCCACACGTTAAAGAAACCCTTGAAGTATTAGCTTCACATAATATTCCATTAGGTATCGTCACCAATAAACCGTCACCATTTATCGCTCCACTATTACAACAACTGGAAATTGATAAGTATTTCTCCTTGGTGCTAGGAGGAGACGATGTTAAAGAAAAAAAACCGCATCCAGCACCATTATATTTAACAATGGGTACATTTGGTGTTAAAAAGGAAGAACTCCTTTTTGTTGGGGATTCTCGCAACGATATTATTGCAGCACAAGAGGCACAATGCCCTTGCGTAGGTTTAACCTATGGCTATAACTACGGCGTATCTATTGCAGACAGCAAACCTGATTTTACTCTCGATAATTTTGCTGATTTGCTCTCTATCCTCGATATCACGCCAATGACAACTGTGGAACAGAATTAAAATGACGACATCAGTAGAAAAAACGGCACAAAAGCCAATTGTATTCAGTGGTGCACAACCTTCTGGTGAATTAACTATCGGAAATTATATGGGTGCGCTACGTCAATGGGTACAAATGCAAGATGACTATGATTGTATTTACTGTATCGTTGACCAACACGCTATTACAGTACGCCAAGATCCTAAAGAGCTAAGAAAAAGAACCTTAGATACACTCGCTCTGTACCTTGCTTGCGGTATTGATCCAGAAAAAAGCACTATTTTTGTTCAGTCACATGTTCCACAACATGCACAATTAAGCTGGGCACTTAACTGCTATACCTATTTTGGTGAATTGAGCCGAATGACTCAATTTAAAGATAAGTCAGCGCGTCATGCTGAAAATATCAATGCAGGGTTGTTCGATTATCCTGTATTAATGGCAGCCGATATTCTGATTTATCAAACAAACCAAGTCCCTGTTGGTATCGATCAAAAACAACATCTTGAATTAAGCCGTGATATTGCTCAGCGCTTTAACGCTATTTATGGCGATATCTTCACTGTACCCGATCCTTTTATTCCAAAAGGTGGTGCGCGTGTGATGGCATTACAAGATCCAACTAAAAAAATGTCTAAGTCTGATGATAACCGTAATAACGTTATCGCATTGCTTGAAGATCCTAAATCAGCAGCTAAAAAGATCAAACGTGCAATGACAGACTCAGAAGAGCCACCTCGTGTTATTTACGATCTTGAAAATAAAGCGGGTGTATCTAACTTATTAGATATTTTAGCGGGTGTAACAGGTAAAACTATTCCTGAATTAGAAGCTGAATTTGAAGACAAAATGTACGGTCATCTAAAAGGTGCTGTCGCAGATGCGGTCTCTGAAATGCTAACCGACATTCAAGAACGATTTAACACATTCCGTAATGATGAAGCATTACTTAATAAAATAATGAAAGAAGGTGCAGATAAAGCTAAAGCTCGCGCTCAAGCAACCTTAGACAAGGTTTATGACGCAATCGGGTTTATTGCTCATCCGTAATTTCCTTTTAATACATAAAAAACACCTCTCTTATTTTGAACTGACCCCAGTTCATTTTTAGAGAGGTGTTTCTTTTTATTCCTTAAACAAGCGTCGATTAAAACTTTCAATAGTTTGATTTTGCAATCTTAACTGCATAGTCTTGCTCCAACTCGCAGATAATCCTGCGGCACTTAATAACCGACGATAAAGTTCTTCATCAAAAGGCATATGAAAAGCAATTGAAATCGCCTCTTTCACAGAAACATCACTGTTTCTTGAAACCAAAATAAGAGGATGATGGCTACCGGTTTCTCCTGTACTCACAACTCGGTATAACCAACCACAATAACCACTATCTTGCATAATTTGCGAAAAATTACTGACGTCTGTCACCGTGTTAAGTTTATAGCAAGGAGAGCGAGGCTGAGTAACTTGAATTAATGTGGTTCCCCATTGATAAATATCACCAATAAAAACATTTTCTTCTGTCATGCCTGTTGTTGAGATATTTTCACCAAATGCAGGAGCATGAAAAAAATCCGTCAATTGTGGGAATTGCTCAGCCCAATAAAGATAGTGTTCTTTAGGATAGTGACAAAGTGCGCGATCAGGGCCACCGTGAAAACTCTTTTCAGCTTGCTCATCTCCTTCTAATCCCAACGAAGTGAGTTTGATATGACCGTCCACCAGCCTTTTGGTGATCGCACTGGTAAATCCATTAGACGTTGTTGTGATGCTGCCGATAAAAACACTAGGAAAATAACGCATGGCTCACTACCTAAACAGAAAACAATGCCCCATAGTAAAGAGAGTGTTCAAAAGAAACAATGCCGACATATGTCGGCATTGAAAATATAAAAAGAAAGGAAGCTATTTACTCAATTATGCTTTACTTTGAAAACGTTTTTGCGCTTCATCCCAGTTAACAACGGACCAAAACGCTTTAATATAATCAGGGCGACGATTTTGATATTTCAAGTAGTAAGCATGCTCCCACACATCTAACCCTATAATTGGGTAACCAGATGCGCCAGCTAACTCTTCACCCATCAATGGGCTATCTTGGTTTGCTGTAGAAACTACCGCAAGTTTGCCATCGTCTTTTAATACCAGCCAAGCCCAACCAGAACCGAAACGGCTAGCTGCTGCTTTTTCAAATAACTCTTTAAAAGCCTCAACGCTACCAAAATCGCGCTCAATCGCCTCTTTTAGTGAACCTTGTAATTGAGTACCTAGCTTCAGCCCTTTCCAGAATAATGAATGGTTAGAGTGACCACCTGCGTTATTACGTAAGAATGTACGTTGATCAGCAGGTACTTTATGAAGGTTTTTAACTAATTCATCAATTTCTAAACCAGCAAGCTCAGGTAATTTTTCTAATGCTGTATTGGTATTATTCACATAAGTTTGATGATGCTTAGTGTGGTGAATTTCCATTGTACGCTCATCAAAATGAGGTTCTAACGCATCATAAGCATAAGGCAGTGCAGGTAATGTATAGCTCATATTAATCTCCAGTGCTGTTTTATCTTGGATCACACCATGTGATTTATCTTTTCATTTCATTATAGTGAAAAAAACGTTAATGAAAATCATTATCATATCCATGTTGTTATTGTGGTTTTTTTATCCAGCACGGTTAAATTAATTTTCATAGTATATTATTTTAATTATAAAGCCTTCTATTAAACAATAATCCTATTAAACGAGAAAATAGTAGATTAATCATTCATCACTAGCTTTCGCACTATTTGAACATTCCATAAAAAGCATTTCCATTAATTCGTGATCTTCTGCGCAAAAAAGAAACAATCTTTATCTCCCCTCTTTTGTTAACGACTTTTTGACATAGTATTAACAATAGTGAGGAGAACTATTATGACAAAAATAAACCAACATCATATTCCTGCAAGCATTGCAGAACACGCCCTGATCAATAAAGAGCAATACCAAAAAGACTATGAATTATCTATCAAAAACCCCGAGGCCTTTTGGGCAGATAAGGGGAAAATCGTTGACTGGATAAAGCCATATACTGTGGTAAAAAATACATCCTTTGACCCAGGCCATGTACGCATTCGCTGGTTTGAAGATGGACAACTAAACATCAGCCAAAACTGCCTTGATCGCCATCTTAAAACACGAGGTGATCAAGTCGCCATTATTTGGGAAGGTGATTCACCTAATGAGTCAAAAAAAATTACTTACCGACAACTTCACCACGATGTTTGCCAATTCGCTAACGTATTAAAAAACTTAGGTATTAAAAAAGGCGATGTCGTGGCGATTTATATGCCTATGGTGCCAGAAGCCGCAGTCGCTATGCTTGCTTGTACTCGTATTGGTGCTATCCATTCTGTTATTTTTGGTGGTTTCTCCCCTGAAGCGGTTGCTGGCCGGATCATAGACTCAAAAGCTAAATTAGTCATTACAGCTGATGAGGGATTACGAGCGGGTCGCGCTATTCCTTTAAAGAAAAATGTTGATGATGCATTAAACCACGCCGATATTCCGCCGATTAATCACGTAGTGGTATTTCGCCGCACAGGACATACCGAACAATGGATTGATGGACGTGATGTTTGGTGGGATGAAATCATCCAAGATGTCAGTACAGAATGTGAAGTCGAAGTTATGGATGCAGAAGATCCTCTCTTTATTCTGTATACCTCAGGTTCAACAGGTAAACCTAAAGGTGTACTGCACACTACAGGGGGCTATCTCGTTTATGCTTCAATGACCTTTAAATACACCTTTGATTATCATGAAGGCGATATTTATTGGTGTACCGCTGATGTGGGTTGGGTAACAGGCCATAGCTACTTACTGTATGGCCCACTATCAAATGGTGCGACTACAGTTATGTTTGAAGGTGTTCCTAATTACCCATCAGTTAACCGTATGGCTCAAATCGTTGATAAGCACCAAATCAACATTCTGTACACAGCCCCTACCGCAATTCGTGCGCTAATGGCTGAAGGCGATAAAGCGATTGAAGATACTCAACGTACCTCTCTACGGATCCTTGGCTCTGTAGGTGAACCTATTAATCCGGAAGCCTGGGAATGGTTCTATCAGAAAATGGGACGTAGCCAATGCCCGATTGTTGATACATGGTGGCAAACAGAAACGGGTGGTTTCATGATAACCCCACTACCGGGTGCTATGAATTTAAAACCAGGTTCAGCAACACGTCCATTCTTCGGCGTTCAACCTGCCATTGTCGATAATATGGGAGAAGTACAGCAAGGGGCTTGTGAAGGCAACTTAGTGATTACTGATTCTTGGCCGGGTCAAGCAAGAACACTTTTTGGTGATCACGATCGTTTTGAACAAACTTACTTCTCAACCTTTAAAGGTATGTATTTCTCTGGTGATGGAGCGCGCCGAGATGAAGATGGTGACTATTGGATAACAGGACGTGTTGATGATGTCTTGAATATTTCAGGTCACCGTTTAGGAACAGCAGAGATTGAATCTGCTCTTGTTGCACATCCTAAAATTGCAGAAGCCGCAGTAGTGGGTATTCCTCACAATATTAAAGGACAAGCCATTTATGCTTATGTCACTTTAAATCACGGTGAAGAACCAACCCCTGAACTTTATACTGAAGTTCGCAACTGGGTACGTAAAGAAATTGGACCAATAGCGACACCAGATATCCTACATTGGACAGATTCCTTACCTAAAACACGATCAGGGAAAATTATGCGCCGAATCTTGCGCAAAATTGCCTCTGGTGACACAACTAACCTCGGAGATACCTCAACACTCGCTGATCCGGGTGTTGTAGAGAAACTGTTAGAAGAAAAACAGTCTCTATCACTCACCGCTTAATACACAACAAAATAGCTGTCATTTAAAAAACGTAATACGACAAAGCAAAGACATGAAAATGTCTTTGCTGGGCGCTCTTACCTAAAAATCATGAAATGCAGGGGATTGAAGCCTCTAAATCAAGTGATAAACCAAACAATTATATAGAGGAGAACTCTGATGAATGCCAATATTTATCAAGAGATAGAAAACAACCCTCGCTTTAAAGAACTGGTTAATAAACGTAGTCGTTTTTCATGGACACTTTCAATTATTACGCTCGTTATGTATGTCTCGTTTATCTTACTTATTGCATTCTATCCACAGTGGTTAGGTACACCACTATATGAAGGAAGCTACATTACACGAGGTATTCCTATTGGTATTGGCTTAATTATTGCCTCATTTCTATTAACAGGTATTTACGTAATCAAAGCTAATACTGAATTTGACAAACTTACCGCTGAAGTTATTGAAGAGGTAGAAAAATGAGAAATTTACTCTATGCAATAAGCTTATTTTTCCTTTCTTCAACAGTGGCTTATGCTGCTGCAATAACAGAAGGAGGTGAAAAACAACCGATGAATATTCAGGCTATTATTATGTTTCTGATATTTGTCGGATTAACGCTTTATATTACTTATTGGGCCTCTAAACGTACTCGTTCACGTTCAGATTACTATACAGCTGGAGGAAAAATTACTGGCTTTCAAAATGGGATGGCAATTGCCGGTGATTTTATGTCTGCCGCATCCTTTTTAGGGATCTCCGCTCTGGTTTATACCTCGGGTTATGATGGACTTATCTATTCAATTGGATTTCTAATTGGTTGGCCTATCATTCTTTTTATCATTGCTGAACGCTTACGTAATTTAGGACGTTATACCTTTGCGGATGTTGTCTCGTATCGCTTAAGCCCTAAACCTGTAAGAACTCTCTCTGCTATTGGATCACTGGTTGTCGTTGCCCTTTATCTAATTGCACAAATGGTGGGTGCCGGAAAATTAATCGAACTCCTTTTCGGTTTAAACTACCATATTGCCGTTGTGCTTGTTGGTATTCTAATGGTGCTATATGTTTTATTTGGAGGCATGTTAGCCACCACTTGGGTTCAAATCATTAAAGCTATTTTATTACTTGCAGGTGCAAGTTTTATGGCTGTTATGGTGATGAAAGCTGCCGATTTCAATTTCAATACCTTATTTAAAGAAGCCGTTAGTGTTCACTCAAAAGGGTTCTCTATCATGAGCCCTGGTGGATTGGTTTCCGATCCTATATCGGCTCTCTCTTTAGGTCTTGCTTTAATGTTTGGTACAGCGGGACTTCCTCATATCATCATGCGCTTCTTTACTGTTAGCGATGCAAAAGAAGCCCGTAAGAGTGTTTTCTATGCAACAGGTTTTATTGGTTATTTCTATATTCTTACTTTTATCATTGGTTTCGGCGCTATCTTACTCGTTAGCCCTAATCCTATGTTCAAAGATGCCACTGGCGCTTTAATTGGCGGAACCAATATGGCGGCCGTTCACTTAGCGGATGCAGTCGGCGGTAATTTCTTCTTAGGCTTTATTTCAGCTGTTGCCTTCGCCACTATTTTAGCCGTTGTTGCGGGACTAACTTTAGCGGGGGCTTCTGCGGTATCGCATGACCTCTACGCTAATGTAATTAAAAATGGCCATGCAGATGAAAGACAAGAGCTAAAAGTATCTAAAATTACTGTAGTTATCTTAGGTATCGTCGCTATCGGTTTAGGTATTTTATTTGAAAAGCAAAATATTGCCTTTATGGTGGGGTTAGCATTCTCAATTGCGGCAAGCTGTAACTTCCCAATCATATTGTTATCTATGTATTGGAAAGGACTTACAACACGAGGAGCCGTAGCGGGAGGATGGTCTGGTTTACTCGTTGCTGTCACGTTGATGATCTTAGGGCCAACAATTTGGGTTAGTATTTTAGGTCATGAAAAACCAATCTACCCTTATGAATATCCGGCATTATTTTCAATAATTATTGCTTTTATTATCTCATGGCTTTTCTCTATTACAGATAAATCATCTTTAGGTGAGCAAGAAAAAGCAAAATTCCAAGCACAGTTTATCCGTTCTCAAATTGGCTTGGGTATTGAGCAAGGTAAACAGCACTAACAGCTAGAAATAATGTAATCTTTCTTAATAAAAAGAGCCGCAAAGTGAATTCCAACTTTGGGGCTCTTCAATTCCAATCATTTTTATCAATTATCATAAAAACCGTGCTCCTATTTCTATCATTTACTTATTTATAATATTTTTAAGCTTTAACTACATATCTATACGATTATTTATATAACTTATTATCAACTACTCTACCGGTATAAAGAGAAAAATAAAATAAATTAAAATCAATTAATTACAAACAAAAAGTAAACATAATTTATTTGCCACATGACTTATTAATAAAGCTAAAGCGCCCAAAATAATGAGAAAGAAGCATAATAATATCAATTTCAGACACACTTCAGACAAACAAGGCTTGTATTGTCAAAAAGTAAATGATTAACTTTTTATTTTATATAAAAAGAGATGGTAGTTTTTAAATAGATTATGTCTTGGCAAACTCATTACGCACTTTTATTTTTCTTATCTATAGCACCTGCAGCATTGGGTGGTTCAACGCTGTATATAGAACAAAAAATCTATATTGTTCTCATTGGTTGGCTACTTATGCTGATGTGTAGTGGCATTTATCGTTACTTTTTGGGAAAAATAATAACCTTTGTTATTAGTGCGCTATGGTCTTTAAACCTTTCTATTTCTCTATTTTTCTATCGTGAGCATGATATTGCCTTTTCATCATCCATTGCTGAAACTTTTATTAATACTAACAGTAGCGAAACTGTCGGTATGCTCTCTTATAATAAGTACTATGTATTATTTTATATATGTGCTTTTGCCGTTTACTATTTTTTTATCCATAAAGCGGCTCAAGTATCTGATCTAAAAACGACAAAAAAAAGTGTAACTGCTTTTGTTATATTAATCGCCATTATTCCATTTTATAAAAGCTTAGCATTAAGAAACGACAACAATAGTAAATTACTTGCAGAATATACTCTTCTGAATACACCTTTTTATAATGCAGCAGCACTTGTCCGAACTCTCCACGAAAATCGCAAAATTAGAAGAATTCCCGCTCAAAAAGTTGAGTTCCAATATAATAAAAATAATGATAATACAGAAATTTATATCCTGATTATTGGAGAATCTGTTCGCAGAGATCATCTAGGAATTTATGGCTATCAGCACAATACAACACCTAATCTAATGAAAGAAAAGAGTCATCTTATTTTATTCAATCAAGTTTATTCTCCGGCGCCAGTAACCATTCTTTCTGTACCAATTTCACTCTCAAATATAGGATTAGAACAGTTACAAGATAAAAATCATTATGCTGATAATATTGTTTCCCTTGCCAATCATGCCGGATTTAAAACATATTGGCTAAGTAACCAAGGTGAAGGTAATCAAAAAACCAGTGTTATTTCTGTCATTGCTAATATGGCCCAAAATAAAAAGTGGAATGAATTTATCGGTTATGATGAAGAGCTACTTCCTTATTTAGATAGCGCTCTGAAAGAACCCTCTGCACAGAAAAAATTAATCATCTTACATACATATGGTAGCCATGAGCCGGCCTGTAATCGATTTCCCAATCGGTATTTAAAGAAATTCACGCAAGAAGATGATGATAATTGCTATGACAGCTCTATCGCTTATACAGATAAATTAATTAATGACATCATTGAAAGAGTCAAAGATAAGCCAGCTTCTATTCTCTATTTTTCCGATCATGCTTTACAGCGTCTCGATAAGAATAGAGAGGTTCGTTATCATCATGGCGTAAATACACCACGTAAAGAAGCTTACGATATCCCGTTGTTTATTTGGTATAGCCCCTCAACAACAAAACCAATCATTAGTAATGAGGTGTTAAGCAAACCTTATTCAACAGCAAATAATTATTGGTTATTAAGTAGTTGGCTTGGTATAGAACATCACTCACCAAATAAATGCTATTCACCCTTAGCTGATTGCTATCAGCCGAGATCCCCCATCATGGTCATTGATGGTAATAAAAATCTCTTAAAATATGATTTATTAAGTTCAGAAGAACAAGAGCCACAATAATATATGGCTCCTTACAAAGAATTATTAGCAATCTTCAATCACTATATAAATGGCATTTAAAGAACCATGAACACCAACAACTTTAATTAATTCAATATCAGAGGTACAACTTGGTCCACTGATAATATTAATACAAGAAGGCATTCGGACATCTTTTGCTGCTAGTTGATGAAGTTTTTCCGCTAATTGTGCAACTCTTGGTAAAATGGTACTCCTCTTAATAACAAAGAGTGTTGTTTCTGGGATCAAACTAACACTACGTCCTTTATCTGCTCCAGAAAATAAAACAACGCCCCCTGATTCAGCAAGTCCATATTCGGCAAAGACAATCCCCACTTTAGCATTTTTTACATGTTCAATATTTTCTGCACCAACATGGTGATCCCACACACTAACATCACAATGTTGAGATAATAAATCAATAACACCACTTTCTTTTAAACGAGGATCACCCGTCAATATCACTGATGAACCATATTTATTACATAGTGCAAGTAAGCACTGAGGTAAGGCTTCTTGTGTCGTTGTCTCATAATCGCTGCCTGCTAATTTAGCGGTATTAAGAAAATATTGATATCGTTCCTCTTCCGATAATTCAGTTAATCTTTCTTCCGGATATGTATTTATTGGTGTTGGTAATGAGTCAGGTATTGTTTTTAATGGTCTTCCTAACTGAGAAGCTAAATGAGATAGGAATGTATGTTTATTATTCATCTCTTATTTCTCCTCTTTTTGATGTTTTTTAAACCAACTACGGAAACTTTCACCATCACCTTGTGGCAAGTTTCTTGCTTCAGTCCACGCTTTTAATGCACCTATATTTAAAGGCGTTTTCCCCTCTTTAATAAACCACCTTGCAGCATGAGCTCCCCAATTCATACCAACTTTCCATAATGTAGGATGACGATTTACATAGTTAAATATATCGGTGATCGTACGCTCCGTTGTTGGTGTGATTTTTTCCTTAACCATCACATCTCTATGTTTTTTAATTAAGTTGGATAGTGGGATTTTTACAGGACATACAGAATCACAGGCGGTACATAATGAACACACATAAGGAAGGTTTTTAAAATCTTTATAACCACCTAATAAAGGGGTTAAAACAGCACCAACTGGGCCTGGATAAATAGAGCCGTATCCTTGGCCACCAATATGGCGGTAAGCAGGACAAGTATTCATACAGGCCCCACAACGAATACAACGCAAAATATCTTTAAATTCGGAGCCGATAATTTTTGAACGCCCATTATCAACAATAACAAGATGAAAATCTTCAGGGCCATCAACATTATCTTTTTCCCTAGGCCCTGTAAGCCATGTGTTATAGCCCGTTAAACGTAATCCAACGGCACTGCGTGCTAACATGGTAATAAGAATATCCACCTCTTTAAATGTCGGTGCGATACGCTCCATACCCATCACAGCTATATGTGTTTTAGGTAATGTAGTGCTTAAGCGAGCATTACCTTCATTAGTCACTAAACAAACTGAACCCGTCTCTGCAACTGCAAAGTTACAACCCGTTACACCAATATCGGCAGTAAAAAAATCGTCTCTAATATTTTGACGAACAAAACGAGTCATTTCTTCTGGTGTATCAGAGCCGTTATATCCCAATTTATCATGGAATATTTGACGAATTTGTTCTCTATTTTTATGAATAGCAGGTACAACAACATGCGAAGGCGCATCTTTGGCTTGCTGGAGTATAAATTCTGCTAAATCGGTTTCAATAACTTTAATACCTGCATTCTCTAATGCGGTATTCATACCGATTTCTTCAGTTACCATTGATTTAGCTTTAACAACTTTCTTTGCTTTTTTTTCTTTAGCTACACTGAGAATATATTGCGTTGCTTCTTCTTTTGTTTTAGCAAAGAAAACATGCCCACCATGTTCTTCTACTTTTTCAGATAATTGGTATAAATAAGCATCCAAGTTAACAAGCACATGATCTCGAATTTGCGCTGCTCTATCTCTCCAATCTTCCCAATGTCCAAGATCATCAACCATCTTTTGCCGATTTTTACCAATAGTTTCTTGTGCATTAGCAACGGCTTTTTGCATAACTTCATCATGTACTTGGCGATCGATAAGATCTTTAAAAGGAATAGAACTCGTTCTTAACGACATAATTCCTCCTCATGACTCATCAAGACCTGTGCAATATGTAACACTTTAACAGGGCGTCCTTCTCGCTCTAAACGTCCACCAATATTTAGAAGACAGCTAACATCTGCACCAATTAAATAATCAGGTTTAACATCCATAATATGGTGTACTTTTTCTTTTACCATTTCTCCTGAAATTTCGGCCATTTTGACTGAGAATGTCCCCCCGAAACCACAGCACGTTTCCATATCTTCAAAAGGTAATAATTCAAGACCTTTTACATGCTGTAATAATTTAATAGGTTCTTCTTTAACGCCCATTTTACGAAATAGGCTACAAGATGGGTGATAAACAGCTTTACCTTTAAGACTGGCGCCGACATCAAGAACACCAAGCTGATTTACAATAAAAGAAGTTAAATCAAACATTCTGTTAGCTATTTTTTCAGCTCGCATTGCCCAATCAGGTTCATTAGCTAAATATTTGGAATAACCTTTGATTGCATAAGTACAAGATCCCGCTGGAGAAATAATTGGATAATCATTAACTTCGAAGGTTTCAATAAATTTTTTCATAGCTGGTTTTGCGTTCTCGATATAACCACTATTAATAGCGGGTTGACCACAACAACCTTGTTTTTCAAGAAAATGAACCCGACAACCTAATTTTTCTAGCAGTAATACGCTGTCTCTTGCCATATGGGATTTTAGAGCATCCCCAATACATGTGACATAAAAATTAATATCCATACATTTGCTCCTATTGCTTATCTTTTATACAAAATAGTTTACTGACCGCCATTTATTTATCGTTATATTTGTATGACAATTAATATTGTCACAAAAATGATGTTAAATATATGTTTAATTCTATGTTTTTTTATAATTTGAATCGGTATATAAAACTAATCTAGGTATAGAAATAGGATGGAATAAATTATTTTAAATAAAAACAATTTATTAAAAAGAAATGGAATAGAGGATTAAAAAATAAAAACTCCAAACGCAAAAAAGCCAACCCATTGGGTTGGCTTTCTCGTCTTAATTAATGCCTGGCAGTTCCCTACTCTCACATGGGGAGACCCCACACTACCATCGGCGCTACAACGTTTCACTTCTGAGTTCGGCATGGGATCAGGTGGGACCGCTGCGCTATGGCCGCCAAGCAGAATTCTTTAAATTCTTTAATTATTCGTCTCTTCCTGAGACTCACCCCTTTGGGGCCAGTGCTCTGCACTGTTCCAGTTTGTTCCAGACAAACTGGTCTGTTTTATTACCCGTTACTCACTCTTCATCAGTTCGTAACCAGTAATATTCAATCTTAAACAAGCTTACTTCATTAATCTTTGTCTCTCAGACAAAACACCTTCGGTGTTGTCAGGTTAAGCCTCACGGTTCATTAGTACTGGTTAGCTCAACGTATCGCTACGCTTACACACCCAGCCTATCAACGTCTTAGTCTTAAACGTTCCTTTAGGTCACTCAAGGTGACAGGGAAGACTCATCTTGAGGCAAGTTTCCCGCTTAGATGCTTTCAGCGGTTATCTCTTCCGCACTTAGCTACCGGGCAATGCCATTGGCATGACAACCCGAACACCAGTGGTGCGTTCACTCCGGTCCTCTCGTACTAGGAGCAACCCCTCTCAATCTTCCAACGCCCACGGCAGATAGGGACCGAACTGTCTCACGACGTTCTAAACCCAGCTCGCGTACCACTTTAAATGGCGAACAGCCATACCCTTGGGACCTACTTCAGCCCCAGGATGTGATGAGCCGACATCGAGGTGCCAAACACCGCCGTCGATATGAACTCTTGGGCGGTATCAGCCTGTTATCCCCGGAGTACCTTTTATCCGTTGAGCGATGGCCCTTCCATTCAGAACCACCGGATCACTAAGACCTACTTTCGTACCTGCTCGAGCCGTCACTCTCACAGTCAAGCTGGCTTATGCCTTTGCACTAACCGCATGATGTCCGACCATGCTTAGCCAACCTTCGTGCTCCTCCGTTACTCTTTAGGAGGAGACCGCCCCAGTCAAACTACCCACCAGACACGGTCCCCGACCCGGATTACGGGCCTAGGTTAGAACATCAAACGTTAAAGGGTGGTATTTCAAGGTTGACTCCATGCAGACTGGCGTCCACACTTCATAGTCTCCCACCTATCCTACACATCAAGGCTCAATGTTCAGTGTCAAGCTATAGTAAAGGTTCACGGGGTCTTTCCGTCTTGCCGCGGGTACACTGCATCTTCACAGCGAGTTCAATTTCACTGAGTCTCGGGTGGAGACAGCCTGGCCATCATTACGCCATTCGTGCAGGTCGGAACTTACCCGACAAGGAATTTCGCTACCTTAGGACCGTTATAGTTACGGCCGCCGTTTACTGGGGCTTCGATCAAGAGCTTCTCCCTAAGGATAACCCCATCAATTAACCTTCCAGCACCGGGCAGGCGTCACACCGTATACGTCCACTTTCGTGTTTGCACAGTGCTGTGTTTTTAATAAACAGTTGCAGCCAGCTGGTATCTTCGACTGGCTTCGGCTCCGTCCGCAAGGGACTTCACTTACCGCCAGCGCCTTCTCCCGAAGTTACGGCACCATTTTGCCTAGTTCCTTCACCCGAGTTCTCTCAAGCGCCTGAGTATTCTCTACCTGACCACCTGTGTCGGTTTGGGGTACGATTGTTGGTAACCTGAAGCTTAGAGGCTTTTCCTGGAAGCAGGGCATCAATTGCTTCACCACCTTAGTGGTTCGTCATCACACCTCAGCATTAAGTGACCGGATTTGCCTAATCACTCTGCCTACATGCTTGAACCGGGACGACCGTCGCCCGGACAACCTAGCCTTCTCCGTTCCCCCATCGCAGTTACCACCAGTACGGGAATATTAACCCGTTTCCCATCGACTACGCTTTTCAGCCTCGCCTTAGGGGTCGACTCACCCTGCCCCGATTAACGTTGGACAGGAACCCTTGGTCTTCCGGCGTGCGGGTTTTTCACCCGCATTATCGTTACTTATGTCAGCATTCGCACTTCTGATACCTCCAGCATACCTCACAGTACACCTTCGCAGGCTTACAGAACGCTCCCCTACCCAACGAACGTATCCTTAAATTTGCTTAATCTTGCTTTCGCCTCGACTTTAATGGACGCATTGACGTCACTTCGTTCCGTCAATCGGTTCATCACAAACAAATTTAAGTGATACGTTCGCTGCCGCAGCTTCGGTGCATGGTTTAGCCCCGTTACATCTTCCGCGCGGGCCGACTCGACCAGTGAGCTATTACGCTTTCTTTAAATGATGGCTGCTTCTAAGCCAACATCCTGGCTGTCTGAGCCTTCCCACTTCGTTTCCCACTTAACCATGACTTTGGGACCTTAGCTGGCGGTCTGGGTTGTTTCCCTCTTCACGACGGACGTTAGCACCCGCCGTGTGTCTCCCGTGATAACATTCTTCGGTATTCGCAGTTTGCATCGAGTTGGTAAGTCGGGATGACCCCCTAGTCGAAACAGTGCTCTACCCCCGAAGATGAGTTCACGAGGCGCTACCTAAATAGCTTTCGGGAGAACCAGCTATCTCCCGGTTTGATTGGCCTTTCACCCCCATCCACAAGTCATCCGCTAATTTTTCAACATTAGTCGGTTCGGTCCTCCAGTTAGTGTTACCCAACCTTCAACCTGCCCATGGATAGATCACCGGGTTTCGGGTCTATACCCTGCAACTCATTCGCCCAGTTAAGACTCGGTTTCCTACGGCTCCCTATGCGGTTAACCTTGCTACAGAATATAAGTCGCTGACCCATTATACAAAAGGTACGCAGTCACCCCATAAAGAGGCTCCTACTGCTTGTACGTACACGGTTTCAGGTTCTTTTTCACTCCTCGCCGGGGTTCTTTTCGCCTTTCCCTCACGGTACTGGTTCACTATCGGTCAATCAGGAGTATTTAGCCTTGGAGGATGGTCCCCCCATATTCAGACAGGATAACACGTGTCCCGCCCTACTCGTCGAGTTCACAATAACAGCATCTTCGGATACGGGGCTATCACCCTTTACTGCCGGACTTTCCAGACCGTTCTCCTGATGCTGCCATTGATTAAGACTCTGGGCTGTTCCCCGTTCGCTCGCCGCTACTAGGGGAATCTCGGTTGATTTCTTTTCCTCGGGGTACTGAGATGTTTCAGTTCTCCCGGTTCGCTTCCTAACACTATGTATTCATGTCAAGATAATATCCATGGGATATTGGGTTTCCCCATTCGGAAATCGTCGGGTATAACGGTTCATATCACCTTACCGACGCTTATCGCAGATTAGCACGTCCTTCATCGCCTCTGATTGCCTAGGCATCCACCGTGTACGCTTATTCGCTTAACCTCACAACCCGAAGGTGTCTTTTCTTGAAGACGTCTGGGTGGTGATGGCTGCGCAGATTACATTTCGTTGTTGGGCAGTGCTCGCCATGCTCACATACTTATGTATGTTGCGCTGGCTGTGCGCTGGCCGCCTCGAACTGTAAATTGCTCGCTCATCCCACTTTGATGTCGAAAAACACATTCAAAGTTTGAGATTTTGAGAGACTCATCAATATACCTCGGTGATATATTGATTTGTTTTCAATTTTTCAGCTTGTTCCAGATTGTTAAAGAGCAAAATAATTCGCAGTATACTATTGCTAATATACTCTGAATTATTAGTTTATATTCAAGAGATTATGGTGGAGCTAAGCGGGATCGAACCGCTGACCTCCTGCGTGCAAGGCAGGCGCTCTCCCAGCTGAGCTATAGCCCCATAATGCATTCTTAATACCGTTTTTATTACTCAGCTTTCTTTCTTATCGGAAATGTTCCTTTAATTAAGAATTGAGCTAATCGTAGTGAGACAAGGCGTGGAGTCACGAAGTTTACTTACAGTAAACGAGTGAGTTCACAACGCAGTATCAATACGATTTGGTAGGCCTGAGTGGACTTGAACCACCGACCTCACCCTTATCAGGGGTGCGCTCTAACCACCTGAGCTACAAGCCTATACCGGTATTTCTGCTCGTTCTGCATCAGACAATCTGTGTGAGCACTGCACATAACACGTATCTCTTAGGTAAGGAGGTGATCCAACCGCAGGTTCCCCTACGGTTACCTTGTTACGACTTCACCCCAGTCATGAATCACAAAGTGGTAAGCGCCCTCCCGAAGGTTAAGCTACCTACTTCTTTTGCAACCCACTCCCATGGTGTGACGGGCGGTGTGTACAAGGCCCGGGAACGTATTCACCGTAGCATTCTGATCTACGATTACTAGCGATTCCGACTTCATGGAGTCGAGTTGCAGACTCCAATCCGGACTACGACAGACTTTATGAGTTCCGCTTGCTCTCGCGAGGTCGCTTCTCTTTGTATCTGCCATTGTAGCACGTGTGTAGCCCTACTCGTAAGGGCCATGATGACTTGACGTCATCCCCACCTTCCTCCGGTTTATCACCGGCAGTCTCCTTTGAGTTCCCGCCATCATGCGCTGGCAACAAAGGATAAGGGTTGCGCTCGTTGCGGGACTTAACCCAACATTTCACAACACGAGCTGACGACAGCCATGCAGCACCTGTCTCAGCGTTCCCGAAGGCACTCCTCTATCTCTAAAGGATTCGCTGGATGTCAAGAGTAGGTAAGGTTCTTCGCGTTGCATCGAATTAAACCACATGCTCCACCGCTTGTGCGGGCCCCCGTCAATTCATTTGAGTTTTAACCTTGCGGCCGTACTCCCCAGGCGGTCGATTTAACGCGTTAGCTCCAGAAGCCACGGTTCAAGACCACAACCTCTAAATCGACATCGTTTACAGCGTGGACTACCAGGGTATCTAATCCTGTTTGCTCCCCACGCTTTCGCACCTGAGCGTCAGTCTTTGTCCAGGGGGCCGCCTTCGCCACCGGTATTCCTCCACATCTCTACGCATTTCACCGCTACACATGGAATTCTACCCTCTACAAGACTCTAGCCAACCAGTTTCAGATGCAATTCCCAAGTTAAGCTCGGGGCTTTCACATCTGACTTAATTGACCGCCTGCGTGCGCTTTACGCCCAGTAATTCCGATTAACGCTTGCACCCTCCGTATTACCGCGGCTGCTGGCACGGAGTTAGCCGGTGCTTCTTCTGCGGGTAACGTCAATTGACAAAGGTATTAACTTTATCACCTTCCTCCCCGCTGAAAGTACTTTACAACCCTAAGGCCTTCTTCATACACGCGGCATGGCTGCATCAGGCTTGCGCCCATTGTGCAATATTCCCCACTGCTGCCTCCCGTAGGAGTCTGGGCCGTGTCTCAGTCCCAGTGTGGCTGATCATCCTCTCAGACCAGCTAGAGATCGTCGCCTAGGTGAGCCTTTACCTCACCTACTAGCTAATCCCATATGGGTTCATCCGATAGCGCAAGGTCCGAAGAGCCCCTGCTTTGGTCCGTAGACGTCATGCGGTATTAGCCACCGTTTCCAGTAGTTATCCCCCTCTATCGGGCAGATCCCCATACATTACTCACCCGTCCGCCGCTCGTCAGCAAGAAAGCAAGCTTTCTTCTGTTACCGCTCGACTTGCATGTGTTAGGCCTGCCGCCAGCGTTCAATCTGAGCCATGATCAAACTCTTCAATTAAAAGTGTTTGATGCTCAAAGAAATCGAAAACTTAGCTATTCATAAATGAATTTACTTTTGTTGTTCACTCTTCAAGACTTGATACATCTAATATTTTAGAAGATATCGTCTCTGCGAGTGCCCACACAGATTGTCTGATAATTTGTTAAAGAGCAGTGCAACCTTCGCTGCCGTTTCCGGTCTTCTGCGTTGTTGCGAGGAGGCGTATATTACGCTATTCCTCTGAAGAGTCAAGAGTTTTTTCAAACTTTTTCTTTTCTCTTCACTGTCCTGCGTGGCTTGTTGTTTGCTCATCGCCGGTCAGTGGATGCGCATTATAGGGAGATCTCGGATTAGCGCAAGTGTTTATTTCAATTTTTTTTCCGTTCGCTTTTTTTTTCAACAAAATAAAGAAAAACGCTCTAATTTTATGCTGATGGCGTAAAATCCGAACAGCTTTCTCTAGCAGACTCACGTAAGATAGAAGATAAATTATGGTATAGGTAACCTTTATTATGCAATTTAGCGAACAACGTTCAGCTTCTCAAAAGAATCTTTCTTATATAGTTGCTGAAAAATTAGGTAAACAAATTCTTTCTGGTCACTATGAGCCTGAATCTTTATTACCTGGAGAAATAGAATTAGCAGAATTACTCTCCGTCAGCAGGACTGTTATTCGAGAAGCAATAAAAATGCTTGCGGCTAAAGGAATGCTTTTACCTCGTCCACGAATAGGTACTCGTGTTACGCCAATGCAAAATTGGAATCTATTAGATAATGATCTTCTTAATTGGTGGATAGACAGTGGTGAATTTAATAAGGTCAGCCATTATTTCCATCACGTTCGTTTAGCTATTGAACCTCAAGCCTGTTATTTAGCCGCATTTAATGCAACCGAAAGCCAAAAACAGTCTCTTGTTTTGTTTGGTAGAGAAATGCTGTTACTTGATGAGAATTTTGATAGACAACATTGGCTAGATATCGATACTCAATTTCACTATCTTATTTATCAAGCAAGTGGCAATCCATTCTTTGCCTCTTTCGGCTCATTATTTCTTTCTGCTTATAAAAAGTATTTTGATCTTATTGTGGGTAATGAAACTGTTCAACCGGAAACACATAACCAAATTGTTCAAGCTATTATTGATGGTGATGGAAATAAAGCACGCGACCTCTGTTTAATCTTATTAACAAGTGATTGAATAGTTTTAATACAAATTTTATAGGTTTTCTGTTTATAATGAAGCGATAATCAAAATATAGAATAAAGACGGTATATGCTTCATGTTGAAATCTGCCAAAAATATGTCTGGGTTGCCTTGGATTGCTGCAATGGCTTTTTTTATGCAAGCTCTCGATGCAACTATTCTTAATACGGCATTACCAGACATAGCAAAAAGCCTTAACCATTCTCCTCTCGCTATGCAATCGGCTGTTATCAGCTATACCTTAACTGTTGCATTATTAATCCCCGTCAGTGGATGGTTAGCTGATAGATTTGGAACGCGTAAAGTTTTTATTATTGCGGTTTCTTTATTTTCAGGTGGATCTTTATTATGTGCACTTTCTCCTAACCTTGCTTTTCTTGTTATTTCACGAATTATACAAGGTATAGGTGGCGCAATGATGATGCCCGTTGCACGCCTTGCTTTATTAAGAGCTTATCCACGTAGCGAATTACTTCCTATTCTCAATTTTGTCACAATGCCAGGATTAGTAGGTCCTATAGTAGGACCTCTTTTAGGTGGGGTATTAGTTACTTATGCCTCTTGGCATTGGATATTTATTATAAATATTCCTATTGGCCTATTAGGTATTTTCTATGCCATAAAGCATATGCCTAATTTTACTATGCCAAAACGCAAATTCGATTTACTGGGTTTTATTTTCTTTGGCTTTGGCTTAGTGATGCTTTCCGTTAGCCTTGATCTTTTTGGTGATAAAAATATCTCTCGCTATATCCCTATAGCCGTTATTTTAGGTGGTTTTTCTCTACTTGGTTTATATATTAATCATGCTAGACGCCACCAGCAGCCTCTGATCCCATTAAATCTTTTTAAAACACGGACCTTCTCTGTCGGAATTGCAGGTAATATTGCAACAAGATTAGGAACTGGGTGTATTCCTTTCTTAATGCCACTTATGTTGCAAGTGGGTTTTGGCTACCCTGCAATTGTTTCCGGTATGATGCTGGCACCAATGGCTTTGGGCTCTATTTTAGCCAAATCATTTGTCACAAAGATCTTAGTGAAATTTAGCTATCGCCGAACGCTCTTTGCTATCACTATTATTATTGGTTTGATGATCGCTCAATTTTCACTTCAATCTCCTGACATGTCTATTTACTATCTTGTTATCCCACTCTTTTTATTAGGCGTGGTCATGTCGATACAATTTACATCGATGAATACAATTTCATTGGCTGACTTAACAGATAATAATGCAAGTTCAGGAAATAGTGTTTTAGCTGTTACTCAACAGCTGGCTATTAGTTTTGGTATTGCTGTCAGTGCGTCTATCTTAGGATATTTTGATACTGAAAACGTTGGCTCTACCGTTGATAACTTCCACTATACTTTTATTACGGTAGGTATTATTACATTACTGTCCTCCTTCGTATTTTTACTCCTCGATAAACATGATGGTGATAACCTAACGAACAAAAAGAAAAAAGCCTGATAGTTTTGTTCAAACTAAAAAGAGAGCATAAGCTCTCCTTTTCTTTATATATAGATAGAAAAAATACACTACAAGGATGATGCTAAAAAAGTATCCACTTCATGACGCCAAGGTACTGATGGCTGAGCGCCTGCTCGAGTAACAGCAATGGCAGCTGCAGCATGAGCAAACCTAATCGCTGGCATTATAGATTGCCCCTCTAATAAAGCGGTAATTAATGCGCCATTAAATGTATCGCCTGCTGCGATAGTATCAATAGCTTTCACTTTAAATGCAGGAACAATACAACCTTTACTATTTTGCTCGCTAACCCAAACTCCACGGCTTCCTAATGTAATCAGCACTGTTTTAATACCTTTATGATGGAGAGCATCCGCTGCTTGTTGAGCACTTTCATCGTCTATGACTTTAATTCCTGTCAGATATTCAGTTTCTGTTTCATTTGGAGTAATAATATCGACAAGAGATAATAACTCATCAGGTAATGCTTGAGCAGGTGCAGGATTTAGTATTACTTGCACATTTTCTTGTTTCGCTATTTCAGCCGCTTTTAATACAGAATCAAGTGGCGATTCTAATTGCATTAACAGAGCATCAGCTTCTTTTATAATATTCCCATGGCGCTGAACGTAATTTGTATCTAATCGCCCATTAGCACCAGCATGAATACCTATAACATTTTCACCCTGTTGATTAACGAAAATCAACGCAACACCTGTTGCTACATCGTCAATTAACTCAATACTCTTGGTATCAATGTTATCTGTGATTAATTGAGCTTTGGCTTTTTTGCCAATATCGTCATTTCCTAAACAAGCAAGAAAAGAAATATTCGCACCACAACGCCCAGCAGCGACCGCCTGATTAGCTCCTTTACCGCCAAATACCATTTGAAATTGGTTACCTGAAATGGTTTCACCAGGAAGCGGAAAATGGGCAACATTAAGAATATGATCAGCATTAACACTACCTAAAATCACAAGTTTCTTCGCTTCCATGATTTTTCCTTACTCTCAATAATAAATTCTAAATGCACTGAATAAATAACATGCAATATTTTAAACCGATCATCTCAGCAACATTAATGAAAAAACGTGATCACTATCGAAACGTTTCGCTAGTAAAACAAAAAAGAACCAAAATAAGCAGTAGGAAGCTGAATCGATTTTTGTTATAAACAATTTGTGTGCTAATAGAATGTTTGACTATATGTCAGCAATCCCTTTCTGATATTTTCAGGGAATAATGAAAATAAGTACCCATTATTAGGAGTGTTTATGCAACTTGCAGAGCGGATTTCACAACTTAGCCAATATCTTGAAACTGGGCTTTATGAGCGGCAGTCAGCTATCCGTCTTTGTCTACTTGCAGCACTGAGTGGTGAGAGTGTTTTCTTACTTGGCCCCCCTGGTATTGCTAAAAGCTTAATAGCCAGAAGAATGAAAGAAGCCTTTAAAGAAGCTAAAGCTTTTGAATACTTGATGACGCGTTTTTCAACACCTGAAGAAATTTTTGGTCCTTTATCTATTCAAGCTTTAAAAGATGAAGGGAAATATCAGCGTTTGATTGAGGGATATTTGCCTGATGCTGAAGTTGTCTTTCTTGATGAAATTTGGAAAGCAGGACCCGCTATTCTTAATACGTTATTAACGGCGATTAATGAGCGTAAATTTAGAAATGGGGAAACTGAAGTCAGCATCCCAATGCGCTTATTAGTTTCAGCTTCGAATGAATTACCTGATTCAGATAGTAGCCTTGAAGCGCTTTATGACCGAATGCTCATTCGTATTTGGTTAACAAAAGTTCAAGATAAGAAAAACTTTCGCGCTTTACTCGTTAATAAAGAAGTTGGCTCTTTCCATATTCCGGCCCATCTTCAAATTACCACAGAAGAATTTTCACGCTGGCAATCAGAATTAGAAAAAATCACATTAGATGACCACTTATTTGATTTAATTTATCAACTTCGTGAGGCTTTAGATAAAAGTGATGCTGCCCCTTATGTTTCTGATAGACGTTGGAAAAAAGCAGTACGCCTTTTACAAGCTAGCGCCTTTTTTAATGGCCGTAGTGCTATTTCACCATTAGATCTTATTTTATTAAAAGATTGCCTCTGGCATGACCAAGCATCATTTGCATTATTAGATAAATTATTACAAAGCCTTTTAACAGAACAAGCTTACCACCAGCTAGAATTGATCAGAAAAACAGAGAATTTGTGGGCTGAGTGGATGAAATCAACGAGAAGCAAACAAGATCAACAAGCTTTTCGTTTTGAAAAACAAAGTGGAATGTTTGGACGAAATGCACACTTTAGCCTATCAGATAAAATGCAGGCTGATAAATTCACCTTGTTTTTACATATCCCTCTACATATCCATAGTATTCAAGTTAACTTTATTACTCTTGAGAAAAAAGCATTAGAAAACTTTTTGGCTAAAGGGGATGAGTTATTAGCGCGTTTAAATGGTATTGGTTTCCCACAATCAATTAACGCACAAATACGCCAAGATGGTGTATTAGAAATTATGGATGTGAGCCGTCGAACAACATCTCTTTATCAACAAAAAGAGACAGCACCTGCTGTTCCTATTGAAGATAACCAAGAGTGGCAAGATAAATTAAAAGATCTGGCTCAAGAAATTTATAGTGAACAAGAAAAATTTAATCATCATCAACCGAATTTATTTATTGATAATGATTGGCTTATTTCCATTGAACAAAGTTTTGTTCAGCTTAATGAAAAATTATCGCAATTAAAAAGCCAAATAAAGTAATGATATTATGCTGACACTTTCAACATTAGATATGCTTTTAGCCATAAATGAAGGACAGCTTATTGAGGAAGTTATTATTGCTATACTTGCATCACCTCAATTAGCGGTATTTTTTGAAAAGCATCCAAGACTCAAAAAAGCCTTACTTAAAGATATCCACCAATGGAAAAAGAGCTTACAGCAAAGAGTAAAAGAGACATTAGTGCCTACAATGATTGCTGATGAATTTGCCCTTTATCAACAAACTCAGTCATTAGGTAATGCGATATTTAATCAACAAGTTGAACATATTCTTATTGAGTTAAATAAGTTAGATTCTTCTTTTATTGAAGAAGCCACTCAATTAATCAAAACAAACAAACCTTTTTCTCCAGCTCAACAAGCTTTATTTATGCAACACTGGCGGGTAAGTTTAATTTTCCAAGTCACTGCCTTACACAAAGCCTTATTTGACCAAGAACAAGAGCAACTCCTTGCTGAGCTTCAAGAACGTTTAGCGCTAAGCGGAAGCTTAAGTAACACATTTTCAGAAAACGAACGCGCAGCAGGGCGTTTATGGGATATGAGTAAAGGCGTTTTAACAAAAACCCCTTTTGATGAGAAGATTATTCAACGTTATAGCGACTTTCTCGATCAACAACCCGAATTACATAAACTTGCAAGTTTGCTCGGTCGTAGCAAAACAGCTAAATCTCTTCCTGAAGAGAGCGTTATTTTTGAACCTATAACTATTGTTGAAAAAGCACCAGATACCACACCAGAGCAAGTCAATGGAATAGGACTTAGTGATGATATCTTACGTTTGCTTCCCGCAGAACTCGCCTTATTAGGTATTAATGAAATCGAACATGAGTTTTATCGAAAACTTGTAGAGAAGCAGCTCAATACCTATCGATTACAAGGTGATAATTGGCAAGAGCGGACGGTATTACGCCCAGTAACTCATCATCATGATGAAGAAAGACCAAGAGGGCCTTTTATTGTATGTATTGATACATCAGGTTCGATGGGAGGATTTAACGAACAGTGTGCTAAAGCCTTTGGATTAGCATTGATGAAAATAGCGCTAGCTGATAATCGTTCATGTCATGTTATGTTATTTTCTACTGAAACTGTGCATTATCAATTGTCATCGTCTAATGGCCTGCAAGAACTTATCAAGTTTTTGAATCAGTCATTTAGAGGAGGTACAGACTTAAGTGCTTGTTTAGATAATGTCGTAGAAAAACTAAATAGCCCAACATGGAAAGATGCTGATGCTGTTGTTATTTCTGACTTTGTTGCCCAAAGGTTACCCGAAAACCTAATCAACAAAATCAAAAAAAGCCAACAGCAACAGCACAATCGCTTCCATGCGGTAACCCTATCCAATTACGGTAAACCCAGTATCATGAAAATCTTTGACCATATATGGCGTTTTGATACTGGATTAAAAAGTCGCTTACTTCGGCGCTGGCGCCAATAATTACAGCATATCAGCGAAAGCTAAACGGGTGTCTTTTTCCCACACACCGCACTGTACTTGACCAATATGCTCTTTTTGTAGGAGTAGCATCACTAAACGCGATTGGCCAATACCACCACCAATAGTTTGTGGCATATCGCCATGCATTAATGCTTTGTGCCAATCAAGCTCTAGGCGCTTAGTATCATCGGTTAATGTTAACTGACGCATTAATGTTTCAGGATCGACACGGATACCCATTGATGACAACTCAAAAGCATCTTGTAATATTGGGTTCCAGACTAAAATGTCACCGTTTAAACCTTCAAATCCATCTTCGTTTGGTGTCGTCCAGTCATCATAATCAGGTGCTCTGACATCATGAGATTCACCACTTGAAAGTTTTCCACCAATACCAATTAAGAAAACGGCACCATATTCTTTTGCTATCGCTTTTTCACGACCTTTAGCATCAAGGTCAGGATAACGACGCAATAACTCTTCAGTGTGGATAAATTGAATTTGATCTGGCAGGAACGGTACCAGACCAAATTCTTCGCTGACGGCTTTTTCAGTTTCTTTTATTGCCTGATAAATTTTACCCACTGTCTGCTTAAGATAAGGAACTGTACGATCCTTAGCTTCCATCACTTTTTCCCAGTCCCACTGATCAACATAGACAGAGTGGATCTGAGTTAAGCGATCTTCGTCTGGTCGCAACGCTTTCATATGTGTATAAAGGCCCTGACCAGAACTAAATCCAAAACGACCTAATGTTTTACGTTTCCATTTTGCTAATGAATGGACAACTTCAAAGGTAGAATCTGGTAAAGATTTGACTTTAACTTGTACCGCCTTCTCATGCCCAGATAAGTTATCTTGAGTTCCATCACCAAGGCGACTTAAGATCGGTCCTTGAACTTCAATTAATCCTAATTCTTTTTCCAGCAGACGAGAAAAATATGATTTAACAAAGCTAATTTGCTGTTGAGTCTGAATGAATGATTTTTCCATTTTTTATATCCCTAGTGGTGATGTCGTGTTTCGCTGATATAGATTAAGCAACAAAACAGACACTAAATTCAATATACTTCATTAAAAATAGCCTTGCTTGTTTTAAATCGTTAAAAATAACGCTATAAAAATGTATTATCGTCAAAAACAGGAGGAGTTTATGGACAATATTTATCAGATCGATAATCTCGATCGTGACATACTTCACGCATTAATGGCGAATGCGAGAACACCTTACGCTGAATTAGCCAAAAAATTCGAAGTAAGCCCAGGCACAATTCATGTTCGTGTAGAGAAAATGAAGCAAGCGGGAATTATTACGGGAACACGTGTTGATATCAGTGCAAAACAATTAGGTTTTGATGTCTGTTGCTTTATTGGCATCATTTTAAAGAGTGCAAAAGATTACCATACAGCATTAGATAAATTAGATAAGTTAGATGAAGTCGTAGAGGTGTACTACACAACAGGACAATACAGCATTTTTATTAAGGTAATGTGTAAAAGCATAGAAGCACTACAAGATGTACTTATCAACAAAATTCAGACAATTGATGAAATTCAATCAACTGAAACATTGATCTCACTGCAAAACCCGATAATAAGGACGATCAAGCCATAAGGGTAAATTCTTATTTTTTTTTATAACCACATTATCCACAGGTAGATCCCAAGTGATTCACAGCGTACAATAGCGCGTCTTGAACATAAGGAGATCATTAATGAAAAAAGTCACTCTAATTAGTGGCAGTACCATGGGTAGTGCTGAATATGTCGCAGAACACCTTGCAGAGATCTTATCTGAGGAAGGTTTTGAGACTGATTTACACCATGGCCCTTCACTTAATGATCTTCCTAATGAAGGGATCTGGCTGGTGGTTACTTCCACACATGGTGCAGGTGATATTCCTGACAACCTACAGCCTTTTGCTGATGAGATTTCGGCAGACTCTATTGATCTTAGCAATGTCTCTTTTGGTGCTATCGGTATAGGAAGTAGTGAATATGACACTTTCTGTGGTGCGATCAGGACTTTGGATCAAAAATTAATAGAAAAAGGGGCTACTCGCCTTGGTGATCGTCTCGAAATTGATATTCAAAAGTATGACATTCCGGAAGATCCAGCTGAAGAATGGATAGCTTCTTGGAAAAATTTACTTTAAATTGCACAAAAAAACAGCAAACAGATGTGGATAACTCAGCTTAAAAGCAGGGGTTAACCCGTAGTTATCCATTGTATAAGGCTATATCAAGAAATGACCTGTGCATAAGTCATCATTTTGATCCCAGCTTATCAGCAGATAGATCACGGATCATTCACAGTATATGATCCTTTACAGTTTTATGATCTTTAAATAGAAAATCCACTTATCCACAGAGGATCGCTTCCTTAATAAAAGATCTAATAAAGAGATCTTTAAATAAAAAGATCTTTAAATAATTACCTGCGGATCTGCTCGCTTGTATCTGTCAAAAAGTTGAGTAGAATTCGTTTTCCCAATGCAACACATTCAGCATTCGTAACATTTAAGGTTCACACATGTTTTATCCAGAACACTTTGACGTCATTGTCATCGGTGGTGGTCACGCCGGTACAGAAGCCGCTATGGCTGCAGCTCGTATGGGGCGTCAAACCCTATTACTGACCCACAATATTGATACTTTGGGCCAAATGTCTTGTAACCCAGCTATTGGTGGGATTGGTAAAGGGCATCTGGTAAAAGAGATCGATGCGATGGGTGGATTAATGGCAACTGCAATTGACCATGCAGGGATCCAATTTAGAACCCTTAACGCAAGTAAGGGGCCAGCTGTAAGAGCAACAAGAGCACAAGCAGACCGTGTTCTTTATCGCCAAGCTGTTCGTACTACTCTCGAAAATCAACCTAATTTAATGATCTTCCAACAGCCAGTTGAAGATCTCATTGTTGAAAACGACCAAGTAACAGGAGCTGTTACTCGCATGGGCTTAAAATTCCGTGCTAAGTCTGTTGTTCTAACCGTAGGAACTTTCCTTGATGGAAAAATCCATATAGGTTTAGAAAACTACAGCGGTGGTCGTGCAGGTGATCCACCATCTGTTTCGTTATCACACAGGCTACGCGAATTACCTCTACGTGTAGGTCGTTTAAAAACAGGTACACCACCTCGTATTGATGCAAGAACGATTGATTTTAGCCAATTAGCCGTTCAGTTAGGTGATACTCCAATGCCTGTTTTCTCGTTTTTAGGTAATGTGGATCAGCATCCTGAACAAATGCCTTGCCATATCACATATACAAACGAAAAAACGCACGAAGTTATTCGTAATAACCTCGATCGTAGCCCAATGTATGCAGGTGTCATTGAAGGAATAGGCCCGCGTTATTGCCCATCTATTGAAGATAAAGTGATGAGATTTGCAGACCGTAATTCACATCAGATCTTTTTAGAGCCAGAAGGTTTAACGAGTAACGAAATTTACCCAAATGGTATTTCAACAAGCTTACCTTTTGATGTTCAAATGCAAATCGTAAATTCCATGAAAGGTATGGAAAATGCGAAGATCATTAGACCTGGTTATGCCATTGAATATGACTTCTTCGATCCAAGAGATCTAAAACAAACGCTAGAAAGTAAATTTATCAATGGGTTATTCTTTGCTGGCCAAATTAACGGTACAACTGGTTATGAAGAAGCTGCAGCACAAGGTATGCTTGCAGGGCTTAATGCAGCTCGTTATGCCTTTGATCAAGAAGGTTGGTTCCCACGTCGTGATCAAGCATACATTGGCGTATTAGTTGACGATCTTTGTACTCTTGGTACAAAAGAACCCTACCGCATGTTTACTTCTCGTGCTGAATATCGCTTGATGTTACGTGAAGATAATGCTGATTTACGTTTAACAGAAATTGGTCGTGAATTAGGCATGGTTGATGATACTCGCTGGGCCGAATTTAGTGAAAAAGTTGAGCTTGTTGAAAAAGAGCGTCAGCGTTTAAGAAATATTTGGGTTCATCCTCAAGCTGATAATCTCTCAGAAATCAATGAATTGCTAAAAACACCATTATCCAAAGAAGCTAATGGTGAAGATTTATTACGTCGCCCTGAAATGACTTACAACATACTAAAAAATATCTCTCGTTTCGCGCCTGGTATTGATGATTCAAAACCACAAGCAGCTGAACAAGTTGAAATCCAAGTTAAGTACGAAGGTTATATTAGTCGCCAGCAAGAAGAGATCGAAAAGAAACAGCGTAACGAAAACGCGGCATTACCGATAGATCTTGACTACAAACAAGTGAGTGGGTTATCTAACGAAGTTATTGCGAAACTAAACGATCACAAACCTACATCAATCGGTCAAGCATCTCGGATCTCTGGTGTGACACCTGCTGCTATTTCCATTTTATTAGTTTGGTTGAAAAAACAAGGTCTATTACGCAGGAGCGCATCATGAGTGACTTACTTAATCGGCTAAAAAAGCTGGCTAAGCAAGCCAATATAGAGCTTACAGATATTCAAGCTGAAAAACTCACGGGTTATGTCGCTATGCTTGATAAATGGAATAAAGCTTACAACCTCACATCCGTGAGAGATCCGCAGCAAATGCTTATTCGTCATATTTTGGATAGTATTGTTGTGAGCCAATATCTTGAAGGTGAAAAATTTATTGATGTGGGGACAGGACCTGGATTACCGGGTATTCCACTGGCAATAATGCGTCCCGATCACCATTTTGTCTTATTGGATAGCTTAGGTAAACGCGTTCGCTTTATGAAGCAAGTTCAGCACGAACTAGGACTTGATAATATCGAGCCAGTTCAATACCGTGTTGAAGAATACCAAACAGAACAGCCTTTTGATGGTGTTATCAGCCGAGCATTTGCCTCCATGAATGATATGCTTTCTTGGTGCTCTCATTTAGTGACTGAAGAACACGGTCGTTTTTATGCATTGAAAGGACAAATTCATCAAGAAGAGTTAGATGAACTTGCTGATAATGGATTAAAAATGCCTGAAAAAGTGATTAGTTTATCTATACCTGAATTGAATGAACAAAGACATTTGGTGATTATTTAATCATTTTTTTGTGTCTCATCGATCATTTTTTCATTTTTTGTGCTCTGGCGATAATATTTACAATGTTATCGCCATTTGTTTTATGGGGAATTATAGAAAGTATTAAAATTTACCTTATTGAAACAATAAAATAACATTTTATTATCTTTTATGTTAATTCACTTTGTAGCCTAAGTTTTCCTTATTTTATTTCCAAAATAAATTAATAATTCTGTGCATTATAAAAATATTGAATTTATTTTATTGAAAATGGGTCAATTCTTTTCTAATTGACACTAAATTGTTCATAAAACGGCAGTTAATTGTTAACTTAGTTATATATTTTATGAAATAAGCTTTATTTATACTTTTATATTTGTGATGTATGTCACGCTATTTATTTTATTCGGCTCTATTATTTTTACTCTTTTTGTTCTTAATCATTTTTCATAAATGGAACCTTGGTAATAAATTTAAATTAATCTTCACTTTTTCGCTACTTATTGATTGAATTCATTGCCACGCCCCGTATAATTTGCTCGTTTTTGTCACTTGACACTTTATAGCAAAGACAGTTTGATACATCATTCAGTAATACCTTTTACGATAGCTAGGTCTGGAGAATACAAACGTCATGTCTGTCTCCCTCTACAACGGGAAAGTTGCACTGAAACTGTTATTTTTGCAGTTTATGACTTTTGTTATTCTCAGTGCGAGTTTCTTATTAAAGAGTACAGACTGGAGTTTTTCGGCTTTTTTAGGCGGGTTGGCATGTTGGTTACCCAATATTGCTTTTCTTTTGTTAATGCGCTTACAAAAGGTCAACGAAGAAAAAGCTCCAGTTCGCATAAACTGGCTTTTTGCTTTCAGTGAAGGGTTGAAGGTTATATTATCAATAACCTTGCTGATTGTTGCTTTAGGAGTGTTTAAAGCGGCATTTGCACCACTGGTCATGACCTACTTAGCGGTGCTTGTTATGCAGGTCGTTGCACCAGCCGTCATTAACGGTTAGCGTTTTTAACAACAAAAGGGTAATTGGCATCATGTCTGCATCAGGAGAAGCATTAACCACTAGAGACTACATAGGTCACCACCTGAATAACCTTCAGTTGGACCTACGTACTTTCGAGTTGGTCAATCCCCATGCTGAAAATGCGCCATCATTCTGGGTGTTAAATATTGACTCACTTTTCTTTTCAGTACTGATGGGCGCTTTATTCCTATGGCTGTTTAGAAAAGTAGCAGTAAGAGCAACCAGTGGCGTACCGGGAAAATTCCAGACTGCAGTAGAAATGATCATCGGTTTCGTTGATAGCAGCGTCCGTGATATGTATCACGGAAAGAGCAAGGTCATTGCACCTTTGGCATTGACTGTGTTTGTTTGGGTGCTGTTAATGAATGCCCTGGATTTATTACCAATCGACTTCATCCCTTATATCGGTGAACACATCTTAGGGTTACCTGCGTTACGCATCGTTCCGACTGCGGACGTGAGTATTACTCTTTCGATGGCAATTGGTGTATTTATCCTGATCCTTTTCTATAGCATTAAGATGAAAGGCATAAAAGGGTTTACTAAAGAGCTGACTTTACAGCCTTTTAATCACCCAATTTTTATTCCTATCAACTTAATCTTGGAAGGGGTAAGCCTGCTATCAAAACCTGTTTCACTCGGTCTTCGACTGTTTGGTAACATGTATGCAGGTGAACTGATCTTTATTCTTATTGCTGGTCTGTTACCGTGGTGGTCACAGTGGTTATTAAGCCTTCCTTGGGCGATATTCCACATACTGATTATTACGTTACAAGCCTTTATTTTCATGGTTCTAACGATTGTTTATCTGTCGATGGCATCTGAAGAACATTAATTATTAACTCTTTGAAGAAATAACTGAAACAAACTGGAGACTGTCATGGAAAACCTGAGTATGGATCTGCTGTACATGGCTGCCGCTATTATGATGGGTTTAGCTGCAATCGGTGCTGCAATCGGTATCGGAATCCTCGGAGGCAAATTTTTAGAAGGTGCTGCTCGTCAGCCTGATCTGATCCCTCTTCTGCGTACACAGTTCTTTATCGTTATGGGTCTGGTTGACGCCATCCCAATGATTGCTGTGGGTCTGGGCCTTTACGTGATGTTTGCTGTTGCCTAATGATGGTAATGAGCAGTAAAAGCATCAAGTTAGTTTATAACCAAGAAAGAGGTATTGTGCTGTGAATTTAAATGCAACAATCCTCGGCCAGGCCGTCGCATTTGTCCTGTTTGTTTTGTTCTGCATGAAATTCGTATGGCCACCAATTATGGCGGCCATTGAAAAACGTCAAAAAGAAATTGCTGACGGTTTATCATCTGCAGAACGTGCTAAAAAGGACTTAGATTTAGCGAAAGCCGATGCAGGCGATCAGCTAGCGAAAGCAAAAGCAGAAGCTCAAGCAATCATTGAATCAGCGAATAAACAACGCACACAAATGATTGAAGATGCTAAAGCAGAAGCAGAGCAAGAACGTAGTAAGATCGTTGCACAAGCTCAATCCGAATTGGATGCAGAGCGTAAACGTGCTCGTGAAGAACTTCGTAAACAAGTCGCAATGCTGGCTATCGCAGGTGCCGAGAAAATTATTGAACGTTCCGTGGATGAAGCTGCTAATAGCGACATCGTTGATAAACTGGTCGCTGAACTGTAAGGAGGGAGGGGCATGTCTGAAATAGCAACGGTAGCTCGCCCCTACGCCAAAGCAGCTTTTGACTTTGCTGTGGAAAACCAGGCTGTCGATAAATGGCAGGTTATGCTGGCGTTCACCGCTGAAGTAGCACGCAATGAGCAGGTAACCGAATTACTTTCTGGTTCTTTAGCATCAGAAAAACTGGCTGACATCTTTGTTGACCTTTGTGGCGAACAATTAGATGGTCATGCTCAGAATTTAATTCGTGTTATGGCTGATAATGGCCGTTTATCAACGTTGCCTGAAGTATTGAGCCAATTTATTCAATTGCGCGCAGTACTCGAGTCAACGGTTGACGTTGAAGTAACTTCTGCCATTGAGCTAACTAAACAGCAGCTAGCTAACATTTCTGCAGCGATGGAAAAACGTCTATCACGCAAAGTGAAGCTGAATTGCAAAATTGATAAGTCTGTTATCGCAGGCATGATTATACGCGCCGGTGACCTCGTCATCGATGGCAGTATTCGTGGCCGTTTAGAGCGATTAACTGACGTCTTGCAGTCTTAAGGGGACTGGAGCATATGCAACTGAATTCCACTGAAATCAGCGAACTGATCAAGCAGCGCATTGCTCAGTTCAATGTAGTGAGTGAAGCTCACAATGAAGGTACGATTGTATCCGTTAGTGACGGTATCATTCGTATCCACGGTTTAGCCGAAGTTATGCAGGGTGAGATGATCGCACTGCCGGGTAACCGTTTCGCTATCGCACTGAACTTAGAGCGCGACTCTGTTGGTGCGGTTGTGATGGGTCCTTATGCTGACTTAGCAGAAGGCATGAAAGTTAAATGTACAGGTCGTATTCTGGAAGTACCTGTTGGGCGTGGTCTGCTTGGCCGAGTGGTAAATACACTGGGTGAGCCGATTGATGGTAAAGGTGCAGTAGAGCATGATGGATTCTCACCTGTTGAGATGATTGCTCCTGGTGTTATCGACCGTCAATCAGTTGATCAGCCTGTACAAACAGGTTACAAATCCGTCGATGCCATGATCCCAATCGGTCGTGGTCAGCGTGAATTGATTATCGGTGACCGTCAAACAGGTAAAACTGCTCTGGCTGTCGATGCGATCATCAATCAACGCGACTCTGGCATTAAATGTATTTATGTCGCTATCGGTCAGAAAGCCTCTACTATTTCGAACGTTGTTCGTAAATTAGAAGAACATGGCGCGTTAGAAAACACCATTGTTGTTGTTGCTTCTGCATCAGAATCAGCAGCACTGCAATACCTCGCTCCTTATTCAGGTTGCGCAATGGGTGAATACTTCCGTGACCGTGGTGAAGATGCCCTGATTATTTATGATGACCTGTCTAAACAGGCTGTCGCATACCGTCAAATTTCACTGTTACTTCGTCGTCCACCTGGACGTGAAGCATACCCTGGTGACGTTTTCTATCTGCACTCCCGTTTACTAGAGCGTGCTGCTCGTGTTAATGCTGAGTACGTAGAAGCTTTCACTAATGGTGAAGTTAAAGGTAAAACCGGCTCTCTGACTGCGTTACCAATTATCGAAACGCAAGCAGGGGACGTTTCTGCATTCGTTCCTACGAACGTAATCTCTATTACCGATGGTCAGATCTTCTTAGAATCTAACCTGTTTAACGCAGGTATCCGTCCAGCTGTTAACCCAGGGATCTCCGTATCTCGTGTTGGTGGTGCAGCTCAGACTAAGATTATGAAGAAACTTTCTGGTGGTATCCGTACTGCTCTTGCGCAGTATCGTGAGCTGGCAGCATTCTCACAGTTCGCTTCCGATCTGGACGATGCTACCCGTAAACAGCTGAACCACGGTCAGAAAGTGACTGAATTGCTGAAACAGAAACAGTACGAACCTATGTCTGTCGCACAACAGTCTTTATCACTGTTTGCAGCAGAACGTGGTTATCTGGAAGATGTTGAAATTTCAAAAGTTGTGCCATTTGAAGCGGCTTTATTAGCTTATGCCTCTCGTGAACATGCTGATTTATTGAAAGAAATCAACCAGACTGGTACTTATAACGAAGAAATCGAAGCGAAGCTGAAAGGCGTGCTAGAAAACTTCAAAGCGACTCAGTCCTGGTAATAACTATTCGGCCTAATAGTTAAACATTAGGCCGTCTGGTTCATGAGGAGAAGCAGAAATGGCCGGCGCAAAAGAGATACGTTCGAAGATCGCCAGTGTGCAAAACACACAGAAGATCACTAAAGCGATGGAGATGGTCGCCGCGTCGAAAATGCGTAAAACGCAGGAACGCATGGCAGCCAGCCGTCCTTATGCAGAAACCATGCGCAGTGTGATTGGTCACCTTGCGTTAGGGAATCTGGAATACAAACATCCATACCTCGAAGAGCGTGAAGTTAAACGTGTCGGGTACCTGGTTGTTTCGACCGACCGTGGTTTGTGTGGTGGTTTGAACATTAACTTGTTCAAAAAACTGCTGGCAGACATGAAAGAGTGGTCTGAAAAAGGTGTGCAGGTAGATTTAGCGCTAATCGGTTCTAAAGCCGCTTCATTCTTTGGCTCAGTAGGCGGGAATGTTGTTGGTCAAGTAACGGGTATGGGTGATGATCCAAAACTGTCAGACCTTATCGGTCCAGTCAATATCATGTTGCAGGCTTATGACGAAGGTCGTTTAGATAAACTGTATGTGGTGGCAAATAAGTTCATCAATACCATGGCTCAAGAGCCTAAAATTCTTCAGGTTTTACCATTACCACCAGGTGATGATGAAGAGCTGAAAGAAAAATCTTGGGATTATCTGTACGAACCTGATCCTAAGGCGTTACTGGATACTTTACTGCGTCGTTATATCGAATCGCAGGTTTATCAGAGCGTCGTAGAGAACTTAGCGAGTGAGCAGGCCGCCCGAATGGTTGCGATGAAAGCCGCTACAGATAACGGTGGTAACCTGATTAAAGAACTGCAATTGGTGTACAACAAAGCACGCCAAGCAAGCATTACTCAGGAACTTACAGAAATTGTGTCTGGTGCAGCCGCGGTATAACAGCTAGGTTTACGAATTACGTAGAGGATTCAAGATGGCTACTGGAAAGATTGTCCAGGTAATCGGCGCCGTAGTGGACGCCGAATTCCCTCAGGATAGCGTCCCTAAAGTATACGACGCTCTTGAGGTTATGAATGGTAAAGAAAAACTGGTGCTGGAAGTTCAGCAACAGTTAGGCGGTGGTATCGTTCGTTGTATCGCAATGGGTACATCAGACGGTTTAAGCCGTGGCTTAAAAGTTGAAGATTTAGGCCACCCAATTGAAGTACCAGTAGGTAAAGCAACACTGGGACGTATCATGAACGTTCTGGGTACACCTATTGATATGAAAGGTGATATTGCAACTGAAGAACGTTGGTCTATTCACCGTGAAGCACCAACCTACGAAGAGTTATCAAACTCACAAGAACTGCTTGAAACCGGTATCAAAGTAATGGACTTAATCTGTCCGTTTGCTAAAGGTGGTAAAGTAGGTCTGTTCGGTGGTGCGGGTGTGGGTAAAACAGTTAACATGATGGAATTGATCCGTAATATCGCGATCGAGCACTCAGGTTACTCTGTATTTGCTGGTGTTGGTGAGCGTACTCGTGAGGGTAACGACTTCTATCATGAAATGACAGATTCTAACGTTCTTGACAAAGTATCGTTAGTTTATGGTCAGATGAATGAGCCACCAGGAAACCGTCTGCGTGTAGCACTGACTGGTCTGACTATGGCTGAAAAATTCCGTGATGAAGGCCGTGACGTACTGTTATTCGTCGATAACATTTATCGTTACACCTTAGCCGGTACAGAAGTATCAGCACTGTTAGGTCGTATGCCATCAGCGGTAGGTTACCAGCCAACATTGGCTGAAGAGATGGGTGTTCTGCAAGAACGTATCACTTCAACCAAAACAGGTTCAATCACCTCTGTACAGGCTGTATATGTACCTGCGGATGACTTAACTGACCCATCACCAGCAACAACGTTTGCTCACTTAGATGCGACAGTTGTACTGAGCCGTCAAATTGCTTCATTAGGTATCTACCCTGCGGTTGACCCACTGGATTCAACCAGTCGTCAGTTAGACCCACTGGTAGTTGGCCAAGAGCACTATGATGTCGCTCGTGGTGTTCAGTCTATCCTGCAACGTTATCAGGAACTGAAAGACATCATCGCTATCTTAGGTATGGATGAACTGTCAGAAGAAGATAAACTGGTTGTTGCGCGTGCGCGTAAGATCCAGCGCTTCCTATCTCAGCCATTCTTCGTTGCTGAAGTATTTACCGGTTCACCAGGTAAGTTCGTTTCCCTGAAAGACACTATCCGTGGCTTTAAAGGTATTCTGAACGGTGATTATGACCACCTGCCAGAGCAGGCGTTCTACATGGTTGGTACTATCGAAGAAGCAGTAGAAAAAGCTAAGAAGCTTTAATACGGCTGACGGGAGGTTGATATGGCCGATACATCGTTCCACCTGAAAGTTGTCAGCGCTGAAAAGCAGTTATATGACGGCGAAGTCAAACGAATTCAGGTAACTGGTAGCGAAGGTGAGCTCGGTATTTATCCGCAGCATACCCCGTTATTAACTGCCATAAAACCGGGCATGGTACGTGTCGTAAAAACATCGGGCGAAGAAGAGGTTATCTACCTTTCAGGTGGTATTCTCGAAGTTCAGCCGACTGGCGTCATTGTACTGGCAGATACAGCTATCCGTGGTCGTGATTTGGATGAAGCGAAAGCGTTGGAATCTAAGCGTAAAGCTGAAGAACACATTCAATCCTCTCATGGTGATGTTGATTATGCTCAAGCATCAGCAGAATTAGCCAAGGCGATTGCAAAACTACGTGTAATCGAACTGACTCGACGTTGATGTAAATAGGCAGTCTATGAATAAAAAAGCCAGTTGGTCTTCGCTAACTGGCTTTTTTGCGTCATGAAATATTTTGTGTGACGAAATATGTAGTATTATTTGGCATAAACAGGTTTACTTGCCATTCTTTACGGGAGTTATCGGGTTAATTATGTCTAATTCAGCTAAAAGCGTTGTTATTCTTGCTGCGGGAAAAGGCACTCGCATGTATTCACAGTTACCTAAAGTTCTTCATAAACTTGCGGGTAAATCCATGGTTCAACATGTGATTGATACTGCAAAGTCATTAGGTGCTCAACAAACACACCTTGTCTATGGGCATGGTGGTGAACTAATGAAAGAAAAATTAGGCTCACAACCTGTTAATTGGGTACTACAAGCAGAGCAACTAGGAACAGGTCACGCAATGCAACAAGCCGCGCCTTTCTTTGCTGATGATGAAGATATCCTGATGCTTTATGGTGATGTTCCACTTATTACCAAAGAAACGTTAGAGCGTTTAATTGACGTCAAACCAGAAGGCGGTATTGGTTTATTAACGGTTATTTTAGATAACCCAACTGGCTATGGTCGTATTGTTCGTGAAAATGGCGAAGTGACAGGCATTATCGAACAAAAAGATGCTTCTGAAGAACAACTCAAAATTACTGAAATCAATACCGGTATTTTAGTCGCCAATGGTGGTGATTTAAAACGTTGGTTAGGTAAACTCGATAATAATAATGCACAAAAAGAGTATTACATTACTGACATTATCGCGTTAGCGCATAAAGAAGGTCGTAAAATTGAAACGGCTCATCCTCGTCGCCATAGTGAAATGGAAGGTGTCAATAACCGTCTACAACTGGCTGCATTAGAGCGTATTTACCAAACAGAACAAGCAGAGCGCTTATTATTAGAAGGTGTTATGTTGCTTGATCCTGCTCGCTTTGATTTACGTGGCACATTAACTCATGGTAAAGATGTGGTGATTGATACCAACGTTATCATTGAAGGTAATGTGACATTGGGAAATAACGTTGAAATTGGTACAGGTTGTGTTCTAAAAAACTGTGTAATTGGTGATAATTCTATTATTAGTCCATATACGGTGATCGAGGATGCAAATTTAGCACAAGCGTGTACGGTTGGCCCATTTGCACGTCTTCGCCCAGGTAGTGAATTAGCGGATAAAGCTCACGTTGGTAACTTTGTTGAGATGAAAAAAGCCAGCTTAGGTGTTGGCTCTAAAGCAGGTCATCTGACTTACTTAGGCGATACAGAAGTGGGAGCTAACGTTAATATCGGCGCAGGTACTATTACTTGTAACTACGATGGCGCGAATAAATTTAAAACCATTATTGGTGATGACGTCTTTATTGGTTCAGATACCCAATTAGTGGCACCCGTTACTGTTGCTAATGGTGCAACCATTGGTGCAGGAACAACACTCACTAAAAACGTGAATGAAAACGAATTAGTGATCAGCCGAGTTAAGCAAACTCATATCACTGGATGGAAACGTCCAGTGAAGAAAAAACAATAATTTTAAGAGAAGGGCGTATATTTAATTAGCGCCCTTTTCTTGTACGCTATTATTCTAAAAACAAAAAATATCCCCACTTTCTACAATGGCTTGGGGAATAAACCAATCAGGTATAAGACATCCAAGTGCGAATAAACGCACAGTTTTAGGAATAACACAATGTGTGGAATAGTAGGTGCAGTTGCACAACGCGATATCGCTGAAATCTTAATTGAAGGCTTACGTCGTTTAGAATACCGCGGTTATGATTCTGCGGGTTTAGCGGTTGTGGATAATGACTGTAAAATGACACGTCTACGTGAAGCTGGCAAAGTACAAATGCTGGCTGAAGAGGCAGAAAAAACACAAGTGATTGGTGGTACAGGTATTGCTCATACACGTTGGGCAACACATGGTGAACCTTGTGAAGATAATGCGCATCCTCATGTATCGGGTACAATTGCGGTTGTACATAATGGCATTATCGAAAACTACCAAGAACTGAAAGCAGAATTAATTAAAAAAGGGTATCAGTTTGCATCTCAAACAGATACCGAAGTGATTGCTCACTTGGTAAACTGGGAACAGCGCCAAGGCGGTACGTTACGTGAAGTTGTACAACGCGTTATTCCTCAATTACGTGGTGCTTACGGTACTGTAATTATGGATAGCCGTACTCCAGAGTTATTAATCGCAGCTCGCTCTGGTAGTCCGCTGGTGGTTGGTCTTGGTGTGGGTGAAAATTTCCTTGCTTCTGACCAATTGGCATTATTGCCAGTGACTCGTCGCTTTATCTACCTTGAAGAAGGGGATATTGTTGAAATCACACGCCGTCATGTTCATATTTTCGATGTGAATGGCAATGAAGTTAATCGTGATACGATTGAATCTAACGTTCAATATGATGCGGGTGATAAAGGTGTTTATCGTCACTACATGCAAAAAGAGATCTACGAACAGCCTCTGGCGATTAAAAACACCCTTGAAGGTCGTTTAAAATCAGATTCGATTGATCTCAGTGAATTAGGCCCTAAAGCTGAAGAGATCTTATCTAAAGTTGAACATATTCAAATAGTAGCTTGTGGAACGTCTTATAATGCGGGGATGGTTTCTCGCTACTGGTTTGAGTCTTTAGCGGGTATTCCTTGTGATGTCGAAATTGCATCAGAATATCGCTACCGTAAACCGGCAACTCGCCGTAATAGCTTATTAATCACATTATCCCAATCGGGTGAAACAGCGGATACATTAGCGGCTCTGCGTTTATCTAAAGAGTTAGGTTATTTATCTTCTTTAGCTATTTGTAATGTGGCTGGCTCTTCTTTGGTTCGTGAGTCTGAATTTGTTTTAATGACTAAAGCTGGCGCTGAAATTGGCGTTGCATCAACCAAAGCATTTACAACACAGTTAACTGTTCTATTAATGCTGGTGGCATATATGGGACGAATTAAAGGTGTTGCAACACTAGAGCACGATGTTTCAACGGCATTACACGCATTACCAAGCCGTATTGAAAGCATGTTATCGAAAGATAAGGTGATTGAAGCGTTAGCTGAAGATTTCTCAGAAAAAAGCCATGCTTTATTCTTAGGTCGTGGCGATCAATACCCAATTGCGGTAGAAGGTGCATTAAAGCTAAAAGAGATCTCTTATATTCATGCAGAAGCTTATGCTGCGGGTGAATTAAAACATGGTCCATTAGCATTAATTGATGCGGATATGCCGGTTATCATTATTGCGCCAAATAACGAATTATTAGAGAAATTAAAATCTAATATCGAAGAAGTACGCGCTCGTGGTGGTTTACTGTATGTGTTTGCTGATCAAGACGCAGGCTTTGAAGAAAACGAAACGATGAAGTTAATTTCTTTACCGCATGTTGAAGAACTGATCGCACCGATTTTCTATACCGTACCATTACAGTTGTTGTCTTATCATGTTGCCTTAATTAAAGGTACCGACGTAGACCAACCTCGTAACTTAGCTAAATCAGTGACTGTTGAGTAATATTATTTGATAGTCAATTGCTAATGTAGAAGAGTCATTAAAGTCTCATAATAAAATGGTGGCGATAACATTGTTACGCTACCATTTTTAAATCTAACATACTCCAAAATGTCTGTGGAAAAGAATCTGGTAGTTGTTGAACAGAGCAATGAGAACGTATTCATCGTTCAACTCTAGAAATCAGAGAAAAACCTATTTTTTACGATTTTGATTTTTAGCTTTTTTGGGGCTAGTACCATTAGACCACCATGCTGGAGTTGTCGTTGGTGGCTTACCTAAGATATCTTTCAATATGGCAACTAAATCGTAAGACACTAAGCCATCTATATGCTCATGCAGACTAGGAGCAATATTATTTCGTAGAGCATCCAAGACAAAGTCTATACCATTAGTTCGTGCTAACTTTGCCGCTGGTACAAAGTCACTATCTCCAGCAAAAAGAACAATTTTATCTACGAGTTTTTTCTGTGCAATACTGGTAATATCAACGCCAAGTTTAATATCCACTCCCTTTTGACGTATACTATAATAGAAGTCATTATTTGTTAGTTCTTCAAATTTACGATTACCTTTTAAAACATCGTTGAGAGCTCGATCAGATAGTTTCCATTGCTTGTCATGTTTGATGGTACCTAGGCGGAGAGCAAATTTTCTCTGTTTTTTAACTTCTGCTAAAATCTCGTTACGATGAATTGTTTCTGGTTGTTTAGAGAAATCTAAAACCCTATGTTTTGTTTCTCCCTGATTAACTAGAGGGTAATGAACTTTTATGTCTAATGGTGGTGAATCGTAGTAAAATACACGATATAGATGCTGATAAGTGCTTTTATTACCGTCGTTGATATGTCGCCTAATGCAACTATTTAAAACTTGCACAATTTGTTTAGGTGTTAATTCAGGTTCAGAAGGGAAGTAATGGCGTTTGAAAAAATTTAGGCGTTTTAGAAAGAAAGAGGCGTCTACTAGTACAGCAACTTTTATGTTCATAAAATTATTTATTAGCCCAGATATAAAAAACCCGCGGGTGGGGCAAGGTTGTTAACAAATGAACCAAGCGTTGCCGCGGGTGCTATATGATCAATCTTAGTTATTTTATCTGTGATGTCAACAAAAAGTGAACAAAGCAGCAAGCTCTTAATAATACTTTCTTTCATCTTATACTAATGTTTTAACGCTTTAAATTTAACGTATTTTGTCTATAGCCATCTATGTTTCATTGTATGGTCATGTAGTGATCAATCATTTTTAAATAACTACTATTTGTGCATTATTCATACTCATAATATATTTGAAAAAATATTAAAATCTACGTTACGACAACAAAAATATTCTAAACTTTGCTATGTTTTCCTATAACGTAATTATTAAAATATATTATAGGAATAAATATTTCCTGATGATAGATAATATACTAAATTGAAACTTGTTTATTACTACCTATACACTTTTAATAAAGTGAAGAAAATAGATTTTATATTAGATAAATATATCATTAACTATAAACCTATCGATGAAAATTCAAATAACTTTAATTATGTTATTGTTTTAATGTAAAGATTTAAGTCTAAAACCTAGATTTGAACTTTATGATAGATCTACTCGTTATTAGCCACTTAAAAAATTATAAATCAAATTTAAATTTTCATAAAACTTTCATCATTGTCGCTTAATATCTAGTCAATCATCATAATTTGGCGTGGTAAGCGATATGTTACAGTTCACTACAAACTCACAAAATGGCTCAATGCCACATATTCGTGTAGAAAATATTCAAAAAAGATTTAATCAGTTTATTGCTCTAGATGGTGTTTCTTTAGATATTCAACAAGGCGAGTTAGTTTGCCTATTAGGGCCTTCTGGATGTGGCAAAACCACATTATTACGCTGTATTGCCGGATTAGAAACGCAAGATCACGGTAATATCTTTAATTACGATAACAACATCTCACACCTTCCACCACAAGCCCGTGATTATGGGATCTTATTTCAGTCATATGCATTATTTCCTAACCTGACGGTACAGCAGAATATTGCTTATGGTTTAGCTGGTCAGCCTCGTAATGTGATTAAAAATCGCGTTAATGAAATGCTTGAGCTCGTTGGTTTACAAGACCGAAAGAAAAAATACCCAGGAGAATTATCTGGCGGTCAACAACAGCGTGTGGCGCTCGCTCGTGCTTTGGCACCAGCCCCTTCTTTACTCTTACTGGATGAGCCGATGTCGGCATTAGATGCACAAGTGCGAGAACATTTGTGTGTTGAACTACGTAATTTACAGCAAAGCTTAAATATTACTACATTAATGGTCACTCATAATCAAGATGAAGCCATGCTGATGGCCGATAGGATAGCCGTTATGAATAACGGTAAGGTTGAACAGTATGGCAGTAGTGAAGAGATTTACAACCATCCACAAACGCCATTTGTTGCGGAGTTTGTAGGAAAAGGCAACTGGTTACCTTTCAATAGAAATCAGCATGGTGAGGCGATGATTGGCTCACGAGAAGTCCAATTAAAACATGCTGCGATAGCTCATAACCAAGGGCGTCTCTTTTGTCGACCTGAATCAATTGAAATTAATCCGATACAAAACAAACATAATCAATACGACGCCAATGTACAAAATGTGGTGTTTTTGGGGAGTCGTTGCATTATGAAGTTTGAATTAGACCATTTGCCGGGGCATTTATTACAAGCAGAGGTATCTGCTGCTGAGCTACATCGTATTCAAAACGGTAAAGTAAAAGTGACCTTACCAGCTAACGAACTACACATATTTGCGTAAGGTGGCTAGATAATGTCAGTGATAGTACCTACCAAATCTATTAATCGTTTAGATAGTTTTTTTGTTGCTGGTGGTAAGCTATTTATTATTTGCTTACTTACACTTGGCGTTTTATTGCCTTTATTAGCCATTTTCTGGCGTGGTTTTAGTCCTGATATATCACAAGGCGGTGGTTTTCAGGCTGCTATAAACTTGTTCACTAGTGCTCATTTTCTGTGGTTAGTTGGTAATAGTATTAGCGTTTCGCTAAGTGTTGCTGTTATTACGGTGCCACTGGCTTACCTGTTTGCTTATGCTTTACATCGCACCTTGATCCCCTTCAAATCATGGTGGCGTGGAATATCACTATTACCCTTACTTGCTCCCTCTATGCTACCAGGCATTGCATTGGTCTATCTATTTGGTAATCAAGGGCTATTACGTAGCTTACTTCCAGATAGTATTTATGGTTATTGGGGGTTAGTGTTTGGCGAGGTGATCTACACTTTTCCCCATGCACTTATGATCTTACTCTCCGCGTTATCTATGTCTGATGCTCGTTTATTTGATGCTGCATCTAGCTTGGGCGCTTCTTCTTGGCGCACTTTTCGTAGTGTCACTTGGTCATCGAGCAGACACGGGATCTTCGCAGCACTGTGTTTGGTATTTACGTTAACTATTACTGACTTTGGTATTCCGGTTGTAGTAGGAGGAGATTATCAAGTACTGGCGTTAGAAGCCTATAAAGCAGTACTTGGTCAGCAACAATTTGGTCGCGGTGCCTTAATTGGTATGTTGTTATTATTGCCTGCATTGTTGACCTTCAGTGTCGATGTTTGGTTACGTAAACGCCAACGTGATGCAATGAGTTCGCGCGCTCAACTCTATTTACCAAAAGCTAATTTTCAGCGTGACACGCTTTATCTAATATTTGTGATGCTGATCTGTGCACTATTTTTACTGGTATTTGGTACGGCGGTTTACTCCTCATTTATTCAGTTCTGGCCTTATAACTTATCGTTTTCGTTACGTCACTATAACTTTGAAGGATTACCCGGTGGTTGGTTAGCTTATACCAACAGTATTATTTTGGCATTTTTCACCGCGACTATCGGCAGTTTGCTGATCTTTATGGGGGCTTACTTAATAGAAAAAACCGCTTCCCACTCTTGGCTTAACAATTTGCTACGTATGCTAAGTTTTGTACCGATGGCCGTTCCCGGGTTAGTGTTGGGATTAGGGTATGTATTTTTCTTTAATTTGCCAAATAATCCACTTAACTTTTTATACGGCAGTATGACGTTATTAGTGTTGTGCTCCATTGCACACTTTTTCACTACCGCCTATATGACGGCAAATACTGCACTGCGCCAGTTAGATAAAGAATTTGAGGCGGCTTCATTATCATTAAAAGCACCTTTATATCGTCACTTTTGGCGGATCACCATTCCTCTTTGCTTACCTGCATTATTAGATATTTATCGTTATCTATTTGTTTCTGCTATGACAACCGTTTCCGCAGCGATCTTCCTTTATAGTCCAGACACTATTTTAGCCGCGGTTGCGGTATTGAATATGGATGATGCAGGCAATATTGGTGGCGCGGCGGCTATGTCGACATTGATTTTAACCACCTCTGCAGGGGTATCGATATTGTTATCTATTGCTTCCAAAGGTGTTATTCGGCGTACACAAGCATGGCATCAGCGTGAAGCTAAGCCATAAATTTAAAGATCCAATACTCTCACATAGCAATACTAGGAAAATCGCATGATGTTAAAAAAACTGATACTTGCCACCAGCTTATTATTCTCTGCGGGGACGGTCTTTGCGGCGACTGAAATTACGGTATACACCGCAATAGAAAGTGAACAATTACAAGATTATAAACAAGCATTTGAGGCTAAATATCCTGATATAAAAATAAAATGGGTAAGAGATTCAACTGGTATTATCACCGCTAAATTATTAGCAGAAAAAGATCGTCCTCAAGCTGATATTGTGTGGGGATTAGCCGCATCAAGTTTAGCGATATTAAAAGCGCAAAATATGCTTGAGCCTTATGCTCCGGCGCAATTAGATAATATTGATGTGAAATTTCGTGATAGCAATAATCCACCAACTTGGGTTGGTATGGATGTATGGGCGGCAACCATTTGCTACAACACCATAGAAGCAAAAAAATTAGGGTTATCTAAACCTGCTTCTTGGCAAGATCTTACTAAGCCAGAGTACAAGGGCAAAATCGTGATGCCAAATCCGGCATCATCAGGAACTGGATTTTTAGATGTCAGTGCTTGGTTACAACTATTTGGTGAACAAGATGGATGGGCATATATGGATAAGTTGCATCAGAATATTGGTCAATATGTTCATTCTGGCTCTAAGCCCTGCAAAATGGCCGCATCGGGTGAATACCCGATAGGCATATCTTTTGAATATCCGGCGATCCAATTGAAACGACAAGGGGCACCACTGGAAATCATATTACCGCAAGAAGGATTAGGTTGGGATATTGAAGCAACAGCCATCATCAAAGGCACTAATAAGCTAGATGCAGCACAAAAATTGGCTGATTTCTCCACCACAGAGGAAGCCATGAAACTTTACAGTGCTAATTTTGCCGTATTAGCCAATACCAATGTGCCAGTAAGCCAAACAGAATTACCTAGCGATTATGCCCAACGTTTAATAAAAAATGATTTTATTTGGGCCGCTGAAAAACGCGACACCATCTTAAACGAATGGCGTAAGCGCTATGACGGCAAGAGTGCAAAATAATTATTTTTACTTCATTCATTAATGGATAGGGCGCGGTGCGCTCTATCTTGTTTAGGGTGTCATATGAAATTTGATATTGCTATTATTGGTGCGGGTATTATTGGTTTATCTCATGCGTATGCTGCGGCTCAGCGAGGTTTACGAGTTGCTATTTTTGAGCGTAGTTACACGCCTGTGGGAGCTTCTGTACGTAATTTCGGCCACGGATTAATTTTGGGTCAAGCGCCGGGTAAAATGCTAGATTTAGCGAAAAATAGCCGTGAGATTTGGGCAAATATGGCCAAACAAGCTAAGTTTTTAGCTCGTCAAAAAGGGACTTACCTCTTAGCGCGTACGCAGTCTGAACAAGCTGTTCTTGAAGCCTTTGTCGATGGTCGAGCTAAAACCTATGGCTATGATTGTGAATTACTTTCTAAACCACAATTAGCGACGGTTTATGGTGGACAATTACAACACCATCGCGCGGCGTTGCATGGCAAAGAAGATCAGGTGCTGTTTTCACGAGAAGCCATTCCACAGTTGGCGGCTTATCTAGACAGTTTAGCTAATGTGAATAGCTATTTTTCAACATTAGTACGGGATATTGATATCGATACAGGAACATTGATCACCAGCAATGGAACATTTTGTGCAGAGAAAATAGTTGTCTGCTCAGGGCACGATTACCAAACATTGCTGGCTGATGAAATAAAAAAACTTGATCCGATAGTTTGTCGCTTGCAGATGTTGCGAGTGACCCCAGAGCAAAATATGGGATTGGAGCATGCGCTCATGACAGGGTTAAGTTGCACTCACTATGGGGCATTTGCTGATTTACCTGAAGCGCAGGCTTTAGCGAAAGAAATTAAAGCGCAATCACCATTACTTGAGCAGTATGGTATTCATTTATTAATTACCCCGACCCCTTATGGCGATCTTATTATTGGTGATTCACACGAATATAGCTTAGATGCACAGCCTTTTAACAGTGAAGAGGTTGATAACCTCTTGATTGAGTTAGCTGAGCACACATTAGGTTGCTCGGTCCAAGTAAAAGAGCGTTGGCAGGGGGTCTATGGGGCAAAAGGAAAAGAGCCGATTTCGATTTTAACGCCGAGTGAAAAAGTCACCGCAGTATTGATGCGCACGGGGTTAGGAATGAGTGTCGGGCCCGGTTTAGGTGAGCAAAACATCCGTCAAATTTTTGATTAGCTCCTTTTGGGAATATAAAGAGATTGTTTGATCCTAACGATCATTTTACGAATCGACGCAAAAGAGATGTTTATTATTTACACATCTCTTTTGAAATAACATATTCATTTGGTGTAACAGTAGATGACTTATAACATCTATAATAGCCTTTAGAGGTTAAATCGAGACCGATATAAATTGAAAAGAAAAAGCTAAATAATATCCATTATACAGGTTCTATTTTAACCATAACTAATTTTTACCCACTGAGAAAAATGAACTTGGAAGCTAAGAAAAGTCAGATATAAAAAGAATATTAATTAATAAAAAACAAAATATAGAAATATAAAAAATTTTGAGTGTTATTTTTATATGAAAGAAAACTTAGAAATTTTCTTATATTTGCTTTAAAAGAAAAAATTATCACAGAAGAGGTCTGTGTAAGTAAAGCTAGATTTAATGTCAATTGATTTATATTATCTATCTACTAATTACGCCCATTAATCCTTTATTGGGCGTTGGTATTAGATAATAGTTACGGCTTTTGATTATTAGCGAGTCGCTGATTAATATCTTCTATCACCGCGGGTAAATCGGCAAGGGTATCAATAATATAATGAGCACCTGCGGTACGGAGTTTATTTTCTGCAATACGCTTACGGCTTTCTATTTCTGCTTGTTCCATTGTTTGGTATTGTTCAAAGGTGGCACCAAACTCATTGCCTGAAACAGATAACCCGACAGTCCACATACCCGCATTTAGCCCTTCGGCAATACCCGTTACCGCATCATCGACTTTAACGCAGTGTGCTACAGACATCACGCCAAGTTCAATCACATTCTTTAATGCCATCCACGGGCCAGGGCGAGAGCCGGCGGCAATTTCATCGCTAGCAACCACACAATCAGGCTGATAACCATATTTAGCGGCTTCGGGTACTAATACATCCATCACGGCTTTAGGATAACCAGAGCAAGAGCCGATTTTAATCCCTTGCGCTTTAATGGTGGTGATTGCCTCAAGTGCTCCCTCTATCGGTTTAGCAAAATGTACCACTTGTGCAATTTGTAAAGGCATAAAGGTGTGATAGATATGCTGTGCATCTTCTTCACTTGGCTCGTTACCAAATTGCGCGATCCAGCGAGTGTGAATATTAGGCTGGTTAAGTAAAGTACGAATATGATCGATTTTACCCATTCCCATAGGGCCACGAGCTTCTGATAAACTTATTTTAAAGTTAAAGGCTTGAGCAAAAGCATCGACAAAAATTTGAGTGGGTGCAAAAGAGCCAAAATCTACCACGGTACCAGCCCAATCTAAAATCACTGCTTCAACTGATTTATTCATATGTTTAGACCTACTATGTGAAATCACTAAAAATGGCGAATGGGGAGAACGTAGAACATTCAACCTTAAAAAATGCGTCATTGTGATGTCAATTTTAGAGGGGATTTATGACATAGGTATGTCATAACAATAAATACGATAGTGAAAGTGGCTTAGTTCTCAAAGTCATATACGAAAAAAAGTAAATAAAACTAATATAAAAAACGATATTAAGATCATAATGTAACGCATAAAAAGAGAGTGATTGTTTTTTATTAATCAATAAACTTTATTAGATAAGATAAAATATCTTTTATTATCATGAATATTTTATATTGTATGATAATTTTATTACCGAGTTTTATCGTGTTATTCTTTTTTAAAATAAAATTGATAATAAATATTTTTATTTTAATAAGAGAGCAATTTTTCTTAATTTAGTCTGTTTGAAGGTTATTTTATTGTTATTATTGTTTTTTTGATAAGAAATAGTTTGGTTTTATTTTTGTTTTTAGGTTTTATCAAAAAATAAATAAAATTTATTTAAAATAAGTCTCTCTAAAAATAAGATAAAACAGTAAAAAGTATTTTATCTTTAACCTCTTTTTTATTTTTTAATGATCACATTATATTTAGATTATTTTATCTATTCCTATCATGTTACTTCTAGCAGATCTTATTCTATTTAATTAATTGTTATTATGATTTTAAAAAATGGATGCAATAATATTAAATATATGTAAGGTTTAATGTGATGTTATTGATAAATAAATCCACATTTTATTTTAATGCTAATGCTTTTTATCAAGCATTTTATTGCAGTTGATAAAGGCTATCTTGATTTAAATATCTAGCTAAAAAGACAAATTATAATTACAAGAGGTAAATCAAATGCAAAACACAATTAATTCACAATACGGTGAAATGGTTGATTTTTTGAAAGAATTAGTGAACACAGAAAGTGGCTCTTATGATAAAGAAGGGGTTGATGCAGTCGCTGATCTTTTAATTCAACGTTATGAAAAACTAGGTTTTGTTGTTGAAGTATTTGAAAATGACAAACTAGGAAATAACTACCGCTTAGTTCATAAAGATGCCACTGATCCGCAAATCTTCATTGCGGCACATTTAGATACCGTCTTCCCTAAAGGAACTGTGGCAGCGCGTCCATTTAGTATCGAAGGTAGTCGTGCTTATGGCCCCGGCGTTATTGATATGAAAGCGAGCCATGTTCTGACTTATTACGCTATTAATGCACTTATACAATCAGGCAATAATGCTTATAAGAATGTTGAAATTTTTCTAAATTGTGATGAAGAAATTGGCTCAAAAACTTCTCGTGGCCTGATTGAACAGTATGCCAAGAATAAATCTTATGCCTTAGTGATGGAGCCCGCTCGTGCCAATGGAGCGATTGTTAGTGCGCGTCGAGGTGTGGGAACTTATGAACTTTTAATTGAAGGTAAAGCATCTCACTCTGGTATTGCACCAGAAGCTGGAATTAGTGCCATTCAAGAGCTTTCATACAAAATTCAGGCACTACATGCGCTTTCTCGTCACGATGAAGGGCTTTCTATTAATGTTGGTCTGATTTCTGGTGGTACATCAGTCAATACCGTTGCACCTAATGCTCGTGCTGAGATTGACGTTCGTATTTCAACCGATGAACAAGGTGTTGAAATTGATAAGCTTGTAAGAGAAGTATGCAGTAAACCTATATTAGAAGGGATTAAGCTAACACTTAATGGCGGTATCAATCGCCCTCCAATGGTTAAAACACCTGAAAGTGGTGCATTAATTGACATCATCAAAGAGCAAGCCCGTCTGCTTGATTTTGATATTGAAGATATTTCAACTGGTGGTGGTTCTGATGCTTCTTTTACCGCCGGAGTTGGCACGCCAAGTGTAGATGGCTTAGGCCCTATCGGTGGTTATCAACATAGTGATAAAGAGTATCTCGATTTACCGTCATTGACCGAAAGAACGGTGCTATTTGCCAATATTTTAAAGCGCTTGTCTCAATAAGGTGAATGTATGGATAAGAATAAAAAAATAAAATGGGCTATGCCTGATGCTTTTATTATTATTTTTGGCATCGTTATCTTAGCCGCTATTGCGACTTATTTAATCCCCGCAGGAACTTATGAACGTGAAACAGTTAATGGGCTAAATCGTGTTGTACCAGGTAGTTTTGGTTATGTTGATCAAAATCCAGCCTCATTAATGGATATTTTCTATGCTATCCCTGTGGGATTAAAGCAGTCAGCAAGTATTATTTTTCTGATCTTTATGATTGGTGGTGCGATTGCTATTTATGATAGAACACGCGCTATTGATTCAGGGATTAATGCATTAATTGTCAAAACAAAAGGTAATTACCAAGCACTGATTATTACCGTTGCATTTATATTTGGAATGCTTTCATCATTAGGATTGGCCGCAAACGCAGTTATTGCTTTTATTCCAATAGGAATAGCCCTTTCGCGTTCGATGAAATTAGATGCCATAACGGGGGTTGCTGTTGTTTACCTCGGATATTATGCAGGAAATGCTGTCGGCGTTTTAGATCCTACTATTTTAGGTACAGCACAAACGTTAGCTGAAGTACCTTTATTTTCAGGTGTAATTTTTAGAATTGTATTATTCTCAGTTCTGATTATAGTCACTATTGCTTATATTGTTTGGTATGCAAGACGTATCGCTAATAATCCAACCAAAAGCTATATGTATGGACTAGCAACTGATGATCCTGATTATGATGCCCATAAAGATCAAACAATGGACGGCAATTTCTCTTTAATGCAGAAATTGAGTCTAGTGGTTTTTATTGCATTTATTGGATTGTTTTTATACGGAGCATTTGAATATAAGTGGGGAATTGAGCACTTATCTGCCATCTTTATTATGATGAGTATTGTCGTTGCTGCGATGTTTAAAATTGCGCCTAATGACTACATTAAAACCTTTATGAAGGGTGCTCAATCCTTAGTTTATGGTGCATTAGTCGTCGGTATTGCAAGAGCCGTGATTGTTATTTTAGATGAAGGACGTGTGCTGGATTCTATTGTTCAAGCCACATTAGTTCCATTACAGCAAACTTCTCATTTTTGGGGAGCTCAGTTACTTTATTTCTTTAATTTATTATTCAATTTATTAGTAACATCAGGAACTGGACAAGCTTCTATTGTGATGCCAATCATGGTACCTATCTTAGATATCTTGGATCTAACTCGCCAAACAGGTGTTTTGATCCTTAAATTAGGTGATGGATTTACTAACATTATTACACCAACATCTGGCGTATTAATGGCTGTATTGGCAGTAGGTAAAGTGCCTTGGACTCGTTGGGTTAAATTTGTTTTTCCTATTTTAATGATTTGGGTAGTGATAGGTATGGCTGCGATTGGTATTGCAACAGCAATTAATTATGGTCCAGTCTGATTTATAAGATAATTATAAAACCACCCATTTTACGGGTGGTTTTATGTGTTTGGCTAAAGCCTTAATAAAACGCTGTCTGTAAACTGAATACAGGCAGAGGAAAATAGCACTCTCGGAGAGAAATAATACGATTAAAACAACACTACAGTCAGAACCAAACTAAATAAGAAAATGACTAGTTGTAAGACTTAAATAGAGATTGGTTACCTGATTTATCAAAGGCGATAACTTGGTAAGGCTCTTTGTAATCCCCCGCATACATACCTAAACTTCCCGCGGGCATTCCTGCTACCGCAATACCGGATTTAGATTTATTCACTAAGTCGATATTTTTTAAGCTATCAACTGGAATATGTCCGACTAAATCTTTACCTTGATAAGTCGCAAAGTGGCAACTTAATAAATTATTTGGTACACCTGCTTGTTGATATTTTTTCATTAATTGTGTTTCTGAAACAATATTCACTTTGACGTTAAAGCCAGCTTCTTTCACACCATCAGCCCATAAAGTACAGCATCCGCAACTTTCTGTTTTATAAACATCAACAACATTATGATTAGAAGCATACGCTGTACTTGTAAAAGCAGAGATTGCAATGATAGAAGGCAGTAATAATTTTTTCATTGTTCATTCCTTTCATTAAGTTGATAGACGAAACAATAATCTTTCCCCCTACGGGAAGGTCAATTTAATTAAGGTATAAACACGTAGAGTTTTGTAAAAGAATATTTATAGAAAACAAAGGTATAAAGAATACTTTGTGTATCTTTCTTTCTGTTTTTATAGAGGATATTACTGGATATAAAAAGAAAAATAAAAAGCTAATATATTGAAATATATTAGCTTTTTAAATAATCAGGATGTTTAATGTAAAGATAAATTATTTGATAATGGTAATTTGTTTTACATCGATCTCAGTACTTGTCCACTCTTTATCAACTTTACCTTCAATTCTGACGGTATTATCTGGGGTAACTGTTTGTCCGCGCCATCTTTTATTATCAATATCTACATTGATACCACCGGTGCTATCTTCAAAAACATACAGCTCATCACCAATTTTTTTGGTAATTTTGCCCGTTAAGATAACCCAAGTATCATCAGAAAGATCTTTGGCTTTTACAACGGTGGTTTCGCTAATTGAAGGGCCTTTAAATCCCCCTTGATCTGCACTTGATTGGATAGTGCCTTGAGGAGAAACAAAGCCACCATTATTATGAGAGGTTGTATTGGCTTGAGATGCAAAAGCCAACGTACTACCAATTAATAATACTAGAATTTTTTTCATAACAAACTCACTTATAGGTTAATAATTCAACTAATTAATGTATTAGATTTTATTTCACTTTCATGTATAAAACCGCATATTAAGGTAAATTTCAGTATTAATATATCAACTGATTGATATTACTCTTAAAATTATAGTTCTTTATTTTTCTTTGTGTTTTTTATTGATATAAGCATCTATCACTAAATACTTCTTTTCTCTAAGTTAAATCCACTGGTTATTTCCCATTAGGATCAGTGTAGGCTGTTATTCAAAAATATACCCTGCAAGATCATTGTTTTTAGATGTATTACCTCTTATCATCCAGCGCCTTCAAATTTTTTTTAATTTTCCCCTATTATTTTTAGAGGTTTTATGACTAACGAACGCATTGCCAATCCGGGTCCATTAGGTTTAATGGGTTTTGGTATGACAACGATTTTGTTGAATATACATAATGCTGGTTTTTTCCCAGTAGTCTCCGTCATTATGAGTATGGGAATTTTTTATGGTGGGATCGCTCAAGTTATTGCTGGTATTTTTGAGTTCAAAAAAGGCAATACTTTTGGTGCAACCGCATTTACCTCTTATGGTTTCTTTTGGGTAACATTGGTAGGAATTTGGTTATTACCCGTGATGGGCTTAAGTGAGCCAACAACACCTCTCTTTTTGGGCGTATTTTTAGCGTTATGGGGAATTTTTACCTTTTTCATGTTTATTGGCACCTTAAAAGCTAATCGAGCACTCCAATTTGTTTTTTTAAGCCTGACTATTTTATTTGCTTTGCTGGCAATCGGAAATATCACAGGTAATGCTCTAATTTTAAAAATTGCAGGTTTTGAAGGTATTATTTGTGGTACCAGTGCTTTTTATCTGGCAATGGCTGAAGTATTAAATGAGATGTATGGCAGAACAATACTGCCAATTGGTCATAAATAATCGTTTTATAGAGAAGTGGCTATTTAGCCACTTCTACTACTTGGCTTTTACGACGAATTAGCTTTCTTGCGCACCATGCATAAAGTAATCCTGCAACCACACCTGCAATATGTGACTCAGTCGATACACCTAATTGACCTGGAATTAACCCATAGGCCATTGATCCATAATAAAATAAAACGAAAAGGGCAATGACAATATCGATAATTTTACGTCGAGTAAAAGCGTGAGCAATCAATAAAGACCATAATCCAAAGATCCATCCACTTGCACCAACGTGAATAGCACTTCGTCCAAAAATCCAAACTAATAAACCACTTACGATAATAATAAATATGCTGGATAACACATATTCTCGTAGAGATTGTGTCATAGATAAAAAGCTAAGAATAAGAAATGGGAGTAGATTACTAAATAGATGAGACCAAGATCCATGAATGAAAGGCGCGATAAAAATACCCATTAAACCTTCACCCGTTCTTGGAATAATACCCCATTGAAGAAGAGATATGGAAAAGAGTGAGTTAATAAGTTGAAGTAAGACTAATATGATAGTTAACCCGCCAAGAAAGGTGAGTCTTTTTTTAAACCAAACTTTATCCATAATGGTAGCCTTAATAATGTGATGACGCTGATAAAACGCTATAAATAGAAGAGCCCTTAATAAAAAAGAAGAAGGCTCTTTTTTATTTATCAGTCTAATAAATTAAGGCAAGCAGCTCCACGAGCGCCACCTGCATCACCATGACGAGCTTTTTCTATTAATGGAATTTGTGCATTTCCGTAAACACAGTGTGAGAGATATTCAGGTAATAGCTCATACAGTGCGTTAAATTGTGATAGTCCACCACCAATAACAATTAAATGAGGGTCAAGTACCGTAAGAATATTGCTAAGGTAAATCGCAAGTACTTTCATATAGCGATCGACATGCTCTTGAGTCTTTTTATCGCCCGCATAATATTGCTCAACAATATCAACCGCTCTTTGTGGCGCATCATTGAAGGCTTTATACATACGTTCAAAACCACGGCCTGATAAATAGGTTTCAAAACAGGCTTTTTTGCCACAACCACAAATAATTTTTGGCATCGTTTCGCCGATCACGTTATCTGCATCCACATTCAGATTCATATGACCGATTTCTCCAGCAATCCCATTCTTGCCAGACAAGACTTTACCATCAATAACAAAACCGCCCCCCACGCCAGTTCCTAATATGAGACCTAGTACAGAAGGGTAATGACGAAATTCAGGATCCCAAGCTTCCGATAAGGCAAAACAGTTAGCATCATTTTCAACTTTAACGGGTCTATTGAGTATATGCGAGAGATCGTGAACCATAGGCTTGTATTTGGCTGCTGGAACATTAGTCGTAAATACGGTTCCTTCTTTAGCATTCACAATACCAGGAATACCAACCCCCACCTTTCCCTTATAACCTAATTCATTGTCAGCTTCTAAAGTCAGTTCTTTAAAAACATTCAATAATGCTTGATAGTCGTTTTTAGGTGTTGGAACACGTTTCTGCCATACTTGAGTGAGATCTTTATCAAAAACGGCAAGCTCAATTTTGGTGCCGCCCATATCAAAACCATAATACATATCAGTCTCTTAATTATTCTGTAAATATTATTTATAGCAACGACAAGGTTGTCGTTACGTGGTCATTTCTATTTCAGTCAATACTTAAGTTATCTCTACTGCTTATATACACTAGGTTAAAGAAGAACAGTGATTGGTGACAGTTGAGTTTTCTTTATCTATTGATGACTACTTTCAATCAAAATACTACGTACTTTCATTAGAGCAAAACCTAATAAATTTAATCCCTTCCAAAGAAGGGGATTGTTAATCTCGTTGTCTTGCTCACTTAAACCGACCCCCCATATTTTATCAACAGGGCTTGCTTCAACAAGCACTCGATTGCCTGTTGAAATCAGAAAGTTACCGAGTTCTTTATTTTGGGAAAACTTAGCGATATTGGCACGAATAACAATATCCATACGGTGTTGCTCCCAAATATCTTGGTCAAATCCTTTTACTTCTCTGCCTAATGCTTTTGCTGAGCCTGGATTAGATGCAGTAATAATGCGCTTTCTGACGTCTATATCATTAAATAGCTTCGCTTTTTCAGCCATCATATAGTGCTCAGCGCTGGCATAACGCACATCATCTAATATAAAAGGTGCTGGGTACCATTGGCTAAAGCAACTTTTTGTGATGTCATTACCTTTACTTTGGTGCCCCCAAAAGTAGATGTACTTTATTTTCTTTCCTGCACGAAATTCTTTTTTTAATTGTTCTAAATCCATCTTTTTTCCCATTATGTTGAATATTCCTAATTCACATAATAAAGATAGCATAGAAGTAAAGAAGGATTGAGTGCCTTTTTGCGATTCTGTGAGTAGGTGAAGCGATTCCGCTATTTTGATTTATTCTTATTAAATTTATCTTAATTTGATTGGTTTTTTTTAATAACAAATAAACTTTAATCTATGATCTAAGAATAATTTATTTAATGATATTTATGCTAAGGTTATCCTAATAGCTTGATAGTATTATTAATATAATTTCTCATCAATGATAGGGTGGATAAATGAAAGTTTCAGCACGCAATCAGTTAGTCGGTAAAGTTGTGGATATTATTGAAGGTGCCGTTAATAGCGAAGTGATTTTATCTTTAGCACACGGTGAGAAACTAGCGACAATCATCACCAAAGAAAGTTGTGAAAGCTTAAATATTAAAAAAGATGGTGAAGCTATTGCCATTATTAAAGCGCCGTGGGTTGTATTAGCACTGCCTGATTGCGGTTTAAATTTCTCTGCGCGTAACCAATTTGCAGGAAAAGTGACTCAAATCGTACAAGGTGCGGTGAACTCTACTGTTCATTTAGAAACGGCGAAAGGTTTAGCACTGACTGCGGTTATCACCAATGAAAGCTTACAAGAAATGAAATTGGCAAAAGGCAGTGATGTTTTAGCATTAGTAAAAGCATCAAGTGTGATTGTGGCAACACGCAAATAATTGTACGTTTGTTTCTTGAAATAAAAAAGAGGCTAAATAGTTAGCCTCTTTCCTTTTGATATTACTTATCTTTTTGGATTTATCATCCCGATCATCGTTTATTCAAGTAATAAGAATTAATTATCTGTATTACCTGCAATTTTCAGTTTGTCATAGATATAATTTTTATAACTGTTAACTAATTTCTCATCTTCACAGTCATTTAATTTACCTTCACATAAGTGGCGCATTTGAATATTTGCTTTGTAGAAAGGAGATAATGGCAAACGAGCGCGCTCTAAGATCATGCCACCTAAGAAGCTAATATCAGTTAATTCACCCGTTGTTATTGGTGCACCTTGCGATAGGTTATCTCTTAAGGTGAACTGAGTAATATATGCAGGGTTATTAAAAGGTGACTGATAATTTTTGAGCTCAATATTGGGTTGATGATCACCAAAATAGAGGAACATCGTCGGTTTTTCTCTTTGGGCGACAAAATTAGAGAAATCTTTAATTGCCGGATCACTGGTGATGATTTTTTCCATATAGTGGCTAAATTTGCCTGGTGCATTACTGCTTTCTGTATGACCTGTAATTTGGTACATATCTCTGTGTGATTCATCATAAGGGCCATGTTCATACATGGTTAATGAGAATATAAACAATGGCTTGTCAGTACGCTTTTTTAGTACCTCTTCAACGTAACCCAGCATATCTGCCGTCGATATTTTCCAGAGGTTTTCTTCTAATGTTCCCGGATAACCCAGCTCTTGAGGTTGAATGATTTCATCAATTCCCATTTTTTCATAAGCGTAACCGGCATGGTAAGCACTACGATTAAATGGAGTCAGTAAAACGGTGTAATAACCTTCGGCTTTTAGTTGGCGGAATAAACTCTCATTAAGATTATCGACAACAAAATAGAATACCGAGTTTTTACGTGCACCAAAATCATCCGTATTTAACCCTGTTAATACAGAAAATTCAGAAAGCCAAGTACCACCACCAAAGGTTTGTACACGTAAAGGGCTTTGTGCACTGACACCTTCATCTTTTTGAAACATAAATAAATCAGGCAGTGTAACATCGGTATCAAATTGATAAATATCAGGATTAACCGTCGATTCTTGTAATAAAACGACAATATCAGGTTTTATGTCTGTCTGTGTTTCTGGCAATACGGTTTTGTTCGCTTGTTCCAGAAAGTAATCCGCATTTTCATTGAAATAAGGAGGATGGTACGCCGTTTGGTAGCCAGACATGATTAAATTAGTCACAGTACCTCGTCCTCCTGGAAGTGTACCCTCCCATTCAGCTTGCCATTTTTCTACGGTGAAATGGATTGTAGTAAATCCAATGGCCATTAAAAGTAAGCCACTGATACGCAAGCTTGGGCGTGATTTTTTGGAAAAATGCCAAGCAATAGACATATTGATAAGAAGCCATATTAGCATCGCAATCAATGCAACACCGGCTTCCCAATAATGGCCTAATGTCCCTAAATTAGAGCTATCAAAAGCCAAATCAAAGTCAGAGAACATTAATGTTTCTTTGTAATAATGGACTTTGAGTTGATTAATAAACTTAGTTATAACGAAGAGGGTGCCAGTGGTAATAGCTGAAAATAAGATACGAGCTGATAAAATAAAGCAAAGAGAAAAAAGAATAAAATAAGCACCGACTGAAATAAGTGCAGTATAAATAAACGTTGCTTTCTCAAAAACAATAAAAAATGAGGCAATAAGAATAAGTGCAAGATAAGCACTTCCTAAATATTTTTTCATATCTCTTCCGAGTATAGCTATAAAGAATAAAGGGGATATTTTACAAAAATTGTAGGCGATAATTTTAAATAGGCTAAATAACTTTATTTAGCCTAAGTTAACATCTGTTTTTAGAATAAACCTTTGTCTCGTAAAATATGAAGATCTTTTTTACGACGAGTAAAACCAGTACGGTCAAAATACTCTAAGATTTGTACTGCTAACTTACGCCCAACAGATAACTCATCACGGAAGTCCGCGGCGGTGACACTACCATTACTCTCATTATATTTCACAATGATAGATGCAAATTTTTCCATTGATTGGTGTGTATAGTAGCGGTCGGCAATAATTGGAATAATTAAACCTAATTGTGCCGCTTTACGTAATAATGAGCGGATCACTTTCTCATCATTTTTCATTTCATTGGCGAGATCACGCACCCACCAAGGTTCAGATTGCTCAAAATAGACTTTAGCATGTTGCCATAGCGCATCTTGTTCTGGTGAAAAAGCAAGACCATGGGTTGGGAGGTGAAGCCAACCGCGACTTTGGCTAATTGCACCCTCTTTTCGTAACTGATCAATTAGGTGATAAACCAATTCATCATGATAAGTAGGTAGTGCCATCCGTTTTAAACGAGAACGACCCACACCCATTTGATCATTATGTTGTTGGTGATATTCCTCAAGTGTATCGAGTAATTTCTGTTTCGCTTTATCCGCATTTTCTTTAGAAAGAATAACGCCAGCAACGTTAATTAGGTCAAATGTTTCTAGTAGCTGAGTGAGTGCATTTTCAGTTAATTGCTGAGCCCAAGCAAACTGATTTAGAGATAATTCACCTTTTGGTAAACATAACGCTAACTTGGCGCTGACACTGTCAGCATTATCAATTTGATGTAGCCAAGATAAGAACTCACTTTGTCGTTTGCCTCTACGTGGCGAATGCAAATGTAAGACTTTCGCTGCGGCTAAGGTGCGTTGAGCACTGATATCACGCAAGATAAGCCTGTCGTTATCCACCAGCCAAAGGGGTTCATCAAGAATAAGCTCTGCTAACTGTGGTGTTTCATTCGCATCATTTAAGAGCGCAACACGACCTGTAATATGGCGAGTACCGTGATGAATATGTACTGGCTGCCAATGCTTTAAAGGTTCATCAGCGATTAAACTGACTAAGACTTTATGGGCTTGGTAGTTAGGCTCTTGAGAGAGTAACCAATCGCCACGAGAGACATTATCTTTACTGACATCTCCAGTGATATTAATGGCAATACGATGACCGGCTCCAGCACTTTCTACTGGTTGATTTTGTGCGTGTAACGCTCTGATCCTTACTGGTTTATCCGCACCTGTTAGCCAAAAAGTATCACCAATGGCTATTTGTCCAGCGAGGGCGGTACCCGTCACGACTAATCCCGCCCCTTTAATACTAAAAACACGGTCTATCGCTAAGCGAAAGCGTTTATGCCATTGGGGGTGTTGTTGTTCTTGTTGATGAAGGTTAACAAGATAGTCACGAAGCGCAGGGATCCCTTCACCAGAAGGTGCTGAGGTGATAAAAACATCAGGTTGTTGCCAGCCTAAGTTGGCCAATACATCCGTTGTTTGTGAACGAACTTCTTTAATTCGTTCAGGCGTAACACGATCTGCTTTAGTGAGAATAACGGTAACTTGAGGACAGCCAGCAAGGCGTAAAATAGAAATATGCTCAATGGTTTGGGCCATAACACCATCGTCACAAGCGACAATTAATAGTGCATGAGAGATCCCACCAACGCCCGCAAGCATATTGGAAAGAAATTTTTCATGACCGGGCACATCGACAAAACCAATAGACGTCCCATCATCTTGACGCCAATAGGCATAACCTAAATCAATGGTCATGCCTCGTTTTTTTTCTTCAGGGAGATGGGTAGTATCTACTCCAGTAATAGCCTGTATCAGTGTGGTTTTTCCGTGGTCTACGTGACCTGCCGTTGCAAAAATCATAGTAAAAGTGCCTGTATTAATGCATTTTCATCCTCAAGACAGCGCAGATCGAGCCACAGGCGACCATCAGTAATTCGACCAATAATCGGTTTTTCTAAATTACGCCAATGCGCAGCTAACGCATCTAACTGGCTACCTTTTCCATCTTTGGCTTCAAAGGTAAGTGCTGCACTCGGTAAACTTTCAATAGGTAATGAACCACTGCCTATTTGAGAAGCGCATGAGGATATCGTGATATGGTAATTTTCTCCATAATATGCCTGAAAATGAGGCAATAACCGTTGCGCCATGTCATTAATTTCTGTTTGTGTCCGAGTTAACAAACGTAATGTTGGAATTTCAACAGCCATTTTTTCAGGTTGCTGATAAAGGCGTAATGTGGCACCTAATGCCGCTAACGTCATTTTATCAACACGTAATGCGCGCTTTAAAGGATGGCGCTGAATAGCTTCAATCCATGTTTTTTTGCCTAAGATTATGCCCGCCTGAGGGCCACCTAATAATTTATCACCAGAGAAGGTAACAAGATCGATACCTTGCTGTAGATAATCTTGAGGCATCGGCTCTGAAGGTAAACCCAAGGCGGCTAAATTAGTCATTGAGCCACTGCCTAAATCGATAGCCGTGGGTAAGTTCATCTCTTTACCAAGTGCGGCAAGTTCGTCGCCATGTACTTCTGCTGTAAAGCCTTGAATACAATAGTTGCTAGTATGAACTTTCATTAACAAACCGGTATTCTCATTAATGGCGTTACGATAATCTTTAAGGTGAGTGCGGTTTGTTGTTCCTACTTCTTTGAGTGTACAGCCTGCCTGAGTCATCACATCCGGGATACGAAAAGCGCCGCCAATTTCCACTAATTCACCACGAGAAACCACGACTTCTTTATTGGGCGCAACCGTTGCGAGCATTAGTAAAACAGCAGCTGCGTTGTTATTAACAATACAGGCATCTTCAGCGCCCGTTAATTCACATAACAAATCAGCGATAGCGCGATCACGGTGTCCTCGTGAAGCACCATCAAGAGAATACTCTAAGGTTGCCGCTGAGCGCATAACTTGGCTAACCGCTTCAATAGCGGACTCGGCCATTAATGCTCGGCCTAGATTGGTGTGTAAAACCGTTCCTGTTAAATTGAAAACAGGTTTAATTGACGATTTTCGTTGTAATGTAATGCGATTTTGTAATTCATTCGCCCACTGGTTATGCCATGCAGGTAGGTTATTATCTTGGCGAATAATGATACGCGCTTCTTCTTGTAACTTTCGTAAATGCTCAGTAATAAATGTCTGACCATAAGAAGCAACTAAAGCCTGAATTTCTTCTTGATGCAGTAACTTATCAATGGACGGAAGCTGGCTATAAAGTGAGCGCGTATCATTTGTCATGCTAATACCTAATTATTATTCATTTGGGAACAGGAATGGGTTAATGCTACTACGAGCAAAGCCTTCTTCTTCCATTTTTGCATCAAGGACAATAGACGCTAAATCGTCAGCGACAGCATCTACATTGGCATCTTTTTCTTGATATAAAATTTTTAGATAGCTTCCACAATCACCGCAACTTTCTGCTTTCACGGGAGCATTTTCGCTGTCTAATGACCAGTAATTTAATTTACCTGTTAATTCACAGTTGGTGCATTTAATGCGTACAACATGCCACTCGGTTTCACATAAATTACAGTGTAAATAGCGTAAACCTTGGGTTGTGCCGATTTGTACCATGCTTGCTACAGGCATACTGTTACAAACTGGGCAGAATTGACGATTTTCACCGTATTCTGTTTTAGCTTTACCTGGAATATTTGCCGCTAATTGTGCCCAGTAAAGAGACAACGCTGCCCAAATAAAGACAGATTTATCTGCTGAAACTTTTGAATATTCATCATTAAGTAATGCCGTTGCCATTTCTTCTAATTCAGTTTCAGACGCTTTAGCGAGATTTTCTAAAGTGATAGTGGCACTTTCAGGCACAACTGGACGTAATTCAGCAATAATCGAGGCTAATAAAGCATGCCAATGTTTACTGCGTTTGAATGTTTTTCTATCTAAAGGTGCTACACCAATTTGCTGTGTCAGGAGTGGGGCAAGATCAATGGTAAGTGGATTATCATGAAGTGCTTTTTCTTGAGCTTTCACAATTTCTGCTGCAAATTCAAGGTAGTCTGCGAAAGGATTATCTTTTGCTAGTGTTTGAAAACGTTCAGCACGACGTTGATAAAGGTTTTTCAGATTAGGGAATAATACAGGTGGAATAAAGCTAATCCCTTTTTCTGATTGATCTTTACCTAATTGCTCTTTAGGAACGATGCGAATACTCATAACGTTCTATCTTCCTATTATCATAAATTTTATAGTGAATACCCACAGGATTTGACTTCAGAATAAATCAAAAGCAAACATGAAGCCATGACAGTGGGTAATAATAGTGTGTTATTGTTCTTTTACGTCTTAAAAGTGGGCGTAAATTGAATAAAAAACGGAGGCTAATCAAGCCTCCGTTTGTTCAGAAATACACTTTAAGGCATTATTTCTGTGACTTCTTTTCGGCTTCTTTTTTCTCTTCTTCGAGAATTTCACGATACCAACGAGGATGGTGCTTTTTAGCCCAACCACGAGTTACCCAGCCTTCAACCATGCTACGAATTGAACCTTTTACCCAGAATGCCGCATAAGCGTGAACAATTACGGTGATTATCAGTAATATTGCTGATAATGAGTGAACTAATAAGGCAATTCTAATAACTGGGATCGAGAAATATTCTGCGAAATAAGGACGCCAAATGATAATGCCACTGACTGTTAGTAAGATAAGGCTGATACTTAACATCCAGTAAATGCCTTTCTGACCTAAATTGTAGTGACCGATATCGCCAGCTTCTTCATTTTGTAGCACTTTATGAATATTTTTAGCCCAGACTAAATCATCTTTATCAATAAAGTTATACTTCAAGTATCTGAAGAACATAAAGATAAAGAGAATTGCCATAGCACTACCCACAAACGGGTGTAACAGACGTGACAGTTCTGGTGTACCTAAAATATTCATGAACCAGTTCAGAGATGGGAAGAAGAAACCCAATCCGCTGATTGCTGTGAACAGAAAGACAATCACAACGACCCAGTGGTTTATACGCTCTGATGCGGTATGGCGAAGAATTTTATCACCTTTCTTCTTCATCATTTCTGCTCCTCCTTATTCACAGAGGTCTGTGTTTTAGAAGATGCTTCCATCTCTTTGAGTGCTTCTTCTTCATCTTCTTCAGTTGTACGGTTTGGACCGACACCTAAATAGTGGAAAATAGCGCCCGCGAAGGTTGCGGCAAAACCAACAGCAGCCAATGGTTTCCAGATGCCTTTCCAGAATTTAACCGTTGAGCTAATTTCTGGGTTTTCAGGTAAACCATGATACAGGTTTGGTTTGTCAGCATGATGGAGAACATACATTACGTGTGTACCACCCACACCTTGTGGATCGTAAAGACCTGCGTTGTCATAGCCACGAGTTTGCAGCTCTGCAACACGTTCATCAGCAAGATTGAGCATCGCTTCTTTCGAACCAAAATGAATCGCGCCTGTTGGGCACGTTTTCACACATGCAGGCTCTTGGCCGACTTCAACACGGTCAACACATAACGTACATTTGTAAGCACGGTTATCTTCTTCGTTAATGCGAGGCACATTAAAAGGACAACCTGCAATACAATAACCACAACCAATACAGTGTTCTGATTGGAAATCAACAATACCGTTAGCGTATTGAATGATAGCACCTTCTGCTGGGCAGGCTTTTAAACAGCCCGGATCAGCACAGTGCATACAACCATCTTTACGAATTAACCATTCCAGTTTGCCGTTCTCTTCAACTTCAGAGAAACGCATCACTGTCCATGATTTTGCGGTTAGATCAGTTGGGTTATCGTAAACACCGACGTTAGTGCCAATTTTATCGCGAATATCGTTCCATTCAGAACAAGCTACCTGACAGGCTTTACAGCCGATACAGGTTGTTACGTCGATAAGTTTTGCCACTTCTTCCTTGTAATCCCGCACCTGAGGCGCGGGAGTAAGGGAATTGGTGGCAGAGCGACGAATAATGTCTTGGGATTGCAGTGACATAATTTATCTCCTTACACCTTTTCCACATTAACAAGGAACGCTTTAAACTCCGGCGTTTGTGTATTCGCATCACCAACGAATGGCGTTAACGTATTCGCAATAAAGCCTTTCACAGCAACACCTTCAAAGCCCCAGTGAATAGGAATACCAATGGTATCCACTTTGCGCCCATCAACATCAAGGGTTTTAATACGTTTAGTGACCACCGCTTTCGCTTTGATATAACCACGTTTTGAGCTGACTTTAACGGTATCGCCTTGAACAATGCCTTTCTCTGCGGCTAAACGCTCACCAATTTCAATAAATTGTTGTGGCTGAATAATCGCATTTAAGCGCGCGTGTTTAGTCCAGAAGTGGAAATGTTCTGTCAGACGATAAGTTGTACCGACATAGGGGAAATCTTCTGCTTTACCCATATCTTCCCAGTCATCTTTAAAGATACGCGCCGCTGGGTTTGAAACGACATTTGGATGCAGTGGGTTAGTACCCAATGGTGTTTCAATTGGCTCATAGTGCTCAGGGAATGGACCTTCTGCCATCTTATCGATAGCAAACAGACGTCCCATACCTTCCGGCTGCATAATAAATGGACCAACATCAGAACCCGGTGCAGCGTTGCTATAGTCAGGTACATCAATACCCGTCCATTTGCTGCCATCCCATTCGATTAATTTACGTTTAGGATCCCATGGTTGACCTTGTGGGTCTGCTGATGCGCGGTTATAAATAATGCGACGGTTAAGAGGCCATGCCCATGCCCAACCTAATGTATTACCCAATCCTGATGGATCGGAGTTATCACGGTTAGCCATTTGGTTGCCTTTCTCTGTCCAGCTACCTGCGAAGATCCAACAGCCACTCGCCGTTGTACCATCATCACGTAACTGAGCAAACGAGCTAAGCAGTTGACCTTTTTTCAGAATGATATTGCCATCAGCGTCTTTTAAGTCGACTAATGCTTTACCATTACTTTCTTGTGCAACTTCTGCGGATGTTGGATTATCAGGATCAAAGTAATCCCAAGTCATATTCAACACCTGCTCTGGCATCGCACCGCCTTCTTCTTTGTAGAGTTGGCGTAAACGATGGAAAATACCCGATAAAATCTCAGCATCAGGGATAGCCACACCAGGGGCATCACCCCCTTTCCAGTGCCATTGTAACCAGCGACCAGAGTTAACGATAGAACCGTCTTCTTCTGCGAAACAGGTTGTTGGCAGACGGAAGACTTCTGTCTGAATATCGGCTGTTTTAACGTCGTTCTCTTCACCGTGGTTCTGCCAGAAACACGCAGTTTCAGTGTTTAGCGGATCCATTGTGATAAGGAATTTCAGTTTTGATAATGAGCGAATAACTTTGTTCTTATTCGGGAATGAGGCAACAGGGTTAAAGCCTTGGCAGATATAGCCGTTGACTTCACCTTTATCCATCATATCGAAGTATTGTAGAACGTCGTAAGGTTTGTCCCACTTAGGTAACAGTGAGAAGCCCCAATCATTATCACGTTGAGCATTATCACCATAGAATGTCTTCATCATACTCACGAAGAATTTAGGATAATTGCCCCAGTAGTTAACTTGTCCCGGTACTGTCGCTTTTGGCGTATTCGCAGCTAAGTAGGTTTCTAATGTAGTCTGCTTTTCAGAAGGCAGAGTTAGATAACCTGGTAAGCTTTGAGATAATAGACCGAGGTCAGTTAAGCCTTGAATATTAGAGTGACCACGTAGTGCGTTAACACCGCCACCAGCCATACCCATATTACCTAACAGTAATTGGATCATTGCCATGGTACGGATGTTTTGAGCACCAACAGTATGTTGAGTCCAGCCTAGTGCATACAGGAAAGAGGCTGTTTTATCTTTCGCTGCTGTTTCAGCAATATATTCACAGACTTTTAAGAAATCATCTTTTGGTGTACCACAAATCTGAGTAACCACATCAGGCGTGTAACGGCTAACGTGTTGTTTTAACAGATTCCAGACACAACGAGGATGTTGTAATGTGGTGTCGCGTTTTGCGAAACCATTTTCATCCATCTCGTAGTTCCAAGTGGTTTTATCGTATTTACGTTTTTCTGCATCATATCCGCTGAATAAACCATCATCAAAATGATAGTCTTCACGGACAATCAAGCTCGCATTGGTATAAGCCTCAACGTATTCTTTTTGATATTTCTTATTTTCGAGCAGATATAAGATAACGCCCGATAAGAACGTAATATCAGTACCAGAACGGATTGGCGTATAGAAATCCGCAACAGCCGCAGTACGGGTGAAGCGAGGATCAATAACAATGAGCTTGGCGTTATTATGGATTTTAGCTTCCATCGCCCAGCGGAATCCCACAGGATGTGCTTCTGCCGCATTACCGCCCATAACGACGATAAGGTTGGCATTTTTCATATCAACCCAGTGGTTGGTCATCGCACCGCGACCAAATGTTGGAGCAAGACTTGCTACCGTTGGTCCGTGTCAGACACGCGCTTGGTTATCGACAGCCAGCATCCCAAGAGCTCTTGAGAATTTCTGAGTTAAAAACCCAGTTTCATTGCTTGCTGCAGAGGCGCAAAGCATACCCGTTGTTAACCAACGGTTGACTTCTACACCTTCTTTATTGAATTTCTGGAAGTTGGCATCGCGGTCTTTTTTGATTAAGCGCGCAATACGATCAAACGTTTCTTCCCATGAGAGTTTTACCCATTTATCCGAGCCGGGTGCACGGTATTCTGGGTGTTTTAAACGACCTTCACTGTGAATGAAATCCACAAGACCAGCACCTTTAGGGCATAATGCACCGCGGTTTACTGGATGGTCTGAGTCACCTTCAATATGAAATATCGTTTCTTTTGCGTTTTTGGCGCCATCGCCCAGACTATACATTAATAGTCCACAACCGACAGAACAGTACGTACAGGTATTGCGGGTTTCGCGGGCTCTCAGTAATTTATACTGACGTGAGCCTGCTAGCGCAACTGCTGGTGCAAAACCAAGCGCTGCCGCTGTAGTACCTGCCATACCGCCAGCACAGATCTTAAAGAACTGTCTTCTGCTGACCTGCATGGGGTCTCTCCTCATCATACATTGCTTTTACTGACTCTAATTTTCTTCACGAAAATGGAGCTGATTGTTTTTTTATCCCTATTATCCCTAATAGGATCAGGTTCATTGCCTGATAGGTAGTGTAAAATCGTTTTTACCCGTATTGTTATTATGTATTAATAAATTTAGGAATTCATCTTATGGATGAAACAAAATCGACAAAATTGTTAACTAAACGTGTAATCGTTGGCGTAGATCAAACAATTGTGCAACACAAGGGATCTCTAAACAGACAAGAAGACGATTATATTGCACTCGAAGTTCCTGTTGCATTAGTGTACAACGGAATATCTCACGTCGTTATGATGGCGAGCCCTAAAAATTTAGAGTTGTTTGCTGTCGGATTTTCTTTATCCGAAGGCATTATAGAATCTTCTAATGAAATTCGCAGTATCGAAATTATGGAAAGTTGTAACGGCGGTATTGAAGTTCAAGTTGAATTATCAAGCCGACGTTTTATGGGATTAAAAGAGCGACGCCGTAATATGACGGGGCGCACTGGCTGTGGTATTTGTGGAACTGAACAGCTAGAAGAGATTTTTCGACCTATTACTCCGTTACCTTTTACACAAACATTTTCACTTTCAAATCTTGATAAAGCCTTAGAGCAGATGACAACCGTTCAAGAAATTGGTGAATTAACTGGCTGTACTCATGCGGCTGTTTGGTTATCACCAGAGGGTGAAATGCAAGGGGGATGTGAAGACGTTGGTCGTCATGTTGCGCTTGATAAGCTTTTAGGTATGAAAGCACAAGAAAAGTGGAATGAAGGCGCGGTATTAGTCTCTAGTCGAGCAAGCTATGAAATGGTACAGAAAGCCGCAATGTGTGGCGCAGAAATTTTATTTGCTGTTTCTGCAGCAACCTCTTTAGCGGTTGAAGTTGCTAATAAATACAATGTCACGCTGGTGGGTTTTTGTCGCCGCGGAAGAGCAACAGTATTTACTCATCCACAACGACTGACAGATTGACATCATAAAATGAAATTTTTAAAAATAGGTGTAATCGTTTTATGTAACGATTTACACCTGTTTAATTTTCTCTTTTATGACCACAATGCACCTAATTTGTAATCCCATTCTTTAGGTTTGATGGGGATACGCCCTGCATTTGGGGTAAAGGTCATTTCACTAAAGATAAGTCTATTTTCAGACATTAAAAAATCAACTCGGCAATAATCAAAGCCATTTGCCAGTTTAGCGGCTAATTGCAACATGATTTCAAATTGCGTTGGTTTTTCAATAAGTTTGGGTGTGTTGGGATCTTCTAATGTGATGGGTTGTAACTGCCAATTTGTATCATACACATTTATATACCCATTCCCTTTGGTATCAGAAATATCAATTTCCGCATAATGAGGTTGACCATTAAAACAGTGAAGACGACAAGTCGTTGGTATCATTGGATTTTGTGTATCAAATAAATCAATATATTCTTCACAGATGATTTGAGCGTTGATGTTTTTATAGTGCCATTCACGGGTAACAGGATAGAGATTACGTTTTAAATGAAATTGCAGCTTTTTCTTTGCTTTTTCAATATCAAAAGTTGCTTTATCAAGGCAGATGATTGTACTACCGCTATCGTGATTACATTTGAGTACAAAACGTGAAGGAAGTTGAGTGATATCGATTTCATCAGGATGAGAATAGGTGTTAATGATAGGAACCAGATAGTGTGGACCAATCTTTTCTATCACATAATCTCTTACTTTGATTTTATCTGCTAAGCGCGTATAAATTGGATTTCTATCAAATAGCATACGTGCATTGATTTTTTCATTAAGTGATGTCGGTATTTTAAAGTTAGGTTGATAACCTAAGTTACGAATAAACTTATTCTTTAAATACACACGATCAGGCAATACGATAGTTCGAAACAGTTTGAAATAATATTCTATGATTTTCATAAGCTAATGATTATTTTAAATAGATAAGTGAAATAAAAACTAACTTTTCTTTGAATTAAATTTCTATAAAGAAATAACTAAATTAGATAGAAATTAAGAGAGTTATGCCAGTTATTGATATTCTTATCGTTTTTATTTGTATAAATTTAGAAAGTATTAATGTGAGTTAATATTCAAAGTATTTATTTTAATAAAAGAAAACGTGGCGACATTAAGAGAGAGTTAACAAAAGGGAATATTGATTAAGAATATATTAATTTGATGACCATTTAGTTATATGAATTGGCTTATCCCAATTATTAAAGCGTAATCCTTTGCCTGTTCTATTTCCGTGAGCATCTAATATCTCATAGTACTCTTCAACGATTTGGCTACGACCTCGTTGCCATTCATTGGTTGTTGCAAAAGGATCAATTAAATAGATATCACCCACAACAGTATATAACTCGCCTAAATAGCGAATTTTTTTCGTACTACTATTTGAATAGTGAGAAAACATGATTTGGTAGGTTTTATAATGTTCTGGCTGACCATAAGGGCCATACTTCATTGCAATATAACGAATACCTTGATGATCAGAATGGCTTGCACCACCCGGAACAGGCATATCTGGCGTGATATTAAAAAGGGTATATCGAGAGGTTGCGGCCGGTTGTCTTAATGCTTGTCGATAACTTTGAGTATTTAACCCTGAAGCTGTCCATGTTCTATCCACTAAGCCATCTCCTGCCAAACAGGAAGCGGATAATCCTAATAATGAAAGAATTATAAATAGGGACTTAGCAGACATAAATACTCCTTTATTGCCATTATGATGCCAGAAAATAAGGTGCTTATTCCGTGAAATAGAGCGATAGAACCTTGTAATTTCTTGCTGTTATCTTAATTTCATTCCAAAAAGTTATCGGAAGTAGCGAATAAGTGATTATCTTTTAAGCAATAAATACGTTTTTATATTGAAGAGATATATGTCTTAACAGGTGAAAACGTATGAACACATCTAAAACATTACGCGTTGCTACAGTGCAGTTTCAACATAAAGCAAACGACAAAATTTATAATTTAGCGAAAATTCATCAGTTTATAGATAAAGCAGCGACTGAAAAGGTGAATGTATTAGTGTTTCCTGAAATGTGTATTACAGGATATTGGCACGTTCCTAAATTATCAGACCAATCAGTGTATGCATTAAGTGAACGAGTCTCTGACAGTGGATCTTTAGCGTTAATAAAACAAAAAGCGATAACGCATCAAATGGCGATAGGTGTCGGACTTATTGAGCGAGCAGAAGACAATACACTCTATAATACATGGGTTGTTTGTATGCCTGATGGCTCTTTGCATAAACATCGGAAATTACATGCCTTCGAACATCCGATCATCAAAAGTGGTGAGCAATATACCGTATTCGAAACCCCTTGGGGGGTTAAAATGGGCGTATTAATTTGCTGGGATAATAACTTGGTCGAAAATGCACGAGCTAATGCATTGTTAGGTGCCGATATTTTACTCGCTCCTCATCAAACGGGTGGAACAAATTCACGTAGCCCACATAGTATGAAGCCTATTCCCATGACGCTTTGGGAAAATAGACATCAAGATCCTCAATCATTACAAGAGGCATTTCAAGGTGAGCATGGAAGAGGTTGGCTAATGCGTTGGTTACCTGCAAGAGCGCATGATAACGGTATGTTTGTGTTATTTAGTAATGGTGTTGGTCGTGATGAAGAAGAGGTTCGTACTGGGAATGCAATGATCATTGACCCTTATGGGCGCGTAGTAAAAGAGAGCAAAGCGATTAATGATGATATGGTGATTGCAGATCTTGACCTCACATTATTAGAAAACTCTACAGGAAGACGCTGGTTAACAGGGCGAAGACCTGAACTTTATTCGATATTAACGACAAAATTTGGAAATGAACAAGATCCTATTTCGGTTCGATTTGGTAAAGCGTAATTTAATAAAAAAACAGCTTTCATTTTGTGAGCTGTTTTTGTTTAGCTAAAGAGTAATTTATTTACTTCGCTTATTAATATATTGGTTATTAATTTTATTTATTTATTTTATGTTAGAATAATAAAAAGAAAAATAAGATAGGATCAATAATTAGTCATGGATACCCGTTTATTACATGCTTTTGTTGTTTTAGCTGAAACAGAACATTTTGGTGAAGCTTCATCAAAGCTTTTTATTAGCCAACCAGCTCTCACAAAACAGATAAAAACACTGGAGTCTCAGTTAGGTATCACACTTTTTCAGCGTGGACGTTATGGTGCAAAATTAACGCCTGAAGGGCAGTATTTACTGAGTCAATCTCAATCAGTTTTAAGAGAGGCTCGCGTTCTAGAAAAACAAGCTCGCCAATTAAGTGAACCCCAAAAAGCAGAGCTTTATGCAGGATTTGGTTTGTCCTCATTAAATTTTATTACCCCATTATTGGCAAAATTTAATCACGCTCATCCTGATATTACCGTTCATATCGATGATATGCCTTCTAGCATGATGGAAAATAAATTACGTTTAGGAGAACTCGATCTCGCATTTTCACGCTTACCTGTTACAGAACCCCTCAAGGGGATTTCATTAGCACAAGAGCGATTGATGTTAGCTATTCCAACACAAAACATTATGGTGTTAGAGATTGAAGATGATCCATTACACTATTTTAATATACTTGGGCTTATTCAACTGGTTCCAGAAAAAGGAAAAAAACTACATCAACAAATTAATGATTTTTTAAAATATCATCAAATTAAACCTCGTGTATTACAGCAATCACAAGATATCCAAACACAATTAGCGTTAGTTGCTGCTGGATTAGGGATGGCATTGGTACCTAAAAATGCAGAGCTTATTTGTGACAAACAAAAAGTCACTTTATTGCCACTGTCTGGTTTGTATACACAATGGGAAATAGGTGTTATTTGGAATAATAATATTCATAATAAAGATCGTGATATTTTTATAAAAATAATTCATGAGGAAATAAATAAATTATAATGAATGAAAACTGTTTTTAATTTTAGAAATGATTATATTACCAATATATAACTTATAATAAAGCTAAAACACCTAATAAATAATAATTGTTTTTAAAAGAAATAAAGATAAATAATTGCGAGTTTGTTCACAAAAATAAACATGAAATATTTATTGGTTTTTTATGTGTTTAAATAAAAAAATAAAGTAAATCATTTAATTAACTTAATCACCATAATATAAATAAGGCTAATTAAAAATCAGTTTATTAAAATAAGTTATTTACAATGACAGAGATTTATTTAATATTAACCACGCCCGAAACAGCAAGCTTTATATTCGAAAATGAAGCTGTAAAGATAGAATATTAATATCTCTGTAAGTGGCTACTTATTATTTATAATAAGTAGCCACACCCTCAAACTAATAATAAGGAAGTTATTATGAAAAAACGTAATGAATTAGTCTGCGCATTATTTATATTAATGGGGACTCATGCTGTACAAGCTGAAATTCATTCTAATCAAAGCGGTTCTCTGGTTACGATGGTTGTGGGGGCAAGTGATGCAATTAATCGAGGTCTTCATCAAACACCAGCTGGAGAGCCAGGCGTGGGGATTAGTACCGTAGGAGGTGGGAAAAAAATTGGTTTTGCTTCGTTAACATCACCAATGATGAGTGGTGGAGCGGATAGTCATGGTGTTTATACAATCCAATCTAATCACCAACATAGTGATATGGGTGTTTTTCACTTTGCTAAAATCACTAATGCTAATGTCTATTTTGGTGACTGGGCAAAAACAACATCAGCAACAGATGCAACACATCAAACCTATTATATCGGTAAAGATGTGACAACCACACTACCGACAGATAGCGCCACTTATACGGTAATGGGTATCAGTAAATATAACGGTAGTAACCAACTTTCTGGTACGTTTGATGTTGATTTTTCTCAAAAGAAAATTGAAGGTTCATTGAAGAATGAGCAGCGTACTGTTGAGTTAGAAGGTGGAAATCTTTATACCGCAAATAACCAAGTAACGTTTTCTGCAGATGCAAAAGAGGATACAACATCAGGGGTTGTTGAAGGTGCCTTTTTTGGCGAAAATGCCGAAGTGTTAGCAGGTATTGTGGTATTTAGTTCGGATCACACAAAAGATATCGGTTTTGGTGGTACGAAAAATAGTAGTGAAAGTGAAGAAATAACAGCAAGCACGGATGCTTCTTAATTTTTTCAAAAATAATATTATAAATTTGTTTGGTAATAAAATCGGTTAATTCTTTAAAAAGTGGTATTAGTGGTCATTAAGCTAAATGTTAGCAACAGATAATCAGGTATAGGGTTATCTGTTTTTTTTTATTAAAAATAAACTGATCTTAAGGAATAGGTCGATTTTTATTATAAGGATATACATGCGTTATTATCAAAAACGAATGAAGTTGTTTTTTATTATCAGTGTGTTATTTATTCCATTAAAAGTAAATGCCAAAGAAAATAGTTCTGTTTTATTCTCCTATTCTTCACCTCAACACCAAGTTGCCCAAATAGGCCAACAACTTTATCGCGCTTTACAGCAACAGCAGTGGAAAAAGGCCGAAGAACTATTACTGGACTATCAACAATTACCTTTCCATGAAACACTCTTAATTGATTATGCTAAAGCGCTTTTAGCCCAAACAAAAGGCAATTTTTTACAGGCTGAGTTTTATTATCAGCAGCAACTTAAACAAAAAGCTGATTTTATCCCAGCACAAACAGGGTTAATACAGCTTTATTTTCATTTGCGAGAATATAAAAAAGCACAGCAACAACTCGATCAGTTGAGTAGTATTGTTGATTTACCAAAAGATATTAGTCAATCCATTGAGTTTTATAAGGTTAAATTAGCCGCTTATTTTCAAGGTCAACGTTTCTATCAACTTAGCTTCTTTTATAACGATAATATTAACCATGCACCTGATATAGCTGAAAAAGTGGTCTCTCAATCCACGCAAAGAAAAGTGACTTTAAGAAGTGCAAAACCCATTGTATCAACGGGTCTTACTCATTATTTTTCTTTTTATCAGCCTGTTATCATTTATTCTCACCATACTTTTTCTTCTTATACTTATGCACGATATATAGATTATCACTCTCACCGTCGTGCTAACTTTTTGGCATTATATACACAGCTGGGTTATCGCTATCAAAAATCGCAATATCAATGGTCAATGACTCCTTATTACGAAATAAAAAAACCACAAGCTCAATATGAATATCAAGCATGGGGAAGTGAAGCGCAATTTTCTTATTTTATTAATAAAAAGCAAACTATTAATTTAAGTTTTGATTATAAAATAAAAAAATATCAAGAAGCGTTAAATAATTTAAATAGTCGGCGACTTAGTTATAGTACTAACCATAACTATTATTTTAATAATAGAATGCAGTTAGTTAATCAATTAAATTATCAGTTAGATCGTAAAAAAAATACTTTATTAAATTATCAGCTGTATGGTATAAAAACTGGCGTTTATTATCCCTTGTCAGTGAATTGGCATATATCTCTTTTTTTACAGTATCAATTTAAATACTATAATAACTATAACCCTTTATTAAAAAAGAGAAGAAAAGATAATAGTATTGTTTTTACAACCAATATTAAAAATAAATCATCTTTTATTTTAGGGTTTTATCCCGCAATAGAATTTCGTTATACCCGAAGATTAAGCAATGTGGATTGGTTATATCAATATCAGCAACACGAAGTGTTATTTAAATTAGAAAAACAGTTTTAATTAAATAAATCACTTCTTTTATTAATTGAATAGGTAAAACAATGCATATAATGCTTTTTAGAAAGCGAAAAATTGTTTCAATCTTCGTTTCTCTATCGCTATTTTCTCCGTGCTTTTATCTGCAAGCCAAAGAAGATAAAACCGATCTTGGTCATATTCAAATTTCTGATAATAAAGAAAAAGATACGCAAGGTTATTCACAAGTTTATGAGAAAGATGTCTCTAATGTTTATTTAGGCAAAGAGCTATTAGAGCGTTATCAAGGTATTTCTCCAGCTGATTTACTAAAAAGCGCCATTGGGGTTTATAGTGGTGAAGCGCGTAATGGTGGGGCGCTTGATCCGAATATTCGGGGTATTCAAGGGCAAGGACGTATTCCTGTTACGGTGGATGGTACAGAGCAGGCAATTACCGTTTATCGAGGTTATAGTGGTGCCTCTAATCGTAACTATATTGATTCTAATTTGATTAGTAGTATCTATATTGAAAAAGGCCCTTCATTAACTCCAGATATGAAAACAGGTATTGGTGGCGGTATTGCGATTAAAACCCTAGATATTCGTGATATTGTGCCTATTGGTGACTCTTTTGGTATTAATTTTAAAGGGGATATTAGTAATAACTCTACACGGTATAAAGAAGTTTATTTAAATATGCTTGGAGATTACCGTAATCAGCCTTATTTTTATCATTATGGTTCAAGAGTTATTGATCCTGCGTTAGAAATCACACCACAAAAAAATAAAGATTGGCATTTTCATGATCATTCATTTCGCCTAGGCATTGGGTTTGAAAAAGAAAAATTTAATTTATTATTTGCTTATGCACTGCGAGAAAAAGGCAATTATTTAGCAGGAAAAAGAAATACAAAAGCTTATCTCGAAACCGATAATATGAAATCTATCCACTCAATTGATTATAAAGTAAGGTTAACACCTTATGTTCCTTTTATTGCTCATATTTATCGTCCTGGTAATGAAGTACCGAATACATCCAGCCGTAATCGTTCATTTTTAGTTAAAGGGACATTATTCCCTGAATCAACACACCGTTTTTCGATTAATTATCGATACACCGATTTACTGTTTGGCGATATTATGCCATTACGATTAGAGTGGGCTCGTTATGAAAAAAATTTAGTGACTCAATGGCCATTAGCAACGATTAATCAACAGACAGGTATATTAACTTATCAATATAAACCCGAAGATAAACAAACCGATTTACTGTTACGGTTATGGGGGAATGTAACTTCTGGGCATACCAATACTCGTGGTGGTGAACCTAGAGTATCTCGGCAAATTGATTATGATGAAAAATATTTATCTAAATGGGATACAAAAGTAGACACGCGTTTTATTGATACTGCTTCTCTTTATCAAGAAAATAACCGTTACGGTATTGATTTATCTTCGATATTTAAATTATCACCGCAATTTTCTCTTTCATTTTCCAGTCATTATCAATTTGAAAAATTAGACAGTGATGAATTGGAATTACCTGCAGGTTTTGATTTTGTTACCTCCGGGCGAGCAGGACAACGTCATGAAATTAACTTAGCCCTTTCCACAGATTGGAAGCCACTTTCTTGGTTAGCTATTACTGCGGGCGGGAAATATCATTATTATCATTTAACCGATACTTTTTTAAATAATAAGCGACGTAATAATGTAAAAGGTTATGAAAAATCCCCTTCAATAAGAGGCTTTATTTTGCCTTATCGACGTACATTAACTGCGGAGGAATATTTATTATATAAAGCTTACCATAGGGTGGATGTAGAAACGTTACCTGAAGAGCTTAAAAATTATCGACGTTATCCAGAAATAGATAAAAAAATGCGTAAGTTTTTACTCTCTAAATTTGTTTATCCTGAATATGAAAATTTATCACCTGAAATAAAAGAAAAAATTATTAATCATCATAAAGTTAAAAAAACTCAAGTTCATATGATGCACGATGATTTTCTTCGTGATGAACAAGGAAATCTCAATATAGAATCTTCTCAAAAACGTCCTATGATCACGGAATATACCGTCATACTTTATGATAAAAATGGCGAATTATCTAAAAGTAAAAATATGTTCTTAAGTGGTTATGCTGATATCAATGAAAAAGTGCCCGATCCCATTACAGGTAAATTAGTTAATAAATATGAAATGGGTGTGACCAATCCAATCCCTATTTATCTTGATGATGATAAAGATAATTTTGCACCTGAGCCCAGTTATCAGCATGGGGCCTTTTCACCACTGGTGTCTGCAACGGTGTATGCCAACGAGATATTGCGTTTTTATGGCCGTTATACCGAGCAACTGCGTTTGCCTAATTTATTTGAAGACACTAGCGGATTTTCAGGCTCTAAAGCTCGTTATTATGGCTTTAAATTAAAACCAGAACGCGCCAAAAGTACAGAGTTTGGGGTTGTATTTGATTTGACCGATTGGCTTAATGTCGAGCGCCATGCCGATATTAAAATTAATTATTTTCATACCAATATCGAAAATGTGTTTGATAGAGATGCAAATTGGCAAATTAGGCAATTTGAAAAGCAAAAATTAGAGGGGCTGGAAGTTCAAGCGCGTTTTGATAACGGTTTTATTTTTATGGATACGGCTTTAGTTTATAGCCATAAAAATAAGGTATGCGATAAAAATGCCTTTAGTCACTACGATCCTTTTGGTTTCTTGGGAATTAAAGAGTGTATGACAGGGGGGTATCCGGGTGGTTTTTTACGTACTTCTATTCAGCCTAAATATTCGGTTAATTTACATTTAGGTACCCGTTGGTTAGATAATAAGTTAGAGGTGGGCAGTCGCTGGCTCTATTCATCAGAAGTAGAAAATAAAGATGAAAAATGGCTAAAAGAAAAGTTACCAAGAGAAATGTACGGCAGAAATAATAATCCGATGCGTTGGGCAAAAGTTTTTACCGTCGATGCCTATATTAACTATCAATATAGCCCTAATTTATCGTTTGAAATAACAGGCAGTAATTTATTAAACGAATACTACATTGATCCTTTAACGCGATCAGGTATGCCTGCACCCGGAAGAACCTTCCGATTGGGTGTGACTGCACAATTTTAATTAAAAGAGAATTAAGGAGCTTTTTGTTATGTTGGCACTTTCTGTCAGGCAACCGCTTAATATTTATTACTGGCTAATAGCTATCTCGTTAGTTTATATCGCTATATTAAGTTGGCTGTTGCGTTCACTTTCTATGGCAGAAAGTGCACACCATATTCATCAGCAACAAGAAAATACATTATCTGTTTACCAAGTGGTATTTTCACCGCCCCAACAATCGACAGTCGTGCCTGAGCCTTTAGTGGAAACGGCACCTCAAGAAACTCCCATTGTGTTGCCAAATGCCGAAATAGGAGAGTTTGTTGAAGTACCAAAGAAAATACCTGAAAAGCCCAAAGAAAAACCGATACCTATAAAACCAGTTACACCAGTAAAAAAACAGGTCGTACAAGAAAAAGTAGAACCGATAAAACAGCGTGATTTAGAAAGCCAAGTAGCACAAATAACATCAGAAGCATCTGCAGAAAGCTTAACGCAACATACGGCAAGTTCGTTAGCAGGAAGAAGTCATGCACTAAGCGAGAAAGGCATCGGGCAAGGTGAATCTGACAATCACTATATAAGCTCATTGCGCCGAGAAATAGAGCGTCATAAACGTTATCCATCACAAGCGCGCCGCATGCAACATGAAGGTCAGGTAGTGGTGAGTTTTTCTCTCACCGCAGAAGGTGCTATTGCCATGGTTGAGATAGAAAACTCTTCAGGGATTTCTTCACTGGATAATGCAGCAATGGCTGCTGTAAAGCGAGTAAAACCGATAGGGCCTAAGCCTGAAAGCGTATTGAACCCGCTTATTGTTTCATTAGATTTTCAATTAAATTAATCTAGTAAATAAAACACCTAAGAGTGAATTTAGACTTAGGTGTTTTTATTAGAATTAATGGTTAAAACAGTACAGTAATATCTGCTAACACAGTGTTAGGTTTAGAAAAGTGCAAATAAAAATAAAGATTGGATGCGTTTTCTTGTGTGAATAAATAATCTAATTCAAGTTGATAAGTTCGAAAATAGGCTTTTTTATTTGTTACTGGATGATTAAGTAATGGTGTTATTTTATAAATGATATTGTCCTGATTTAGGCCAAGAGAAAAGGTATTTGAAGCAATTAATGTCCCTTTAAGGGCATTGCCCGTTCTCACAGAAACTGAAAGTGATTGTTCACTTTCAGCTGCGCACTGTAATAACACCTTCATTTTTTGCGAATTATTTGTTTTTCCAATCGTTTCTTCTGAAGGTAAGCAAAAATAGGCTTCTTGATTTAACAAAATACAGTTTTTACCCACCAGCATATCACTATACCCATATTGAGCTTTACTTAATTGCGTATCAAACCCATGATTTAAATCCAATTCATAGCTTTTTTGTAGTACAGGCAAGTGGTTTTTAGTTTCTAGTGTAAGAGAAGCATAACCGTCATAAAAACGGAATATAGGTGCAGATTCTGTTAACCAAGCGCCAGAATCATCATGGCATTGTTTACCATTATGTCGGCTTAAATAAAGGTTTACGCCATTAAAACAGTAACCAGGAATATTAAGATAAGACTTGTTCTCTCGGCGGCCTTGACCAATGGTAAAGCTATTATTGTTTACATCATCAAGCACCATATAGTGTAATGCGCCCCAAGGGGTGTCAGAAATATAACGTACAGAAGGTAAAATTTGAGAGGGCGATAAATATGCTTTACTGCTATCTGGTGTAAAAAAAGTGTCTGTTTTTAATACATCACGACTATCCCCCGCGACACCATAACAGCCTTCATATTGAAAACTATCTGCTACTTTTTCAGTACTTAAGTAGTTGTGTTTAATACGAATAACAGCATCAATATGAGAATAGGTTTCGATACTTTGTAACATGGATGTTCGATGTAATATATCTTTGCCTATATCAAAGTAAGCTTTGTAATAGCTGATTTTAGGATCGGTATGGCTATAGTCATGTCCATATAACTCTAAGCTATTCCAGCGAGAAAATGGTGTGTTAAATTCGATTTCAAAACTCTTTTTTATCCAAGCCTGATAAAAAGATAATCCTGATGTGTAAATACCGGATAAAAAAACATTACTTTTATTATAATCATCTTTAAATATATTAGATGTTTGCCGATAAATGGCGGTATGAATTGCGCTATTAAATTTATCTACACTTTCTCTTAATGTTTTTAGATTACTTTTAAAGTAATCATCACTTAATTCAAGTTTATCTTTATTAGTGAGAATATCGTAATGCGCAGCAACAAAAAGGGCGCAACAATGACAATAAAAAGGTAAGCCTGCGGATTGCGCTAAATTTAAGACTAATGGTTGTTGAGAAACGATTGTCGTACTTACATCATCAAAACGGTTGAGTACTTGTTCCCGTAAATCTTTTTTTTGTTGTACAGAATAATGCATTGTAGGATCAAGATAACGAGCAAACGAATCAGAGAATAACTGATACACATCGGATATTCCCTCTGTGGTGAGTTTGATAATTTTAACATTATTATCCGCAATTTTAGCGTCAATAATACGAGAGACATGCTCGATAATTTGATTAGCTAGCGAGCTATCTTTCATATTTTTATTCATCATACCAAAGAGTGCAGAGGTGATTTTTGATAATGCACCACCGACAACCGGTATTAAACCAATAATATGTCCGATGACGGTTTGTCCTACAATAATGGGAGCATTGAGTGGATCTTGCTCATTAAATTTATCGACAATGGTCGGTAATACATTACTATTGCGGTTAATCATATCCAACATACCTTCTTGGAGTTTTTGGTAGTCGATACAGATTAATGGCTGTGTTGCAGGGAGTGATGAAGGACTAATGGCGACTTTTAATGGATTGAAATGCATAAAGAAAACTCCTTGTTTAATATTTAGTTCCATTGTTCGATTAATTGAGGCTGGCCAGATAATCCGTTATAAACAGCAATAGAAAGTTGCGAGCCATTAACTTCAACAGATAAGTAATCCCCTTTAAATAAAGCGCCACTGTTATAAACGGGAATATCACCAAAGATCTCACTACCACCGTAACGATTATCTTGTCCAACATAGTGTGTATGGCCAACAAATACTGCTTTCACACCATAGTGCTCAATCATGTATTTAAAAAAGGAGAGTTCTTCTTGAGAGGAGTTTTCAGGAAAATGTTGGTTACCATCATGAAAATTTAAAATAATGGTTTTATTACGATTGCGAGCTTGGATTAAATCTTTTTCTAACCAATCAATGGAATCCGTGACATTGATTGTTGATGCAGCCCAATGGTCGAGTACTACGTGATAAGTAGGATAATTTTGTAATTGAACAAAATGGATTTCACCATAGTCCCACGAATAGGCTTTACTACCTGAATATTCACTACTATCGTACCGGAAATTTTCTGAGGTTGAATAATGACGGTATTCTTCAATACGATAATGCATATCAAACACCATGCCTCTGGCACAAGCATTCATACTGTAATCAGAATTACTCGGTTCTGAGCAATCACCGACATTATTTTGATAATCATGGTTACCTAAACCGACATAGGTATTAAATCCTAAGGGAGATGGGGCAAAAAGAGAGCGAAAACTTTCTCGTTGGTGACGACGACCAAATTCCGTTAAGTCGCCGTTAATAATACCAAAAGCAAAAGATTTTTCGCGATGTAATAATTGTATGCTATCTCTGACTTTTCTAACTGTTGCCTCCCAACGAGTTTGATCGTCATTGGGATCATTATTATCTAAATTGAGTCTCCAAGGTTGAGGATCTGACATTACAATAATGTTGTAGTGTGTAGATTGTGTCGGGGTCGTCATAGCTATATTCCTTTTCGCGTTTTGTGTGAGATCTCCTTTTTGACGTAAATAGAAATGAACTACAATTTCAAAGTTTGTTAGTTATCTATGAGGGAAAGTAGAAAAGATAAGGGAAAAAGAAAGCGGTACTTTAAGAGGGAAAGTATCAAGTTACCGCTTTTTATTGGTTTGATAAATTAATTAAACTGCTTTTCTCTGTGATTTATTGGCAGCCCACAGTCCACTCATTTTCATTGCATAACCAAATAACACACCGACAATAAGTGAAGGAATGGTTTGTGTTAAATCACCTTGAGCAGCAAAAATGGTACAGGCGCCAATAAAGGTACCAGGAATATAGGCAAGCAGAGTGCTTTTAGCTTGAACGCACATTATAAAGGCAATCACACCCGTTACGGCATAGCCGAAAATAGATATATCATCAAACAGTTGGCTACCATAAATAATTACCAATGCCCAAATCACGCCACTCATAATTGTGGCAATTGTTACTGCTAATCCTTTTAATCCTTCTTTAGGGTAAGCAAAATAAGCCGTACAACCTAGAAAACCAGCCCAACTTAATAAATCAAATTGATTAGCTACAAATGCCCAAATGGCAGAAAGAATGCCTGTTGTCAGCGCAGTAAAATAAAGCGTTCTCACGATAGACTCTTAAATATAAAGGGGATATTTACCCAGTTAACTAAAGGCGAAGTTTAGCATTGTCATTGACTGGTTTTCTATATTTTGATCATGAAACATGATAATTTTAATACCTATTTTTTCTCTATCTAAAATCTATTTTTCTTTTTAAAAAAGGAAAAGATAAAGTAAACGATTGCGTTGTTTACTCAATGAATAAATAAAAAATAACTAGATATATCGTCTGATATTTATTTTTAATCGTGTAATTAAAGAATGGTATTAAATAATATAAAAAGTAAAAGAAGATAAGTCATTCATTTTACTTTTCTTGAGAAAGTTTATTACCTAAGTTAAATACGCACCTATAACTTTTACCTACTATAACCGTTAAATTGAAAATTACACGGTATAGCAGGTAAGTTGCTAAATATTAGCTAATCTAACAACGCGTGCTTTCATTCCATCCAATATTGTATTGCTGATCTCAGAAGGGAAATCTTCGGGTAATTGCTGTTTTACGCGTTGTATAACATCGTCCATTTCTTGATAAAAATAACGAAGAATCTTGCTCATCAAGGAAGGATCGAAACCGACAGCTTCGGCTGTTTGGTAAAAATGGCGAGGAAAAATTTGTTCTATTGCGTATTTTTTGCCTCGGCTTGCTTTTAATCCCATAGCAAGTTTTGCATCTCGTGGATTAAGTCCTTTTCCTCCAAAATTGGGATAGATAGACATAATGTCATAAAGAGGCGCGAGATGAAAACGTCCTTCTTGGTTGATAAAAACAGAAAAATTCTTTGCATGTCCATCTGTTGCCGCTAAAAGCCAAAATAGCACTTGCGCCTTCATAAAATGAAAACGGTCTTGATCGGCATTTGATGAGCCAAGTAAATATTTCATAATATCGATAATGCCAGGGCCCCCTTCATTTTCATATTTTAGTGCAGAAGGTATATTTAGAATTTGGCAAAAATCTTCTTGAGGTAAACGTATTATCCACGATTTATCTGATGAGTATTTTCTATCAAAACGTTCTACAGCAAGCGCTTTAATATTTTTTGTTTTAATAATAGAGCAGTGAGGAACAGGAAGATCAAATTCTTTGGCAATTAAGGTACAAAGATATTCATTTTCTACACTATCGGATAAATCCATTGTATAAGAATGACCTTCAATAACACCAATAGGCAGCTTAATAATATGTGTAGTCGGCGTATTATTGTGTGGCACACACCAATGATCATCTTTTAAAAGTAATGCTGTTTTTTCTTGCGCACCAGCAATAGAAATTCTGAAGTCAGGATATTCTTCAAGCATACCGAGTGGTGTATTGGATTGATATCCTAGTAGAATTTTCTCAAGTTCAGTGTCATCGAGTTTGTGATATTCTATTTTTTTGATATTCGCGGGTGTACTACCACTAGGAAGTAACCTTAATGCACCAACAGTATCTGCACCGATAGCCGCTAAAAGATCAAAGGGTTGGTTTGAATTCGCATTATAGCGACTCACAATACGATTTCTAATTTCAGTATTATCAGGTAACAGATTATCAAAGAAATTATAGACACAGTCTCCTTGATATTCTTGAAGTTGTAATGGCATCGAAAGAGAGATCGGACGACTTCCTGGTTGATTAACCCAATCTTCAGTATATTGGAATGAATGCGCACCTGAGCTTTTTTTAGTAAAAATCCCCACATAGTATTCATTCATATATACATCAAGACTCGCCATTTACCACTCCTCTTTCCATTCACTTTTGTGTGCTAAATTATTTTTAGCACCTTTAGGATGAATTTCCATCTCTAAATTTAGTGCAGAGAGCAGTTTGAAAAAGGTTTCTAGTTTGGTGGAATTAGGATTAAGTTCAAAATTGGACACGGTGTCTTGTCGAATTCCTACTTTTTTGGCGACTTTACTTTGAGATAGTTTTTTTGTTAATCGGACATCTTTTAGATGTACGCTGAGTTGATAGGCGTTAATTATAATCATCATTTTCTACCGGTTATAGGCGTTAATATCTAATATACCGGTTATAGCGTGTAGATCAAGGTCTAATGGTTATAGCGTGTAGATCTGATTTTACCTGCTATAACCGTTAAATTGAAAGTTACACGGTATAGCAGGTAATGTTGAGTTGTTATTTCCCAATACAGAAACTAGAGAAAATACGACCTAATAAATCATCTGAGGTAAATTCACCTGTAATTTCACTTAATGCTTGTTGAGCGAGTCTTAGCTCTTCTGCTAATAACTCACCTGATTTTGCATAAACCAGTTGCTCATGGCCTTGCTGTAAATGTTCTGCTGCGGTATTTAATGCCTGTAAATGGCGACGACGAGCCAAGAAACCACCTTCAGTATTACTGTTAAAGCCCATCGCTTCTTTTAAGTGATCGCGCAGTAACTCGATACCCATACCATCACGAGCAGATAAGCGGATCATCGGGTAGTTTCCTTGTGCCGTGATCTCGGCATTTTCCCCTGTTAAATCTGATTTGTTACGAATAACAGTCACAGGCAAGGTGTTTGGTAAACGTGCCATAAATTCAGGCCAGATATCTTCAGGTGTTGTTGCATCGGTTGTGGTGCTGTCAACCATAAATAGCACTCTGTCTGCTTGCTCAATCTCTTTCCAAGCACGTTCAATACCAATGCGTTCAACTTCATCACTGGCTTCACGTAAGCCTGCTGTATCGATAATATGCAAAGGCATACCATCAATATGAATATGTTCACGCAATACATCGCGAGTTGTACCAGCAATATCCGTGACAATGGCCGCTTCTCTGCCAGCTAATGCATTTAATAGGCTTGATTTACCTGCATTAGGACGACCAGCGATAACCACTTTCATTCCCTCACGTAACAGGCTACCTTGGCGAGCTTGAGCACGAACATCATCTAATTCAGCAATAACAGCATTGAGTTTTCCTTCGATGATGCCGTCAGAAAGAAAATCAATCTCTTCATCAGGGAAATCAATAGCCGCTTCAACATAAATGCGTAAGTGAGTTAATGACTCTACCATCTCGTTAACATGAGAAGAAAATGCACCTTGTAATGAATTAATCGCTGAACGTGCTGCTTGTTCTGAGCTGGCATCAATTAAATCAGCAATCGCTTCTGCTTGTGCTAAATCGAGTTTGTCATTTAAAAATGCACGTTCAGAAAATTCTCCGGGATTTGCAATACGCACACCAGGAATTTGTAAAATACGTTTTAGTAATAAATCTAGAATAACGGGGCCGCCATGGCCTTGTAGTTCTAGTACATCTTCACCTGTAAATGAGTTCGGATTAGGGAAGAAAAGGGCGATACCCTGATCAAGTACTGAGTTGTCATCATTGCGAAATGGCAGGTAATCGGCATAACGAGGTTTAGGCAATTTGCCTAAAACGGTTTGCGCCACAAGGGCAGCTTTGGGGCCAGAAACGCGTAGGATACCAACACCGCCTCTTCCCGGAGGTGTGGCCTGAGCGACGATAGTATCAGTGCTATGCATGGTGTACTCGCTTAATCAGAATAATCATATCAATATAAAAAACAGAAGGCGGTCATTGTAGACCGCCTTCGCTATTTTATGTCACTTTCCTTTGAATGTAACCAAGGAAGAGGTTTTTCCTCATGTGACCTTATTTTTTGTCTCTACTGTGTAAGCCACGTTTTTCCAGACCGCGGTAAATTAACTGCTGCTGGATAATGGTCACTAAGTTACTGACGATATAGTACAGAACCAGACCTGATGGGAACCACAGGAAGAATACAGTAAACACAACCGGCATAAAGGTCATGATTTTTTGTTGCATCGGGTCAGTCACTGCAGTTGGAGACAGTTTCTGAATGATGAACATTGTCACACCCATTAATAATGGCAGGATGTAGTATGGATCTTGCGCAGACAAGTCTTGTATCCATAACATAAATGGCGCATGACGTAATTCAACTGAGCCCATCAGCATGTAGTACAAAGCAAGGAAGATTGGCATCTGGATAATCAGTGGTAAACAACCACCCAGAGGATTCACTTTCTCTTGTTTGTATAACGCCATCATTTCTTGGCTCATACGTTGTTTGTCATCACCAATACGTTCACGCAGTGCAGCCAGTTTTGGTTGCAGTAAACGCATTTTCGCCATGGAGGTGTACTGTGCTTTAGTCAGCGGGTACATGATACCACGAACGATAAAGGTGATCATGATGATGGAGAAGCCCCAGTTACCGATAAAGCTGTGAAGGAATTTCAGCAGTTTAAACAGTGGCTGAGAGATAAACCATAACCAACCGTAGTCTACAGACAGGTCTAAATGTGGCGCGATAGCGGACATTTCTGACTGAATTTCAGGACCAACCCATAATGTAGAGCTGATGTCAGCTGTGCTATTGGGTGCAATTGTCACCGGTGCTGATTTATAACCAATCAGAGCAATAGATTTGTTTTCCAAAGTGATAGTATAGAATTGATTATTCTGACTATCTTTAGAAGGAACCCATGCTGTTGCAAAGTACTGTTGTAACATTGCAACCCAGCCATTATTGGTGGTTAGAGATAAGTTTTTATCTTCGATATCACCAAAGCTGTATTTTTTATAGTTGGTTTCATCTGATGAGTATGCCGCACCACGATAAGTGTGTAGCGCAAAGTTGCTGCTACCAGTATCACGGCTTTCTGGCAATTTAACAGATTGTTTTAACTGACCGTAGAAGTTCATTGTCAGTGTTTTATCTGTTGTATTCTCAATTTTGTAATCAACGCTGATATCGTATTGACCTTTTTTCAGAATGAAGGTTTTGATGAATTTCACCCCTTCTTCATTCACAAAAGTCATAGGTACGCGTAATTCATCCTGATTTTCACCAAGTACGAATTCGTTTTTATCAGCACTATAAACTGGGCGAGATTTCTGATCTGGACCATCAGGGCCGATTAAGCCACTTTGAGCCTGATACAGGAATTGTGGTGTAGTTTCCAGTAAACGGAAAGGCGTAGTCGAATTAAGCTCGGCGGGATAGGCTAACAAATCAGCCTCATCGATAGTACCGCCCTGAGTATTGATACGAAGATCAAGTACGTCAGTTTTTACGGTAATCAATTTTGCCTGCTCATTGCTGTTACCAGTTACAGCAAGACTATCACTGCTTGGCACGTCCGCTTGTTGCGAGACCTGAGCGGTAGTGGTGGTGTTTTGTGAAACTTTATCACCCTCCCACTGCTGCCAGATCAGGAAAGAAACGAACAGCAAAGCGATGAATAGAAGATTGCGTTGCGAATCCATCGTTAATTTTCTCTGTTATCGTCGTTTTTTCTAGGTGGGACAGGATCATCACCACCTTCGTGTAAAGGGTGGCATTTTAATATGCGTTTCACTGTTAACCAACTACCTTTTATCATTCCAAACCTGCGCAATGCCTCAATTCCGTAATTAGAGCACGTAGGATTAAAACGACAACGAGGCCCCAACAGAGGACTAATCCCCAGTTGATAGCCCCTAATTAGCAAAATCAGGACTTTTGAGCCAAGCGACAATGACGACGCCATAATTTACCCAACACTTCCGTCAATTGATGGTTATCAAGTTCAGCAACCCCTTTTCTTACTAATAGCACAAAATCCATCGGCGGTAATTCATGCTGATGTAAACGAAAGTATTCACGGGCTAATCGTTTAATACGATTACGCTCATGAGCACGTTTAACGTTTTTCTTTGCGATTGTTAGACCGATGCGGGGATGCCCCAGCTCATTCTGGCGACCCAAAATAGTAACTTCTGGAGAACTCGCACGTTGTGGTTGCTGGAAAACAAAATTGAAATGCTTGGGAGTTAACAAACGTAACTCCCTTGGAAAAGCGAGCTTAACCACGGAATGGTTAGCTTTTATTATTTCGAAGAAACGGTCAGACGAGCGCGGCCTTTCGCACGACGGCGAGCCAGAACCTGACGACCATTTTTAGTGGCCATACGAGCGCGGAAGCCGTGGTTACGGTTGCGCTTCAGTACAGACGGTTGAAAAGTGCGTTTCATGGCGATTTCTACCTACTTAATATAATTACTGATTCAGCAAATGCGTTGACAGACAGGCGTGCAATAAATAAACAAACCAGTACTTCAATCGCAGCATCAATGATGGAAAGATGCGGGATTGTAATAAAATCACTCAAATGCGTCAATCAAGATGACGCTTTAAGTACCGATTTTTGTCGTCTTTTTTAGCAAACCCGATAATCAATCCTGACTTATGCGCAACGAGTACGCTTATTAGCGACCTGAAAGAGAGCCTTAATAAGTGACTTTGTTGGTACAAGCACGCAGGGTGCAAGATTATACGGACTCATGGTGAAAGCGCAAGGATCTTTGGTGGATCAAATGAGAGATATTTGATCACTTCCTATAAGAAGGAGAGATTTATGTAAAGAGAAAGTTATCCCCAATTGCTATTTATAGGGCGACTCAAGTACACTAGAACGCCTTTGCATATTTCATTTGGTGAATTATCTTAAATCAGTAAGCCTGTGGATAAAAACCATAAAAACTGTGCAAAAGAAAGAGGATCTTCGTTTCATTTTGCGATATGATCCCCCGTCACGATCAGAATAGCCAGTCTGCGATCGTGAGTCACGATGTAAAAAAATCGTTGTCACCAAGAGTTGTTCCTTATTAAGAATTGAAGAGGAACGGTGTTGTGCACTTTGTATTTAGGCACACAGTGTTTAACTGCATTTTTCCTGTTTATTTTTTAGTCTTGTTTTTTTAGGGGAGTCCGCCGTGTCACTTTCGCTTTGGCAGCATTGTCTTGCCCGATTGCAGGATGAGTTACCTGCCACTGAATTTAGTATGTGGATACGTCCCTTGCAGGCAGAACTAAGCGATAATACGCTGGCACTGTATGCACCTAATCGTTTCGTTTTAGATTGGGTGAGAGAAAAATACATTAATAATATTAATGCATTATTAGTGGATTTTTGTGGCTCAGAAGTCCCTTCTTTACGTTTTGAAGTTGGTAATAAGCCAGCATCAGGGCGTACTACGGAAAGTATTCCTAAAGCTGTTGTACATCCAACGGTGAATACAACTCCAACACATAGCCAGCCTGTTCGCCCTAGTTGGGATAATCAACCTGCGTCTCAACTGCCTGAGCTCAATTATCGCTCTAATGTTAACCCTAAACATAAGTTTGATAACTTTGTTGAAGGTAAATCAAACCAGTTAGCAAGGGCAGCAGCAAGACAAGTCGCTGATAACCCAGGTGGCGCTTATAACCCACTCTTTTTATATGGTGGAACAGGACTGGGTAAAACCCACTTGTTGCACGCAGTGGGTAACAGCATTATGGAACGTAAAGCGAATGCAAAAGTTGTTTATATGCATTCTGAACGTTTTGTACAAGATATGGTAAAAGCGTTACAAAATAATGCGATAGAAGACTTTAAACGCTATTACCGTTCTGTGGATGCCCTCTTAATTGATGATATTCAATTTTTTGCCAATAAAGAGCGTTCACAAGAAGAATTTTTTCATACCTTTAATGCATTGTTAGAGGGTAATCAGCAAATTATTTTAACGTCAGACCGTTATCCTAAAGAGATTAACGGTGTTGAAGATAGATTAAAATCGCGCTTTGGTTGGGGATTAACGGTTGCTATTGAGCCACCTGAACTTGAAACCCGAGTCGCGATTTTGATGAAAAAAGCGGATGAAAACCAAATTCAGTTACCTGACGAAGTGGCTTTTTTTATTGCTAAAAGACTTCGTTCTAATGTCCGTGAGCTTGAAGGTGCGTTAAATCGAGTGATTGCTAACGCAAACTTTACAGGTCGTGCGATTACTATCGACTTTGTACGTGAAGCATTACGTGATCTGCTGGCCTTGCAAGAAAAATTAGTCACTATCGATAATATTCAAAAAACGGTTGCTGAGTATTATAAAATTAAAGTCGCTGATTTACTGTCAAAGCGACGATCTCGATCGGTTGCCCGTCCGAGGCAAATGGCAATGGCGCTGGCAAAGGAATTAACAAACCACAGCTTGCCTGAAATCGGGGATGCCTTTGGGGGTCGTGATCATACAACTGTACTTCATGCATGCAGAAAGATAGAGCAATTGCGTGAAGAAAGTCATGACATCAAAGAAGATTTTTCTAACTTAATCAGAACATTATCATCCTAGCGCTATGAAATTTATCATTGAACGTGAACAGCTTCTTAAGCCGCTACAACAAGTAAGTGGCCCTTTAGGTGGTCGTCCAACATTACCTATTTTAGGTAACTTATTGCTTAAGGTGACTGAAAACACCTTATCACTAACAGGAACTGACCTTGAAATGGAGATGGTAGCGAGAGTTAACCTTAGCCAGTCTCATGAAATTGGCGCCACAACTGTTCCTGCGCGTAAGTTTTTTGATATTTGGCGTGGGCTACCTGAAGGTGCTGAAATCAGTGTTGAGCTAGATGGTGACCGCCTATTAGTGCGTTCAGGTCGTAGCCGCTTCTCCTTATCAACATTACCTGCATCTGATTTTCCTAACTTAGATGATTGGCAAAGTGAGGTTGAATTTACTTTGCCTCAAGCAACATTAAAACGCCTCATTGAATCCACTCAGTTTTCAATGGCACATCAAGATGTGCGTTATTATCTCAACGGTATGTTGTTTGAAACTGAAAACACTGAATTACGCACGGTTGCAACAGATGGGCACCGTTTAGCCGTATGTTCGATGGATATCGGACAATCTTTACCTGGTCACTCGGTTATTGTTCCTCGTAAAGGTGTTATTGAATTAATGCGTCTACTGGATGGTGGTGGTGAAAGTTCACTGCAACTACAAATCGGTAGTAACAATATACGTGCGCATGTAGGTGATTTTATTTTTACCTCGAAGTTGGTTGATGGTCGTTTCCCTGATTATCGTCGTGTATTACCGAAAAACCCAACCAAAACAGTAATTGCAGGTTGTGATATTCTTAAACAGGCATTTTCTCGTGCTGCCATTTTATCTAATGAGAAATTCCGCGGTGTGCGTATTAACCTCACGAGTGGTCAATTAAAAATCACAGCCAACAACCCTGAGCAAGAAGAAGCAGAAGAAATTGTTGATGTTCAATATCAAGGCGAAGAAATGGAAATTGGCTTTAATGTCAGCTATCTCCTTGATGTATTGAATACCTTGAAATGCGAAGAAGTTAAGCTGTTACTGACTGATGCCGTTTCAAGTGTTCAAGTTGAAAATGTGGCAAGTTCTGCAGCTGCTTATGTTGTTATGCCAATGCGTTTATAATAGTCACTAACATGATTTTATCCCGTTTATTGATCCGCCATTTTAGAAATATCGAACAGGCGGATCTGCCATTAGCGGATGGCTTTAATTTTCTTGTTGGACCAAACGGGAGTGGTAAAACAAGTATACTTGAAGCGATTTACACCTTAGGACATGGACGAGCATTTCGTAGTTCTCAAGCAAATCGCGTGATCCAACATGATGAAAATGCATTTATTCTTCATGGGCGTTTAAGTGGGCTTAATGAAGAAAGCCGTGGCTATGCGATTGGATTAAGTAAAGATCGCGAAGGAAATAGTACAGTTCGTATTGATGGTAGCGATGGTCATAAAATTGCAGAGTTAGCAAAATTGTTACCCATGCAATTAATAACACCTGAAGGTTTTACTTTACTGAATGGTGGGCCTAAATATCGTCGCGCGTTTATCGATTGGGGCTGTTTTCATAATGAACCTCGATTTTTCGCTGCATGGTCGGATTTAAAACGTGTTTTAAAGCAACGTAATGCAGCACTAAGGCAAGCAACGTCTTATCGACAGCTGATGCCTTGGGATAAAGAACTTATCTTATTAACGCAACAGATAAGTGAATGGCGAGCTCAATATACTGAAGATATCGCTAAAGATATTGAAGAAACGTGTCGTCTGTTTTTACCTGAATTTTCGCTGAAAGTCAGTTTTCAGCGGGGGTGGGATAAAGAAACTGATTATGGTGAGTTGCTAGCACGTCAATTTGAACGTGATAAAATGTTAGCCTATACCTCACTTGGTGCTCATAAAGCGGATTTACGTATTAGAGCAAATGGCACGCCAGTAGAAGATATGTTGTCACGAGGCCAGCTCAAGTTGTTGATGTGTGCATTGAGGCTGGCACAAGGTGAATATTTCACTCGTAAGAATGGGCAAAGATGCCTGTATCTGCTCGATGATTTTGCTTCCGAATTAGATGCAAGTCGGCGTCAATTGTTAGCCGAGCGTCTAAAGTCTACGCAAGCTCAAGTGTTTGTCAGTGCGATAACACAAGGGCAAGTGAAAGATATGCTAGATGTAAATAGCAGGCTATTTAGCGTAGAACGTGGCAAAATAGAGGTTAAACCATAGGAATAAAGCGAGAAACGTTGATGTCGAATACATATGACTCCTCAAGTATCAAAGTATTAAAAGGGCTGGATGCGGTGCGTAAGCGCCCGGGGATGTATATCGGGGATACAGATGATGGAACCGGTCTGCATCACATGGTCTTCGAGGTGGTCGACAACGCAATCGACGAAGCCCTCGCGGGTTTCTGTGATGAGATTATTGTCACTATCCATTCAGATAACTCCGTCTCTGTTCGAGATGATGGTCGTGGAATTCCAACCGGCATTCACCAAGAAGAGGGTGTTTCAGCAGCAGAAGTTATTATGACGGTTCTGCATGCGGGGGGGAAATTCGATGATAACTCCTATAAAGTCTCTGGTGGACTTCATGGTGTAGGGGTTTCTGTTGTTAATGCGTTGTCTGAAAAACTCGAACTGACTATTCATCGCGATGGAAAAATCCATCAGCAAATTTATCGTCATGGTGTACCTGATGATCGCTTAAAAGTGATTGGTGATACCGAAAAGTCAGGCACATTTGTTCGCTTCTGGCCAAGTCTTGAAACCTTTAAAGGCGAGACTGAATTCCAGTATGACATTTTAGCAAAACGTCTGCGTGAGTTGTCATTCTTAAACTCAGGCGTTTCTATCCGTTTAATTGATAAACGTGATAACCGTGAAGATCATTTCCATTATGAAGGCGGTATTAAGGCATTCGTTGAATACTTAAGCCGTAATAAAACGCCAATTCATCAAAATGTATTCTATTTCTCCACTGAAAAAGATGGTATTGGTGTTGAAGTTGCGATGCTGTGGAATGATGGCTTCCAAGAGAATGTTTATTGCTTTACCAACAATATTCCACAACGTGATGGTGGTACACACTTAGTTGGTTTCCGTACTGCAATGACTCGTACGTTAAACAACTATATGGATAAAGAAGGGTTTAATAAGAAATCGAAAATCAGTGCAACGGGTGATGATGCGCGTGAAGGCTTGATTGCGGTTATCTCTGTTAAAGTTCCAGATCCTAAATTCTCATCACAAACCAAAGATAAACTGGTTTCTTCAGAAGTTAAAACAGCGGTAGAAACGCTGATGAATGAGAAGCTGGTGGAATACCTGTTAGAAAATCCAAACGATGCGAAAATCGTTGTCGGTAAAATTATTGATGCTGCTCGTGCTCGTGAAGCTGCACGTAAAGCACGTGAGATGACACGTCGTAAAGGTGCATTAGATTTAGGTGGCTTACCAGGTAAATTAGCAGACTGTTCTGAACGTGATCCTGCTTTCTCTGAACTGTACTTAGTGGAAGGGGACTCTGCGGGCGGCTCTGCAAAACAAGGGCGTAACCGTAAAACACAGGCTATTCTGCCGTTAAAAGGTAAAATCCTCAACGTTGAGAAAGCGCGCTTTGATAAAATGCTGGCGTCTCAAGAAGTAGCAACATTAATCACAGCATTAGGTTGTGGTATTGGTCGTGATGAATATAACCCAGATAAACTGCGTTATCACAGCATTATCATCATGACGGATGCCGACGTCGATGGTTCTCACATTCGTACGTTATTACTGACTTTCTTCTATCGTCAAATGCCAGAAATTATCGAACGTGGTCATATCTTTATTGCTCAACCACCACTTTACAAAGTGAAGAAAGGGAAGCAAGAGCAATACATCAAAGATGATGATGCGATGGACGAATATCTGATGTCGATAGCGCTTGATGGTGCAGCGCTTTATATTAGTGAACATGCGCCAGCAATGCACGGTGAACAACTTGAAAAACTGGTTGTTGACTACCATGCTGCACATAAAATTATTCGTCGTATGGAGCGCATTTATCCACTGAGCATGTTAAATAGCTTGGTGTACCATTCAACGCTCACAGAAGAAGATTTATCTGACAAAACCAAAGTTGAAGAGTGGATGAGTGGCTTGGTCAACCGTTTAAATAATGCGGAAGAGCAAAGTAGCACTTATAGTTATACCATCACTCAAAACGATGAAAACCGTCTGTTCGAGCCTGTATTACGTATCCGTACTTACGGTATTGATACAGACTATAAACTGGATTATGACTTTATCCACAGTAGCGAATATCAACGTATTACTCATTTAGGTGACATTATTGGTAACCTAATTGAAGAGGGGGCGTTTATTGAGCGTGGAGAGCGTCGCCAGGCGATTTCAAGTTTTGAAGAAGCACTTGAGTGGCTTACAAAAGAATCTCGTCGTGGTCTTGCTGTACAGCGTTATAAAGGCCTTGGTGAAATGAACCCAGAACAATTATGGGAAACCACCATGAATCCAGATACACGTCGTATGATGCAAGTTACCGTTAAAGATGCGATTGCAACCGATGAGTTATTTACCACCTTGATGGGTGATTCGGTTGAACCTCGCCGTGCCTTTATCGAAGAGAATGCGTTGAAAGCGGCAAATATTGATATCTAATGACGTGTAATGTCGCTAAGTAAAAAAACCAGCTAATTCAATTAGCTGGTTTTTTTCTATTTATGGGAGCTGTTTTATTGGAAAATTAACGCAGAATATTCAACATGCGACGTAAAGGCTCTGCTGCACCCCATAGTAGTTGGTCACCGACTGTAAAGGCTGAAATAAATTCAGGGCCCATATTCAGTTTACGAATACGCCCTACAGGAGTGCTTAATGTGCCCGTTACTGCGGCTGGTGTTAACTCTCTAATAGTCAACTCACGATCATTAGGGATGACTTTTACCCAGTCGTTATGGTTGGCAAGTAATTGTTCAATTTCAGCAACAGGTAAATCTTTTTTCAGCTTTAGAGTAAAGGCTTGGCTATGGCAACGTAATGCACCAATACGAACGCAAAGGCCATCGACAGGAATAATATTTGAACCTGTATTTAGGATCTTGTTAGTTTCAGCTTGTCCTTTCCACTCTTCACGGCTCTGGCCGTTTTCTAATTGTTTATCAATCCAAGGGATCAAGCTACCTGCCAGAGGAACACCAAATTGCTCAGTTGGCATTGTACCACTGCGCGTAAAGTTAGTGACTTTACGTTCAATATCTAAGATTGCAGATGCTGGGTTTTCTAGCTCTTTCACTACTTGATTATGTAAAGAGCCCATTTGTGACAGTAACTCTCTCATATGGCGAGCTCCCGCCCCAGAAGCGGCTTGATAAGTCGATACGCTTGCCCATTCCACTAAATTGTTAGCAAACAGGCCACCTAATGACATCAGCATTAAACTGACCGTACAGTTACCGCCGACAAAAGTTTTAATGCCTTTGTTTAAGCTGTCTTGAATATGTTGACCGTTGACGGGATCGAGAATAATCACGGCATCATCATTCATACGCAGTGCTGATGCGGCATCAATCCAGTAACCTTGCCAACCTGCTTGGCGCAGCTTTGGATAGATTTCATTGGTATAGTCACCACCTTGGCAACTAATAATAATATCGAGTGATGCTAGCGTATCAATATCATAAGCATCTTGCAGAGTGCTACGGTGATTACCATAAGCAGGAGCTGCTTCACCTAATTGAGATGTGGTGAAGAAAACAGGGTTTATCCCATCAAAATCACGTTCTTCAACCATTCTTTGCATTAAAACGGAGCCGACCATACCACGCCAGCCCACAAAACCAACATTTTTCATTGTAATTACCCTGTCTTTGTCTGTAGGAATAGTGAGAGACCTCACACTAACCTGACAAAATATAGAGATAGGTGCAAGTTAATTTATTGATTATTTACCAAAGAATTAGAAGTGTTTCTTATAGTCTGCGTAGAGTTAACAAAAGAAAGCCACAGAACGAACAAATATCAATGAGTTGTTAAAAAAGAAAATAAATTTACCATAAAAGTGTAAGAATATTCTGCTATATCTTATTTTCTTTTTTAGGATAAATAAAAATATATTCATATTTAAGAAAATAGAGTAAAAATAGAAAAATGTAAAATAGTGTAATATATAAGAAAAACGTATTTACTTAGAGGTCACTCCAAGCTTTATACTAAACGCTACTGTTTAATAGATGATGTATTTTCATAAATAAAAAATAATGATGAAGGTTCTTCATTTTATTTGAATTTTATTTTACCGCTTATTAAGTGGTGTTAGGAGGCGAAATGGATATATCCACAGTCATTCCATTATCTACGTACTACTCGTATTTAAAACGGTTTGTGATTTCACCAACCACGATGGGTACTATCGCGCCTTCATCTCGTTGGTTATGTTATGAAATGCTGGATAAACTCAATTGGCAACAGGACATTCAAGTTGCTGAATTAGGTGCTGGCACGGGTGTTATTACTCAACAGATCTTAAAAAGAATGTCGGTGAATTCCTCATTAGATGTTTTTGAAATAGAACCTAGTTTTGCAACAGAATTAGATAAAATTAATGATCATCGATTAAGAGTTTATACAGCATCGGCGGAGAAATTAAATAGCCATTATAATATGATTATTTCAGGGTTACCTTTTTTATCGATACCAAAGAAAACAGGTTTAAGAATTTTAAAACGGGTACATAAAGAGTTATTAAAAACACAAGGTTGTTTTGTGTTATTTCAATATACCACTCGATATGAAAAAACGTTATCTCGTTATTTTCATTTAGAAAAGAAATTAGTTATGCGGAATGTTCCCCCTGCTTGGGTTTATTATTGCACGCCTAAAAATAATATAGGGTAAATGCAAAGCTTGCTCGACATTTATATTGTAAATAACAATTAAGAATCAATGCTATTTATTTAGATAATGTTTGAGCAAGTAAAATAACACTCTTTTCAATTTCAAGAGGATTATGAGCAGCATATCCTAATAATACGCCTTGTTTTGGGTAGGTTTGAATGCAGTAACGTGATAAAGGCTGTATAGCTAATCCAATTTCTCGTGATTTTTTCACAATATATTCTTCTGTATAACCAGCCTGTAGCCAGCAGACAATATGGATGCCAGAGTCTGTTGGTTCAACACAGAAGACATGAGATAAATGTGTTTTTATCGCATTAGTTAACACTTGATAACGTTCATAGCAGGCTTTTCTTATTCTTCTTACATGGCGGGCGTAATGCCCTTGAGACATAAATAACGCTAATGTTGCTTGTTCTAGAAAACCTGAATGCGAATCGGTGTAATATTTAGCAGCTTTAAATGTATCAACTAAAGGTAAAGGAACCACTAAAAAGCCTAAACGAAATCCGGGATACATCATTTTTGAGAATGTACCAGCATAAATAACCCGCTGGTATTTATCTAAACCTTGTAGAGATTGAATCGGTTTAGAGTGATAACGAAATTCACTATTGTAGTCATCTTCGAAGATCCACACATTATTGGATGATGCCCACTCTAATAACGCAATACGACGTGAAAGTGAGAGTGTATTGCCTAAGGGAAATTGATGAGAAGGAGTTGTAAAAACAAGTTTTGCTTCTGGACACTGCGCTATTCCTCGAGAAATATCCATTCCATCAATATCTGAACTTATTGGATGTGGTTTTATACCATAAGAAGTGAAGATACCCCGAGCACTGTCATAACCAGGATCATCTAGCCAAACAGTATCTCCCTCTTGTAATAGAACTCTAGTGGTGAGATTTATCGCTTGCTGCGTACCATTTACAATAATGATTTGTTCAGGCTGACAAAAAAGCCCTCGAGTTGATTGAACATATTGGCATATCATCTCTTTTAATGGCGTGTAGCCTGTTGGCGAATTAAATGTTGCGAGTGCTTTTTTTGATTGCCGCCAAACCCGCCCTAATAATCTTCCCCAAAGTTCATGAGGAAAAAGATCGACACAGCCAACGCCAACATGAAATGTAGGACTGCTATTGATATTGGGTTGTGACTGTTGCCAAAAAGCGTGGGCTTTTTGCATATTGGGATTTAGCGTTTCTAATGGGTTTTTGATGTGTGTTGAAGAAGTAGAGTGGATTGTTTTGATCCACTGATCTGAAATAATCGCATCAGGGATTGTGCTTGCAACAAAAGTACCAGCACCGCGCCGAGTAAATAAATAGCCTTCATCAATTAAACGTTCAAATCCTGCAATAACAGAGTTACGAGAAATCGACATCATTTCAGCTAATGTGCGACTTGATGGTAGACGGCTACCTGATGTTAAGCGCCCATCTAAAATCGCTTTTCTAATTGCGTGATAAACCTGAGAGCCAATAGGCCCTTCTTCTAAAACAAGGTTAGGAAAATAAGCTGTTTTTTTCTGTTTCATAAAGTGGACCCTATAAAAACACAAAAAGTGTACCTTATTGGGAACCAAAATTAAACGTACCATGGCCACGATTAAAGGCAGGCGATACTTTTTTATCGCATTGATGAAAGTAGAAGGAAGTGAAGAGATGAGCACAACACCAATAACTGTTTCAATTCAGTTTGTTGAACAAGAGCATTATGCTCAATGGTTGCCATATTGGTTAAGTTATCAAGCATTTTATAAAGTCGAGTTATCAGAAGAGACCACATTAACAACATGGGCGCGTTTTTTTGATGAAAAAGAGCCGGTTTATTGTGCCGTCGCAATGGAAGGTGAAAAGGTATTGGGTTTTGTTCATTATCTTTTTCATCGCTCAACATGGGCTGAAAGTGATTTTTGTTATTTAGAAGATTTATTTGTTTCACCAGATACGCGTGGTCGCCATGTCGGTAAGCAACTTATTGAATTTGTTAATCAACAAGCAAAACAGCGTAATTGTGCCCGTCTATATTGGCATACGCAGGAAACTAATTTACGAGGACAACGCTTATATAACTGGGTGGCAGAAAAACCGGGTGTGATTGAATACCGTATGGCGCTGTAAAAGAACGTTAGGTAGAACATATAGGGTATAAAAGAGATGGTAAGATTTACCAGCTCTTTTCTGAGTTAGGGTTATTTATTTGATTTAATTTAGGTTAATTAAACTCGTGTTGGCAATAAAACTCATTGCCAACTTTTTTGGCTTCTTCACACGCTTGTTTCATTAATTCGTCAGCTTTTTGCTTATTGGGTTCAATAATATGATATTGACCAGAAAACATAAAAGAAGCCATTGCTTGAGCAAAGCCTTCAAAAGTCATTTCGTTCGCTTTCGTAAACCACATATTGGCTTTTTCAGTATCTGCAGGCACATTACCAACACCGCTATAAAGCACACCTAACCAAATTGGCGCATAGACAAATTCGGGTTGATGAGTTGTGGCGGCTTCTTCTAGTAATACAATGGCTTTTTTGTAATCTGTTTCACCAGATAAAGGTGATATTAGTGTTGTTGCTAGACTTATTTTTCCTCTTATACTTCCTTTATTTGTAGCGATTGTTGCTAATTTTCTCGCTTCAACATAATGGTTTTTAAAATAAGGATCAGCATTAAATAAATAGAGATCAGCAAGTAATGCATAGGCATCTGCATAGTCGTTTTTTATGGACTCATTAGCCCACAATTGTGCATTAAGTAAGTTTTTTTCTACACCCGTTCCCATTAAATACATTTCGGCCAACTGATATTGAGCTTGTGCATTGTGATTGAGTGCTTCTTTGCGAGTATCTTCAAATTTTCTTTTGTCTTGTTCTTCAAAATTTGCCTGCAAAGAAAACGAGCAAACAAGAGTAAGTAGGGTGGTAAAGGTTGAAATATATTTCATAAATGTCATGTAGAGTACCGTTTGTAATGATTTTGAAAATCTTACCAATAATAATGGTATAAAAGCAGTTTATTTCTTCGAGTTAATCAAATAAATAACAATATTGGGAGAGCGATAATGGCGATTGACCTTAGCAATCTTGTCACTGAAAGTAGAAATCATAACAGTGAAAATATAGACACACTTTCAACATTAGGCATGCTAAAAGTCATTAATAATGAAGATAAAAAAGTGCCATTAGCCGTCGAGAAAGTGTTACCTGAAATTGCTCAATTAATTGATAAGGTTGCAATTGCTTTTTCTCAAGGTGGTCGTCTTATTTATTGCGGAGCAGGCACCTCGGGACGATTAGGGATTTTAGATGCCAGTGAATGTCCGCCAACTTATGGCACACCTCATGAAATGGTGATTGGTTTAATTGCGGGTGGGCATAAAGCTATTTTACAAGCTGTTGAGAATGCTGAAGATAATGCGCAATTAGGTGAAGAGGATTTACGACAACTTAATTTTAATAAGCAAGATATTTTAGTGGGTATTGCAGCAAGTGGCAGAACACCTTATGTGATTGGTGCATTGAATTACGCTAAATCATTAGGTGCAACAACAGGGGCGATAAGTTGTAATCCTGAAAGCCCGATTGCCAGACTTGCTGATATTGCTATTACACCAGTTGTGGGTGCAGAAGTGATAACCGGATCATCACGTATGAAAGCGGGTACAGCACAAAAGCTTATCTTAAATATGATCACAACAGGGGCGATGATAAAAATCGGCAAAGTTTTTGGTAATTTAATGGTGGATGTTGAAGCAACCAACGCCAAACTTGTTGAACGTCAAATTCGTATTGTAATGCAAGCAACAGAGTGTGAAAGAGCTATCGCTGAAGACGCGTTATCACAATGTCATCGCCACTGTAAAACGGCAATTTTGATGATCTTAGCAAACGTAGATGCACAGCAAGCCACACAGATGCTTACACAAAATAGAGGGTTTATTAGAAAGGCATTAGGTGAGTGATTAAATCGTTTTAATTTTTATCACTTAATTTTCTTAGGTATTGTGCCAACTGTTGGCTATTTTTAGCTCCTGTGGCTGCATCAACGGTTAAATTTTCCAATACATCATCAACATCTATTATTTTTTATACCATTGCGATAAAGAAAAAACATAGTGACAAAAAATGCAGTTCGTTTATTACCATCATTAAAAATATGGCCTCGAGAAATGGCGATCCAATAGGTTGCAGCTAGCTCATAAATATCTGTTATTCCTTCATCATGAGTACGATTTTGTACTCTGTAAATAAGTGCCTCAGCTCTTCTGGGCTCAGGCATTCCTGCAACACCAGGAAGTTGTTTTAAGATCTTATCATGAATAGCGGTGTCTAAAACTTCAGAAATATGAGCCCGAGCTTGAGTGGAGGTATAAGTATGCATAATATTTTCTCACATTATTTAATGTACATTTGAATTGAACATTTCAGGTGTGCAATTTTCAATTTATAAAAAATGAAGCTCACTAAAATTAGAAAATTGTTATAACAAAAAAGCCAGCAAATACAATGTATCTACTGGCCTAATGATGGGCTGTAAACCGCTAAGAAATCTTACTCAATATTTTGGATCTGCTCACGCATTTGTTCAATTAAAACTTTCAATTCAATGGCTGAATTGGTGACTTCTGTATTAATTGATTTTGAGGCTAACGTATTGGATTCACGGTTAAATTCTTGCATCATAAAATCAAGACGGCGGCCTACCGCTTCCTTTTTCACTAGAATTTTGCGTGTTTCTTTAACGTGAGCTTCTAATCTATCAAGCTCTTCAGCAACATCTAAACGCTGCGCTAGCATCACTAACTCTTGTTCTAAACGATTATTATCAATTTGAATTTGCGCTTCTTCTAATTTGCTGGTTAAGCGTTCACGTTGCCATTGTAAAATTTCTGGCATTTGTGCTCTTACTTTAATGACTTCTTCGCTAACTGCATCTAAACGCTGCTCAATTAGTGCTTTAAGTGCTTGTCCCTCGGTTTCACGGCTAGCAATAAAAGCATCAATTGCCAAATCTAATTCCGCTAAAAGCTCAGTACCAATGGCATCTAAATCTTGCTCTTGTGCTGAAATAACACCTGGCCAACGTAAAATATCAAATGGGCTAATAGTGCCTTCATGGCTGTGGCTTTTTACCCAGTTGGCAGAAACAATGAGTTGTTTGGCGAGGTTTTCATCCAGATTAAGTTCGCCTTGAAAGCGAGCATTAAGATCAAAGCGTAAGTTACATTCAATTTTACCGCGTGTTAAGCGATTACGTAGACGTTCACGAATAACAGGTTCTAAACTACGTAATTGCTCAGGCAAACGAATATAAGTTTCAAGGTAGCGTTGGTTTACGGAACGCAGTTCCCATGCAGCGCTACCCCAGTCTTTTTTAATGTCTCGGCGAGCAAAAGCGGTCATGCTACGGATCATAATAGGGTCTCAATAGTGTAAAAGATAATACGATTATAACCCTATGCATCAATACAAGGATAGGCATAAGCCATTTTAGGTCGTATAATGCGCCCCCAATATGTCAGAGAAAGCGGAGATAACACCATGCGTCCAGCAGACAGACAAGCAAACCAAGTACGTCCTATTACCATTACTCGCCACTATACAAAACATGCTGAAGGTTCTGTATTAGTTGAATTTGGTGATACTAAAGTCTTGTGTAATGCCACTGTAGAAGACGGTGTACCACGTTTTCTGAAAGGACAAGGGCAAGGATGGGTGACCGCAGAATACGGCATGCTTCCTCGTGCAACAAATAGTCGTAATGCTCGTGAAGCGGCTCGCGGTAAACAAACGGGTCGTACTATGGAGATCCAGCGTTTAATTGCTCGCTCATTACGTGCCGCGGTTGATTTAAAAGCGTTAGGTGAATTTACCATCACCGTCGATTGTGATGTTATTCAAGCAGATGGTGGCACACGTACCGCCTCTATCTCCGGTGCTTGCGTCGCGTTAGTTGATGCTTTAAATAAAATGGTTGAAGAAGGCAAACTGAAAAAGAGCCCTCTTAAATCAATGGTTGCTGCTGTGTCTGTGGGAATTGTTGATGGTGAACCATTATGCGATCTTGAATATGTTGAAGATTCAGCCGCAGAAACAGATATGAATGTGGTGATGATCGATGATGGCCGTATGATTGAAGTTCAAGGTACGGCAGAAGGTGCGCCATTTAGCCATGAAGAATTACTTGCTTTACTCGCCCTTGCTAAAGGGGGATTAGAGAAAATATTTGAAGCGCAAAAAGAGGCGCTGAAGCAATAAATTTTATTTTTAAGGCGACTGAAAAGTCGCCTTTTTTATGCCTAAAATTTATCATCAAGTAACGTAGAGAGGAGAAAGAAATGAAAGCCTACCAACGCCGCTTTATCGAACTAGCATTAGCAAAAAATGTCTTGAAATTTGGTGAGTTCACACTGAAATCAGGAAGGGTGAGTCCTTATTTTTTTAATGCCGGTTTATTTAATACAGGGCGTGATTTGGCTTTACTGGGGCAGTTCTATGCGCAAACATTATTAGATAATAATGTGTCTTGTGATGTGTTGTTTGGGCCCGCTTATAAAGGGATACCTATTGCAACTACAACGGCAGTCGCATTAGTTGAACATCATGATATCGATATCCCTTACTGTTTTAATCGTAAAGAGGCTAAAGATCATGGTGAAGGAGGAACGTTAGTCGGAAGCCCATTGAAAGGTAATGTTGTGATTGTCGATGATGTTATTACGGCAGGTACTGCAATTCGTGAATCAATGGAAATCATCAAACAGCATGATGCAACGCTTTCTGCCGTATTATTAAGTTTGGATAGACAAGAGAAAGGGCGAGAAGCACTCTCTGCAATACAAGAGTTAAAACGCGATTATCAATGCCAAGTGTATTCGATTATTACTTTGGATGATTTAATTAGCTACCTAAGTGAGAGCGAAACTTTGTCTGAGTATTTACCTGCAGTTAAAGCTTATCGTGAGCGCTATGGCGTGAATTAATAAAGTTAATAAGCGATAAACAAGTTGGTCGATTATAGATAAAAAAAGCCCTCGCCCAATTATGGGCGGGGTGAGTAGTACAATGAAGCTTCTGTGATAAATATCACAGATATTGAAATATAAAAAGGACTTTTACTGCAGGGGCAAAGCGAGTTGCTAATGCCACAATGTAGGAACTGCACGAGTGCCATTCCTGATAAATACATATAGGTAACTATGTGTCAGAAGACGCATGTTAACACAAATAAGAAAAAAACGGCATATCTGTAAATTTCAAATTGTTGAGTTAAATCACGAGTCCATCATTTCATTGTAACTGTGCCAAGATTAATGGCCATCGGGCTTCAAATTCTTGAGTGGGCTGATAGCGAAATTCAGTGCGAACAAAGCGCGCTAGCATACCTTCACAAAAAGCGAGTAATTGTGACGCAAGTAACGCTTCATCATGCAAGAAAGCACTACCTTCACGGATCTTACGCTCTTTAATAACTTGTCGTAGTTGAACCTCAATGCGCTCATAAAGTTGGTTTATTCGCCCTTGCAATCTATCTTGTTCAAACATTAATGCATGGCCCGTTAAAATACGAGATAGTCCTGGATTTTTCTCAGCAAAACCAAGGATCAAGATAAGAATTAAGCGAATTCTGGCTATCGTTTCTTTTTCGTCTTTTAAAATCAAATTAATACGAGAAACTAAGCTGTCTTCGATAAACTCAATCAAGCTATCAAACATTTTGGTTTTACTTGGGAAATGTCGATAGAGTGCAGCTTCAGATACACCAACATTGGCGGCAAGCTTTGCCGTTGTGATGCGCTGACTACCATCACTTGATTCCAACATTTGGGCAAGTGACTGTAAGATTTCATCCCGTCTATTTCTTTTCTTTTTGGTTTCTTTTTCTTCTGCCATGACTGATAAGGCCCCTGCTAAAAGCAAAACAAATCAGTAAACCTTTGCACTAAGGTTTTAGTGCAAAGGGAGTGATATCGTCATTGATATAATTAAATGCAAGACGTCTTTATTATTGGCGGCCGGAGTGACCAAAGCCACCGCTACCACGTTCCGTTGCGGTAAAATCTTCAACAATATTAAATTCAGCTTGAACGACAGGTACGATAATCATTTGAGCGATACGCTCACCCGGTTCGATAGTGAACGCTGTTTGACCACGATTCCAAACTGACACCATGAGTTGACCTTGGTAGTCAGAATCAATCAGTCCCACTAAGTTACCCAATACAACACCATGTTTATGGCCTAACCCTGAACGAGGAAGCACCATTGCTGCTAATCCTTCATCGGCAATATGTACAGCAAGACCTGTAGGTAATAATTCGGTTTGCCCTGGTTCAAGAACCAATGGTGCATCAAGGCAAGCGCGTAAATCTAAACCAGCAGAGCCTGTTGTGGCATAAGCAGGAAGTGGATATTCTTGACCAATACGTGCATCAAGGATTTTAACATCAATTTTTTTCATCATAATGTTTGGCTATCTCGTCAAGTAGGCGATGGCTAAGTTGTGCTTTACTACTGTGTGGTAAGCGCGTTTCTCCATTAGCCCAAATAAGGTGTAATGCATTGTTGTCACTGTTAAAGCCTTGATTTTCTATTGAAACATCATTGGCACAGATTAAATCGAGCTGCTTTTGTTCTCGTTTTTTGCGGGCATATTCTTCCACATTCTGGGTTTCGGCTGCAAATCCAACAACAAAAGGACGGTGTTCAACCATCTTTCCGACACTCGCGACAATGTCGGGGTTTTTTACCATAGTGATGGTGACTTCATCACCTTGTTTTTTTATTTTTTCAGCCGCGATAAGTTTAGCGCGGTAATCTGCAACTGCAGCGCAACCAATAAAAATATCTTGTGAAGGTGCGATTAACATCACTTGTTCATACATGTCTTGTGCACTTTCAACGTCGATACGTTTAACACAAGCGGGTGTCGGTAATGTGACAGGCCCAGCAATAAGCGTGACATCAGCTCCACGTAGTGCGGCTGCGTGTGCAATTGCAAAGCCCATTTTTCCAGAGCTATGATTGCTGATAAAACGTACCGGATCGAGTGCTTCACGAGTAGGCCCTGCGGTGATTGTAATTTTTTTACCTGCAAAATCTTGTGGTTGTAAAGTAAGTTGTTTTTCCGCTAATGAGACTAGCTCTAAAGGATCGAGCATTCGCCCTGGTCCTACATCACCACAAGCTTGGCTACCAGAGTCAGGCCCCCAAATTAAACAGCCTCGCTGCTCTAAAGCTGATAAATTTTCTTGTGTAATTGTGGCTCTGTACATTTGCTGATTCATTGCTGGCGCGATAGCGATCGGTGCGCTACTCGCTAAACAGAGTGTGGTAAGTAAATCATTTGCCATCCCCACTCGTAAGCGTGCAATAAGATCGGCGGTAGCGGGTGCAAGTAGAATTAAATCAGCCCATTTGCCTAATTCAATATGCCCCATAGCGGCTTCTGCAGCAGGATCAAGTAGGTCATCTGCTACAGGGAAGCCAGAAACGGCTTGTAATGATAATGGTGTGACAAAAGCATGTGCTGCGGGTGTCATTACAACACGGACAATCGCGCCTTTATCACGTAAACGGCGTACAAGTTCAGGTGCTTTATAGGCCGCAATACCACCACTGATACCAAGAATGATCTTTTTGTCGTGAAGTGTAGTCATGATGAAATGCCTAAGTACATAAATAATTGCCCATAATTTTACCACAAGGTCATCGTGAATTCGGAATTCTATGTAACTTCATGTTTTATAGATTAAATTTATGCGATTTGTCTCGCATAAATTTAATATGTGTCTTTTTTATACAAGATTAGCAGTTTATAGTAAGTTAACTGTATAAAACAACAGTTGTTTTGCGATTAGCATTTAATGATGAGTGATACTTCGCCTAAATTTTAATATTTATGTGAAGAAATAAAATAGATCATTAATCCCACTGTCTTTACGTATTAAGGAGTCCACGGATGGAAAATCAATCGGTTAGTGAACTGTTACCTAGAGAAAAATTGTTACTTTATGGCGTGGAATCACTCACTGATATTGAGTTATTGGCGCTCTTTTTGCGCACCGGCACTTATGAAAAATCTGTATTAGAATTGGCGGCTTTTCTACTTAAAGAGTGTGGTTCTCTTTATCATGTTATTAATGCTGATTATGAAACATTGGGGCGTTTTAAAGGTGTCGGTGTAGGAAAGTTTACTCAATTGCAAGCTATCAATGAAATGGCACAGCGTTTTTCCACAACACAATTTATGTATAAAAATGTTTTATCTTCTTCAGAGGATACAAAGTATTACTTACAAAAACTATTGCATTGGCGAGACAGAGAAGTGTTTGTGGTACTTTTTCTTGATAATCAAAATCAATTGATTGCATTTGAAGAGATGTTTAAAGGAACAATTAATCGTGTAGAGGTTCATCCTAGAGAAATTGTCCGTCAATCAATAAAAAAGAATGCAACATCTATTATTCTTGCTCATAATCACCCTTCTGGTGTTTGCGAACCGAGTCTCGCAGATAAAGAAATAACAGAAAAAATTTTTCTTGCTTGCCAATTAGTGGGCGTAAATGTACTCGATCACCTTGTGATAGGGCATGATGATTGTGTTTCTTTTGCAGAACGAGGTTGGTTATAGCAAATATTTTTGTAATTATTGTCAATCTTTATTTGTACGGGTCTTGAGCGTTGAGGCCATTGGGCGTATACTACGCCACCTTTGAGGATCTTGGGTTTGGCGAGAAGAGCCTATCTCAGCAAGTTTTTTCTGAGGTGTTTACACAGTTTTTCAATCGTTAAAAGTTGCTGAGATGGGCTCCAAAGCCTGACGAGGCGGTCAAACCTGATATTAAAGCTCGAGCTGATTAGATTTTTGGAGAATAGACATGTCCCGAGTCTGCCAAGTTACCGGCAAGCGTCCTGTGAGTGGAAACAACCGCTCTCACGCATTAAACGCGACTAAACGCCGTTTTCTGCCAAACCTGCACTCTCACCGTTTCTGGGTTGAGTCTGAGAAACGTTTCGTAACTCTGCGTGTATCTGCTAAAGGTATGCGTGTGATTGATAAGAAAGGCATCGAATCTGTATTAGCAGATTTACGTGCCCGTGGTGAGAAGTTCTAAGGAGCTGAAAAATGGCTAAAGGTATTCGCGAGAAAATTAAACTCGTTTCTTCTGCTGGTACAGGTCACTTCTATACCACTACGAAGAACAAACGCACTATGCCAGAAAAACTGGAAATGAAAAAATTCGATCCAGTTGTTCGTCAACATGTGCTTTATAAAGAAGCTAAAATTAAATAATTTTAGTTTTCTTAAAAAACCCGACCTTCGTGTCGGGTTTTTTGTTATCTGGAGCCAGCTAAGTATAACAAAGTAAAGCTATTGTGACCTTAGCTTGCTCTTTAGTTATACTATGGCTCTTTTGAATCGTCAGGTGAATGGATTGCGGATGAGTAAGTCAGCACTATCAATATTACATACAGAATCATCTTGTGGATGGGGTGGTCAGGAAATTCGTATACTGACGGAATCTCAAGGTATGATCCGCAAAGGACACCGAGTGGCATTGGTGTGTTGTCCCACATCTAAAATTGCTAAAGCAGCACCTGATTATGGTATTGAAGTTTTCACATTGCCCATTGAAAAAAAACGTCTTTCATCATTAAAAGCACTTCGTCAATGGCTGAAATTACATCATCACCAATTTGATATTATCAATACTCATAGTTCAACTGATGCATGGCTAGTTGCTGCTTCTTGTGCCACATTACGCCAATCACCCGTGGTGGTTCGAACTCGTCATGTTTCTACGGATGTTTCACGTTCATTACCAACACGATGGCTTTATCTTTCATCCAGTGCCCATGTTGTGACAACAGGTGAGAAATTACGCCAGACGCTCCATCAGCATAATAAATTTCCATTAGAAAAAATGACATCGGTGCCTACAGGAATCGATTTACAACGTTTTTTTCCTCAAGATAAACAACACGCTAGAGAAAAAATTGGAATACCGAATAAGCTGACATTAGGTATTGTTGCAACTATGCGTGTATGGAAAGGACATAAATATTTAGTAGAAGCATGGAAATCATTGCATCAGCAGTTTCCTGATTGGCAATTAATTTTTGTTGGTGATGGACCTCAACGTAAAAATTTAGAACCGATGGTGAAAGAGGCGGGACTAGAACAAAGTATCTTCTTCCTTGGTAATCGTAATGATGTGCCTGATTGTTTAAATGCAATGGATCTATTTGCATTACCTTCTTTTGGTAATGAAGGTGTACCGCAAGGCATTATGCAAGCGATGGCCTGTGGTTTACCTGTTGTTTCTACAATGGTGGGCGCGATTAGTGAAGCCGTTATTGATGGTAAAACCGGTTTTACATTAGTACCGCAAGTACAAGAATTATTAACCCGTCATTTAGCTAAATTAATGAGTTCAGATGAATTGCGTGAACAGATGGGAAAAGCAGCGCTTGAACATGCCATTTCACGATTTAGTTTAGATAACATGTTAGATAAGATGGAAAGGATCTTTATTCAGGCAATCAACGATAAAAATAAATCAGTATGATTAATGTTGATAATAAAGTCGTGAAATGATTATCTCTATTATTAACTTGGTGTATTCATCTCATTGATGAATATTTGTAATACTTTTTAGTGTATAGTCTGAAAAGTAAATGTATCATTTAAACCAAATAAAAAGCATATGGATCCAAAAAATATATTGGTTATAGCGGTAGCGCGTTTTGGTGATACATTACTTATCACTCCTGTTCTTCATGCTTTAAAGCAGCGCTGGCCCAATGCTCATATTCATGTATTTGCACATAAACGTAGTGCATGCATTCTTGAGCATAATCCTGATATTGATTGTATTAGGCCTTTTTCTAAAAAAAGAGCAGTTTGGTCTGGATGGTTACCCCATAAGCCTTATGACTTGGCTTTGGTTTACGGTAATGATAGTGAATTGGTGAACTATGCTCGTCGTCAATCTCATCATACCGTTGCTTTTGCTGATATTTCTCAGCAGCAAGGTAATACGACTTGGGTTGCGCGTCCCACTTCGCCAATGGTTGCACAAAAAGAGCGAGCCTTATTAATTAATGCATTAGGGATTTATCCGAGTTGTTGGCAATTACGTTATTTTATCAATGACGAAGAAACGGCTTTTGCACAACAGTTTTTAAAAGATAATGCATTAATTAATAAGAATATTGTTGGTTTTCAACTGCAAAGTTTTCCGGCTAAAGCCTATAGGGATTGGCCCGTAGAAAATTTTCTGCAATTAGCAAAACAGATTATTACCCATGACGCGAGTACGTACTTTTTGCTATTAGGTAGTCAGGAAAGCCAACAATTATCCATTGATTTAGCTAAAAAGATCGGTGAAGAGCATTGTTTAGCCTTAGCGGGTCGAGTTTCAATGCGACAAAATGCGGCGATTATGGCAAATTTATCGCTCTATGTAGGGGTAGATACAGGGCCTACACATTTAGCAGGGGCTTTAGATATCCCAATGGTGGCGCTATATCATAGCTATCACCCAGGATGTTATTTAGCACCATTACAACATTCTTGTTGTCAGGTTATCCAACATCCAACATCGTTGGAAAATGCCCACCGTGAAGACAATATGGCTGAAATATCAGTTGAAGAAGTGTGGAATGCAGTGCGTAATATCATGAATGGAATGAAGGTGAAAAAGTAATCCATGAAGATCGGTATAATTGATGTCACAATCACCATGTCTTATGGCGGGATCCAAACCGCGGTTTGGGAGCTTGCTAAGCAACTGCATGATGCTGGGCATGAAGTTCATCTTTATGGTGGCAATGGCGATATTCGACACAATCTGGCAGGACGCCAAATACAGGTACACACTTATCCTTATACACCGCGGGATAAAGTTATCGATCTCGGTGGACGTTTTCGCCGTATTGTTGAGCGTTACACTTTTGCGCGGCACGCTAAAAAAGATGTTATCAACCAACATTTTGATTGGATTATTTTAACCAAACCGTTTGATTTTTTTTGGCCCTCTATGATGTCTAAATCATCCTCAACGCGTTTTTGTTATATGAGTGGAGGCACCAGCTTTTTTAAAGGTGATCGTCGGTTAGGTAAGAAAATCTCAGCATGGGTTGCATGTAGTCATTTTAATGCTTGGCAAATTCAACACCATTTTAAGCAATTCCCGAGCGTAATTTATAATGGCGTGGATATTGCAAAATTTAAGCCAATGAGTACCTCATTACGTGAGCAATTAGGAATAAGTCAGTCTACATTTTTACTCTCATTTGCAGGTCGATTAGTGGGTTGGAAAGGCTTAAGTGTGGCGATTGATGCGATTGAAAAACTAAAAGGTGAAGATGTTAAGCTCTTGATTATCGGTGCTGGTGATGATTTAGAACGATTGAAAAGTAAAGCGGTGGCGAAAGGTATTGCAGAACAAGTCATTTTTCATCAACCCGTTGGGCATAATCAATTACCTGAATTTTATGCAGCCAGTGATGCAGGTATTTTCCCAAGTACAGGAGATGAAGCCTTCGGTATTACGATTGCAGAAGCCATGGCGTGTGCAAAACCAGTGATTGCCAGCCATATAGGGGGGATCCCTGAAGTTGTCGGTAATGAAGGCACTGCGGGATTATTAGTTGCTCCTGGTAGTGCAGATGAAATTGTGATGGCGATTAATCATCTTCGCCAATTACCTGATAGAGGAAAAGCGATGGGTGAGAATGCGCGTTTGCGTATAGAAACACGTTATACTTGGCAACATTCCGCGCAACGTTTATTACAGGCATTGGCGTCATAATAATGAAGATCGCCTATCTTGATCCTTACCCAGTTCCTGACTTACGTGTTGCTTCCTTGCAAATCTTGCAAAATGTGGATGCATTTGCTCGAGCGGGTGCAGAAGTCACTTTAGTCACGCCAAAAGGACAATATCAAGATAGCGATATATTAGGTCGTTCAATTCACACTAATGCGAGCTTAGTTTCCTTAAGAGATATTCGACGTAAATGGTATTTTCCATTTAATTCACAAAAACTTTTCTCATTACAAATTGCTCGTTGGATAAAACAAAATGATGTAGATGCGTTGTTTACCCGTAACTTAAAGCTAGCGTGTTATCTTTGTGAAAATTATCCAGAAATTCCCCTCTTTTTTGAAAGCCATGAAATTTTTGCTCAATCTTTTGCTGAGTCTCATTCATTTGAGAAAAAAAAGAATCGTGCAAAATATCATAAGCTATTAAAAATGGAGAAGTTAGTTTATAGCCAAGCGACGGGTATTTTTGTTCTTACTTCATTATTAAGAGATGATATTGTTTCGCAGTATCAAGTTGTTACACCAATAATTATTGTGCCTGATGGTGTAGATTTACATGCAGTGGCGGATAGTCAGGTAGTGCCTGCTAAATTAAATCAATCTATTACTGAAGTGCTCTATTTAGGAAGTTTGCATAAATGGAAAGGTATTCCTACCATGATGCGAGCAATGAAATATCTTGATAACGCACGGTTAAATATCGCAGGGGGAACATCGGAGCAGATTAGCGGATTAACTTTATTAGCTCAAGAAATGGACGTAAAAGATAAGGTCAATTTTTTGGGGTTTGTTGATCCCAAAAAACGCTTTGAAGCGATTGCTCAGCATGATATCTGCGTACTCCCGCTTACGTTAACCAGTATTGGAAGCCGCTATACTTCACCACTCAAGTTATTTGAATATATGGCGATGGAAAAACCCGTGGTGATCTCTGATTTTCCTTCAATTCGTGATGTTGTAGATGAAAAAGCGGTAAGTTTTGCAGATAGTGGCGATGCGCAGAGTTTTGCAAAACAGATAATACAGTTAAGAGAAAACCCACAACGAGCTAAAGAAAAAACCACTCATGCCCGTTCTCTGGTTGAGAATTATTACAACTGGGATAAACGGGCTGAGGTTATTCTAAAGACAATAAAGACGTTAATTAAGTAACTTATTGTTGTTTACCTGATGGTGTGACGGATTGATTATTGAGTAAAGCGTGGCGCAGTGCCAGCATTAATCCCACCAAAATACCCACTTGATTGATATAGGCATTTTCAAATAATCCTCGTAGTACATACACTCCTAAAAATGACATCAATAGCACTAAAGCTGCTTGGCGAATAATCCCATGATTTTTTCTTATTAGCTGAATACCTTGCACAATTATTGACGAGCAAAAATAGAGAATACCCAATAGCCCTAAAATACCACCAGCAAACCAAAAAGCTAAAAAGACGTTATGGGGACCAATGGATTTTTTGAATACCCAACTTTTGTGATCTTTAACTCGCTCATTGTAAACATTATGGTAAGTTTGATTACCATAACCATAGCCTTTAATCGGTTGTTCTAGAATAAGATCAAGTGCAGCACCTTGGGTGCCATTATCAAATCGTAGTCCACTATTGGTTTGGGTTAATTTATATTGAAGTAATTTGCTGATAACGGGATTTGCCGGTAAATTTGTCGCCCCAATAAATAACAGAGCACAGATTAACGTACTGATTATTAGTAGTAACCATTGGCGATTAATGACCAAGATAAGTAGCGTACTAATTGCTAATGCCACCCATGCTCCGCGTGCTAAGGTTCCTAACATAATAAAAACAAATGCTAAACTAACAATAGCTAACAGCAACCAATTAATAATAGCGTTACGTTTTTTTAGAGCCCATAATGCTAATATAATAGGAAAGAAAAAAAGAAGAGCATAGGATATTTCCCTATGAATTAACTGACTTTTTATTGTAAAAGGCCAAATACCTTTCTGATACTCTAAATAATACTGCACCAGTTCTTTTGCCATAATCACCAACAATCCAATTGCAAAAGCTACCATCACCATCTTGGCAATATCAGTGGGTTTTTCTTTATATAATACAATCGGAAAGGTAACAGCAAAAAGCAGTAAGCCATTTAAAATAGGCTTATTTACTTCTTTGATACTAATATTTGGCTCGACAGAAATCAGTATGGAATAACCAATAGTCAGTAATAAAAACAGTAGCGAGAAAGCCAGATTATTTTTAAAAATTTTACAGATAGTTTTAAAATCACGTACCAGATACCACAGCGCTGTTGCACCAATCAATCCGATCACAATATTTTTATAACGGGTGATATCCGGTAAGTAGATCAATATAATGTAAAGCCCAATAATGGATAAATTCCACAGGGATTTTTTACTATAGTCTTTAAACACCATCATAATAATCTGCTATCGTCCTTTATACTTTTAGGGAAGCTGATCATACAATAAAAATGATGTTATCGCTGTATCTCTTATCTGATAATCATGGAGTCACCTGTGCCAGAATTGCCAGAAGTCGAAACCAGTCGTCGAGGTATTGAGCCTCATCTTGTGGGTAATGTGTTGCACTACGCCATTGTGCGTAATAGTAAATTACGCTGGCCTGTCTCAGAAAAAATAAAAACCTTATTGGATGAACCTATTTTAAGCGTAAAACGACGCGCTAAATACTTGCTAGTCGAGCTTAATACAGGATGGATCATTATTCATTTAGGGATGTCAGGAAGTGTACGTATTTTATTAGAAGAGCAACCTGAAGAAAAACATGATCATATCGATTTGGTTTTTCGTGATGGCAAGGTACTGCGTTATACCGATCCTCGGCGCTTTGGTGCTTGGCTATGGTGTGAAGATTTAGCCACAAGCACGGTATTAGCCCATTTAGGGCCAGAGCCGCTTTCGGATGAATTTAATGCCGAATATCTCTATCAACAGTCTAAAAATAAAAAAACAGCCATCAAACCGTGGTTAATGGATAATAAATTAGTGGTTGGCGTCGGTAATATTTATGCTAATGAAGCACTATTTTCATCAGGTATTATGCCAGATAGAAAAGCCAATAGCTTAACATCAGAAGAGTGTGAAGTTCTTGTTACGGCGATCAAACGGGTATTAACCCGTTCCATTGAGCAAGGTGGGACAACACTTAAAGATTTTCTACAATCTGATGGTAAACCCGGTTATTTTGCACAAGAGCTATTTGTTTATGGGCGTAAAGACAAACCGTGTTTAATTTGTGGGCAACCGATTGAAAGTATAAAGCAAGGGCAACGTAGCACATTTTTTTGCCGACATTGCCAACATGGTGAGAACGAGCGTTAAATCTTACCGAGTTTTTTTAGCATGGCGGTGGTGACAACGTCAGGTAAAAACGTAGAGACATCACCGTCATGGCGCGCAACATCTTTAATTAAAGATGAAGAGACAAATGAAAGATTTTGAGAGGGCAGTAAAAATACGCTATCAAGATCCGGTGCAAAATGACGGTTCATATTCGCCAGTTGCCATTCATATTCAAAATCAGAAACGCTACGAACACCACGAATTAAAATCGTCGCTTGTTGTTGTTTAGCAAAGTTAGCCATTAGTTCATTAAACCCCACTACTTCAACATTGGATAAATGACTCGTTACCTGTTTGGCTAAATCAACTCGTTCTTCTAAGGTAAACATCGGATTTTTACGGGCGCTATCAGCAATCGCTAATAAAACCGTATCAAACATACCTGCTGCGCGGGTTAAAATATCGATATGGCCATAAGTGATGGGATCGAAAGTTCCGGGGTAGATAGCTTTATTTTTCATTATTTACAGTCTTCTGGCTGAGTTCCCATAAAGAGGCGTATTTATTAAAGGTATACTGTGCGTTAACAAATGCCAATATCAACCCCTGTTTTCCGTCTAAAAACCCCATTCTTAATAACCAAGTCTTAAAAAAGGCGCCTAACGTATGACTTAAGATTGAGCCGAAACTGGCTTTTTTACCTTGTTGATGACGCTCTTTTGCCCATTCGGCGGCATATTTTAGCTGCTTTTGCTGAAACTCCATTAAATCACGACAAGTAAGATGTAAGAGGTCACCTTGTAATGTTTTGGTAGTTGCACCTTGGGTTTCTAACGATTCATGAACCAAATTATTGTTATATTGATAACGTTCACGAGCATATAAACGGGTCACTTTATCCGGATACCAACCACTGTGTTTCATAAAGCGCCCCATAAATAAATTACGGCGAGCACAGTTATAAACCACATTTTCTTCAGGTTGCTGCAAAATAGCTTGAATGCTGACTTTTAGTTCAGGAGTGACACGTTCATCACTATCAATCATAAAAATATAATCGCCAGTAGCATATTGTTGCGCTAGTTGACGCTGTTTGCCAAATCCTGGCCATTCACTGTTGATAAAGACTTTAGCCCCTTTTTCTGTCGCAATATGACGAGTGTTATCTTGGCTACCTGAATCCAACACAATAATTTCATCCGCCCATTGTACAGAGTCTAAGCACTCGCCAATGACATCAGCGACATTTTTACTGATCATCACCACAGAAAGGCGCTTACTTTGGCTCATTAGTGACTCCGAGGGGGAAGATAAGGTGAAAGTAAGGTAAGCAAACGCAGTAATGCTCCTTGGTTTTCATGAAGCACTTCAACGGCATGGCGACCATAGTAACGGCGATAATCTTCATCATTAAGCAGTGAGGCAATCGCGGTTGCCATTGATTCACTGTCTGTAACAGTAATTAATCCTTCAGCTTGATCAAGTTTGGCACAGATATTTTTAAAATTAAAAGTATGTGGTCCCATAATTACAGGGATAGCGTGGGCAGCGGCTTCTAAAGGATTATGACCACCACGCTCAACTAAACTTCCCCCCACAAATGCCAGATCGGCAATACCATAGAGCAACATCAGTTCACCCATGGTGTCGCCAATCACCACTTGGGTCTGTGCATCGGGTACAGCATCCGTGCTTCGTAAGGTATATTTTAGCCCTGCTTCACGAGTTAACTGTTCTGCTTTAGGAAAACGCTCTGGGTGTCGAGGCACTAAAATCAACAAAAGTTGAGGAAATTGTGTCAGTAGCTTTTTATGTGTCTCTAAAATAATACTTTCTTCGCCTTCATGGGTACTTGTTGCAATCCAAACTGGGCGATGAGCTGCCCATTGACGGCGTAAAGCAACGGCTCTTGCGGCTAATTCAGGGGTAACTGAAATATCAAATTTTAGGCTACCTGTAACATGCAAATGTGAACGTTTAAGCCCTAATTCGATAAAACGCTCACCATCTTCTTGGTTTTGAGCGGCAATTAAGGTGATCTTTTGCAGCATCGTTTTGACGAAACTGCCCAATTTCTGATAACCAGCGGCAGAGCGTTCTGATAAACGAGCATTGGCGATAATCAACGGAATTTTTCGTTGATGCAGTTTTGAAATTAAGTTAGGCCATAACTCTGTTTCCATTATGATCACCAGTTTGGGGTCAACCGTTTTAAGAAAACGATTAACTGAACCGGGTAAATCATAAGGAAGATAGACATGGTAAACATCATCACCAAACGCAGAACGCACACGCTCCGAACCTGTCGGAGTCATGGTCGTGACTGTTATAGGTAAATCAGGATAGTGATGGCGAAGGGCGCGAACAAGCGGTACTGCGGCGAGAGTCTCACCGACAGAGACGGAGTGCAATAATATCCCTTGAGGCACGACTTTGCCTTTGCAAAAGCCATAGCGCTCTCCCCACCGTTTTCGGTAGGCGGGGGCTTTACGGCTGCGTAATAAAAGACGCAACCAAATCAGAGGTTGAATAAGGTAAAGAAGTACCTGATATAAACGCAACAACATGCTATCAAATTCACTTATCTAGACGAACGCTTATAGTATCACACTGTGTGGGATAAAGTGTGTAAAAACAAACGTTGTGGCATTAAACAACGCGGTATAATGCTTTTTTATTAATTTTAACAGGCTTTATTCAGGAAACTTGATAGAATTTTTTTTATAATCAAATCACATCGCTAATTATTCAAGTATATTTGGAATGCTATGAGTGAAAAAATGAAGTTAATACAAAGGGTTCTTATTATTAAGTTACGACATCATGGTGATACTTTGTTAATTACCCCTGTTATTAATACATTAAAAGCTAACTTTCCAAATGCTGAAGTTGATGTCTTAATCAATAAAGAAACGATGCCAATGATTGAGCACTTTTCCTCTATTCATCATATCTTTGCACTAGACAAAGCTTGGAAAAGTGAAGGGAAGCTGGCAAGGTTACGTCATGAATGGAAGTTAATAACCGATTTAAGAAATCAACAATATGATGTTGTTATAAACTTAGCCGATCAATGGAATAGCGCAATAATAACGCGTTTTACGGGGGCTAAAATTCGTGTTGGATATGATATTTATAAACGTCAAAGCCCTATTTGGAAAAAATGTTTTACGCATTTGATCCCGCTAGGTTCTGTAGATCAAAAACATATTGTTGAGCAAAATTTAGCGCTCTTGCAACCATTACAGTTACCTAAAATAGATACCCAAGTATCAATGGTATATAGTCATCAAGATAAATATATCGTTACCGAAAAATTAAAAGTACATAAAGTATTGGGTAGCTATATTGTTATTCAACCGACATCTCGTTGGTTTTTTAAATGTTGGGATGAAAATAAATGGTCGGAATTAATTGATGTTTTAGAACAAGAAGGAAATCAAATTGTTTTAACATCAGGTCCCGATCCAAGAGAGCAAGAGATGGTTGAAACTATAATTAAAGGGTGTACTTCAAATAGTGTGGTTTCATTATCAGGACAACTCTCTTTACCTCAACTTGCTGCGTTAATTGATCATGCTCGTTTATTTATTGGCGTTGATTCCGTTCCCATGCATATGGCCGCAGCACTTAAAACGCCCCTTATTGCACTCTTTGGGCCCTCAAAATTATTTCATTGGTCACCATGGGAACATATTGGTGAAGTGTTATGGGCGGGAAATTATGGTGAACTCCCCGATCCTGATGATGTCAATACCAACACAGAAACGCGTTATCTCAGTTTAATACCTGTCGAAGATGTACTGAATGCCGTAAGGGGACAACTAAAATGAATTCATTCCGATTGGCTATAGTGCGTCAAAAATACCGACCTGATGGGGGGGCAGAACGTTTTGTTTCTCGAGCACTTGAGGCATTAGATAATCAAGCTGTAGAACTTAATGTGATCACGCGTTCATGGATTGGTGCAGTACAACCTCAGTGGCATATTCATATTGTCAATCCAATGAAATGGGGGCGAATTAGCCGTGAAAAAGGTTTTGCTCGAGCAGCAAGACAATGTTGGCAAAAAGAAAAGTTCGATTTAGTGCAAAGTCATGAGCGTATTGCAGGATGCGATATTTATCGTGCAGGAGATGGTGTTCATCACCGCTGGTTATTACAACGTTCGCGCGTTTTAAGCCCATTGCGTAGTCAATTATTGCTAAATAGTTGTTATCACCGCTATGTAATGACGGCTGAAAAAGAGATGTATCATTCACCAGAACTAAAACGCGTTATATGTAATTCAGAGATGGTAAAACGTGAAGTGATGGAAGACTTTGGTATTGAAAGTGAACGTATTAGTGTAATTTATAATGCAATAGATAATCAGCGATTTTTTCCAGCAACAACACTTTATCGCGAACAGTTACGCCAGCAATACTATATTCCAATAGAAGCGAAATGTTTTATTTATGTGGGCTCAGGGTTTGAACGTAAAGGCTTAAAAGCGGCCATAGAAGCAATTAGTTGTACAAATGCACATTTACTTGTTATTGGACAAGATAAAGAACAGAAAAAATATCAGCAACTCGCTCATCAATTAAAAAGTCATGATCGAGTTCATTTTTTAGGTGTGCAAAAAGATACCTTACCTTTATATCAAATGGTAGATGGTTTATTGTTACCCACTTTATATGATCCTTTTCCTAATGTTGTTTTAGAAGCAATGGCATGTGGTTTACCAGTGATCACTAGTTATACCTGCGGTGGCTCTGAATTTATTGAGCAAGGTGTTAATGGCTTTGTCACTGATGCACTAGATATTTCGGCAATGGTAAATGCAATAGAGACAATTTCTGCCGATAATCTTGATAATAAAATGTCTAAAGCTGCCCGAAATAAGATATTGCCTTATACGCCAGAGCATTTATCTCAACAACTGATTGGGCTTTACCAAAAGGTTCTTAGTTTATGAAGGAACATATCCTTTTTATTATTGATGGATTACCTGGTGGCGGTGCTGAAAATGTCACTATCAGGTTATGTCATGGCTTAAGCCAGCGTGGTTATGCTGTTACGTTACTCTCTTTAGCAGAAAAGTGTGATTATTCTATTCCCGCTAATATTGAGTTATTGATTGATGCAGATAGTTACCGTGGGTTATTTTATCGGCAAACTGAACTGAAACGTCGAGCAAAATCAATGGATAATACGTTAAAATCATTATTTGCGCGTAAAGGTATTCCATCACTGGTTGTCTCGAATTTGCATAAGACAGATAGAATCGTCGCTTTATCTAAAGAGTTGGCAGATAAAAATACGTGGTATTGCATTCATGGCATTTTTTCCCAATCTTATTTAGGTAATAAAACAGGTTTTTCTCGTTGGTTAAAACAAAAGAAGATCCAAAAAGTATACCAAGGGAAAAATATTATTACGGTTTCCAATGCAGCAGGGCAGGATTTGATCCAAAATGTGGGGGTATCACCACAACAATTAAAGACAATTTATAATCCGTTTGATATTCAGGAAATTAGAAATTTAGCTTTAGAAAGTAATTCTTATCAGGGACAAGATTATTTACTGCATATTGGTCGTTTTCATGAAGTTAAACGACATGACAGATTATTAGAAGCATTTGCGTTAGCGGATTTACCTTGTAAATTATTTATTGCAGGACAAGGCTCTTCTGAGGTGACCACTAAAATTAAAAATAAAATAGCAGAGCTTAATTTAGAAGGTAAAGTAAGTTTAATTGGTTTTTTAGCAAACCCATTTGCGGTTATTAAAGATGCAAAAGCGGTTGTTTTGAGCTCTGACAGCGAAGGTTTAGGTAATGTATTAGTCGAATCCTTGATTTGTAATACCCCTATTGTCAGTACCAATTGCCCTGGTGGTATTGGTGAGATTATGGAAGGTGAACTTGCGTCCTATAAAGCTGAGTTAAATGTAGCATCCTTAGCGGAAAAAATGCGGTTGGTTTATTTTACGCCACCTAAAATCACACCAGAGATGTACCAAAAATTTGATATTAATGAAGTGATTGATCAGTACATATCACTTATTAAGTAATAAAGTTATTTATTTCTAAAGAAGGCGTAAGGTATTTTCAATGACCAAACCAGCATTTATTATCACATTAGATACCGAAGGCGATAATCTTTGGGAAAATAAGGGGGAGATCACCACGCAAAATACGTACTTTCTTCCTCGTTTTCAGCAGCTTTGTGAGCGCTTTTATTTTAAACCTGTTTGGCTAACAAATTATGAAATGGTAATGGATGATGCCTATATTGAGTTTGCTCGTGATGTAATTGCCCGCAATACCGGTGAAATTGGTATGCACTTACATGCGTGGAATAGTCCACCACTAACACCTTTAACAGATGATGATTTACGTTATCAGCCTTATTTAATTGAATACCCCAAAGATCAAATGCGAGAAAAAATCGCATTAATGACAGACTTACTTGAAGATAAACTACAAACCAAAATGTTAAGCCACCGTGCGGGGCGTTGGGCATTTAATGAGATTTATGCACAACTTTTAGTTGAATTTGGTTATCAAGTCGATTGTTCTGTAACACCTAAAGTAGATTGGCGATTGACTAAAGGTGATCCTACACAATCAGGAGGCACTAATTATACTGATTTTCCTAGCCATGCTTATTTTATGGATCTAGAAGATATCACTAAACCGGGCAATTCTACATTGCTAGAAGTGCCGATGAGTATTCAATATAAGCACTCGCCTTTAATGAATAAAATTAAGCAGAGTTACGATAAATTAAGAGGGAAACAGCGAGCACCTTCTGTAAATTGGCTACGCCCTAAAGGTGGCAATGCCCAACAGATGATTGATGTAGCAGAAAAATCATTAGCTCAAGGCAATGACCATATTGAATTTATGTTGCATTCGTCTGAATTTATGCCGGGTGGTAGTCCAACATTCCGTACTGAAAAAGATATTGAAGGGTTATATAACGACTTAGAAACCTTATTTAGCTTCTTATCAGATAAAGTGCAGGGAATGACATTAGCTGAGTATTATCAAAGTCAGGTGCAGGCAAAATAAGATGAAGTTAAAGAAATTAAAATGGGTACATAACTTCCTAAATATTTATAACCCACTTTTTGGCAAGATGAAAAAAACGGATACATTTTCATCTGATATTCAATTTAACAGTATTCTTATTTTTTCTACGACAGCGCTGGGTGATTTTATGTTTAATACCCCAGCAATAAGAGCGATTCGTGCACATTACCCTAATGCACATATCACATTGGTTTCCAGCGAAAAAAATAGATTATTAGTTGAAAACTATGATCAAATAGATAGTGTGGTTTATTGGGATAATAAAATTAGAAATCTACTTCCTATCGCACTACAGGCAAAAAAAGATAAACCTGAATTAGCGATTATTCTCCATTCTCATCTTCCTTACGATGTGTTATTTGCAGTAATGGCGGGTTGCCAGTATATCTTACGCAATACTTATGATGTGATCCCTGAATGGTTTAGAAAATGGATTGTTGCAGAATATAAACCACAATCAGGACATTTTATTCAAAGAAAATTAAATTTATTAAAATCATTAGATATTACTGAAAAAGATATATCACCAGAGATGGACTTAACTTGTAAATATATTCCTTTGGAAGAATCTAATAAAGTTATAATTGGATTTCAATTAGGAACATCTAGCCCAATTAGAACATGGGGTATTGATAAATTTGTTCAATTGGCTGAGAAGTTAATTGAAAGTAACCCTAATACTATTATAAAGCTGATTGGTTCTTCTAGAGAGCTATCTTTATCATCTGTGTTTTTGAATAAAATTAAACCTGAATACAGTAATAATATTGTTGATTTAATAGGAAAAACAACATTACCTGAGTTGATTAGTCATATTGATAATATGTCTGTATTAGTTACTGGGGATACAGGGCCTTTACATATTGCGATTGCCTTAAAGAAACCAACAGTAAGTTTATTTGTTACTGCTGATCCAAAAATTTCAGGCCCGTATCAAGATATGGATATTCATCAAGTTATTAAAAAAGAGTATGACCCAAGTTATGAGCATCCAATGGAACAAATAAATACGGATGAAGTATTTAAAGCTATAAACAATATATTGTAAGACTTATTACCATAGGAAATAATAATTTGAGTTATTTTTCTTATGGTCTTATTTTTTTGACCCAGCTTCTAATGAATATACGCCATAATAAAAGTCTAATAGATTCATAAATATTTCTTTTGCGCTTTTTTTTATCAAAGTGAGTTAGTAATGCTCGAGGTTCATTAGATATAGTTGATGCATCAGCATGTTGAGTAAAAGTAATTAATGGCGGAACAATCGCTTTTATTTTTACAATATTCTTCTCTCTAATGAGTTTCCATTCATCTGAAACAATCCAAATGGGTTGTAAAAACTCAAGCAGTCTTTCTGCCGCTTTTTGATTTATACAATATCCATATGCGCCCACTGAGTCGATGACATTTACTAATGAATATGTATCATCTAGCTGTTTTTTAAAACTCTCGATATATTCATTTACTTTACCTAGGAGTATTACTTCTGGTTTATTAGAATTATAATAATGATCTATTAAGTCTAAATATTTTTTTATATCTGAATTTATTTTTACATCATCTTCTAATACTAGAGCAATACTATCGTTATTTTCGATTATTTTTTTATAGACTTTTAAATGACTTAAAGCACATCCTAACTCAGGTAATGTGAGGCGAGTTTTTTCAAAATCAGGGCTTAAGCGTGAGATTTCTTCTTGAGTAAGGTTCTTTCCATAAACAGCAGAAATAAATTCATAGTCTAAGTTTAAGTCATCAAGCTGTGCTTTAATCGATGCTTTTCTTTCAACATCTTTTTCTAAATTAACAATATAAATCTTCATATTATTATTCATTACTGTTTAGTTTTATAAAAATATCATTTGCTGAGGTTTGAGAAATATCCCCACCTTTTGCTTTCACTGACATTTGTGCCTTACCGTAACCGCCAATCAAACCGGGATTGGTAGGGCCAAAGAGCGTGATATTGGGTTTATCCAGTGCCGCAGTTAAGTGACTTAACCCTGTATCGACAGACACCACACTTTTCGCACCCGCAATAACCTGAGCTACTTGTGCTAGCGACATTTTGGGCAATACATCAACATAGTCGAAATCTGCGGCTAAGCGAATGGCACGTTGATGTTCATGCTCTGCACCCCAAGGCAATTTAATGCGTATCCCTGAATCTGCAAGTAGGGCGATTAATTCTCGCCAATGGGATTCTGGCCAGTGTTTTTCATCACGCGTAGTTGCGTGTAAAAAGACTAAATAAGGGCGCTCATCAAAGGCGGGAAGTGAGAGAAAATGCTGTGCAATCCCATAATCACCTTGAGATTGAGGGATCGGGTAATTTAAGCTTAAGGCAAATAGTTGGCGAATTCGTTCAACCGCATGCATTTTTTTACTGACATCGTGGCGAATATCGTAGAAAAAACTGGCCAAAGGTTCACGAGCGCATTGACGCGAATAACCATGTTTAGTGCCTTTGGCGTATCGAGTCACTAAGAATGCACTTTTCAGTAAACCTTGTGCATCAATCACGGCATCGTAATGATGCGCTTGAATAGCGCGACGAAATTGCATGCGCTCTGCACGAATAGGCGCACTAAACCAGTTTTTTCGCCAACGGCGTATCGCCACCGGGATCACTGTATCAACAGCTTGATGCCAACTTGGGATCTGTGCAAAACCCTCTTCGACTACCCAATCAAAACGAATATCAGGATAAACATTTATTGCATCAGTTAATGCTGGCAATGTATGTAACACATCGCCCATGGAAGAGGTTTTAACGATTAATACCCGCTTCACGCTGCTGGCTCCGTTGACAATAAATTTTCTAATTCAGCAAAAACCTTCTCTGGCTGAATATCTATTAAGCTTTGGTGATAGCCTTGTTCGGCATCCCCTTTACGCACTTTGTGGTAGCCAGTAATTAAACGGATCACGCGTGCTTTATGGGATAACGGTGGCGTAAAATCAGGGCTACTTGGGCCATAAAGTGCGACTAACGGGCGCTCTAACGCGGCTGCAACGTGCATTAAACCAGAGTCATTACTGACAACAGCTTTACAAGATGCAATCAAGTTTACTGCTTGTTCAAGACTGGTTTTGCCAGCGAGATTAAAACAGGCTTCACGAGCTTCTGGCGTCAGCGTTTGTTTTATCTCTTCGCCTGCATCGTTGTCTTTTTGAGAGCCAAACAAGAAGATTTGATACCCTTGCTCTGTAATGAGTTTCTGCGCTAAAGCGGCATAATGATAATGAGGCCAACGTTTAGCGGGGCCAAATTCAGCGCCTGGGCAAAAACCAATAGCAGGACGTTGAGTAGATAATGAAAATTGATGCAATGTGGTAGAGATATCACTCTCGGTTACTGATAACTTAGGCCATAACAGAGGTTGAGGTAAATCAGTCGCTTTTTGGACTTTTAGTTTGTCATAAGCTAGCGCGACATAGCGTTCAACCATCAAAGGAAATGCATCTTTATCTAAAGGTCGCAAATCATTTAATAGACCATAGCGCATCTCTCCACGCCAGCCTGTACGCTTAGGAATATCTGCAAAGAAAGGCACTAATGCCGATTTAAATGAGTTAGGTAATACATAAGCATGCGTGTAACCATTCTCTTTTAATTGTTTTCCTAAACGACGGCGTTCACCAATGGCTAAAGCTCCATGACCTAATGGCATTGGTATTGCATTATCAACTTCTGGCATCTTTTCTAATAATGGACGGCACCACGCTGGTGCCATCACATCAATCGTTGCCGCAGGATGTAATGCTTTCAATGTACGATAAAGACTTTGGGACATCATCATGTCCCCGACCCATGAAGGCCCTACCACAAAGATTTTCATAAACAGCGATTACTTACCTTGATTTAACCATTGCATATAAAGCTCGACACCTTCGGCAACCGTTTTAAATGGTGCGGTATAACCTGCTTTACGTAAATTTGTTAGATCAGCTTGAGTAAAGGCTTGGTAACGACCTTTCAATTTTTCTGGGAACTCAATATGTTCGATAGAGAGATCTTTATCTTTATGATGAGCAATAACGGCATCTGCAACAGCTTGGAATGATTCAGCACGGCCTGTACCACAGTTAAAAATACCGGATACATTATTGCGCCAAAACCATAAATTAACCGCGGCAACATCACCCACATAAATAAAGTCACGTTGGAAGGTTTCGCTACCTTCAAATAATTTTGGATTTTGACCGGCATTGACTTGGTTATTTAAATGGAATGCAACACTTGCCATGCCACCTTTATGTCCTTCACGAGGGCCATAAACATTAAAATAACGGAAGCCACAAATCATCGATTCTGCTTCAGGTAAAATCTGACGCACATATTCATCGAATAAGAATTTTGAATAACCGTAGATATTTAAAGGTGCTTCGTATTTTCTCTCTTCAATAAAGTTATCCGTACGACCACCATAAGTAGCCGCTGAAGAGGCATATAAGAAAGGAATTTGGCGATCTAAACAGTAGTGGAGTAGCTCTTTAGAATATTGATAGTTGTTATCCATCATATATTTGCCATCCCACTCAGTGGTAGAAGAGCAAGCACCCTCATGGAAAACGGCATCAATATCACCAAAATCATCACCTGCAACAATGCTCGCAATAAAGTCTTCTTTATCCATGTAATCAGTGATATTCAAATCAACCAAATTCACGAACTTGGTGCCATCTTTAAGGTTATCAACAACCAATATATCGGTATAACCTTCATCATTTAATGCTTTAACAATATTGCTGCCGATAAAACCTGCACCGCCCGTGACGATAATCATGTGGCTACCCCTTTATATAAAAATCTAAAATTAGCTCTAGGTCTATAATAACACTGAACAGCGTTAACGGTAGTATTCATCACGGAATAACAGGCTGAAATTCTCGAAAAACACAGTGTGTATTAGTGATCTTAATTACACAAATAACATTATTTATTTACATTTGTCGTTTTTAATAGAGCAAAGGCATAAAATAAGAAACAACGTGATTGTATTATAATCAATTATAACCATAGTCTCTTTTTGTCTCTGTTTAGGAGAAAGTATGCCTACTCCCGCGTTTTACCAACAAATTAATCAACAACTCGAACAAACTCGTCAAGATGGCCTGTTTAAAAATGAGCGCATCATCACTTCTTCACAAAACGCAGATATCGCCGTTGCTGACGGAAGCCATGTTATTAACTTCTGTGCCAATAACTATTTAGGTTTGGCTAATCATCCAAAATTAATTGAAGCTGCAAAAGCGGGTATGGACAGCCACGGGTTTGGTATGGCTTCTGTGCGTTTTATTTGTGGTACTCAAGATTCACATAAAACATTAGAAAATAAAATCGCTGAATTTTTAGGAATGGAAGATGCCATTCTGTATTCATCTTGCTTTGATGCGAATGGTGGATTATTTGAAACATTAATGGGCCCTGAAGATGCCATTATTTCTGATGCCTTAAACCATGCTTCTATTATCGATGGTGTGCGTTTATGTAAAGCAAAACGCTATCGCTACGCCAATAACGATATGGCAGAACTGCGCGCACAACTTGAAAAAGCTAAAGCAGATAATGCTCGCCACATTATGATCGCCACTGATGGTGTATTTTCAATGGATGGCGTGATTGCCGACCTAAAATCTATCTGTGATTTAGCGGATGAATTCGGTGCATTAGTGATGGTCGATGATTCGCATGCCGTGGGTTTTGTGGGGGCACAAGGTCGCGGAACCCATGAATATTGCGATGTAATGGGAAGAGTTGACATTATCACGGGTACTTTAGGTAAAGCGCTAGGTGGTGCTTCTGGTGGTTATGCCGCAGCTCGTAAAGAAGTGGTTGAGTGGTTACGTCAACGTTCTCGCCCTTATTTATTCTCCAATTCATTAGCCCCTGCAATTGTTTCAGCCTCTATTGCTGTTTTAGATATGCTGAAATCAGGAGATGAAATTCGTGCTCGTTTATGGCGTAACGCTTCACTTTTCCGTGAAAAAATGAGTGCGGCGGGTTTTACATTGGCTGGCGCAGATCATGCCATTATTCCAGTGATGTTAGGAGAGGCTAAATTAGCACAAGAGTTTGCAACACGCTTACTTGATGAAGGAATTTATGTCACAGGATTTTTCTATCCTGTTGTACCTCAAGGGCAAGCACGTATTCGTACACAAATGTCGGCAGCACACACCACTGAACAAATTGAGCGTGCAGTGGCGGCATTTATCAAAATTGGCAAAGAACTTAATGTGATTGCATAAGGTTACTCTATGAAAGCATTGTCAAAATTAAAAGCACAAGAAGGTATCTGGATGACCGATGTTCCAGTACCTGAAATTGGTCATAACGATGTGATGATCAAAATTCGCAAAACAGCAATTTGTGGCACTGATGTTCATATTTATAACTGGGATGAGTGGTCACAAAAAACAATTCCTGTACCTATGGTTGTAGGTCATGAATATATCGGTGAAATTGTGGCGATAGGGCAGGAAGTTAAAGGTTTTAATATTGGTGATCGTGTCTCGGGCGAAGGGCATATCACTTGTGGTCATTGTCGTAATTGTCGCGGTGGTCGCACTCATTTATGCCGTAATACTATTGGTGTAGGGGTAAATCGCCCGGGCTGTTTTGCTGAATATTTGGTTATCCCCGCCTTTAATGCATTTAAAATTCCAGACAATATTCCTGATGAATTAGCGGCTATTTTTGATCCCTTTGGTAATGCTGTACATACCGCATTATCTTTTGATTTAGTGGGCGAAGATGTGCTGGTTTCCGGCGCTGGCCCTATTGGTATCATGGCGGCTGCAATTTGTAAGCATGTTGGCGCTCGTCATGTGGTGATCACTGATGTTAATGAATATCGTCTTGATCTTGCTAAAAAAATGGGAGTTACCCGAGCCGTAAATGTCAGCAAAGAAAACTTAATCGATGTGATGAAAGAGTTAGGTATGACTGAAGGATTTGATGTAGGTCTAGAAATGTCAGGCGCACCACCTGCGTTTCGTACCATGCTGAATACCATGAATCATGGCGGTCGTATTGCGCTGTTGGGTATTCCGCCTTCTGATATGGCAATTGATTGGGGACAAGTTATCTTTAAAGGACTGTTTATTAAAGGTATCTACGGTCGTGAGATGTTCGAAACATGGTATAAAATGGCAGCACTTATTCAGTCTGGCCTTGATATTTCGCCTATTATTACGCATCAGTTTCCTATTGATGAATTCCAAAAAGGCTTTGATATCATGCGCTCAGGTCAATCTGGTAAAGTGATTTTAGATTGGCAGTAATGAGTGATCATTAAGCGAAAAAAGAGCCTTAACAGGCTCTTTTTTATTGCGTTATTCTTTTATTTCACCCGTTTCGTTTGGAGTAGGCGTATTGGGTATTTTCTTTTTTTCTGATGAGCTAAATCCACTGGATAACGTATTAATTAGTGTACTTTTTTTCATCGAAATAATCGCTTTTTGTGCAGGTTTTAGCCAAGATGCAGGTTTTGGCTCTTGCGGTTGTTCTGTGGGGGGGACAACTTTAGGCGGTTCGGGTTGTATCGGTTTTTCTGACTGTGGCTTTAATAGAGTACTTGGTGCAACCAGTTGAATATCCGCAGGTAATAAAGGCAACTGTTGTTGTAATGCCCTAACAGTTGAGGGATGAGGATGTCCGATAGCAATCGCAGAGCCATTTTTTCGCGCTAAAGCAATAGCACGATTAAGCTGTTGTCGGGTTTCGGCTTCCGTTTGCACATTATCTAAAAACACATGGCGACGTAAAGAGGGAACGCCCGCGGCTTTGGCAGCAATGGCAGCTTGTGTATTACCAATGGTTACGCTATCTAAAAAATAGAGATTTGAGTGATTAAGCGCTTTAATGACTCTATCCATCGCTTGTCTATCTGATGTCATCGCACTACCCATATGGTTATTCATACCGACAGCGTAAGGCACATTATTAATAGCATGTTGAATAATACGATTAATTTCAGCCTGATCCATAGACGGTTTTAAAGTATCGCGTTCTAGAGGTTGTTTGCTAATTGGCGCCATAGGCATGTGGATCAGGATTTCCCGCCCTTGCGCATGTGCTCTCGTCGCGATTTCTTTTCCATGAGGAGAATCAGGTAAAATAGCGATAGAAACGGCTGTAGGGAGTTGTAAAATCTGGTTATCTTCTTTTTTTCGATAACCAAAGTCATCAATCACAATGGCTAATTTGGCTGCAAATACAGGTGTACTTACAACCAGACTTAGCAACATTAAACTAAGTAAAAACGGACGCTTGCGTTGTAATGTGCCAAGTAATTTCAAACTTACCTCCCAAGCCAAGGAACAGGGTTTACTGCTTTTCCTTGACGTCTAATTTCAAAATAGAGTGCTGAACGCTCTTGCCCACCACTGTTACCAACTAAAGCAATAGGCTGGCCTGCTTTAACCTGTTGACCAACACTCACTAAAGCACTTTGGTTATAACCGTAAAGGCTCATATCACCTTTACCATGCTCAACCACAACCACTAAACCATAGCCTTGAAGCCAATCGGCTAATAGCACTCGCCCATCAGCAATGGCTTTTACTTCTGTGCCTTGTGCAGCGGGTATGACAATTCCTTTCCAACGTAATTCACCAGAGCCAGAAATAGATTCACCAAAACGGTGTAATAAAGAGCCTCTTATTGGCCAAATTGCTTGTCCCGCAGGTTTACCTAAACCACCAGTACGTGACATCAATGATTGCTCTTCGGCCGTTGGTTTATAGGTTGAACCGCGCTGTTGAGCTTCTCGTTGTTTGGCTGCAATGCGTGCCGCTTCTCGGGCTTCACGTTCTGCGCGAGCTTTGGCTTCTCGCTCTGCTTGCGCAATTTTATTTCTTAATCGCGCTTCGTTAGCTCGCATAGTGGCTAAGTTTTTCTGATCCGCTTTTAAGGTGGATTCAAGTTGGGTTAGTGTTTTTTGTCGCGCGGCTAATGCGTTATCCAGCTTTTGTTTTTCTTGCTGTTGTTTAGTTAAGACTTGTTTTTGTTCATTTTGTTTTGCTTGCTGTGCGGCTTTTTCCGCTTCCAGTTCTTTTGAGGTTTCAGCCAGTTCGGCCATTGTCTCTTTGCGCGCATCATTGATATAGCTGTAATACGCTAAAATACGCTCTTCACGTTGGCCTTCTTCACCTCGAAATAGAAGCTCTATACCTTGATGTTTACCCTGACGATAAGCCGCATCCATTTGGCGAGCTAATAACTCTTGTTGAGACTGATACTGTTTTTGTAGACGTGCAATATTTGCGGTAATGGTTTTTATCTCTTTACCTAATGTTTGTAAGCGGTTTTGTGTTTCGTGCACAGAGCGACTGGCATTAGAGATTTGGGTTTCTTGCGTTTTTAATTGATTAAGAAGTGCAGTTCGTTGTTTTTGCTGTTCTTGAACCTGTTTTTCTTTTTCTGCGATCGTGGTTTGTAGATCTTTTAGCTGATTACGATTATCTGTTAATGTATTAGCAAAAACAGGAGATGCAGAAAAGAGCGTTGTGCTAATGATCAACGTGATTAACGGTAAAGAAAATACACGATAAGACGGATGTGTTTTTTTTTGAAGATCCATTTTCTTTGCCATCTGACCAACGTACCCTTCATAACAGTTTGTAAGATTATTTCATGCCACAAAACAACTGACCAGCTAACACGAAATAAAGCCGAAATTTCAGATAATACCTAACAGGTAATCTATTCAATTAATAAGAGATTATAAAGCAATAATAGTGGAAGAGAGGAAAAAAGAGGCAATCTATGTGACAGCGCAATAGATTATCACGCTGTCTAAGATAGAGATTATTCGACGATAGTACCCCACAGATCATATTCATCTGCATGTTCAATAAGCACACGGACGATTTGCCCTGGTTCTACATCAAATTGCTCATTGAGATAAACGGCACCATCAATTTCAGGTGCATCAGCCATACTGCGACCAATTGCCCCCTCTTCATCGACTTCATCAATCATAACAAGCAACACTTTACCGATTTTCTCTTGCAGACGTTCAGTCGAAATTTGTTGCTGTAATTGCATAAAGCGATGATAACGCTCTTCTTTCACTTCTTCAGGCACTTGATCTGCCAGTTCATTTGCTTTTGCACCATCAACAGGGCTGTATTTAAAGCAACCTACGCGATCTAAACGTGCTTCGGTGAGGAAATCCAATAGCATTTGGAAATCTTCTTCTGTTTCACCCGGAAAACCGACAATAAAGGTAGAACGTAAAGTTAATTCTGGGCAAATTTCACGCCAGCGTTTTACGCGCTCTAAGGTACGCTCAACGGAACCTGGGCGTTTCATTAGTTTTAAAATCTTAGGGCTAGCATGCTGTAATGGAATATCCAAATAAGGCAAAATTTTACCTTCAGCCATTAAAGGAATGACATCATCGACATGTGGGTATGGATAAACATAATGTAAGCGAACCCAAATACCTAATTTTGCCAGTTGTTCACATAAACTGACCATACTGGTTTTGACAGGCATTCCATCCCAAAAGCCTGTTTGATGTTTAGTATCCACACCGTAAGCAGAAGTGTCTTGAGAAATAACCAGTAACTCTTTTACGCCTGCATTAACTAATCTTTTTGCTTCACCTAATACTTCACCAATTGGACGGCTATCTAAATCACCTCGCATTGATGGGATGATGCAGAAAGTACAACGATGATTACAGCCTTCAGAAATTTTTAAGTACGCGTAATGACGAGGCGTTAATTTTACACCCTGTTCAGGAACAAGGCTGAGAAAAGGGTTGTGATCAGGTTTGGGGACATAGTGGTGAATATGAGATAAAACTTGTTCATAACTATGAGGCCCTGTGATTTCGAGTACTTTAGGATGAACTTCACGGATTTGATTTTCTTTGGCACCTAAACAGCCAGTAACAATGACTTTACCGTTTTCATCGAGTGCTTCACCAATCGCTTCTAGCGATTCTTGTACTGCGCTGTCAATAAACCCACAGGTGTTGACGATGACTAAATCAGCATCATTATAGGTAGGAACAACTTGATAACCTTCTGTACGCAGTTCGGTTAGGATACGTTCAGAGTCCACTAAATTTTTAGGGCAACCTAATGAAACGAATCCAATTTTAGGCACTTGATTTGTTTGCGACATGCTCGTGTTCTCAATACTTTTAAATAAATAACAGATAGTTGTTGTATCTCAGACAGGTATAAATCTTACGTAATATGGGCGATTTTATACGTAAGTAGCCACTATTAGGGATGTTGATTTATTAATAGCTTGCCTGAAGAGGGATCCTGTAGAGTAAAAAGGTAAGGCCTTTTCAATTCATCATTTTTCACGGAACCGACACTAATGGTACATAAATCCGTCAATAAAAAAAATGATTGTTGAGAAACTTTCCGCAAAAACTGAAAGAGAAACGCAGGAATAGGCTGTAATTGCGCCATGACAAAGGTATACTTTGGCTCTTTGATACTATTTTTAACTAACGAGAGTGATTGCATCCTATGCTGCAAGAAGTAATGCAATTTTTCAACCGGCACACCCTGTTAAGTTTTGTTTGGGTTGCGCTGCTGGTGGCGGTCATCGTATTGACCTTTAAAGGGCTTTTTTCTAAGACGAAAAATATTTCCCGTACAGAAGCGATTTCTTTGATAAATAAAGAGAATGCGGTGTGTGTTGATATCCGTAGCCGTGATGAATTCCGTAAAGGACACATCATTGATTCTATCAATTTAACGCCTTCTGAAATCAAAAATAATAATATTGCTGAGCTGGAGAAATATAAATCACAGCCAGTTATTGTTGTATCACCGTCAGGCATTGAAGGTGCAAAACCGGCAGAAAGCTTAATTAAACTCGGTTTTGAAAAAGTCTTTATCTTAAAAGATGGTCTTTCAGGCTGGAGTGGTGAAAATTTACCACTGGCTAAAGGTAAAAAATAACGAGCGGGCAGATTGAGTTCTATACTTACTGCTATTCAATTAATAAGGATATAAAAAGGTAAGATTATTATGTCAGAACAGCAAAACCAAGAGATGACTTTTCAAATTCAACGTATCTATACAAAAGATATCTCTTTTGAAGCGCCTAATGCCCCACAAGTTTTCCAAAAAGAGTGGCAACCAGAAGTTAAATTAGATTTAGATACTTCTTCTAACACTTTAGCTGAAAACGTCTATGAAGTTATTCTGCGCGTTACTGTAACGGCAACTATGGATAACGAGACTGCATTCCTGTGTGAAGTGCAACAAGCAGGTATCTTCACCGTTGAAGGTATTGAAGGCACTCAATTAGCACATTGCTTAGGTGCATATTGCCCTAACGTTCTGTTCCCTTATGCTCGTGAATGTATCACTAACTTAGTCAGCCGTGGTACTTTCCCACAACTGAACTTAGCACCAGTTAACTTTGATGCGTTGTTTATGAACTATTTACAACAGCAACAAACTGATGCCGCTAATGAAGGGGCTGAAGAAGCTTAATGAACGCTTCTATGACAGTTATCGGTGCCGGTTCATACGGCACCGCTTTAGCGATTACCTTAGCGCGCAATGGCCATGATGTTGTACTTTGGGGTCATGATCCTGAACATGTTGCTGCGTTAGAGCAAGCTCGCTGTAATCAGGCCTTTCTGCCCGATGTTTCCTTTCCTGATAGTTTATACATGGAAGCTTCTTTGCAAAAAGCCATTGAAGCTAGCCGTAATATTCTGGTTGTGATCCCAAGCCATGTTTTTGGTGATGTATTACAGCAGATCAAACCCTTTTTACGTCAGGATGCACGTGTTGTTTGGGCGACAAAAGGACTTGAGGCTCATACTGGTCGCTTATTGCAAGATGTAGCGCGTGAAGTATTAGGTAATGAAATCCCGCTTGCAGTTTTATCTGGCCCTACTTTTGCCAAAGAGCTTGCAGCAGGTCTGCCTACTGCGATTTCTGTGGCTTCAACGGACAATACCTTCTCTGAAGAGTTACAACAGTTGTTCCATTGTGGCAAAAGTTTCCGAGTATATAAAAATCCTGACTTTATCGGTGTCCAATTAGGTGGTGCGGTAAAAAACGTGATTGCTATTGGCGCAGGTATGTCTGATGGTATGGGGTTTGGTGCTAATGCGCGTACAGCATTGATTACTCGTGGCCTTGCTGAAATGAGCCGTTTAGGTAAAGCGTTAGGTGCAGATGCTGCAACCTTTATGGGCATGGCGGGGTTGGGTGATTTAGTTTTAACCTGTACCGATAACCAATCTCGTAATCGTCGCTTTGGTATGATGTTAGGTCAAGGCCTTGATGTGGAGACTGCCCAAGAAAAAATTGGACAAGTAGTTGAAGGCTATCGTAATACTAAAGAAGTTCGCGCATTAGCCGAACAAGTTGGTGTTGAAATGCCTATTACTGAGCAGATCTACCAAATTTTATATCAGCATAAAGACGCGAAAGAAGCGGCATTATCTTTATTAGGCCGAGCTACTAAAGATGAGATAGACAGCAATCTGTTCTAAGTCTATTTTAGATAGTTATTTATTTCTGTTTTAAACATAAGAAGCCTAAGTATTTACTTAGGCTTCAATGTAAAAAGAATGAGAGTGAGTATGTCGCTAGAAGAGCTAAAAAGAGTCTGGGATCATATTAAAAATGAAGCAAGATGCTTGGCAGATTGCGAGCCAATTTTGGCGAGTTTTTTCCATGCGACATTACTCAAACATGAAAACTTAGGTAGTGCCTTAAGTTATATGTTGGCAAATAAGCTAGCAACTCAAACAATGCCCGCGATTGCTGTTCGGGAGATTGTTGAAGAAGCATATCGTAGTGATAATTCTATGATTGAATCGGCAGCTTATGATATTTCGGCTGTGCGTTTACGCGATCCTGCCGTTGATAAATACTCTACACCACTGCTTTATTTAAAAGGTTTCCATGCCTTACAAGCTTATCGCATCGCGCATTGGTTATGGAATCAAGATCGCAAAGCGTTAGCGGTGTATCTGCAAAACCAGATCTCTGTGACCTTTGGTGTTGATATTCATCCAGCTGCCCGTATTGGCCACGGTATTATGCTTGATCACGCAACAGGCATTGTGATTGGTGAAACCGCTATCGTAGAGAACGATGTTTCTATTTTACAATCTGTGACGTTAGGTGGAACAGGTAAAACTTGCGGTGACCGTCATCCTAAAGTGCGTGAAGGTGTTATGATTGGCGCGGGTGCAAAAATACTCGGCAATATCGAGATTGGTCGCGGTGCCAAAATTGGTGCGGGATCAGTCGTTTTACATGAAGTTCCTGCGCACACTACCGTTGCTGGTGTTCCTGCTCGCATTGTGGGTAAACCAACGAGTGATAAGCCATCACTCGATATGGATCAACACTTTAATGGTGTCGTACCCGGTTTTGAATGTGGTGATGGCATTTAATGGCATTAACTGAAGTCACACTTTCTGAACTAAAGGCTTGTTTACACGCTGAGTATATTGGTGATAACAAGCCTTTTAGTTGGATAAGACTTTATCACCGTGTTTTTTTCTGCCAACGTTCACGTTATCTATTTTGGTGGCGTGTCGCCCAATTCTTTTATTTTTCTAAAAATCGTTTTATCAAAAAATTAGGCATTCGTATTGGTGCTAAAAACAATCGTATATATTGCAACGATATCTCACTAAGAACGCGCATAGGTAAAGGCCTTTCATTACCACATCCCATAGGGATCGTACTAACTAATTACTGTCAGCTAGGCGAGAATGTGACGTTAATGCAAGGTGTGACAATCGGTGTAAAAGAAAAGAATGGCAAAGCGGATATTCGGGTTGGTAATAACGTTTATATTGGTTGTAACTCATCGATTATCGGCGGTGAGATAGAGATTGGTGATAATGCGGTGATTGGAGCTCATGCATTAGTACTGAAGGATGTAGGGGAAGGGTGTCGATATATCACGAAGGTTGTTGCTGAAATAAAACAATCCTCAATGTAATAAATTAACATGTTAGTTATTTGAAGTTAAAAAGCGCTAGTCATTATTTATGATCAGCGCTTTTTGCATTTCAGTCTCTTAGTAATGCACCAGGATAACCAAGTTGGCGCCATGCCTCAAAAACCACAACCGCAACCGTATTTGACAGATTCATACTGCGGCTATCAGCAAGCATTGGGACTCTGATTTTCTGCTGTGTTGGCATATTATCTAATACATAAGGTGGCAAACCACGGGTTTCAGGGCCAAACAGGAGATAATCTCCATCTTGATAACTGACATTGCTATGTGCTGGCGTGCCTTTTGTGGTTAAGGCAAATACACGCGCACCTGATGGTGATTGTGCATTATCAGGGTTTAAACCTTCACTTTCTAAAAAAGCATAATAATCGTGGTGCTGTTTAATATCAGCAAATTCACGATAATCAAGCCCTGCACGACGTAGACGTTTATCATCCCAAGTAAAACCCAATGGTTGGATTAAATGAAGATGAAAGCCTGTGTTGGCACACAGGCGGATAATATTACCCGTATTCGGTGGAATTTCGGGTTCAAATAAGACGATATTGAGCATATAAAATCGATTTAATCGTTACCAAAGAGGTCACGAGTATAAACTTTTTCTTCAACATCGTTTAGTGCTGATGACATTCTATTGGTAATAATGACATCAGACATTGCTTTAAACTCATTTAAATCACGAACTAATTTTGAGTTAAAGAAGGTTTCTTCTTTCATTTCTGGCTCATAAATCACCACTTCAATCCCTTTGGCTTTAATGCGTTTCATAATGCCTTGGATAGAAGAAGAACGGAAATTATCCGAGCCAGATTTCATAATTAAACGATATACGCCGACGATTTTGGGTGATTTTGCAATAATAGAGTCTGCAATAAAATCTTTACGTGTGCGGTTAGCTTCCACTATTGCACTAATAATATTATTAGGGACAGAGTCGTAGTTGGCTAACAGCTGTTTAGTATCTTTTGGTAAGCAGTAACCGCCGTAACCGAATGATGGATTGTTATAGTGATTGCCAATACGCGGATCTAAGCAGACACCTTCAATGATTTGTCTTGAGTTCAGTCCATAAGATTCGGCATAGCTATCTAGCTCATTAAAGTAAGCAACACGGAGTGCTAGATAAGTATTAGCAAATAATTTAATCGCTTCGGCTTCTGTGGAGTCAGTGAACAGAACATCAATATCTTTTTTCAGTGCGCCTTGTTGTAAAAGGTCAGCAAACTTTTGTGCTCTTTCTGATTGTTCACCAATCACAATACGAGATGGGTATAAGTTATCGTAAAGCGCACGACCTTCACGTAAGAACTCAGGGGAGAAAATAATATTATTGGTATTATATTTCTCTCTCATCTCTTTGGTAAAACCAACAGGAATGGTTGATTTTATAATCATTGTCGTGTTTGGATTATATTCTAAAACATCACGAATAACAGACTCTACAGAAGAGGTGTTGAAATAGTTCGTTTTAGGATCATAATCGGTTGGTGTAGCAATGATAACGAATTCAGCATCTTTATAAGCGAATTCTTTATCTAATGTTGCTGTAAAGTCGAGCTCTTTGGTTGCTAAAAACTCTTCAATTTCTTTGTCTGTAATTGGCGAGATTTTTTTGTTAAGTAATTCAACTTTTTCTTTATTGATATCTAACGCAACAACTTTGTTGTGTTGGGAAAGAAGTATCCCGTTAGATAGACCGACATAGCCGGTACCGGAGATGGTGATTTTCATAGTTTTCTCTTATCTAAAATATTTTGAATCAAATTATAAAAATATTAAATATATAAAGTATTAGGTAATAATAAGCTATAAACAAATTTAATATGATAATTTAAAATAAATAAGAGTAGTATTATCTAATCTGATTTTTTAATTTAATAGTATAGTAATGGTCTAATTTATTTATTCTATCATTTATGAAGTGATTTTCAGTGATATAGTTCCTTGCGTTTTGAGCAATTTCCTTCCGTTTCTCTGGATTAGAGACTAAAAGATCTATACTTTTTATTAGTTCACTTTTTGAATTACTTTCAAAAAGAATACCAGTTTTATTATTGACGATAATCTCTTTGTTTCCTTGGATATCAGATACAACACAGGGTACAGCAGTACTTTGTGCTTCTAGAATAGCTAAAGGCATTCCCTCCCATTTTGATGGGAGAACAAATATATCAAGGGCATTCAATATAATTTCAGTATCATTACGCCAACCTAAGAGAAAAATCTTATTCGTTAATTCGTTTCTTTTTATAATGTCATCCATTAAATTAAAATACTCTCCATCTCCTACAAAATAAAATTTAAGATTAGAGTGTTTATGAAGAAGTTCAATCGCAGCATTAAGTAATAGTAAGGGGTTTTTTTGTTCCCATAATCTACCGATCATTCCGATAGAAATATCGTTATTATTAATTTGTAAGTTTTTTCTAATTTCATTTTTATATTTTTTATCTAAAGGAGTATATAGATTTGTGTCTACTCCATTAGGAATAACAAGAATATTTTTTTCTTTTATATATAATTTTTTAATAGCAATGTTTTTATCATTATTATGAAGACAAATTAATGAGTCTCCACAAAAAGTACCAATTCTTTCCATTGTAAGATATAAAAAATATTCTTTTTTATTTTTAGCAGCTGGAAATGAAAAACCATGTACAGTATGTACAATTAGAGGAGTTCGAAGTAAGAATGCAGCTATTCTGCCAAGAATACCAGGCTTAGATGAATGAGTATGAACAATATCAAAGCGTTCTTTTTTTATTATTTTAATTAATGCAAAAAGAGACAGTAAATCATTTTTAGGCGATATTTCCCTTTTTAATGTAGGGACAATAATACATTCTATATCATATTTTTTTGCTTCTTGTGTTAAAGGGCCTTCTGAACTAGATATAAGGTATTTTTTATACTTATTACTAGGAAGTCTTTTTAATTCCTCTAATGAAACGCGTTGAGCTCCACTTAATAATGGAAGTAATTGAATATGAGCTATTTTTATCATTTTATTTTCTTTTTTGTTAAATTTGTTTTTAATATTCTTTTTATATACTTTATCAAAGAAAAACTCATTGCCAAAATAAGATAAAAAAAGTTTATTTTTCTGCATTTATATAAATTAATAAAATTATATAATTCACCTTTTTCCATTTTATAAAGATTAGAACTTAATCCAGATATACCATAGAAACTTTTATGGGAGTAAGCTAAACAAGTGTCAATAAAAGCAACTTTTTGATTGTCATATATAATATCTAACCATAATGCATAATCTTCACTATAGCGAAGATCTTCATTAAACCTAAATAGAATATTTCTTTTTAACATAACCGTTGGTGTATTGAAATAATTTTTGAATAATATTTTTCTTTTATTTATTTTTTTTATTTTAAGCTTGTTTGGGGGGAGGATTGTATCATAAATATAGTTATTTTTATGTATTTCCATTTTATGTCCTATAAAATCAAGCTCCTCATGTTTTGTAAAAAAATAATATTGTATTTCTAATTTTTGAGGATGCCATGAGTCATCTGCATCTAAAAAAGAAATATATTTTGTGTTTGATAAGTTCCACCCTATATTTCTTAACTTAGCAGGACCTACATTGTCTTTCATTTCAATTATATTAATTGGTAGAGTACTAAACTTTTCTTGAACTATATGGTTTAATTGCTGTGTAGATTGAAGTGTACTTGCATCATTTAATATAATGATTGATTCTGGTAATAATGTTTGTTGACTTACTGAAGTTAAAGCTCTTTCAATAGTAGTATCTGCATTAAAATATGGAATTATGACTGTAATACTGCCAAGCTTATTATTTCCCATTTAAAGGATTACCTCAAATATTTATTAAGAATTTCTTGTGAGCATGGTTTTAAATTTTTATGAAATAAATTTTTATGATATTTTAAAAAATTTATATCTTTCTTGTTATTAGATTCTTTTAAATTTAGAATTATTGAATATAGTTCATACAAGTCTCTTGTAATATACCCACAAGATAGTTCACTACTATGAAAAGTTACACCTCTAGATAAGTTATACTCTTCTTCGTCGAAAATAAATCTGATTATAGGTTTATCTAATAGTAAGTAATCAGCAATTATTCCAGAATAATCACTGATCAAAATATCAGAGTTTATCATTAATTCTTGAACATCTGGATATGAACAGCTATCAGCAAATATTATATTGGTGTCATTTTCTTCTATAAGTAAATTTTGATTTGAAAAATCTCGTTTATGAGCTCTTATAAATAATTTTATATTTAATTTTCTAATATTATTAAAAAACAACTTCCATTCATCGATTGAAATCATAGAGAAAACATTACCATTTTCTCTAAATGTTGGTGCAAATAATATTTTTTTTATATTATATTTTTCATTTTCATTTTCATTTTCATTTTCATTTTGTAATTTTAAAATATCATTTCTTGGATAACCTAATATGTCTATATTTTTTAAATGTGATTTTGACATTGATTCTATGAGATTTTTTTCAATAGAAGATGAAACAATAAAATGGTCATATTTTTTCATTTCGTAAATTTCTAATAACTTTTGCATATACGAAATTTTCTTTTGAGATAAAAAGATATTCTTTAAAGGTATACCATGCCAAAGCTGGATTAGTTTAGTTCTAGGTCCTGTTGCTAGCCAACCAAAATCAGTACTACTATATGATACAAAAGCAACTTTTGCAGAAAAAAAATAATACAATCCTCGTATTGATTTTAAATTAATACAATTATTTCTATATATTTTATCCGTAGGTAGGTTTTGTCCATCAAGATATAGCCATTTAAATTGATATTTTTTAAATTTATCATTATTTATAGCATATTCAAATAGATATCGACTATTATCAAAATAGTCAGTACCTCTTCTGCCAGAGAATATAATAATATCTCTTTTTTTTATAAGAATAGAAAATATATAAGATAGTATATATATTATATTTTTTATTATGAAAATGGTTAATTTATTGTTTTTTTTCATTTGTATTATTCCAAAACTCAATAACTTTATTTAATCTATATTGATGATTTTTATCTATGTCTCTTTTAGATTGAAGCCAATAGTTTACATTAATATTGTAAAAATTTTGTCCAATATCAGATGTAATTGTTTTATAAAATGATAAAGTGACATAAAAAATCAAAATAAAATTCTTTATTAAACGTAATATAATATCTTTGGATATTATCAAATATGTTAAGATGGCAAAATAAAATGGAGATAATGTATTTTGAAATCTTAATCGTACTAATACGGATTGTAAAAAAATGACATCTATTAATGAAAAAATAATATAAAAATATGCAGTTATTTCAAAAGAGATCTTACTTATATTATTTTTGATGGCATTTTCTCTAAATTTATTATAATACAGTAAAAAAAATAAAAATATTATTGTTCTAAATAAAAAACCAAAAGTTAATTCTAGTTTATCATTCGCTAAGTAATGAATAAACTTTGTAAAATAAATATTTTCTATAGGTATATAATTGAGTATATAAAGTGGATTTAGGCCTGAGATATTTAGAATGAAAACTATTATGTATATAAATAATATTAAATTTATTCTCTTTAAAATAGATTTATATATTATTAACGATAATAAAATGATACTAGAGCTGTGAAAAAAGCAACTTGCAATAACAAATATGGTGTATTTATAAAGATTTAAGTGGTTTTTTTTAAAAAAAATAAATAATGAAAGATATACAATTGATGTTGCCAGCATTTGACGAACATTTTCATTAAAATAAATCCACTGAAAGAAGATCAAAAATGTAAATAGTATGCTTGGATAAGGTGATATTCGCCAAGATAATATTATAATTGTAAATAAATTTATTATTGTGATAATGCTGATTATATGCCAATAATCAAAACTTAGTGTTTTAAAAAAAAGTAAAAAATAATAAAAGCCACTTTCTCCAAAACTGGCTACATTATTAAATAACTTTATATAATTTATCCAGTCTACACCTGTCTCATAGCGACCACCCAGAATTAGACAAATAATAAAAAACTGTAAAAATAGTATTAATATATTACTCTTTTTAGTTAGAATTAACGAAATAGAAGAGAGGGAAATAAATGCTACATATAAGTATAGTATCATAATAATGATTTTTTTATTTTTGATAATAAATTAGAAAATCTTGGGAGTAGTAGATTCCTTTTTTCTACAACAGTAATATTTTTAGGTATTTTAATGTTTTTCAATATAAAATTTCTTATTATTAATAAATCTAGGTCAGGTGTGATTTTATTATTTATTTTAAAATCAATCTCTTTTGCAATTAGCCAATACTTAATGACTGGGTATGAAATAAGAGATGTATTTTTATTTTTCATGAGCTTTTTAATTGCATAGATAATATCTTTAATATCATTTTTCATCGGTTTTTTTGTAATACTACAGTCATTATATCTATATCCAACTACAATATGTTTTAATATGGATATTTTTTTTGTTTTTTCATTTAGATAAATATAAGGTGTGAACATGATATCTTCATATCTTTTGCCATTTTCAAAAAAAAGCTCTTTATTTTCAAAAAGATCTTTTTTATAAATTCTAGACCAAACATACCAAGTATTTGCTACAAAACAACTTTCTAAAATGTCATTTTTTTCATATATTGAATGTTCATTTTTATTTTTAAAATAATTATAAAAAATGCTTTTTTTCGCAAAGCTTTTATTAAATTTGATTGCATCAAATTCAAGTATATCTATATTAGAATTTAATTTTTCGATTATTTTTTCATAGGAGTTTGGAAGCCAAATGTCATCACTATCTAGAAATGAAATGTATTTTCCATTTGATAGTTTTATACCCTTATTTCTTGCGGCTGATAATCCGCTATTAATTTGTTTTACATAATAAATATTTTCATTAAAAATATTATTTAAATATGATGTTATTATATGGTCTGTGTTATCTGTTGAACCATCGTTAATTATAATAAGCTCACATTTATCATCTATTTGGTTAAAAAGAGATTCTAAACAAGCAATGATATAATTCTCAACGTTATAACATGGAATTATTATGCTGAGTATAGGAGATGTAATTTCATTCATAATAGGTATTAAGTGTTTTTGTATTTTAATGTTATTTTTAAAAATCTATTAATTACTTTTCTAGTGGTAGGCTCAATGGAAAGAAAAATTATAGTAAATAATAAAGTTATAAATAAGCAATAGGAAAAGTTAACTATCCATTCAGTAATAAATGGATAGTTTTCTTTTGTAATTATGTTAATAATAAATGTAATTGGTAATACAGTTAATAATATAAGTTTGAAAATAAACATATAGAATTTTATTACATAATTATTGCCTAGTATTTTTTTTATAGTATATATTGGTTTGCTCAAACATATAATTAATATATTAGATATCAGTGTGCCAATTAATATTCCTATCAATCCATAATAAATTGTTAGGATAATTGAAAATGCTAAATTAATAACAGCTTCTAAAATAGGATTAAATACATCTTCAAAAATTCCTTTTGCATTTTTAAATACATCAATAGATATTCTAGATATTGATATAAATAAGTTTGCAATAAATATAATTAGTATGTTTTGCTCTATAATATAGCTATTACCAATCCATATGTGGATAAAACCATCTATCATATAGTATGTTACTATAGATATTATCAGTGCTAGAAAATAAAATATAAAAAATATTTCTTTAAGTAAATTAAAAATATCATCTTTATTTTTTGATACAATAAAGTCACCCACACTAGGAGTAATTGAATTACCTAGTACGTTTATAAAAAGGGTGATGGCCTGATGAATCATCATATATGATGCATATATTGTGACAATGGATAGAGATAATAATTTTGAGATTACAATATAATCTGAATTAAATACAACAATCGATGCTATCTTATGAAAAAATGAATTTTTAATTTTTCTTTTTACATCTTGATAATAATAACCTTTTTTGGTCAAGATTTGTAATTCTGGATGTTTTTTGATTTTTAATCTATTAAAATGTACTAATTGTAGTAAATTAAAACATAATTCTATTAGTATATAAAATAAGTAACTATGTAAAAAATATATGACTATCATTTGTAATGATAGTATTACTATTTTATATATCCCTTGAACTTTTCTAATAAGATAATACTCTTGATTTGCAGTGAAAAATATTATTATATAAGAATATTTATAACTTATCGATGTTGAAAATACTAATAAAAGCCAGTAAAAATATGAGTTCGGTATGCTGTTTACGCCCTCAATATTGAAGTAGACAATTATACCACTGATTATTCCTAAAGCTATAACAACAACAAAAATTATATTATAAATATATTTGGCGCTTGATAATATTTGTTCTAATTCGTAATTATTTTTTTCTTTTAAAGGTTTATATAGTAGACTTGCTGTCGCTGTTCCTATACCTAACTCGGCTATATTTAACATGCTTAATAATTGATTAAATAGTAATATTAGCCCTGTTAAATCAGCTCCCATATTATCAATAATTATTTTTCTACTAAAAAAGGTTATAAAAACTATTAATAGTGTAATGATAAAATCAGTTTTTATATTTTTTAGTGATTTTTGTTGTCTCATTTTATACTTCTAACAACTTCAATAATTTCAGTGGTAGATATTGAGGGTGTTCTTGGTAAATAAATAACTTCACAATCAGTTTTTACCCAGTCGAATCTTCCTTCCCAGTCATCACCCATAACTAAAACATCAGCTTTATATTTTTTAATGTATTCAAGTTTTAGTTCTAATGATTCTTCTAAAAAGACTTCATTTACATACTTTAGTGATGATATTATTTTAGTTCTATCATGCTGACTGTAAATAGGATATCTTTGTTTTTTGCTAAAATTTAATTGATCTGAGGAAATTCCAACAATTAAATAGTCACCTAATGCAGCGGCTCTTTCCAAGATATTTACATGACCTACATGAAATACATCAAATGTACCAAACGTAATAACACGTTTCATTTTTAAATTCTCTTTATTAGTCATAGCTACCGCACTGGGTTTACGGCCCCCAGAGCGCCAAAATTTATCTCGAAAAACCCCTATCTATATGTAATATAAGAGTTTTATTATATAAGCATACTTTAACAATATGCGAAAATCCGCACTGAGAGTAGACTCTTCAAACCAGACGGTCAAGTAATAGCTGGGTATTTTAGCATTGATTGTAGATATATAAATATCGGAATAGCGATCGATTCAGCCAGATCATTCTGAATTGCATCAATAAATGCGAACAAAAAGAATATGCCACCTATTCTTCAATAGATGGCAGGATATTTTGATACAACAGTTTAATTACTCTATTAAGCCGTTGGCGATTTGTTACTTGCACCCGCTCTCGGCAACCAAATCTCAACCCTCAACCCACCTAATGGACTGTCATCGGCTTTAACATGGCCTCTGTGTTGGCTGATGGCAGTTTCAACAATCGCTAATCCTAAGCCAGTACCACCGGATTCACGATCTCTAGCTTCGTCAGTGCGATAGAATGGTCGGAAGATATGCTCTCTATCTTCAGGGCTAACGCCAGGGCCATCATCATCAACAATAATGGTGATACCTTGGTTTTGTTCAGTAAACGCGACTTCAATGCGAGAATTTGAATAACGCAGAGCATTACGGACTATATTCTCAAATGCACTCGCCAGAGAATATGGATTGCAGTAAATAGGCCAGGCTCCTGGAGGTGTTGTGACTTGCAGTGTCTTATTACTTTGTTCGGCCTCAAATTTAGCGTTATCTAAAATGTCATCCCACAATTCGTTGGCTTTTACCGTTTCGCGTAATAACTCGTTTTTATACTGATTACGGGAAAGTACTAGTAAGTCATTAATCATACCATCAAGGCGTTGAGTCTCAGTTTCAATACGCTCTAGCTCCTTGCTCTCTCCACTACGACGACGTAACAATGCACTGGCTAATTGTAAGCGTGTTAATGGGGTACGTAGTTCATGAGAAATATCAGAGATCAGACGTTGTTGCGCCTCTACCATACGTTCAAGAGCACTTATCATCTGATTAAAACTCGTGCCTGCGGCTAAAAACTCTTGAGGGCCAGTTTCTAGTTCAGGGTGAGGGCGTAGGTTACCTTTAGCCACATCGTCAGCGGCATTTTTAAGCTGTCTTGCGGGTTTTGCTAAGCTCCAAGAAAGCCATACTAATAATGGTGTGCTGATAAGCATGGTGAATATGAGTAACAACAATGGTTTATCAAATAATAAGTTGATAAAGTCAGATTGAGGGCTACTTGAAGGGCGCACGAGATAAAGTTGGTAATGATCTTCACCATCCCTTACAGAAAAAGGCCCTAGCATCTCAGAGCGACCATATTTTTTCTTTTTGGGGTGATCGGCGTTATCAGATTGACCAATAAAGTTTCTGACAACTTGCATCTCATTACGTTGAGCACCGATAATCCGGCCTTCACTCGTGACAATAATTAAACGTTGGCCAGGGGGAGCCCATTTATCAATGGCTCGAATTAATCGACGCCACCAAAGGAGATCGTTAGCCGGATCTTGAGCTAATTCAGCTTCGATATGTTGTTCTAGCATAACGCCTTGACGGTATTCACTCTCTAAAAGAGGGGTAAGCTGGCGCGAGTCCAGCTTTGGAACCATCATAACTAGCACGAGAACTAATGCTAGCGTCAGCCAGAATATTGCGAAAATGCGCGCTGACAGACTATTTATCATAAAGAATATTTATCAAGTTATTGAAACCATCAGATAACCGCGGCCACGTAACGTTTTAAACCAAGGTTGTCCATCTGTTCTTTCTGGTAATTTACGGCGTAAATTAGAAATATGCATATCAATCGCTCTATCAAACGGTGTTAAGCGCTTGCCAAGGACTTCTTGACTTAGATGTTCGCGTGATACCACTTGTCCTAAATGCTGAGCAAGTAAATAAAGCAAAGTAAACTCAGTTCCTGTTAACTCTAGCGGTTCATTATCAAAACTTGCTTCTTGTCGGCCAGGGTTAAGTTGTAATTTATCAACCTGTAATGTTGGAGATGTCGTGCTATCAGTCTGTTTTTGTTCGCTCCAGTTTGAACGACGCAAAATAGCTCTGATACGCGCAACTAGCTCTCTATCATTAAAAGGTTTTGGTAAATAATCATCAGCACCTAGCTCTAAGCCAAGAACTCGGTCAAGATCACTGCCTCTTGCCGTTAACATAATGACTGGGGTCTGGAAATTTTGGCGTAACTCTTTGAGTGTCTCAATCCCGTTTTTACGTGGCATCATGATATCCAGTAATAACAAGTCGACAGACGCATCCAAAAGTTTAAGTGCTTGTTCGCCATCAGAGGCGATTACAACATTAAAGCCTTCCATTTCAAGCAGTTCTTTCAATAGCGATGTTAATTCGCGATCGTCATCCACTAATAAGATTTTATGCATTCGTCAATTCCTCCAAGAGAAAAATACGATAATAAATAGCGCGAATCTATGACTTTACGTTCTTTTACACGCTCTGACGCTAGTTTGCAGCCGTAACGGTATAGTAATCCACATAGCAAAGAATTACACATATGAATTATACACATTGAGTCGTATTAATTAGGTCGGTATTAATTTACCGAATTAGGAGTGAAGCAATGCGTAAAGTAGCAGTAGTTGCACTAGCATCAATGTTTTTGGCAGCTCCGACGATGGTATTAGCTGAAACCGCAAATACTAATCCGCCTACTGAGCAACAGTATAATGGTAACTACCACTGCGGTTATGGCTATGGAATGCATGGCGACCGTGATTATAGAGGTCACCGCGGACAACGAGGACATATGATGGATCGCAATTATGGCGAGTCACGTATGTTTAACGGTATCACATTAACTGAGCAACAACGTACTCAAATGCGCGATTTAATGCGCCAGCATCATCAAGATAGATATAACGGAAATTTCCGTCAATATCATGAGAATATGCATAAATTAGTTACTGCTGAAAAGTTTGACGAAGCAGCAGTCAGAGCACAGATGCAAGATATGGATAAACAAGCAATAGAGCGCCATGTAGAAATGGCAAAAGTCCATAACCAAATGTATCAGTTGTTAACCCCAGAACAGAAAGCGCAATTGGAAAAGAATTACCAACAGCGAATGTCGTATTTTGACCAACAAAGTCAACAGAATTAGTAATGAAGTAAGAGTGTAGTAAAGTAGTACCTAGTTAGAGAGTAAGTAGCAACAACGAAGTTTTTTCCTTGCCATAGACACCATCCCTGTCTTTTGCAGCCCCTCTGGAGAGGGGCTTTTTTTTATCTATTATATTTTAAATCCTTATAAAACAAATAGATAATGATTTATGAGATCTAACGGTAAGTCTCTAAAAGCATCTAAATTTATCTCAAGTGTGGACACTTTGTGGACACTTTTAAAGGTTTATAAATGCTAAATTTCCACTTTACCTTTTAGTGGGTTTAGTGAAATGGCGAATTGCAAATAATCAGGCGCTAAATGAGCATATGCCATTGTTTGGTTTATGCTTGCATGACCTAATATTTGTTGTAGTGCAACAATATTCCCCCCATTCATCATAAAATGACTAGCAAATGTATGCCTTAATACATGAGTTGCTTGTCCTCTCGGTAGATCGCTTTTTACCGCCTTTAGTTTCGTTCTGAAAGATTCATAATCAACTTTAAATAAAGCACCAGATGTTTCACTTCTTAGGAGTTTCTCCAGCTCCTCTGAGATTGGAACAGTTCGCTGTTTACCATTTTTGGTTTTTAAAAAGGTAACTCGTCCATGCATGACTTGCTTGCCTTTTAAATTAGCCGCTTCGCTCCACCTCGCGCCTGTACTTAAGCAAAGTAGTGCTACTCGTTTTTCATCTCCATCTAATACATTTAATAACTGACGTATTTCCTCTCGAGATAAAAAAGTCATTTCTGGCTCTTTTTCTTTTAATGGTGGTAATCCCTTAATTGGATTGTCACCGTTGAATAACTCAAATTTTTTCAGAACAGTTAACATACCGGATAAGCGGTACATGTCACGATTGATTGTTGATGCACTAACGGAATTGCTAAGCCTCTCTGTTCTGTGTTCAAGCAATACTTTTTTATTTAGGCGGTTTATTGCTGGATTTTTTAGGGAAGCAATAGTCTTGTTTAATTGGCGTTTTTCAATCTCACCATTTTTAAGGTTAGCGCCATGATATAACCACCATAAATCTAATAATTCGCTTAATGTCCGGCGATCTTTTTTTGTATCGGAAATATTCGCATTAGCCATTGTGTATCTTTCAAATGCAATAGCTTCTGCTTTTTTGTTAAAGACTTTCCTGATTCGATATCCTTGTCGTCCAAGAGGTCTTATATCCACTAAATAACGGCCATCATCGGTTTTTTTAATAGGCATATTAAAGCCCTCCGATGTGGCAAATTGATTGGCTATCTATCCAATCAATAAAATCTAAATGTAGGTCTAGCCAGTTTTCTTCTCTGATTGGGGTAATGTTGTTGAATCTGCTCCATCAGGGGAGAGAGACGGACTAATTTGCCCAATGGATTCGTTAGTCTTTCCTGTTAGAAGCCATAAAGTGTATTTTTCAAATCTAGGATGATTAGTAAATTTGACTATTGATGACTCCGTAAGCTGAATTCCTTTAGTTTCATAGTTATTGAGAGTTCCATAAGAGATACCTAACAATTCTGATAGCTCTTTTCTGTTAAGTCCTTCCGCTTCACGTATTAAGCGAATTTTATCTCCAAGTCTTGACGTGTTGGTCATATGTGTCTAATATCCTCTTTAGTTGGTCACATGTGTCTAACTATTAAAAGCCTAAAGATGCAAAAAGAAGCATTTATAAGCATTCAAGAAAAGGATTATGACATATGAGTGAGAAGAACGCAGAAAGTTATATGCAGGTCTATTACCCAATTGATGCCGTGCCTTATCAAAAGTTTGCGGAGCTAATTGGGAAAACTCCAACCGCAGTTAAAAACATGGTTGATAACAATAAATTACCGCTTATTCCTTGGCAAAATCCAGATAACAAAGGAAATACCAAAACTCGTGGTGAGAATTGGGTTTATATCCCAGAATTCAATCGTGCTATGCGAGATGCATTTGAAAATAGGCCAAAAGAGTTACGTGATGCATGGCTTTTATGGGTAGGGCTATAAGATGCAGGTGAAACAAATTACAGAGCATAGTTTTATGTATCGAGGTTTCACCATTATTAAACTGCCAAGAAAAGCAGTAACACCGATAACTCGTTATCATGTTTGGTTAGATGATCAGTCATTCGGTAAGTTTGATGCAATGGCAGAAGCAACTCACTATATCGACTTATTAAAAGGTGACATTCAATGAACCAATTAATTAAGCAAAGAAATAAATATAAATTAAGCAGTGAATCTTTTACTAATAAAAGTAAAAAGTATTCAAAAGCGGATAGAGTAACACTGGCTTTATGTGCCATTGTTATTGTTTCGTTTCTTGTGAAAGTTTCTATCTAGGTGTTGTTATGAATGCTGCGGAGCTTATTCAAGCAAGAGAGCAACTACAAGGCAATGATGATTTTTATCAGTCTAAAGTGGTAAAGCATTATCGCAATGATGGTCTTTCATTTGATGAGCGCGTCAGTGGTATGAATAAAACAGCCGAAGTTAGGGCTGATTTATTAAGTAAGTTAAATAAAAATAGTGATGATATTTTGATTGGTGAGTTTCTTGATTATTTAAGAAATGAAAATAATCGTATATATCAGATGATTTATTACCTTGCTGAGATAGAAAAAGAAAAGAACGGAATAGATTATTTATTATTAAAGAGGAAAGATAAAATAAAAATCATTAATGCACTTCATCAAATAAAAGTATTGAGCGCATTAATCCCAAATAAATTAGCAATGCCTATTTAATTACACCTAAAAAATAAATGACATTTATTTGTCAGGACTTTTTATATCTGATTATCAGAGGTCTGATTATGTCTAAAGAAAGTGATGTAACCGATTTAATTAATGCCGTTCGAGAAGATGAAAGAAAATCTCGGGCGGTTTTTTATGCAGTTCGTTTGCATTCATTGATATCAAAAATAACAAGCGAACAAATGGAACGCCCTGAAATCGTTCAGTTAGTGGAAGGGGAAATCGAGAATATCGAACATCAAGCGCAGGAATGGAATTATGTCTAAAGAAATGGATTTAGCCTCTGAACAATCACAGTTATTGCTTGATAAACAAATAAAAGCAGTAACAGGGCGTTACGTCGGTGTATCAGCGTTTGAATGTGAAGATTGCGGTCGTGAAATCCCAGAAAAGCGCCGTATTGCAGTAATGGGATGCACCCGCTGTGCAGATTGCCAAACAGTGTACGAGCTGAAATCTAAGCATTATCGGAGTGTGTGAAATGGCGAATAAAACCATTCTGAAATGGGCGGGGTCAAAAGTCCGTATCATGGATAAATTAATTCCACATTTGCCAAAAGCAAAGCGCTTAGTTGAGCCTTTCGCCGGTTCTTGTGCTGTGATGATGAATACAGAATATAACGAATATTTAATTGTAGATGTCAATCAGGATTTAATTAGTTTATATCGTAATGTCGTAGAACATACTGAAATAATGGCGCGTAAAGAGTTCTATGCGTGGGAAGAAAACAATCATAAAAATGATTACATTGCTATTAGAAAGTTATTTAATTCAATTAAGATATTAGATAAAAACGAGTGTGATCAATATATACAATCTGCTCGGTTTTTATATTTAAATCGTCATTGCTTTAATGGATTATGTCGATATAACAATTCGGGTGAATTTAATGTGCCATTCGGAACATATGCCCGTGTTTATTTTCCAGAGGAGGAAATCAGACAATTTGCTGAGAAAGCCACTAATGCCATTATCGCTTGTTTAGAATGGCAAGATACTTTGTCACTCGTTGATTTCGGTGATGGTGTTTATTGTGATCCTCCATATATGGGAGATGAAGGTAGTTTTACTAAATATCATCACGCGGATTTTACTCACGCTCATCAAATTGAGTTAGCTCAAGCATTAAAGGCATTAAATCAATCACAAGGTAACCCGATTACTGTCTCTAATTCCATTCACGCCAAAGAGCTGTATGTCGATCTCGGTTTTATTATTCACGAGATTGATGCGCCTCGTTCTATTTCTGCAAATGGAAACCGCCAATCAGCAAAAGAGATTATCGCCGTTTTGCCGGAGGTGTGCTGATGGAACAGGGCTATGTCGATATTCAAGATCCAAAAAATGGGGTGCATATTACCGGCACTCGTTTTGCTATCGTTTATTGGAAAAAACAATTTGGATTAATTGAAGTCACTGTGATTGATGGTCGTGTGCGCCGTGAAGTGATTGCGTGGTATGACTCTGCGGTAAATGTGACGGCTGGCGTTGTTGGTGCACATGTGAGTCGTGTTATTAGTGCTGAAATTAAATCTATCTCTGAATTGATAGACGTAATGACTCACGTTGCTAAACTGTGCGAAACAGCCATTGAAATTATTGATCCGAAGCATTTAGGCGGTGTGCGGTAATGGCTAGCCGTCTGATTGATTTTTCTCAGCCTCCTGTTTCCTATCCTGCTGATATGCAATGGACATATTGGTGGAATGGGAAACAGCATGAGCCAGTTGTTTATGAAAGACCGCTTACCCGTGAGCAATTGGCTCAGGGGCAAGCGATTTTATTCGATATTGAAAAACTGCCTCGCTTTCTTAAATCTCGCTTATTTAAGTACATCGAACATCTTAAAAAAGAGAAAACGCCGAAAGAAGTTCATAACTGGCTGGTCTTTAAGTTCCATAAAAGCGTTTATCAGCGTTTGCAAGCCGTTAATGCGCGCTATGGTTTAGCGAAAGATAAACGTCAATTTTTGTTAGATAGAGATTTTGATCAAGCCATGTTCTTTAATCGTTTGCCAGATGCGCATGACAAAATATTGCGTCATATGGCGAAGTCATTTGCAAACGCGTGTGACAACTTATTCGATGAATTGGCTGATCAGGCAATTGCTGAAAATAACGGTGATCGTGAGGTGTTACTTAACCTAAAAGTGATTAACCCTATTTATCATCAATTAGGAGAGTTAATTACCTATTTACATGTAACACCGTTGTTTTGGGGAAAAGCTCAAAAAGGAAAACTAACACCAGAAAATGCGTTGTCCGGATTAAACCGGTTAACAGATGAAAATTGGTGGCTGAAAAAGTTAAAAGCTCATCGCCAACGTTGGCGTGAGTCTTTGCATATTGCCTTTGGTGATGTGAATTCAGATAAGACACCTTACGCCAGTAAAAATGCAGTTCGTGAAGTCAGATCGCAACGTTTAGCGAATATGAATTATCTTGAAATGATGGATATTCAAGACGTTGAATCGGGTGATCGCTTCGATTTAATGGAAAAAGTATTAGCGAGTATCGCTAACCCTAAAATTCGCCGTATGGAATTAATGGCGCAAGCCGCAGGTATTCAAAAAGTTGCCGAAGAAAGAGGTGATATTGGTTTATTTATTACGTTAACCACCCCTTCAAAATACCATCCCACCAAGCAAATTAATGTTTCTAAAGATGAGAAAAAGAAAAAAGTTCTCATTAACGAGAAATGGAATAACAGCGCATACACTCCGAAAGACGGTCAACGTTATTTAGTGAGGGTATGGGCGAAAATTCGCACTGCTTTTAAAGATAACGATATTAACGTTTACGGGATCAGAGTTGTTGAACCTCATCATGACGCTACACCCCATTGGCATATGATGATGTTTCTGGATAAATCTCAACGTGCATCAGCGATTGAGATCATGCGTAAGTATGCCCTTGAAGAAGACGGCGAAGAACGGGGCGCAAAGAAACATCGTTTTGAAGCAAAGCATTTAAATAAAGGCGGTGCTACGGGTTATCTCGCTAAATATATCTCAAAAAATATCGACGGTTATGCATTAGAGGGCGAAGTTGATGACGAATCGGGAGAATTATTAACCGAGGTTGCATCAGCCGTTACTGCGTGGGCGTCTACTTGGCGTATTCCTCAATTTCACATGTTTGGCTTGCCGTCTAAAGGTGTGTGGCGTGAGTGTCGTCGTATTCGTGGTGTGAGTATCGCTGATAAATTGGGTGATATAGCGGAAAAAGTAAGAGCGTCTGCCGATGCAGGAGATTTCGCCGCTTATATCGAGCACCAAGGAGGCCCTAACGTTAAGCGTAACCTACAAACGTTATTAGTCGCTCGTACTGTTGCCGATGAGCCGAATTCTTATGATGAAGAAGTGATGCGCGTTATTGGGCTATGTTCACCATTGAAAAGCGGTGATTTAGTAAAAACGCGTGAGCGTCAGTATCGTTTAGTTCGTAAATCTAAGCAGGATATTGAGGCAATTGAGCATAAGCGTAAGTCAGAAACGGGTCGGGTTTTGACTTTAAAAAGCGCGATCAGCGCGCCTCGGAGTCCTGTCAATAACTGTGGATCGGGCAGTTCACCCGATATTAAAAACCCACACGATAGGGGCTTAAAATCGCCCGTATGGGGGATTTCTGAGCCTGAATATTTCGACCTTCATTCACAATATAGCGATTGGGAGAAATCATTTGGCGAGGTTTTAGAGCATAAAAAGAGTCAGCGAATAATTTCAACGGTGTCATTAAGTGAAAATCAGGAACGTTTGATACCTGAATTTAAAGCTTTTGCCGAAAAAATGGGATTGGATTTACCACCAGATACAATGTGGTCAATGGTGATGAACGGTATGCGCCTGAGTTATGGCGATGAGGTGATTTGGTTTGAAAACGGGAAGGTTCAAATTTCATCGGCGAATAGTGAAAAAGTTAATTTTGAAAAAGTAAAGCAAAAGAATATCTCAAATACACGAGATAGGGTAATGGCTAAGGTTAATAAATTGAGAGGAATAAATGATTAAATATTTAATTTTGTTTTATTTATTGGTATCGGTAACTCTTTTTATATACAGGACTATTAAATCTAAAAAGAGTTATCACGATAAATATAGTTTGGGTGAAGCGATAGATTATTCAATGTTATGGCCTCTTTATGTTTTTATTGCGCCATATTTTTTTATTTCAGAGAAATATAGCAAATTTATTGGTATGAGTGAGGAGAGATAAAATGAAAGTCAAGGTAACAACTGATTTATTGATAAGTTTATATAACAAGTTAGGTAACTTATATCCATGGCAAACACGTTGGTATAACCACAGGTTTGAGAGAAATAGATATTTACATAAAGGACGTCAAATAGGTAGCAGTTATTTCTTTGCTCTAGAGGGTTTGTTAGATGCCTGTCTAACAGGAAGAAATAAAGTATATATAAGCCATGTTTGTGAGCCAGATGATGAATTTATCTCTAATGAAATGGAGATTGTTAAATGTTTTTTAGGCATAGAAAGCAATAATCCTGTAACAAAAATAGAATTAGATAACGGCGCAGTATTGTATTTTTTACCTGAGAGTCTTAAGTCATGGGTTGATATCATTGGTGACATTTATGTTTCAGAATGGAGTTGGTTTCAAGACCCTTCTTATATTATAAGTCTAGTTAAATCAGTGAGTTTAAATAAAAAATGGAGAAGAACTTTTTATTCAAGTCGTTCCAAGTTAGATAATGGCCATATTGTTGATAATGATTATTTTAAACATTATAAAATTTTTAATGAGGAAACGTATTGGGATGTTGTTCCATCTATTAATATGGGGTGTTATAACTTTTTAAATATGGAAAATATAAGAAATGATAGGGGTGATGATTATTTTAATGAAATGATATTGTGTCAATTCAATGGGAATTATTAAGATAAAGCAATTGCTCCTTTAGAAATGCGGTTAGTAGTAAAGATAATAATGCGCGATAAAACAAAAGGGGTAATTTAACCATTACCCCATTTGATAATTATATTAGTAAAACCAATTTGTAAATTTTGATAAGTATCGCTTTGCTTTATTTAATTTTAATCTTATTTTTCTCCATGCTATTTTAATATTTAACATTTGTTTAAGCTTCTTGTAAAAACCTTGCGGGCTGACCAAGCAGTGAATTAAATTGATGATAATAAAAATTGATATTGAAATAGATAATGGAAAGTGAATTATAAAAATTTTAATAATAAGTAAGGAGAATTTAATCTTCTTTAAAATTTGTTTAATATTCATTATTTACATCCTTGTGAATAATTACCTAGCTGAGAGGGACAATCCACTAAGCAGGTTAATATGTTGCCCATATATTTATTTATAAAGAAAAGTTAAAAACCGGTAAAAAGTAGGGTAAAAATTGATATTTTTGAAAAAAACGATGAAAAAAAGTAATATTTGCGCTTTACCTTTTTGAGGTGCGTGTTTCTGCAATAAGCGGAATAAATCCGCAAGATCAAAAAAGGATCAAAGTTGTTCGAAGGCGCCAGATATCACGGGCTTTTGTGGCACTCATGCAAGTGCATAAAAAGAGGTCGATTTAGTGCGCGGGCGTGGCGGGGTCACGATTGCGTTTTGATGGGTTTAAAAACATTATTCCTCGCAAATTTCCAGCGCGTAGAGCAATTAAAACAAGATAAAGTTATCTAGGTATCAAATAAATTACGTGCGCTTAAAATGGATTGTAGGCGCATTTAATACAGGTTTGAGAGGGTGAAAATTAGGCGGATTCGCCTTATCAGGGGGTAAAGGGTATAATAGAATCGGGTCACTATTATTATTAGTCAGACCGACATTCATACCTTGCAGGTAAAAAAATACCGCCAGTGTCGGCGGTATTGTTCTTTGTGTGGTGATGTTACTCATCATCTAGCGTGTACTTATCAAACTTAATCACTTCTTCACCTAACCAATCATTAATTTGTAATATCTTGCTTTGTAGTGGCGCCAACTCATTACGAAAGAAAACCTTTGCTGCTTTTTCAACATCACCAAAGCCACCGGTATTCTGTGGAATGATCCCCATCATTTGAGGCGGTACACGGTGCGCCGCTAACATATCGTCACGGCTGACATTCTTGATATTGAGAAATTCATCTTTTGCTGCAATCTCACTTAATGGAATAACTTGCACGCCGTCTTTCTTGCCGTTCGGTGCGTGGATAAACAGGTTGCGGAAATTGCCGGGGCCTTTTGAGTTTTGCATTGCGTTACGAATTTTATCAATATCACTTTGGTTTTGTGAGGCGTCACTGACGTATAAAATAAATCCGGCATGGCTTCCGTTGCGATAATATTTAACACGAAACAAGGTTGCTGCTTCATTCAGTAGCACTGACATCGTGGAGGCCAGATATTCTGGTAACCCGTATAGCTCTTGATTTAAATCGGGTTCGTATAACTGAAATACACTACCGGGCTTAAATTCATACGGCTTTGAGTCATAGCCATAGCGCACAAACCAATAGCTATCATCAGCAACACCACGGCGGGTATATTTGGCGAGAACGGGGGTGAGTTTTAATAAGTTCCCCACCATATTATTACGCCGTTCAAGGTAGGCATTGCCAAAGGTTAAGAAGTCGAGCGCAAACCGGCTAAAGTCTAACTTAGAGAGAAAACGGTTAGGCTGAAATGTGCTGACTAAAATATTACGTTTGACATAAATTGCACTGCTATGATGCGTCGCCGCACGAAACAGTTTTGATAATCCATCAAAGCTAATCGGTGGCTCATACCAATTATCAATTTGCGCACATTCCAGATAATCAAAAATTTCTCGTTTATCTAACACCGGAACGGGATCACCAAAGGTAAAGGCTTCCATGCTGTTATTGGCGGTTGCCGTTTGTTGTGCTTTAAAACGCTTTTTATTTTTACGGCTCATTAATAAATCTCCACAATATTATTACTGTTCTCGGTGGTGCCGGTTAATGGTTCGTTGAAAAGGGCATGCATCGTTGCCCATGCAAGGTCAGCGTGTCCGCTTTCTTCACTGCGCGAGGCCTCATAGGTTGGGCGGTTACCGCTTCCTGTGGTGGTACGACGAATGGATGTAAAGGATTGAATGATATCAACGCACTGCGCATCGAACTCTAAGCGTCCGTGACTAATCACGTCATAGGCTTTAATGACTAAGGCATTTTTGACATTCGGGTTATAAATAAACTCACGCGCAGCAGGGAAAAACTGGATAACATTCTGATAAACCCCATGCCCTAAGCCGGTGGTATCAATACCCATATATTCCACATAGAAACGTTCGGTGATTTTTTTAATGGCGTCAGCTTGTGCGCGAAAATCCATACCACGCCATTGATGGCGTTCTAATATGCGGAATTTTCCTCCGGGTACTTTCGGCGGCGCGATAACCACACAACCGGCACTATCACCATTTTCACCGCCTTTGCTGGGGTCGTAACCTACCCAAACCGGATCATAACCATAAGGGCGCAGCGCTAACGGTTGAATGTCGTCCCACACTTCCCAACTGTCCACCATGCAGTTTTGCATCATGTTAAAGTTGAATAGGGATTCGATATCATCCATAAAGTGACACATTAACAGGTTGTTATATTCGTCCGGGCTATACTCTTTTTTGAGTTGCTCTAAATCGAATAAATCACAACCGCCTCGTAGTGCATCTTCAATATTGACGATTTGTCGCCATTGCCCATCTTCACATAAACGTCCATTGACTAAGGCTTCATGTGAGATATCAATATCAACTCTGTCTTCTTTTTTGCGCCCGCGGTTATACAGCTTGCCTGACCAAAAGGGGTACGCTTCATGGCTCATGGTTGACGGTGTTGAAAAGTAGGTTTGTCGCCAATGTTTTTGTATCGCCATACCCGAAGTCACTTTGCGTAACTCCTGAAATTTCGGGATCCAAAAGGTTTCATCCAGATATAAATTACCGTGATAACTTTGTGCTGTGCGTGCATTAGTGCCAAGGAAATAGAGCGTTGCACCGTTGCTTAACATCAATGGGTCGCCTTTTAATTCAACATCAACCTCCAATGCCATTTTGATAATGTATTCACGGAACATATAGGCTTGCGCTTTACTGGCGGAGAGGAAAACCTGATTACGTCCGGTGGTCAGGGCATCAATAAAGGCTTCTCGCGCAAAGTAGAATGTTGCGCCGATTTGACGGGATTTTAAAATATTGCGGATACGGTGATGACCGGCGCGATACCACACCTTTTGATATTCAAACAACGTATTGCGAAAGATATCTTCCAGTTTTTCAATTTGTTCTTCTGAAAAGAAGTTTTTCTCTGGCTGACGGCGTTCGCCTTTGTTGCGGTTAGCAATTTTAGGATTAAGGTCCGTTTCATTACCGCCGTTTTGATATTTTCTGATCCGCGCCATGCGTTCGAGTTGACGCCCTAACAAGTCGATTTCTTTAAAATCTTTGCCTTCTTTGCTCTCTTTTAAAATTAGATTGCAATAACGCGCCTCAACGGTTAACTCTGCGCGTTCGGTAGGGCTGATTTCATCCCAATTATCGCGGCGTTTCCAACTGTGAATAGTGGACGCCTTTTCGCCTAGCGATTCCGCTATGCGAGCAATGCGGTAACCGGCAAAATACAGGTGCATTGCTTTTTTTCGGTTATCAAATGTTTCTGTAATAGTCATTGCACAATCACGATTTCTTGCTTAAGTTACGGCTAGTCTATTGACCGCTGATCACCGATTCGCTTTATTCCTGTTGTGCCATATCTCAGACAAACCCTATCCATTGTTTAACGCCCCTTTTAACCGACAACATACAGACCAACGAATAAACGAATGCAGTCTGGAGTAGTGCATGTCGAAGAAATCAAAACCGGTTCGTCTTTGTGTTGAAGGGGCGACAACGGACGGGCGTCGAGTTGATCGCGAATGGTTAACCCAAATCGCGAAAAACTTTGATCCCACGGTTTATGGTGCGCGAGTCAATATCGATCACTATAACTATTCATGGGCACCACGCTTTGGTGATGTGGAGTCGGTGTATACCGAGGAAATTAAAGAAGGGGCACTGGCGGGTAAGTTGGCACTGTATGGTGTGATCAATCCGACGCCTGATTTAATTGAACTCAATAAAAAACGTCAAAAAGTTTATACCTCTGTTGAAATTGACCCGAGTTTTTCAGATACCGGCGAAGCGTATTTAGTCGGGCTGGCGGTCACCGATAACCCCGCGAGTTTAGGCACTGAAATGCTGCAATTTAGTGCTAATGCACAAAGTAGCCCGCTTTCAGAGCGCAAACAAAGCAAAGATAACGTTTTTACTGCTGCAGAAGAAAATCACTTTGAATTTATTGATGAAAACCCGCAGAGCGAGAAGCCGGGGCTTTTTAGCATTATTAAAGAGATGTTTTCTAAAAAACAACACAGTGATGATGCGCGATTTACCGATGTGCATCAGGCGGTGGAGCTGTGCGCCCAAGAAGTACAAACCCTTTCTGCAGAAATTACCGCATTAAAAAACGCCGACCAAAGCGAAGCGGTAAAAGCACTTACGCAACAACTCACGGAATTAAAAAACCAATTTGAAAATACAGACGCCTCGTTCTCACATCGTCCGCCGGCCACGGGTGGCGAAAATAATAGCGAAGTGCTGACGGATTGCTAAGGTAGTGAACAGACCATGAAAAAAGAAACTCGTTTTAAATTTAATGCGTACCTCACGCAACTCGGTAAAATTTACGGTGTTAGCGCCCAAGAGTTTAGTGATACAAAGGTTCAAATTGAACCGTCTGCCGCGCAAACGCTGGAAACCAATATTCAGCAGTCAGCAGAATTTTTAACACACGTTAATATCGTGCCCGTTGATGAGCAAGTGGGTGAGGCCATCGGTTTAGGTATCGGGTCAACTATCGCAGGCACTACCGATACAACAGCAAAAGAGCGCGAAACAAGTGATCCGATTAAGCTGACCAAAAATAGCTATCATTGCCAGAAAACCAATTACGACACCCACCTTGATTACGCGAAAATTGATATGTGGGCGAAGTTTACCGACTTTCAAACCCGTATCCGCGATGCGATTATCCGCCGTCAGGCATTAGACCGCATTATGATTGGTTTTAATGGTACGCACCGCGCCGATAATTCTGATCGGACAAAATACCCCTTACTGCAAGATGTGAATTCAGGCTGGTTACAAAAAGTACGCGAGCGTGCGCCAGAGCATGTGATGGGCAGTGAAACGAAAGACGGTGCAACCACAGCGCAGCCTATTCTGGTCGGTAAAGGGCAAGCTTATCAAAATCTTGACGCATTAGTGCAAGATACGGTCGATACGGCGATTGATCCTGAATATCAGGACGATACCGGTCTTGTTGTGATTTGTGGCCGTAAATTATTAGCAGATAAATATTTTCCACTGGTTAATAAAGACCAAGATAACAGTGAAAAACTGGCGGCAGATACCATTATCAGCCAGAAACGTATCGGCGGTTTGCCGGCTGTACGTGCGCCGTTCTTCCCTGACAATACGTTTTTTATCACTCGCCTTGATAACTTGTCGATTTATTTCCTTGCGGATTCTCGTCGTCGTCAAGTGTTAGATAACCCAAAACGCGATCGCATCGAAAACTACGAGTCCGTCAATGAAGATTTTGTGGTTGAAGATTTTCGCGGTGTGGCGCTGGTCGAAAATATTGTTTTTGAAGATGTAAAAGAGACACAGCCAGAAACAAAAAAAGAGGGGGGAGCTTCTGAAAATGAAGTCGTCAAAGACGACAAAGCAGTAACAGAAGAAACACCAACTGAAAATAAAAAGGCGAAATAATGGCATTATCTCCGTGGGAAAAACACCGCATGAGCCTTAGCGCGCAACAGTCCAGCCAATTGGGTGGGCATGTTAGCCGCAATACACAGGGCTATCACATGATGCTGTTACGTCTTGCGACAGATAAAAAAGAGCTAAAACATTTTCAGTCACGCGAACGCAAAGAAGCTTATAAGCGCAAGATATTAGCCAATTATCAGCCGTGGGTTGATGGGGCATTGTCCGGTGGTAGCGGTGTGCAAGATGATGTCTTAATGACGATTTTGCTGTGGAAAATTGATGCGGGGGATTATGAGGGGGCGTTAGATATTGCCGTTTACGCATTAGCTAACCGTTTAGTGATCCCCGGAGTTAACCGCACCACGGGCACCGTGATTGCCGAAGAAATCGCCGATTCTGCCATGCGAGCGTATGCCGTGAAATCACCGGTTTCATTGGCAACATTAGAGCGTACACGTGCCTTGACCGATGATGAAGATATGCCTGATGAAGTGAGGGCAAAACTCTACAAAATCTTAGGGTTAGTGCTACGCGATAATAATCGCCCACAAGAAAGCTACTGCGTATTAAGTCGAGCTTTAGAGTTAAACATGAATATCGGTGTGAAAACCGAATTAAAACAACTCGATAAAGTGCTTAAAGCCCAGCGTGACGCTGAAAAAGCATAGTGACACCACGTCAGGGCGGCACGGAAAAAGCAATTTGCTTTCTTTCGTCCACCGCCCACCTATTTTAAGGTTTTCTTATGGATTATATTTCTGCTAACCCTGTACCACAAAAAGACGAAACCATTAAAAATAATGGCTTTTTCCCTGATATTCAAACTCGTGATTTTCAATTGCAAACTCGCGTCGATGGCACTGTGACACCGGAACGGCTGAAAAGCACGTTATTGAACGCCATGATTGAAGTGAATCGCGAATTGTATCAGTGGCGTATTGGTCAAGCTGCGAAAACATTAAAAGAGGTGCCCGCTGAACAGATTAATGGTGAAAGTGAACTGATGATTTTATATCAGCGTGCGGTGTTCTGTTTTGCAAAAGCCAGTTTAATCGAGCGTTATCGCGATATTGATACTACCGCACAAGGTAATAAAAAAGCCGATACCATGACGCCGGCTATTGATGAAGTGTGGCGTGATGGCAAGTGGGCGTTACAACGTATCAAAGGGGAAACCCATAACACGGTGGAGCTTATCTAATGCGGATTTATACCCAGCAAGGGGACACCGTAGATGATATTTGTTGGCGTTACTTTGGTCAGTCATCCGGCATGATTGAACAAGTATTAGAAGCCAATCCGGGGCTGGTTGAATTAGGGGCAATATTACCCACTGGCACCGCGATTGAGTTACCGGATACGCCTCAACAACACAGCACCACACCGATTTTACAACTTTGGGATTAACCCCTTTAAGGGGGAAGGTATGAAGAAAATGCCCTATAAAGATCCAAGTAATATTAATTGGCTGACAGCGTTATTAGTTAGCTTAATGGCGCTCTTTGGCAGTATCGCCAGTTATGCCAATAAGGTGTTAAAAGGCGAACCGTTCCGCTTTGGGATTTTAATTGCACAAATTATTGTTTCCATGTTTGCGGGTATGTTTGTCCTGTTGGGAGCAAGTTATTTTCAATGGCAAATAGAGATAGCTGGTAGCTTTGCCGGTATGGCGGGCTGGTCTGGCGCTGCATTGGTGAGTGCATTAGAAAAACAATTCTTAAGGAAGGCATCAGGTGAGTAAATTTTCATTCAGTCAGCGCAGTAAAAATAATCTTAGTGGCGTTAATCCGCTATTAGTGAAAATTGCTTATCGTGCGTTAGACATTTCTACGGCGGACTTTGCAGTGATTGAAGGTGTTCGCACACTTAAAAAGCAAAAAGAAAATGTGAAAAAAGGCGTTTCAAAAACATTAGACAGCCGTCATTTAACAGGCGATGCCATTGATATTTTGCCTTCTGCGATTAAACCAGGAATGGAATGGTACCCGCATTTTTTTGAGCCGGTTTTAATGGCATTTAAGAAAGCGGCAGATGAAGAAGGGGTAACATTACGTTTTGGTAAAAACTGGAAAAGTGATCCCAGTTTACCCGTTGAAACCCGCTTTCCTGATTATCCTCATATCGAGATCCCACGATGAAAAGGAACGTACTGCTTATTATTGTGGCGGGTGTGATGGGCTTGCTACTGATATTTAAGTTTGATGCTTTGCTCACTGAGAATAGCCAGCTTAAGGGTGATAATCTCGCCCTTAAGAAAAGTGTTATCAGTCATCAAGACACCATTGAACATTATCAGGAAGAACTTGCCCGCTTATCAGAATTGGATAAACAACACACAAAGGCGTTAACCGATGCAAAAAATGATATTAGCCGGCTTAATGATGAGTTGCGCAATAATACTAAACGGGTGTACATCAAAGCCGATTGCCCCAACCCCGATAATCACACCACCGCCACCGCCGGCATGGGTAATGCAACCTCCGCACGACTTACCGAAACAGCTCAACAAGATTATTTACGTCTCCTCGAAATGATGGCGGAGAATAAGGCGCAAACGGAATATTTGATTGATTATACAAATCAATTATTACAATACATCAATAAGTTAAACCATGAAAAAGCCTGCAAACCTACGTGATACCTTAATTAAAAAGGTGGCCTATTTAGGGGATAACCCCGATAGGCTCTACACCTTTATTGACGGCGGGGCGATTGTGGCAAGCGGTGCCCGTAGTCAATCTTATGAGTATCAATACAATCTCAATATTATTATTGATGATTATCCCGGTGACCAAGATGTGTTAATGGCGGTGATCATTGGTTGGATTGAACAACATCAGCCTGATATTTTCCTTAATCCCGATAAACGCCAAAATCATTTTACCTTTGATGCCTTTATTGATAGCAACCAGACCGCCAGTATTAGCATTGATTTAAAGTTGACTGAGCGTGTCCTCGTTAATGTGCAAGCGGATAAATTGGTTGTTGGTGCCATTGAAGAGCCGGCTGATCCGTTTGAAAGTTGGGAGAGTGTGGCTCATGAACGCTGATGATTTCAGCCCGTTAACCCAAGCATTAGCCGCTATGTTGGCAAAAGCGTCACCCAATGAACGTAAAAAATTAGCCCGTGAAATTGCCCGTGATTTACGCAAAAGCAATTTACAACGTATCCGTGCGCAAAAAAATCCCGATGGAACGGCATTCACCAAACGTAAAGCATCAACGGTTACCGTGTTGCGAGGAATGAAATTTGTCTGGAAAGGGCAACCACGTAGTTTAAAAAACTGGCGATTACGCAAAACAAAAAAAGGTGAGGTGATCACCGGTTACGATTTGGAAAAGAAAGCCGAACGTAGTTTTTATAAGCGCGATATTCTGCGTTTTATTGAAGTAAAAAAAGACAAAATTAGCACCGCAAAGCCCAATAAACAGACTCGCATGTTTAAGCGTTTAGCCACCGCCCGCTATTTGCGTATGTCGGCCAATGATAAAGGTGTCACGCTTTCTTTTGCTCCGCAAGTGGCGGGCATTGCTGCCGTGCATCATTACGGTTTAAAAGAGCGTGTGCGGGGTAAGTCATTAGAAATTCAATACCCTGAACGAAAGCTATTAGGCTTTTCACCGACAGATATTAAACATATCGAAAATCAGTTACTGGAATTTCTTTCTCGTTAATTGTCCTGTCTTTGAAACAATCCCAACCCCGTGCGTTTTTTTATTTCCCGTTGCACATTGCGGGTATGAATATCGCAGAACTTATCCGAAAAATACAAAACTTGATCCGCACTGGCGTTGTGATTGATGTCAGTGCGGAAAAAGGCTGTCGAGTTAAAACGGGCGACAATGAAACCGACTGGCGCCCGTGGCTTACTGCACGTGCTGGTAACTCGCGCTCATGGTGGGCGCCCAATGTTGGCGAACAAGTGTTATTGCTATCAATCGGTGGCGATTTAACTACCTCGTTTGTGTTGCCGGCGATATTTAGTGATGATTTTTCAGAGCCGTCAACCTCATTAACCGCGCATCGTCATGAGTATAAAGACGGGGCAGTAATTGAATATGAGCCGGCAACAGGGGCGCTAATAGTCACGGGAATTAAAACCGCCGTGATTGAAGCCAGCGAGTCGGTCAAAGTCACGTCACCTGACATTACGTGTGTCGCGACAAGCAAAATCACCTTAGATACCCCTACCGTTATTTGTACCAACAACTTAACCACGGGATCACTGACGGTGCAAAAAGGCGGCACCATGACCGGTGATATTACCCATGTTGGTGGGAAAATGTCCTCTAATGGCGTGGTGGTTTCAACCCATACCCACGGTGGCGTGCGTACTGGTGATGGTAATACGGGGAAACCGCAATGAACTATCTCGGTATGAATGCACAAACCGGTGAACGTATTACCGATATTGAGCACGTTCGCCAATCGGTCAAAGATATTTTTAACACCCCCATTGGTAGCCGATTGATGCGCCGTGAATATGGCAGTTTGCTTGCCGATTTAATTGATGGCCCAGTTAACGCCAAGATGCGATTGCAATTAATGTCAGCGTGTTACACCGCAGTTTATCGTTGGGAGCCACGTATTGTGATGACGGCCATTGATATTCATAGCCAACACGAACAGGTGATTGTCGATATCACCGGCTATTACGCCCATAACCAACAACCGATTAATTTCTCTCTACCGGTGACATAACATGCCAACGATTAATTTAAGCCAATTAACACCGCCCGATGTGATTGAGTCGTTAGATGCAGAACAATTATTACGCGAACGCAAAACGGCATTGATTGCCGCAATGCCCGTCCATTTGCGTGATGCGGTTGCTAATACGTTATCGTTAGAGTCGGAACCGCTGACCAAGTTGTTAGAAGAAAACGTCTATCGTGAGTTGTTATTGCGCCAGCGTATCAATGAGTCTGCCCGCGCGGTGATGGTGGCGTATGCAAAAGGGGCGGATTTAGATCAGTTAGCGGCGAATTATAATTTATCGCGTTTAGTGTTACGCCCTGCCAATAACAACACTATTCCGCCTACACCGGCGATTTTAGAGTCTGACGATGATTTGCGTTTACGCATTCCCGCCGCGTTTGAGGGGCTAAGTGTTGCGGGGCCGGTGGGTAGTTATGAATTTCATGCCCGTAGTGCCGATGGTCGGGTGTCCGATGTGTCCGCGATCAGCCCAGCGCCGGCAAATGTCACTATTTCCGTGTTATCTCGTGAGGGTGACGGCACTGCATCGGAAGAATTACTGCGCATTGTTGAGCACGCGTTAAACGATGAAGATGTGCGACCGGTTGCTGATCGCATCAAAGTGCAATCTGCCAAAATTATTCCCTATCAAATTGATGCCACGTTATTTTTATTTCCGGGGCCTGAGTCGGAGCCGATACGCAAAGAAGCAAATCAACGTTTGACGCAATACATCACAGAGCAACACCGCTTAGGGCGTGATATTCGCCTGTCAGCGATTTATGCCGCGTTGCATGTGGAGGGCGTGCAACGTGTGGAATTAAAACAACCCACTAAAGATGTGGTACTGGATAAAACGCAAGCCTCCTATTGTACCCAAAGTACCTTAACCATTGGTGGCTCTGATGAATAGCTTATTACCGTCAGGCAGTAGCCCATTAGAAAAGGCCGCCGCTATTGCTTGCCAGTCCTTGCAAACCTTGCCGGTGCCTTTACGCCAACTATGGAACGCCAGCACATGCCCTGTTGAGTTATTGCCGTATCTCGCATGGGCCTGGTCGGTTGATAGATGGGATGAAAACTGGTCAGAATCCGTTAAGCGCCAAGTCGTACGGGATTCGATGTTTATTCACCGACACAAGGGCACCATTGGCGCACTTAAGCGCGTGGTCGAGCCGTTAGGTTACATCATCAAAGTCACTGAATGGTGGCAAACCGACGACCCTCCGGGCACATTTCGCCTTGATGTGGGCGTGCAAGAAAACGGCATTACTCAAGAAATTTATGACGAATTAGAGCGTTTGATTGCCGATGCACGCCCTGTTAGTCGGCATCTCTTGGGGTTATCTATCAACCTTGATTCGCAAGGTGAGTTTTATCTTTCTGCCGCGACGTTGAGCGGTGATGAGTTAACGGTTTACCCCTATTTTGCAGAAGAAATTACCGTGTCTGGTGCGCCATTAACGGCGGTCGGAGTACACATTATTGATAAAGTTGAGGTCGCACATGAGCGCTAAGTTTTTTGCCTTATTAACGGTGATTGGTGCCAATAAACTGGCAAAAGCCACGGCACTAGGCACTACCTTAAAAATTACCCAAATGGCTGTGGGTGACGGTGGCGGAACGTTACCGATGCCAAGCGCAGAGCAAACAAAATTAGTTAATGAAAAACGTCGAGCTGGAATTAATACCCTGTTTATTGATTCAAAAAATGCGAATCAAATCGTTGCAGAGCAGGTTATACCCGAAAACGAGGGCGGTTACTGGATACGTGAGATTGGTTTATTTGATGATGAGGGCAGTTTAATTGCCGTGGGTAATTGCCCTGAAACCTATAAGCCACAATTACAAGAGGGAAGCGGACGAACGCAGACTATCCGCATGATTTTAACCGTTAGTCACACCGAATCCGTTGAGTTAAAGGTTGACCCCTCGGTGATACTTGCTACGCGTGAGTCTGTAGACAATGCTATTGAAATAGCGTCAAAATCCATTTTAGATACGGTTGAAAAAGAATATGCAACAAAAGACGAAGTAAAAAAGAAATTTGACAACAGTAATATCGTACATGAAAAAGGCGTATCAAAAGAAAAAGTTATTAGTCAAAAAGGCGTGACAGAATTATTTCAACCCAAAGGCAATTATCAGCCTGCCGGTAATTATGTCACTACTGAGACATTTAATTTAGAAATCAATAAAAAAATAGATAAATCAAGTCTCTCACAGCAACTCGGTAATGATGTAAATAAAGTACCCAGTTTAGATTTGGTGACAAGAGAGATTGGAAAGAAACAACCTGTCGGTAACTACGCGTTGAAAGGCGATAGCTACACAAAAGCAGAAGAAAATAACTTACTCAATAACAAACTAGATAAGTCTGGTGGTGAGGTTGGTGCAATTACAGTGACAACAGATAGTCACGGAAGGAATTTGCAACTTAAACGAAGTGATTCCAAACCTGACTCACCGCAACCTGAGTTAATTTCTTTCCATCATGGGAATGATAGCCGCAGGGGGTACATTGGCTACGGGGGCTTTAATAATACTCTGACGATTAGCAATGAAGAAGAAAATGCCAGTATCAATATCGAAAGTAGCAAACTTACTTTTAATGGGGATAACATTTTAACCAAAACAGAAGCTGGAAAGATATTTCAGCCTAAAGGAAATTATCCAACAGTATCAGAAATGAACACAGCGCTGGATAAAAAACAACCTGTTGGTAACTACGCATTAAAAGGTGATAGCTACACAAAAGCAGAGGAAAACAACTTACTCAATAACAAACTAGATAAGTCTGGTGGTGAGGTTGGTGCAATTATAGTGACAACAGATAGTCACGGAAGGAATTTGCAACTTAAACGAAGTGATTCCAAACCTGACTCACCGCAACCTGAGTTAATTTCTTTCCATCATGGGAATGATAGCCGCAGGGGGTACATTGGCTACGGGGGCTTTAATAATACTCTGACGATTAGCAATGAAGAAGAAAATGCCAGTATCAATATCGAAAGTAGCAAACTTACTTTCAATAGGGAGAGGGTTTTAACCGAGTCAGATCTTACAATTTCTCACCCAATCCCTTGGTCATTACCCACAGCGCCCAGTGGTTATCTAATCTGCAATGGTCAAACATTTAATAAATCAACATACCCAAAACTTGCCGTTGCTTATCCATCAGGAAAACTACCCGATTTGCGCGGTGAGTTTATTCGTGGTTTGGATAGTGGGCGAGGTATTGATGCGGGGCGTTCCGTATTATCAGCTCAAAAAGGTAATAGCTTGTTGTCAACCAACTTATTTAGTAATGATAGCGAGGTAGCGCAACAGTATGAGGAAAAGGTGGGTTGGATAGGGAGTACGGGCACTAATAATCAAGGAGGTTACGGTATCTTGCAACAAATTGAAGGAAAATTTGGCAATGAAACCCGCCCACGTAATATCGCCTTTTTATATATAGTGAGAGCAGCATAATGAGCAAATATAGTTTAGATATCCAGAAAGGAAAAATCGGTAATAATGGTTTGGCAGAAATCGCAGGTTGGGTTAAGTGTTATTTAGCTCATCCAATTACGCATGAATATATGGGCGCAACCATGGAAAATGTCATGTTTGATGTTTCATTATCTGCGGGGGCTTATTTAGATGAACCACCATTACCCGAAAAAGAAAATCAAGCCGTTAGACGTAGAGAAGATGGTAGTACATGGGAGATTGTTGACGATTACCGAGATTTAACCGCCTACAATACGCAAACAAAGCAACCTATCATCATTGATTTTATGGGGCCATTGCCTGAATCTCTCACATTGTTAAAACCGAATAGTGAGTTTGATAAATGGGATGGTAAGAACTGGATTGTTGACACAGAAGCCCAAAAAGCGGCACTCATTACACAGATTAAGCAGGAGAAGTCACAACGCTTAGATGAAGCAGATAACATAATCACTTATTTGCAAGAAGCTATTGATGTTGACTTAGCCACAGAAGAAGAGGCTACAGCACTGCAAAAATGGAAAAAATACCGAGTTCTGTTAAATCGTGTTGATATTTCAATGGCGCCAGATATCGAATGGCCTCAAAAGCCAGTTTAGTCATTGTATCATCGTTCAAAGAATCCTGCTTTCGTGCAATTTAACCGCTAATTTTTCATGCTACACGGACACAGTTATAGGAGTCCGTGAGCATGGCACAAGATTATCATCACGGTGTGCGCGTTATTGAAATTAACGAAGGCACCCGCCCCATTCGCACTATCAGCACCGCTATTGTTGGCGTGGTTTGCACCGCTGATGATGCGGACGAAAAAGCCTTTCCTTTAAACAAGCCCGTCTTATTGACCGATGTATCACAGGGTATCGGTAAAGCAGGGAAAACCGGTACTTTAGCCAGCACGTTAAAGGCGATTGCAGATCAGGCTAAACCCATCACTATTGTAGTACGTGTTGCACAAGGTGAAGAAGAGGCAGAAACCACCACTAATATTATCGGTGGCACTACCGAAGAAGGGCTAAAAACAGGATTACAAGCACTGCTAGCCTCTCAATCTCAACACGGCATTAAGCCTCGTATTATTGGCGTGCCCGGTCACGATACGTTAGCCGTTGCCAATGAGATTGCGGTGATTTGTCAAAAGCTCCGCGCCTTTGGCTATGTTTCGGCTTACGACTGTAAAAATATCAGCGAAGCAATCAAGTACCGTGACAACTTTGGTCAGCGTGAATTAATGGTGATTTTTCCTGATTTTACCTCATGGGATAGCACCACTAACAGCGAATCAACCGCTTATGCCACGGCGCGAGCGTTAGGTTTGCGCGCCAAGTTAGACAATGATATTGGCTGGCATAAGACGCTGTCCAATATCACCGTTAACGGTGTCACGGGTATTTCTAAAGATATCTATTGGGATTTACAAGATCCCACGACTGATGCCGGTTTACTGAATGAAAAAGGGGTGACGACACTTATCCGCCGTGATGGTTTTCGTTTTTGGGGTTCGCGTACCTGTTCGGATGATCCACTATTTGCCTTTGAATCTTATACCCGAACTGCGCAAGTCCTCGCTGACACCATGGCGGAAGGGCAGATGTGGGCAATTGATAAACCGTTAACGCCATCTTTAGCGCGGGATATCGTTGAAACCATCAATGCAAAATTACGTTCACTGGTCAGTCAGGGCTACTTGTTAGGCGGTGAATGTTGGTATGACCCAATATCAAATAGCAAAGAAGCACTCAAAGACGGCAAACTCACACTGGATTATGACTATACACCAGTGCCACCAATGGAAAATCTGATGTTACGTCAGCGTATTACCGATAAATACCTGATGGATTTCGGTAACAAAATCAAGGGGTAAATCATGGCGTTACCACGCAAGCTAAAGAATTTTAATTTATTTATGAATGGCGTCAATTATGTGGGCGTTGCGGAAGAACTCACATTACCCAAAATCACCCGCAAGTTAGAAGCCTATCGCGGGGGCGGTATGAATGGTTCGGTGCAAATTGATATGGGTCTTGATGACGGCGCGCTTGATAGTGAGTTTACTCTCGGTGGTGCTGATATCGACGTTTACCGCCAATGGGGTGCCTCAACCATTGATGCCGTACAACTGCGTTTTTGTGGTGCTTATCAGCGTGATGATACGGGGGAAGTGCTTGCTGTAGAGGTGGTTCTGCGTGGCCGTTATAGCGAAATCGATCCGGGTAACTGGAAATCGGGTGATAACACACAAACCAAAATCACCGTAAAACCCACTTACTACAAGTTAGTGATGGACGGTCAAGAAATCATTGAGATTGATATCGTCAATATGGTGGAAAAAGTGGACGGTAAAGACCTGTTACAAGCACAGCGTGACGCGCTGGGGCTTTAATTAAATGCGGAAAGAGAACATGAAAGAGCCAATCGAAGAACAGAACAAAGAGCAAGTTGAGTGGGTTGTTGTTAATGGCGACCAAGCTACGGTGACCTTAGAACAACCGATTATGCGTGGTGAAACCAAAATTGAAAAAGTGACCGTGCTTAAACCCAATTCAGGGGCATTACGCGGTGTGCGTTTACAGCCGTTAATGGATATGGATGTTGATAGCATGATGCAGGTGCTACCGCGCATTACTATGCCAACACTGACAAAGCAAGATGTGCTGTCTTTAGCCGCGGGCGACTTGATAAATCTAAGTGTGCAGGTGGTTAATTTTTTATTACCGAAGTCGGTTATGCCCGATTCCCTAGCGAATTAACCACCGATGAACTGGCGGCAGATATCGCCGTCATTTTTCATTGGTCACCGGCAGACACCGGCAAAATGAGCCTTTCAGAATTATTGTCATGGCGCTATCAAGCGGCGAAACGGTGCGGACAACAGGATGAGTAATAACTTAAAATTACAAGTTGTACTGAGTGCGGTTGATAAATTAACCGCACCGTTTCGCAGTGCGCAAGAAAGTAATAAACGATTGGCGTCCGCTGTGCGTCAATCTCGTGACTCGCTAAAAAACCTCAATCAGCAAGCCTCACAAATTGACGGCTTTCGTAAGATTAAACAGCAGTTAACCTCTACACAGCAGGCGTATCAATCCGCCACACAACGTGTTGCTACTCTCGCCAAAGAAATTGCCAACAGTGAAAACCCTACTAAAAAACAGTTAGAGGCGTTTAAAAAAGCGCAACGGGAAGCGGGGCGACTCAAAGCCCAGTATGAGCAATTACAGCAGTCGGCACAGCGACAGCGCTCAGCATTACAAGCTAATGGCATTTCAACAAACCAACTCGGTCAAGCGCAACGGCGACTGAATAGTGATATTGAACGCACTACGCAACAGCTCCGCCGGCAAGAAAATCAGTTAAGGCGCAGTGCTGAACAAGAGCGGCGCATGGCAGCGGCTAAATCGCAGTATCAAAAGACGCTCGATGTACGAAATAAAATGGCGGGCACTGGTGCCACCATGACGGCAACCGGTGTGGGTATGTTGTATTCCGCCAAACAAACCTTAATGCCGGGGTACGAGTTTAATGTCGGGATGTCAAAGGTGCAGGCATTAACGCGCTTAGATAAAAATTCTGATGAATTTAAGATGTTGCGTGAGCAAGCGCAGGAATTAGGCGCAACTACAGCCTTTACTGCCAACCAAGTGGCGCAAGGTCAGGCATTCTACGCCATGGCAGGTTTTAAGCCTGAGCAAATTAAAAATGCTATGCCCGGAACATTGGCAATGTCATTAGCAGGTGATATTGATTTAGGTACCACGGCAGATATCGGCTCCAATATTTTAACCGGCTTTAAGCTCGATTCTGACCAAATGGGGCGAGTGAGTGATGTGTTGGTCGGGGCCTTTACTCGTTCAAATACCAGTTTAACCATGCTTGGCGACACCATGAAATACGTTGCACCGGTGGCGTCAGGGTTAGGGGTTGATTTAGAAACCGCAGCCGCCGCAACGGGTAAATTGGGTGATGCGGGTATTCAAGGCTCAATGGCGGGTACCTCATTGCGGGCAATTTTAGGACGTTTGGCGGAGCCACCGAAAATGGCCGCCAAAGCATTAGAAGAACTTGGCATTAAAACCCGCGATGCAAAAGGGAACTTACGCGACTTTCCTGAGTTATTAGCTGAGTTGGATAAGAAAACCGCTAAGATGGGTAATGCACAACGGGCAGGCTTCTTTAAAGCGATTGCCGGTGAGGAGGCTTTTTCTGCATTATCTGTGCTTGCTGAACAAGCAGGAAAAGGAGAATTACAGAAGTTTGTAGATGAATTAAAAAAAGCTAAAGGCGAAGCGCAAAACGTCGCGGGTACTATGACGGACAACCTTGATGGTGATATGAAAAATCTAACATCAGCGTGGGAAGCTTTAGGTATAAAAATATTTGATGGAATTGATAAACCATTACGTCAAATTTCTCAAAGTATTACAAAGGCAATATCAAAGGTTGAATCATGGGTAAAGGCTAACCCTGAACTGGCTAAAACGCTGACGATGATCGGTTTAGCGATAGCAGGCATTATTACCACGCTGGGTATTCTCTCGTTATCCATTGCGGCAATGTTAGGGCCATTAGCCGCCGCGAAATTAAGCTTGTCAATTTTAGGCATTAAAGGCGGTAGCGCGCTCACACTGTTATTAAAACCGATAAAATTATTAGGTAGTGCATTTTTAGGGTTGGGTAAAGCCATGTTAGCTAACCCTATTTTGTTGGTTATTGCCGCTATTGCGGCTGCTGTTTATCTGATTTATAAAAACTGGGACACCATTGGCCCCTACGTTTACAAGGTATGGGATACCGTTAAAAGATATACTGCTATCGCATGGCAAGCGCTAAAAGATACTATTAAGAGTGCATGGGAGGCCATCAAGTATATATTCTTTAATTGGACACCGCTTGGGCTCATTATTAAACATTGGAATTCGATAGTCAGTTACACCCAAACAACATGGACGATGATAAAAACTAAAATTTCAGATGCTTGGGAAGGGATTAAAACAACATTTAAAAACGGTTGGAATCATATTGTTAAGTCTGTACAAGAAACGTGGGAAACGATAAAAACCACGATATTAACAAAATGGAATGAAATTGTCGAAGACACCAAAGCATTACCGGCTAAATTTTTGCAGTTTGGTAGTGACCTGATTGATGCCATTATTCAGGGGATCAAAAATAAATGGGCGGACTTTAAAAATAGCATTGGGGAATTGGCAACCGCCGCTAAAGAAGCACTCACCCCTGAGTTTATGAAAAGTAATGATCCGAAAGTGCAGTCTGCGTTAGATTCGTACAACAGCAACTTTGCCGGTATGTATGATTCCGGCGGTTATATTCCTCGTGGTAAATTTGGTATTGCGGGAGAAAATGGCCCTGAAATTGTCGAAGGCCCTGCGAATATCACTAGTCGTAAACACACTGCGATGTTAGCGGCTGCCGCATTATCGCTAGGCAGTGCCTTTTCGTTACAGGCACAAAATGCCCCGTTGCACCCGCACAGTTTGCCCGTTGAAAACTATCGTCCTGCTCCGGCTAATGTGAATATTCAACAACAGCGTTATCAAGGCGCGCCGGCACATTATGAAATTAATATTCATCCTCAACCGAATCAATCTGCGCAAGATATTGCCCAGCTTGTTATTGCGGAAATCGAACGCCGTGAGCGTGAAAAACAAGCACGATTAAATAGCCGTTATCAAGACAGTGAGGTGTGGTAATGATGGCAGCACTTGGGGTATTTGTGTTCGAGTTACGCACCGTACCTTATCAATCCCTACAAAAACAACAAACGTGGCGACATGGTTTTACTCAACGTGTCGCACGCCGACCGGCACAACAATTTATTGGCCCTGATACCGATGTGATCACCTTATCGGGGGCGCTTTATCCCTCATTAACTGGCGGTAAAGTGTCGTTGCTGGCTCTAGAACTCATGGCGGATAGCGGTAAAGCATGGTCGTTTATTGATGGTACGGGTACCATTCATGGCATGTTTGTGATCACCGATTTACAACGTACCCATACCGAATTTTTCCAAGATGGTGCAGCCAGAAAAATTGATTTCTCGCTGACACTAAAACGGGTGGATGACTCCATCAGTCAGATGTTGGGAGATTTAAGCGACCAATTAGGCATGATGGCCAATGGTGCCGGTGAAGCGATGAAAGGAGTTTTATCATAATGTTGCCAGAAATGATCACCGGTAAAAGTAGCATACCGGCTTTTGTGTTAATTGCTGGTGATGAAGATATTAGCGCCAAAATTCAAGGACGATTAATTTCGCTTTCATTAACGGACAATCGGGGCTTTGAAGCTGACCGGCTTGATATTGAGTTAGATGATTCTGATGGCGCATTAATGATGCCAAAGCGGGGTGAGGTGTTAACCTTACATCTTGGTTGGCAGGGTGAAAACCTTATTCATAAAGGCTCGTTTACAGTTGATGAAATAGAGCATTCAGGTGTGCCGGATAAAATGACATTGCGCGCTCGTAGTGCCGATTTTAGGGCAACGCTGAATGTGCGCCGTGAAATGTCTTACCACCAAAAAACATTAGGCGATATCGTCAGAACCATTGCAGGGCGTAATAATGTCACGGCGGTGGTTGATCCTGGTCTTGATACGGTAAAGATTGAACATATCGATCAGACTAATGAGTCAGACGGTAGTTTTTTAACGCGCTTAGGACAATTAAACGGTGCCACCGCTTGTGTTAAAAACGGCAATTTGTTGTTTATGGTACAAGGGGGCAATACTACCGCCAGTGGTCAAGCATTACCGCTAGTACAAATCACCCGAAGTGCGGGAGATGGACACCGTTTCTCATTAGTGGATAGAGGGGCTTACACGGGAGTTGTTGCTCATTTTTTGAATACTCGGAAGCCTCAAGAAAAGTCTCAAGCGCAAATAAGAAGGCGAAGACGAGGTAACAATAAGCCGAAAAAAGAACAAGAAAAACAAGGCGATTATTTAGTAGGTGAAGAAGGTAATGTGATGGTGTTGTCTCATACTTATGCGAGTAAAACCAATGCTGAACGTGCCGCGAAAGCCGCGTGGGAAAAAATACAGCGAGGTGTTGCCTCTTTTAGTATTACCCTTGCGAAAGGGCGTGCGGATCTCTTTCCTGAATTACCCGTAAAGGTTAGCGGATTTAAGCCTGAGATTGATGAGGCCTATTGGACGTTGGTCACGGTGAGTCATTCATTGAACAATAGCGGATTTACCACCTCGTTAGAATTAGAAGTTAAAAGCAGTGAGATAGATATGGATAAGGAATAGTGCCTGTGTATAATTACAGGTAATTTCCACATCATAAAGAGGTAACCCGTTTATGATGATTTGTCCTGTTTGTGGTCATGCCGCCCATACCCGTAGTAGTCAACAAATATCTTCCGATACCAAAGAACGTTATAACCAGTGCCAGAATATCAATTGTGGTGCGACGTTCGTGAGCCATGAAACCGTAACGCGGTTTATTTCAAAGCCTCAGTTGATTGAACGGGTAGAGCCGCATGTAGATAAGTGTTGCCAACAGGCATTAGCGATTTGAGGAAAATGCCCGGAGTATTCCGGGCGTTGTTTTATTTATTTGCCGTTAATTCATTAAAGAATTTATCAAAACCTTTTTTACCGCTATCGTCATAACGTAATTCATTAAACTGTTTTGTGAATGAGCAGTTTTCATCAATTAAGTCGTTCAATGAATTGATTGGAATATATTTCTGGGTAATTTTTAGAGCTTGATCTTTGGTAATTGTAGCTGTGTATTCAGGGCTATCTTTAAGTTTTTGGTGATTATCATTATTAATAAGGTAAGACACTACTGTCACATCATTATTATTTGTATTGATAAATGTGCGTAATACTCCATAAATAAGGGCGCGCTTTGCTAAATTATCTTTTACACTAGTTGGATCATTATCGTAAGCGGTTGCTGACAATCTAATTTTTAGAGGAGATTCATTGATAATTTCAAACGCGTTGGTATCAGAAGGATAGTCTCCAAAATCTTCCATCATGCTTGCGACAGTAGGGTAGATTGCATTTTTATTACTACATACAAAAGAATCGGTTATTGTTTCTTGTGTTTCGGTGACTTGGTTGTCAGGAGTATCGGGAGCGAAATTAAGAACCCCAATGATTGATAAAACAAAGGTAATAAGAAAAGCAATAAACGATTGTTTGCGGTTTTTTAACTTGATGATGCTAGGTTTTATCATGCCTAGAGTTATGCAAACGACAGATATTAAAAATAAAAAAATTGATACAATGAATAGAAATTCCATGTTTTTTCCCTTTCTAACGATAAACAGAAGAATCTTAAGAATTTCTAATGATGAGACACGAAATGTGGTAAGTAAAGCCCCTAAAGTAAGGGGCTAGTCTTTATATCAATGTGGTCGTTTTTTTTAGTGGATGTGGACAGTTGGTGGACAGTGCGCTATTGGAATCTAATAAAAACAATGGGTTAGATTCTATTTTCGGACACCATCCCTGTCTTTTGCAGCCCCTCTGGAGAGGGGCTTTTTTTTGTTCTTTTGTTTAATTATTTTATGGAGTTTAATAATTTTTAATTGTTTAAAAATCAATTGAAAATTTTTCCTTTTTTCTTTTTGAAATATTATTAAGAAAAATTTTCCTCATTTTTTTCTGTTGTTTAGCTTTAAAGATATTAATGGGATTAATACTTTTTTTATATTTCGATGAAGTGGAGCCAAATAGTTGTTTTGAATAAACTTTATCATCACCGTTATACACTATTCCTTCATAATGAATAGGATTAAAATAGTGTGATGGAAAAATTGTGATGTCTGGATTATATTTTTGAATCATCTTGGCTACAAAAAAATTTCCTGTTGATATCCAAGGATAATCCAAGTCTAAAGGTGTTAATTGCAGTAATTCATTTATTAATTGTCCAACGAATTCATTTTTAGGTTCACATGCATAAATAGGTGCAACCAAATTTCCTCGAATAAACTCATTTTCATATACGGTATAGGCTTGCTTTTTTGTAAATAATTCATCTGTATTATGATAACAGATGCTATCTGCTTCAGGAATAAATCCACCAAATTCGTATAAGATTTCATATCGCATTAGGTCAGCGACACCAGCATATAGGCCTAGTTTATAATAGAACTCAATAAGGTTTCGTGTTTTGAAATGATAATTATTTAAAAAATTATTATCATAAACAGTGTATTTCCAATCCGTATGTTTATTTTCCCATGTGTTCATCCATTGAGTTGGTTTAGGATCAGGGCCTATCCATATATGTCCTAGTAGATTAGGGATTAAGACATTCATGATTTTAAATCACATTTATCAATATAAGGTTGTCTAATTATATATTAATTGAATGTAATTGGATAATATTTTGAAAGCTATCGATTGGATAGAGTAAATAATAGCTCTCTTTATTAAGAGAGCTATATAATGTGGTTAATTGATTTTGTCTTCTGGTAGCAGATTATAATCAATTTCTTCTTTTTGAAAGTTTATAACTGTATTTTGGTCAGAACAAATATCATTAGAAATCATATGGCAATAGTTAGGGATTTTTGAGTCAGTGATACCCGTCCATTCAGAGAAAAGTGACATGAAATATCGGCCATTTCTTCTTTTGGTTATATTTATTTTTTCTTTGCTATCACTGGATAGGATAAAAAGAGGCACCTCGAAATTCTGTTTAAATTTATCGTCATGAGCTAATTTTGCATAACTTTTACCTTTATTTTCATAAGATAGCCCATGGTCGGAGAAATAAAGTAAAGACCATGATTTCCCTGTGCTATTTGATATATCTACAATATTTTCTAATAGCTTATCTGTATTTTTGATACTTTGAACATAGCAAGATAATTCGGTTGATTGAAAAAATTCATCATATTTACCTTGTGTTCTAGCACACGCTTGTGAATGAGAGCCTATCAAATGCACAACAATGAGATTGGTTTTTCCATTAGAATTGAAAAGAGCTTTCTTAATATCAGGTAATAAATCATTATCGGTTGTGAGACCATTATTATGATAATCGCCTTTGCTTAAAAAATGATAGGTATCTGCTCTTTTTCCTATGGTGGAAATAATTGAGTCTGAACCAATCATAGAACCTTGATTTGAAAACCAAAAAGTATTTAAACCCGCTTTTTTAGCTAGAGTGATAATATTGTTTGGTAACTCAAGCTCATGAGTATTTTTATTTTTTACTGTTAAAGATTGAGGAAGCGAAAGTAGTGTTGAAGGTGCTGCCGAGATATAATTATTAAATTGAATAACCGGGCTTTTTTCTAGAAATGGTGTGTTTTTTATAGAAAAACCATAACGTTGCATAAAGTCTCGCCTAACACTCTCTCCAATAACTAAGATATAATTATTATATTTTGTATTATTAATAGGTTGCCAATTATCTTTCTTATTCAGTTCTGTATTGATCCACTTATTTTCTATTTTTACACTATCATAATGTTTTTTTATATCACTAAAAAAACGCAGTATTGGTAATTTTGCTTCAAAGTTATAGGTACCATTATTTATCAGGTCTTTTATTGGCCAAGTAATGCTTGTTATAATAAAAATAAAAGTAATGAAAAAGCAGGGTTTATTTTTAATAAAAACACTAACTTTTAAGCTAAGTAAACCAAATATAACAACCAATAAACTATATATTATATTTATAGGCGAAAGGGTTTGAATAAATTCTAAAGTTTCATTCGTATTTGTATAAAAAACTGAAATTACAGAATTAATGTTAGGAGAGCCATATTTTAAACCAATCGGTGTATAAATAGCGCCTGTTATTGATAATAATACTATACAAATAGAATAGATTTTTTTAAAACGACCAGATAAGCATAGAAGAAATGCAGTAAAAGTAAGAACATAAAAAAAACGTAGTATATAGCCTAGAGAGATATGTAGTAATAAAACAAAAATAAGCAAAATTAAGCATTGAATAATGCTGTTTTTTAAGAGTTTCTTCATGATGTCAATTAAGGATTAATGATTATTGATTAATTATGGCTGTATTATTTTAGGCATTATAGTTTTTTTTTAGGACGAGGAAAACCAAGGAAATCAAATTATTTCCTTGGTTAATGAGGTTATTACAACAACGCCTCTGGAGATTCAGGTAAAATCTGTCCACCATCGACAATAATTGTCTGCCCTGTAATATATTTTGCTTCATTCGACGCAAAGAAGGCAGCGGCGTAACCGATATCTTCAGGTTCACCTAAAGTATGTGTTGGGATTGATGCCTTCATTTGATTTAAATATGCTTCACCTTGCGCCTGTAAGCCTTCGGTGAGGATATTACCCGGCATCACAGCATTAATGGTTATACCATGACGTGCATATTCTAATGCTGCGCTGCGCATAAAGCCAAGTTGTCCTGCTTTGCTTGCCCCGTAGTGGCTCCAACCTGGATAGCCTGTGATTGCACCCGTAATGGATGACGTGATAATCACACGACCTTGTTTTTGTTTCTCCATGACACGAAGTGCAGCTTTCACTAAAAAGAACATACCTTTAAGGTTAACTGTATGCATTTTATCCCAATCAGCTTCGGTCATCTCTTTAATCGTGGCTTGAGGGAAAATGCCTGTATTGGAACAAAGAATATCAAGTTTGCCATACTCTTTTACGACATCATCAACCACTTTTTCACAGGCGGATTGATGAGTGACATCAAGGTGCATAAACTCAACATTTAATTCTTGTTTTGTTTTATTGCCAGCAACATCATCAATATCGGCAATAATCACCTTAGCACCACTATTTTTTAGGGCGATGACAATACCTTTACCAATGCCTTTTGCGCCACCTGAAACTAAAGCGATTTTACCCGTTAAATCAAACATAAAACCTCCTATTAAGTGAAAGTTCCACTGTATCAGTCTCGGTTGAAAAGCGGTAAATCAACCAGAGAACTTTGTTGTCGGTCACAAATGTACCTTAGATCATTTTTTTCTTTAAAAGGATGACATCACAAAATAGAGAGATAAACGGCAGATAGAACATCACACCAGAGAAAAACTGAATATTTATCAAAATATGCCGATGCTATTTTTTAGCATAAATAGCGTTTTTTTGAGATGAATGCAAAAAGGCAGTAAAGTGTCTGTATAAAAAGTGTTAACTTATTAGAGAAACATATTTGAGATAGACTAGTATAATCTTTATATAGCCCATTTGATTAGTTTAATGCGCATCAAGTTTATGAAAAAAAATATACGATAATGATGAACTGGTAAAAAATATGCGTACAATGGTATTGTTGAATCAATTCAGCATTTACGATATCGGTATATAATACCAGACAAGCCGATATTGAGATAAAAAGTTATTCCAACAATTTTGCAATAATTACATCGAATAAGAATCAGAGGTAATCATGGTCAATAGGATCAAAAGAATTGGGGTTTTAACAAGTGGTGGTGATGCACCAGGTATGAATGCCGCGATCCGTGGTGTTGTTCGTGCCGCACTAAGTGAAGGTTTAGAGGTTTATGGGATTATGGATGGCTATATGGGGCTATACGAAAATCGCATGAAAAAACTCGACCGTTTTAGTGTGTCAGACATGATCAACCGTGGTGGTACGTTCCTTGGTTCTGCTCGTTTCCCTGAATTCCGTGAAGACAACGTTCGCGCTGTTGCCATCGAGAACATGAAACAAAATGAGCTTGATGCCCTAGTCGTTATTGGCGGTGATGGTTCTTATCTTGGTGCGAAAAAACTGACGGAAGCAGGTTTTCCATGTATCGGTTTACCGGGCACAATTGATAATGACGTTGCTGGCACTGATTATACTATCGGGTATTTTACTGCATTAGAAACGGCTGTTGAAGCAATTGACCGCTTACGTGATACATCAACTTCTCACAAACGTATCTCTATCGTGGAAGTGATGGGGCGTTACTGTGGTGACTTAACACTGTCTGCGGCAATCGCAGGGGGCTGTGAATTTGTTGTTCTGCCTGAATCTGAATTACCTTTTGATCGTGATGAATTGCTGGCAGAAATCAAAGCGGGTATTGAACGTGGTAAACGCCACGCAATCGTCGCAATCACCGAACATGTTTGTGATGTGCATGAATTAGCTCGTTTTATTGAAGCCGAAACTAAACATGAAACGCGTGCAACGGTATTAGGTCATATCCAACGTGGTGGTTCTCCAGTTGCTTACGACCGTATTCTTGCTTCTCGTATGGGAGCTTATTCTGTACAACTGCTATTAGAAGGTTACGGTGGTCGTTGTGTTGGTATTCAAAATGAAAAACTGGTTCACCATGATATTATTGATGCGGTCATGAATATGAAACGTGTCTTTAAAGCTGATTGGTATGAAACAGCGAAAAAACTCTATTAATCAATAGTGTTATCGTAATACCTGAGCCTTTCTGAGTTCTATCCTTATTCGTGAACTGCTCTGATACATTTTCTTTGTGTCAGAGTAGCTTCTCGAGTGAAAATATTTCATTTAACTATTTCTATCCTCCATTATTTCTTTTTATCCCCTTATATTGATAGTCATATTCCCGTTGTGTATATCCATCGGTTTTTTGTTATTTCATCGTGATAACACTTTCTGTCAGCCTAGTTAAATACTTAACGATAAAGGGTGGATAGTTATGTTTAAACAATGGGGTTTATTATCAACGACTTTAGTCGTATTACTTTTTTCTAATAGTTTATGGGCTAAAGATATTCAGTTATTAAATGTCTCTTATGATCCAACGAGAGAGCTTTATCAGCAGTATAACCAAGCATTTAGTCAGTATTGGAAGCAGAAAACGGGAGATAGTGTCACTATTCGCCAATCACATGGTGGTTCAGGAAAGCAAGCGACATCAGTTATCAATGGTATTGAAGCGGATGTTGTCACATTGGCACTCGCTTATGATATCGATGCGATTGCACAAAGAGGAAGCATCAATAAGCAATGGATAACACGATTACCCGATAACTCTGCTCCTTATACTTCAACGATTGTTTTTCTGGTGAGAAAAGGAAATCCTAAGCAGATAACAGATTGGGATTCGCTGATAAAACCGGGTGTTTCCATTATTACACCTAATCCCAAAACCTCAGGAGGTGCCAGATGGAACTATCTTGCGGCATGGGGTTATGGATTAAAAGCTAATCATCAAGATAGTGAAAAAGCGAAAGCCTTCGTTAAAGCACTTTATCAGCAAGTTGAAGTATTAGATTCAGGAGCGCGAGGCGCAACCAATACCTTTGTTGAGCGAGGCATCGGTGATGTATTAATTGCATGGGAAAACGAAGCGTTATTAGCGATTAATGAACTAGGTGCTGATAAATTTGAGATAGTCACACCATCAGTATCTATTCTTGCAGAGCCTACAGTATCTGTAGTTGATAAGATTGTCGATAAACGAGGAACACGAGAAATTGCCACAGCGTACTTAGATTATCTTTACTCATCACAGGGACAAGAGATTGCAGCAAAAAACTATTATCGCCCTAGAGATAAAGCAATAGCAGAGAAATACCAAAGCAGTTTCCCAAAACTCGAACTATTTACGATTGATGAGGTTTTTGGTGATTGGCAATCAGCACAGAAAATACATTTTGCGACAGGCGGTGTGTTTGATGAAATAAGTCGTCGTTGATGTGTCATAAAGCAAAAACAAAAAAATCACCTTCTGCTTGATATTCAGTAAGGTGATTTTCTCTATTTTTTATCTCTTAATGGCAGAAGCCAAAAAGATAAAATTATTTTTTCGCTTTTGCAGCGGCGGCTGCTTTAACGATAACGGCAAATGCATCAGCTTTCAGTGAAGCGCCACCGACTAATGCACCGTCGATGTCTGGTTGACCAAACAGTTCAGCGGCATTTTTATCGTTAACAGAACCACCGTATTGGATGATTACTTGTTCAGCGATAGCGGCATCTTTCTTCGCAATATGATCACGGATAAATTTATGGACAGCTTGTGCTTGTGCTGGAGTTGCAGATTTACCAGTACCGATAGCCCAGATTGGTTCATAAGCAATAACGGCATCTTTAAATGCTGCAGCACCATGTGCATTTAACACGGCATCGATTTGGCGAGCACACACTTCTTGCGTTTTGCCAGCTTCATTTTCTGCTTCAGTTTCACCAATACATAATACTGGTGTTAAACCTAACTCTTTTAACACGCCGAATTTTTGAGCGATAAACTCGTCAGATTCTTTATGATAAGTACGACGCTCAGAGTGACCAATGATAACGTATTTAACATCAACGTTTTTCAGCATTTCTGCTGAAGTTTCACCAGTGAAAGCACCTGATAAGTGAACACCGGTATCTTGAGCACCTAATGCGATACGGCTTCCACCAATTTCATGGCGTGCTTGGCATAGATAAACTGCGGGTGGTGCGATAGCAACATCACAACCTGCAACACCGCTAACTTCTTTACGTAATGCAGCAATTAATTCATGAACCATATGAATGCTGCCGTTGAGTTTCCAGTTACCCATGACTAATGGATGGCGCATAACTTTTCCTCCAACCGAGTGGTTTAAATTTAGTTTGCTAATAAACACGAATTCTGTTGATGCACAACAGTATAGAGAACAATGAATAGAATAGCTTTGTTTTTTATCACGGAATAGCTGAAACGATCTTGCTGTTTAAAGAAAGCTTAATCGGTTCAATAGCAAAGGTTGTTAATTGTTCACCTTCATGGGCAACAATATAGCGAATAGCACCCACATCATGGCTAATATAATCAGAAGTTTGATTTTTAAAGGTGAATAAATTGAGAGCCTCTTGAATTTGCTCTGGGGTTATTGATGAGTCAAATTGAGCCACCAAAGTAATAATATATTGTGTGGTGATCTCGCGATTTCTCTTTTCTAATTCAGGTGAATCAGGGGTATGGATCAGCGTGAGTTGTAAGCTTTTTATTTTTTCGCTACCGCGCTCTAATATTGCAGATGAATAGAGATAAGGTGTAATACGCGTTGCGGCTCTGACAAGCGGAATGGCAATATCGTGATTAGTGATAATTTTATATTCATTAAGCGATAACAACGGATTTTGTTGATTGAACTTAGCTCTTAGCTCCGGAATTGTCATTTCAAAAACAGGTGCATCTTGCTTAAGATAGGCAATATCATCTTTACTGGGCTGTTTTTGTGCGACAGACATCTCTGTTGCAAAAACAGAAGTTGGCAAACAAAGAGCAATGCTTATGATTATCAGGTATAACGTAGAAAGTGTATTTGCTTTTATCATCTGTCCTCCGCTTGTCTGTGCTGTTATTGGCTAGTCTGTATTATTTGATACTAAATGGACAGTGTAATTCACAAATTAAGTAAATTATTGAGAATTTATGACCTTACAACATTGGGTATTTTCATTCAAAGGGCGAATTGGACGTCGTGACTTTTGGGCTGGTTTAGGGGGTTGTTTCGCTCTTTTTTTAGGCCTTTTTATTATCAATGATATGATTTATCCATTACCTGCCATTGTAATATGGATAGTGTTCCTTTTTATTCTTTATCCGCTATGTGCAATTTTTACTAAAAGACTCCATGATAGAAATAAAAGAGGAATATGGCTTTTATTACTTTTACTTGCTGTGATGTTGGGGCTGGCAGATACAAGTAGTTTAGAACCATTTTGGCAATGGGCGATAGGACGTTTTCTTCCTTCTTTTATCGGAATGATTATGTTGCTTGATTGCGGTGTCTTTGTTGGTAATGACGGTGAAAACTATTTTGGTAAACAGACTGAACAAGTAGATTATCGTCGCTGGCGTTAATCTATATGATTAAATTAATGAGGGTGAGAGAAATAAGCTCACCCTTATTTTTTATTACCAATATTGCTCACTGGTGATATGTCCGGGTTTGCGTCGTAAGTGCTTACGCATTTCCCGTTGTTCTTTTAAGAGTTGTTGAGTATCTCTGACCATTTGAGGATTACCACACAACATAATATGGCTCTCTTCTGGGCTGATGGTTAGGCCAACCGTTTTTTCTAAAGCGCCACTTTCAATTAATGCAGGAATACGTCCGGTTAATGAGCCAATGTGATTTTCACGGCTGACAATGGTTTGAATACGTAATTTGCCTTGATAACGTTCAACGAGTTTTTCCATTAAAGGTAAATAACTTAAGTCATTAGCATATCGAACAGCATGAACAAGAACGATATTTTCAAATCGCTCAAGATCGTGACCTAATTGCAAAATAGATAAAAAAGGCCCAATGGCGGTTCCTGTCGAAAGCATCCAAAGTGTATTTGTTGTGGGAATTTCTTCTAATACAAAAAAACCACTGGCTTGCTTAGTGATCAGGAGTTCATCACCGACGTTAAGTGCGCTTAATTTAGGGCTTAATTTTCCATTAGGCACAGTGACCAGATAGAATTCTAAATTGGGATCATCTGGTGCGTTTACATAAGAGTAGGCTCGTTGTACTCGCTCTCCATCAATATCTAGCGCTAATTTTGCAAATTGTCCGGCTGTAAACTTATCAATAGGAGCATTGACGACGAGACTTATTAACGCATCAGTCCAGTGATGAACTTGAATAACTTTTCCATTCACCCAATTAGCCATAGAGATAATCTCCTTTTGATAAACACGCTTATGTTGCTTATTTATTCTAAATAGGAAGTGGCTTTTTATTTATCAATATGGTGTGGTGATGTGATTAATCTAAGATTTTGTCAATAAATGACACAAAATGTACATTTATATTGACATCTATGGTGTATTTCTCTGACATTAATCTTTATACAAAAATTGCTGACTATCTCGCAAATTTCTCCAAATTTGTTAACTTAGTCTCATTCTGAGAAGGTACGCATTTTGCAGAGTTTATTTTTATAAATTCTCTGTGGTATGCGTCTGTCCGTTAATTTATTTATCTAAAATTCTTGAGAAAAGAAATGAGAAAGTTAGAGCATGCAAATCTATTATTATTGATAATTGCATTGGTTGCTGTGGGTCAAATGACTCAAACTATTTATGTTCCTGTTATTGCTGATATGGCCGTTTACTTTGGTGAACCCACAGGGGCGGTACAGCAAGTTATGGGGGCCTATCTTTTTTCTTATGGTTTTTCACAGTTAATTTATGGACCTATATCCGACAAAGTAGGGCGCCGTCCTGTTATTTTAGTCGGAATGACTATCTTTTGTTTATCTACGCTGGTGGCGATTTTCTCGCAAAATTTAATCACACTGGTTATTGCCAGTACCTTGCAAGGTATGGGAACAGGTGTTGCGGGTGTCATGACACGTACTCAACCTCGTGATTTATATACAGGCACTGCATTACGTTACGCCAATAGTTTGTTAAATATGGGGGTTTTAGTTAGTCCATTATTAGCGCCGATGATTGGTGGTGTTGTCGCTCACTTCTTTGGCTGGCATGCGTGTTATATCTTCTTATTATTATTAGGAACCAGTGTCCTGTTTTGTATGTATCGTTGGATGCCAGAAACGCGCCCAGTGCAAGTTGAAAAACGTAAAATGTTGTCATCATTTTACTTACTACTTTCAAATAGTACTTTCAGTGCATTTTTGATTATGTTGATTTGTGCATTATCTGGTATTGCTGTTTTTGAAGCATCAAGCGGTGTGTTAATGGGAGGAGTATTAGGATTAAATAGTATTACTATCAGTATATTATTTATTTTACCGATCCCTGCGGCATTTTTTGGCGCTTGGTATGCTGGTCGTGAAGGTAAAACCTTTGTGCAATTGATGTGGCATTCTGTTTTTTGTTGTTTATCAGCCGGTATCTTAATGTGGCTCCCCGGTTGGCTAAATATCATGAATATTTGGACGCTTCTAGTACCTGCCGCACTATTTTTCTTTGGTGCTGGTATGCTATTTCCATTGGCAACAACGGGTGCAATGGAACCATTCCCTTATTTAGCAGGCTCCGCGGGTGCATTGGTGGGTGGACTACAAAATGTGGGTTCAGGTGTTGCAACATGGTTTTCAGCCTTATTACCACAACATAATCAATTTAGCTTAGGTATGATTATGTTTGCGATGTCAGTGGCTATTATGCTTTGTTGGCTTCCTTTGGCTCATCGTTTTAGCCATGAAGAACATACTATTTAGGCTATTGGTGTCATCAATTAAATAAAAATGCCGAGAATAGAATTTTCTCGGCATTTTGGTTTTGTAGCCTAGGCTACTTCTCTCTCAACTCGTTGTATTAATTAAGCGCGATCTTCCCACTCTTGAGCGCGAGCGACGGCTTTTTTCCAGCCGTTATAGCGATAGTTGCGCTCAGTGGTTTCGATACCAGGGCGGAATTCTTTATCAATAGCAGCTTTGTTTTTCACTTCTTCTAAATCACTCCAGAAACCAATAGCAAGACCTGCAAGGAATGCTGCACCTAATGCGGTACTTTCACGAACAACAGGGCGTTCTACACGAGTACCTAAAATATCGGATTGGAACTGCATTAAGAAGTTGTTGGCAACAGCACCACCATCAACACGCAGTGATTGTAAACGCGCACCTGAATCGGCTTGCATTGCATCAAGTACATCGCGTGTCTGATAAGCGATAGATTCTAAGGTTGCACGAATGATGTGATTACGGTTAGCACCACGGGTTAAACCAAAAATAGCACCACGAGCATACGGATCCCAATATGGTGCACCTAAGCCTGTAAATGCAGGAACAACATAGACACCATTAGTATCGTTTACCTTAGTTGCGAAATATTCAGAGTCGGTGGCTTCATCAATGAGTTTTAGCTCATCACGTAGCCATTGAATGGACGCGCCACCAACGAATACGGCACCTTCTAAGGCATAGTTTACTTCACCGCGAGGGCCACAGCAGATAGTTGTTAACAAACCATGATTAGAGCGAACGGCTTCTGTACCCGTATTCATCAGTAAGAAGCAGCCTGTACCATAGGTATTTTTCGCCATCCCACTTTGTACGCAAAGTTGACCATAAAGTGCAGCTTGTTGGTCGCCCGCCATACCCGCGATAGGAATACGTGTACCCCCTTTACCACCAATGTTTGTTTGGCCATAGACTTCTGAAGATGGCACCACTTTTGGTAACATATTGCGAGGAATATCCAGCAGATCGAGAATTTTTTGATCCCAATCTAAAGAGTGGATATTGAATAACATGGTGCGTGAGGCGTTAGTGTAATCTGTAACGTGAACGCGACCTTGTGTCATTTTCCAAACTAGCCAAGTATCAACAGTACCGAATAGCAATTCGCCTTTTTCTGCTTTTTCACGCGCACCTTCGACGTTGTCGAGGATCCATTTTAATTTTGTACCAGAGAAATAAGGGTCAACCATTAACCCGGTGTTTTGACGAATATATTCTTCAACACCTTCTTTATCTTTTAAACGCGTACAGAAATCCGCAGTACGACGGCATTGCCATACAATGGCGTTATAAACAGGTTTACCCGTTTCTTTATCCCATACAATCGTGGTTTCACGTTGGTTTGTAATACCAATACCGGCAACGTGGTCGGATGGAATATCTGCTTTTGCTAATACTTCAACTAGGGTTGCACTTTGTGTTGCCCAAATTTCCATTGGATCGTGTTCAACCCAGCCTGGCTTAGGATAGATTTGGGTGAATTCGCGTTGTGAAATACTGACGATATTGGCATCATGATCAATAACTACGGCACGTGAGCTTGTTGTACCCTGATCCAGTGCAACAATGTATTTTTTCTCGGTATTCGATGTATTTGTTTCTGTTGTCATATTAGTAACCTGTTCTGATAATCAACAATATTGCTCTTAATTTTATTTATCGTCTTCAATTTTGCAGGTATCGCAAGGTAAATGACGGCCAATTAATTTACGGTAAGCCAATGCACCTAAGATACCACCGATAAATGGAGCAATTATTGGAACTAAGAAATAAGGGATATCGCGTCCACCAGTCAGCGCAATATCACCCCAGCCAGCAAAGTACGCAACCAATTTTGGACCAAAGTCACGAGCTGGGTTTAAGGCGAATCCGGTTAATGGGCCAAATGCACCACCGATTACGGCAATTAAGATACCAATTAATAAAGGTGCTAATGGGCCTTTAGGTACACCGTTGCCATCATCAGTTAAGGCTAAAATTAAGCCAACTAATATAACGGCAATGATAACTTCAACAAAAAAGGCATGTATAACGGAAATTTGAGCTGCAGGATAAGTTGAAAATACACCAGCGGTGAAGAGACTTTCTTGTGAGCCTCTGACAATGCCATTAACTTGTTCGTAGTCGAGGAAAACACTGTAATACATAAAGTACACAATAGCTGCGGCAAAGAAGCCACCTAACATTTGTGCAATAATATAAGGGATAACTTTTCTGCGTTCAAAGCAAGCAAATAACCAAAACGCAACAGTTACTGCTGGGTTCAAGTGAGCACCAGAAGTGCCAGCGGTAAGATAAACGGCTAAGGCAACACCCAGCCCCCAGATAATACTTATCTCCCACAGTCCTAGCTCTGCACCTGCAATACGTACTGCAGCAACACAACCAAGACCAAAGAAGACTAGCAACGCAGTTCCGATAAATTCAGAGATGCATTGACCCATAAGAGAGGTTTTCGTCTGGCTCATATATTCTATCCTGAAAGAGGGTTATTTATTGTTAGTATTCTTTTCGAATTGAAAAGATAACTGTGAATTTATCGTTAATGAGCGTAAACGAGAATAAGCGAAATTGAAATTTGTGTGTCTCATCAAGAAAATGAGTGAAAACGCTCTTAATTAGTGACTTGATCGACATTTGTAATGTGATCTGACCAGTGTTTTTGAAAAATTGAAAAAAGAATGTAATTCCTCGGAAGATGCTAGACAGTTGTTGATAGGCTACTTACAATCGGAAGTATCGATTATATGGGGGATTACAGTATGTCATTTGAAGTTTTCGAAAAGTTAGAATCAAAAGTACAACAAGCAATTGATACCATCACGTTATTACAGATGGAAATCGAAGAGCTAAAAGAAAAAAATGATGCGCTGAGCCAAGAAGTTCAAGAAGCAAAAGGATCACGCGAAGCCCTTGTTCGTGAAAATGAAGAATTGAAACAAGAGCAATCAAGCTGGCAAGAGCGCTTACGTGCGCTGTTAGGCAAAATGGAAGACGTGCAGTAATTGTCTTTGTTTGCTTAAAACCTAAAAAACAAAAGCCACCGTTAGGTGGCTTTTGAGTATTGAAATCGTAAGAATGCAATTAAAAAGTAACAATTACTCTTCAATCAAATCTTCATCTAAGCCTAATGGTTCTTCTGATAAGATGATCCCAGTGTTATCGGCATAAAGATAATCACCAGAGAAGAAGGTAACACCACCGAAGTTAACACGGATATCACTTTCACCAATGCCTTCACTTTGGCAACCCGCAGGGATAGCTGCCATTGCTTGAATACCTAAATCAAGCTCTGATAATGCATCAACTTGACGTACTGCACCGTAAACAACAATGCCTTCCCATTCATTAGAAACAGCAAGTTGCGCGAGTTCAGCATCAACTAAGGCTTTACGTACAGAGCCACCGCCATCGACCAAAAGAATGCGGCCTTTACCATTTTCTTCGAGTAAATCATAAAGCAGGCCATTATCTTCAAAGCATTTAACGGTGATGATTTGCCCGTTAAAGGCACTTTGACCACCAAAGTTTGAGAAAAGCGGTTCTACGACATTGATATCTTCTTGATAGATATCACAGAGTTCAGAAGTATCATATTTCATAGGAGATTACGTCAGGTTGCCACAGGAAAGGCCAGTATATCCCTTAACAGGGGTGGTTGGCAAAAGACTCACTGAAATTTCAGTGAGTCAAATCAACAATCGAGTGAAATTATTCTAAAACTAAACCTAAAGAGAAAAGAACGTTAGTTAGCAGTGCTGCTTTTACCATGTGTTCGAGTAGAGGACGCATCCCTTCGCCGGAGTGATCAGCGTTTACACGTTTGATATGCAGTAAAAGCATCGGGGTGGCGAGTAAAAATAACCACGCGGTCCAGCGATGCATATAGAGTAGAGTAAAGATAATTAAGCAGGCAATAGAGAGAAAAATAACACAGGTATGGTAAGTCCGAGAGCCAGCAGGGCCTAAGCGAACCGCTAATGTATTTTTACCTGCCTGAATATCACTTTCTAAATCGCGCATATTATTAATGTTTAGAACAGCGACAGAAAGTAAACCACAGGCCGTAGCAGGAAGTAGGGTAACAATATCAAAGGTGTTAGATTGTAAGTAATAAGTTCCGATGACACTCAACCAGCCAAAGAAAATTAAAACAGAGATATCACCTAGCCCCATATAACCATAAGGGCGCTTACCCACGGTATAAGTAATTGCAGCAACAATAGCGAGTAAACCCATCACTAAGAAGCCAATAGCGTCTTCAGGCTTTTTACAGGCGACAATAATCAGTGCAATACCACAGATACAGGAAATAATAACATTTAAAATCAGCGCTTTTTTCATTTGAGCGGCTGTTATTATGCCTTTTTGCATTCCACGAAGTGGCCCTAAACGCTCTTCAGTATCCGTTCCTTTTACGGCATCACCGTAGTCATTAGCAAGGTTTGATAGGATCTGTAACGTTCCTGCTGTCAAAATAGCAAGCAGTGCAATAGGTAGCTCAAAATGCCCCATCCAATACGCTAATGCGGAGCCAGTCACAATGGCAATTAACCCTAAAGGCAGTGTTTTGGGTCGTAAACTTTCAAGCCAGGCTTGAGTCCGGCTAGTGGAATTTAGAGAGCTCATGCTGAAATTCGATACTCATGTTCGTTGTTATTATAAAAATAAGAATGGGAGGCAAGCCTCCCACGTAAATATTGCTGATAAGGATCGCACAAGTTGATTATAAAATAAATCGACTCAGATCTTCATCTGCGACAAGCTCATCCAGATGCTGTTTTACATATTCTGCATCAATCAATATTGATTGACCTTGACGTTCACTCGCATCGTAGGAAATTTCTTCCATCAAACGCTCTAAAACAGTATGTAAACGACGAGCACCGATATTTTCAGTGGTTTCGTTTACACGCCATGCTGATTCAGCAATTTTGCGAATACCGTCTTCGGTGAAGCTAATAGACACCCCTTCGGTTGCCATTAATGCTTCATACTGTTTTGTTAACGATGCATTAGGTTCAGTTAGAATACGCTCAAAATCTTCTGCTGTCAGCGCTTGAAGTTCGACACGAATTGGCAGACGTCCTTGCAACTCAGGAATTAAATCAGAAGGACTGGAAACTTGGAAAGCACCTGATGCAATAAACAGAATATGGTCTGTTTTTACCATACCGTGTTTTGTTGAAACTGTACAACCTTCAACCAATGGTAAGAGGTCACGTTGTACGCCTTCACGAGAAACGTCAGGGCCAGAACTTTGTCCACCACGTTTACAGATTTTGTCTACTTCATCAATAAAGACAATACCGTGTTGTTCTACCGCATCAATCGCTTGTTGTTTAAGCTCTTCAGGGTTAACTAATTTAGCTGCTTCTTCTTCAACAATCAGCTTAAACGCATCTTTGATTTTCATCTTGCGTGCTTTTTGTTTCTGACCTGCTAAATTTTGGAACATAGATTGTAATTGATTAGTCATCTCTTCCATTCCTGGAGGAGCCATGATTTCAACACCCATTGGTGTTGCAGATAATTCAATTTCAATTTCTTTATCGTCTAATTGGCCTTCGCGTAATTTTTTACGGAAAGATTGACGTGCTGCTGAAGGTTCTGATGCTTGTTCTGCTACGCCCCAGTTATTTTTTGCTGGTGGAATAAGTACATCGAGGATACGTTCTTCAGCCATTTCTTCAGCACGGAAACGATTTTTATCGATAGCTTGGCTACGCACCATTTTGACTGCAGAGTCGGTTAAATCACGGATAATTGAATCAACTTCTTTACCCACATAACCCACTTCGGTGAATTTGGTTGCTTCAACTTTGATGAAAGGCGCATTGGCCAATTTTGCTAAACGGCGTGCAATTTCAGTTTTACCTACACCAGTAGGTCCAATCATCAGAATATTTTTAGGTGTTACTTCGTGACGCAACGCTTCATCAAGTTGCATACGACGCCAGCGGTTACGTAGGGCAATTGCCACCGCACGTTTCGCTTTATCTTGACCAATAATAAATCTATCGAGTTCGCTGGCAATTTCGCGAGGAGTCATTTCAGACATGCTCTCAAATCCTTACTCTTTTGAAGAGAGTTCTTCAAAGTTAACATTGTGGTTAGTATAAATACAGATATCTCCAGCGATGCTCAGCGCTTTTTCAGCGATTTCGCGTGCAGAAAGTTCGGTATTTTCTAGCATAGCTCTAGCCGCTGCTTGTGCATAAGGGCCACCAGAACCGATAGCAATTAAATCGTTTTCTGGTTGAACCACATCACCATTACCCGTGATGATAAGCGATGTATTTTCATCTGCAACAGCAAGCAACGCTTCTAATTTGCGTAGCATTCTGTCTGTACGCCAATCTTTAGCAAGTTCTACCGCAGCTTTAGTTAAATGCCCTTGGTGAAGTTCTAATTTGCGTTCAAACAGTTCAAAAAGAGTAAAAGCATCAGCAGTGCCGCCAGCAAATCCCGCAATGACTTTGTCGTTATAAAGACGGCGTACTTTGCGAACATTGCCTTTCATGACGGTATTACCCATCGTCGCCTGTCCATCACCACCGATTACAACTTGGCCCTTACGGCGAACACTTACGATTGTAGTCATGAGTCAGCCCCTGGTTTAATCAATAAAAAAATGGGACGGGAAGTGCTTTTATCTAAGATAAAGTACGACCCGTTGTGTGAATTAGAATTATAGGTGGGGGAGATAATTTATTTTTCAACCCCCAGAAGAGCGAAGAATACAACCTGATACACCCGCTCCAGTCGCTTGTTTACTCACTGAGTTGGCTTGTTCTTTACTGTAAGGGCCTGATAATACGCGGATCCAGCCATCATTGCCTTTCGTTACTCGGCTTTCAACACCAGAAAAAGCTAGCGTTGCTCTCACAGATTCAGCTTGTTCGGTATTTTTAAATGAGCCACATTGCACTAAAAATTTTGTTTCAGTCACCGTAGGTTTAGGCGTTGTAACAATCGCAGGTGCTTGCGGTTGTTGAGTTTGTGCTGGCTGTTGTGAAACAGAAGGCGTTGTTGTTGCTGGTGGTGTTACAACCACTTGTGAGCGCGGGACTTCACCATTATAAGGCACTTCTGGCAGTTGAAGGGCGGGTTGGCGTTTATCCGCTTCAATTTGTTGTAAAAAACGCAATTGTTCAGGCGAAAGTGTTGCTTTCGGATTAATCTGGCTACCTGATGAAGGAAATTCAGGCTGTAAAGGTGTACCCACCTGACGATTTTCCAATTCTTTAATATATTGCCAACGCTCTTGCGGTTTTGGCGGTAGGCTATTCGCTGGATGTTGCCCAGTGATAGTTGGCGTTGTTTCTACGGCTTCTTTTTTATTATGTGTAATAAAATAGAGGCCGCCGATAAACAGCGCCACAATAGCGATTGCCGCGATAAGCGTTGTTAAAGGCAGCCCTTTAGCAGCCTTTTTGCTCTTACTTTTCGTTGTTTTTTTACGACGAGCAGATGTCTGCCCTCGTCCCACATAGTCTCGTTGTGCCACAGTTCGATTCGCTGATAATTAAAGGAATAGGTATCACAAACGATATGTTACTTAACATAGTGTGTTTTGCCTAGCTTTTAAGCCGACAGACACTGTCTCTTATAATTAGCTCACAATCTAATAAGCGAGAGCCAGGTGCAACAGGTCTACCTTGTAGTTGGTCGAGTAATAACAACATCGATTCACGTCCTATTTGATAACGAGGTTGTTCCATTGTTGTCAGAGCAGGTTCGCTATAACGTGTGATATCCAGATTATCAAAACCAATAACAGAGAGATCTTTAGGAAGCTCTAATCCTAATTTTTTTGCCTGCCACATAACGCCAATTGCCATTATATCACTATGACAGAACACAGCAGTGGGTGGCTCAGGCAATGAAATTAACTTTTTCAGACTTTCTGCACCGCTTTCATGGGTAAAATCACCACGAATAATATAATCTTCACGTAAGGGTACGCCTGTTCTACGCATGGCTTGAATATAGCCTTGCAAGCGATAACGACATAAAGGCATATCTTCAGGGCCTGTAATACAAGCAATACGCTTATGCCCCATTTGCTGTAAATAGTGTGTTGCTCTAAAAGAGGCTGTCAGATTATCGATATGAACAGTCGGTAATTCAAGTTCAGGTGCAAACTCATTTGCCATGATCATCGGCGGTAAATTTTTCTGTTCTTCTTTGGAAACATCAAAAGGGATGTGTGAGCCAAGAAGTAACATGCCGTCAATTTGTTTGGTGATAATAAGATTAATAAAGGCATTTTCATGTTTTTGCTGATGTTTACAATCACCAATTAACACGAGATAACCATGTTGTGCAGCGGTTTCTTCAATGCCACACACAACATCAGTAAAAAAGGGATCGCTGATGTTAGGGACGATCACTAGGATCGTTTTTGACTCGTTACGTTTAAGGTTTTTTGACAGGTTATGTGGATAATAGCCGACATCAAGAACAGCCTGTTCAACTTTCTGACGGGTTTGTGAGGATACTTTTTCCGGATTCATTAATGTACGTGACACAGTTGCTGTGGACACGCCGGCTGCAAGGGCAACATCTTTCATTGTTGCTTGCGTATTATCTTTATTATTTTGTTGCAAACCCCATACCTCCCTTTTGGATGGTTTAGTTAAACGATTGCTTTTTTATTGCAAAAAAACCGCCAATATTTAAAAAAGGATTTTATCGACGGTTTTTAATTCAAGAAATATTCTAAATTGTTATTCTACCCACTTTTTAAATAGATACTGTTACCTAGTTTGCATAAAAAGTGTGATACCAATCGTTTTTATGAGGTAGTTCGCAAAATTGATAAATAGTCTTTGATTGTAACGAGTATTCAAGCGGAATTATATCCTTAACATAACGCTGGCTAAAATATAGTCAAGTTTGGTAGAGAAGATCCTTAACAATCTGTTGGGTCAACATCAATATTCCATTTCACTTTTTTACTTTCAGGTAAGGCGACAATCTGAGGATAAGTGACAGACATTAATTTTTGTAAATAACTCCGCGAAGGATGTTGGAGCAATAATTGCCAACGATAATTTCCACCTCGTTTAGCTTGAATTGCCGGAACAGGCCCCATTACCCATAAATTAGTATCTCGCATTGGGTGTTGTTCAAAAAACTGCTTAAGCTGTCGCAAGAACTGGGGGGCACGTTGATTATTGTGATCTTCAGAGCGGATCATAATATGACTAGAATAAGGCGGTAAAAAAGTGGCTTGTCGCTCCTGTAAAGCTTCTTTCGTGAAAGCGTCATAACCTTTTTCTAATAGTGTCAGCAGCAGAGGGTGATCTGGCTGGTGAGTTTGTAAATATACCGCGCCTTGCTTACCTGCTCGGCCTGCACGGCCTGATACTTGTGTATAAAGCTGGGCAAAGCGTTCGGCCGCACGGAAATCACTGGAGAACAGCGCGCCATCAACATCCAGTAAAGCCACTAAGGTGACATCAGGGAAGTGATGCCCTTTGGCTAACATCTGTGTACCAATAAGAATACGTGAGCCACCTTGATAAATATCTTCCAGTTGTTGTTCTAAAGCGCCTTTGCGGCTTGTTGTATCTTTATCAATTCGCGTTATTGGTGTATCAGGAAATAATTCACCAATCCCTTGCTCAAGTTGCTCTGTTCCTAATCCTACGGGTATTAAATTTGTTGAGCCACATTGTGGGCATTGTGCTGGAATTCGTCGCTGACTATCACATTGATGGCAACGTAACATGCCATGTTTTTGATGGATCGTATAATAGTGATCACAGCGGGGGCATTCTGCTATCCAACCACATTCATGACATAACAATGCGGGCGAAAATCCTCGGCGATTTAAGAAGAGCATAACTTGGTTACCCGCATTAAGGTGCTCTTTGATTGCTTTAATAAGAATTGGAGACAACCCTGTTGTGAGTGGTTGGCCTTTTAAATCAATTAAATGCTCGGTTGCAGGTTTTGCATTGCCTGCACGTTGAGTTAGAGTGAGTTGTTGATATTTTTTTTGCTCAACATTAAAACTGGTTTCAATTGATGGCGTTGCGGTTCCCATCACGATAGGAATATTTTCTTGTTTTGCACGGAAAACAGCGAGGTCACGTGCATGGTAACGCCAACCATCTTGTTGTTTATAAGAACCATCATGCTCTTCATCGATAATGATAATACCAAGATGCTGGAAAGGGGTGAGGAGCGCTGATCGTGTACCAATAATAATGGCATTATCACCGCGTTTTGCTCGTAACCAAACGGCTAAGCGTTCAGTATCATTTAATCCTGAATGAAGCACATCAACAGGCGCATTAAAGCGCGCCTTAAAACGACGAATGGTTTGAGGTGTTAAGCCAATCTCAGGCACGAGAATCAATGCTTGTTTACCTTCCGCGAGAATTTTTTCTAATACACTTAAATAAACTTCTGTTTTACCTGAACCTGTAATGCCCAATAATAACCAAGGTGAGAATTGATTGGCCTGTGCAGTGATCGCACCTACGGCAATAGCTTGTTCAGTATTTAATTTAAACCGTTCGCCTTGAACAGTAAGATCATTGTGCCAGTGTATAGGAGCAGGTTGAATAGGACGGAGATCTGCAAAGGCTTTCTTTTTTAAGTTGTTGAGTGTTGCTGTGGTGATCTCAAATTCATCAAGTTGATGGCGATATAATGGTGTACGGCGAAGCGCCGCTAATGCTTGTTGCTGTTTTTTTGCACCTTTTAAACTATTGAGGTCAAGATTAAGTCCCTCTTCAGTGGCGTACCATTGCCATAGTGGTGTGAATTCTGCGGGTTTTCCTTGTCGTAACAAAATTGGCATGGCGTGAAATAACACTTCCCCTAACGGATAGTGGTAATACGCCGATGCCCAATTTAACATATCCCACAAAACACCAGGAAAGAGCGTTTCGCTATCAAGGAGCTCATCAATAGGCTTTAGCTTTTCGATAGGAAACTCACTGTGTGTGCTGAGTCCTTTGACAATACCAAGAGAGCGGCGTTTATTACCAAAAGGCACGATCACCCGACTACCGATAACAGGTGCATCCATCCCTTCTGGTAACAGATAATCAAAAGAGGAAAATAGTGGTACAGGTAAAATCACCTGAACTATGGTCATATCAGGGTTTCCGAGAGTTTTAGCGAAAAGGTGTCTTTAAGAATATCACAAAAAGTGTGCAGATTTCATTGCGCGTTTAGTCGATATTCTGTATGATCCGCCCCCTTTGGTAGATAAATTACCAAACACTTAATTTCAATCAACACGACGTGTGGTGTTCGGCTGTGGGCTGAATGGCGACACGGCCTTAGTAGAGGTTTTCCATGCAAAAAGATATCCATCCTAAATACGAAGAAATTACTGCATCTTGTTCTTGCGGTAACGTTATGAAAATCAACTCCACTGCGGGTCATAACCTGAATCTGGACGTTTGTGACAAATGCCACCCATTCTATACTGGTAAACAACGTGATGTTGCAACTGGTGGTCGTGTTGATCTGTTCAACAAACGCTTCAAAATTCCAGGCAGCAAATAAGATATTTGTTGTCACAAGATGTCAGCCTAGTCTGGCATCTTGCAGACAGTTCGGAATTGAAAAAAAGCCCAAAGTTTTTGCTTTGGGCTTTTTTTATGGGCAAAGTATTCTCTTTTTAGATAACGCTTTTGATAGTGACAAGCCAGATCACAATTGATAAATTATCTATTCATTCATCTATTCACTTACTTATTCATAAAGCAATTAATATCATGACAATACGCTCTGAATTGATACGGAAAATATTACGTAATGAACCTAGGTCAGCAAGGCAACTTACTGATATTTTGAATATTAGCCAGCCAACATTGTCACGGGCATTAAATGCGCTAGGTGACGATATTGTTAGAATTGGTTCGGGAGCTTCTATTCAATATACTTTACGCGATAGTTCCCGTGGCTTTAATTCAGTTCCTATTTATCGCATAAATGAAGAAGGTAAGGTCAAGCCACTAGGTAAATTGACGCCAGTTTTCCCAGAAGGTTTCGTCATGGAGCGGATAGACAATGTGAACCGACATAGTGAAGGTTTGCCGTGGTGGTTATTGGATATGCGCCCCCAAGGATATCTTGGGAGAGCTTATGCTTCTGCCTATTCGGCTGAGCTTGGTTTACCTCAAAACCCCGATCGTTGGTCTGATACAGATATAATTAGAGCATTATTGACTCATGGGCATGATGCAGTGGGAAATCTGCTAATAGGAGAGCAGGCAAGAGATCAATTTTTGGGTATGCAGACACCAGAAATTGTTGAGCGTGATAAAACTTTTCCCACATTAGCACGAGCCGTTAGTTCGGGAGAAGATCCTGGTTCATCCGCGGGTGGGGAGCAACCCAAATTCTGTGCCTATACAGAGCAAGGTCATGTTATCGTAAAATTTACGGCGCCTAACAATAATGCTGTTAGTGAGCGTTGGCGTGATCTACTTCAAGCTGAGCACTTGGCATTAAAAGTACTTGGCGTTGAAACAGAGGTATTTGATTTTGAAGGGCAACGCTTCCTCGAAATCCCACGATTTGACCGTGTAGGTCCACTAGGCCGTATAGGCGTTTTTTCTTTACAAGCACTAGATGCCGAGTTTATAGGACGGGCAAGGGAGCCTTGGCCAGTATTAGTTAATGAGCTAATTAAGCAAAAACGCGTTCATCCTGATGCTGCGATTAGCACGGCACGCCGTTGGGCATTTGGTATGTTGATTGGAAATACTGATATGCATCATGGCAATTTATCGTTTATCAGTAGACATGGCCGCCCATATGAGATTTCACCTGCCTACGATATTTTACCAATGGGATTTGCACCTAAGTCCGGTGGTGAAATAGTCAATACACTTCGTCCAGTGACATTACTTGATGGGATCAGTGGTGAAATTTGGCGGGAATGTTTAGAGTTAGCCGAGCAGTTTTATACTTTAGCTGAGAGCTGTAATTGTTTTTCTGACAATTTTTCTCCATGCCTTAAAGCATTACGTCGTCATCTTGATGAAGCAAGTTCGCGTATAGCTCGCCTAGGGTGATGACAAATAGACCTATGCGGTTGATTGGAAAGCATACCTAAAGAACCCCCTCTCGCTAAAAGCTAAGGGGGCATAATCTGAAGCCTAAAGTTTTTGCTTTGGGCTTTTTTGTTCGTGTTAATCAAGCAATAAATCAAAAACTGGCGCTGATTAATACTCCCAAGTATCGGGATCAACCCCGCGCTGGCGCATTATTTCTTTTGCCTCTTCAGGGATTTCATCGTTACGTTCTTTACGTAAGTCTTCATCATTTGGCAGAGGCTGTCCGGTAAATGCGTGCAAAAATGCTTCACACAATAATTCACTATTGGTTGCATGTTTTAGGTTATTAACCTGACGGCGAGTGCGTTCATCGGTCAAAATTTTCAACACTTTCAACGGAATTGAAACTGTGATTTTCTTAACTTGCTCACTCTTTTTGCCATGCTCAGCGTAAGGGCTGATATATTCACCGTTCCATTCAGCCATGGATTACCTTTATTAATATCATTTAGTTGAAGTCAGAACAGGGTTAACCCTTATTCTGATGGGCGATACCAGTTTATCATGACTTTTCTAAAACCACCGACTCTTCTGACTGAAGGTGAGAGAAAAAGTGATAGTCACTGGTGATATCCTTAATTTGGCTATTATTTCATTACTTAATCTATCCGTAAAGGAGTTTAGATGTCTAGATGTGTTGACGTCTTGGTGTCTAATTAGATATGCTGTTGTCGACTTTCCCACTTATCGCTGTGACAAGGTGCCTGTATGACGAAGAAAACAGCAACAATTGCTATCCATAATGGGCTAAATGAAGACACTCAATTTGGTTGTGTCGTACCGCCTATCTATCTTTCTAGTACCTATAATTTTTTAGAGTTTAATCAGCCTCGCGAACATGATTATTCTCGCCGAGGTAATCCAACTCGAGATATGGTGCAAAAGACATTAGCCGAACTAGAAGGTGGAGTGGGTGCAGTTGTCACTAGCAGTGGAATGTCAGCTATTCATTTAATTTGTACGGTTTTTCTAAAACCTGGCGACGTCATTGTTGCGCCTCATGATTGTTATGGGGGAAGTTATCGCCTTTTTAACAGCCAACAAGAACGTGGCGCTTATCGTGTCATTTTTGTTGACCAAAATGATGATGTTGCATTACAACAAGCTTTAGCTCACAAGCCTAAAATTGTTTTTATTGAGACACCTAGCAACCCATTACTGAGAATAACGGATATTCAAAAGATCAGTGAATTGGCTCATCAACAAGGGGCTTTAGTGGTGGCGGATAACACCTTTATGAGCCCTGTTTTGCAAAAACCGTTAACATTAGGTGCAGATATCGTTGTGCATTCCTGTACAAAATACCTTAACGGGCATTCTGATATTGTGGCAGGTGTTGTTATCTGTCAGTGTCAGAAACAACTTGAGGAGCTAAGCTGGTGGGCGAATAATATTGGTGTCACTTCTGGCGCATTTGATAGCTATTTATTATTACGTGGCATAAGAACATTAGTGCCTCGAATTCGACTTCAACAAGAAAATGCACAGGCATTAGTGGCATTTTTACAGACACAACCTTTAGTCGAGAAAATATATTACCCCGCACTGGAAAATCATGCAGGTCATCAAATAGCAAAAAAACAGCAGCAAGGTTTCGGTGCGATGTTAAGTTTTGAGTTAAAAGGGGGATTGGATGTGATTAAACACTTTTTATCTCAATTAACACTCTTTACACTGGCAGAATCTTTAGGTGGGGTAGAGACCTTAATTTGTCACCCAGCCACCATGACACATGCAGGTATGTCAGAAGAAGCGAAAAACACAGCAGGGATAAGTCCCTCATTACTTCGTATCTCGGTGGGTATTGAAGATAGTCAGGATTTAATCAACGATTTGCAAAGTGCGTTTGATGCAGCAACTAAAAGGTAACCATGGATCATGAGCGTAGTGGCGATTACACAACAGGCGGAGCCGATTTGCCGTCAGTTACATAAATTCGGTGGTAGCAGTCTTGCGGACATAAAATGTTATCAACGTGTCGTGAATATCATGACGAACTATAGCCAACCTAATGATCTTATGGTGGTTTCAGCTGCAGGATCAACAACTAATCAGCTAATTAGCTGGCTCAAGCTGAGTCAGAATGATCGTATCTCAGCGCATCAAGTTCAGCAAACATTACGACGTTACCAATTATCATTAATTGAAGGACTTCTTTCAAAAGAGAATGCAGAACTTCTCTCTCAAGCCTTTATTGCTGATCTCGAACGTTTGAGTTATTTGCTTGATAAACCTATTACAGATGCAACTTATGCTGAAGTTGTCGGCCACGGCGAAATCTGGTCTGCAAGATTAATGGCAAGTTTGCTTACAGAGCAAGGTTTACCTAGTGTGTGGTTAGATGCACGTGAATTTTTGTGTGCTGAACGAGCCGCACAACCTCAAGTGAACGAAGCGTTATCTCGGCCATTATTACAATCACTATTAGCTAAATATCCTGAAAGCCGTTTTGTCGTCACTGGTTTTATTAGTCGTAACCAACAAGGTGAAACGGTTTTATTGGGTCGTAACGGTAGTGACTACTCTGCTACACAAGTGGGTGCTTTAGCTGATGTCGGTAAAGTCACAATTTGGAGTGATGTTGCGGGGGTATACAGTGCTGACCCACGTAAAGTTAAAGATGCCTGCTTATTACCTCTATTACGCTTAGATGAAGCCAGTGAATTGGCGCGTTTAGCCGCCCCCGTGTTACATACACGTACATTGCAACCCGTATCAGGTAGTAACATTGATTTGCAACTTCGTTGTAGTTATCAACCAGAGCAGGGGTCTACTCGCATAGAACGTGTCTTAGCATCAGGAACGGGTGCGAAGATAGTCACAAGCCATGACGATGTTTGTTTAATTGAACTACAACTCTCATCCCATCAAAACTTTGAGCAAGTAGCAAAAGAAGTTGATGAATTACTTAAGCGTGCGCAAATCCGTCCTTTAGCAACTGGCGTGGATAAAGATAGCCAACTTTTACAACTTTGTTATACCAGTGAAGTGGCTAACAGTGCTTTAGATGTATTACAAGATGCCGTTTTGCCGGGGAAATTACATTTACGAGAAGGGTTCTCTTTAGTGGCGTTAGTGGGTGCAGGTGTGTGTAAAAATCCATTGCATTGCCATCGTTTTTATCAGCAACTTAAAGATCAACCGGTTGAATTTATTTGGCATGCTGAAGATAATATCAGCTTAGTCGCTGTATTGCGCAATTATACTGAGCATTTATTACAAGGTTTGCATCAAACATTATTTAGAGCTGAAAAACAAATTGGCTTAGTGCTGTTTGGTAAAGGGAATATTGGCTCTCGTTGGTTAGAATTGTTTGCTCGTGAACAAGAGCCGTTATCCGCACGTAGTGATTTCGAGTTTATTCTTGCAGGTGTCGTTGATAGTCGCCGTAGTTTACTTGATTATCAAGGGATTGATCCTAGTCGTGCTTTGGCTTTCTTTGATGATGAAGCAACAGAACATACTGAAGAATCACTTTATCTTTGGATGAGAGCACACCCTTATGATGATTTAGTGGTTGTTGATATTACAGCCAATGAGTCCCTTGCTACATCTTATGAAGATTTTGCCAGCTATGGTTTTCATGTTATTAGCGCTAATAAAATTGCAGGATCTGCATCAAGTTTACGCTATCGCACCACACGAGACGCTTTCTCTAAAACTGGTCGTCACTGGTTATATAATGCCACTGTAGGCGCCGGTTTACCGATTAACCATACTGTGCGCGATTTACGTGAAAGTGGTGATTCCATTTTATCAATTAGTGGTATTTTCTCAGGTACATTATCGTGGTTATTCTTACAATTTGATGGCTCTGTACCGTTTAGTGAATTGGTAGAACAAGCATGGCAACAAGGGTTAACAGAGCCTGATCCGCGAATTGATTTATCAGGACAAGATGTCATGCGTAAGCTGGTTATTCTTGCTCGTGAAGCGGGTTATGACATCGAGCCTGAACAAGTACGAGTTGAATCTTTAGTGCCTGTACAAGCTGAAACGGGTTCGCTAGAAGCGTTCTTTGATAACAGCGCGTTGATCAATGAGCAGATGGCACAGCGATTAGCTGCTGCAAATGAAATGGATATGGTATTGCGGTATATCGCGCGTTTTGATGCCAATGGAAAAGCCAAAGTGGGTGTGGAAGCAGTAAGAAAAGATCATCCACTGGCATCATTGTTACCCGGAGATAATTTGTTTGCGATTGAAAGTCGTTGGTATCGTGATAACCCACTGGTCATAAGAGGACCGGGAGCAGGAAGAGATGTGACCGCTGGCGCAATTCAGTCAGATTTAAATCGCCTTTCTCAGTTATTGTAAAACGATATTTTCATTATTAATAAGAAACTATCAGTAATTTTTATTGCTGATAGTTTTCTGTGTATTTTTTTCTCCTCTATACTCAAGGAAGTTTTTATTCTTGCGTAGATAGAGAGGAATTATGAACAAAGTTGTAGAAAAATGGATGTATCGCTCTCGTTGGCTATTTGCACCTGTCTATATTGGTTTGTCATTAGGGCTATTGGCACTAACGATTAAATTTTTTCAGTCAATGTATGAAATCTTGCCTAATATTCTTTCCTTATCCGAGGCTACGCTTGTTTTACATTTATTATCTTTAATTGATTTAGCGCTAGTGGGTGGATTATTGATTATGGTCATTTTCTCAGGGTATGAGAATTTTATTTCTAATATGGAAATTGAAAGGGATCAAAAGGAGCTTTCTTGGCTAGGGAAAATGGATGCTGAGTCCCTAAAAAATAAAGTAGCAGCCTCTATTGTTGCAATTTCATCTATTCATTTATTGGGGGTTTTTATGGATTTAAAGAATATCCCTGATAATAAATTATTATGGTATGTCGTGTTGCACCTAACCTTCGTTTTATCTGCATTTGTCATGGGTTATTTAGAAAAAATTTCAAAGCGAAGTAAAAGCAAAGATAAACTTAGCCGAGTAGATGAAAAGAGTGAGCTATGACACTTGCTTATTTTAAAATTGGGCTATACTTAAGCTATCTCTAGTCACAAAGGAGTCATAAATGTCAAAGATCGAAAAACAGATAGATCAATTAAAAGACAAAGCGACGGAGGTAAAACATCGAGCAGAAGAGAAAATATCAGAAACCGCTCATGATGTGAAACATAAGACGTCTGAGCTAAAAGAAGATGTTGAAAAGAAAGTCGATTCATTGAAAAAATGAATATGTTTTAATTAACGTAAAGCGCTGAATACCAGCGCTTTATTTTTATCGTAAAATCTTAAGGTAAAATAGCAAAAGACCGCACAGGAAAGCCACTGGCATTATTAGGTTTAGCTACGATATTAAAAATAACGGCTCCACGTGTTGGTAATTGATCTAAATTAGTCATTAGCTCAATCTGATAAGTGTCTTGCTCCAAAATATAATATTCACCTAATAACGCATTATTTTTATGAAATTCTTTTGCTGGATCTGTATCAAAGGTTTCATGGCCGATGGCTTTAACTTTTCGCTCTTCAAATAAGAATTTTAATGCATCAAGACCCCAGCCAGGAATTTGATTCTGGCCTTCCTCATTTTTATTATCCATCGCTTCTTGTGATGGCCAACGTTTGCTCCAATCTGTGCGTAAAGCAACAAAAGTACCTGCTTCAATTTCACCGTATTTTTCTTCAAACTCAAGAATATCATCTTTAGAAAATGAAAAATTCGCATCAATATTTGCACGTTCAGATTGGTCAATAACTATCAAAGGCAACACTAACTCTTTAAGTTCTAGTTCATGCAAATAACGAGTATTAGGCACAAAGTGGCAAGGGGCATCAATATGTGTACCGTATTGACCCGGAAAGGTAAATTGTTGCGCGAAAAAACCATCTTGATAGTCAAAAAGAGTTTTGAAGTTAGCGGGATCGAACATAAAAAAATGGGGTGAATCTTTATCAAAACTATGTGTTAAATCGACCCATTTTTTAGATTTTATGATAGAAAAAGCATTAATTAATTCATTTGTCATCGGCTTCCCCTGTCTGATAACGGAAATAGTGATCTAAGTGTTCTAGATATTTACATTGATTTTATTTTGAACAACGATGGTTTGCTTTATTGACAATGATCATAAAGAGAAAACGAAATAAAGCATCGACCTATTTGGTAATAAAAGTCTTAATCTGACAGAGTGAGTAAAAAAAGATAGGAAAAATAAGGTATGAGATAGAGTAATTCGTTATAACACATGGGGGTGAAAAATTAAAAAATGGTAAAATCTACCAGACAATTTATCAATATTAAAAAAAATCATCTAAATTTCTCACCAGATAAATTTTCACGTATCTCCCTCTTTCTAGTAAAAAACTCTTCGTAGTAGATAAGAAACGAAAAAATGTCCTTATTCTTGATAAAATTGAGTTAGAACAGCGTGAATATTAGTCATTCTTATAACACTAAAGCCGTAATTAAATTTCAGAAAAATCCCCCAAAACGATTATTTTCTGATATGAATAGTAGGCTAAGTAAAAAAAGCAGTGTGGCTTATCACAAAAATCAAAATAAAGTCACATCAGAAATGAAAGTTAATTACACAACTGGGAGGACATGACTTTTCTGATAGGAAGATGCATGTTGTTACCGCCACAAAGACAAGGTCAGGAGTCTCATGAATCAACAATATTCTGCTATGCGTAGCAATGTCAGTATGCTTGGCAAGCTACTTGGAGATACGATAAAAGAAGCACTTGGTGAAGAAATTTTAGATAAGGTTGAATCTATTCGAAAACTATCTAAATCATCACGAGCAGGTAATGAAGTGCAGCGACAAAAGCTGTTACTCACGTTACAGAATCTCTCTAATGATGAATTATTACCCGTTGCTAGAGCATTCAATCAATTCTTGAACCTGACGAATGTAGCCGAACAATACCATAGCATTTCACCTCATGGTGAAGCTGCGAGTAATCCGGTGGCATTGGCGAAATTAATCTCTCGACTAAAAGATAAGAATTTTACCGACGAGCAATTAAAAGAAGCCGTAGAGCAAATCTCTATTGAGCTGGTATTAACGGCACACCCAACCGAAATTGCACGTCGTACACTTATTCATAAGTTGGTTGAAGTGAATACCTGTTTATCTCAACTCGATCACGATGATTTAGCGGATTACGAGCGTACTAATATTATGCGCCGTCTGCGCCAGTTAGTGGCCCAATCATGGCATACTGATGAAATTAGAAAAATTCGCCCAACACCAATTGATGAAGCAAAATGGGGTTTTGCGGTTGTTGAAAATAGTTTATGGGAAGGTGTCCCTGCTTTTTTACGTGAATTTAATGAGCAGCTTAAAGAATCCATTGATTACAACTTACCCGTAGAAGCTTCTCCTATTCGTTTTACCTCATGGATGGGCGGAGACCGTGATGGTAACCCAAACGTTACAGCTGAGATCACACGCCACGCTTTGCTATTAAGCCGTTGGAAAGCCGCTGATTTATTCTTAAATGATATCCAAGTTCTTGTTTCGGAACTTTCGATGACAGAAAGTACACCGGAACTGCGTGAATTGGCGGGTGGTGCTGATGTTGCAGAGCCTTATCGTGAAATAGCTAAACAATTGCGTACTCGCTTACAAGTGACCCGTGATTATTTAGAACAACGCATTAAAGGCCAACAATCTTTGCCACCGGAAGGATTATTAATTGATAACGCAGAGCTTTGGGAACCACTGTATGCGTGTTATCAGTCACTGACTCAGTGTGGTATGCGTATTATCGCTAATGGGCAGCTGTTAGATACATTACGTCGAATCCGTTGTTTTGGCTTACAGCTAGTTAAGCTTGATATTCGCCAAGAAAGTACTAATCACACAGAAGCGCTCTCTGAATTAACACAATATTTAGAACTTGGTGATTACGCGAATTGGTCTGAAGAGCAAAAACAAACATTCTTATTGGAAGAATTAAACTCTAAGCGTCCTCTTATTCCGACGAATTGGCAACCTAGTGCCCCAACACAAGAAGTCTTTGAGACTTGTCGTGTTATTGCGCAATCACCTAAAGACTCTATCGCTTCTTATGTCATCTCAATGGCAAAAGTGCCTTCTGATGTATTAGCTGTAAAGCTATTATTGAAAGAAGCGGGTGCGGATATCCGATTACCTGTTGCCCCGTTATTTGAAACACTTGAAGACTTAAATAACGCTGAAAGCGTGATGACTCGTTTGTTTGATATTCCTTGGTATCGCGATTTAATCGATGATAAACAAATGGTGATGATTGGTTATTCAGACTCAGCAAAAGATGCGGGTGTGATGGCGGCATCATGGGCGCAATATCGTGCTCAAGATGCATTAATCAAACTTTGTGAAAAATCAGGTGTGACATTAACACTATTTCATGGACGTGGCGGTACGATTGGTCGTGGCGGTGCACCCGCTCATGCGGCATTACTTTCTCAACCACCGGGAAGCTTGAAAGGTGGCCTGCGTGTGACGGAACAAGGCGAAATGATCCGCTTTAAGTTTGGGTTACCACAAGTCACCATCAGTAGCCTTGCTCACTATGCAGGTGCAATCTTAGAAGCGAATTTATTGCCACCACCAGAGCCCAAAGCCCCTTGGATTGAAGTGATGGATTCATTGTCTGACGTTTCTTGTGCGATGTATCGTGACTATGTACGAGGGGAAGAAGACTTTGTGCCTTATTTTAGAGCAGCAACCCCAGAAGGTGAGTTGGGCAAACTACCATTAGGTTCACGTCCTGCAAAACGCCGTCCTACCGGTGGTGTTGAAACGTTGCGCGCTATTCCGTGGATCTTCGCATGGACTCAAAACCGCCTAATGTTACCTGCTTGGTTGGGGGCTGGAGCCGCATTACAACATGAAATTGATAGCGGAAAACAAGCGGTATTAGACGATATGTGTGAGAACTGGCCGTTCTTTAATACACGTATTGCGATGTTAGAGATGGTGTATGCGAAAGCAGATTTATGGTTAGCGGAATACTATGATCAACGCTTAGTAGACGAACGTTTATGGCCATTAGGCGCAAAATTGCGTCAGCAACTTTCTGATGATATTAAGAGTGTCTTGGCAATTTCAAAAGATGAACACTTAATGGCAGATTTGCCATGGGTTGCTGAATCTATTGCACTGCGTAATGTATATACTGATCCATTGAATGTGCTTCAGGCTGAATTATTACAGCGCTCTCGTACTCATAGCGAGTCTGATCCGCGTATTGAACAAGCACTAATGGTTACTATTGCAGGTATTGCTGCTGGTATGCGTAATACAGGCTAGAGTCATCAGTATTTAAAAAGAAAAACAGCGCTGAATAACAGCGCTGTTTTTTTATCTCTTATTACTACTATTGATTTTATTTTTTTGCTTTTTCATAAGACTCAATCGCTCTTATTCGTGCTTTGGCGTGATCAACTATCGGTAATGGATAATCAAGAGGATTATTGGTTTTTGCCGCCCATTCGTGAGGTGTGTGAATATATCGGCTCGGCACACTGGCTAGCTCAGGAAGCCAATGACGGATAAATTCGCCATCGGGATCGAACTTACGGCCTTGGGTTGTGGGATTGAAAATTCGAAAATAAGGTACGGCATCCGTTCCTGTTGATGCAGCCCACTGCCAACCCCCATTATTTGATGCAAAATCACCATCAATGAGTTGTGACATAAAATAACGTTCACCCCAACGCCAATCAATCAACAAATCTTTGATAAGAAAACTTGCTGTGAGCATACGTAAGCGGTTATGCATCCAACCTGTTTGGTTAAGCTGTCGCATTGCAGCATCAATAATAGGAAAACCTGTTGAGCCTTGAGTCCAAGCATTAAATTCATCTTGGTTGTTACGCCAATTGATTTTTTCTGTCCAAAGCTGAAAGGCAATGTGTTTACATAAATTAGGATTTGCCACAATTAAGTGTTGGTAAAATTCTCGCCAAATAAGTTCATTAAACCAAACAAATGCACCCGATGTATTGTTTTCTAAGAAATTAGGTTCAGTTTGGTAAAGGCGATTAAAACATTGGCGAATAGACAATAATCCAATTGAAAGATAAGGGGATAATCGACTTGTACCATCAACAGCAGGGATGTCTCGCCATTTTGCATAATGTGGCACGCTTTCGTAACAGAATTGTTTTAAGCGTTTAAGTGCCTCTTCTTCAGTGGAGATAAAAGAGAGCGAGCTTGTATTTTCAAGTGAAAATAGTGGTGCTTTTAAAGGCGATACCGCTTTTTGATGTGTTCTTATCTCTGGGATAGGTAACGAAGCGTTATCTTGTGAAACAAAGAGCCGCAAAAATGCATTTCTAAAGGGAGTAAAAACCTTGAACATCTCTCCTTGTTGGGTAACTACATTACCTGGTGGAATAAACACATTGTCATGATAAGTATAAACGGTTGTCTTATTCTTTAGTAACTCAGTGACTTTTTTATCACGGCGTTGTTCATTAAGGGCATATTGGTGATTGAAAAAAAGCGCAGTGACGTGATGTTGTTGGCAATACTCAGCCACTTTATCGGCTGCATTTGAATAAGTATCGCTAATTACTATTGTCAGTGGAATATTGAGTTTTGCTAGTGAAGTTGAAAGATCCAGCAACGCATTATGAATAAACGCCTGACATGACAAAGCCATATTATGGGCTTTCCATTGTTCAGGCGTTACGGTGAAAATAGCATGCACCTGTGCTTGTTTATCTTGGCAAGCGTGAAAGAGTGCCTTGTTATCTGTCACTCTTAAATCATGACGAAACCAAACTAAATGAACAGGGGACGGGTGCATGTAACCTCTCTTAATCTAACTTAGGATGTTGATCGATAAGGGATTGGCGTTTTTTCTGTAATGCTTCGATTTCTGCTTCAATATCTTCAACACGTTGTTCGATATTATCATAATGTTCAGAGAGAATTTCTTTTGCCTCTGATTTATCTGATGCCGCAGGTGTTGCACCTCGTAAAGGTTTATTTGCAGTTTCGATCATCTTGATACCGGTTATCAAACCGACAACAGCGACAATCATCAGATAATAAGCTGGCATATATAAATCACCGGTTGCTTCAACTAACCAAGCTGCTGCTGTTGGTGTGGCCCCTGCAATTAATACTGAAATATTAAAAGCAATTGCTAATGCACTATAACGAATATGGGTTGGGAAAATAGCCGGTAAGATTGATGCCATAACCCCAGTAAAACAGTTGAGTAAAACTGCAAGAATTAATAATCCTAAGAAAATTAAACCGATTTCATCACTGTTAATCATCATAAACGCAGGGTAAGCAAGGACAAACAAACCAATACTGCCACCAATAACAAACGGTTTACGGCCAATTTTATCACTCAATAACCCAATGACAGGTTGTACAAACAACATACCTATCATAATCGCGATGATGATCAGCACACCATGGTCTGCCGAATAATTTAAGTTATGAGATAAATAACTCGGCATATAAGTTAATAACATATAGTAGGTAACATTAGTGGCAATCACCAAACCTACACAGACGGTTAAGCTTTTCCAATATTTTGATGCAATTTCACGTAATGAAACACGAGGTGGATCTTGGATAGATTTACGATCGTCGCTATTCATTTCATCGACGTGTTGTTGGAATGCTGGGGTTTCTTCTAAAGCATGGCGTAAATATAGACCAATAAGACCTAATGGTAATGCTAAGAAGAATGGGATACGCCATCCCCACTCATGGAATGCTGTTTCTCCAAGGATAGTCGAGATAAGTACAACAACACCTGCACCCATAACAAAACCAGCAATAGAACCAAAGTCTAACCAGCTTCCCATAAATCCACGTTTACGGTCGGGTGAGTATTCAGCAACGAAAATCGCAGCGCCTGAATATTCACCACCAATAGAGAAACCTTGTGCTAATTTAGCGAGTAATAATAAGACTGGTGCCCAAATACCGATAGTTTCATAAGCAGGAATAAGACCGATGGCAAATGTACTGAGTGCCATAATGATGATGGTAACAGATAACACTTTCTGACGACCAAATTTATCCCCAAGCATCCCAAATACGACACCCCCTAACGGTCTTACAAGGAATGGTACTGAGAATGTGGCAAGGGCAGCAATCATCTGTACACCGGGTGATGCGCCAGGGAAGAATACTTGACCTAAGACATATGCAAGGAAGCCATAGACACCAAAGTCAAACCATTCCATGGCATTACCTAATGCTGCCGCCGTAATCGCTTTTTTAAGCTTACTATCATCAATAATAGTTATATCATTGATTCTTAGCGGTTTGTTTCTTTTTTTCTTCATTTTCATATTAAGTGACCTTTATTAAGGTATTCGTAATTTCTTGTTGTTCAATTAATTAAAAGAAATGAAGTGACTATTTGTTAGCGAGAAGAATGAGTAATAAAAATTCACTAAAAAACAGCTTACTTCTACTAAGTTTAAATTTAAATAGTGGTATTAAGCTAATAGATAAGAGAATATTTATTAAGTATAGATGAGATTGAATAAGATATTAGAATGTTTTCTTTGTTGTTTTGATATAACAAAACAGAGCCTCTAAGTATTAAAACCTGATCAATATCATAACGTAATTCTGCTTTTCTGTAAAATTTATGGCGTTATTGACGGGTTATTTGCGTTAAGGCAATTGAAAGCTTCGCAAAAATAAATGAAAAAACAAATTTGTTTTTTGTTTTAATAACAGTGTGTTATATCCTTTTTCTGTTTTTTTGATTCAGGCTAACGCATTTATATGAGCATTGTGCATAATACAAAGATTGATAGATAAGTAGAAAATAATAACACCTTATTTTGCTTTATTATTCTTTCGAATAGTTAAAGTGAATGTGTGGATAATAGAATAGATCTCGCTATTCTTATTATAAGATTAAATCAAGATAGTATGACGAGATATCACGACAGAAATATTAAAGATAGTTTATCTAGTGCTCATATTTAGAATAAAAATTAATAATTAACCGCGCATTTGTGCAAATTAACCCGGGTACCTCTATGAATATTAATCAACTGAAAAGCTTTGTTGAAGTCGTAAAAAATAATTTCAACATTACTAATGCGGCTGAAAAACTCTACACCTCTCAACCGACAATCAGTAAGCAACTAAAAATATTAGAAGATGAGCTCAGTGTGTCACTGTTTGTGCGTAAAAATAATAATTTATTAGCATTAAGTCCGATGGGTAAAGAAGTCCATAAAATTGCTTGTGATATTCTTGGGCAAGTTGATCGAATCAAAAGCATTGTGGCTGAAGAAGATCGTAATAAAAAAGTCGATTTACATATTGCGACAACACACACTCAAATACGTTATTCATTGCCGAATGTGATTGATCATTTTCGTCACTATTACCCTAATATTTCACTACATTTTCATCAAGGCGCACCAGCTCAATTAGCAGAAATGGTTAAAAACGGCGATGTGGATTTTGCTATCGCAACAGAGTCTATGCACCTTTATGAAGATCTGATTACATTGCCTTGTTACCGCTGGACTCGTAGTTTATTAGTTCCTTATGATCATCCTCTTGCCTTATTGAAAGATGATGAGCAGGTTACTATCGAACAAATGGCAGAGTATCCATTGATTACCTATGTTTTTGGTTTTACAAGAGGATCTAAATTAGACAAGGTATTTTATAAAAATAATCTTAAGCCCAAAGTAGCATTAACAGCGACGGATACAGAGATTATTAAATACTATGTTAAGCGACATTTAGGTATCGGTGTTATTGCCACCGCCTCTTATGATGAGACTGAAGATGGTGACGCATTAAAATGTATTAATATCGATCATTTAGTGCAACCGAGTTACACCCATATTTGTGTCAGTAAACATACCCATATGAAAGATTATATGCATGAGTTTATTTCTCTTTATGCTCCTCACATTGATAAAAATATTATTCAGATGCCAGAACAGTGGGGAACACAATGGCACAGTAAAGAGGTCTACCAAGGATTACCTGATTTACGTTCAGTCAATGTGAATAATAGTGTTGCAGAATAGAAGTCAGAATAAAAAAAGCCCGTTTTTTGCGGGGGCAATAACGGGCTTAAGGCAGAATAATAAGAGTTTAACGAGTCAGAATATTAACAAAAATCTGAGCACCGACTAGTAAACAATCATCATCGACAAAATAAGGATTTGCGTGAAGGTAATTATTAATACCTTTCGCTTGATTACCACTTCCTAAGAAGAACATGGCACCGACTTTACCTTTTGTGGCATTAACCATATAGCTAAAGTCTTCACTGCCTGTCATTGGCTTACCGTTTGATTCAATATTCTCTTCAGGTAAGAATTTACGCATTGCATCTAATAAATGCTGATGTGCAGTTGGATGATTGACAACTGCAGGGTATCCGCTATAGCTTAATGTGGTTTTAAATCCACCCGCTGTACTACGAGCCACAATTTCATCAAAACTCGCTTTTAGTACTTGGTCGGTATTTTCATCCATAGAACGGATCGTACCGCGAGCTTGTACGTGATCAGCTAATGCATTAGGGATTGTTCCCCCATTGATCATGCCACAACCAAAGACTGCTGGGCTAAATGGATCTGTCTTTTTCGCAACAACATAATCCATATAATCAATTAAGCGAGTGGCTTCACGAATGGCATCTAAGCCTTTGTGTGGTGTTGAACCATGTGCAGAAACGCCATAAACATCTAATGTCCATGCAGAGCCATAAGATGACATCACACCATCATTAAAGCGAACACAACCCGTTTCAATGGCGGCATCGTTATGGAGTGCATAAGTTTCATCAACGCCTTCCATGCAACCGAGTTCAACCATTTTTTCAGCGCCAGGTACACGCATATCTTCTTCAGCCATTTGGAAAATAAAGCGAACGTTCGCGCTCATCTCTTCTTTATTTTCGGCAAGATACTTGGCACTGGTTAATGCCATGGTCATATGAGTATCGTGACCACAGTTATGTGCACAACCTTGGTGAACTGAACTATGTTCATTATTCGTTAAGTCTGGCATTTCTAATCCGTCCATATCAGCACGGATAGCAATTAATGGAAATTCAGCATTAACAATTAAGTCTGCTGTGAAACCAGTATACCCATCAAAAGTTTTAATTTGATAACCAAAACTTTCCATTAATTCACGGCAATACTTTGATGTCTTATATTCTTCACCTGATAACTCAGGTATTTTGTGCAAGTCTTGTCGTGTTTTTTTACTAAAGTCATTTAATTGAAAGAGTTTTTCACTGACATTATAAATATTATTCATTAGATAACTCCCTGGATCGTAAATCCAATTTGCGCGACGATTGATGCTCCAAAGAAACAACAAGTTGAAACAATCATGAAAATAAGAATAACTTTCCATGACATTTTCTTAAGTTCTTCTAATTGACCACCAACAGATAAACCAGCAAATGCTAATAAAGGCACACAACAAGATAAGAAAGAGACTTTACCAATAGAACTAATAAAGAAATCTCTTACTGGTGTTTCGGGTAAACAAATAAGTATCCCAATAATTGTTGCATAAGCAAATGTTGGTAAAGATGAAGGTAAATAATGTTTTGCAACGAGTGAAATAAATACCACTAATGACATAGCAATAAAGCTATCCCACATTGCATAAAGAGCGATCCCTGATGTTAACGTCTGAGTAAACATTGCCAGTAAAATAGCAACGAATACAAATTTCATATCAATAATTATATTTTTCATGCAGTTTTGCCTCTGGTGAAAATTTTATAAATTTTTTCTGAAAGAGGTAAACCTAAATAGGTTAATGACAGTGCGCCAAGTGCTGATGATAATAAGTTAGATGCAGCGGCAACACTTAATACTTGCTGTGCTAATGTTTCATCAAGACCATTAATTAACGCACCTGATGCAGCACTTAACATGGAACCAGAACCCACGCCAGAGCCTGCAGCAAGTGCAAGTGGGTGTAATCCGGTTAATGGCGCAATACTACCTAATACGCTAAACCACAAAGTACCGATAACAGAACCACATAAATAGATGGCTAATACGCCAATATATTCTTGTGAGCCTGTACCAAATTTACCTTGAATTACAGCAATAGAAGGTTCACGGCTAATAGACGAACAAGCACCAATTGCACGACGACCAAATCCAAATTTAATCGCTAATGGAACTGCAATTAATACAGGTAATAAGTTTCCGAGTTCCTGAACAAATAAAGGAATACCGACACTTAAAATCATTTTAATATTAGGAACAATCATTCCTGCATATTGTGTACCTAAAATAAGTAGGCTGAAACCTACCATTTTACCGCAGAAGCCTTCTTCTTTTTCTGTAAATAATTTACCCCATACTTTAATTTTTTTACGGGTAAATCCAGCAGATATACACATACCAATAATTACAGCAAATAACATTGGTAAAATAGGTATTACCGCAATGCCAATCTTAATTTCTTTTTTACCAATGACATATTGTGAAATAAAAATTAAGAAAAGGACTGCCAGAATACTAATAAAGAAAACCTTTATCGGACTTCTACTTTTGTCCATCCGTTAATCTCCGTTGAAAAATAATCAGGCTTTATTCTAGAGGACAAAAAGCAAAAGGTAGCGTGACCAATGTCATGTTTATTTCATACCTCTTTTTCATGGAGCATGAAATAATGCAATGGTAATAAATTTATTAACAAATAGAGGAAAGTTAAATTTTTTAATAAAGACAGTGAGTAAGGCTGAAATGAGTCAGCTTAATTGTTAATAAAGATGTAATGAGAAAAATAATAATTAAAAATTATTTTAATTATTAAAATAATCCTATAATAAAATTTTGTCTACACTTTAGTAAATAATAATACGTTATTAATGAGATATATTCTTATTTGGTGCGGTTATTATAAATTTAATGAATGTATTTGAAAGTGATATTTTATTCTTTGTATTTTTAAGGGCGGATCTTATCTTCACAGTGACATTATAACGATTGGTGTTATTCTTTATATTTGAGTTAGTAAGATTATTTTCTCTGCAAGCTGGTGAGGAAGAGAGATAGAATATGGGAAGGAAATAAATGTAGCTCGCAGAGAGGCACAATTCACCCAAAACTGAGGAAAAACATCACCATGAGTAAGCAAACAGTTGCAACCTATATTGCTAAAGTACTCCATAATGCAGGTGTAAAACGTATTTGGGGCGTGACAGGAGATTCTCTCAATGGATTAAGTGATAGTTTGCGAAAGATGGGAACGATTGAGTGGATGGGAACTCGCCATGAAGAAGTTGCTGCTTTTGCTGCAGGAGCAGAGGCGGCAGTTAATGGCCAATTAGCGGTTTGCGCAGGCTCTTGTGGGCCGGGAAATTTACATCTTATCAATGGGCTTTTTGATTGCCATCGTAATCATGTTCCTGTGTTAGCCATTGCTGCACATATTCCTTCTGCTGAAATTGGTAGTAATTATTTTCAAGAAACACATCCGCAAGAACTTTTTCGCGAATGTAGCCATTATTGTGAATTAGTCTCAAATCCAGAGCAGATCCCTCAAGTGCTTGCTATTGCAATGCGAACCGCTATTTTAAAAAAAGGGGTCTCAGTTGTTGTTTTACCGGGAGATGTTGCACTAAAACCAGCTCCAGAAGATGCGCATGAAAACTGGTATCCGTTGCAGTCTCCACTCATCATGCCAAATCGTTTCGAAATCGAAAAATTATCTGATGCATTGAATAATGGAAAAAATATCACCTTAATGTGTGGTGCTGGATGTGCTCAAGCTCGTGATGAAGTGATTAAACTGGCTCAAACATTAAAAGCGCCTGTTGTACATGCATTGCGAGGGAAAGAATACATTGAGTGGAATAACCCCTATAGCGTGGGCATGACAGGATTAATTGGTTTTTCATCGGGTTATCATGCGATGGAAAATGCTGATACGTTAGTGCTATTAGGTACGCAATTCCCTTATCGTGCATTTTATCCATCAAAAGCCAACATTATCCAAATCGACATTAATCCAAGTAGTATTGGTTCGCATTGTCATGTTGATATGGCGATGGTTGGCGATATTAAAGCCACTCTGAATGCGATACAACCTCGTTTAAAAGAAAAAACAGACACAGCTCATCTTGATGCTTCCTTAAAACATTATGCCAAAGCACGGCAAGATCTGGATGCACTTGCACAACCTAGTGAGCGTGAGCTTATTCACCCACAATACTTGGCACGCCGATTAAGTGAACTGGCAAATGATGATGCCATTTTTACCTGTGATGTCGGAACACCAACAGTATGGGCCGCCCGTTATGTTGGGATGAATGGAAAACGTCGTTTACTGGGCTCTTTTAATCACGGCTCTATGGCAAATGCGATGGCTCAAGCCATTGGTGCACAATCGTTAGATAGAAAACGTCAAGTTGTGGCAATGTGTGGTGATGGTGGATTTACCATGTTAATGGGGGATTTTATCTCGTTAGCGCAAATGAATTTGCCAGTGAAAGTAATTATTTTTAATAACAGCGTATTAGGTTTTGTGGCGATGGAGATGAAAGCTGGTGGTTATTTAACGGATGGCACAGATTTGCATAACCCAGATTTTGCTGCTATTGCTAATGCATCTGGTATCAAGGGTATTCGCGTTGAAAACGGTGAAGATCTGGATCATGCACTTAAAGAAGCCTTTGAACATGATGGCCCTGTAATTGTGGATGTGGTAACCGCAAAACAAGAGCTTTCTATGCCTCCTGAAATTAAATTTGAACAGGCTAAAGGCTTTAGTTTGTATATGATGAAAGCGATTATTAATGGTCGTGGCGATGAAATCGTTCAACTAGCCAAAACCAATTGGTTACGTTAATCGTTTTATTTAAAGTATAAATAGTAGATAAATAGATCAAACCCTATCAACATAAGACGATAGGGTTTTTTATTATTGCGCTTTCTCTGCTAAACAGAAGTTTTCAATTAGTTGCCCCATTAATTCACGAGTTGGTTCAATAAATGCCATATCAATAAATTCATCAGGCTGGTGGGCTTGTTCAATAGAACCTGGGCCCAAAACTAAGGTAGGGCAGAGATCTTGAATAAACGGCGCTTCAGTACAGTAATTCACCGTTTGCGCTTTCTCACCTAATAGTTTTTCGATTACGGCGACCATTTTATGATCGGTGGGGCACTCATAACCGGGAATAGGATCATGTAGCGCTTCAACACTTAAACGCCCCGGCCAACGTGCTTTTACGGGCGCTAACGTTTCGTGTAGTAAATCATCTAAATCTTGCAATGTAAGTCCAGGTAATGGGCGAATATCCATATGTAATTCACAGCAAGCACAAATCCGATTTGCTGCATCACCGCCATTAATATAACCAAAGTTCATGGTGGGATAAGGGATTACAAATGCAGGGTTGTTATAGCGCGTTTTTAGCGTATCGCGCAGTGTACTCAGGTGAGTAATGGATTCATGCATTAGCTCAATCGCGTTCACACCTTTTTCTGGATCGCTAGAATGTCCTGATTGTCCCGTAATGCGTATCGCATTCGATAAATGCCCTTTATGAGCACGAATAGGTTTTAGGGATGTTGGTTCGCCAATAATGGCAAAATCAGGGCGGATTGCGGTATGAGCGGCAAAATAACGTGCCCCTGCCATAGAGGTTTCTTCATCTGCGGTAGCAAGAATATAAAGAGGATGAGTTAACGTTTTAGTATCGACATCCCGCAATGCATCAAGAATAAAGGCAAAAAAGCCTTTCATATCCGCAGTGCCTAAGCCGTATAACTTATTTTCTTTCTCTGTCAGTGTAAAAGGATCTTGTGTCCAACGACCTTCATCAAACGGCACTGTGTCAGTGTGGCCACAAAGTAATAACCCGCCTTTGCCTGTTCCTAATGTTGCTAAAAGGTTAAATTTTCCTCGAGTTTCAGGTACAGGTTGAATTTCAATTGAAAAACCTAATGTTTCCAACCAATTAGCAAGCAAATTAATCAGTGATTCGTTGCTTTGATCGTTCTTAGCATCTGTAGCACTGATAGAGGGCGTTGCAATTAATTGACGATAAATCTCAATAAATGTAGGTAATTTAATATTCACTGTTGACAGCCTTTCTTCATAATAGTATCAATATTCATGCACTTTTTTTGAATAAAAATACATTAATCGGTTTGTGTTCATAGTACAAGGTAAGAATGACATGTTAAATACTCTGATTGTAGGAGCAAGTGGTTACACTGGCGCTGAATTAGCCGCCTATCTTCAGCAGCATCCTCATGTGAATTTGAGCAGACTGATGGTATCAGCTCAAAGTGCAGATGCAGGAAAGTGCTTTTCTGAACTTCATCCTCAATATCGTGGCTTAGTGGATCTCCCTTTAGAGCCAATGGTTGATGTTGTGAAAGCGGCTGAAAATATTGATATCGTTTTTTTAGCAACAGCCCATGAAGTCAGCCATGACATTGCCCCGATTTTTTTAGAGCAAGGTTGTGTGGTGTTCGACTTATCGGGTGCCTATCGAGTACAAAACAAGCATTTTTATCAACAATACTATGGATTTGAACATAAGAATACTGATTGGTTATCACAGGCAGTTTATGGATTAGCTGAATGGAATGCTGACATTATCAGTCAGGCGCAATTAATTGCTGTGCCAGGCTGTTATCCAACAGTTTCTCAGTTGTCATTAAAACCCTTAGTGGAAGCGGGGCTGTTAGATACCGCGCAATGGCCAGTCATTAATGCCACCAGCGGTGTAAGTGGTGCAGGTAGAAAAGCCTCTTTAACCAGCAGTTTTTGTGAGGTGAGTTTGCAACCTTATGGCGTGTTTACTCATCGTCATCAACCCGAAATTGCAACACATCTGGGTATTGATGTGATTTTTACCCCTCACTTAGGCAATTTTGCCAGAGGGATCTTAGCCACTATCACCTGTAAGTTAAAAGCTGGCGTGACACAAGAGAATGTCAGACAAGTCTTTGATGATGCTTATCAAGACAAGCCATTAGTGCGTGTTTATGACAAAGGATTACCTGCATTAAAAGCCGTGGTAGGAACTGCATTTTGTGATATTGGGTTTGCTCAACAAGGTGAACATCTGATTGTAGTCGGTGTTGAAGATAACTTATTGAAAGGGGCTGCTGCACAAGCAGTGCAATGTATGAATATTCGGTTTGGTTTCGCTGAAACCGAATCACTTATTTAAATAATGAGTAGGGAAGTTTCATGGAACCATTAATTATCAAACTGGGTGGTGTGCTTCTTGATAACGAAGAAGCGTTAACACGGTTTTTCACCGCATTACAACAATATCGCTCAACGCATTCTCGTCCTTTAGTCATCGTACATGGTGGTGGCTGTTTGGTGGATGAATTGATGGGTAAATTGCAATTACCTGTCGTGAAAAAGCAAGGCCTGCGTGTCACACCTGCAGATCAGATAGATATCATCACAGGAGCACTGGCCGGAAGTGCTAATAAGACCTTGTTATCGTGGGCAACTCAGTTTGGGCTTAATGGGGTGGGACTTTCTTTGGGTGATGGGCAATTAGCAAAAGTCACTCAAATCAATGAAGAGTTAGGCCATGTAGGAAATGCAACTCCCGGCTTTCCTGATTTACTCAATTTATTATTAGGTGCGGGCTATCTACCAATTATTAGTTCTATCGGTATGACTGAAAAAGGTGAGCTGATGAATGTGAATGCTGATCAAGCCGCAACCGCTATTGCTGAAACATTAGGCGCTGATTTAGTCCTGCTTTCCGATGTCAGTGGCATTTTAGATGGCAAAGGTCAGAAGATTGCAGAGATGTCAGCCGAAAAAGCACAGACATTAATTGACCAAGGTATCATCACTGACGGCATGGTAGTGAAAGTAAACGCAGCGTTAGATGCGGCTAAAACACTTGGTAGACCTGTTGAAATCGCAAGTTGGCGCCATGCTGAAAAACTGACGGCACTGTTTAATGGTGTTGCAGTCGGAACCCGTATTTTAGCTTAAAAAATCACTCTAGAAATCTTATTGCTATTTGATAGTTGGCAGAATTTAAACAAATTGGGAATTGAAGGTTATCACTATGACTAAAGGTATTAAGAAAATCGTACTAGCGTACTCAGGCGGATTAGATACTTCGGCGATCATTCCTTGGTTAAAAGAGCATTACGATAACTGTGAAGTTGTCGCTTTTGTGGCGGATGTCGGTCAAAGCCGTGATGATTTAGTGGGTGTAGAACAAAAAGCATTGGCATCAGGTGCTTGCGAGTGTCATATCGTCGATTTACGTGAAGAATTTATCAAAGATTACGTTTACCCTGTATTAAAAACAGGTGCTTTATATGAAGGTAGCTACTTATTAGGTACCTCAATGGCACGTCCTGTTATTGCTAAAGCTCAAGTAGAGTTGGCATTAAAATTAGGTGCTGACGCTGTTGCTCATGGTGCAACAGGTAAAGGTAACGATCAGGTTCGTTTTGAAAGCACTTATGCGGCACTTGCTCCACAGCTGAAAGTGGTTGCGCCTTGGAGAGAGTGGAATTTACGTTCTCGTGAAGCACTGCTGGATTATCTGAAAGTCCGTAATATTCCTACTACTGCGACACTTGAGAAAATTTATAGCCGTGATGAAAATGCATGGCATATCTCAACGGAAGGTGGTGTATTAGAAAGCCCATGGAATGCATCAAATGAAGATTGTTGGGCATGGACTGTTGATCCTAAGAAAGCGCCAGAAACACCAGAATTAGTCACTGTTACAGTTAAAGCGGGTGAAGTTGTCGCGGTAAACGGTAAAACACAATCACCTTTTGAGTGTTTAGATGCATTAAATACATTAGGTGTTAAGCACGGTATTGGACGTATTGATATTGTTGAAAACCGTTTAGTGGGAATGAAATCTCGTGGCTGCTATGAAACTCCAGGGGGCACTATCATGATGGCAGCCCTGCGTGGTGTTGAGCAACTTGTTCTTGATAGAGATGCGTTTAAATGGCGTCAACAACTGGGTTTAGAGATGTCGTATGTGGCTTATGACGGTCGTTGGTTTACGCCAATCCGTGCTTCACTACAAGCGGCTGCAGAATCGCTGGCACAAGATGTGAATGGCGAAGTGGTTTTAGAGCTTTATAAAGGCCATGTGAATGCCATTCAGAAAAAGTCAGAAAATAGCCTGTACTCTGAGGAATTTGCAACCTTTGGTGAAGATGAAGTTTACGATCACAGTCATGCTGAAGGTTTTATCCGTTTATATTCTCTGCCATCACGTATTCGTGCACTGAGCAAAAAATAACGTAAGGCAATAGAGTGGTGCTAACAAGCATCACTCTCACTCTTTTTTATTACACAGAATAGATACAGGAAGCGATTATGGCACTCTGGGGTGGACGTTTTAGTCAGGAAGCTGATCAACGGTTTAAACAATTCAATGATTCACTGCGGTTTGATTTTCGACTGGCACAACAGGATATCTTTGGCTCAGTAGCTTGGTCTAAAGCGTTAGTCACCGTTGGTGTGTTATCACAAGATGAACAAGTTCAACTTGAGCAAGCTTTAAATGAATTATCAGAAGAAGTAACGGCAAACCCGCAGTCTATTTTGCAAAGTGATGCAGAAGATATCCATAGTTGGGTTGAAAGTAAGCTCATTGCCAAAGTGGGTGATTTAGGTAAAAAATTACATACGGGGCGTAGTCGTAATGATCAGGTCGCAACAGATTTAAAATTATGGTGTAAAGAAGAAGTTATTCATCTTCGCCAAGCGATTGTTGAGTTACAAAAAGCGTTAGTTATTACCGCAGAAAAAAATCAAAATGCGGTGATGCCGGGTTATACCCATTTACAACGTGCTCAACCAGTAACATTCGCACACTGGTGTTTAGCCTACAATGAAATGTTAGCTAGAGATGAAAGCCGTTTAGCCGATGCTTTGAAACGTTTGGATATCAGTCCACTAGGATGCGGTGCATTAGCGGGTACAGCTTACGGTATCGATCGTGAACAATTAGCGGAATGGTTAGGTTTTGCGAGTGCAACTAACAATAGTTTAGACAGTGTATCCGACCGTGATCATGTCTTGGAGCTATTATCTTGCGCATCTATTGGGATGGTACATTTATCTCGTTTTGCAGAAGATCTTATTTTCTTTAATAGTGGTGAAGCGGGCTTTATTGAATTATCAGACAAAGTGACCTCTGGCTCATCATTAATGCCTCAAAAGAAAAATCCAGATGCACTTGAACTTATTCGTGGGAAATGTGGACGTGTTCAAGGTGCATTAACGGGCATGATGATGACCTTAAAAGGTTTGCCTTTGGCTTACAATAAAGATATGCAAGAAGATAAAGAAGGGTTATTTGATGCTATTGATACATGGTCTGATTGCTTGCATATGGCAACATTAGTTCTTGATGGCATTCAAATCCGTCGTCCTCGCTGTGAAGAAGCCGCTAAACAAGGTTATGCCAACGCGACTGAACTGGCAGATTATCTTGTTGCTAAAGGCGTGCCATTTCGTGAAGCTCACCATATTGTGGGTGAAGTGGTTGTTTGCGCCCTTGAGCAAGGTAAAGCGATTGAAGAGCTTCCGCTTTCTGAATTACAGATGTTTAACAGTAAAATTATGATTGATGTGTACGATATTTTATCGCTTCAATCATGTTTAGATAAACGTCTTGCAAAAGGGGGTGTTTCTCAAAAACAGGTTGCTTATGCGATAGCAAAAGCCAAAGAAGTTTTAAATATAGATAAATAAGAAAAGAGTTTATTTAAGACAACTTACTGTTATTAAAAAAGAACAGGGTGAACTTCACTCTGTTTTTTTATTTTAAATTGCCGATAATATCGAAAAAGAGAGACAGAATAACATTCGACTGATAGAAAAATTTATCAGTTACTATATTATCTATAGACATTAACTATCAGCAATAAATGTGGGATCTGCAATGAATATCCGTGACTTGGAATATCTGGTGGCTCTAGCTGAGCATAAACATTTTCGTCGGGCGGCAGATTCTTGCCATGTGAGCCAGCCAACATTAAGTGGTCAAATTCGTAAACTTGAAGATGAACTCGGTGTAATGTTACTTGAAAGAACGAGCCGTAAGGTTTTGTTTACCCAACAAGGCTTATTGCTGGTGGATCAAGCGAAAACTGTTTTACGTGAAGTAAAAGTGCTACAAGAAATGGCTTCATTGCAAGGCGAAAGTATGGCGGGACCTTTACATATTGGGCTTATCCCTACTGTTGGCCCTTATTTATTGCCCCACATCATTCCTGAATTACATAAAAACTACCCTAAGTTAGAGATGTACCTTCATGAAGCACAAACTCATAGCTTATTAGCTCAATTAGATAGTGGAAAACTCGATTGTGCAATTTTAGCAATGGTTAAAGAGAGTGCACCGTTTATTGAAGTGCCTTTATTTGAAGAGCCAATGAAATTAGCGATTTATGAAGGACATCCATGGCATGAACGTAGCTCTGTGCCGATGGGTGACTTAGCGGGTCAACGTTTATTAATGTTAGAAGATGGACACTGTTTACGCGATCAAGCGTTAGGGTTCTGTTTCCAAGCTGGCGCAAAAGAAGATACTCATTTTAGAGCAACGAGCTTAGAGACATTACGTAATATGGTCGCTGCTGGTAGTGGAATAACCTTATTACCTGATTTATCCGTACCTCAAGAACAAAAACGTGATGGAGTGTGTTACTTAGAATGTACCGATCCAAATCCATCACGTTCTATTATTTTGGTTTATCGTCCCGGATCGCCTTTGCGTAATCGTTATGAACAATTAGCAGAGACAATCCGTGAACATATGACCGCATTTTATGCAGAAAAACAAAACGCATTAAAATAAGCGGTTTAAACCATTAAGCGCCGCAACACGATAGGCTTCTGCCATTGTTGGATAGTTGAAGGTGGTATTAACGAAATACTCGATAGTATTACCTTCACCTTTTTGCTCCATAATTGCTTGGCCGATATGAATAATTTCAGCCGCACGCTCACCGAAACAGTGAATACCTAAAATCTGCTTGGTTTCACGGTGGAAGAGAATTTTCAAACTCCCCACATTCATACCTGCTATTTGTGCTCTTGCCAGATGTTTAAATTGAGCTCGACCCACTTCATAAGGGATTTTCATTGCAGTGAGTTGTTGCTCTGTTTTACCAACAGAACTAATTTCAGGAATGGTGTAGATCCCCGTTGGAATATCTTCAATTAAATGTGTTTCTGATTTTCCGGTTGTGATTGCTAAAGCCGCAATTCGGCCTTGATCATAAGCGGCTGAAGCTAGGCTTGGATAACCAATAACATCACCTACGGCATAAATGTGTTCACAACTGGTTTGGTAGTGGGCATTAACAGAAACGAGCCCACGACTATCTGTTTTAATACCGACGTTTTCTAAGCCTAGAGTGTCTGTATTTCCTGTTCGGCCATTCGCATAAAGTAGACAATCTGCTTTGACTTTTTTACCTGATTTTAGGTGAACAATAACACCATCATCGACACCTTCAATGCTTTCGTATTCTTCATTATGACGAATAACAATGCCGTTATTCCAGAAGTGATAAGAAAGTGCATCAGACATCTCTTGATCAAGGAAAGACAATAGGTGATCACGAGTATTGATTAAATCTACTTTTACTCTTAATCCTCTAAAGATAGAGGCATATTCACAACCAATGACACCTGCGCCATAAATAATGACATGGTGAGGCTCATGCTCTAAATCGAGAATAGTGTCACTGTTATAAATACGAGAATGAGAAAAATCGACATCTGGCGGGCAATAAGGGCGAGAGCCTGTTGCAATAATAAAGTTATCAGCCGAAAGAATATCGCAAGTACCATCAGGATAACGCACGCTGACCCGGTGTTCGTCAATAAATGCGGCTTCACCCGAATACATCGTACAATTATTACGCTCGTAAAAACCTTGACGCATTTTAGTCTGCTGACTAATCACGGTGCTGGCTTGACGAAGTATTTGAGAAAAAGAGGAGTTAATAAGACGAGATTGGTCGCTATAAAGTGGGTTTTGATTAAACTCGATAATGCGACTTACTGCATGGCGTAGGGCTTTGGAGGGAATGGTACCCCAATGCGTACAGCCACCACCAACTTTGTTATAACGTTCTATAACTGCGACGCGTTTTCCTTGTTTAACAAGCCCCATGGCCGCGCCTTCACCGCCAGGACCTGAACCGATAACAATGGCATCGAAATGAGAATGTTGCATAGGAAGAGACCTGTTTTATACAAACCGACAACGGTATATTAACATTAGAATGAATAATAGCCCAATTGACATTAAGGGCATTAGTCACACTTTGTTGAGTTTTTATGAGAATGTGTCTTGAGAGATGATTGTACGCACTGCTTTTTTAACAAAGTTTGATATATTGAGCATAAACCAAATTAGGATTATCAGGATTTCTGTGAGTAATAATATTGGCATCAGAGCTAAACAAAAAGAAAAAACCCGTCGCTCTTTAATTGAAGCAGCTTTTAGCCAACTCAGTGCCGAGCGTAGTTTTACCAGTTTAAGTTTACGAGAAGTCGCTAGAGAGGCAGGTATTGCGCCTACCTCATTTTATCGCCATTTTAAAGATGTGGATGAACTTGGGCTGACAATGGTTGATGAAAGTGGATTGATGTTACGCCAACTGATGCGACAAGCACGTCAACGTATTGCGAAAGGTGGTAGCGTTATTAGAACATCAGTAGCCACTTTTATGGAATTCATTGGCAATAATCCTAATGCGTTTCGATTATTATTACGTGAGCGTTCTGGGACTTCGGCGGAATTTCGTGCCGCAGTCGCACGAGAGATCCAACATTTTATTGCAGAACTGGCAGACTATCTTGAGCAAGAGAGTCATATGCCACGTTATTTTACAGAAATGCAATCTGAAGCAATGGTCACTATTGTATTTAGTGCAGGCGCAGAAGCACTGGATATCGATATTGAAAAGCGTCAACAATTAGAAGAAAGATTAGTTATACAGCTGCGAATGATTGCTAAAGGTGCCTATTATTGGTATCGACGTGAGCAAGAAACGCAAATACCTCAACAAGATAACCCAGAGATAAAGAAAAAAACGCATCAGAAAGGAGACAAATGATGGAACAAAATCGCTGTGAAAAAAGCACGCTATTACTTGCCGCAGTCATTGGTGTCGCTTTACATGGTACATATTCAAGCTTTTTTAACCCGTTGATTGAAACGTGGTCGGTTTTCCCACTCGTCAGTTTAATCTTGGCAGTTTACTGTTTATATCAGCGCTATTTAAATCAACCTATGACTGATGGAATGCCTAAGTTGATTTTTTCATTCTTTTTATTAGGCTTCTTCGGTTATAACGCTTACACCAGAACCGTTAACCCTGAATGGGGTTCAAACTTCTTCTCTTCAGTTTGTATTGTTATCGTTGCGTTATGGATTTATCGTCAGTTCAAACATCGTCAACGTTTACGTATACAGGCAGAAGAAGCTGAGAGAGCATCACAAGCAGAACAGTACTAGTCTGTACTTATCTATTTGTTGTAAACACAGCGAAATTTTGACACCAGCAAGTTATCTTGCTGGTGTTTTTGTTTTTATTCGCGTTATTAAAGGATTTTTTACTCTAAGAAGAGAAATAAGCAGTTATCTTTTTTCTAATAACACACCACATTCCATATGATGGGTATATGGAAATTGATCAAATAAAGCTAATTTACTGATTTTATGTGTTTTTGTTAGGGTTTCTAAATTTTGGCACAATGTTTCTGGGTTACAAGAAATGTATAAAATGCTAGGGTAAGTTTTAACCAGTTCTACAGTTTTCTCATCTAAACCACTACGAGGTGGATCGACAAAAATGGTTTCACATTGGTAATCTTTTAAATCAATCCCTTCTAGACGTTTAAATTCTCTTACCCCATTCATTGCTTGTGTAAAATCTTCCGCAGACATGCGAATAATTTTCACATTATCAATATGGTTCATTGCAATATTATATTGCGCGGCATAAACAGAAGGTTTTGCGATTTCTGTTGCCAGTACGCGATCGAAATTACGCGCGAGTGCTAATGAAAAGTTGCCATTACCACAATACAACTCAAGCAGATCACCTTTCGCGTTTTCTGTTGCCTTTAATGCCCATTCCAACATTTTAATATTGACCTGAGCATTAGGTTGCGTGAAGCTATTTTCAACTTGGCGATAAATCATCTCTTTACCTGCGACAGGTAACACTTCATCAATAAAATCGTTATCGAGCATAATTTTTGTTTTATATGCACGACCGATTAACTGCACATCAAAGCCTTGAGCAATTAAGATCTGGCGTAATGCTTGTGCTTCTTGTTGCCAAGTTTCATCAATTTTCTTGTGATACAGCAAAGAAACAATAATTTTATTACTCAACGTAGAAAGATAATCAATCTGAAATAGTTTCTTTCTGAGTGTTGGTTTATCTTTTATTTCTGCCAACAAGACAACCATCATTTTATTAATAAGCTGGCTAGCAACCGGAAATTGGTCAACACGAATACGCTGCTTAGTCTCTTGGTCAAACATAATATGATAGAGAGAATCGTCTTCATGCCAGATACGGAATTCCGCACGCATACGATAATGCTGTTCTGGTGATGAAAAAACCTCTGCTTCAGGCGCATTAAAAGGAGCCATCATCGTTTGTAGACGTTGTGTTTTTTCATTCAGTTGAGACTGATATGTTTGCGTTGGTAATGAATTCTGCATGGTATCTCGCCTTTTTTTGGCAGTAATAAAGTTAAGCGAGCGAAATTGTAGAGATCCTCATGAAGATGTCCAGTATTCTTCATGTTCAATTTCTGGACTCAGTGGAGTTGAAATCGTAGCATAGCTGTTCGGTCTCCTAATAGGAGTGAAAAGGGAATCTGGTGCAAAGCCAGAACTGACGCGCAGCGGTAATAGGATCAAGGATAATAAAAGACACTACAAAGTACCTTAATAAGTACAGTGGGAAGTCATTATCTTAAATACACAAAATTGTTTATTTAACCTAGAGTCCGAAGACCTGCCGAAGACCTGTCGCATCTTAAATTAAATACGCGTTTTATTTAATTTTGGCGGCATCCTGCTACTTATTCTGTTGGATGCAGATTTTCATGAATAATAAAAAAGTTTTTCTTATTTCAAATATAGCGTTGAGTGTAATGGTGGGGAGTTTTAGTGCGTTTGCGAATAACAGCGATACATTAAGTGTGACAGCAAACCGCTTTCAAGAGCCGAACTCTTCTATTTTAGCACCTATCACCGTTGTTGAACGTGAACAGATTGATCGTTGGCAGAGTAATAGTGTTATTGATGTATTACGCAGAATGCCCGGTATTGATGTGGGGAAAAATGGTGGAATAGGGCAACAAAGCTCAATATTTGTCAGAGGTACAAATTCAAACCACGTGCTTATTTTAGTGGATGGTGTACGTTTAAATCAGGCTAATGTGTCTGGTAGTTCTGATATTAGCCAAATTCCGCTTTCTCTTGTTCAACGCATTGAATATATAAGAGGGCCTCGTTCTTCTGTTTATGGTTCAGATGCAATTGGTGGTGTGATTAATATCCTCACAGAAAGAAAAACAGAAGGAGGAACACTCAATGCCACAATGGGTTCTCATGGTTATCAAGAATATGATGGCTCTGTAAAACAAAAAATCGGTGATAAAACAACACTAACGGCGGCAGGTAGTTATCTCTATACCAAAGGCTACGATATAGAAGCGAGAGGTAATACAGGCGGGCATCCTCAACCTGATCGTGATGGTTTTATGAATAAGTCACTATGGTTAGGCGTTAATCACGATATAAATGATAACGTTTCTTTATTTGCAAGGGCTTATGGTTTTGATAATCGTACCGCTTATGATGCTGAACCAGATTATAACGATAATACTATTATTGTTGATACTCGCGCACTGTTTAGCCGCACCTATGATGCAGGTATGCAATTTCATCGTGATAACTACTCTTCTTCTTTAAATACCAGTTATAACTACACCAAAGACTATGATTACGATCCACATCAAGGTCGCTATGGTAAAGGCAGCCGGTTTACCAACTCTGAACAATATAATGTGCAGTGGGGCAATCACCTTTTATTAGGCAATGGTAGTGTAGGTGGTGGAGTGGATTGGCAACGTCAATCTGTTAAAGAAGGTTCTAATGGATTCCCTAATAAAGAACATTTCGATAATACAGGCTTATATCTAACTGGACAGCAAAAGTTAGGCAATGTGATTGCTGAAGCATCGGTACGTTCTGATCATCATTCTGAATACAATTGGCATACTACGTGGCAATCTAATTTAGCGTGGGAGTTCGTTGAGGGCTATCGTGTGATTGGTGGTTATGGTACAGCATTTAAAGCACCGACACTGATGCAACTTTATAGTGAATGGGGAAGTAATCCAAACTTACAACCCGAAAAGAGTAAACAGTGGGAGGGGGGCTTTGAAGGCGTAACAGGACCTTTAGAGTGGCGTTTGACTGCATATAGAAATAATATTACTAATTTAATTGAAGCTGATTCTAAGCAAGGATGGAAAAATTATAATATTGGAGAAGCTTTAATTAAAGGCGTCGAATTTACGGGTGAAATGGATACGTGGATTTTCCATCACACCTTTAATTACCAATATATAGATGCAAGAAATAAAGAAACGCACCAACGTCTTGATCGTCGAGCTCGTCAGCAAGTGAAATATCAGCTTGATTGGCAAGTCGAAAAATTAGATATGGGGGTAACTTACCAATATATCGGTCAACGTACTGATAAAGAGTATGATCCTTCAACTTATTCATCAAAACCTATTTCTCTAGGCGGTGTGAGTATTTGGGATTTAACTGCGTCATATCCTATTACATCACATCTCTCAATTCGTGGTAGAATAGCCAACCTGTTTGATAAAGATTATGAGACAGCTTATGGCTATCGCACGCCAGGACGTGAATACTTCCTCACAGGAAGCTACAACTTCTGATGCACTATCTACCGCTAACCCTACTGTATTGATTTTTGATTCAGGGGTTGGCGGTTTATCTGTTTACCGTGAGATCCGTGAAAAATTACCGGATGCTCACTATATCTATGTTTTCGATAATGAAGCTTTCCCTTATGGTGAGAAATCACAAGAATTCATTATTGACCGTGTTGTTCGAATAGTTAGCGCGGTGGCTGAGAAGCACTTTCTCGCGGCAATTGTTATTGCCTGTAATACTGCTAGTACGGTAAGCCTTCCTGCTTTACGTGCAAAGTTTACTGATATTCCTATTGTGGGAGTTGTACCTGCTATTAAGCCTGCCGCTAAATTAACCTGTAATGGGGTCGTTGGATTATTAGCGACGAGAGCAACAGTTAAACGCCCTTATACCCATGAACTGATAGAACGCTTTGCAACTGATTGCAAAGTTCATTCTTTAGGTTCAGCCGAGCTGGTGGAACTAGCAGAAAGGAAACTTCATGGCGAGGAAGTTTCTCTAGATGCGCTTCGTAAAATTCTTACACCTTGGCTAAAAATGAAAGAGCCACCAGATACAGTCGTATTAGGCTGTACTCATTTCCCTTTATTAGCTGATGAACTTCTTTCTGTTTTACCTGATGGCACACGAATTATCGATTCTGGTGCTGCAATTGCACGAAGAACTGCGTGGTTGGTCGTAAATCAAGCGAAAATAAAAGGTTCAAATGAAATTAGCTTCGCTTATTGCTTAAAAGAAGATGAGAATAGCGAATTATTAAAACCTGTTTTAGCGGGTTTTGGCTTTGAATCGCTCAGAAAACTAGCGCTTTAAGTGCAATTTGGTGGAAAATTCAACGGTCGGTTAAAAAACTAAAAAAAAGTGTTGCCAGCTTCACAAAACTCCCTATAATGCGCCCTCGTTGTCACGGCAAATCACGCTAAGTGAGTTAGCCAAGAGGACAAAAAAATAAAGTGAAAAGCCTTGAAAATAAACGCTTGACACTGAATGAGGAAGATGTAGAATGCACCTCCTCGCAACAACGCAGAAGACCGGAAACGGCAGCGAAGGTTGCACTGCTCTTTAACAAATTATCAGACAATCTGTGTGGGCACTCGCAGAGACGATATCTTCTAAAATATTAGATGTATCAAGTCTTGAAGAGTGAACAACAAAAGTAAATTCATTTATGAATAGCTAAGTTTTCGATTTCTTTGAGCATCAAACACTTTTAATTGAAGAGTTTGATCATGGCTCAGATTGAACGCTGGCGGCAGGCCTAACACATGCAAGTCGAGCGGTAACAGAGGAAAGCTTGCTTTCTTGCTGACGAGCGGCGGACGGGTGAGTAATGTATGGGGATCTGCCCGATAGAGGGGGATAACTACTGGAAACGGTGGCTAATACCGCATGACGTCTACGGACCAAAGCAGGGGCTCTTCGGACCTTGCGCTATCGGATGAACCCATATGGGATTAGCTAGTAGGTGAGGTAAAGGCTCACCTAGGCGACGATCTCAGCTGGTCTGAGAGGATGATCAGCCACACTGGGACTGAGACACGGCCCAGACTCCTACGGGAGGCAGCAGTGGGGAATATTGCACAATGGGCGCAAGCCTGATGCAGCCATGCCGCGTGTATGAAGAAGGCCTTAGGGTTGTAAAGTACTTTCAGCGGGGAGGAAGGTGATAAAGTTAATACCTTTATCAATTGACGTTACCCGCAGAAGAAGCACCGGCTAACTCCGTGCCAGCAGCCGCGGTAATACGGAGGGTGCAAGCGTTAATCGGAATTACTGGGCGTAAAGCGCACGCAGGCGGTCAATTAAGTCAGATGTGAAAGCCCCGAGCTTAACTTGGGAATTGCATCTGAAACTGGTTGGCTAGAGTCTTGTAGAGGGGGGTAGAATTCCATGTGTAGCGGTGAAATGCGTAGAGATGTGGAGGAATACCGGTGGCGAAGGCGGCCCCCTGGACAAAGACTGACGCTCAGGTGCGAAAGCGTGGGGAGCAAACAGGATTAGATACCCTGGTAGTCCACGCTGTAAACGATGTCGATTTAGAGGTTGTGGTCTTGAACCGTGGCTTCTGGAGCTAACGCGTTAAATCGACCGCCTGGGGAGTACGGCCGCAAGGTTAAAACTCAAATGAATTGACGGGGGCCCGCACAAGCGGTGGAGCATGTGGTTTAATTCGATGCAACGCGAAGAACCTTACCTACTCTTGACATCCAGCGGATCCTTTAGAGATAGAGGAGTGCCTTCGGGAACGCTGAGACAGGTGCTGCATGGCTGTCGTCAGCTCGTGTTGTGAAATGTTGGGTTAAGTCCCGCAACGAGCGCAACCCTTATCCTTTGTTGCCAGCGCGTGATGGCGGGAACTCAAAGGAGACTGCCGGTGATAAACCGGAGGAAGGTGGGGATGACGTCAAGTCATCATGGCCCTTACGAGTAGGGCTACACACGTGCTACAATGGCAGATACAAAGAGAAGCGACCTCGCGAGAGCAAGCGGAACTCATAAAGTCTGTCGTAGTCCGGATTGGAGTCTGCAACTCGACTCCATGAAGTCGGAATCGCTAGTAATCGTAGATCAGAATGCTACGGTGAATACGTTCCCGGGCCTTGTACACACCGCCCGTCACACCATGGGAGTGGGTTGCAAAAGAAGTAGGTAGCTTAACCTTCGGGAGGGCGCTTACCACTTTGTGATTCATGACTGGGGTGAAGTCGTAACAAGGTAACCGTAGGGGAACCTGCGGTTGGATCACCTCCTTACCTAAGAGATACGTGTTATGTGAAGTGCTCACACAGATTGTCTGATGAAGAACGAGCAAAAGCGCGTCTGCGAAGCTGACTGAAGTCCCCTTCGTCTAGAGGCCTAGGACACCGCCCTTTCACGGCGGTAACAGGGGTTCGAATCCCCTAGGGGACGCCAATTGCGCGGTATGAGTGAAAGGCGTACCACACTATAGTCTGATGCAAATCAGGGAATAGTTAAGATAATTCGATGAGTTATTTTACCTATTATGCTCTTTAACAATCTGGAACAAGCTGAAAAATTGAAAACAAATCAATATATCACCGAGGTATATTGATGAGTCTCTCAAAATCTCAAACTTTGAATGTGTTTTTCGACATCAAAGTGGGATGAGCGAGCAATTTACAGTTCGAGGCGGCCAGCGCACAGCCAGCGCAACATACATAAGTATGTGAGCATGGCGAGCACTGCCCAACAACGAAATGTAATCTGCGCAGCCATCACCACCCAGATGTCTTCAAGAAAAGACACCTTCGGGTTGTGAGGTTAAGCGAATAAGCGTACACGGTGGATGCCTAGGCAATCAGAGGCGATGAAGGACGTGCTAATCTGCGATAAGCGTCGGTAAGGTGATATGAACCGTTATACCCGACGATTTCCGAATGGGGAAACCCAATATCCAATGGATATTATCCTGACATGAATACATAGTGTTAGGAAGCGAACCGGGAGAACTGAAACATCTCAGTACCCCGAGGAAAAGAAATCAACCGAGATTCCCCTAGTAGCGGCGAGCGAACGGGGAACAGCCCAGAGTCTTAATCAATAGCAGCATCAGGAGAACGGTCTGGAAAGTCCGGCAGTAAAGGGTGATAGCCCCGTATCCGAAGATGCTGTTATTGTGAACTCGACGAGTAGGGCGGGACACGTGTTATCCTGTCTGAATATGGGGGGACCATCCTCCAAGGCTAAATACTCCTGATTGACCGATAGTGAACCAGTACCGTGAGGGAAAGGCGAAAAGAACCCCGGCGAGGGGAGTGAAAAAGAACCTGAAACCGTGTACGTACAAGCAGTAGGAGCCCCATCACTCAAGTGCCTCGCACTGAGTGATTGGCAAAACCACTCGAAAACAGCGCAGCGTTTACCTACAAAATGGGGTGATTTTTTCAAGCCGTCGCGCAGTGTACATAGAAGTACACGAGCAACGGAAGTTAAAAAATCGCGCCAGTTTGACAGTAAAAGCAAGCGGGACATTTGAGGATGGGGTGACTGCGTACCTTTTGTATAATGGGTCAGCGACTTATATTCTGTAGCAAGGTTAACCGTATAGGGGAGCCGTAGGGAAACCGAGTCTTAACTGGGCGAATGAGTTGCAGGGTATAGACCCGAAACCCGGTGATCTATCCATGGGCAGGTTGAAGGTTGGGTAACACTAACTGGAGGACCGAACCGACTAATGTTGAAAAATTAGCGGATGACTTGGGATGGGGTGAAAGGCCAATCAAACCGGGAGATAGCTGGTTCTCCCCGAAAGCTATTTAGGTAGCGCCTCGTGAACTCATCTTCGGGGGTAGAGCACTGTTTCGACTAGGGGGTCATCCCGACTTACCAACTCGATGCAAACTGCGAATACCGAAGAATGTTATCACGGGAGACACACGGCGGGTGCTAACGTCCGTCGTGAAGAGGGAAACAACCCAGACCGCCAGCTAAGGTCCCAAAGTCATGGTTAAGTGGGAAACGAAGTGGGAAGGCTCAGACAGCCAGGATGTTGGCTTAGAAGCAGCCATCATTTAAAGAAAGCGTAATAGCTCACTGGTCGAGTCGGCCCGCGCGGAAGATGTAACGGGGCTAAACCATGCACCGAAGCTGCGGCAGCGAACGTATCACTTAAATTTGTTTGTGATGAACCGATTGACGGAACGAAGTGACGTCAATGCGTCCATTAAAGTCGAGGCGAAAGCGAGATTAAGCGAATTTAAGGATACGTTCGTTGGGTAGGGGAGCGTTCTGTAAGCCTGCGAAGGTGTACTGTGAGGTATGCTGGAGGTATCAGAAGTGCGAATGCTGACATAAGTAACGATAATGCGGGTGAAAACCCGCACGCCGGAAGACCAAGGGTTCCTGTCCAACGTTAATCGGGGCAGGGTGAGTCGACCCTAAGGCGAGGCTGAAAAGCGTAGTCGATGGGAAACGGGTTAATATTCCCGTACTGGTGGTAACTGCGATGGGGGAACGGAGAAGGCTAGGTTGTCCGGGCGACGGTCGTCCCGGTTCAAGCATGTAGGCAGAGTGACTAGGCAAATCCGGTCACTTAATGCTGAGGTGTGATGACGAGCCACTAAGGTGGTGAAGCAATTGATGCCCTGCTTCCAGGAAAAGCCTCTAAGCTTCAGGTTACCAACAATCGTACCCCAAACCGACACAGGTGGTCAGGTAGAGAATACTCAGGCGCTTGAGAGAACTCGGGTGAAGGAACTAGGCAAAATGGTGCCGTAACTTCGGGAGAAGGCACGCTGGCGGTAAGTGAAGTCCTCGCGGACGGAGCCGAAGCCAGTCGAAGATACCAGCTGGCTGCAACTGTTTATTAAAAACACAGCACTGTGCAAACACGAAAGTGGACGTATACGGTGTGACGCCTGCCCGGTGCTGGAAGGTTAATTGATGGGGTTATCCTTAGGAGAAGCTCTTGATCGAAGCCCCAGTAAACGGCGGCCGTAACTATAACGGTCCTAAGGTAGCGAAATTCCTTGTCGGGTAAGTTCCGACCTGCACGAATGGCGTAATGATGGCCAGGCTGTCTCCACCCGAGACTCAGTGAAATTGAACTCGCTGTGAAGATGCAGTGTACCCGCGGCAAGACGGAAAGACCCCGTGAACCTTTACTATAGCTTGACACTGAACATTGAGCCTTGATGTGTAGGATAGGTGGGAGACTATGAAGTGTGGACGCCAGTCTGCATGGAGTCAACCTTGAAATACCACCCTTTAACGTTTGATGTTCTAACCTAGGCCCATAATCTGGGTCGGGGACCGTGTCTGGTGGGTAGTTTGACTGGGGCGGTCTCCTCCTAAAGAGTAACGGAGGAGCACGAAGGTTGGCTAAGCATGGTCGGACATCATGCGGTTAGTGCAAAGGCATAAGCCAGCTTGACTGTGAGAGTGACGGCTCGAGCAGGTACGAAAGTAGGTCTTAGTGATCCGGTGGTTCTGAATGGAAGGGCCATCGCTCAACGGATAAAAGGTACTCCGGGGATAACAGGCTGATACCGCCCAAGAGTTCATATCGACGGCGGTGTTTGGCACCTCGATGTCGGCTCATCACATCCTGGGGCTGAAGTAGGTCCCAAGGGTATGGCTGTTCGCCATTTAAAGTGGTACGCGAGCTGGGTTTAGAACGTCGTGAGACAGTTCGGTCCCTATCTGCCGTGGGCGTTGGAAGATTGAGAGGGGTTGCTCCTAGTACGAGAGGACCGGAGTGAACGCACCACTGGTGTTCGGGTTGTCATGCCAATGGCATTGCCCGGTAGCTAAGTGCGGAAGAGATAACCGCTGAAAGCATCTAAGCGGGAAACTTGCCTCAAGATGAGTCTTCCCTGTCACCTTGAGTGACCTAAAGGAACGTTTAAGACTAAGACGTTGATAGGCTGGGTGTGTAAGCGTAGCGATACGTTGAGCTAACCAGTACTAATGAACCGTGAGGCTTAACCTGACAACACCGAAGGTGTTTTGTCTGAGAGACAAAGATTAATGAAGTAAGCTTGTTTAAGATTGAATATTGCTGGTTATGACGAAAAATCGAAGTAACGAGTAGTAATACAGAATTTGCTTGGCGGCCATAGCGCAACGGTCCCACCTGATCCCATGCCGAACTCAGAAGTGAAACGTTGTAGCGCCGATGGTAGTGTGGGGTCTCCCCATGTGAGAGTAGGGAACTGCCAGGCATTAAATTTAGGCTGTGTCAGCCGGTGACAATAAGCCACTAGTGCTGATATGGCTCAGTTGGTAGAGCACACCCTTGGTAAGGGTGAGGTCCCCAGTTCGAATCTGGGTATCAGCACCAATAAAAAATTATTATAGCTGCATAAACAGACAGTTATAAATACAGAATTTGCTTGGCGGCCATAGCGCAACGGTCCCACCTGATCCCATGCCGAACTCAGAAGTGAAACGTTGTAGCGCCGATGGTAGTGTGGGGTCTCCCCATGTGAGAGTAGGGAACTGCCAGGCATTAAATAAGACGAGAAAGCCAACCCAATGGGTTGGCTTTTTTGCGTTTAAGATATTTAAAATACAAATATACTTTCTCTTTTCTAATCACTTATCACTTTGCTATCCTCAATGATACTTGGCTGTTAAACTAAGCTATCAGCTAAATGAGGTAGACTTTCATGAAAGAATCGGTTTCATTGCAAGCATTTAATACATTTGGTTTGAGAGTAAAAGCTCACCAAATAGAAACTGCAAATAATAAAGATGAGCTTTGTACATATTGGCAAAATGCCCATGAGAAGAGATTACCAACCCTTATTCTAGGTGGCGGTAGTAACGTGCTATTTACTGAAGATTTTAATGGTATTGTTATCCGTAACTGTATTACTGGCATTGAAATTACTGAAGATGAACAATATTGGTCTATTCATGTTGGAGCTGGCGAGAGTTGGCATGCGCTTATTGAATATCTGTTAGAAAAAAATATCTATGGACTGGAAAATTTAGCGTTGATCCCTGGCAATGTTGGTTCTGCGCCGATACAAAATATTGGTGCTTATGGTAAAGAGCTGAAAGATGTTTGTGCCTATGTTGATATTGTTGAATTAAGCACAGGCAATATTAGTCGATTAACAAATGAAGAATGTGAGTTTGGTTATCGCGATAGTATTTTTAAACATCATTATCAACAAGGCTTTGCTATTATTGCTGTCGGTTTACTACTAAGTAAAAAATGGGAACCTATTCTTACTTATGGTGATTTATCAAAATTATCATTAGAAACTGTTACACCAAAGGATGTGTTCGAATCTGTATGCTTAATGAGAACAAGCAAGCTACCCGATCCAAAAATAACGGGTAATGCTGGAAGTTTTTTTAAAAACCCAATTGTTGATATTCGTATTGCACAACAATTAAAAACAGAATATCCATTTTGCCCTCAATATGTACAGCGAGATGGTGTGAAGCTTGCGGCAGGTTGGCTGATTGATCAATGTGGTCTTAAAGGGCATCAAATTGGTGGTGCAGCAGTCCACACTAAACAAGCACTGGTACTTATTAATAAAGACGGCACCGCGACAGGTGAAGATATTGTGAACTTAGCCGCATATATTCGCCAGAAAGTCTCAGAACGCTTCGGTGTAAAATTAGAGCCAGAAGTTCGCTTTATTGGTCAATATGGCGAAATCAATGCAGTGGATGCTATTTCATGAAAGAAACACCAACTCCTTTATTATTAATTGAACTCCTTGCTGATGGAAATATTCATTCAGGAGAACAATTAGGCGAAAGTTTAGGAATGACTCGAGCAGGCATTAATAAACATATTCAAACATTGCGTAGCTGGGGTATCGATGTTCAGACGGTTGCAGGAAAAGGATATCAATTAGATGCACCAATGAACTTATTGAACGCAGATATTGTGAATCAGAATATTAAAGGTGAGCCGGCTAGCGTTATTCCTGTTATAGATTCTACAAATCAATATTTGATCCAACGTATCAGCGAATTAAAATCGGGTGATGTATGTATTGCTGAATACCAGTCTGCTGGGCGAGGTAGAAGAGGGCGTCAATGGATTTCGCCTTTTGGTAGAAATTTATATTTGAGTATGTATTGGAAACTCGATCAAGGGCCTGCTGCTGCAATAGGACTGAGTTTGGTTGTCGGCGTTATTATGGCTGAAGTATTGCAAAAACTTGGTGCAGATGGCGTTAAAGTTAAATGGCCTAACGACCTCTATTTAAATGATAAAAAGCTTTCAGGTATTCTTGTTGAGCTAACAGGGAAAACAGGTGATGTTGCTCATATTGTCACAGGGATTGGTATCAATATTGCGATGAGTAAAAATCAAAATGAAGCCATTAACCAACAATGGATTAATTTGGAGCAAGTTGGTATTAAAATTGACAGAAATGAACTTGCTTGTGAAATTACTAATGCATTAAGAGAAGCATTTGTACAATTTGAAAAACAAGGGTTATCTGTGTTTATCGAGCGTTGGAAACGTTTAGATAACTTTATGGATCGCCGTGTAAAGCTTATTATTGGTGAAAAAGAGATCTTTGGTATTGCCAAAGGCATTAATGATCAAGGTGCTTTACTTTTAGAACAAAATGGAAAAATAATATCTTATATAGGTGGTGAAATATCACTGAGAAGTGCACCATAATGCTTTAAATTGCATCGAAAATCTAAAACTAAAAAGCTTTCCTAAACTGGAAAGCTTTTTAGTTATCAGTACAATTTTTAATAACTAAAATATAATAGTTCTTAGACCAAATGGTGATAATTGTTTAGATTTACTTACGTAATCGAACGTTAGTGATCGAATGATTTTGACCTTTAGTTAGTATAAGACTCGCTCTTTCTTTTGTAGGCAGGATGTTCTGTTTCAGATTTAAACCATTAATTTCTTGCCAAATTGAAGATGCTATTTCAATAGACTCTTCTCTACTTAATTTAGAGTAATTATTAAAATATGATTCAGGATCAGTAAACGCACCCTCTCTAAATTTTAAAAAGCGACTGATGTACCAGTGTTTTAGTAATTCTTCTTCAGCATCAACATAAATGGAGAAGTCTACATAATCTGATACGAAAACATTATGTGGATCATGAGGATAATCCTGATTGCTCTGTAATACATTTAATCCTTCAAGGATCAAAATATCAGGTTGTTCAATAACCTGTTCCTTATCTGGAATGATGTCATACACTAAATGAGAATAGACAGGGGCTGTTACTTGTTTTTTGCCTGATTTTATATCAGAAACGAAAGAGACAAGGCTATGCATATCATAGGATTCAGGAAATCCTTTCTTTTTCATTATTCCGCGTCTCTTTAACTCTGCATTAGGCAAAAGAAAGCCATCAGTAGTGATTAAATCAACTTTACGATGTTCTGGCCAACGGGTTAAAAGCGCTTGTAGCAAACGAGCTGTGGTACTTTTACCAACAGCAACACTACCCGCTATACCAATAATGTAGGGGATTTTGGCGCTTCGTGTTCCAAGAAACTGCTCTAAGACAGCTTGACGGCGCAAGTTAGAACTTATGTAAAAATTGAGTAATCTTGAAAGAGGAAGATAAATCTCAATTACATCATCAATAGAAATTTCTTCATTAATTCCTTTTAAATCAGCGATCTCTTTTTCGGTTAATGTTAAAGGAACGGAATCTCTTAACGTTGCCCAATGCTTTCTGTCAAACTCTAAATAAGGGGTTATAAAGCGTTCTTTGTTATTCATAAGCCAACATCTGCCTAATATTCGCAGGTTGGACAGGCTGTTTAAAACACCCGTATCCGATAAAAAATAAACAGCATCATAACGAGTGATGACTCTTAGGCGTAGATATTTTTTAAATTTTTTCTACTTTTTTTGACACGAACTGAATAAATTTGTAAAAAAAGTATAAAAAATAGTCATGAAAATAATTTTTTAGCGTAGACTAACAGGGGGGCAATCAAATTTTTTCTAAAAATTTATTGGTGGTGAATAAATTCGGGAGTGATTAGCTAAATTAGCTTGCTAATCTAGCATGATTTTTTGTTGGCATTTTGGTCGTTTTTTTCCTAAAAAATCAACAATTCAATTAAAAATGAACAAAATCTAAGCAAAAGAACGAATATCGCAATTTTTTTGTTGCATCATGATGAAAGTCCTCCTAGAATGCGCACCACTTAGCCGGCATAGCTCAGTTGGTAGAGCAACTGACTTGTAATCAGTAGGTCCCGAGTTCGACTCTTGGTGCCGGCACCATTAAAAATTAGGTTTGGTGGGATACCCAAGCGGCCAAAGGGAGCAGACTGTAAATCTGCCGTCACAGACTTCGAAGGTTCGAATCCTTCTCCCACCACCATTAATTCCAAACTTAAGTGTTTTAAATTAGTAAACACTTAAGTAGAATACAAAGCTGATTTTAAGTCAGGTAGCCGAGTTCTGCGGGCATCGTATAATGGCTATTACCTCAGCCTTCCAAGCTGATGATGCGGGTTCGATTCCCGCTGCCCGCTCCAGATGTGCTGATATAGCTCAGTTGGTAGAGCGCACCCTTGGTAAGGGTGAGGTCGGCAGTTCGAATCTGCCTATCAGCACCACTCCTTCATGTTCTTGCCTCCCTGATTAAAATCTTAACAAGCACTAGCAAATCGCTAATTTACTTACTGCTTGGTTGATGTGGTGTAACCACCGATTCCGTGTCTTAGAGGGACAATTTAAATGTCTAAAGAAAAATTTGAACGTTCAAAACCGCACGTTAACGTTGGTACTATCGGCCACGTTGACCACGGTAAAACAACTCTGACTGCTGCAATCACTACAGTTTTAGCTAAAACTTATGGTGGTGCTGCTCGTGCATTCGATCAAATCGATAACGCACCAGAAGAAAAAGCTCGTGGTATCACCATCTCTACTTCACACGTAGAATATGACACCCCAACTCGTCACTACGCACACGTAGACTGCCCAGGTCACGCCGACTATGTTAAAAACATGATCACTGGTGCTGCGCAAATGGACGGAGCTATCCTGGTTGTTGCTGCGACAGATGGCCCAATGCCACAAACTCGTGAGCACATCCTGTTAGGTCGTCAGGTTGGTGTTCCTTACATCATCGTATTCCTGAACAAATGTGACATGGTAGATGATGAAGAGTTACTGGAATTAGTCGAAATGGAAGTTCGTGAACTTCTGTCTCAGTACGATTTCCCAGGTGATGACACTCCAGTAATCCGTGGTTCAGCGCTGAAAGCACTGGAAGGCGAAGCAGAGTGGGAAGCAAAAATTGTTGAATTAGCAGAAGCACTGGATTCATACATCCCAGAGCCAGAGCGTGCAATTGACAAACCATTCCTGTTACCAATTGAAGACGTATTCTCAATTTCAGGCCGTGGTACAGTAGTAACAGGTCGTGTTGAGCGTGGCGTAATCAAAGTTGGTGAAGAAGTTGAAATCGTTGGTATTAAACCAACAGCGAAAACAACTTGTACTGGTGTTGAAATGTTCCGTAAATTACTTGACGAAGGTCGTGCAGGTGAGAACGTAGGTGTTCTTCTGCGTGGTACTAAACGTGAAGAAATCGAACGTGGACAAGTACTGGCGAAACCAGGTTCAATCAACCCACACACTAAATTTGAATCAGAAGTTTATATTCTGAGCAAAGATGAAGGTGGTCGTCATACTCCATTCTTCAAAGGCTACCGTCCACAGTTCTACTTCCGTACAACTGACGTAACTGGTACTATCGAATTACCAGAAGGCGTAGAAATGGTAATGCCAGGTGACAACATCAACATGATCGTTGAACTGATTCACCCAATCGCGATGGACGACGGTTTACGTTTCGCTATCCGTGAAGGTGGCCGTACAGTAGGTGCGGGCGTTGTTGCTAAAGTATTAGGTTAATTACTCGCGTAATTTCCTAAAAAAGGGCATCATTGATGCCCTTTTTTTGTATCTAAAATAGCGCTTTTCATCTTAGTTAAATCCCGTCCTCAATTTATTCTCTCATTATCATGAGAGTTTCTATATTAGGTTAGAATATCTAAGTTAAATAGAAATTGAAATCATAATGGTTATCATTTACTATTCAATGCGTGAGTAGTTAATGAGGTTGCTATTATGTACGTCTGTCTTTGCCATGGTGTGAGTGATAAAAAAATTATCTCTACAGTACACAAACATCAAATCCACACTATTAATGAATTACGCAAGATCTTACCTGTTGGTAGTTGTTGCGGTAAGTGTGTACGTCAAGCTCGTCAAATAATTGAAAGTGAGCAATCTATCCTTTACCCTCAAATTTCTGAAGTTGCATAACAAATTTTAAATTTCCTTTCTCTCCACTTTGTATAAAAGGTCTACACTAAAAAGACTGGAAGCAAAGGAGCATAAAAATGAAAGGTGATAAAAAAATGATAGCCCACCTTAATAAGTTATTAGGTGGTGAGCTTGTTGCAATTAATCAGTATTTCCTACATGCCCGAATGTTCAAGAATTGGGGTCTTACACGCCTTAATGAAATGGAATATCATGAATCCATAGATGAGATGAAACACGCGGATAAATATATCGAGCGTATCTTGTTCCTTGAAGGCATTCCAAACTTACAAGATTTAGGCAAACTAAACATCGGTGAAGATGTTGAAGAGATGCTACGTTCTGATTTGGAATTGGAATTAGGTGGTGCCAAAGATTTACGTGAAGCTATTGCTTACGCAGATTCAATTCATGATTATGTCAGTCGTGATCTTATGCTAGAAATTCTAACTGATGAAGAAGGGCATATTGATTGGATTGAAACCCAGCTTGAACTTATCGAACGAATAGGGCTTCAAAACTATCTACAAGCTCAAATTATTGAAGAATAATCCATCATTCTTTAATGAATTTTGAGACGGTTTTTAAAGCAAAGGTGATGAAGGTTACCTTTGCTTTTTTTATTTTCGAAAAGATAAAATGAATTTTTATCGCTGATTTTTTATTCTTGGCTTGATTTCATCACTCAGGCAAGTATAATGCGCAGGCTCACTGATTTAGTGGGGCTGATTTATCAGCTAATGCAGATTTTTTATTGCATTAATATAATACTCCCGATTGGGGAGTTATATGCAGAACGATTACACTCTCTCATCAATCGAAATGGGTACGAGTAGTAATCATTTACGTTTATAAAAAATAGTTGGAGCTCTGGTCTCATGCAGAACCAAAGAATCCGTATCCGCCTGAAAGCTTTTGATCATCGTCTGATTGATCAATCAACTGCGGAAATCGTAGAGACTGCTAAGCGCACTGGTGCGCAAGTTCGTGGTCCAATCCCACTGCCGACTCGCAAAGAGCGTTTCACAGTGTTGATTTCTCCGCACGTTAATAAAGATGCGCGTGATCAGTATGAAATTCGCACTCACAAACGTCTGGTTGACATCGTTGAGCCAACCGAGAAAACCGTTGATGCTCTGATGCGTCTGGATCTGGCTGCCGGCGTAGACGTGCAGATCAGCCTAGGTTAATCAGGTCATCAAGCGATTGAGAGGTTGAAACAATGATTGGTTTAGTCGGTAAGAAAGTAGGAATGACTCGTATCTTCACTGAAGATGGCGTTTCAATCCCTGTAACCGTTATCGAAATTGAAAACAACCGTGTTACTCAGGTCAGAGATCTAGAGAAAGACGGTTATCGTGCCATTCAGGTGACTACTGGTAGCAAAAAAGCTAACCGTGTACTGAAACCTGAAGCAGGTCATTTTGCTAAAGCTGGTGTTGAAGCTGGCCGCTTACTACGTGAATTCCGTCTGAACGAAGGCGAAGAATACACTGTAGGTCAAAGCATTAGCGTAGAAATTTTCGCTGACGTTAAAAAAGTCGACGTTACTGGAACATCTAAAGGTAAAGGTTTTGCTGGTACTGTAAAGCGCTGGAATTTCCGTACTCAAGATGCTACCCACGGTAACTCCTTGTCTCACCGTGTTCCGGGTTCTATCGGTCAGAACCAGACTCCGGGTAAGGTGTTCAAAGGCAAGAAAATGGCAGGTCAACTGGGTAACGAACAAGTTACCGTTCAGAGCCTGGAAGTAGTACGTGTTGACGCTGAGCGCAACCTGCTGCTGGTCAAAGGTGCTGTTCCAGGTGCAACTGGCAGTGACCTGATCGTTAAACCAGCTGTCAAGGCGTAACGTCGAGGAGATAGGAATGGAATTGGTAATGAAAGACGCGCAAGGCGCGCTGACTGTTTCCGAAACTACCTTCGGGCGTGACTTTAACGAAGCGCTTGTGCATCAAGTAGTCGTTGCATACGCTGCTGGTGCTCGTCAAGGTACTCGTGCTCAGAAAACCCGTGCTGAAGTTTCTGGTTCAGGCAAAAAGCCTTGGAGACAGAAAGGTACAGGTCGTGCACGTTCAGGTTCAATCAAGAGCCCAATTTGGCGCTCTGGTGGTGTTAGCTTCGCAGCTAAACCACAGGACCACAGTCAAAAAGTAAACAAAAAGATGTACCGTGGTGCTCTGAAGAGCATTCTGTCTGAACTGGTACGTCAAGATCGTCTGATCGTCGTAGAGAAGTTCTCTGTTGAAGCGCCTAAAACTAAGCTTTTAGCACAGAAACTGAAAGATATGGCTCTGGAAGATGTTCTGATCATCACTGCTGATTTAGATGAGAATCTGTATTTAGCAGCACGCAACTTATATAAAGTTGACGTACGTGATGCAGCAACAATCGACCCTGTTAGCTTAATCGCCTTCGACAAAGTCGTCATGACTGCTGACGCTGTGAAGCAAGTTGAGGAGATGCTGGCATGATCCGTGAAGAACGTCTGCTGAAAGTACTGCGCGCGCCGCATGTATCTGAAAAAGCTTCTATCGCGATGGAAAAATCAAACACCATCGTTCTCAAAGTTGCTAAAGACGCGACCAAAGCAGAGATTAAAGCAGCTGTACAAAAACTGTTTGAAGTCGAAGTTGAAAGTGTTAACACTCTGCTGATGAAAGGCAAAGTGAAACGTCACGGTCAGCGTATTGGTCGTCGTAGCGACTGGAAAAAAGCTTACGTCACCCTGAAGGAAGGCCAGAATCTGGACTTCGTCGGCGGCGCTGAGTAAGTCGGAGGAGTAAAGAACAATGGCAATTGTTAAATGTAAACCTACGTCTCCGGGCCGTCGCCACGTAGTTAAAGTGGTAAACCCTGAGCTGCATAAAGGGAAACCTTATGCGCCATTGCTGGAAAAGAACAGCAAGTCCGGTGGTCGTAACAACAATGGTCGTATCACTACCCGTCACATCGGTGGTGGTCACAAACAGGCTTACCGTATTGTTGACTTTAAACGCAACAAAGATGGTATCCCTGCGACAGTAGAACGTCTGGAATATGATCCAAACCGTTCAGCTAACATCGCTTTAGTGCTGTATGCTGATGGTGAACGTCGCTACATTCTGGCTCCAAAAGGCCTGAAAGCGGGTGATAAAGTTCAGTCTGGCGTTGATGCTGCTATCAAAGCGGGTAACACCTTACCAATGCGTAATATCCCGGTTGGTTCTACAGTTCATAACGTAGAAATGAAACCAGGTAAAGGTGGTCAGTTAGCTCGTTCAGCTGGTACTTACGTTCAGATCGTTGCTCGTGATGGTGCTTATGTCACTATCCGTCTGCGTTCTGGTGAAATGCGTAAAGTTCCTTCTGATTGCCGTGCAACTATCGGTGAAGTTGGCAACTCTGAGCACATGTTACGCGTTCTGGGTAAAGCTGGTGCAAGTCGCTGGCGTGGTATTCGTCCTACCGTTCGCGGTACTGCGATGAACCCAGTCGATCACCCACATGGTGGTGGTGAAGGTCGTAACTTTGGTAAACACCCAGTAACACCTTGGGGCGTTCAAACCAAAGGTAAGAAGACTCGTAAAAACAAACGCACTGAACATTTCATCGTTCATCGTCGTACTAAGAAATAATTAGAGGATAAGCCATGCCACGTTCTCTCAAGAAAGGTCCTTTCATTGACCTGCACTTGCTGAAGAAGGTAGAGAAAGCGGTGGAAAGCGGTGACAAAAAGCCTGTTAAGACTTGGTCCCGTCGTTCAACGATCTTTCCTAACATGATCGGTTTGACCATCGCTGTCCATAATGGTCGTCAGCATGTTCCAGTTTACGTTTCCGACGAAATGGTTGGTCACAAACTGGGTGAATTCGCGCCGACCCGTACTTATCGCGGTCATGCAGCCGATAAAAAGGCTAAGAAAAAATAAGGTAGGAGGAAGAGATGGAAACTATCGCTATGCATCGCCACGCTCGTTCTTCTGCTCAGAAGGTTCGCTTGGTAGCTGACCTGATTCGCGGTAAGAAAGTGTCGCAAGCTCTGGAAATTTTAACCTTTACCAACAAGAAAGCTGCTGGTTTAGTGAAGAAAGTACTGGAGTCTGCTATTGCTAATGCAGAACACAACGATGGCGCTGACATTGATGATCTGAAAGTAGCTAAGATCTTTGTTGACGAAGGTCCTTCTATGAAGCGCATTATGCCTCGTGCAAAAGGCCGTGCAGATCGTATTCTGAAGCGCACCAGCCACATCACTGTGGTTGTGTCTGATCGCTGAGACTCTGGAGACTAGCAATGGGTCAAAAAGTACATCCTAATGGTATCCGCCTTGGCATTGTCAAGCCTTGGAATTCCACATGGTATGCGGGTACCAATGAATTCGCTGACAACCTAGACAGCGATTTTAAAGTACGTCAGTACTTAACTAAAGAACTGGCTAAAGCATCTGTATCTCGTATCGTTATCGAACGTCCTGCGAAAAGCATCCGTGTGACTATTCACACTGCTCGCCCAGGCATCGTTATCGGTAAAAAAGGTGAAGATGTTGAAAAACTGCGCAAAAACGTAGCGGATATCGCTGGCGTTCCTGCGCAAATTAATATCGCCGAAGTACGTAAACCTGAACTGGACGCAAAATTAGTTGCTGACAGCATCACTTCACAGCTGGAACGTCGTGTTATGTTCCGTCGTGCTATGAAGCGTGCGGTACAGAATGCTATGCGTTTAGGCGCTAAAGGTATTAAAGTGGAAGTAAGTGGTCGCTTAGGTGGCGCTGAAATCGCTCGTACTGAATGGTATCGTGAAGGTCGTGTACCTCTGCACACTCTGCGTGCAGATATCGACTACAATACCTCAGAAGCACAAACCACTTATGGTGTGCTCGGCGTTAAGGTATGGATCTTCAAAGGTGAGATCCTGGGTGGTATGGCTGCAGTTGAACAGGCGGAAAAACCGGCTGCTCAACCTAAAAAGCAGCAGCGTAAAGGCCGCAAGTAAGGAGAGTCGCTGATGTTACAACCAAAGCGTACAAAATTCCGTAAAGTGCACAAAGGCCGCAACCGTGGCTTAGCTGCTGGTGCGGATGTAAGCTTCGGGACTTACGGTCTTAAAGCTGTGGGCCGTGGTCGTCTGACTGCACGTCAGATCGAAGCGGCACGTCGTGCAATGACCCGTGCAGTTAAGCGTCAGGGTAAAATCTGGATCCGTGTGTTCCCAGACAAACCAATCACTGAAAAGCCGCTCGAAGTCCGTATGGGTAAAGGTAAAGGTAACGTTGAGTATTGGGTTGCCTTAATCCAGCCAGGTAAAGTCCTGTATGAAATGGATGGTGTGCCTGAAGAACTGGCCCGTGAAGCATTCAAGCTGGCGGCAGCAAAACTGCCTATCAAAACCACCTTTGTAACTAAGACGGTGATGTAATGAAAGCAAAAGAGCTGCGCGAAAAGAGCGTTGAAGAGCTGAACACAGAACTGCTGAACTTACTGCGCGAGCAGTTTAATCTGCGTATGCAGGCAGCAAGTGGTCAGTTACAACAGTCTCATCTGTTGAAACAAGTGCGTCGTAATATCGCACGCGTTAAGACTTTACTGACTGAGAAGGCGGGTGCGTAATGACCGATAAAATCCGTACTCTGCAAGGTCGTGTAGTTAGTGACAAAATGGAAAAATCTATTGTCGTTGCTATCGATCGTATGGTTAAACACCCATTATATGGTAAGTTTATCCGTCGTACGACCAAACTGCATGTACATGACGAGAACAACGAATGTGGAATTGGTGACGTAGTAGAAATTCGTCAAACACGTCCACTATCTAAGACTAAGTCTTGGGCGTTAGTTCGCGTTGTAGAAAAAGCTATTCTGTAATAAAATAGCCTTTTCGTACGAAATAAACGGCTCAAAACTGAACGAGCCGTTTATTTTTTCTGTCCATATCGAGAATGTGGTGTTATAATGCCGCTCCCTCGTATTATGGGATATTGAACGGCCTCTTCTAATGTGGAAGTGGCTCAGTAGTAGTTGACATTTAGCGGAGCACTAAAATGATCCAAGAACAGACTATGCTGAACGTGGCCGACAACTCCGGTGCACGTCGCGTAATGTGTATCAAGGTTCTAGGTGGCTCGCACCGTCGCTACGCAGATGTAGGTGACATCATCAAAATTACCATCAAGGAAGCAATTCCACGTGGTAAAGTTAAGAAAGGTGATGTACTGAAAGCGGTAGTGGTGCGCACCAAGAAGGGTGTTCGTCGCCCTGACGGTTCTGTCATTCGCTTCGATAGCAACGCTTGTGTATTGTTAAACAACAACAGCGAGCAAGTTATTGGTACGCGTATTTTTGGGCCGGTTACTCGTGAACTTCGTAACGAGAAGTTTATGAAAATAATCTCTCTGGCACCTGAAGTACTCTAAGGAGCAGGCAATGGCAGCGAAAATCCGTCGTGAAGACGAAGTTATCGTGCTGACTGGTAAAGATAAAGGTAAGCGCGGTAAAGTAAAACAGGTTCTTTCTTCTGGTAAAGTTATCGTTGAAGGTATCAATCTGGTTAAAAAACATCAGAAGCCAGTTCCGGCTCTGAACCAACCAGGTGGCATCGTTGAAAAAGAAGCTTCTATCCAAGTTTCTAACGTTGCAATCTTCAATGCGGCAACCGGTAAGGCTGACCGTGTAGGTTTTAGATTCGAAGACGGCAAAAAAGTTCGTTTCTTCAAGTCTAATAAAGAAACTATCAAGTAATTTGGAGTATACGATGGCGAAACTGCATGATTACTACAAAGACGAGGTAGTCCAAAAACTGATGTCTCAGTTTGGTTACCATTCTGTCATGCAAGTCCCTCGGGTCGAGAAGATCACCCTGAACATGGGTGTTGGTGAAGCTATTGCTGATAAAAAACTGCTGGACAATGCAGCAGCTGATTTAGCAGCAATCTCAGGTCAAAAACCTTTGATCACCAAAGCACGCAAATCTGTTGCAGGCTTCAAAATCCGCCAGGGCTATCCGATCGGCTGTAAAGTGACCCTGCGTGGCGAACGCATGTGGGAGTTCTTTGAACGCCTGATCTCTATTGCTGTACCACGTATCCGTGACTTCCGTGGTTTGTCCGCTAAATCATTTGATGGACGTGGTAACTACAGCATGGGCGTACGTGAGCAAATCATCTTCCCTGAAATCGATTACGATAAAGTGGATCGTGTTCGTGGTTTGGATATTACCATTACTACGACTGCGAAATCAGATGATGAAGGTCGCGCACTGTTAGCAGCGTTTAACTTCCCGTTCCGCAAGTAAGGCAGGGCATTCATGGCTAAGAAATCTATGAAAGCACGTGATGTAAAACGTGCGAATTTAGCTGAGAAATTCTTCGCAAAACGCGCAGAACTGAAAGCTATCGTTTCAGATGTGAACGTGTCTGACGAAGATCGTTGGAATGCTGTTCTGAAACTGCAAACTATGCCACGTGATTCAAGTCCTTCACGTCAGCGTAACCGCTGCCGTCAAACTGGACGTCCGCACGGTTTCCTGCGGAAATTTGGCCTCAGCCGTATTAAAGTCCGTGAAGCCGCTATGCGCGGTGAAATCCCGGGCCTTAGAAAGGCTAGCTGGTAATTACCATAATTGAATCACGGGAGTAAAGACAGATGAGCATGCAAGATCCCATCGCGGATATGCTGACCCGTATCCGTAACGGTCAGGCCGCGAATAAAGTTGCGGTCACAATGCCTTCCTCCAAGCTGAAAGTGGCGATTGCCAACGTGCTTAAGGAAGAAGGTTATATCGAAGATTTTAAAATTGAAGGCGACACTAAGCCAGAACTGGAAATTATTTTAAAATATTTCCAAGGTAAGGCTGTAGTAGAAAGCATTCAGCGCGTAAGCCGTCCTAGTCTGCGCATCTATAAAAGAAAAGATGAGCTGCCACAAGTTATGGCAGGACTGGGCATCGCTGTTGTTTCTACCTCAAAAGGTGTTATGACTGATCGTGCAGCTCGCCAAGCAGGTCTTGGTGGCGAGATTATCTGCTACGTAGCTTAATTCGGGAGGAAAGAATGTCTCGTGTGGCAAAAGCACCCGTCGTCATTCCTGCCGGCGTAGAGGTTAAACTCAACGGTCAGGTAATTACGATTAAGGGTAAAAACGGCGAGCTTACTCGTACTATCCATAATGCAGTTGAAATTCAACATGCTGACAACCAATTAACTTTCGCACCTCGCGATGGTTTTGCTGATGCATGGGCACAGGCGGGTACTACTCGTTCTCTGTTAAATGCAATGGTTGTAGGTGTTACCGAAGGCTTCACTAAGAAACTGCAACTGGTAGGTGTAGGTTATCGTGCGTCTATTAAAGGCAATGCGGTTAACTTATCAGTAGGTTTTTCACATCCAGTGGAACACCAACTGCCAGCAGGCATCACTGCTGAATGCCCAACACAAACTGAAATCGTACTGAAAGGTGCGGATAAGCAAGTGATTGGTCAAGTAGCAGCTGAACTGCGTGCTTACCGTCGCCCTGAACCTTATAAAGGTAAAGGTATTCGTTACGCCGACGAAGTTGTGCGTATCAAAGAGGCTAAGAAGAAGTAAGGTAACACTATGGATAAGAAAGCAGCTCGTATCCGTCGTGCGACCCGCGCACGCCGTAAGCTCCAGGAATTGGGTGCGACTCGCCTGGTGGTACACCGTACCCCTCGCCATATTTATGCGCAGGTTATTGCACCAAACGGTTCTGAAACTTTGGTGGCCGCTTCTACTACAGAAAAAGCTATCATTGAGCAACTGAAAAACACTGGAAACAAAGAAGCAGCAGCGGTAGTTGGTAAAATTATTGCTGAACGCGCTCTGGAAAAAGGTATCAAAGTAGTATCATTTGACCGTTCCGGTTTCCAATATCATGGTCGAGTCCAGGCACTGGCAGATGCTGCCCGTGAAGCTGGCCTTCAGTTCTAAGGTAGGAGTGTAAGATGGCTCACATCGAGAAACAAGCTGGCGAACTGCAGGAAAAGCTGATCGCGGTAAACCGCGTATCTAAAACCGTTAAAGGTGGTCGTATCTTTAGCTTCACCGCTCTTACAGTAGTTGGTGATGGTAATGGCCGCGTTGGTTTTGGATATGGCAAAGCTCGCGAAGTTCCGGCAGCAATCCAGAAAGCGATGGAAAAAGCCCGTCGCAATATGAAAACCGTCTCTTTAAACAACGGTACTCTGTTCCACCCTGTTAAAGGTACTCACACAGGCTCACGCGTATTTATGCAGCCTGCTCATGAAGGTACCGGTATCATCGCAGGTGGTGCAATGCGTGCAGTTCTAGAAGTGGCTGGCGTTCGTAACGTACTGGCTAAAACCTATGGTTCCACTAACCCGATTAACGTGGTTCGTGCAACACTGGACGCTTTAGATAGCATGAAGTCTCCAGATATGGTCGCAGCTAAGCGTGGTAAATCCGTTGAAGAAATTCTGGGGTAATGACCATGGCTAAGACTATTAAAATTACTCAAACACGCAGCTTAATCGGTCGTTTGCCTAAACATAAGGCAACGATGACAGGTTTAGGTCTGCGTCGCATCGGTCACACTGTAGAACGCGAAGATACACCAGCAGTTCGCGGTATGATCAACTTGGTTTCCTATATGGTTAAAGTTGAGGAGTAAGAGATGCGTTTAAATACTCTGTCTCCGGCTGAAGGTGCCAAGCATGCGCCTAAACGTGTAGGTCGTGGTATCGGTTCTGGCTTAGGTAAAACTGGCGGCCGTGGTCACAAAGGTCAGAAATCTCGTTCTGGCGGTGGCGTACGTCGTGGTTTTGAAGGCGGCCAGATGCCTTTATATCGTCGTTTACCAAAATTTGGTTTTACTTCACGTAAATCATTTGTGACTGCGGAAATCCGTCTGTCTGATTTAGCTTACGTTGAAGGCGATGTAATCGATCTGAATGCACTGAAAGCCGCAAACGTTGTTGGCCCACAGATTGAATTTGCAAAATTAATTCTGTCTGGCGAGGTTAACCGTGCAGTGACTATTCGTGGTCTGCGTGTTACCAAAGGTGCCCGTGCAGCAATCGAATCAGCTGGCGGTAAAATTGAGGAATAAGTGACAGATGGCTAAACAACCAGGTTTAGATTTTCAGAGTGCTAAAGGTGGTGTTGGTGAACTAAAACGCAGACTTTTGTTTGTTCTTGGTGCACTTATTGTCTTTAGGATTGGCTCTTTTATTCCTATCCCTGGTATTGATGCCACTGTGCTTGCCAAATTGCTCGATCAGCAAAAAGGCACCATCATTGAAATGTTTAACATGTTCTCTGGTGGTGCTCTTAGCCGTGCTTCTATCTTTGCGCTGGGTATCATGCCTTATATTTCGGCATCGATTATTATCCAACTCTTATCAGTGGTTAACCCTCGGTTAGCAGAGATTAAGAAGGAAGGGGAGGCCGGTCGTCGTAAGATCAGCCAATATACCCGTTATGGTACTTTGGTGCTGGCGATATTCCAATCAATTGGTATCGCAACAGGCTTACCGAATATGCCAGGAATGCAAGGTCTGGTAATTAATCCAGGTCTACCATTCTATATTACGGCTGTTGTGAGCTTAGTCACTGGGACAATGTTCCTAATGTGGTTAGGTGAGCAAATCACTGAACGTGGTATTGGTAACGGTATCTCAATCATTATCTTTGCAGGTATCGTTGCAGGTCTTCCACCTGCCATTGGTCAAACCATCGAGCAGGCGCGGCAAGGCGAACTGCACTTCCTCCTGTTATTGTTGGTTGCAGTATTGGTGTTCGCGGTTACTTTCTTTGTTGTTTTTGTAGAAAGAGGACAACGTCGTATCGTTGTTAACTATGCAAAACGTCAACAAGGGCGTAGAATATACGCGGCACAAAGTACACATCTACCACTTAAAGTAAATATGGCGGGTGTTATACCAGCAATTTTTGCTTCAAGTATTATCCTGTTTCCTGGTACAATAACCTCTTGGTTTGGCGATGGTACAGGGTGGGGTTGGCTGACTACGATTTCTTTAAATCTACAGCCTGGTCAACCTATTTATGTGTTACTATACGCTGCTGCAATCATATTCTTCTGTTTCTTCTATACGGCGTTGGTTTTCAACCCAAGAGAAACGGCAGATAACCTGAAGAAGTCCGGTGCATTTGTACCAGGAATTCGCCCGGGAGAGCAGACGGCTAAATATATAGATAAAGTAATGACACGTTTAACCTTAATCGGTGCCTTGTATATTACCTTTATCTGTCTCATCCCGGAGTTCATGCGTGACGCAATGAAAGTACCTTTCTATTTTGGTGGTACTTCCCTCTTAATCGTGGTTGTAGTCATCATGGATTTTATGGCTCAAGTGCAAACTCTCCTGATGTCAAGTCAGTATGAGTCTGCATTGAAAAAAGCAAATCTTAAAGGTTAATTACTGATAAGCGATTTGTTTTAGAAGTTACGGAGAGTAAAAATGAAAGTTCGTGCTTCCGTCAAGAAAATGTGCCGTAACTGCAAAATTGTTAGACGTCACGGTCACGTGCGTGTAATTTGCAGCGTCGAGCCTAAGCATAAACAGCGTCAAGGCTAATTTATTGCATTTTTTTCTTGCAAAGTTCGGTTGAGCTGGCTAAATTAGCCAGCCCAATCTTTTATAATATATACAGTATTGTTTGAGTATCCTGAAAACGGGCTTTTCAGAATAGTACTGTATAACTGCTAATTTAGGAGTGCATAGTGGCCCGTATAGCAGGCATTAACATTCCTGATCATAAACATACTGTAATCGCATTAACTTCGATTTACGGTATCGGTAAGACCCGCTCACAGGCTATCTGTGTAGCTGCTGGTATTGCTGAAAATGTTAAGATCAGTGAGCTGTCTGAAGAGCAAATCGACAAGCTGCGTGACGAAGTTGCCAAATACGTTGTAGAAGGTGATCTGCGTCGTGAAGTTACCCTGAGCATCAAACGTCTGATGGATCTTGGTACTTACCGTGGTTTACGTCATCGTCGTGGTCTACCAGTTCGCGGTCAGCGTACTAAGACTAACGCACGTACCCGTAAGGGTCCGCGTAAGCCGATCAAGAAATAATCGGGGTATTTGAACAATGGCAAAAGCACCTATTCGTGCACGTAAGCGTGTAAGAAAACAAGTCTCTGACGGTGTGGCTCATATCCATGCTTCTTTCAACAACACAATCGTTACTATTACCGATCGTCAAGGTAACGCATTGGGTTGGGCTACTGCCGGTGGTTCCGGTTTCCGTGGTTCTCGTAAATCTACTCCGTTCGCGGCTCAGGTTGCAGCAGAACGTTGCGCTGAAGCTGTTAAAGAGTACGGAATTAAGAACTTGGAAGTTATGGTTAAAGGACCTGGTCCTGGTCGTGAGTCAACTATCCGTGCATTAAACGCGGCTGGTTTCCGCATCACTAATATTACTGATGTGACTCCGATTCCTCATAACGGTTGTCGTCCACCGAAAAAACGTCGCGTTTAATAACGTTTTCGTTTTTAGGAAAGTTGGAGAAAGAAAATGGCAAGATATTTGGGTCCTAAGCTCAAGCTGAGCCGCCGTGAAGGTACAGATTTATTTCTAAAATCTGGCGTTCGGGCGATTGACACCAAGTGTAAACTGGAACAAGCACCAGGTCAGCACGGCGCACGTAAACCGCGTCTTTCTGATTACGGTGTTCAGTTACGTGAAAAACAAAAAGTACGTCGTATTTACGGTGTTCTAGAGCGTCAATTCCGTAACTACTACAAAGAAGCAACTCGTCTGAAAGGCAACACAGGTGAAAACCTGCTGACTTTGCTGGAAGGTCGTCTGGATAACGTTGTTTATCGTATGGGCTTTGGCGCAACTCGCGCAGAAGCACGTCAGATGGTTAGCCATAAAGCAATCATGGTAAATGGTCGCGTGGTTAACATTGCTTCTTATCAGGTTTCCCCGAATGACGTAGTCAGCGTTCGTGAAAAATCGAAAAAACAGTCTCGTATTAAGGCTGCTTTAGAGCTGGCTGAACAGCGTGAAAAGCCAACATGGCTGGAAGTTGATGCTGCTAAGATGGAAGGTGTGTTCAAGCGTATTCCTGAACGTACTGACTTGTCTGCTGACATTAACGAGCACCTGATCGTCGAGCTTTACTCCAAGTAAGGCTTAGCACCAAAGAGAGGACACAATGCAGGGTTCTGTGACAGAGTTTCTAAAACCGCGCCTGGTTGATATCGAGCAAGTCAGTTCGACGCACGCCAAGGTGACCCTTGAGCCATTAGAGCGAGGCTTCGGCCATACTCTTGGTAACGCACTGCGCCGTATTCTGCTTTCGTCTATGCCGGGTTGTGCGGTAACAGAGGTTGAGATTGATGGTGTACTGCATGAGTACAGCACCAAAGAAGGTGTTCAGGAAGATATCCTAGAAATACTGCTCAACCTTAAGGGGTTGGCGGTAAAAGTTCATGGTAAAGATGAAGTTATTCTTACTTTGAGCAAATCTGGCATTGGCCCTGTTATTGCAGCCGATATCATCCATGACGGTGATGTCGAAATCGTCAAGCCGCAGCACGTTATCTGCCACCTTACAGACGAAAACGCATCTATTAACATGCGTATCAAAGTTCAGCGTGGTCGTGGTTATGTGCCGGCTTCTGCCCGAATTCATTCGGAAGAAGATGAGCGCCCTATCGGTCGCCTTTTAGTAGACGCGTGCTATAGCCCAGTTGAGCGTATTGCTTATAATGTGGAAGCAGCTCGTGTTGAACAGCGTACCGACTTGGATAAGCTGGTAATCGAGATGGAAACTAACGGTACTATCGATCCAGAAGAATCGATTCGCCGTGCAGCGACTATCCTGGCTGAACAGCTTGAAGCTTTTGTTGACTTACGTGATGTTCGTCAGCCAGAAGTTAAAGAAGAGAAGCCAGAATTCGATCCTATCTTACTGCGCCCAGTAGACGATCTTGAATTGACTGTCCGCTCTGCTAACTGTCTGAAGGCAGAAGCAATCCACTACATCGGTGATCTGGTACAGCGTACTGAAGTTGAATTACTTAAGACGCCTAACCTTGGTAAGAAATCTCTTACTGAGATTAAAGACGTACTGGCGTCGCGTGGTTTATCTCTTGGCATGCGCCTTGAGAATTGGCCACCTGCAAGTATCGCTGATGAATAAGATCACAGGTTAAGGTTTTACTGAGAAGGATAAGGTCATGCGCCATCGTAAGAGTGGTCGTCAATTGAACCGCAACAGCAGCCATCGTCAGGCTATGTTTCGTAACATGGCAGGTTCTTTAGTTCGTCATGAGATCATCAAGACAACTTTGCCTAAAGCGAAAGAACTGCGTCGCGTCGTTGAGCCGCTGATTACTCTTGCCAAGACCGACAGCGTAGCTAATCGTCGTCTGGCATTCGCCCGTACTCGTGATAACGAAGTCGTGGCAAAACTGTTTACAGTATTAGGTCCGCGTTTTGCGAGCCGCGCAGGTGGTTACACTCGTATTCTGAAGTGTGGCTTCCGTGCTGGTGACAATGCTCCAATGGCTTACATTGAGCTTGTTGACCGTGCTGATTCTGAAACAGAAGCAGCAGCTGAATAATTTAATTATTATTTAGTGAAGCGAATAAAAAAACCGGATTTTTAATCCGGTTTTTTTACGTTTATTGAAAATGATAATTACTAAATTATTTTTTGTAAAAATAACTTATCAACTCATACTCTAACCTTTCTATTTGTTATTCCTTACTTTTTTATTTATTTTTGTGTTGCATTATATTTATTTTTTGTGATTTCAGCATGCTGCTATTTTGATAAGATAAGCTTCGCACTATATTTCAATTCTATTCTTTTGATTATTTGCTATGCTTATTCATCATTTAAAGTGAGGGAATGATCCATGTATCGTATTGGACAAGTTGCAAAATTAGCGAATGTGACAACAGATACAATCCGTTTTTATGAAAAACAAGGATTGATGGATCATGACAGACGAACAGAAGGCGGTTATCGTCTATATACAGAGCAAGATCTCCAACGTTTACGTTTTATTCGTTATGCAAAAGAGTTAGGCTTTACATTAGACGCGATTACAGAGCTACTCTCTATTCGGGTTGATCCTGCTCATCACACTTGTGTTGAGTCAAAGCAAATTGTTGATGCAAGACTTGCTGAAGTGGAAATTCGCTTGAAAGAAATGGAAAGAATGCGAGATTCATTGAAGATGTTGAGTAATGCCTGTTGTGGTAGTGCTCATGAAAGTACTTATTGTTCTATTCTTGAAATACTTGAATCTGGAGCTACAAAGCAATAGTATTTATACCGTGTTACGTTTTATGTTCTTTAATAATTTAAGAGGTTTTTATGTCTAGCAAATATCAGCACCAGAAAGGTGTTATTAAAGATAATGCTTTAGCGGCACTTGTTCATGATCCACTATTTAGACAACGTGTGGAAAAGAATAAGAAAGGAAAAGGAAGTTATATGAGAAAAGCAAAACATGCTAAGAAAGGGAACTGGGAGGCCAGTGATAACAAAAGATTTTTTCAATTGTTATCACTGGCCTTTTAGTTTTTATTTTTGCTGATTTTTTAATAAATCACGAATTTCTGTTAATAACGTTTCTTCTGCGGAAGGAGCCGGTGGTGCTTTAGGTGCCTCTTCTGCTTGACGACGTGTTTTGTTAATTAATTTGATTGCACAGAAAATTGCAAATGCAATAATAGCAAAGTCAAATACAGTTTGAATGAACATACCATAATTAAGTACAACCGCTGGTACATCCCCATTAGCCTCTCTTAAAATAAGGCTAAACTGTTTGAAATCGATACCACCGATTAATAAACCTAGAGGTGGCATAATAATATCAGCAACTAATGATGAAACAATCTTACCGAAGGCTGCACCAATGATGACACCGACTGCCATGTCAACAACGTTGCCTTTCATTGCAAATTCACGAAACTCTTTGAAAAAAGACATAACCACCCCTTATTTATCTATGCATAGATTTATTATGTAAAAATATAGTATCTAATATGATAATAGTAGATCATTACAAGCAACAATTACTACTATTCTTATTTCTACGTGGTTTTATAAGAAAAATGGGCTAGGTTGGAAAAGTTTTTCAACTTCAGGGACATATTTTTTATCAGTAATAAACATAATTACATGATCCCCTTGTTCTATAGAGTGACTTGCGTTCGCAATAATAACATCTTGCTCTCTGACAATTGCACCAATGATGGTTCCAGGTGGTAGCTTTATATCTTGTATACGGCGACCAACAACTTTCGATGTATTTTCATCACCATGTGCCACAGCTTCGATTGCTTCTGCAACACCTCGTCGTAATGATGAAACACTAACGATATCTGCTTTACGTACATGGCCTAAAAGTGCAGAAATAGTTGCTTGTTGTGGTGATATTGCAATATCAATAACCCCTCCTTGGACTAAATCAACATAAGCACTACGTTGAATAAGTACCATCGCCTTTTTTGCGCCCATTCTTTTGGCTAACATCGCTGACATAATATTGGCCTCATCATCATTAGTCAGTGCGATAAAGACATCGATTTGTTCTATATGTTCTTCAGCAAGAAGTTCTTGATCTGATGCATCACCATAAAAAACGATGGTGTCATGGAGTAGCTCAGCCAGTTCTGTTGCACGTTGCTGATTATGTTCAATAAGCTTGACGCTATAATCTTTTTCTAATCTCGCAGCTAAACCAGCACCGACATTACCACCACCAACAATCATGATGCGTTTATAAGGTTTTTCTAATCGTTGTAATTCGCTCATTACTGCGCGAATATGCTGAGATGCGACAACAAAGAAAACTTCATCTCCAGCTTCAATAATTGTGGAGCCTTGAGGTCGGATAGGTCTATCTTGACGAAAAATCGCTGCAACGCGTGTATCAATATGTGGCATATGATCACGCAATGTTGATAACGCATTCCCAACGAGAGAACCACCATAATACGCTTTTACCGCAACAATACTGACTTGGCCATCGGCAAAATTAACAACTTGTAAGGCACCAGGGTATTGGATTAATTTATAAATATAATCAATAACCAAATGCTCTGGTGAGATTAAATAATCAATGGGAATAGCTTCTGGGAGAAAGAGTTTGTCTGCTTCACGAACAAATTCAGAGGCACGTATTCGAGCAACTTTATTGGGTGTATTAAACAGAGTGTAAGCAACTTGGCACGCTATCATATTGGTTTCGTCAGAGTTGGTGACGGCAACCAGCATATCTGCATCTTCAGCACCTGCTTCTCTTAAGACCCTTGGGTGAGATCCATGTCCATTGACTACTCGTAAATCGAATTTATCTTGAAGTTGGCGTAAGCGATCTGCATTAGTGTCAACGACAGTAATATCATTATTCTCCCCGACAAGATTTTCAGCGAGAGTACCACCTACTTGACCAGCGCCTAAGATAATAATTTTCATCGTAATTTCTCAAAGTATTCGATTAACAAATAGAAAAGAAACGCAAGATCTTGATGATCTTGCGTTGAAATAGTAGCGTTTTTTAGAACTGATATCATCTTTTATCACAAGATCATATTTTCTTGATCAATGCATAAAAGAAACCATCGCCACCTTCTTCTTCTGGTAAGCATTGGTGCTGATAATCACATTGTGCATCTTTCGTTGATGCTAAAAATGCTTCAATTTGTTGTTTATTTTCTTCTGGTAAAATAGAGCAGGTTGCATACACCAACGTGCCACCCGATTTTAGGTATGGCCAAATAGCGTGAAGGATCTCTTTTTGAATTTGAGCTAATTGCTCAATATCGTCATTACGACGAAGCCATTTTATGTCAGGGTGACGACGGATAACACCTGTTGCTGAGCATGGTGCATCGAGTAAAATGCGGTCAAACTGCATGCCGGCACACCATTTTTCAGGATAACGACCATCACCACTTTTGACGACTGCATTAAGTTTTAAACGGGTAAGGTTTTCTTTTACTCGTTTTAAACGTTGTTCATCTATGTCAATAGCGAGTACTTGAGCTTGAGGAGCTATCTCTAGAATATGTGTTGTTTTACCACCTGGCGCTGCACATAAATCAAGGATCTGCTCTTTATTTTCTGGTGCTAATAATTCAGCACAACGTTGAGCTGAACGATCTTGCACTGTTACCCAACCATCAGCAAATCCAGGAAGCAGGCTCACGTTGCATGGATTTTCTAAACGGATCGCGAAAGGGTGGCTGTTATCAGCAATAGCGGGAATTTCTTCATTTTCAAGTAATGTTAAATAGTCTTCTCGAGAGTGATGACGCTGATTTACACGTAACCACATTGGTGGTTTTTGGTTATTGCCTTCAATAATATTCATCCATTGTTCAGGATAAGCCTTTTTGATGCGAGCAAGTAGCCATGATGGATGAAGAAAACGATTTTCGCTATTTTGAAAACGTTCATTAAGGATATCCTGTTGGCGTTGAAACTGACGTAACACACCGTTAATCAATCCTTTTAACTGTGGTTTTTTTAGTGCAACAGCACCATTTACTGTCTCAGCTAAAGCTGCGTGAGCAGGAATGCGTGTATAAAGAAGCTGATATAAACCAACCATAATAAGGTAGTGTAAAATACGTTGTTTACCTTTTAATGGCTTATCCATGAGTTGCTGAATAATCCATTCTAATTGTGGCAATGTACGTAATACGCCAAAGCAGATTTCTTGCAACAAGGCTTTATCTTTGTCTGAAATATTTTTCTGAAGTTCTGGTATGACAGTACTTAGAGATAACCCTTGATCTAATACTTGGTTAATTGCTTTAGCTGCAATGCTACGTAAGTTGTATGACGTTTTCATGATGAGTTGACGTTTAATAATTAGCGCCAGAGATGCATTACATTGGCGTGAAAAAAGGAAAACCCTGATAATAATATTAGATATCAGGGTTTAGAATTATTATTGAATGACTTTTCCAGGAGTGAACCAATCTCTCTTGGAGTTTAAGAAATCAGCAGAAGCCATAGGTCTCTTACCTGATGGTTGCAACTCAGTGATATTTAGAATGCCATTACCTGTCGCAATATAAATACCCGTTTTATCTGCTTTTAATAAGGTTCCTGCAAGTTGATTGGTATTATCTGCAATAGCTTGTGCTTTCCATACTTTTACAGGTTGCCCGTCTAACATGAAAAAGCTCATTGGCCATGGATTGAATGCTCTTATGCAACGTTCAATCTGTTCTGCTGATAATGCCCAATCAATTTTTGCTTCTTCTTTAGATAATTTTTGTGCGTAATTCGCTAAATTATCGTCTTGTTTTTCAGCTTTTACTTTACCCGAGGTAATGAGATCTAAAGTAGTTGTTAGAGCTTTGGGACCAAGTTCTGCAAGCTTTTCATACAGGGATGCGCTGGTATCTTCATTCGTAATTGGGCAGGACGCTTTATACAGCATATCACCTGTATCTAAACCAATATCCATTTGCATAATGGTAACGCCCGTTTCTTTATCTCCGGCCCACAAAGAGCGTTGAATTGGTGCAGCGCCACGCCATCTAGGAAGGAGAGAACCATGCACATTAAGGCAGCCTAAACGCGGTATTTCAAGAACGGCTTTAGGTAAAATCATGCCATAAGCGACAACAATCATAATGTCTGCTTGTTGTGCCACTATCCATTCATGGTTCTCTTCTGGTTTTAAAGAGGTTGGTTGATAAACAGGAATATCATGAGCTAATGCCAGTTCTTTGACAGGGCTAATAGTCAGTTTCTTACCTCTTCCTGCGGGTTTATCTGGAGGTGTTAATATTCCCACCACACGATGTTGGGTTGATAATAATGCAGCTAAATGTCGAGCCGCAAAATCGGGTGTTCCCGCAAAAATAATACGTAATGAATCAGACACGTTTCCTTCCTGTTTCAAATTAACTGTTACTGTCCTGCTTTAGCTCTTTTTTTATCTAGCTTATCGAGTTTTTCAACTTTTTGACGGATGCGTTGGCGTTTTAATGGAGATAAATAATCTACAAATAGCTTACCAACTAAATGATCCATTTCATGTTGAATACAGATAGCTAATAAATCATCAGCTTCTAACTCAAAAGGCTGACCGTTGTAATCAAGGGCCCTTACTTTTACATGTTCTGCACGAGGAATAAAAGCACGCTGTTCTGGGATAGATAAACAGCCTTCTTCTATGCCTGTATCACCGTTGGCATCAAGAAGTTCTGGGTTTATTAATACCAGTCTTTCATCTCTTGTTTCAGAGACATCAATGACGATAATGCGCTGGTGAATATTCACCTGTGTCGCGGCTAAACCGATACCTTCTTCCAAATACATTGTTTCAAACATATCATCGACAATTTTTTGAATTTCGGCATCAACTTTTTCGACTGGTTTTGCAATCGTGCGAAGGCGCTCGTCTGGATAATGTAATACGTGTAACACTGCCATAATTTATTCGGACTGTTTCTAAAATGTGAATAGGATTTAACGTCTATTCTAGACATTTATTGTCTAGATTGACAGTATTTGGTGTGTTCCACACTCACCTTGTTTGTTAAAAACAATATTAGGATAATGCATGGATGCTAGAGAAATATGGATCAGGCTTAATGCTGTTTCAAGACTACCTGTTAATAAAGCGATTCAAATTGCAAAATATCTACAATCTTTGACTCAGTTAAATCAAAAATTATTAATAGGTTGTGGTCTTTCAGAACAGCAAAGTCATCAATTCTTAAGACTTTCTGCAAATGCTGTCACTGATACATTAAAGTGGTTAGATAAAAACGAATCATCATTATTAACGATTACAGATTCAGATTATCCATCTTTATTAAAGCAAATTTCATCACCGCCACTTTTGCTTTTTGTTGCAGGAAACCGGCAGCATTTAAAAAGCACACAAATTGCATTAATTGGAAGTAGAGTTGCTACACAATATGGTTCCAAATGGGCAACTTATTTTGCTCAGGAATTAGTAAAGAAAGAACTGACAATTACAAGTGGGTTAGCTCAAGGCATTGATGGTATTGGGCATCGAAGCGCATTAAAAAGCAATGGTATTACTATTGCTGTACTAGGAAGCGGTTTAGAACAGATTTATCCGTCATTCCATCGTACTCTTGCAACACAAATAAAAGAATCAGGCCTTATTATTTCTGAACATTTACCTATGACACCACCTTTAGCACGCTATTTTCCTCAACGTAATCGGATTATTAGTGGCCTAAGTACTGCACTGCTTATTGTAGAAGCAGGAATTAAAAGTGGTTCTTTAATAACAGCAAATTATGCTTTGCAACAAGGTAAAGAGTTGTTTGTGTTACCTGGATTATTAGGTGATGCTCATTTTGAAGGTAATCACCAGCTTATTAAGCAAGGTGCAAATTTAGCATCTTCACCAGAAGATATCCTAGAATATTTAAATAGCTCTTTGCAGTGGCTTACTTGTGATAATGAACATCGACAAAAACTAATAACAGAAGAATATACAACGCTTATTAATAATAAAAAACGAGAGTCTAAAATAGAGCAATTTACATCCGAACAACAACAAGCGATGGATGTGATCTTGCCTTTGCTTCATTTTAATAAAACGCTACCTATTGATATCATTGCTCAGGCTAGTGGATTATCAACTTCTGCATTAGCTCCTCTTTTATTAGAACTTGAGCTTATTAAAAAAGTCGCTATTGTGGCTGGTGGTTATACTCGATTGGAATAAGTGTAATGAGGTAAAATAATGGCAAAGAATATGCCGTTTACACAGCAACCTGAACAGGAAAAATGCCCTGAATGTGGCAGCGCATTAGTGATGAAAAATGGAGGACATGGCCCTTTTTTAGGATGCTCTGCTTATCCTGATTGCCACTATATTAAAACATTGAAACCACAAGGTGATGGGCAAATTATTAAAGTTTTGGAAGGTCAACCTTGTAAGTGCTGTGGTGCTGATTTAGTTTTACGTCAAGGTAAATTTGGGATGTTTATTGGTTGTAGCAATTACCCTGAGTGTGAACATATAGAACAAATTGATAAACCTGATGAAACAGTTATACCTTGTCCTCAATGTGAAAAAGGAAAACTATTACAACGTAAATCTCGGTTTGGTAAGACATTTTATGCTTGTAACCAATATCCAGAATGCCAATTTGTATTAAATAACAAACCTATTAATGGTGAATGCGAACATTGCCACTATCCATTATTGATGGAAAAAAGGTCTTCTCAAGGAGTAAGATTAGTGTGCGCCAGCAAATTATGTGGAAAGCAACAAAAAACAAAAAGAGAAGAACATGAATAACGAAGCATCACCTGTAAGTAATACTATTATAGAAGCATTAAAAAATAATAAAGTTATCGCATATCCAACAGAAGCTGTATTTGGGGTAGGTTGTGATCCTGATAGCGAGCAGGCTGTTATGGCACTATTAATGTTAAAGCAACGTTCAATTGAAAAAGGACTAATTTTAATTGCTGATAACTATGGGCAACTGAAACCTTATATTGACGATAGTGCATTAACACAAACTCAACGAGATCGAATGTTTGCATCTTGGCCGGGGCCTGTTACATGGGTTATTCCTGCTAAATCAACGACGCCAAAGTGGTTAACTGGGAAATTTGATTCTTTAGCCGTGAGAGTAACAGATCACTCAGTTGTTAAAGAACTATGTTTGGCTTATGGAAAACCTTTAGTTTCAACGAGTGCTAACTTAAGTGGATTACCACCATGTCGTACAGTTGAAGAAGTAAGAGAACAATTTGAGGACACAATTCCTATTGTTGAAGGGAATGTTGGTGGTAGACAGAATCCTTCTGAAATCCGAGATGCATTAACGGGTGAATTGTACCGACAAGGGTGATTGTGATGGAAAAATATTTAGTGATGGGGAATCCTATCGAGCATAGTCAGTCTCCTTTCATTCACCAATTTTTTTCAAAACAAACAGGAATAGAGTATGGCTATGGACGCCTACTGGTTCCTTTAGGTGAATTTGATAAAACCGCCTCGCATTTTTTTTCTAATGGAGGGCGAGGTGCTAATGTTACCGTTCCTTTTAAAGAAGATGCATTCCGTTTTGTGGATAAATTAACTGATAGGGCAAAAGCATGTGGTGCAGTTAACTCTATTGTTAAATTAGAAGATGGATCATTTCTTGGTGATAATACTGATGGGCAAGGACTTATTCTAGATTTAGCAAGGCTCGATTTTATTGTACCTAATAAGGTTAAATCAGTCTTAGTTATTGGCGCTGGTGGTGCAACAAGAGGAATATTACTTCCATTACTTGATTACGATTGTGATATTACTTTAACCAATCGCACATTTGCTAAAGCTGAGCAATTAGTAAAAGAGTTTAGTCAATTTGGAACGATCAGAGCAATCGCCGCTGAAGAGGTTGCTGATAGACATTACGATTTAATTATAAATGCATCGGCATCTAGTATGACTAATGATTTACCGCCTATTCCTAATGATGTTTATGGTTTTGAAACAGCATGTTATGACCTTTACTATCAAACTGGAATGACTTCATTTTTATATAATGCATTAAAACATGGAAGTACGCGTTTATCAGATGGGTTAGGTATGTTAGTAGGACAAGCAGCTTATGCATTTGAATTGTGGTATGAACTTGTACCAGATATTAACCCTGTCCTTAATGTATTAAGAGAACGATTGAATCAATGAACCAATCTATTCAATTTCCAGATCGTGAAATATGGCTAGTTGAGAATAGAAGTGTTCTGTTTCCTATCATGATCAACGGAATGCTTTTTGATTGTCAAATTACAGAGCAAGAGCTTATTAAGCGTTTTGGCATTGGTGAGGGACTTTTATTATTTAAACAAAATCGTTGGGACATTGAAGAAGAATTTGAAGAGTTGGTAACAGAGTATGAGTTATCAACTCTTTATCCTATCTATTCTTTGTCAATGGCAGATTGATGATTGGCTAAATAGTTGTTTTTCCATCCGACATAATTATTAGCAGAATAGACAAAGTGCTCTATTTCTGCTGGTGAAAGAGGGCGAACTTTTCTCACAGGACTTCCTAAGTAAAGAAAACCGCTTTCAAGTCGCTTTCCTGGAGGAACTAAACTACCTGCACCAATCATTACATCGTTTTCAATAATTGCACCATCAAGTAAAATAGAACCCATTCCTACTAATACACGATCTCCGATCGTACATCCGTGTAGCATTGCTTTGTGCCCAACAGTAACATTATCACCAATAATAAGAGGAAAACCTTCAGGAGTATTAGGTGAAATATGAGTAACATGAAGAACCGAACCATCCTGGATATTTGATCTTTTCCCAATACTCACGTAATTCACATCACCACGAATAACAACCATTGGCCAGATACTGACATCTTCACTAATACGCACATCCCCAATGACCGTTGCGGTTTCATCAATAAAAACATCTTTATCAATAGAAGGCGAAAGGTGTAAGTAATTCCTGATTGTTGATTTTCCCATAATTTAACCTCGTACTTAGTTTCACTTTATAATAAGAAAAGAATAGCAGTGGATGGGGGAGCTGGCGAGAGTCATGATTTTTATAATGAATGACGATAAAAATCGATAATAGAGAAAGTAAAGCAATAAAGTATGATTGATAGAATATACCGAATAGACAATAACAATATAAAGTGTATATTTTTTACCCGCAATAGGGTTTTCCCGTATCAAAAATAGACGCAAAGTTCAAAAAGAGAACGAACGGAAAAAAAATTGAAATAAACACTTGCGCTAATCCGAGATCTCCCTATAATGCGCATCCACTGACCGGCGATGAGCAAACAACAAGCCACGCAGGACAGTGAAGAGAAAAGAAAAAAGTTTGAAAAAACTCTTGACTCTTCAGAGGAATAGCGTAATATACGCCTCCTCGCAACAACGCAGAAGACCGGAAACGGCAGCGAATGTTGCACTGCTCTTTAACAAATTATCAGACAATCTGTGTGGGCACTCGCAGAGACGATATCTTCTAAAATATTAGATATATCAAGTCTTGAAGAGTGAACAACAAAAGTAAATTCATTTATGAATAGCTAAGTTTTCGATTTCTTTGAGCATCAAACACTTTTAATTGAAGAGTTTGATCATGGCTCAGATTGAACGCTGGCGGCAGGCCTAACACATGCAAGTCGAGCGGTAACAGGAGAAAGCTTGCTTTCTTGCTGACGAGCGGCGGACGGGTGAGTAATGTATGGGGATCTGCCCGATAGAGGGGGATAACTACTGGAAACGGTGGCTAATACCGCATGACGTCTACGGACCAAAGCAGGGGCTCTTCGGACCTTGCGCTATCGGATGAACCCATATGGGATTAGCTAGTAGGTGAGGTAAAGGCTCACCTAGGCGACGATCTCTAGCTGGTCTGAGAGGATGATCAGCCACACTGGGACTGAGACACGGCCCAGACTCCTACGGGAGGCAGCAGTGGGGAATATTGCACAATGGGCGCAAGCCTGATGCAGCCATGCCGCGTGTATGAAGAAGGCCTTAGGGTTGTAAAGTACTTTCAGCGGGGAGGAAGGTGATAAAGTTAATACCTTTATCAATTGACGTTACCCGCAGAAGAAGCACCGGCTAACTCCGTGCCAGCAGCCGCGGTAATACGGAGGGTGCAAGCGTTAATCGGAATTACTGGGCGTAAAGCGCACGCAGGCGGTCAATTAAGTCAGATGTGAAAGCCCCGAGCTTAACTTGGGAATTGCATCTGAAACTGGTTGGCTAGAGTCTTGTAGAGGGGGGTAGAATTCCATGTGTAGCGGTGAAATGCGTAGAGATGTGGAGGAATACCGGTGGCGAAGGCGGCCCCCTGGACAAAGACTGACGCTCAGGTGCGAAAGCGTGGGGAGCAAACAGGATTAGATACCCTGGTAGTCCACGCTGTAAACGATGTCGATTTAGAGGTTGTGGTCTTGAACCGTGGCTTCTGGAGCTAACGCGTTAAATCGACCGCCTGGGGAGTACGGCCGCAAGGTTAAAACTCAAATGAATTGACGGGGGCCCGCACAAGCGGTGGAGCATGTGGTTTAATTCGATGCAACGCGAAGAACCTTACCTACTCTTGACATCCAGCGAATCCTTTAGAGATAGAGGAGTGCCTTCGGGAACGCTGAGACAGGTGCTGCATGGCTGTCGTCAGCTCGTGTTGTGAAATGTTGGGTTAAGTCCCGCAACGAGCGCAACCCTTATCCTTTGTTGCCAGCGCATGATGGCGGGAACTCAAAGGAGACTGCCGGTGATAAACCGGAGGAAGGTGGGGATGACGTCAAGTCATCATGGCCCTTACGAGTAGGGCTACACACGTGCTACAATGGCAGATACAAAGAGAAGCGACCTCGCGAGAGCAAGCGGAACTCATAAAGTCTGTCGTAGTCCGGATTGGAGTCTGCAACTCGACTCCATGAAGTCGGAATCGCTAGTAATCGTAGATCAGAATGCTACGGTGAATACGTTCCCGGGCCTTGTACACACCGCCCGTCACACCATGGGAGTGGGTTGCAAAAGAAGTAGGTAGCTTAACCTTCGGGAGGGCGCTTACCACTTTGTGATTCATGACTGGGGTGAAGTCGTAACAAGGTAACCGTAGGGGAACCTGCGGTTGGATCACCTCCTTACCTAAGAGATACGTGTTATGTGAAGTGCTCACACAGATTGTCTGATGAAGAACGAGCAAAGCGCGTCTGCGAAGCTGACTGAAGTCCCCTTCGTCTAGAGGTAGGACACCGCCCTTTCACGGCGGTAACAGGGGTTCGAATCCCTAGGGGACGCCAATTGCGCGGTATGAGTGAAAGGCGTACCACACTATAGTCTGATGCAAATCAGGAATAGTTAAGATAATTCGATGAGTTATTTTACCTATTATGCTCTTTAACAATCTGGAACAAGCTGAAAAATTGAAAACAAATCAATATATCACCGAGGTATATTGATGAGTCTCTCAAAATCTCAAACTTTGAATGTGTTTTTCGACATCAAAGTGGGATGAGCGAGCAATTTACAGTTCGAGGCGGCCAGCGCACAGCCAGCGCAACATACATAAGTATGTGAGCATGGCGAGCACTGCCCAACGACGAAATGTAATCTGCGCAGCCATCACCACCCAGATGTCTTCAAGAAAAGACACCTTCGGGTTGTGAGGTTAAGCGAATAAGCGTACACGGTGGATGCCTAGGCAATCAGAGGCGATGAAGGACGTGCTAATCTGCGATAAGCGTCGGTAAGGTGATATGAACCGTTATACCCGACGATTTCCGAATGGGGAAACCCAATATCCCATGGATATTATCCTGACATGAATACATAGTGTTAGGAAGCGAACCGGGAGAACTGAAACATCTCAGTACCCCGAGGAAAAGAAATCAACCGAGATTCCCCTAGTAGCGGCGAGCGAACGGGGAACAGCCCAGAGTCTTAATCAATGGCAGCATCAGGAGAACGGTCTGGAAAGTCCGGCAGTAAAGGGTGATAGCCCCGTATCCGAAGATGCTGTTATTGTGAACTCGACGAGTAGGGCGGGACACGTGTTATCCTGTCTGAATATGGGGGGACCATCCTCCAAGGCTAAATACTCCTGATTGACCGATAGTGAACCAGTACCGTGAGGGAAAGGCGAAAAGAACCCCGGCGAGGGGAGTGAAAAAGAACCTGAAACCGTGTACGTACAAGCAGTAGGAGCCCCATCACTCAAGTGCCTCGCACTGAGTGATTGGCAAAACCACTCGAAAACAGCGCAGCATTTACCTACAAAATGGGGTGATTTTTTCAAGCCGTCGCGCAGTGTACATAGAAGTACACGAGCAACGGAAGTTAAAAAATCGCGCCAGTTTGACAGTAAAAGCAAGCGGGACATTTGAGGATGGGGTGACTGCGTACCTTTTGTATAATGGGTCAGCGACTTATATTCTGTAGCAAGGTTAACCGTATAGGGGAGCCGTAGGGAAACCGAGTCTTAACTGGGCGAATAAGTTGCAGGGTATAGACCCGAAACCCGGTGATCTATCCATGGGCAGGTTGAAGGTTGGGTAACACTAACTGGAGGACCGAACCGACTAATGTTGAAAAATTAGCGGATGACTTGTGGATGGGGGTGAAAGGCCAATCAAACCGGGAGATAGCTGGTTCTCCCCGAAAGCTATTTAGGTAGCGCCTCGTGAACTCATCTTCGGGGGTAGAGCACTGTTTCGACTAGGGGGTCATCCCGACTTACCAACTCGATGCAAACTGCGAATACCGAAGAATGTTATCACGGGAGACACACGGCGGGTGCTAACGTCCGTCGTGAAGAGGGAAACAACCCAGACCGCCAGCTAAGGTCCCAAAGTCATGGTTAAGTGGGAAACGAAGTGGGAAGGCTCAGACAGCCAGGATGTTGGCTTAGAAGCAGCCATCATTTAAAGAAAGCGTAATAGCTCACTGGTCGAGTCGGCCCGCGCGGAAGATGTAACGGGGCTAAACCATGCACCGAAGCTGCGGCAGCGAACGTATCACTTAAATTTGTTTGTGATGAACCGATTGACGGAACGAAGTGACGTCAATGCGTCCATCAAAGTCGAGGCGAAAGCGAGATTAAGCGAATTTAAGGATACGTTCGTTGGGTAGGGGAGCGTTCTGTAAGCCTGCGAAGGTGTACTGTGAGGTATGCTGGAGGTATCAGAAGTGCGAATGCTGACATAAGTAACGATAATGCGGGTGAAAAACCCGCACGCCGGAAGACCAAGGGTTCCTGTCCAACGTTAATCGGGGCAGGGTGAGTCGACCCCTAAGGCGAGGCTGAAAAGCGTAGTCGATGGGAAACGGGTTAATATTCCCGTACTGGTGGTAACTGCGATGGGGGAACGGAGAAGGCTAGGTTGTCCGGGCGACGGTCGTCCCGGTTCAAGCATGTAGGCAGAGTGATTAGGCAAATCCGGTCACTTAATGCTGAGGTGTGATGACGAGCCACTAAGGTGGTGAAGCAATTGATGCCCTGCTTCCAGGAAAAGCCTCTAAGCTTCAGGTTACCAACAATCGTACCCCAAACCGACACAGGTGGTCAGGTAGAGAATACTCAGGCGCTTGAGAGAACTCGGGTGAAGGAACTAGGCAAAATGGTGCCGTAACTTCGGGAGAAGGCACGCTGGCGGTAAGTGAAGTCCCTTGCGGACGGAGCCGAAGCCAGTCGAAGATACCAGCTGGCTGCAACTGTTTATTAAAAACACAGCACTGTGCAAACACGAAAGTGGACGTATACGGTGTGACGCCTGCCCGGTGCTGGAAGGTTAATTGATGGGGTTATCCTTAGGAGAAGCTCTTGATCGAAGCCCCAGTAAACGGCGGCCGTAACTATAACGGTCCTAAGGTAGCGAAATTCCTTGTCGGGTAAGTTCCGACCTGCACGAATGGCGTAATGATGGCCAGGCTGTCTCCACCCGAGACTCAGTGAAATTGAACTCGCTGTGAAGATGCAGTGTACCCGCGGCAAGACGGAAAGACCCCGTGAACCTTTACTATAGCTTGACACTGAACATTGAGCCTTGATGTGTAGGATAGGTGGGAGACTATGAAGTGTGGACGCCAGTCTGCATGGAGTCAACCTTGAAATACCACCCTTTAACGTTTGATGTTCTAACCTAGGCCCATAATCTGGGTCGGGGACCGTGTCTGGTGGGTAGTTTGACTGGGGCGGTCTCCTCCTAAAGAGTAACGGAGGAGCACGAAGGTTGGCTAAGCATGGTCGGACATCATGCGGTTAGTGCAAAGGCATAAGCCAGCTTGACTGTGAGAGTGACGGCTCGAGCAGGTACGAAAGTAGGTCTTAGTGATCCGGTGGTTCTGAATGGAAGGGCCATCGCTCAACGGATAAAAGGTACTCCGGGGATAACAGGCTGATACCGCCCAAGAGTTCATATCGACGGCGGTGTTTGGCACCTCGATGTCGGCTCATCACATCCTGGGGCTGAAGTAGGTCCCAAGGGTATGGCTGTTCGCCATTTAAAGTGGTACGCGAGCTGGGTTTAGAACGTCGTGAGACAGTTCGGTCCCTATCTGCCGTGGGCGTTGGAAGATTGAGAGGGGTTGCTCCTAGTACGAGAGGACCGGAGTGAACGCACCACTGGTGTTCGGGTTGTCATGCCAATGGCATTGCCCGGTAGCTAAGTGCGGAAGAGATAACCGCTGAAAGCATCTAAGCGGGAAACTTGCCTCAAGATGAGTCTTCCCTGTCACCTTGAGTGACCTAAAGGAACGTTTAAGACTAAGACGTTGATAGGCTGGGTGTGTAAGCGTAGCGATACGTTGAGCTAACCAGTACTAATGAACCGTGAGGCTTAACCTGACAACACCGAAGGTGTTTTGTCTGAGAGACAAAGATGAATGAAGTAGGCTTGTTTAAGATTGAATATTGCTGGCGACTAACCGAAAGGAAAGAAGCGGGTAATAAAATCGACCAGTTTGTCTGGAACAAACTGGAACAGTGCGGAGCACTGGCCCCAAAGGGGTGAGTCTCAGGAAGAGACGAATAATTAAAGAATTTGAAGAATTCTGCTTGGCGGCCATAGCGCAGCGGTCCCACCTGATCCCATGCCGAACTCAGAAGTGAAACGTTGTAGCGCCGATGGTAGTGTGGGGTCTCCCCATGTGAGAGTAGGGAACTGCCAAGCATCAATTAAAGCGTTAATGTTAAATAACATTAATCGCGAAAAGAATACGCGGAGCGGTAGTTCAGTTGGTTAGAATACCTGCCTGTCACGCAGGGGGTCGCGGGTTCGAGTCCCGTCCGTTCCGCCAACTATTTAGGGGCGTAGTTCAATTGGTAGAGCACCGGTCTCCAAAACCGGGTGTTGGGAGTTCGAGCCTCTCCGCCCCTGCCAATTACCAATTAAGTAATAACAAAATTTATACTTCTTTGTAGCCCAGTTAATTAACTGGGCTTTTTGTTATCTATTCTCAATATTTATTTCACTATATTCCCATCGATTGATCTATCAATATGCTGATTTTACTAACATTTATCAATAATATTTCCTGTAATATGTAATGAAAATTCTAGAGTAAAGCTTAATTCCAAGGGTGATTTGTTAATGCTATGAATACATATAGAATGGATTTAAGCTTTATTGATGATTTACCGGTTGTTTTAATAATTGTTGTATCAATACTTGTTGATCACTAGTATTTAGCCAAACCGCAAATAAAGGTTTTTGAATAATTTCTGTTGAGGCTGGTGCTAGATCTGAATAGAGATCGAGCCAATGTGTAGGTAGGAATGCAACTGCTTGTGTTGTTTTCATTAACTGATAAGCAACCATTGCAGAATTAGTGGTTAAAATAGGGTCAATCTTTTGCACTTCACTATTAGGAAGAAAAGGCTGAAAATCAGCACTCCATTCAATTTTGATAAATTGTACTATTTTCTCTGTTTTATTTGATGCTATTTTCATCAACTGAAAAGTAATATCACCAATAATTTTACTTTCTAATTCATCCATCTTGGGTGCTTCAGTTGTAAAAAGAAGGTCTAGTTCTCTTGCATGAAGTTGTTTTACAAGAGACTGCCGTGTAGAGACTCTAGATTCGATTCTAAGCTCTTTTCTTTCTAAATAAGACTCCTGTAACCAAGATGTTAGATATGCTTCCCAGAGTGATGCTGTGGCGCCAATTGATAGCTCTGAATGTTGAGAAGCATGGCTAATCTCTTTTTTAGCAAGAAGCCATGTATTCATTAACGATTCAGCATAGGGGACTAGCCTTTCACCCGCGGCAGTTAAACGAATATTATTACGATGGCGAGTAAACAGATTTGTGCCTAGTTGTGTTTCCAATTGTCGTATTCTAAAACTAACCGCAGACTGCGTTAAATAAAGAGATTCAGCGGCTCGTCCAAAGTGTCTAGTCTTACTGACTTCCAAAAAGGTTTTCAGTAATTCGGTATCCACATCTATCTCCAAAAAAATTTGTCGTTACGATTTAAATATTTTGTTTTACAGAACCGCATGACTATCTAATACTCCGCGCCATAAGTATGACGATAGAGAATTAGGAGTGTGTCAGATGGCAGAAAGTTTTATCACGACTAATCGTTTTTTTGACAATAAACATTATCCGCGTGGTTTTTCTCGTCATGGCGATTTCACTATCAAGGAATCCCAGATATTGGAACGTCATGGTCAAGCCTTTAATGAGCTTGATTTAGGCAAACGAGAGCCTATAACTGAAGCGGAAAAATTATTTGTTGCCATGTGTCGTGGCGAACGAGAAGCAGCAACAATCGAAGAAAAAATTTGGAAGAAATATACTAGTCGTATAAGTCGTCCAAAACGTTTTCATACATTATCGGGTGGAAAGCCACAGCTCGATCCATCTGATGACTATACCGATTCTGATGATTAATATCATTAGTTTTAGTAAAAAGGAGCGTTTTTTCGCTCCTTTTATTTACCCATCTAATTGTTTTTGTAAATAGATCATTAATCTATCCATTGCACGAAAACTTAAAGCTTCAATCAAGTGATTTCTCTGTATTTTCTCTTCATTTTCGAGATCTGCAATAGTCCTCGATACTCTTAAAATTTTGTGCCAAGCTCGTATCGATAGTCCTAATTTATTAAGCGTATCTTCAAGAAAAGTGGCATCACTGGTATTTAATGAGCAATAGCTTTCAATCTCTTTTCCAGTTAGATAAGTATTCACTTTTCCACATCGTGAAAATTGTCTTTCTCTAGCCTTTAGAACTCGTTCTCTAATTGTTGAACTATTTTCAGTGGTAAATGTAGGATGAATAAGCGAACCTTGAGGAAGAAGTGGCATTTCGACAGATAAATCAAACCTATCTAAAAAAGGTCCAGAAACCTTGCTTAAATAGCGCAGGATCTGTTTTATTGGTACTCGATTATGATTACCTTGATAATGCCCTGTTGGGCTTGGGTTTAATGCACCGACCAATAATACATTAGCAGGGTAGCTTATTTTAGCTTTTGCGCGTGAAATAGTAATTTCTCTAGCGTCTAGAGGTTCACGTAATGCATCAAGTACACGACGCTCAAATTCTGGCAATTCATCTAAAAATAAAATACCGTGATGCGCTAATGTAATTTCTCCAGGTTTAGGAAGAGAGCCACCTCCCGTTAAAGCAACAGCAGAGGAAGTATGATGTGGGGCTCTAAATGGTCTTGTAGGCCACTTTCTTTCATTAAATGTCAGACCTCTTAAGCTACTAATGATTAATACATCAAGTGCTTCTTTAGCCGTTAAAGGAGGAAGAAGCGTAGTTATCCTTTGTGCTAACATTGTTTTTCCTGTTCCTGGAGGCCCAAGAAATAAAATATTGTGATTTCCTGCTGCTGTAATTTCTGCTGCTCTTTTTGCATTATTTTGACCAATTATATCGCTCATATCTTTATTATCTTGATTTTCAATTTCATCGTTAATAATAAAGCTTTCTGTTTCAATTAATGGCGTATTATTTTCTAGATGATGACAAATTTCTAAAAGATGAGAGGCTAATAAAGCAGATCTATTGGGTAATAATGAAACTTCAGTTTGATGTTCTATTGATACAATGCATATTCGATGATCTTTTGAAGCGCTAAGGATTGAAGGAATAACGGCATTAACTCGTTGTAATTTTCCAGAAAGTGCAAGTTCTCCAATAAACTCATAACACTCTAATTTATTTGATTTTAATTGCTCGGATGCAATTAATATTGCTAGTGCAATAGGTAAATCATAACGTGCACCTTCTTTGGGTAAATCGGCCGGTGAAAGATTAATCGTTATTCTTTTTGCAGGATAAGTATATCCGCTATTAATTAATGCACTTCTTACTCTATCTTTTGCTTCTTTTACAACAGTTTCAGGTAATCCAACTAATGTTAATCCAGGTAATCCCTGACTAATATGTGCCTCGATAGTAATAAGCGGAGCTGATATTCCTAAAGAAGCACGTGTATATATTATTGCTAATGCCATTTTTTATTCTCCATTATTTTTTTCTTTTTAAATTATTTTTTCTTTTGTGTTAAATAAAGAATTAAATAAATGCGAGATATCTCAAGAATAATTCAAATCATTGAAATATAACAGTTAATTTTTTAAATAATTAATTTAATAAATTAATATAAATATAATGAAAAATGTTATTGATTCTTAACTTGGAATAATAAAATTTAATAGTAGAAAAAACAAAATAACGTGTTCTTTCTTGGTATTAATAACTATAAAACAAATGGTTTATAGATTAAAACTCTGTCGTGTGTTTGTGATATAAAAAAACATATGAAATTCATTATGTTAGATTTTTTTTTAAAATAAACATTGTCAATTCTAAAATATCATGATAACTCTAAAAGGAAAGAGTGAAAGAAAGCACAACACAACATTACAAATATACATTTTAAATAAGAAAAGAAGTTATAAAACTATGAATACTATCGTCCTAGTGATTAGCCTAATTATTATCAGCGTGGTGGTGATTATTAACCCACCGTGCGGGGCTGCACTAGGACGAAGAAAGGCTAACTAAACTAGCCGGATCTCTTAAAAACCCCCGCACCGAAAGGCGCGGGGGTTTTTTTTGAGCCAGAGTTTGAAAAAGAGATGAAATAGAAAATAAATTTAAATTAAACAAGAAGTTAAGATGGCAGGGTGAAAGAATGAATGGAGCACAGTGGTTAGTACAGGCATTACGAAAACATCAAGTCGAGACAGTCTTTGGTTATCCTGGCGGTGCGATCATGCCTGTTTACGATGCTCTTTATGATGGCGGTGTTGAACATATCTTATGTCGCCATGAACAAGGTGCTGCAATTGCTGCGATTGGTTTTGCTCGCGCTACGGGGACAACAGGTATTTGTATCGCGACATCAGGCCCAGGCGCTACTAATGTTATCACTGGACTTGCTGATGCATTGTTAGATTCTGTGCCTGTTGTTGCTATCACTGGACAAGTTGCTTCCGATTTGATTGGTACTGACGCATTCCAAGAAATAGATGTTTTAGGTCTTTCGTTGGCATGTACTAAACACAGTTTTTTAGTCTCATCTGTTGATGAATTACCTAGAGTGTTATCAGAGGCATTTTCTATAGCCTCTCAAGGTCGTCCCGGCCCCGTTTTAATCGATATCCCGAAAGATGTTCAATTAGCCGATGCTTCCCATTTATCAAATTATGAATTACCAGAAGAGCAAGAATTTCCTTACCCAACACAAGAAATAGCACAAGCTAAGCAGATGTTAGCACAGGCACAAAAACCTATTTTGTATGTAGGTGGTGGCGTTGCCATGAGTAATGCAGTGGAAACGTTAAGAGAATTTGTGAAGCAAACAGAAATACCCGTTGTTTCTACTTTAAAAGGGCTAGGTTGTGCTGATGCATCAAATGCCAACTATCTAGGCATGCTTGGTATGCATGGCACTAAAGCGGCAAATTATGCTGTTCAGCGTAGTGATTTATTAATTGCTATTGGTGCACGTTTTGATGATCGCGTGACAGGGCGATTAAATACTTTTGCACCTAATGCCAAAGTTATCCATATCGATATCGACCATGCAGAATTAAATAAATTAAAACAAGCTCATGTTGCGTTATTGGGGGATGCTAAGGTGTTGTTGCCTGTTTTGTCTCAGCCATTATCTATCGCATCTTGGCAACAAGAAGTACAAGCATTAAAAACAGAACATGCTTGGCGTTATGATCATCCGGGCTCTGCGATTTATGCCCCTTTATTATTAAAACAATTATCAGACGCCAAACCTAAAAATACCGTTGTGACAACAGATGTTGGTCAGCATCAAATGTGGTCGGCGCAACATATGACATTTGATGCACCTGAAAATTTTATTACTTCAAGTGGTTTAGGCACCATGGGATTTGGTATCCCTGCGGCCGTAGGCGCTCAAATTGCTAGACCTGACGCTTGTGTTATCTGCGTATCTGGTGATGGCTCTTTTATGATGAATGTGCAGGAACTGGGCACAATTAAACGTAAACAATTACCTATCAAATTGGTGTTATTAGATAACCAACGTCTTGGTATGGTTCGTCAATGGCAAGAGTTGTTTTTTGAACAACGTTATAGCGAAACAATTTTAACAGATAACCCTGACTTTGTTGCCTTAGCCAAAGCGTTTGATATCCCTGGGCAACGTATCACAGAAAAAGCACAAGTTGCTGATGCAATAAAATGTTTATTAGAGAGCGATGGTCCTTACTTATTACAGGTATCTATCGATGACGCAGAAAATGTCTGGCCTTTAGTCCCGCCGGGCGCAAGTAATGATGAGATGATGGAGAAATCAAAATGAACCAACACAATATCACAATTGAAGCCCGTTTTTGTCCAGAGATCTTAGAACGTATCCTGAGAGTTATTCGTCATCGTGGTTTTCATATATGCTCAATGAATATGAATATCACAGAGAGCAACAATATTAACTTAAGCCTGACGGTGAGTAGTCAGCGACCATTAGAACTTCTGTGCAGCCAGTTAACAAAATTAGCTGATGTTGCAGGTATTCAAGTATTACATCAACAGAAAGAAAAATTACGATTCATGAATGCACTAAGTGCCATGTAAGGATAAAAGAATGACAAAGCAAGCTGATTATATTTGGTTTAACGGTGAAATGGTTCCATGGGCTGAGGCAAAGGTTCATGTGATGTCTCACGCATTGCATTATGGTACTTCCGTATTTGAAGGTGTGCGTTGTTACAATTCTCATAAAGGTCCTGTGGTATTTCGCCATCGTGAGCATATGCAACGTTTACATGACTCAGCCAAAATCTACCGTATGCCTGTTGAGCAAAGTGTTGATGAGTTAATGGAAGCATGTCGTGAAACCTTACGTAAAAACAAATTAGTCAGTGCTTATATTCGTCCATTAGTTTTTATTGGAGATGTCGGCATGGGGGTTAATCCGCCAGCAGGTTATAAAACAGATGTAATCATTGCTGCATTCCCATGGGGAGCCTATCTCGGTGAAGAAGCTTTAGATAAAGGTATTGATGCAATGGTTTCTTCTTGGCATCGCGCTGCACCGAATACTATTCCAACTGCAGCAAAAGCGGGTGGTAACTATTTATCTTCACTATTAGTGGGAAGCGAAGCTCGCCGTCATGGTTATCAAGAAGGAATTGCACTAGATGTTCATGGTTATTTATCAGAAGGTGCAGGTGAAAACCTATTTGAAGTAAAAGATGGTGTTATTTTTACGCCTCCATTTACTTCATCAGCACTACCGGGGATCACGCGTGATGCCATCATCAAATTAGCAAAAGATCTCGGTTATGAGGTGCGTGAACAAGTACTTTCTCGTGAATCACTTTATCTTGCCGATGAAGTCTTTATGTCAGGTACCGCTGCAGAGATAACGCCAGTACGTAGTGTTGATGGTATTCAAGTAGGTATCGGGCGCTGTGGTCCTGTGACTAAATCAATTCAAAAAGCCTTCTTTGGACTGTTTACGGGTGAGACAGAAGATAAATACGGCTGGTTAGATCCAATCAATTCATAAACATAATCAAATAAATTTATTTAGCGGGTAGATCGTTCCCTGCTCGCTTTTTTTATCGCAGGAGTGTGAAAAATGCCTAAATACCGTTCAGCAACAACGACACATGGTCGTAATATGGCTGGAGCCCGTGCCTTATGGCGTGCAACGGGAATGACTGATGCTGATTTTGGTAAACCCATTATCGCTGTTGTGAACTCATTTACGCAATTTGTACCAGGTCATGTGCATCTGCGGGATTTAGGAAAACTCGTTGCTGAGCAAATTGAAGCAGCGGGTGGTGTTGCTAAAGAATTTAATACCATTGCAGTTGATGACGGTATCGCAATGGGACACGGTGGCATGCTTTACTCTTTGCCATCGCGTGAACTTATTGCTGACTCTGTTGAATATATGGTTAATGCGCACTGTGCTGATGCGATGGTGTGTATCTCAAACTGCGACAAGATCACGCCAGGAATGTTAATGGCGTCTTTACGTTTGAATATCCCTGTTATTTTTGTTTCGGGTGGCCCTATGGAAGCGGGTAAAACGAAGCTTTCAGATCAACTGATCAAATTAGATCTGGTTGATGCCATGATCCAAGGGGCGAATCCAAATGTCAGCGATGCTGATAGTGAGCAAATCGAACGATCTGCTTGCCCGACATGTGGATCGTGTTCGGGTATGTTCACCGCAAACTCCATGAACTGTTTAACAGAAGCACTGGGATTATCTCAGCCCGGAAATGGCTCATTATTAGCGACACATGCAGATCGTGAAACGCTGTTTATCAATGCAGGCAAGCGTATTGTTGAATTAACCAAACGCTATTATGAAAAAGATGATGAGTCTGCATTACCACGCAATATCGCTAAAAAAGAAGCCTTTGAAAATGCGATGATCTTGGATATTGCAATGGGTGGCTCAACAAATACGGTTCTGCATTTATTGGCTGCCGCGCAAGAAGGTGGGGTTGATTTCACCATGGAAGATATCGACAGACTTTCTCGCCAAGTACCTCATTTATGTAAAGTGGCACCAAGTACACAAAAATATCATATGGAAGATGTTCACCGCGCTGGTGGCGTTATGGGTATTTTAGGTGAGTTAGACAGAGCAGGATTACTCAATCGCAATGTTAATAATATCTTAGGGTTAAGTTTGCCAGAAACATTGTCGCAATATGATGTGATGTTAACACAAGATGAGCAAGTAAAATCGATGTTCAAAGCAGGCCCCGCAGGTATTCGTACAACGAAAGCTTTTTCACAAAATTGTCGTTGGCCAACTTTAGATACAGATCGTGAAAATGGCTGTATCCGTAGCAAAGAACATGCTTATAGCCAAGATGGTGGATTAGCCGTGCTATCAGGAAATTTAGCGGAAGATGGCTGTATTGTTAAAACGGCGGGTGTTGATGAAGATAACTTAATTTTTAGTGGTCCCGCAAAAGTGTATGAAAGCCAAGATGATGCAGTAGAGGCTATCTTAGGTGGCAAAGTCGTGGCAGGCGATGTGGTAATTATCCGCTATGAAGGCCCTAAAGGTGGTCCTGGTATGCAAGAGATGTTGTATCCAACCTCTTATTTAAAATCAATGGGATTAGGGAAAGCTTGTGCACTTATCACTGACGGGCGTTTCTCTGGTGGAACATCGGGTTTATCTATCGGGCATGTGTCACCTGAAGCGGCAAATGGTGGCGTGATTGGTTTAGTGGAAGAAGGCGATATTGTTTCTATCAATATTCCAACCCGCGAGATCTCATTAAAGGTGGATGATAAAACGTTATCAGCTCGTCGTGATGCACAAAATGCTCGCGGTAATAAAGCGTGGACACCACAAAATAGGCAGCGCCAAGTTTCCTTTGCTTTACGTGCTTACGCCTCTTTAGCCACCAGTGCCGATAAAGGTGCGGTGCGTGATAAATCTAAGTTAGGGGGCTAAGAATGGCTGCCTTTAGACCTTTAAATTCAGCGCCAAGCAGCGCTGAATATTTAAAAGCGGCGCTGAGCGCACCTGTTTATGAAGCCGCAATAGTCACTCCGCTTCAAGAGATGACAAAAATATCTGAACGTTTAGAAAATACGATTTTAGTTAAGCGAGAAGATAGACAACCCGTTCATAGCTTTAAATTACGTGGTGCTTATACCATGATTGCAGGGTTGACTCCTGAGCAAAAAGCGAAAGGTGTCGTGACGGCATCAGCGGGGAACCACGCGCAAGGTGTTGCGTTGTCAGCTAATCGAATGGGAGTAAAAGCACTCATTGTGATGCCAGTGGCAACAGCAGATATTAAAGTTGATGCTGTTCGCCAATTTGGTGGAGAAGCATTGCTTTATGGTGCCAATTTTGATGAAGCAAAAGCAAAAGCTATCGCGCTATCTGAAGAGATGGGATACACCTTTGTTCCGCCTTTTGATCATCCCGCAGTCATTGCAGGGCAGGCAACACTGGCAATGGAACTCTTACAACAAGATGTTCATCTTGATCGTATTTTCGTACCTGTTGGTGGTGGTGGTTTAATTGCTGGAGTTGCCGTATTAATCAAACAGCTTATGCCAGAAATTAAGGTAATAGGTGTTGAAGCTGAAGATGCTGCATGCTTAAAAGCAGCATTAGAGGCAGGGCATCCCGTTGAATTAGCAAGAGTGGGATTATTTGCTGAAGGTGTTGCGGTTAAACGTATCGGTGATGAAACGTTCCGTTTATGCCAAAAATATGTTGATGATGTTATCACAGTGGATAGTGATGCAATTTGTGCCGCAGTAAAAGATTTATTTGAAGATGTACGTGCGATTGCAGAGCCTTCAGGCGCATTGGCATTAGCAGGACTTAAAAAATACGTAGAACAGCATCAAATCAAAGGTGAGCGCCTTGCGCATGTGCTTTCCGGTGCAAATGTGAATTTTCATGGCTTACGCTATGTTTCTGAACGCTGTGAGCTCGGTGAAAAACGTGAAGCGCTATTAGCGGTGACTATTCCTGAACAGAAAGGAAGTTTCTTACGTTTTTGTCAGATCTTAGGTCAACGTGTTGTTACTGAGTTTAATTATCGTTATAGCGATGCTGATCCTGAAAATGCACGTATTTTTGTCGGTGTACGTTTAAGTCAAGGACTCGCAGAGCGTAAAGAAATTTTACGTGAACTCACGGTTGCGGGTTATCAAGTGGCTGATCTTTCTGACGATGAAATGGCAAAACTTCATGTGCGTTATATGGTCGGGGGGCGCCCTAATAAGCCACTTAAAGAACGCCTATTTAGTTTTGAATTTCCAGAATCTCCGGGCGCTTTAATGAAGTTTCTAAAAACATTAGGGACTTATTGGAATATCACATTATTCCACTATCGTAGTCATGGCACTGATTACGGGCGTGTGCTGGTAGCGTTTGAACTCCCTGAAACGCAAGGGCGTTTTGAGCGACATTTAGATGACTTGGGTTATGAGTATCATGATGAGACAGGAAATCCTTCTTTTCAGTTATTCCTGTCACCACAAACGACTAGTTTAGTTGTGGAGTAATCGCCAAAAAGCATTGATCACTGGCTCTTGAAGGCGTTTGTGTAATGCGCAAACGCCTAACTCGAAAGGTTCTACCATTGAAATATTATCCAATGAAGAGATGCGATTACGAACGGGCTCTGGGCAATTATCAACGACAACTTGTGGAATAAGTGCAATACCACAACCTAATGCAACCATTGAAACAATCGCTTCATGTCCCGAAACCGTCGCATAAATTGAGGGATTATGGATACGATGGCGCTTAAACCATAGCGCGATCCGTTGTCTTGATGGGCCATGTTCAGGAATGATAAACGGAATATTAAGCCAATCGGGCTTCTCTTGCGTTGCAAGATGGCGAACATTGCAAGGCAGAGCGGGCGCAATCAGCACTAATGGGATTTCACCTATTTTTTCAAAACAGATATTTTCAGGAAGTTTTTCAGGTTTTCCTGCGATACCTAAATCAGCTTCATCAGATAGCACTTTATCGACGGCATCAGCCGCATCTCCAGTGGTGAGCTTTATTTCAACTAATGGATTTTCTGCACGAAAACGGTCAAGAATAGGCGGTAAATGGCTGTAAGCCGCTGTTACAGAACAAAATAGTCGTAGTTCACCAGAAAGGCTTGGGCTATTTTGGTTTAGCGTATGTTTCAGTTGCTTATATTGCAACAGAGTTTGTTGAGCATAGCGCTTTAATTGTTCGCCTGCATCAGTGAGAGTGACTTGTCGGTTATCACGTAAAAACAGTGGGTGACCTAAGCTTTCTTCAAGGCGTTGAATTTGGCGTGAGAGCGTGGAAGGGCTGACATGCATTGCTTGTGCCGTTTTAGTGAAGTGACAACTTTCAGCTAAATGTAGGAAGAGTTTGAGATCTCGAATATCCATTGTCACCCACCTTAGGTGCTAAAAAAGAACGTTGCATTTTTTGCAACACTATCTTGTAAATATATCAATTTAAGCAATGGCTTTCATCCCCTATAGTAAAGTCATGCAACACCTCACAGAGAGTGAGGATAATAACAGCAAACACATACACAACGATTTTGGAGTCCCTCATGGCAAATTATTTTAATACATTGAATCTGCGTCAGCAGTTGTCGCAATTGGGTAAATGTCGCTTTATGTCGCGCGAAGAATTTGCTGATGAAGCAAATTACCTGAAAGGCAGAAAAGTCGTTATCGTTGGTTGTGGCGCACAAGGCCTTAACCAAGGTTTAAATATGCGTGATTCAGGCTTGAATATCGCCTATGCCTTACGCCAAGAAGCGATTGATGAGAAACGTGCATCATGGCGTCGTGCTACCGAAAACGGTTTTGAGGTTGGAACCTATGAAGCGTTGATCCCTCAAGCAGATTTAGTTGTTAACTTAACACCAGACAAACAACACTCAGCGGTTGTTCAAGCGGTTCAACCGCTGATGAAATCAGGTGCAGCATTAGGTTATTCTCATGGTTTTAATATCGTTGAAGTGGGCGAAAAAATTCGTGATGACATCACCGTTGTTATGGTTGCACCAAAATGTCCGGGCACAGAAGTTCGTGAAGAATATAAACGTGGTTTTGGTGTTCCAACACTGATTGCCGTTCACCCTGAAAATGATGCAAAAGGTGAAGGTATGGCCATTGCGAAAGCATGGGCTGCGGCAACAGGTGGTCATCGTGCCGGTGTTTTAGAGTCCTCTTTCGTTGCTGAAGTAAAATCAGACTTAATGGGAGAGCAAACCATTCTGTGCGGTATGTTACAAGCAGGCTCTCTGTTATGTTATGACAAAATGGTTGCCGATGGTGTTGAACCAGGCTATGCAGGTAAGTTGATTCAGTTTGGTTGGGAAACGATTACAGAAGCACTGAAGCAAGGTGGTATCACCTTGATGATGGATAGATTATCTAACCCAGCGAAAATGCGCGCTTATGCATTATCAGAGCAACTGAAAGAGATCATGGCTCCACTGTTTGCAAAACACATGGATGATATCATTTCAGGTAAATTCTCTGAAACGATGATGGCAGACTGGGCAAATGATGATAAAAACTTGCTGACATGGCGTGAAGAGACAGGAGCTAGCGCATTTGAAAATTATCCTGAATATGAGGGTAAAATCAGTGAGCAAGAGTACTTTGATCATGGTGTATTAATGGTTGCAATGGTTAAAGCGGGTGTTGAGTTAGCTTTTGATACGATGATTGAAGCGGGTATCTTTGCTGAGTCAGCTTATTATGAATCACTGCATGAGTTGCCATTAATCGCGAATACCATCGCTCGTAAGCGTTTATATGAAATGAACGTGGTTATCTCAGATACGGCAGAATATGGTAACTATCTGTTCTCGTTTGCTGTTGTTCCTATGCTGAAAGAGTTTATGACAACATTGCAATCTGGCGATTTAGCGAAGAAAGTTCAAGATAATGGAACCGATAATGCACAATTACGTGATATCAATGAAGCCATTCGTCAGCACCCAATTGAAGCTGTAGGTAAAACATTGCGCGGGTATATGACGGATATGAAGAAGATTGCTGTCGGCAACTAATTTTTCGTCGCTCTTTACGTGATAAGTGCGTTGGCTACACTCGGTTACCCAAGCCACATACTGATGTATGCTCCTTGGGATAACCTCTTTTGTCGCCTTCTTCTCACGCAAATAGCTTAGAAAAATAAGTGCTAATATATTTTAAATGATAAAACAGAATATAAGTTTATTATCTTGAAATAGATAGCTTAGAAAAATAAGTGCTAAATATATCTTAAAAAGATAAAACCACATATCTATCAATTTGATATGTGGTTTTTATTTAAATAAATCAGAATGTGAGCCAGTTCTGTCGAAATGAACAGTATCATTGTCTATTTTATAAATAAGTAGCCAATCAGGTTCGATATGAAGATCTCGACGAGGCTTCCAGTTTCCTGTTAATGGATGATCTTTCAATTGAGCAGGTAGTCGCTTTCCTTGCACTAATAGTAATATAATCTCTTTTAGTTTATTAATATCCTTTCCTCGTTTTTCTGCGAGTTTTAAGTCTTCTTTAAATTGTCCTGAATAACTCACTTTTCGCATTTAGATATCCAATTTTTTGAATAAATCATGGGCATCTTCAGCATAAAAAACATCATCACCTTTATCTGTTTTTGCAAAAGTGTTTAATGTTTTTTCATTTGGTTGTGTTTGATTACTTTCCACATAAACTCGAATGAGATCTCTTAAGATTTGAGAGGCTGGTCTGTGTTTATTTCGAGCTATTGCAACAAAAGCCTCTTTGAGCTCTATATCAACTTTAGTGGCTATTAATTCGCTTTTTATACTCATAATATACACCTCCATATTTGTTTGAATATTATACAAAGTAAAACTTTATTAAACAAGGTTAAACTTCCTTTACCTAGAGAAATAATGCTCAAAAAACTGAACCATTTTCTTATGCGCTTTCTGCTACAATTGTCTCCCGTTATGTTCTTGGCTAATGAAGTGTGGAAAACCTATGCGATTAAATCCTGGTCAACAAAAAGCAGTAGAATATGTGTCAGGCCCTTGTTTGGTCTTGGCAGGAGCAGGATCGGGAAAAACACGGGTTATTACTCATAAAATTGCACACCTTATTCGTCAATGCCAATACCCAGCAAAGCAAATTGCAGCGGTGACGTTTACCAATAAAGCAGCACGTGAAATGAAAGAGCGTGTCGCTCAAACTTTAGGTCGACAAGAAGCAAAAGGATTAATGATCTCAACGTTCCATACATTGGGGTTGGAAATTATTAAACGTGAATATAAAGCGTTAGGGATTAAAGCTAAATTTTCATTATTTGATGATCAAGACCAGTCTGCACTACTCAAAGAATTAACCGCTGATTTATTAGAAGAAGATAAAGATTTGCTTTCTCAGTTAAAGAGCCAAATTTCTAATTGGAAAAACGATATGCTCACGCCAGAGCAAGCAATTGGAATGGCGAGATCGCAACAAGATCATACTTTTGCCGAATGTTTTCGACGTTATGAGCAACATCTGCGTAGTTGTAACGTGCTCGACTTTGATGACTTAATTAGCCGACCAACCCTATTATTGCGCACAAATGAAGAAGTCAGAGAGCGCTGGCAAAGACGCATCCGCTATTTGCTGGTGGATGAATATCAAGATACGAATACCAGCCAATATGAATTGGTCAAATGGTTGGTCGGTGAAAGGGCTCGCTTTACGGTTGTCGGTGATGATGACCAATCCATTTATTCTTGGCGTGGTGCTCGACCTCAAAATTTAGTGTTATTACAAAAAGATTTTCCACAACTTAATGTCATTAAGCTTGAGCAAAACTATCGCTCTTCTGGACGTATTTTAAAATCAGCGAATATCTTGATTGAAAATAATCCCCATGTCTTTGAAAAACGACTATTTTCAGAGTTAGGTTATGGTGATGAACTGCGCGTTTTAACGGCGAATAATGAAGAGCATGAAGCCGAACGTGTTGCGGGTGAATTAATTGCGCATCACTTTATTAATAAAACTAATTATAAGGATTATGCGATCCTTTATCGTGGTAACCATCAGTCTCGTATTTTTGAAAAGTACTTGATGCAAAATCGCATTCCTTATCGTATTTCAGGTGAAACCTCTTTTTTCTCACGAGAAGAGATCAAAGATATTCTGGCCTATTTACGAGTCATTGTTAATCCTGATGATGATGCGGCATTTTTGCGTATTGTGAACAAGCCTCGTCGTGAAATCGGGCCCATGACGATCCAAAAGTTAGGTGAGTGGGCAAAAGTTCGAGATAAAAGCTTATACAATGCCTGTTTTGATTTAGGGTTAAGCCAAACATTAACAGGTCGAGGCTTGAATTCATTACACGCATTTTCACAATGGATGTCGCGTATAGTACAAAAATCAGAACGAGAGCCACTATTAGCTGTACGTGATTTATTGCATGAAATGGATTATGAAAGTTGGTTATATGAAACCTCAAGCAGTGCGAAAGCTGCAGAAATGAGGATGAAAAATATTAATCAGCTATTTTTATGGATGAGTGAAATGCTTGAAGGTGATGAATTACATGAACCTATGACGCTTTCCCAAGTCGTTAACCGGTTTACCCTGCGTGATATGATGGAGCGAGGAGAAACAGAAGAAGAATTAGATCAAGTTCAGTTAATGACATTACATGCCTCTAAAGGTCTTGAATTTCCTCATGTATTTTTAGTGGGAATGGAAGAAGGGATATTGCCACACCAAAGTAGTATTGATGAAGATAATGTAGAAGAAGAAAGACGTCTTGCTTATGTGGGCATTACTCGAGCACAAAAAACACTCACGTTTACGTTATGTAAAGAACGACGTCAATACGGTGAATTAATCAAACCTGATCCAAGCCGTTTTCTTTATGAGTTACCTCAAGATGATTTGAATTGGGATACTAATAAAAAGAAAGTGTTAAGTGCAGAGGAAAAACAAGAGAAAGGCCAAAAAGGTGTTGCAGGATTAAGAGCTATGCTGGCAAGGCATAAACCGCAATAGCATAAAAATGGTAGATAAAATGCCCCCTTGGCCTATTGATCTCCAAGAGGGTTTTATTTTTGTATAAGTAAAAAGTTAGCTTATACGAGAGCTATTTTGTTCTTCAATCATTAAAGACCAATGTACATAACTCTGTAATTGGATCTCTTCTTGGAGATTTTCAGCTCGTAACGGGTGCTCATTAAGCCATTGATATGGCAATGTAATAATGAGTGTTTCATCGACAGTGCGTAATCGTAATGCTGGGAGCGTATCATCTCGGCGACGACTAGCAAAAATGATGGCTAATCGCAGTAAACGCACTAGTCGATTGGCTTGAGTTATCGGTAGGGCATTTTGATGATTAAGAGGTGCAAGATCGATGATCCCTGTTTGGTTTTTTAGCAAAGAAGCTAATAGACGTCGTTGGGCCGGAGTGTATCCTGGTAAATCAAGATGAGAGATCAGATAGCTTGCATGTGAAGGTGCTTGGCGGAAATCGACACTTAGGCCAATTTCATGTAATGCACAGGCACTATTAAGCAACTCACGGCAACGATTATCTAATTGCCAATGCTTACTGACTTGGATAAAAAAGTGTTCTGCCAGTTGTTGAACTCGATGTGCTTGCTCAATATCAATTTGAAACCGGCGCTGGACATTACGAAGAGTACGTTGGCGGATATCTTGCTCAATAGGAAGATGCAACATTCCATAGACTAAGCCCTCTCGTAATGCACCACCTGCTAAGATCATATTGTCAATATGCAGTGTTTCAAATATGGCGATTAAGATAGCAAGTCCACTCGGAAACACTAAGGCTCGTTCAAAAGTAAGTCCTTCAATTTCCAGCTCTTCGAGTTTTCCACACTCAATGGCTTTGTGTTTGAGCCGCTCAAGCTTAGGTAAGGTGATTAATTCATCCATACCTTGAGCAATCATGATCTCTTGCAACGCTTGTACAGTACCAGAGGCGCCTACACACACTTGCCAGCCTTGCTCGATTAATTTATCCGCCACTGGGGCGAGTATCGCTTTGGCTGCGTCTTGTGCTTTAGCAAAATTTTCTTGAGTTAAAGAACGATCAGTAAAATAGCGCTCTAACCAAGTGACACAGCCCATACTTAAGCTCATTAATTGCGTCGTTTTAGCGCCCGTACCTGTCACCAGTTCTGTGCTGCCACCACCAATATCGACGACTAAACGTTGCTCTGCACCACCTGTAGTATGTGCAACGCCACGATAGATAAGGCGTGCTTCTTCCTCACCACTAATAACATGAACAGTATTGCCTAATATTTCAGACGCTTTTGCGACAAAAATATCTGCATTTTTAGCAATGCGTAATGTGGCTGTTGCGACGACTCTGATTTGTTCAGTTGGAATATCACGTAGATATTCAGAAAAAAGTCGTAAACATTGCCAACCGCGTTCCATTGCCTGCTCTGACAATTCATTTTCACTATTTAGGCCAGCAGCAAGTCGAACTTTACGTTTCACGCGGGAAAGGACTTGTATAGAGCCCGCGATTTCTCGAACGACTAACATATGAAAACTGTTAGAACCTAAATCAATAGCAGCATAAAGTGATGAGGATTTCAGCATAATTTATGGATGACTCGGGCGTTTATTTCGGTTGTTACGTTGAGTATTATTTCCTCTATTATTTCGCACTGACGCATTATTGCGACGAGGCTGACCTTGTCGAGGACGGTGACGGCGTTTTGGCTCAGGAAGATCAGTTAATAACGCATCACTATTATATTTACTCACAGGAATAGCGTGTTGAATATAAGTTTCAATTGCAGGTAAATTCAGGGCATATTCTTCACATGCAAGGCTGATTGAGTTACCACTATTTCCAGCACGTCCTGTTCTACCAATACGGTGAACATAGTCTTCACAATCATCAGGTAAATCATAGTTAAAAACATGAGTTACTGAAGGAATATGAAGACCTCTAGCGGCAACGTCAGTGGCAACCAGAATATCAAGATTACCTTGGGTAAAATCTTCTAAAATGCGTAGACGTTTTTTCTGAGGTACATCACCGGTTAATAAACCAACGCGGTGTCCATCGGCGACAAGGTGTGCCCAAATGTCGTCACAACGATGTTTTGTATTGGCGAAAATAATACAGCGATCTGGCCATTCTTCTTCAATTAATGTTTGAAGAAGACGCATTTTCTCTTCATTTGAAGGATAAAAGAGTTCTTCTTTTATGCTAAAACCTGTTTTTTGTTCAGGTTCAACTTCAACATATTCAGGATTATTCATCTGCTCAAAAGCCAGTTCTCTTACACGGTAAGAAAGCGTTGCAGAGAACAGCATATTCATACGCTCAGCGGCAACTGGCATACGGCGGAAGATCCAACGAATATCTTTAATAAAGCCGAGATCGTACATTCTGTCAGCTTCATCAAGTACCACAACTTGGATTGCGTTAAGGTTAATATGTCCTTGCTTAACGTAGTCAATTAAACGACCTGTTGTGCCAATAACAATATCGACACCATTACTTAATACTTTGAGTTGTTCGTCATAGCCATCGCCACCGTAGGCGAGGCCCATTTTAATTCCTGTACTTTGCGCAAGCTCTTTAGCATCAGAATAAATCTGCACGGCTAATTCGCGTGTTGGCGCCATAATAAGTGCACGAGGTTGATTGGTTTCATGCCCTTCTTTAGTAGGGTGTGTTAAAAGATAATGAAACGTTGAGGTTAAAAACGCCAACGTTTTTCCTGTTCCTGTTTGGGCTTGCCCGGCAATGTCTTGACCTTTCACAGTGATAGGTAACGTCAATGCCTGAATTTGTGTACAATTAGAGAACCCTTTTTTTTCAAGGGCTTCTATCACTTTTGGATGCAAGGCGAAGTCGGAAAACTTCTTTTCTGTCAAATATGTTTTGCTCATAATGTAATAGAATATCAGTTATAGGTTGCATTACAAAAGTTTATCCGCTGAAATGCAGACAGACTTTTGTTATTTAATGTTACACTGGTACGGTCAATATTATTCTTTGGAGTAGAACAATGAGCGATAAAATCCTTCACTTATCTGACAGCAAATTCGATGCTGATGTATTAAATGCAACCGGCCCTGTGCTTGTTGATTTCTGGGCTGAATGGTGTGGCCCATGTAAAATGATTGCTCCTATTCTAGATGAAGTTGCAACAGAATACGCTGGTAAATTAACAGTTGCGAAGTTAAACATCGATCAAAATCCGCTGACAGCACCAAAATACGGTATTCGCGGTATTCCTACACTCATTTTATTCAAAAACGGTGCAGTTGCTGCGACAAAAGTAGGCGCATTGTCAAAAACTCAACTGAAAGAGTTTTTAGACGAAAATATCTAATTTGATTTAGATATCAAAAATAAAGCAGGACGTTTAGATCTTGTCAGTATTTCTGTTATTGACCGCTAGACGTCCGCTTCGAAGCATGATAAGTTAGCGCCACTTACTTACATAATATATCGAATCTACTTGTCAATATGATTAGACATGATTAAATAAGTCTGAGATATTGAATATCAAGCGTGCAAAGTAATAGAATTGAATAACATGATATGATATTTAATCTAATATGATATTTAATATAAGTAATCTGAATTCATCTAACCAGTCAAGTTGCCTTAGAATAATCTATAGTATTCAAGGGATATAAATTTTCCAAAGTATGTTCCTAACCCATAAGTTGAAAGTACACTCATGCATCGCGAAAATGAATGTCACTTCTCTGGGATAAAGCAGACTGGTCTAATAGTATTAACACTCTCTAACATTATCATTTTAGTTATACCCTTATGTTAGAAAGTTATAATCTGTAATTTTACACATGACGAAACTGACAGCAATTTGCTGTTATACTATTCACGTTCATAGTTCGAGAGTTACCCCGAGTTATTAAGAACCCACCATTATGAATCTTACCGAATTAAAAAATACGCCGGTATCAGAACTGATAGCACTTGGCGAAAATATGGGGCTAGAGAATCTGGCTCGAATGAGAAAGCAAGACATTATTTTCTCTATCTTGAAGCAACACGCGAAAAGTGGAGAAGATATTTTCGGTGACGGAGTGCTGGAAATATTGCAGGATGGCTTCGGCTTCCTGCGTTCCGCAGACAGTTCCTACCTTGCTGGTCCCGATGATATCTACGTTTCTCCAAGTCAAATTCGCCGTTTTAACCTTCGCACTGGTGACACCATCGCAGGGAAAATTCGTCCTCCTAAAGAAGGTGAACGTTATTTTGCCCTCCTAAAAGTTAATGAAGTTAACTTTGATAAACCAGAAAATGCCCGTAGTAAAATCCTCTTTGAAAACTTAACACCTCTACATGCTAATAATCGTTTACGCATGGAGCGTGGTAATGGTTCAACAGAAGACTTAACTGCGCGTGTTCTTGACTTAGCGGCACCAATTGGCCGTGGTCAACGTGGTCTTATCGTTGCCCCACCAAAAGCAGGTAAAACCATGTTGCTGCAGAACATTGCAGCCAATATTGCTCATAACTACCCAGATTGCGTATTAATGGTACTTCTGATTGATGAACGTCCAGAAGAAGTGACAGAAATGCAACGCTTAGTTAAAGGTGAAGTTATTGCCTCAACTTTTGATGAGCCCGCTTCTCGCCACGTACAAGTTGCAGAAATGGTGATTGAAAAAGCGAAGCGCTTAGTTGAGCATAAAAAAGACGTTATCATCCTGTTAGACTCCATCACACGTTTAGCGCGTGCTTATAACACGGTTGTTCCTTCATCAGGTAAAGTGTTAACAGGTGGTGTGGATGCAAACGCATTACATCGTCCTAAACGTTTCTTCGGTGCTGCTCGTAATGTTGAAGAAGGTGGTAGTTTGACTATCATTGCAACAGCATTAGTCGATACGGGTTCTAAGATGGATGAAGTTATCTACGAAGAATTTAAGGGGACAGGTAATATGGAATTACACCTGTCTCGTAAGATTGCTGAAAAACGAGTTTTCCCAGCGATTGATTATAATCGTTCTGGTACACGTAAAGAAGAGTTACTGACGTCTCAAGATGAGCTACAAAAAATGTGGATCCTGCGTAAAATTATTCATCCAATGGGTGAAATTGACGCAATGGAATTCCTCATTAATAAGTTAGCAATGACTAAGACCAATGAAGAATTCTTCGACTTTATGAAACGTTCATAAAATGTATTAACAAAGTGATTGAGCTGAGAATAGAATTAAAATAGTGTGCTCTATTATAGAATAAGTAATATCACCTCAATTTATATGCTGTTAAGCTCGTTTACTTTGTAAGAATGACGATATGATGAAAACGCCACAATAGTTGTGGCGTTTTTTGTTTTTTATGGATGTAATCCAAATTTAGATTGCAATATTTTAGTGAGATATTGGTATATATATTGCATGTTTTAGTAATTGATAAAAATAGCGATGGCATCAATGAAAATAGTTAAGGAAAACTTATAATTGATGAAGGGTGGTGGGTTTCGAATAAACTCGTCGTGGTGAGGCTGGAAAAAAGAATAAAAACACATGGATGGGTAAAATAACCAGCTATATTTATTATAGAGAACAGTACTGTGGATATACTAAAAATGAGCACAAGCGTTTTTTATGTGTTCTTATTTTCTTTCGCATTTTTATTCTTGGCTCGTAAAATTGCAAAAAAAATAGGACTCGTGGATAAACCGAATTATCGTAAAAAACATCATGGATTGATCCCCCTCGTTGGCGGAATATCAGTCTATTTTGGTATTGTTTTCGCATTTTATATTTCAGATATCTATATTCCTCATAAGGAATTGTATCTGGCATGTGCGGGACTTCTTGTTTTTATCGGCGCATTAGATGATCGCTTCGATATTAGTGTCAAAATTAGAGCAACAATTCAGGCTTTTGTTGGGATCGTGATGATGGTGGGCGCGGGTTTAAAACTCGACACGCTAGGTCATGCTTTTGGTCCTTGGGAAATGCATTTAGGGCCTTTCGGTTATATTGTTACACTTTTCGCGGTTTGGGCAGCAATCAATGCCTTTAATATGGTTGATGGTATTGATGGGTTATTAGGCGGTCTTTCTTGTGTCTCTTTTGGTGCACTTGGTATTTTATTATATCAAGGTGGCAATTCCGCTCTTGCATTCTGGTGCTTCTCATTTATCGCGGCAATTTTACCTTATATCTTTTTAAACTTAGGCGTCTGCGGTAAAAAATTCAAAGTCTTTATGGGTGATGCAGGAAGTACACTGATTGGCTTTACTATTATTTGGTTATTGGTCGCATCAACACAAACCCAGCCTCGCCCAGTTAAAGCTGTCACTGCATTATGGATAATTGCTATACCTCTTATGGATATGGTAGCAATTATGTATCGTCGTTTACGTAAAGGAATGAGTCCTTTCTCTCCAGACCGTCAACATATTCACCATTTGATTATGCGTGCAGGTTTTACCTCCCGCCAAGCTTTCATTTTGATTACACTGTCAGCCGCGTTATTAGCCGCGATTGGTATTATCGGTCAGAACCTATCATTTGTCCCTGAATGGTTTATGTTGGCATTATTCTTGCTTGCATTTGTTATGTATGGTTATTGCATTAAACGCGCGTGGCGAGTCGCTCGTTTTATTAAACGACATAAGCGTCGCTTACGTAGAGCAACACAACAGCATTAATATAAGCAGAGGTTTTTTAACGTGATGAACTCGGAAAATAACGCCTCCCGACAGGGTGATCAGCCAGATAATGAACTCGATATTCGAGGTCTTTTTTGTGCACTTTGGTCAGGAAAAAGCTGGATTATAGGGTTCGCTCTGCTTTTTGCCGTGATTGCACTGGGTGCATCTTATTTGATGCAGCCTAAATGGAGTGCGATCGCAATGACAGAGAAACCAACGATTAATAACTTAGGTAGTTATTATTCGCAATCTCAATTTTTGCGCAATCTTGATACACAAATTAATCCAGCCGCACAAACATCTGCTTTAACTATTTCAGATGAAGCTTATCAAGAATTTATTACTCAGGTTGCTGCGTTTGATACACGTCGTGAGTTTTGGCTGCAAACGGATTATTTTAAACAGCGCAAAGAGAGTGATGAACAGGCTAATGCTGCATTATTGGATGAATTAATTAACAATATTCAATTTACGCCTGCCGATGAGAAAAAATTAGTTAATGATCAACTGAAACTTATCGCAGAAACGTCAAAAGAAGCGAGCCAATTATTAAATGAGTATATTGCTTTTGCTAATAAGAGAGCGTCTACCCATCTTAATGATGAAGTGATAACAGCTTGGTCAACTCGAACTCAATCAATGAAAGCGCTAGTTAAACGTCAAGAAATGGCGGCTCAATCTGCGTATCAACGCCAAATTAACTTATTAGAGCAATCAATTAAAGTGGCTGAGAAACAAGGTATTTCTCAAAAACAGACCTCGATTGCGATTGATGAGTTACCGGATTCTAAATTGTTTCTGTTAGGTGTTCCTCTGTTGCAATCACAGCTAGAAACTTTAATTGCAACAGGTGCTGATTTTGATAGTGATTATGATCAAAATACGGCAATGTTAGCGACCCTTACTGTGGGCGCAAAATTACAAGACAACTTCCAAACTTACCGTTTTCTACGTACCCCTGAAGATCCTGTAAAACGAGATAGCCCTCGTCGTGCCTTTATGATGGTACTTTGGGGCGCTATTGGCGTTTTAGTGGGTGCAGGTGTTGCATTAGTAAGACGCAGTTCATTAAAAAATAATAATAATTAAATTTTGTCATTGATGACAATAACGAGACATCAGGTGTTTCGGCACCTGATGTTTTGAGAATAAGGGCATATTGCTTTCCCAAAAATAAGCAATATAACAATGAAAAAAAGAGAGCCACTGTGAAAGTGTTGACTGTTTTTGGCACACGCCCTGAAGCGATAAAAATGGCACCTTTAGTGCACGCTTTAGCAAATGATGATTCGTTTGAAGCGAAGGTATGTGTTACGGCCCAACATCGAGAAATGCTTGATCAGGTATTAAATCTTTTTGAGATCAAACCAGATTACGATCTCAATATTATGAAACCAGGACAAGATTTAACGGATATTACCTGTCGTATTTTAGAAGGGTTAAAACCAGTATTAGCGTCATTTCAACCTGATGTTGTTTTAGTACATGGTGATACAACAACGACCATGGCAGCAAGCTTAGCCGCATTTTATCAACGAATTCCAGTTGGTCATGTGGAAGCTGGATTACGTACTGGCAATCTTTACTCTCCTTGGCCTGAAGAGGCAAACCGCACCATTGCAGGACATCTTGCAATGTATCATTTCGCACCAACAGAAACTGCAAAATTAAATTTGGTACGTGAAGCGGTTGCGGATAAAAAGATTTTTGTCACGGGAAATACGGTAATAGATGCGTTATTTTGGGTAAGTGACAGAGTGATGGGCAATCAAACACTCTTAAATGAGCTTGCTGTACACTATCCATTTATTCAGCCTGACAAGAAAATGATCTTGGTAACAGGACATCGTCGAGAAAGCTTTGGTGGTGGTTTTGAACGGATTTGCCAAGCTTTAGCTGAAATTGCATTAGCACACCCTGATGTTGAAGTTGTTTATCCTGTTCACTTAAATCCAAATGTGAGTGAGCCTGTTCAACGTATTCTTCACGGTATTGACAACATTAAACTAATACAGCCACAAGATTATCTCCCATTTGTTTATCTAATGAACCATGCTTACCTTATTCTGACCGACTCTGGTGGAATTCAAGAAGAAGCCCCTTCATTAGGTAAGCCAGTTCTGGTAATGAGAGACACGACAGAGCGCCCAGAAGCTGTTGAAGCAGGCTCTGTTCGTTTAGTGGGAACAGATACTAAACGTATTGTTAGCGAAGTAACCTCTTTATTGACAGACGAAAATGCGTATCACCAAATGAGTAAGGCGACAAACCCTTATGGTGATGGACATGCCTGCCAACGTATTCTTGAAGCATTGAAAAAAAATCAGGTGACATTATGAGTTTTGAAACTATTTCTGTTATCGGCCTCGGCTACATTGGTTTACCTACAGCGGCAGCTTTTGCCTCTCGTAAAAAAAGCGTCATTGGTGTTGATGTTAATCAGCATGCTGTTGATACAATTAATAAAGGTCAAATTCACATTGTTGAGCCTGATCTCGATAAAGTCGTTAAACAAGCGGTTGAAGAAGGCCATTTAAAAGCCTATACCACGCCACAGCCAGCAGATGCTTTCCTTATTGCAGTACCAACACCGTTTAAAGGTGAACATGAGCCTGATTTGGCTTATGTTGAATCGGCGGCTCGTTCTATCGCACCTGTACTGAAAAAAGGTGATCTTATTATTCTAGAATCGACGTCACCTGTTGGTTCTACTGAACAAATGGCACAGTGGTTAGCTGAAGCTCGTCCAGATTTAACGTTTCCTCATCAAGACGGTGAAGAAGCAGATATTGATATTGCTTATTGTCCTGAGCGTGTATTACCAGGCCAAGTTATGATTGAGCTTATTCGCAATGACCGAGTTGTTGGTGGAATGAACCGTAAATCCTCCGAGCGTGCGAGTGAGTTATACAAAATTTTCCTTGAGGGTGAATGTGTTATCACCAATGCGCGTACCGCAGAAATGTGTAAGCTAACGGAAAACAGCTTCCGTGATGTGAATATTGCATTCGCTAACGAATTATCGCTGATCTGCGCTGAGCAAGATATTAATGTGTGGGAACTAATTAGCTTGGCGAACCGCCATCCTCGCGTCAATATTTTACAACCAGGCCCAGGCGTTGGTGGACACTGTATCGCAGTTGACCCTTGGTTTATCGTGTCACAAAATCCAAAACAATCCCGTTTAATTCACACTGCGCGTTTAGTCAATGATGGCAAACCTGTGTGGGTTATCGATCAAGTTAAAGCTGCGGTTGCAGATTGCCTGACTGAAACTGGTAAACGTGCAAACGAAATTAAGATTGCCTGCTTTGGTTTAGCTTTTAAACCTAACATTGATGATTTACGTGAAAGCCCAGCGATGAATATCACTAAACAAATCGCAGATTGGCACAGTGGTACAACATTAGCCGTTGAGCCAAATATTCATGAGCTACCAACAAAACTGAAAGGGATCACAGAGTTAGTATCAACAGAACAAGCATTAAAAGATGCTGATATTGTCTTAATGCTTGTTGATCACCAACAATTTAAAGCGATCCCGGGTAGTAAAGTGACTCAAAAATGGATTGTAGATACTAAAGGAGTATGGCGTTGAAACGCATTCTAGTGACAGGTGGAGCCGGTTTTATCGGCTCTGCTGTTGTTCGACATATTATTGAAAATACCAATGACAGCGTTGTTGTGGTGGATAAGCTGACTTATGCTGGTAATTTAGAGTCATTAGCAACTGTTGCTGACAGTGAACGCTATGCCTTTGAGCAAGTCGATATCTGTGATAGCGCTGAGCTTGATCGCTTATTTGCTCAATATCAGCCAGATGTTGTGATGCACTTAGCGGCCGAAAGCCATGTTGACCGCTCTATCGATGGTCCGGCTGCGTTTATTGAAACCAATATTGTGGGGACTTACACCTTATTGGAAGCGGCTCGCCGCTTTTGGCAAGCACTGCCTGAAGGGAAGAAAACAGCGTTCCGATTCCACCATATCTCAACAGATGAAGTGTATGGCGATTTAGAAGGTACAGATGACTTCTTTACTGAAACTACACCTTATGCACCAAGTAGCCCATATTCAGCGTCGAAAGCTTCAAGTGACCATTTAGTTCGAGCTTGGCTACGCACCTACGGTTTACCCACCGTGATCACGAACTGCTCAAATAACTATGGCCCTTATCATTTCCCTGAAAAATTAATCCCATTAATTATTCTAAATGCGATTTCAGGAAAACCATTACCTGTTTATGGTAAAGGTGAGCAGATCCGTGATTGGCTCTATGTTGAAGATCATGCTCGCGCCCTCTATTTAGTCGCAACAACAGCAACACCGGGTAAAACCTACAATATTGGTGGTCATAATGAGCGCCGTAATATTGATGTTGTTAAAACGATTTGTGCACTATTAGAAGAGTTATATCCAGCAAAACCAGAAGGTGTTGCTCAATATGTCGATCTCATCACTTATGTGAAAGACAGACCCGGTCATGACCTGCGCTATGCGATTGATGCGGCAAAAATTGAAGCTGAATTAGGCTGGAAACCCGCAGAGACATTTGAATCAGGCATTCGTAAAACAGTTTTGTGGTACTTAAATAACGAAACATGGTGGAAACGTGTGTTAGATGGCTCTTATGCAGGCGAACGTCTAGGGCTTGGAAACTGATTAAGTAAAAGGATAAATGATGAAAGGTATTATTCTAGCGGGTGGCTCTGGTACACGACTGCATCCGATAACCAAAGGGGTATCGAAGCAGTTATTGCCTATCTATGATAAGCCCATGATCTATTATCCGCTTTCAGTTCTAATGCTTGCCGGTATTCGGGATATTTTGATCATCACAACACCCGATGATATGACTTCATTTCAGCGCTTATTGGGGGATGGCTCTGCATTTGGTGTTCATCTTCAATATAAAATACAGCCATCGCCAGATGGCTTAGCTCAAGCGTTTATTTTAGGTGAAGAATTTATTGGCGATGATCATTGCTGTTTAGTGTTAGGCGATAATATCTATTTTGGTCAAGGGTTTAGTCCAAAACTAAAACAAGTTGCTCAACGTGAACGGGGAGCAACAGTTTTTGGTTATCAAGTCATGGATCCTGAACGATTTGGTGTTGTTGAATTTGATGATGATTTCAAAGTACTGTCGATTGAAGAAAAACCAGAACAACCTAAATCTAATTGGGCTGTAACAGGGCTTTATTTCTACGATAACCGTGTGGTGGATTTTGCTAAAAAAGTAAAACCCTCTATTCGTGGCGAACTAGAAATTACGTCGATTAATCAGATGTATCTTGAGTGTGGTGAGCTTAATGTTGAACTGTTAGGGCGTGGTTTTGCATGGTTAGATACCGGCACTCACGACAGTTTAATTGAGGCCAGTACTTTCGTTCAAACCGTTGAAAAGCGCCAAGGATTTAAAGTGGCGTGTCTTGAAGAGATTGCTTGGCGCAATGGATGGCTCAATGATGACCAAGTAAGAGAAAGTGCAAAATCGCTGTCTAAAACGGGTTATGGTCGTTATCTATTGGATTTATTACATGTCCGTCCTCGCCAATATTAATTATCTTGAGTGGGAAAGTGAATTTTTCTCCCTCAAAACAGGGCGCCTTGAGTTTGATATACAAGCGCCCGTGTTAACAGGCGAACAGCTTGATGCTTTTGCTGTGGTTCAAGCTAAAATCGCATCTCATGAGCTTTCTCTCATCGATAAACTCAGCCAATTAGGTTTTCAATTTGCGGAAGGTGAAATTGATTTTAAACTTTCAATTGGCATAGAAAATGCTTGTAAGAATGCGCCTGAATGCTGTTTTAGAAAAGCCAATGAAGATGATATCGATTTATTGATGGCAACAGCCTCAGAAGCTTTTGTACAAAGCCGTTTTAGAACACCTTGGTATCAAGAAGGTGATAGCAGTCGTTTTTATGCATTATGGGTTAAAAAAGCCGTACTAGGCACGTTCGATGATATCTGCTTACTGACTTATGATATTGACAATAACATGAGTGGTTTTGTCACTTTACGTCGTCTATCTGAAAGTGAAGCAAGAGTGGGATTACTTGCGGTAATGCCCAATAGAACAGGACAAGGCATTGGTAAACAACTGATGTCGGCCGCGAAGTTTTGGTGTCAACAGCAAGGTATTTCAACCCTATATGTTGCAACACAAATCAGCAATATTGCAGCTTCGCGTTTATACACACACAGTGGGGGCTTAATAGAGAGCACCACTTATTGGTTATACAGGGGATAATATGATTCCGTTTAATAAACCACCCGTTGTCGGCACCGAATTAGAATATATGAAACAGGCCATGGAAAGTGGCAAGCTCTGTGGCGATGGCAATTTCACAAAAAAATGTGAAAAGTGGTTAGAAGAACAATTTCATTGTCATAAAACGCTGTTAACGCCATCTTGTACTGCATCGCTTGAAATGGCTGCTATCTTATTAGATATCAAGCCAGGCGATGAAGTCATTATGCCGAGTTTTACCTTTGTTTCGACCTCTAATGCGTTTGTATTACGTGGAGCAACGATTGTTTTTGTTGATATCCGTCCAGATACCATGAATATCGATGAAACAAAAATTGAAGCGGCGATTACAGAAAAAACTCGTGCTATCGTGCCTGTTCATTATGCAGGTGTTGCCTGTGAAATGGATACCATTATGGCGATTGCGAAAAGACATAACCTGTTCGTGATTGAAGATGCGGCACAAGGTGTTATGTCAACTTACAAGGGTAAGGCTCTTGGTACGATTGGTCATATTGGTTGTTATAGTTTCCATGAAACTAAAAATTACTCATCAGGCGGTGAGGGTGGGGCAACGTTAATTAACGATCCTGATTTAATCAATCGCGCAGAAGTTATTCGTGAAAAAGGCACTAACCGTAGTCAATTTTTCCGTGGCCAGGTAGATAAATATACTTGGCGTGATATTGGTTCTAGCTACTTAATGTCAGATTTACAAGCAGCCTACCTGTGGGCTCAACTTGAAGAAGCCGAAAAAATTAATGAGCGTCGTTTAGCATTTTGGCAGATTTACTATGATGCATTAACGCCATTAGCGGAAAAAGGCTTATTGGCGCTTCCAATCGTTCCTGAAGGGTTAGAACACAATGCGCATATGTTCTATATCAAACTGAAAGATATTGAGCAACGTAGTGCGTTTAATGACTATATGAAAGCGCATGGTGTTTTAACGGTATTCCACTATGTGTCACTACATACCAGTCCAGCAGGTATGAAATTTGGTCGTTTTGATGGTGAAGATATTTTCACTACACAAGAAAGTGAGCGTTTAGTGCGTTTACCTATGTTCTACAATATGACAGAAGAAGAGCAGCAGACTGTTATTGGCCATATTCGCGATTTCTTTGCTTAATTATGTCATTAGCCAAAGCATCAATTTGGACAGCGGGATCAACCCTGATAAAAATCGGGGCTGGTCTGCTTGTCGTTAAGTTACTTGCAGTCTCTTTTGGTCCAACAGGAGTCGGGTTAGCGGGTAACTTTCGTCAATTAATTACCGTACTCGGCGTCTTGTCTGGTGCGGGCATTTTTAATGGTGTGACGAAATTAATCGCACAATATCAAGATGATGATATTCAACGTAAAAAAGTGTTGGGTACTTCATCATCCATGATTTTGCTATTTTCCACACTATTGGCTATTTTATTTCTTCTTTTTTCTGCCCCCATTAGCCAAGTGTTATTTGGTGATAATTATCATCAATATCAGGATATTGTAAGAGCCGTTGCTTTTATTCAAATGGGGATAGCATATAGCAACTATTTTCTTGCCATATTAAAAGGTTATCGTGACGCAGCAGGTAATGCCTTATCTGTGATTGCAGGTAGCATTATTGGTGTTGTTGCTTATTATTTGTGCTATTTGTTTGCGGGTTATCACGGTGCATTGATTGGATTAGCATTAGTTCCAGCACTTATTTTATTTCCTGCTACATTTTTAGTAGTCAAGCGTAAACGCTTCGCTTTCAGTGAACTTAAACCTCATTGGGATAAAGCGATAGCAAGTCATCTTGGTAAGTTTACCATTATGGCAATACTGACCTCGATTACATTACCCGTCGCTTATATCATGATGCGTAATTTACTTGCTGAGCACTATAGTTGGGAAGACGTAGGGATTTGGCAAGGGGTGACCAGTATTTCAGATGCTTATTTGCAGTTTATTACCGCATCGTTCTCAGTTTATTTACTGCCAACACTCTCCCGATTAACGCAAAAGAGTGATATTACCAAAGAGATTGTTAAGTCACTGAAGTTTGTATTACCCGTGGTAGCGGTTGCGAGTTTTATGGTGTGGTTATTACGTGATTTCGCGATTTGGTTACTGTTTTCAGATAAATTTGTCGCTATGCGTGATTTATTCGCATGGCAACTTGTCGGTGATGTTTTAAAGGTAGGCGCTTATGTCTTTGGTTATCTCATCATTGCAAAAGCGGCACTGCGTTTTTATATCCTTACAGAAGTCAGTCAATTTGCCTTATTAACGCTATTTTCGCGTTGGCTTATTCCTGAACATGGCGCACTAGGTGCCGCTCAAGCCTATATGGCAACGTACATTATTTACTTCCTTCTCTGTAGTTCCGTTTTCGTGATTTATTGCAGGCGCAAATGACAACTTTGATTTACGTACTAGGTTCAGACATTGTGCATCATAACAACACAATGTTACGTTTTTTTAACGACCACCTCGTGACTGAGGCGGGGTTAATGTATAAACCTCGTTTTATCGTTGCCAGTAAAAATACTTCACTGCAAGAAAGCTATCCAGCTTTAGATATTGAGTGTTTAGTCGATAAAAAGCAGGTTGCACAGAGAGTGGTCACATTGGCAAAAGCCGATACTCACCAACGATTCCTTTTTTTAGGTCAGTTTAATGCACCTATTTGGTTGGCATTATTAACAGGTAAAATTAAACGTCATCAATTTTGGTGGCATATTTGGGGTGCTGATTTGTATCAGGATTCTAAACAGCTAAAATTTAGACTTTTCTATCTTCTTCGTAAACTCGCTCAAAAACGCGTGGGGCGAGTATTTGGTACACGAGGTGATCTTAACTACTTCGCGCAATTTAACGTTAATATTCCTGCCAATTTACTCTATTTCCCAACAAGAATGGATCCTGCGCTTACGGTGACAGAAAAAACGCCTATTGATGAAAAACAACTTACCATTATTGTGGGTAATTCAGGGGATAGCTCGAATCGCCACATTGAAGCGTTACAGGCAATTGCAGAGCAATATGGAACACGTGCAAAAGTGATTATTCCAATGGGATATCCTGAAAATAATCACGTTTATATTGATGAAGTCGCTCAAGCCGCTAGCCAGTTGCTTCCCTATAATCAGGTTGAAATATTACGTGATAAATTGGTATTTGATGATTATCTAGCGTTATTGAAAACATGTGATTTAGGTTATTTTATTTTTCATCGACAACAAGGTATTGGCACCCTTTGTCTGCTTATTCAATTTGCGATCCCTTTTGTTATTAGCCGTCAAAACCCGTTTTGGCAAGATTTAACAGAACAGAATGTTCCAGTCTTTTTCTCAGGTGATAAATTAGATGTTGCGCTAATTGAAGAGGCTAAACGTCAATTGTTGATACTTGATCGCCAAAATATTGCCTTCTTTGCGCCTAATTTTACGGACGGTTGGAAAGCGTTAATTGAGATGAGTACAGGAGAGCCGCAATGACATTGGCGGAACTGGGTGGCTTAACACTTGTTTATTTTATCTCTTTAAGTTTTATTTTATTACTGACTTATCAAGAGTTTCGTCGAGTTCGTTTTAATTTTAATGTTTTTTTCTCAATGCTCTATCTGCTGACTTTCTATTTTGGCTTTCCACTAACTTGTATGTTGGTATTCCAATTTGATGTCGCAGTTGTACCCGTTGACTCATTATTATACGCGCTATTAGCCTCTACCAGCTTCTATGCCATTTATTATGTAACTTATAAGGTAAGACTGAGAAAATCGGTTGACGGCCCTTCTAGGCCGTTATTTACGATGAATAGAGTAGAGACCAACCTCACTTGGATTTTATTAGCATTAATTGCCTTTGTAACTGTGGGTATTTTCTTCCTACAAAATGGTTTTTTACTTTTTAAGCTCAAAACATATAGCCAAATTTTTTCAAGCCAAGTATCGGGTGTGGCGCTTAAGCGCTTTTTCTATTTCTTTATTCCCGCCATGCTGGTGGTCTATTTCTTAAAACCGACTCAACAGCGCTGGATTTTCTTCCTTTGTGCAACGGTGGGTTTTGGGATCTTAACTTACATTATCGTGGGAGGAACCCGCGCTAATATCATCATCGCTTTCGCGCTGTTTTTGTTTATCGGTATTGTTCGCGGCTGGATAACCTTGTGGATGCTGGTTGCAGCAGGAGTGATGAGTATTGTTGGCATGTTTTGGCTGGCATTAAAACGTTATGGGCTTGATGTCAGTGGTGCCGAGGCATTCTATACGTTCTTGTATCTCACTCGCGATACGTTCTCTCCTTGGGAAAATCTAGCTTTGTTACTGAATAATTATGACAAGATTGAGTTTCAAGGGCTTGCGCCAATCATTCGTGATTTCTATGTCTTTATTCCTTCTTGGGTATGGCCAGAACGCCCTGACGTTGTGCTGAACTCGGCAAATTACTTTACATGGGAAGTGCTTAATTACCATGCGGGGCTTGCCATTTCACCGACTTTAATTGGCTCATTAGTTGTAATGGGAGGTATTGCCTTTATCCCATTAGGTGCAATTGTTGTAGGACTGATTATTAAGTGGTTTGATTGGCTATATCAGCAAGGGCTCAATGAAAGCAATCGTTATAAATCGGCTATTTTGCAAGCGTTCTGCTTTGGGGCTATTTTTAATATGATTGTTTTGGCGCGGGAAGGTGTTGATTCTTTCGTTTCTCGCGTTGTGTTTTTCTGTTTAATTTTTGGTTTATGTTTGGTGGCCGCCAAACTGCTTTATTGGCTATTTGAAAGTGCGGGATTAGTGCGTAATTACGTAACCCGCCAAATACAAAGTGAACTTCGTTGTTTAGAGAAAAAGGAAAAGTAATGGGATCCAATTCAATTCCGAAGTATTCAATCCGCGGACATAATATCTGGGGATTTCGCGATATGGCTCATTTTCTGGATTATCTCTATGAAGGAGCACAAATAAAAAGCGGCTCTTTGATTGCCATTAATGCAGAAAAAATTCTCACAGCAGAAACAGACTTTGCACTCAATGAGCTACTCAATGAAGCGGATTATCTTTATGCCGACGGTATCAGTGTCGTGCGAGGTATTCGTCGCAAGTATCCTGATGCAAATGTTTCTCGTATTGCAGGTGCAGATTTATGGGAAGCATTAATGGAAAGGGCGGGTAAAGAGGGAACGCCAGTCTTTCTTGTTGGTGGTAAACCTGAAATTCTTTCTCAAACCGAAAATAAGCTTAAAGCACAGTGGAACGTAAATATTGTGGGGAGTCAGAACGGTTACTTCACACCACAAGATAGAGAGGCGTTATTTGAGCGTATAAAGGCCTCTGGTGCGAAGATAGTGACTATTGCCATGGGATCACCGAAGCAAGAGCTATTTATTCGTGCGTGTCGTGAAATTTATCCTGATGCTTTATATATGGGCGTTGGCGGAACTTATGACGTATTTACAGGTCATGTTAAAAGAGCACCGAAAGCATGGCAGAACCTTGGCTTAGAATGGTTATATCGTTTGTTATCACAACCAAGCCGAATTAAGCGTCAATTTAAGCTACTAAAATTCGTCGGGTATTATTATTCCAATAAATTGTAGTCGTAATAGCGTCTTTTTTTGTTAGACGGAGCTGATTAAATAATTTATTCATGCTTTTATCTAGCATCTTGGTTGTTTAATTATTATACTGACGGAGCGTTTAGTGTGTAAAAGCGCTCCATTTATCGACGAAATGCACAAACTATCGTCAAACAAACTTTTTTTTTCAAAAAGCACTAGACAGACAGAGCGTAAATCCGTACTATCCTCTCCCGCAACGGCGTGAAGCGCCCGTAGCTCAGCTGGATAGAGCGCTGCCCTCCGGAGGCAGAGGTCTCAGGTTCGAATCCTGTCGGGCGCGCCATTAAAGCGTGCTAAGAGTTACGGTGAAGAACGTTGTTGTAAGAAGTAATAAGATAGCTGTTATGGTGGCTATAGCTCAGTTGGTAGAGCCCTGGATTGTGATTCCAGTTGTCGTGGGTTCGAGTCCCATTAGCCACCCCATCTTATCTTAGTTATTGTTTATGCGAGGGTGGCGGAATTGGTAGACGCGCTAGCTTCAGGTGTTAGTGTCCTAACGGACGTGGGGGTTCAAGTCCCCCCCTTCGCACCAATAAACAAGATAAGAGCAGTGATGCAGACGGCGAGTAGCGCAGCCTGGTAGCGCAACTGGTTTGGGACCAGTGGGTCGGAGGTTCGAATCCTCTCTCGCCGACCAATAAGAAAAAGCCTCGATTATATCGAGGCTTTTTCGTATCTACGATTTAGCTTTTTAAAACCCGCCATACTTTTTCTACATCTACATCTACATCTACATCTACATCTACATCTACATCTACATCTACATCTACATCTACATCTACAATTTATGTTTTTTATTTCGTGTTATGTGTTTCAGATAAGAAAACTAAAATGATGCTTTTAACAGAAATATCGTTCTTATCACTTAAGAGTTATTAATAATTTAATTTATTGCTGAATTTTAATCTTCAAAAAAAGATGAATTAAATACATAAAATAATAGATAGTAATTATATGAAATATAAGTCTTTTATTTTATTTGTCGGCAAATGCCAACACTCGCTACTTTGGGTGTCTCCAATAGGAGACATGTAATACATTGATTTTATAGGGTTAAATATTGGTTGTGTTTTTCTTGTCGTGAAAAAGAGACGTATATCAGACACTATATTTTCTTTTTCTACTTAGCAATAGCGTGTTGGAAGTACAGGTCGTCGCTTATTTATCATTGAAAATGAGTAGAGTCAGAAAGGAAGAGCAGAATTCAATAAGTTACCTTACTTTTTTAGGGATAGGTGATATTTTTAATAAAAAATGAAAAATTGGCACGCTAAATGCTTTATGTATATTGTAGATGCTCATTCCACTCCTTATGACAGCATATGACTTCATAAACCTAGGAATGATGCAGAGCCGATTATTCGGTGCCTACGTCCACGTTAACGATGAACATCATTCATCATCAACAGGACGAAACGTTGAGTGAGGCACCATCCGTCTGTAGACCTGATTGTATATTTATGCGCCTGTATAGTTTTATACAGGCGTTTTTTTATATACCAACCACACATCCATTTTGTATTCACTGCATTAACACGCTATTATCCAGTGCAAGGGGAGATTGGGGATAGCATCAATATGATAAATAAGCAAAAAGCATATCTTGCACAAGAAAAACTCTTTCTTATAGAGAAGTTTGGCCCATTATTGTTTTTTTTGATCCCTCTTATCATGCTCATTATAGGTGGCAAATCATGGGCTAAATATGTGGTTTTTCTTTGTCAGGGGATCGCACTGATTTATATCGTCGTGTTTTATCAAGCGAAAAAACATTATTTGGCATTTAAGCAAGAAAATGAGAAGGGAATACCCACTCGCTTTTATCGTATCGCTTGGGTGTATGTGTTTTTGACTCTATGTGTAGAAGTGGTGTTGTTATTTCAACGAGGCTTTTAAATCACATAAAAAAACCCTCAATAAAGAGGGTTTTTAGATCAGTTAATTAAACGATTTATGATCACGTTCTCATCGAATGTGTTTATTTACTTTTTTTAGGCTCTTCAAAAATGACAGAGTCTTTTTTCAGTGTCATTAATAAAGCATCTTTACGCACTTTCGCCGACTCTTCAGATTTTTTCTGTTTATCTAATGCATCAGCAAGCCACGCAAAATCATGAACATCAGGGCGTTGTTTTAATGCATTACGAAAAGCCTCTTCAGCTTGACCCCATTGCCCTTGTTGCATTGCTATCTGACCTAATGTGCTATTGAGTAATGGTGTTGGCCCATGCTGTTTAATTAATGAATTGAGTACTTTCAAAATCACACTGGCATCTGTATTTTTTAAACGAGGTAATAGTAGGATCAAACGCTCGTCATATTGGCGTTTAATGCCGTCTAAGATGATCGTTTGAGCGCTATCAGGATCGTTGCATTCAATAAGGTGTTCAGCTAAAACAACACGTAATGCATTATCGTGATGCACTTTACGAGGCTGCGCTTTCCACCAATTTTTCAGTCCATCACAGCCATTTTCGGACATCTTCTGCCCCATAATGCCAATGTAGGCTTTTTGGCGTAATTGAGCGAGTTCATCATCCGTGTGTAATGCAATTTTTTGCATGGAAGGAATGATATCAAGCAATGCTTGCCAAGCAGCGGTTCGGGTATAAGCCGTTTCAGCTAAACGTAAAACCTCAGGATGGCGAGGTGCTTGATTTAATAATTCATCAACGCCAGTACGCGCCGCATGATTTTCATTTTGCGCCAATAAAATACGCACCCGTGTAATATCAACTGGAAGTTGATTGGTATCGGCAAGCTCAGCTGCGCGTTCAAGGTGTTGCTGAACTCGGAATTCATCACCGCGCTGTTGTGCTGCTTCTGCTGCTAATAGGTAGTTTACAACTGGCTGTTCAGCATAGTCTGCGTTGCGACTCATCAGTTTTTCAACTTCTTTAAAATCACCTTCCGCTAATTTCATTAATGCCATACTGGTTTGTTTGCGCGCACGATTACGTTTACGGAAAGAAAACCAACTATAGGCTTTTGAGCCTGTACCAATAAAGCGACGATAACTCCAACCAATTAGTAGTAGTGCTAATTGTAGCAAAACAAACATAATGACCAAGCTGGTTACACTGGTTTCAATATCCCAATCATCAGTTTGTATAAGCACATAACCTTGATGGCCTGCCAATAGTGGGCCAAAAATGATACCCGCAATAAGCACCACAAAAAGGAGCAGTATTTTTAACATAAGCCTATTCTCCTCGAGGTGTTACTGGTGCATCAACTGCTGTGCTATCAGCTGCAGCATCTTGTGCGCTTTCTGATGCGTTATGTTCAGCTTCTACAGCTTGGGCATCTTGGGCTTCAACAGCTTGTGTTTCAGCAATTTGTGGCTCTGCATACTCATTTTGTGCCAGTAAATTGCGGATTTGCTTTTCTACTCGTTTTTCTAGCAAGGTCGGGCTCTTCAATTCTGATGGTATTGCAAGCGTAATAGGTTGTTTCTCTAAATCAGATACCGTATCTAAAAATGCGGTTGTACTTGGATCAGAGGTATCAAAATAAGCACGAACCCATGTGGATACTGCCTCAAGCGATTGCTGGTAGATCTCAGTTTGATGGCGAGGAACAGCCTGGGAAGCAATTAATAAACGTGAACGAATATTCTCACGTAAATAGATATCTTGGTTTGGCGCTAATAAAGGAACGGCTGCGGTATCACGGCGACGAATAGTAATAAAATCATCCATAAAGCTTTTCCAGCTTTTGCTGAGATTCTGTTTCCAATCAGAAAGTGAACCTGAAATGGTTTCGTCGTTTTTATCCATTGGTGAGCCATTACGCTCCAAACCCGCTAAGCGGAGATTATCAATCTGATTCGCTAACTGGTTTAATTGTAAGATGGTGCCATCATTATCGATTTTAGTGAGAGCAGCTAAACTGCTGATGTCTTCATTAATAGCACGGCGGATCTCAAGTAAGCTCGGATCATTCATTTCCGCTAAGCTACTATCAGCACCTTTTAGTAGACTTACTGCGGTCACGACATCTTGATCATTCCACAACTTCCGACCTGCCATTTTCACCATAAAATCAGCTTGTGCTAATAGCCAACTTTTGACATCTGCATTAGAAATAGCGGCAAAGCGTGTTTGTAGATCTTGGATTTGGCGCTCTGTTGTTTGGCGCTCATTTTGTAACTTATCAATAGTCTGTTTTTGTGAGTTAAACATGCTATCAATATTGTCAAAGCGTTGTTGATAAGTGTTTTGGAGCTGTTGTAATTGGGTAAGCTCAGATTTGAGTGATTGATTTTCTACACTCAGCTTTGATGCTTGTTGATTGGTGTAATAGTAAAGGCCACCACCGATTGCCAAAATAACAAGAATAGCAACAGCACTTCCAATTAGGCCTGAGCGCTTGTTATTAACAGGTTTGACTTCCTGATAGCGGACATTCTCATCAGCTTTAACTGCATCTTTTGGCAAGTCATTATCATTTGTATTTTTCTGTTCCGTCATATCGGCGTCTCATTTAGGTTCTATATTAATGCATGAAATAAAGCATCATTATTGGCACTTTCAGCAACGGTGATAGTTTCCCACCCTAATGTTTTTGCTATTGTTGCTAATCGTTCACTGACCACAATTAAATGGCAGTTTAACAGCCATGCTTTTTTAGATTCAGCGACTAGATCAAACAGTTGTTGTAACATTTCACCGCTAGTGACAACAAGCATATCAACCTGTGCTTTTTCCCATTGAAGCGCAAATTCTTCAGGGGAATAATTAATAAATAGGCGTTGGTAACATTCGCATTCATCAACAATTGCGCCTCGTTGACTCAATGTTTTTGCGAGTAAGTCACGACCACCGTTACCTCTAAGCAGTAATATTCGCCTGTTTTTCACCTGATTAAGCGCAGAAAGGTTAAGAAGATCCTCACTGGTTTCTCCTTGCTCAGGGTAGCAAATTGGAAGACTACTTAAATGTTGGAAATCTTTCGCTGTGCTTTTACCTATTCCATAATAGGATAGCGTATCTGGCCATGATTGTTGTAATTGATTTAGCTGCCAGTTTGCGTATGACACCGCATTTTTGGAAAGTAAAAATACACAATCACCCGCCTTTAATCCTTTTAGTTTAGCATCTAATAAAGGGAGTTCACGACCTGCGGTGATCTCGATTAAAGGTGCTTGAAAAGCTGTTTTACCCGCATCAATTAAACGCTGGGTTAATGCTTTTCCTGCTGGGTTGGGGCGAGTAACTAAAATACTCATGCAGGTGTGCTACCTTGATACACTGCCGTTAAAATAGCTCTTGCACCTTTATCTAAAAGCTCTTCAGCTAATGAGATGCCCGCGGTTTCAGCGTTTTCAGGCGTCACTAAACGTTCACCTCGTAAAATAGTTTCACCATCAGGTGAACCGACTAAAGCCCGCAACCAAATTTTGTCATCTTGCCAAATAGCGTAGCTTCCAATTGGAACCTGGCAACCGCCTTCAAGGCGCGTATTCATTGCACGCTCTGCTTTAACACAAATTGCTGTTCGGGAATGATTGAGCGCATCTAATAGCTGGCGAGTTTCATTGTCATCTAAGCGACACTCAATTCCCACAGCGCCTTGTCCAACCGCGGGTAAAGATTGCTCAGCTGATAATGGCGTACGAATACGTTCATTAAGGCCTAGGCGTTTTAAGCCTGCAACAGCAAGAATAATAGCATCGTAATCGCCGTTATCTAATTTACTTAAGCGAGTGCCTACATTACCTCGTAAATCACGAATAATTAGATCAGGGCGTTGTGCTTTTAATTGACATTGGCGACGTAAACTTGATGTGCCTACAATACTACCCGCAGGAAGTTCTTCTAACGCATTATAATGATTAGAAACAAAGGCATCACGAGGATCTTCACGTTCACAAATAGTAACTAACCCTAAGCCTTCAGGGAAATCAATAGGAACATCTTTCATGGAGTGCACAGCAATATCTGCACGTGATTCAAGTAGAGCAAGTTCTAATTCTTTTACGAATAACCCTTTGCCACCCACTTTAGCTAAAGGTGTATCTAGGATGATGTCACCTTTAGTGACCATCGGTACTAATTCGACGACTAAACCTGGATGAGTAAGTTGCAGTTGTTCTTTCACATAAAGCGCCTGCCACATAGCGAGAGGACTTTGGCGGGTAGCAATACGGATGGTACTTTTTGACATAATAGTATTATCTCTTCCGAGCGATTAGCGATATTTTTGTTTAGAAATAAGCCATTGTTTTAACACTTTAAGGCCCAATTTTCCAGTTAAGGCGCTTTGTATCGTAATAACAATGAAAGAAATGAGGTCATCATCGAAAAAGAAAAAAAGAAAAAGGAAATAAAAAATAAGTAATTTATTAATGGATACTATTGGGTTTAGTTATTTTTAGAATTTTATTCTTTTTATATCTATATTAAAAGTGTGGTTATTAACAAAATTAAAACATTAGATTATGTTTGTTAACAAGCTATAAGCAAGAAGAGATATAAATATTATGTTTTATCTGAACATATTGATAAAACGGCTATTATTGTAAATATGCTTATCTTTCTTATTATTTTTTTAATATATAAAAACACGATAAATTTTAACAAAATTATTATTAAATAAAAGAAAGAGAAATAATAAAAATAGAGAAAATAATTTAGTCTTAATTTAAATAAATAATTAATAAAAATTAAATATTATTTTAAATATTATTATCGCAATATTAAAAATAGAATTATTATTTTAAGTATAAAAATGAAAAACAATCAAAAAATATAAATAATTCATTATTATCAATCAGTTGTTTCTATTTCCGATTTTTTATCGCTTTTTGATGTTTTGTCAAAATTTATTTTCAGTTTCATCATTAAGTAAACAGGGATTTTTATAGGCTAAAGAGAGGATTGAGCGATTTTTTTTATCATTTTTTATGTAAGTAAAGTGATTTATCTTCATGATTTTAAGGGCGTTTATTCGATAGCTTTACACGATTAAGCGTTTAAATATCACTTTTAGATCTTGGTGCTATATTTTGAGATCCTCTTTACGCCTTGCGTTCAAGGTGTTAAATTGATCACGTTTCCGAGATTTTGTTAGTAAAGTTTTATCTATTAATATTACTTAACTCAACCTTGGTGACTTATAAACTCAGATTCTACTATCTTCTTAGTATTGTTCAGGCGAAACTCTTGTATCTTTATATTGAAACACTGAAGCAACGGCTGGATGCGATTAATCAACTCAGACTGGAACGAGCATTTGCATCGATGTGTGATGTTTTTAAACAGGTCTATGGTTTAATTCCTGTTTTATTGCATTACCACCATCCTGAGTTGCCCGGCTACATACAAGGAAATGTTCCTCACGGCACATGTTTCTTTGAACCTGATGACATGCAACGTCAATGGGCCAATAAGCTGATTAACGCATTATGTGATGAGCCAATGGAAGGGTACGCCAGCGGAGAGTTGCCAATTACAGGCATCTACTCGATGGGTAGCACTTCTTCTATTGGGCAAAGTCACTGCTCTGATATTGATATTTGGGTCTGCCATCAATCATGGCTGGATCAGGATGAGCGTGCGCTTTTACAACGTAAGTGCCAACTGATTGAACAGTGGGCTGGTGAGCTAGGCATTGACGTTACATTTTTCTTAATCGATGAAAATAGATTTCGCCATCATGCAAGCGGTAGCTTAGGTGGGGAAGATTGTGGTTCTACTCAACATATTCTTTTACTTGACGAATTTTACCGTACAGCGGTACGTCTTGCAGGTAAACGCTTGCTATGGACGATGGTGCCAGTAGAAGAAGAACACCATTATGATGAATATGTTAACTCCCTTTATGCTCAGGGCGTATTAACACCTAATGAGTGGTTAGATTTGGGGGGGTTAGGTGAACTTTCAGCCGAAGAGTATTTCGGCGCAAGTTTATGGCAGCTTTATAAAAGCGTTGATTCACCATATAAAGCGGTATTAAAAAGTATTTTATTAGAAGCTTATTCAGCGGACTATCCTAATGGAAAACTGCTAGCATTAGAGATGAAGCAACATCTACACCGTGGCGAAATCGTTAATTATGGTTTAGATGCTTATTGTATGATGCTTGAGCGTGTTACTCGTTATTTGGTTTCTATCAATGATTTAACCCGCCTTGATCTTATCCGTCGCTGTTTCTACCTTAAAGTGTGTGAAAAATTATCTAACGAAAAAACACAAAATGAATCCGAAGGTTGGAGACGACAAGTTTTATCGCAATTGGTCACTCAGTGGCAATGGGATAACGAACGGTTAACGATACTCGATACCCGTGATAGCTGGAAAATCGAGCGAGTACGTGATGCGCACAACGAACTATTAGATACGATGATGCAAAGCTATCGTAATCTTATCCGTTTCGCGCGTCGCAATAATTTAAGTGTCAGTGCAAGTCCACAAGATATTGGTGTATTAACACGTAAACTTTATGCGGCATTTGAAGCATTGCCTGGTAAAGTGACACTGGTTAATCCGCAAATATCTCCTGATTTATCAGAGTCGCATTTAACCTTTATTTATGTACCACAAGGCCGAGCAAATCGTAGCGGTTGGTATTTATATAATCGTGCCCCTGATTTTGAAAATATCGTTGGACATCAACCATTAGAATATAACCGCTATTTAAATAAATTAGTGGCATGGTCTTACTTTAATGGGCTGTTAACGAAAGAGTCTCGAGTTTATATTCATCAAGGAGAATCTTCTTGTGATGAAATTAAACTACATGAATTAGTTAGGGATATGTCGAGCCATTTCCCGATTCGTTTACCTGCACCGACACCGAAAGCACTGTATAGCCCTTGTGAAATTAGACACCTTGCGATTATTGTCAATTTAGAAACTGACCCAACCGAAAGTTTTTCTGATCAAGTGGTTCACTTTGATTTTAGAAAATTAGATGTCTTTAGTTTTGGCGAAAAAGAGCAGTGTCTTATTGGTAGCATTGATTTGTTGTATCGTAACTCTTGGAATGAAGTAAGAACCCTTCATTTCAGTGGTACACAATCTATGTTGGAATCGTTAAAAACGATTTTAGGTAAAATGCACCAAGATGCGGCTCCACCTGCTTCTGTTGAAGTATTCTGTTATAGCCAACATTTGCGTGGTTTAATCCGTACTCGTGTTCAGCAGTTAGTTTCAGAATGTATTGAATTGCGGTTATCAACGAATCGTTTAGAGCCGGGGCGTTTTAAAGCTTTGCGTATTGCTGGGCAAACGTGGGGATTGTTCTTTGAACGCCTCAATGTGTCAGTACAAAAATTAGAAAATGCTATCGAGTTTTATGGTGCAATTTCATATAACAAGCTTCATGGGTTGCCGGTTAAATTAGATAAAGATGCTCGCTATTTACCTGCGGTGATTGATGGTTTTGCGTGTGAAGGGATTATCCAATTCTTCTTTGAAACCACAGAAGATAATAATGTCTTTAATATCTATATCTTAGATGAAGCAAATCGCGTCGAAATTTATTCCCATTGTGAAGGAAGTAAAGAAGAGTTAGTGAAAGATGTTAGCCGTTTCTACTCTTCCTCTCATGACCGATTTACATATGGCTCAAGCTTTATTAATTTTAACTTGCCACAATTTTATCAAATTGTGAAAGTGGAAGGCTTAACACAAGTGCTACCTTTTGCTGGCGGATCATTTGGTAAATTATCCGATCTAGGTAGTAAAGAAGCGCAACCTGAGATGAATGTTGTTGCCCATGGATTTACAGATTATAAAGCAGTGCAACACACTTAATTGAGTATGAGTCAATAAAAACACAAATGGGAGCTTTGATAGCTCCCATTATTGTAATTAACCGCGCTTCTTAGAAAGAAAACGCTTCCCCACTTTGTTCTGTTATTGCTTGTGCTAGCATGGTTAAAAATTCACCACCACTTCTATCACAAATCCATTGCTCATCTTTCCAATCAAAGTGATAACCACCAGAACGTGTTGCTAACCAAATTTGATGAAACGCTTCCTGACGATTAATAATAATTTTGCTATTATTTTCAAAGGTTAATGTCATTACACCGCCATTGATTTCACAATCAATATCTGCGTCACCTTCATAATTATCAATAGTTTGTTCTATTTCTGACAAGAGTTCGTCAGCTAATTGGTGAAATTCACTGTCGTTCATCTTCATTTCCTATTTGCTTTTCGAGATCTAACTGCGATTATAGAGGATATTAACCAAATAAATGACAGGCAGATTTCGAATGAAAACGTATTTACGTTGCACTCTTGCTATAATAACACTGATTTCTCTTTCTGGTTGTGGCTTGAAAGGCCCTCTTTATTTCCCACCTGAAGATACTCAGGCAAAAATGACACAGTCACCCCAGCCAACCCAGCAAGTTGAGAGCGCCTCAACTCAGACCAATTAGTCAATTTTAGAAACGGTAATTTCGTTTCAGGCAGGGGCAAGATGCAATTTTCAAAAATGCATGGTCTTGGTAACGACTTTATGGTGGTCGATGCTGTGACTCAAAATGTTTATTTTTCACCAGAATTAATATGTCGATTAGCGAATCGCCATACTGGTGTTGGGTTTGATCAATTATTGGTGGTTGAAGCACCTTATGATCCTGAACTCGATTTCCATTATCGCATTTTTAATGCGGATGGAAGTGAGGTTGCGCAGTGTGGTAATGGCGCTCGTTGCTTTGCTCGATTTGTGAGATTAAAAGGTCTTACAAACAAAAGAGAGATAAAAGTCAGTACACAGTCTGGCAGAATGACCTTGCAAGTTATGGATAATGACGATGTGTGCGTCAATATGGGGGAGCCCGAATTTGAACCTCAAAAAATCCCTTTCCGTGCACAAAAGGCAGAAAAGACCTATATTATCAGGGCAATGGAACGCACTGTATTATGTGGTGTAGTTTCAATGGGAAATCCCCATTGCGTCATTCAGGTCGAAGACATTAAAACAGCCGAAGTTGAGTTGTTAGGACCTGTGTTAGAGCAACATGAACGTTTTCCTGAACGTGCTAATATTGGTTTTATGCAGATTGTAGACAGAAACAACCTTCATTTACGGGTATTTGAACGAGGTGCGGGCGAAACGAATGCCTGTGGTAGCGGAGCTTGTGCTGCTGTTGCTATCGGTATTTCACAAGGTTTATTAGATAAACGAGTGAAAGTGACTTTACCCGGTGGTGTACTGCTAATTGAATGGAAAGGAGAGGGTAACTCTCTTTATATGACTGGGCCAGCGACACATATTTATGATGGGATCATCCAGCTATAATATTATTTTTTGAGAGGCTATCTGTATGACGGATAAAAATGAGCAGTTTTGTTGCCCTGAAACAAACGAACTTAATGATCAACAAGTGATCCGTTACCTTAGGGAGCATCCTGGTTTTTTTATCCGTAATGCAAGCTATATCGAGCAAATGAAAGTTCCTCATCCCGTCAGAGGAACTGTTTCTTTAGTTGAATGGATAATGTCGCGTCAACGAAACCGTATCCATTATCTTGAAGAAGATATGCGTTTGTTGATAGAACAAGCCTCGGAAAATGAAGCACTGTTTAGCCAACTCTTATTATTAATTTCTGAACTATCCAACAGTGCTTCTCTTCACGAAATGCTAGAGCGCTTAAACCTTTGGGCAAAAGGATTAGGGCTTTATTCAGTTCAATTACGCCTATTTACTGATCGCTGGCAATTGCAGCCACCTTTAGATGCACAAGATCTCCCATTATCTCGTCAAGCATTTGAACATTTTCGCATTCAACGTATGGGTGATGATAATCACTATTTAGGCCCATTAAATGGGCAAGAGATAATGTTATTGATGCCGAATGTACGACGTTCTGGTTCCGTTGCGCTTTCATTGTTAGGGCATTATGGTGATTTGGGGGTGATTATTTTTAATAGCCGAGATAACCAACATTTTCAGGAAGGGATGGGAACAGTAATGCTGGATAAGCTAGCCCATATTTTACCCGAATTATTACTTCGTTGGATTGCAAGGCAATGAATCAACCAATAGATATTCCAGAAACACTCTCCACCGCTATCGAGCAATTCCTGCGTTATATTCAAGTTGAACGTCGATTAAGCCCTGTCACAGTAGAAAATTATCATCGCCAACTGATGGCATTAGCACAAATGATGGTGGCGATGAAAATCACACAATGGATATCACTCGAAAGCCAACATGTACGCATGTTATTAGCAAAAAGCAATCGTAGCGGGTTACAACCGACTAGTCTTGCTTTGCGCTTTTCGGCGTTACGTAGTTTTCTTGATTGGCAAGTGGCACAAGGAATGTTAGAGGTTAATCCAGCAAAAGGTATTCGAACGCCTAAATCGGGTCGTCACCTTCCTAAAAATATGGATGTTGATGAAGTTAGCCAATTGATGAATATCGACCTAAAAGATCCGCTTTCTGTTAGAGATAGAACCATGTTGGAAGTGATGTATGGTGCAGGATTACGTCTATCAGAATTGACTAACTTAAATATTAGCGATATCGACATGAATGAAGGCGAAGTTCGTGTTTTAGGTAAAGGGAGTAAAGAACGAAAAGTGCCGCTGGGAAGAAAAGCGCTAGAGTGGTTACAAAATTGGTTTCCGATACGAGAGCTCTATGCACCTGAAGATAAAGCTGTCTTTATCTCAACCCAAAGTGGTAAGCGTTTATCTGTGCGCAGTGTACAAAAACGGTTTGAACTTTGGGGGATTAAGCAAGGACTAAGTAGCCATGTGAACCCTCATAAATTGCGCCACTCATTTGCCACACATTTATTGGAATCCAGTGGTGATTTGCGTGCTGTACAAGAGTTATTAGGGCACGCCAATTTATCGACCACACAAGTTTATACCCACTTAGATTTTCAGCATTTAGCGAAAGTCTATGATGCTGCTCATCCGAGAGCTAAGAGAGAAAAATCATAATGCGCTTTTACAGAACTCTGACGCCAATCGCAGCGATGACTTTTGATTTAGATGATACGCTGTATGACAATGTGCCAGTGATGGATAAAACAGAAAAAGAGACGCTGGATTTTATTCGTCAATATGATTTGCGTTTTAATCATTTTACAGAACACGATGTGGATGCCTACAAAAAGCCACTTTTAGAAAATGATCCTGATATTTTTCATGATATTACGCAATGGCGTTGGCTTGCGGCTAGAAATATGTTGTTAGATTACGGTTACAGTGAAGCCAAAGCACAACAAGGTGCGGATGAAATTATGGCGCACTTTGCTTATTGGCGTAGCCGCATTAATGTACCTAATAATACTCATCATGTTCTCACCGAATTGGCACAGAAAATCCCATTAATTGCGATTACAAATGGTAATGCAAACCCATTAAGTTGTGGTTTAGGACAGTATTTTTCACATATTTTAAAAGCTGGCCCTGATGGTCGCTCTAAACCTTATCCTGATATGTTTGATAAAGCTGCCGCACTGTTAGATCTTCCACATGAGAAAATCCTACATGTGGGAGACCACCTTGTAACCGATGTCGAGGGAGCCGTTAGTAGTGGATTACAAGCGTGTTGGATTAACCTTGATAGCCGTAGTTTGTTTGAAGAAGGTGAAACCAGAGTAATGCCGCATATTGAAATTACAGATTTAAGCAAACTAATAGAATTAGTTTAATGTGATATGCGGTAAGAATGGCACAGATAAACGCGGTTAAGAAAGGCTTTATTTTGCATAGCACGTGAATTCCTGTTAGTTTGTTGCTTACTCTCTATTTCTGTATATATCCACAGTATTTTCTTCACTAAATGATTGGTAATTATGGACGTCTCATATCTGCTAGAAGGCCTTAACGATAAACAGCGCGAAGCGGTAGCCGCACCTCGCATTAATATGCTGGTGTTAGCTGGCGCAGGCAGTGGTAAAACACGGGTACTGGTACATCGTATCGCATGGTTATTATCTGTTGAACAAGCTTCTCCCTTTTCGATTATGGCTGTGACGTTTACCAATAAAGCCGCCGCAGAGATGCGACATCGTATTGAAGACTTAATTGGTACAAGTCAAGGCGGTATGTGGATCGGCACGTTCCATAGCCTTGCTCATCGTTTATTACGCGCACACTATCTTGATGCAAATTTGCCACAAGACTTTCAAATTATTGACAGTGACGATCAATATCGTCTTATTCGTCGCATTGTTAAATCGATGAACCTTGATGATAAACAATGGCCTGCACGACAAGGAATGTGGTACATCAACGGTAAAAAAGATGAAGGATTACGCCCTCAGCATATTCAAACCTATGGTAATCCTGTTGAAACAACATGGTTGAAAGTGTATCAAGCATATCAAGAAGCTTGCGATCGTGCGGGGCTGGTGGACTTTGCAGAGCTTTTATTACGTGCTCATGAGCTTTGGTTGAATAAGCCGCAAATTTTAGAACATTACCAAAATCGCTTTACTAATATCTTGGTTGATGAGTTTCAAGATACTAACCGTATTCAATATGCATGGATTAGAATGCTGGCGGGTCAAACGGGTAAAGTGATGATTGTCGGCGACGACGACCAATCCATTTATGGTTGGCGTGGTGCACAGGTTGAGAATATTCAAAACTTCTTAAATGAATTCCCCGGCGCAGAGACTATCCGATTAGAGCAAAATTATCGTTCTACCAGCAATATTCTAAAAGCCGCGAATGCACTCATTGCTAATAACAGTGACAGATTAGGTAAAAATCTGTGGACTGAAGGTGCAGAAGGTGAGCCTATTTCGCTGTATTGTGCTTTTAATGATTTAGATGAAGCGCGTTATGTAGTTGGTCGAATTAAACGCTGGCAAGAAGAAGGCGGTGCACTGACAGATTGTGCCATTCTTTATCGCAGTAATGCCCAATCTCGTATAATGGAAGAAGCATTATTACAAGCAGCGATGCCATATCGTATCTATGGCGGTCAGCGTTTCTTCGAGCGCCAAGAAATCAAAGATGCACTCTCTTATATGCGATTAACGGCGAATCGCCATGATGATGCTTCTTTCGAGCGTGTTGTGAATACACCAACACGGGGGATTGGTGATAGAACATTAGATATTGTTCGCCAAGTTGCAAGAGATAACCAAATTACCTTATGGGAAAGCGCATTACAGGTTATCGAACATAAAATGCTAGCAGGGCGAGCAACCGCTGCAATCCAACGGTTTTTAGAACTGATCGAAACACTTGCTTCTGAAACGGCAGATATGCCATTACATGTGCAAACAGACCGAATTATTCGTGATTCAGGTTTAAAAGCGATGTATGAGCAAGAAAAAGGTGAAAAAGCACAAGCTCGTATTGAAAACTTAGAAGAGCTGGTTACTGCGACTCGCCAATTTAGTTATCAAGATGAAGACGAAGATTTGATGCCACTGCAAGCGTTTCTTTCTCATGCTGCATTAGAATCAGGCGAAAGCCAAGCTGATGCATATCAAGATGCTGTGCAGTTAATGACACTTCATTCGGCTAAAGGGCTCGAATTTTCACAAGTCTTTATTGTGGGTGTAGAAGAAGGTATGTTCCCAAGTCAGATGTCGCTAGATGAAGGTGGGCGTTTAGAAGAAGAGCGTCGTTTGGCTTATGTGGGTGTCACGCGAGCAATGAAAAAGTTAACGCTTACTTACGCTGAAAACCGCCGTCTATATGGAAAAGAAGTCAGTCATCGGCCATCTCGCTTTATTGGTGAGTTACCTAAAGAGTGTGTTGAAGAAGTTCGTTTACGTGCGACGGTTTCACGTCCTGTCAATCATAGCCGTTTAGGCACTCCGATTAGCAATGATACCGGTTATTCGCTTGGGCAACGTGTGAAGCACCCTAAATTTGGTGATGGCACCATTATCAATATTGAAGGTAGCGGTGAACATTGCCGATTACAAATCGCCTTTAATGGTGAAGGTATTAAATGGCTGGTAGCTGCATTTGCTCGACTAGAGTAAGTTGTCATTTAAAGTGAGCAGTTACTATCTTAATATAAAAAACACCCTTACTTATCTATCAAATAAGTAAGGGTGTTTTTTTAAGGGATGTTCGATTTGATTACTTAATAATCTCGTTATCTATTCTTACTCAACGGGATTAATTGATGAAATTCTCTAGCGTATTCTTTTATACCTACTCTTTTGTTTCACCTTGCACGCGAACTTCTTCCGCCTCTTTTTCTAGTAATGAATTATTGATTGAAAATACTGAGGAAGTCCTGTGTGATACTTATCATCCCAGTGAACCTATCAATGAATTTGAAGAAGATTTGTATTGTAATTTATTGAGACATCAACGTGATTTTGTTCCTCGTGTTAATCTCTATTACAGCGTTGTGATTAACCATATTCAATGGGTTAATAATGCAATATCAACGTTATTTAGGTACTCAAATCGCTATGTAGAAGCGAAATCAAAGAGTGCGCATTCATTAAAGAAGAGTAAGCAGAAAAAACTCTCTTCCGCTTTTACACAAATTAGTAATTTAGCGGAAGAGTGAGTTTTAGGAGGTTAGCTACGTCTCAAACGGCGTTGTGTATAAAGTGCATCAAGTGTAAAGAGGATCAGTGCAACCCAAATAAAACCAAAGGTCACTAATCTTTCTGCATCAATTTGCTCGCCATATACCATTGTGGCAAGAATAAACATCAAGGTGGGGCCAATATATTGGAAAAAGCCCAAAGTTGATAAACGCAGATGATGTGCAGCTTCTGTAAAGAGTAGTAGCGGTACAGTTGTAATAATACCGGCTGCAATTAACAAGGTATTTAATGACCAACTATTTTCAAGCATATTGCTAGTCGGCGAATGTGTGAAAAATAAGATATAAACTAATGCAACAGGGAATAGCCATAATGTTTCTACCAGCATACCTGTTTGTGCATCGACACCCAATTTTTTACGCAGTAAGCCATAAAGGCCAAAAGTCACGGCAAGGCTTAATCCAATCACGGGCACTGAACCAAAGTGCCAGAGTTGAATAAATACACCAGTAAATGCCAAACCTACTGCTATCCATTGCATACGGCGGAACCGCTCGCTCAAGAAAAGCATGCCAAATAGTACGTTAACGAGTGGGTTAATAAAGTAGCCAAGGCTGGCTTCTAGCATATAACCGTGGTTAACCGCCCATATATAGGTAAGCCAGTTCGTTGCGATAATAATGGCAGTCAGTGCTAAAAGAAGAATTTTTTTAGGTTGACGTATTAATTGGCGCAAATAAGGCCAATGACGACTGATAGTCATTAAAATCAACATGAAAAAGAACGACCATAAAATGCGGTGCGTTAAGATCTCTTCTGCGGGCACTTCTTGAATGCTTTTAAAATAGACAGGGGCAATACCCCAGATCAAATAGGCGCCTAAGGCACATAAAACGCCTTTCATCGTGTTTTTCTGGCTCATGCTATCTCTGGAATTGATGGAAAGGAAAAATGTGACGGGGTTATCATACCCAATGACATTATTTAATGTGTCATTAGGCATGTATTTTTACAAGTAATTAATACTAATCTAAGCATTATCGCGCACAATGAATTTTAGCAAAGGCTTAACCTACAATATAAGTTGCTGTCCCACTCGCAATATGAATTTGTTTTTCATTATGTAATTCAACACGAGCAACAGACACTTTATTACCACTGCGTAAAATATGGCTACTTGCAGTAAAACATTCTCCACGTCCCGGTCTTAAATAATCAACACGTAAATCAATCGTGCCCATATTAGCGAGTTTTTGTTCGAGTTGCTCTTGGGATATTGGTGCTAAACGTGTTAATGCGTTACCGACACAAACTAATCCCGCGCTGACATCAAGTACAGAAGCAATAAGCCCACCATGTAAGATACGTTGAGCAATATTACCAACAAGTTTATCTTGATACCGAAATTGAATTTCAGCGTAGTCTTGCTCAAAACGAACTAGCTCTAAGCCAATTAATTGATTAAAGGGCATCTTATAAACAAAAACATGACCAATTAGTGTTTGAGCCTCTTCTAATGTTAACTGTTTTTCCATTTTTAGAACCTCTGATATCACATCATCAAGTTAATATTATGTTAATGATACATGACAAATTCGTAATTGCACATTCGTGCTATAAATATAATGATGTGAAAATATACGAGATTTAATGGCAATTACGTGTAAAATATGGACGCTAAAGTGCAATAAAGCACATATATAAGAACTAATTCTAAAGTAAGTACTAACTTCTATATTATTCAATAATGAAACAGGATAATTAACTATGCGTTACATCCGTTCTTTACTTGCGGTGGTTTTATTCTATCCAGCATGGGGATTTGCATCGGAAATTCAAGCATCATCATCTCCTGCACCGCTTGTTCAGGGCAGTATCATTTCTGGTTTATTACAAGAATACGATTCACCTTTTGTTCTTTATCCTTATGAATCCAATTATATTATTTACACTGACACCTCTGATATGAATAAAGAGGCTATTCAAAGTTATGATTGGGGTAATAAGGCTAAAAAAGATGAGGTGAAATTTCAGCTCAGTTTGGCCTTCCCTTTGTGGCGCGGTATTGCGGGTGAAAACTCTGTTTTAGCGGCATCTTATACTCAACGCTCTTGGTGGCAATTAAGTAATAAGAAAGAATCAGCCCCTTTCCGTGAAACAAACTATGAACCGCAACTTTTTCTAGGTTGGGCAACAGACTATAAATTTGCAGGTTGGACACTTCGTGAAATAGAAACAGGTTTTAATCACGAATCGAATGGTCGTTCTGATCCCACCTCTCGTAGCTGGAACCGCGCTTATGCGCGTTTTATGGCCCAAAAAGGCAATTTACAGCTTGATCTAAAACCGTGGTATCGCTTTAGTGAAAGTGCTCAACGTGATGATAATCCAGATATTAATCGCTATATGGGGTATTACCGTTTAAAAGTGGGCTATCGACTAGGCGAAAGTGTGATCACTGCGACTGGACGTTATAACTGGAACAGTGGTTATGGGGCAGCTGAATTAGGCTGGAGTTACCCAATCACTAAACATGTACGTTTTTATACCCAAGTATTTAGTGGTTATGGTGAATCGATGATTGACTATAATTTTCGCCAGACACGGGTCGGTGTGGGTGTGATGCTGAATGATATGCTGTAATTTTCCCCGTTCTGGGTTAGCATAGCGCTATAAATGATGATGGCACCTTCACATTGGTGCCTTTTCTTTTACTCCTCATCATAGTTTTTATCAGCAGCTTTTCAGAGGAACGGTGTGTCCACAGCAGAAGTTCTTAACTCAATGCCATCAGCACAGGCTATTTTGCGAGAAACCTTTGGGTATCAGCAATTTCGTCCTGGTCAGCAAGAAGTCATCCATACCATTACAACTGGGAGAGATTGTCTAGTTGTGATGCCGACAGGGGGTGGTAAATCTCTTTGTTATCAAATTCCCGCCTTATTGCTTGATGGGCTGACAGTGGTTGTTTCGCCACTCATCTCACTGATGAAAGATCAGGTTGATCAACTTTGCCTTCATGGTATTGAAGCGGCTTATTTAAATTCAACCCAAACGCGTGAAGAGCAGCTTGATGTTCAAATACGTTGTCAAAAGGGTGAAATAAAACTGCTGTATATTGCCCCTGAACGTTTAATGATGGAGAGTTTTCTTCATCAATTAGTGCAGTGGAAACCGGTATTACTGGCCGTTGATGAAGCGCACTGCATTTCACAATGGGGACATGATTTTCGTCCTGAATATCGCGGTATAGGATTATTAAGACAATATATTGCTGACGTTCCTATTATTGCACTGACGGCAACGGCCGATAATACAACACGTTACGATATTATTAATCAGCTAGTGTTGCGTGATCCCTTAATTCATATCAGCAGTTTCGATAGACCGAATATCCGCTACACTTTAGTAGAGAAATACAAACCACTCGATCAGCTTTGGCTATTTATTCGTGGCCAAAAAGGAAAATCAGGCATTATTTACTGTAATAGTCGCAGTAAAGTCGAAGAAACCGCAGAACGCCTGAGTAAACGAGGATTAAGTATTGCGGGTTATCATGCTGGAATGGAAATTGCACAACGTGCTAAAGTGCAAGAAGCTTTCCAACGTGATGATTTGCAAATTGTGGTTGCCACTGTTGCATTTGGTATGGGCATTAATAAACCCAATGTCCGATTTGTCGTTCACTTTGATATTCCGCGAAATATTGAATCTTATTACCAAGAAACAGGACGAGCAGGGCGAGATGGGTTGCCCGCGGAAGCGGTATTATTTTATGATCCTGCCGATATGGCGTGGTTGCGTCGTTGTTTAGATGAAAAGCCAGAAAGCGACCAAAAAGCGATTGAAATGCATAAGCTCAACGCAATGGGAGCATTTGCTGAAGCGCAAACATGCCGACGTTTAGTGTTACTAAATTACTTCGATGAGCATCGACAAAATGCTTGTGGTAACTGCGATATTTGTCTTGATCCCCCTAAGCAATATGATGGTTTAGTGGATGCACAAAAGGCATTGTCCTGTATTTATCGTACTGGTCAGCACTTTGGTATTGGTTATATTGTTGAAATTTTAAGAGGCGCGAATAATCAGCGTATTCGGGATTTGGGACACGATACATTACCTGTTTATGGTATTGGTAAAGCGCAAAGCCATGAACATTGGGTGAGTGTGATCCGCCAGCTTATTCATTTAGGTATGGTGACACAAAATATTGTCCATCGCTCTGCATTACAACTGACAGAAATGGCAAGACCCATCTTACGTGGTGAAGTGCCATTACAATTAGCCGTGCCTAGATTATTAAGCCCGACAAAAAGCCGTAATCAACAAACAAAAAATACCCATAGACAGTACGATAGAAAATTATTTGCGAAACTACGTAAATTGCGTAAGTCTATTGCTGATGAAGAAAACATTCCACCATTTGTCGTTTTTAATGATGTCACATTGATTGAAATGGCAGAACAATGCCCTGTTTATCCTGATGAGTTATTATTAATAAACGGTGTCGGACAACGAAAATTAGAACGATTTGGACCTGCTTTTATGACACTCATTCGTGACCATATTGAGGGCTTTGAATAACGCTAATAAGGAGAGTCAATGACAACCACTTTGTTTAAATATTCGTGGTTATCGCGTGAAAAGCAGTTTTCTGCATTTACGAACGGCGTCTTATTGGATTTTTGGGGGCAACGCGAAGAAGGTGAGTTTGTTGGTGTTGATGGCGCCAAAATTCGCTATGTTTATTGGCGTTCACCATCGCACAATAAAGCTCTAGTTATTGCTTCGGGCCGTAGTGAAAGCTATGTAAAGTACCCTGAAGTTGCATTCGATTTTTTTCACTCAGGCTATGATGTTTTTCTTCTCGATCATCGAGGACAAGGGCTTTCTGACAGACTGTTAGAAGATACGCAAAAAGGACATGTAGAGAAATTTAGTGATTATATCGATGATTTCTCGACGTTCGTCGATACGATAGTGCTGCCTTTTCAATACCCGCATTATTTTGCATTAGCTCACTCAATGGGAGGGGCAATCTTAGCGGGATATCTTCTAAAGCAAACTCATGTTTTTAAAGCTGCGGCATTAAGTGCGCCGATGTTTGGTATTAAATTACCCATACCTCGCTGGGTGGCTAATTTTTTAGTTAACCGAGCAGAACAGAATCAATCTGAAAGAAATAATTACGCGGTATCAACAGGTAAATGGTTTCCACTGCCATTTATCCTTAATGTGTTAACACATAGCCATGAGCGATATCGCCGATATTTACGTTATTATGCTGATTTTCCAGAACTGCGATTAGGTGGACCTACTTATCATTGGATGGGAGAGAGTCTAAAAATGGGAGATTGGTTAATTGAACATGCGGGAGAGATTAATACCCCTCTATTAGTGCTCGAAGCAGAGCTTGATAAGGTGGTAGATAATCAAGAGCTAAGGGCTTTCTGTGAACGTTATAGTCAGTCCAGAACAAGAGAAGAAAAACAAAAATTGCCACTGGTGATTGAGGGTGCGCATCATGAAATCTTGTTCGAAATAGATAAGCTACGCTCACAAGCATTAAATGAAATCTGTGAGTTTTATGATAAGCATTTATTTTAATCAGGAATGTGTATGTATTCGATAGTCGCTTCAGATCTTGATGGCACGTTGTTATCACCTAATCATGTCTTAACTCCCTATACGCAAGAAACCCTGCACCTACTTATTAATAAAGGGGTGCATTTTGTATTCGCAACAGGTCGTCATCATGTTGATGTTGCTCAAATTCGTGATGGATTAGGCATTAACGCTTATATGATAACCTCTAATGGTGCACGAGTGCATAACACGCATGGTGACCTTATTTTTAGCCAAGATCTTGAGCCTGAAATTGCTTATGACTTGGCTCTTATGGTTTTTGATCACCCTGAAATTGAAACTAATATTTATGCTAGTGACTATTGGTATGTTAATAAAGAGATGCCGGGGGCTTGTGAGTTTTTTCGAGAATCAGACTTTAGCTATGAGTTATATTGTAAAACAGGATTCCCGACCACCAATGTCTGTAAGGTCTTTTTCACCTCTGAGGATCATGAGCTATTACTGAAGCTAGAGAATGAAATTAATCAGCGCTGGGGTGATAAGGTCAATGTGAGTTTCTCACTGCGTAATTGTTTAGAAGTGATGGCTGGTGGTGTATCTAAAGGTGAGGCGCTAGAGAAAGTAGCTGAACTGATGCAACACTCTGCGAAAGATGCTATCGCGTTTGGCGACGGTATGAATGACAAAGAGATGCTCAAGATAGCGGGTAAAGGCTGCATTATGGAAAATGCCCATCAGGCATTAAAAGATCTGCTACCCAATATGGAAGTGATCGGTACTAACGCGGATGAAGCCGTTCCTCATTATTTACGTAAGTTATACCAAGTGTGATCCCTTCTAAAGAAAAAGGCGAAGAAGATGTGTTGTTCGCCTTTTTCTTTTTAAATCTGTCTACATTTCGTCAGTGATATTGCATCGTAAACTGTAATGTCCCATTGGCTTTGCCTGCGCTCGTTGTATCAGAGGTTTGGATATAGCCTGCCTCCAAAGGGATAGAATAACTCCCTGCACCGCTATTTTCTTCACTCACAGTAATGAGTTGTCCTAGCTTAATAGGCTGATTTTTATATTTAACTTGGATACCGTAACCCTTGGCAGTATTGCTGTCTGTTGGATTACTTAAACCAATGGTTCCAGCAGTTTGTTGATCATCAGCGACGCCCTCAAACCGAATTTTGATTGGTGAAACAGGATCACAACTCAAGTCGATATTAAAATTTTTAATACTTTCGGGGCTTACAGAGCCAACACCGTTAAAACTTGATTTAGGAACTGCACCGAGTGGGACATTAATGTTGTTATTCACCACATCACAACCACTTGAGATAATATTTAATGATGAGAGGTTAATTTTGGGTTCTACTTTCCCCACATAGTCACTAGTGATAAAGCCATTGTTGTAGATAATTAACATTGCCACCCATGAAGCAGGGATGGTTTGTGATTTTACATTATCTCGTAATTTATAAAGCTTCATTTCTAATGAAACAGAATAATTACCACTGGTAGCATAGGTTGAGCAAATAAGGCGATTACTGTAGTTACCATCAATATTTTGCTGACCATCGACATAAGCAGAGCCACTACAACTCCCGTTAATGGTGCCATGTAAGGTATAACCTACACCACTGCTGTTAAGTTCTTTGACATAAGCGCCATTCACTTTTGGGCTTGATGCATTTAAAGAGCCCGGTAAATAAATCCCAGGTCTTACTGCACTACCGGAGAGGTTCCACCATGTCCATGCGTTCATCGTTCCTAACGGAATAGTAGCGATTTCGGTTAAAATCGGCGCTGAACGTGAGACATAAATAGGAGCAGAATAGGTGACCGTTTTAGTGGTAAATTCAGCCCTAAATTCTGCAAATGTGGTTGATGTATACAAAATAGCAAACAGACAACCAAGAGTTATAGATTTATTCATTGTGATCACCTATCTGCATTCAAGTTGTAAAAATTGGATTTTTTCTAAGGCAAGATCCACATTTAACGTCGTTTGGCACTGTTCAACAGCACTGTTGCCCCATTTAGCTCGTAGCTGGCTGTGTTCGGGTACGCCATTTAAGAAAACCTCACCATCATTGGCCACAATTCCACTTGAAAGTACCTGATCGTCTTTATAAATTTCAACTTGAGTACCAAATGGCAGTGGTGTTCCGTTGTAGTGCAAGTTTGCAAGTACACGAGCGCCTTTTCTTGCTTTGAAATCGGCTAAGACAATTGCTCCTTTAGTTGGAATAACGGTTGTCGATGTTAATTCAACGTCGTTATTCCCCGTTAAAGAAGCCGGATCAACCGTCACTTTATTCCGTTCATAACGTGACACATTAGGAATAACAGCATAACCTTGAGCATTGGTATAAAGGCTTTGTGCGCTACTGACTTTTAAGTTATCAACGTCTTCTGCTTTAATTAAAATGGCAGAATCGTAAATAGTTCGCGAGGGCGTGATCCCACCTTGATGAACCAAAAGTGCACCTGTTGCCCCCCAATTCATTGATTGATAACGTTTGTCGTAACTGTAACCCGCACTGATTTCGCCCCCTGAAGCACTGTAGTTGCCATTAACAGAGCCACTGTATTCTTGACGAGAATGATTGTAGTTTTGTGAAATATCATATTGCAGGTTGTTATCTTCCAACTGAGTGCCACTTAAACTCACTGAGCTAATAGAATCACCTTGTTTACTGGTGTTATAGCGATAACTTAACCAGTTGTTATTCTGAGCAACATTAAACGGAAGACTAAAATTAATAGATAAAATCTGATCGGTTAACCCACTTTCTTGACGCTTGTTATAAGCATAAGAGACGCTATAACTTAAAGCTCGATAATTTGAGTTAAAACTCACATTCATATTGCGATCGACTCTGTCTTGATACCAATAATATTGTTGATAACCATTTAATGAGAGATAATCCATATCTCCTAAAGATTGTGATACGGATAACTGGAACTGTTTTTTCTTACGATAAAGATGAGAAAAACGTTCATTAGCTGCCGAGAAATCGTAATAATCTTTTGTTGAATAGCGATAAGAAGCCAGTGAAAAACCCGTTTTAGTATCAGGTAAATATTTAGAATATTGAACACGATAAGATTGCCCTTGGGCTTCATCGTTATTTATTAAGGTTGTTCTCGCGTGAGTTATATCCGCAGAAACGGCACCTAAATAGCCAAGATTAACTCCTGTACCTAACGCATAAGCTTGATAATCAGCAGAGATTAATGTGCCACCATAAATGGAGAGATTGTAAGGAAGTCCATAAATAGCTGAGGTTTGAAAGAAATTAGGTTTCCTCGCAGCCGTATCTGCATAATATTTACCAATATCTACGCTGTATTTTAAGCTACCCGCGCGTTGCATCATGGGAACAGCAGAAAAAGGTTGTGAAAAAGTACGGGTTGTTCCGTCGGCTTCTTCAATCGTAACTTGTAAATCACCGCTGTAAGAAGTGGGATATAAATCTGAAATAGCAAACTCACCCGGTGGAACGGAGGTCTGATAAATGATGCTGTTATTTTGTCGAATGGTGACAACGGCATTACTTTGCGCGATACCTCTGACGATAGGAGCAAATCCACGTTGGCTTTGTGGCAACATGCTTTCATCTGAAGCTAATTTAATACCACGATAAGGAATGCTCTCCAATACATCGTTATCAGAAGCCGTTTCACCGAGAGTTAAACGACTTTTTAAACGACGAATATCTCGCTCAACATAAGTCTGCAAGCTATTCCATTGAGATGAGTTATCACTATTTTTATTGTAGTTACTGTGGTTACGTAAACGCCAAGCGCCAACATTAACACCACTTCGTAATCCTAAGAAAATAGAGTTACTGTTGTTTTGGTCACGATACCAATATTGATTTTGACGATAAGTGTAATTTACAAAGGCGGCATTTATGCCATCGTTCCACTGTGCTGGTGGAATATAGCCTTGCCCATAATTGTATAAAGCAATTTGTGGTATAGAAAACGACAAACGTGCTCGTGAAAAATCATACTCATATTTTGCATTCGGAATAACGCTAGCAATATCGGTAACTGTTGATGTACTCGCTTGCTGGTTAAATTGCGAAGTCACAGACTCTTTTACTCCCCAATTTAATAAATCTTGTTTGGTGAGTTCAGGTGTCAGTACCTTTTTTTCTTCATCGAAAATAAAACGGACTTGGCGATTATCGATTAATTTATTATTGAGATAAATATCAACAGAGTAGACACCAGGAAGCTGTCCTCCCGCATAAGAAAAATAATCAAGGCTATTAATATCTGCGACTTGATTTTCTATTCCTAAGTTGAGTGCATCAGGGTTAAATTGCTCTTCAGCAATCACCTGATAAGGAAATAAAATAGAGGCTATTGCCATAGCTAGTACACAGTGGCGATAGAGATTATCAGCAGGAAATACCGATAATCGTTTTGTAGATAACGCGATGATGGATAAAGTCATAACTCTGTACTCTTAATTTAATACTTTATCTACAGTTGCACCGTAGTCATTAATAAACTGCACAGTGACTTTCTGGGAAATAGGACTCTCTTTAAGTAACACTACTTCTTGATGAGGGTTGATTAAAGGGTCGTAAGGGTAGCGTTTATCATCAATAAAAATATGTTTAATCGTGAGGTGATAAGGTGTTTTGTTATTAAGCACCAACCCTTGACTTTGTTTGGATAACTCAACGTTATTAAAATTAAGTGGCTCAATATCATGAGAGCGTAAAAAGAGTTTAAATTGAGAGTTAATCACTAGTTGTAATTGATTTTCAGGACTTTTTTCAACAGGTGGAATTGATTTTATATTCAGCCAATAGACGACTTCAGTATTTGAATTTAACGGTTCACCAGTATAGGAAATACGTGCAGTTCCTGTGCCATCAGGTTCGATACGAAAAAGCGGGGGTGTTGCAATAAAAGGCGTTTTTTCTGTACCTTGAAAAGCAGAGACCCAACTCTGGATAAGATAAGGTTTTTCTTTATCGGTATTTAGAATAGGAATGCTTATTTCACGAGCATTATCGTTATAAACAAACCGAGTTCCCCCCACACTTATTCCAGCAGCATGGCTTACCGTTATGAGAGAAAATAATAAAAATAGAGTTAGAAAAATATTCTTTTTCATAAATGGTGCCACAAGATTAAGGGAAATAAGAGGGTAATAAGTATTACCCTCGTTTTTATTATTTATATTGGATGCTATAAACGGCTGATCCGTTAGCTGGCCCTGGTGTTGCTTGTGCTGTTGCTTTGTAGCGTGCAACATAATCTAAGTTAATTTCAGTTCCATTGATTTCGACTTCTTTCGAATCGTCATATAGGTTTATTTGAGATACGGCATCTTTTTCAAAGAGAGCGATACCCACATTTGTCGCACCACCTGAAACTTGATCAATGGCTAAAATATCGCTATCAATGGCATCACGAGTCCCGCCAAAACGGACAGAGACAGTGGTATTGACAGGGCAATCAATCAGTTTGATTGTGAAATCTTTAAGGCCAGCAACTTCCCCTTTTGTTGCTAAACTTTTTGATGATACTTTTCCTAAATCTACAGTTAGATTTTTAGAAGAACTATCCACAGTACAGGCTTGATCTGTTATTTCTCCGATAAAGTTAATTGTGCCCGATGCAAAAGCAGCAGGTGCAGAAAGTAGAGAGAGACTCATCCCTAATAAATAGAGAGATTTATTTAATTTGCTCATGATCGGTCCTATATAAAAAGTAGTTATTGTTACTTTTTAATTTATTTATAAGTATAGATTTAAGTATTAGTTTATTCGCATAGGGAATATGCCAATAAAATATAACATCACAAAAAATTTAAGTTAATAAAGATTTACATGAGTTTTTTTGTCTTTATATCAAATTGTTTAATGTTCGTTTTTAAAATTAAAAATAACGTTTAATTAATCAATAATTAAATTTTGATGTGGATTGTTTATTAAGGATAATAAGTTTTTTATATCTTCTGTTGAAAATGAATTTTTATTCAAATAAAGGTAGAATTTATATTCTTTATCTTCACTATGTATATTTAATTGTTTTATCGTATTTTTATTCAACTCTTCCTGAACAACGGTCAGGGGAAGCCGAGAATAACCCAGACCTTGCTTGACAAAGTTTATTGCTGTTTCCACAGAGCCCACTTGAATAACTTGGTTATTATGATCGGCATTTGAGCCATCAGCGAGTAGAGAAATATAGGTATGTCTTTGTAACTCCTTAGATAACTCATCATGTTGAAGATGTTGTAAAACACTCTTCGGATGTGTGACTAATACTGTTTTAATACTTTCTAAATCAATGGGTTGTAGTGATTTCACATTATAATGTGTTATTACCAAATCTTGATCTTTTTGCGCTAAAATATCTGATTTACTGAGTGCTGTTTTATGAATATTAATATCATAGTGTTTATTTTCTTTAATAAATTGGGAAATTTTATTCCAGAAAAGAGCTGAAATATATAAAGGATCGATGACTATGTTTATCTTTAACTTGTTGTTAAACATTAAATTTTTAGCTTTTTTTTCTAATGAGATTGCTTTTTCAGTTATTTCTCTAGAGAGTTCAAGTAACAATTTACCTTCGTGAGTGAGTACTGCACGTCTTTTTTCTAAAGAGAGGATTTCAACTCCTAAAGTTTGCTCTAATTTATTGATAGTATAGCTAATTGATGATTGTGTTCTATGTAATGCATCTGCGGCCTGAGCAAAGCCACCGTAGTCAACGACGGCTTGTAAGGTAATCCACTGATCGAGAGTCGTTCGGGATTTTTCCATAATGGAACCTTCTTATTATTGTTTATTTAATACTCATTAAAAATGAAGCTAGCAATATATCTTAGCATTGTTAATAGGTAAGAATACTCATTTTTAAATCAAGTTAAAAAAATATTAACATTATAAGCTGTAATGTTATTTTTCAATCAATAGAAAAAATTTTAGAAGAGATATTTATTATTTTTTATTTTTTATTTTTTATTAATATGATTTTATAAATAAGATGTAGAACATTTTTATTCTTTTTTTAATATAATTAAAAGTATTATTTATAATAGTTAATGAGATTTTATATCTATATTTTTATTTGTTCTGTTTTTTATTTTTTTATAATTTCAATTATATTAATTCACGATTTTAAATTAATTGGTATTTTTTGTTTCTTTGTTTTTTAATTTTCTTAAATTTATTATTTTTAATTGTTTTACTTTTTGTTTTTAATTTATTCTTATTCTTTTTTAGTATTAAAACTTAAAAGATTAAATATTTCTATATTTAGCTTAAAATGATTAAAGAAAGAAAAAGAAGATCACTTCTGATAACAAACACTATGTGATAATCCAAATTAGACTGTGCTCAGTGTTAAATATGGGGATGCAGAGATATTTTAATATGTAAAGCTGCTGGTGTTTTAAATGCAGACGCTAAGTTTTGTTAGCTATAAATGGCTTAATTTATTTAACTTAGGTAGGCAAACTGATCAGCTAAAGATAATAATTTAAAAGTTAAAAGCTAACAAAAAGCAATTTCTACTCGTTGAGGGAGTTAAATTAAGTGTAAAAACGTAAAAATATGATTTAGGTCAATAACTGGAGGTTGGTTTTAGTTAAGCGCTCAGTGTCGTTAATGAGGCAGTAAAATAATAAAGGTGAGATAAAATACATTTCACCTTGAGATAAATTAAATGCCGTATCCAAAATGGCGCTTTATCACCTGGCTGAATTGGTGTTTGGTTAGAAAAATATACTGTATTAATAATATTCACCAGAGAAAGTAACACTCTCTTTATGATACTCACTTTATTATCTTCATATTACCATCGAGTGATAGATAGTTTCTTTGAGTTATTACTTATCAATTTTATTAAACAAAAAATCAAAAAATAATTTTCCTTTTTTTTAGAAAGAAGAGACTAAAAAGAAAATGCGGATTAATTTTATACAATCAATGAGCTATAAGAGAAATAGATACACAGTATAGGGTGAAGAAAGCGTCATAAAAGAGGTTGAAAAAATGAGAAAGAAAGGAGTAAAGCCATTATCTTTCGTAATTTTTCTATAAGATAATGGCTTTTTATCAAATTAATTGAAGCCGAACTTATAATCCACCGACTTCTCTTGGTGTTGCGCGCATTGAGCTGCGAATTGTATTACCCATCATATCCACTCTTGCTTGGAATGGTGGGAACGGTAATGGAATACCGTGTTCTGCAAAGGCTAAGAGAATATTTTGATGGATCTCGTGTCTTGCTGGCATTCTGTGTCCCATCTCTGCTGCATAAACACGTAGTTCGAAAATTTGAATACCTTGCTGTAAATCGACCAGATAAACCTCAGGCGCAGGGTTTTCTAAAATCATCGTAGAACGTTTTGAGGCTTCTAATAACACATTGGTCACTTGCTCACTGTTGCAGTCTGCAGGTGCTGGGATTGTCATTACGATACGCGTAATTGAATCTGATAGTGACCAGTTAATAAATTGCTCTGTAATAAAGGCCTTGTTCGGTACGATAATTTCTTTTCTATCCCAGTCGGTTAACGTAGTTGCTCGCGTGTTGATCTTAGAGATATTTCCGGTCAAATTACGAATGGTAACGGTATCGCCAATACGAATTGGTTTTTCAAATAAGATCATCAAACCTGAAATGATGTTGGCAAAAATTTCTTGTAAACCAAAACCTAATCCGACCCCCATTGCTGCCACTAGCCACTGTAATTTTGACCATTCAATCCCTAATAAAGAGAAACCCACGATACTACCAATTAAGGTGATGGTGTATTTGGTCATGGTGGTAATGGCGTAACCTGTACCGGGCGTTAAATCAAGATGCTGTAAAATAGCCAACTCAAGTAAAGCAGGGAGATTTCGAACTAATTGGGTTGTAATAATAATGACAAGGATCGCCACTAAAATAGAGCCCATGGTGATAGGTTGCACTGTGTTAACACCATTCACCGATGAGGTGACATCCCAAAGTCGGATATTGTCGACGAAAGAGAACGCTGTGTTTAATTCAGACCACAATAAGATCATTGAGACTAATGCAATCATAGTCAGAATAGAACGAACTAAACCAATAGATTGCGCACTGATCGCATCAAGATCTATTTCTTGAGCTTCAATTTCAAGTCCTACTGTGCTTTCACCACTGCTTCCGACAATCGTATTTTCATCTTCACCTTTTGCGCGCTGTGCCAGAATTTCTGCACGCTTTTGTTTAGCACGTTCAAAGGCTAATTTTCTGCGCTGAATAAGCATCCATCGCTGAATAATATGGTAGATAATCAGTAGAGCAAACCAAATGGCGACAGACATTTCTAAACGACCGAGCAAGACAATCGAGGTAGAAAGGTAACCTAAGACGGCGGCTAAACCTGCAATAACAGGCGCAACCAGTAAGAACCACCATAAAATGGTGTTGATCAGGTTATCGCCAGATCCATGTTTATCAAGATAAAGCGGAACGTGAGCTTTTTTAAGGCTAGACGTAATAAAGCTTAGGGCGATACAGAGTAGTAAGAAACAGAAGCGACCGACCGTCGGTGCAAATTCTCTATCGCTATAATATTCAAAGGTAATTAATGACATCATCAGCGGAACGATGACAAAAATAGAGAGTTGGTAAAAGCGCATTGCTTTTTTAACACGGCTCTCTTTCCATTTAAATTGAGCAATAAACAGGCCGTTATGCCGTGCGAAGGTTGCACTGATCATAAATAGCCACAACACGGGAGCGGCTGCTGTTACACCATAGCCAATCGCGCCGGCCATTGGATAACGCCATTCAACACTTTGTAAGCCATAACCGACCGCAGACCATAACAGCGGTAGCGGAAGTGCAATTAAAATAGACCAAAAAACGGTGCGTATCGTCAGTGAAAAATGATCTTGAGTGACTTTACCTATACGGTTGCTGACTCTTTCAAGGAATGCGTTGTAATGTTTTCGAGTGCGCAGGCTAAAGCCCACAATGGATAAAGTGACAAATAAGAATAGGAACGTATCCTGATTTTTAAGCATGCTGATAGCAGCATGACCTAATTGTGAAAAGGTATCTAATGAAAGCAGTCGAGTGATATCTTTAACTAATAGAACTGGATAATTAAATTTGATTGGGCTCATATCAGCAACCCAGAACATATAACGGTTTGTCGCGTCTTTTGTTTCTTTTAAAGCATCGGCTAATTGTGTTGTCGCAACTTTTAGTTTTGTTAATTCAAGAATTTGAGAGTCATAACCAGATAGCAACGAATTCAATAATTCATGACGTGCCTGGATAAGAGAATCAAAAATATATTGCTGAGCTTCAGGTAATTTAGAACCATCAGCCGTTTCTGGTGGCTGGATTTTACTTAAGTTTTCCAGCATATCCTCATAACGTAAACGTTCAACACGTAATTGAATGATATCTCTATCAAGCTCTTGTGAACGAGGCATTTCGGGTAAGCGGGAAAGCTGTGTTCTTAATGCTTCACCTAATGCTGTCGAGCCACTTAACCACTGTGCTTGTTCTCGGATCGTGGTAAGTGTTTGACGAACTTGTTGTGTCTGTTGTGTAGTAATGCGCTGTTTTTCTGACAGTTCGCTCATTTCCTGTGTTTGTTTATTCAAGATTTGAGAGAGTTCACGGTTAGTTTGGATCTGTTTTGTCAGAAACTCAGGAAGCTCACCACCTTTCTCCGCTAACATCTCTGTTTTCTCTAATGCGAGATCAGCGACTTCTTGGCGCTTTATATTTAATAAGCTGCGTAATTGTTGTAGTTGTACATCAAGGCGCTGATAGCGTTTCTTAAACAATTCTAAGCGAAGGCGAGCGATTTCTTGGCGGTTATTAGCTGAAAGTTGTGCCATTTCAAGCTCATTAACCATGGCTTTACGTGCGGTAACTTCCGCTTGTGTGAGCTTATTTTGTGCTTCTGTTAACGGTGTTGTTGACGCACTAACAGCCGCGAGTCTTGCTGTCGCGTCACTGAGTAAACGGCGTGCTTCAGAAAGCTGTTGGGGTAATAAGTTTAACGATTCACTAATTTCTCGGCTTTTGTCTTGCTCTTGTTGTTGAAGCCTTGCTTGCTCCATTAATTGGCTACTGACTTGAATAATTTTCTGTTCTAAATCAGGAATGCTAATTTTTTCTGGGATAGTTGGAACTGAGTGGCTTTCTTCAAGAAGCTTAGTTCTGAGTTCTTTCGTGATCTCTGGATAATCATCAATAGCTTTTTGATAATTATCTGCATTTGCTTGCGCTTTTTCGCCATCATTAATCCAATTGATAGTGCCTTGTAGCGCCTGAACTGTCTCAATATCTTGAGGATTGGTACTTCCTTCAAGTTGTTTTATATCTTGACGCAATTTTTCTACATCTGCTGATATTGCGGATGTACTGAATGAAAATGTCAAAAAAAGCGAGAAGAAAAGACTGATTATCAGGCGCACAAAGGTTACTCCGAATTACGTGTTATTCACTGATGGCATTGTTGTCATTACCAGCGACATTAATGATGGAACCCAGTTGTTCTCCCATTAATGTAACGGAGCCATTCATAAGATCTTTATTCAATTGAACGGTATTTTCTGGGAAAAGATTGATGACTGTTGAGCCTAACTTGAATCGACCCATCTCTTCACCTTTTTTCAAGAATATCGCTCCTGCTTTATCTGCTTGAGGATATGTCCAACGTTTAATAATACCTTCGCGAGGTGGCGTGACCATGCCACACCAAACCGTTTCAATACTACCGACAATTGTTGCACCAACCAAAATTTGTATCATTGGGCCAAATTGTGTTTCAAAGAGACAAATAATACGTTCATTACGTGCAAATAAGTTAGGGACATTAGCCGCCGTTAATGGATTAACAGAGAAGAGATCACCTGGAACATAAATCATCTCTTTTAATAAACCATCGCAAGGCATATGAACTCGGTGGTAATCACGAGGTGAAAGATATGTCGTAATAAACTGACCATTACGGAACTTATCTGCCAACATAAAATTACCAGCAAGTAATGCTTCAAGGGTGTAGTGATGTCCTTTGGCTTGCAAGATTTGATCATCTTGAATTGGACCAAGTTGGCTTACTGCACCATCAGCCGGTAATGCAAGTTTGTCATTACCTTCAATAATAGGGCGAGCACCGTCTTTTAAGGCGCGAATAAAAAAGTCATTGAAAGTGGAATAAGCTTGAAACTGGCTATCTTTCGCTTCATTCATATCAACTTTATAAGCTTTTGCAAAAGCCTTGATAACAAACTGGGTGATAGCACCCGCTTTTTTATTTGCGAACCAGCCAGCTAACTGTGTTAGCCATAATTTAGGCAATAAATACTGTAGTTTAATTTTTAGCTTGTCCAAAATGGCAACCTCTGGGATTAAACGATAAAAATAGACAAAAGGGGTCTATTGTACTCACCCTTAATAGGGGTGTCAGTGAATCAATTGTTAAGAGTCTAAATTAATGTTCTTACGAACTTTCACCTGACTCATACTTTCTAAAATTCGATGGTAATTTTCAAATCGCGTTTCTGCAATTTCGTTGTTTCTCACCGCTTCACTTATTAAGCAACCCGGATCGTCTAAGTGCTTACAATCGCGGAATTTACAACCACCAAGATACGGCCTGAATTCAACAAAACCTTTTGTTACTTGTTCTGGCGTTAAGTGCCATAAACCAAATTCACGCACACCCGGAGAGTCAATTACATCGCCACCTTGTGGGAAATGGTAAAGGCGTGATGCTGTTGTGGTATGTTGACCTAAACCAGAGTTATCAGAAACTTGATTAACAACAATGCTTTCTTCCATTGGTGGTAACAGCGTGTTAAGTAAACTCGATTTACCAACACCAGATTGCCCTGCAAAAATAGAGATGCGTCCAATAAGCTCTTGAGTCAGTGCTTCTAATCCTTCTTTGGTATAGCTAGAGACTTCAAGGACACGATAACCAATATTTTTATAAGTTTGCATCCATTCACTAACGGTCTTACGGCTTTCTTCATCTAGCATATCGATTTTATTGAGAACAATTAGAGGCTCAACATTTAACGTTTCACATGCTACAAGGTAACGGTCGATAATATTTAACGAAAGTTCAGGCAAAATAGCCGAAACGATAATAATTTGATCAATATTAGCGGCAATAGGCTTAATACCATCATAATAGTCAGGACGAGTAAGCACTGAAGTTCGTTCGTGTACGGCTTCTACAATGCCATTTACGCGGACATTTTCTTGTGTTTGTAGCGCAGGGCGCCAAACAACTTTATCACCCGTTACCAGTGATGAAATTGTGCGTCGAATATTGCATCGTGTAATTGTGCCGTCAGCTGCTTCGATATCTGCATGTTGACCAAAACGGCTGATCACTAGCCCTTCGGTTGCTTCGCCTAATTGCGTATCGTCTAATTCAACGTGGTTTTTTTTCTCTTTGCTCTGCAAACGCTTTTTATGATTTTCTTGTACTCGGCGTTGCTGGCCTTTAGATAATTTACGTTTTGTCACCGATCCTCACTTGTATTATTCGGTTAGATGTTCTTCTATCGTGCTTATTGAGTAAACGCGCTATGATAAACGCTAAAATATCATGTCTCACACTTAGAAACAGCTAGGATATATTATGTCAAAAAGCGAGAACAATCTGATCTGGATAGATCTGGAAATGACAGGTCTTGATCCTGAATGTGACCGTATCATAGAAATTGCCACTATCGTGACAGATCCTCAACTTAATATTTTAGCCGAAGGCCCAGTAATTGCAGTACATCAATCTGATGAACAATTAAGCTTAATGGATGAATGGAATACACGTACCCACACAGGTAGCGGCTTAGTTGAGCGCGTAAAAGCCAGTTCATATGATGATAATTCAGCACAAAAAGCGACTATTGAATTCCTAGAAAAATGGGTACCGAAAGGCGTATCACCTATCTGCGGTAATAGTGTGGGGCAAGATAGACGTTTTCTATATCGTTATATGCCAGAACTAGAGCAATATTTTCACTACCGTTATCTTGATGTGAGCACATTAAAAGAATTAGCACGTCGCTGGAAACCTGAAATTTTAGAAGGTTTTGAGAAAAAGAATACTCATCAGGCATTGGATGATATTCGTGAATCCATTGCAGAGCTTGCTTATTATCGTAAAACCTTTATTAAAGAGTAAAAAGCGTGCATTCATGATTGATATTACATCACTATGATGATTTTATCGGCATGTAATCAAAAAAACGTATTTTTTTGTTGATAAGGGCTTGCGGTTAAGCATTTTTCTCGTATAATGCGCTTCCCGTACCGATGAAGAATTTTATTTGTACGGGTGTAAGAAAGACGCGGGAATAGCTCAGTTGGTAGAGCACAACCTTGCCAAGGTTGGGGTCGCGAGTTCGAGTCTCGTTTCCCGCTCCAATCTTTCTTAGACAGTTATTAGTGGTGTTATGCGACGCGGGAATAGCTCAGTTGGTAGAGCACAACCTTGCCAAGGTTGGGGTCGCGAGTTCGAGTCTCGTTTCCCGCTCCAAATATTTTACTAGTGATTGTCAAAACTTACCAAATGCGGGAATAGCTCAGTTGGTAGAGCACAACCTTGCCAAGGTTGGGGTCGCGAGTTCGAGTCTCGTTTCCCGCTCCAAGTTTTTCTCTTCTGTCTTACCAAATCTCATTTTTAATCCCCGTAAAGAAATTTTAAGTTTTTTCTCTCACATTTTTTAATATCGACTACACTGTTTTAGGGTGCAGATTGAGGGATGTAACTTAATACGCGTAAAAAGAGCGTGCGGAATATTTGTTCAAAAAAGAAAATGTCATTACTACATGTAAGATCAAGCTATTTTTTTGTGATCTATCTTTGATCTTTGCTTGCATTTCTAATTTGACAGCACTAGAATGTGCGCCTTTCCTCATTTAGAGGGGAAATCAGAGGCAAGATCATTTTTTAGGTTTTAGGCCTTTATTCTGTTAAACATGCATTGAATAGTATTTTAGAAAAAGAAAAGGGTTTCTCAGGCTTTTCTTTAAAAAAATGTGATATATATTCTACTATTCTTAAAATCTTTCCAAATCGATTTATCCACAGTGAGATGCTAATAATAACCGCATCTAAGCACTATTTATTTTTTTACTGCACAGAGTTATCCACAAGTACGTATCCTTAAGTGATAAGGATATTATTCTCTTCAATAAATTGATTGGATTTTATATCTAATTGATAACTAAGTTTATTTTATTTTTTTAAATTTTGGGTCTTAGTTCGCTTGAATTTTTTGTTCATGTTGATAGACAAGGGATTTTTATTTTATTCACAGAGGAAATTAATGGTTACTCGTAATGTGTTTAATCTGTTAAAAATTAAGCATCACGAGGTAAGCCTTTAGTTATCGCCCTTACTAAGCGTTTTTGTTGTGAAGTCTGTATTTTTACTTCTTTTTCATTTCTCTTCGCTGTCTGTTGTGCAATCGCCCAGTTTAAATGTTCATCTAACACATCACTCAATCCAAAGCGTTCTTGCAGGGCAAGTATAATTTTATCTTGATAAGGTGCATTTCCTAACGCCACGCTAATATTTCTAAGCCAACGTAAATAGCCAATACGACGGATCGGGGAACCTTCGGTGATACGCAGAAATTTATCCTCACTCCATTGAAACAGATCGAGTAATTCTGGGGTATGAAGCGCTCTTCTTGGGGAGAAATCGTCTTCGTCAGTCAGTGATGAAAAACGATTCCAAGGACAGATAAGCTGGCAATCGTCACAACCATAAATACGATTACCCATTAGAGGGCGAAATTCTTCAGGAATAGCACCATCGAGCTCGATGGTGAGATAAGAAATACAACGGCGAGCATCAATGGTATAAGGTTCAACAATGGCACCTGTCGGACAGGTTGTCATACAGGCGACACATTTACCACATTGTTCTTCAACAGGACTATCAGTAGGTAATGGCAAATCAATCAGTAGTTCACCAAGGAAAAACCAAGAGCCTGCTTGATTGTTAATCACAAGTGAGTGTTTACCAACCCAACCAAGCCCAGCCTTAACGGCTAATGGGCGCTCCATAATCGGTGCTGAATCAACGAAAGGACGAAAGTTGACTATCCCTTGATATTCAAATTGCTGACAATATTGTGAAATTCTTTCGCCGAGTTTTTTAAGACGCTGTCTTAATACTTTGTGATAATCCCTACCAAGCGCATAACGGCTGATATAGCCTTGTTCTGGATTATTTAAGGTGCGTGCAAAAGCCGCATCCGTGGGGAGGTAATTCATTCTGACACTGATAACACGTAATGTACCCGGAACCAATTCGTGAGGTCTGGCTCGTGTCATTCCATATTTTTCCATCCATGCCATTTCACCATGATATTGCTTATCTAACCACGCTTGCAGGCGAGGTTCTTCAAGTGATAAGTCAGTATCACATATTCCTGTTTGTTGAAAACCTAGCTCAGAGCCCCATAATTTTATGTTTTGAGCGAGAAGATTAAGATCAAGTGATGACATGAATAAACCAAATCAATAAATAGGTAAGAGGTGAGTCCTAAGAGCGCGCAGTGTATCATAGTGAGGCAGTAGGAAAAATCCTCGCAATAAATAGATTTATGGTATGGTTATTTGATAGTGATTTCGATAACTATTTGCCTTAAGAAAACATATAAAGCTTAGTATTTGATATTCTCCAACGATCTCACTTTATTAAGCTGTTATAACTTAACAATAGATTATATAAATATGAAAGAATGGGTTGTTACATTAGAAGATGAAGCGGCAACAGTTGAACTCGGGCGTACTGTTGCAATGGCAACGGAGCATCACGGATTGATCATTTATTTATATGGCGATCTTGGTGCTGGAAAAACAACCTTTAGCCGCGGCTTTTTACAAGCGCTGGGTCATCAAGGACATGTAAAAAGCCCAACGTATACATTAGTTGAGCCTTATATGCTGTCGCCAAATCCGGTTTATCATTTTGATCTTTATCGTTTAGCTTCTGCTGAAGAGTTGGAGTTTATGGGGATACGTGACTATTTTGAGCAAGACGCGTTATGCCTTATTGAATGGCCATCGCAAGGCGAAGGCTTTTTACCTAACGCGGATTTAGAACTTCATCTAAGTTATGAAGATGAAGGTCGAAAAGCGCGTTTTGTTGCCCTTTCACAAAGAGGGAATACTGTTTTATCCCGTATTCAGTCTGCATAAAGGAATATTGATTATGTCGAGTCTCATTACTATTGTGAGTCAAAGTCAGCGCTATGTTGTTGCCTTTCTGTTGGTTGTTTTGTCTTTATTTTTTGTGCAAACAGCACAAGCCGCTACTGTGACAGAAGTGAAAGCAGAAAACAGCATTTCAGCAACAATCCTCACATTTACGTTTAGTGATGGGAAGCCGAGTTATCGATATTATTCATTAAAAAGTCCTGACCGTTTGGTGATGGATTTTAAACAGAGCACAAAAATCACGGGATTACCGGCAATACTAGGTAATGGGCAGTTAGCTCATAAAATCCGCTCAACGCAATCAAAAGATAGCCAATACCAAAGTATGGTTGTAGAACTTGCTCAGCCCGTTGTGGTGACGGAGAGTTTAGTGAATGTAGGTGGTGGATATAAGTTAGTGCTTACTATCAAGGCTATGAATAGTCGACAAAATAGCAATGCACAATCAACAGTCACTGTTGTTGCGTTATCACCGACAACAATGACGGCATCAGCCTCAAATACAAATAGAGAAATGGCGCCTTTAACCATGACACCTAAAGCAGAGGTTGCTCCAGTTGCTCCTATTGTGAAACCTCGCACCACTCCATCAAAACCACAAGCGGGCTCTCGCCAAATTATTATTGCGATAGATGCAGGACATGGTGGGCAAGATCCGGGGGCGATTGGTCAGAAAGGTAATCGTGAAAAAGACGTGACATTAAGTGTAGCAAGAAAGTTGGAAGCTCGATTACGTAATGATCCTATGTTTAAACCTGTTCTAACACGCAGTGGTGATTATTTTATCTCAGTTGCGGGGCGCTCTGAAGTTGCCCGTAAACAAAGTGCGAATATGTTAGTGTCTATTCATGCTGACTCAGCACCAAATCGTAGTGCAAGAGGCGCTTCTGTGTGGGTGCTTTCTAATCGTCGAGCAAACAGCGAATTAGGTAAGTGGCTTGAACAAAGTGAAAAACAATCAGAATTGTTAGGCGGTGCTGGTGATGCTTTATCAGAAGGTGCTGATCCTTATTTAAGTCAAACGGTGCTCGATTTGCAGTTTGGTAATTCACAGCGAGTGGGTTATGACGTCGCCGTTGCTGTATTGTCTGAGCTAAGAAAAGTGGGTTCATTACATAAGAAAACACCAGAACATGCCAGCTTAGGGGTTTTACGCTCACCAGATATCCCTTCAATTTTAGTTGAAACAGGTTTTATCAGCCACGCGTCAGAAGAGCAGTTACTGATTTCTAATGCTTATCAAGAAAAACTCGCGGCATCTATTCACGCAGGTTTAAGAAATTATTTTCTGGCTCACCCTTTACAAAACGCGCCTAATTGATTGAGTAGAATGGAATAAAGGTAATGGCGATAAATTTATTACCTCCTCAGCTTGCAAACCAAATTGCCGCAGGGGAAGTTGTTGAAAGACCAGCCTCTGTTGTTAAAGAGCTGCTGGAAAATAGTTTAGACGCAGGCGCGACCTCGATTGATATTGATATCGATAAAGGTGGCGCTAAGCTAATTCGTATTCGTGATAATGGATGCGGTATCAATCGTGATGATTTGAAGTTAGCACTTGCTCGCCATGCAACTAGCAAAATATCAACTCTTGACGATCTTGAAGCCATAATGAGTATGGGGTTTCGTGGAGAAGCATTAGCGAGCATTAGTTCTGTTTCCCGTTTGATCCTGACATCGCGTACTCAAGATCAAGAAGAAGCATGGCAAGCTTACGCAGAAGGCAGAGATATGGCAGTCACCATTAAACCTGCCGCTCATCCTGTGGGAAGTACGGTTGAAGTTCTTGATCTGTTTTATAACACGCCAGCAAGACGTAAATTTTTACGGACTGAAAAAACAGAATTTGCACATATTGATGAAGTGATTCGTAGAATTGCGTTATCGCGTTTTGATGTCACTATCAATCTTACTCATAACGGCAAACGTGTTCGGCAATACCGTGCAGTAAAAGATGAAAGTCAGCAAAATCGCCGTTTGAGTGCGATTTGTGGTAATAATTTTGTCAATCAATCAATGCAGTTATCGTGGGAACATGGTGATTTAGCAATAAAAGGTTGGGTAGAACATCCTTTATCACCAGTGCAAAGTAGTGAAATTCAGTATTGCTATGTGAATGGACGAATGATGCGTGATAGATTAATTAATCATGCTATTCGCCAAGCTTACGAAGGTTATTTGCAAGGAGAACAGCAACCTTCTTACATTTTGTATTTAAGTGTTGATCCTCACCAAGTCGATGTTAATGTCCATCCCGCTAAACATGAAGTTCGCTTTCATGAATCTCGCTTGGTTCATGATTTTATCTATCAAGGTGTGTTGAGTGTTTTACGACAAGCAACCCAAGAACCTTTATCATTAGCTTCAGATGATGAAGAAGAACACGAAACAGCGTTAAACTTCCCTGAAAATCGTCAAGTTGCAGGTGAAAACGTATTTTCTCAGCCTTATCAAGTACCAATAGCTCAAACTCCGTCAAATCGATCATCATCATACCAATACAGTGAACGAGAGCACAACAGTAACTCACATCAAAAGCAAGCCTCTCAATTTGGAGGTCGCCATCAGTTTGGTGAAAGTTATCAGCGGACACAAGGTGCGCTTTATCAAAAAATGATGCAAGAAAGTGTATCAACATCAAAAGATAAAGAAAAAATACCCCTATTTCCTGAGCGTGCCCCATTGAATTTAGGTGAAATCGTTCATACAACTAATAATATCGAAGAAGATACTATTTCGGTGATGCCTCGTTCCGTCAATGCGAAAGATGGACAAACTGATTATACTTTTGGGCGAGTATTGGCAATTTATCAGCACAAATATGCGTTAATAGAATCTTCACAAGGTCTTGGGCTATTATCATTGGAAGAAGCGGATTTTCTGTTAAAATGTGCGCAATTACTGCCTAAAGATGAAACATTGAAGCCACAACCTTTGCTAGTGCCTTTAAAGTTGGCGTTGAGTAAAGAGGAGATTAGTGTATTCAATCAGTTTCAGTCGCTAATCAGTCATTTCGGGATCGTTATCGAAATTTCTCACGGTAAAGCAACAATACATGCAGTGTCGTTACCTTTGCGTCAGCAAAATTTACCCGTGTTACTGACAGCATTATTCGCTTATTTGTCAGCAGAGCAATCTTGTACCGAGCAACAACTTGGACAGTGGTTTGCAAAACAATTAGGGGCAGAGCAGACGCAATGGTCGCAAGCTCAAGCAGTAGGACTATTGGCTGATATTGAAAGACTCTGTCCTCAATATGTCAGACAGCCAGCCAAAAACTTATTACAATTAATTGATTTACAACCGGTGGTAGTGGCATTAAATAATGAGCGAAGTGAACACGCAAATAAAACCTAAAGCAATTTTTCTAATGGGACCTACAGCGTCAGGTAAAACAGCATTAGCAATTGCACTGAGACAGAAACTGCCTGTAGATATTATTAGCGTGGATTCAGCTCTTATCTATCGTGGTATGGATATTGGTACAGCAAAGCCAGATGCGAATGAGCAATCGCTTGCTCCACATCGATTAATTGATATTCTAGACCCCGCATTTCCCTATTCTGCTGCAGATTTTCGACGAGATGCATTAAATGCAATGGAAGAAATTACTGCAGTTGGACGAATTCCACTATTAGTGGGTGGGACTATGCTATATTTTAAAGCGTTACTTGAAGGTCTATCGCCTTTACCTAGTGCCAATTCGGATGTTCGTGCTGAAATAGAAAAAAAAGCAGCAGAGCAAGGGTGGGAGGCAATACATAAAGAGTTAGCGTTAGTTGATCCTGTTGCAGCGCAACGGATCCATCCTAATGATCCTCAACGGCTTTCTCGTGCGTTAGAAGTTTACCTGATTTCAGGTAAGACAATGACGGAATTGACAAAAATATCAGGCGAGTCTTTGCCCTATGATGTTTATCAATTTGCGATTGCTCCGAAAGACAGAAATGTTCTTCACCAACGCATTGAAGCTCGTTTTAAACAGATGTTAACGTGTGGATTTGAAGATGAAGTAAAATCATTGTATGAACGGGGCGATTTGCATGAAGATCTACCTTCTGTACGTTGTGTCGGTTATCGCCAGATGTGGTCATATTTATCAGGCGAAATAGATTATGATGAGATGGTTTATCGAGGGATCTGCGCGACCCGGCAATTAGCGAAGCGACAAATCACCTGGTTAAGGGGTTGGAATAACATTCACTGGCTTGACAGTGAAGATCCAAAACAATCTCTTGACACTGTTTTGCAGGTAGTTAGTGCATAGATGGTAGGTTTGTGTAAAATTGATAGTTGCCAAAGCGCAATTTTTGAGTAGTTCATTTTTCGAACCAATTGGGTTCTAATATAAAACAACAAAATAAGGAAAACATAGAATGGCTAAGGGGCAATCTTTGCAAGATCCTTTCTTGAACGCATTACGTCGTGAAAGGGTTCCCGTTTCTATCTATTTGGTAAACGGCATTAAATTGCAGGGTCAGATCGAATCTTTTGACCAATTTGTTATTTTGCTGAAAAACACAGTCAGTCAGATGGTATATAAACATGCTATCTCTACCGTGGTACCTTCGCGTCCTGTTTCTCATCATAGCAATACAGGCACGAACCAAACTGGTACAGGCTACAATAGTGGTGCTGCTCAGCAGGATGATGTTGCAGAATAATAATCCAATATTATTCTTGATATAAGAAAAACATAGGTAGGGAGACTTTACCTATGTTTTTTCCTGTTTTTATAAAGTCCAAGAGGTTTCGCCTTTGTTTGATCGTTATGAAGGTGGCGAATTAGCCGTTTTAGTGCACGTCTTCTTTTCTCAAGAAAAGAACGTTGATGATTTGCAAGAATTTGAATCTTTGGTGACATCTGCGGGTGTTAAGCCAGTTCAGATTATTACAGGAAATCGTAAAGCACCTCATCCCAAATATTATGTGGGTGAAGGTAAGGCAGAAGAAATTGCCGAGGCTGTAAAAGCAAGTGGTGCAGATGTTGTTTTATTTAATCATGCACTGACACCTGCACAAGAGCGAAATCTGGAAAGACTTTGTGAATGCCGAGTGGTTGATCGCACGGGAGTTATCCTTGATATTTTTGCTCAAAGAGCAAGAACCCATGAAGGAAAACTACAGGTAGAACTCGCCCAGTTACGTCACTTGTCAACCCGTTTAGTCAGAGGGTGGACTCACCTTGAAAGACAAAAAGGGGGGATTGGGTTACGAGGACCAGGCGAAACTCAGCTAGAAACAGACCGCCGCTTACTCCGAGGTAAAATTAGTCAAATTCTAATGCGATTGGGTAGAGTTGAGCGTCAGCGTGAACAAGGACGACAAGCGCGGAGTAAAGCTGATATTCCAACATTATCCCTTGTTGGTTACACGAATGCGGGGAAATCGAGTTTATTTAATCATATCACCTGCTCTGATGTATATGCAGCAGATCAGTTGTTTGCAACATTAGATCCTACATTAAGACGTATTCAAGTTGAGGATGTGGGAACGGTTGTATTAGCCGATACTGTTGGATTTATTCGACACTTACCTCATGATCTTGTTGCTGCTTTTAAAGCCACTTTACAAGAAACACGAGAAGCAACCTTACTTCTTCATGTTATTGATGCAGCAGATAGTCGTTTTGAGGAAAATATTCATGCCGTTGAAAGTGTATTAGAAGAGATTGATGCTCAAGAGATACCAACACTGCATGTTATGAACAAAATTGATCTTCTTGAAGACTTCACTCCAAGAATTGATCGAAATGAAGAAAACTTACCCGTTAGGGTTTGGGTTTCGGCACAAACAGGCGAAGGTATTCCTCTGTTGTATCAGGCGTTGACAGAACGTCTTTCAGGTGAGATCGCACACTTTGAATTACGTTTACCGCCAGAAGATACAGGGCGCTTGCGTAGCCGCTTTTATCAATTACAGTCAATAGAACGTGAATGGATTGAAAAAGACGGTAAAGTTGGACTAATCATACGTATGCCTATGATAGACTGGCGCCGCCTTTGCAAGCAGGAACCCAATTTATTGGATTACGTGGTCTGATATTCGGCCATAAAAATGAACATTAACTGAGAGCTGGCGACGAAATCGGCTCTTAAGCCTGATAAATCTAATCATAATAATGGAGCTAGAACATGGCGTGGAATCAGCCCGGTAACAACGGACAAGACCGCGACCCGTGGGGTAACCGAAACAGCGGCAATAATAATGGCGATGGTAACGGTAACTCCAACGGCAATCAAGGAGGTCGGAATCGTGGAGCATCAGATCTCGATGATATGTTCCGTAAACTGAGTGAAAAACTTGGTGGTTTCGGTGGTAAAAAAGGTGGGAACTCCTCTTCTGGGCAAAATGGCGGGCCTCGTGGTAATGCTGGAAATCTTTTGATTTCTCTTGCATTAGGTGCGGTTGTCGTAGTTTGGGCTGCAAGTGGTTTTTATACCATCAAAGAGGCAGAGCAAGGCGTAGTGACTCGTTTTGGTAAATTTTACCAAATCGTTGAACCCGGTCTGAACTGGAAACCGACTTTTATTGATGAAGTTCAGCCTGTTAACGTAAAAACTATCCGTGATTTAACTACGGGTGGCATGATGTTAACGTCAGATGAAAACATGGTTCAAGTTGAGATAAACGTGCAGTATGTTGTCTCTGATCCAGAAACATTCCTGTTTAACCTGACAACACCAATTAACAGCTTAGGTCAGGCAACTGACAGTGCTGTACGTGGTGTTATTGGTCGTTCAGAAATGGAAAAAATTCTGACCTCAAACCGTTCAGAAATTCGTGACCAAACACGTCAAGAATTAGAAGAGACTATCCGCCCTTATAACATGGGTATCTCGATTGTGGACGTCAACTTCCAAGTTGCGCGCCCACCAGAAGCGGTAAAAGCAGCATTTGATGACGTAATTGCGGCTCGTGAAGAAGAACAAAAAACAATTCGTCAAGCTGAAGCTTATAAAAACGAAGTGTTACCGTTAGCAAAAGGTAACGCACAACGTATGATTGAAGAAGCGACGGCTTATAAAACCAGTGTGGTGATGAAAGCAGAAGGTGAGGTAGCAAGTTTTGCTAAAATCTTACCTGAATATCGTGCTGCTCCTGAAATTACTCGCGAGCGTCTTTACATTGAAACGATGGAAAAAGTGCTATCCAAAACACGTAAAGTCATCGCTAATGATAAAGGCAACAGCATGTTAGTGCTACCTTTAGAGCAAATGCTACGTCAGCCATCTCATACGGGTGTATCAAAAACCCCTGAGGCGCCGGCTCGTATCAACACACCCGCTCCAACTGTAAATCCAACACCGACACAAAAACCAGCAACAACGACTTATGGTAATGGTGGATATGGTAGTAGTAATAATGGCGGTTATGGTCAGCCTTACGGCAATAATCAAGGAGGACAATAATCATGCGTAAAGTTATCGCTGTTGTTGCAGTTATTATTTTAGCGTTGTTGTACTCTTCTGTATTTGTCGTTCAACAGTATGAGCGTGGCATTATTTTACGCTTTGCGAAAGTGGTACGTGATGCTGAAAATAAACCGGTTGTTTATGAGCCAGGTCTTCACTTTAAAATTCCATTTATTGAGAATGTGAAAAAACTGGATGCGCGTATTCAAACTATGAATATCCAGCAAGACCGCTTCTTATCCGGTGAGAATAAAGACTTATTAGTTGACTCTTATCTGAAATGGCGTATCAGTGACTTCAGTACTTACTATCTGGCAACAGGTGGTGGTAATACAACGCAAGCTGAAACTTTGCTGCGTCGCAAATTTAGTGACCGTTTACGTTCAGAAATTGGTCGTATGAGCGTAAACCAAATTATTACAGATTCTCGTGGTCGTTTAACCATTGATGTTCGTAATGCACTGAATGAAGGTACACCTTCTCGTGATACAAGTGCTGCTGATGATGCTATTGCTATTGCAGCGAAGAAGGTAGCTGAAGAAACTAAAGGTCAAGCTCCCGCTATCAATATGAACAGTATGGCGGCATTAGGTATTGAAGTGATTGACGTTCGTATCAAGCAAATCAACTTACCTATGGAAGTTTCTGAGGCGATTTATCAGCGTATGCGTGCAGAACGTGAAGCTGTTGCTCGTCGTCACCGTTCACAAGGTCAAGAGCAAGCTGTGAAAATTCGTGCTGCTGCGGATAAAACCGTAACAGAGACACTTGCTGAGTCTGAGCGTGAATCTTTACGTCTTCGCGGTGAAGGTGATGCCCAAGCAACTAAACTGTTTGCTGATGCATTCAGCCAAGATCCAGACTTCTATGCCTTTATTCGTAGCTTACGTGCTTATGAGAAAAGCTTTAACCAAGATGGCAATGACGTCATGGTATTAAGCCCAGATAGCGATTTCTTACGCTATATGAAAGCACCAACAAAAGCGCGAGCGATTGAAGAGTAATTTCCAAACGTATTAAACCGTTTGAGTAAATTATAAAATCCTCCATCTTTAAAAAGTGGGGGATTTTTTTTTGGATATTAATAAGTTAATGCTAATAATCAAGCTAAGAAATAAATAATTGTGCATAAAAAGATGAAAATTTATGCTTAATGGTTTCCAAAATGGTTTTAGCTGGGATAGTATAAAGTGAAAATTGCATTTCAAGATAAACCTTCGGCAATTCCGAAGCGTCTTCTTCGCCATTTTCACTTTTATGTCACTCTGCTTCCTATTTTTGCGATCAAAACTGTTGATGAAAGTCACAATATGTTTGTGGTGCGGATTTTTCGGGCAAAAATATTGACAATGGCAAGATAATCTATTGCTTAAAAGCGGGGATGACATAATTAGATAAAATCTACTGTAACTCTTGATTTGAGATGGTAGAATCCTTTTTTAAGCAACCGAGTGTATTTTGAAATGAGTAATAACGTTGTCGTATTGGGCACCCAGTGGGGTGACGAAGGCAAAGGCAAGATAGTCGATTTGCTGACAGAACGCGCTAAGTATGTTGTTCGCTACCAAGGTGGCCATAACGCAGGCCACACTCTAGTCATCGACGGTGAAAAAACCGTTCTTCATTTGATCCCATCAGGCATTCTCCGTGAAAATGTTGTTAGCATCATAGCAAACGGTGTCGTGTTATCACCGGAAGCGCTGATGAAGGAAATGACCCAACTTGAAGATCGTGGCATTCCTGTTCGCTCTCGTTTACTTCTGTCTGAAGCTTGCCCATTAATCCTTCCTTATCATATCGCATTAGATAATGCGCGTGAGAAAGCGCGTGGCGAGAAAGCTATCGGTACAACAGGCCGTGGTATCGGTCCAGCTTACGAAGATAAAGTTGCTCGTCGCGGTTTACGTGTTGGCGATCTGTTTGATAAAAAAGCGTTTGCACAAAAACTCAAAGAAATCATCGAATACCATAACTTCCAACTGGTTAACTACTACAAAGTTGAACCTGTTGATTACCAAAAAACCTTAGACGATATCATGGCAATCGCTGATATTCTGACAGGTATGGTTGTTGATGTTTCTGACTTACTGTACAAAGCAACACAAAACGGTGAGTTAGTGATGTTTGAAGGTGCACAAGGTACTTTATTAGACATCGACCACGGTACTTATCCGTATGTAACCTCTTCAAACACAACCGCAGGTGGTGTAGCAACAGGTTCAGGTTTAGGCCCTCGTTATGTTGGTTACGTATTAGGGATCATCAAAGCTTACTCTACTCGTGTAGGTGCAGGTCCATTCCCAACTGAATTGTTTGATGAAGTGGGTGACTTCTTACGTGAGAAAGGCCAAGAGTTTGGTGCAACCACGGGTCGTAGCCGTCGTACTGGTTGGTTAGATATCGTCGCTATTCGTCGCGCTGTTCAAATCAACTCACTGTCTGGTTTTTGCATGACGAAACTGGATGTGTTAGATGGTTTGAAAGAAGTGAAACTGTGTGTGGGTTATCGCTTACCAAACGGTGAAGTCATTGATACAACACCTTTAGCTGCTGATGAATGGGAAGGTATCGAGCCTATCTATGAATCAATGCCAGGTTGGAATGAAAGTACTTTTGGTGTGAAAGATCACGCTCAACTGCCACAAGCGGCGCTGAACTACATCAAACGTGTAGAAGAGTTAACAGGTGTTCCTGTTGATATCGTTTCTACTGGTCCAGACCGTTCAGAAACAATCATTCTCCGTCATCCATTTGATGCATAATCTGCATTAAATTCGTTTGATGTGAAAATCGTCCCTGAAAATGACAGGGGCGATTTTTTCGTATCTGTTTGTTGGTTAAATTGAGATAAAAATACGCGTTACACATATAAGATAAGACAGCTTTACACTCGGTTTTGCTTCTGTTTTATCCGTAATGCGTAAAAACAATAAGACAATGTTATTGTTGTAATGCCAGAAATAGAAAAGCGATCTGTTGAAAATCGACAGTATCGCTTTTTCTTTGCCTATGATGTCGCTATTATTTTGTTAGTAGTCAAGTGAGAGATGGAAATAACTCACTTTTGAGCATATCTTTGCTAAATGTCCAAAAATTAAACATAATATTGCTTAATAAAATGATATTCTCATTACTAATTACTTATCCCTTAACGACTTTAATAGGGAAAACCACTTTTCAGAGGTCATTGTGCAATTAACCAGTTTTACAGATTATGGATTGCGGGCATTGATATATATGGCTTCATTGCCAGAAGGCAAAATGACGAGTATCACGGAAGTGACACAAGTCTATGGTGTCTCGCGTAACCATATGGTGAAAATTATTAATCAACTTAGCCACTTAGGTTTTGTTGAGGCTATTCGTGGTAAAAATGGTGGGATCCGTTTAGGTAAGCCTGCAACAGACATCATTGTGGGTGAGGTTGTTCGTGCTTTAGAGCCACTTTCATTAGTAAACTGTAGTGCTGAGTTTTGCCACATTACCCCTGCGTGTCGACTAAAACTGGTCTTGAATCAGGCAATTGAGCAGTTTTTGAAAGAGTTAGACCGTCACACACTCGCTGAGCTAGTTGAAAATAATAGCTCCTTATATAAATTGTTATTAGAAGATGTTTGAGTCTACTATTTCATCAAATCTGATAGCTTGGAGGTCATAATGTCAAAAGATCCTTTTCAGGATAGAGAAGCAGAAAAATACGCCTCTCCAATTGCTAGTCGCGAATATATTTTAGAAGAAATGAAAAAACGCACGGCACCCATGAGCCGTGAAGATTTAGCACAGGCGTTAAAAATTTCAGGTGAAGAAGACTTAGAAGCATTACGTCGTCGTTTAAGAGCGATGGAGCGTGATGGTCAATTAGTTTTTACCCGTCGCCAGTGCTACGCGTTACCTGAACGCCTTGATTTATGGAAAGGAAAGGTAATTGGTCACCGTGATGGTTATGGTTTTTTACGTGCAGAAGGTCAAAAAGATGATCTTTACCTTTCACAAGATGAAATGAAAAAAACCATGCATGGCGATGTTATCCTTGCTCAACCTTTAGGTATGGATAGAAAAGGGCGCCGTGAAGGTCGTGTTGTTCGCGTGATTGAACCACGAAATAATCAAATTGTAGGTCGCTATTTTATTGAGTCAGGTATGGGATTTGTTGTACCTGATGATAGCCGTTTAAGCTTTGATATTCTTATTCCTAAAGAAGATATCATGGGTGCACGTATGGGTAATGTGGTGGTGGTTGAAGTCACTACAAGACCAACGCGACGAACTCAAGCCGTAGGTCGTATTGTCGAAATTTTAGGTGAGACGATGGGAACGGGTATTGCCGTCGAGATCGCATTACGTACCCATGAAATTCCTTACACTTGGCCTGCAAAAGTCACAAAAGAAGTCGCTGATTTAAAAGAGGAAGTGCCTGAATCTGCCAAAGAAGGCCGTGTTGATTTACGTGGTTTGCCTTTAATCACAATTGATGGTGAAGATGCACGAGATTTCGATGACGCTGTTTATTGTCAACGTAAAAAGGGTGGCGGCTGGCGTTTATGGGTTGCAATTGCTGATGTTAGCTACTATGTGCGTCCACAGACGGCATTAGATGCAGAAGCGCGTAGTCGAGGAAACTCTGTTTATTTCCCTTCTCAAGTCGTACCGATGTTGCCAGAAGTTCTGTCTAATGGATTATGTTCATTAAACCCACAAGTTGACCGTTTGTGTATGGTCTGCGAGATGACGGTTTCTGAGCAAGGGCGCCTTTCTTCTTATAGATTTTATGAAGCAGTGATGAGTTCTCATGCTCGAATGACCTACACCAAAGTGTGGAAAATTATTCAAGGTGATGAAGAACTACGTGCGCACTATAAGCCTATCGTTAAAGATATTGAACATCTATATGAGTTATACCAAGCGCTTGATAAAGCGCGTGAGCAACGTGGTGCGATAGGGTTTGAATCTGAAGAAGCGAAATTTATCTTCAATGCAGAGCGTCGTATTGAACGTATCGAGCCTGTTGTTCGTAACGATGCACACAAATTAATTGAAGAGTGCATGATCTTAGCGAATATTGCTGCAGCTCGTTTTGTTGAGAAGAATGAAGAACCTGCACTTTATCGTATTCATGATAAACCGAAAGAAGAAAGCGTACTGAATTTACGTTCAGTCTTTAATGAATTAGGTTTAACGTTGCCAGGGGGCTTAACGCCAGAGCCAGCAGATTATGCGCGAGTCATGAAAGAGGTTGAAGACAGACCTGATCGTGAAATGCTACAAACCATGATTTTGCGCTCAATGAAGCAGGCGATTTACGATCCTGAAAACCGTGGGCACTTTGGTTTAGCATTAAAATCTTATGCGCACTTTACCTCACCAATTCGTCGTTATCCTGACCTAGCTTTGCACCGTGCAATTAAATATCAAATTGCCAAACAAGAAGGCCATGGCTCACAGCGTTGGACCCCAACAGGTGGCTACCATAGTGATATGGACACCATGTTGCAATTAGGCGAGCACTGTTCTTTAACTGAACGCCGTGCTGATGAAGCAACAAGAGATGTGGCTGATTGGCTGAAATGTGACTTTATGCTGGATCAAATTGGTCAACAATTTACCGGTATAATCACCAGCGTAACGGGCTTTGGTTTCTTTGTTCGTTTAAATGATCTGTTTATTGATGGTTTGGTACATGTTTCTACATTAAATAATGATTACTATCAATATGATAATGTGGGGCAGCGTTTAATTGGTGAGTCCTCAGGACAAGTCTATCGCCTTGGTGATGAAGTTGAAGTTAAAGTTGAAGCAGTCAGTATGGATGAACGTACTATCGATTTCTCCTTAATTTCAACAACACGTACCGCGCGTAACCCGGGTAAAACAGCACGCGTTCGCGGGTTAAAGGGTGAAAAAGACAAGAGAAACGCAAGTTCTAGTAAGTCTCGACGTCGTGATGCAAGTAAAGATAAAAACTTTGAGCCAGATAGCGCCTTTAAAAAAGGAAAATCAGCTAAAAGTAATGCAAACAAAGACAGCGCTGTAAAAGACCAAGTTGCTAAAGATAAAGCAAGCAGTAAACGCAAGAAAGCATCATCACAAACCAAAAAGATAGAAGCAAAGCTTAAAGCTAAGCGCGCTGCCAAACGCGATAAAGCATAAGATTTGTTCTTCTAGTTCTTTTTTAAAAGGCGGAGACTCCGCCTTTTATCTGTTTTGTGCCTTTTATTTTTTAATGAGTAAGTACCGCTATGAGCGAAGAAATTATTTATGGTATTCACGCAGTAAAAGCATTGCTTGAGCGTGATCCTGCACGTTTTAAAGAAGTTTATGTATTAAAAGGGCGTGAAGACCGCCGTTTAACTCCCGTTATTCATGAATTAGAAGCCCAGGGGATTTTAGTTCAAGTGGCTAATCGTCAGTGGTTAGATAGCCAAACAGAGGGTGCTGTTCACCAAGGTATTATTGCAAAAGTGAAACCAGGTCGTCAGTATCAAGAACAAGATTTACCTGACTTATTAGCTAAAGTCGGTACACCTTTCTTATTAGTGCTAGACGGTGTTACTGATCCCCATAATTTAGGGGCTTGTTTGCGTAGCGCAGATGCTGCGGGTGTACACGCTGTTATCGTACCTAAAGATCGTTCTGCACAATTAAATGCAACAGCGAAAAAAGTGGCTTGTGGTGCAGCAGAAAGCGTTCCTTTAATTAAAGTGACTAACCTTGCTCGTACATTACGTTTCCTGCAAGAAGAGAATGTTTGGATTGTCGGCACAGCAGGCGAAGCAGATCATACTTTATATCAAAGCAAACTTACTGGCCCAATGGCATTAGTGATGGGTGCTGAAGGTGAAGGTATGCGTCGTTTAACACGTGAGCATTGTGATGAACTGATCAGTATTCCAATGGCGGGTACGGTGTCTTCGCTCAACGTTTCTGTCGCAACTGGTGTTTGTTTATTTGAAGCGATGCGCCAGCGTATTATTGTGAAATAATCGTTTAGTTTATTTTATTCTCTATACTCCCTTGAGTTTTATTGACCGTGGGGGTATAGTTACGCGTCAATTTTTTCAGTCACAACTAAACAAGTTCCTTGCCTCCATGGGTGGTGACTGACCCTGACAGGAGGCTGATAAATCCGTAAGGAGCAATATCAAATGCGTCATTACGAAATCGTTTTTATGGTTCATCCTGACCAGAGCGAACAAGTTCCGGGCATGATCGAGCGTTATAAAACCGCTATCACTAATGCAAATGGTCAGATCCACCGTCTAGAAGACTGGGGTCGTCGTCAATTAGCTTATCCAATCAACAAACTGCACAAAGCACACTACGTTCTGATGAACGTTGAAGCTCCGCAGGAAGTGATTGATGAACTGGAAACTACTTTCCGTTTCAACGATGCCGTTCTCCGCAACATGATTATGCGTACTAAACACGCAGTAACTGAAGCTTCTCCAATGGTTAAAGCAAAAGACGAACGCCGTCGTGATATCGCTGATGACCTAGATGGTGAAGAAGAAGTTGATGATGTAGCAGAGGATTCTGAAGAGTAATTAGTGCTGTGACGGCTAATAATCATTTGGTGCTAACTGGCACAGTGTGCAAAGCATTAATACGAAAAGTTAGCCCCGCTGGGATCCCGCACTGTCAATTTGTTATTGAACATCGTTCAATACAAGAAGAGGCGGGATTAAAAAGACAATCATGGTGCCGAATGCCCATTATTGCTAGCGGGAAAGCGTTACAAGCAGTTACTCACAGTATAACGGTCGGCAGCCAAATCACCGTTTCAGGATTCATTAGTAGCCATCAGGCGCGAAATGGATTATTTAAATTGGTGCTTCATGCCGAGCAGATTGAATTGATAGATTCTGGAGACTAGCCATATGGCACGTTATTTCCGTCGTCGTAAGTTCTGCCGTTTCACAGCAGAAGGCGTACAAGAGATCGATTATAAAGATATCGCTACGCTGAAAAACTATATCACTGAAAGTGGTAAAATTGTACCAAGTCGTATCACCGGTACTCGTGCAAAATACCAGCGTCAGCTGGCTCGTGCTATCAAGCGCGCACGCTACCTGTCTTTATTACCTTATACTGATCGTCATCAGTAATAGGTATATAGTCCATTAATGACTTGTAGAGGATAAGGTAATGCAAATTATTCTGCTTGATAAAGTAGCGAATCTAGGTAGCCTGGGTGATCAGGTTAACGTAAAATCGGGCTATGCTCGTAACTATTTAATCCCACAGGGTAAAGCTGTTTCTGCGACTAAGAAAAACATCGAGTTTTTCGAAGCGCGTCGTGCTGAGTTAGAAGCTAAATTAGCTGAAACTTTAGCAGCAGCTGAAGCTCGTGCAGCGAAGATCAATGCACTGGGTTCTGTCACTATCAGCTCTAAAGCGGGTGACGAAGGTAAACTGTTTGGTTCAATCGGTACTCGTGACATCGCTGATGCAGTAACTGCAGCTGGCGTTGAAATGTGTAAGAGCGAAGTTCGCCTGCCAAATGGCGTTCTGCGTACTACTGGTGACCACGAAGTTCACTTCCAAGTTCACAGTGACGTATTCGCTGAACTGAATGTTATCATCGTTGCTGAATAATCTCTGATTAAACAGTTAATGTTGATAAAGAAAAACGCCAGCTTAGCTGGCGTTTTTTTTGGGGAGAATAAATGCTCTTCTACTATGGTGTACGGTAATAACTTCCATCACTTAAACGAGTGTAAGTGATAACAGTACCGGCGCTATTTGTCACTTCTAGCATGCTAACATCACCTTGCGGATTGCGCTGTAAACGAATAGTTTGCCCTGAGCGCAATTGGCTTAATGATTTTTGTTGGTCTTCTGATTTCGCCATAGAAAATGCATCATTGACAGGAAGTTGATTGTCTCTAAAAAGTTGCGCTAAGGTTTGTCCTTCTTTGATAGTGTAAGTTTGCCATGTTTTTTGCGCTGGTGTTGATTGAGTGTCTTGTGGTGGCGTCGTTTGAGCAACCGTTCCCACAGGATCATTTTCCGTTGGGTTATCTATTGATGAAGAAACCTCTGGATCGGCATTTAAGCTATCTTGTGCTTGAGGGATCGGTGCTTGATACACCGGATCATTGGTAGGCGCTATTGGTACAGGAAGATCATGCGTCGATGATGACGGTTGAGGTGGCTCACCATTATTTTCACTTGTTGGCCAAAAAAACACGACCAATAAAGCAATAGCAATAACGAGTATTGCTCGACGATGTAAGCCAGGGAATTTGCCCATATTCACCTCATTATTGATCTGTGAATCAGTATTATGAATTGCTGTAACATCTTTTTTATTCCTTGTAGCCATACTAGCACGAACCATGATCCTAACCTGCTCCCTGAATTCTTTTCAGAATTATCTATTCGCTCTAACCATTAATGTTCTTCATTTCCTTGATGGTTAACTAAAAATAGCTTCATACGTTGATAAGCATTTTTATCGGTTTCTATGGTTAAGGCTTGTGTTAATTCACCATAAAGATCATGAGGTAATAATGTGTCAGACCATGTTGAAAGAACATTCAGTGCCATATTTCTATCACGCAATATTGGGCTATGTAACTGCCGTTTGATGAGTGACCAGCCGATACCGGGAAAACCACCAAGATCTTGCATAATATATTCAACGGCATGATGAGACTGATATTCAGAGTAGATAGTTATTAATGGATCATCTGTGCTATCTAATGCTGTTAATGCAATTTGTTGTTCTGCAAGTTTGACTACTCTTTCTATTTTATGAGAAGCATCTGTTTGCATTAACTGATGCCACCAATCAGCATTGGGATTATCTTTTTGCAGTGAAAAAAGCAATTCCCAAATATCAAGACGAAGAGATTTTGCTACCAAACTTGCTTGGTAATTTTTTGAGCGGGAGGGATGTTGTAATGCTTCAACAATGAGTGTTGACCACTCTGGTTTTTGAATAATATTTTGTGAAACAGACATAATTTGCTGTTGGACGTGGTCATCCCATCCTAATGTTTCGAGTAATAACCAATCTTCACCACTATTCTGTACAAAATCAGCGATTTCACAAACACAATGAAGCAATTTTAGCTCTTTCGGTGGCAGTGCATCGACTTGTGAAATAAACGCTTTGCAAACGTGGACACCCTCAATGTAATCATAAATATCTTTTGCTGGGCCACCATTAATTAATGCACGCAATAAATCACTACAACCTAGTAGCAGTGTGTTATCCAAAGGATGCGTATGAAGCATCTCTAATAGTTTGCCTTTCGTTACACAGTCATAGGCGACATATTCTGTCATTACATTATTTTTATAGCCTTCAGTGAGTAACCAATAACGGTTATTTACCGAAAGTGCTGTTGGCAGATATTCAATAAATTGAATACGTCCCCAGCCTTTGGTTCGCTGACCAAGGGAATATAAAAAAGGCTCAAACTCTTCGCAAGAAAGACGCTGTTTTAGTGAGCGGATAGCATAAAGTGTAAATTCAGGATGAAGAGCAAACAATAAAAGCAAATGTTGAGAAGTATTATCATGAAATGATCTTAACAATCCTAAAGCGATTTTAACGGGATTTTTATCAGGGCTCAGTTTTAAGATCCATAAGATCAACTGAAAATAGATCTCATTTTTAACCAGTACTTCATCTTGTTCTATTTGGTCGATCAATTGGGATAGATAAGTTATCGGGGCGAGTTTATCCTGACAGGCTATTGCATAAAAAGAAGTGATATGATCTTTATCGGGTAAAAGCACAACATGTTTGATTGCGTTATAGAGTGAGAGGACAAATTCCTCACATGATTGTTGTGAAGGTTGCTGTTCGATCGCGCGACCTATCCGTTGATGCAGAATAATGCCTTCGCGAGCACCTGCTGACCAACTGAAAGGAATAGATTCATTATTTGATTTTTCTTTTAAGTGACTTTCTGACAATAGATTTAATTCATCAGGTAAAGGCACATCGCCTATTTCATAAGGAGTTAATAGTGAAAAAAGCGAAGGGGTAGAAGTAGGAAAAACATTAGGAAAGTCTATATGACGATCAATAGACAGAAGTGACTTACTGAAAAGCTTATCGCGCCAATGAGTCATAATAAATCCTATTTGTTTTTCCATCTTAGTATAACTTTAGCGGAAAATAGGAAAACTGGATAAAAAAAGCCAAAAAATCCATTTATATCACTTAAAAAATCCCTCTCAAAAGCATACTTTCTTTCTTGAAATAGAAAAACAAATCAAAAAAAACTGGTCAATAAAATAAAAAAGCGCTACATTAGCACAATTCTAATTTGTTACAATATAACATAACAAACAAATGGGGTTTATTATGAAACTAGGTATTCACCCTCAATATCGAACAGTGATTTTTCATGACACTAGTGCAGATGCTTATTTTAAAGTGGGTTCAACCATCCAAACGGAAAAAACAATAGAGTATGAAGGGCAAATATACCCTTATGTGACATTAGATGTTTCCTCTCAATCACACCCATTTTATACCGGTAAACAAAAGACACATTCTCAAGAAGGTAATGTGGCACGTTTTAATAAACGTTTTGGTCAATTTATTAAGTAAGGAAGAGATAATGCAGGTATTAAGCTCATTAAAAAGTGCTAAACAACGTCATCCAGATTGTAAGGTTGTGCGTCGCCGTGGTCGTCTTTATGTGATTTGTAAGTCAAATCCACGTTTTAAAGCAGTTCAGGGGTAACATCATGCAAAGACCGATACTTTCTTGTGTTTTGATTATGGGACTATTGAGTAGTGCGATGTCTGTTTTGGCTCATGGGCATCATCATGAAAAAGTACAAACACAATCACAACGAGATGCTGCTAATGGTATTTTTGAGGATAAGGATGTGCTTGATCGCCAACTCAGTGATTGGGAAGGTGTATGGCAATCTGTAGAGCCTTATCTTCTCAGTGGCGAATTAGATGAGGTTTTACAGAAAAAAGCAGAAACCAAAAAGGATAAAACGGTTGAGGAGTACCGCGCTTACTATACACAAGGCTATAAAACGGATGTGGATATGATTGGTATTGAAAACAATATTATTGAGTTCCATCGTGGTGAGAACGTAGATAGCTGTGAATATCACTATGATGGTTATCGTATTCTACATTATGAGTCTGGTAAAAAAGGAGTACGTTATCTTTTTCGCTGTGATGATGCCAAAAGCCAAGCGCCCAAATTTATTCAATTTAGCGACCACATTATTGCACCAGAGAAAGCGGGGCACTTCCATTTATATATGGGCAATACATCGCAAGATGAATTACTTAAAGAGCTAAGTAACTGGCCAACATATTACCCTTATTCAATGAAAGCAGATGATATTGTTCACGAAATGCTTTATCACTGATAACTTATTGATAAGAATATTGGGCTGACATCTTATACCCTTGGTTATTATCGAGGGTATTTTTCTTTAAAAATAATGATAAAAAAGGAAAAAGCAGTAGCATCCATGCTGACTTACTTTTATAAATAGCGTTAAAGATTATAACCCTTGGCAGAGGTACTTCATTTCCATATAGTCTTCAATCCCGTGCTCAGAGCCTTCACGACCTAAACCTGATTGTTTGATACCACCAAATGGTGCAACTTCATTAGAAATTAACCCCGTGTTAATCCCCACCATGCCATATTCTAAATTTTCAGCAACGCGCCAAATACGCTGTGGATTTTCACTATAAAAATAAGCAGCTAAGCCATAAATGGTGTTATTGGCTAAATGTACCACTTCATCTTCATGTTCAAAAATCACTAAAGGTGCGACAGGGCCAAATATTTCTTCTTCAAGAATATGGCTATCAGTAGGTACATTACCAACAACAGTAGGCTGGAAAAAGTTTTCACCTGCGTTATCACTTTCTCCACCACAAAGCAGTGTTGCACCGCGTTTTAGTGTGTCAGCAAGTAATGATTGTGATTTCTCAACGGCTTTGCGGTTAATCAGAGGTCCAATAGAGACACCTTCTTCAAAACCATTTCCCACTTTAAGTTTTTTAACCGCATCAACAAAGCGCTCGCTAAATTTTTGATAAACATCTTTATGAATATAAAAACGGTTAGCGCAAACACAAGTTTGTCCTGCATTACGGAATTTTGCCCCCATAGCACCTTCAACCGCTTTATCAATATCAGCATCGTTAAACACGATAAAGGGTGCATTACCACCTAACTCTAAAGAGACTTTTTTTACGCTATCCGAGCACTGGCGCATTAATAAACGTCCAACCCCCGTAGAGCCTGTAAAACTTAATTTGCGAACACGGTTATCAGAGGTAAAGACTTCGCCAATTTTAATCGCATCACCTGTGACAATATTAATAACACCGGCGGGGATACCCGCTTGAGCCGCTAATTCAGCTAAAGCTAGTGCAGTATAAGGTGTTTCATTGGCAGGTTTAATCACCATTGTACAACCCGCAGCTAATGCAGGCGCGGCTTTACGGGTGATCATCGCCGCCGGAAAATTCCAAGGCGTGATGGCGGCACAAACGCCGATACCTTGTTTGATCACCATCAAACGTTTATCCGCAGAAGGTGAAGGAATGATTTCACCGTTGGTTCTTTTACCTTGTTCAGCAAACCACTCAATAAAAGAAGCCGCATAAGTAATTTCACCTTCAGCTTCAGCAACGGGTTTGCCTTGCTCGAATGTCATTAATTCAGCAAGTTTTCTTTTGTTTTCAATAATTAATTTAAACCAATTTTGCAACAATGCTCCGCGCTGATGTGCTGTCAGTGCACGCCATTTTGGTAAGGCTTTTTGTGCAGCATCAACAGCCATTATTGCTTCTTGTGTTGCCATATTGGGTACGGTACCCAGTAAAGTACCCGTGGCAGGATCGATAACATCAACAGTTTCGTTGTTTTTAGCATTACACCACAGACCATCAATATAGCCTTGTTCGCGGAAATAGGGATTTGCAGTTATTTTCACTTAATACCTCTCTGAACATCTCTGTATATTGATATTTAGCTCTGGATTAACAGAGCTAGGCAGTTTTATGCCTACGTATAAGTATATGCCTGTGTTGCGATGTTGTGAAAATAAGTATGACAAATCACACTAAAAAAGTACTAAAGACAGGATAAATAGAGTCAATTATTTAGGTTTTTAACGAATAATCCCCATTACTTAAGGCTGAAGGTTTACGCTGTACCTTACCACTGTTATTCTTGGATCTAACTTTCATAAAAAACAGGTATTTTTCATGTCAAAACCATCATTTGATTCTACCGAATCACAGGCAAGTTACGGTATTGGTCTGCAAGTCGGTCAACAACTGACTGAATCAGGTCTTCAAGGATTAGAGCCCGCAGCACTGTTAGCTGGCTTGACCGATGCATTAGAAGGTAATGCACCTTCTGTACCTGTTGAAACATTACACAATGCCTTACGTACTATGCACGAGCGTGCGGAAGCTGTGCGTCAAGAACGCCAAGCAGAGCTGGCTGATGCTGGTAAAGTTTTCTTAGAAGAAAATGTGAAAAATGAAGGTGTTCAAGTTACAGAATCGGGCTTACAGTACAAAGTGCTGACAGCCGGTGAAGGTGCAATCCCTGCGCGTACTGATCATGTTCGTGTTCATTACACGGGTCGTTTAATTGATGGTACTGTGTTTGATAGCTCAGTTCAACGTGGGCAACCAGCTGAATTCCCAGTAAATGGTGTTATCGCTGGCTGGATTGAAGCATTAACATTAATGCCAGTTGGTTCAAAATGGGAATTATATATTCCTTACCAATTAGCTTATGGCGAACGTGGAGCTGGGGCGGCTATTCCTCCATTCGCAACATTAGTATTTGAAGTAGAATTATTAGAAATTTTATAATTTCTTATTCTGCTGTAAATCAGAGTAAAAAAATAGCCGGTTTTGCCGGCTATTTTTGTCTCTGGACTAAAATGAATAGACAGTAGGATAATTGATTTTTATAAGAGATGTTATCTACTTATAGAAATAAGCGAGGTGCATTATGTTAGAACAAGTCAGCAAATTAGCCCGCCAAGCAGGTATGGCGATAATGCAAATTTACCAGCAATCAGAGCCTATCCAAGTACAGGAAAAAAGTGATAATTCACCTGTTACAGAAGCAGATTTAGCCGCTCACCAAATTATCAAACAAGGACTTGCTTCTATTGCTCCTGATATACCTCAATTATCTGAAGAAGATCCACCTGAATGGGAAGTTCGCCGTCATTGGGATCGCTATTGGCTAATTGATCCATTAGATGGCACTAAAGAATTTATCAGTAAAAATGGTGAATTTACGGTAAATATCGCTTTAATCGAAAAGGGTATTCCGGTTTTAGGGGTCGTCTATGCACCAGTGCAAAATGTGTTATATGCGGCTGCCAATAAAAAAGCGTGGAAAGAGGAGTGTGGTCAGCGATTACCCATTCATGCAAGTCGTGCTGAGCCACCCGTGATCGTGATTAGTCGTTCTCATCAAGATGATGAATTAAAAGAATATTTATCACAGCTAGGTGAACATCAAACGGTCGCCGTTGGTTCATCTTTGAAGTTTTGTTTAGTCGCTGAAGGTAAAGCACAGCTTTATCCTCGCTTTGGACCTACGCATACATGGGATACTGCAGCAGGCCATGCTATTGCGATTGCAGCTGGCGCCCATGTTACGGATTGGAAAGGGGTAACGTTAGATTACTCGCCAAAAGAGTCGCTAATAAATCCGGGATTTCGAGTCTCTATCTTTTAGTACCGCTTTATGAAATTGGAGCCCTTTGTTTTAGAAGGGCTCTGATTCAGAAATTATTCTTTAATTAAGTCGTTGATGAGGTTGATAGCAGACGTAATTTCCGCGCCGCTTAATACGCCTTCTTTGACGAAACGGACTTTGCCTTGTTTATCTAAAACAATAATCGCTGAACTCTCTTTTTCTAATCCCCAGCCTTTTAATGCTGCGCCATCGGCATCAACAATAAATTGTGACCAAGGAAATTCTTTTTTACTGTCTTCAACGCTGCCACGAACGAATGGGCCTGTGCCAAATACAGCATCGTCAGTATTAATAATCGTTGTAGTTTGATAACTGGCATGTGGGAATTTAGCTAGTTTTACCGCTTCAATAAACGGCGCATTCATCTCTTTCGCTTTGCTACGTCCTGCTATATGTTGAACAGTACGCACTTTTCCACTGAGCAGACCACTATTCCAATTTTGGTAGCTAAACTTATCTTTGGTTGTGTCATAAAGTAGCTCACCTTTATCATTGATTGTAACAGCGGGAAGGATTGTATTTTCGGTGATGTTATGTGCGAATGCCCATGTGGATGTACTAAGTAAAAGAGCAGCTAAGGTTATTTTGTGCATAGCCATTGTCCTATTATTGAAATCGACGTTAGATTCTATCTAAGCATAGAAGCTAGTGAAGAATAATACCTCATCACTGATACATTTATTTAACATTGAGTGGGTAAAATAATGCGCATGCTATCTTTATTTATATTCTTTACTGTCAATAAATGTAAAAATAGATAAGAAAACTAAATAAGTGGAACCTAGTACTTATAATTAGGTCTTTAAATTTGATATATAAAGATAAGTCTTTATGACTTATTAAACTCAACAACGAGCATGGGAGACAACTGAAAGATGAAAATCTTCAATCGCTATAACCCTGAAAAAATTGCTCTCTACGTTAAGACGTTATTTCGTGGACGGTTTTATATCAAAGGAATGGGTGCATTTGAATTCGATTACGGTAAAATTTTATTACCAAAAATAAGAGATAAGCTACATTTTAATGTCATGAGTGAAGTGAACCAGCAGGTCGTTTTACTGAAAGCAGAAATGGGCTAACTTTTATCTGATAGATAACTGAGTCTTTTTTTCTAATAATTTAGATAAGACTCAGTTATTAATTACAAATCGTTACTAACTAATTAGCTACTTTATCATTCTCATTTTTTTGAGTATCTACTTCTGTTGTAGTCGTCTGTGTAACAGGAACATGTTCTTGTAAAACAGGTTTAACAGGAGGGATATCATCAATTTTTGTTACAAGCAATTGATCTATTTTGTAATTATCAATATCGACAACCTCAAACTTATATCCTGAAAACTTCACATAATCAGTACGTTTAGGAATTTTACGTAAACGATACATCATAAAACCAGCGATTGTTTCGTAGTTACTTGAATCAGGGAAATCGTCGATATCAAGTACACGCATCACATCATCAATTGGCGTACCGCCTTCAACTAACCATGAATGCTCATCACGGCTCACAATTTGTTCTTCTTGTCCGGGTCCAATCAAATCACCCATTAAGGTTGTCATCACGTCATTTAGTGTAATAACGCCCATTACCATGGCGTATTCATTAAGGATAATGGCAAAGTCTTCACCGGATGTTTTAAAGCTTTCCAACATATCTGAAAGCGTTAATGTGTCAGGAATAATCAGCGCTTTACGAATATGAACACCTTCATTGAGATTTAGGCTTTGTCCGTTAATAACGCGATTAAGAAGCTCTTTAGAATCTACATAACCAATAATATGGTCAATATCCCCTTCACAAACTAAAAATTTAGAGTGGGGCTGAGTAGCAATTTTTTCTTTGATATCATTTTCAGTCTCTTCACGATCAAAATAGACTACATCTTCTCGTGGTGTCATTGCGGATGGTACAGTACGAGATTCTAATTCAAAGACATTTTCAATCAACTCATGCTCTTGTTTACGTAAAACCCCAGCAACAGCACCGGCTTCTACAATGGCAAAAATATCATCAGAAGTGATGTCTTCATTTCTGACCATTGGGATTTTAAATAACTTGAAGATGAGATCTGCCATACCATTAAATAACCACACCAAAGGGCGGAAGAAAGCAAGGCAGAAACGCATTGGATTCACAATTCTTAATGCGATAGCTTCAGGCTTAATCATACCAATACGTTTTGGGGTTAAGTCAGCCAGCAAAATAAACATTGATGTGACAATAATAAAAGAACAGATAGATCCAAGCTGTTGGGCGAGAGGCTCTTCAAAAAATTGTAGGTAGAAACTTTTTAGTGAAGGGGAGAATGCAGACTCACCAACGATACCCGCTAAAATGGCAACAGCATTTAATCCTATTTGAACGACAGTAAAAAACATGCCTGGCATTTCTTGCATTTTTAAGACGCGGGCAGCGTTAATATTGCCTTCATCAACAAGTTGTTTGAGTTTAATTCGACGAGAAGCAGCAAGAGAGATTTCAGACAGCGAAAAAAAGGCGCTGATAGCACAAAGCAAAAGCACAATGAGTAAACTATTAAGCATATAAGGCTCACATCACCCCGAGTATTTAATCCAAAGGGTAATACTAGAGTGTTAAAAATAGAAGATAAATCAATATATTGTGATGAAATTATTCACAAAGATAGATAAGAGGGCGAAATTATATCATCGCCCTGCTATTTTCTGCTAGTGTTACTTTTCGGGTGGAAAACAGATACCTATCCCGCCTAATCCACAGTAACCTTGTGGTTTTTTGTATAAATATTGCTGGTGGTAATCTTCAGCAAAATAAAAAGGACCCGCTGGTTGTATTTCTGTCGTAATTTCCGTTGTTGCGCCTTGGGCATTCATCGCTTGTTGATAACGTTTTTTGGACTCAATAGCTTGCGCATATTGCTCTGCATTAACTGTGTAAATTGCCGAGCGATATTGGCTACCAATATCATTACCTTGGCGCATACCTTGTGATGGATTATGATTTTCCCAAAAAAGAGCCAGAAGTTGTTGGTAGCTAATTATTGCGGGGTCAAAAACAACTCTCACCACTTCACTATGACCCGTTAAACCTTGGCAAACTTGTTGGTAGGTAGGATTTTCTGTTACACCACCGCTATAACCCGCACTTGTTGAGTAAACGCCCTGTTGTTGCCAAAATAGACGTTCAACCCCCCAAAAACAGCCCATCGCAAAATAAGCAATATCCATATTAGCTGGAATATCATTAATAGAATGCCCATTTACTGCATGATTAGCAGATATTTCTAATGGTGTCGAAGTACCCCTTAAGGCATTCTCTGGTTGGTAAGGTTTATGTTGCAAGGTAGACTCCAATTTGTATATTTGTAAACGCTTTACTATGGTAAAGATTTAATATTGTTATAAACTAAATCTACAATAAAGCTTAAGATAGTTTGTCGTCAATTCATCACATGGATTAAATAATATTGAGGAGAAAACGTGCCGAGATACTCCGTTATCTACGTTCTCTGTTTGTCTTTTATCGCGCCTGTTGCCTATGGGGCAAATTTGCGTTTAAAAGTAGAAGGTTTAGAAGGGCAGCTCGAAAAAAATGCACGAGTCCAATTATCGAACATTACAACAGAAGAAGTTGCACCTGACGGGCGTTTTCGCGCGCGTGTTGAGAAGGCAATTAAAGAAGGACTTCGCCCTTTAGGCTATTATCAGCCAACAATAACATTCTCCTATCAAGAAAATACACCGCCTGCACGATCAGTATTAACCGCTAAAGTTGAACCGGGTATTCCTATTTTATTAAAAGGGGTCGATATTGTTCTCGAAGGTGGCGCTAAAACCGATGAGCAATATGCAAAAGTTATTAAAGAAAATACGCCTCCTCTTGATAGTGTGTTAAATCATGCAGCTTATGAAAAGCTCAAAGGTTCATTAACAGGACTTGCTATCCGTCGAGGTTATTTTGATGCTGAAATGGATAAAAGCCAGTTAGGCGTTTCTTTAGATAATCATGCCTCATATTGGGATTTTGTTTTCGATAGTGGGGAACGCTATCGTTTTGGAAAAGTGAATTATACAGGATCTCAAATTCGTGAAGACTACCTACAAAATATCGTTCCTTTTAAAGAGGGACAATATTATGCATCAGAAGATCTGGCTGAATTTAATCGCCGTTTAGCCGCAACGGGGTGGTTTAACTCTGCAGTTGTGACGCCCGATATTGCTAAAGCGCGTGCAGAAGGCTCTTATTTGTTACCGATGAGTGCAGTTGTAACACCTCGCTCTCGTAACTATGTTGAGCTTGGTGGTGGTTATGCTACAGATGTTGGCCCTCGCCTTAATATGCAGTGGGATAAGCCTTGGATGAACTCACGAGGCCATAGTTTAACCTCTAATATCAGTGTTTCTCAGCCTGAACAATCTATTGGTGCCAACTATAAAATTCCACTGAAGGTCAATCCATTAGAGCAGTACTATGGTGTTCAAGGTGGTTTTAAACGTACCGATTTAAATGATACTCGTTCTGATACCACAACACTAAATGTGTCTCGTAACTGGGATATGTCGACAGGCTGGCAATACAGTGTGAATACACGTTGGAGTCTCAGCCACTTTACCCAAGGTGAAGTCACAAATACCACCATGTTGCTTTATCCCGGTGTTACAGCCAGCCGTGTACGTCAACGCGGTGGAATGATGCCTTATTGGGGAGACAGCCAACGTTACTCATTAGACTACTCCAATAAAATATGGGGTTCTGATGTTGAGTTTGCTGCATTCCAAGCTCAACAGGTTTGGATCCGTACACCATGGGAAGGACATCGTTTTGTGGTAAGAGGTAATTTTGGTTGGATTGAAACCAATGCGTTTGAGCAAGTACCACCTGAGTTACGTTTCTTTGCTGGTGGTGATAGAAGTGTTCGAGGCTTTAAATACCAAAGTATTTCACCAGAAGATAGTAAAGGTAATTTAACAGGGGCATCAAGGATGCTCGTTGGATCGGTTGAATATCAATATAACGTCACGGGTAATTGGTGGAGTGCTGTCTTTATTGATAGTGGCGAAGCCGTTAATGATTTTACTCGTAGTGATTTTAAAACAGGTGCGGGTGCAGGTGTTCGTTGGGCATCCCCAGTGGGTCCAATTAAATTTGATTTAGCATTACCTGTGAGTGACGTGGATAAACGTAGACTCCAGTTTTATATCGGGTTAGGAGCAGAGTTATGATAAAAAAGTGGTTGAAATGGATTGCGTTAACACTCCTTATCATTATTTTGCTTACATTGGGTGCTGTAGCTTGGATCTTAGGAACACAATCGGGTTTACATTTTGCCATTAATAGTGCAACTCGCTGGGTTCCAGGTTTAGTTATCAAAGATGTTAATGGTGGCTGGAAAGATCTGCATTTAACGGGTGTTGAATATCAAATGCCTGGGGTTGATGTGAATGTAGGTGAGTTATCATTAGGATTACGTTTAGCGTGCCTGACGGATAAACAAGTTTGTATTGATACATTGGCGACACGCGATGTGGTTGTTAATGTTGATACTAGTGCTTTCCCACCCTCTGAAGAAACCCCACCATCAGAACCTTTAACTGAGCTCAATGCTCCGTTACCTATCTATTTAAACTCGCTCTCATTAGAAAATACGCATGTGAAGATTGACGATATGGCAATCTCGTTGGATGAGTTTAAAACCGGTGCGCAGTGGGAAGGTCGCCAAGTTACATTAAATCCAACCGTCATTAATGATTTGCTGGTGGCGTTACCCAAAACGCCAGAAGAAGGTAGTGTTGAAGCGGTTGCCCAAGATGTAAAAGAAGTCGCAACTGCAAAACCTAAAGCTGAACCTAAAACACCGGAAGAAAAAGAACAAGCATTAGCAGACACAATTAAAACGATTTTTGCTAAGCCATTATTAGCTGAATTACCGGAAATTATTATCCCTGTAGATATCAATATTGAAGGTATTGAAGGTAAGCAATTACAAGTAAGTGGGGATACCCCAGTTACCATCAATCAATTATCTTTTGAGGCAAATACCCAAGGCGAGCAAGTTAATCTCACTAAATTACGTGTTGATGCACCAGAAGGTGAGGTCAGTTTAAATGGGGGGATCACGCTTGATAAACAATGGCCTGTTAATTTAGATATCAACGCAACCATTCGTGATGTTGTGGGGCTTGAAGATTTTAAAGATCAAAAAGCCACACTTTCTTTGCAAGGTGCGTTACTCGAAGAACTTAAACTCGCCCTTTCTTTAACAGGAACGGTTACAGCAACCCTTGATGCTCAAGCCGAATTGGCTAAGCCTCATCTTCCTTTAAAACTGACGCTAGAGAGTCAAAAAGTACGTTGGCCATTAACTGGTGATGTACAGTATCAACTTAATGACACTCGATTACGCTTGAATGGTCAGACCGATAACTATGATCTTTCATTACGCTCTGATATTGAAGGTCAGGAGATCCCGCCAGCAAAATTAATGCTGGATGCGAAAGGGAATGAAGAGAAAATAGAGCTAACGCGTTTACGTTTAGCCGCTTTGCAAGGTCATGCCGATATTACTGGTGTCGCTGATTGGAGTAAGGCAATTAGCTGGAATGCATTGCTCACTATTTCGGGAGTTAATACCGCAAAACAGTATCCTGATATACCCGCTAAATTAGATGGGCGTATCGCTACAACGGGAAGCCTGTATGGTGGAAGTTGGCAATTACGTGTTCCTGAAATTACCTTAGATGGTAATTTCAAAAATAATTTAATTAAGGCAAGGGGGAATGCGTATGGTAACGATTCTGGGCAATGGAATATCCCTCAACTAAAACTCATTCTTGGTAAAAATAACCTCGATATTGAAGGGCATTTAGGTGATAAGTGGGCATTAGATGCCAATATTAATGCTCCTGGTTTAAATGGTTTTGTTCCTGGGTTTGCGGGCGTTATTAAAGGGAAAGTGAATATCCGCGGTGATATGAACAAACCTAAGATTATCGCTGATATCAATGCTCATGGTATTAAATGGCAAGATCAAGTCAGTGTTGAATCCATCACTATCAAAGGTGATGTTCAATCGGACAAAGAAATTGGTGGTAAGTTAGCTATTACTGCTCGTCAGTTAAAACAAGCCGATTTAGTTATTCGTAATTTAACGTTGAATGCTGCTGGTACAGAAAAACAGCATAAACTCACGTTGAAAATGGATGGCGAGCCTGTTTCTGGTGGGCTGACATTAGCTGGATCATTTGATAAAGAGAAACAACAGTGGAAAGGAACGCTAAATAATACAGCTTTTGATACGCCTGTGGGTGAATGGCGTTTAAATAAAGCCATGGCGCTGAATTTGTTGGCAGAAAAGCAAGAGATCACTATTGGCTCTCATTGCTGGGTGAACCCAAATGCGCAAGTTTGTGTTCCTAAAGCGATAACCGTGGGTGAAAGTGGAACTGCTGCAATTACGCTAACACGTTTTGACTTAGCAATGATAAAGCCATTCTTACCACCTGAAACTTCTGTTCAAGGCCTATTTACAGGGGACGCCACTGCAACATGGAACTCAAAAGGCGGATTACCGAAAGCATCTGTCAATCTAAAAGGGCAAGGTGTTGCGGTAAAACAAAATATTGAAGGAACAATTTTACCTATTGATTTTGATGCTATTACCTTAAATGCGGGTATGAATAATGGTAAAGCAACATTGCAATGGCTGATTAGTATTGCGGGTAATGGTGACTTTAAAGGTAATGTACATGTTGCCGATCTTGAGAAAAATCGCCAACTATCAGGTACGGTTGATATTGATAATCTGACATTAGATTTAATCAAACCGTTCTTAGGTAAAGGTGAAATTGCTCAAGGGAATATTGGCGCTCAATTACGTTTAGGAGGAAGTGCTCAATCGCCACTGTTATTTGGTCAATTTGGAATTAATCAATTAAAAGTGGTTGGACATTGGATCCCATTTGATATTACGAAAGGTAATGTTGATGTTCGATTCAATGGAGCAACATCGGATTTAGGTGGCAGAATTGAAACGCCAGAAGGTTATTTAAATCTTACTGGGAATGCAGATTGGCGTAAGTTAGATGAATGGCGCGCAGTGGTCGCTGCTAATGGTAATAAGCTACGAGTGTCATTGCCTCCAATGGTGCGTATTGATGTTAATCCTGATTTAGTGTTTGAGGCTAACCCTCATTTACTGAAACTAGATGGTCGTATTGATATCCCTTGGGCTCGTATTGTGGTTCAAGAATTACCGGAATCAGCGGTATCGGCATCTTCTGATGAAGTCATGCTAGATAAAAACCTGCAACCTATAGCACCAAAAGAGACATCGATTCCAATTCAAAGCAATTTAGCGATTAATATTGGTGATGATGTGACACTGGACGCATTTGGACTTAGAGCCCGATTGACGGGAACACTTAAAGTCAATCAGAATAAACAAGGGCTAGGTTTAAATGGGCAAGTTGATATTCCAAGAGGGGAATTCAAAGCCTATGGACAAGACTTACAAGTACGTAAGGGACAAATCTTGTTCTCTGGACCTGTTGATCAACCTTACTTAAATATCGAGGCTATTCGTAACCCAGATAATACCGCAGATAATGTCATTGCGGGGGTTCGAGTAACAGGGCTTGCTGACCAGCCTAAAGTGGAAATTTTCTCTGAGCCGGCTAAAACACAACAAGAAGCATTATCTTACTTGTTAAGAGGCGAAGGTCTAAGTAGTGGTGATGCTGATTCATCACAAATGACAGCAATGCTGATAGGATTAGGCGTTGGTCAGAGTGGTCAGCTTGTAGGGCGCATAGGTGAAACCTTTGGTGTTTCGGATTTAGCGCTTGATACACAAGGTGTGGGGGATAGCTCACAAGTTGTGGTCAGTGGTAAGATAACGAACGATCTACAAGTGAAGTATGGAGTGGGTATATTTGATTCGCTAGCGACGTTAACCTTACGTTATCGCTTGATGCCCAGGTTGTATTTACAAGCAGTGTCTGGTATGAATCAGGCAATAGATCTGCTTTATCAATTTGAGTTTTAAATTATATGCGAATTATTGTTTATGGTAGTTTACGGCGAAACCAAGGCAATCATCACTGGATGACCTATGCACAGCTTTTGGGTGAGCATAAATTAGTGGGATATAAACTCTATGATTTAGGGTTTTACCCTGCGGTTATTGAAGGTGAAGGAGAGATAGAGTGTGAAGTTTATCGGATAACGCCCTCTATCTTGACAGAGCTTGATGAATTGAAAAAGAATGATCAGGATTACAAGCGACAACTGATATCAACGCCTTATGGCAGTGCTTGGATCTACCTTTATCAAAAGCCTGTGGATGGTTTACGTGAAATAAAAAGTGGTGACTGGTTAAAGCGCCACGAAGAAGAGTAATAAGCAAATTTTAGCTATTACGATAGATGACTTAGTAATGATAAAAAAGCGCGATATTTATATCGCGCTTTTTTATTTTTAGTGAAACTATTATTTTCTATAAAATTAATCATAAACTTTAATTTTTATTATTACTTTACTATTTATAGTAGAGGTAGTCATATATTCTAATATGTATATTTATTTATATTGTTTTAAATTTAAGTCGGTAATTATTTATTTAAAATTTATCTATAATGATATGAAAATTATTAATAGTAGACCTGATTGACAACAAAATAAATTTAATGTTAAAACAGTCTTGTTTGAGAGGGAAAGAGATAATTATCCTATTATTAATATAGTGAAATAAGGTAATTTTATGGATAAATTAAATGATATTACTCAACTTTATAATAATCCACCAAAAGATTTAAAATACAATATAGTAAATCATCGTTTTACTGATTTGATATTACAAACAAAAACTGTAACAACAGATGCATTAGATAAACTAGCCTATCTTGCCGGTATTAAAAATGCACCTGCAGATGATAAGTATTTAAAATTAAATACAACTAATTTAGATGAATTGAAAAAAAGTGCAAAGCTACTTGGTTATGATATCGAAATTGTCAGTATTTAATAAAAAAGCAGCCATAAGGCTGCTTTTTTAACTGCATAGGAGATAGTCGTGAATAAGGATATTAATGAACTCAATAAAAATATTAATATTGTAGGATTATACTGGATTGCTCGCTGGCGAATAAATAATGGAAAACAGCATTCTTATGTTATTCCTTTCGCAACAACCTATCCTATTAATATTGTTTACCATGGTAAAAGTGAATTTAAATATGGGCAGTACGGCATTCATCTTGGTCAACAAGATACATTAACTTTTTTAGGTGATGAGAAACAAAAGATATTGGCTAAATTTATTGATTGTCGTAAAAACTCACCAACATTTAAATCAGAATTAAGTTTTGAGATAACACCATCATCAGCAAGAACACTAATTATTCCCCCAGGGGTCGCTCATACTTTTTCTTATCTAGAGAATGTTTTTACCTTAAATAGCTACTCTCTTTTTTTACCCACTATCGAGCAATTCGCAAGTGAAACACTAAATTGGTCACCTAATAATGATGTGATAAACCTTCCTGAAAATATCGATATTAATGAGATTGAAGGCTATGAACCAATGACAGAAGAAGCTTCTGCACTGGTCTATCATCGGATTGCCGAGATACAACAACAGTGGTTAAGTCAACATCGATTCCTACACTCTGAAACTCGCAAAATCCGCTTAGATAATGGTGATGAGATTAATTTACGGTTTCGAGAGAAAATGGTAGATACTCAAAAACAACAATTACCTACATCGACTATTTTAGGCGTGGAATTTCGCGAAATGGCGACCCTACATACTGGCAAAGAGAGTGGTATTGTCCCATTAACGCGACAATCCCCTATGTATCTGGTTGAGCATGGTCATGAGGATTATGATTTTGACTCTTATGGATTACATTTAGGGCAAGAAGATCATTTAACTTTTTTAGGAAAGGCTTCTAGTGAGATAACATTAAAACTTGTCGATATGCGAGAAGGCTCAGCCACTCTATTTTGTGAAGATGAAATAACGTTCAAGCCTTTACCTAATATGGAATTAGTGATCCCCTGTGGGGTAGCTCATGCACTGTTTAATATGGCTAATATCATTACAGTTAATCGGCCTGTTATCTATTTAGACAAAGAAAAAGAATATATTCCGGGACATGATGTTATCGACTGGGAGATCACTAATAAAAATTATCAATCTTATCGTGTTAATAAAATACCAGCAGATTTAAGCTATTATCAATTCCTTGTTTCTAAACAACAAGAATTAATGAAACATAAGCCCACTCATCATACCCCAAAATCGATTATTGTTTATGATGAAAATAACCAGCCTATTAAAGTATTAATTAAAGAAAAGGTGTAACTTCTATTATGCGTGTTGTCTTTTTTTATATGCTTTTTCTGGTGTTAAGTGCTGATGGTTTAATGGTTTTTTTAACACCTGTTATTGTTTATCAATTAACAACAAGTATTGAGTATACAGGATTGACATACGCCTTATGGTGGTTACCACGCATTTTTTTAATACCACTTATTGGTCAATATATTGATGCCTTAGGTGTTCGCCCTATTTCTATTATTTCCGATAGTAGTAAAATTATTGGTTGTTTATTTTTATTAACTTCAGGTTTTTCCTCTGATTTAGTTATTGCAATTAGTTTTGGATTAGTAGGAAGCTTAATTTCTATTGGTAATTCACAGACACTGATTTCATATGAAAAAATTATTGCATTAATGAGCCACCATAAAGAACATCATATTAATATAATGTCTAGAATGGATTTTTTTGGCATGATCATCGGTCCATTAATTGGTATGTTATTTATTGATTATGGTTACCATTATTTACTTATTATTCCTTGTCTATTCTATTCCATTAATGCAGTATTTTTTTTATTCTTTTATCTAGAGCCAAAAGAGAACCAATCCACCACTCAACTAAATAGCCTAACAAAGGCATTACGAGTGACTAAAAGAATGGTGATTATTTTCACGTCTCCTATTTTGATTTTTTCTATTTTTATTGCTATCGGCAATAATATGTTTGACGGATTAATTGAGTCGAGTGGTACTGCATTAATTGATCAATCGATGAGCTTACCCATTAAATACTATGGCTTTATTGATATATCTGCGGGGATCTGTGGTGTAATAGGAACCTACTTATATGGTTATTTAACCCACTATTTAAATCGAAAGTTATTAATGTCTCTATCGATTTTCATCATCACAATAAGTTCTTCTTTACTAATTATTTTTCAAAAAGATATCACTATTTTTGTTATCTTTTATGCCTTATCCATTATCGGTAAGGTTTTTTCAGGGAATATCTTACGGATGTTAAGAATAGAAATTATTCCTGTAACACAATTAGCCAGTATTTCCTCACTAATTATTTTATTTAATCAATTGATATTGCCTATTATTGGGGGGGTACTCTTTTTCTCCACAGGGAATGTTTCGACAGTCTATACATTGATGATAATCGCCATGGCGATCACCTTGATGAGTGGCATAATGCTTATTATGCGGTTAAATAATCAAAATTGATAATCATAAAATAAGCCCACATTTATTGATGTGGGCTTATTTTTGTTAAGCAATCAACAGATTGTTTATCAAGCTAATTCTCATTGCACAGAATTATTTTTTAGCGCGCTCGAAAGAAGACAGAATTTCAGCTTTAGCTGCTTCTACGCCTTCCCAACCGTCAACCTTAACCCATTTGCCAGTTTCTAAATCTTTATAGTGTTCAAAGAAATGTTTGATCTGTGCTTTTAACAGTTCAGGCAAATCGTTCACATCTTTAATGTGATCGTATTCTTTGCTCAGTTTTGTGTGTGGAACTGCAACCAGTTTCGCATCTTCACCTGATTCGTCAGTCATTTTCAGTACGCCAACAGGACGGCAACGAATAACTGAACCTGGTTGTAATGGATATGGAGTTGGAACCAGAACGTCTACTGGATCACCATCTAAAGATAACGTGTTGTTAATGTAACCGTAGTTGCATGGGTAGAACATTGCAGTTGACATAAAACGGTCAACAAACAGTGCGCCACTTTCTTTATCCACTTCGTATTTGATAGGATCAGCGTTTGCTGGAATTTCAATAACAACATAGATATCTTCTGGTAGTTCTTTACCAGCAGGAACATGATTCAGGCTCATAAAAAATTTCCTATAAAAAATAATTTTACGTGGCCTGTAGTATAGCGAAAAGTTTTTAACAATACCCGTTTTTTGCCAAACCTGTTGCGTTATGATGCAAAAATGAGCAGTAAATAAAAAGAGACTCTATTTCTAAAGATGAAAAAACCGGACGAAAGAGAAGCCCGGTTTATCTATATGGCGATATGGCGATGGCGACTAAGCCAATGAATTATTCTTCGTCAGGATATTGCGCCATAAAGCTTTCAGCTTGTTCAACCATCGATTTAGTCCCTACAAAGAAAGGCATACGTTGGTGAAGTTCTTTGGGTTCGATATCAAGAATACGTTCTTTACCGTTACTTGCTTTACCGCCAGCCTGTTCAGCTAAGAACGCCATTGGATTGCATTCATACAGCAAACGTAATTTACCAGTAGGGTGGCTTGCCGTACTTGGGTAAATATAAATCCCCCCTTTCAGTAAGTTGCGATGAAAATCAGCAACTAAAGAACCAATATAACGTGTGGTATAAGGGCGATTTGTTGCAGCATCTTGTTCTTGGCAATATTTAATGTATTTTTTTACACCTAATGGGAATTTGATGTAATTACCTTCGTTGATTGAGTACATATTTCCTGTTGGTGGAAATTGTACACTTTCATGAGATAAACAGAATACACCTAAAGAAGGATCATAAGTAAAGGCATGAACACCACAACCTGTTGTATAAACTAACATGGTTGATGAGCCATAAACGACATAGCCAGCAGCTACTTGACGATGACCTGGTTGTAAGAAGTCATCTAAGGTCACTGATTGGCCAATAGGTGTAATACGGTGGTAAATAGAGAAAATAGTACCGACGGAAACGTTTACATCAATATTCGAAGAACCATCTAATGGATCCATTAACACGACATACTTAGCATTTTCAGCACGATCACCTTCAAAGATAACAATATCATCTTCTTCTTCTGATCCGATACCCGCAACTTCACCACGTGCTTTTAATGCAGCCTTGAGCTTCTCATTCGCGTAAAGATCCAGTTTCATCTGGGCTTCACCTTGAACATTAGAAACACCGTTAGTACCAAGAATATCGACTAACCCTGCTTTGTTGATATCACGGTGAATAATTTTAGCCCCAAGCTTAATTGCTGAAAGTAATGCCGTAAGTTCACCAGTTGCATGGGGAAAATCTTGTTGTTTCTCGACGATAAATTCGCCTAATGTTTTCATGACGCAGGTCCTGAATGTGAGTGGGTAAAGTAAAAAAGGAGGAAAAACTCCTTGGTGGTGGCAAGTTTAGCCAAAGAATTGGATGATTCAAAGGTTAATCCGTTTCTTATCTGCTTTTTGATCGTTAGAATAGTGACCAACTTCATGCTATTGGACAGAAATTCATGCACATTCATATTCTTGGTATTTGTGGCACCTTTATGGGAAGTCTTGCCATTTTAGCTCGAGCGAAGGGACATAAAGTTACAGGCTCTGATGCTAATGTCTATCCACCCATGAGTACTTTATTAGAAAATCAGGGAATTGAATTGATTGAGGGGTATGACCCTAAACAATTAGAACCTGCTCCTGACATGGTGATTATTGGTAATGCGATGACACGAGGAAATCCTTGTGTTGAAGCTGTACTTGAAAAAGGTCTGCCTTATACTTCAGGCCCTCAATGGCTACATGATTATATTCTACCTGAACGTTGGGTATTAGCGGTTGCAGGAACTCATGGTAAAACTACAACAGCAGGTATGTTGGCTTGGGTTTTAGAAGATTGTGGTTATAAACCCGGTTTTTTAATTGGTGGCGTACCGGGTAATTTCCAAGTGTCAGCACAGTTAGGCGAAAGCCCCTTCTTTGTGATTGAAGCAGATGAGTATGACAGTGCTTTCTTTGATAAACGCTCTAAATTTGTTCATTATTCTCCACGCACGCTGATTTTAAATAACCTTGAGTTCGATCACGCCGATATTTTTGATGATTTAGCTGCAATTCAAAAACAATTCCATCATTTAGTTCGTATTGTCCCTGGCTCAGGGAAAATCATCATGCCTGACAATGATATGAATTTAAAACAGACTATTGGCATGGGATGTTGGAGTGAACAAGAGTTCACGGGAGAAACTGGGGATTGGCAAGCCAAAAAACTCAGTAATGACAGTAGTCATTTTGAAGTATTTCACAAAGATGAGCGAGTCGGAGAGGTGTGTTGGGGGCTTTCGGGTGAACACAACATGCAAAATGGCTTAATGGCGATTGTTGCAGCGCACCACGTTGGTGTTTTACCTGCTGATGCTTGTGAAGCATTGAATAAGTTTATTAATGCGCGTCGTCGCTTAGAGCTACGTGGTGAGGTTAACCAAGTCAGTGTTTATGATGATTTTGCACATCATCCCACAGCGATTTTGGCAACACTTGAAGCGTTACGTAGTAAAGTCGGTGGAACGGCTCGTATTATTGCGGTGTTAGAGCCTCGTTCAAATACCATGAAAATGGGCATTAGTAAGGATGATATCGCTCCAGCATTAGGTCGTGCTGACGAAGTCTTTTTATTCCAGCCACCGAATATTCAATGGTTAGTGAGTGATATTGCAGAGCATTGCGTACAGCCAGCTCGTTGGAGTACCGATCTTGATACATTAGTGGATATGATTGCGAAAGAAGCACAAGCGGGCGATCATATTTTGATTATGAGTAATGGCGGCTTTGGTGGTATTCATGAAAAACTACTTGCAAAATTAGCACAGCCTAAAGATCTTGATAATCCGTATTAGAAATAAGAAGCCACTGAAAATTCAGTGGCTTACTTTTTGAAGCGGTATAGAGACGAATTATAATTCCTGATCAAACAGATTCAGAATAGCGTCTCGTAATTCTTCTGTGGAAAATCCTGGTGCTGGTGTTGAAAAAATAGTGTCATCACCCGCAATACTGCCAAGGATCCCTTCTGCTTTACCTAATGAATCTAGTAAACGTGCAATAAGTTGTGCCGCACCCGGACTCGTTCTTATTACTACAACAGAATGGTTATGATCGATATCGAGTACCAGATTTTTTAATGGGCTACTTGCTGTTGGTACACCAAGCTCAGTAGGAAGGCAATACACCATTTCCATTTTGGCATTACGGGTTCTTACTGCACCAAATTTTGTTAGCATGCGAGAGATTTTGGACTGATTAATATTATCAAATCCAGCCTCTTGTAATGCTGTCACAATCTCGCCTTGTGAACTGAATTTTTCTTCTTTCAGCAGGGCTTTAAACGCTTTAACCAAGTCTTCTTGCTTAGAAGGAACGCGCATAGTTCACCTTTAGTGAGTTATCAATAACCTGTGTATTATGCAGAGAAGTGAATTTTTATGCAACATAAGACGAAGGAAGGTGAGTGATGGCCTCCTCAAAATTGTAAATTAGAATGTATTGCAAAAAAAATTTATTTACAGCGTGTGAATGTGATAATTTAAGTAAAGTAAAATATTTGTTAATTAACTGATAAGCTTAAATGATTATCATAAGGATGATGGTGTACTTAACACTTTATCATATTTATTGAAATTATTTATCAAAAGAGTGTCCGCTATCTCATTAACAGATAAGCATTTTGTTTAGAATAACCAAAGTATTATTTTTCACCGAAAATGCCTTATTATGCAATATCACTGTTAAATAATTGTTTTTTTAAAGGTGAATTGCGTAATAGTGAGTATCTCGAAGGCGTTCCACTATCTCGTAAACTAAGGAGTATCAGAATGAAAGTAGCAGTTCTCGGTGCAGCAGGCGGTATTGGTCAGGCACTGGCGCTTCTTCTTAAAAATCAGCTTCCAGCTGGTAGTGAACTCTCTTTATATGATATCGCTCCCGTCACACCGGGTGTTGCAGCTGACTTAAGCCATATCCCGACTCAAGTTACTGTAAAAGGTTTTGCGGGTGAAGATCCTTCCCCTGCGCTAAAAGGCGCTGATGTTGTTCTGATTTCTGCGGGCGTTGCTCGTAAACCAGGCATGGATCGTTCAGATCTTTTCAATGTTAACGCTGGTATTGTGCGTAACCTAATTGAAAAGGTTGCAGAAAATTGCCCGAAAGCACTTATTGGTATCATTACTAACCCAGTGAATACAACCGTTGCTATCGCAGCAGAAGTGCTTAAGAAAGCAGGCGTTTACGATAAGAAACGTCTTTTCGGTATCACTACACTCGACATTATTCGCGCCAATACCTTTGTTGCAGAACTAAAAGGTAAAGATCCACAAAAAACCAACGTTCCTGTGATTGGTGGACACTCTGGTGTGACTATTCTTCCTCTACTTTCTCAAGTTGACGGCGTTTCATTTAGCGATGATGAAATTGCAGCGTTGACTAAACGTATTCAAAACGCAGGTACTGAGGTTGTTGAAGCAAAAGCGGGTGGCGGATCTGCAACATTATCTATGGGGCAAGCAGCCGCACGTTTTGGTCTTTCATTAATTCGCGCTTTAAATGGCGAGAAAAATATTATTGAATGTACCTATACAGAAGGCGATGGAGAATATGCCCGTTTCTTTGCACAACCTATTCTTTTAGGTAAAAACGGTGTAGAGGAATATTTATCTATTGGCAAATTGAGTGATTTTGAAAAGCAATCTCTAAATGGTATGTTAGATGTATTGAAAAAAGATATAATTCTTGGTGAAGAATTTATTAATAAATAAATAAAGAAATACTTATTTTTGCTATAAAAATAATGCAAATTTAAATAAAAACCGCTGATACTATATCAGCGGTTTTTTTTATTAATTATAATGCCTGTAATTATTAGTTAATTATTAGTTTTGATACGAATCTTTCGTTCAAGTAATTCTCCTGTTTCAGGATGGAAATAACGGCTAGGCCAAATTTCACTAGGAGCTACACCAAGATAGTCTGCAATGATTTTCTCTCCTTTAGGCCAAGGTCGTGACAGTGCATTAGCGAGAGTTGAAGAGCTTAACCCAGCTTTGCGAGAGATGGCAGCAAGTGTTGTTCCTCGTTTTCTAAGTGCGGCAATAATATCGGCAGGATGCCAATCAGATTTCCTTGAAATCATTTTTAATCCTTTTTCTATAAAATTGATTGCTGTGTTAGTGGTATAAATAACAGTTTATTAGAAATGTCCTAAAGCATTTAAACTGATTATTTAGAAAATAAAATAACATTATTTTTCTAAAAAGATTTCTGATTTTTTTCTTAATAATTTCTTTTTTGAAGTTGATAACAATTTTAGAGAAACATAATGAAAAAAGAGTGGTATACGGCAAAGGAATTGACGGGTATAGGTGGATTACCTAAATCACCACAAGGTGTAAATTCAAAAGCGAGACGCGAGTCTTGGCAAAAACAGAATGTAAAAAATAAGCAAGGTAATGGTGTTGAATATCATTATTCTTGTTTACCAGAAGAAACATTAATTGCTCTAGAACTTTATGAGCCATTAGCACATTACAAACTAAATAAAAAAGAGGAGCCACTCGTTATCTGGGTGAAAGCATTCCAACAACTAAATGATGGTGAACAAAAAACATTAACAGAGCTGATATTGCGGGATGGTATTAGAAGTTTTTTAGAAAAATTCGTTAATGATTAGGTGATTTTAAAGAATCTATTATTGCGTTATCCGCAACAGATATCTATCTGACTAACCTCTTAGTTGAATGTGAGATGAGATCATGAAAAAAGAATGGTATACAGCGAAAGAATTAGTGGGGCTTGCGGGGTTACCTAACTCCCCACAGGGAGTTAACTTGATGGCGCGTCGTGAAGGATGGGAAAACCGTCGTAAACGTGGCGTGCAGGGTAAAGCTGTCGAGTATTCCGTAAAAAGTCTGCCTGATGAGGTGATTAGTGTGCTCGCTGCACATGAACCTCCAGCAGAGTATTTATCTAAACGTCAGGATGCCTTTTTGATTTGGGTTGAAGCCTATTATCAATTGACTAAATCAGAACGAGAAAAGATTGTGAAATTCGTACTGCGCGAAGGGCTAGCAAAGCTTATTAGCTATATTGATGCGGATAATCAAGATGCTATCGAACGAGAAAACGAAGAAGTTCTCAATAAATTAAAAAGCCCACCAGAATCGATGTAGTCGCTCTAGCGGGCTTCTTTACATTATTACATTAATGTTATGATTGGCGTTGCACAGCGACGTGAGCAAGCCCAATAAGTGCATCTTTATATGGTGAGTTAGGTATAATTGATAAAGCTTCAATCGCTTTGTCTGCTTCTTCTTCTGCTTTTTGACGGGTATATTCCAAAGAGCCGCACTGTTTCATAGTATTTAAAACAGTATCCAATAAATGACGGCCATTACCTTGCTCAATGGCTTGGCGAATTAATTTGGATTCTTCTTCATTGCCATTATGCATAGCATGAAGTAATGGCAACGTTGGTTTACCTTCATCGAGATCATCACCAGTGTTTTTACCCAACTGGTTGTTATCTGCATCATAATCAAGCAAATCGTCAATGAGCTGAAAAGCAGTCCCAAGATAACGACCATAATCTTGGAATGCTTTTTCTTGCTCAGGCGTTGCACCCGAAAGGATTGCTGATGCATGAGAAGCGGCTTCAAAAAGACGAGCTGTTTTGCTGTAGATAACTTGCATATAGTCATCTTCAGAAATGTCAGGATCGTTACAATTCATTAGCTGTAAAACTTCACCTTCAGCGATCACATTGGTGGCGCTAGACATTAATTTTAGTACACGCATCGAATCAAGATCCGTCATCATTTGAAAGGATCGTGTATAAATAAAGTCGCCAACAAGTACACTAGCAGCATTGCCAAAGACAGCATTTGCCGTTTGTTTTCCTCTGCGCATATCAGATTCATCAACAACATCATCATGTAACAATGTTGCAGTATGAATAAATTCGATCAGCGCGGCGACCGAGATATGTTTGTCACCTTGATAGTCCAATGCTCGTCCAGTGAGCACAGCGATCATTGGTCGGATCCTTTTACCACCACCACTAATGATGTAGTAACCAAGTTGGTTTATCAAAGAAACATCTGAATTAAGCTGGTAAAGGATTGCCTCATTTACCGCAGTCATATCAGCGGATGTTAGTTTTATAATAGATTCTAAATTCATGTTTTTTCGACTTTGGCTCGCCAATGAGCGCGTTATTATTAATAAAAAATGATCATGCCATAGATTTTACTCTCTTATAATTTAGATTGTACTTTAAAAATGGCTGAAATAAATATCGTGTAAAAAACTCTTTTTTTTAACGCTAGTTTGCGATCTGTACTTGTCATCGGCACTAAATTTGCGTAGAATTCGCGCCCTATGTGAATATTTTAATTGTGCACTCAAATTATACATATTGGGAGTGTGCGGAAAGCGGAGTTTATATGTACGCGGTTTTCCAAAGTGGTGGTAAACAACACCGAGTCAGCGAAGGTCAAACTATTCGTTTAGAGAAGCTGGAAGTAGCTACTGGCGAAACAATCGAGTTTGATACTGTAATGATGGTCGCTAATGGCGATGACATTCAAATTGGCGCTCCAATCCTTGCGGGCGTTAAAGTTAAAGCGGAAGTGGTTGCTCACGGTCGCGGCGATAAAGTTAAGATTGTTAAGTTCCGTCGTCGTAAACACAGCCGTAAACAACAGGGCCACCGTCAGTGGTTTACTGATGTTAAAATCACTGGTATCGCTTAAGGTTTAGGAGAGTAGTTCAATGGCACATAAAAAGGCTGGCGGCTCGACTCGTAACGGTCGTGATTCCGAAGCAAAACGTCTGGGTGTTAAACGTTTCGGTGGTGAAGCTGTATTAGCAGGTAGCATCATCGTTCGTCAACGTGGTACTAAGTTCCATGCAGGTACTAACGTTGGTTGTGGTCGTGACCACACCCTGTTTGCATTAGCTGACGGAAAAATTAAGTTCGAAGTTAAAGGTCCAAACAACCGTAAATTTATCAGCATCGAAGCTGAATAATTACTGGTCCTTTAAGCACCGAGTCAAAAGCCCTGCAAATCTGTTGCGGGGCTTTTTATATTTAAAAAAGGCCATCTCTGGGTAATTTCGGCCATCCAGCACGTTAATGGCTACTATACGGAGTAAAATCATGAAATTTGTTGATGAGGCCAAGATCCTAATCGTCGCGGGCGATGGTGGTAACGGCTGTGTGAGCTTTCGTCGCGAAAAATATATCCCTAATGGGGGACCAGACGGTGGTGATGGTGGTGATGGTGGTGATGTCTACATGATTGCGGACGAAAACCTCAACACCTTAATTGATTACCGTTTTACAAAATCTTATCGCGCAGAACGTGGTGAAAATGGTCACAGTCGTGACTGCACCGGTAAGCGTGGTCAAGACATTACAATTAGTGTTCCTGTTGGAACACGCGTCCGTGATTTAGCTACTAATGAAATTATTGCTGACTTGACTGTCCATGGTCAAAAGCAAATGGTTGCTAAAGGTGGCTTTCATGGTTTAGGTAATACTCGCTTTAAATCTTCGGTTAACCGTGCTCCACGCCAACGTACTATGGGTACTCCGGGTGAATCTCGAGAAGTTCTCTTAGAGCTAATGTTATTAGCCGATGTAGGTATGTTAGGTATGCCGAATGCGGGTAAATCCACATTTATTCGTGCAGTATCAGCAGCAAAGCCTAAAGTTGCTGATTATCCATTTACAACGTTAGTACCAAGCCTAGGTGTGGTGCGTATGGATAATCACCAAAGCTTTGTGGTTGCAGATATTCCCGGATTAATCGAAGGCGCTGCTGATGGCGCAGGTCTTGGGATCCAATTCTTAAAGCACTTAGAACGCTGCCGTGTGTTATTACACTTGATCGATATTGATCCTATTGATGGATCAGATCCTGTGGAGAATGCAAAAATTATTGTCTCTGAACTAGAGAAATACAGCGAAAAATTAGCACAGAAGCCACGTTGGTTAGTGTTCAATAAAGTTGATCTTCTTGATGCTGAAGAAGCAAAAGAGAAGGCAAAAGCAATTGTTGAAGCACTGGGTTGGGATGAAAACTATTATATGATAGCAGCCATCAACCAAGAAGGTGTAAAAAAACTTTGCTGGAATATCATGGAATTCCTGAATGTTACTCCGCGTGAGCAAGATGTTGTTGCAACAAATGCAGAGTCAGGAAAAGTTGACTTTATGTGGGATGATTATCACAAAGAACAGCTTGAAAATCCTGATTTCGAAGAAGATGATGACGATGATTGGGATGAAGAAGACGATGATGGTATTGAATTTATCTACCAACGTTAAGGATCATTCTGGTTGTGATTAAAATAAAAAACGCCTGATTAATTAGGCGTTTTTTGTATCTGTTGCTTATCTCGTGTAAATCTAACGGTTATTGTACATATCTTTATACAGATTCGTTTCAAAACGCACTAAATAAGCGCGTCCAGCATTGCGATTCTTTGTGGGAGGTGAATACGCTGAAACGTACTGTACAAACGCAACTTTCTGCCCATTTGCCGTGGTCATAAAGCCCGCAAGATTGTAAACCCCTTTTAATGAACCGGTTTTGGCGGAAACTTTGCCATCAACACCCGCTTCATGAAAACCGCCTCGATATTGTAATGTACCGTCATGCCCTGAAAGGGGAAGCATCGTGATAAAGTTTAAATCACTCTCATGCTGTCCAATATATTGAAGGACTTGCATCATGGTTGCAGGTGAAATGAGGTTATGGCGAGAAAGACCAGAGCCATCAACCATAACGGTATTTCCTAAATCAATTCCGGCTTTTTGTTTTAAAATAGCACGGGTTGCCTCTGCACCAGATCGCCAAGTCCCTGCAACACCATAATACTCACGACCAATGGTTCTAAAAACGGTGTCTGCAATCATATTATCAGACTCTTTTAGCATGGTAGTCAGTAAGTTATGTAACGGTTTTGATTGCGTCTGTGCGAGTACAGTAACAGGTGCTTTTAGTTGAGATCGACGTTTGATATAGCCATCAAGTTCAATATTGGCGCGCTGTAACTCTTCTTTTAAAATTGTACCGGCCCAATGAGCTCCATCTTGAATAGAAAACATTAAAGGTACAGCATCGTCACGTTTAGGAATACAACCTGTGATGACATAAGTATTTAAGTCTCGAACAGTGACGTCTAATTCACAAAAACGGGTATGAGTTGATCCTTTTTCATAAGTTTCAACTTCACTTAAAACGGTTACAGGATAGAACGAAGCTTTACGTATTGTGGCAATATCACCTTCTTTGTTACCACTTTGCAATAAAACGGAAAAGCAGTTTTTATCAACAATCGCGGCACTAGGAGGGGCACTAAAGCATTGAGTTAGATCATTCCAAACCCAACCTGGTGCTTTATCGTGGCTTGAAAAAGCAGAGGTATCAATAAGCAAATCACCCTGTACTTTTGTAACGCCGGATTGCTTTAATACGGCAACCATTGCTCTTAATTGCTGGCGACTTAATGTAGGATCGCCTGTAAAACGAAAGATCAAATCACCATTAAGCTGACTGCCCTTTATTTTACCTTCTGTTTCCATTGTTGTGGTGAATTGATAATCTCCCCCTAATTGAAGTAATGCAGCAAGTGCGGTCACTACTTTCTGAGTACTTGCAGGAAGTGCTAATTGATCGGCATGATAGTTAAGATTAGGAGAAGCAGCGCCAACGGGTTGAGTTATTAAACCCACTTGTGTTCCTTCAGGAAGAAGGGATATATAGTTTTCAACAGGTATCGCTTGGGTTGAAAAACTGATGATACTTAATGTGTAAAGTATCCGTCGAAATGTTGATAGTAAGCGCATAATTTCTCTATCTGTGACTATAGCGTGTAACGTTACAGTATTGATTGCCAGAGGCTAATACTAAAGGGCAATGAGGGCAAAAGTAAACGGTAACAAGCAGGATTAGCCCATTATCGGAAAAAGTCTGTTTATCTCTTCATAAAGAGAGATAAGGCGTGAAGCAATGCTTCTGTTGTGTTAGATTTAGTTTTAAGTATGGGTGGTTTAGTTTACGTCCCAATAGCATGAGTTGGGAATATATTAGCGCCCCTCATTCACCGAATATACGTAGAGACAGGCCCAATTTAAGGTTGCCTGTGTCTTTTTTTGTCTTGAGAAGAGTAAATAGAGCCTTTTCTCTGTGTTGTTAGTATAAAAAATCAGGATGATACCTATTTTTTATTAGGAATAGTATTGAGGTATTAACACATGAATCAGATCCCTATGACAGTTCTAGGTGCAGAAAAATTACGCGAAGAGCTGGAATATTTAAAAAATGTTCGTCGTCCCGAGATTATTGCAGCTATTGCAGAAGCTCGTGAACATGGAGACTTAAAAGAAAACGCGGAATATCATGCTGCAAGAGAGCAACAAGGTTTCTGTGAAGGTCGTATACAAGAAATTGAAGCAAAATTATCAAATGCTCAAGTTATTGATATTACTAAGATGAATAACAATGGCCGTATTATTTTTGGTTCAACAGTTACACTGTTAAATGTTGAAAATGAAGAAGAGCAAACTTACCGCATTGTTGGTGATGATGAAGCTAACATTAAAGAAAACTTAATTTCTGTTAATTCACCGATTGCGCGTGGGTTGATTGGAAAAGAGTTAGATGATGTCGTTGTTATTACTACACCTGGTGGACAAGTCGAGTATGAAGTTTTAAACGTAGAATATATTTAATTTATAATTTTACGTTTCTATAGAAAACTAGAGTGCCATCCTGTGGTAATATAAAAAAGGCCTTAAAAGGCCTTTTTTGCCATAGAGTTAGTTATGGCATTTTTATATAAAGATACAAGTTTTATTTCGGTAAAATAATTTTGCGTGCTTCTGAAGGACGATAAAGAACAAGAATTTTTCCGATAACTTGTACATTCTGTGCACCGCTTTCGCGTACAATCGCAGCCACGATCAAGTTTTTAACATCTCGATCTTCGCCTGCGATTTTGACTTTGATAAGCTCATGGTGCGCCAGAGCGAGTTCAATTTCTGCAAGAACGCCTTCAGTCAACCCGTTGTTACCAATCATAACGACTGGATTCAGGTGATGAGCGAGCCCTTTCAGGTGTTGAATTTGTTTTTTGTTAAGAGTCATCATTAATTTTTGCTTTGTTGGGATTGAAAACGATCTATTCTAACGCCATCTCTCATTTATCACCATAAAATGTCGTTAATACGGGGTTAAATGAGTGAAAGAGTAAAAATATTGATAGCTAAGTGTATGATAGTTGGAAAACGCAATGGCCAATAAAAAACGTTCGGCAAGCTCTAGCCGCTGGTTACAAGAACATTTTAGTGATAAATATGTTCAGCAAGCACAGAAAAAAGGGTTTCGCTCTCGTGCTTGGTTTAAACTTGAAGAAATTCAGCAAAGTGACAATATCTTTAAACCAGGTATGACCGTTGTCGATTTAGGAGCAGCCCCAGGAGGGTGGTCTCAATATGTTGTACAGAAGTTAGGAAGCAAAGGTCGAATCATCGCATGTGACCTTTTACCTATGGATCCTATAGTCGGAGTCGATTTCCTTCAAGGCGATTTTCGTGATGAACTTGTGTTGAAGGCATTGCTTGATAGAGTAGGTGAAAACAAAGTCCAGGTTGTCATGTCTGACATGGCTCCAAACATGAGCGGTACACCCGCGGTCGATATCCCTCGATCCATGTATTTAGTAGAGTTAGCGCTTGATATGTGTCGTGATGTACTGGCTCCCGGGGGAAGTTTTATTGTCAAGGTGTTTCAGGGAGAAGGCTTTGATGAGTACCTGGGGCAAATACGCTCCCTGTTTACGAAAGTGAAAGTTCGTAAACCAGACGCTTCGCGGTCTCGTTCTCGTGAAGTATATATTGTAGCCACAGGGCGTAAACTTTAGTACCCTAAAGCTATTTGTTAACACAGTTGTAATATGAGGTTAATCCCTTGAGTGACATGGCGAAAAACCTGATCCTCTGGCTAGTTATTGCAGTCGTTTTGATGTCATTATTCCAGAGCTTCGGACCCAGCGATTCGAATAGTCGTAAGGTGGATTACTCTACCTTTATCAATGAGTTAACTAATAACCAATTACGCGAGGTCAGCATAAGTGGTTATGATATTAATGTAACTAAAACAGATAACTCAAAGTACAGCACGTATATGCCTATGCGTGATGACAACCTGCTGACCACTTTAATGAACCGTAATGTAAAAGTAACGGGCGAACCACTTGAAGGCCAAAGTCTTCTGACTCAAATTTTTGTGTCTTGGTTCCCAATGCTATTACTTATTGGTCTTTGGATTTTCTTTATGCGCCAAATGCAAGGTGGTGGCGGTAAAGGTGCGATGTCTTTCGGGAAAAGCAAGGCGCGCATGTTGACAGAAGACCAAATCAAAACAACTTTTGCTGATGTTGCAGGTTGTGATGAAGCGAAAGAAGAAGTAAGCGAATTAGTTGAATATTTGCGTGATCCGGGTCGCTTCCAGAAGTTAGGGGGTAAAATCCCTAAAGGTATTCTGATGGTGGGGCCTCCTGGTACAGGTAAAACGTTATTAGCAAAAGCCATCGCGGGTGAAGCGAAAGTTCCATTCTTTACCATTTCAGGTTCTGATTTTGTTGAAATGTTTGTGGGTGTGGGTGCTTCTCGTGTTCGTGATATGTTTGAACAAGCTAAAAAAGCAGCACCTTGTATCATCTTTATCGATGAAATCGATGCGGTTGGTCGCCAACGTGGTGCCGGTTTAGGTGGTGGTCATGATGAACGTGAACAAACACTGAACCAAATGCTCGTTGAAATGGATGGCTTCGAAGGTAATGAAGGTATTATTGTTATTGCGGCAACTAACCGGCCTGATGTGTTAGACCCAGCATTACTTCGTCCTGGTCGTTTTGACCGCCAAGTGGTTGTTGGTTTACCTGATGTGCGTGGACGTGAGCAAATCCTTAAAGTCCATATGCGCCGCGTGCCTTTATCACCAGATGTTGATCCAGCAATTTTAGCACGTGGTACGCCAGGTTTCTCTGGTGCTGACTTAGCTAACTTAGTTAATGAAGCCGCTTTATTCGCTGCACGTGGTAATAAACGTGTTGTCTCAATGGTCGAGTTTGAGAAAGCGAAAGATAAGATAATGATGGGTGCAGAGCGTCGTTCAATGGTGATGACGGAAGAACAAAAAGCATCAACTGCTTATCATGAAGCTGGCCACGCAATTATTGGACGTTTAGTACCTGAACATGATCCTGTGCATAAAGTAACGATTATTCCTCGTGGACGTGCATTAGGTGTGACTTTCTTCTTACCAGAAGGCGATCAAATTAGTGCGAGTCGCCAGAAGTTAGAGAGCCAAATTTCAACACTTTACGGTGGCCGTTTAGCTGAAGAAATTATCTATGGAGCAGAGCATGTTTCTACGGGTGCTTCTAATGACATCAAAGTGGCAACTAATATTGCACGTAATATGGTGACACAGTGGGGCTTCTCTGAAAAATTAGGACCATTGCTGTACGCAGAAGAAGAAGGTGAAGTGTTCTTAGGTCGTTCTGTTGCTAAAGCGCAGCATATGTCTGATGAAACAGCGCGTACAATTGACGAAGAAATTAAAGCTATCGTTGATCGTAACTATGTTCGTGCTCGTCAGATCTTAATGGACAACCTTGATATTCTGCACTCAATGAAAGATGCACTGATGACTTATGAAACTATCGATGCGCCTCAAATTGATGATTTAATGAATCGTCGTGATGTTCGTCCACCTGCGGGTTGGGAAGGCAATAATGGCAATAGTAGTACAACTACTGCCCAGCCAGCACAAGCGCATGTAGCGAGTGAGCCAAAAGATAAGCCAGAGTCAGAAAGTGATACACCTTCTGATAAAAATACTCACTAATCCTTATCGGGTTATGCACATTGAGTAAGCTATAAATACAAACCCCAGGCTTCTGGGGTTTTTTTATGAAGGTATCAATGAAATGAAATTAATGGCGAGAGGAACAGAACTTAACTTATCAGCACCTCAAGTTATGGGGATTTTGAATGTTACTCCAGACTCTTTTTCTGATGGTGGCACTCATAATTCACTTAATGATGCAGTTGATCATGCGGCAAAATTAATCGCTGAAGGGGCTACTATCATCGATATTGGTGGTGAGTCTACTAGACCTGGCGCAAGTGATGTCTCTATTGATGAAGAGTTGCAGCGTGTTGTTCCTGTTGTTGAGGCTATTCGTCAGCGTTTTGATATTTGGATCTCTGTTGATACATCCAAAGCTCAGGTCATTACTGAATCAGCAAACGTAGGTGCTTCAATTATCAATGATATTCGCTCTTTACGAGAGCCGGGAGCACTTGAAGCAGCCGCTAAAACAGGTTTGCCTGTGTGTATTATGCATATGCAGGGCAACCCCAAAACTATGCAACAATCACCACATTATGAGAATGTGATGATGGATGTCGATCGTTTTTTACAAGAAAATATTCAGCGTTGTGTTGATGCTGGGATCGAAAAAAATCAAATTATTCTTGATCCAGGATTCGGCTTTGGTAAAAATTTAGCGCATAATTACCAATTATTAGCACACTTAAGTGAACTTCATCACTTTGGCCTACCTATACTTGCCGGAATGTCACGCAAATCAATGGTTGGACAATTATTGAATGTGCCACCACAAGAGCGTGTTGCTGGTAGCGTGGCCTGTGCAGTTATTGCAGCGATGCAAGGCGCACAAATTATTCGTGTACACGATGTTAAAGAGACTGTTGATGCGATGAAAGTCGTACAAGCGACTCTTTCTGCAAAGGAAAATAATGAATGAGCGAACGTAAATACTTTGGAACAGATGGTATCCGTGGAAAAGTAGGTGATAGTCCGATTACACCTGATTTTGTCTTAAAACTAGGTTGGGCTGCGGGTAAAGTATTAGCACGTCATGGCTCTCGCAAAATCATTATTGGTAAAGATACTCGTATTTCAGGCTATATGCTGGAATCAGCATTAGAAGCGGGTTTAGCGGCTGCAGGTTTATCAGCCTCATTTACTGGGCCAATGCCAACACCTGCTGTTGCTTATTTAACGCGTACATTCCGCGCTGAAGCTGGGATTGTCATTTCGGCCTCTCATAACCCTTATTACGATAACGGGATCAAATTCTTCTCTATTGATGGCACAAAATTACCGGATGAAGTAGAAGAAGCCATTGAAGCTGAAATGGAAAAGCCAATTACTTGTGTTGAATCAGCCGAGCTTGGTCGTGCAAATCGTATCGTGGATGCGGCAGGTCGTTATATTGAATTCTGTAAGGGGACTTTTCCGAATGAAAACAACCTTAATGGTTTAAAAGTGGTTGTCGATTGTGCTCATGGTGCAACATACCATATTGCGCCAAACGTATTTCGTGAATTAGGCGCTGAAGTGATCACTATTGGTTGTGAGCCAACGGGTATCAATATTAACGAAGAGTGTGGCGCAACAGATGTTCGTATGTTGCAAAAACGCGTATTAGAAGAAGGCGCTGATGTTGGTTTAGCTTTTGATGGTGATGGTGACCGTATCATTATGGTTGATCATCAAGGTCTAAAAGTTGATGGTGACCAAATTCTCTACATTATTGCAAGAGAAGCGTTACGCCAAGGCCAATTACGTGGTGGTGCAGTTGGTACTCTAATGAGTAATATGGGATTAGAGATTGCACTTAAACAACTGGGTATTCCTTTTGTCAGAGCAAAAGTGGGTGACCGCTATGTGCTTGAAAAATTACAAGAGAAAGGTTGGCGTTTAGGTGCTGAAAATTCAGGCCACATTATTTTATTAGATAAAACGACTACAGGTGACGGTATTGTTGCAGGTTTACAAGTTTTAAGTGCAATGGTGCGTAACCATATGAGTCTGCATGATCTATGTAGTGGTATGAAACTATTACCACAAGTTTTAGTGAATGTTCGCTTTACGGGTAGCCATGATCCGCTACAAACAGCAGAAGTTCAGAAAGTCGCTAAAGCAGTTGAAGACGAACTGGCTGGTAAAGGTCGTGTATTATTGCGTAAATCAGGTACAGAACCTTTAATTCGTGTCATGGTTGAAGGTGAAAATGAAGAGCAAGTGACTGCGATGGCAAATCGTATTGCTGACGCAGTGAAGCACGTTGGTTAATTGATGATTTTTTCTTCAATCAATCACTTTGTAGTAAAATAACCTTGCTTGTCAGTTCAGCTTTGGTTAGTATTCACACCCGCTTAGTAAGGTCTTGAACTAAAGCGGGTGAAGCAATCGAAGGTTATCGTTAAGTCGATAAGTTCCATAGAAAAGGTAACGCAAATGTATACGGCACTCATTGTTATTCTTATCATTGTAGCAACAGGGCTAGTTGGTCTGATCCTGTTACAGCAGGGTAAAGGTGCTGATATGGGCGCTTCTTTTGGTGCAGGTGCTTCCGGTACAGTATTTGGTTCAAGCGGTTCAGCTAATTTTATGACCCGTATGACCGCTGTTTTAGCGACAGCTTTTATTGTACTTGCCCTTATTTTAGGTAATCTAAGTGCCAATAAAACTGTGCGTGAAGACAGCAAATGGATGTCTATCGAGCAGACTACAGAAGAAGCTAAAAAAGCTGAGCAGTTAGCAGCGCCTGTAGCGCCAGCAAATACAGATATTCCGCAGTAAACTAAGTAAAGATTTAAATGAGATTGTTAATATTTACGCAGTGACAGTCTCATTAAGTGCCGAGGTGGTGAAATTGGTATACACGCTACCTTGAGGTGGTAGTGCCTATAAAACGGGCGTACGGGTTCAAGTCCCGTTCTCGGCACCATTATTCCAGATAGCTTGCGTTTTGCTTGTTATCAGCGTAAAATTTGCCACGTTTTTCGAACGCGGGGTGGAGCAGCTTGGTAGCTCGTCGGGCTCATAACCCGAAGGTCGTCGGTTCAAATCCGGCCCCCGCAACCACTTCTAACAATACAGCACTTTTCTCATTAATCATCTTGTTGAACCGATTATGATCCTGAGTGGAATGTGCCGTAAGAAGAGGTTATTCTCGAATGGCAAGTTACAGGGTCCAGTTGCATAAAGCCCCGAATTTCGGGGTTTTTTGTTATCAGAGAATAGAATACTGGGCTATAGGCCCTTTTTTTATGCCTTGGGGGTGGGTTTGTCCACATTAGAGCAAAAATTAACAGCGATGGTTTCAGCACCAGTAGAAGCATTAGGCTTTGAATTTGTCGGTCTTGAGTTTATTCGTGGCCGAGAATCAACATTGCGCATCTATATTGATAGTGAAGACGGTATCACTGTTGATGATTGTGCTGATGTTAGCCACCAGGTCAGTGCTGTGCTGGATGTTGAAGATCCAATTCAAACAGTTTATAACCTTGAGATTTCCTCTCCTGGTTTAGAACGACCTTTATTCACTGCAACGCATTATGAACAATTTATCGGTGAAGAAGCCGCTATTGTATTACGAATTGCAATGCAAAACCGCCGTAAATGGCAGGGCATTATTAAGTCTGTCGCTGGCGAAATGATCACGGTTACTGTGGATGGTAAAGACGAAGTGTTCGCACTGAGCAACATCCAGAAAGCTAACCTGGTACCCCACTTTTAAGTTTTGAAGAGGCAACTAGGATGAACAAAGAGATTCTGGCTGTTGTGGAAGCGGTCTCTAACGAAAAATCTCTTCCTCGTGAAAAGATTTTTGAAGCACTGGAAACCGCACTAGCGACAGCAACTAAGAAAAAATACGAGCAAGAAATTGACGTTCGCGTTTGTATCGACCGTAAAACCGGTGACTTTGATACATTCCGTCGTTGGGTTGCTGTTGATGAAGTGACTCAACCAACTCGTGAAATCACACTTGAAGCTGCTCAATATGAAGATCCTAGTATTGAACTAGGTGGTTATATTGAAGATCAGATTGAATCTGTTACTTTCGACCGTATTACAACACAAACTGCTAAACAAGTTATCGTACAAAAAGTACGTGAAGCTGAAAGAGCAATGGTTGTTGATCAATTCCGCGAACAATTAGGCGAAATTATCACGGGTGTTGTGAAGAAAGTGAACCGTGAAAATATCACTTTAGATTTAGGTAATAACGCCGAAGCGGTTATTTTACGCGAAGATATGTTACCGCGTGAAAACTTCCGTCCAGGTGACCGTTTACGTGGTGTTTTATACGACGTACGTACAGAAACTCGTGGTGCACAACTTTTCGTGACACGCTCTCGCCCTGAAATGCTGGTTGAACTTTTCCGTATTGAAGTACCAGAGATTGGCGAAGAAATCATTGAAATTAAAGCTGCAGCGCGTGATCCAGGTTCTCGTGCCAAAATCGCAGTAAAAACTAACGACAAGCGTATTGACCCCGTGGGTGCTTGTGTTGGTATGCGTGGTGCACGTGTACAAGCCGTTTCCAGTGAATTGGGCGGCGAGCGAATTGATATTGTTTTGTGGGATGATAATCCTGCACAATTCGTCATTAATGCAATGGCTCCGGCAGATGTTGCTTCTATTGTTGTCGATGAAGACAAATGCACAATGGATGTTGCAGTCGAAAGCAGTAACCTTGCACAGGCAATCGGCCGTAATGGTCAAAACGTTCGTCTGGCAGCACAGTTACTGAAAAAACATCGTGGTGATGACAAGTGGGAATTAAACGTCATGACTGCTGATGAACTGAATGCAAAACATCAGGCAGAAGCAAACGCAGCCATTGAAATATTTACTAAGCATCTCGACATTGATGAAGACTTCGCAACTGTTTTAGTTGAAGAAGGTTTCTCTACCCTTGAAGAGTTAGTTTATGTGCCAATCAGTGAACTGCTGGCTATTGACGGATTAGATGAAGACACCGTTGAAGCTCTACGTGAAAGAGCAAAAGCTGCACTAACAACGATTGAGTTGGCTCAAAAAGAAAGCCTAGGCGATAACCAGCCAGCTGAGGACTTATTAGCTCTCGAAGGCTTGGAGCGCTCTTTAGCATTTGATCTAGCTGCCCGTGGTATCTGCACACTGGAAGATCTTGCCGAACAGGGTATCGATGACCTAACTGATATTGAAGGTTTAAATAGTGAGCGCGCAGGCGAACTCATTATGGCCGCACGTAATATCTGCTGGTTTGGGAATGATGCGTAACAACTGAGCAGGAAGGAACAGAATGACAGATGAAACAGTAAAATCACTGGCAGAAGAGATTCAGACACCGGTTGAACGTTTGGTACAGCAGTTTGCTGATGCCGGTATTAAGAAGACCGTCTCTGATTCCGTCTCCCAAAAAGAGAAAGAAACCTTACTGGCTTGGTTGAATCGTGATAAAGACGTATCAACCAACCAACCAGAAAAGTTAACGTTACAACGCAAAGTGCGTAGTACGTTAAGTGTTCCTGGTACAGGTGGCAAAAGTAAATCAGTAGCCATCGAAGTCCGCAAAAAACGCACTTATGTGAACCGTGACGCCATTGAAAAAGCGCAAGCGGATGAGCAAGCTCAGCGTGAAGCGGAAGAAAAGGCGCATCGCGAAGCCGAAGAAAAAGCCCAGCGCGAAGCACAAGAGAAAGCACAGCGCGAAGCTGAAGAAAAAGCAAAACGTGAAGCTGAAAAGGCAAAGAAAGACGCCGAAGAAAAAGCGAAACGTAAAGCTGAAGAAGCAAAACGTGAAGCAGCGGAATTAGCTAAGCGCGAAGCAGCGGAAAAAGATAAAGTGAAACAAAACGATAAACCAAAAGCTGATAAAGCAGCAGATCAGGAAAAAGCACGTCGCAATGCTGAACAGGCTGAACTGAAGCGTAAAACGGAAGAAGCACAGCGCCGTAAAGCGGAAGAAGAAGCACGTATAGCAGCAGAAAAAGCACGTCGTTTAGCTGAAGAAAATGCTGAAAAATGGACTGCTGAACCTAAAGCACCAGAAACTGAAGGCTCAGACTATCATGTAACAACATCACGTTATGCTCGTGATGCAGAAGATGAAAGTGATGCTGAAGTTGAAGGTGGCCGCGGTCGTGGTCGCAATGCTAAGGCTCCTCGTCCTAAGAAGAACAACCGCCATTCTGAAAAAGCAGATCGTGAAGAAGCACGTGCTGCTGGTCGTACTAACAAGAAAGGTAAACGTAAAGGTAGTTCATTACAGCAAAGCTTCAATAAGCCAGCAGCTGTTGTAAACCGTGATGTTATTATCGGTGAGACTATTTCTGTTGCTGAACTAGCTAACAAAATGGCAGTGAAAGGGTCTGAAGTTATCAAAACTATGATGAAAATGGGTGCGATGGCGACCATTAATCAGGTTTTAGACCAAGAAACTGCACAGCTTGTTGCTGAAGAAATGGGTCATAAAGTTATCTTACGTCGTGAAAACGAGTTAGAAGAACAAGTTATGAGCGATCGTGATACTGGCGAAGAAAGTGCAGTATCTCGCGCTCCAGTTGTGACTATTATGGGTCACGTTGACCATGGTAAAACATCATTACTGGACTACATTCGTTCAACGAAAGTAGCATCAGGCGAAGCGGGTGGTATCACCCAGCATATCGGTGCTTATCACGTTAAAACTGACAAAGGTGAAATCACCTTCCTAGATACTCCAGGTCACGCCGCGTTTACTTCAATGCGTGCTCGTGGTGCTCAGGTTACGGATATCGTTGTTCTGGTTGTTGCGGCAGATGATGGTGTCATGCCACAAACTATCGAAGCAATTCAACACGCAAAAGCAGCAAATGTACCTGTTGTTGTTGCAGTGAACAAAATTGATAAACACGAAGCTGATCCAGATCGCGTTAAAACTGAACTGTCTCAATATGGCATTCTGCCAGAAGATTGGGGTGGCGAAACTCAGTTTATCCATGTATCTGCAAAACAAGGTTTAGGGATTGACGAACTGCTGGATGCTATTCTTTTACAAGCTGAAGTTCTCGAACTGAAAGCAGTTAAAGAAGGTATGGCAAGCGGTGTTGTTATCGAATCTTACCTTGATAAAGGTCGTGGCCCAGTTGCAACAATTCTTGTCCGTGAAGGTACACTGAATAAAGGTGACATCGTTCTGTGTGGTTTCGAATACGGTCGTATTCGTGCAATGCGTAACGAATTAGGTAAAGACGTTCAATCTGCTGGCCCATCAATGCCTGTTGAGATTTTAGGTCTGTCTAATGTTCCTTCTGCGGGTGATGAAGCAACGGTTGTTCGTGACGAGAAGAAAGCGCGTGAAGTTGCATTATACCGTCAAGGTAAATTCCGCGATGTTAAACTGGCTCGTCAGCAGAAATCTAAACTGGAAAACATGTTTGCTAACATGGAAGAAGGTAAAACTTCTGAACTGAACATCGTTCTGAAAACAGACGTTCAAGGTACTTGTGAAGCGATTACTGATGCATTAGTTAAACTGTCTACTAATGAAGTTAAACTGAAAATCATCGGTTCGGGCGTAGGTGGTATCACCGAAACTGACGCAACATTAGCGGCCGCTTCTAACGCAATCATTCTTGGTTTCAACGTTCGTGCTGATGCATCTGCTCGCCGTATCATTGAACAAGAAAGCGTTGATTTACGTTACTACTCCGTCATCTATAGCCTGATTGATGAAATCAAACTGGCAATGAGCGGTATGTTGGCACCTGAATATAAACAAGAAATCATGGGTCTTGCAGAAGTCCGTGATGTGTTTAAATCACCTAAATTCGGCGCGATTGCGGGCTGTATGGTGGTTGAAGGTAACATCAAACGTAATAACCCAATTCGTGTTCTACGTGATAACGTGGTTATCTATGAAGGCGAACTCGAGTCATTACGTCGCTTTAAAGATGACGTCAACGAAGTGCGTAATGGCATGGAATGTGGTATCGGTGTGAAAAACTACAACGATGTCCGTGTCGGCGACATGATTGAAGTCTTCCAAGTTATCGAAATCAAACGTTCTATTGATTAATTTAGTACGTCTTGTTTTAAAAGGGAGCTTAAGGGCTCCCTTCTTATTCCTTTCTTTGTTGTATTCTTCGCTTATTTCCTCTCCAATTTTCAATATAACCGAAATAGACAGCCTTTCAGTAATTTATGAAAGTGAAATAACAGGGTAAAATAGCACCAAAGAAACATTTTATTTCTAAAGAAAGAAATCAGAGAAAGCGGTTGTTAAATACCACTTCATGTATACTCTTTAGATATCATTAATTTTAGATTTGAATTAATAATGACAATCAGGGCGATACCCTATTGTCAGGGAGAGATAAAATGGCAAGAGATTTTAGCCGTAGTCAGCGTGTTTCTCAGGAAATGCAAAAAGAAATCGCCATCATTCTACAACGTGAAGTCAAAGATCCACGCATTGGAATGGCCACTGTGTCTGGCGTTGAAATTTCTCGTGATTTGGCTTATGCCAAAGTATTCGTCACCTTTTTAAACTTATCTGGTGGTGAAAAAAGCGAAGAAGAAATGGTTGCAGAGGGTTTAACCGCACTTAATGAAGCCGCTGGTTTTATTCGTTCTTTATTAGGCAAAGCAATGCGTTTACGAATTGTGCCTGAACTGACATTTGCTTATGACAACTCATTAGTTGAAGGTATGCGTATGTCTAACTTAGTTTCTAACGTCGTTAAAAGCGATGAAGAGCGCCGTCATAAAGAGGACAAATAATGGGGCGTCGTCGTAAGGGGCGCGAGATTAACGGTGTATTGCTACTCGATAAACCCCAAGATATTTCTTCTAACGATGCACTCCAAAAAGTCCGCCGTATGTTTAATGCCAGTAAGGCAGGGCATACGGGGGCATTGGATCCTTTAGCAACAGGTATGCTTCCTATTTGTTTAGGTGAAGCAACGAAATTTTCACAGTTTCTATTGGATTCGGATAAACGTTATCGTGTTATTGCCCGTTTAGGGCAACGAACCGACACCTCTGATGCACATGGCGAGATTATTCAAGAGCGCCCTGTGCAATTTACACAGCAAGTTTTAGATGATGCCTTGGATAGTTTTCGTGGTGAAACATTGCAAGTTCCTTCAATGTACTCTGCCTTAAAACATCAAGGTAAACCGCTTTATGAATATGCCCGACAAGGCATAGAAGTTGAGCGAGAAGCAAGACCGATTACCGTTTATGAACTTCAGTTTATTCGCTGGGAAGGTGATGAATTAGAGCTGGAAATTCATTGTTCCAAAGGTACTTATATTCGAACAATTATTGATGATCTTGGTGAGAAATTACAATGTGGTGCTCACGTTATTTTCTTACGTCGACTAGAAGTTGCCGATTATCCTAAAGAACGAATGGTAACGTTAGAGCAATTAAGTGCGATGAAAGAGAATGCACAAACAGCACAAGACGATCCTTTCGCGGCACTTGATGCACTGTTATTGCCTATGGATACCGCTGTTGCACATTTTCCTGCTGTGAATCTGACCACGATTATTGCGGGTTATCTCAAGTTAGGACAGCCTGTTCGCGTTAATCATGATATCAATGAAGGCGAATGGGTGAGAGTAACTGAAGGTGATGAAAAAAAATTCATTGGCCTTGCTATCATTAAAGATGGCTTAGTTGCACCAAAAAGAGTCGTTGTAGACTATAGCGCACAAGATAACACTTAATAGCAATCTTGCGCTAAAAGTGTTTGGAGCGTAGAATAATGCGGCTATCTGTTTAGGTGGCTGAGTTGGATAGCTGAATTAGAGATTGGCTATCTGAAAATTTTACTTAATTTGGAGTTTATTATGTCTCTAAGTACTGAAGCGAAAGCAAAAATCGTTGCTGAATTTGGTCGTGATGCTAACGATACTGGCTCAAGCGAAGTTCAGATTGCACTGCTGACTGCAGAAATCAACCACCTGCAAGGTCACTTTTCAGAGCACAAAAAAGATCACCACAGCCGTCGTGGTCTGCTGCGTAAAGTTTCCAGCCGTCGTAATCTGCTGGACTACCTGAAACGTAAAGATGTTGCTCGTTACTCTGCACTGATTGAACGTTTAGGTCTGCGTCGCTAATCAAGAGAGTTTCAGTGGAAAGGGGCCTGTTGGCCCCTTTTCTACTAGAAAGTGCTATTTTTAATATTAGTCGTTATGTTTTAATGTGGTGATTGTTATTTAGTCTCTCTAGTTACGACAATTCGCGCGGCTAATGAAAGTGTTTATCATTAAGTGGTTAATATTTTCATTAGTCGCGAGGGGACGTAGCGGAGAAAAGATCATTCATCGTCGCTAAACATCTGGCGACAATAAGATAAAGGATATTATTTTGCTGAATCCTACAGTTCGTAAATTTCAATACGGTCAACATACTGTTTCATTAGAAACAGGTATGATGGCTCGTCAAGCAACAGCTGCTGTTATGGTTGACATGGACGGCACTGCTGTTTTTGTTACTGTTGTTGCAAAGAAAAAAGTTAAAGCTGGACAAGATTTCTTCCCATTAACGGTTAACTACCAAGAGCGTTCATACGCTGCTGGTCGTATTCCTGGTAGCTTCTTCCGTCGTGAAGGTCGTCCTGGTGAAGGCGAAACGTTAATTGCACGTTTAATTGACCGCCCTTTACGTCCATTATTCCCAGAAGGTTTCTTAAACGAAATTCAAATCGTTGCTACCGTTGTTTCAGTTAATCCACAAGTTAACCCAGATATCGTTGCAATGATTGGTGCTTCTGCGGTATTAGCGCTGTCAGGTGTTCCATTCAATGGTCCTATTGGTGGTGCTCGTGTTGGTTTTATCGATGGGCAATATGTTCTAAACCCAACTGTTGATGAGCTAAAAGTTAGTAAATTAGACTTAGTGGTTGCCGGTACAGCAGGCGCGGTACTGATGGTAGAATCAGAAGCTGATTTATTATCAGAAGAAGAAATGTTAGGTGCAGTCGTATTTGGTCATGATCAACAACAAGTTGTGATCGAAAACATCAATGCATTAGTTGCAGAAGTGGGTAAAGAGAAATGGGATTGGGCGCCAGAAGCTATCAACCAAACTTTACATGACCGTATTGCACAATTAGCACAAGCTCGTATTGGTGATGCTTACCGTATCACTGAAAAACAAGAACGTTATGAGCAAATCGAAGCTATCCGTGATGAAGTTATCGCGACATTACTCGCTGAAGATGAAACTTTAGATGAAGCTGAAATTAGCGAAATCTTCTCAGGTCTTGAGAAAAACATCGTTCGTGCTCGCGTATTAGCTGGCGAACCACGTATTGATGGTCGTGAAAAAGACATGGTACGTGCATTAGATATTCGCACGGGTTTATTACCACGTACCCACGGTTCAGCACTGTTTACTCGTGGTGAAACTCAGGCTCTGGTAACGGCAACATTAGGTACTGCACGTGATGCTCAAACTATTGATGACATCATGGGTGAGCACACTGATACATTCTTACTGCATTATAACTTCCCTCCATACTCTGTTGGTGAAACAGGCATGATGGGTTCACCAAAACGTCGTGAAATCGGTCATGGTCGTTTAGCAAAACGTGGTGTGTTAGCTGTAATGCCAACAATTGAAGAATTCCCATATACTGTTCGTGTGGTTTCTGAAATTACTGAATCAAATGGTTCCTCTTCAATGGCATCTGTATGTGGTGCTTCTTTAGCACTGATGGATGCAGGTGTACCAATTAAAGAATCTGTTGCAGGTATTGCAATGGGTCTAGTTAAAGAAGGCGACAACTTTGTTGTTCTTTCCGATATTCTGGGTGATGAAGACCATTTAGGTGATATGGACTTTAAAGTTGCGGGTAGCCGTAACGGTGTCAGCGCATTACAGATGGATATCAAAATTGAAGGTATCACTCGCGAAATCATGCAGGTCGCATTAAACCAAGCGAAAAGCGCACGTCTACATATTTTAGGCGTAATGGAAGATGCAATTAGCAAACCTCGTGCTGATATTTCTGAATTCGCACCACGCATTCATACTATCAAAATTAATCCAGACAAGATCAAAGACGTTATCGGTAAAGGCGGTTCAGTTATCCGTGCATTAACGGAAGAAACGGGCACAACGATCGAAATCGAAGATGATGGTACTGTGAAGATTGCTGCAACAAGTGGCGATCAAGCAAAACAAGCTATCGCACGTATCGAAGAGATCACTGCAGAAGTTGAAGTGGGTCGTATCTACAACGGTAAAGTCACTCGTATTGTAGATTTCGGTGCATTCGTTGCTATCGGTGGCGGCAAAGAAGGTCTGGTTCATATTTCTCAAATTGCAGACAAACGCGTTGAGAAGGTGAGTGACTACTTGGAAATGGGTCAAGAAGTTCCAGTAAAAGTACTGGAAATTGACCGTCAAGGCCGTATTCGCTTAAGCATGAAAGAAGCTCAAGCTAATCAGCAGGAAGCAACAGAAACTTCTTCTGAAGATTCTGCTAATTAATGATACTCTACTACCGATATCTAGACATGGGTATCGGTAGAGACTTATTATGATTGACAAGTAGGACGTCTAGAACGCTTTTTGTTGAAAGGTCTGACTTTGGGAGTGAGAAATGAAAACATTTCTGCGCAGTTGTTCTATTGCTGTTTTCATCTTTATTTCCGGATGCAGCACTAGTCCAGAATGGCGTCAGAATGCGGTTTTTGCCACACCATTGCAGCCTTCTTTACAACAAGAAGTGATATTAGCTCGTATAGAACAAATCCTAGCGAGCCGCTCATTAACCGAAGATGAATACGCACAGCTTTTATATGAGCGTGGTGTGCTGTATGATAGTCTCGGTTTACGAGCTTTAGCGCGTAATGATTTTTCAATGGCGCTATCAATACGACCAGATATGCTAGAAATTTTTAATTTTCTAGGTATCTATTTTACGCAAGCAGCGAATTACGATGCTGCTTATGAAGCGTTTGATTCTGTTTTAGAGCTTGATCCAACTTACAATAATGCGCGTTTTAATCGTGGTATCGCTTCGTACTACGGTGGCCGATTGAAATTGGCGCAGGATGATCTGCAGGCGTTTTATCAGGTCGATCCAAATGATCCCATTCGTTCGCTTTGGTTATATCTTGTAGAAAAAGAGATAAACACTGATTTGGCTAAACAACAGCTAAAACAGCGATACCAGCAGGCGGATAAAACGGGACAATGGGGATGGAATATAGTTGAGTTTTATTTAGGCGACATTAATGAGAAAACATTAATGTTGAAACTAAATGAGGCTTCAACCGATAACACTTCGCTCGCTGAGCATCTTAGTGAAACTAACTTCTATTTAGGTAAGTATTACCTAAGTCTGGGGGATACGGATAGCGCAGAAGCGTTATTCAAGCTGACGGTTGCCAACAACGCACATAACTTTGTTGAGCACCGCTACGCATTGTTGGAATTAGCACTGTTAGGCCAACAAGAAGACCTAGCGGAATCGGACCAGCAATAGCTGACGAACATTTCTCTGATCAGTTTGAAAGCCATCATCTGCATAGGATGAGGGCTTGTTTGTTCGTTTAATAATATAATTTGAGCCAGTTCACATTTTAGATGATAAAGACCGACAAACCATGCGGTATGTTATGTCAACTGGCTGCCATAATGAATGAGGCACAGTGACATGACTACTGAAACCGATATGACTTTTGCTGATCTAGGTTTATCAGCACCTATTTTGACTGCACTGAATGACTTAGGCTACGAGAAGCCTTCTCCAATTCAGCAACAATGTATTCCTTTCCTTTTAAACGGTAATGATGTTTTAGGTATGGCACAGACCGGTAGTGGTAAAACTGCCGCATTTAGCCTGCCATTATTACATAATCTTGATGAATCATTAAAAGCACCACAAATTTTAGTTTTAGCGCCTACTCGTGAACTTGCGGTTCAGGTTGCTGAAGCAATTGAAGATTTTTCTAAGCATTTACCAAAAGTAAATGTTGTTGCTTTATATGGTGGTCAGCGTTACGACGTTCAATTACGTGCGTTACGTCAAGGACCACAAGTGGTTGTAGGTACACCAGGTCGTTTATTAGACCATTTAAACCGTGGCACATTAGATTTATCTAAACTGAAAGGTTTAGTTTTAGATGAAGCTGATGAAATGTTGCGTATGGGCTTTATTGAAGATGTTGAAAATATCTTAAGTAAGATCCCAGCAGAACACCAAACTGCGCTGTTCTCTGCAACCATGCCAGAAGCTATTCGTCGTATTACACGTCGCTTCATGAATGATCCTAAAGAAGTTCGCATTCAAAGCAGTGTAACAACTCGTCCAGATATCAGCCAAAGTTACTGGATGACATTTGGTGCGCGTAAAAATGAAGCATTAATTCGTTTCTTAGAAGCGGAAGACTTTGATGCAGCAATTATTTTCGTTCGTACTAAAAACGCAACATTAGAAGTTGCTGAAGCATTAGAACGTAATGGCTATAACAGTGCCGCATTAAATGGTGACATGAACCAATCATTGCGTGAGCAAACGTTAGAGCGTTTGAAAAATGGTCGTTTAGACATTTTAATCGCGACTGATGTTGCAGCTCGTGGTCTTGATGTTGACCGTATCAGCCTTGTTGTGAACTATGATATCCCAATGGATTCAGAATCTTATGTTCACCGTATTGGTCGTACTGGTCGTGCCGGCCGTGCTGGTCGCGCAATTTTATTTGTTGATAACCGTGAGCGTCGTTTACTGCGCAATATCGAACGTACAATGAAGATGACAATTCCTGAAGTAGAACTGCCAAATGCAGAACTCATCAGCCAACGTCGTCAGGAAAAATTTGCACAGCAAATCGCGCAACAATTAGAAACTAGCAACCTTGACCAGTACCGTGCTCTGTTACCTAAATTAGCTCCACAAGGTGAAGAAGCGCTGGATATGGAAACACTGGCTGCGGTATTACTGAAAATGGCTCAAGGTGAGCGCGCACTTATTCTGCCACCTGATCCCGTTCGTCGTCCTCGTCGTGAATTTAACGATCGTGACGATCGTCGCCGTGATAACGACCGCGAGCGTTCTCCTCGTCGTGAACGTCGTGATGCTGGCGAAATGGATTTATATCGTATCGAAGTGGGTCGTGATGATGGTGTTGAAGTTCGTCATATCGTTGGTGCGATTGCTAACGAAGGTGATATCAGCAGCCGTTACATTGGTAATATCAAACTGTATGGTTCTCACTCAACCATTGAATTACCAAAAGGTATGCCAACTGATTTATTAAGCCATTTCACACGCACGCGTATTATGAACAAACCACTGAATATGCAATTAGTGGGTGATGCTCAATCTCAGCCTTTCCGTGAGCGTCGTAATAACAGCCGTCGTGATGGTCAGCCACAAGGTGGTCGTCGTTTTAGTAACGGTGACCAACCACAACGTCGTGGTAATAACGATCGTGGTGGCGAACGCGGTAACTTCCGTAGTCGTAATAACGAAGGTACTCCACGTCGTCGTAGCAGCTCTCATAACCAATAAGAGCCTACAATCGACTCAATATTAAATTGAGTTGATGATAAAAAATAAAAACCAGTCAACGAAAGTTGGCTGGTTTTTTTATGCATATTTATTTTTATTGCTAGGCTTTATTAATTAGCTCAATCACTTTTGTTTCTATCTGTGGTGTGAGTTTTGCATTAATCATGGTTTTTATATTTGTTACTAAACCCAGCCGCAAGGATCTCATTACATAAGCGAATTTCTACTTTTAACAATCCGTATGCTATTTATTGTCCCTTAAATTGATGAAAAATTAACTTAAACCAATCGCTTCTTTTAATGGTTTTAAATATCGGCGACTAACAGGAATTTGGCTATTATTGTGTAATATCAATTCAGCCTGCCCATTGTCACCAAAAATAATTTCATTAACATAATCCATATTCACTAAATATTGGCGATGGCAACGAACTAATTGTGTGCGTGTTTCTAATGTACGTAGTGTTAATTCAGTAAAGCCTTCTTGGCCTTGATTATTGGTAACATAAACACCACTGAGTCTTGATGTGGCAAATACAGCTTCATCAATGGGCATTAACCAAATACGGCTATGACCTGTGCAGGGAATACACTTTAAACGCTCTTCAGGAGGTGTTAAGAGATCAATATTCTGTTTCTTACCTTGGCGTAAACGATTTAATGTTTTTGTTAAACGCTCTTGTTCCAATGGCTTGAGTAAATAATCAAAAGCGTGCTCTTCAAAAGCTTGAATTGCATACTCTTCAAATGCAGTTAAAAAGACAATATAAGGGCGATGTTCAGGATCTAACATTGTGACCATTTCAAGACCAGTAATACGAGGCATTTGAATATCTAGAAAAACAACATCAGGCTTTTTTCGATGTATTTCTCCTATGGCTTCAATCGCATTACTGCATTCACCAACAATATGAATATCCTTTTCAACTTCAAGTAAACAACGTAAGTTTTCACGAGCCAACGGCTCATCATCAACGATTAATATATTCATTTTTATGTAGTTTTATCCATGCTTTTTTCGAGAGGTAAGCAGATTTTCACCTTTGTATATTTATCGGCTTGGCATTCAACTAAAACACCATAAAGCTCGCCATAGCGTAATTTTAATCGTTTATCCACTAGTCTCATGCCTAAACCTAATTGATGCGATGGGCATTGATGACGGTAAAGTCCGGCATTATCACAAATTTCGATAATGATTAAATGGTGCTCTTGATATGCTCTAATTGTAATCTTTCCTGTGTCCAATAACTGTGATGTTCCATGTTTAATTGCATTCTCGACCATGGGTTGAAGAGAAAATGCCGGTAAGCGTGCATTAGCTAAATTTTCAGGAATTTGAATATTAATCTGTAACCGTTCCTGAAAACGCGCTTTTTCGATTTGTAAATACGCATTCACATGTTCAATTTCGTCACTTAATGTCACCACGGCTTCAGGTCTTTTTAAATTCTTACGAAAGAACGTAGAAAGAAATTGCACTAATTGTTTTGCTTGTTCACTATCACGGCGAATAACGGCTTGTAGTGTATTTAACGCATTAAAAAGAAAATGTGGATTTACTTGTGCATGCAGAAGTTTAATCTCTGATTCTAAAAGTGATTGCTTATTTCGCTCATATTGCCCCGCCAGAATTTGCGCAGATAATAAACTAGCAATACCTTCTCCTAAAGTACGGTTAATTGAACTAAACAGGCGATTTTTAGCTTCATAAAGTTTTATTGTTCCAATGACTTGATTATTTTCACCTCTTAGCGGAATAACTAAGGTTGATCCTAGTTTGCAATGAGGGGAAAGAGTGCAACGATAGGGTGTTTCATTACCGTCAGCATAAACAACTTCATTATTATTAATGGCTTGTTTCGATTGTTCTGATGAAATAGGCGTACCGGGTAAATGGTGATCAGCGCCAATACCAATAAAAGCCAGCAGCTTTTCTCTATCTGTAATAGCAACCGCACTGACTCTTAATTCTTGATAAATAACTTTTGCAACTCGGGTACTATTGTCTTGATTAAATCCTTTACGCAAAATACCTTCGGTGCAAACGGCGATTTTTAATGCTTGTGTTGAGAATGCACTGGTATATTTTTCAAATATAGCGCGTCTATCTTGTAATATTCGAATAAACATCGCCGCACCAATAGTATTGGCTACGATCATAGGGGCGGCAATATCTTTAACTAAGGCAAGTGCTTCATTAAACGGGCGTGCCAATAATAAGATGATGCTCATCTGTATTATTTCAGCAAAGAAGGTAACTGCCGCTGCCGTCCACGGATTAAATATTCGGTGCATCTGCCCGTGTTTTACGTAATAACGGTGAACTAGCCCACCAATTAATCCCTCTGCAATAGTCGATACCATACAGCTAAATGCAGTCATACCACCGAGCGAATAGCGATGTAAGCCTCCCGTAAAACCAACGAGAAAGCCGACATAAGGGCCGCCTAGCAACCCACCTAAGACGGAGCCAATAGCACGCGTATTAGCAATAGAATCATTAATATGTAGCCCAAAATAAGTACCCATAATGCAGAAAATAGAGAATATGACGTAGCACATCAATTTATGTGGTAGCTTTATAGTGACCTGTAAAAGTGGCGTAAATAGAGGTGTTTTGCTTAAAAACCAAGCAATAATTAAATAAACGCACATTTGCTGTAATAACAGCAAAATAAGATCAAATTCATACATAAGTATTGAGTACCGTTCTCTTTTCTATCTGATAAATATAAAAAGTTCAGATAAAGCGGGATATTAATTAGGCAATAAAGTTCGATATAAGAATAACTTAATCGCACTATCAAAGAAAATATTCCTTTGCATCAGTGATCTGGCGCACAAAATTCTTAAAGAAATTCTGAGTTATTGTGTAATATAACTCAGTCAGTGAGTGTTCTACTTCACTATTAAGGTCTAATCGTTATATGAAAAAAAGAGCCATTTATCTTATTTTATTAATGCTAATACTAATTGCATTAGCCGTACTTTTCCGCGCGCATAATCAATATTTATTATTGCAAGGAGAAGTTGATGCTCCAGAAGTGATTGTTGCCTCTAAAGCCAAAGGTCGTGTTATTGAACGTCATATAGAGCGAGGTGATGATGTTAAAAAAGGGCAATTGATGATCACATTAGAAAGCCCTGAACTCAATGCGCAAGTTGCTGCACTTGAGGCCGCTAAAGCACAAGCTCAAGCTCAATTAGATTTGTCATTACATGGCACAAGAGAAGAGAGCATTCGCAACCTAGAAGCGGTGCTGGCTCAAGCCAAAGTAGAAGCAGCAAATGCGACAAGAGATTATCAGCGTATTAGCACAGTGGCTAGCCAAGGCTATGTATCAGCGACAGAATTGGATAATGCACGCCGTAGCCGAGATGTTGCATCACAACGCGTAAGAGCAGCGCAAGCAGAATTGGATGAAGCCAAAAATGGCGATCGTATTGAATTACGCCATAAATATACAGCAGCAGTACAACAGGCAGAACAACAACTTATTGAATTGAAGATCCAACAAAACGATCTCCAAGTTAAAGCGCCAGTGGACGGAGAAGTTGGTCCTATTCCTGCGGAAATAGGTGAACTTTTTAATGCCAATAGCCCGCTTGTTACCCTTATTCGTCTTCCTGAAGCTTATTTTGTTTATAACCTTCGTGAAGATATTTTAGCGAATATTCGCAAAGGTGATCGTATTACGATTACGGTTCCTGCATTAGGTAATAAAGAGGTAGAAGCTGAAATTCGTTATATTGCACCAATGGGTGACTATGCAACCAAAAGAGCGACAAGAGCAACGGGTGATTTCGATTTAAAAACGTTTGAAATTCGACTGTATCCTGTGACGCCGATTGAGGGACTACGTCCTGGAATGAGTGCGTTATGGCGCTGGGATAAATAAGGGCGAATAATGAGAGTAAAAGCAGCTTGGCGTGGCTTTAGTAGCGCATTTTCACGAGAAACTCATATGGCAGTTCGTAGCCCGGTTTTTCACTGGCTAAGCTGGTTATTTCCATTAATGTTGTTCACGTTAATTAGTGCTAACTTTTCTGAAGGTACATTGCTGAATTTGCCAGTTTCTGTGATCAATAATGATAATAGCCCATTATCGCGAACACTGATCAGAGACTTAAATGCAGGCTCTCATGCGCAATTAAATACGCTAGATGGTAATCCTCGTACTGCAATGGAACGGCTTGGTAGCGCAAAGGATTACGCGATACTTACGATCCCCCGCCATTTTGAAAGCAACGTATTAGCTGGAAAGCAACCCACCACACGTATGTATTACAACGGGTTATATTATGCTGCTGGGAGTTATGCAATACAGGATTTTAGTGGACTAATTGCAGAACTTAATGCGCAATATCGCACGGTCTTAGCGCAAGAAATGAATAAACCTGTTCCACCATTGGCAAAAGTGACTTTCTCTTATGACAGTTTGTTTAATGCCAGTGGTAGTTATATTTATTATCAGCAATTTGCGGCTACGATCCATATGCTTCAACTATTTGTCGTGACCTGTACGATTTATTCGTTGTCGCGCGGTAATATGCTCTTGAATATTAAGCCCTTCACATTTGCACTTATAGGTAAGCTCACTCCTTACACTCTGTTTTTCTTAACCTTATTAATTGTTGAACTAGCAGCATTAGTGCATTTTTCAGGGGCGAAGGTGAATGGTAATCCGCTATATATGGTGTTGGTCGGATTCTTTTATATTATTGCGGCTCAAAGTGTGGGGTTACTGCTTTTTGCGTTTACCAATAGTGCGATCACGGCATACAGTATGATAGGGATGTTGGTGAGTATTGCATTAGCATTTTCAGGCATGGCTGTACCTGAACTCTCAATGATATTACCTGCACAAATTATTTCGAATCTAGAACCTTTAACTCACGCCTTAAATGCGATGTTTGATATCTTTTTAAGAGAAGTATCATTACAAGGTATTTTGTATGTTTGCTCACTCTTGCTGATTTATCCTTTTGCTATCGCCTTCTTAGTTCGCAAACGTATTTTTAAACGATTGGAATTACAGGTAGGTGTTGCATGATGCAGATGTACTTCCAAACCTTTAAGCGCGTTCTATTAGGTATGCTAGAAAAACCTATGTGGATGTTGTTAATTGTTTCTCTGTGTGTGATGAGTTTGGTTTATGCCAAACCTGTTTTATGGGATCTACCTGTCGCTGTTATCAATCAAGATCACAGTCCTGCCAGTTATTCACTTATTCGCGCATTAAACTCGACACCTAAATTAAGCATCAAGAACTATGATAATTTAGATGAAGCACGCCACGATATGATTATGCGAGAGCTTTTTGCCATCATTATTGTACCAACTGATTTTGAGAAGAAATTACTCAATGGTAAAGATGTCACTGTTCCTGTCTTTGGTGATGCCACAAACCGTCTTGCTAGCGGGCAAATTCAGCAGGAATTAATGTTGGCTTATCAACAGTTATTAGATTCTTACAATGGGCGCATTTTACAAAATGCAGGCTTTAGTGTTAAGCAATCAAAAATCCTATTAAAGCCTATTCAGGGTGAAACTATTGCGATGTATAACCCTGGGGTAAGTTTTGCTGCGATTATTTTTCCAGGATTATTAGTGATGTTATTGCAACATTCCCTTTTAATTGCCTGCGTGCGTGTCAGTATTGCCGTGAGAAGTACGCCAAAAGGAAAGCCACCATTAGCGGTCTATTTAGGAGCGCTATCGGCACTTATTCCGATTTGGTTATTTTTATCCGCGGTATTCTTTGCATTATGGCCTTGGGTATTAGGTTATCGCCAAGAGGCTCCACTTTATCAAATCTGGATGCTGACATTTCCATTCTTATTGGCAGTCTTAGGATTAGGTAAATTAATTACAGAATGCTTGCGTAGTGTTGAGATGATTTATCTAACACTGGCATTTGTTACAACCCCTGTGTTCTATATTTCCGGTACGATTTGGCCATTACAAGCGATGCCTAACTGGGTATTTGCCATTTCATCTGCATTACCTTCTACATGGGCAGTAAACGCCATGGCTGGAATTAACCAGATGGGATTGTCATTCCAAAGTATATTAGGTGATATCGTGATGATGCTGGTTTTAGGTGTGATTTACACCGTATTAGGTGTACTGGTGGGAATGTTACGTAATGGTGAATTAAGACATATTACGCACCAATTTAAGCATTGGTTACATCATCGCGGTGAGTCAAAATAAAAAGCCCTTATGGGCTTTTTATTCCAACATATTATATTTTTACTCTACTAATTCCAATCCTGCCAACTTACGCCAATAGCCATTACAGTCATGATGATGAATTGTTGTCAGTGGTTGTTGACCTTGTTCATTTCGTCGAAATTGCTGCAAGGTATCAAAAATCGTGTCAGATTCAGGAGATAAGCGGATAATATCCACTAGACCTGCCATTGACGCTAAATCATTCCCTAAATTGTAACAGTAGCCACTTTGCGTTTGAATACCATTTAAAACAAAGACTTGTTGGTTCTCTTGCGATAATACTTCACGGCCTTGAGGGTATTTTTGGCAACAAGTTTCACAATCATCTTTAGAGCGATTTTCAGAACGGGCAGTAAAACAACGCGCAGAATAGGCTAAAGGAAGATGCCCGTAAGCCAATACTTCAACTTCAAATTTATCTCTAATCGCTAATTCTTCGCATTGAATTAACAGATTATTTAACCACTCACGAGAAAGCTCAACAGGCATACACCAACGTATCATGCCTTGCTTATACAATAAACGTAGTGCATAAGCGTTGTAGCAATTTAACCCATGGCCTGCGACAAAAGGAAGATTACGCTCATAAAGCATGTTGATCACACCAAAATCATGCGCTTCAACTAAAAATTCACCGTTATCAACTAACTTAGCAATTTCTTTTAATTCAGAAGGTGCTTGTAATAACGCTAAGGTAGAAAGAACCACTTGTTTACCACTTTTAGCGACTTCTTTGGCGAGATTTATCCAATCTTGAGGCTTGATTTCCCTGCGCTTACTGCAAACTGTTTCACCTAAATAGATAATATCTGCATCACACTGTTTTGCTTTTTCATAGAAGGTTTCAAGCGTCTCTTTTTGCCAATAATAAAGTACAGAACCTAATGCATATTTCATTTTTATATCCTTATTATTGCCATTTACGGTGATAAGCACCTAAGGTTGTTTGCGTTCCTTCTGATATTTTTCCTAATGCATTCATCCAACGCGGGTGAGTACTAAAACCTTGAGGATCTTTCTTGCATTGATCAATTGCAGCGCGCCAAACTCTTGCGACTTCAGTGACATAAGCAGGGCTACGCTGGCGACCTTCAATTTTGACGGATGCTATATTCATCGCCATGAGTTCAGGTAAGAGAGACAGTGTATTGAGACTCGTTGGCTCTTCTAATGCGTGATAACAGTGATCATCAACAAAATAGCGTCCTTTGCATAATGTCGGGTAACCTGCATTTTCATTGGGTGAATAGCGGTCGATAAGCACATCATTAAGACGAGATTCCATGCCTTGTGGAGTCTGTTGCCAACGTACAAAACGAGCAGGAGAGCAAGCACCAACGGTATTAGGAGATTCACCTGTTAAATAAGAAGAAAGATAGCATCGACCTTCAGCCATAATACATAAGCTACCAAAGGCAAAAACTTCTAAAGGTACTGGACTCGTTTGTGCTAATTGTTTCACTTGATGAAGAGATAGAACACGAGGAAGAACAATACGCGCCACATCGAAGTTACGTTGATAAAATTCAATAGCTTGTGTATTAGTTGCTGAGGCTTGTACAGAAACATGGCGTTCAATATGAGGATAACGCTCTGCAGCGTACTCTAACATGGCGATATCCGCCAAGATAAAAGCATCCGCACCTAAAGATGCTGCCATATCAACGGCTTTTTGCCAGCGGTCAAATCCATCAGGATGAGCAAAGGTATTTATTGCAATATGCAATTTTCGCTGGTGGCGATGAACATAATTAACCGCTTCTTGTAACTTCTTTTCTGTGAAATTTAAACCAGCAAAATGTCTTGCGTTAGTATCATCTTTTAAGCCGATATAAACGGCATCCGCACCATTATCTATGGCCGCTTTTAAGGCAGGTAAATTACCCGCTGGGCACAGCAATTCCATCTTCACTTCCCTTTAGAAATTAAGAATGATCAGAAATTGTAATGAGCAAGATAAAAAAAGGTTTTGATTTAGGGCAGAGAACTCTGTTTTTTGCTTAAGTAAAATCAAAGAACTCAAAATGTGAACAACGGATTAACCGAATATTGATATAGGATCGCAGAATATCTGTCTATATCTGGCACAATAGCCCGTAATTTTATTTATAGGAGTCCGAACGTGTTTAACAAAATTCGTACCCATTTGGTTAAAGAGGGACCTCGTTTTTTACGTTACCCTTTACAAGTTACGCCATTTGCTTTGCAACGTGACATTTTAGAACAGTTCTTAAGTTGGCAATTTCGTGAATCGTTAGCTGAAGGTGATTTACACTTTTTAGAAGATAAATGGCTAAAAGTTGAGATAAGAGACTTACATTTACAGTGGTTTATCAGTGTTCGTGATGATAAATTAGTGGTCAGTCGCTTAGAGAAAGAAGATGTCAGCTTTAGTGGAAATGCTAATGATCTTATTTTAATAGCTGCCCGCAAAGAAGATCCTGACACCTTATTTTTCCAACGTCGTCTACAAATTGAGGGTGATACAGAACTCGGGTTATATGTTAAGAACCTGATGGATGCAATTGAATTAGACTCAATGCCATCTGTGTTGCGTTTTGGTTTATTACAACTGGCTGAGTTTGTAAAAAGTGGGCTTCAAGAAGAAAAAGAAGACACGCTACACAGCCATGAACTGAGCTCAACTTCATGCTAATACGTGTTGAAATTCCCGTTGATATTCCTGCAATTGATAACCTTTTACGCCAAGCGTTTCCGACAAGTGCTGAAGCTGATTTAGTCGGACACTTACGTGAAGAAGGGTTATTAACATTAGGCATGGTGGCAATTAGCGATGAGGGCCAATTGATTGGCTATATCGGTTTTACACCTGTTGATATTGATGGAAAAGATTGTCAGTGGGTAGGGCTTGCACCACTTGCTGTTGCGCCTGATTTCCAAAACCAAGGTATTGGACGTCAACTGATTAATGAAGGGCTAGATAGTCTAAATGAATTTGGTTACGGTGCAGTTGTGGTGTTGGGTGAGCCTGAGTACTATCAAAAATCAGGATTTATCCCAGCTAAGTCACAAGGCTTACATTGCAAATGGCCTGATACAGAAGATGCTTTTCAGCTTTATGCGTTAGAAAATGGCAATGTTGATGATATCCATGGTTTAGTCAACTATTCACCATTGTTTGACCAATTTAGCTAAATTTATTTATCTTGTATTAAATACAGTGCAATGTCTGAAGGCTGGTCAATGATCAGCTTTTCTTTTTGCGTTTTTTTCAGCTGCTTTAATTGGTATTCAAGTTGAGAAGCTCGTTGTCTATCTCCTACCTGACAATAAAACTCTAGTAATAAAGGGCCTTTACCTTTCAGTGCTTTAGCGCCAGTTCCATTCTGATGTTGTTGAAAACGCCTCTCAACATTTGTTGTGATCCCTGTATAAAGAGAACCGAGACGATTTCTAACGATATAGAGTGACCATATTGTCTCCGTCATCATTTTTTCCTTTTCGTGCTATTTTTTCTTTTGATAAATAATATTTCTTAATTTTTTAAGTGAGTAATTTATCGTTTTATCAAAATAAAATCTATTAGATATATCAGTATGTTGTGAAATATTTGTGACAATAGGTTCTACCATTTAAAAAATAACATTCAATTTTTTTGAAAATGAACAGCAATTATTACTAATTTTAAAGTTAAACGAAAGTGCATAATATGATCCACATCACAGAGAGACACTCCGCGATACTTAGCAAAATTAGAATATATTTGGAGTTTATTATGAAAAAATCTACATTAATCGCTGCTACATTAGCTTTAAGCGCTATTTCATTTGGTTCAATCGCATCTGATAGTGTATCAAAAAGTTCTTCGATGAATGGTGAGTATATCACAATCACAGGTAGTGATACTTTAGATGGTTTAACTGCTAAGATTGCCCAAATCGTAAAAGATGAAGGCGCAAAAAGCTTTAAAGTTGTAGGCGCAACAGGTGATAATTACCTCACTGTAGATGCTGAAATTTATCGTTAATATTAACTATTCCAGATAAATAACCTGCAATAAGAGACATTCGGAAAGACGCTCGTTTTGGTGATATAATTATCAACTAAACAGCGTCTCTTTGTGTGTCTATACAGGTATATTATGTCTTCTTCAGATTCGATCAAAATAATTAAACAATATATACGTGATAAGCATGTGTTTACCTTATGCACAACACGTTCATTGAGTGATGTTTGGTGTGCTAATTGTTTTTATTGGTTTGATGAAAATCAGATGAGACTTGTTTTTCTTTCTGAAAAGAAAACACGGCATGCTCAAATGATGCAGGAAAATTTATTAGTTGCAGGAAGTATTAGTACCCAAGAAATTGCAGTATCCGATCTGCAAGGTATTCAATTTACAGGTTCGGTTGCTTTATTGGCTGGTAAGGACGACATCAATGCAAGAAAACATTATTGTTTACGTTTTCCTGTTGCATTAGCCGCCATCCATGTGCCTTTATGGGAATTGCAATTACAAGAAATTAAGATGGTCAATAATCAGTTAGGCTTTGGAACTAAGCTCTATTGGCAGCGTGACTAAACTTATTTTTTCTTAACTTTCTACTATTCCCAAAAATAATGATTTTTTTGTTCCCATCCTTTTAAAGACATACAAGAAGTGTAGAAGGTTTTTCTGTCTTCTTGATTAATGTCTTCAACATAGCTTTCTGTCATGGGTACACGTTCAGTGTAGGTTTTTTTATCACCACAATGGTCTTTATCATCCTTACGACATGTCTTTTGTACATCACGATAGACAGTCCGTTGTAGCACTTCTTTGCGGATAGGGTAGCGAGTATTGGCATCGAAATCACAAATGAGTTTTGCTTCTTGTAACGTGTAATCTGATGCACCTTGAGGTTCCCAAGTAGTGCTGCAACCCGAAAGTAAGATCATTGAAAATACAGAGAAGAGGGCCAATTTCATATCAAATATCATCATAAAAAGAATAGTTAAGAGTATTAATAATAAAACAAAACTAATCACTTTTACCATCTTTTTTGAAAATGATTCGCATTTGATAACAGGAGTGATTAAGTAAGTATTTGGATAACCTACTACTGGATAAAATATATAAAGACCAATATCGTAAGATTTAGTGAGTTATATAATACTAATTAATGCTCCTTTTTTTTCTAAATCAGCTACAACTTGTACATCGGTTGACAAAGCCAAATATTCTTCATTAAACAAAACAATTCTTCCATAAGATGTCACTAAATCAGTCGTTTTTTGTAAATAATCATTAGGTTTGTATTTACAGATGGTAAAACCATAGCTTTTTAAGGTACTACACTGTTTCTCAATATTTATTTCTTTTATATGCCCTTGATTGGGGGCGCAGAGAAAATACTCGACTGCATAACGTTGTAAAACAGGTGAAGTGCAAATTGCGTCTGTGAATTGGTGGGGGGCTATACGGACTAGTAGACTCATATCTATTAGAGAGTGTGAATTACATCGTTCAACAAGGCTTGGTCCAAGACCTCCATGCATTCTTGCTCCAGATTCAATCAGTACTGGGCCATTTGAAGACATAATTATCTCATTATGTGAAGTACCATTTTTGATACCGAGTGAAGTAAGTACAGATTTTGTATAGTCAACCAGTTCTGGAAATAGATTAACAGGCTCCGTAACCATCTGATGATAAATTGGAATGCCATTTACTTTTTGTTTTAGATACTTAAATATATTTACAATGAAATGTACACCATTACTACTCACTGCATCTACTACATATTCTATACCATTGATTTTTTGTTCAATAAGTAATTCTTTGTTTTTATTTCCAGAGTAATCAAATGTATTTATTAACAAGTTAAATGCATTTTTTATTTCAGCCGTATTTTTACAGAAAAATACACCTTCGGTTCCAAAGGAACAAACGGGTTTTATTACATATTCCTTGAAGGGGTTTTCTTCACACCATGTTAATATTTTGGATAATTGACCCGAGCGATAGTGAGGAATGTAACGAATCCCATCAAGCATCAATTGTTTCTGCATCAGATATTTATCACGCCTAGCTTGGCTGAGTTTAAATAGATTAGGGAGTAGATTCCATCTATGACAAAGTAGATCAAAAATAAGAACTCCAGGCTCTGAACCACATATGATGAAATCAGGTGCACGCCCCAGTGCTAATTCTATTTGCTGTGCAGCTTCTTCATGTGAAGCATAATTAAACACAGCAGAATAATCCTCTTCCTTGAACGTAGACACAATCGTAGGAGGAAGATTATTATTTGTAATCAGAGCAATAACGTTATATCCATAAAGTTCTTTAACTCTATTTGCAAAAATAGCGCCACTGGAAAATGGATCTACGATCAATACATATTTATCGTTCATTTAACCTCCTTATATAATTTCAATCTCGAAATCTTCATCAGGAAAGGAACAACAAGCAAGGTAGATGTTTTCAGCTATTTCCTTTTCTGATAAACAAAAATCGGGATTATTTCTGACTTTTCCATTTTTTAATTTATATTTACAACTACCACATATTCCCAAATGGCATTTGTGTCTAATAGGAATGTTGTGATGTAACAGATTATCAAGAACACTTTTATTGTTATCGACTAATAATTCACAATTAAGATCCTGGACTTGAATAATGCAGATAGATTCCATTTTTAGCTCATTATTGGCGCTATAAGCCAATTCTAGAAATAATAGCTTCCACAGATTCAAGATAAATATTTATCTCATTACAATTATCTGTTTCTTCAATGATTTCTCTCGCATAGGGCATGCGAGAAAGTCTGAAGGCTTCTTTCCAAGCTCCCAGTTCATTATTGGCAAATAAATCAGCAGTTCTTAACATAATATTTTTCATGTGCTTGCGTTCACTAAAGGTTAAATCTCGCACAATATCATAAGCAACATAGCTGAATACGCTTGAATGGCTCCATTCATCTTGAGCATGAACTTTTGTGACTTCATGGCAAAGTCTTTGAATACTATTATCTTCAGCCATGACTTTCAGATAATCAGTTATGAGGGTTTCGCTCGCACATGCTACTGCAAAACAAGTAAGCCTTCTTTGCCATTCTGCATTACAATCAGCAAGCATCATCTGGCGACATTTAATTAAATTAAAATCTGTATAATGTAGAGGCTCTAATCTTCGACGGTCGTATATATAGTTACAGGCTATTATTGACATTCTAGTATGTAATGCTTCATCCAAAAGGGCTTCGGACATTACATCCTGTAATTCCACTCTATTTATCGAATTTATTGGAGGACGTTTTATAATATCTTCACAGGCAGGCGTCACGACATCGCATTCTATATAGATTGTTTTTAGGTTATAAATACCCCATGCATAAGATAAGCAACGGCTTTTAATATCTTGAGATGCTTCTCTCCATGCATCATGGTTTCGAAATGGCAATAACGATTCGCTAAAATCACTCTTTGATGGTTCAAAAGCTAATTCAGAATAATCAGTGTGTTTGTTGTTTACCGCTGCTCGGTTTTTCCAGAGTGCAGAAAGTTTTTTCAGCATAAATGCAACATTTTCACTATCTGGTATTACAATATCCTTTGTCATAATTAATTCCTTTTAAATATTAATTTCCTACTTATTTTCCCTGCGAATAAAACTCATAAAAATGGCACCTATAAGTGCGAAAATAGAAGAAATTATTAATGTATATTCCCATTGGGCCTCATCTAATAGTTTTCCATAAAAGACAGCAGATAGCGCACTACCCAGATAAAAGGCAAGCTGTCGTATACTTGTAGATAAAAGCATTCTCTTCTTGGCAAAACCTGTAATTGCAAGAGTATCCAATAATGGCATTAGGCAATAGTTGAGAAATAGCCTAATAAAATAGAGTGAGGTGAAAATGATTAACGGTATATTATATGAGGCTAGATAGAGGCATAACGCAGTTAGTATACCCACAATAATAATAGTTGGCTTTAGGGGGAAGTTTTTAACTAAAAGTGGGGCACATAATGCACCAATGATGCTAACAATTTTATCTCCTCCCATTATTAATGCTATTTCACTGACATTTATGGAGTAAGCTAGGCTAATCACAATATTTATAAATCGAAAAATGAGAGTAATAGAGGCTCCTAGAAGTAGTGATGCAATGAATAGAGCGACGAAATTCTTCCACTCCATATTGTTATCCCAAGTAAATTTTCTAATATCTCGTTCAGGTTCTGAGATACCTTGGATAGATTTCGCACGAAAATAAATCATTAAAAGAGAAACTATAAAAGATGCAATGAGAAGCCCTTGGTAATTGGTTAAGGCTGTTGCGGGAGAATAATAGGTTACTAAACTGGTTACTACTGAACCTATCATTGCTGCCCATAAGTAAGAAACAAAGAAATAACTGAATAATGTTGTTCTATATTCAACCTTAATGTTGGAACCAATCAAAGAATTTCCCAAAGATAAGAGAGCTATCATGCCAGAAAGGATAAATCCTAATGCGATAGCACTACTCCATACGGATGTCAGTATTGGAAGTAAAATAAATGGGATTGCATAAACAAATGAAAAAAGAAGGAGTAACTTTTTTTGAGACATTCGTCTACTCAAATAGATCAGAGGAATTACGGCACAAGCCATCATTACCATTGCTATTGCATATATGTAACCTGTCGTAGTCTTGTCTACACCACGAGTTTCAAGATAAAAATTATATATAGCATCGAATATCCCATTACTTAATCCCATCAAAAATGTTGCGATAAGAAAGTGAAGCACAATAGGATTGAAATGTTTAATCTTTCTAAACATTGTTATACCTTTTTTCTTGTATGTAATAATGGGATCCTCGTGAATTCTTCAAATAATTTTTCACCTTCTATCCATTCGCCATATCCAGATGCGCTATGAATATGTCCAGCCCCTTGAACGCAATATGTTTTACTTCCCCACAATTCAGCGAGTGCACGTGCACGAGTTTTACTGAGGTATTTATCATTATCGCTATATATCAGTAATGATCGTACACCTAATGGTGTTGATGGTAGTGGTCGTTGCTGATGAATTGGAGAGATTGCTGATTTAGCATCTACATCGGCTGGTGCTACAAGGATAATGGCTTTTATTTTGTTACATCTGTTAGAAGATGCCCACTGCGCAATAGTGACTGCACCACAACTATGACCAAGAAGTATAATATCTCCATCGGTTTTATTAATAATTTCGTTAAGTTTTTCAATCCACTCAGAACGGGAGGGATTATTCCAATCATTTTGTTGTACACGAGTGACATTGGTATATTTTTTTTCCATATAGGATTGCCAATGATCTGCACCAGAATTTGTATATCCAGGAACGATGAGATAAGTCGCTCTCATTTAATTTATTCCTCTCGTATTTGTTGAAAGGGAATTTCAATGCCAAAATTTTCTAATAACAAATCCGATAGTTCTCGTTTATTCGCAATTTGAAAAGATGAAGATAGATATCCTCTAACTTCAGTAAAAACATTATTTCGGATACTTATTCTTCCATTTTCTTTTGGTAAACTAGCAACTATATTGGTATTAAGAAGACTTTCTGAGGAATTAATTGTGTAAAAATGAGCCATACTTATATCGGGTTCTAGTGCCTCTATATCGTGAAAGGCATATATATTTTCCCAAATTGCATCATGTTGACTATTTTCCTTTATTGAAACAATCCACCCAAATTCAGAATGCCAATTAACTTTTGAAGAAAGAAAAGAATGCTCATGTACATAACCATCTATCAACATCAGTGGTGAGCGAGGTCCTTTTGCACCATATCCAATATCAAATATCCATTTGGTTTCATCAATTGTTACAATAAAGAGTAGATGTGTTGTAGGTGTTATTAATGGAGTTAAAAGCCTTGCTAACCTAACACTATACGAGTAGCCAATGTGCTCAAAGAATGATTTAATTAAAATAGAAAAATCAAAACAAATGCCACCTCTTTTATTAAATATTATTCTATTTGCAATATTTTGATAAGAAAGAAGTTTAAAAGTGTTTTTTTTCATTTCAATATTTTCAAACGGAATAGAATAAAAATGTGCATGATGAAATTTAGATAGAAATTTATAATTTGCAACTAATGGAAGATCTATATTTAATCGCTTTAGATAATGATGTATGTATTTCATATTTATTGATCTCTAATTTAATTTCTATCTGGAATTATAGAAAAGATAAATAATGCAATCATAATTTTAAATCTTTAATTAAAATATGGGTTGTTAAAAACATATTACATAAAAAAATCCTGATCAATATTTTTTTACCAAATTGAATCTTTTATTAATAGATGCGGTTATTTTAATTTCTTTGTATTTTAATTATATTTAAATATATTGATTTAATAATAATTATTTTATTTTTTATTTTTTATTTTGATATTTTTAATTAAATTTATAGTTGAAATGAAAAATGAGAATATTTAAATAATTATTGATTATATTAAAAGGCCTGATCCCAGTTGAATATCGGAATCAGGCCTTACAAGTTACTTAATAAAAGTGTCCAATTTCAAGGATCCACTTCAAAAAATGGGCTTTTAGGTGTTATTCAAATGATGAAAGATTTTTTTCTATCTCTGCATCTATTTCAGTGTGTTGAAGATGTTTAACACCGAGTTTCTTTTTCAATTCAGTGCCTAGCTTCACGAGTTGTTCTCGATTCGCTTTAGACTGCTTCTTACCCCATTTTTTTAAATGGTAGTTCAGTTCATGATCTTCAGAAAAGCTTACATATTTATTATCACTTAAAGGCATACATCCTCCAGTTAATTCAATGTGTATTATTTCAACTTATGGATCACCTGATTACGACTACCACGCCACAGTAATGCGGGATCATAAAGTTCTTGTATGAATTTTCCATCAATCAGTACGTTAATATAGTTAACGACTTCTTGCTGCTCTGGGGTTAAGTCTGCTAGCAAATAGCCAGTCCAAACCCAAATATCTTTTTCAGGGCATTGCGTTTTAACACGTTTTACCAATTTTAATATAGCAGAAAGATTTTGAGGGTGTAGGGGATCGCCACCTGAAAGTGATAATCCTTGTCGTTTGATTCGACTGTCTTGAAGATCGGCAATAATCTGATCTTCCATCTCTTGTGTAAATGGCTTGCCTGACGTTAATGACCACGTTGATTTGTTATAACAGCCTCGGCATTGGTGTATGCACCCTGAAACAAACAGGGTGCAACGAGTACCTGGACCATTGACAACATCAACAGGGTAATATTGATGGTAATTCACACTCTTAACCTAACTGACCATTTGCCAGATGTTTCACACGACGTTTAACTTCTTCTTGCTTACCCGCATTAAATGGACGTGAATCTGGGCTACCTAAATATCCACATACACGGCGAATAACAGACACTCTTGCTGGATTGTGATTACCACAACGTGGGCAAGTAAACCCTTTGCTAGTGCAAGAGAATTCGCCGGTATAACCACAGTCATAACATTCATCAATCGGAGTGTTTGTCCCGTAATAAGGAACTCGGGTATAGCTGTAATCCCACACATCTTCTAATGCTTTAAGGTTATGTTGTAAGTTGGGATATTCGCCATAGCAAATAAAACCGCCATTGGCTAATGGTGGATAAGGTGCTTCAAAATCTAGTTTGTCGTATGGATTTACTTTCTTTTCAACATCTAAGTGGAAGCTATTGGTGTAATAACCTTTATCTGTAACACCAGGAATAATGCCAAACTCAGCTGCATCTAAACGACAGAAGCGATCACATAAGTTTTCACTTGGTGTGCTGTAAAGGCTAAAGCCATAACCTGTCTCAGCTTTCCACTGATCTGTTGCTTCGCGTAGACGATTGATAATCGCCACCGCTTTTTCTCTTAAGATCTCGTCATCAAAAACGTGAGTTTGAGTACCAAACAGTGCATTAATGGTTTCATGGACACCGATATAACCTAATGAGATTGATGCTCTGCCATGTTTAAAGATTTCAGCTACATTATCATCTGCTTTTAAGCGAACACCACAAGCACCTTCCATATAAAGGATTGGGGCAACACGGGCTTTGACGTTTTCTAAACGAGCAATACGTGTCATCAGTGCTTTTTTCGCTAATTCGAGGCGAGAGTCAAGTAGTGACCAAAACGTGGCTTCATCACCTTGAGCTTCAATAGCGATACGCGGTAAGTTCAGGCTGATAACGCCTAGGTTATTACGACCTTCATGGATCATCTCACCATTTTCTTCGTAAACACCTAAGAAGCTACGGCATCCCATCGGCGTTTTAAATGAACCCGTTACTTTAACCACTTGATCGTAATTTAAGATATCGGGATACATGCGTTTACTTGCACATTCAAGAGCAAGTTGTTTGATATCGTAATTAGGATCACCAAATTTATGGTTTAATCCATCTTTAATGGCAAAAACGAGTTTAGGGAAAACCGCCGTTTTACGGTTTTTGCCTAAACCCGCCATACGATTTTCAAGAATAGAACGTTGAATTAAACGTGCTTCTTTTGACGTACCAAGGCCAAAACCAAAAGTGACAAATGGTGTTTGTCCATTAGCGGTATGTAGTGTATTAACTTCATACTCTAAAGATTGGAATGCGTCGTAACACTCTTTTTCAGTGCGCGCATTGGCATAGGCTTCTTTATCAGCAATTTGCCATTCTTGCGCGACTTTATAGTGTTTGTCATAACTTGATTTTACAAACGGCGCTAATACTTCATCGATACGATTTATCGTTGTACCACCATAAATATGGCTTGCCACTTGTGCGATAATTTGTGCAGTTACTGCTGTTGCTGTTGAAATAGATTTAGGGGGTTCTATTTCCGCATTTCCCATTTTAAAACCATTGTTTAACATGCCGTTAAGGTCAATTAGCATACAGTTAAACATAGGGAAAAACGGTGAATAATCGAGATCATGATAATGAATTTCACCACGCTCATGAGCGAGTACCACATCTCTTGGCAGGATATGTAATTTTGCGTAATGTTTAGCCACAATACCCGCAAGTAAATCACGTTGGGTAGGGATAACCTTACTGTCTTTATTCGCATTTTCATGAAGAATAGAGACATCACTTTGTTCGATAAGACCTCGGATTTCCTGAGTTAATCTTCCTCGTTGCTCACGGGCAACATCTCGGTCATGACGGTATTCAATATAGGCTCTGGCAACATCTTTATGCTTGCCAGCCATCAGCTGATTTTCTACGGCGTCTTGGATCTCACGGATATCGACATTCGAACGTCCTGCGAGAGATTGTGAAACAGATTGAGCGACAGATACGCAATAATCATCATCAGTGATCTCACAAGCTACGGCGGCTCTTTTGATAGCATCGCTGATGCGGGTTTGGTCAAAAGAGACTTTACATCCGTCTCGTTTTATCACTATGGTTTTCACAATCTTACTCCTTAACTATTTATCCACAGGCTCAAATCCCATAAAAGCAGGTGATGGCACAGCATTCAGGCTCATTGTGGATAAGATGTGTATAATTACTATATGTTGTAGGTCTGTATGTATTAAAGCACAATATATAGTTATTGGCAGGAAAATAATCTTCATTAAAACTGATCTACATCAAGGTATTTTTGCTACATCAGGCATCAAGAGGGATTGGCAGAATTGTAAATATGCGCCAAAAACAGAAGTGATAAATTATTCATCAAAAAGTGAGAACATAAAAAAAGCAAAGTGCTCATAAAGAGACCTTTGCTTTTTTATGGCTTGCTATTGAGACGAAATTAACGGATAGCGATAACTTCGATTTCTACTTTTGCATCTTTTGGTAAACGTGCAACTTCAACACAAGAGCGAGCAGGGAATGCAGCGTTATGCTCTTTGAAGAATGCTTCATAAGCAGCGTTGATTGTACCAAAATCATTTAAATCTTTTACGAAAACAGTTGTTTTGATGATATTAGCAACAGTTAAACCTGCTTTTTCGATGATTGCTTTTACGTTTTCTAAAGATTGACGAGCTTGTTCTGCTGCATTATCAGAAACAAACTCACCGGTCGCAGGATCAACAGGTAATTGACCTGAAGTGATCACTAAATTACCTAAATCAACGCCTTGTACATAAGGGCCAATTGCTGCAGGGGCTTTATCGGTATTAATTTCGTAAGACATGTAGAACTCCTGTTTTTTATAAGATTAAGACTAACGCTTGATTAGCACGGCGCTATTATAGCCAGTGCTGTAAGTTAGCAATATGACAGATATCAGGCTTTATCATAAAGTCTGTAAGTATAAAAAGAAAATGAACATAGAGCTGAATTACGGTTTAGCGCTAGTTTTAGCCCATAAAAATACTAAAGCTATAGTAATATTTTTTATAAAAAAGAGGAAATAGACTATTTCCATTTTTACTAAAAATAGTCTTGAGGCTTTTAAGAGATAATTATTCTTTTTTTTATAAAAAACTATCTGCCCTTGCGAGCAGATAGTTAAAAGAATTAACGAATAACCGCGTGGCGTTCGAATTCTTTTTCACAGTACTTGCAGGTTAATACAACATCTGAGGCCAGTTTTTTGACTCGGAAACTACTTTGTACTGGCTCGTTATGGCTAATACAGTTGCTATTAGGACAAGGCACCACATCTTCAAGTAATTCTGGCAAGCTTAATGCCATCTTATTAACGACTTGATAATCATCGATAATATTGACCGTTGCTTGAGGTGCATACATGGCTAAACGGTTTGCTTGCTCAGAGGTTAAAAAGACATTTTCGATTTTAATTAAGTCTTTCTTACCTAAATTTTCTGAAGGTAAATTAAAACCTACTGTTATTCTTTCGTCCGTTTCTGTTAAGCGAAACAGCGAAAGAATTTTAAAGCCCACCTGCGCTGGAATATGATCAATAACAGTCCCACGTTTGATAGCTTCAACTTTTAGTTTGTGATCATGTGTCATGGTGTGCTCCTTATTAAAGAACTAAGTTTTTATTTAGAACTAAGGCAAGTAATGCCTGACGTGCGTAGATACCGTTGCCTGCTTGTTGGAAATAATAAGCGTAAGGTGTTTTATCGACATCTGTCGTAATTTCATCAATACGTGGCAGTGGATGTAGGATCTTGAGGTTGTCTTTAACATTCACTAAATCTGCGCTAGTTAAAACAAATTGTGCTTTTACATTCGCGTATTCAGAGGGATCTAAACGCTCTTTCTGTACGCGTGTCATGTAGAGAATATCCAGCTCTGGCATCACTTCATCTAAGGTTTCATGCTGGCTATATTCAACGCCATTTTCTTCCAGTAAATGAAGAATATGCTCTGGCATCGCAAGTACTTTAGGGGCGATAAAATAGAGATGATTACCTTTAAATTTCGCTAATGCTTGTGCCAGAGAATGCACAGTTCGACCATATTTTAAGTCACCGACCATCGCGATATTGAGATTATCTAAACGGCCTTGTGTTTCTTGAATGGTAAACAAATCCAGCAAAGTCTGTGTTGGATGTTGGTTTGCGCCATCACCTGCATTGAGTACCGGAATATCGCCAGCAAACTCAGAAGCTAATCGCGCTGCGCCTTCTTGAGGATGGCGAATCACAATGGCGTCAACATAAGTACGAAGAACTGAGATGGTATCTGCCAATGTTTCACCTTTTTTACCCAGTGACGTGTTGCTTCCATCTGAAAAACCAACAACTGATGCGCCGAGGCGCTGGATAGCTGTCTCAAATGATAAGCGAGTGCGTGTTGATGCTTCAAAAAAGCAGCTCGCAATCACTTTGTCTTTCAACAATTCGTTATTAGGTTGCTGTTTTAGTTTGTTAGCAACGTGAAGAACAGACTCCAAATCTTCCCTGTCCAGATCATTGATGGAGATAATATGCTTTTGGTAGAGCGGATTAGTCATTAGAGTTCTCCTTTAGCGATGAATTGTGCGATGAGTGGTTTTTTATAGGCCAAAAAAAACCCCTCAATAAGAGGGGTTTTAAAAAATTGAATTATTGGAAAAAAGAGAATGCGCTTGCGACCAGTTAAGGTGCTTTTTTTTGTTACGAATTGGAATAGGCGCTGTTTCATCTTTCCTCCTGACAAATTGTGGCGCATTATACGCATCTTAGTGTTGTGCGCAAGCGTTTGCTTTTGCTTTTTACAAAAAAAATTTTTTTAATTTAAAAATCAATAAGCTTGAGGTAAAACGAAGAAAACACCTATTTTTTCATCAATAAAAAATAGGTGTTTTGCATGATTATGTATTTTAGAACGGATTGGCAAGGGTCGCTACCATCACGGCTTTTATGGTGTGAAGGCGATTTTCTGCTTCATCAAACACAATACTGTGTTTTGATTCAAAAACCTCATCAGTGACTTCAAAACCACCATATAAATTAAACTCTTTAGCTAATGTTTTACCCATTGTGGTTTCTTCATCATGAAAAGCGGGTAAACAGTGAAGGAATTTAACGTCTGGATTGCCTGTTAATTTAATTACATCCATATTAACCTGATAAGGCTTCAGTAACGCAATACGCTCTTTCCAAACTTCTTTTGGTTCACCCATAGAGACCCATACATCGGTGTAAAGAAAATCAGCATTTTCGACACCTTCAGCCACATTTTCAGTGAGTGTGATTTTTCCACCATTTTTCTTGGCAATGTCTTGGCATTGAGCCACTAAACTTGCTTCAGGCCAACATGCTTTAGGTGCAACTAAACGTAAATCCATACCAGTTAATGCTGCCGCTTCTAGCATGGTATTTCCCATATTATTACGAGCGTCACCAAGGTAAGCAAAGACTGTTTCTGATAATGGTTTAGTTTGGTGTTCAGTGATAGTTAATAAATCTGCTAATAACTGTGTTGGGTGAAATTCATTGGTTAAACCATTCCAAACAGGTACACTTGCATAGTGTGCAAGTGCATCTACCGTTTTTTGTCCGTAACCCCTGTACTGAATACCATCATACATACGCCCTAATACTCGAGCGGTATCTTTTATCGATTCTTTATGCCCAATTTGGCTTCCGCCGCCTAAATAAGTCACTCTTGCACCTTGATCAAATGCAGCAACTTCAAATGCACAACGGGTACGTGTTGAGTCTTTTTCAAAAATCAGTGCGATATTTTTTCCAGTAAGATATTGAGTTTCTTTGCCTGATTTTTTGGCTTTTTTCAATTGTGCTGACAATGCCAGCAATTGCTGAATTTCTGCAGGTGAAAAATCAAGTAAACGTAAGAATGATTTTTGATAAAAAGGGTTCATAGAGTGATATCCTGTCGTTGAATTTATATTCAATTTATATCAATAAATATTCACCATCAACCCCTAAAGGAAAACTTTTAATTTAAACAGTATGCGATAAGGGCATCATATTAAGTATGGAGTGTTGATCCTGCCTGTGGGAGAATGAACAAGATACCTTTTCAGACTATTGCGGAGCATGATTATGGCGGACAGCAAAGAGTTAGCAGAACAACGTGAAGAAACACGTCTTATTATTGAAGAATTACTGGAAGATGGCAGTGATCCTGATGCACTGTATGCCATTGAGCACCATATTTCTTGTGAAAATTTTGAAACACTAGAAAAAGCAGCTGTTGAAGTTTTTAAATTAGGTTACGAAGTGACAGAGCCTGAGGAAATCGAAGTCGAATCAGGTGAGATCTTATTTTGCTTTGATGCTGTGAGTGAAAGTGGTTTGAATGCTGAACTTATTGATGCTCAAGTTGAGCAATTAATGAATTTAGCTGAAAAAATGGGTGTCTATTACGATGGTTGGGGGACTTATTTTGAAGATCCTGACGCAGAGTATGATGATGAAGACAGTGACGACGAAGACGGCGAAGAAGAAGAGTCTGATAAGTCATCACGCTTACATTAATTTTTGCTAAATGTTGTCCCTTTGTACCTGATTTATCAGTGCAAAATAATAGTACCAGCCACAAAATCGTTACTTTGTGACTGGTACTATTGGTTTTAAGGGGAGAGCTATTAATCCATCACACCAAATTTGCCATTGTCATAATCATCAAAAGCCTGTTGTAACTCTTCTGGCGTGTTCATTACAAAAGGCCCTTGTCCTGCAATAGGCTCATTAATGGGCTCACCAGTTAGAATTAAAACAATGGTGTCACCCATTGATTCTAATGTCAGTGTATCGCCATGATTATCTAACATCACCATATCGTGTTGACGTGCAATTTCACTGTCATTGATATGTACAGCACCTCTCACCACAAACAGCATTGCATTATGGCCTTCAGGAATACTGTGATGTGAAACACCCGCGCGATTTAAACGCAGATCCCACACATTTAGCGGTGAGTAGGTCATTGCCACACCTTGTGTATTGGCATAATCACCCGCAATCACTCTGACATAGCCTTGGCTATTAGGTAATTCAACATGAGGGATATCCTCTGCTTTCAGCGCCTGATAACGAGGCTCTGTCATTTTGTATGCTGTCGGCAGGTTTACCCAAAGTTGCACCATTTCTAATACGCCACCCTCTTTGGTCATTTTTTCAGAGTGATATTCTTTATGCAAAATACCAGAAGCAGCGGTCATCCATTGCACATCACCTGCGGTAATAGTTCCTGCATGGCCTTTAGAGTCATGATGAGAAACCTCACCTTGATAAGCGATTGTCACAGTTTCAAACCCACGATGAGGATGCGCGCCTACACCACGGGCATTGGTAACAGGTTTAAACAGTGTTGGTTCAGCATAATCCATCAGCAGAAACGGGCTATGTTTCTCACCATTTTCCTGATAGGAAAATAAGGTGCTGACTGGAAAGCCATTGCCTACCCAGTGTGAATTTGGCGCCGAATAAATATGATTAATCTGTCTGATAGTCATGATTGTTCTCCAAGTTTAGGAAAGAAACCGCAATAACCAAGACACAGAAGGAGGTAATACAGATTATTGCGATTTCTTAATGAAGCTGATCATAAAGTGTTCGCGATATGAACAAAATAGGGGGATTTTGTTGATGGTGTTCAAAAAAAATGAATAACTTGAGTGGATAAAAATAAAAGATCTGTAATAAAGAAAATAGAAACAATAAATAGGTTATATTTGAATAATTGAGTAAGGATATTTTAATTGAATAAATTTAATTATTGTTTTTTCTATTAAATAGAAAAAACTACATTCTTTCTTAGCAACAATAAGCCAGAATGTAGTTTATTAATACGATTGTTTCTCAAACTTTATTTATTTGTGTCGCCACAACCACCAATAATTTTAGAAACAGAAACGGCTGGGTGCAGTAAGTAGTCATAGTTACAGTCTTTTTCTTTATTGTATACGCTACCAGTACAACCAGTCATTACAGTAATGACAGAAGCAATAAGTGCAATTTTAACAAAGTTTTTCATCAAAAATTCCTTTTAAATTTTAGAGTTATAAAAGCCAACACATGACTTTATCTGTATAAAGATATTAAATTAGCTATAAATAGCAATATAAAAAAATCTTTTTTTTAAAATATAAAACAAGATAAATAATATTTTATTTAAGAGGGGGGATCTAATTATCTAGAGTAAAATGGAAAATAATTTAAACTTGTGAGTTTTAATAATATTTAAGATAAAAAATTCATTAATAATTTTTTAATGATATTTAATTAAGAAACTAATTATGAAAACAAACATAGAAATATACTGTGTTTATACCATTTTGATGAATAGAATTTGTGCTAATAGATGCTATTGGGGCTAATAAAAACCCGCATAAGAAATACGGGTAAAGTAGAGCTTATTTTATTTATGGTATGGCGTAGGGAACAGCAAGAACGCTTAAAGTGGCTTCACCATACGGATCTCACAATCACTATGTCCAGTGTTACCTAATGCTTCATCAATAAATTCGAATCCTAGTTTTTCGTATAAACCGACAGCCGCTTTTAAGATATCTGTGGTTTCTAAATAGCAGCGGCTAAAGCCTTGCTCTTTACCAAATTCAAGAGATTGCAGAACGATTTTTTTCGCAATACCTTTGCCGCGCAGCTTGGATGAAAGATACATTTTTTGTAATTCACAAGTATTGCCATCACCACCAGCAAGTGGTGCGACACCGCCACCGCCAACAATTTCTCCATCCATTTCTACCACCCAGTAAGCACTGCGCGGTTGATGATAAACTTCATAGAGAGTATCTAAAATCGGATCGGCAACCGCAAAGCCTTTATCAGCAGTTAAACCATGCTCCGCAGAGACTTCACGAATAACGCGTGCAATACCTGCGTTGTCTTTTTCTTCAATAGCTCGGATAACAATATTTGGGGTTATAGTTTGGATTGCAGTCATAGTTGCACTCATCGTTTCACTTATTAGTAGAATATTTTTTGATTATTTATTGAGAGAGCACCGGAAAGGAACTTCTTCATTGAAAGTAGCGCGGATGGCTACAAAAACTATCTTAATTGATTAAGCGTGTTTGTAAACCGTAAACCTTTTTTCTTTGCTTACTTACCCTCTTTATTGCTAGCGTTATATTTTAGTGGGTGATTAAATTTAAGAGAAAATAAGTAATAGAAAGACATATTAACGAGAATAGAACCGAGAATAATAAGAAATAAAGTGAAAAATGGTTTTATTTTTTGACTGAAAGAAACTAAGTAAAAACCCGCGATAAACGCGGGTTTTCATTATCAATCTCTGTGACTTTAAAGCGATAGTGCTTATAAAGAGGCGATAGAGACTTTCTGTGCAATGAGCTTTTCTTTTGCGCTTAGACATGTCGCTAAGCGTTCACGCTCTTTAGCAACAACTGCTTCTGGTGCACGGCTAACAAAGCCATCGTTAGATAATTTGCTGTCTAAAGTTGTGATATCTTTCTCTACTTTTTCAATCTCTTTATCTAAACGTGCAAGCTCTGCATCTTTATCGATAAAGCCAGCCATTGGGATCAGCAATTCTGCACCGCTAACCAGTTTAGTCACTGATAATGGTGCTTCTTCACCTTCTGCTAATGGACGAATATCAGCTAAACGACCCATAGCTTTTAAGAAACCAATATTGTCACTAACACGGCGTTTAGCATTGTCATCAGCGCCACGTAAGATAACGTCAAGTGGTTTACCTGGTGCAATATTCATTTCAGCACGGATATTACGAACGGCAACAATCACTTCTTTGATCCACTCAAGATCGTTAAGTGCTTGTTCATCCACCAGCGAAGCATCAAACTCAGGGAAAGCTTGTAGCATGATGGTTTCACCTTCAATGCCTTTCACTTCCTTCACTCGTTGCCAGATGGTTTCTGTGATAAATGGAATGATTGGATGAGCAAGACGCAGTAAGCCTTCTAACACTTCAATCAGAGTATGACGAGCTGCGCGTTTTTGTGCATCATTACCTTTGTGTACTGCAGGTTTTGATAGCTCCAGATACCAGTCACAGAATTGGTTCCAAGTGAACTCATATAAAATACCGGCAGCGATATCGAAACGATAGTTGTCTAATGCTTCACGATAGGCTTTAACGGTATTGTTAAATTCAGCTAAGATCCAATGGTCAGCGAGTGAGAATGTCATTTCGCCACCTTGGTAACCACAATCTTGCTCTTCAGTATTCATCAGAACAAAGCGGCTTGCGTTCCACAGCTTGTTACAGAAGTTACGGTAACCAGATAGACGTTTCATATCCCAGTTAATATCGCGACCTGTTGACGCTAATGCGGCTAAGGTAAAGCGCAGCGCATCTGTACCGTGTGCTTCAATCCCTTCTGGGAACTCTTTGCGAGTACGTTTAGCAATTTTTTCAGCCATTTGTGGCTGCATCATATTACCAGTACGTTTTTCTAACAGGTTCTCTAATGAAATACCGTCGATCATATCCAGAGGATCAAGCACGTTACCTTTGGATTTTGACATCTTCTGGCCTTCTTCATCACGAATAAGACCTGTCATATAAACCGTATTAAATGGAACTTGCGGTTTACCGTCTTCGTCTTTGATAAAGTGCATGGTCATCATGATCATGCGAGCGATCCAGAAGAATATAATATCGAATCCACTGACTAAGACATTCGTTGGATGGAATGTTTTCAGTGCTTCAGTATTTTCAGGCCAGCCTAATGTTGAGAATGTCCATAGTGCAGATGAGAACCATGTATCCAATACGTCATCATCTTGGCGTAATGCCACATCAGCGGCGATATTGTTTTCACGACGAACTTCTTCTTCGTCACGACCGACATAGACATTACCTTCATTGTCGTACCAAGCAGGGATACGGTGACCCCACCACAGTTGACGAGAAATACACCAATCTTGGATATCATTCATCCATGAGAAGTACATATTTTCGTACTGTTTTGGTACAAATTGGATATCGCCATTTTTAACGGCTTCAACTGCGGGTTTCGCTAAAGGTGCTGTGCGAACATACCATTGGTCTGTTAATAAAGGCTCGATAACCACGCCACCACGGTCGCCGTAAGGTACGGTTAAATCGTGAGGCTTGATCTCTTCTAGTAAACCTAGACGTTCAAATTCAGCGACAATTGCTTTGCGGGCAGCAAAGCGTTCCATACCTTGGTAGGCTGCTGGAATTTCAGTGCTGTAAATATCAGACTCAACACCATTAGTATCTAATACTTCTGCACTCACACGGATATTGCCGTCAAAATCCATGATATTAATCATTGGTAATTGATGACGACGTCCAACTTCATAGTCATTAAAGTCGTGAGCAGGGGTGATTTTTACGCAACCGGTACCTTTTTCCATATCCGCGTGTTCGTCCGCTAAAATAGGAATACGACGGTTAACGATTGGTAGAATAATTTCTTTACCAATTAAATCTTTATAGCGAGGATCTTCTGGGTTAACCGCAACACCAGTATCACCTAACATGGTTTCAGGACGTGTTGTTGCAACAATCAGGTAATCTTTACCTTCTGCTGTTTTTGCCCCATCCGCTAAAGGATAACGCAGATGCCACATAGATCCTTTAACTTCACGGTTTTCGACTTCAAGATCAGAAATCGCTGTGTGTAATTTAGGGTCCCAGTTAACAAGGCGTTTACCACGGTAGATAAGATCTTCTTTGTGTAAACGCACAAAAGCTTCTTTAACCGCTTTAGATAAACCCTCGTCCATGGTGAAACGTTCACGTTCCCAATCAACCGAGTTACCTAAACGACGCATTTGGTTAGAGATGTTACCGCCTGATTCGGCTTTCCATTCCCAAATTTTGTCGATAAACGCATCACGACCATAGTCATGACGAGTTTTACCTTCTTCAGCGGCAATTTTACGCTCAACGACCATTTGAGTCGCGATACCCGCATGGTCAGTCCCTGACTGCCATAAGGTGTTTTTACCTTGCATGCGCTGATAACGGATCATGGTATCCATAATGGTCTGCTGGAAAGCATGACCCATATGTAGGCTACCTGTGACGTTTGGCGGTGGGATCACGATACAGAAGCTTTCTTTTGTTGTATCGCCATTGGCTTTGAAATAGCCGTTTTTTTCCCAATGCTGATACAGAGGTTGTTCAATCTCTGCGGGGTTATAAGTTGTGTCGAGCGATGGCTCTTTCGGTGCGGATTTATTTTCCATATTCTTTACGTATTCAATAGGTTGGCGGCGTAGCCATTGTCAAAGTAAAGCCGACGCTACGATAAATTTTATATCGTTCACGCGCCAACTGTTTTAATTGTTCATCGATAGGTACAAAGTCTATCACTTCATGGAAAGCTGTGGCAAAGTCTACGAATTGAGATTGCAAATTAATCAAGAGATCACGAGGTGCATTACCACGTTTTCCAGGCCAACATAATTCAACAGGAGCGCCATAACGAGGCCCTTCACCTGCAAGATTATGAGGAACAAACTGATGAGGTTCTCTTGCCCATAATGCCTCATCAAGCAATTCAGCTTGAGCCTGAGACTCACAAACCAACAAAATACGTTTGCCTAATCGCCAATGTTCAGCGGTAAGTTGACAGGCAAGCCACTCATGAGCCTGTAAATCATCGTGTATTGATGGGTGTTCCATTAAATAAAACGTGGCGTTTTTCATGATATCCCGATAACAGAAGGGTATTGCGTTGCAATACCCTTCTTGGAGTCTGCTCTATTTACCCTAATAATAGGGTAATACCTTAACCCTGATAATTATGCGGTATTACTCGTCGCTATTCAAACCCGCGCGATTAAGTAAGAACTGAGACAGTAAAGAAACAGGACGACCTGTTGCGCCTTTGGCTTTACCAGAACGCCATGCTGTACCCGCAATATCCAAGTGAGCCCAGTTATATTTCGTCGCAAAACGCGCTAAGAAACAACCGGCAGTAATTGCGCCACCTAAACGGCCACCTGTATTTGCTAAGTCAGCAAAATTAGATTCGATTTGTTCATAGAACTCATCGCCTAATGGTAGACGCCAAGCGCGGTCACCCGCTTGCTCTGATGCATTCATTAACTCATGTGCTAATGGATTATGGTTAGACATTAATCCGCTATAGTGATGCCCTAAAGCCACCATACATGCACCTGTTAATGTTGCGATATCAACAACTAACTCAGGCTCAAAGCGCTCAACATAAGTTAACGTATCACATAATACTAAGCGACCTTCAGCATCGGTGTTTAATACTTCAACGGTTTGGCCGGACATTGTTGTTAAGATATCACCAGGACGATAGGCTTTTCCACCCGGCATATTTTCACAGCCCGCAAGTACACCAATGACGTTAATCGGTAACTGGAGTTCAGCAACAACACGCATCACACCATAAACCGTTGCAGCACCACACATGTCATATTTCATCTCATCCATGCCATCAGCAGGTTTGATAGAAATACCACCCGAGTCAAATGTCAGCCCTTTACCGACTAACACAATTGGGCGAGCTTCAGGATCTTTATTGCCTTTATATTCGATAATCGACATTAAAGATTCATTTTGAGAGCCTTGTCCTACCGCAAGGTAAGCATTCATATTGAGCTCTTTCATTTGCTCTTCGCCAATAACACGCGTAGAAACATTTGAAGAGGAGTCTGCTAATTGACGCGCTTGAGAAGCTAAATAAGCAGCATTACAGATATTTGGTGGCATGTTTGCTAAATCTTTACATGCTTTAATGCCTGATGCGATAGCTAAGCCATGAGCAATGGCTCGCTCACCACTAGGTAGTTCACGGCGAGTAGGAACATTAAAGACCATCTTACGTAATGGGCGACGTAATTCTGTCTTATTGCTCTTTAGTTGATCAAAGGTATAGAGGCAGTCTTTTGCAGTCTCAACCGCTTGACGTACTTTCCAGTAATTATTACGACCTTTAACATGTAACTCAGTCAGAAAGCATACGGCTTCCATGGAGCCAGTCTCATTGAGCGTGTTAATGGTTTTTTGAATGATCTGTTTATACTGACGTTCATCCAATTCACGCTCTTTACCACAACCAATCAGTAAAACGCGCTCAGAGAGAACATTAGGTACATGATGTAACAGCAGTGATTGTCCAACTTTGCCTTCCAGCTCACCTCGGCGTAATAAGGCGCTGATATAGCCATCACTGATTTTATCAAGTTGCTCCGCGATCGGAGATAAACGACGAGGCTCAAACACCCCCACGATAATACAAGCGCTGCGTTGTTTCTCTGGGCTGCCGCTTTTTACATTAAACTCCATGCGTTCTCCTGAATATTAAAGACAAAAACGGAAAGTATCGTTTAGAATAGTGATCCGCATTAATCTACCCCATAGAAAGTTTACTTTTTATGTTAAGCTAAATGCATTAATTGAACACAACTAATTTAGCTAACTTATAAGCTTGTTCTTATTGGGAACCTGTTTATAGCATGTTTTGATATCATTTGGGCTGCAAGAATGTCTAACTGAGATGCACAAATGATAGATATACAACGAAGTTAGCGATTTTCCTGCAAAAAGACAAGTTTTCACAGGCATAACTAGCGTGATTATAATTCGATATTTAGCTCGGGAAACCCTTAAAAGCCAGATAGCCATCTTATTTATTTTGATGCTTATCTTTTTTAGCCAGAAACTGGTTGAAATTTTAGGGGCTGCTGTTGAAGGTAATATTCCTACAAACCTCGTGGTTTCTCTGCTGTGGCTGGGAATTCCTGAGATGGCACAGCTTATTCTTCCATTAAGCCTTTTTCTTGGGCTTCTGATGACTTACAGCAAACTTTATGTTGAAAGTGAGATAACCGTCATGAATGCGTGCGGAATAGGTAAGAAAGCATTAGTGCAAGCGGCACTGTTGCTCTCATTACTGACCAGCGCATTAGCTGCAGGAAATGTCATTTGGCTTATTCCTTGGTCTTCGGTGCATCAAGAGCAAGTCCTTGAGGATGCTAAAGCAAACCCAAGTTTAGCCGCGTTGATGGAAGGGCAATTTAAAATGTCCAGTGACCGCAATATGGTACTCTATCTTGGTAGTGTAAAAGGAAACCAATTCCAAGATGTGTTCCTTGCACAATTGCGTCCAACGCAAGATCAGCGTCCTTCTGTTGTAGTGGCAGATAAAGGCTATACCAAAGAATTACCTAACGGGAATCAGATAGTCGTATTGAGTGAGGGGACTCGCTATGAAGGTACGGCAGTACTACGTGATTTTCGTATTACCGATTTTAATGACTACCAAGCGGTAATTGGCCATCGAGAATCTACGATTAATCGCAATCGCGTAGAACAAAAGACAATGTCTGAGCTTTGGCATTCTAATGAAACAGAATCTATTGCTGAATTCCATTGGCGCTTAACTTTGATTTTCTCTGTTGTCATTATGGCGGTGATGGTCGTGCCTTTAAGTGAAGTTAACCCACGCCAAGGTCGCGTATTAAGTATGTTACCCGCAATGTTGCTTTATCTGGTCTTTTTCTTATTACAAAGTTCGCTACATTCTAATGGCGAAAAAGGAAAAGTTGACCCTCTCATTGCGATGTGGAGTGTTAATGGCGTTTATCTTGCCTTGGCAATCTTATTGAATGTTTGGGATACCTTGCCTATGCGTAAATTCCGAGCTCGCTTTAAGAAAGGAGTTGCCTGATGTTTGGTGTATTAGATAGATATATCGGGCGTACTATTTTACAGTCGATTTTGATGACACTATTTTTGCTGGTTTCTCTATCTGGCATTATCAAATTTGTCGATCAACTCCGTAAAGTAGGGCAAGGGGATTTCACCACACTTGATGCGGGTATTTATGCGATCTTAAATATCCTTAAAGATGTGCAGATCTTCTTCCCCATGGCTGCGTTACTCGGTGCATTATTAGGGTTAGGCGCATTGGCAACACGTAGTGAGCTGGTGGTGATGCAGGCATCTGGTTTTACACGTTTGCAAATCGCAGGTTCTGTGATGAAAACCGCTATTCCATTAGTACTGTTGACAGTCCTGATTGGCGAATGGGGAGCACCACAAGGTGAACAATATGCACGTAACTATCGTGCTGAAAAAATCATGGGTAACTCTTTAGTTTCTACTAACCGTGGTATGTGGGCTAAAGATGGCAACCAATTTATTCATATCAACCGAATAAAGAGCCAAAATGAGATGCAAGGCATCACGCTCTATGATTTTAATAATGATAGAAAACTAGAAACGGTGCGTTATGCATCAAGTGCAACCTATGATGTCGATAAAAAAACGTGGATGCTAAAACAAGTCGAACAATCAGACTTAACCAATCCACAAAAAATCACCGGTAAAAAACAGGTATCACTTGAATGGCCAACCCGATTAACGCCAGAAAAACTGAGCGTTGTGGCCTTAGATCCAGATGCATTATCGATTAGTGGACTCTATCAATATGTTAAATATCTAAAACAGAGTGGGCAAGAATCAGCAAACTATGAGCTGAATTTCTGGAAAAAAATCTTTGCGCCAGTTTCTGTTGCGGTAATGATGCTGATGGCATTGTCATTTATCTTTGGCCCATTACGCACTGTACCAATGGGATTAAGAGTTCTAACGGGTATCTCTTTTGGCTTCTTGTTTTATATCGTCAATGAAGTTTCAGGACGATTAAGTTTGGTTTATGGTATACCTGCCGTGATTGCAGCATTAGTACCAGCAATATTATTCCTAACATTGAGTCTATGGTTATTGATGAGGCGTAATCGCTAGGTAATATCCACTTCAGCCAGAAAAACAAAAAGCGCCTTAGGTAAGGCGCTTTTTTTATCGCTATCGTGTTTGCGATCACTGATAAAAATCTTTTGCTAGTGCTCGAACAAGCGCATTAGTCCCCTGAGTCACTTCACTAAATTTAGTGCCATTAGGTTTACGGGTGATCACCACAAATACACCGATATTTAATTCAGGAATGGTTGCCATATAAGTATTAAACCCGCCACCGCCGCCGGTTTTTTGGTAAATCGCCGGAATTCCATTGGCGGGAGCCATATAAACCCAACCTAAACCTACACCATCAGCACGACCCGCAACATCCATTCCTTCTATTGAAGAGAGTCGATTACGAGGGAAATAGACAGATTGCTCTTTGCTTGCCGTTGCTTTTCGCATGGCATTATGAGAAGTCAAAAAGCCTTGCATCCAACGTTGCATGTCGGCAGGCGTCGAGTACACACCACCACTTCCGGCTGCAGCAATAGTGTCAGAACATGGACTTGGTTTATATCCTATTAATAATCTTTGGCACTGTGCAGGGGTTGGCGTCAATGTTGTGTTAGTCATACCGGCAGGCTGAGTGACATATTGTTGTAAAAGTTGAGGATAACTTTTACCTGATGCTTTCACTAAGGCATCTGCTAATAAGTCATACGCTAAATTTGAATATGCAGCTTGATTACCCGCAGGCGATGTTAATGTTGCTTTTTTTAACCAGTTCCAACGGTCGCCATGAGTTGGCCAAATAAAAACAGGTCTTCCCCATTTTCCGCCAGGTTGTTCTCGTGGAAAACCACTGGTATGGCTTGCTAAATGATAAAGACGGATAGGGGATTGAGCGCTAACTAATGGGATGTCTACACCATAGTAGCTGTATTTTTGCAGTGGATCGGTGACTAATAATTTTCCATCATCTTGTAACTTTAACATCACTTCACTCGTCATCAGTTTTGTGATAGACGCGATGCGGATCAGTGAGTTCATGGATGGTGCATTACGGCTTTCAGGTGTTGTTGTCCCAAAAGAACGATTCAAGGTTTGAGAGTTATTGATCATGACAATAACCATGCCTTGAGGATGACTTTTTTGATAAATTTGTGAGGCATATTTATCAAACAGTGTTCTTGCATTGCTTACATTAGGGCTTAATGCCGTAGGCCATTGTGTTAATTCAGGCACACTGTTCTGTTGATTTAACATAGAAGGTTGTGTCGCTGGTGGTAATGACGAACGTTGGCTACACGCATTCAATGTCAGTAAAGCGACGGGGATCATAAGATATTTTAGAAAATGTTTTTTCATTTTTACTTTCAACAGAAGTCAGTGAAGTGAAAGGAATGCGATAAACATAAAATGATTTATGTTTTAAATTGGTGCCTTTCTTATCGCGCTATTTTTTCTTTATCATTTTTAATACGGCACCTAAGATAATACCAACAAATATGCCTGTAATAATCCAGCCAACAATGCCCATAACACCGCCTTCTAATCAGATTTAAACCAAATTTTGATTATATTATCAGAAATAAGAATGTCTATCAGTGCAAGAGCCAGTTATCAAAAAGTTGGCATTAAATGTGTCAAATTGTCTCTAAGAAAAAGATAGTGAAGAAAAATTGCATCATAAAAAGACATTTTCCTTATATTTATCCTCTAAAAATGAGGTAAGTATTACCGTTAAGTTACATTTTTCCTCAATTTACCCTTGTTTTTAATCATCTCATTAGCTTTCCTTTATTATTAAGTTAGGAAGTGTATATCAAGAAAATGTTAATGAATGGTATTATAATCTTGGTTGTCGATATTTTATAGTTTATTATTCTTTATTATATCTTGGTTTGATTTGTTTTTTGGGTGTTTATAAAAGTAATATAAGAGTGTGTCATATTTTGTAATAATTTACTGATTGTGGGATTGTACAATTAAACTTATTATAGCTTCATCAAGTTGAGAGACTGAGAATATAAGCGTTACAGAGCAAAGATAACACAGCGATAATAGAGTGAAGCAATAAGAAGGCATATATAAAATGAGCCTCTTCAATAATAAGTAAGTTATATATTAATAGTAATCTTTCAACACCATTATATTAAAGAATAGTACCTTCGTTATAGCAGTAAAATAGCAGTAAATAAGTACATTATATTAATAAAACATAACTACTTTCTTCCTCACACCAGGGAAGAAAAGGGCAGTGACGCTATAAAAATAACTTATAGTCATTAAAATAAAACTAAGCCCTCTATTAGCAGTACTGTCGGATCAAAACACTAACCCAAGTTTTGATCCTTTTTTTATTTATCGCTATATATTTTAAAATATATCGATTGAATAAGTTAGTTTTAATAAATTTATATTATGATGATGTAATCTTTAAAAGAAAAAAGATAAGAAAAAAAGATAAGAAAAAAGTAAAAATAAGATAACGAATAAATTCAGACACAAAACAAGTGATCTATCAATACAATATGATTAAAGCATTAACGATAGATACTCTGATGTAAACTATAAGTTGTGTTTTATGATAGCAACAAACCTTAAATGCACTTTTTTTCGCCAATCAAACTGAAAACAAACAATAATTGTTGCGAGTGTTCTTCACGCAAGTATAATGGGCGGGTTTTCCAGACACACTTCAGTGCCGGAGTGGCGAAATTGGTAGACGCAGTTGATTCAAAATCAACCGCCTTCGGGTGTGCCGGTTCGAGTCCGGCCTTCGGCACCATAAGAACATCAATGGACGTCAATGGACGTCTTTTTTTGTATCTAAAATCCAATGTTAGCAAGGCTTTTCCCACGTTTTCAGTCAATGCATGTCAATCTAACTCAACCCACATCAACCTCCGAGTGAGTATACATCTGAGTATATACATCGCTTCGATAATGAATGTATACTCATTTTACCTCGTATTACCGATGATAGTGCAATGCAGGTGAAGCCTGTGGCGTAGGCACTTAGTTGTTTATGTAACTTGAAATCATCAACAGTAATCTGAGATATCTTGTTTATATACTCACTCAGGGGTGAAGAGGACAAAGAATATGGCATTAACCGATACAAAAGTTCGTGCAGCTAAACCTGAAGAGAAAGCTTATACACTGACAGACAGTAATGGCTTGTTTCTTTATATTCACCCCAATGGTTCTAAATATTGGCGTTTCCGTTTTCGCTTTGGTGGCAAACAACATTTGATGGCTTTTGGTGTATACCCTGAAATTTCTTTAGCAGATGCAAGAGAAAGAAGGGATGCTGCCAGAAAACAAGTTGCTTTAGGCATCGATCCACGCGAACTCAAGAAAGAATTAAAGGAAGAACAACAAAAGGAATTTAATACCTTTGAGAAGGTTGCTCGCGATTGGCACGCAACGAATAAGAAGTGGTCAGAGGGGCATAGCCATCGAGTATTAAAAAGTCTTGAAGACAATATCTTTGCCTCTATAGGTAAACGTAATATTGCTGAACTGAAAACTCGTGACCTACTCGAACCGATTAAAGACGTAGAGATGTCTGGACGTCTTGAGGTGGCGGCGCGTTTACAGCAACGTGTGACTGCCATAATGCGTTATGCCGTACAAAGCGGTTTAATCGACTATAACCCAGCGCAAGATATGGCTGGCGCAGTTGCCACTGGTAAACGAGTTCATAGAGCCGCATTAGAGCTTAAACGCTTACCTGAGTTCTTACAACGCATCGATGATTATAAGGGAAGACCGTTAACTAAGCTTGCAGTCAAACTTACCTTGTTAGTCTTCATTCGTTCCAGTGAACTCCGTTTCGCTCGTTGGGATGAAATCGATTTTGAAAATGCCATGTGGACGATCCCCGCTGAAAGAGAAGCGATAGAAGGGGTTAAGCATTCACATCGCGGATCAAAAATGCGTACTACTCATTTAGTCCCTTTAAGTAGACAAACCATTGAGATCTTAAAACAGCTCTATCAATTCAGCGGCAACCATGAACTGATTTTTATTGGCGATCATAACCCTAGAAAACCTATGAGTGAAAATACGGTTAACAACGCATTACGCGTGATGGGCTATGACACTAAGACAGAAGTTTGTGGTCATGGTTTTAGAACGATGGCGTGTAGCTCGCTGATCGAGTCAGGGCTATGGTCGAAGGATGCAGTAGAAAGGCAGATGAGCCACCAAGAACGAAACTCAGTAAGAGCTGCTTATATTCATAAAGCAGAGCATATTGAGGAACGGCGACTGATGGTGCAGTGGTGGGCTGATTATCTAGATGCGAATAGGGAAAGGGAAATTTCGCCGTTTAGTTTTGCTAAGTCGGGTAATCCATTAAAGGCAATTTAAATTAGAACATTGAATTGTCGGATATAAAGGGAGGCTGACAGGGGATGTATTCCTCTATACGATGAGCACAATTTTGCATGAAAAAAGATAACTCTACATGGACTGAACTGGATATATCGATAAGTATGCGATCCGTGGCACGTATAATCATGCTCAGTATATGGATGGGCGGCAGAGAAATGATGCAGTGGTATGCGGATTATATGGATGAGTTGGAAAGGAGTTTGAGTAATGTGTTGAGTATAAAATTTAAATAACAGTAGCCATCTTTACGTCTATACGTAAAGATGGTTACTGTGTGAATTATTTTTTTATACGTTTTAGCGCTTCTTGAAAACTTTGGAAAGCTTCATCATATGAAAAGCTTCCTGAACTAGGGTGCTTCACATAACACCATTCAATTCCATTAATTTCAGGAAGTTGATCCCATAATTGGGTACCTAAAACAATGATTAATTGTGGTTTCAATTCTTGAACTACATTTAAAAATGGGCGTTTTGCTGCATTCCACATTTCTGTTGTGGGTGATATCCTTCCTGTAGCTCCAACAATATCTTGTATATAGTTATAAAAAACAACATGTTCCCATGCAGCTTTTCTTTCATCATCACTTGGCGCTATTTTAGATAAACGTAATAAGTTAGTTAAAAGCGTAAAAAATCTATTTCCTGTTGAATAGGCATTTTCATTTATAACATCTCTTGTAAATTCGTGATATTGATCTTCGTAATCACCATAATGAGATAATCCTAAGATCATAACTCTCACTTCATAGATACTATTGTTATATTTACGACCAATAAAAGGTAAAAATTTAGTCATATACTTTTCCTCAAACGTATTACTAACCTATTAGGAAGGGGTTAAATTACGGTCATAGGGGGATCGTAGACGATAAAATGTAGTACTATGTCTAATTTTATTTAGCATGATCACGAGTTTGATATTGTCAAAATCAGATGTACTAGTAAATTAGATGATATGTTATACGTTCCCCCCCACTCCTTTAAATTTCTCAATAAAAGCCACAAACTTTTGAAACACAGTTTGTTTTTTAGTTTTGTATTGAGGATTAAGCGGACTGAGTTTGGGGAGAGTCTCATTTAACGCAGTACCATTTTCAGTGGCATATTCGCGTCTTAATGAGGTACTGATATAACGTCGTGCAGCGGCTTCGTTCAAATTTTCCTCTTTGATTAACGCATCCGCTTCACGTTGTTGGACTTGTTGTGCAAAGGTATAGAACGTTTCAATGATACTTGTTTTATCTGGTATATCATCAAAGTTTGTTTGTTCGATAAAGTCAACGACTAATCCTTCTTTTGCTCGGTTGCCTAAACTGGCACGGATTAAACGTTTAATTTCTTCTTTGAGCGTCTCTTTATCGGTGTTATTTTTATTGTAGTCATAAATTAACCCTAAAATATAATCGAGGTTAATTTCCTGTGATTTCAGTAAATCCACCTCAAAAACGACATCATCCCAGTCAACGGTATTTTTGTCTTTAGCATTAGCATCGCGTTCACGACGTTGCCATTCACGGATATCATTATAACTTGAGCGATAATCTTGGATCTTGCGATCTGCGGGTAAACGTATTATTTGAAGTTCTGCGAATTTCTCATCATCCAAATAATGTTCGGTTTTAAAGGCTTCTACTGCATCAGGGTCATCAAGATTAACGGTTTGTAAGGCTTTTAATGAGGTAAATTCGTCGTAGTTTTGCAGAACATTTTCAGCACGTAAATATTCTCCAAATAGTTTGATGAAGGCTTTTTTCTCTTTCTCGGATTCAATATCAGCAGGGTTAGGGAAGCGGTTTTCTAATTCGCTTACAATATCCATAAAACCGCGTCGTGCTTCACCTGTTAAGCTGTCTGTAAAGCCTTCCATATACTCGATGTAGCTTTTTTCCATTACAACACTTTTGGTATTACTTTTTCCAAACAGAGTAATTGCATCGACGGTTGCCTGCTCTAAATCACGGAAAGTGACAATATTACCAAAGGTCTTTGTGGCATTATAAATTCGATTGGTGCGAGAAAATGCCTGCATTAATCCGTGATAGCGTAGGTTTTTGTCTACAAATAAGGTATTGAGTGTTGGTGCATCAAAGCCTGTTAAGAACATGCCGACGACTATCAGTAAGTCAATTTCTTGGTTTTTAACTCGTTTTGCAAGATCTCGGTAGTAGTTTTGAAAACTATTACCATCAGTACTAAAGTTGGTTTTGAATTCAGTATTATAATCGTCAATAGCTGACTCTAAAAACTCCCGTGAACTGCTGTTCATCGTAGTAACATCAAAACTCTCATCATTAATATCACCGATAGCATCTTGCTCCTCATTGGCAGCGAAAGAAAAGATGGTGGCCACTTTGAGTGGTTTATAATGATTATCTTGCTCAATAGCAGCCTGTTGGAGATGTTTAAAAGTCTCATAATAGGCTTTTGCTGCATCTACACTGCTAACGGCAAACATCGCATTAAATCCCTTTGCTCCAGAAAAAGCTCGATGTGTTTTTTTACGAAAGTTTTTTAGGATGTAATGAGTAATTTCACTGATCCGCATAGGGTGAAGTAGAGCATGTTTGTTTTCGGCCGCACTGAGCTTTTTCTCGTCCGTTTCGGTTTCTATCAATTTAAACTGTGGACGAACATCATTGTAATCTACCTTAAACTTCAACACTTTTTCATCACGGATCGCATCGGTGATAATGTAAGAGTGTAATTCAGTACCGAAGACACTTGCCGTATCTTCTGCTCCTAAGGCATTTTTACCCGCAAAAATCGGTGTACCCGTGAAACCGAATTGGTAAAATCGTTTGAATTTCTTTTTCAGATTCTTTTGTGCTTCACCGAACTGACTACGGTGGCATTCATCAAAAATAAAAACAACTTGCTGGTGGTAGATAGGTAAATCTGTTTCACCTTTCATCAGGTTGTTCAGTTTCTGGATCGTCGTCACAATGATTTTATTATCATTCTTTTCCAGATTACGTTTCAGCCCCGCAGTACTATCAGAACCATTAACACTATCAGGGGAAAAACGCTGATATTCTTTCATTGTTTGATAATCAAGATCTTTACGATCAACCACGAAGAACACTTTATCAATGAAGTCGAGTTCGGTCGCCAGTCGTGCAGCTTTAAAACTGGTCAGGGTTTTACCTGAACCCGTTGTATGCCAAATAAATCCACCACTATTTTTATTACTCCAACTTTTGGCTTGGTAGGCACTGTTAATTTTCCACAAAATTCGTTCAGTCGCCGCTATTTGATAAGGGCGCATAATTAGCAGGTTATTACTAATATCAAATACACTGTAATTGAATAAAATGTTTAATAATGTATTTTTTTGGAAAAAAGTTGCCGTAAAGTCTTTGAGATCTTTAATCAGGGTGTTATCTGAGCGCGCCCAGTTCATAGTAAAATCAAAACTGTTTTTATCGCGTTTTGTGGTATTAGCAAAGTAGCGGGTATCTGTGCCATTTGAGATAATGAAAACTTGCAGATATTTAAACAGGGAATTATCGGAGTTAAAGCTCTCTTTGCTGTAACGGTGTATCTGGTTAAATGCCTCTTTAATCGCTACGCCACGCTTTTTCAGCTCAATTTGTACCAATGGTAAACCGTTGATTAATACAGTGACATCATAACGATTGGCGTGTGAACCTGTTTGTTCAAATTGCTGAATAACTTGCACCTTATTATGAAGCAGGTTTTTTCTATCAACAAGGTAGATATTTTCTAGTCGACCATCATCAAAAGTAAAATCACAAATATAATCGATGTGGATCTTTCGTGTTTTATCGACAATCGTATCACTGGGATTATCGAGATATTGCTCGGTAAAGCGTCGCCATTCACTTTCTGTAAAAACAACATTATTCAGTGTTTGGAGTTGAACTCGAACATTTGCCAACATAGCTGATTGTGATGTTAAATCAGGCACAAACTCATAGCCTTGATTGCGTAAATCTTGGATCAATTCACGCTCTAACTCTGCCTCACTTTGATAGCGATCATTTGCTTCCCATTCAGTGATGTATTTATCTAGCACAATAAAGTGATTGGATTCGGCAATCGTTTTTGTTTGTTGCATCATACTGCTCCCTGCTTTCATTATTCTGTTTTTCGGTGAGCCAGTGATACTTGTACGGTATAGAGTATCAGGCGATTAAATAAATGATCACCTTGTCAGCAAAATACGCTTACTAACAAGGGGGGATTATATTAGTTGGTTACGGGTTTTGGTTTGGGAAAGTTAAATAATAAATCTCGATAGTATTCGTATTGCTTCTGTCGTAGCTCAATTTCACGGGGTAAGCCTTCGGAGATTGAGTTTGTTAGTGCGTCGAATTTATCAAGGACAGCAACAATTTTTGCTTGTTCTTGTAGTGATTTTTCAGGATTAGTGGCATAAGGAATCGGTAGTTTGAAATTTTTTATGATTGTGGAGTTAAGATCCCCTCTAGCTCCCTGCCCAAGTACTTTAATACTTTCGTAGTTAAAACTAACCCAATGAAATACATAGCGGTATAGAGCTTTTTTACTATCTATTTCTAAACAGCCACAGTGCTGATTTGTAGTTAATGGTATCTTATTAATAGCTGATCTACCTGCTGTAGCTCCAGAAATTGCTATAATGACACAGTTTTTAGGGATCCATTTTGCGGATGAATTCTTCAATGCAGCTTCAGTTATTTTAACGTCAGTTGCTGAAATATCAGTAAATTTAACCTCTTGAGTTCTTAACCATGGAATTTTGCCATTTACATAATATTCAGGGTTACCTGCTGTTGGAGTTCCGCCAGAATACCATTTTTTAGTAACATCCCCCAATGTCTTCCATTCAACCTCACCTTCTTTAAAACTCAATAGCCGGTCACGATAGTAGTTATATTGTTTTTTACGTGTGGTAAGCTCAGCGGTAAGCTCAGCGGTAAGGGCAGTAAATTTATCTAAAATCCGTACGATTTCAGATTGGATTGCAACTGAAGGAATTGGAATTAACATATCTAAAACATCAGCCATACTTGGGTGTTGAATTCCAGAACCCCGATAATAACTATCAATTAGTTGTGATTGATGCATCATCCAATAGTACAAATATTTATTCAGTAGCACAGCAGTATTGTTTGACGTGGCGATCCTATTATCGGCTGTTACGAATCGACCTTTATAATACTTTATAACATCTTTAACTGGCCGAGATTTTCCCCAAGGAATGGTCACTACTTCACCTTCACGTAAATATGAACCAGCTAATACCTCGTTAGTCCACCCTGTTTTCTCACCAGTTGACAGTAAAAAAACATCACCATTCTTTTGTTCTAACTTAAAAAGCTCTGCTGCAAGTAAGTATTGATAATTAATAACCTTAGGTTGTTTTTTTCTATCAACAGCATTAAATTTTTTATCCCAAATAGTAACTTTCCATAAAGGCAACCACTCAACCTCAACCCCATCTAGTAATTTTTCTAGATAGCTCAACTTACTCATTCCTGTACCTCACTACCTTCAATCTCCGCTACAATCGCATCAATATCTTTGCGTAACTGATCAATTTTGCTAACGGTCGTTTTTAGCTCAGCATTAAGTGCAGCGATATCGACAACTTCACGTGTATCTTTGGCTTCCACATAGCTACTGACAGACAGGTTATAATTATTACTTGCGATAGTTTTATACTCGACAGACTTTGCTAAATAGTCGATATCTACTTTACTATCAAATACCTGAATAATTTTTTTGATATGTTCATCCGTTAGGATATTGTTATTGGTCTCTTTTTTAAATAACTCACTTGCATCGATAAACTGCACATGGGTATCGGTTTTATGTTTTGATAGCACTAAAATATTCACCGCAATACTTGTTCCGAAGAATAAGTTTGGCGCTAATGAAATAACGGTTTCTACATAGTTATTATCAACCAAGTATTGACGAATTTTTTGCTCCGCGCCGCCTCGGTAGAAAATTCCAGGGAAGCAGACGATGGCTGCTCGTCCTTTAGATGACAGATAATTTAGAGCATGAAGAACAAAAGCAAAATCAGCTTTTGATTTTGGTGCTAATACTCCCGCAGGTGCAAAGCGATCATCATTAATTAGTGTTGGGTCATCACTACCAATCCATTTCACCGAATACGGTGGATTAGAAACAATTGCATCAAATGGCTTATCATCCTTAAACTCAGGTGCTAGCAGAGTGTTACCTAGTTTTATATTAAATTTGTCATAGTTGATGTTGTGCAGAAACATGTTCATACGAGCAAGGTTAAATGTCGTATGGTTAATTTCCTGACCAAAAAAGCCATCTTCGATAATGTGATTATCAAAATGCTTTTTTGCTTGAAGGAGGAGTGAACCAGAACCACAAGCCGGATCATAGATTTTATTGACACGTGTTTGACCATGCATAGCCAATTGCGCTATTAGTTTTGAGACGTGCTGAGGTGTGAAGAACTCTCCACCTGATTTGCCCGCATTTGCGGCATAGTTAGAAATCAGAAATTCATAAGCATCACCGAATAAGTCTATTTGATGAGCATCGAAATCCCCTAACTTCAGGCCTTCTACCCCATTTAAGACAGCGGCAAGGCGACTGTTTTTATCTTTTACTGTGCTACCTAATCGGTTGCTGGTGGTATCAAAATCAGCAAACAAGCCTTTAATATCGGGTTCAGATGGGTAGCCTGATGCAGAGCTTTCAATTGCCACAAAAATACTGTTTAAATCTGCGTTTAGTCTGTCATTAGTATTTGCTGTTGCTGCTACATTGCAAAACAGTTGACTTGGGTAAATAAAATATCCCTTCGTTCTCACGGCATCTTCTTTGATATCGTCTGTGATAATATTGTCATCTAATTCTGCATACTTGATACTCTCGTCACCAGCTTCAATATAGTTAGCAAAGTTTTCACTGATAAAACGATAAAAAAGAGCCCCTAGAACGTATTGTTTAAAATCCCATCCATCAACAGATCCCCTGACATTATTAGCGATTTGCCAGATTTGGCGATGTAATTCAGCACGTTGTTGTTGACTTGTCATTTCTTATCCTGTTTAGATTTATTAATCGTATATTCTTGTATCAGTTAAATTAGTTAATTATCTATGCATTGAACAAATAACTAGTACCATTTTCAACTATAACGAGATCCACTTTCTAAGTTGACTATTTATCTGGTGTACCAGTGGCACATAGCTAATTTTTGCAGTAGTACGGATTGGCTATTTTGGTCATGACAATGCTGTAAAATAGACAGTTACTTACTGATTAATAATGCCTAATTCTATTTTTTCTACTTAAACAATGATTGTTCAGATAATACCATAAAGCGATAGATTAAGCTCAGTGTTCATTGATAAGCCAAGAAAGTATTTTTATAAGTTAGCTATAAGCGTGAATGAGATAAAAAGCTCAGAAAAAACGACTACACTATTAAGATAACTTATGTTTTTCATTGAAATTTAACAAAGTAGGATATCGTAATGAATAGACAGCTAAAATTGATACTAGGGCTAGCTTTATCATTGTTATCTATAAATGCTTATGCGGTAACTTGGGATGAATTGGAAGCGGTAAAGACGTCAGAGGGAGTCTCACCTTTTGAGGGGTGTAATGAATATATTATGTGCGAGCTTTTAGCAGAGAAAGGACGTTATAGCGTGGTAAAAACTCAGCTACCTAGAGATTGTGAATCAGGCGGGATTTGGGCTGTTAACGTTAAGAAGAAACAAGCTGTCTTTATGCCTAATATGACTAACTGTGATTTTGATATTGAAAAAAATGCCGTGGTTATTTATCCACAGCAAGGATATGCCAATATTTATCAAGGTAGCACGAATGCAACACCGAGTATCAGTGAAGTCGAGTTGCCTTAATTAAAGAATGATCTTAATTGTATTTGTAACCCACTCGCCGTGATTTAAGCCAGTGGGTTACTGTTAACAGTTATTAATAATAATAGAAACGACAGATACCGTTATGCCTCATGATTAACATGATAAGCGTGATGGCAATGAAATAATTTAACTCAGAAATAAGCGAGGTAAGCGAAAAGAAAATAAGAAAGGCGTTAATTACTTTCTTGATTCTCTAATCTTCTTTTCTAACCATTTTTCTACTTCACATTTATACCAGCGTGAACTTCGCCCTAGTTTAATGGGCTCAGGAAATTCACCCTTTTGAATCAGTGCATAAAACCATTTATCGGTGAGTTTAGTAAATCGAGTAATAAATTTCATATCGATTAATTCACCGTCTAATAAAGAAGTGGGTTGTGTACTCATGATAATACTCCTGTCTTTTATGGGAATGAAAAAGCAGAAGTCGTCTCTTAATTAAGGGAAGAGTATGACTTCTATATCATTACCCTTCTGTGTAAAAAAAGACTATTAGAGGCTATAACCAATCGAACGGTAAGCATCGTTATAATCTTTTGTATGATGCTTAGCCAAGTATTTTACACGCGTTAAAAGGGAATCTACGTCTTGTTTAAAAGAAGGTGAGTTTCTATCTAAATAATATTTCCCGTGCTCTGTAAAATGGACTAAAGAAGCATTGGCAGGATAATTAATATTAAGTGCGCTACACCAAGCAGATTGAATAATAGAAGATAAGCTATTATCACTTTCATTATATCGACCTAATGTGTAATAGATGTCTTTATTCAGTAATAAAAGAAGGTGGTAATGTTTTTGTTTATTCCTTTCACCGTACTCTCTTACCCAAACATAATGTAATGGATTATTGAGACGCCTACCCCAAGCTTTCTCTTTTCTTCTCGTGTCACTGATTAGTTTTGCTTTGAGTGATTCGATAAAGCGTGTCATCACTTTATTATTAGGTGGAATATCAATAGAGGAATAAGGAAAACGGAGATCAACACGAATAGCAATAATACGCGATAATGAATTTATCGCATCATTAATCACACCGTGAATGATTGTTAGGTAAGACGAATTGTAACTCTCGTCAGGGTAGTTAATAAACATGATATTTATCCTTGATAATGGGTTTGTTCATATCAATGGATAGAATGTTTATTTTTTACTTTGTAATTTATTGTTAATGGTTTAATTGAACCGTTATTGGTGAGTTAATATGAATGCTTAATATATATTACTGCGAGAGTGCTTAGTGATGACTTACTCATCTTTATCACAGAGAGGAGTGTATGTATATGAGTAAGGTAGATATACCAATAAAGTGAATATGTAACAAAGATAATCATGTCACAATCTTGGGTATATTACTAAACCAACAAAAGGGAGTTTACCCTCAGCCTTTGTTGAGAAAAAACAGGCTTTCTACCCCCTCTTTTTTTGAGTTTTCTTCTCCCTTTTTTACTCTGATATTAGTTTTAATCATCATCACCTATTTTTCCTTGTGTTTTCTATGTAAAGTGATAATTTGTGTATTTTAAAATGATAACTACTGTGTTTTTTTAGATAATATTTGTTTTTAAATAGATAAGGTTTGTATAATGATTTTAAAGGAAATGAGAGAAGACTTTTACTTTGTGTTACCTGACAAAAAAGATGCTTATATTGAAGTTAAGGCTGACAAGGCGTTGATAGAAAAAATAGAAAGATTAATGCAGGATTACTGTTTCTTTATTGAGGTATTGGATCAAGGTAAGGTAGTTTTTGGATCAATATTAAATTATTTATATGAGTATTATTTCAATAATTATAACTATGATATTCCCAGAAAAGTTTTAAATTCTTTACATGAACAAATCTATAAAAAGACATTACTCTATAGAAAGATAAAAAATTATCATAATAAATTGATAACAATAAATAAAAAAAGATACACAATTTGTGTCTCTTTAGGAATGGATGAAATAAGTCATAATGAATCTTACGCTACTTTTGCAAAAGAATATAAAAAAGTATTATCTCGTTTTTTTAATAATCTTCGGTCTCATGCGTTTTATCAAGATTTTGTGATTGGCTATTTTTGGGTTTTACTCAAGAAAAAATCGAATAATTGTTGCTATGCACATGTGAATTTTTATTTAAAGGATTGTCATTTTAACCAAAAGCTAGTAAGGGAAATAAATGGTATTTGGAGAAAGGTGATTAAATCAGAAAATAGAACAGGTGAGGTTTTATATTTCACAATGAAAGAAAATATTAACCCAGCTGAACAATATGAAAGTATAGGGGATAGCACCACAAGAAGAAAGATAAAAAAGAAATATGAAAAAGTGGTTTCTATTGCATCCATGAAAAATGATAAAACTCTTATTGTTTATCCTGATTTTAATGAAGGTAATGAAAATTATGAATATTATTTCAATAATGATAATAAAAAAGAATTTTTTGAAAATTACCTTATATCGTTAGCAAAAAAATCTTTTTATATACCGAATTTTAGAGGCTATGGTATGGCATCAGTAGAAATGGCAAAAAATAAGCTAAAAAAAGATAAAGAAAAGAATAAATCAAAAAAGTCTTAGATATATATTAATCATTTGAAGCCAAACAAAGGGTTTATCATTGAAGCGACACATCCTGTCGTTTCAGTCTTTTTTATTATTCAAAAATAATCAATTTGCCGGCCATATCCTGTCAGGCGGGTGTTTTATAGTAATGCCATCTTATATTTAATGAGGTATACCAAGATGGCAACTTATCGTATTGATGCAGATTTATCCTTTATTGGGCAATGCAGTAATGAAGACCTCTCGTTATTATTATCAGTATTAACGCATGATGTTAAAGACGGTGAAAAACGTTGGTCTGAAACGTTAACCAACACCCCTGAATATCAACTCTTTTATCCTGACCATCAAAAGTATTGGCCTGCCATTTGTGCAGAATTACAAACTTATGGTGCTAACAGTTTAGTGAGTTTATTTCGTGGTAATAAAGGTGTGTTGTATCGTGAAATATTAACGGATGTCTGTGATAAGTTGGAGGTGAATTACGCTAAAAATAGTGAAACAGAAACCATTGAATTAAATCTTTTATTAAAAGTTTTTGAGAAAAGCTTAGACAAAATGACAGAGGAGGAATTAAAAAAATTAGCTCAAGAGTTACAATTAAATCTGACCAACCCTACCCCGCAACTGATATTAATTGCCATGCAAGCTGCCATTAAAACATCCGGTTTTGCAGCTTTAGAATTAGCTACGTTATCGGCCATCAGTGTCATTAACGCCTTAGGCGGTATCGCGACATTTGGGACTCTTTTCGCGGCTCAGCGAGCATTGGTATTTATCGCAGGACCGATTGGATTAGCGCTAAGCTCAGCTTGGTTATTATCTGATATTGCAGGCCCTGCCTATCGTGTCACGGTGCCGGCGTGCATTATCGTGGCTTATTTACGCCAAAAACACCTTTCTTGCGACTAAGTTGGCTTTTCATTTGTTGCTTTAACGGAATAACGTCTATGTCATCATCTCAACATCGGCATGACCGTTTGGCACAACGGTTGGCCTTTATTATTACCCAGTTGTTTAAAGGAGAAATCTTATCCTTAAAAGTATTAGCACAAGAATTTAATGTGTCAGTACGCACTTTACAACGTGACTTTAATGAACGGCTTATTTATCTCGATTTGGACTATAAAGCAGGATGTTATTGGTTAGCAAAATCACAACGTTTTTTTAGAACCGATAAAGACATTCTGCAATTTGCGTCGATGACGAGCATGGTGCCGTTCTTTCCTTCACTGGATAGAAAGCTTATTTCGGTGTTATTGGACACTGAAGAAGCACCGCCTTATCTGATTTATCATGAGGCTCCTCAGCATTCGCCTTCGTTGTTTGGGGCGTTTGCAGTATTAACTCAAGCTATTATTGATAAACGCTGTATTCAGTTCTTGTATTGCGACACCACGATAAAAGGTATCGCACCGTACAAACTGATTTATTTTGACGGTCATTGGTATTTTTGTGGTGTGAAAGTGAAAAATAAAGCCATACAGGTTTTTTATCTTAAAGAAATGAGTGATGTGTTCGTCACTCAACACACTTTTATTAAACAACAGGAGGTAGAGCAATTAATACAGCAACCGCAGTTTATTACGGCACTTCCTCATTTTCATTATATCAAAACACTCATGATGTCTTCTTAATTTCGGGGTGTCATAAGGAATAATTTATGTCTTCGTTAAATAGAAGTATTGCAAGTGTATTAGGAACACTTGCAACACTGTATCTCGCTTATCAAGCCCAAGCACGTTGTGAAGTAAATATGTCACACAATGATACCCCAACCAGCGTACAACGTGTTGTACGACTGATAATGTCCTTTATCACTGTGGTCATTATTGGGGGTTTATCTGACGCCATTATTAAAGCTACCTTCTCTTCTTTATAAGTGTTTTTGATTATCGGGTTAATTATTTTATTAATTAAGGAGTTTTATTATGCTTAAGAAAATCGGTTTATTCATGATGAGTGCGGTGATTATTCCTTCCGCAAGTGCACTTTATTTACCCGGTGAAGTTCAATCAGACCGTTATACCTATTATTTAACCCCTGAATTTGCTCAACAATTAAAAGTCGAAAATGATAAACGGGAAGGGAAATGGCGATTGGGCTTACCGGCAGGACAATTAGTCTCAGAAACCAATTGGCAAAAAGCGGCAAATAAACCTGCGCCCAAAGCAATTACTTGCATCAGTAGTATTTATTTTAATACGGGGGCACAAGAGAATTGGTTAAAAGTGGCGTGTTTAGATAACCAAGGCCTTGAGTACAGCACGTCACGTCAATGGCCGGCTAAATCCATCGCCACTAAAGTGTGTAAAGTCGGTGAACCACGCTGTGAGTCATTTTTAACCTTACAATCAGATACATGGTCTGGCCCTCAATGAATCAATATAGGTTGATAGCATTATTAACATCAACACGTTTCCCTTTTATACGCCACTCACATTGAGTGGCTTTTTTTGAGGTTTTTCTATGTCGTTATGTCGATGGGTTGCCCAAGCCAGTGGGGCACTCGTGGTTTTAGCATCCGCCTACTGTGCCCAAAAAGCGGTGGATGAAACGTTACAGCAACGCCCTGAACTCAGTGATGATAGCCGTCAAACAGCCCGTTTGGGTGCGGCGTTTACGTGTGCCGTTATCGTCGGCAGTGTGGTGGATAAAAGCATACAAGCGCTTTTTAAACCCTAACTATCACGATGGACAGTTGGTTTTACTCACTCCATCCTGATTTGCCTTCATTAACATTTTAATCCCTATAACGAGGCTCATCACGCCTCGTTTTTTTATGCCCTAAACAAGGAAATTTATCATGTCTTCAATTGAACACGTTATCTCTAAAGAAGTTTCGTTACGCCATCGTGATAATTTTTGGTTTCAGCACTTTGGTGCTATTCCACAATGGTTAAAAATAGAATCCGTTATCTTTCACACCCTCGACCAATTATGTCCTGACTATCACGGCGGTTTTTGGTCGTTCTGTACGTTATCAAATCAAGGCGCTTACCTTTACCCGGATTTATTGGAAGAGAAACTGCTATTAATCAATCCGCATAACGGGCATGAAGCGCAGGTTTCGCCTCACGCGATGGGCATTGTCGTGTGCTTATTAGTTTTCAGCTTGTGGTCATTTAAAACAGAGAGTGAGGTGATGTGTGAACGTTTTTATCAACTGAGGGATTTTGCTTCGCAACACCCAGAAGCGGATGCCATCTTTTATCTGATTGATTAATCTATTATCACCCATTCACATTTGCCTTTCTTCCTGCATTCACCCCATTTGTCTTATTTCTATTGACATTATTTCACCGTATTTAACGCGTTTATTTATCTCACCCTAACCCAATATATTATTTAAGGAATTGATGATGAGTCGATTAGCCTCACGCTTTGGGCGTGCCAACAGTATTCGTCGTGACCGCCCGCTTACAATTGAAGAACTATTTTGTACTGTACCCAGTGTCTTCTCTGAAGAAAAACATGAGTCGAGAAGTGACCGTTATACCTATATCCCTACCATTACCTTGCTTGATAGCCTACAAAAAGAAGGGTTTTATCCGTTCTTTGCTTGTCAAACACGAGTGAGAGACAGCAGTCGAAAGATGCACACCAAACACATGCTTCGCCTGAGACGTCATGACCAAATTACAGGAATACAAGTGCCTGAAATTATCCTCTTAAATAGTCACGATGGTTCAAGCAGTTATCAAATGTTACCGGGGCTATTTAGAGCGGTGTGTCAAAATGGGCTAGTGTGCGGAGATACCTTTGGTGAAGTGCGTGTACCCCATAAAGGCGATGTCGTCGGTAAAGTGATTGAAGGTGCTTATGAAGTACTAGAGACCTTTGATGCGGTCGCTGAAAAACGTGAACAAATGCAATCGTTATTGTTACCGCCACCAGCACAGCAAGCCTTGGCACAAGCAGCTTTAACTTATCGTTTTGGAGAGGAATATCAACCGATTACTGAAGAACAAGTATTACAACCTCGTCGTTGGGAGGATAAGAAAGATGACCTTTGGACGGTATATCAACGTTTGCAGGAGAATTTAATCAAGGGGGGATTATCAGGCAGGAATGCGAAAGGTAAGCGAGCTCGTACACGTTCAGTGAATGGCATTGATGGTGATATTAAATTGAATAAGGCGCTGTGGGTAATGACAGAAAAGATGTATGAGTGTTTAGATAAATAGTAAGTGTTAGAGTTATCACTGATATTATCAATAATCTTGGTACCATAATTTAAATGGTACTAATGCTGGATTACATATAGCTTATTTTATACCATTATTTATTTGAAGCTTTAACCGCTACTAAAAGGTAAAAAGATGGAAATTAACTGTGGTAATAGTGGGTGCGATAATGTAATCACGTTTAGTCTAGGGCAGTTACATAGAGAAGGTAATGGTTCTTCTGGTAGTCACACTTCTTCTTTTACATATAGTGGGAAGATTACATGTTCAAGATGCAATTATGAGAATGAAGTTGAGTATTTAACTGATGAAGTTGATGATACAAATGAAATTTTATCTGTACGGCGCATAAAATAGTAAAATGCCTAGAAAGTTTAATGAGTTAAACTTTTTAGGTTAATACATTAGTTTTGACATTAATTTTAACCTCAAACCACTGAGTATACATTCAAGTATACAAAAAAAATACTATAAATTTATATTAAATAAAAACAATGCATTATATATCAAAAGCGAGTCCGGCCTTCGCACCATAAGAACATCAATGGACGTCAATCGACGTCTTTTTTTGTATCTGAAATCCCAGTTTTACAAGGCTTTTCTCGCGTTTTCAGTCAATGCATGTCAACTTAACTCAACCCACATCAACCTCCGTGTGAGTATATACGTCACTTCGATAATTTTTGTACAGGTGATGGATAAGATCAAAGCAAAGGCGAAGCTCCCGATATTTCCAGCCAGAAACACCGGGAACCTGTTATTACCTAGCGATGAGCGCAAACACGCCCCAGCCAAAGTATTCCCGCGCGTACGTTACGTGGCGTTTCGGCGAGAGTGTTAGCTCGGCCCTGACTTCCTCAGCGAAGTCGTCATCAGGATTAGCCTCGAGCCAGCGGCGCATCGTCAGCCATTTCGCAGCCTCATACCGATCCCAGCCTTCTTGATCTGCCAGTACCATTTCCACCACGTCATAGCCGAGGTCGTCGAACGCGCTGACAAGCTTTGGCAATGTCAGGAAATCAGTCGTCGAGCTAACACCACAGGCCTGAGCTATTTCTTCCGTTGCTGGTAGCTGACGCCAGTAGGGTTCTCCAATAAGCATGATCCCACCCGGTTTGAGGCTTTTAGCCAGGAGTTCGATCGTCCCGGCGACGCCGCCTGCAATCCATGTTGCACCTACGCAGGCCGCAACGTCGCATTTTTCATCCGCCACGAAACCCGCCGCGTCGTTATGAATAAAATGGACGCGTTCACTGACACCAAGTTCTTCTGCGCGTAGCTTTGCCTGAGTAGTGAAAAGCGGGCTCATGTCGATACCGATACCGGTAATGTTGTAGTCGCGTGCCCAAGTACACAACATCTCTCCCGAGCCACTGCCGAGGTCAAGGATGCGGGCATCCGGCTTCATGCGTAACACGCGTCCCAGTGTGGCGTACTTTTCAGGCGTAAAAGGGTTATGAATGCGGTGTTCGCTTTCGCTGATAGTAAAAATGCGTGGGATATCCATGATCCTCTCCTTAACGGTTATCGGTCTGGGCGCGGACGTTATTCAGTCCGGTGGTGTTAATACGATAAGGCTGACCGTTGAGGGATTTGATCAGCTTTTTGGTTTTGAGTTTTTTGAAAACGGCGAGCGTGCAATCGGTAAGCAACAGCCCTTCGCGACTGTAGCATTCAACGGAAGTGACGCGGCCAGATGCATCGCGGACGTACGCAATACGTCCACCTTTAGCGAGAACGTGTAAGGTACGTTGTTCCTGACGGGATAAATTCATACTGGAAAACCTGTTTAATCATCATGTGCAAAATATGCAAACACACAGCGGTGTCCGCATTCGATTTCGGCGCATTGATAATCAGTCCGGCCTGTAAAGGTCGAAGGAACTGATTATCAGATGATGACATTCTCCAGCATCAAAGCCTCGGGTTGAGTTGAAAAGGTATTTACAGAGTGAATGATAACACCTGTTTATTATAAGTGAAAAGGCTGAAGTGAAAAGTGTGATCTCAAACAGGCAACCCTGCCGGCAGTGTGTCGAACTACCGGTAGGATTGTCGCCATGAAATGAAGGTGTCAGACTGTTTTGGCATAATAGACAAATGCCAGCTTGTTCCCATCCGGATCGCACACGTACGCGCAGTGAAAATGAACTGACCCCAGTTTATTGAACAGAGGTTTTTTAATCTAAATGTCTATTATGATGGAAAACCGCATTCGCTGTCTGTTGTGTCAACAACATCACTTAAGAGATCATCTGTTTTTGCAAAAATAAACTGCTTTAAAAACTGATCAATACGAATATTTAATTTAAATGGAGGTAAAGTGACACCATCTTGTTTTTCAAAGTAAGCTTTCGCTTTCGCTTTATTTACAGTTGCTTTTAATGCATCGAAGCGACCAAAATTGTTAAGGTTTTTCTCATTAACACTATCCGCCATTAACGCCATCAGTAATTCTTTATTTAAACCAAGTGCATTAACAACGGCACCTATCTGTGCATTCTCGGCGTTATCTTTATAGGTATTGATATAGTCTCTAAAAGTATGGCCTTCAATTAATTGCGCATCGCCGCGCTGTAAGTCATGTAAGAAAAGCTTAGCGTATTTCTGCTCGCTTTGTGTCAGTGATGCAAATGACTTATGCAGCTCGTTTAATGTGGTTTCAATACTTGCAACGTCTTGAGGATTATTAAGTTCTTTTAAATATTTATCAAAGCGACTGTTCATGTAGTCAGCATCAATTTTTCCAGTATCTATTTCAGTTAAATAACCGCTGATATCAAAAGGAACATCCCCGCCATCAGAACCACTACTATCCGCTTTACTGACTAACTCTTTGTAACGAAGGACGAGGCTTAAATAGGTTTGTTCATCAATGGACAGTGTGACTTCATGTTCTTCATCGTTTTCAGTAAATGAATAGACTAATTGATCCCAATGTAAACCTTGTACTTTAGCCGCCTCTAAATGTTGGTTAAAGGTATTGAATAATTTAGCGAATTTGGCACAAGCTTCGATATCATCAGGTAATTTTTCAAAATCATTAACACCCGCGTTAACAAACAACTCTGAAATATCCACCATTAACGTATTCATGGCCTCAAGATTGCTTTCTAATCTATCAACAAATAGGCCAATCGGTCTGTCACCCGAATAGAGTTTTACAGCATCGTTAATGTGCTGTTCCATGGTATGTGGATAGCGGTAATAACGAATAATACCGTGGGGTTTATCTGGGCCAAATAAGCGATTAGTACGTGAGAATGCTTGAATAATATTTTGATATTTAATGACTTTATCTAAATATAACGTATTTAGCCATTTAGAATCAAAACCTGTGAGCATTTGATCTACAACAATCAGTAAATCTAATTGTTTTGTTGGCTCTGTATGAATGCGCTCATAAGGTTTTTTATGAGCAAGACGAGCAGCTAGATCTTTCTTAAAAGCAGCGTGGCGAGCAAAATCAAAATCTTGACCATAACGATCATTATAATCAGCCATAATTTCTTCTAAGCCATCGCCTTTAAAAGTGGGGCCACGGTTACCACTGCCGTCATTATCAATATGGGGATCAAATAGGGCGGATACTTTTAGTTCAGGATTGGCTTTTTTTAAACGACGGTAATAATCAATGGCTTCGGCGATACTATTAGTGGCTAAAATGGCATGAAATTTATTACCTTGGCTAAGGACATCCCACTTATCTAATATGTCACTTACCACTTTTTCTTGGTGGGCATCCGTTAAATATTGGCTTTTAGGAATATAATCTTCAATTCCTTTATGATATTTACCTTTGGCATCTTTGTAGCCAGCCATAGGAACATCATTCATAAAATAATTAAATTTTTTCTTTTTGGCCGGATCACCCATGACCTCTTGCACGGAGTTAGCCTTAGCTTGCTCTAATGCGACAGCCTTTCTTATGTCACTGTCTTTAAATGTAGGGACTTTGTAAGGGTCAAAACCCAGTACGTTGCCATCGCGTATTCCATCAGCAATGCTATAACGATGTAATTCATTGCCAAAAACGGTGCTAGTCGTATTCCCATTTTTTTCGTTTTCTTCTTGGATCGGCGTACCTGTAAAGCCAAAAAAGAGGGCGCGTGGAAAGGTTCGTTTAATAATAACCAGCATATCGCCGAAAGTAGAGCGGTGTGCTTCATCAATAATAAACACTAAGCGCTTGGCACGTATTGTTTCAATATCCGCAGAGTTCGTCGCCGTTCCTTCATCATCAACTTCCTCAAAAATATTGCTCATTTTCTGAATGGAACTCACAATTAAGGTATCGGCTGGATTATTGCTTTTTAATTTAGTAATAAGAACATAGGTATTTTCAGTGGCTTGTACGTCTTCGCCATCTCCTGCAAAATTACGATATTCGGCAAGCGACTGGGTTCCTAATTCAATTCTGTCCATTAAAAAAATAACTTTATCGGCATCTTTGGATTGTGCAATCAACTGTGCTGATTTAAAGCTGGTCATGGTTTTACCTGAACCGGTGGTATGCCACACATATCCGCCAAGGCGGTCAGGATTATTTGTTGCACTACCCAGTTGGTGCCAATGCGTTTTAGCGACTTTATCCGATATCGCATTGGCTGCGTAATATTGATAACTACGCATCACTTTAAGAATGCCGTCAGTATCATCTGCAACGGTATAAAAGCCAATTAACTGGTGTGCCATGGGAATGGAAAGCAAGGTTGATGCAATATCTTTCCAATGATTCATCGGCTCGTTATTAAAATCGGCCCAGTTAAATTGATAGTTGGGGTTAAATTTACCGTCCATTCCGGGGTTAGCAAAGTATTTGGTTTCGTTTGGTTCCATTGCCACAAATACTTGGATCAGTGAAAACAGCCCGCTAAATATCCCTTCTGCACTGTATTTTTCGATTTGGTTGACGGCTTGGCTAACAGGAATACCACTGCGTTTTAGCTCAACATGGATCACAGGCATGCCGTTGATAAGTAATAATACATCACCACGCCTATCGTTACGCAAAGGGCTACCACGTTCAAATTGGGGTTGCTGTGCAATTTGGTAACGACTTTGACCGGCGGCAATTTCTTGGCGATCGTAAATTTTTAAGCTGATTTCTTTACCAAGATGCAAGGTATCGTCAGGGTTATCGCGCTTAATGGCGATAGTTTTGCCATTAATTAAACCGTTTAATTTGATTGGCGTTTTTAGCGCTTTGATTTGCTCAATAATCTGTTGCATTTCGCCATCGGTTAATGGCACATCGTTTAGGCGATCACGCTGGCGATTATTCTCAAATAAAATATTTGCCCAGTTTTGCAGTAAATCCGCTTCGGTTTTGTTTTTCAGTATTTCAGGCTCCCACCCTTTTTGGGTGAGAACGTTAATAAAAGCCTGTTCGAATTCTGCTTCAGTTTTAAACGTTGTCATAATGGCACTCCCTGCTAGATAAACATTTTGCTTAAGCAAGCTTGCTTGATATGGTTAAGTTTAGTGATCTGTTGTTGGTGTTGGTTGATTAGTTCGTCGAGCTTTTGGAAATAATTGCCGATGGCGATTTGTTCAAGTTTAGATTTAGGAAAAGTTATTATTTTTGATAGTAATTCTTCCTTGGTTATACCTTTTATCGAAGTTCCTTGAACTTGCTCTTTTTCAATTTGTAGTTGCTTCCAGATAGCATAAGCCGAAAATTGTGCATCAACTTTCAAATCACTCAAGGATAAAAAATCTTGGCTAGTGGCAAACTTATCTTTCATTAACGAAAGTTTTCCTACGCCTACTCTTGTGACGATTGCTATCGAATTACCAGAAATCAACTTAGTTGCTGACTTATTTATAGCTACTTTAGTGATATATTTTTTTGCATTCACTGAGCTAACATCACCATCCGCTATGTCAGAGGATTGAATCCAAGGAATATTACCTTGCCAAAAGCTTTTCTCACTAGTTGAAGGTGTTCCTCCGCCAAAAGTTGAGCCGCAAATCTCACCAATTGAATTATTTAACCACTCCCCACGAAATCCCTTAAAGCGAATCTCAGGTACGGTTTCGCCTTGTTTAGGAAACATTTTTTCTAGCATGGCTTTTTTAATATTATTGAGTTTGTCATGCTTTTGTTGGTGCTGGTTGATTAAATTATCGAGCTTTTGGAAATAGTTGCCGATGGTGGTTTGTTCAACTTTAGACTTAGGGAAAGTTATTATTTTTGATAATAATTCTTCCTTGGTTATACCTTTTATCGAAGTTCCTTGAACTTGCTCTTTTTCAATTTGTAGTTGCTTCCAGATAGCATAAGCCGAAAATTGTGCATCAACTTTCAAATCACTCAAGGATAAAAAATCTTGGCTAGTGGTAAACCTATCTTTCATTAGCGAAAGTTTTCCTACGCCTACTCTTGTGACGATCGCTATCGAATTACCAGAAATCAACTTAGTTGCAGACTTATTTACAGCTACTTTAGTGATATATTTTTTTGCATTCACTGAGCTAACATCACCATCCGCTATGTCAGAGGATTGAATCCAAGGAATATTGCCTTGCCAAAAGCTTTTCTCACTAGTTGAAGGTGTTCCTCCGCCAAAAATTGAGCCGCAAATCTCACCAATTGGATTATTTAACCACTCCCCACTAAACCCCTTAAAGCGAATTTCAGGTACTTTCTTATCTGCACACATCTTATTCACCCTTTAATAAGCTAGCGAGTTCAGTTAAACCCTGCATATCAAACTTATTACCCGTCAGTTCGCCCATCATGTCAGCCAATTCTTTTTCAGTGGTTTTTATTTCATTGGCGACTTGTGAATAAGTCACTGCATATTTATCGGCTAATGCTTGTACTTGACGGGTTAGTTGGGTAATTACCGTGTTTGGCAAGGTTAGAAGTTCATTGCACAGTGGGGCAATCCATTTAAGGTGTAGCAGCGTATGGACTTGCTCATCACTTAACGCTTCGAGGGTCGTCTTTGTTTTTAAATGAAGCGCGATGCTTGCGTCTTTTACCGCTTTTTTCAGCGCTTTTTCTTTATCGATAAGCTTACTTGCTTCAATGATTTTTGCTTCATAGCTCTCTGGCGCGAATTTGGTTTTTGCATCTTTTTGCTCTTTTAAGAAGACTTTAGCCGCTTTACCCACTTCCGTATTTGCAAAGCCATCTTTGCTCTCTTTTACGGTTTCTTGCTCTTTTTCTTCTTCAGTCAGTGATTCAAAAATCTCTTCTAGGGAGCTGGTGATTTCTGCTAACCGTGTTTCTTGATCAGTCAGAGCTTGTAAGTCATCGCTTAAATAGGTTTGTTGTACTAAATCAAACGGCAGTATATGACCCTTCCAACCGTCTTGTACTTCGATATCTTTGCCATTTTTTTTCTTTATCACCATATTGGGATCGACTTTTTTAGTGGCACTAAAGTCTTCCGTTTGTATCATTTCTAAATCGGCGCTAATGACCTGCCATTGGTTATTAAGAAATTGATAAGCTTGGTATTTGTCGATTAAGGCAATAGGGGCTAAGCGAGTAAACAGTTCAACACTGAGTGCTTCTTCTTGCTGATTACGATTAACGTTTTTGTAGTTTTGTATTAGCTGGTGGTTTAGATGATCATCAAAACCATTAAAAGCTTGATTGTAGTGTTTGATAAACGCGACTACTTCAGAGTGCTGACTAATAAAAGCATTAACTGCTGATTTTTCAATCGCAAGCTCACTATAAGCCTCTGATTTTGGTGTAAACAACGCATGGTGTAATTGTGGAAATGCTTGCCAATACTGATGTAGCGCTGCAATTTCACTGTTAGGAATACCACCTAGCATCGTAGCATGTAAATCCCAACTTTCTGGCGTTTCCGAAGAGTCGACATAGCGCGGAATATTCAGGTTGTAGCCATTATCTTGGAGCGTTTTTTTGCTGACCACTTGCGAAAATTTATCAATATTTTCGCGATTAATCACTGCGTCAGTAATGCGTTTGATATCACTGGCTTGTAACTTATTATTTTTACCTTCTTTTATAAAATGCTTGGAAGCATCAATAATTAATACATCAGTATTTTCACGTTTTTGTTTAAGAACCAAAATGACGGTAGGAATACCCGTGCCAAAAAAGATATTGGCGGGTAAACCGATAATGGTATCAATGTGATTTTGTTCAATAAGTTGTTTGCGAATTTCACCTTCTTCACCGCCACGGAATAACACACCATGGGGCAAGACGATAGTCATAATGCCATTAGGCTTTAAGTGATAGAGGTCATGCAGTAAAAATGCAAAATCGGCTTTCGTTTTCGGGGCGAGACCAAAGCGTGAATAGCGAGGATCGTTACTTTTATCCGTAGGTTCCCAATTTTGAGAATAAGGGGGATTGGAGACTACAGCATCGACATATAATGTTTCGTATGAGCCTTGTGGATCATTTTCATCAAAATACGGCCAATCGTCTTCTAGTGTATCCCCATTACGGGTTTTAATATTGCTGGCTTTAATACCGCGCATGATTAGGTTCATACGGGTTAAGTTGTAGGTGTTCGCTTTTAATTCTTGGGCGTAATAGGTGACGCTATCTTTATTTTTAGCATATTTCTGAACCGCTTCACCAATATTGATCAATAACGAACCTGAGCCTGAAGTTGGATCGTAAATTTCAATATTATCTTTATCTTTTAATGCGTGAGCGACAATATTCGACATCAGTACAGAGACTTCATGTGGAGTATAAAACTCACCCGCTTTTTTACCTGCATTAGCGGCAAACTTTTCAATCAAGTATTCGTAAATATAACCCAGTACGTCGTATCCTTGATTGGCATTCATTGGAATGCTTTTGATTAAGTGTAATAAATCACTGATAGCTTTGGTTCGTTTACCTGCACTTTCGCCCAGCTTGCTTAAACCTGTTTCTAAGGTCGTAAAAATGCCTTCAAAGAGTTTTTTGTAGGTAGGTGAAATTAAACGGCTGAAGGCAGAAAGCGCATCACGCACATTGGATTCATCAAATTCAAATTTTGGATCAACCCATGTAGAAAAAAGATTGTCATAAGCAATAAAGTAACCCAAGTTACTTTGCACATATTGAACAGTATCGGTGTCTTCTTCATTAAGGTTTTTGATATCTTCGGCTGTCATCCCTTCTTTGGTGACAAACTGCACTAGTTGGTCGCTTAGGTATTTGTAAAAGATAAAACCAAGTATGTAATCTTTGTATTCGTTCGCTTCAATTTTAGAACGCATTTGGTTAGCCGATTCCCAAATCTTTGCGGCTAATTGTTGTTTATTCATATCCTACTCTAATAATTATTTATTTGTGACTGAGCAATGCGCGTAAAGAGGGCAAAGCAAGTACCGAAATTGGATTTGTCTGTATTAAACACTATTGGTATAACAATGTCTGCAACCCATTGTCATTACTCAAAATAATCCATATCCAACTTAGGTAACTTGACTATTTGTGAACTTACACCAATTTCGTTATCCATCATCAAGTTAACTAAACGATTACCATCAATAAGTACTAATCCTTCAACTGACTTTGCAAAGTCAATGGCTTGAGCACTATAACCCGATGTGGTAATAAAAATGCCTCGCTTGGCTTTTTGACCGATAAGGGCGCCATAAAACGCTTGTAAATTAGGGCGTCCGACAGTACCTTGCCAGCGTTTTGCTTGAACATAAATTTTTTCTAGCCCCAGTTTATCTAGGGAAATTATTCCATCAATCCCCCCATCACCAGCACCACCAACTCGTTTTAAATCATCACGATGGCCGCCATAACCTAGTTTATGCAGTATATCTAATACAATAAATTCAAAGCGAGTAGGTGATACTTGAAGTAAATTTTCGAGTAAATCAATAGCGATAGATTCACGAATTTCTTTTAATGCATCGTTTAGACGCTCGTCTGGGCTTCGTATCTGTTGGGAGTTATCTGGGGTGCGCGGTGTATCTTCATCGAGTAATACGACATCAGGATTAGTGTTAAGTTTTACATCAACAAAATCCAAAGCTAAGTGATCGATTTGTTCTTTAGTGAGAGGAAATGGATTATTTTTGATCCATTCAAAACCGGCTTCTGTTAGGCACCATTTACCTCTAGATAAGCTTTGCGACAGTCCAGCCCGTTTTAATCTATCATGAGCCCAGCCCGCACGATTTTTATAGACTAATTGTCCACTTGAAAGGAGTTCTGCACACTGATTATCATCTAATTCTAATATGTTGGCGACGTTTTCATGGACATCTTTTGCTGCAATACCTTCAGGGTGATGTTTTAAAAAACGTAAGACAGGTTCAATAAATTTATCGTAGGTTGGGACTGCCATGGAAATCCTCTATAAGAGATGTTTAGCATGAATTTCTATACTATGGCACTGAACTTCATGGATGTTAAGTTAGAGATTGAGTGTATTATAAATGCCCATAATTAGGGGGTATCTAAATTTAAATAATCATGCTTATCTTATAATTTTAGATTTCCTTCTGTTTCCATTTTTGTTTTGATCCCTAGTGATTTTTTATTTTTCTATATAAGGTAGCAATACTGATCCCTAAGATTTCAGCTGCTTTCTTCTTTCCTTCCAGTGTTGTTCCTGTTTTTTCTAATATGCTCATAATGGTTTGATATTCTGATGTCAGGCTTTGAGTTTTGAGAAGCTCTTGTGTGTTTAATGGCTGAGTTTTATCTTTATTATCTGTTTTCTGTATGGATACTACGGTTTTGTCTTTTTCTAAAGGAGCAGAATGTGGTGTTTCTAATAAATAAGGCGGAAGGTGACTAAGGTTTAAATCAACAGTATCGCCTTGCATAACATACATATACTCAATGACATTGCGTAACTCTCTGATATTGCCAGGCCAATCATAGGAATATAAGCAGTTAATAATGGAATTTGGGATCTTCGTCGTAGGCCGTTGATAGGTTAATGCTAAATCGTCGGCAAAAAATTGTGCTAGTTCTGCAATATCTTCTCGATGATCACGTAATGCAGGCGTATGGATCGGCACAACATTGAGGCGATAAAACAGATCTTCACGGAATTGCCCTTTATTTACCATTTCACGCAGATCTTTGTTTGTGGCGGCAATAATACGCACATCAATATTAATTAGATTATTAGAGCCAACACGGGTAATGCTTTTTTCTTGGAGCACACGTAAAAGTTTGGCTTGTAAATGCAAAGGCATATCCCCAATTTCATCAAGAAATAGGCTACCACCATGTGCCAATTCAAATTTACCAATACGTCCTTTAGGATCAGCACCACTAAAAGCGCCCCGCACATAACCAAAAAGCTCACTTTCTAAGAGTTGTTCAGGAATAGCCGCACAGTTAATAGTAATAAAGGGCTGCTTTGTGCGTAGGCTTTGTTGGTGAATAGTGTAAGCCACCACTTCTTTACCTGAACCGCTTTCTCCGGTGATAAGCACACTGGCATGACTTACGGCAACTTTACTTAGCATGCTTTTTAATTGGAGCATATTTTGTGAATTACCAATTAAAGGAGAGTGGGGATTTTCATCAACGGAAAGGGTATTTATTTGTGTCATATAATCACGAGCATCATGAAAGATAACCATGGTAAGTTGGTCATTATCAACCGATGAAAAGGTGATTTTTTTACACAGAACATGATAGTGTTGTTGGTTTAATATCAGCCACGCTTCTTCATCACCATAAAGGATGTCGCCTGTCATATTGATATCAAGAGACTGACCAATAAGCTCACAATCAAAAAAACGCAAAGCAGAAAGATTGGCGTGCCAAATCTTACCTTGGCTATCAATAGCAATTACGCCTCTATCCATCACATCAATTAAATTGCGAAAAGTACCAAATCGCTCTTGTTCACGAAGCCTTTCAAGGCATTCAAAAACACGACTTGAAATCATCTCTGAAAATTGTTCAATAAAGGTGATAAAGGCTTGTTTTTGCTTCATTAAAAACATTTTCTGTTCTCGGTTAGAACAGATAATGCCAATGACACCAATAACTTGGTTATTCAGAAAAATAGGGGCATTTAGATCAAGCTCTTCAGTGCATGTTAAGCGATTTTGACACAGTTGGCAGAGGCTATTTTCTTTCGGATCTTCAATCAAAATAGTCTTTTGTACTTGCAGCACATGGCGATAAATATGCCCATTATTGGAGACATCTTGATTGAGCATATAACGGTAACGTCCTGTACCAGCAATACGAATTAAATTGTTATCAATAATTTCAACATCAGTGCCAGTGATCCCTGCAATGGCATCGGTATATTTGCTGATTTCATCTTGTAGGGTACTTAGCAATGAGTGCATCACATTCTCACCTTAAAATTATCAATATTGATAATAAATTATCATCACTTATTTAGATTGGTTAATTTAATTGTTATTTATTAAATAGTTATGTATTTTTTGTATAAAGCTCACACAGTTTCTTATTATTGATAATTTATCACTTAAATAAAACCGCCTAGATCACAGCTTTTCTGCATGATTAATTTCATCTTTTAATCAGTTAAATAATAAATCTATTTAAAATCAAAATATTGCATCTCTATTAAATGCTTTTTGAGTGAGTTGGCATACATATTGCGATATAGGGGATAACCCTATTGTATTCCGATTAATCGCGATATTGGGTTATCGCGAATTTTAAAGTGTGATTAAGAGGTAATTCCATGCAGGAGCAATTGCAGTACCTGATTAACCAAAGTTCATTTACGCGAAAACCAACCGCTGAGCTAGCCCCTTTTCGTTATGAAGAGTTAGCTAAAGCGTTAGATTTTCATAGAACTATTCCAGGATACGCACCTACACCGTTATTTCATTTACCCCAGTTAGCTAAAACTTTAGGGGTGGGTGAATTATATCTTAAAGATGAGTCTTTCCGTTTTGGTTTGAAGGCGTTTAAAGCGTTAGGTGGTGCTTACGCGATGGCGCGCCATATTGCTGATTTCCTCGAAATGGACATAAGTGAATTACCTTATGAGGTAATGATCAGTGATGAGATCAGGAAAAAGTTAAATGGCGTCACTTTTGCGACAACCACTGACGGGAATCATGGACGTGGTGTTGCTTGGATGGCAAGACAGTTAAAGCAAAAAGCGGTGGTCTATATGCCAAAAGGATCATCACAAGAACGCTTAGATGCCATTTTACGTGAAGGTGCCGTCGCTGAAATCGTTGATATGAACTATGACGATGCGGTGAGAATGACGGCGGAAATGGCTGAAAAGTATGGCTGGATCGTGGTTCAAGACACTGCATGGGATGGCTATGAAGAGATCCCACTTTGGATCATGCAAGGCTATGGCACTTTAATGCTGGAATCTCTCGCGCAATTACATGAAGTACCTCCGACGCATATTTTTGTGCAAGCCGGCGTAGGCTCTTTTGCGGGTATGGTGCAAGGTATGGTCACCGCTGCTTATGGTAAACAAGCGCCAAAAGTGATTGTGGCAGAAGCACGTATTGCCGACTGTTTATATCGATCTGCCGTATCAGGAAAAGCGGATGCCATTCCTGTTGGCGGAGATTTACAAACCGTTATGGCGGGGCTTGCTTGTGGTGAAGCGAATAGTATTGGTTGGAATTTATTACGCGATTATTCAGCGGCATTTTTCTCTTGCCCTGATGCCGTCGCGACTAGGGGAATGCGGATTTTAGGGAACCCTTTACCCGGTGATCCGCACATCATTTCTGGTGAATCTGGCGCTGTGACAACAGGGTTGCTCTCTATTTTAATGCAATCACCAGTTTATCAAAGCGTGAAAGAAGAGCTGGGATTAGATGAAAATGCAAGAGTGCTTGTGATCAGCACTGAAGGTGACACCGATCCTGAGCGTTATCGCGATATCGTGTGGGATGGCGAGTTGCCTAGCTTCAAACAATTTTAAAAAACAAATAAGTCTTTTGGAGTGAAAAAGTATGTTATCAGCAAACCGATTTGATGAAGTTATTAAGAATTGCCAATTATTAATCCAACAAAAAAGCTATTCAGGTGAAGAAGGTAACGTTGTTAAAGTCATAGAAGAGATGATGAAAAGCTATGATTTTGATGATATTCATATTGATAAATACGGCAATATCATTGGCGGAATTATAGGTCAACACCCAGGGAAAACCCTTGTTTTTGATGGTCATATCGACACTGTGCCAGTAAGTGAACGTGATTGGAAAGAAAAGCCTTATGGTGCAGAAATCAAAGATGGCAAGATTTATGGTCGTGGCACCAGTGATATGAAAGGTGCTGTCGCAGCCATGATTTCAGCGATTGGTTTTTATGGCCAAGATAATCAGCGCAATTTTGCCGGTCGTATTTATGTCTCTTGTATTGTGCATGAAGAGTGTTTTGAAGGTGTTGCCGCTAGATTAGTTTCTGAGCGCTATAAGCCAGACTATGTGGTGATTGGTGAAGCCTCAGAATTAAACCTCAAAATTGGGCAACGCGGTCGTGCCGAGATTGTTGTTGAAACCTTTGGTAAACCCGCTCACTCCGCCAATCCAGATGCAGGGATCAACTCTGTTTATAAAATGGCAAAACTGATCGAGAAGATCAGAACCCTAACACCACCCGTTCATCCTGTTTTAGGAAAAGGGATCTTAGAACTTACGGATATTAAATCATCACCTTATCCAGGCGCTTCGGTTGTACCTGAATATTGCCGTGCCACTTACGATCGTCGTTTATTAGTCGGTGAAACTAAAGAGGAAGTGCTTGCACCATTACAAAAAGCCATTGATGAACTAACTTCTCAAGACGCTGATTTTAAAGCTAAAGTCTCTTATGCCTACGGTACTGAAAAATGTTACACCGGCGCCACTATTGAAGGTGAACGTTTCTTCCCAGGTTGGGTATTAGAAGAGAGTGATCCTTACGTGCAAAGCGTTTTAAAAGGGCTGCATGAGTCCGGCTTTAACCCTACCGTCACACAATACTCTTTCTGTACCAACGGTAGCCACTATGCGGGTGAAGCGGGTATTAAAACCATTGGTTTTGGCCCATCTCGCGAAAACTTAGCACACACCATTGATGAATATATCGAAATTGAACAGTTAAAAGGTGCGGCGAAGGGGTATTACAGCATTATGAACAGCCTTTATCACCTTTAATTCTTACTCAAAAAAATCCTTACTAGAAGAGTATCTGGCGAAATAGTCAGATGCTCTTTGGAGAAATAACAGAATGAAAACAATATTTAAAAACGCCACTGTTATTGATGGAACAGGGGCAAGTGCATTTCAAGCTGATGTTGTGGTTAACGAAGGAAAAATAATAAAAATCGGTCAGTTTGATGCTAAAACGAATGATCAAATTATTGATGCTACAGGGAAGATAGTCTGCCCCGGCTTTATTGATACCCACACCCACTCAGATCTTTCTGCTCTGCTTAATCCTGCGTTATCTGCCAAAATCCGCCAAGGGATCACCACTGAATTGTTAGGGCAAGATGGTGTCGCGTTAGCACCCTTACCAGAACAGTATATTTCTGCATGGCGCAAGAATATTGCGGGGTTAGATGGAGATTCTGACAGCATTGATTGGCATTTTAAAAATACCGAAGGTTACTTGGGAATGTTGGAAGCCCGAGGCTCAGCAACCAATCTTGCTTACCTTGTTCCTCATGGCAACATCCGAATGGAAGCGATGGGATTAGAAGGTAATCCTTCTACTCGTGAAGATGTTGCCAAGATGTGTGAGATCTTAGAGCGTGAGTTAAAAGCAGGGGCGTTTGGTTTATCAACAGGATTGATTTATATGCCTTGTGCCTTTGGTGATACCGCTGAAATGATCGAACTTTGTAAGGTTACAGCAAAACATAATGGTATTTTTGTTGTACACCAGCGTAGCGAAGCTGACGATATTATTCAATCAACTCAAGAGCTTATTGATATCGCCAAAGCATCAGGTGTTTGGTTGCATATTTCCCATATGAAAGTTTGCGGTAAGAAAAACTGGGGATTAATCGACGAAATGCTTGGTATGTTAGAGCAAGCACAAGAAGAGGGCATTCGTATCTCTTTTGACCAATATCCGTATGTGGCAGGCAGTACCATGCTTGGGGTGATTTTACCGCCTTGGGTTCACGCAGGAGGTACAGAGAAATTATTAGAACGCTTAGCTTCTCCTGAACTGCGTAAAAAGATGATTGAAGATATCGAAAAAGGTATTCCGGGTTGGGATAACTTTATTGATTTTGCAGGCTTAGAAAATATTTATGTCACTAGCTCTAAAACAGAAAAAAACCAAGATGCCGTTGGACTTAGCCTTGTCGAGCTAGGCAAATTGAGAGGTAAAGATCCGTATAACGCAACCTTTGATCTGCTATACGAAGAAGAAAATGCGGTAGGAATGGTGGATTTTTACGGCACAGAAGAACACGTTATCAAATTCTTATGTCGTCCTGAACAAAACGTCTGTACTGATGGGTTAATGGGAGCTGGTAAACCTCATCCTCGCGTATTTGGTGCATTCCCTCGTGTTTTAGGGAAATACGTCAGAGAAGAAAAATGTCTCACTTGGGAACAAGCTATCCGCAAAATGACAGGTAAACCAGCTGAAGTCCTTCGATTAACCGATAGAGGCTTAATTAAAGAAGGCTATGCGGCAGACATTGTGATGCTTGATCCTGAAACCATTATTGATAAAGGCACGTTTGTTGAACCAAACCAATACCCAGAAGGGATTGATCTGGTAATGGTCAATGGGCGTATCGCTTTAATTAATGGAGTCGAAAGTTACGCCTGTAGCGGTCATGTTTTAAGAGCATAACAACACAATAGCGCTCTTAAACGTTAAATCTTATCTCTGTTTATCACGGTTGTTCTTCAACCGTGATGGTTTCCCCTTACTTGAGGAACAGGAAAATGAGTTCAAATATTATTCCAGACCTTCAACCGAAGAAAACATGGAAAGCTCGTTACACCGTTTTATCCTTAATTTGGTTAGCATGGTTACTTTCATTTTTAGATAGAATGGTAATGAGTGTTTCATTACCCTTTATTGGGCGTGATCTTAATCTTGATACCACACAACAAGGCTTAATCATCAGTGCGTTCTTTGTCGGTTATGCGGCATTCCAAATACCGGGTGGTTTCTTAGCTGACCGCTTTGGTGCTCGTAAAATTATGGCAATTGGCATTGCATGGTGGTCAGTCTTCACCAGTTTAACGGGTATGGTGTTTACATTACCGTTAATGTTAGCAGTGCGATTCTTATTTGGTATTGGTGAAGGCTGTTTTCCATCCGCTTCTTGGAAAATGATCTCGACTTATTTCCCATCTAAAGAGCGTGGTCGTGCAACGGCAATTCAATCAACAGTCAATACGTTAGGACCAGCATTAGCCGTCATTGTTGCAGCCAGTATTATCGGCGCTTTTGGCTGGCATATGGTGTTTATTGTTTTAGGTATTCCGGGCTTATTAATTGCAGCGGGTATTTATTTCTTTACTCGTGATAACCCAAAAGATCACCCAAGTATTACTCAACAAGATCTCGATGAATTAGCAGCGGATGGCACATTAACGGATAAACCTGTTGAAGCCGTACCTTTTAAAGATGTGTTAAAAATGCCAGTGTTATGGCAAATGGCGGCGATTTGGTTTCTGTTTGATATTACCTTTTGGGGATTTTCAACGTGGTTACCAAGCTATTTAATTACTGTTCGTGAATTCTCTTTGGCTAAAACAGGGGTAATGGCGGCTATTCCATTCTTATTTGGTGCGGGTGGGACATTATTAGGCGGTTATGTTTCTGATAAATGCAAAGCACAGCGTAAATGGTTATATATGATCACCGCAGTGATTGCCGCGGGCTTCTTATATATGACTTATACTGTTGAAAGTGCGGATATGGCTGTTGTATATCAGTGTATTTCAGCACTGTTTATGTTCTTTGCCATGGCAATGTTCTGGGGTATTTTAATGGATACTATCCCCAATAAAATCATGGGTCGTGCTTCAGGAATTGTTAACTTCGGTGGCCAAATGGCGGGGGTTGTTTCCGCACCGGTTATGGGCTTCTTAATTAAAGCGAGTGGCGGCAGTTATGACAGTGCATTTATGTTTATGATAATTGCATTAGTCGCTTCTGCTGTTGTGACGTTCACTGTTAAAATGCGCAATACACCAGCACCCGTTTAATTAATCAGTATCAATAACGTTTATATTTAAATAAATGTGATGTTATTAAAATAAATAAGATTAATTAAATAAAATAAATGTATTAACAGTAAGATTTATTTATTAAAACGCTCTATACGCTTTATTGATTTTTTAATTTAAAAAATCTTATTGCAGGGTATTGTTGTCTTAAAAAAGCCACGATTAAAAATCGTGGCTTTGTTTTTGTTAGATTAATAACATTACGCCATCTTCCCACTTGTTTTGTAGGTGATCACGGGTTTTAAACGAGCAATAACCTCAATTAATCCAATGCTCACCATACTTTCAATCACAGTCTCAATCGATTTATAAGATTGTGGTGCTTCTTCATAAATCAGTTGTTTATTGGCACAAATAATACGGCTACCTAATGCCGTTCGTTATAGCAAACGCGATCAGATAAATAATGAACACAGTTGTCCATATACCAATCCATATAATGTAAAGGATTAAAAAATAAATTGGTTGGCGGACAGCAAAAAGAAAGAAAAAAGGATTACTTCTGAGATTGTCCGCAAAGAGTATTCATATTTGTTGTTGTCATGGGATACCTCCTTGCAGTTAAGTGAAATGGATAAAATAATAAATCGCAGGCATAGTAACCACTTTTTTTTGCTTTAGCAATTAAAAGTTGGTGTTGTTTTTCTTTATTTTTATCAAAGAGAATAAATATAATTTATTTAATTTAAGGTTAATTTTTCTTTATTATCTATTTTAGTTAGTTATCTACTTTTAATTAATAAATCACTTTTACTGAGCTTTTTCGGCAATACTCTTCGTAATCATCCGTTAATTTTCTATCAGTAATAACAACATCAAATTGCGCTAAATCACCCATATTGGCTGTCGCTGTTTCATCAAAATAGTGATATTTGGTGAGTAAGATCTTACGAATAGATTTATCCATCGCTTTTTTCTTCATATAAAGATCGTCGATGTTATAACAAGTAACGCCAAAATCAAGATGGACACCTTCAGCTGAAATAAAGGCTTTTTTAGGATTAATGCTATCAAGATAAGAAGGTTGGGTTGGATTGAAGAATGAATCACTTTTAGGGCGGTATTCACCTCCACAGAGTAATACCGTGGCATTTTTTTTCTGGCTTAAGGCCAAAAAGACTCGATGAGAATAACAGATCCCAGTGAAATGCAGGTTATCGGGAATAAGCTCAATCAGTGTGGGAATAAATTGTCCGTTATCGAAAAAAAGAACATCGCCTTCAGAGACCATACCGGCGGCAAGATTAGGAATATGAAGTTCTTCAGTTTGATCTGGCGTAATAATATCGGATGATGTTGATAGTGAGCCTGCATGAGGTTGGGCTAATGCAACAATATAGCCACCTAATAATGACATTGGGAACGGGTTTTCAGCATCAGCGCTGAGATCGCGTCTAATCGTCATTTCAGAAACTTCAAGGATCCTTGCGGCGTCTTTAAGATGTATGCGACCTGAGCGTTTTATACATTCACTGAGGCGGCGCAAACGTTCGTGCTGTTTGGTCTCTATCACCGAAGGATCCTTGTATTATCGAATAGCGTACTCCAAAAAAAGATACGCTAAATAATTAGTAATTTGATTCAGGTGCATCTGAATCTGTTGCGATAGCGACACTTGCGCTAGCGCCGATACGTGTTGCTCCTGCTTTGATCATGTTTAATGCTGTTTGGCGATCGCGAACACCACCAGATGCTTTCACGCCAACTTCATCACCAACGGTTTTACGCATCAAAGCAACATGATGTTCTGTTGCGCCCATTGTACTGTATCCTGTCGATGTTTTCACAAAATCAACACGGATCTCACGGCACATTTCACACACTAAACGTACTTCGTCGTCAGTTAATAAGCAAGTTTCTAAAATCACTTTCAGAGTTGTATTACCACAAGCTGCTTTTACTGCTTCAATATCTTGTTTTACGAAGTCTAAACGACCGCTTTTTAACATACCGATATTGATAACCATATCGACTTCTTGCGCGCCTTGACGAATAGCTTCAGCCGCTTCAAATGCTTTTGTTGCTGTTAAACCAGCACCAAATGGGAAGTCGACAACACAACATACTTTTACATCACTGCCTTCAAGGCAAGTTCTTGCTAAAGGGATGTAAGAAGTGTTAATACACACAGAGAAGAAACCGTGTTCAATTGCTTCAGCACACAATTTCTTGATTTGTGATTCAGTTGTATCTGCAGCAAGAAGGGTATGATCGATATAATTAGCTAATGGACGCATAGTCTATTCCTTAGTAAAAAGATTGTTATTTTTCACTTATGTTAGTTTGGCAACATAGTAGAGCCGTTTTAATGAGATAACAATCACAGATGATACAAAAATAACATTATACTGTTATATATCTATCAAAATGTCACTATTTTCACATTTAGAAATTTCACATAAGAGTAAGAGGCGCTATGGATATTGCAGTGATTGGTTCAAATATGGTGGATTTGATCACCTATATAGATAGGATGCCAAAAGAGGGTGAAACCCTTGAGGCGCCGGCATTTAAAATGGGTTGTGGTGGTAAAGGCGCTAATCAAGCAGTTGCTGCTGCTAAATTAAATTCAAAAGTGATGATGTTGACAAAAGTCGGCGATGATATTTTCGCGGATAACACCATCATGAATTTAGAGTCTTATGGCATTAATACACGCTATGTTGAAAAAGTACCCGGTACAACAAGTGGTGTTGCACCTATTTTTGTGACTTCCCAATCATCAAATAGCATTTTAATTGTTAAAGGGGCTAATCAACATTTGTCGCCAGAAGATATTGATAGAGCGACAGATAGCCTGAAAAAATGCAAAATAATTGTACTGCAATTAGAAATCCCGCTTGAAACGGTCTATCACGCTATTGAGTTCGGCAATAAACACCATATTCCTGTGTTATTTAACCCAGCTCCCGCTTCAAAAGCATTAGATCTTGATATTGCTGCTCGTTGTGATTTTTTTGTTCCAAATGAAACTGAACTTGAAATATTGACCGGTATGCCAATCACTACAATGGATGAAATTCGCGAAGCCGCTTGTTCTTTACTACAAAAAGGCTTTAAGAATGTCATCGTTACGTTAGGGGAAAAAGGGGCATTATGGATGAACGGCGAAATTGAAAAGTACATTCCTGCTATTAAAGTTGATGCAATAGATACCAGTGGAGCCGGCGATGCCTTTATTGGTTGTTTTTCCCATTATTATGTTCACACTAATAATATTGAAGAAGCATTAAATAAAGCGGTGATGTTTTCAGGCTTAAGTGTTGCCGGAAAAGGCACACAATCTTCTTATCCAAGCATTGAAGAGTTTGGGCAGTTTTTAGCGCAAGCGAAGTAGTACACCTCCGCACTATTATATCTTTATATTCCACTTGTTATCTTATTTAGATGGTAAGTGGAATTGATTTAAAATCAATTGATTACTTTATTTTTATAGCCACTGTTGAATTTCTTACAAAGCAAAAAACAGGGCTTAATGTGATTCATTTCACAGCATCGTGACAAATAGTCTTGAAATACAATTTCATTGGATGTAATTTTAATTGAAATATGATTTCATAAGGTTGTGGTGATGAAAGAAGATGCATTAAGCGAATGTCTTAAAAATGAAAGCAATCAAGAAACAACACAGTTTTCTGAATTAAGTGCTTTAGAGTTGGTTACGCTAATCAATAGTGCAGATATGACGGTTGCAAATGCAGTTAAAAAAGAATTACCTGCTATTGCTAAAGCAGTAGAAAAAATAACTGAACGTTTGCAAAAAGGTGGGCGTATTTTTTATGTTGGCGCGGGAACCAGTGGCCGATTAGCTGTACTAGATAGTGCCGAATGTCCGCCAACTTTTGGTGTACCTTCTACATTAGTACAGGCAATTATTGCAGGTGGTCATGATGCAATGCTAAAAGCGGTTGAAAATATTGAAGATAGCCGAGAGGCGGCAATTGAAGAGCTTCAACGTCGTCATGTCAGTGATAAAGATGTTGTTATTGGTATTGCCGCAAGTGGTCGTACTCCCTTCACTGTCGCGGCTTTGCAATATGGTAAGAAACTAAAAGCGTTAACAATATCTATTACCACGCGTGGCAAAAGTAAGATGAGCGAGATTGCTGATCTATCTATTGCACCAGACGTAGGCGCAGAGGTGTTAACCGGCTCCACAAGAATGAAAAGTGGTACAGCTCAAAAAATGATCCTAGGGATGTTAAGCACCAGTGTAATGACTAAGCTCGGGAAAGTGCATAAAAACCTGATGGTGGATGTGATTGCGAGTAATGAAAAATTGCAACGTCGTGCTGAAGGTATTGTCAGCGAAGTGTGTGGAATTTCACATGAAAGAGCCAGAGCCTTGTTACAAATGGTTAATTATCATCCTAGAAAAGCCATTTTGATGTATGAGCTTCATCTGAGTGTGGAGAAAGTTGAGCAAATCACACAGCAATATCCTTATCGTTCGCTACAACAGCAACTTGCCCTATTTAACTAATAACAATATGAGTAAACACTCTAAACTTTAGCAGGCACGCATATGGCTAATAAAATAGAACATCTCGACACGTTAGCAATAGAAATAGAAAAACACGCTGGTGGGTTTCAAAATGTGGCAACCCTAACACATTGCATGACTCGCATTCGACTGATTTTAAAGGACAGTTCACTTTTTGATGCAGACGCTTTAAAACAAGTCGAAGGCGTTAAAGGCGTTGTATTTAATGGCGAACAGCATCAAGTGATTGTCGGAATGGGGACTGCGGCAAAAGTTTATTCCATCATGAATAAACGTATGCAAAAAAGTTCAGCAAGTAGTGAAGATAAGCCAGCGTCAACCTCAGTGAAAAAAGGCTTCTCAATCCGCCGTATGCTAAATACATTAGCGGCTATTTTTGTTCCTACCATTCCTGCTTTAATTGGCTGCGGTTTGATTATGGGGTTAATTAATATTATCCGTTTAGTCGCACCGGGCTTAGTTGAGCAGTTCCCTGAACTATTTAAATTATTCAAATTAATTGGTAGTACGGTATTTGCGTATCTCTCTATTATGATTGGGATAAATACCGCTAAAGAATTGGGCGCATCAACATCGATTGGTGCGGTCATGGCGGGATTATTAGCGATGCCAGGGCTTGCCGATATCACCTTATTTGGTGAGAAATTACAGCCAAACAGTGGCGGGATTTTTGCGGTATTAATGGTGGTTGTATTCTCTTCAAAATTAGAATTATGGTTTCGTAGCATCGTTAAAGAGAGTCTTGATCTTATCTTAACGCCGTTTGTGACGATTTTAGTCTCTTCTCTTGTGGCGATTATGATATTCCAACCTATCGGCCATTATCTTAATCAGTTATTAGCACAAGGCGTATCATTATCACTATTGAATCAAGGTGGTGGTGCGGTGGTAACTGGTGCGGCGTTAGGAGGAAGTTTCTTATTTTTACTCTTAACGGGATTACATCAAGGGTTAATTCCTATTCATACCGAAATCTTAAATACCTTTGGTTTAAATTATCTATTTCCAATTTTGGCTATGGGCGGAATGGGGCAAGTAGGCTCTTGTTTTTGGGTTTATCTACGCACTAAAAATCAACGTTTAAAGAAAACATTAATGGGCGCATTACCTGTGGGTATTTTCGGTGTCGGTGAGCCTTTATTGTTTGGTGTTTCGCTTCCACTTGGAAAACCATTTATTGCTGGATGCATTGGTGGTGCGGCTGGTGGTGCATTAATGGCATATTTCCAAGTTGGGATCATTATTCCATTTGGTACTGCTGGGTTATCATTAATTCCGTTAGTTGGTGATGGGCAAATTATTAAGTTCCTGATCGCGGTATTAGGCGCATGGATTGTCGGTTTTATTGCCAGTATGCTAATGGGATTTACAGATCCAGAGAAATAAGTCAGAAATAAAAAGGATAACAGAATGTCGACACTGACCAAAAAGCTTGAGAGTTTGCTCATTCAGGGCAGAGGCACAGAACAGCGTATCGCTCATTATCTATTAGATAATAGTGAGAATATTGCCAGTATGAATGCAGCTGAACTGGCACTTAAAGCCGGTGTAAGTAGTGCATCTGTTATCCGTTTCTCTCGTCAAATGGGATATCGTGGTTATCCTGAATTTAAAATTGATTACCTTTCAGAAGAAAAGCAACAAAAAAGCAGTGGCGATATTCTCTATGGCAATCTTGCGAAAACAGACTCAACAGAATTAATTATTTCCAAAACAGGGCATCTGTTTACTAGCGCTATTCAGGACTCATTGGCTTTGTTAGATCCCAATTGTATTGATCTGCTGGCTGAAAAAATGGTCTCAGCTAAACGCATTGTCCTGTTTGGGATTGGCGCCTCTGCCGTTGTGGCGAGTGATATTTTTCATAAGCTTATTCGCGTGAATAAAAACGCCTTATTTAGTCCAGATCTTCATGCTCAATTGGCTTATTCCGCCAATTTATCAGTTGATGATTTGGCTATTGCTGTGACTGCACGAGGCAATACGGCTGATATTAATCGGATGCTGAAATCGGCAAAAAATGAAGGTTGTTTAACAGTAGCATTAACGCGTTTTGGACAAGATGAAGCAACTCGATTATCAGATTATACATTGCCTTATTTTTATGACGAACAACACTCTCAATTAGGAGTGATCACGCCACAAGTTTTACAAATGGTGGCTTTTGATGTGCTGTTTTTTAAATATATGACATTAGCGAATGAGTCGGCAGAAAAAGCCTTATTAAAAGGGCGAGAAGCTGTTATACAAGGAAATCAATAATGTTACTTATCACCACATTAGCGGTAGGTGCAGCTATTGGTTTAATTATTAGCACAACGGGCGTGGGTGGCGGTGTTATTGTTTTACCTGTATTGACCTATTTTTTTGGTATGAATGCATTAATGGCAGTTGCAACAGCCAATTTATTGTCTATGTTGATGAAAGTCACTTCGTCTTATATGCATTTTCGCCTTGGCAATATTCCTTTTAAAAGAGCAATGATTGTATTAGGAATAATGCTACCAAGTACTTTTTTGGCTAGTGTTTTGGTTAATTATTTAGGTTCATTAGAGCAGTATCAGCAACAAGTCGAGTGGGGAATTAATGCGCTTGTGGTGGCTGCGATTATTTTTTCTTTATTTCTTTTTGTACAGAGAATGTTTTTCTCATTACCTCCCGTTGTGGTTGAAAATACAAAACTAGCGCCTTTAAATATTAAAGCACTATTACTTCCAGCGATTGCCGCAGGTGTTGTTTTAGGGGCAACGGGGGTAGGTGGTGGTGTCGTTGTGTTACCGTTATTGCTACGTTATGCGAACCTTTCTATTAAACAAGCTATCGGTACTTCTATCTTTACGACAACATTGTTATCAGGATCTTCAGCATTAGCTTACATGCAAGATGGGCATACGGATATTCATTTGGCACTTTTGTTATTCTTAGGTTCGCTAATCTCTATTCCACTGTCTAAGTGGCTGTTGATCAGAATGCCTGACAGGATATTTCAGTATGCGACTTTAATTTTAATTATTTGTAGTGCTGTGATGATGCTGGCTAAATTATTTTAATGTTAAAATAAATCAATAATATTAACATTTAGAAAATATAATAAATAATAACCAAATAAAGTCTAATTGTTTTTCTTGGTTTATTTTATATTATCTTACTAATTTAATTGAGATAGTCTCCTTATATAAATTTAATTTTTTTGTAATATATGTGTGTTAATGGAATGTTTGATGTATTATTTGTTTTTAATAAGATATGATTTTAGTTATAAATAGATAATTGAGATGATAATCACATTAATGTTAATTCCTATATGTTTCACTGTAATCCTCATTTAATACCTATAAGTGAAGGTACTAGTATTATGGAAAATAATAATAGGAAAACACCTCATATTAGACGTATTGCCCACATTATGATGTATAAACAACGTCAATGCTTCCATTTCTCCGTTTTTAACGGATAAACCCTCTCTATTTTCTAGAAATATAAAGCATACTTCTTAATAACCTAGGTTATTGAGATGGGTTTTCTATTTTTTTAAATAACAAACTATTTTTTAACTCTATTATTATCAAAATAATTAGGAGATAAGATTATTATGTCTATTAATATTAAAGGTAGAAGTTTTTTAAAATTACTCGATTTTTCATCTGCTGAAATTCAATATTTATTAAAGCTTTCTAAACATTTTAAATCATTAAAAATGGCTGGTATTCCTCACCGTTCTTTGGAAGGTAAAAATATCGTTTTATTATTTGAAAAAACCTCAACACGGACACGCTGCGCTTTTGAAGTAGCGGGTTATGATTTAGGAATGGGGGTGACTTACCTTGATCCTGGCTCATCACAAATGGGGAAAAAAGAGTCTATTGAAGATACAGCGCGTGTGTTAGGGCGTTTCTATGATGGTATTGAATATCGTGGTTTTGATCAGTCATTAGTTGAAGAGCTGGCGGCGAAATCAGGAGTACCAGTATGGAATGGTCTTACCGATAAATTCCATCCAACTCAGATGTTAGCAGACATGCTGACCGTTGAAGAAAACTTTGGTCATTTAAAAGGGCTTAAGTTGACTTTCTTTGGTGATGCTCGCAATAACGTTGCTAACTCTTTAATGGTAGTTTGTGCGAAATTAGGCTTACATTTTACAGCGTGTGGCCCAGCATCTTTAATGCCAGAAGAGCAACTTGTGAAAGAGTGTCGTGCAATCGCGGCAGAAAATGAAGGTTCTATCACGTTAACCGAAGATATTGAAAAAGGGGCAAAAGACGCTGATGTTCTCTATACCGATATTTGGGTTTCAATGGGTGAGCCAGATAGTGTTTGGGATGAACGCATTCGCTTACTGAAAGCTTATCAAGTAAATAGCTCTATGATGAAAATGGCTAATCCTCATGCGATTTTCTTACACTGTTTACCTTCATTCCACGATCGTTTAACCATTATTGGCGAAGATATTTATCAAAAATTTGGCTTGAGTGAAATGGAAGTGGCTGATGATGTTTTTGAGTCTCGCCAATCAAAAGTTTTCGATCAAGCTGAAAACCGTATGCATACCATTAAAGCCGTTATGTTCGCTACTTTGAGCTAAAGCAAGGAGTTAACAATGCCTAAAAAGGTATTTATTGCTTTAGGGGGAAATGCATTAGGAAATACGCCACTAGAGCAAAAGCAGATAGTACGAAAAACCGCAAAGCCCATTGTGGATTTGGTTGAGAAAGGCTATCAAGTCATTATTGGTCATGGAAATGGCCCACAAGTTGGGATGATCAATTTAGCTATGGATTATGCATCACAACAGAACATTGGCACACCGTATATGCCATTTGCTGAATGTGGTGCTATGAGTCAAGGCTATATTGGCTATCATCTACAACAGGCTATTAATGACGAATTATGTACGAGAAATCTCAATAAAAATCATGGTTGTGCCACTATTGTGACTCAAGTGGTTGTTGATAAAAACGATCCCGCTTTTTTATCGCCAACAAAACCTATAGGGGCGTTTTATACTCAACAACAAGCTGAGGCGATTCAAAAAGAACATGGTTTTCACTTTATGGAAGATGCGGGGCGTGGATATCGTCGTGTTATTCCATCACCCAAGCCGTTAGAAATTGTAGAATCACCAATTATTAAACAGTTAGTTGAACATAATATCGTCGTGATTACTGTTGGTGGCGGTGGTATTCCTGTTATTCGAAAAGGGGATTTATTAGAAGGTATTGATGCTGTTATTGATAAAGATAACTCTAGCTCAAAATTAGCTGTAGAATTAAAAGCGGATATTTTATTAATATTAACGGCTGTTGATAAAGTTGCTATTAATTTTAATAAACCAGAACAAATAAATTTAGATAAATTAACACTTTCTAAAGCTCAGGAATATATTTCTCAAGGACAATTTGCTAAAGGAAGTATGTTACCTAAAGTGGAGGCCTGCCTTAATTTTTTAAAAGAAAGTGAAAAAGGTGTACAAGCGATTATTACTTCTTTAGAGAATGCATTATCTGCTTTAGAAGGAAAAACAGGTACAACAATTATTTCTGATTAATATCATACTTATTATTATTTTAAATTTAATTCTAATAATAGACTCTGCCAAATAGATATTATTTCTATTGGCAGAGTAGCCTCTCATTTAAGTCGAGGACGCTTATGAAACTTAAAAAGTTTGCGTTTCCGACCGCATTTACTATTTTATTTGCCATTACAGTAATTGTGGTTGGCTTAACGTGGATAATTCCAGCTGGCGAATATCAACGATTAAGTTATAACTCAGCAGAGCCATCATTAGTGGTTGCAAAAATAGATGGTTCTCATGAAGTGTTACCAGCAACTCAGGCGACATTGAATGATTTAAATGTCTCTATTGAGATTAATAAATTTACCGATGGGACAATTAAAAAACCGATAGCAATACCTGGAACCTATGAACGTGTAGCACAGCAACCTAAAGGAATAATGGATATTACCGAAAGTATGGTGAAAGGGACGATAGAGGGGGCAGATGTTATTGTTTTCATTCTTGTCTTGGGGGGACTGATCGGGGTTGTTAATCAAACCGGTGCATTCAATGCGGGCTTAACAGCACTCGCGAATCGAACCAAAGGTAAAGAGTTTTTAGTCGTGTTTGGGGTCACGATTATATTATCCATAGGCGGGACAAGTTGTGGGATTGAAGAAGAAGCGGTTGCTTTCTATCCCATATTAGTACCGATATTCTTAATCTTGGGTTATGACGCTATTGTGTGTGTTGGGGCTATTTTCCTTGCTTCTTCAATGGGGGCAGGGTTCTCGACGGTAAATCCTTTCTCAGTTGTTATTGCATCAAATGCTTCGGGGATCAGTTTTATTGAAGGGATCGGATTTCGTACTATTGGGTTGGTGATTGGTACGTTGGGGGTTTTGGTTTATTTATATTGGTATTGCAAGAAGATCAAAAAAGATCCAACTTTCTCTTACAACTATGAAAATGCCGAAAGTTTTAAACAGCGCTTTTTGAGTAATTACGATCCTAATGAGATATTAGAATTTTCGTGGCGTCGTAAAGTGATCCTCTGTTTATTTGTTGCTGCTTTTCCTATTATGGTTTGGGGTGTTATGGACATGGGCTGGTGGTTTCCACAAATGGCGGCTCTTTTCCTTGCTATCGCAATCATCATAATTTTCCTATCGGGATTAAAAGAAAAAACAGCCATTGATGGATTTATTCACGGGGCATCTGAATTAGTTGGTGTTTCATTAATTATTGGTTTAGCGCGCGGCGTTAACCTTGTGATGGAACAAGGTAAGATTGCTGATACTATTCTTGAATTTATGTCTCATATGGTTGCAGGAATGCCACCGAGCCTATTCTTATTAGCACAACTCGTTGTCTTTATTTGTTTAGGTTTTATTGTTCCTTCCTCTTCAGGCCTTGCGGTTTTGGCGATGCCAATTATGGCACCATTAGCCGATGCAGTCGGTGTTCCTCGTTATATGGTGGTATCAGCATATAACTGGGGACAATATATTATGTTGTTCTTAGCGCCTACTGGATTGGTGTTAGCGACTTTGCAAATGTTAGATATCTCCTATAACAAATGGCTTAAATTTATTATGCCGATGGTGATATTTATGTTTGTCCTTTCGGCAACATTACTCTTGGTTCAAGTTGCGTTTTTATAAAATTGAGTTGGTGTGTTTACGTTGAGAAAGGAATTTTTTGGTTATTCTGTAATATGAAATTAATCTGGTTTTTTGTGCTGCAATCAAGATTATTTTTTGATTTTCACTAGAAGTGATCTAGCTCTCGTTTTTAGCGGTGATAAAAAATAAACCGAAAAAAAAGGTTGTTAATTTGTAGAAGTTATGTTTTTTTAAATACAGATAACACGTAAACACATCATTAAATTAATTGATAGGTAACCCATGATCATCACTACTCTACTACAAAGCCTACGACTAACAGCGCACATCGCGGCTGTGGTTGTCGTGCGTGTGGTGGTGGTCGTCGGCAAAGCGCCGTAACGGGTCCGAATCAACACAGTTTCGAAACCCCGCCGGCGAACTAACCGGGCGGGGTTTTTCTTTTCTACCTGCCCATATAAGTCCGGCTTAAAACAAAGGACAGATAAAAATGGGTGATCAACAAGAAAACGCCACAACAAGTAGAACGTTTACGGGGGCGCAATTAATCGTTTATTTACTGGAACGGCAAGGTATTACGACAGTTGCAGGGATCCCTGGTGGTGCAGCACTTCCGTTATATGATGCTTTAAGCCAAAGTAAATCTATTCGGCATATCTTAACTCGTCATGAACAAGGTGCTGGTTTTATTGCACAAGGTATTGCCCGAGCAAATGGTAAACCTGCTGTTTGTATTGCATCAAGCGGGCCGGGTGCAACAAATTTAGTGACAGCAATTGCCGATGCTAAACTGGATTCTATTCCTTTAGTTTGTATTACCGGTCAGGTGTCTTCAGCGATGATTGGAACCGATGCTTTCCAAGAAGTTGATACCTATGGCATGTCTATTCCAATCACGAAACATAACTATTTAGTACGCGATATTGCGGACTTACCTGACATTATTTGTGATGCGTTTCGTTTAGCGATGTCAGGAAGACCGGGGCCTGTTTGGGTTGACGTGCCAAAAGATATTCAGCAAGCCACAATTACATTAGAAGCGTTACCACCTATTCCACAAAAAGATCCTGTTCCCGCATTTAATACTGATTTAGTAATACAAGCGGCGCAAATGATTAATCAAGCTAAAAATCCTGTTTTATATTTAGGTGGGGGGATCATTAGCGCTGAAGCATGTAAAGAAGCGATTGAATTAGCAGAGAAAAATAACCTGCCGACAACCATGACCTTAATGGGTTTAGGATTAATGCCACCTTCTCATCCACTGTATTTGGGGATGTTAGGTATGCATGCGACGCGTAGCACCAATTTTATTTTAGAAGAAGCGGATCTGCTAATTGTATTAGGGGCGCGATTTGACGATCGTGCTATTGGTAAAGCAGAGAAGTTTTGCCCTAACGCCAAAATTATTCATGTTGATATCGATCGCGCTGAAATTAGCAAAATCAAACGCCCAGATATTGCGATCCACGCTGATGCGAAATCAGTGTTATCACTGTTATTACCATTGATTAATACAAACAAGCGTAATGAATGGATCGAGCGTGTTACGACACTGAAACAAGAATATCCATTGGAAATGAAAAACTCTGAGAATATTCTAAGTGGTTATGGCATTGTCTTAGCGGCTGCAAACTGTGTTGATGATGATGCCATTATTACAACAGACGTTGGACAACATCAGATGTGGGTAGCACAGGCGTATCCGCTAAATCGACCTCGACAATGGTTAACATCGGGTGGCTTAGGTACGATGGGATTTGGTTTACCGGCTGCGATTGGTGCCGCGTTAGCCGAACCAGATAAGAAAATCCTCTGCTTCTCGGGGGATGGTAGCATTATGATGAATATTCAAGAATTTGCTACGGCGGCTGAGCACCAATTAGATATCAAAATTATTTTGATAAATAATCAGGCATTGGGGTTAGTTCACCAACAACAAACGCTGTTTTTTGAAGAACGTATTTATGCTGCGGCTTACCCTTATCAAACAGATTTTATTCGTATTGCACAAGGTTTCGGTTTAGATACCTGTGACTTAAATCAGGAAGCGGATCCTGCGAGTGCATTAAAAGCAGCAATTGAAAAACCCGGTCCGTGTTTAATTCACGTTATGATTGATATCCATGAAAAAGTATTTCCAATGGTTCCACCTGGGGCTGCAAATATTGAGATGATAGGAGCTTAATTTATGTCAAACCAATCACAACCTATCGCGCTGGAATTGATTGTTCGCAACCATCCCGGTGTTATGACCCATATTTGTGGGCTATTTGCTCGCCGTGCATTTAACGTTGATGGCATTTTGTGTTTACCGATGAAAAACAGCGATAAAAGCCGTATCTGGCTATTAGTGCAAAAAGATGATCGTCTTATGCAAATGGTCAGTCAGGTGGAAAAGCTTGAAGACGTAAAAGAAGTGAGATTCAGCGATGATCTACGTGTTTTTGAGCAAATGGAAAGTTATTTAAATTAATCGCCTTATATTATTGGCTCACTCACTAATTGAAAGAGCCAATAATATCGCTTAAGGGCGGTGATGATAATGCTGCTGATTTGGGCTAGACATAATCACAGAGGCACGCAAATGTCCTTCAACACAGATATACGAGTGAGGGACATTACCGTGGAAAGCATAAAAATCGCCAGTTTCTAGTAAGACGGTTTCGTCGTTATCAAAACGCATCATTAATTTACCAGAATAGACCATGATGTGCTCTTGGGTGCCGTCAGCGTGAGCAGGGCTATTGATGATCGCGCCATGCTTCATTTCGATATGCCAAATTTCAGTAATATTGCCGATGCCAATACGAAATTTAAACTCTTGGGCATAATCACCCACGATAGGCTTATGTCGCTCTAAGCGAGGGTATTCTTCACGTGTAAAACTAAATAAATCTCCCAAAGGAAAGCCAAGGGCTATTGCGATAGCCTCTAAGGTATCGATTCTAGGATTAGAATCACCCGATTCTAATTTTGACAATGCAGCCTTGGATATTCCCGATTTTCTTGATAACTCATTAAGTGATAAATTTCGAGATTGTCTTAATTGTTTGACTTTATTACCAAGGTATTCATTCGTTTTTTTAGGAGGTTGTGAGTTCATTGCCAATTCAAAATATCGTTAGTTTAAAAGTGTTATTCTAATTAGATAATAACACTAATTAACCGTATTCGGAAAAATGAGATCCTGTTTCTGCTGTATTTTGTGAATAGTCTTACGATCACTGTTCTAGTTTTAATGATTACGCTAATTTAATGAGTGTGATTTATACCATTGTATTGGCATTAGATATTGTGCTTATCTATCGTTCTTTTTTTAAGCGTTGTAGGATAAATAACGATAAAGTGAGAATATTGTGAAAGGTAAAGATCATCGAGAGTCAAATAGAGATCTTTCTCTAATTAATGTTGCTTTTTAAGCATGTTTATCTATTTCTTATCCCCTATAATATACGACAATATTTTATTTAATCACCTTCCTTTTATTACAGAGGTTTCTGTTATTCGCAGAAACAAAATAACATGTCACATCAAAATTATCGCCAATCTGAAGTTTTTGCGATAACCACTATCACGGTAAGTATTGGCGTTATCGGGATAGTTATCGGATTAACTATTCCTATGGTGGCACTGCGCCTTAATTTAGTGGGTATTAATGAATCTATTATTGGGCTTATTTCCGCAGCACCCGCTATTGGAATGTTAATTATTTCCCCCTTTGCTCGGCGTATTGTGCAATGGATCGGTAAACGCTTTGCTATGCTATTAGCGACCATTATTTCTGCAATAAGTTTATTACCCTTAATGGGAAGTTTGCCTTTAGAGTTGCTATTTCCTTTACGATTAATCACGGGTATTGCCAGTGGTGTGATGATTTGTTTAGGAGAAACGTGGATTAATGAGCTTTCACCAGATAATAAACGTGGGCGGATTTTAGCGGTATATACCACGGTATTTACGATTAGCCAGTTATTAGGGCCTTCAATTATTGCGCTTTATGGCGTTGCAGATAAGACACCGATTTTAATTAGTGTCTTTATTCATATTATCTCTATTGTCCTGTTTTTAATGATGGATCAAAAAACAGGTGATAAATTACCAAAAGATACACAAGAGCCTAATTTTTCTATTATCCGCTTTGTTAAAGTTGCACCAGCAATCTGTGGTGGCATTGTTTTCTTTGCTTTTTTTGATGGCACAGTGCTTTCTATGTTTCCTATTTATGGCTTAAGTGTAGGGCATACTGAAGCTATTGCGGCAATGATGATAAGCGCGATTTTAGCGGGTGATGCAATTATGCAAATGCCATTTGGCTGGCTTGCCGATCATATGAATAGAACGCGGTTATATCGAGTTTGTGGTGTCGTGACTTTACTTGCAAGCTTATTATTACCTATCACGATGTCTCATACATTTTTGATTTGGCCTTTATTACTGGTATTGGGTGCAACAGCGGGTGCGATATACACCATTGCGTTGGTACAAATTGGACAATATTTCTCAGGCAATGATCTGATGGTCGCAAATGCATCCGCTGCGATGTTATGGGGGATTGGTAATTTATCAGGGCCTTTGCTGGCTGGCGCGATGTCAGAAATTTCTTCATCTTCACTACCATTCTTATTGGTTGCTATGACAGGTTTATTCTTAGTATCAACGATGGAACGTTGGAATCTCGGTGTTAAAACACTCAATAATAGCCCATCTTAATATGATTTTTTCTCTATCGTATTCTATTTAGCGATAGAATGACGATAGAGGAAGCCTTTCTTTTCTCGATTTCTAAATATTAAGATCTTATCTTCTTGTTTTCTATAAATGGTTATAATTATCTTTCGTAATTGAACTTATTTTAAAATTTATTAAGAATAATCTAGAAATGCTTATACAAAACAGAAAACTGTTTGCTAAAACGGCATCTATTCATCTAACGTTAGAAGTAGAAGATAAACTTATCTTCAGATAAAAATAATGAATACTGCATATCATTAATTGCCACACATTGGGAACGGAAGGTATTATTTATCTAAGTAACTTATTAAAGTTACTAATAATAGATAGATATACCTAATTATTGTGATAGATAATATAAATTAAATAAAAACAATTAACTAAGATGTTTTCCACTGTGAGATAAGTATGACATTGGATAATTGTACAAAAGTAGAATAATGAGGAAAGTAGGCAGCTGCTTTCCTCTTTTTCTGTTTTTCTAACTTTAAACTATCTTTTTATGACATTTTTATTAAAAATGTATTTTTTCACTTGATTCTTACCCTAATATCACCAGATAATCGTTTGCGTCAAATTCTCTCACTCAGTCCACACAAAAAACCAAACGTTTGCTTTTTGACTCCCTCTTAAGATTTTTATCGGTAAGAGGTTATTTTAATTGATACGTAATCGTTTCCGTTTTTTTGGAGAGTGAACCGTTTTTATGTCAGAGGAATGTAATGTCTGCTAATCAATCAGCAAGCACAGGTAAACTGGATAGCTATTTTAAACTTACAGCTCGTGGTACTACTGTTCGCAAAGAAATGATCGCCGGTTTGACGACATTTCTGGCTATGGTGTATTCCGTGATTGTTGTTCCTAGTATGTTAGGACAAGCTGGTTTTCCACATACAGCGGTTTTTATTGCAACCTGTTTAGTCGCGGGATTGGGCTCTCTTCTCATGGGATTGTGGGCAAATCTTCCTATGGCGATTGGTTGTGCTATTTCATTAACAGCATTTACCGCTTTTAGCTTGGTTTTGGGACAAAACATCTCTGTGCCTGTTGCATTAGGCGCCGTATTCTTAATGGGGTGTTTATTCACTGTATTCTCATTAACTGGCATTCGTACTTGGATCTTAAAAAATATTCCGACAGGTATTGCTCATGGCGCAGGAATAGGGATAGGTTTATTTTTACTTTTAATTGCCGCCAATAGTGTTGGGCTTGTCGTTAAAAACCCCTTTGATGGTTTGCCTGTGGCAATGGGTAAATTCACTTCATTTTCTGTTCTGATGTCACTTGCAGGATTAGCCGCTATTTTCGGATTAGAAAAACGCAAAGTTCCAGGTGGCGTATTATTAGTGATTGTTGCCATTTCGATTATTGGGCTGATTTTCGATCCTAATGTGAAATACCAAGGTGTTTTTAAAATGCCTCAATTGGGTGAAGATGGGCTTTCTTTATTATTCGCAATGGATATTAAAGGAGCATTACAACCTTTAGTTTTACCTAGCGTATTAGCATTAGTAATGACCGCTATTTTTGATGCAACCGGGACTATTCGTGCTGTTGCAGGTCAAGCAAACTTATTAGATAAACGCGGGCAAATTATTAATGGCGGAAAAGCGCTGACTTCTGACTCTGTTAGTAGCATTTTTGCGGGCGTTATTGGCGCCGCACCAGCTGCGGTTTATGTTGAATCTGCTGCAGGAACAGCCGCTGGTGGTAAAACTGGATTAACCGCAACAGTGGTGGGCATTTTATTTTTATTGATCCTTTTCTTATCGCCTCTCTCTTATTTAGTTCCCGCTTATGCAACGGCACCAGCATTAATGTATGTGGGTTTATTGATGCTAGGTAACGTCACTAAGTTAGATTTTAGTGATTTTGTTGATGCAATGTCAGGCATGGTGTGCGCTGTATTTATTGTTTTAACGTGTAATATTGTCACCGGTATTATGTTAGGTTTCGGCTGTTTGGTTATTGGTCGTGTCTTTGCAGGTGAATGGCGTAAACTCAATATTGGTACTGTATTAATTACTATTGCTTTAGTGGCATTTTATGCGGGTGAGTGGGCAATTTAATTTAAATAATCGGTTTTAAAGACAAAAGGCGGAATATATTTTTATTCCGCCTTTTTGCTATTTATTTATCTACTTTTATTCGCTATTGTCGAAATAAAGTCTAGTTGTTAAATTTTTGGTAGAATATATGCAAGAAATAAAAATACGCCATGGTGAGCCAGACGACGCAGCCGCAATTCAACAGTTATATACTCATCCTGATTTATATATTTGTACTTGCCAATTTCCTTACCCTTCGGTCACGATGTGGAAAAAAAGATTACTTGAATTTTCAGAACAAAATATTCCTCATTTTGTTGCAACTATTGATGATCAAGTCGCGGGGCATTTAGCACTGATAATCGATAATCATCCTCGTCGTCGCCACATTGTCAGTTTTGGTATCGGTGTTGGCGCTGAATACTCAGGAAAAGGTGTTGGTAAATTACTTATTAAGACAGCAATTGATTATGCTTTCAACTGGTTAGCAGCCACACGATTAGAATTAGAAGTGTATTCAGACAACGAAAGAGGTTTGCATCTGTATAAGAAACTAGGTTTTGAAGTTGAAGGTGTACGCCGTAAAGCTGCTTTTAAAGAAGGTAAATATTGTGATGTTGTCATGATGTCGATGTTAAGAACAATTGAATAATCATTAGCATTACGCGTTAGCTCTCAAATTTAATCGTAATTGTTATTTATCTATGATTTTTTATTTAATAACTTAACGTTTTACGTTTTTATACGGTCTATTACATTGCTTAGACTGAAAAAGAGAAATAAAAACGTATGCTTTCTAGAATTAATGCCGTTAATAAATAGAGAACAATAAATTGTGTACAATGTGCGGTGTTAGCTACGATTAATCTTAATTTTTAAATATTCTCACAGAGTCTATGTGGGATCTGTTTAAAATAAGCATAGATACATTGATAAAGAAAAGTACGATGCGCGAATTTTACATAATATGTTTCTTTATCGTTCGGTAGGTTTCCCTTTTATAAGGGGAAATGGCTGGTTTCAGGATAAAAATAGGCATGTAAGGGTAACATGGAAATTTTCTTTACTATTTTGATTTTAATACTGGTGGTTTCAGTTTCGGGAGTTATCACAAAATTAATTCCCTTTCGTGTTCCGTTACCATTAATACAGATTGTGATAGGGGCTTTATTGGCATGGCCTCAGTTTGGTTTACATGTCACTTTTGATCCTGAATTATTCCTCGTTCTATTGATCCCACCTTTACTTTTTGTTGATGGTTGGAAAACACCGACACGAGAGTTTATTCAAAATGGGCGTGAGATTTTTATTCTAGTGCTTGTTTTAGTTATGGTGACCGTTGTGGGTATCGGTTATCTGATTTATTGGATGATGCCAAGTATCCCTCTTATTTCGGCATTTGCGTTGGCGGCAGTACTTTCGCCAACGGATGCGGTCGCACTCTCTTCCATCGTTGGTAAAGGGCGAATACCTAAGCGAATAATGGGCATATTAGAAGGCGAAGCACTAATGAATGATGCTTCGGGTCTGGTCGCCTTGAAATTTGCGGTTGCTGTGGCAATGGGCACGATGGTATTTACTGTGGGTGGTGCAACCCTTGAATTTTTCAAAGTCGCCATAGGCGGATTATTAGCAGGTATTGGTGTCACCTTAATTTACAGTAAATCTTTACGATTGATGAGCCGTTGGAGCGGAGACGACCCCGCTACACAAATCGTTTTTATGTTGTTGCTACCTTTTGCCTCTTACCTTATTGCAGAACATATTGGTTTTTCTGGTATTTTAGCGGCTGTTGCCGCCGGTATGACTATCAGTAAATCTGGCGTTATCAGGAATGCGCCTCTTGCGATGCGCTTACGTGCTGATAGCGTATGGTCAATGCTTGAATTTGTCTTTAACGGCCTTGTTTTTATCATGCTGGGCTTACAGCTTCCTATTATTTGGACTAGCTCTGTTATTCAAGCAGATCTTGACCCAGAAGTTGAAGTCTGGATGCTGTTTGCGGCAGTTTTCGTTATCTACTTTGCACTGCTGCTCCTGCGATTTACGTGGTTATGGTTAATGAAGAAAACTAGCCGGATCTTTATGAAAAAGCATCCGCTTGATTTCGCTAATTATACAACGCGTGAGTTGTGGTTATCGTCATTTGCGGGTGTTCGTGGTGCCATTACGCTTGCAGGTGCGCTTTCTATTCCACTCTTTTTAACTGATGGCAGCACTTTCCCGGGACGTTATCAAATTATCTTTATTGCTGCTGGTGTTATTTTACTGTCGATTTTAGTGGGTATCATTTCACTTCCTTTCTTATTAAAAGGCGTGAAGACAACTGATAAAGAAGCAGATAAAAATGAAGTTCGCTATGCACGGAAAGTGATGGCAGAAGTGGCAATTGTCAGTCTGAATAAAATGGAAGAGCGCTTAGCTGCAAGTACTGAAGAGCAGTTGGATGCGGAAGAAATCAATGAAGTTGCTTCTCGTGTTACAGGATATTTACGACGTCGTACTGCGGATCAAGATGAGATGCTCCATAACGCGTTAGAGGAAGATCTCGAAAGACGTTTTCGTTTAACGGCATTACGTGCGGAGCGTGGTGAACTTTACCATTTAAGAGCAACGCGAAAAATTAGTAATGAAACACTCCAATTATTGCTACATGAGTTGGATTTAATGGAAGCGTTGTTAGTAGAGAAAGATAGTTAATTATGTGGTTGCTCATTATTACAACACTGTTATGGGCAGCCTCTTTTAGCCTGATCGGCGAGTATCTCGCGGGTCAGGTTGATAGTTGGCTCTCTGTTCTTATCCGCGTTTCTTTGGCTGCTTTGGTCTTCTTGCCTTTCTTACGTTGGAAGGGAATTCGTTTTAAGGTGATTTTGCTTTATATGAGTGTGGGAGCCTGCCAACTCGGCATTATGTATCTGTTTGTCTTCCATGCTTATAACTATTTGACCGTCGCAGAATTTTTACTGTTTACTGTATTAACACCGCTTTATGTTACGTTAATTTATGATTTATTAGAGCGTCAGAAATTACGTTGGGGTTATGCATTTAGCTCATTATTAGCAGTATTAGGTGCGGCAATAATTCGCTATGATCATTTAAGTGATGATTTTTGGTATGGATTGTTATTAGTGCAACTTGCTAATATTTTCTTTGCTATTGGTCAAGTGGGTTATAAACGATTAATGGAAGTACATCCAATTCCACAACATCATGCGTTTTCTTGGTTTTATCTTGGTGCTGTTGTTGTTTCATTGGTTGGTGCATTGTGTTTTGCCGATTGGCAGAAAATGCCAACAACATCACTACAATGGGGTGTTTTACTCTGGTTAGGAATTGGCGCTTCTGGAATAGGGTATTTCATGTGGAACTATGGTGCCACACAAGTTGATGCTGGAACCTTAGCTATTATGAATAACATGATGGTTCCAGCAGGATTATTAGTGAATTTTTCTATTTGGCAGCAACATCCAAATTGGCCAAGTTTCATCATAGGCGCGAGCCTGATTGTTGCATCACTTTGGATCCATCGACGCTGGATACGCCGACCTGTTTTACAAAAGGAAGATTATTAACGGCATGCTGGCCTGATAAGCGAATAAACTCTCTAATTGCCGGTTGATGTTGCTCTCCAAGACGGTTAGCAGCATATAATCGGCTCCATAATCCCTCGCCTAATGTTTTTGTCACTACTAATCCTTGTTTTTCAAAATTCTCAACAGCCCAATGAGGTAATGCAGCAATTCCCATACCGGCTGCAACCATTTGAATTAACAACAGCGTATTATCGACATGTTTAAAATGTGGTGTGATCCCCGCAGGTTGTAAAAAATGGCGCCATACATCAAAACGTTCTCTTTGCACAGGATAAATAAATAAGGTTTCTGCAATTAAATCTTGTGGTTGAATATGTAAGCGGTTAGCAAGAGGGTGATCGGGCGATAAAACTAATTTCACTTCATAGTCAAATAGCGGCGTGTAGTGTAAACGTGCATCATCTAAAATATCAGAAGTTAGCACGACATCTAATTCACGTTGTAGTAATGCAGGTTGTGGATCAAACGTAACCCCCGAATGGAAATCGACATTGACTTCAGGCCATGTCTGGCGATATTGCTGTAATGCGGGTGTTAACCATTGAATACAACTGTGGCATTCAATCGCAATATTCAAACTCACACTCCCAGGTTCATTACATGTATCGAGTGCTCTACGAACGATAGGCAATACTTCTTCGGCTAATTTAACCAACACATCTCCTTGAGGCGTGAAACGCAGTGGTTGGCTTTTACGCACAAAAATTCGATAACCAAGACGATGCTCTAATTCACTGAATTGATGCGAAAGGGCAGATTGTGTTTGATGCAATTGATTTGCTGCATTGGCAAGAGAGCCTGTGTGCTTTAGTGCCAATATCGTTTTTAAGTGTTTTATTTCTATCATGAGAAACCTTCAAGTTGTTGATGAAAAATTTGCGCTTGTGATTTATACACTACCTGTAGATTATGGATGTGTAAACATCTAGACGGCTAAAAATAGGATTTTAATTATGACAATTCGCAATCACACACTGGGTTTCCCTCGTATTGGCTTAGATAGAGAGCTAAAAAAAGCACAAGAAAATTATTGGGCAGGCAAGATTTCACAAGAAGAACTTATCGCTGTTGGTAAAGAACTTCGTGCTCGTCACTGGCAACAACAAGCAGATGCGGGTGTTGAATTATTACCTGTTGGTGATTTTGCTTGGTATGACCAAGTATTAGGAACAAGTCTATTGTTAGGCAACGTGCCACCTCGTCATCGTAATGAAGATGGCTCACTTGATCTTGATACCCTATTTAGAGTCGCTCGTGGTAGAGCGCCAACAGGTAAACCTGTTGCGGCATCTGAAATGACGAAATGGTTTAATACTAACTATCACTATATCGTGCCTGAATTTCAGCAAGGCCAGTCATTTACCTTTGCATGGAAAGAGCTACTAGAAGAAGTCGATGAAGCATTAGCTCTTGGTCATAAAATAAAACCCGTTTTACTCGGCCCAGTGACTTACTTGTGGCTAGGTAAAGTAAAAGGCCCTGAATTTGATAGATTAACGCTATTGAAAGATATTTTACCTATCTATCAACAAGTTATTTCTGCATTAAAAGAGAAAGGTATTGAGTGGGTGCAAATTGATGAGCCGGTTTTAGTACTGGATTTACCTGTTGAATGGCAAAATGCGTATCAAACAGCTTATCAAACATTAACGGGGCAAGTTAAATTACTGCTGACGACCTATTTTGATGGTATTTCTCATCATCTTGATATTATTAAAAACTTACCTGTTAATGGGCTTCATGTTGATATTTCAGCAGGGCAAGATGATTTGCAGCGCTTACATCAAGTATTACCTAAAGATTGGGTGCTATCATTAGGTGCCATTAATGGTCGAAATGTTTGGAAAGCCGATTTAAGTGCACGTTATCAGCAAGTGATTGCGCTCAAAGGTAAACGTCCTTTGTGGATCGGAACATCCTGTTCATTACTGCATAGCCCAATTGATTTAAATGTAGAAACGAAACTTGATGATGAAGTAAAAAGCTGGTTTGCTTTTGCTGTTCAGAAATGTGAAGAAGTCGCTTTGTTGGCTAAGGCACTAAATGCGCCCGAAGGCGAGTATGATGATCAATTGGCACAGTACAGTGCACCAATTCGTCAACGTCAGCACTCAACCCGTGTACATAATGCAAAAGTTGAAGCTCGTTTACAGGCAATTGAAGCGCAAGACAGTGAAAGAAATTCACCTTATACCCAACGCGCAGAAATACAACGTGCACGGTTTAATTTGCCATTATGGCCAACCACCACAATTGGCTCATTCCCACAAACAACAGAAATTCGTACTGTGCGCCTTGATTTTAAGAAAGGGCGTATCGATACGGCTGCTTATCGCACAAATATCAGTGAGCATATTAAGCAAGCGATAACGGAGCAAGAAAACCTAGGCCTCGACGTATTAGTTCATGGTGAAGCTGAACGTAACGACATGGTAGAGTATTTTGGTGAGCATTTTGATGGTTATGTGTTTACGCAAAATGGCTGGGTACAAAGCTATGGTTCACGTTGTGTAAAACCACCAGTGATTATCGGTGATATTAGTCGCCCAGCCCCTATTACCGTGGATTGGGCAACTTACGCACAATCATTAACTGAAAAGCCAGTCAAAGGCATGTTAACAGGCCCTGTGACAATTTTATGTTGGTCGTTCCCTCGTGAGGATGTGACGCGTGAAACCATTGCAAAACAGATCGCGTTAGCACTGCGTGATGAAGTGGATGATTTACAAAAAGCGGGTATTGGTATTATTCAAATTGATGAGCCAGCATTACGTGAAGGATTACCGTTACGTCGTAATGAGTGGCAGGCTTATCTTGACTGGGCAGTCGATGCTTTTAAATTAAGTGCCGCTGTTGCTGATGATGAAACACAAATCCACACGCATATGTGTTATTGCGAGTTTAACGACATCATGGGATCTATCGCGGCCTTGGATGCAGATGTGATTACTATTGAGACATCACGTTCAGATATGGAGCTTTTAGAAGCCTTTGAACACTTTGATTACCCAAATGAAATTGGGCCAGGTGTTTATGATATTCACTCGCCTAACGTGCCAAATGTAGAGTGGATTGTGGGATTATTAAGAAAAGCGCAATCACGTATTCCTGCAGAGCGTTTATGGGTAAATCCAGATTGTGGATTAAAAACACGAGGCTGGCCTGAAACACGTGCAGCATTAGCAAATATGGTTGAAGCTGCTAAATATTTACGTCAGAACGCATAATAAAATAATTACTTGTTAGCCTGCTATTTTTGAATGGTTACGTTGATAAAAAGTCACTCTATCCAAATAGCAGGCTAATTTTATATAAATAAAAAAGAGTATTAATTAAAACTAGGAGCAAATCTTATTATTGATATTCTAGAGAGTTGTTATACTGCAAAAATTCTCTAATTTTATGGATATAATTATTGTGCAAACGAGCATTCAACTTTCGGATAAAATATTAGATGCTTTTCCAACTCGACCTTTGAAATTAGTTCCACTAAGAGGCGATGGTGGACTATTCCGTACCTTATTTTTAGTGATTGTGATGTTAGCATTGACTGTATTTAGTGCTTATCAAATTCCTAATATTGTTTATGATTACCAAATTAGTAAAAATCCCGTATTTATTAATGCTGATGTTGATGGCTCTTGTCGTTCAAAACTATTTATTTTAACTAATTGTAGTGTTGATTTACGGTATGAAGGTAACGAGGTTTCACGTAATTTTACTTTTCTTGATTTTGGCAATAAAGATATATTGGTTGAACCCGTTGCGGATGAAAACGATCTGACTAAAATGACCGTTGATGTGGCGATAGATAATATTTGGCTTCGTTTAATTAGCACGATTATTTTTGTCGGATTATTTGGTTTTTGCGTGATATTTTTTATTTATCGTCAAATACTGACAAGTAAAGTGAGAAAAGCATTATTATCAGTGGGCACTCAGCCTTTAAAATTAATCGCTGTTCCTGCGAAAGTGGTTGTAAGTAATAAGCAATTTATTGCCACTTATCATCTTAATTTAGAGGGTAAAGATATTCGTATTACTTATTCAGGGAATAAGAAAACACCGCCTATTGTGATTGAGCAAAATGGAAACACCTACGTATTAGCCGTTTATTCACCACAACAGAATATCCCTTATGCTTTGGATGTGCCTTTAGAACGTATTCAAGCAACGCCAGAAGAGAAGCAACGTTTTCATGAAGCGTTGATTGAAGAGGGTTTGCTGTAATCAATTTTGATGATTAAAAATATGATGCGTTCTCTCTTATGGGGGCTTGTAAGGGAAAACGCATTAAAATAGCGTATTTATTTAGCCACCGAAAATTTTCGCTTTCAAAATATCCATCCCCGCACTGACTAAATCTAAGTTTTTAGGCACAACGCCATCTGGTGTGACTTTATCAATTAATTTAGGTAGGTATTGTGCCGCCATTTCAGAGGCTTCAGTTGCACTTAAATTAATTTTTGACGCAAGTTCATTAATAACAGGTGATGAAAAAACCGCTACGATTTGTTCAGCACTGATAGGTAAATTTGTATTTGTACTTATCCAAGATTGAATAAGCTCACTTAAACCTGCTGTATCAAATTGCTTTATTAAGCCTTCAATGCCACCTTGAGACTCAACCCAGTCGAGGACAGTTTTATATTGATTGATTTTTTCGCCACCCAATAGGCTTGCAATTTGGTTAAATAAGCTCATGTTTACTCCAGTGACAGGTGTGTGTCACATTAAGATGTTTGTTTTAAGGGCGGGTAGTGTACGCGCTATACTCGTTATACTTCAAGTTGTAGCGTTGTTGACTACATTCATTCGCAGTAGTCACATACTTATGTATGCTCCTAGCTACTCGTCATACTTCAAGTTGTAGCGTTGTTGACTGTACTCATTCGCAGTAGTCACATACTTATGTATGCTCCTAGCTACTCGTCATACTTCAAGTTGTAGCGTTGTTGACTGCACTCATTCGCACTAGTCACATACTATTGTATGTTCCTAGCGACTCATTCATTTGTCGCCTAGCTACACCTTGAATTATTTAGAGTAGATGTTCGCGAGGATATTTATTTGTATTGAGTATATGTGCCTTAAGGTATTTACCTCGTCTATACTGATGAGATGAATGTTTGTTTTAGTTAATGATTGAAGTCAGCGAATATTGATAATGTATTTACTGAGAATGTATTTTTAATGCTATTTTTCGTGATTGTATTCACATTTTTATGAAATTGTTACTTTATCTGGTGCTTTATAAGTGATTTTTGTCACTAAAAAGGTCTGTAAAACTGATACAGTAGCTTTTAATTTAATGAAGATTGGTTTTGTCCCATTGAGGAGTCCGATATGTCTGATGTATTTCACTTAGGTTTAACCAAAAATGACCTACAGGGTGCCACTTTAGCAATTGTTCCCGGTGATCCGAAGCGTGTTGAAAAAATTGCAAAATTAATGGATAACCCAGTTCATCTGGCTTCTTTACGTGAATACACGTCGTGGCGTGGCGAAATTGATGGCAAAGCTGTTATTGTCTGCTCAACAGGTATCGGTGGTCCATCTACCTCTATCGCCGTTGAAGAATTAGCACAGCTAGGTATCCGCACTTTCTTGCGTATTGGTACAACTGGTGCAATTCAAGAACATATCAATGTCGGTGATATTCTTGTGACGACTGCTGCAGTTCGTTTAGATGGTGCAAGCTTGCATTTCGCACCAATGGAATTCCCTGCTGTTTCTGATTTTGAATGTATGAACGCACTGTATAAAGCGGCTAAAGACAATGGCTCAACTGTTCACGTAGGTGTTACTGCATCTTCAGATACATTCTATCCAGGACAAGAACGTTACGACACCTATACAGGTCGCGTTGTTCGCCGTTTCAAAGGCTCTATGAAAGAGTGGCAAGAAATGGGCGTAATGAACTATGAAATGGAATCTGCAACATTACTAACAATGTGTGCAAGCCAAGGTTTACGTGCAGGTATGGTTGCGGGTGTTATCGTAAACCGTACTCAACAAGAAATTCCAGATGCGGAATTACTGAAGAAAACTGAAAATAATGCGCTAGGTATCGTTATCGAAGCCGCTCGTGCTTTAATGAAATAAGTTTTTTTAATCAAATATAAAAGCCCTTAATACTCTGGTGTTAAGGGCTTTTTTTGTATGGTAATTCATCACGTTAATGTATTAACAGACACTGATTTCTGTTAAGGTCTTTGGGGTCTTAACAATACAACAATGAGAAGAGGCATTATGACTGATATCTTACAAACACATCCTTCGGTGTTGCCTTTAGTCGGCGGAATTAACTTTCGTGATTTAGGCGGTAAAAAATTGAGTAACGGTGGTGTTATTAAACCCGGAATGCTCTTTCGCTCTGGCTCACTGGATAGATTAACCAATACTGACCAATCTCTGCTCATTGACAAAAATCTTTTTCAAATCATTGATTATCGTGATAGTGGGGAAATCGTTGATAAACCAGACCGTGTCTGGGAAGGCGCGCAATATTATCATGCTCCTGCAAACCCATTATCCAAAGAAGTTTCTGCAAACCTTGAAAAGTTGACACCTGAAATACTTGAGCAATTTGATGCTAAAGCCTTTATGTTTCAGCTATATAAATTATTACCTATTAATAATCCTGCCTACAAACAATTAGCTATGTTATTAAAGCAGCCTGAAAAAGGGGGGGTTGTGCAACACTGTGCGGTAGGCAAAGACAGAACAGGTGTTGGCTCTGCTTTAGTGTTATTTGCTCTTGGTGCATCTTTAGATGTGGTGATGGAAGATTACTTGCTTACTAATGAAACATTAGCGCCTTATCGTGCTTATCTTTTAGAAGAACATGCCAAAACAATGAGTGATAACATTGTTGATAAATTTGCCTATGTTTACTCAGTACAAGAAGAGTTTCTGCAAACAGCATTGGCCAGTATTAATCAGCATTATGGTAATGTTGATACTTGGCTAGAAAAAGATATCGGTTTAGATGCTGCTAGCCGAGATGCCCTACAAAATTATTTTCTCGAATAATAAAGTGATTTATATTCGGTTAATATTATTTAGGTTAACCGAATATAAGGTCGTCTATTTTGACAGTACAAGACATTATTCATACCATCACTCTTTTTGTAAAAGAGCACGAAGTTTGGGCTATTCCAATCGTGTTTTTCCTTGCTTTTGGTGAGTCACTCGCGTTTATCTCTTTGCTTATTCCTGCCACAGTGATTTTATTGGGATTAGGCGCCTTAATTGGTGAGAGTGGTCTGTTTTTCTGGCCGATTTGGCTAGCTGCTGCGTTAGGGGCTTTCTTTGGTGATTGGGTATCGTACTGGGTAGGGTTTCACTATAAAGAGGGGGTAAGAAATTTGTGGCCAATTTCACGTTCACCACAAACATTGGTTAGAGGTCATCAATTCTTTAATCGATGGGGGATTTGGGGGGTGTTTATTGGACGATTTTTTGGACCTTTTCGTGCAATTGTCCCGTTAGTTGCCGGTATTTGTGCGATGCCACAACGTTATTTTCAAATAGCTAATTTAACATCAGCCATGATTTGGGCTTTTGGTATTTTGGCACCCGGTGCTTTTGGTTTGCAATGGCTTGCGAAATGGATCGGATAACTGCGTCCTTTATCGCAAATCAAGTCATGATATAAATTGTTGCTAGACAATATTATCTATGCGTTTTAACGTAGCCCGCTGGAAAGTAAAAAGGTCACTTTAGTGGATATTCAGTTGTTATATGGGATCATTGGTTTATTAGGTGGGGTACTTGTTGGGGGGGCGCTGGTTTGGTGGTCTATCCAACAACGTTTATCCGATAAAGAAACCATGCTACGTGAAAATCATACACAGCTTGCTATCGCCCAAGAAAAGGCGATGATTATCCCCTCTTTACAACAACATATAGAACAGCTAGAGCAAGAATTACGCGCTCAGAGAGAAATTATTACTTCTCAAGAAGCTGAATTAAGAGAAGTGACAACTCGTTGGGAAGAAAGCCGAATATCCGCAGAGGAAAAACAGCGATTATTAATTAATAGTGAACAACGGCTTGCTACACAGTTTGAGAACTTAGCTAATCGTATTTTCGAACAGAGTGGGCGTAAAGCTGAAGAGTTAAATCGCCAAGGATTAACACATTTACTTTCACCATTTCGTGAACAACTCGAAAGCTTTCGACGACAAGTTCAAGATGGTTTTGGGCAAGAAGCGAGAGAGCGACATACTTTGGTTCATGAAATTCGCCAGCTTCAACAATTAAATGTCAAAATGGCACAAGAAGCGGTGAACCTAACAAATGCCTTAAAAGGGGACAATAAAGTCCAAGGTAATTGGGGTGAAACGGTATTAGCGCGTATATTAGAGTCTTCGGGATTACGTGAAGGTCATGAGTTTGAAACGCAGGTGAGTATTCGCCATGAAAATGGCGGTCGCTATCAACCTGACGTTATTGTGCACTTACCTCATGGCAGAGATGTCATTATCGACGCTAAAATGTCGCTGGTGGCATATGAAAAGTATTTTAGTAGTGATAACGATAGTGAACGTAAACAAGCGCTTTATGCGCATGTGAACTCAATTAAAGCGCATATTAAAGGATTGAGTGTAAAAGATTATCATAAACTACCGGGTGTAACGTCTTTAGACTATGTTTTAATGTTTATACCCATAGAGCCAGCTTATCTTGTTGCAATTGGTCATTCTCCTGACTTGTTAGAAGAAGCATTGAAAAACAATATTATGTTAGTTGGGCCATCTACTTTACTTGTTGCTTTGCGTACAATAGCTGCATTGTGGCGATATGAATATCAAAGTCAAAATGCGCAAGAAATTGCAGACAGAGCGGCTAAAATGTATGACAAATTAAGACTTTTCGTTGATGATATGCAAGGGCTAGGAAACAGTATTCAAAAAGCGCAGTCTGGCTATCTATTAGCGATGAAAAAACTCTCTGAAGGTCGTGGAAATCTTATCAGTCAAGCGGAAGGCTTTAAATCCTTAGGGGTTGAGATAAAAAAAACGATTGATAATGATCTCATTGAAAAATCAGCATCTGATTGATTTGATAAAATAAAGAGATAAAGACTTCTGAAAACGACCAGTACTAAATTTACTAAATTTTGATTAATTAGCGGGCAAATAATATGACTCAACAAACGAAGGAAACAACAGATTTTGGTTTCCAAACCGTTGACAAAGATGATAAACAAACCATGGTTGCAAGGGTTTTTCACTCTGTCGCGTCTAAATATGATTTAATGAATGACTTGATGTCATTTGGTGTTCACCGGATTTGGAAACGTTATACCATTGAAGCTAGTGGTGTAAGACGTAACCAACGCGTTCTTGATCTTGCGGGCGGTACTGGTGATTTAACGGCTAAATTCTCTCGTCTTGTGGGTGAAAATGGGGAAGTGGTTTTAGCTGATATTAATGACTCAATGTTGAAAATGGGACGTGAGAAGCTACGCGATCACGGTATTGTGGGTAATGTTAACTACGTACAAGCGAATGCTGAAGAATTACCTTTCCCTGACAACCATTTTGATTGTATCACTATCTCCTTTGGCTTACGTAATGTGACCGATAAAGCAAAAGCTTTACGTTCAATGTTTCGTGTATTAAAGCCAGGTGGACGCCTGCTGGTGCTGGAGTTTTCTAAACCTGTACTTGAACCTTTAAGCAAGATTTATGACGCTTACTCTTTCCATATCCTACCCAAAATTGGTCAAGTGATTGTAAATGATGCTGAAAGTTACCGTTATTTAACTGAATCAATTCGCATGCATCCAGACCAAGAAACATTAAAAGGTATGATGGAAGAAGCGGGATTTGATCAAGTTACCTATACCAATATGACTGGAGGTATAGTTGCATTACACAAAGGATTTAAATTCTGAGATGGAAAAAGCCACTTTTTCTCATGATATTGCCTCTCAAGTACTGTATCCGCTGTTAACGGCATCCATGGAGACAGCACTTAATCATGTTTTATATCAGGAAAATGTGCTTAAACCTGCCCGCAATCGCCTTGCGGGCAAAGTGTTGGCGCTTTCTATCAATGAGTTTCCTCGTTCCATTTACTTAGTCTTTAGCGAACAACAAGTTGATGTGTTAAGTCAGTGGGATGATGAAATTGATTGTTTGATAAAAACAAAACTATTAACTTTGATTAAGCTTCGTGACCGTCAAAAAATGTCAGAACTAATCAATCGTGGCGATATCACTATTGATGGTGATATGCAGGTTGTTCAAAATTGGTCTGCATTATTAGATATGGCACAGTGGGACCCTGCGCAATATTTAGCACCTTATATTGGTGACATTGCGGCGCAAAGCCTGACTGTTGTTGCAGGAAAGGGCGTTCAGTTATTTTCTGCACTCTTAAATCATCAAAAAGATTATTTGCGCGACGCGTTAATTGAAGAGTGGAAAACCGCACCTAGTGCATTAGAAACCGTCCATTTTTATGATGAAATAGAAGAAGTTGCACAGCAAACTGCCGAGCTGGAAAAACGGTTAGGCTTATTGGAGAAAAAATAATGCTCCTTAGTGAGTTAAAGCGCCTCTATCATATTATTCAGGTATTTTTATCTTATGGGCTTGATGAGTTAATTCCTAAGCATCGAATTACTTTACCTGCAAGATTAGGATGCCGAGCACTATTTTGGATCAAAAATCAACATCCAGAAAAACCATTAGGTGAACGCTTACGACTCGCATTGCAAACATTAGGGCCTGTTTGGATTAAATTAGGTCAAATGTTATCAACTCGACGTGATCTCTTTCCTCCTCAAATTGCTGACCAACTCGCTTTATTGCAAGACAAAGTTGCTCCTTTTGATGGTAAGAAAGCACGACAATATATTGAAAAATCATTTGGTGGCCCTATTGACCAATGGTTTGATGATTTTGATGAAACCCCATTGGCTTCTGCTTCTATAGCGCAGGTTCACACTGCAAAATTAAAAGAAAACGGCAAAGAAGTGGTACTCAAGGTTATTCGTCCCGATATTCAACCAGTGATTAAAGCGGATATCCGTTTGATGTATCGCTTGGCAAACTTATTACCGTTTTTACCTGATGGTCGTCGTTTACGACCAAAAGAGGTGATCCGCGAATATGAAAAAACATTACTTGATGAGCTAAATTTACTGCGTGAAGCTGCAAATGCTATTCAGCTACGTCGTAATTTTGAAAATAGCTCGATGTTGTATATTCCTGAAGTGTATTCAGATTATTGTCATGAAAACGTGATGGTCATGGAGCGTATTTATGGTATTCCCGTTTCTGACATTGAAGCGTTGAATGCACAAAAGACGAATATGAAACTTCTTGCGGAGCGAGGTGTAAAAGTCTTTTTTACTCAGGTGTTTAGAGACAGTTTTTTCCATGCTGATATGCATCCAGGTAATGTGTTTATTAGTTATGATCACCCTGAGAATCCATATTATATCGGCATTGATTGCGGTATCGTTGGCTCATTAAATAAAGAAGATAAACGCTATTTAGCTGAAAACTTTTTAGCTTTCTTTAACCGTGATTATCGAAAAGTTGCAGAATTACATGTTGATTCAGGCTGGGTACCAGCAGATACCAATGTAGAAGATTTTGAATTTGCGATCCGCACGGTATGTGAACCGATTTTTGAAAAACCTCTGTCTGAGATCTCATTTGGACATGTGTTACTTAATCTGTTTAATACTGCACGTCGTTTCAATATGGAAGTACAACCGCAGTTAGTTTTACTTCAAAAAACATTGCTTTATGTTGAAGGGCTTGGGCGTCAGTTATATCCACAATTGGATTTATGGAAAACGGCAAAACCGTTTTTAGAAGATTGGTTGCATAGTCAAATTGGTATCACGGCTTTAGTGAATGGTATAAAGAGTAAAGCGCCTTACTGGATTGAAAAAATGCCAGAGATACCTGAGCTGGTTTATGATAGTCTGAAGCAACATAAAAATATGAAGTTAACGCTAGATAAATTGACGGAACAAATAAGTTCGCAAAGAGTCAAACATAGACAGTCTCTATTTTTATTGGGTATAGGTACAACACTGTTTTTATGCGGTAGCCTGTTTTTTGTTTCTGGTTTTAAAACATTATTCAGTGTTTTTATCAGTTTAGGCCTTCTTGCATGGATTTTGGGTTGGTTTAGATCTGGTAATCCACAATAAAAACACATCAAAGTTTGTCTTTGAGCAAGTTAAAAGATGAATTCGAGATTCCCGAAAATTGAATTCGTTGTATATAATGGGCACTGTTATTAAGTATAACCCCGAAAATAGTTGAGGAACATAAAATGGGCGGTATTAGCATTTGGCAATTACTTATCATTGCTGTCATCGTTGTTTTATTATTTGGTACAAATAAACTGCGCACATTGGGCTCAGATTTAGGTGCATCAGTAAAAGGCTTTAAAAAAGCGATTGGTGATGAAGCTGCAGATAAAGACACCAACAACGCTGAAAAAACAAATAACGACGCAGATTTTGATACTAAAAATTTAGCGCAGAAGACTTCAACAGAAGAGAAGTCTACAACTGAGAGCAAAAACAAAGAGCAGGTATAAACCGTGTTTGACATTGGTTTTAGTCAGCTGCTATTGGTCATGGTGATTGGTCTTGTTTTTCTGGGGCCAGAACGTTTGCCCGTAGCAGTAAAAACAATTGCTGGCTGGGTAAGGGCGCTACGCTCTTTGGCTGCGAATGTGCAAAATGAACTGACTCAAGAACTAAAACTTCAAGAACTCCAAGAGAGCTTGAAAAAAGTTGAAGAGAAAGCGAATTTACAAACATTATCACCAGAGCTGAAGGCGTCTATGGATGAGTTAAAAGAGGCTGCACAGTCTTTAAAACAAACTTATCAAGCACCTACAACGCCAGATCCCACTAAAGAGCAGTCTGTAAAAACCGACTCTACGGAACCTTCACCTTCTGATTTAGCCGCACTTGCTGAAGCTAATGAAGTTAATGATGATGCTAATCGCCATAAACCTGTGGCAGAAAGTGTTACAAAGACAGAAGTTCCTGTTACTCAGCCAGTAACAATAGAGAAAAAAACAACTGATCAGGTCAATGGTGAGCATTAAAACATGGCAGTAAATGATACCCAACCGCTGATCAGCCATTTAATAGAATTACGCAAGCGTTTGATGTATAGCTTGGTGTCAGTTCTTGTGGTTTTTTTAGCGCTGGTTTATTTTTCTAACGATATCTATCAATTAGTCTCGGCTCCATTACTTGATAAGTTGCCACAAGGGTCAAATATGAGTGCGACAGATGTTGCCTCTACATTTTTGACTCCGATTAAATTGACAATCATGGTATCCGTTTTTGCTTCTGTACCTGTTATTCTTTATCAGGTATGGGCTTTCATCGCACCAGCATTGTATAAACACGAACGTCGCTTAATGCTGCCATTACTTGTTTCAAGTACAGTATTATTCTATCTCGGTATGGCGTTTGCTTATTTTGTTGTGTTCCCTCTTGCGTTTGGTTTCTTTGTTAATACAACCCCAGAAGGGGTTAACTTTATTCCAGATATCAGTAAGTATCTCAGCTTCGTGATGACGCTCTTTATGGCGTTTGGTGCGGCGTTTGAAGTACCTATTGCGATTATTTTACTGTGCTGGAGTGGTGTAACGACACCCGATGCGTTAAAGAAAAAACGTCCTTATATTCTTGTGGGTGCCTTTGTTGTTGGTATGGTATTGACACCTCCAGATGTTTTCTCTCAAACCTTATTAGCAATACCTATGTACTTACTGTTTGAAATTGGTGTCATGGTATCGCGTTTTTATGTGGGTAATGGCCGAAGAAAAACACCTGAAGAAGAAGCTGAAGAAGCAGAGGCGGAAGCTGAAACAGAGCAACAAAAATAATTTTAGAAACAATTTTCTAAAATCATATGGTATTAGCCCAGCAATAGCTGGGTTAATTTTTTTAGGGGGACTCTTTTTTAAATTCTTTATTACTCACTGATTTTTTCACTTCGCTATTTAATATATTTAAAAGCAAAATTGAGCGAGCCTCACCATCAGGCTCTTGATATATAGCTTGGAGCCCTTGAAAAATACCCTCTGTAATTAACACACTATCACCACTATGAGGTACATTTTCTTCACTGTAAGAGAGAGTAGAAAGCTGAGGTATCTGCAGTGTATCAATCACATCTTGAGGCACTGTGACAGGATATTTCCCAAAGCGAACAAACGAGCTCACTCCACGTGTTGAGTTAATGGTCGTGGTATGGATCACTTCAGGATCAAACTCGATAAAAAGGTAATTAGGAAAAAGAGGCTCGGTTACCGCAGTGCGCTTTCCTCTTACTATTTTTTCTATGGTTACGAACGGTGTGAAACAGCCCACTTGCTGACGTTCTAAGTGTTCGATAGCACGAGGGATTTGTCCTCGTTTACAATACAGCAAGTACCAATTTTTCATAGTAGAGACAATAAGTTAGTTGATTTTAATTTACGAAATAATAGCAAATTTATCGTTGAGGTAACAGCTATCTATTGAGGTTAAATAAAAAATAGCTTAACGCGACCTTATACTAGAAAAAATAGAAAAGCTGTGTTCATACGCAATAAAAGAGGTCATTTTTGTTAGTTTCAATTGGATCTCAGATAGAGGTAACAAGTTGACAAAAAAGTGATGGTAAAAACAAGAAAAAGCTTTCAAGATAATTATCTTAGAATTCTATTCATAATTATAAAGAGGTTCTGTAATGGAAGTTTTTTTATTAAGTAACGGAAAAATTGCCGGGGATCCACGTTGGTTAAGTTATGCAAAAGATAATATCGATAGCATGATCAAAAAACGTGGTATTCGTTCTGCTGTATTAATTGCCTATGCTGTTATTCGTTCTGATCATGACCAACGTGCTCGTGATTTATCAGAAGTGTTAGGTATTGAAGTGACTTGTATTGAGCATTTCGATTCAGAAGTTGATGCAATCAATAATGCGGAATGTATTTTAGTTAGCGGTGGTAATACTTGGTTATTAAACCAAATGTTGCATGAAAAAGGATTAGTTGTTCCTATTCAACGAGCTGTCCGTGAACGTAATATTCCTTATATTGGTTGGAGTGCAGGTTGTAACGTTGCAACCCCGACAATTCGTACCACTAATGATATGCCAGTACGTTCCTCTGTTATTATGCCATCGCTTGGTTTATTCCCTGTTCAAATTAACCCACATTATATTGATGCTTCTATTAGTGGCCATATGGGTGAAACACGCGATGAGCGTATTGCCGAGTTTTGTGCTATTAACCCTGAAGAGATTGTTGTGGCTATCCGTGAAGGTAGTTACTTACATATTCAAGGTGAAGAATTACATTATTACAGCGCTAAAAATGAAGGTTTTAAAATCTTCCAACATGGAAAAACATTCCCTGAACAGTTTGATACAAAATTACTTTCAGAGTGGGTTCCATTCCGCTGTTTATAAGTATCGTGAACGCTACTAAATAAAAAGCATTGCATTTTAGTGAGTTATGCGTTTAGCTTATAGCGTCTCAAAGAGGGCATTGTCCCTCTTTTCTTTCACTCACTGGCTCGTAAGATTATGATGAAATACCGCGATTTAAGAGATTTCCTTTCATTACTAGAAGAAAAAGGTGAATTAAAACGTATCACCTATGAAATAGATCCCTACCTTGAAATGACCGAAATAGCGGACAGAACTTTACGTGCCGGTGGGCCAGCACTGTTGTTTGAAAATCCTAAAGGGTATGATATGCCAGTGCTTTGTAACTTATTTGGCACACCTGAGCGTGTGGCAATGGGAATGGGGCAAGATGATGTTAAAGCCTTACACGAAGTTGGAAAGTTATTAGCTTTTCTAAAAGAGCCTGATCCTCCGAAAGGTTTTCGTGATCTCTTCGATAAGTTACCTAAATTTAAGCAAGTTTTAAATATGCCAACAAAACGCTTAAGTAAAGCACCTTGTCAGGAAGTCGTTTTAACGGGTGATGATGTTGATTTAACAAAGATCCCCGTTATGCATTGTTGGCCTGAAGATGCAGCACCTTTGATTACTTGGGGATTAACGGTGACTCGTGGCCCATTAAAAGAGCGCCAAAATCTGGGTATTTATCGCCAGCAAGTGCTGGGTAAAAATAAAGTGATTATGCGCTGGTTATCGCATCGTGGTGGTGCGTTAGATTTTCAAGAATGGTGTCAAAAACATCCCGGTGAGCGATTTCCTGTATCTGTGGCATTAGGAGCTGATCCTGCTACTATTTTAGGTGCCGTAACACCAGTACCCGATACATTATCTGAATATGCATTTGCTGGATTATTGCGGGGTAATAAATCAGAAGTTGTAAAATGCCTATCCAATGATCTTGAAGTGCCAGCAAGTGCTGAGATTATCCTTGAAGGTTACATTGAACCAGGCGAATTAGCCCCAGAAGGGCCATATGGCGATCACACAGGATATTATAATGAGATTGACTCTTTTCCTGTGTTTACCATTACGCATTTAACGCGCCGTAAAGATGCAATTTATCACTCCACCTATACAGGGCGCCCACCTGATGAGCCCGCAGTATTAGGTGTTGCATTGAATGAAGTGCTTGTTCCGATATTACAAAAACAGTTTCCTGAGATTGTAGATTTTTATTTACCCCCTGAAGGATGTTCTTACCGTTTAGCCGTTGTGACAATGAAGAAACAGTATGCGGGTCATGCTAAACGCGTAATGATGGGTGTTTGGTCTTACTTACGGCAATTTATGTACACAAAATTTGTGATTGTTTGCGATGATGATGTCAATGCAAGAGATTGGAAAGACGTGATTTGGGCAATCACGACCAGAATGGACCCTGCGAGAGATACCATTATGATGGAAAATACGCCTATTGATTATCTCGACTTCGCTTCACCTGTTTCAGGATTAGGATCAAAAATGGGTCTTGATGCGACCAACAAATGGCCTGGTGAGACAGATAGAGAATGGGGTAGACCTATTGTGATGTCTGATGAAGTTAAGCAACGAGTCGATACTATTTGGGAACAGCTCGATATTCTTAAATAATAACAGAGGAACAACATGGCAATACTGAATTGTAAAGTCTCACTTGTTGAGCCGATGACAGATACGGTTTATCGGGTAAGGCTATTACCCGATGGCGAATTTGATTTTCAGGCTGGGCAATATCTTTTAGCCGTTATGGATGAACGTGATAAACGCCCTTTTTCTATTGCATCTATACCTGAAAATAAAGACTTTATTGAACTTCATATTGGTGCGTCTGAACTCAATCTTTATGCGATGGCAGTGCTTGATGTGATATTAGAAAAACAGCAGCTTACCATTGATATTCCTCATGGAAATGCGTGGTTTAAAAAAGAGAGTCAACGTCCTTTACTATTAATTGCTGGCGGTACGGGATTTTCTTATACCCACTCAATTTTATTGGCTGCATTAGCTGAAAACCCACAACGCTCTATTACGATTTATTGGGGGGGAAGAGAAAGCGTTCACCTCTATGACCTTAATGAATTACAAGAATTATCAGAATTGCATCCATCTTTAACGGTTGTGCCTGTCGTCGAGCAACCGGATGAAAATTGGCGAGGCCGAAAAGGTACGGTATTAACGGCGATAAGCGAAGATTTTGGCGATTTATCAGAATATGATATTTATATCGCAGGGCGTTTTGAGATGGCTAAAATTGCCAGAGATCGTTTTTGTAATGAGCGCAATGCAGATAAAACACGCTTATTTAGCGATGCTTTTGAATTTATCTGATAAAACGATAATATCCCATCATTTGTTATTATTTTCGTTTTTAAAACCATAAAAAAACCCGCCCCTGACGGCGGGAAAATGGTTTCTAACCATGCAATCGAAGTGAATACTTTCCCAACGATAAGAACGTGGATAGGCAGAATGCCGTATTAAACACGTTCTATAATCGTTGCAATACCTTGTCCTAATCCAATACACATTGTGGCTAAGCCAAACTGCGCATCTTTACGCTCCATAATATTTAATAATGACGTGGTTATTCGAGATCCAGAGCAACCTAAAGGATGTCCTAAGGCAATCGCTCCACCATTTAAATTAATTTTGTCATCAATACTATCGAGTAAATTCATTTTCTTCATGCAAGCTAATGACTGTGCGGCAAAAGCTTCATTTAGCTCAAAAATATCAATATCACCTAATGTTAATCCTGCTTTTTTCAATGCGATTTCTGTTGCAGGAACTGGGCCATAACCCATAATTGCGGGATCACACCCTGTAACAGCCATAGCACGAATAACAGCTCGAGGCTTTAAATTGTGCTCTTTCGCATAACGTTCACTGGTAATAAACATCGCTGATGCGCCATCCGAAACTGCGGATGAATTTCCGGCTGTTACAGAGCCTGTTGCGGGATCAAATACAGGTTTCAGTTGTGCTAAATCATCAAGACTTGGGTTATAACGAATAACTTCGTCATTTTTGACATTGATGAAATTACCTGCTGCATCATGACCATTGATAGCCACTATCTCATTATTAAAATAGCCTTGCTGTGTTGCAATCGCTGCTAAATGGTGTGAGCGATAAGCAAATTTATCTTGCTCTTCGCGTGAAATTTGGAATGACTTTGCTAGCATTTCTGCTGTTAAGCCCATAGAAAATGAGGCTTTAGCAACAGAAAGATTAAGAGATGGATTAAAATCTGCATTATAAGTCATTGGCACATGACCCATATGTTCAACACCACCAATTAATGCTACTTGGCTATCACCAAGCATAATTTGGCGGGCGCCATCATGTAATGCTTGCATTGATGAACCACATAAGCGATTAACCGTGACAGCTGGCACTTTATGAGGAAGTTCGGCTAATAATGCAGCGTTACGTGCAATATTGAAACCTTGTTCTAAGGTTTGCTGTACGCAACCCCAAATTACATCACCAATATCATTAGGATTAATATTAGGATTACGTTTTAGTAGTGCTTGCATCAGGTGAGCAGAGAGGTTTTCTGCTCTAACATGGCGAAAAGCACCACCTTTAGAGCGTCCCATAGGAGTACGAATACCATCAATTATGACAACCTTTTCCATTTCATCTCTCCTTAAGCGAGTTCTCTGATGTTAACATCTACTTTTACGGGTTTTGGATAATAGGTTTCGTTGTGTTGCGCTTTTTGTTTTAAGCTTTCAGGGATTTGATAGAGTGGCCCTAATGACGCATATTGTTGTGCATCTGCAACAAATTTCGCTGTTCCAATAGTATCGAGGTAACGGAATACACCACCACGGAAAGGAGGGAAGCCTAAGCCATATACTAGTGCGATATCAGCTTCGGCTGGTGAAGCAATAATGCCTTCATCTAGACAACGAATAACTTCATTGATCATTGGGATCATCATGCGAGCGATAATTGCGTCTTGGCTAAACTCTTGTGTTTTGCCTGCATTTTGCTGAATAAGCGTTTGAATTTGACCATCAACAGATTTCTGTTTTTTACCCCGTTTATCAACAGAGTAATTATAGAAACCATGATTATTTTTCTGACCATATCGCTGTTGCTCATATAAAAGAGCAATAGCATCTCGCTCAATCGTCCCCATTCTGTCAGGAAAACCTTGAGCCATAACAGCTTGAGCATGATTAGCTGTATCAATACCCACAACATCAAGTAAATAAGCTGGACCCATTGGCCAACCAAATACTTTTTCCATCACCTTATCAACAGCAATAAAATCAGCACCGTCTCTTAGTAATAGAGAAAAACCCGCAAAATAAGGAAAAAGGACTCTGTTTACAAAAAAGCCGGGACAATCATTAACGATGATCGGTGTTTTTCCCATTTTGCTTGCATAACTCACAATACGGTTAATGGTCTCTTCACTGGTTTTTTCACCTTTAATAATTTCCACTAAAGGCATGCGATGGACAGGATTAAAGAAATGCATACCACAGAAATTTTCTGGGCGCTTTAAGGATCTTGCGAGCAATGAGATAGGTATCGTTGAGGTATTGGAAGCAAGGATCGCGTTATCGGCTAATAATGCTTCTGTTTCAGCAAGTACAGTTGCTTTTACTTTTGGATTTTCAACAACGGCTTCAACCACAATATCGACATCGCTGATAGCGGCATAATTTAGTGTTGGTTGAATAGAGGCGAGCGTTTTTGCCATATCTACGGCACTCATTCGACCTTTTTCTTGACGTTTTTGTAGCAGGCTTAACGCTTCATTCATTCCCAGCTCAAGGGATTTTAGGTTAATATCCTTCATGACAACAGGGATACCTTTTAAGGCAGATTGGTAGGAAATCCCACCGCCCATGATCCCCGCACCTAATACAGCAGCCTGTTTAGGCAATTCGGCATGCCGTTTTTTGGTGATATTTTTGACGTACTGATCATTAAGGAAAATACCAACTAAGGCTTTTGCAACATCAGTGCGTGTGAGCTTAACAAAGTTTTCAGTTTCGAGAGCCAGCGCTTCATCTCTATTTAGGAAGGCTGCTTTTTCAATCGTTTTTACTGCGGTGATAGGCGCAGGATAGTGAGGGCCTGCTACTTTCATCACCATACCTTTAGCCACACTGAAAGACATTTTGTGTTCAAGCTCTGTCAGTCTTAATGGCGCTGTTTTGGGATGACGTGCCGCTTTCCAATCAATTTGACCGTCAATCATTTGTTCGATTAATGAAATAGCACTCTCTTTTAAATTTTCTAAAGGAATAATTGCTTGAATTAATCCATTTTGAAGTGCTGTTTGAGCATCAATATCCTTACCGGCAGTAATAATTTCTAATGCATTATCGACACCGATCAAACGAGGAAGACGTACTGAACCGCCAAAGCCCGGCATGATCCCAAGTTTTGTTTCCGGCAAACCGATACGTAAATCAGGAGAAGCAATACGAAAATCAGTAGCAAGGACGCACTCACAGCCGCCACCAAGTGCATAGCCATTGATAGCGGAAATAGTAGGAACAGGTAAGTCTTCAAGTCGACTAAAAATCTGATTAGAGAAATGTAGCCACTGAGTCAATTCTTCTTCAGGGGCATCAAATAGGGACAGAAACTCAGTGATGTCAGCACCGACAATAAAGGTAGGTTTTTCAGAACGTAAAATAACACCTTTTAGATCTTGTGTTGCCTCTAATACGGTTAAAGCTTCGCTTAGCATCGCAACTGTTTTGGTATCTAATTTATTAATAGAGCCTTTGGCGTTAAAAACGAGTTCAACAATACCTTGTTTCACCCAATCGACTTGAATATTTTCGCTTTGATAGAGCATTTGTATTCTCCCTAAAAGTATAGACTGGTATGACCAGATAGTGAGAGTGTGAATACAATGTTAAATAAATGCAAATTATTGATTAAAAAACTGCAAGAGGGATCACAGTAAAATTATTTAACTTATTGAATTTTATATTGTTGCTCTATTTGATAAAAATAAGTGAAATAAATCGCTAATAATCTATTTTTGTTATGGTGTTAGCCACTAAAAGAGTTGGCGTGTTAAGCTGAATCATTAACAATGAATAAGATAAGGTAATTAATAATGGAAAAATTGCTCTCTCTGTACCAAGAACATATCAAAACTCTACAAAATCGTACTCGTGATGCTTTATCCAGACACCATCTTGATTCTGTATTAATTCATTCTGGTGAACCTATCCGTGTTTTCCTTGATGACAGTGATTATCCTTTTAAAGTGAATGCTCACTTTAAAGCATGGGTGCCTGTAACAGATGTACCACATTGTTGGTTATTAGCGGATGGCGTTAATAAACCTAAATTATGGTTCTATTCTCCTGTTGACTATTGGCACAGTGTTGAAGCTTTACCAAGTAGCTATTGGACGCATGAAATTGAGCTAATTCATCTCAAAAATGTTGATGATATTCAAAAAGAGTTAGCACCTTATATTAATAAAAATACCGCTTATATTGGCCCAAATACACAGCGAGCAGAATCATTAGGTGTGAGTATTGATAATATCAACAAGCAATCTCTTCTTGATTATTATCATTACTATCGTGCCTATAAAACAGGTTATGAATTAGCTTGTATGCGTGAAGCACAAAAAATGGCTGTCAACGGGCATATTGCCGCTCGAGAAGCTTTTCAAGCGGGATTAAGTGAATTTGATATTAATATGGCGTATTTAATGGCTACGGGTCATCGTGATACCGATGTTCCTTACGGTAATATTGTCGCCTTAAATGAACATGCCGCTGTTTTACATTACACAAAACTAGATCATGAATCACCGGATGAATATCGTAGTTTCCTTATTGATGCAGGGGCTGAATATAATGGTTATGCTGCTGATATAACTCGTACTTATAGCGCAAAAGAAAATCATGAATTTACTTCGTTAGTTAAAGATATGAATGATGCACAACAATCGTTGATTGCAACAATGAAAGCGGGTGTGCGTTATACTGAATACCATGTTCAAATGCATCAACGTATTGCAGGGCTACTTAATAAGTACGGTATTGTTAAAGGCGTGAGTGAAGAAGAGATGGTAAGTGCTGGGTTAACTACACCATTTTTACCTCATGGTTTAGGGCATGCTTTAGGTCTGCAAGTTCATGATGCGGCAGGATTTATGCAAGATGATAAAGGAACTCATTTAGCGGCTCCTGCAATGTATCCATTCTTACGTTGCACTCGTATTGTTGAACCAGGCATGGTATTAACCATTGAACCTGGATTTTACTTCATCGATTCTTTATTAGAGCCTTGGAAAGAAGGAAAATACAGTACTCATTTCAATTGGAAGCTTATTGAGCATTTCAAACCATTTGGTGGCATTCGTATTGAAGATAATATTATTATCCACGATAACAAAATTGAAAATATGACCAGAGACTTACACTTAGCCTGATGAAAGCGTATTTGATCCCCGCTGAAACTGTAGAATTCAGTGAAGAAATAAAGAAGAGTCGTTTTATTACATTTATTGCTCACACTGAAGGTATTGATTCAGCAAAAGCTTATATCCAGTCTATCAAAGAGCAATTTCCTGATGCCCGACACCACTGTTGGGCTTTTGTTGCAGGAAGGCCCGATGATTCACAACAGTTAGGTTTTTCTGATGATGGCGAGCCAACAGGTACGGCGGGAAAACCTATTCTTGCACCTCTTTTAGGGAGTGGAATGGGAGAAGTTACCGCCGTGGTTGTTCGGTATTTCGGTGGGATCAAATTAGGAACCGGTGGGTTAGTTAGAGCTTATGGTAGTGGCGTTCAACAAGCATTAAAGCTTTTGCCAACAAAAACGAAAGTGCCACAGTTACGTTTTAGTGTAGCGTGTGAATATTCACTTGTTTCATTATTTGAACAAGTCGTTGAACAATATCATGGGCAAGTACTTTCAAGTGAATATACTGATAAAGTTACTTTTATACTTTCATTGCCTGCAGTGCATAGCGGTGAAGTTGAAGTTAAACTACGTGATATAAGTCGTGGCAGTATGCAATTAATCCCGTTAGATAAAAATGAATAATCTTTGCTATCAAGGAAATCGCTAAATGCATTTTCGTTCAATAACCCGTATTGTCGGACTGCTTGTTATCTTATTTTCTGTCACGATGATCATTCCTGGTATTGTCGCACTAATATATCGAGATGGTGCAGGGCGTGCATTTAGCCAAACATTTATTGTAGCGTTGATCATTGGGTTAATGCTGTGGATCCCCAACCGACATAAAAAAAGTGAGCTTAAACCTAAAGAAGGTTTTTTGATTGTTGTCTTATTTTGGACAGTACTGGGTAGTGTTGGGGCATTGCCGTTTATCTTTTCTGAACAACCTCATCTTTCTATTACCGATGCCTTTTTTGAATCATTCTCAGGACTAACTACAACAGGTGCCACAACGCTTGTAGGGCTAGATTCATTGCCTAAAGCTATTTTATTTTATCGACAAATGCTTCAATGGTTAGGGGGAATGGGGATCATTGTCTTAGCTGTCGCTATTCTTCCTCTTTTAGGTGTTGGGGGAATGCAGCTCTATCGTGCAGAAATGCCGGGGCCATTGAAAGATAATAAAATGCGACCTCGAATTGCAGAAACAGCAAAAGCACTTTGGCTTATCTATGTTTTATTAACGATCATTTGTGCTTTAGCATTATGGATTGCAGGCATGGATGTGTTTGATGCAATTTCTCATAGTTTTTCAACTATTGCGATTGGTGGATTTTCTACTCATGATGCCAGTATTGGTTATTTTAATAGTCCAACCATTAACATCATTATTGGTGTATTCCTTCTGATCTCTGGTTGTAACTTTGGTTTGCACTTTGCCGTACTAACAGGAAGAAGCTTAAATATCTATTGGCGTGATCCTGAATTTCGTATGTTTATCTCAATTCAATTGGGATTAGTCATTATCTGCAGCGGTATTCTTTGGCTTTATTCTGTATATGATTCTGGATGGATAACCATAAATCAGGCCTTTTTCCAAGTTGTTTCTATGGCGACAACAGCGGGCTTTGCCACGGATAGTTTTGCACAATGGCCTGCATTTTTACCTCTTCTATTATTATGTTCGGCATTTATTGGTGGTTGTGCGGGATCAACAGGCGGGGGATTGAAAGTCATTCGTATTTTGCTTTTATTTCTACAAGGCAATCGTGAATTAAAACGTCTTGTTCACCCGAATGCAGTTTATACCATCAAACTTGGTCACCGAGCATTACCCGAACGTATTATTGAAGCCGTGTGGGGATTTTTCTCTGCTTATGCATTGGTATTTATTATTAGCTTAATGTTGTTGATAGCGACAGGCGTTGATGAATTTTCTGCATTTTCTGCTATTGCTACCACATTAAATAATCTTGGTCCTGGATTAGGTATTGTTGCTGACAACTTCACGACAATGAATCCAGCGGCAAAATGGATATTGGTCGTAACAATGTTATTTGGACGACTAGAAGTTTTCACACTATTGGTTTTATTTACCCCAACGTTTTGGCGTGATTAACCTAATACAAGGAGTAATGTATGAGCGCGCTATTATTGTATTGTAGTACTGATGGTCAAACTAAAAAGATAATGACACAAATCGCAAATGAATTAAGACAACACGGTCATGAATGCGATGTGAGAGATTTAACCTCTGTTCAGCAGAGTTTAAATTTATCTGCTTATAATAAAGTTTTAGTGGGTGCTTCTATTCGTTATGGTTACTTTAATAAAGCTCTCGATAAATTTATCACTCGTCATCTTGTTCAATTGAATAGTATGCCGTCCGCATTCTTTGGCGTTAATCTTACGGCAAGAAAAGCAGAAAAGAATACACCTGAGACGAATGCTTATATGCGTAAGTTTCTAGATAAGACTCCATGGAAACCAACGTTAACGGGTGTATTTGCTGGTGCACTTTTTTATCCTCGCTATAAATGGATTGATAGAGTCATGATCCAGTTAATTATGAAGATGACTAAAGGTGAAACGGATCCTACAAAAGAAATTGAATATACAGATTGGAATAAAGTAAGCGAATTTGCGACGCATTTTGCCAAAATTGAGTGATATTTAATCTTTTTTGTGGGGTTTTTATACGTCTTGTTGGAGTTTTGACCGAACAGAAAATTATTTTAAAAAAACACTTGCGCTAATCCGAGATCTCCCTATAATGCGCATCCACTGACCGGCGATGAGCAAACAACAAGCCACGCAGGACAGTGAAGAGAAAAGAAAAAGTTTGAAAAAACTCTTGACTCTTCAGAGGAATAGCGTAATATACGCCTCCTCGCAACAACGCAGAAGACCGGAAACGGCAGCGAAGGTTGCACTGCTCTTTAACAAATTATCAGACAATCTGTGTGGGCACTCGCAGAGACGATATCTTCTAAAATATTAGATGTATCAAGTCTTGAAGAGTGAACAACAAAAGTAAATTCATTTATGAATAGCTAAGTTTTCGATTTCTTTGAGCATCAAACACTTTTAATTGAAGAGTTTGATCATGGCTCAGATTGAACGCTGGCGGCAGGCCTAACACATGCAAGTCGAGCGGTAACAGGAGAAAGCTTGCTTTCTTGCTGACGAGCGGCGGACGGGTGAGTAATGTATGGGGATCTGCCCGATAGAGGGGGATAACTACTGGAAACGGTGGCTAATACCGCATGACGTCTACGGACCAAAGCAGGGGCTCTTCGGACCTTGCGCTATCGGATGAACCCATATGGGATTAGCTAGTAGGTGAGGTAAAGGCTCACCTAGGCGACGATCTCTAGCTGGTCTGAGAGGATGATCAGCCACACTGGGACTGAGACACGGCCCAGACTCCTACGGGAGGCAGCAGTGGGGAATATTGCACAATGGGCGCAAGCCTGATGCAGCCATGCCGCGTGTATGAAGAAGGCCTTAGGGTTGTAAAGTACTTTCAGCGGGGAGGAAGGTGATAAAGTTAATACCTTTGTCAATTGACGTTACCCGCAGAAGAAGCACCGGCTAACTCCGTGCCAGCAGCCGCGGTAATACGGAGGGTGCAAGCGTTAATCGGAATTACTGGGCGTAAAGCGCGCGCAGGCGGTCAATTAAGTCAGATGTGAAAGCCCCGAGCTTAACTTGGGAATTGCATCTGAAACTGGTTGGCTAGAGTCTTGTAGAGGGGGGTAGAATTCCATGTGTAGCGGTGAAATGCGTAGAGATGTGGAGGAATACCGGTGGCGAAGGCGGCCCCCTGGACAAAGACTGACGCTCAGGTGCGAAAGCGTGGGGAGCAAACAGGATTAGATACCCTGGTAGTCCACGCTGTAAACGATGTCGATTTAGAGGTTGTGGTCTTGAACCGTGGCTTCTGGAGCTAACGCGTTAAATCGACCGCCTGGGGAGTACGGCCGCAAGGTTAAAACTCAAATGAATTGACGGGGGCCCGCACAAGCGGTGGAGCATGTGGTTTAATTCGATGCAACGCGAAGAACCTTACCTACTCTTGACATCCAGCGGATCCTTTAGAGATAGAGGAGTGCCTTCGGGAACGCTGAGACAGGTGCTGCATGGCTGTCGTCAGCTCGTGTTGTGAAATGTTGGGTTAAGTCCCGCAACGAGCGCAACCCTTATCCTTTGTTGCCAGCGCGTGATGGCGGGAACTCAAAGGAGACTGCCGGTGATAAACCGGAGGAAGGTGGGGATGACGTCAAGTCATCATGGCCCTTACGAGTAGGGCTACACACGTGCTACAATGGCAGATACAAAGAGAAGCGACCTCGCGAGAGCAAGCGGAACTCATAAAGTCTGTCGTAGTCCGGATTGGAGTCTGCAACTCGACTCCATGAAGTCGGAATCGCTAGTAATCGTAGATCAGAATGCTACGGTGAATACGTTCCCGGGCCTTGTACACACCGCCCGTCACACCATGGGAGTGGGTTGCAAAGAAGTAGGTAGCTTAACCTTCGGGAGGGCGCTTACCACTTTGTGATTCATGACTGGGGTGAAGTCGTAACAAGGTAACCGTAGGGGAACCTGCGGTTGGATCACCTCCTTACCTAAGAGATACGTGTTATGTGAAGTGCTCACACAGATTGTCTGATGAAGAACGAGCAAAGCGCGTCTGCGAAGCTGACTGAAGTCCCCTTCGTCTAGAGGCCTAGGACACCGCCCTTTCACGGCGGTAACAGGGGTTCGAATCCCCTAGGGGACGCCAATTGCGCGGTATGAGTGAAAGGCGTACCACACTATAGTCTGATGCAAATCAGGGAATAGTTAAGATAATTCGATGAGTTATTTTACCTATTATGCTCTTTAACAATCTGGAACAAGCTGAAAAATTGAAAACAAATCAATATATCACCGAGGTATATTGATGAGTCTCTCAAAATCTCAAACTTTGAATGTGTTTTTCGACATCAAAGTGGGATGAGCGAGCAATTTACAGTTCGAGGCGGCCAGCGCACAGCCAGCGCAACATACATAAGTATGTGAGCATGGCGAGCACTGCCCAACAACGAAATGTAATCTGCGCAGCCATCACCACCCAGATGTCTTCAAGAAAAGACACCTTCGGGTTGTGAGGTTAAGCGAATAAGCGTACACGGTGGATGCCTAGGCAATCAGAGGCGATGAAGGACGTGCTAATCTGCGATAAGCGTCGGTAAGGTGATATGAACCGTTATACCCGACGATTTCCGAATGGGGAAACCCAATATCCAATGGATATTATCCTGACATGAATACATAGTGTTAGGAAGCGAACCGGGAGAACTGAAACATCTCAGTACCCCGAGGAAAAGAAATCAACCGAGATTCCCTAGTAGCGGCGAGCGAACGGGGAACAGCCCAGAGTCTTAATCAATAGCAGCATCAGGAGAACGGTCTGGAAAGTCCGGCAGTAAAGGGTGATAGCCCCGTATCCGAAGATGCTGTTATTGTGAACTCGACGAGTAGGGCGGGACACGTGTTATCCTGTCTGAATATGGGGGGACCATCCTCCAAGGCTAAATACTCCTGATTGACCGATAGTGAACCAGTACCGTGAGGGAAAGGCGAAAAGAACCCCGGCGAGGGGAGTGAAAAAGAACCTGAAACCGTGTACGTACAAGCAGTAGGAGCCTCTTTATGGGGTGACTGCGTACCTTTGTATAATGGGTCAGCGACTTATATTCTGTAGCAAGGTTAACCGTATAGGGGAGCCGTAGGAAACCGAGTCTTAACTGGGCGAATGAGTTGCAGGGTATAGACCCGAAACCCGGTGATCTATCCATGGGCAGGTTGAAGGTTGGGTAACACTAACTGGAGGACCGAACCGACTAATGTTGAAAAATTAGCGGATGACTTGTGGATGGGGGTGAAAGGCCAATCAAACCGGGAGATAGCTGGTTCTCCCCGAAAGCTATTTAGGTAGCGCCTCGTGAACTCATCTTCGGGGGTAGAGCACTGTTTCGACTAGGGGGTCATCCCGACTTACCAACTCGATGCAAACTGCGAATACCGAAGAATGTTATCACGGGAGACACACGGCGGGTGCTAACGTCCGTCGTGAAGAGAAACAACCCAGACCGCCAGCTAAGGTCCCAAAGTCATGGTTAAGTGGGAAACGAAGTGGGAAGGCTCAGACAGCCAGGATGTTGGCTTAGAAGCAGCCATCATTTAAAGAAAGCGTAATAGCTCACTGGTCGAGTCGGCCCGCGCGGAAGATGTAACGGGGCTAAACCATGCACCGAAGCTGCGGCAGCAATACTATGTATTGTTGGGTAGGGGAGCGTTCTGTAAGCCTGCGAAGGTGTACTGTGAGGTATGCTGGAGGTATCAGAAGTGCGAATGCTGACATAAGTAACGATAATGCGGGTGAAAAACCCGCGCCGGAAGACCAAGGGTTCCTGTCCAACGTTAATCGGGGCAGGGTGAGTCGACCCTAAGGCGAGGCTGAAAAGCGTAGTCGATGGGAAACGGGTTAATATTCCCGTACTGGTGGTAACTGCGATGGGGGAACGGAGAAGGCTAGGTTGTCCGGGCGACGGTCGTCCCGGTTCAAGCATGTAGGCAGAGTGATTAGGCAAATCCGGTCACTTAATGCTGAGGTGTGATGACGAGCCACTAAGGTGGTGAAGCAATTGATGCCCTGCTTCCAGGAAAAGCCTCTAAGCTTCAGGTTACCAACAATCGTACCCCAAACCGACACAGGTGGTCAGGTAGAGAATACTCAGGCGCTTGAGAGAACTCGGGTGAAGGAACTAGGCAAAATGGTGCCGTAACTTCGGGAGAAGGCACGCTGGCGGTAAGTGAAGTCCCTCGCGGACGGAGCCGAAGCCAGTCGAAGATACCAGCTGGCTGCAACTGTTTATTAAAAACACAGCACTGTGCAAACACGAAAGTGGACGTATACGGTGTGACGCCTGCCCGGTGCTGGAAGGTTAATTGATGGGGTTATCCTTAGGGAAGCTCTTGATCGAAGCCCCAGTAAACGGCGGCCGTAACTATAACGGTCCTAAGGTAGCGAAATTCCTTGTCGGGTAAGTTCCGACCTGCACGAATGGCGTAATGATGGCCAGGCTGTCTCCACCCGAGACTCAGTGAAATTGAACTCGCTGTGAAGATGCAGTGTACCCGCGGCAAGACGGAAAGACCCCGTGAACCTTTACTATAGCTTGACACTGAACATTGAGCCTTGATGTGTAGGATAGGTGGGAGACTATGAAGTGTGGACGCCAGTCTGCATGGAGTCAACCTTGAAATACCACCCTTTAACGTTTGATGTTCTAACCTAGGCCCATAATCTGGGTCGGGGACCGTGTCTGGTGGGTAGTTTGACTGGGGCGGTCTCCTCCTAAAGAGTAACGGAGGAGCACGAAGGTTGGCTAAGCATGGTCGGACATCATGCGGTTAGTGCAAAGGCATAAGCCAGCTTGACTGTGAGAGTGACGGCTCGAGCAGGTACGAAAGTAGGTCTTAGTGATCCGGTGGTTCTGAATGGAAGGGCCATCGCTCAACGGATAAAAGGTACTCCGGGGATAACAGGCTGATACCGCCCAAGAGTTCATATCGACGGCGGTGTTTGGCACCTCGATGTCGGCTCATCACATCCTGGGGCTGAAGTAGGTCCCAAGGGTATGGCTGTTCGCCATTTAAAGTGGTACGCGAGCTGGGTTTAGAACGTCGTGAGACAGTTCGGTCCCTATCTGCCGTGGGCGTTGGAAGATTGAGAGGGGTTGCTCCTAGTACGAGAGGACCGGAGTGAACGCACCACTGGTGTTCGGGTTGTCATGCCAATGGCATTGCCCGGTAGCTAAGTGCGGAAGAGATAACCGCTGAAAGCATCTAAGCGGGAAACTTGCCTCAAGATGAGTCTTCCCTGTCACCTTGAGTGACCTAAAGGAACGTTTAAGACTAAGACGTTGATAGGCTGGGTGTGTAAGCGTAGCGATACGTTGAGCTAACCAGTACTAATGAACCGTGAGGCTTAACCTGACAACACCGAAGGTGTTTTGTCTGAGAGACAAAGATTAATGAAGTCAGCTTGTTTAAGATTGAATATTGCTGGTTATGACGAGAAATCGAAGTAACGAGTAGTAAAATAGACCAGTTTGTCTGGAACAAACTGGAACAGTGCGGAGCACTGGCCCCAAAGGGGTGAGTCTCAGGAAGAGACGAATAATTAAAGAATTTAAAGAATTCTGCTTGGCGGCCATAGCGCAGCGGTCCCACCTGATCCCATGCCGAACTCAGAAGTGAAACGTTGTAGCGCCGATGGTAGTGTGGGGTCTCCCCATGTGAGAGTAGGGAACTGCCAGGCATTAATTAAGACGAGAAAGCCAACCCAATGGGTTGGCTTTTTTGCGTTTGGAGTTTTTAAATAAAATAATAATGAAAAATACACTATTTAGATGCCCCAACATAGGGCATTTTTATTATTAATTGAATAATTAACAAAAATTATGACGAGAGAATGCAGCGAGCACTGTCCTTTCTGAAATTTCCAAATAGTCTTCCATTGCCATCGCAGCTTCTTGTGCTTTGCCATCCATTAATAGCCTTAAAATCTGTTCATTTTTCTCAATATAAGGTGCATGTAGTAATTGAGGATCGTTTAATAAACCGAAGGCTAAACGTAATTCTGCTAGAATAAGTTGGTATTGTTTAAACAGTCTAGGGCTATCTGAAAGCTCAACAATTGCGGTATGAAAATGCATGTTACAGGTTCCGACACTATTCCAATCTTGTTGTTCTTGAAACTTTTTTGCTTGTTCGACACTATCTTGCATTCTAATAATGGCTGGGTGCATAGGATAAGAATGTCGTAATGCATCACACTCAATTAACCGTCTTACACGATAAATATCCATAATAGAGGCCATATCTGGTACTGAAACAAAAACCCCACGATTAGGTTTATAAGTTAACAGCCCTTCTTGCGTCAACACACGAAAAACTTCTCTCAAAGTATTACGCGATATCTCTAGCGTTTCACTTAATGCGGTTTCTGAAAGTCTTTCACCAGGAGGTAATTCTCCTATAGTGATCTTTTGTCGAATAATATTGGCGACTTTTTGAGAAAGAATTTGTGGAGATGTTTTTTTCTGCATTATCTTCTGCTATTAGCTCAATAGAAACATCTATTCTATCAGTGAGCTTTACAATATATAACCTCTATTGTCGCTGTATGTTGTACTTATCACTCTCTACAATATTGCTTTCTGTTTCTTTTTATTAAAAAAATTGATTTTTTCTTTATCAATTTCTAATGTTCAAATTTATTTTTCTTTATTTATATGCACTATTTTTGTGCATCTTATCTTTTTATGCTTCATTCCCGTGCATTTTTGATACGAATAAATCATCTCAAATTGTCAATAAAATGTTAAAAATGCGATCTTCTTTGCACTTTTATCATCCCATATTTAAATCTATTTGCTTATTTATTCATCTATTATTATTAATTGTTCAACAATCTAACATCACTTGATTAACAATCACGTATTCATGCTCAACAATGGCATGTAAATTGCCTTAGTAATAATAATTAAAATAATGATGATAAAGGGGGTAGCTTATGGCTACACAAGATTCTGCAAATACAGCTCCAACTTCGTTTATAAAAAGTAGACGTTCCTCTCTGATTGCCGCTATTTTTTTAATGGCAACCTCAGCAATTGGTCCTGGTTTTATTACACAAACTGCAACCTTTACGGCGACAATGGGGGCCGCATTTGCGTTTGGGATCTTAGCGTCGATTGTGATTGATTTTATTGTGCAACAAAGTATTTGGCGAGTGATCACGGTAACCAATATGCGGGCTTCAGATATTGCCAACAAAGCTATCCCGGGAAGTGGCTATTTGCTGGCGATATTAGTTATCTTCGGTGGTTTAGTTTTTAACGTTGGTAATATTGCAGGTGCAGGATTAGGGCTTAATGCAATGGTTGGACTAGATCCTAAATGGGGTGGGATCTTAAGTGCATTGCTTGCGATCTATATTTTCTCTTCACGTAAAGCCAGTAACTTTATTGATCGTATGATTATCATTCTTGGTATGGTCATGATCTTACTAACTGTTTTTGTTATGTTTGCATCCAATCCACCGATTGGCGAAGCATTAAGACAAACAGTTTTACCTGACTCTATTAACTTTGCCACAATTACCACGATTGTGGGGGGAACAGTAGGGGGTTATATCTGTTATGCGGGTGCTCATCGTCTTCTTGATAAGGGAACGACGGGTATTGAGAATATTGAAGCGGTATCGAAGGCTGCAACAAAAGGTATCTTAGTTGTTGGATTGATGCGCTACATTTTGTTCCTTGCCATTTTAGGTGTTGTGGCTAGCGGTGTAACATTAGATATTTCTAGCCATGCTGCTAACCCTGCTTCACAAGCATTTCAACATGCTGCGGGTTTAGCTGGGTTACGTATCTTCGGTCTTATCTTATGGGCCGCTGCTCTCACTAGTGTTATTGGTGCTGCTTACACCTCTATGTCATTTATTACGGTGTTTAAAAAAGGGATCACAGAACGCCAACGTAATATCGCAACCATTATCTTTATTGCTGTTTCATTAGCTATTTATATGATGATGGGAACAGCGCCCGCTGCTCTATTAGTCTTTGCCGGTGGTTTTAATGGTCTGATTTTACCTATTGGTATGACATTGTTTATTTTTGTTGCATGGCGTCGCCAAGACTTAATGAATGGCTATAAATACCCAGCATGGTTGTTATGGTCAGGCATTTTAGTCTGTGTACTGACTTGGTATATGGGCATCATGTCAGTCGGTGCGATTTTCAACTACCTCAAGATTGCTTAAAGGAATAATAACAATGATAAATGCCATCGATTTAAACAGTGATTTAGGTGAAAGCTTCGGACAATGGACAATGGGCAATGACGATGCAGTACTTGAAATAGTCAGTAGTGCCAATATTGCCTGTGGTTTCCATGCTGGCTCCCCGGATGGAATTTTAAGAACATTAAAAGCGGCAAAACAACACAATGTCGCAATAGGGGCACATGTCGCTTATCCTGATTTAGTGGGTTTTGGTCGCCGTAATATGGATATCGCCAGTGATGAATTAACCGCAGATGTGATTTATCAAATAGGTGCTTTGCAAGGATTGGCAAAAGCAGTGGGTTTGAGCGTGACTTATGTTAAGCCTCATGGCGCGTTGTATAACACAATTGCTCATGATAAACGCCAAGCACTTGCTGTTATTGAGGCGATACTCGCCGTAGATCCTCAACTGACATTAGTTGCTTTAGCAGGATCACCTTTGATTACTCTTGCAAAAGAAAAAGGACTTCGTGTTATAGCCGAAGCCTTTGCAGACAGAGCTTATCACGCTGATGGCACTCTGGTTTCTCGTAAAAAAGAGGGCGCAGTTTTACATGATCCTGAACGTGTTGCACAACGTATGCTACAACTTGTACAAGAAGGTGGTGTTGAGTCTATAGAAGGTATTTTTACGGCGATAAAAGCTGATTCTATTTGTGTTCATGGTGATAGTCCTGATGCAGTCAATTTAGCCAAAAGCGTAAAAGAAACTTTAATAAATCATGGTATTGCAATTAAATCATTTGCTCCTGCTTTACTGAAAGTTAAGGGGTAAATATGACAACTTTAATGAAAGCAACTGCTGATGCAATCACCAAAGCACAAGAGGCTCGATTAGCAATTCGTCATGGTTTAGCTATACCAACAGCAGGTATGGCAAAAGGAATGACACAAGCAAATATGATTAGTTTGCCTCGCGATTGGGCATTCGACTTTTTACTTTATGCACAGCGTAATCCTAAAAGTTGCCCTATCTTAGATGTTTGTGAATCAGGTAGTTATCGTACTGTTTTAGCGAAAAACGCCGATCTGCGTACTGACATTCCTCTTTACCGTGTTTGGGAAAATGGCAAATTAACAGATGAGATTACAGATGCTACAGCCATATGGGCACAACACCCCGATCTCGTAACGTTTCTTATTGGTTGTAGTTTCACTTTTGAAACGCCGATGTTAGAAGCGGGTATTGAAATTCGACACATTACGGATAACTGCAATGTTCCGATGTATAAAACCAATCGTTTATGTCGCCCAGCAGGACGATTAGAAGGCGAGTTAGTGGTTTCAATGCGTCCTATTCCGTCAGATAGAATTGCTGATGCAGTAATGATCAGCGGCCGCTTTCCTTCGGTACACGGTGCTCCCGTGCATATTGGCTCACCTGATGCTCTAGGTATTAACGATATTATGTCGCCTGATTTTGGTTCACCAGTGAGAATTGAAGAAGGTGAGATCCCCGTGTTTTGGGCTTGTGGTGTCACACCACAAGCGGCGGTGATGCGTTCAGGCGTTCCTTTCGCGCTCAGTCATGCTCCGGGGCATATGTTTATTACTGATGTGCCTGATGCTGCTTATCATGTATAAGGGAGGAAGATACTTTGCGCTTTTTGCCTGTTAACTTGTCTCACTTACTTGTCGAACTCTCCTCTTTAAAAGAGACGCTCGCATTGTATGAATCCGTTAAACAAGCGGATATTGCTGCTATTGAAGATATTGTACCCGCAGCGAAAACGCTCTTAATTCACTATACACCGTGGCTAATTACGGCTGAAGAACTTGTTGTTCAGCTCCGACAATTAGAAATCAAAGCGCTATCAGCACGTCAAACACAGTCATTAACGATCCCTGTTCATTATCAAGGTGAAGATCTCAATGAGGTCGCTGAATTATTAGGGATCACTACCAATGAAGTGATCCGCAGACATACAGAACAAACCTATCAAGTTGCATTCACTGGTTTTGCACCGGGGTTTGCTTATCTGATCGCTGATGAAACCCAGCTCTATGTACCTCGTCGTAAAACGCCTCGTACACGGATCCCAGCAGGTTCTGTTGGATTAGCCGGTGAATTTAGTGGTGTGTATCCACAACAAAGTCCCGGCGGTTGGCAGTTAATCGGAACGACGGAAATAAAAATGTGGGATCTTTCCCGCGAACAACCCGCCTTTTTATTACCGGGAAATGAAGTGCATTTTATTGATGCACAAAAAGCACCAATAACCGTTTCATTGCCTGAAAAAAAATCGGCAGTAGCTCCCCCTCTTTCATTAAATGATACAGGCTTATATGTCATTTCGGCAGGGTTACAGACATTATTTCAAGATGAAGGACGAATTGGTGCTGCATCAATGGGGGTTTCTGCTTCTGGTGCACTAGATAAACCCGCTTTACATGCGGCTAATCGTTTAGTTGGGAATCCGACAACCTTCGTGGCACTTGAGATAACTCAAGGTGGATTAACACTTAAAGCGCGACAAGATTGTGTTATTGCCTTAACTGGGGCGGATTGTTCTATTTTACTAAAACATGAGTCGGGAAAGAGTGAATATCTATCAAGCTATCAACCAATTGATGTTCGTTGTGGTGATGAAATTATTTTAGGTATACCAACAACAGGGGTACGTAGCTATCTTGCTGTGAGAGGTGGGTTTGAATTACCTAAAGTTTTAGGTAGTCAGGCTTTTGATACTTTAGCGCAAATTGGGCCTAGTGCACTGCAAGAAGGAGATGTCCTTCATCTGAATAATGAAAGCATTTCAAACGGTATTGTAGCCGATGAACAGCCAACATCAGTGCTGCCAAAACAAGGTGATATTGTCACACTTGATATTGTTTTAGGCCCTCGTACTGACTGGTTTACCGCGGATGCAATAAAGACGCTAACCTCTCAATTATGGCAAGTCACACCACAATCTAATCGTATTGGTTTACGTTTATTGGGCGAAACGCCCCTTGCGCGTGAGCAACAACAAGAATTATCA